>CAVYAL010000005.1:0-760000 GCA_963766505.1 uncultured Gammaproteobacteria bacterium
ACCTCGCCGGCGCGCCGAGCCAGCTCCTCGGCGGGCAGCGCCCTCCGGGCCCCGACCAGTTCTTCTCGCTTGTGCGCCAGGATCTCGTCGAGGATGGTCACGGCTGCGTCGCCTCGACCAGGCGCTCCAGGCGCTTGCGCGCCGCGCCGGAATCGACGCTTTCCGTCGCGCGCGCGAGCCCCTCTTCCAGGCCCGCAGCGCCCTCGGCGACCCACAGCGCCGCAGCGGCGTTGAGCAACGCGATGTCGCGCAAGGCCCCCGCTCGCCGCCGAGTACCGCGCGGAGGATCTCCGCGTTACGGGCGGAATCGCCACCGCGCAGGTCTCCTTCCGCCGGGGGGCGACATCCCGTGGTCCGCGGGATCGATCGAGAGCGAGCGCAAGCGTCCTTCTGAGGAGCGCCGCCCGGGCGCAGCCCGATGGTGGTCAACTCGTCCAGACCGTCGGAGCCGTGTACGACCAGCGCCCGCTCGGCGCCCAGCGCCCCGAGCGCCCCGGCGAGCGGCTCCACCAGCCGTTCGCAGTAGACGCCCACGACCTGCCGTTTGACGCTGACCGGATTGAGCAGGGGCCCGAGGCAGTTCATCAACGTGCGCACGCCGAGCTCCTGTCGCACCGGCGCCACGTGACGCATGGCGGGGTGCGCGACGCGCGCGAAGAAGAAGGCGATGCCCACCTCGCTCAGGATCTTCGCTGCGCGTTCGAGGCGGGAATCCACCACACACCCAGCGCTTCGAGCACGTCGGCGCTGCCGGCGCGGCTGCTGGCCGCGCGATTGCCGTGCTTCGCCACGGGCACTCCCGCGCCGGCCACCACGAAGGCCGCCGTCGTCGAGATGTTGAAGGTCTCGGCGCCGTCTCCGCCGGTGCCGCAGGTGTCGATGGCGCGCGGATCGGGGCACCGCGCGCTGACGGACGCCGCCCGCAGCGCGCGCGCCGCCGCGACGATCTCCTCGACGCTCTCGCCCTTGGTGCGCAGCGCCACCAGCAGCCCCGCGATCTCGACCGGCGTCGCCTCGCCGTCCGCGATCTCGCCGAACGCCGCTTCGAGCAGCGCGGGCGGCACCTCCTCCCCCGCGCCGCGACCTCGATCGCCTCGCGCAGGCTCACGCCGGCGGCTCCCGCGCAGCCGGCCAGGAAGTTCGCCAGCAGCGGCTTGCCCTCCGTCGTGAGGATCGATTCGGGATGGAACTGCACCCCCTCGATCGGAGAGCTCGCGATGCCGCACACCCATGATCTCGCCGTCGGCCGTGCGCGCGGTGACCTCGAGCACGTCCGGGACAGCTGCTCCGTCGATCACCAGCGAGTGGTAGCGGGTCGCCTCGAACGGCGACTCGATCCCGCGAAGACGCCGACGCCCGTCGTGTTCGATCGGCGAGACCTTGCCGTGCATGATCGAGCGCGCCCGCACGATGCGCCCGCCGAAGGCGACGCCGATCGCCTGGTGGCCGAGGCAGACGCCCAGCAGCGGCAGCCGGCGCTCGGCGCACGCGCGCACCAGCGCGACCGAGACGCCGGCCGCGTCGGGCTCGCCCGGCCCGGGCGAGATGACCACGCCGTCGGGGTCGCGCGCCAGCAGCTCTCGCACGTCGCCGCGTCGTTGCGGAAGCACGTCGACCTCGGCACCGAGCTCGCCCAGGTACTGCACCAGGTTGTACGTGAAGGAATCGTAGTTGTCGATCATCAGCAGGCGCATACCGGAGCTCAGTCGATGCCCTCGCGGGCCATGTCGATGGCCTGCGATCAGCGCGCCGCGCCTTGTTCAGCACTCCTGGAACTCGAACTCGGGTCCGAATCGGCCACGATGCCCGCGCCGGCGCGCAGGAAGATCTCACCGTCCTTCACGAGCATGCGTGCGGATCGCGATGGCCGTGTCCATGTTGCCGGAGTAGTCGACGTAGCCGACGCAGCCGCCGTAGGGCCCGCGCCGCAGCGTCTCGAGCTCGTCGATGATCTCCATGGCGCGCACCTTCGGCGCACCGGACAGCGTGCCCGCCGGGAACGTCGCGCGCAGCAGATCGAGCCAGTCGCAGCCCTTCGCGCAGGCGCCCCTGCACGTTCGAGACGATGTGCATCACGTGGGAGTAGCGCTCGACCACGCCGTACTCGTTCACGTGCACCGAGCCGATCTCCGCCACGCGCCCCACGTCGTTGCGGCCGAGATCGACCAGCATCAGGTGCTCGGCGCGCTCCTTCGGGTCGGCGCAGCAGCTCCGCCTCGAGCGCGCGGTCGTCTTCGGGCGTGCGTCCGCGCCGGCCGCGTGCCGGCGATCGGCCGCAGGTCGATCCGGCCGTGCTCCGAGCCGCACCAGGATCTCCGGCGACGAGCCGATCAGCACCGGCCCCTCGCAGCGCAGGAAGAAGAGGTAGGGGCTCGGGTTGATCAGGCGCAGGTGCCGGTAGATCGTGAAGGGGTCGACCTGGAGCGGAATGCGGAACTGCTGCGACAGCACCACCTGGAAGACGTCGCCCGCCTCGATGTACTCCTTGGCGCGCTTGACGATCTCGTGGAAGTCGTCCCGCGTCATGCTGCGCTGCACATCCATCGGCGCGCGCACGGGCTCGCGGGCCGGCTCGGAGCGGCTCGCGCAGCCGCCGCACCGTCGCGTCGAGCGCTCGCAGGGCCTCGCGGTAGGCGGCGCGCGGATCGGCGCCCGGGCGCGACCTCGCACGTGGCGCACCACCAGCGCGAGTGGCGGACGTTGTCGAAGACGACGACGGTCTCGGGCAGCGAGAACCACAGGTCCGGGCAGTCGAGCTCGTCGGGGTTGTCGTCGGGAATCTGCTCGACGAAGCGCACCCAGTCGTAGCTCACCGCGCCGACGGCACCGCCGACGAAGCGCGGCAGCTCGACACCCTCGGGAGCACGGGCGGCAGCGCGGCGAGCTTCTCGCGCAGCACCTCCAGCGGGTCGCCCGTCGACCCGGAAGCGCTCGGTCGCGCCGCCCTCGCTCCACTCGACGTCGCCGCCGCGCGCGCGAAAGATGGCGCGCGCGCCCGGTGCCGATGAAGCTGTAGCGGGCCCACTTCTCGCCGCCCTCGACGGATTCGAGCAGGAAGGCGGTGCGTCCGTCGTCGAGCCGCCGGAACAGCGACAGCGGCGTGTCGAGATCGGCGAGGATCTCGCGCACGACGGGATCGAGGTTGCCGCGCGTCGCGAGAGCTCTCGAACGCTTCCTGGGAGGGGCGGTGCAACACGGCCTCGGGCGGGGCCGAGCCGCCCCGCATTGCGAAAAAACGCTGCAATTCCGGGTTGTTATCAAACGGCTCAGAAGCCGTCAAGCAAGCCGAGGATCTCGCCAGCCCGACGCTCTCGGGGCGGCGTAGCGCGAGTCGTTGCCCATGCCCAGCAAGCGGTAGACCAGATTGAAGCGAACGCCGCGCGTGCGGTCTGGCCGAGCTCGAAGCCGGCCGCCCAGCAGCCGCACTTCGAGACGTACTCGATGCCGCCGCGGTTGGCGAGCAGCAGCGAATCTCTCGAAGGTGTAGGCGCAGCGGTAGTTGACGCGACCACTGCCGGGTGATGGCGAGGCGCCCGAAGACGCCGACCTGGTTGATCCGCTTGAAGCTCTCCGTGAAGTCGTCGAAGCGTTCGTCGCGAACGGGAAGTCCTCGAAGAAGCGCGGGACGTCGCGGAGGTAGCGGTAGCCGAGCCGCACCACGTGCCCCGCGCCGGTCGTGCTAGCCGAACTGGAGAGCGCCTCCGAGCCTTCGCCTCCTCGGGGTCGAAGCCGAGGCTGAGCGCCCCGGGTGCGCCCCCGAAGGGATAGGCGCGACCGCCGACGAAGATGTTCCCGAAGTCGCCGTCGTCGATGTCGAGAACTCGTTGGAGACGTAGAAGTCGGCGATCAGCCGCGAGCCGCCCTCGCCGCCCGGGCCCGTAGATGCGATTCCCGACGCCGAAGGTGATGCCGTTGAAGCTCGCCGATGCGATCGGCCCGATCGAGCGTCACGTTCGAGAGATCGAGCTGGCGGACGCGCTGCTGGGGAACCGCCGTGCGCCGGCACGAACATCGGATTGCCGCTGATCTGACCGAGGTCGTCGACCAGCGCGTAGCCGAGCCGCGGCTCGAGGAGGTGGGTGCAGCCCTCGCCGAAGCGCCGGATCAGGCGGGTGCGCAGGTCGAGCCGGCCGTGAGGAGGTGCCGCTCCTCTCGGGCCCCTGGAAGTGGGTGTCGTAGAGGGTCTCGTGCCACCCCACCTCGGGATAGGCCTCGACGAAGTCTCCGATCCGGAACGGCAGGCCCAGGCGCGGGAAGAAGATCAGGCGGTGGCCGTCGTCGGCCAGCGGCTCGCCCTCCTCGAAGATCCCGTCGCCTTCGGGCCGCGGGTCGCTCCCGGATCGACGCAAGTCGTCGCCGGTCGGGTCGACGTCCGAGGGATCGCGGTCGTGCCGGCCCCGCTCGCGCCGGGCTCGGGAACGCCGTCGATGCCGGTGTCGATGAAGGACGTCGCGGTACGTAGCCGCGCCGGAGCCGTCGTAACTTGTCGCGGCCGGCGCCGCGGCACGAAGTAGGTGTACTCGGCGTCGAGGGCCGGGACGATCCGGGACAGCACCGGCAGCGACTCGGCGCGGCAGCGCGGGCAGCCGCCACCGTCGGCAGCCGCTGCAGCAGGAACTCGTCGCGGTCCTGGTCGTCGGGGTTCTGCAGATCGTCGGCGGTGACCGCGGCCCCGCCACGCGCCGAAGCGGCCGTCCGCGCCGAACGACCGGCCACGAAGGCGTTCGACTCCAGGAAGCGGTCGTTCCTCCGCGCGGGAAGATCATCGAAATCGACGAGGTACTCGTTGTCGGAGATGAACTGGAAGTCGGATTTCAAGCGCCACGCGTAGGGGAGGAAGACGTCCTGCTCCCCGTGACTCGCCCAGCGCTCGCGGTCGAAGGGGTCCTCCGGGAGTTCGGTTCGATGTCCTCGTCGTAGAGGAACGATCCGAAGATCTCGCCCTCCGACCTCTCGCCGAACACGTACTCGACCTCGAGGTCGCCCTTCGCGCCCCGCTTGCTGAGCCACCGCGGCGTCAGCGTGACGTTGAGGGTCGCGCGCGGCCCAGAAGATCGGCAGCCCGACGTCGACGCCGTTGCGGCCCCCGTAGCCGAACTCCGGAAAGAGCAGACCGCTCTGCCGCTCGGTCTTGAGCGGGTAGATCATCCACGGCAGCCACACGACCGGCACGCCGAGGATCTCGAAGGTGCTGTTGCGCGCGGTCCCGTAGCCGCCGACTTCGAGATCGGCGGATCCCGCCCGGATCTGCCAGGGGTCGCGCTCGCCGGGAGGGCAGCGGCAGGTCGTGAACATCCCCTTCTCGAAGGAGTAGGTGTCGTCGCCGTGCTTGACGATCTCTTCCCCTTCCATCCGGAACTGGTTCTCGCCCGACCGGAAGCGTCCGCGTCGAAGAGGATGCCGCGTCCGGTGTCGATGTTGAACTCGACGAACTCGGCGACCAGCACGTCGCCGGCGGCGCGGTAGACGACGTTGCCGGTGGCGACGCCGCGGCCTGGACGTCGCTGAACGCCATCCAGTCGGCGGTGAGCTCCGTGTCCTCGGAGACGATCCGGACGTTGCCCCGGGCCACGTAGATGCGGCGCGCCCGCTCGTACTCGACCGAATCGGCGGTCGAGCTCGAAGGGCTGCCGCTTCGAGCGAGGAATCGGGGATCTCCGCGGCGGCGGCGGCGGCCATCGACGCGCAGGCGATGAACGACGAGAGCGCGCCGATCTTTCGAGACACCGGAGCTCCCCTGGCTTCGGGCGAGGCGGCCCGCGCGCCGCCGACCCGAGATCCGGTCGGCGGGAAGCCGAACCGCGTGAGCCGAAGCCACGCTAACAGAGCCCTTCGCGAGCGGTCAATCTGGCTCCGGCCGAGTCGCGGTCAGTCGGGGGCGTCGAGGCAGGCCGGACAGGGAATCCAGATCGGAGGCGTAGAGGCAGTCGTCGGTCAGATGGACCAGCTTGCGTTCGAGGAGCTGGTGCAACGCCCGGTGGGCCTCGAACATCGACAGGCCCGCGTCCTCGGCGAGCCGGCGCAGGGTCGTGGGAATGCGCGACGCCGTGCTGCCGGATCGGGCTCGGCGCGCCGCACCAGACCCGCGGACCACGGGGCGGAGGAGATCGTCGACGCCCAGCACCGCCAGGCGGCGCTCGGCCTCGATGAGGCGCGAGACGACGACCCGCAGCAGGCGGATCGCGATGGCGGGCTGCTCCAGGCACATGGCTTCGAGCGTCTCGCGGTCGAGCTCGAGCAACCGGGTTCGCCGGACCGCCACGGCCCGAGTGCTGCAGCGTTTGCCGAGCACCACCCCCAGCTCCCCGAAGAAGTCACCGGGACCCAGGCGCGCGACCACCCGCGGCGCCCCGACGCCCCTCTCGCGCAGCTCGATCTCTCCGGACTGGATGACGTAGAGGTGGTCGCCGGGATCGCCCTCGTCGAAGACGGTCTCGCCCGGCTCGAGGTCGCGCTGGTAGGCGCTGCGGATGCGGATCGCGGTCGTTTCTCCGGTGGCGCCCAAGAACCTCTCCCCCGACGCTGTCGGGACGCTTTCGCCCGTCGCGACGCGCGACGCTTGCAGGGGCCGGGCGTCGCGGCGGTCTCGCGCCGGCAGACGGTGAGCCTCAGGGCGGCGGGCTCCCGCGCGACGAGGTCCTCGAGCTCGTCGGACTCGATCAGGCCGACGTGGAGCGAATCGATCTCGCCGTCGGGCTCGACGATCACCAGGGTCGGGAAAGCCCACGGCGCCGAAATCCCGGGCCAGCTCCTCGTCTCCGATCACGAGCGTGTACTCGACGCCCTGCTCCTCGGCCCACGGGAGCCACGACCTCGGCGCCCTCCACGTCGACCGCGACGCCGATGACCATGACGTCGCCCGTGTCCTTGTGGGCCGCCCAGAATTTGTTCAGTTCCGGGACCTGGAAGATGCAGGGCGGGCACCAGGTGGCCCAGAAATCGAGGATGACGGTCTTGCCCCGGAAGTCGGCGAGGCGCACCGGGTTGCCCTGCAGGTCCGGAAGGGTGAAGTCCGGCGCCGCGCTCCCGGCGCCTGCTCGGCCGCTCGGCCGCGCGAGCCGGCCGCGGGCTCGGCCGCGCCGCAGCCGGCCAGGCGAGGGCCAGGGCCAGCGCCGACGCACGCGCGCCAGCCTCCGTGCGGTCGCGGAAGCAGCCCGCACGCTCATTGCAGCGCCCGCTCGGCGGCGCTGAGCCACTCGGCCATGAACTGGAACCGGCTGTTCAGCCAGGAGAGCCGATCCGTCACGCAGCAGGAAGCCGACCCCCACGAGAATCGATGCCCGACGCCGATCTCGAGCTTTCGGAAGTGGTGCTTGATGCGCTGAAAGGCCTGGAAGAAGTACTCGATGCTCCAGCCGGCGATCAGGAACGGAACGGCGAGGCCCGCCGAGTAGATCGTGAGCAGCGCCGCACCCTGCAGCGCGGCTCTCGCTGCCCGCGGCCAGGGTGAGGATCGCTGGCGAGGATCGGCCCGATGCACGGCGACCAGCCCAGCGCGAAGCCGCCCCGACCAGGAACGCGCTCAGGAAGCTGTGGCGGCTGACCTTCGGAACTGAAAGCGGGTGTCGCGGTAGAGCGCGCGGATCGGGGTGAGGCCCGTCATGTGAAGGCCGAGCAGGATGACGACGGCCCCCTGATCTCGCCGATGCCGACCCCGACACCGAAGACGTTCACCTCCCAGGTCCGCACGAGCTGCCCGACCGCGACGGCGCCGACTCCGAGCAGGACGAAGACCAGGGAGAAGCCCGACGACGAAGCCGACGCAGGCGCGCATGACGCGGCGCCGCAGCACGGCGTCGTGCGTGCCCTCGCGCATCTCCTCGACCGAGATGCCCGAGATCAGCGACAGGTAGGCCGGCATCAGCGGCAGTACGCACGGCGACAGGACCGACAGCAGGCCGGCCGCGAACGCGAGATAGGCGTGGGAACCGAGCTCGGTCATGGCGCTGGCGTCTAGAATCGCCGCTCGCCGCGAGGCGACGCCAGCGCTTCCCCTGGGGACGATGGCCGTCGGCCTGGCGCGGCTAGCGCCGGACTCCGGCTGATCCGCGTCCGATGAACTCGAGCGGCCGCTCGCCGCGCAGGTGCTCGGGCGTCACGACGTAGTCGCCGCGCACCGCCGGAGTGATCGACCGCGTTCAGCGACGTCGGAGTCGCCCCCCGAGAACACCCAGGCCATTCCGCCGACCACGAGCCCTCCGACGGCGTAGACGATCTTGACGGGCCCGTAGATCAGGCTGCAGAGCGCCGAGAGCGCACCCCATCCGGCCTCCGGCGCCGGTGCTCTCCGCCTCGGCCCGAGCCAGGCCGCGGATGCAGCGCCGACCAGCAAGACGCAGGCGAGCAGCGCGCCCGCCGTTCGCGTCGTTCGCGTCACGGTTCACCTCCCATATCGACGGCGTGACGGCCAGCGCCGCCACGAGCGCCATGATGCCGCGGGGCGCCCACGCGTCAAGGGCACGGGGCGCGCGTCAGAAGCAGCTTCTCGGTGTCGAGCAGGATCGTGACCGGCCCCGCGTTCACCAGCGCGACGTCCATCATCGCCCGGAAGCGCCCCGTCACGACCGGAACGCCGAGCGCCTCGCGCCGCCGCGACCAACGCCTCGATGAGCGGCTCGGCCTGCTCCGCCGGGGCCGCCTCGCGCGAAGGAGGGGCGCCGCCCCTGGCGGGCGTCGCCGTAGAGCGTGAACTGGGAGACCACGCCCGAGCGTCCCGCCGACCTCGAGCAGCGAGCGGTTCATGCGCCCGCTCTCGTCCGCGAAGACCCGCAGGTGGACGAGCCGGCGCGCCAGCTCCTCGGCCTGCCGCGGCCGTGTCGTCGCGCCCGACGCCGACCAGCGCGAGCAGGCCCTGCGCCCATCGCGGCAGACCCGCTCGCCCTCCACGCTGACCCGCGCGGAGCGACACGCGCTGCACGACGGCGCGCATCGGCGCTCAGATCAGCTCTCCTGATCGGCGAAGCGGCCCGCGTAGACGGCCTCGCCCTCGGTGCGCATCAGCACGATCTGGCAGAGGCGCACGCCCGGCGTGGATGCGCAGCGGCCGGCCCGAGACGTTGCTCATCTCGAGCACCTGGCGGTTGCGACACGCCCGGCTGCACGAACGCCGAGGTCACGTGGATCATCAGGCCCAGCCGCGCGAAGCGGCTGCGCCCCTCGAGAAAGCCGCACAGGTCGTCGCGGCAGCGTGATGCGCTCGCGCGTGATGCCGTGGATCGTGCACGCCCGGCTCGAGCACGTAGGGCTCGTCGAGCCGCCGGACGCCGGTGTGGTCGCGGTAGTCCGTCTCGTCCAGCGGACTCGATCGGCTCGGCACCGCCGTCGATCACGCGGATCTCGTCGCCGAGGGTGAGGTCGATCGACGCCGCCCCGACCTGGTCCGGCTCGAAGGGGATCGATCCGAAGCCGCCCGGCGTCGAGCTCGGCGAGGATCGCGTCGCGCGTCAGCACGGCCATGGGCGGCGCATGATACCGTATGCGCCGATGCCGCACCCCTACTTCGACCTGCCGACGCCCGATCGTGATCGGGCATCGCGGCTGCGCCGGCGAGGCGCCCGAGAACACGCTGCCGTCCTTCGAGCGCGGCCTCGACGACGGGCGCGGCGATCCTCGAGAGCGACGTCCACCTGACCCGCGACGGCGTGCCCGTCCTGATCCACGACGCCGAGCGTCGACCGCGTCACCGACGGCACCGGGCCGCGTGCCGCGACCTCGACGCTCGCGGAGCTCCAGCGCCTCGACGCCGGCTACCGCTTCAGCCCCGACGGCGGCGCGGCCACCCCTTTCGCGGCCGCGGCCTTCGCATCCCGACGCCTCGCAGGAGGCCTTCGAGGCGCTTCCCCGACGCGCGCTTCAACCTCGAGCTCAAGGCGGACCGGCCGGGCATCGTGGAGCGCAACGCTCGACGCTGGTGGCCGCGAGCGGCCGCGAGCCGACCGCACGCTGCTCACGGCCGGCGACGACGCGCTCATGGCGCGCGCTGCGCGCCGCGCTCGCCGCGCGCGGCCGTGCGCGCCGCGCGCGGCGCCTCGGCCGGCGACATCGCTCGCCTTCGTGCGCGCAGCCGCTCGAGGGCAGCGCCGCCGCCGGCCGGCCGCGATGGCGCTGCAGATCCCCGCCGAGTTCGGCGGCCGCCCGCTCGTGACGCCGCGAGCTCGTCGACCACGCCCACGCCCACGAGCGTCCAGGTCCACGTCTGGACGATCAACGAGCCCGAGCGAGATGCACGCGGCTGCTCGACCTCGGCGTCGACGGCATCGTGACCGACCTTCCCGGCGCGCCTGGCCCGGCTGATCGCGGGCGCGCGGCGACCGGCGCTTGAGCGCGTCCCGTCGTCGCCTTCTTCCTCGCCGAGCAGCGCCCGCCTCGCCGCGGCGGCCGACGCGGGCCCGGTCGTCGATCTCGCCTGCGGCCGCGGCCGCCACGCGCTCGCCGCGGCCGAGCTCGGCGCCCGCGTCCTCGGCCTCGACCGCAACCCCGCGCTCCTCCGCGAGCTGCGGCGCCGCGGCCCGCAGCCGGCGTCTGCCGCTGCTGCCGGTTCGCGCCGACCTGGAAACCGCGCACGGACTTCCCGTCCGCTCCGGGAGTTGCGGCGCAATCCTCGTGTTCCGCTTCCTCTACCGGCCGCTCGCGCGCCCCGATCGTGCGAGGCGCTCGCGCCGGGCGGCCTGCTGCTCTACGAGACCTTCACGATCCGACCAGCGAGAGCTCGGCCAAGGGCCCACGCAATCCAGCGTTCCTGCTCGCACGCGGCGAGCTGCCGGAGCTCTTTCCGGCGCGCTCGAGATCGCTCTCCGAAGGCTGCGGAGAGCGCTCGTCCCGACGCCGAGCGGCCGCGCGCTAGCCCGCCACGGCGACGCGCGCGCGCCGATGCCGTCCCGGCCGCGCTCAGGCGCGCGAGCTCCGCTGCCGAGCTGCGCCCGAGCGCCCAGCGCGCGTGCTCGGCGAGCAGCGTCGTCCGGGCCCTCGGCGTGGCGGCGCACGCAGCGGGATCGAGCCCGCGGTCGCCCGCGTTGCCCGCCGCGACCAGCGCGTTGCGCAGCAGGCCGCGGTGCGCGCGCGGCGCAGGGCGGTGCCGTCGGGTGGCCGCGCGCCAGCTCCTCGTCCGAGAGCGCGAGCATCCAGGCGAGCGAGGGCTGCACCCACTCCGGACCGCGGCGCGAGGCGCGCGCGCAGCCCCAGCGCGGTCGGGCGGGACGCGGCGGCGCGCGCGGCGGTTCCAGGGGCAGACCTCCTGGCAGACGTCGCAGCCGAAGACCCAGTCGCCGTGGGCCTCGCGCAGCGGCTCGGGAATGGCGCCCGCGCGCCTCGATCGTCGTGTAGGAGATGCAGCGCGTCGCGTCGAGCACGTAGGGCTCCGGAAACGCCTCGGTCGGACAGGCGTCGAGACAGGCGCGGCAGCTGCCGCAGTGATCGGGCTCGCGGCGCGTCGGGCTCGAGCGCGAGGTCGCTGAGCACGACGCCGAGGAAGAGATAGGAGCCGAGGCGCGGGTGGATCAGGCAGGTGTTCTTGCCGATCCAGCCCGAGGCCCGCGCGGCGCCGCGAAGACGCGCTCCTGCACGGGCCCGGTGTCGACGTAGCCGCGGCTGCGCACGGACCGCCCGGCCAGCGCGCTCGAGCCCCGCCTCCGAGCGCGCGCAGGCGCTCGAGCAGCACGTCGTGGTAGTCGTCGCCGCCCGCGTAGCGCGCGACCCGCGCGGCGCGCCGGGCGCCGGACGCCGGCCGCGGGCCGGGTCGTAGACCAGGCCCAGCGCGACGACGCTCCGCGCGCCTTCGAGCACGCGCCGCGGATCGACGCGCTCCTCGACGCGCCGCCCGAGGTAGTGCATCTCGCCCGCGAAGCCGCGCGCGATCCACTCGCGCAGGAACGCCGTCTCGGGCGTCGGGCTCGGCCGCGCGCGATGCCCGCCAGGTCGAAGCCGACCGCCAGCGCCAGTCCCTTGACGCGCTCGCTCAGGGTCTGGGGCGCCGAAGACACGTCGGGGATCTCCCGCTGCACCCTACCGCCCCCCTCCCGCGAAGACCAGAGCGGACTCCGGCGTCCGGCTCGAGCGCGAGCTGTGGATTCCAGCTCGGGGCGGTTAAGATGATCCAGGGCGAGGCTGCGCCTCGCTCTGCTCGCTTCGAGCACCTTGCGCGGGAGGATTCGACGTGGGTCGCGTGCGCTTTCCGGAGGGCTTCCACTGGGGGACGGCCACGGCCTCCTACCAGATCGAGGGCGCCTGGCAGCGAGGACGGCAAGGGCGAGTCGATCTGGGATCGCTTCACCCACACCCCGGGCAAGATCAGGGACGGCAGACACCGGCGACGTCGCCTGCGACTCCTACCACCGCTACGCGCGAGGACATCGCGCTGATGCGCGAGATGAACCTCAGCAGCTACCGCTTCTCGATCGCCTGGCCGCGCATCCAGCCCGAGGGCTGCGGGCGCCGTCAACGCCGAAGGGCGTCGACTACTACGGCCGCCTGATCGACGCGCTGCTCGCCGCGGGCATCCGCCCGTTCCCGACGCTCTACCACTGGGACCTGCCCGCAGGCGCTCGAGGACGCGGCGGCTGGCCGAAGCGCGACACCGCGGGGCGCTTCGCCGACTACGCCGAAGCCTGCGTGCGCGCCCTCGGCGACCGCGTGCGATCGCTGGCTGATCTTCAACGAGCCGGCCATCTTCACGGTGATGGGCTACCTGGTCGGGCATCCACGCGCCGGGCCGCCGCGATCTCGACGCCTTCCTGCGCGCGACCCACACCGTGAACCTCGCCCAGGGCGAGGCCTTCCGCGCCATGCGAGCCGCGCGCTCCGACGCCCGCATCGGCACCGCCTTCAGCATGTCGCCCTGCGAGCCGGCCGGCGACGCCGAGGCCGACGCCGCGGCCGCCGAGCGCTGGCACGCGCTTCGTGAACCTCTGGTACCTCGAGACCGCGCTGCGCGGCCGCTACCCGGACGCCTTCGTCGGAGGGCCCCCCGCTCGAGCGCATGGGCGTGCGCGACGGCGACCTCGAGCGCATGCGCGCCCCCCTCGACTTCCTCGGGCATCAACCTCTACACGCGCACCCTCGTGCAGCACGCATCCGGACGACGCGTCGGGGCTCGAGGCGCATGCCAGCGGGCGCCCATCGGCGGCAACGACGGGCCCGAAGACCGACTTCGGCTGGGAGGTCTGGCCCGACGCCCTCTACGACATGATCATGCGCATCACGCGCGACTACGACCGGCCGATCATCGAGATCACCGAGAACGGCTGCTCGTACGGCGACGCGCCGGACGCAAACGGCGTGGTGCACGACACGCGCCGCATCGACTTCTACCGCGGCTACCTCGAAGCCGTGAGCCGCGCCATCGAGGACGGCGCCGAGGTGCGCGGCTACCACGCCTGGACGCTGCTCGACAACTTCGAGTGGTCGGAGGGCTACGAGCAGCGCTTCGGCCTCGCCTGGGTCGACTTCGAGAGCCCGCAGCGCACCGCGCATCCTCAAGGAGTCGGGGCGCTGGTACGGGCGCGTCGCGGCGGAGAACGGCTTCGAGAGCTGAGGCGCTGTGGTAGGCGCTGCGAGCTGCCTGCTACCCTGCGCCTCCGGTTCGCGCCGCCTCGATCCTCATCCCGCTCGACCGGCTCGCCGATCTACCGGGGGTGAAAGTGAGCCACGACGGTATGACCCGCCGCATCCTCGCCTGGCTTCGCGAGACAATCCGGCGTTACTTCGTCGCCGGCGTGGTCTTCTTCGCCCCGATCGGCATCACGATCTGGGCGATCGCCTCGATCGTCGTCTGGCTGGACAACCTGATCCTGCCCCGGGTTCTCAAGCTCCTGATTCCGGGGCTCGAAGAGCCACCGCCGCTGCCGCTGGTCGGCATGCTGTTCACCTTCTTCGTGATCATCCTGCTCGGCGTGATCGCCCGCCACCTGCTTGGGCGGCGAGTTCATGCGCGCCTGGGAGCGGCTGCTCGGACGGGTGCCCGTGGCACGCAACATCTACTCCGGGGTGAAGCAGCTCTTCGAGGCGATCTTCAGCTCGGGCCAGCGCTCGCGGTTCAACCGCGTGGTGCTCATCGAGTACCCCCGCAAGGGCATCTACGCCCTGGCATTCACCACCGGGGCCGGCGCGCGGAGTGGTCCAGGCAGGTCACCGAGAAGCAGATGATCAACTGCTTCCTGCCCACCACTCCGAACCCGACCTCGGGCTTCTACCTGCTGGTGCCCGAGGACGAGATCATCGAAGCCAACATGACCGTCGAAGACGCCTTCAAGCTGGTGATGTCGGCGGGCCTCGTCGCACCGGACTCGGCGAACGGCGAGCCAGCCGCCGGCGACCCCGCCCACGGATCGCAGCGCCGGCAGCGGCTGAGCCGCCTGGCTCTACTCCGTATTCTCGAGGGCGCGCGCCACCACCTCCCGGAAGCCCGGGTGGCTGATCAGCGCGAAGTGGTTGCCCGACTGGACCATCGCCACCACCTCGGGATCCTCGAGCAGCTCGCGCAGCGCGGGGTCTTCGCGCAGGCCCCGGATGCGCGGGCCCACCTCCCGGAGGACATCCGCCGCCGCCTCGCGGAACTGGCGCGGATCGTCGACGGCGTCCGCCTCGATCAGTCCCAGATCGCCGAGCCGCCGGCGCAGCGACCCGTCGTGGGTGAGGCGCAGGAAGCTGCCCCGGTTGAGCGCCGCGTCGACGTTGCCATGCTCGACGTAGCTCCAGAAGAGCGGGTCGCTGCGCAGCTCCTCGATGGCCGGGTGCTCCATCACCTCCTGGAGGTCGCTCAGCGCGGCGCCGGGCCGCGCGGCCATGCGCGCCACCACGCGGCCCGCCGAGCCCGAGTCGGACATCGCGGCCTGCACGCCGGCCTCCACCACGTTCTCGGTCACCGCGGCCGCGGCCGAGGGCCCGAGCTCGGGAATCGCCTCGACGGTCCCCGTGGTGCGCAGGGCGTCGACCCACAGGGCCAGATACGACAGGAGCAGCACGACGAGAGCGCCGCGCACGGCTCCGAACGCACCGCCCAGGAAGCGATCGCGCGGGCTGCGCGAGCCGGAGCGCTTGCGGCGCTCCGCGCCGGCGCAGGATCGCCGAGACGAGCCCCATCACGACGAAGGTCAGCAGGAAGGCCAGCGTCCCGGCAACGGGCATCCCGAGCCACTCGGGCACGCCCACCAGCTCGGCCGCCTCGGGGCCGAAGCTCGGCGCGGCCCAGATCGCCGCACCGTAGGCCGCGGCCAGCGTGAGCACGCTCAGCCCGCTGGCCAGCGCGCCGCGCATGGCCCCCATGCCTGCGAAGATCCCGAGCAGCAGCAGCGCGACGGCATCGAGCCACATGACCCCGGGGAGATCGGCAGAGCGGCAGCCGCGCCTGAAGGCGAAGCGCGAGCCTGCGAACGGTCGTCAGGCTCGCCGTGCGGTCCAGGGCCGCGGCCGTTGCCCACGCGGACATTCCGGAGAAGCCCCACGGGGAAATGGCCTGGAGATTCGACGTTCGTTTTCGACCTGCGCGCAGGTAGAATATCGACCAGAGATTTCATGGCCCTACGCGCGGAGAGGCGACCCCAGTGAGCGAACGATTCCTGATGGGCCTGGACCTGGGCGGCGGCGGCCTGCGCTGCCTGCTCGTGAACCCCGAGACGCTGCGCGTGGTGACCGCCTACCGCCGCTGGGCCGCGTCCCCCGTTCCCGAGGTTCCGATGGGCATCGAGTACGACGCGGCCGCGACCTGGTCCGTGCTGGGCGAGGTGGTGCGGGAGGCGCTGGAGCGGGCGCAAGCTGCGCCGGAGGCGATCCTGGGCATCGCCGCCACCAGCATGCGTCACGGCAGCGCGCTGCTCGACGCCGACGGGCACGAGCTGCTGCTGGCCTCCAACCGCGACACGCGCGGGCTCGCCGCGTCGCTCCAGATCGCAGGAACCTACGGCGAAGAGCTCCACCGCCGCACCGGACACTGGCCGAATCCGGTGCAGCCCGCGGGACGCCTGCTGCAGCTCTGCCGAGAGGCCCCGGAGATCTTCGAGCGCGCCGCGACGCACCTGAGCCTGAGCGACTGGATCGCCTGGCGCTTGTGTGGCGAGCGTGTCTGCGAGCCCTCACAGGCGAGCGAGACGCTGCTGCTCGAGATCGAGCGGCCCGAATGGGCGTGGGATTGGATCGAGCGGCTGGAGCTGCCGCGCGCGATCTTCCCCGAGCTGCGCGCCGCGGGCAGCCCCCTGGGCGAGCTCGCGTGACGCGGCGGCGGCCGAGCTCGGGCTGCTCGCCGGCACCCCGGTCGCCGTCGGGGGCGGCGATACCCAGTGCGGCCTGCTCGGAGCCGGCGTCGTCGCGCCGGGGCAGCTCGGCGTGGTGGCCGGCACCTCGGTGCCGGTGCTCCAGGTGAGCGACCGGCCGCTGCTCGACGAGGCGGGGCGGCTCTGGGGCGTGCATCACGTGCTGCCCGGGCGCTGGGCCCTCGAGAGCAACGCGGGCGGCGCGGGCGAGGCGCTCGAGTGGATCGCGGGGCTTCTCTACCCCGAGGTCGATCATCCGATCCTGCACCTCACGGCCGAGGCCGACGAGGCGCCCCCGGGGTCGGCGGGCCTCGTCTCGAGCCTCGGCGCCGAGGTCATGAACGCGCGCGATCTGAGCCTCCCGATCGGCAACCTGACGCTCAACTACCTGACCACCGCCGGCCACCCCCGGCCGCGGCGCCACCTCGCGCGCTCGATCCTCGAGGGCATGGCCTATGCGCTGCGCGCGAACGCGGAGCAGATCGAAGCGGCCAGCGGCAGCGCGCGCCGAGGTCGTCCGCATGACCGGCGGCCTCTCCCGCAACGCGCTGCTCACCCAGATCGCGAGCGACGTCTTCGGCCGGCCCGTGGAGGTCACGGCGGTGACCGAAGCCAGCGCGCTCGGAGCCGCGATCTGTGCCGGCGCGGGCGCAGGCGTCTTCCGCGACCTCGAGGAGGGGGCCGCTGCGATCGTCCGGGTGGCGCGCGAGCACGAGCCCGACGCCGAGCGCAGCGCCTTCTACGCCGATCTCTACGCCAACTGGAACGAGCTGCGCCTCTCCCGCGCAGCGTCGGACGCCCAGGCGTCGGGCTTCGCCATACGCGCCCTGGCCAGCGCGGCCGCGGCTCCCCAGGCCCGGGTCTGCGAGTTCCGGCCCCGCATCCTGGTGACAGCGGACCTGGACGAGGAGGGCCTCGAGGCGCTGCGGGGGATCGGGGACGTCGAGTACCAGAGCTACCGCGAGGCGATGCGCCTGCTGGCGGGGCCGGGCCTCGTCGAGGCGCTCGAGGGCGTGCACGTCTTCGTCACCGAGGTGGACGTGGTGGACGCCGCGTCGCTGCTGGCGGCCAGGGACCTGCGCGTGATCGGCGTCTGCCGGGGGGACGCCGTCAACGTGGATCTCGAGGCCTGCACGGCCCTGGGGATCCCGGTGATCCACACGCCCGGCCGCAACGCGGATGCCGTCGCGGACCTGACGCTGGCCTTCCTGCTGATGCTGGCGCGCAAGCTGCGCGAAGCCGACGCCTTCCTGCGCGAGCCGGGCGGCGAGGCCGGGGACATGGGCCGGATGGGCCAGGCCTTCGGCAAGTTCCAGGGCCGCGAGCTGTGGCGCAAGACGGTGGGCCTCGTCGGCCTCGGCGCCGTCGGCCGCAAGGTGGTCGAGCGCCTGCGACCCTTCGGGGCGCGCTGTCTCGCCTTCGACCCGCAGCTCGCGACCGGACGCCGTGCGCCTCGCCGGCGCGGAGCCGGTCTCGCTCGAGACGCTGCTGCGCTCGAGCGACTTCGTCTCGCTGCACGCCGCGCGTCAGCGACGAGAGCCGGGGCCTGCTGGGCGCCGAGCAATTCGCTCTCATGAAGCAGGGCAGCTACCTCGTCAACACCGCCCGGGCGGCGCTGGTCGACGAGGAGGCGCTCGCCGAGCGCCCTCGAGTCCGGCCAGCTGGGCGGGGCGGCCCTCGACGTCTTCGCGCGTCGAGCCGCCGGCCTCGGACCACCCGTTGCTCCGGCTCCCGAACCTGATCGCCACACCCCACGTGGGCGGCAACACGCAGGAGGTCGCGACCCACCAGGGCCGCATCATCGCCGAGGAGCTCGAGCGCCTGCGCGGCGGCCAGGCGCCTCGCCACGCGCTCAACCCGGAGACGCTGGCGGGATTCCGCTGGGACGAGCCCCGGCCCGAGCCGTCGCCGGAGCTCGCCGAGAAGCTCGGCAAGGGGCCCGGCCCGGCCGTCAGCGACCTCCAGCAGGAGCAAGGCGCCCCCGAGCCCGCCGCGAGGCCGGCGGCAGCCGCCGCGGTGACGCTCGCGCCTGGATCCGCCGCGGCGCAGATCCGGACGGCGCTGGAGGAGATCCTGCGCAGCTTCCTCGCGCGCATCGCGGCCGACGAGGCCATGAAGGCGTTCGCCAAGGGCGCCGAGGACGTCACCCTCCACTTCACCCTCTCGGACCTCGGCAGCGAGTTCCACATCGGCTTCGGCGCAGGCCAGGTGATCGCCGAGATGGGCGCGCCCGCGACGCAGGCCCCCGTGCAGCTGAAGATGAGGGCCGATCTGCTCGACGGGATGTTCACCGGCCGCAGCAACGCGATGCAGGCCGCCATGAACGGAGAGCTCTCCTTCAGCGGCGACACGGCCAAGGCGATGACGCTGACGCACATCCAGGACGATCTGAGCCGGCTCTACGCAGCGGCCCGCGAGGAGGTGGGCGACCCCGGCGACCTCGCCTCCCTGCCCGATCCGCAGGCCGGCGCGGCGGCGGCGCGCGGCACGCGGCGCGGTGGCCGAGGCAGACATCCGCCACGAGCTGTGCCGGATCGTCGAGGAGCTCTTCACGGCCCAGCTCATCACCGCCACCGGCGGCAACGTGAGCGCCCGCATCCCCGAGCATCCCGACGAGGCGTGGATCACGCCCAGCCAGCTCTTCAAGGGCGACTCTGTCCCCGGAGATCCTGGTGCGGATCGGGATGGACGGCCGCGCGCTCGAGCCGGAGAGCCGCTCACCCTCGAGCGAGGCGCTGATGCACACGGCCGTGCTTCGGGCCAAGCCCGAGGCCCAGGCCGTGATCCACTGCCACGCGCCCCACGCGACCATCCTCGTCAACGCCGGCCTGCCCTTCCTGCCGGTTTCGACCGAGGCCGCCTTCTTCCAGAAGATCGGCCGCATCCCCTTCGTGATGCCGGGCACCCAGGAGCTCGCGGACGCCGTCGTCGAGGCGCTGGGCGACGGCTGGGCCGTGCTGCTGCAGAACCACGGGCTGCTCGTGGCCGGCCGTTCAGCTGCGTCGCGCAGCCGACCTGGCGGAGATCATCGAGCGCTCCTCGGAGGTGATCCTGGGCTGCTACGCGGTGGGCAAGGAGCCGCCGGTGCTGCCCGAGGAGACCGTCGAGATGCTCTCCAGCCTCGGCGATGTGATGGCCTGATCCCCCCGCGGGCATCAAGAGGCCCCTCCGGCCGTCCGATAGCGAGTACGCATGCGTACCGCCTGCGCGGGCGCTGAGGGGCTACGCTCGTGATCGGCAAGACCATCGGCAACTACCGGATCTTGCGAAAGGTTGGGGAAGGCGGCGTCGGCGAGGTGTTCGAGGCCACCGACCTGTCGCTCGGCCGCTCGGTGGCCATCAAGGCCCTGCGCTCCGACTTCGCCTCCCAGCCCAAGGTGCTCGAGCGCTTCCGCTCCGAGGCCTGCACCCTCGCCCAGCTCAACCACCCGAACGTCGCGATCCTCTACAGCCTCCTCGAGCACGAGGGCGCGCTGCTGATGGTGATGGAGTTCGTCGACGGCAGGACCTTCTCCGCCCTGGTGCAGGAGACCGGAGGCCTCGACGTCGAGAAGGCGCTCCCGCTCTTCTTCCAGGCCCTCGACGGCATCGGCTACGCCCACGAGCGGGGCATCGTGCATCGGGACATCAAGGGCTCGAACATCATGCTGAGCTCCGAGGGGGTGGTGAAGGTGATGGACTTCGGCATCGCCCGCGCCTTCGGATCCAACCGCCTCACGCGCCACGGGCACATGGTGGGAACGCTCCAGTACATGTCCCCGGAGCAGGTGCGCGGGCTCGAGAGCGACGCGCGCTCGGACATCTACTCGCTCGGCATCCTGCTCTACGACCTGCTCACGGGGCGGGTTCCCTTCGAGCGCACGAACGACTACCAGCTGATGCGCGACCACGTGGAGACGCCGCCGCCGCCGCCGCGCGAGATCGCCCCGCAGATCCCCGAGGCGGTGGAACAGGCCCTTCTGCGCGCCCTCGAGAAGCAGCCGACCGACCGCTTCGCCTCGACCGGCGAGTTCCGCCAGGTCCTCGAGGAGGGATCCGGGCTGCACGTGCCGCCCGCGCTCTCGACGGCGGAGCGAGCCGAGAGCAGCGCCGACCCGGCTGCCTCGGAGTCGACGGGCCCCACCATGGGCGCCGAGGAGACGCGGGTGCTCGACGATCGCGCCTGGGCCTCGACGCTCGTGACGGTCGAGCGCAGCTGCCCGGTGACGCCGCCGTGCACCGCAGACCTCGAGCTCCTGGACGACGAGCAGGAGATCCCGACCCGCGGACGGCGCCTTCCGGGCTGGCGGCACGTCGGGCTGACAGCCGCCCTGCTCGCCCTCGTGCTCGGCCTCAACCTGCTGATCTTCGGCAACCCCCTGCGCCCCGACCCGCCGCCCGCGCCTCCGCCCGAGGTCGTGGCGCCGCAGCCGATGGCGCCGCTGGAGGAGCTCGTGCCGGCCCCGCCGACCGAGGCGCCCGAGGCGAGAGAGCGCACGAGGCCGGGCCCGCGGCAGCGGCGGAGCTGCCCGCGCCCGCTGCCGGCGCAGGAGCCGAGCCCGCCGGCGGCGGCACCCGCGAGCAAGGCGGCCGAGTCCCGCGCCGGCCGTGCCGAAGAAGCGCCGCCGCCCCTCCCGCGGCCCCGGCTTCCGAGCCGCCGCGCGATAAGATCTCCGTACAGGAAGGAGCCCGCGGTTGGGTCATTCGAAGGTAATCGCCCTCGTTCACCGTGCTGCTGCTCGCCACGAGCTGCGCGAGCATGCGCTGGTCGCTGCAGAAGTCCCTGCGCGATCCCGGCGAGCGCCTCGAGAGCTTCCCCGAGGAGGTCTGGGAGGAGTACGACTGCGACGCGCAGAAGCGGCCCTTCTTCATCATCGAGAAGAACGAGCTGGTGCCGCCTCGCGTGAAGGTCGGCGGTGAGTTCAACCACCGCATGGTCTACGTGATGTGCCCCCCTCGCCCCACCGGCGTGGTCTCGGGGCGCCTGCGCACCCGGATCCGCTTCCGGGGCGACCCGATCGTGCGCGAGACCACCGAGGCCTACGAGATCAAGCCCGGGCGCTGGATCGTGGACGCCGAGGTGACCCTGCCGGAGAACGCGGAGCCGGGCATCTACGCCTACGAGATGGCCTTCAAGGGCGCTGCGCTGAGCTTCGAGAAGAGCCTGACCTTCGTCGTCCGCGCGAGGTAGCGCCACAGCGCGATCCCTCGCATCCTTGGCGGATGCACGACCACCACGCATCACGGAGCGTCCAGCTCGGAAGGCCAGCAGCGGCGCCTCACGCTCGCCCTGGTTCTCGCCGCCAGCTACATGCTCGCCGAGGTCGCGGGCGGCCTGTGGACCGGCTCGCTGGCCCTGCTGGCCGACGCGGGCCACATGCTCTCCGACGTCTTCGCGCTCTCGCTGTCGGTGTTCGCCTTCCGGCTGGCCCGGCGCCCGGCCACGCCCCAACAGACCTACGGGCACCACCGCACCGAGATCCTCGCGGCCCTGGTAAACGGCCTGCTGCTGGTGGGCGTCGCGGTCTACATTCTGAGCGAGGCCTTCGAGCGCATCGAGACGCCCCGCGAGATCCTGGGCGGGCCGATGCTCGCGATCGCCGCGGGCGGGCTGCTGGTCAACCTGACCGCCCTCTGGATCCTGAGCAAAGGCAGACACGACAACCTCAACGTCCGCGGCGCATGGCTGCACGTGATGAGCGACGCGCTCGGCAGCATCGGCGGCCATCGTCGCCGGCGGGCTGATCTGGGCGTTCGGCTGGAGCTGGGCAGACCCGCTGGCCTCCCTGGTCATCGCGGTCCTGATCGTCTACTCCGCCTGGACCCTGCTGCGCGAGGTGGCCGCGGTCCTGATGGAGTGGGCGCCCTCGCACATCGACGTCCCCGAGGTGGAGCGCTCGATCGCCGCGCTGCCCGGGGTGCTGGCGGTCCACGATCTCCACATCTGGACGATCAGCAGCGGCCGCATCTCACTCTCGGGTCACGTGGTCTCCGAGGACGAGCACGATCACGCCAAGCTCCTCCAGGAGGTCTCAGACCTCCTCCACCAGCGTTTCGACATCAGCCACGCGACGATCCAGATCGAGACTCCGGATTTCGACGAGCCCGGGGGCGTGTGCTTCACTTGACGGCGGGAGGCTGCTCGCAGCGCACCCGCTTCGAGCCGGTTTACGGGGTGCGAGTCGAGTTCCGGGCCCGCCTGCTCCGATCGGCTCCGCGCGGATGATCGTTGCGTCCGAGCTCGCGAGATACAGCGCAGAAGTTCGTCGCCCGGGAGGAGCGGAGCCGGCGGTGCGGGTGATCCATTTCGTGCCCTACTACCCACCCGAGCGGCTGGGCGGCGTGGGGGAGTTCGCGGCGGCGCTGCACGAAGGTCTGCTGCGCCGCGGCTGCGAGTCGACGGTCGTGACCTCGGGACGCCGCTCCGGCGACTCCGTGCAGCGGATCGCGCGCACGCGGCTGGGCTGGTTCCTCGGCACGCTGCGCTGGGCGCGCAGGGCCGCCGCCTGCGACGTGGTGCACTGCCAGTCGGGCGAGGCACTCCCCGTGGTGCTCGCGCTCAGGCTCATGCCGCGGCGCCGCGCCCGCATCCTCGCCACCTTCCACGTGAGCAACGCGGGCATCCACGCCGCCGAGGCGGCCTACCGGTTTGAAGGGTTCGAAGGCACGCCGCTTCGGCCGGCCGCTTGCCGCGCGCCTGCCGGGCGCCCTGCTCGCCCGGCTGCACCGGCTCGTCGACGCGCTGATGGTCCGCCTCGCAGACGCGCTGAACACCATCTCGCGCGCGACCGCGCTCGACCTGCTGGGCCCCGAGCGGGGCGCCGCCGCGCGGGTGATCTACAACGGCGTCGCCGCGGCGCCCGCCGGCGAGCCCGAGGCCGCCGTCGCCCCGACCGAGCTCTTCTACGCAGGGCTGGCGAGCCACCGCAAGCGCGTCAACGCCCTGCCCTTCATCCTGCGCGAGGTCCGGCGCGAGATCCCGGAGGCGCGACTGCGCATCGCGGGCTTCGAACTCGACGAGGCGCCGGAGCTGCGCGCCCTCTTCGAGGATCTGGAGCTGCTCGCCCACGTCGAGTGCCTGGGGCGCAAGACCTCCGCCGAGCTTCCCGCCTACTACCGCGCCGCCGGCGTGCTGGTCGTCCCGTCGGCCTACGAGGGCCTTCCCTACGTGATCCTCGAGGCCATGCAGAACGGGACTCCCGTGGTCGCCACACGCGTGAGCGGGCACCCCGAGGTGATCGAGGATGGGCGCAACGGCTTCCTGGTGGACGTCGACCAGCCCGCCGCGCTGGCCGCCCGCTGCGTCGAGATCCTGCGGGATCCGGAGCTGGCGCGGCGCCTCGCCGAGGCGGGACGCGAGACCATCGCGCGCCGTTTCGGCGCTCGAGCGCCAGATCGGCGAGTACCTCGACTACTATGAGACGCTCGCGAAGGGGAAGAGCTGAGAGGTTCACATCCACGGACTACACCCGGGCCACCGGGTGAAGCGCGAGAGGAGAAGTCATGGGCAGGCTCGACGGCAAGGTTGCACTCATCACCGGCGCGGCGCGCGGCCAGGGCGAGGCGGCGGCCCGGCTCTTCGCGGCGGAAGGCGCGAAGGTCGTGCTCGGCGACATCCTCGACGACGCGGGCAAGGCCGTGGCCGCGTCGCTGGGAGACGCCGCGATCTACCTCCACCACGACGTGAGCCAGGAGGACAGCTGGGCGAGCTTCGTCGCGACCGCGTCGGACAGCTTCGGCCGGATCGACGTGCTGATGAACAACGCCGGCATCATTCACGTGGCGCCGATCGCGCAGATCACCCTCGAGAACTACATGAAGGTGGTCAACGTCAACCAGGTGGGCTGCCTGCTCGGCATGAAGAGCGTGATCCCGGCCATGGTCCAGGCCGGAGGCGGCTCCATCATCAACGTCTCCTCCACCTCCGGCATGGAGGGCGCCATGGGCCTGGTGGCGTACGTCTCGACCAAGTTCGCCATCCGCGGCATGACGAAGACGGCCGCGCTCGAGCTCGGGCGCGTCGGCATCCGCGTGAACTCGCTTCACCCCGGAGGCATCGACACGCCGATGGGCGACGGCAGCATGGAGGACTTCAAGGACGTCGACTACGCAGGGCTTCTTCGCCACGCTCCCGCTGGGGCGGATCGGAAGGCCGGAGGAGATGGCGCAGCTCGCGCTCTTCCTGGCCTCCGACGAGTCTTCCTACTGCACGGGATCGGAGTTCGTCGCCGACGGCGGCATGCTCGCAGGCGCCAGCTTCGTCTGAGGCCGGCGCCAGGGGACGTTCCTGCGGCGCGAGGACGGGCGAGGCTCCTAGGCGTGACGTTCAGAACAGATCGTAGCCGGGAATTCGCCCGGAAAGCGGGGACGTTGTTGAGTAATTGACTTTTCCCTGAAGCCCAGCAACAACCCGCCGCAGGCGTGGTGGGAAAAGTCAATTACTCAACAACGTCCCCGCTTTCCGTCGTCCCCGCTTTCCGTCCCCGCTTTCGCTTCGATCTGTTCTGAACGCTTCTTTCAGGCCTAGGTGAGCGGCCGCCGGGCCACGCGGGAGAACCGTCGTTATCTCGTGTGCGCCGTCGCGTGTTATGGTGGCTGGATGGAGACGCGGGGATGTGTGGAACGCCATCGAGCCTGGGCCGCGCTGGCGCTCATCGTCGCGGCTGTCCTGCTGGCTCCGGGCTGCTTCGTGGTCCGCTTCGGCGACGCCGACCGGACCGTGTACGTCCAGGTTCCGGAGGACATCCCCCGCGAGCGGTGGGTACGCGGCGAGCCCAGCATCGCCGTCGCCTTCGAGGGAGTCCTGGAATCGGTGGGCGAGGGGGAGCCCTACCCCGACGACAACGACGCCTTCTACTACTCGAGGTTGCTGCGAAAGGCCCGGATCTTCGAGGCGGTGCGCGGGCCCGATGTGGCTGCGGGCGAGCCCGCTGCAGCGCTGGCCCGGGCGCATCTCGAGCTGCGTTACGAAGAGGACAGCCACGACAGCGGGAACTTCGCGAAGGCCGCGATCGCTCCGGGTCTGACCGGCTACCGCTTGGATCTGACCGGAACGATGCGGTTTCTTCTCACCCTGCCAGGCTCGGAGCAGGCCACGGCCTATGAAGCGACGACCGTCCTGACGCGTCTCTACTACAGCTCGGGCCGAAGGCGCAGCGGCAGGCTGCTGCTCTACCGGGAAGTGGACAAGACCAATTTCTTGAACATCATCCATCAGCTGCGCGCCGAACCGCGGCTGTACGACACCGGGCACTGAACACCGAGAGCCTCGAGCAGGGGCGGCTGCTACAACTCGTGCCACGGCGAAAGCCGCACGCGAGGGCGTCATCTTCGCGCGCGGCCGGGGCGTCCGGAGCGGAGCCTCGACCGAGGGAGTCCGCGTGGTCGACGTCACCCCGACGCTCCTCGCCTGGCTGCGGCTACCCCTGGCACGCGACATGGACGGGGCCCCCGCCGGCTTCCTCGAGGTACCCAGCCGCCCCCCGATCGATGTCCTACGACACCACCCCCATCGGACGCGTGGCGAGACCTCGCCCGAGACGAGCAGCGGCTATCGAGGAGCTCCGCGAGATGGGCTATCTCAGTTCGCTTAGAGCCGCGCTTCTACCGCCGCGCAGAACTCCGTGGTGCTGGCGCTGCCGCCCTGGTCGGGGGTGAGGCAGGCGGCCTCGGCGTAGACCGCACGAATCGCGCGCGCCAGCCGGGCCGCTGCCTCCTCGAAGCCCAGGTACTCGAGCATCAGGCCCGCGGAGAGCAGGGTGGCGCTGGGGTTGATCGCGTTGCGGCCCGCGATGTCCGGCGCGGAGCCATGGGCCGACTCGAAATAGGCGTAGTCCGCGCCGTAGCAGCCGCTCGGGGCCAGCCCGAGCCCGCCGATCAGGCCGCTGGCGGCGTCGGAGAGAACGTCGCCGTAGAGATTGGGAAGCACCACCACGTCGAGGGACTGCGGCTCGGCCACGAGCCGACGCGCGAAGTCGTCGATGATGAAGCTCTCGTAGGTCAACGTCCGGATAGCTGCTGCGCCATGCGCTCTACGCGCTGGCGGAAGAGGCCGTCCGTGCGGGGCAGCATGTTGTGCTTGGTGCCGCAGGTCAGCTTGCCCGGGTGCCCCTGCGCCTTGCGCCGGCGCGCCAGCTCGAAGGCGAAGCGCGCGACGCGGTCGGAGCCCTCCTCGGTGATCACCTTGACGGCGAAGCTTCCGGTGCCCAGCTCCGCCACGGGACGCCCGGCCGTCAGGCTCGTGAGCCCGAGAGGTGCCAGCGCCTGCAGCTCGCCCTCGACGAAGACGTAGAGGTCCTCGAGGTTCTCGCGCACGATGACGAGGTCGATCCCGTCGGGACGCGCCAGCGGGCTGCGCGCGCCCGGCAGATAGACCGCCGGGCGCACGTTGGCGTACGTCTGCCGACCCCAGCGCAGGTAGGCCAGCGCCGCGGCGCTCTTGCCGCTGGTGGCGCCGAAGAGCGCGGCGTCGGAGGCGTCGATCGCCTCGCGGGCCTCGGGCGGAAAGGTCGAACCGCAGGCGTCGATCCCAGCCTGGCCCACCGGCGGACGCAGCCACTCGATCTCGACGCCGAGTTTCTCCACCAGCGCCACGCTCGGGCGCACGGCCTCGGGCGCTGCGTCCTCCCCCTCGATCACCACGACGCGCTTGCGATTCACGTCGCCCGCTCCTCCTGCTCGGCCGCGAAGCGCCTCTTCAGCACCTCGAGGAGCCCGCCGGCCTCGACGATCGCGAGCATGTCCTGCGTGTACGGCGTGCCCCGCAGCTCGGCGCCGCTGCGCAGGTTGCGCACGAGCCCGCTGCGCAGCTCGAACTCGATCTCGTCGCCCTCCTGGCAGGCGGCGTGGATGCCCCGGACAGGCGAGGTTCGGAAACGCGATCGCGACGCAGTTGCGGAAGTAGATCCGGCCGAACGACTCGGCCAGCACGCCGCCCACGCCGAGGAGCTTCAGGTTCTCGGGCGCCTGCTCGCGGCTCGAGCCGCAGCCCCAGTTGCGGCCGGCGACGATCAGGTCGCCCGGCTTCACGTCCGCGGCAAACTCCGGCCGCACGTGCAGCACCGTCTTGCGGCGCTCCTCCCAGGCAAGCGAGAGCGTGTTCCACGGCGCCATCACGTCGGTGTCGACGTCGTCGCCGAACTTCCAGCACCCGACCGCGGATCAGGCTCTCCACGTCACGTCCTCCAGCGAGCCGCTCCAGAACTCGCGCGGGTCGACGATGCGGCCGGCCACGGCGGCGGCGGCCACGCTGGCCGGCGAGCCCAGGTAGACCTCGCGCCTCCGGGCTGCCCATGCGCCCGCGGAAGTTCCGGTTCGTCGAGGAGAGGCAGACCTCTCCCGGCCCGATCACCCCGTTGTGCCCCCCCGGGCAGGCCCCGCAGCCCGAGGCCGTGATGTGTGCGCCGGCCTCGAGCAGCATCTCCGCGTAGCCCGCCCGCGTGGCCTCCAGGGCCACGCGTTGCGAGGCGGGAGTCACGATCAGCCGCGTCTCGGGGTGCACGCGGCGGCCCTTCAGGATCCGCCGCGGCCACCGCGAGATCCTCGAGCCGCCCGTTCGTGCAGGAGCCCAGGATACGCCTGCTGCACGCGCACGCCGCCGAGCTTCGAAGCCGGCTTCACGTTGCCCGGATTGTGCGGACAGGCGATCTGCGGCTCGATCGCCGCGACGTCCACGTGATGCGTCGGCCTCGTAGGACGCGTCCGCATCGGGGCCGAAGAGCGGCACCTCGTCCTGCCCCTGCGCCGCCAGGTAGGCGCGCGTCACCTCGTCCGCCGCGAAGAAGGCGAACTTGGCGCCGAGCTCGACGCCCATGTTGGCCATCGTCATGCGGCTCGCGATCGACATGCTCTCGGCCGCCGCTCCGGCGTACTCGATGGCGCGGTAGCTGGCCACCTCGGTGCCGAACGCCCCCGCCAGATGGAGCATCACGTCCTTCGACATCACGCCCGGCGCCCAGCGCGCCTTCCAGCTCGAAGCGGATCGTCGGCGGCACCCGCAGCCACAGCTCGCCCGTCGCGAGCACGTAGACCATCTCCGTCAGCCCGATGCCGTTGCCGGCCGCGCCCAGCGCACCGTAGGTGGTGCTGTGCGAATCGGTCCCGAAGACCAGCTCGCCCGGACGCACGCAGGCCGCGCTCCGTCAGCACCTGATGACAGATGCCCGGGTGTCCCAGGAAGTGCCGCACGCCGAAGCGCTTGGCGAGATCTCGCGCGATGGCGTGGCCCTGCGCCATGCGCACGTCCGGCGCCGGGAAGTAGTGGTCGAGCAGCACGATCACGCGCTCGGGATCGAAGAGCCTGTCGATGCCGAGCTTGACCAGCTGGAGCGCGCAGAGCGTAAAGGCCTCGTGCGCCATCACCCGATCGGCCCGCGCGGTGACGTACTCGCCCGCGCCGAGCGACGCCCGGTCGCTGGCCCGGGCCAGCACCTTCTCGGCCATCGTCATACCCATATCGGCGGCTTGATCCTACCCTAGTCCGGAGATGCTCCGGAAGACATGCTGCGTGACGGGGAGGCAGAGCAAGACCGATGGCGACGATGCGATCCGCGGTGCTGGTGGGACCTCGCAACATCCGACTGGACGAAGCCCCGAGGCCCGAAGCCGACCATGACACCGTCATCGTCAAGGTCGAGAGCCTGGGTATCTGCGGGAGCAACCTGCACTGGTGGTCGGGCGCTCCCGCAGAGCAGGGGCTGATGAGCTTCCCCATGCCAGGCGGCGGCGGACACGAATACGCCGGCGTGGTGGCCGAGGTGGGCCGGGACGTCACGCGCGTCGGTCCCGGCGATCGGGTGGCGATCGACGCCTTCGAGAGCTCCTCCTGCGGCGCCTGCCCGCAGTGCGCCTCGGGCCTCTTCGGTCAATGCGAGCGCCGCCGCTTCCTGGGGATCGCGGGCTTCGGCGAGTACATGAAGACCACCGAGAAGGGCCTGTACCCGCTGCCCGCGAACGTCGAGACGCGACTCGCCGCGGTGGTGGAGCCCTTCGCCTGCTCGGTGGCCGGCGTCCGCCGCGCCGGCCTGGCCGGCGGCGAAACCGTGGTCGTGCTGGGCGCGGGCGTGCTGGGCCTGTGCGCAGCCGGTACCGCCAAGGCACTCGGCGCGAGCAAGGTCATCGTCTCGGCCAAGCACGACGCGCAGGCCGCCCTGGCCCCGCGCTTCGGCGCCGACGTCGTGGTGCGCAGCGGCGAGGCCGACCTGGTCGACCGCATCAAGGCCGAAACGGGCCGCCGCGGCGCCGACCTGGTCGTCGAGACGGTTGGCGGGCACGCCCCCACGCTCTCCCAGGCGCTCCAGATCCTGCGCCCCGGCTGCACCGTCGTCGTGCTCGGGCTCTGGGACGAGCCCGTCCCCGTCGACTCCTGGGGCGCCATTCTCAAGGACGCCCGCCTGCTCTTCTCCTTCACCTACGGCGTGACGGACAAGCGCCACGACTTCGAGCTCTGCCTGGACTGGATGGAGTCGGGCCAGGTGCCGGCTCAGGAGTTGATCACCCACATCCGACCGCTGGCCGAAATCGCCGAGGCCTTCGAGCTGGCGGCCGACAAGAGCCAGGGCGTGATCAAGGTGATCCTCACCCCGTAGAGGGCTCTCCGGGCTAGACGATCAGCCGATCCGTGAGCTCGCGCACGCGGCGGGAGAGCGTCTGGAGCATGCAGATCGCGATCCCGGGCATCTCCTCGATCATGTGCATCAGATCGCTTCGCTCGAGCCCCAGCAGCCTCGAGCGGCTGCCCGTCACGCCGGTGGCCGTGCGAGCGGTGCCCTCGAACAGTGCGATCTCGCCGAAGAAGCCGCCAGGGCCGATCTCGGCCAGGAGGGTGTCGCCTCGCTTGATGTGGACGACCCCTTCCAGCACCAGATACAGGCAGTCGTCGTAGTCCCCCTGGTGCACCACCACCGTGTCGCGGGGCAGGTTCTTCTCCTTCACGGCTTCCCCGAGGTCCATCAGCTGGCGCACGGTGAGCCCCTCGAAGATCGGAAGGGCCTTGAGATGCAGTGCCTTTTCGACGGTGTCCACGCCCTCATGTTCCTCCACCGCGTAGCCATCGGCCACCGCGAGGCTGCTGGCGATCATCCGGGTGATCTCCTCCGGGTCCTCGCAGAGATGCCGCAGGGTCTGCTCCACCGAGGGGACGAGCGAGTGCCGCGATGCCCGACGCTGCGGCCGGGACGCAGCCCGGATCCTCGAGCAGCGGGATCAGGCGACCCGTCTCGTCCGCGGGGAGCAGGGACTCGAGCGCCTCGAGCACGATGGCGCGTTGCCGCAGCCGGTCCCGCGCCCGTTGCAGGCGGTCTCCGAGCTCGGCGATCCGGTCCTCGTGACGGATCGCGGCGAGGAAGAGCAACGCGGTGTGCAGCTCCTCGCTCACGCGCTCCTCGAGCCGCTGGCTCAGCAGCGCGAACGGGGCGCGCTCGCCGAGCGCCTGCCGGTAGAGCAGGTCGCGCTCGACGGCGTCGAGCTCGCTCTCGTAGAGCGCGCGCAGCGTCTCGGGCCGCACGTCGAGCTCGCGAATCACCTCCAGGATGCCCTCGCGCTTGCTGCGCTTGCCGTAGGCGAGCTCGCGCAGGAGCGTCTCGGAGCTCGGCGGCCCGAGCGCGCTCAGGCCCTCGCGAGCGGCCGCCACCCACTGCTCGCGATCCGCGCCCAGATGGTCGACCAGCCAGCACGTCTGGTCGAGGAGCCCGGCGTGGCCGCTGTAGCGCAGCAGCGCCGCCCGCACGCGCGGGTCCGGATCCTCGCGCAGTGCCAGCACGTCATCGCGCACGCACGCCGCGTGCTCGCCGTGGCGCACCGCCATCTCCGCCAGCGCCTCGGCCGTCTCGGCACGGTCGACCGGGTCGCGCGAGCGTCGTCGCGAGCAGCTCGACGCGCCGCTTCCAGACCTCGTCGACATCGCCGCAGAGGAGCAGCGCGCGAAGCTCCTCGCGGGCAGTGTCTCGCGGCGCGATCCTCCCCGCTCACCGCGGCCTCGAGGACAGCGTCGAGCGAGGGGGCACCCGCCGGCGTCGCGCCGCGCCGGTCGAGCGCGGCGAGCGCCGCCAGGCGCACGGCCGGAGCAGGATCCGAAAGCGCTCGCGCCAGGACCTCGACACCCTGGTCGTCGGACGCGAGCCGCCCGTAGGCCTGCACCAGGTCCGCGCGGTGGCGGTCGTCGAGCCTGCCGGGCTGGGCCAGCAAAGCCTCGAGGCGCTCTGCGGCCTCCGGCAGGTGGACGGGCTTCGCCACCGCCCGCTCGAGCACCCGGTCGAGCGTCGCGATCACGATCGCCCGCGTCGTCTCGGGCGCCCGGACTACCGCCTCGGCCAGCGCCGAGACGGCGCGCTCGGGCTCCGCCTCCGCAACGAGATCCAACGCGACGCGGCAGCGGTTGGCATCCTCGCTGCAGATCTCCGGAACCAGGGCGCGAACCGTCGCCGGATCGAGCAACGCCTCGCCTTCGAGCGCGTCGCCGTAGCGCGAGCGTGACGCCGACGCAGCCAGCAGCAGGCGCGGGTAGCGCCGCCAGAGCAGCAAGGCCGCGGCGAGCCAGGCGACGGCGATCGGAACCGCCACGTAACCGACCCAGAGGGCCGATCCCAACGCGAGGGCCCCGATGGTCACCACGTTGCCGAGGGCTCCCCCGCCCGCGGTTCACCGGACCCTCGATCAGCGCCGTGGCCCTCGCTCGGATCTCCTCCGGAAAGAGGTTGTAGAGCACGCGCAGCGCCGGATCGTAGACCGCGTTGTCCTGGAGCTTCGTCCCCGCCATGGCGCCCACGCCCGCGGGCAGGCTCAGCCGTACGCTCAGGCCGAGAAAGCCCAGCAGGTAGACGAGCGGCGAGATCGCCGCGGCGAGTGGAATCCCGATGTTCCGGTACAGCGAGCCGGCCGACGAGCGGCTGCGCGCCAGGATGCCGACGCTGATCCAGCCGCGGAAGCCCGCGTAGAAGGCCAGCAGACGCTCTTCGCCGCCCGCGCCGGCCGTGGCGAGATCGGCCACGTAGTGGAACTGGAAGTAGAGCATCGGGCCGAGCAGCCCGCTGGCGAGGGACGTCAGGAAGAGCAGCCGGAACAACGGGCTGCCGCGCCACAGGCCGCCGAGGGCGCCCGCCGTCTCGCCGTCTCGATCCTTGCGATCGTCTCCGCGCCGCCCCGCAACCGGCGCGGCCCAGCCCCGGTCGAAGCGGGGCCGCAGATTGCGCAGCGGGATGGCTGCCGCAGCGCCGAGCCCGAGCGTCAGTGTCGAGAAGGGCAACAGCCCGTCGATACCCAGCCAACGGCCGAGCGGCGCCGACGTGCTGGCCTTGCGGGTCTTGCGGATGAGCTTCTTCTGCATGCCTGTCAGCTCAGCGTAGCCCATCTCGACACCCAGGTCGCCGCGCGCAACCATGATGATGTCGGCGGCCTCGATGATCGAATCGATGTCCTCGATCGCCTCGACGCGTTCTATTTTTGCGACGATGAGACCCTTGCCGCCGGCCTCCTCGAACAGGCGGCGAGCCTCCCGGACATCGTCGCCATCGCGAACGAACGAAACCGCCAGAAAGTCCATTTCGAGTTCGGCCGCGAGCTTGATGTTCTCGCGATCGACGTCGGTGAGCGCGGGCGCCGAGAGGCCGCCGCCCTTCTTGTTGATCCCCTTGTGATTGGACAGGATCCCGCCATTGACGACGGTCGTATGGACGCGGGTACCCTCGATGCGGTCGACCTGCAGCGAAATCATGCCGTCGTTGAGCAGCAGGTTGTCGCCCGGCTTGACGTCCTGGTGCAATGTTTCGAGGGCGACCCCGACACCCTCCTCGGTGCCATCCTCGAAACCGAGAGCACTATCGAGGAAGAACGATGCGCCGTCCCGTAACTCGACGGCCCGGTCCCTGAAGCGCTGCACCCGGATCTTCGGCCCCTGGAGGTCGCCCAGCAGCGCGACATCACGCCGGCATTCAGCGGCGGCATCGCGGAGCTCCGCGGCACGGCGGCGATGCTCCGACGCATCACCGTGCGAGAAGTTGATGCGGGCGACGTCGAGGCCCGCGTCAATCATTTTCACAAGGGTTTTGGCGTGGTCGGTCGCCGGTCCCAGCGTCGCCACGATCTTCGTCCGTCTTTGCATGGCGGCGATTATTGCATAACGCTGTGTCGGTAGTACTACGGATCTGCCGGCCGTTCGCATCCTGCAACAATGTGCTGTTATCCTGCCGCGCAGATCACAACCCGGTCCACGCCATGATCAATCGACGCCGGTTCATGCAATGTCTCGCCGCAGCAGCAGCCACCCCGGCGGCCGCGCGAACCGCTGTCACCGGCGATGCGGCGCTCGGCCCCCTGCGGCCTGACCCGGACCAGCTGCTGGACCTGCCCGCAGGATTCAGTTACCGGATTGTTTCGAAAGCCGGCGATACGATGGACGACGGCTTCACGGTGCCCCCCGCTCACGACGGGATGGCGGCATTCCCGGGCCCCGGCGGCAGGGTCGTACTGGTCTGCAATCACGAAATGCCGCCGGCCTTCCCGGAATACAGCGCCTTCGGCACCGGCTTCGACGCCCTGCCGGAACGCATCAGGAAACGCGTCTACGATCACGGCGGCGGCAAGTCGCCGGGCGCCGGCGGCACCACGACGACCGTCTACGACCCGCAGGAGCGACGCACGGTCCAACAGCACCTGAGTCTCGCAGGCACAGAGCAGAACTGCGCCGGAGGCCCGACGCCGTGGGGCAGCTGGCTGTCCTGCGAGGAGTGTTTCGAGGGCCCCGGCAGCGACTTCTCGCGTGGCCGCCTGGTCACCCGCGACAAGAAGCACGGCTATGTCTTCGAGGTTCCGGCCGGCGAACCGGGGCTCGCCGAGCCGCTGCCGATCACGGCGATGGGCCGCTTCGAGCACGAGGCCTGTGCCGTCCACGAACCGAGCGGCATCGTCTACATGACCGAGGATCGCCATTACAGCCTTTTCTACCGCTACATCCCGGAAGTGCCGGGACGTCTGCGCGAGGGTGGCCGCCTGCAGGCGCTCGCGATTGCCGGTCGCCCGGCGCTGCAGCTGCACAACTGGTCCGCCGATCCCGCGATCGGGATCGGCGAAACCCTGGCCGCGCAGTGGATCGATCTGGATGACGTCGACCCGGACGAAAACGACCTGCGGCTGCGCGGGGCGGCTGCGGGCGCCGCCACGTTCGCCCGCGGCGAAGGCCTGAGCGCCGCCGGCGATGCGTTCGCGTTTACGTGCACGATCGGCGGCAGGCGACGCCTGGGACAGGTTTTCCTTTACCAGCCGAGCCCGGACGAAGGACAGGCCGGCGAAGTGGCGCGGCCAGGGCGGCTGACGTTGCTCGCCGAGGCCGGGGAGGATTCGTTGCTGCGCAATGCCGACAACCTGACGATGTCCCCCTGGGGCGACCTCGTCGTCTGCGAAGATACGTCGGACCATTGCGGGCTCGTCGGTATCCGGCCCGACGGTACGCAGTATCGGCTCGCCGACAACCCCTACTCGAAATCCGAACTTGCCGGCGCGTGCTTCGCACCGGACGGGAAGACCCTGTTCGTGAATATCCAGTATCCGGGGACGACGCTGGCCATCACCGGTCCCTGGCCCGCTTAACGCGCGGCGCGCCGCTCCAGTACCTCGACGGCCGGAAGTTTCTTGCCCTCGACAAACTCGAGAAACGCACCGCCGCCCGTCGAAATGTAGGATAGACGGTCCGCGACGCCGTACTTGTCGATCGCGGCGAGCGTATCGCCGCCGCCGGCAACCGAGAAAGCGCCACTGCCGGCGATAGCCTCCGCCAGGGCTTTCGTACCGGCGCCGAAATTGTCGAATTCGAATACGCCGACCGGCCCGTTCCAGATCACCGTCCCCGCCGCAGCGATAATCTCGCTGAATCGCGCCGCGGTTTCCGGACCGATGTCGAGGATCATCTCGTCGCCCGACACGGCGTCCACCGGCTTCGTGGTTGCTGCCACGTTCGCGAATTCGGCAGCGACGACGACGTCCGTCGGTAGCGGGATTTGCGCGCGCCCTTCCCCGCCAGCGGCCAGGCCGCGCGCGGTATCCAGCATGTCGGCCTCGAACAGTGACTTGCCGACGTCGTGCCCGGCGGCGGCGATGAAGGTGTTGGCGATGCCGCCGCCCACGATCAGGTAGTCGACGATTCCCGCCAACGCGTCGAGCACGTCGAGCTTGGTGGAGACCTTCGAACCGCCGACGATCGCGACCAGCGGCCGGGCCGGGTTGTCGAGCGCCTTGCCCAGCGCCTCGAGCTCCGCCGCCAGCAGCGGCCCGGCGCAGGCGACGGGCGCGTGCTCCGCCACGCCGTAGGTGCTCGCCTGGGCCCGATGCGCCGTGCCGAAGGCATCCATCACGAAGACATCGCAGAGCGCCGCCATCTTGCGCGCGAGCGACTCATCGCAGGCTTTTTCGCCGGCGAGGAAACGGACATTTTCCAGCAGCACGGTATTACCGGGGGACACATCGACGCCGTCGATCCAGTCCCGCACCAGCGGCACCTCGCGGCCGAGCAATTCCGACAGGCGCCCGGCCACGGGTTGCAGCGAAAACGCATCGTCCTGCTTGCCTTCGGTCGGGCGCCCGAGGTGCGACATCAGCATGACCGCCGCGCCGGCTCCTGCGCCGCCCGGATCGTCGGCAGCGCCGCACGTATCCGTGCATCGCTCGTCACCTCGCCATCCCGGACCGGCACGTTCAGGTCCTCGCGAATGAGGACGCGTTTGCCGGCGAGATCGAGGTCGGACATGCGGACGACGGTCATGGCGTGGCCTCTACTTCGCGTTGACGAGCGCGACCGTGGTGTCGAGCATCCGGTTCGAGAAACCCCACTCGTTGTCGTACCAGGCAATCACCTTGACCATCGTACCGTCGATGACCTTGGTCAGTGTCGCGTCGTAGGTGGATGACGCAGGGTCGTGGTTGAAGTCGATGGAGACCAGCGGTTCATCGTTGTAGGCCAGCACGCCCTTGAGTTCGCCCTCGCTCGCCGCCTTGAGCACCTTGTTGATCTCGTCGATGCTGGTCGCGCGTTCCGCGACGAAGCAGAGATCGACTGCGGACACATTGATCGTCGGGATGCGCATCGAGAAACCGTCCAGCTTGCCGTTCAGCTCGGGCAGCACCAGGCCAACGGCCTTTGCCGCCCCGGTGCTCGTCGGGATCTGCGACATCGTCGCCGACCGGGCACGGCGCAGGTCCTTGTGGTAGACGTCAGTCAGCACCTGGTCGTTCGTGTAGGCATGGATGGTCGTCATGATGCCGTGCTTGACGCCGATGGCTTCGTGCAGCGGCTTCACGAGCGGCGCGAGGCAGTTGGTCGTGCAGGAAGCATTCGAGATCACGGCATCCTTTGCAGTCAGCGTGTGGTGGTTGACGCCGTAGACGATCGTCTTGTCGACGCCCTCGCCGCCGGGCGCGGAGATGATCACTTTCTTTGCGCCGCCCGTGAGGTGCTTGCCGGCCGTCTCCCCGGTGCGGAACAGGCCGGTGCACTCGTAGACGACGTCGACGCCCAGTTCACCCCATGGCAGCTTCGCCGGATCGCGTTCCGCGAAGACCTTCACCCGGTCGCCGTTGACGATGATGTCGTTGCCATCGACTTCGACCGTGCCCGGGAACGGACCGTGCGCGGTGTCGCGCCGCGTCAGGTGTGCGTTGGTCGCGGCGTCGCCGAGGTCGTTGAGGGCAACGACATCGAACTCGCCGGCGCGGCCCGATTCGTGGATCGCGCGCATGATGTTTCGCCCGATGCGGCCGTAGCCATTGATACCAACCTTGATCGTCATGATTTTCTCCTGGTGATTCGACTGGCCGGACGGCCCGGGGCCTGGTATCCGGTAAAGCTGAAAAATCGTTGTTACTTCCCGATCACGCGCTTCGTCACGGCGACGACGTTGTCCGCCGAGAAGCCGAAGTGTTCGAACAGTTCGCCGGCCGGCGCCGATTTGCCGAAGCTGTCGATGCCGATGACGGCGCCGGACGGCCCCGCATGACGCCACCACGCCCCGGTTGCACCCGCCTCGATCACGACGCGCGCGGACACATCCGGCGGCAGCACCGCATCCCGGTATTCGGCATCCTGGCGCTCGAAAACACTGGTGCAAGGCATCGAGACCACGCGCACGGCGATACCGTCCCCTGCGAGCCGCTCGGCTGCCGCCATGGCAAGCGCAACTTCCGAGCCCGTGGCAATCAGGATAGCGTCGGGGTCGCCGCCGGCATCCTGCAATACGTAACCGCCACGGACGATATTGCCGAGCTGCTCGGCATCCCGCGCCTGGTGCGGCACGCCCTGGCGGGTCAGCACGAGGCTCGTCGGACCGTTGCGCCGCTCGATCGCATCGCGCCAGGCGACCGCGGTCTCGACCGTGTCGCAGGGCCGCCACACGCGCATGTTCGGCATCAACCGCAGCGAGGCAACGTGCTCGACCGGCTGGTGCGTCGGCCCGTCTTCACCGAGCCCGATGGAGTCGTGCGTGTAGACGAGGATCTGCTGGATCTGCATCAGCGCCGCCATGCGCAGGGCATTGCGTGCATAGTCGGAAAACACGAGAAACGTGCCGCTGTAGGGAATGATGCCGCCGTGCAGAGCCATCCCGTTGCAGATCGCGGTCATGCCGAACTCACGCACGCCGAAATAGATGTAATTGCCGCCGGCGTCGTCGCCCGTAATGACTTTCGAGCCCGCGTGCTTGGTGAGGTTGGAACCGGTCAGGTCGGCCGAGCCGCCGGCGAGTTCCGGCAGCCTGGGCGCAAAGGCATTGAGCGCTAACAGCGAAGCCTTGCGCGTGGCCATGTTCTCCGCCGCCGCATCGATCTTCGCGATCGCCGCGTCGGCAAAGCTTGCCCAGTCGCCCGGCAACTCGCCGCTGACGCGGCGGCCGAATTCCTTCGCCAGCCCCGGATGGGCCGCCGCGTACCCGGCGAGCAGTTCGGCCCAGGCCGCCTCTGCCGACGCGCCGCGCTCGCGCGCGTTCCAGGCGGCCGCGACGGGCGCAGGTACTTCGAACGGCGGGTGGTGCCAGCCGAGCGTCTCGCGCGCCGCGGCAACCTCGTCATCGCCGAGCGGCGCACCGTGCGTCGCGGCGGTGCCCTGCTTGTTCGGCGCGCCGAAGCCGATGACGGTCTTGCAGCAGATCAACGTCGGCCTGTCCGTTTCCACGGTTGCCTGGCCGATGGCGGTGGCGACCGCCGCACTGTCGTGCCCGTCGACGTCGCGTATCACCTGCCAGCCGTAGCTCTCGAATCGCGCTGGCGTATCGTCGGTGAACCAGCCGTTGACGTCACCGTCGATCGAGATGTCGTTGTCGTCATAGAACGCGATGAGTTTGCCGAGCTTCAACGTACCCGCCAGCGAGCAGGCTTCGTGGGAGATGCCCTCCATGAGGCAACCGTCGCCCAGGAAGACCCAGGTGCGGTGGTCGACCACGGGGAAGCCCTCGCGGTTGAACTCCGCAGCGAGCATCTTCTCGGCCAGCGCCATGCCCACCGCATTGGTCACGCCCTGCCCCAGCGGGCCCGTGGTCGTTTCCACGCCCATGCCGGGCTCGTACTCCGGGTGACCCGCCGTGCGTTGGCCGAACTGCCGGAAATTGCGGAGTTCATCCATGCTCACGTCGTAGCCGGTGAGGTGCAGGAGGCTGTAAAGCAGCATCGAACCGTGGCCGTTGGACAGGACGAAACGGTCGCGATTCGGCCAGCGCGGATTGGCCGGGTTGTGCTTCAGGTAATCGTTCCAGAGCACTTCCGCGATATCCGCCATGCCCATCGGGGCGCCCGGATGTCCCGAGTTGGCAGCCTGAACCGCATCCATGGAGAGCGCCCGGATGGCGTTCGCGAGGTCTCGCCGGGCCGGCTGGCCGGCGGCATTGGCTTGTTGTGACATCGAGGTCTTCTGCGCCTGGCGGCGTCTGTTGTGTAAGTCGGCGGCGAAAATCGTATTCGCGAGCCGCGCATTTTCGGGTTTTTTGACGGATGCCGCAAGCCGCGCGGCCCGAAACGGCGGACGATGGCCCGGAAACGTAACAAATGCAACTTTTGCGCAGGATAGTCGCACCGGCGCACATTACGGTACAATCCGCGTCTTCGAAAATCCTGCGAAGAAAATCCCCATGAGTGATTCTTTGTGTTCACCTCGGAGTCGGTTTCCGAGGGACATCCGGACAAGATTGCCGACCAGATTTCTGACGGCATCCTCGACGCCATCCTCGCGAAAGATCCGCGGGCCCGCGTGGCCTGCGAGACGCTGGTGAAGACCGGCGTCGTGATCGTCGCCGGCGAAATCACGACGGAGGCCTGGGTCGATTTCGAGCAAATCGTCAGCGAGACCGTGGTCGACATCGGCTACAACGACTCCAAGATGGGTTTCGACGGGCATTCCTGTGCCGTGCTGAACGCCATCGGCAAGCAGTCGCCCGATATCGCCCTGGGTGTGGACCGTGACAATCCCGAGGAACAGGGCGCCGGCGACCAGGGCATGATGTTCGGCTATGCCAGCAACGAGACCGACGTGTTGATGCCGGCGCCGATCACCTACGCGCACCTGCTCGTGCAGCGCCAGGCCGAAGTACGCAAGAACGGCACGCTGCCCTGGCTGCGACCGGACGCCAAGAGCCAGGTCACCTTCGTCTACGAGGACAACAAGCCTGTTTCGATCGACGCGGTCGTGTTGTCGACCCAGCATCGGGCAGACGTCAGCATGACGGAACTGCGCGAGGGTGTGATCGACGAAATCATCAAGCCGGTACTGCCGGCCAACTGGATCGGCAACGACACCAAGTTCCACATCAACCCCACCGGGCGATTCGAGATCGGCGGCCCGATGGGCGATGCCGGGCTCACCGGCCGCAAGATCATCGTCGACACCTACGGTGGCATGGCCCGCCATGGCGGCGGCGCCTTCTCTGGCAAGGACCCGTCCAAGGTCGACCGTTCGGCAGCCTACGCAGCGCGCTACGTGGCGAAGAACATCGTTGCCGCCGGCCTCGCGGACCGCTGCGAAGTGCAGGTGTCGTACGCGATCGGGGTTGCCGAGCCGACGTCCATCAGCGTATTCACGTTCGGCACCGGCAAGATCACGGACACGCGCCTGACGGAACTCATCCGCGAACATTTCGATCTCAGGCCGTATGGCATCCTCAAGATGCTGGACCTGGTGCGGCCCATCTACAAGCCCACGGCGGCGTACGGCCATTTCGGCCGCGAAGACATCGACGCGCCCTGGGAGAAAACGGACAAGGCCGAGGCGCTCAAGGGCGCCGCGGCGGCCTGACAGCTATACAAAAGGAGAACACCATGAGCAGCGAACCCGTTGCCATCCAGACCCCGACTACAAGGTCAAGGACATCAGCCTCGCCGACTGGGGGCGCAAGGAAATCGCGATCGCCGAGACGGAAATGCCGGGCCTGATGGCGCTGCGCGAAGAATACGGCGGCAAAGCAGCCGCTCAAGGGCGCCCGCATCGCCGGCTGCCTGCACATGACGATCCAGACGGCGGTCCTGATCGAGACGCTGCAGGCGCTCGGGGCGGAGGTCCGCTGGTCGTCCTGCAACATCTTCTCCACCCAGGACCACGCGGCCGCGGCGATCGCCGCGACGGGCGTCCCGGTGTTCGCCTGGAAGGGTGAGACCGAAGAGGAATACTGGTGGTGCATCGAGCAGACCATTCACGGTCCCGACGGCTGGCGCCCCAACATGCTGCTCGACGACGGCGGCGATCTGACGCTCGTAATGCACGACAAGTATCCGGAGCTGCTGAAGGCAGTGAAGGGCCTGTCGGAGGAGACGACCACCGGCGTGCACCGTCTGTACGAGATGATGAAGGACGGCAAGCCTGGGTTGCCCCGCCTTCAACGTCAACGACTCGGTGACCAAGTCCAAGTTCGACAACCTGTACGGCTGCCGCGAATCGCTGGTCGACGGCATCAAGCGTGCCACGGACGTGATGATCGCCGGCAAGGTCGCGGTGGTCTGCGGCTACGGCGACGTGGGCAAGGGCTCCGCCCAATCGCTGCGCGGGCTCGGTGCCACCGTCTGGATTACCGAGATCGACCCGATCTGCGCGCTGCAGGCGGCGATGGAGGGCTATCACGTGGTCCGTTTCGACGAAGGTCTGCGACCAGGTCGATATCTTCGTCACCGCCACCGGCAACTACGACGTCATAACCGTCGACCACATGGAGCGCATGAAGAACGAGGCGATCGTGTGCAACATCGGCCACTTCGACAACGAGATCGAGGTCGCGAACCTGAAGCAATACGAGTGGGACAACATCAAGCCGCAGGTGGATCACGTGATTTTCCCCGACGGCAAGCGTCTGATCCTGCTGGCCGAGGGGCGGCTCGTGAACCTGGGCTGCGCGACCGGCCATCCGAGCTTCGTCATGTCGAACTCGTTCACCAACCAGGTCCTGGCGCAGATCGAGCTGTGGCAGAACGGCGACCAATACGAGAACAAGGTCTACGTGCTGCCGAAGCATCTCGACGAGAAGGTAGCGCGGCTTCACCTCGACCGTATTGGCGCGCGCCTGACGCCGCTTTCCGACGAACAGGCGAAGTACATCGGCGTTGCGAAACAAGGGCCTTACAAGCCGGACAGCTACCGCTACTAGGCACCGCACACCGAATTGCCCACGACCTCGTACTGTCGCTATCATGCCTGCAGTTGACACGGCTTGAGGTCGGGGCAAATTCGCGAATCACCGCATCCTGTGCGGGTCCTGCATCTGACGGACCCGCACCTCTTCGCCGACCGCAACGGCTCCCTGCGCGGTGCCGTGACCCACGACACGTTGCATGCGGTTCTCGCGCATTACCGCGCGAACCGCTTCGCGGCCGACCTCGTCGCGCTGACCGGCGACATTGTCCATGACGATTCGGCCGAGGCCTACGCGCATTGCCGCGATCTCGTCTCGGCGCTCGGTCTGCCCGTCTTCTGCGTTCCCGGCAATCACGACGTACCGCAGCTGATGCGCGACCTGCTGCCGGACCCGCCTTTCACGTATTGCGGCTCCCTGGAGGACAGCAACTGGCTGCTGGTGGGCATCGACAGCGTTGTCGAAGGCCGCGCGGGCGGCAGGATCGCTGAGAGCGAACTGCGCCGCCTGGAAGAGACGATCGCGGCAAGCCGCGCGGAGCATGTGATGATCTGTCTCCATCACCCCCCGGTGCCGATGCGGAGCAAATGGCTCGACTCCGTCGGGCTCGACAACGGCGACGAGTTCCTGGCGCGCGCCGCCGACGCGGCCAGGGTACGGGCTGCGATCTGCGGCCATGTTCACCAGGACTACGATGCCGTGCACGAGGGTATTCGCGTTATTGCCACGCCCTCGACCTGCCGCCAGTTCCTGCCGCGCGCCGACCAGTTCGCGGTGGACGACAGGCCCCCCGCTTACCGCTGCATCGAGCTCTGGCCAGACGGCAGCGTCGACACCAGGCTGGTCTGGGTGACCAGTGCATAGCCGCTTCGCTGCAGCACTGCTGTGGCTGCTGCCCGCCGTCACACTGGCCGATTCCGCCGGCGACGCGGTCACGATGTGGCTGGCCGAGGGGACCAGCAACCGGGTCTACCTGCTGGGGTCGATTCACCTGTTGCGCGAGCAGGACCATCCGCTTCCGCAAATCATCGGCGACGTCTACGAGGATGCCGAAACGCTGTACATGGAACTCGACATGGATGACCTGGACCCCCTGCTCCTGCAGGCGACGGTCAACCGGCTCGGCATGCTCGAAGAAGGCACGTCCTTGCGCCAACTGATGGGAGAGGAACTGTACGCCGAAGCAGCTGCCATGGCGACGGAACTGGAGATACCGCTCGAGATGCTGGATCGCACCGAGCCCTGGTTCGCCGCGATCACGGTCGAGCAGCTGGTGCTCGCACGCATCGGCTTCAACCCGGCCTACGGCATCGAGATGCACCTGCTGAAAGAAGCCTTGAGCGACGGCAAGGAAATTCTCGGCTTCGAGACCGTGGAACAGCAACTCGGTTATCTCGACGGCCTCTCGCTCGAGGCGCAGAGGGATCTGCTGATGCAGACGCTCACGGACAGCGCGGCCGTCCGTGAAATCATGGATGATTTGATTTTGGCGTGGCGTTCGGGTGACATTGACTACCTCGAACAGACCTTGCTGGACGACATTTCCGGGTATCCTGAGCTCTACGATGCAATCGTGGCAGACCGCAACCGGCTTTGGGTGGACACGATCGACGAACTGCTGGACGACGGTGAGGATTACCTGGTCATCGTCGGGGCCTTGCACCTTGTCGGCGAGGACGGCGTCCCGCGGCTGCTCGAGCAGCGCGGCGTCAGGATTACGCAGATGCACGAGCAGAGAGGAAGCGAATGAGTTTGTTTACAGACGCCCGCAAGGTCATCGCGGGCGGTGTCAATTCCCCGGTACGCGCGTTCGCGGGCGTTGGCGGAGAGCCGGTCTTCTTCAAGAGTGCGAGCGGGGCCTGGGTGGAATCCGAGGACGGGCGCCGATTCATCGACTACGTCGGCTCGTGGGGGCCGATGATACTCGGTCATGCACACCCCGCCGTGCTGGAAGCCGTCACCGATACGGCGCGTCGCGGCCTGAGTTTCGGTGCTCCCTGCGTGCTCGAAACGAAGATCGCAAACAAGATCACCGAACTCGTGCCGTCCATCGAACGCCTGCGCATGGTGAGTTCGGGCACCGAGGCGACGATGAGCGCGATTCGCCTGGCGCGGGGGCACACCGGGCGCGACAAGATCGTCAAGTTCGAGGGCTGCTATCACGGCCATTCGGACTCCCTGCTGATCAAGGCGGGCTCCGGCGCGCTGACGCTGGGCGTCCCGAGTTCGCCGGGCGTGCCGGCCGAGCTTGCCGCCCACACGATCACGCTGCCATTCAACGATGTCGAGGCAGTCGGCCAGGCATTCGATGAACTCGGGGCCGAGATCGCCTGCGTAATCGTCGAACCGATAGCCGGTAATATGAACATGGTGCCGCCCGTCCCGGGCTTCCTCGAAGCATTGCGCGATGCATGCAGCAACAGCGGTGCCGTATTGATCTTCGACGAGGTAATGACCGGGTTCCGGGTCGCCAAGGGCGGCGCCCAGGCGTTGTTCGGCATCGAACCCGACCTGACCACGCTCGGTAAAGTCGTCGGCGGCGGCATGCCCGCCGCCGCTTTCGGCGGCCGTGCCGACATCATGGCGAGCCTCGCACCCGATGGTCCCGTGTACCAGGCGGGGACGTTGTCGGGCAACCCGGTGGCGATGGCTGCCGGACTCGCGACGCTCGAATTGATCGACAAACCGGGCTTCTACGAGCAACTTGGCAAACGCACGAGGCAGCTCACCGACGGCCTTGCCGCCGCGGCCGCCGATGCCGGAATCGCCTTGTGCGTGGAGCAACAGGGCGGCATGTTCGGCTTCGTATTCACCGACTCGGGCGCGGTGCGGAGTTTCGCGCAGGTCGCGGCTGCCGACATCGGGCGCTTCAAGGCGTTCTTTCACGGCATGCTGGATGAAGGCGTGTATCTCGCGCCGTCGGCCTTCGAAGCAGGGTTCGTATCGGCGGCGCATGGCGACAGTGAGATCCAGCAGACACTCGACGCGGCGCGAAAGGTATTCGCGACGCTGTAACCGTCAGCCAGTGCTCGTCGGGCTGCGCACGTGCTGCAGGACTTCCTGCACGAGCCGTAAACGCTCGACCGGGTCGGATTGCTCGAGGCAGAGCTGCTTTTCCGCGAGGTCGATGGGCAGGATTTCGACGAAACGGTTGGTAACCCAGCCGGCGTCGTCCAGGCGCCGCTCCAGGTCCTCGTAGAGCCGCCCCAGATCGTCGAGAACTCCCGACAGTATGGTCGCCATCGGCCGGTATTGCTCCGGCAATGGCACTTCGTTCTCTTCGGGCAGGATCTCGATATCAGCGACGTTGAGGCCGTCCGGTTCGCGGTGCGATGACAGTACGCGAAAGCGCTGCTCGCCGCGCGCCGTCACGCCCAGCAGACCGTCACTGCCCTGGTACCAGTCGACAATCCGTGCCAGCGTGCCGATATCGTAGGTTTCGGCCGGCCCGACCTCACCGCCCTCGCGAATCAGTACGACGCCGAAAGGACTCTCGTCTTTCATGCACCGGCCGATCATGTCCAGGTAGCGCGCCTCGAAGATCCTTAACGGCAACGGGCCGCCGGGAAACAGCACCGTATTAAGGGGAAAAAGGGGTACGCGCACGCCACTCGCCATCGATGAGTTTCCCCTGATTATAGCCCCGCGACGGCGTTCGGCGAGCGACCAGGGAGCAGCCTCGCCGCACTGCGACGTCTGCGCGCCTGGTTCGGGTGTCTGTCTCCGGGCTGCTCGCTTCGCTCGCCTGAGGCCTCGGAGACAGACGCCCCGAACCAGGCTCCATCGAGTCGTTCGTTTGCGGCCGGGCGGGCGCCCCGGCGTTTGTCGACCGAAGTAAAGCGCAGCGCAGCGAGCCATGAGGGAGACAAATGACTGGGGCGCCCGCCGAATCGCGCGCGTTAAGGAGTGAAATTCGGGCGGCGCGCTGGATCGAGGGACGAATCAGCCGCTGCGCGTGCGCTGCAGGACCGCGGTGAGTGTCTGCCGTGCGCCGCCGAAACCGCCGTTGCTCATGAACACCACCTGGTCGCCGGCGAGCACGCGGGTCGACATGTCGTTCACGAGCTCGTCGTAGTCACGGAATGCGCGCAGCTTCTTGCCGAGCGGCGCGAGTGCCGCGTCGAAGTCCTCGCGCATTTCCGCGGGACGGTACATCCAGACCAGGTCCGCCTGCTCGAGGGACTCCGCGAGTTCACGATTGTGAACGCCGAGCTTCATCGTGTTCGAACGCGGCTCGATTGCTACGACGAGGCGGTTACCCGGATAGCGCCGCTTCATGGCCGCAATCGTGCGCCTGATCGCGGTCGGATGATGGGCGAAATCGTCGTAAATCGCGATGTCGCCCACCGTGGCGGTACGTTCCATGCGCCGCTTGACGCCTTCGAACCGCGACAACGCGTCCACCGCCTGCGCAAGCTCTACCCCAGCCGAGTGCGCGGCCGCGACGGCGGCCAGGGCGTTCTCGAGATTGTGCGAACCGCCGAGCTGCCAGCGCGACTCGGCCGAGTGGCCGCGAGGGTCGCTGACACGAATGCGGCGTTCGGTGGCATCGACGAATTCCCCGCGCCAGTCGGCCCCCTCTTCCAGCGAAAATGACTCCGTCGGTGTCCAGCACCCCATGTCGACGACGGCCGCGAGATTCCTGTCGGCTGCGTTCATCACGATGCGGCCGGACCCGGGAACGGTTCGCAGCAGCTGGTGAAACTGCCACGAGATTGCATCCAGGTCCTTGTAGATGTCGGCGTGATCGTATTCGAGATTATTGAGAATCAGTGTCCGCGGCCGGTAATGCACGAACTTCGCACGCTTGTCGAAAAACGCCGTGTCGTACTCATCGGCCTCGACGACGAAGCAGTCGCCGCCGCCGAAACGCGCTGATACTCCGAAATTGGCGGGTATGCCGCCGATCAGAAATCCCGGCCGCAGGCCGGCGTCCTCGAGTATCCAGGCCAGCAGGCTCGCGGTCGTGGTCTTGCCGTGGGTGCCTGCCACCGCGAACACGTGCCGCCCCCGCAAGACGTTGTCCGCGAGCCACTGCGGACCCGACTGGAAGGGAATATCCCGGTCCAGCATGGCCTCGACGACATCGAACCCGCGGCTGACCACGTTGCCCACGACGACACAGTCCGGCGGCGATTCGATTTGGTCCGCGTCGAATCCCTCGTGGATGTCGATATCGAGCTTCTTGAGCTGCGTGCTCATCGGCGGGTAAACGCCCGCGTCGCAGCCGGTTACTTTGTGCCCGGCCGCCTTCGCCAGCGCCGCTATGCCGCCCATGAAGGTGCCGCAGATGCCGAGGATGTGTATGTGCATGAAAGAACTCAGGATGCGGTCACCGCCGCCTTGGTAAACGCATACTGTAAAAGGAACACGGCAATTGCAATGACCAGCCCCACGTACCACTCACGGCTGATCGCGCGTGAAACGATGTGGCCCTTTACGTAGACCGACCAGAACAGCAGCAGGTCGACGACGATTTCCGCTACCGCCGCGCCCAGCAGTAGCGACGCCGCAACGAGGCTGGCCACCTGGGCGAAGAAGATGATTGCGCCACAGCCGACGATGGCGGTAAGCGATTGCAACAGCCGGTTGCGGTAGCCGGCCAGCGTGATCACGACGGCGTAGCAAGCCAGGCTCAGTACCCAGCTTGCCACCAGGACGGCGACGGCCGAGCGGCCGAAGTCCTGGACGACCGCCACCAGCGCGAGCAGTGGCAGGAACCACATCGCGGTCGCGACGTTCAGCAGCAGCCACGAATACGGGATCGCGTCCGGCCCCTTGCGCAGCGCGACGATCTCGAAAAGCGTTTTGATGAATGCCTGCACGGAGGAAGCACGATTGCCGTCGATGCGACAATGATCGCATGTTAATCTGCCGACCCGAAGTCCGCCCCTGCGACAGTCAATGCCCGCATTCACATTCGTCGACAAACCCGACACGGTCACCCCCGACCTCGAGGCTCACCCTTACCTCGGGGTGGACACGGAATTCATCCGCGAGAAGACATTCTTCGCGCAGCTCTGCCTGTTGCAGGTGGCAACGCCGGAGCGCTGTATTGCATCGACCCGCTCACCGGCAATTCGATGCAGCGGTTCTGGGACGAGACCTTCCGCAAGACGTGGGTCGTCCATTCCGCCCGCCAGGACATCGAGGTCGTCTTCCAGGGTGCCGGCGCGATGCCCGGTGACCTCTTCGATACACAGATCGCGGCCGGCCTGCTCGGCATGCAGCCGCAGATTGGTTACGCAGGCCTGGTAAAAGCGCTTTTCGACGTCGAAATCCCAAAATCGCACACGCGCGCGGACTGGTCGCAGCGCCCGCTCCCGGACGCACTGCTGCATTATGCCGTCGAGGACGTCGAGCACCTGCTGCCGGCTTACGAGTTGCTCGTTGACCGTCTCGAAAAGGCCGGCAGGAAAGGATGGGCAGAGGAGGATTCCCGGCTGCTGCTGGACGCGTCGCTGTACGCGTTCGACGAAGCCCAGGCGATAGAGCGGCTCAAGGGGGCGCGAAACATGCGCGGACGACGACGGTCGGCAGCCGAGCGGCTCGCCGTGTGGCGGGAGGCGGAGGCCGCGCGCCGCAACCGGCCGCGCCAGTGGATTCTCCGGGACAGCGCATTGCTCGAAATCGCCCAGCAGCTGCCGGAAACAACGGCAGCCCTGCGTGCTGTCGACGGCCTGCCCGACAAGCTCGCGAGCCGCGCCGGCGAGGAATTACTGGACGTCGTGGCGCAATCGGCGCAGGACAATCACGACTACCGGCCCCCGCCACTGCCGAACGAGCAGCAGAAGAAGTTGCTGAAGGCCATGCAGGCGGCCGTCACGAAGTGCGCGGACGCGCTCGGGATCAGCCCGGAGCTGGTCGCATCGCGCAAGGAGTTGTCGGCCGCAATCCTGTCGGGCGACACCGATTCACGCGTGTTCCGGGGCTGGCGCCGGCCACTGATCGGCGAACGGCTGCTGCAGCTCCTATAACGCCCCTACGAGCCTCTCGTAAACCTCGTCGACCGTACCCTGGGCGTCGATGGTTTTGAGCTTGCCGCGCTGCCGGTAGTAATCGATGACGGGCTCGGTTTGCTCCCTGTAGACGTCGAGCCGGCTGCGGATCGTCTGCTCGTTGTCATCCTCGCGCTGGATGAGTTCGCCGCCCGCGTTCAGGCACTCGTCGATCTCCTCCTGCGACGAAAAATGGATGTTCAGGAGCTTGCCGGTCAGGGAACAGGTCCGGCGGCCGGTCAGGCGTTTCATCAGGATATCGAAGTCGACGTCCATGAGCACGGCGGCATCCAGCGGCACCTCGAGTTCGTCGAGCAGTTCCTCGAGGTCGGAGGCCTGCTGCCTCGTGCGCGGGAAGCCGTCGAGTATGAAGCCGTCGGCTGCGTCCGGCTTGCCGAGGCGCTCGCTGATGATGCCCAGCATGATGTCGTCGGAAACGAGCTTGCCCGCTTCCATGATTTCCTTCGCCCTGGCACCGAAGCGAGTACCGGCAGCAACCGCTTCACGCAGCATGTCGCCCGTCGATATCTGCGGAATATTCCTGTCGGCTATCGAGTTTCTTGGCTTGCGTGCCCTTCCCCGACCCTGGCGCACCCAGCAAAACAATTCGCATTTTTCTTCCCGAAACGATTCAAAGAAGGCAACCGGGCCGATGTCCCGGTTGCCTGGCGACGCTACCGGCAACAGCGCGCGAGGTCAATTCGACTAAGGCCGCACCCGTGATCCCGGCGCAGCTTTCCGTTATGCTGTGGCGCCTTCAGAACACCAGCCAGAGGAAGCCGAAGGATGCCCGCAATGAAACGCGTTTTATGCCCAGTCCGGCGGTGTCACGGCCGTGATCAACGCTACTGCCTGCGGCGTGATCGAGACCGCCAGGAAACACCGCGGCAAGATCGCCAACGTCTATGCCGGCCGCAACGGCATCATCGGCGCGCTGACCGAAGACATGATCGACACGAACAAGGAGTCGGCGCAGCACGATTGCGGCACTGCGGCACACGCCCGGCGGCGCGTTCGGATCGGCACGCTACAAGCTCAAGGGCATCGAGGAGAACCGAGCCGAGTACGAGCGGCTGATCGAGGTATTCCGCGCCCATGACATCGGCTATTTCTTCTATAACGGCGGCAATGACTCGATGGATACTGCGCACAAGGTATCCCGATCTCCAGAAAGATGGGCTTTCCGGTCACTTGCTCGGGGTCCCGAAAACCGTCGACAACGACCTGCCGGTCACCGACAACTGCCCGGGATTCGGCTCGGTCGCCAAGTACGTGGCCGTTTCGACGCAGGAAGCCGCGCTCGACGTGCTGTCGATGGCGAAGACGTCGACCAAGGTCTTCATTCTCGAGGTCATGGGACGACATGCCGGCTGGATCGCAGCGGCAGGGGGGCTCGCCGGCAGCAAACGCCGGGAGATGCGCCGCACATCATCCTGTTTCCCGGAGGTACCGTTCGACAAGCAGAGCTTTCTCAGGCAGGGTCGCGATTGCGTGAAGCGATACGACTATTGCGTCATCGTCGTCAGCGAGGGCGCACGTTACCGGAACGGCAAGTTTCTCGCCGAAGCGGGCACGCGGGACGCGTTCGGCCACGCTCAGCTCGGCGGCGTCGCGCCGTCGTGGCGCAGCATGGTGCGCGACAACCTCGGCTACAAGTACCACTATGCGGTCGCCGACTACCTGCAGCGCTCGGCCCGGCACATCGCGTCGACAACCGACGTCAAGCAGGCCTACGCGGTGGGCAAGGCCGCGGTCGAGTTCGCCCTGCAGGGCAAGACGGCGGTCATGCCGGTCATCAAGCGCGTCTCGGACAAGCCTTATCGCTGGCGAATCGGCAAAGCGCCGCTCGTCCCGGGTCGCCAATAAGGAAAAGATGCTGCCGCGCGACTTCATCACCAAAGACGGCTTCGGCATCACCGACGGCGGCGCGACGCTATCTCGCAGCCGCTGATCCTCGGCGAGGATTATCCGCCGTACGTCAACGGGTTACCGAACTACGTGGCGCTCAAGAACGTTCCGGTGATGCCTGCAGCTCAGCGACAAATTTGTGGTATGATGCGCGCCCGGTCGGGGGTCGGCCTTCGAAAAATATTGGGGAACAGCAGCCCGTCGGCCGACAATTCAGAACGCGCTCGATACACAAGCAGCGAAGCCGGCATCACATCGGTTCGGCAGGCGGCGAATTCGTTCGATCCGCAAGCTCAATCGAAAAGTCGGGAGACAATCTAATGAGTAACGAGTTGGCCCTGTGGCTCTCGATCGGTGCGGCGTCCTGGCCGTCCTGTTCGGGATCATTTCAGTCACAGTGGATTCTCAGCAGCCGGCCGGCAACGCCCGGATGCAGGAGATCGCCACGCCATTCAGGAAGGCGCCAAGGCCTACATGAACCGCCAGTACGGCACGATCGCCATCGTCGGCGTCGTTCTGTTCTTCGTCCTGGGAATCGCGCTGGACTGGTATACCGCCATCGGCTTCGCGATCGGCGCCGTTGTTCTCGGCGCTCGCGGGCTACATCGGCATGTTCGTGTCGGTGCGGGCCAACGTGCGCACGGCGCAGGCGGCGACCCAGGGTATCAATCCGGCACTGAGCATCGCCTTTCGCGGCGGCGCCATCACGGGCTGCTCGTGGTCGGCCTGGGCCTGCTCGGCGTGGCCGGTTACTACCTGCTCCTGCACGGCATCGGCGCCAGTGACGAGCAAGGCATCCAGCGCGCTCGTCGGCCTCGCCTTCGGCGGTTCGCTGATTTCGATCTTCGCCCGACTGGGCGGCGGCATCTTCACGAAGGGTGCCGACGTCGGTGCCGACCTCGTCGGCAAGGTCGAAGCCGGCATTCCTGAAGACGACCCGCGCAACCCGGCCGTGATCGCCGACAACGTCGGCGACAACGTCGGCGACTGCGCCGGCATGGCCGCCGACCTGTTCGAGACGTATGCCGTAACGATCATTGCGACGATGCTGCTCGGCGGCATGCTGGCGGCCGAAGTCGGCTCGAGCGCCGTGGTGTACCCGATCGTCCTCGGCGGCGGTCTCCATCGTCGCGTCGATCATCGGCACGTTCTTCGTCAAGCACCACCGACGCGGCAAGATCATGGGCGCGCTGTACAAAGGCGTGATCGTTTCCGGCGTGCTCGCGGCCATCGCCTTCTACCCGATCACCAATGATGTTATGGGCGCCAGCGGCAATGCGATCGAATCTATCGGCTCGGCGCTCATCGGTCTCGCGCTCGACCGCCGCCATGGTCGTGCATCACCGAGTACTACACGGGCACCGAGTTCAAGCCCGTGCAGGACCATCGCCAATGCCTCGCTAGACGGGTAATGCCACGAACATCATCGCCGGCCTCGGCATTTCGATGAAGTCGACGGCGCTGCCGGTGCTCGCGGTGTGCGCCAGCGATCTGGGGCGCGTTCGCGCTGGCTCCCGAGGGCGACATGCTCGCCGGCCTCTACGACATCGCGATCGCGGCCACGGCATGTTGTCCATGACCGGTATCGTCGTCGCGCTCGATGCATTCGGCCCGATCACTGACAACGCGGGCGGCATCGCGGAGATGTCGGATCTGCCGCCGGACGTACGCAACATCACCGACCGGCTCGACGCCGTCGGCAATACGACGAAGGCTGTGACGAAAGGCTACGCGATCGGGTCGGCGGGCCTGGCGGCCCTGCGTCCTGTTCGCCGACTACACCAATGCACTGAGCAGAGAGGGCATAGACGCGGTCTTCAGGCTCAACGACCACCTCGTGATCATCGGTCTTTTCATCGGCGGCCTGGTCCCCTACCTGTTCGGTTCCATGGCCATGGAAGCGGTCGGCCGTGCCGCGGGCTCGGTCGTGACCGAGGTCCGCCGCCAGTTCAAGGAGATCCCGGGGATCATGGAAGGCACCGGCAAGCCGGATTACAGCCGTGCCGTCGACCTGCTGACGAAGGCGGCGATCAAGGAAATGATCGTACCGTCGCTGCTGCCGATCCTGGTGCCGCTCGCCGTGGGCATCATTCTGGGCCCGAAAGCGCTCGGCGGATTGCTGCTCGGCACCATCATCACCGGCCTGTTCGTCGCAATCTCCATGACAGCCGGCGGCGGTGCCTGGGACAACGCCAAGAAGTACATCGAGGACGGCAATTGCGGTGGCAAGGGTTCGGACGCCCACAAGGCGGCTGTGACCGGCGACACCGTCGGCGACCCGTACAAGGATACGGCCGGTCCCGCGATCAACCCGCTCATCAAGATCATCAACATCGTTGCGTTGCTGATCGTTCCGCTGCTCGGCTGATCGGCTGCGGAAACGGGTACAAGAAACCGCCCGGCGATTGCCGGGCGGTTTTTTTTGGGGGGAAATCCTCACTGCAGGAGCGGCCCTGGGCCCGCGAACTGTCGCGCTTCGAGAACCGCTCCTACGGGTTGAGCATGCGATGCGTACCGGTGCCCGTGGAGCCCAGGATCACGGGCCGGTCGACAAAGTAACCCTGCACGTAGTCGACACCGACGTCCCTTAACCAGTCGAAGTCCTCCTGGCGTTCGACCTGCTCTGCAACGATTCGGAACTCCATGGTACGGGCCAATTTGATCATCGCGGCCACCATCTCCTGGTTCACCTCATCGGTCTGTACGTTGTGCGTGTACATCCCGTCTATCTTGAGATAGTCGACCGGCAGGTGCTTGAGACTGGAGAACGAGCCCATGCCGCTGCCGAAGTCGTCCAGCGAGAATTCGCAGCCGATCCCGTGGAGCACCTCGATGAAGCGCTGCGCCTGCTTCACGTTCTCCAGGATTGCTCGCTCCGTGACTTCGAAACAGATCATCGACGGTGCGACACCGGTGCGGTCGAGCGCGTCCACGACGAATCCGAGGAATGCATCGTCGGCGATGGTCTGGCCGGAGAGGTTGATCGCGCAGCTGCGGTGGCCGGCAATCTTCAGTTCCCCGCTCGCAATCGCGATCAGCGTCGCATTCACGACCCAGCGATCGATCTGCGGCATTAGCTGGTAGCGCTGCGCGGGACGCAGGAAATCGGCAGTCTCGGACTCTCTGCCGCGGCCCGGGAGCCTGATGAGCACCTCCACCGCGGGCCCGGAGTCGGCGCCGCGGGCCATAGCGATGATCGGCTGCACCGCGAGTTCGAAGGAATCGTCGTGCAGCGCTGCCTGCAGTTCGCGCAACCAGCGGATATCGCCGCGCTCCCTCGCAACGGCCTCATCCCGTGCCGAATAAATGTGGACCTTGCCCCGCCCTTCCTGCTTGGCAACGTAGCATGCCGAATCCGCGGCACTCATGACGTCCTGCACGGTGCCGCTGACATGGCTGATCTCGACGAGGCCGATGGATATGCCGATATTGAAAATCTTGTCCTTCCAGACAAAACGGTAGTCGGCGACGGCATTGCAGATATCCATCGCGATCTGCCGCGCCTTGTCGATCGGACAGCCGATCAGCAGCGCACCAAACTCGTCGCCGCCCAGCCTTCCCACGTAGTCCGAATCACGCACCTGCTCCTTGATGAGCGTCGCAACCTCGCGAAGCATGTTGTCCCCGGCAAGGTGGCCGCAACTGTCGTTGACGGCCTTGAAACGATCGAGGTCCATGTAGAAAAGCATGTGCACGGCTTCTTCCGTATGTGCCGAATCCATCGCTTCGTCCAGGCGGCGTTCGAATTCGCGGCGGTTGATCAGCCCGGTCAGCGGGTCGTGAGTGGCCTGGTAGCTCATCCTGCGCGTCAGGCCGCGCAGTTCCGCGACGTCGTGGAAGACGACGACGGAGCCTGAAATGCTCTCACCCGGACCGCGAATCGGCGATGCCGACAGCTCGACCGAATGCTCGTGCTCGCCGTCCTGCGTCACCATGACTGCGCGGCGACCCATGTTGACCCGGCGGCGCATCGCGAGGCAGCGTTCGACCGGGTCGCCGAGCGGGCGCCGGTCGGAATCGTCGACGAGCGTGAACAGTTCGCCGACCTTGTGTCCCGCGGCATCTTCCCGGCTTGTGCCGATCAGCGTTTCCGCGGCGCGGTTCATGTAGTCGATGTGGCCGTCGTTGTCCGTGGTGATGATGCCTTCGCCGATGGACTCGAGCGTGTACTGCGCTGCACGTTTGCTGCGCGACAGGGACACCTCGAGGCTCTTGCGATGGCTGATGTCTCGCGCCACGGTCAGTATCGCCGGTTGTCCGTGAAATTCGATCGTCGAACTCTGCGCCTCGACCCACAGGCCAGCCCGTTCGCCATTGATGAGTTGAATCTCGAGCCGCCGGGGGGCCTCCTGGCCTTCGAGGCGGCGTGTGACGGACTTGCGGAACAGCGCCCGGTAGGCGGGTTTCACGAGATCCACGACATCGCGGCCAACGAGCTGCGCAGGCTCGAGCCCGATGAGCGCCGCCGCCGAATCGTTCGCCAGCCGGATCTTCTCATCATGAATCAGCACGATCTCCGGCAGCGTCCGCGCGAAGTCGCGAAACAGCCGGTCCCGGCCCTGGATCATCTGGTCACGCTCGCCCAGGGCGTCGAAAATGCGATTAATGGTAATAGCGAGGTCGGCCATGTCGCGGTTCTCGCCCACGCTCAGGCGGTGACCGACGGACGCATCGCCCGCCACCTCGACCAGTTCCTTGCGGAACCTGTGGATTCTACTGCGCAGCCGCTGCCGCGCGAGCGCCGCGGTGATGAGCGCAGCCGTCACTGCCAGCAGCAGGAACGCCAGCACAACCACGATAAGCGTCATGGAGTCCATTCAGGCGCCAATATCGGGGCTCGGAGCCAATGCTGCAAGTTTCAGCTGCAGCGCAAGTGCAGATGCAGTCAGGTTATGCCGAATGTGATGCCGCTCATTGATCATTTGTTATTATTGGCCGCCCGACGTCGTCGCCAAGGGCGCGACGTCGAGGTTTGAAGTGCCTTAAGATAGGGCATCTGTAAGCATATCCCAGTGGCCGGGGCCGGCTGCCTTGATTCACCATAATTCAGTGGCAGGGCGGCCTGGCGCAACCGGCAAATTCGTGAGCGACTGAAGCATGAATATCGATTTCGCACGCCAACAAATGATCGACCAGCAGGTCCGCGCATGGACGGTGTTGGATCCCTCCGTACTTGCCGTGCTGTCGGAGGTGGCGCGCGAGAAATTCGTACCTGGTCCCTACGAGTCCCTGGCCTTCGCCGACACGGAAATCCCGCTCGGGCACGGCGAGTTCATGATGACGCCGACCGTCGAGGGCCGCGTGTTGCAGGCGCTTGATCTCGACGCAAACGACCACGTACTCGAGATCGGTACCGGCAGTGGCTTCCTGACGGCGTGCCTCGCGAAACTTGCCGCGACGTGACGAGCATCGATATTCACGAGGATTTCGTACGCGACGCGGCAGGCAAACTCGCCGAGTGCGGGTATCGACAATGTGACCCTGCGAACAATGGATGCGACCTCGGAGTTACCTGGCGATCGCTTGACGCGATCGCTGTGACGGGGTCTATCGAGACCTTCGATCCCCGCTTCGTCGACGCGTTGCGGCCCGACGGCCGTCTGTTCGTCGTTGTCGGCTCGCCGCCGGTGATGGAAGCATACCTCGTGCGCCGGGCGGCAGCGCCGAGTGGACGAGCGAATCCCTGTTCGAAACGACGCTGCCCCCTCGTGCATGGCACGATACCCCCGCAATTCGTCTTCTGAGATCGCGCCGGCTTGCGTTCGGGCGAAACCACTTCGGCGAGTACCGCATCTATGATGAAGCGACAGTGGCAGGCCGATCAGCCGAACTTTGACGCCTCGCGCGCGTCGGAAGAGCGCAGGAACATGGATTGATTGCTCTAACTGATTTAGTGATGTAGTATACTATAACACTCGACTCGGCGCCCCCGCCCCGGACCTCGTGGACGACAAGACCGTATGCAAAAATCAACGACTTTCAGGCCCTTACTGATCACTGCCACGCTGCTTGCCGCCTCGGTGCCCGCCCAGGCAGCCACGCTGCTGGAGATCTACCAACAGGCGCTGCAGAGCGACCCGCGAATTCACGAAGCCGAGGCGCGCCGGCTTGCGGCACTGGAGGCGGAGCCGCAGGCCCGCGGCGTGCTGCTGCCACAGATCGGCTTCAGCGCCGACTGGACCAAGAGCGAGTCCGACGGTTCGGGCATTCAGAACACGGTCATCGAGCAGCCGGACGGATCCGGTAACTTCGTCGTGGTGCCGTTCTCGTTCCAGACCGAGGTCAGCGATGAGACCACGCGCTGGAATTTCAACCTGCGCCAGACGCTGTTTCGCTGGGACCAGATCGTGGGTCTCCGGCAGGCCGACAAGGTCGTGGCCAGGGCCGAAGCCGACCGGGAAGCGGCGCAGCAGGACCTGATCGTCCGCGTGACCGAAGCCTATTTCAACGTGCTCGGTGCCGAGGACCGGCTGCTCGCGATCCACGCGGATCGCAACGCGATTTCCCGGCAGCTCGAACAGGCCAAGCAGCGCTTCGAAGTCGGGCTTATCGCGATCACCGACGTACAGGAATCGCAGGCCGCCTACGACCAGGCGGTCGCCAGCGAGATCGCGGCCAAGCGCTCACTCGCCACGGCACGGTACCTTTTGCAGGAAATCACGGGGTCCTTTATCCGGGACCTCGCCGCTCCCACGGAGAAGCTGCCGCTCAGAACCCCCGATCCGGCGAGTGAACAGGCCTGGCTCGATCTCGCCATGGCGCAGAATCTCGCCCTGGTTTCGAGCCGCCTGGACGAAGCCCTCGCCCGCGACGAAATATCCTTCCGGCGCAACGGCCACTACCCGACGGTCGATCTCGTGGCCAACGTCGGCGCCACCGATTCGGAGCAGGACCAGGACACGTTCAACGGCTTCGGCGCCCTTCCCGCCGACAGTAACTTCGACCGCGACAGCATCGGCGTCCAGTTCACCCTGCCGATCTTTTCCGGCGGCACGACGTCGTCACGCGTGAAGGAAGCCATCTACCTGCATCGCGCGGCGCGCGAGCAACTGCAGCGCGTCACGCGCGAAACGGACCGGCAGACTCGCGACTCCTACCTCGGCGTGCTGGCCGAGATCAGCCGTGTGCAGGCACTGGAGCAGGCCGTCGCCTCGGCCGCGGACCGCGCTCGACGCGACCCAGGCGGGTTTCGACGTGGGCACGCGCACCATCGTGGACGTATTGATCTCGCAGCGTAACCTGTACCAGTCGATCACGAATTACTACCAGGCGAGATACGACTACCTGCTGAACGTCATGCGGCTGAAGCAGGCGGCCGGAACCCTGCAGGTGCAGGATCTCGAGAACCTGGAACCGTTCCTCGTCGCGCGCAAGCCGCCGGAAGACCAGTTCGCCGAGGAAGCCAGCAAGGAAGCGGAAGCGACGGAGTAAGCGCTCAGTCGGCGAGCGGCTCGATCATCGCCAACAGGCGGGCCAGCGCGCCGCGGTTGCGCTCGAGAATGCCGCGCCCCGCATCGCCGAGACGAGCCGCCATTTCCGGGTCGGACAGCAATTGCCCGACTTCGGCGGCGAGTTCGTCTGCATCGTGTACCAGCCTGCATGCGCCCTTGTCGACGAACATGTCGGCGATTTCCTCGGCGTTGAATACATGCGGTCCGCTCACCAGCGGAAGGCCCAGCGCCGCAGGCTCCAGCAGGTTGTGTCCGCCGATCGGCACCAGGCTCCCGCCGACGAAGGCAACGTCGCTGGCCGCGTAAAAAAGCGTCAGTTCGCCCATCGTGTCGCCGAGAAACACCTGCGTGTCCGCGCTGCATGGTTTGCCGTCGGTTCGGGAGACGACGCTCATCCGCTTCTTTGCCACCATGTCCCGCACGCCGGCGAATCGCTGCGGATGTCTCGGTACCAGCACGAGCAGTAGCCCGGGAATGTCCTGCAACAGCTTCTGCTGCGCGTCGAGGACGATCTCTTCTTCCCCTTCGTGCGTGCTCGCCGCGATCCAGACCGGCCGGTCACCGAACAGGTCCGCGCGCAGTTCCCGGCCCCGTAGCGGGAGATCGGGCGCCAACTCGACGTCGAACTTGATGTTGCCGGTGACGCGCGTGCGTTCGGGCGCGGCTCCCAGCGACAGGAAGCGCTCCGCATCGGCCTCGCTCTGCGCGGCGATGATGATGCCGTGCGACAGGGTCTCGCGAAACAGTGGCAACAGGCGCCGGTAGCTGCGCACGGATCGCGGCGAGATACGCGCACTCACCAGCACCAGCGGGATGTCGCGGACTCCGCAGCCCCGGTAGAGGTTGGGCCATATCTCCGTTTCCAGCACCAGCGCGATATCCGGCTTCGTGGCCGAGAAAAAGCGATTGACGACCTGCGGCGCTTCGAAGGGAATATAGGTGTGGTGCACTTCGTCGCCGAACAGCGAGGCGACGCGTGCCGCACCGGTCGGCGTGACCGTGGTCACCAGCAGGGGCCGGTCCGGGTAGCGCTTGCCGAGCGAACGGATCAGGGGCACGGCTGCCACGACTTCGCCGACGGAAACAGCATGTATCCAGATGCAGCGTTCCAGCCGGGGGTAGCCGATCCCGAGGCGCTCGCCTATGCGCTGCAGGTAGGAGCGATTGGTGATGCCGCGTATCAGCCAGTAGCCGACGTAGGGCACGTACAGCAAATAGGTCAGCAGGTTATAAAAGAATCGCACACCGTACCCGCAATGCCGCCGGCTCGATCAGCCGCCGAGCTTGTCGATGATGCGGCTGGTGGAATGACCGTCGCGGAAGCTCAGCACGCGCACCTCGCCGCCGTTCTCCAGGACTTCCCTGGCCCCCGCGATCTCCTCGGGCCGGTAATCGCCGCCCTTCACCAGGACGGCGGGCAGCACGGCCGCGATCAACGCCGCCGGCGTATCGTCGGCAAACGGCACCACCCAGTCGACGGCTGCAAGACCGGCCAGTACCAGCATACGGTCTTCGAGTGTATTGATCGGGCGCGACTCGCCCTTGAGCCGCCGCACCGAGTCGTCGTCGTTCACCGCAACGATCAACCGGTCGCCGAGACTCTTCGCTTCCTCGAGGTAAGCCACGTGACCGGCGTGCAGGATGTCGAAGCAGCCGTTCGTCATGACGATGCGCTCCTTGCGCGCACGCGCCTCGCCGACGAGAACCAGGAGTTCGTCCCGGGAAACCAGCCCCCGGCCGCCCTGGCCGCGCTGGTGCAGCGCGACCTGGATCTCGCCCGGTGTCACCGTCGCCACGCCGATCTTGCGAACCACGAGGCCCGCCGCGATATTCGCCAGCGCCGACGCCGTGGCGAGCGACTGGCCGCTGGCCAGTGCTCCGGCGAGCGTTGCGATGACCGTATCGCCGGCACCGGTAACGTCATAGACCTCGCGCGCCTGCGTCGACAGGAACAGCGGCTCGTTGCCGGCTTCGAGCAGCATCATGCCCTTCTCGCTGCGCGTAACCAGCAGCGCCGCCAACTCGAGGTCCTCGACCATTTGCCAGCCGCGCGACACGAGTTCCGCGTCGCTCCCGCAGGGCCCGGCAACGGCCTCGAACTCGCCCTGGTTCGGCGTCAACAGCGTCGCGCCGCGGTATTTTTCGAAATCACGCCCTTTCGGGTCGACCAGCACGGGCACGCCGGCTTTGCGGCACACCGCGATCATCGCCCTGACGTCGGTCAGGGCGCCCTTGCCGTAATCGGACAACACCACCGCGCCAGCGCCTGCCGCGGCCTTGCCGACGGCGTCGAGCAGCGCGCTGTCCCTGAGCTCGGCGGCATTTTCCTGGTCGAGCCGGATGAGCTGCTGGCCGCGGCTCTGGACACGTGTCTTGGTGATCGTCGGGACGGTCGCTGACCCGGGCAAAGTCGCAGTCGATACCGTTGGCGGTCAGCAGGTTCTCGAGGGTGTTCGCCGCGGCATCGTTGCCGACCGCGCCGATCAGCCGCGTCCTGACGCCGAGCGACGCGAGGTTGACCGCGACGTTCGCGGCACCGCCCGGACGGTCGTCGGTCTTTTGCACGTGCACGACGGGCACGGGGGCTTCCGGCGATATACGGCTGGTCGCCCCGAACAGGTACTGGTCGAGCATCACGTCGCCGGCCACGACGACGTTCGTCTTCGAGAAATCAGGTATCGATAAGGTCACGGCGCGAATTTACCACGCGGGATGCACAGGCACGAGCTCGTAGTGAGCATGGCTCAGGTGCGTGCACCGCAAGGAAAGTGAAGCGCGGAATGCGCAGCGTACACGTCCGTACGTGAGCAGATCCCGGGCTGTACTTGACGCTGTATCACGCCGCCTCAGCGCGCCGGTCAGCCGCACTTGGAGTCGCCGCAGGACAGACACGTCATACACCCGTCCATCATGATGACGGCGGCCGTATTGCACTTCTTGCACAGCTGCGCGCCCTCCGGGAATTCACTCTTCGAGAACGCATCCTGCTGCTTGCGGGACTCTTCGAATGCCGCGCGTTTCTCCGCGATCAGCTTCTGCTGCCCTTCGTCGAGCTCCTGCGACGACATCAGTCCAATGGAAATCAGGTGCTTTTCGACGATGTAGCCGAGCTCCGCGATGATGGACGGCATGTACTTGCCGCCGGGCTGCCAGTAGCCGCCGCGCGGATCGAACACGGCCTTGAGTTCGTCGACGAGGAATGCGACATCGCCACCCTTGCGGAAGACCGCCGAAATAATCCGTGTCAGCGCGACGATCCACTGGTAATGATCGAGATTCTTGGAATTGATGAAGATCTCGAACGGCCGGCGTTTCTCGTGCTCCGTGCCTTCGTTGAGGACGATGTCGTTGATGGTCACGTACATGGCATGATCGGACACCGGTGTCTTGACCTTGTACGTCGAACCGATGAGGATCTCGGGACGCTCGAGCTTCTCGTGCATCCGGATGACTTCGGCGCGATTACCTCCGCCGCCCTCGCGGCGCAGCTCGGGGCGTTCGTTCTTGCTCTTCCTGGGCCGGCTTCTTGACCGCGTAACCGACAATTTTCTTGTCAATCTTCATTTCCTGAATACCTCGACAGATGCTGTTCGCTGCAGCCTGCTTCAAAATTTTCCGTAATAGCCTTCTTTGAGCGCGTCGAAGAGATTGGCCGCGGTATGCGTCTCACCGTCGTACTCGATCTCTTCGTCACCCTTGAGTTCGACCGTCGAACCGTCTTCCAGCGTAAACGTGTAAGTCGTGTTCTTCAGGTCCTTTTCCTTCACCAGTACGCCCTGGAAGGCTTCCGGGTTGAAGCGGAACGTCGTGCAACCCTTCAGGCCCTGCTTGTAGGCATACAGGTAGATATCCTTGAAATCCTCGTACGCATAATCCGTCGGTACGTTGGCCGTCTTCGAGATCGACGAATCGATCCACTTCTGCGCCGCCGCCTGGATATCGACGTGCTCGGTCGGCAATACGTCTTCCGCGGTGATGAAGTAGTCCGGCAAGCGTTGCTCGCGTCCGCGCCCTGGGCGCCCGGCGGCAACGCCTCCTTGTCCACCAGTTCGCGATACGCAAGCAGTTCGAACGAAAACACGTCGACCTTTTCCTTGGTCTTCTTGCCCTGGCGGATCACGTTGCGGAAATAATGATGTGCGAAGCTCGGCTCGATTCCGTTCGAGGCGTTGTTGGCCAGCGACAACGAAATCGTGCCTGTCGGCGCAATCGAGCTGTGGTGCGTGAATCGTGACCCGACCTCGGCCAGCTCCTTCACCAGTTCGGGCGCTTCCGCTGCCACGCGCTGCATGTAACGGCTATAGCGTGCATGCAGAATCCGCCCGGGAACCTTGTCGCCGGCCTGGTATCCGTCGCCGCGCATCTCCGGACGATGCGCGAGCATCTCTTCGGTGATTTCGAACTGCTCGTTCATGATCGGTGCAGGACCCTTCTCCTTCGCGAGCTCCAGGCCTTCTTCCCAGCCGGCTATCGCGAGTTCGCGCGCGACGTCCTCCGTGAACTGCACCGCCTTTTCGTCGCCGTACTTCATGCGCAGCATCGTGATCGTCGAGCCCAGCCCCAGGAAGCCCATACCGTGGCGCCGTTTGCGCTGGATCTCGTTGCGCTGCTGCGGCAGCGGCAGGCCGTTGATCTCGACCACGTTGTCGAGCATGCGCGTGAACACCTTGACCACCTTGCGGAACGACTCCCAGTCGAAGCGCGCGTCCTCGGTGAACGGATCAACCACGAAACGGGTCAGGTTGACGGAACCGAGCAGGCAGGAACCGTAAGGCGGCAGCGGCTGCTCGCCGCAGGGATTGGTTGCGCGGATGTTCTCGCAGAACCAGTTGTTGTTCATTTCGTTGACCTTGTCGATCAACACGAAACCGGGCTCCGCGAAATCGTACGTGGACGCCATGATGACATCCCATACGCGTCGCGCCGGCAAGGTCTTGTAGATCTTGCAGGCAACGAGCCCCTCGGGGTTGGACACGTAGTTGCCGGCTTCCGGCCATTCGCGCCACACGAACTGGCTTTCGTCAGTGATGTCGAGCTCGTCCTGCTCGACTCCTTTCGCGTGACCGGGAATGCGAGTTTCCAGTCGTCATCGTTGATGACGGCCTGCATGAACTCGTCGGTGATGAGCAACGACAGATTGAACTGCCGCAGACGGCCGTCCTCGCGCTTGGCGCGAATGAAGTCCATGACGTCGGGATGCCCGATATCGAAAGTGCCCATCTGCGCGCCGCGGCGCCCGCCGGCCGACGAGACCGTGAAACACATCTTGTCGTAGATATCCATGAACGACAGCGGCCCGGACGTGTAGGCGCCGGCACCGGTGACGTAAGCACCCTTCGGCCGCAGCGTCGAGAATTCGTAGCCGATGCCGCAACCGGCCTTCAGCGTCAGGCCGGCTTCGTGCACCTTGTTGAGGATATTGTCCATCGAATCGCCGACGGTACCGGACACCGTGCAATTGATCGTGGACGTCGCCGGCTTGTGCTCCTGCGCGCCTGCATTCGACATGATGCGTCCGGCCGGTATTGCGCCGCTGCGCAGCGCCCACAGGAACTCGTTGAAATAGTGTTCCCGCTTCGACTCGGGTTCGACATTCGCGAGTGCTTTCGCGACTCTCTTGTAAGTGTCGTCGATCGTCTCGTCGAGCTTCGTTCCGTCTTTTGCGATGAGCCGGTATTTGGCGTCCCAAATATCGAGCGATGCTGGCTGAAATTCGATGTCGGCGACCGTGTGCGCATCCAGATGAACGGCAGACTTCATTGGCAGAAATACTCCCCTTAACTCCCTTCGGAGACCCCGTTGTATGGCGTGCCCCAATTTTGCGAGGAAATAGATGCCCTCTCGCCGCTTGTCGATTTTCTGGCGGCGAGTGTCAGAGGTGGCCTCCGGACCCTCGTTGATTGGACACAAGATGTTGTGTCCGACTAGCGTCAAGATTATGCCCGTAGCCGGCCACTGTCAAGGGTTTGGTTGATTTTTTTGTGAGCTTTTACAGCTATAAAAACAATAGATTACGTTGATTCTCGAAGTATTTACATTAAAAAAACCCAAAAAAAAGTGACACTTTTGTGAAAATGCCGAAGCACTACATATAGTGCCATTAAGTGAAATCGTCGGCCGCCGAAAAATCAGGCAGTTAGCCGTTGGAATTCGCGTGTTTTGGCGACTTGAATTGCCTTTTGAAGCCCACAGATTAGCGCTCAACAGCAATCGTGTGGCGGCCGCAGCGGCCTCCCCACACCCTGACGCAAGGAGTATGGAACCATGAATCTGACCCGATTTGAGCCCTGGGGCATCGTTGACATGCTGCATCGGGACCTCGACCGGCTGGCCGCGCGCCACATGCCGGCCGGCGACAGTGATGCGGTCGTGACGGACTGGGTGCCGGCGGTCGATATTATCGAGGAAAAAGAGCGTTTCGTGCTGCGCGCGGACGTACCGGGCGTCGATCCGGCTGACATCGAGGTCAGCATGGACGCGGGCGTCCTCGCCATCGCCGGCCAGCGCGCGCAGGAATCGCGGAGCGAGGATGCCGGGCTGCAGCGCATGGAGCGCGTCAGCGGACGTTTCTTCCGCCGCTTCTCCCTGCCGGATACGGCCGACGCCGAGAATATCGACGCGCAGTGCCGCAACGGTATCCTGGAGGTCTCGATTCCGAAGCAACCGCAGGTCCAGGCACGCCGCATCGAAGTGCACGCTGCCTGACGTTGCGCGGTACGGGCGCGACGGTTCGTCGCGCCCGCGCATCTGATCATCGACAGGCCTGCGGGAACTTAAGCGCTTTGGTGGTGTCGACGGCATTAGGCCTATAATCGTGGATTCATCGGCGATTCAGCCGTTGTGCCGTACCCTGAGATAACGGCTTCCGAAAGCTTGAGGCAAGCAATAGATGATGAAAAAGTCCCGAATCCTGATTGCCGGCGCGCTGCTGGCCCTGTCCGCGCCAACGCTGGCGGCCTTGCCGGCGATGGTCAATGACGAAAAATTGCCGAGCCTGGCGCCGCTCGTGGAGCGTGTGTCGCCGGCCGTCGTCAACATCCGGGTGAGCCAGACGGTCAGCACGGGCGGCCACTTCGGCGACGAGGCGTTTCGCCGCTTCTTCGGTTTGCCGGACATTCCCGGCGGCGGGCAGCGCGAGGTCGCGAGTGCCGGGTCCGGCGTCATTGTCGACGCCGAAAATGGTTACATCCTGACCAACCATCACGTCGTGGACCAGGCCGACCAGATCCAGATTTCGACGATCGACGGGGAGGTATTCGACGCGGAAATCGTCGGCTCGGATGCGGCGACCGACATCGCGGTCATCAAGGTGGATGCGAAAGGACTGACCGACATGCCGATCGGTGATTCGGAACGCGTCCGCGTGGGCGATTTCGTGCTCGCCATCGGCAACCCGTTCGGCCTCGGCCACACGGTGACGTCCGGAATCGTCAGCGCACTGGGCCGCAGCGGCATCAGTCGCGACGGCTACGAAGACTTCATCCAGACCGACGCCTCGATCAATCCCGGCAATTCGGGCGGCGCGCTCGTGAATCTGCGCGGCGAACTGGTCGGCATCAACTCGGCGATCATCAGCCGCACGGGCGGCAACGTCGGCATCGGTTTCGCGGTGCCGACGGAAATCGCGAACTCGATCATGCGCCAGATACTCGACTTCGGCGAGGTCCGGCGCGGACTGCTCGGCGTTTCGATTGCCGACCATCAACCCCGAGGTCGCCGAGGCGCTGAGCTCGACCGTCGACGCGGCGCCCTGATTACGCGCGTCGAGCCGGGCTCGGCGGCGGAAGACGCCGGCCTGCAGGTGGACGACATCATCGTCGGCGTCAACGACAAGAAGATCGACGGTGCGGCGGAACTGCGCAACACGATCGGCCTGATGCGTTCTGGTGACAAGGTCGAAATCGAGTACTACCGCGACAACGACAAGCGCAAGGCGTCGACGGCGCTCGGTCAGCAGCTCGCGACCGCAAGCGTTGGCGCGGAAATCCATCCCGGGCTCGTCGGCGCACAGTTTGCCGAATCGTCGACATCGCGCGACGGCGGCGTCGAGGTTACGGCCGTCGAGCCGGGCAGCCCGGCGGCACAGCGCGGCCTGCGTGCCGGCGACGTCATTACCGCGATCAATCGGCGCCCCGTACGTTCCCTTGGCGAACTCAACGAGATTGCGTCGAGCAGCCGCATCCTGTTCTTGCTGGTGCAGCGCGGTGACCGCGCCCTGATGCTGCAGATTCGCTGACGGGCGACAAACGATTCACCAGCGAGGACCGGGGCGCCGCAAGGTGCCCCGGTCTTTTTTTTGGCGCGGCTTGTTGCGCAAGTTCCGGGGGCTCAGTAAGGTTTCCATGTAGACATTCCTGCAACGCTCAAGGGACTGCGCAACAACGATGTCGCCCCATTTGGCCTACCTGAAGACCGTCGCCGGCATCGTCGCCGTGCTTTGCCTGCTGCTCCCCGGAACGGCCGTCACCGCTTCGGACATCGACGAACAGCGTGAGCTGTTTCGCGAGGTCTATGCTGATGTCGAACGCGGTCGGTGGGACGTCGTCGATGCATTGAGCGCGGGGCAACGCGAGCAGCTGGAGTCGTACATTCTCTGGCCTGACCTGCGCGCCGCATGGTTCCGGGCCGCGCTGCGCAAGGCAGACCGGGAGGACATCGAGGCCTTCCTGAGTCGCTACGGCACGCTGAAGCCTGCCAGAGAACTCCGCTATCGCTATGCCCTGCAGCTGGCGGAATCCGGGCTGCACGAGGACTTCCTCGGTGTCTACGAGGCGTACTACCAGGGGCTCGGCATCGACAGGCTCGACTGCATAGCACTGCATGCCGAGATCGGGTCCGGCAACGGCGACCGCATCGAACACCGGGGGCGCGACCTGTGGCTCACGGGTCAAAGCCAGGCAGACGAATGCGACCCGGTATTCGACTGGATGCGCGATAACAACCAGCTGACGGATGACGACTACCGCGCTCGTTTTGCGCTGGCCATCGAAGCCCGCGAGTTCACCCGGGCGCGCTGGCTTGCGAGGTCGCTGGACGAGACCGCGCTCGAACAGGCAAACGACTGGCTCGAAGCCCGGTCGAAACCGGAGCAGTTCATCGAAACGCACGCGCGACGAGCCGACGACGAGCTGGTGCGCGAGCAGCTCGCGTATGCGATCGAGCGAATCACCTACCGGGACCCCGTGCTGGCGTCGCAGCTATGGACCCGACTGCAGGACACCTACGCGTTCCCGGCGAGCCTGCGCCATGCCACTGGGCGCCACATCGCCCTCTGGACCGCCCGCGACAATCTCCCCGCCGCTTACGATTTACTGACGAGCCTGCCGCTCGAGGCCCAGGACGAAGAAGTCATGCGCTGGCGTGCGCGCGTCAGCCTCCGCGCCGAACGCTGGACGGACCTGCTCGATGACATCGCCGTCATGACGTCGGCCGAGCGCGATTCGGACCAGTGGCAGTACTGGCGCGCCATCGCACTGGCCCGCACCGGCCGCGGCCCCGCCGCGAATGCCGTGCTGGAGCCGCTTGCTGCCGAGCGCAGCTATTACGGCTTCCTCGCCGCCGACGAACTCGGGGTTCCCTACGTGTTCGCCCACGACACGCTCGAGGCGGACGAAGCCCTGATCGAAGCCTTGTCCCGGCAGCAGGACCTGGTGCGGGCGCGCGAGCTGTTCCTCGTCGGCCTGGACAGCCGCGGACGGTCGGAGTGGGACGCGGCGATTGCCGACCTGTCTGCCGCGGAAAAGACGCAGGCCGCCGTGCTCGCACACCGCTGGGGCTGGCATTCGCGCGCCATCGCGACAGCAGCATCTGCCGGCCGCTACGACGACCTGGCGTTGCGCTATCCGCTGCCGTTCAGGCAATCATTCGAACAGCATGCCTCGGCGGCGAGTATCGCGACGACCTGGGCGCTCGGGATCGCCCGCAGCGAGAGCCTGTTCATGCCGGACGTCCGCTCGCGTGCCGGGGCGATCGGTCTGATGCAGCTCATGCCGGCCACCGGCCGCCAGGTCGCGCGGGAGATCAAGCTGCCCTACTCCGGGCTCGATACCCTGACGGACCCGAACCACAACATCCGGCTCGGCACGTCATACCTCGGCAGCATGGCCGCCCGGTACGATGGCAACCACGTGCTGGCCACGGCCGCCTACAATGCCGGCCCGCATCGCGTCGACCGCTGGTTGCCGCAAGCGTCGGCGATCGATGCGCGAATCTGGATCGAGAACATCCCGTTCAACGAAACCCGCGAGTACGTGCGTCGGGTCCTCGCTGCCGAGACGATTTTCCACTGGCGGATGACCGGTGAGGTGCGGCGATTGTCCGATACGCTGCCGCAGGTGCGGCCGCTGCTTGCCGACCAGCAGCTCGCGGGCCGCTAGCCGCTACCCGGAATCGTCGGCGCGGGCCGCGAGTGCGACGAGGCGCGCGTCGCGTTCGCGCCGGTCGAGTTTCGCGATCCGCGCGGCCTCATCGTACAGGCAGGCGAGTTCGAGCCCGCAATCTGCGTACAGCGCCAGGAACGCCGGCACCTGGCCGTCGTAGAGCGACATCGGCAGCAGGCGCGCGTTGTTGAGCCCGCTGGTCAGCCAGTGATCCTCGCTGCGCCCGGCCTCCCTGAGCTCGGCGCGCACCTCGGCGGCCAGTTGCGCAAGGCGCCCGGACTTGAGCTCACGTATCGTGTCCGCGTCGATGTCGCGGCCATAATAATCGGCCAGGTCGCCGCGCGCCGCTTCGACGAGTTCGACCAGGCGCCGATGCAGATCCTTCTGCGCACGGTAAGCGGCCATTTCCTCGGGCCTGCCGTTTGCCGCCAGCCACCGTTCGATACCGATTTCTTCGACAGCCGTCGCGAAGGACTCGTTGAAACCGGTGTCGTCCTTGATGTACAGCACCTGGTGGGCCAGCTCGTGGAAAAGCGTGGCCACCAGCTTGACGTCGTCCCAGTGCATCATCGTGTTCAGGACCGGATCGCTGAAGTTGCCGAGCGTTGAATACGCCGGTACGCCGCCAACTGCGACGTCGAATCCCTTCTCCTCCAGCTTGCCGGCCTCCCGGTGCGCCGCTTGCTCGGAGAAATAGCCGCGGTAGCTGACGCAACCAACGATCGGGTAGCACCACTCGCGCGCGTCCAGCGAGAACTCCGGCGCTGCAAAAACGTTCCAGACCACGTAGTCACGCTCGAGATCGGAATAGGTCCGGTAACTCTTGTTGTCCGGCAAGCCCAGCTCCTTCACCGAAAACACACGCGCTTCCTGCACGAGCCTGAGCCTGCGCCCGAGTTCGGCTTCCGTCTCCGGGCTCGCGAGGATCTCGTCGATTGGCTCCCGTTTGCTCAGAACCTCGATCTGCCCGCGCGTCGCCTGCACGTAGTAACAGGCCGACAGCAGGCAGCAGAGCCCGAGCGCGGCGAAGGTCCTTGATACGGGGTATGAAATCACTGGCAGTTCAACAAGATCGGTTTGCTAGAATCTCGCGATGCAAGTGTACCTCGTCGGTGGCGCTGTTCGTGACGAACAGCTCGGGCTTCCCGTGAAAGAGCGGGACTGGTGCGTCGTCGGCGCGACACCCGAGGAAATGAAGCAGGCCGGCTACAGGCAGGTCGGCAAGGACTTCCCTGTATTCCTGCACCCCGAGACCGGCGAGGAATACGCGCTCGCACGCACCGAGCGCAAGACGGCTGCCGGCTATCACGGCTTCGAGTTTCACACCGACCCGGGTGTCACGATCGAGGACGATCTCGGGCGCCGCGATCTCACCATCAACGCGATTGCCAGGGATGCGAATGGCAATCTCGTGGACCCCCATGGCGGGGCCGCCGATATCAGGAACCGCATCCTGCGGCACGTGTCCGACGCGTTCGTCGAGGATCCGGTGCGTGTGCTGCGGGTGGCGCGCTTTGCTGCCCGCTTCGCCTCGCTCGGGTTCGTGATCGCACCGGAAACGATGGCGCTGATGCGCTCGATAGCGGCCAGTGGCGAGATCGATGCACTGGTTCCGGACCGCGTGTGGAAGGAAACGGAGCTGGCGCTCGTCGGCACCAACAGCCGTGTTTACTTCGAGACGCTGCGCCAGTGCGGTGCTCTCGGGATCCTGTTTCCCGAGGTCGACGCGCTGTTCGGCGTGCCGCAGCCCGAACAATGGCACCCCGAAGTCGACACGGGCCTGCACGTGATGATGGTGCTGGACCAGGCCGAAAAACTGTCCGCGGACCTCGAAGTGCGATTCGCGGCGCTCGTACACGACCTCGGCAAGGGCACGACCCGGCAGGAAGCCTGCCGAGTCACCCGGGCACGAGCGCCGCGGCAAGGAAGCTCATCCGGCGCCTGGCCGAGCGCCTGCCGGTGCCGCACGCCTGCCGCGACCTCGGCATTCTCGTGTCCGAGTACCATACGCATTGCCATCGCGCCTTCGAATTGCGTGCGACACGATCCTCAAGCTGCTGGAACCACGGACGCCTTTCGGCGGCCGCAGCGCTTCGAACAGTTCCTGCTCGCCTGCGAGGCAGACGCGCGCGGCCGCACGGGCCTCGAAGACCGAAATTATGCGCAGACAGACCTGCTGCGAGGGGCGCTCGCAGCCGCCTTTGCGGTCGATGCGGCGTCTATCGCCCGCGGGTATGAAGGCAAGGCGATCGGCGAGGCGATCCGCCGGGAACGGCTGGCGGCCGTCGAGCGATTCAGGGCCGGGTTTCAGCCGCCGCCGTAGAAATACACCAGGACCGAGAAAAAAGTCACTTCGCCATAGTTCTCGGAGTCGTCGTAACCCAGCTCGAACTCGATGTCGTTGCGGCGGCCGATTGGCGCCAGGAAGCGTACCGAGTAGGAATTCGTGGTACTGCCCTCGACGGCGCCCTCCCACTGGCCGGCCTCGAACTCGAGGCGCTTGAGCCCGAGGTCGATGCCCAGGGCCACGCTGGCGCGATAGTCGACGAGCGTGTTGAGCAGGCTCAGACGCGTCACGGAAATCAGGTTGACAATATCGCGATTGGGGTCGAGGCGAAGATTGATGCTGTAGTCGTAGCTCATCCCCTTGAACCTGGCATCGACAGTGTCGGACAGATCGAGACGCGCGCCGAGCCCGTAACCGTTGGCGTCGAAGTTGACCTGGCGGCGGCGGATGAAATCGAACTCCGGCAACTCGAGCTCGAAGTCGCGGAACTCGTAGTCGAAACTGAGGGAAGCGCTGCTGCCGCGGAAATACAGCGAGGCACGCGCGTCCGTGGAATCAAGCACGCTGTTGTCGCCCCAGTAGGCAAGGCCGAGCCTGACACCGGCCGGGTCGAAGAAATGATCCAGGCCGACATCGGCATACCATGTCTGCAGTGCGTCCCGGATGGGAAGCTCGACGCTGCTGCGCGCGACGGCGGCGGAGAGCCAGGTTTCCTCGCCGACGGCAAGATCGCCCAGCACGATGCCGGCGATCCCGTCGGCCGAATCCGCCTGCACGCCGCCGGCAATCACGTACTCGCCGGCGGCCCAGCCGTTCGCCGACAGCAGCAACAGCGCGACGTACCTAGGCAAGGACATACAGAATCACGGCGGCGAGTGCGATCCGGTAGATCGCGAACGGCAGCAGGCCGATGCGGCTCACGAAGCGCATGAAGAAGTCGATGCTCACGTAGGCGACGATCGCCGCAACCAGCGCACCGACCCAAAGCTGCGTCCAGTTAACATGTTCGTCGCTCATTATCAGGCTGCCCATCTCGTACACGGTCGCCAGCAGGATCACCGGAACCGACAGCAGGAAAGAGAATTTCGCTGCCTCGCGGCGGCCGAATCCGAGCAGTCGCCCTGCGGATATTGTCACCCCGGAGCGCGACGTCCCCGGCACCAGTGCCAGCGCCTGTGCACAGCCAATGACCAGCGCATCGCGCAGCGTCACCTGCGCGACAATTCTGTCGTGGCGGCCAAGGCGGTCCGCCACGACCATGATGACGGCATAGACCGAGAGCGTGCCCACAATCACCGCCGGGCTCCTGAGGTTGGCTTCGATCCAGCCGGCCAGCGCAAGTCCCGCGACAGCGGCCGGCACCGTGCCGATACCGAGCGCCAGCGCAATTCGGGCTTCCGGTGTCTGGAAGTCCTGTGTGAACACGTGTCCCGTTCCCTGCAGCAGTGCAAGGATCTCGCGGCGAAAGAACAGGCACACCGCGAGCAGCGACCCGAAATGCACGGCGACGTCGAAGGCGAGGCCCTGGTCGGCCCAGCCGGCCGCCGACGGCACGAGCACGAGATGCCCGGAACTCGAAATCGGCAGAAACTCCGTGATTCCCTGGACGATTGCGAGCACGACCACCTGCAACCAGGTCATGGACGTGTTCCTTGCGTCGCAAATGTCGTCATAAGGTGTGTGTCCTGTCGGCCGCTTCGAACGCGGTCGGCCGCGAAATATTTCCCCGTGCGAGGCAGATGCACTTGACGTTTTCGCCCATCTCACCGGGCAGAGTCAACATCTTGACCTGCGCGGCCGTCTGCAGCTGTGACTCGATCGGCATCTCCGCGAAGTCCGACAATTCGGCCTCGATACCGCCCGCCAGCAGGAATTGTGACTGGCTCAGGTAGCCGAGAACCTGCAGCCCGCTGCCCGCCGCGGCTTCCGCGACCGCGGTGAAATCCACCCAGGCGGTCAGGTCCTGGATACCCGGCAGGATCAGGGGATCGCTGTGCGCGCGGTGGCGAAAGTGGCAGCGCAGCCAGCCCTCACCGCGATCGGCCGCGTAATACTCCCGCCGGCTCACCCCGTAGTCGAACAGCAACACCAGGCCGTGCTCGAGCATGCCCGCCACGTCACCGAGCCATGCCGGGGCGGCCAGCGATACCTCCGACACGTAGTTTTCCGGCAAAGCCCCGCCGATGTCGCGCTCGATCGCCGCAACGGCGCCCACGAGTATTTCCGGCGCGGGCTCGTCCACGAAGACGAATTCGCCGGCCTCGTCGGCGACGCGCAGCTGCGAGACACCGTTCTTGCGACGCAGGAAGCGCTCCACGGGCAATGCGTCCAGCACTTCGTTGGCGATCACGACGCCGCGGTGCGAGTCGGGCATCCGGTCCAGCCAGACGATGCGATCAGCGTAGCCCGGCAGCGCGTCGCGCAACAGGTCCTGTTGCCGCTCGCGCAGGTCGGCCGAGACTTCCAGTATCCGGTATTCGGCGGGCAACGCATCGAGTTCCTGCAACGCGCGCAGCATCTCCAGCGCAAGCCTGCCCGTCCCGGCGCCGAATTCGAGCACCGACGCCGCGTCGATCTCGCGCAGCGCCGCGGCACATTGCTTTGCAACGACGCGCCCGAAAAGCGGCGAGATCTCCGGTGCAGTGACGAAGTCCCCGTCGGCACCGAACTTGCGCGCGCCTGCACTGTAGTAACCGAGCCGCGGCGCGTACAGCGCGTAGTGCATGAACTCGGCGAAGCTGATGGTGCCGCCCGCATCGAAGATCCGTGCACGGATGTAGTCGGCGCAGCGTTCGCTTTGTGCTGCGCTGATTGCGTCCGGCTGTGGCAGGGAGAATGCGTAATCGTGTTGCATGTCGTGTCGTTGGTCTTTCAGAATGTCGCCTTTATAACGTGACCCGCGAAAAAATGCCGGCGGGTGGGAATAGGCGTCGATCAATGAGCAGCACATCGGACCTCGAGGGGCGCGTCGCACTGGTAACCGGCGCCGCGCGCCGTGTAGGGGCGGAGATTGCCACACAACTGCACGCAGCGGGTGCCGATGTCGGTATCCATTACCGTCATTCCACAGACGATGCCGGGAATCTCGTCGCGGGGCTGAATGCGCTGCGACCCGACTCGGCGGCCGCGTTCCAGGCCGACCTTCTCGACACGGGATCGATACCGGCACTGGTCGCGGCGGTTGCCGGCTGGCGTGGCGGGATCGACATCCTCGTCAACAATGCGTCGAGCTTCTATCCCACGCCGCTCGGTGAAATTACGGAGGCGCACTGGGACGATCTCGTCGGCAGCAACTTCAAGGCGCCGCTGTTCCTCGCCCAGGCCGCCGCGCCCGGCCTGCGCGAGCGCCGGGGCAGCATCGTGAACATCATCGATATCCATGCACAGCGGCCGCTGCGCAACCACGTGGTCTACAGCCCCGCAAAAGCAGGCCTCGCCATGCTGACGCGCGCGCTGGCAAAGGAACTCGCCCCCGAGGTGCGCGTGAACGGCGTGTCCCCGGGCGCCATCCTGTGGCCGGAAGGTGACATGAGCGAGGAGATCAAGGCCTCGATACTCGACGAGGTGCCCCTGGCGCGTGCCGGCTCACCGGAAGACATCGCCGGCTGCGTGGTCTACCTGGTCCGCGACGCAACCTACGTCACGGGCCAGATCCTGGCCGTCGACGGCGGGCGCTCCATCGGCTGGTAACCCCTCAGAAAGCTCGCAGGAACTCGCGCGCAGGCGGCCCGCGCCTGTCGACCTGCGGCAAAGCCTTGGCGGCGCCGATCCCGGCTTCCTCGGCCCGCAGCGATGCGGCAACCGGACATGTGCCGGTCGCGAGATAGGTTTGCGCCGCCAAAAGGTTCGGGTCGCCGGGATCACCGACCGGAATCGACAGGTCGTCATCGGCCGCGCAATCGACCGGCAAGCCATCGAAATAGCCGCCGACGTCGTCGGCATTGACCGCCTCGAAGGCCACCGCCCTCAGCAGCTTTCCGCAAAATTCCAGGCCGACCTGGCCGACCGGCTTGCCAAGCGTGTCGGATCCCACCAGCACCGTTTCTACGTGGGGCTCCATGCCGTTAATGACGAGTTCGGAAGCGGACGCAGTATCGCCGGTGGTGATGGCGACCAGGCGTGAGAGGCTTATCGAATTCGCGAGCTGGTCAAAGAACTCGATGGTGTCGTATTGTTCGGAACGGATGGCATTGAACAGGGACTTGGAGAAGATCAGGTTCTCGGCGACCTGGCCGCCGAAGTAGTCCCCGAGCAGGCTGGAGGTGCTGACCAGTCCGCCACCGTTATACCGAAGATCGATGATGACGTCGTTCACCCCGGCATCATTGAACGCGGCGAACACGGCCTCCATCGCCGGCTCCGCAGGCAGGATGAAACTGGCCAGTTCCAGGTAGCCGATGTTGCGGCCGCCGCCCGCGTCGATGATTCGCCATTGCGGCACCGGATCGATCGTCACTGTGCCGCGGGCAAGCGATACCTCGAACTCGGAATCATCGAGGCGTCGCATTTCGAACGTGAGAGGCGAGCTCTCGAGCAAGGTCCGAACGCCTTCGGCGGCCTCGATATCAGCAATCGTGCGGCCATTGAGAGTCAGGATTTCCTGTCCCCGCTGCCAGACCCGCAGCGCCAGCCGGACCATCCGCGAAAACCTTCTCCAGCTGGACGCGGTCACTGGCGATGAACCTCAAAATGATACCGTAACCGTCAAACTCGCCCTGCGAAAAACGCGAATCATCGGCCGCCGCGGTCGTTATGAAACTGAACGCCTTGTCAACCGGCAGGCCGTCGCTCCCGGCCGGACTGAATGTCTTCAGGTAATCGAGCAAATCCTCGGGCGTCGCGAACTGGCTGGTGTCCACCTGCGCAGGCAGCAGGTCGTTCCAGAAGTACCAGTCGCGCATCGAATCGAGAACGAATTGTTTCTGGCCCTCGATCGAGCATTCGGCGACCGAGCCTTCGTCGCTGGACGAACAGGCCGCCAGCAGCAAGACCGGCAGGATCGGAAATAATTTGCGCATTGCCACTCCGTTAGCGTGGAGGGTCTCTCCATCTGGGGACATCTTATCCGATCAGCCGTGCAAACCACTGAGGAACGGTCGTCAAATTTTGACCCCTGCGCACGGGTTTTTATCCCGGCTTTTTTACAGAATAACGTCGACCCGCGTTAACGGATGACGGTCGCCGTCGAACTCCCGCCAGAGGTCGCCGATCGTCTTCCCGGTGACCGGGTGCACCAGCCGCGGGGCGATATCCGCGAGCGGCCGGAGCACGAAACCGTACTCGAGAATATCGCGGCGAGGCAGCCTCAGGGGCGGCGCCGGTTCGACCGTGTCGCCATAGAGCAGGAGGTCGATATCCAGCGGCCGTGAGCTGTACCGGTCCGGCCCGCGGCTGCGTCCGGCCATTGCATGAATCCGTTCGATCTCTTCGAGAACCTCCAACGGCGTTGCGTCAGTCGCCAGCGCGACGACGAGGTTCAGGAAGTCGGGGCCGTCGAAGCCGACCGCCGCGCTCCTGTAGACCGGCGATACCGTCAATTCGCCGTGCCGGTGCCGCAAGGCATCCACGGCGAGCCGCAGGTTCTTCTCGGCATCGATGTTGCTGCCGAGGCCCAGATAGACGTTCGCCACGGGTCAATCCGGACGCGGCCGTTCGCCACGCTCGATGACAACCCCCACGTCTCGCGCGCCGCGGATCGCGCCCGGCTTGTTGACCCGCACCCGGACCCAGGGAACATCGAACTCGCCGATAACAATCCCGGCAATGCGCTCGGCCAGGGTCTCGACCAGCTGGAACTCGGACTCGGCGATGAAACTCTGCAGGCGTTTTGCGACGAGCTTGTAGTTCAAGGTGTCTTCCACCGTGTCGCTGGCGGCCGCCTTGCGGATATCAGCCGCCATGTCCAGGTCGATTTCCACGGTCTGGCGAATCTTGCGTTCCCAGTCCCAGATACCGATGACCGCATCGACCTTGAGGTTGTGCAGAAAAATGATGTCCATAGGAATTCGCCACTCAGTCCGGGGTCGCGGGCGCCGGCGAGCGCGTCCAGCGGCCAGCGTGCCAGGGCCCGAATCTCGCCGATCGGGCGCGCATCTGCAAGGCGCAACGCACCGGCCACGGCGATCATCGCGCCATTGTCGGTACAAAACGCCATGCGCGGGTAATGCACCTCGCCGGGGAAGCGGCTTGCCATCTCCCGGCGCAGCAGCTTGTTGGCGCCGACGCCGCCGGCGACGACGATCCGTGCCAGGCCCGCGCTGTGCGCGGCGCGAATCGACTTTTCGACCAGCGTATCGACTGCGGCCCTCTGGAACGAAGCCGCGAGGTCGGCGCGGCATGCGTCGAGGTCGCCGCGCTCGCTCGCTTTGCGCACCTCGAGCATCGCGGCCGTCTTCAGGCCGCTGAAGCTGAAGTCGTGACCCGGGCGATTCAACATCGGCCGGGGAAAGTCGAAGGCTTTGTCGTTGCCCTGTTCCGCGAGCGCCGCCAGCGCAGGGCCGCCGGGGTACCCGAGGCCGAGCAGCTTGGCGGTCTTGTCGAAGGCCTCACCGACCGCGTCGTCGAGCGTGGTTCCGAGCAGTTCGTACTCGCCGAGTGCACGCACCGAGATCAGCATGGAGTGCCCCCCGGACACGAGCAGCGCCAGGAACGGGAACGCGGGCGGATTGTCTTCGAGCATCGGCGCCAGCAGGTGTCCCTCCATGTGATGCACGGGGACGACCGGGCAGCCCCAGGCCAGGCCGAGACCGGCCGCCATGCCGCCGCCCACCATGAGGGCCCCGACGAGGCCGGGGCCCGCCGTGTACGCGATGGCATCGGGGCGCTCTACCCCCGCTTTCGACAGAACCACCCGGATCAGCGGCAGCAGGCGCCGGACGTGGTCGCGAGACGCAATCTCCGGCACCACACCGCCATAGACGGCGTGCAGGTCCACCTGGCTGTGCAGGGCATCCGCGAGCAGGCCGCGCTCCGTGGAATACAGCGCCACGCCGGTCTCGTCGCAGCTGGTTTCGATCCCGAGTACGTTCATGGCGCCGCATAGTAAGGGATATTGGCCTGAATCGCTGCATCGGCGGGCCTTGCGCCCCTCCCGGCAGGGGGTTAAAATGCGCGGCTCTCCCGGTTCGACCCGGGATTATTTATGCCCAGAAGGAAGGCCTGATCTAAATGCCAAGTGTTCGCGTAAAAGAGAACGAATATTTCGACGCCGCACTGCGCCGCTTCAAGCGCGCCTGCGAGAAAGCCGGGGTCCTCACGGAACTGCGCCGCCGCGAGTTCTACGAGAAGCCGACCCAGGAGCGCAAGCGCAAGAAGGCCGCCGCCGTCAAGCGGCACATGAAGCGCATATCGCGCGAAGAGTCGAAGCGCAGACGTCTCTACTGAAATCCCCGAGGTTCGAGGCTCTCTCGGCCCATGTCTCTTAAAGAACAGCGTTACCGAGGACATGAAGTCCGCGATGAAAGCCGGCGACAAGGACCGGCTCAAGGTCCTGCGCCTCATTCTCGCGGCCATCAAGCAGGTGGAGATCGATTCCCGCAAGGAACTCGATGACGCCGCAGTTCTCGGCGTTCTCGACAAGATGGTCAAGCAGCGCCGCGATTCCGTCGAGCAGTTTACCAAGGGGGGCCGTGACGACCTCGCCGCCATCGAGCAGGCCGAGATCGTCGTGCTGGAAAGTTACCTTCCGGCGAAAATGGATGATGCCGAACTCGACGCCCTCATCGATGAAGTCATCGTGGCGACCGGCGCGGAGAGTATCCGCGACATGGGCAAGGTCATGGGCGCCATAAAGTCCAAAGCCGCCGGCCGTGCCGACATGGGTGCCGTCGGCAGCCGGGTCAAGGAACGGCTCGGGGCCTGAAATTCCCGGGAATAAAGCGCTGGCGAATCAGTACGGATTCGCTATGCTTGGGCGAACGGGCAGCGACCCGGGCCCCAATAACAAGAACAGGCTCTGTCCAGACCCGAAGCCGCGGAGCACACGTTTAATCAACTATGGCCGGACTGATTCCCCAGGACTTCATCGACGACCTGGTCGCAAGGGCCGATGTCGTCGAGGTGATCGGCCGGCGTGTGCAGCTCAAGAAGGCCGGGCGTGAATTCAAGGCCTGCTGTCCCGTTTCACGACGAGAAGACGCCCTCGTTCACGGTGAGTCCGACGAAGGGTTTCTATCACTGCTTCGGCTGCGGCGCCCACGGCACCGCGCTCGGCTTCCTCATGGAATTCGACCACATGAGTTTCGTCGAGGCGGTCGAGAGCCTCGCCAACTCCATGGGCGTCGAGGTGCCGCGAGATGAACGGACCGCCCCGCCCGGCGCTACGACGAGCTCTTCGAGCTGATGGTCGCGCGTCGAGACGCTATCTGGCAGCAGGGGCTGCGCGAGAACGCCGCAGCCGTCGATTACCTCAAGCAGCGCGGCATCGACGGCAATACCGCCCGCCGCTTCGGCTCGGCTACGCGCCCGATGGCTGGAGCGACGTACTCGACAAGTTCGGCAGGTCGCAGGAGGCCATCGATCGCTGCTCGCGGCGGGCCTCGTGATCCGCAAGGACAATGGCAAGCACTACGATCGCTTTCGCGATCGCATCATGTTTCCGATCCGCGACGCGCGCGGCCGCTGATCGGCTTCGGCGGGCGCTGCCATCGGCGACGGCGAGCCCAAGTACCTGAACTCCCCGGAGACCGTGCTGTTCCACAAGGGCCGGGAGCTCTACGGGCTGTACGAAGCACGCCAGGCGCTGCGCCAGATCGATCGCCTCGTGGTCGTCGAGGGCTACATGGACGTCGTCGCCCTCGCGCGCCACGGCATCGACTTCTCCATTGCGACGCTGGGAACCGCAACGACGGACGAGCACCTGAACCGGCTGTTCCGGCTGACCGAGAACATCGATTTTTGCTTCGACGGCGACCGCGCCGGCCAACAGGCCGCGCTGGCGCGCGCTGGAGACGCGCTGCCGCAGATGCGCGAAGGCCGCCAGGTGCGTTTCGTGTTCCTGCCGGAGGGCCACGACCCGGATTCGTACGTCAACGAGCACGGCGCCGATGCGTTCATCGAGGCGCTCGATAACGGCGTGCCGCTGTCGGACTTCCTGATCGGGGAGCTTGCGCGGCAGGTGGACATGGACACGGTCGACGGCCGGGCCCGGCTCGCAGAACTCGCGAGACCGCTGATCGCACAGGATTCCGCCGGGCGTCTATCGCGAGCTTGCTGCTCGAATCGCCTGGCGCAAACCGTCGGCCTCACGGCAGCCAAGCTCGAGAGGATGATCGGCGACGCCGACAGGCCGACCGAACCGGCCACCCCGTCGCAGGCGGCCGCAGCGTGGCCGGCGGCCCAGGCCGGCAAGCCATCGGTGGTGCGCCGGGCGATCACGCTGTTGCTCAACCATCCCGCAGGCAGCGGCCAAGCTCGACGTCGAGAAACTGGCCGGGCGTAAACCGGCCGGGCATCGAGCTGTTGCAGCGACCTCATTGAAACCGTGCAGGCAGGAGCCCAATATCACGACTGCGGGCTTGCTGGAGCGCTGGCGCCACGAGCGAACGAGGGCCGCCACCTCGGCAAACTCGCCGCCGTCGAGGTGCCCGACGAGGATGATTTCGATCCGGCCGCCGAGCTGGCCGACTGCCTCGGACCAGCTGGCGCTGGCGGGACGCCGCGGAACGAATCGATTTTTTGATTGAAAAACAGAGGCTTAACTCGCTGACCGACGATGAAAAGGCGGAGTTGCGGCAGCTTCGCTGTAGGCTTGCGCCAGGGACGGGCTGGCGAGAAATTCATGGACATTTATAGACTAGATCGAGTCAAACTAGTACAATTGGTCGTTTGCATTTTTTACATGGAGGTCGTTTCCTCTTGAGCGAGAAACGTGCAGCAATAGGCAGCAGCAAGCAGGCCCAGCAACTGAAAGAACTTGATTGCGCGCGGCAAGGAACAAGGCTACCTGACCTACACCGAGGTCAATGATCACCTGCCGAATGACATCGTCGATCCGGAGCAGATCGAAGACATCGTCAACATGATCAATGACATGGGCATCACGGTGCACGAAAAGGCACCGGATGCCGAGTCGTTGCTGTTGTCGGACGCCGCAGTTTCGAACGACGACGATGCCGCCGAGGAAGCCGAAGCCGCGCTCGGCCAGCGTCGACGCCGAATTCGGCCGTACGACGGACCCGGTGCGCATGTACATGCGCGAAATGGGTACGGTCGAACTCCTGACGCGCCAGGGCGAAATCGAGATCGCCAAGCGCATCGAAGACGGCCTCAACCAGGTCAAGTACCACATGGCGCATTTCCCGCCGACCATCGACCTGCTGCTCGAGGTCTGCGATGCCGTCGCAGCCGGCGAGACGCGCATGCAGGATTTCGTCGTCGGTTTTATCGACCCGAACGAACCGGACGAAATCAAGCCGCCCGCGCCGAAGATCGAGATGACGACGATGACGACGAAGACGTGTCGATACCGGCCCGGATCCCGAAGAGGTCACGGCCCGCGTGAAGGCATCAAGCGCCTGCACAAGCGCGCGCTGACGCGATCGAGAAGTACGGCTCAAGGACAAGAAGACCGTCAAGATCGCAGCAGGAGCTCGCCGACCAGACTCATGGAGCTCAAGCTGTCGCCGAAACTGTTCGACATGCTGGTCAGCAACCTGCGCGACACGGTCTCCGTCATTCGCACCCAGGAACGACTGATCATGCAGATCTGCGTGCGCGACGCCGGCATGCCGCGCAAGGACTTCCTGTCGAGCTTCCCGAAGAGCGAGACGGATCTCGACTGGATCGAGAAGCACATCCGCGCCAAGCGCAAGCACTCGTCGACGCTCGCCAAACTGAAGGACGACGTACTGCGCTGCGCAGCGCAAGCTGCTGGCGATCGAGGACGAGACGAAGCTCAAGATCGCCGAGATCAAGGAAATCAACCGCCAGATGTCGATCGGCGAGGCCAAGGCGCGCCGCGCGAAGAAGGAGATGGTCGAGGCCAACCTGCGCCTCGTGATCTCGATCGCGAAGAAGTACACGAACCGCGGCCTGCAGTTCCTGGACCTGATCCAGGAAGGCAACATCGGCCTGATGAAGGCGGTCGACAAGTTCGAGTACCGCCGCGGCTACAAGTTCTCGACCTATGCGACGTGGTGGATTCGCCAGGCGATCACGCGCTCGATCGCGGACCAGGCGCGCACGATCCGCATCCCGGTGCACATGATCGAGACGATCAACAAGCTCAACCGCATTTCCCGGCAGATGCTGCAGGAGATGGGCCGCGAGCCGCTGCCGGACGAACTGGCCGAGCGCATGGAAATGCCGGAGGACAAGGTCCGCAAGGTCCTGAAGATCGCCAAGGAGCCGATCTCGATGGAAACGCCGATCGGCGACGACGAGGATTCGCATCTCGGCGACTTCATCGAGGACCAGACCGTGCATTCGCCGATCGACTCGGCGACGTCGCAGGGCCTCAAGGAAACGACGCACGCCGTGCTCGCCGGCCTGACACCACGCGAAGCAAAGGTGCTGCGCATGCGTTTCGGTATCGACATGAACACCGATCACACGCTCGAAGAAGTCGGCAAGCAGTTCGACGTTACGCGTGAGCGCATCCGCCAGATCGAAGCCAAGGCGCTCCGGAAACTCCGTCACCCGACCCGCTCGGACCAGCTCAGGAGCTTCCTGATCGAGGACTGAAGAAAAGCCGGGCACTGCCCGGCTTTTTTTGCCCAATTTCATGGCTGCGGCCGGTATCCGCACTTTGCACAGCAGCCACCTTTCAGTTTGACCAGTTCGATTTTTCTCATTCTGCCCCGTAACTGTTGAGCGCTATAGGACTGCAACCTGTTGTTGGTGTCCCGATTCTTGCAACGTCGTGAGCAAAATCTTTTTTGCTTCCCTCGAAGTACTTGCGAACAACGAATACACCTGGCCACAACACAAGCCTGGCAGTTAATCGAACGGTGTCCGACGCACAAATTCAAGGAATCAATCCGCTACTGACCATCGCTATGGCCGCTGGATATCTGGTAGAATTCCGCCCGGTTGTGGGCCTGTAGCTCAGTTGGTTAGAGCAGGGGACTCATCAAAAGGTGCGTTTGTGCCGAAAGGCACAAAGTCGAACGGGATGAATTCAGGGAAACCGTAGCAGCCTTGGCTGACGGCAATCCTGAGCCAAGCCGGCAGTACACTGCCGGACGGTGCAGAGACTACCTGAGAACTTCAGTGTTCTTAATGACAGGCTAGAGCGTCCCGCCCCTAACAATTCGGTTGAGGGTGATGAGATAGTCCGCTCCGCTTGGAAACAGGCGGGTAAAGTGAATCCCTTGGTCCCAGGTTCGAGTCCTGGCGGGCCCACCAATTCCTACTGCCACCGGTACCAGCCACAGTATGCCCCTGTCGGGAGAGGCACGATCGTCTCAAGCGCGGCGAGTGGTTCGAGTCCTGGCGGGCCCACCAATTCTCACTGCCGCCGTCAGAAGTAGTAGACGAGAACGTACCCCGTCAGCAGCACGGCGATCCACAATGCCGTGACGCCGATGGGCCAGGCGCGCGCGAACACGCCCGGCGTGCCCCCCTGCTCCGCCGTGCCCAGGTAACGCCTGGCGACGTTCCTCATGCTCGAGAGCGACGCAGCGGTGGCCGCCGAGACCGTTCCGCCCGCCACCGCGGCAACGCGGTAGGCCCGGACACCAAGCTGGAACAACAGCACCCGCCACAGCCAGTCCGTATCGAGGCTGATCGTTTCCGTGCGCTTCATCAGCGGCAGCAGCAGGAAGAACGCGAGGCCCGAGAACATCAGCAGCTGCAGGTAGAAGAGCACCTTGCCCGGCGTATACGCCTCGTACTCGACCGGGTACGGCAGGAACCGGTACAGCAGGTCGGGCGCGACACCGAGAACGATGCACAACACCGAAAAGATGACCATCGCGGCGCCCATGTTCCATGGCGCGTCCTTCGGCCGCAGGCCCGAGTCGCGCTGGAAGAACACGAACCACGGGAACTTGATGCCCGCGTGCAGGAACACGCCCGCCGATGCGGCGGCGAGCAACATATAAACGTAGAACAGGCTTTCGTCGGCCGCCGCCTGCGAGATCATCGTCTTGGTCGTAAAGCCCGACGTCAGCGGGAACCCGGAAATCGCGAGCGCACCGATGATGCCGCAGATGGCCGTGAGCGGCATCGTCCGGAACAGGCCGCCGACCTCGGTGCACCTGTTGAACCCGGTTCGGTAGACCACGACACCTGCGCTCATGAACAGCAATGCCTTGTAGATGATGTGCGCAAACGCATGCGCCGCGGCGCCATTCAATGCCATCTGCGTGCCGATGCCGACCGCACAGACCATGAAGCCGACCTGGTTCACGATCGAGTACGCGAGGATCCGCCGGATGTCGTTCTCGAGCAGCGCGTAGATGATGCCGTACATGACCATGAACAGGCCGATACCGATGAGCACGGGCTCGCCGGGGAACAGCAGGATCAGCGCCAGGATCGCGGTCTTGGTGGTAAAAGCGGACAGGAACACGGAGCCCGTCGCGCTGGAGGTCGGGTAGGAGTCGGCCAGCCAGGCCGACACCGGGCGGCGCCGCCGCATTGATCAGGATTCCGGCCAGCATCATCCAGGTGTCGAAGTTGTTCGCCAGCATCGGCTGGATGTCGATCGACCCGGTGTGCACGACGACGCCTTCGATTCCCACCTTGAGGATGACGCCGCCGAGGAGATGCATGATTGCGTAGCGTATTCCGGCCTGCCGCGCCTCCGGCGTGCCGCCGCACCAGACGACGACCGTGGAGAACAGCGCCATGAGTTCCCAGTACAGGAACAGCGTGATCAGGTCGCCGGCGAAGCTGACGCCTGATCGCACCTGCTGCATACGCATAGGCCGCCGCGAGCTCGTACCACTTCGCCTGCCGAAACGCGTACAGCCCGCCGACGAATGCCATCAGCGCGAAGATGGTCGCGAACAGCCGCCGGACCTCGCTGCCTTCCAGCGGTTCGATGCGGTAGTCGAGGAAAGCGACGTCGTAAGCGACGCCGTTCGGGACCTGCCAGATGAACCACAGCGTCACGAGCGGCGCGGCGAGCACGATCACGCTGCGCAGGTGTCCTCGCGCCGGACCGATCAGCAGCGCGGCCACGATCATGAAGACGGCCGGTGGGATCAGCTCAAACATCGTCCCTCCGCCGCTCGTAGTAATCCTCCGGGCGCTTCAGCGCGTAGCCCAGCGCCTTGGCAAACAGCACCATGGCCAGGCAGGACAGGAAGCCGAACACGGCGCCGAAACCGAACCAGCCGTCGACGCCGAAGTACCCTTTTACGTAGATCAGTGCCTGCGCCAGCACGAGTACCACGAGCACGGCGATGAAGATCCTCCACAGGCGTCTTATCGTCGCGGGCCGCGCCAGCCAGTGATCCGTTTGTTGCGGTTCGTTCATGACAGGTTCTCGACAACCTGGCGCTCCAGCTCGAGTGTCGCGCCATTGAAGAAGAAGAATGCGATCGTCAGGAATGCGGTAATGGCGAGTGCCAGCACGGCCGGCCACGGCGCCTCGCCGTGCACCTTCGCCGGCGGCTCGTCCTCGCGCATGAACCACACCATGTAAATGATCGGCAGGAAGTAGGCGGCATTCAGGACCGTGCTGAGTATTATTGTCACCAGCGCGACGTAATTGTCGTCCTGGAACGCGCCCGCCAGGATGTACCACTTCGACACGAATCCGCCGGTCGGCGGCACGCCGATCATGCTCAAGGCCCCGATCGTGAACGCGGTCATGGTTATCGGCATGCGCCGGCCGATGCCCTTGAGCTGGCCGATCTCGGTCTTTTTCGCGGCGACGTAGATGGCGCCCGCGGCAAAGAACAGCGTGATCTTGCCGAACGCATGCGCGACCATGTGGATGGCCGCGCCGATCTCGGCGAGCGGCTTGAGGATGGCGGCCGCCATCACCACGTACGACAGCTGCGCGATGGTCGAATAGGCCAGCAGACGCTTCAGATTCTGCTGCCGCAGGGCGACGACGCTGGCGGCGATGATCGTGAACGCGGCGGCATACAGCAGCCAGCCGCTGCTCGGCGCGGCAAACAGGAACTCGACGCCGAACACGTACACGATGATCTTCGTGATCGTGAACACACCGGCTTTGACGACCGCGACCGCATGCAGCAATGCACTCACCGGCGTCGGCGCGACCATCGCGGCCGGCAGCCAGCGGTGCACCGGCATGACCGCCGCCTTGCCGACGCCGAACACGAACAGGCCGAGAAGCAGGCCGATCGCGGGCCCCTCGAGTTTCCCCGCCAGGAAGCCGCCCGCCGTGAAGTCGCCGTTCCCGCGACGGTATAGGTCCAGATTATCGCGGGCAGGAACAGCCCGATCGACGTCGTCAGCAGGATGCCGAGATAGACGCGAGCCGACCGTACCGTGTTCTCGTCGCCCTTGTGCGCTACCAGCGGGTAGGTCGAGAGCGTCAGCATCTCATAGAACAGGAACAGCGTGATCAGGTTGCCCGCGAAGGCGACACCCATCGTCGCCGCCAGCGAGACCGCGAACATCACGTAGAAGCGCGTCTGGTTGCTCTCGTTGTGGCCCCGCATGTAGCCGATGGAATACAGCGAATTGACGATCCACAGGCTCGAGGCCAGCGCGGCAAACAACATGCCGAGCGGCTCCACGCGGAAAGCGATTTCCATGCCGGGGATGAACCCGGCAACGCTCACGCCCGGCCGCTCACCGGCCATGACCGCCGGCAGCAGGCTCCAGACCGTGACCGCGAGCCCGCCGGCGGTAACCATCGTGACCGCCTCCCGCAGGTTCGCGCTGATGCGTCCTGCGAGGGCAATGCCGAGGGCGCCGGCAAGCGGCAGCGCGAGTGCAAACAGGATGGCCGCTTGCGCACTCATGGCAGATGATCCAGGAGTTCTCTCGCGGCGTCGCCCGACAGGGTCAGCGGCAACTCGGGAACGAGTCCGAAGTAGACATTCGCAATGGCGGCCAGCCACATCACGGCGACCAGGGCCGGCGACACGCCGCGGCCGGTCGGCGCCGGCCTGTCCTCGTCATCCGCGAAGCACGCGGCTTCGACGATGCGCCAGATGTAAACGACCGCCATCAGTGAACTCACGAGGATGATGGCGATCAGCGGCAAACCGGCGGCACCGAACTCCATGGCGGCGCTGATCAGGTACCACTTGCTCACGAAACCGGCCGTGCCTGGAATACCGATCAGGCTGAGACCGGCGATCACGAACGCGCCGAACGTCCACGGCATGCGACGTGCGATCCCGCGCAGTTCATCGAGTCGCAGGCCGGCTGCAAACGTGGCAAATGACGCGACGGCGAGGAACAGGGCGCCCTTCGCCAGCGCGTGGTTGAAGATATGCACGATGCCTGCCGTGAGGCCGGCGACGGTGACGAGGCTCGCACCGAGCATCATGTAGCCGATCTGCGCGACCGAGGAAAACGCCAGCAGGCGCTTGATGTTGCTTTCGAACATCGCGACTGACGAGCCGACGAGAATGCCGAAGATCGCCAGCGGCATCAGGTACGCGGCGAACTGGAAGGCATGCCCTGCCAGGTTCTCCTGGAACACGAAGAAATCGAATCGCAGCAGGACGTACAGGGAGACTTTCGTGGAGCACGCCGCGAGAAATGCAGTCACCATGTGCGGCGCATAGGTGTAGGCATTCGGCAGCCAGACGTGCAACGGGAATATTGCGGCCTTCAGCGCGAGCCCGACGGTGATGAACCCGGCGGCTGCAAGTATGGGCCGCTGATCCGCCACTTCGTGTATGCGGAACTCCATGTCCGCGAGGTTCAGGGTGCCGGTCATCATGTAGATGAGGCCGACGCCGATGAGATAGAACGTCGCACCGATCGTGCCCATGATCAGGTACTTGAATACCGACGGGAGCGCCCGCCGGTCCGGACCGCCCGCGATCAGCACGTAACTCGCCAGCGACGAGATCTCCATGAAGACGAATATGTTGAAGGCGTCGGCGGCGACCACGATTCCCGACAGGCCGGACAGGGCCAGCAACCAGGCCGCGTAGAAATACGGCTGGCGGCCGCTGTCGATCTGCCGGTCGAGGCTCTCCCGGCCACCCACGAGCGCGAGTACAGAGGCGCCCGTCACGGTCAGCAGCAGCAGCGCGCTGAGCGCATCGACCTTGAGTTCGATCCCGTACGGTGCCGGCCACGACCCCATCAGGTAACTGGCCGGACCGCTGTCCAGGACGCCCAGCACGAGCTGCACCGCCACCGCGAATGCGAGCACGCTCGCAGCAGTGCTTGCCGCCCAGGCAAGCCCGCGCGGCCGCAGGAGAATGACCAGCGGCGCCACGAGCATCGGCACGACGACCTGCAGCGCCGGGAGATGTTGAGCCAGTACGTTCACCGCTCGTCGATCTCCTGGATCTCGTGCTCTTCGATCGAGCCGTATTCTTCCTTTAGTCGCACGACGATCCCGAGACCGAGAGCCGTCGTGGAGATGCCGACGACGATCGCGGTGAGTATCAGCACTTGCGGCAACGGATTCGAGAAGACGGTAGCCCCGTCAGCGGAGAAGATCGGCGCCGTACCGCCATCGACCTTGCCCATCGTGATGTACAGCAGGAACACGGCAGCCTGGAATAGCGATAGTCCGATCAGTTTCTTGACGAGATTGCGCTTCGCGACGACGGCGTAGAAGCCGATCATCAACAGGATCGCGAATACCCAGTAGTGGTAGAGGCCCAGCAGCTCCATGAGCTACCGCTCCCTCGCCGCAAAGGCGTGGAAGATGCCGAGCAGCACGCCGGTGACACTGATGCCAACGCCGGCTTCGATGAGCAGGATACCCAGCTGCTGGCCTTTGACCGGATCCGACGCCAGTACGGAGTAGTCGAGGAAATTGCCCCCGAGGATAATCCCGGCGAGTCCGACAGCGCCATACAGCAGCGGCCCGCAGGCCATCAGTCCGAGCAGCAGGCGTTCGGGCAGTACCGATAATGCGCGCGCCTCCCCTTCCAGCAGGGCAAACAGGATGACCGCAGCCGCGATGATCGCGCCGGCCTGGAAACCACCGCCCGGCCCGTACTCGCCGTGGAACTGCACGTACAGCCCGAACAGCAGGATGAACGGAATCAGGACGCGGCCGACAACGCGCGGAATCAGGTGGTGGCGCAGGCCCTCGTTCACCGTCTGCTGCGACGTCACGCCCGTTGCCCTGCCGCCGCCGAGAAGAAACAGTACGCCGATGCCCGCGGTAAACACCACGAACACTTCGCCCAGCGTGTCGTAACCGCGGAAGCTGCCCAGCACCGCCGTGACGACATTCGGGATGTCGATGTACTCCGGCGTCTTCTCGAGATACCACGGTGCAACGTGCGTCTGGACAGGAGCTTGCGGATCGCCGAATCGCGGCTTGTCGAACGTGGCATAGATGAGGATCAGCGCCGCCGCCGCAACGACGATGAACGACAGTATCCTGTTCGATGACCTCGCCCGTTCGCGTTCCGACGTCAGCGCGAGCGCGCCAAGGAACAACACCGTGGAGATGCCGGCGCCGACTGCCGCTTCGGTCAGAGCCACGTCTGCAGCGTCGAGCAGGAAGAAGTTCGCGGCAATCAGGAGGCTCGCGATCCCCATGAGCATCACCGCGACGAACAGGTTGTCGGTCCGCACGATGGCGATCGCGGTGATCACCAGCAGCGTCAGCAGGAAGATCCCGAAGACGACGATCACTTCGATTGCTCCTGTTCCTCGAGCGTTTCGGCAAACGGCCGGGTGCCGGCCAGCAGTGCGGCACTGGCCAGCGCATTCGATGACGTCGGGCTCGTCAACAGCAGGAACAGCAGGATCGCGACCAGCTTGATGGTGGCCAGCGACCAGCCGGCCTGCAACATGATGCCCACGAGCACCAGGATCGCACCCAGGCTGTCGGTCACGCTGGCCGCGTGCATGCGCGTGTAAAGATCCGGCATGCGCAGGGCACCGATTCCGCCAACAAGGACGCTGAGACCGCCAAGGGATAGCAGCACCCAGCTGAGGGTGTCGAACAGCGCGTTCACGGGATCATCGCCCCTCGCCGTGCTCGGCCCTGCGCCGCAGCGACCTGCTGCGGAAAAATTCCAGCACGGCCAGGACGCCGATGAAGTTGATGAGTGCGTAGGCGAGCGCCAGGTCCAGAAAGTCCGGCCGCCCGTAGAGGAATGCGATGACGGACAGGAGCAGCACCGTCTTGGTGCCGAACATGTTTACGGCGAGCACACGGTCGTAAACGGAAGGGCCGAGCAATGCGCGCAGCAGCGCCAGGCCCATCGTGACCAATGTCGCTATGGTTACGACGTAGTACATGATCAGCGCGCCCTCAGGGCTGCAACGCGCCGCTGCATTTCGCCGCCTTTCAGGGCGGCGGCGCCGTCGGGCGTCAATGCATGCACGAGCAGCCTGCCCTCGTGGACGTCCAGCGTCAGCGTACCCGGTGTGAGTGTGATCGAATTGCCGAGCAGCGCCTGGTCCACGGGCTCCAGCGCGCTGCCGTCGATTGCCACCAGCTGCGGTTCGACGTCTATACGGCGCCGCAGTACCACCCTCGCAACCTCGACGCTCGATTTGACCACTTCACCGCCGAGCCATGCCCAGAAACCGAGCAACCGCCAGTCGTAGTGAAACGCGTACGTTTCATCGTCGAAAAAGCCCATACGACGCACGATCCACACCGTCAGCAGGCAGGACAGGGCCCCCAGGCCCAGCAACAGCGGCTTCAGGTAGCCCGACCACAACACCCAGGCTGTGATCAGCAGCAGGACCATGGTCAGGATTCGTGCGTACGGCTTGTTCATTCTTCGTCAGTGTCACACGGGTATTCGCGACGCAGGGTTTCATAGACGACCTCCCGCGCAAGCTCCCGCCCATCGAGATTCTCGAGAGTCAGCAGGTCCGCGATGACGACCCGGGCGACTTCGGCCAGCGGCAGCGGCTCGCCGAGGCAGAACTCCGCGTAATAGGACGGCCCGTAACGATCGATTCGCGAACCGAGACGGGTTCGAATGGCGCGTTCCGTAAACGTCTCGTCCCGATCGTACTCGTCGGCCACGTTGTAGGTAACGCGCTCGTCCGTCACGACGGCGCCGTCGATGAAACCCTGTATGTAACGTACGCAGAAGATGCCATCCTCGCCGTCCGGATCTTTCTCGTATACGGCGCAGTGAGAGATGAGTTCCTCGGTCGAGAGCGCTTCGACTGCTCGCGCGTCGCTTGCCGCCGCCGAGAGCGCGACGATGCCCATGGCGTACCAGGGATACTTGAAGGTCATGTCCTTGTTCCTCGTTTTAGGTGTTATTGACTGCCGTGCTGTTCGTCGAAGGCTTCCTTGTTGGCCTCGAGCTTGCGCACGCGCGCCGGCGACAGCACGAGCTTGAGCAGCTCGCCCACGGTACAGCTTTCCTCGATCGGATGTCGCAGGTGAGCACTCGTGTCGATGTAGTAGCTGTTGCGACGGCCCTGCCTCACCCTCGTGAGGATCCCCGCCTCGTCGAGATGGGTGATCAATCGCTGGGCGCTGCGCTCGGTAATCCCGACGCGTTCCGCCACGTCCCGCAGCCGTGCTTCGGGGTTTTTTGCGAGACACACGAGCACGTGGGCGTAGTTACTCAGGAATGTCCAATCCGGGTCTTTCACAGCCTGCCGCCTTACCAACTGCCACGGGCTCGCAATTGTAAGATATCAATTACAGGACATCAATAACCTGTAACTGATAACCGGATATTAGTTTCGGTCGAGGAGGCCCTGCACCGGGCCGGGGCATCAGACGACGTCGCTGATACCGGGCAGCCATTCGCGCCAGTAGTCGTGCTTCGCCAGCAGTTCGTCGCGCGCGCTGTCCGCGTCGCGCCACAACAGGCGAACGTGATCGCCCGGCCGCAGCTGCCCGATCAGATGACGGTCCGCGCGCGCGACCTGGGCCACGCGCGGATAACCGCCGATCGTCTGCGCGTCGATGGACAGCAGGAAGGGCTTGCCGTCCTCGGGGCACTGGATGGTGCCGGGAAATACCGGGGCGCTCGCGAGACGTCCGCCCGAGCTGACGTCGAACCTGGCGCTGTCGAGCTGCAAACCCATTCGATCCGCACGGCCGCCCACCGAGAAGTTGGTATCGAACAGGTCGAAGCGGCTTTCCTTGCCCAGCATCTCGACCTCGGCACCGTAACAGGCCCGCAGCGCCCAGCTGGACCCCGCACGCGGGCGGAATTCCTGCGGTGTCCTGAGTATCTGCGGCGCCGCGTCGAAAGGCCGGAGCGGCAGCAGGTCACCGGCACGCAGCGACCTCCCGCGGAAACCGCCGAATCCGGCTGGCAGGTAGGTCGATGCCGAGCCGAGTACTTCGACCACGTCGATGCCGCCCGCAAACGCCACGTAATTGCGAGCGCCCCGCTTCGCCGCGCCCACTTCGAGTTCGCTGCCCGCGGCAACGACGAGCGTCCGGTGCCGTTTGACGCGCTCGCCATTCAGCCACACCTCGGCTTTGGCGCCCGTTACCGCCACAAAAGCATTGTTTTCGAAGCGCAGCGACACGCCGGTGAGCGTCGTCTCCAGGGCCGGCGCCAGCAATGCATTGCCGACAAGACGATTGGCGAGCGCCAGCGACAGCGGGTCAGCGGCACCCGAAGCGGGAACGCCGAGGTGGCGCTGGCCTCGTCTCGGTCCGGCCTGGACGGTCGTCTGCAGGCCGGGCTTCAGAACCCGGACCGTCATGCCGACCGCCCGGCGTCGAATTCCGCATCGCTGATCGCGACGAAGCGCACGCGCATGCCTGCGCGAAGCCGGAAAGGCTGTTGCGCGCCGGCATCGAAAAGTCTGAGCGGCGTCCTGCCGACGATCTGCCAGCCACCGGGACCGGGCAGCGTGTAGATACCCGTCCTGCCGCCGGCGATCCCGACCGAGCCGGGCTCCAGCCGGACGCGCGGCTGTGGCCGGCGCGGCACCTCGCGCGCGGCCGCGAAGCCGCCGATGAAGGCAAAACCGGGCGTGAAACCGAGCATATCCACCCGGTACTCGCCACCAGTGTGGCCGTCGATGAACGCATCGCGGTCCACACCCAACAAATGGCAGACGTCGTCGAGATCCGGGCCATGATCGCCCCCGTAGCACACGGGCACTTCGACGAGTTCGGCTTCCACGTCGCGGACTGCCGGCACGGACTGCAGCGCGGCCAACAGGCGCCGTTCGGCCTGCTCCGCGGTCAACTCGGCCAGATCGAACTGCGCAACGCAGCTCGCGATCCCTGCAACACACTCCAGCCAGTCCCCGGATTCGCGCAGGTGGTCGGCCAGCGCCTGTGCGGAACGTGTATCCGCGCAGTCGGCGGCAACCAGGTCGTCACCACAGGAATAGGCGCGCGCACTCAATGCTGCCGGATCTTCATGCACAGGCACGAACCTCGACTCCTTCGTTTTCGAGCGCATCGCGTACCGCACGGGCGGCCGCCGCGGCACCCGGCGTGTCGCCATGAATACACAGGGTGTCCGCACGCACGGAAACGGTGTTTCCATCGGGGCACTGCACACGGCCGTCGCGGGCAAGCGCGACGGCCTGGCGCTGAATCTGCGCTATATCGCCATGGACGGCGCCCGGCTCGGAACGCGGTACGAGCTGCCCGTCGTACCGGTACGCGCGATCGACGAATGCCTCCGCGACGAATCGCAGCCCGTGTGCATGCGCTGCCGCCTCGAGCTCGGTCCCCGGCTGCCCGACCAACGCGGGCGTGCCCTGCATCCCGGCAACGACGCCGGCGATGATGTCGGCGAGTTCCGCGTCGACGACTGCATCCGTGTACAGGGTGCCGTGGGGTTTTACGTGCGAGACCGCCGCTCCCAGGCGGACCGCCTCGCGGCTGAAGTCCCGCAGCTGAGAGCGCAGCGCATCACGCAGCAGGTCGCCGACCATGAAGCGACTCCGTCGTCCGAACCCCTCCCGATCCGGATAGGCGGGATGCGCACCTATGCTCACGCCGTTGGCAAGCGCCTCGCGTATCGTCGCCGCGATGCTCCCGGCATCCCCGGCGTGACCGCCGCAGGCTATGTTGCAGCTCGAAACCACCTGCAGCAGCTCCGCATCGTACGCATCGCCTTCGCCCAGGTCCGCATTCAGATCGATCGTCGTCACCCGTTTCCGTCTCCCTTGCTGCGACGTTTTTGCGACAGGACCGACTTGTACAGATGCCCGAGCGCCCTGTCCCGCGCCCGGCGCTCGGCAATCGTCTCGGTATTGCGCCGCTCTTCGGCCCGCAGCTTGCGGAATCGTTCGAGCCGCCCCGGATCGAGCATGCCCGCCTCGATCGCGGCCCGCACCGCGCAACCGGGCTCGGCCTCGTGATGGCAGTCGGAAAAGCGGCAGTCCGCCGCTAGCGCCGGGATTTCGCTGAATACATCGTCGAGCGCGGCCCCGCTTTCGACGAGTCGCAGTTCACGCATGCCCGGTGTGTCGATCAGCCAGCCGCCCTGCGGAAGCCTGTGCATCGACCGGGATGTCGTGGTATGCCGCCCGCGCTGATCATCTTCGCGAACGTCGCAGGTCTCCTGGCCTGCCCCCGTCAGGGTATTGATCAGCGTGGACTTGCCCACGCCGGAGGAACCCAGCAACGCAACGGTCTGCCCGGGGCCACACCACGGCCGCAACCTGTCCACGTCGCCCGGATCGCGGGCATCCATGGCTTCGACCAGCAGGCTGTTGCCGAGTGCACGGGCACGTGCAACGTACGGTTCCACCGACTCGACCATGTCGGCCTTGGTAATGACAACCACGGGAAAAGCGCCGGCCTCGTAGGCGACGGCCAGGTAGCGCTCCAGCCGAGCCACGTTGAAGTCCCGGTTGGCGGAGGTGACGATGAACACCGTGTCGACATTGGCCGCAATTGACTGCACCGTACCCGACGTACCCGCGGCGCCGCGCTTGAACACACCGAAGCGATCGAGCATGCGATTGATCCTCGATCCGTCGCTATCAACCAGCACCCAGTCCCCGACCGTCAACCGGAGTGCCGCGCTCTTGCCGGAAAGCGCCAGGAATGCTTCGAATCCATCGCCCTTGACCTCGACTCGTTGGCGCTGCACGGCCACGACCCGAGCGGGCACGCAAGGCGTGTCTGCGTCGACCTGCGCCGCGAAGAAACTGCGCCAGCCCAGCGATTCCAGTTCGTTCATTTCGCGCACCGCCAGATCGCTTCTGATATACACTGCCTGACATGATACAGCGAGCGAGGGAATCGCGATGAAGGTTGCGCTCATAACCGGAGCGAGCTCGGGCATCGGCGCCGCTGCGGCAATCGAGTTTGCGGATGGGGGCTGGTCGGTGATGGCCGCGGGACGAAACGCTGCCCGGCTCGAGGAAGTCGCCGTCGCATCCGACAACATCGCCACCTGGGAGGGCGATCTCGACTCGTCGGATGCCTGTGACGAACTCGTTGCGGACACGATCGAAGAGTTCGGCCGCATCGACTGTCTCGTAAACTCCGCGGGCATACTGGTCCGCGGCAACGCAGCCGAGACCGGCGACGACGACTGGCGGGACACGATGCACGTCAATCTCGACGTGCCTTTCTATCTCAGCCGCGCGGCCCTGCCCTACCTGCTGAATACGGCGGGCAGCATCGTCAACATCGCATCGGACTGGGGTCTGCGCGGCGGTGCCGACCACGTCGCCTACTGCGCCAGCAAGGGCGGCCTGGTCATGCTCACCCGGGCCATGGCAAAGGATCACGCCCGCGCGGGTCTGCGCGTGAACGCCATCTGCCCCGGCGACGTGGACACGCCGATGCTGGCCGGCGAAGCCGAGGAACTGGGCGAGGATCTCGACAACTACCTCGCGGCAGCCGCCGACGACAATCCCAACGGCCGCATCGCGGAACCCGGTGAGATTGCATCGCTCGCGCTGTACCTGGCCAGCGACGCGGCACGGCACATCACCGGGACCACGATTGCCATCGACGGCGGTGCGACGGCCTGAACGATTGCCTGCAGGAGCGCTTCACGAAGCGCGATCGCGGGCCGGGGCCCGCTCCTGCAATCGTGACCCGATCGCGGGCCGAGGCCCGCTCCTACAGGTGGTTTGCAGGAGCGGTTCTGGAACCGCGACCCGATCGCAATGAGTTCACGCGCCCGAAAAATCCACGCCGCTGAAGACCAGCGACGGCGACAGCGTCGACGCATACGGATAGGGGTCGTTGCCGACCATCTCGAGCCTGGTGAACAGGTCGCGCAAATTACCCGTCACGTTCATTTCGCCCACGGGGCGGCCGATCCTGCCATTCTCGATCACGTGCCCGCGCAAGCCGAGCGAGAAGTCGCCCGTGGTGCCGTCCGCGTTGCCGCCGAGCCAGGAAGTAACGTAAATGCCGTCGCCGACCTCGGACAGCAGTTCCTCGAGGCTCCGATTTCCGGGCGTGACGACGCGGTTCGACGGCGACCCCGTTGTGGGCGTCATGTTGCCCTTGCGGCCGTAATAGGTGTCGACGTACACGTTCCTGACGACACCGTCTTCGACGATCGGCAGCGCCCGGGCTGAAATCCCTTCGTCGTCGTAGCGGCGCGAGGCGAGCCCCCGGACGATCAGCGGATCGTCGACGATCGTGAGGGTCCTGCTAAACGCCTGCTCGCCGATGAGCGGCGCCCAGAAAGAGCGGTCCTGCTGGATGCTGCGGGCATCGGCTGGGCCGAGCAGGCGGCCGATCAGCGACGCCGCGGCCCTTGCATCGACCACCATCGCCGCCTTGACCGTGGGGCCTTTCTCCGAACCCAGCCGCGACGCGGTTCGCTCCAGCGCCTGCCGGCCAACTTCCTCCGGGTCGGGCAGATCGGCGACATGGGCGCCGCCGGCATAGAACCAGTCTTCGGCGCGCCTGTCGCCCTGGTCGCGCAGCGTCACGGACGCACCGAACCAGCAATAGGTCGAGCGCTGTTCGTCGAGGAAGCCGTTGCTGCTCGCCGATGCCGATCGCTGCGTTCCGTCATAGACGCCCGAGGTCGCCGAGATCACGTCCCCGTGTTCGTGCGCGACTTCGTCGAGTGCACGGCACCATGCGATACGCTGCTCGCGTTCCAGTGCCGCAACGCTCGCGTCCACGAGATCGAGATCGTCGGCGGGGCGGTCCCGGAACAACTTCTCCGGCGTAATCCGGCGATACTCGTCAGGCTCCAGCGCCGCGGTAATGGCAACGGCCTCGGTGATGAAATCCTGCAGCCGCTCGGGATGCAGATCCGTCGTCGCGTGGCTCGAGTAACGGCCGCCCGCGTAAATGCGGATACCGAGATTCTGCGAAGTCGTGTCCTTGACTTTCTCGAGCTTGCCGTCGCGATACTCGAACTCGACGTCCCGGCTCTGACTGGCCGTGGACCACGCGTCCTCCGCACCGGACTTCTGCGCGAGTTCCACGGCCTGGGCAGCACGTGCCTTGAGATCAACCGACATTTTCGCCTCCTACCGTCATCTTCGAGACGAGTACCGTGGGGATGCCCTGTGAGACCGGCACACTCTGGCCGTTCTTGCCACAGGTCCAGCCCCCGGTGTCGAGGCGCGCATCGTTCGCGACCATCGTTATGCGTTGCAGCGATTCCGGGCCGTTGCCGATGATGTTGACGTCCTTTATCGGTGCAGTGACTTTGCCGTTCTCGACGAGCCAGCCGTTCTTGACATAGAACGTGTAATCGCCGGCGCCGATCTGCACCTGGCCGTTGGTGTACGTTTCGCAGATGATGCCGCGATCAACGGCCGCGATGATTTCCTCCGTCGTGTGCGGCCCGTCCTCCATGAAGGTGCAGCTCATGCGCGGCATCGGCGCGTACCGGTAAGACTCGCGCCGGCCCGAACCGGTCGGCTGCAGGCCGTACTGCCTCGCACTGATGGTGTCGTGCAGGTACGACTTCAGGATGCCGTTCTCGACCAGCACGGTGCGGCCGGCCTCGTTGCCTTCGTCGTCGTAATTCAGCGCGCCGCGCTCGCGGGGGATCGTCGCCTGGTCGACGACCGTGACAAAGGGTTCCGCGACCTTCTTGCCGATCATGTCGGAATAGATGCTGACGCCCTTGCGGTTGAAGTCGGCCTCCATGCCGTGGCCAATGGCTTCGTGCAGCAGGATGCCGCTCGCGCCCGACGCGAGGATCACCGGCATTTCACCGGCCGGCGGCCGCCGCGCATCGAACAGGACCATCGTGCGGTCGACGGCCTCTTTCACCATCGTGTCCAGGCGATCCTCGGTATACCAGCCGAACTCCTCGCGCGCCGCGATATTGGAATAGCCGGACTGGACTTCCTCGCCGCGCCGCGCAGTAACCGTCACGGTCACTCGCGTCATGGGCCGGTGATCGGTGACAAGCCGGCCGTCGAGGGTGGCGATCATGACTCGCTCGTCCTGGTCTGCCCAGTACACGGCGACTTTCTCGACCGACTCCTCCATCGACTTCGCCCGGGACTCGACAAACTTCATGAGCGGCAATTTCTTGTCGATGCCGACGTCGGACCACGGTACCGCGGTCCGGTACAACTCGCCTGCACCCTGTGCGACGAACTTTTGTGGCGCCACGACCTTGTTGCCGGCCGCAATCGCCGCAGCGGTACGCGCCGCGGCCAGCATGGCCGGCAGGGCCAGGTCCTCCGTGAAGGCATAACCGGTCTGCTCGCCGATGACGACGCGCAATCCGACACCCTGCTGGATGTCGGAGCTCGCGCTGGAGACGATGCCGTCTTCCAGCGTCAGGAAATTCGTGCGGCTGTGCTGGAAGTAGAGGTCCGCGGCATCGGCACCGTTTGCCGACAGCTCGCTCATGACCCTCGCGGTGGTCGCCTGGTCGACGCCGAACCATTCCATGAAAGGATTTTCGGGTGTCTTGTCCGCGACCGTCATCGCCTGCTGAATGCCGCAGCCCGACAGGAACGCGGGCATCGTGAGCACGGCACCACTCGCCGCAGCTCCACCGAGAAATTCTCTGCGTTTCATTCGTCTCCTTCCCCTGTTTTTCGTAAAGTTCATGCTTAGATGCGGCAAGATGCCATTAAGTTGCATAAATCATGCCGTGTCGCGCTCCGCGCCGGACTCCGGCAGCTTGCGCACGAGCACGCGAACCTTGCTCGCGATGGGCACCCAGCGGTAGAACGCGTTGGCCGCAGGCTTGTTCGAATACGTGCGCCACACAACGAGTTCGAAGCCCGTTCGATCGAGCAGGTATTCGAATGAACTGCGACAAAACTCGTTCACGTGGCCCGGCCGCCAGTCTGGCGCATATTTGGCGTTCTTGAGACCGGCGTTCTTGAGGATTCGCTTCAGTTTATAGCTGAACGAGCCGGTGTTCGGAAACTCGAGCAGTGCAAGACCGTTGTCCTTCAGCAGCGCCCCGATCTTTTGCATGGCGAGAATCGAATCGGGGAGGTGCTCGAGCACATGGCGAAGCGCAACGACGTCGTAACGGCGGTCGTCCGGGTTATCGTAGCGGAGAAAATCGGACACGAGCACCTCGATACCCTGGTCTTCGCGAATCGCATCCGCCGCGCGCTGCGACAACTCCATGCCGGCGACCTCCCAGCCGGCTTCACGCGCAAGATGCAGCAGTCCCGCGTTGCCACAGCCGATGTCCATGATCGACCGGGGTGAACGCGCGTATTGCTGCAGGAAGTTCCAGCTGTCGACGTTGAGCCGATTCGACCGGTGCCCGGCGTCGCGCGGGCTGATGTAGACCTCCGTGTACTGGGTCTGGTCCACGCCGCAGTCGAGATCGTAGTTCCACAGCGAGCAATTGTCGCACCTGTAATAAACGAGGTCGCGATTCCTGCCGTCCTTCATCCACGGCCGCAGGTTCGCACTTCCGCACAGGCGGCAGTTGCTGATCATCAGTTCCGGCGCCTCCCCCAATGCCGCAGCAGCAGGAAGCCGAATAACATGCCCCCGAGGTGGGCGAAGTGAGCGATTCCCGGCGCATAGCCACTGACGCCGAGGAACAGCTCCAGAAGGCCGTAGACGATCACGAATACCTTGGCTTTCATCGGAATCGGCGGGAACAGCAGCATGACCCTCCGGTTCGGGAATGCCATACCGTATGCGAGCAGGATACCGAAGAGCCCGCCCGACGCGCCGAGCGTCGGATACACGCCGCCCTGGATCTCGACGACGATGAGCTGGATGATCCCGGCGCCGATGATGCAGGTCATGTAGTAGATCAGGAACCTCTGCGGCCCCATCAGGCGCTCGAGATCGCGCCCGAACATCCACAGGCCGAACATGTTGAAGAAAATATGCCCCAGGTAGTCGGTGCTGTGCAGGAAACCATAGGTGACGAGCTGCCAGGGCATGAACGATGGCCGGCTCTCGGGCGCGATTTGTGCAAGAAGTTCGGGCGGATGTTGATCGGCCACAGCGCGAAATTCTTCAGCATGAACTCGAACTGGAACTGCTGCAGCGCGAACACGAGACCGTTCGCGATGAGCAAGGCAAAAATGACGTTCGGTATGGCGCTGTTGTCGACCGGGCGCCGGTAGCCGTGTCCGGATTGGTTCAATGTGCGTCCCTTGATTGTGATCGGCGGCTGCAGAATAGTGGCATGTTTGGGGTGTCGGTCACCAGCCGCCCCCGCCGCCCCCGCCGCCGCCACCACCAGAGAATCCGCCCCCGCCGCCGCCTGACGACGAACCGGGCGGCGTCACAGAGCTGCTGATGGCCGAACCGAGGCCGGTCGAGACTGATCCGATGTTGCGGCTGAGACTGGACCGGTTCCAGGACCCGCTGTACCAGGACGGCTGGTAAGCGCGTCCGTCAGGCCCGCGGCTGAGTGCGTCGCTGCGAGCTTCGACCTCGGACCTGAGGTGAATGATCTCGGGCGTGCTTCTGCCGACGACCTCCTCGGCGGTGTAACCGAGCATGCGCTCGGCGCCGCGATTGAAGATCCGAATGGTGCCGGTCGGGTCCGTTGCGATGATCGAAACCTCGGTCGCAGCGTTGAGCACCGCCTCGAGCGCGTTGTGGCTTTCGACGAGGGCGTCGGACGCACGCTTGCGCTGCATGACGCCGCCCAGCTGCGAGGCCGTAGCGGTGACGACTTTCGTGTAGCTTTCGATCTCTTCGGTAGCCTCGGGGGCGAAGAAGACGAGGACTGCGACGACCGCGTTGTCGGCGAGGACCGGAACGGCGAGCGCGGCGCGAAGTCCGCGCTCGAGAATCGTCCGTCGGCTGAAGCCGTGTCGATCGGCCGAGAGGTCTCTTACGAAAAGTGGCTGACTCGTATGCCAGACCTTGCCCGCCAGGCCGGTTCCCTTTGAGTGCCTGACATCCTTTCGGTCACTTTCGATCTTTGCCTGCTCGGCCTCGTTCCTGTGCCAGGAAGGTCCGGGAACGAGAACTTCCGCGCGCTCGTCAGGCAGCCATGCCTCCGCGTAGGGCCATCGCGCCAGAGAACAGAGCTCTTCGAGGACGGTTCGAATCGCCTCGTCGAGGTCGCGCGATTGAGTGATCCAGAACGAGAGCGACTGAAGAAGACGAGTCTCTCTCTCGGATCGATTGCGCTCGGTGACGTCGCGGACGATGACGAGCCGCTGGGGCAACTCATCACCGAGAGGGTTGAGCACTGCCTCGATCTCGATCGGGCGACCGTTGGCCCGGGTCGCGGACACGGCGACTGCGACCCCTTCCTCGCCATCGAGCTGGAGGCTTGGAAGAAGGTCCTGAACCGGAGCGCCGACGAGGTTCGACGGTCGGCAGCCGAAAATCTGCTCGGCAGCTCGATTGACCGAAGTCACGCGGCCTGCCTCGTCCACGGTGAGGGTACCGTCACCTATACCGTCCACGATCGCCCGTGTGAAACTCTCACTACGGTCGTAGGCGGCGGTCATCTCGCCGGCGATACGGAGCGCTCGCCGCCGGGTATTGGCGAGGGACCATGCGATGCCGGTGATCAGGCCGCTCAGAAGAAGTCCACCGATGAAGACGCCGGCGGGCTCGCGCCAGCGCGAACGGCCGAAGAGCTCCGGCTGGGAGCGAAAATGGAGGCTCCACCTCTGGCCGTACACTTCGAACTCACGCGTGGTCTGAGGCTCGAGAAGCCGGCCCAGTCGCTGGAGTAGAGCAGGCCATCGCCGTCAGTCGCCGAATGCATGTCGATTGCAAGGCCGTGCATCGAAATCGCCGGGAGCTGGCTGATCAGGTCCTCGACGCGGATCCCGAGGTAGATCCAGCCAATCAGGGCAGCCCGCCTCTCGTCGATCGTTTCAGTGGGCATGTCTTTTCTGTAGACGGGATAGAAGAGCAGGAACGCCGGACGACCCTCTGCATCCTGAATGAGCGTCAGCTTGTCGGTGGCGCGAGGTAGTCCCTTTTCCATCGCAACAGTTGCCGCGAAGCGACGCAGAGATTCCGTTGACAGGTCGAAGCCTTCTACCTGGCTGTTAGGCCCGGGAGGGTTGACGAAGCGAACGATGTAGTACTCGTCCCGATCACCTTTGGGGTGTAAAGAAAAGCCAGGAGAGTCCTCCGTGGCTTCCGCGATGAATGACTGAAGTCCTTCGGAGCGAACATGCTCGACGAGCCCGGTCATTTGCAGTCCCGGATAGCGTCGTTCGATCGCCACCGTGTTGACGAAGTGATTCCACTCCGAGCGTGTCACCTTCTCGCTGGACGACACGAACGCCGCACCCGCGCGCTCGAGCTCTTCGTAGGCCGAGAGGCGGTCGACGAGAACCGAGACAAAGTCCTCGATCTGCTCGGCGAAACGTTCGTTCCATTCACGGCCGACGTTCGAAATGGAAAGCCATGTGGCAGCGAGGGTGATCGAAAGGGAGAGGACGAATGCGAGCCACACCGCCGCGCCCGATGCCGCACCGGCCTTCTCAGCCGCGGGCTTGCCGATCTGCGTGGCGCGACCCGTGTCACGCTGGCGAAGTGCCTCCTCTGCCCGCTCCCGGCTCGTGGTCGCCTCCGACAGCTCGAGGACTTTTCGTCTCAACTCGAGTTGAGCGATCACCTGGCGTGCGATTGCCCGCAGCGCGTCGATCTTCTCGTCGTCAAGTGTCCGCGGGGTGGAGTCGGTGACACAAAGCGTACCGATTCGATCTCCCTCCGGTGTCGTCAGAGGAATGCCGGCATAGAACCGAATGTGCGGAGGACCGGTGACCAGGGGGTTGTCCTGGAAACGAGGGTCCTGTGTCGCGTCTGGAATCACCAGCGGCCCGTCGGCCAGGATGGTGTGGGAGCAGAAGCTCAGCTCACGCGCGATCGAATCGATCTCGATTCCGTGACTCGCCTTTGTCCACTGCTGGTCGGATCCGATGAAGTTGACTGCCGCGGCCGTGGTGCCACAAAGGCGTGCCGCGAGGCGGGTGAGCTCGTCGAATTCGGGGTCCCGCTCGTTTCCGAGAACGCCGTAGCGTTCGAGTGCCTGAAGTCTGCGCTCCTCACGCCTGGTGTTCTCGGAACCCGTCATGGCTTACCACGGACGATCCTCGATCAGCTCGGAACGGCGCTTCCAGACCGGCTCCGGGGCGGTGATCCAGAAACCCTGCTTGAAGCCTGCAGGCGCTTCACAGAAGCATCGTCGACATGTCGGGCAGACCAGTGTGCGATCGCCTTCGGCGCAGTTGCAGAAAGGCGCAGGCAGCGCGTCGTAGGGGCTTCGGCAGTAGAAACAGATGGTCGTGAAGGACTCCGGTGTTGTGCTCATTTTCGAGGTCAGGTCTCCAGCCCTGGGTTCTGGTCACACAAGGCCTCATCTAATATCCATGCGGAAGGTTACCAGTCGATTAACCTTGTCACGATCACCGCAGTACGTCCGGCGCGCGTGCTACACTCGAGTGAAACCTGCCTCGCAACGAATGGACGCTTGAAATGACGACCCGAATTCTCGTCGTTGATGATGAGATTCTGATCCGGAGACTGCTCCAGCAGGCTCTCGAGGGCGAGGGCTACTCGGTGACTACTGTGGGCAGCATGTACGAAGCGCTTGCCGAGGTGGGCCGAAATGCGTTCGACCTGATCGTCCTCGACCGCGTGCTGCCGGACGGTGACGGAATGGAAGCGTGTCGCCGCATTCGCGATCGCTACCAGACCCCCATCATCATGCTCACGGCGAAACGTGAGGTCGTCGATCGAATCCAGGGTCTGGAGACAGGCGCCGACGACTACATGGTCAAACCGTTCGATGTCGAAGAGCTCGTCGCCAGGGTCAGGGCGCAGCTTCGCCGAAGCCAGGATCTCGCAGGGTCCGAGCGCGCCGACAAGATCGCGCTGGGCAGGATCGTGATCGATCCCGACTCCAGGGATGCTCTGGTCGAAGGAAAGGGAGTCGGGCTGACACCGAAGGAGTTCGAGATGCTCAAGTTCCTCGCGAGACGCCGCGGCCGCGCGGTTTCCCGGGACGAGATCCTCGAGAACCTCTGGGAAGACGAGAGCCCCGACTCCGACAAGATCGTTGCAGTCTACATTCGACGCCTCCGCAAGAAGCTCGAGGCCAACCCCGACGAGCCCGAGCACATGCTCACCGTCAGGGGGTTCGGGTACAAAGTCGAGGACTGACGGATGGTGCGTGTTTCTCAGGATCCTCAGCCTGATCACCCTGCTCTCGTCCTCGCGAACGGTGATCTCGATCTCCACGTGACTCTTCTCGAACGCGTCGAAGCTCTGTTTCGGCCACTCGATGAGCTTGATGCCGGGACCGCCAAGGATGTCGTCGATGCCGATCTCGAGCCACTCGCGCGGAGACTCCGAGAGCCGGTAGCCGTCGATGTGGGTGATGACACGGCCGGCCAGCGGGTACTCGTGAATGATGGCGAAGGAAGGTGACGCGACGAGGGTGCGTCGGCACCGAGCGCGGCAGCGATCGAGCGCGCGAGCGTCGTCTTGCCTGCCCCGAGGTCTCCGATCAGATGTACGGCAGCGTCAGGAGGAAGGAGGGCGGCGATCTCCCGCCGGCGACCGCGGTCTCGTCCTCGGTCGGGCAGCTCCACTCGCGGGTTTGCATCACTCGGCTCCGCGCAGGCGGGCGATCGCTCGTGGGATCATCTCGGCAACGTCGCTCGCGCTGATGCCGATGTCGCTCTTCTCGTCCCGCACCATGTCACCGGCGAGTCCGTGAAGATAGACGCACGCTCGGGCGGCTTCGAACGGATCAGCCCGCTTGCGAGAAGCGCCGCGATCATGCCTCCGAGAACGTCGCCCATTCCGCCCGTTGCCATGCCGGGATTTCCCGTCGGATTGACCGACACGATACCGTCTGGATTATGAAAGGCCAGGGTGTGGAGGGCATCGCCTGCAAGAATGGCGTTGGCTTCGCCGAATTTGATGTGGCCGCTGGGCAGGCCGTGGCGCAGATCGTCGTCGTCCATGGCCGGCAGATCGTCATGCAGCAGCGAATAGGCATGAATGAATTCCACCGCGCAGGCGGGCGCCAGGGCGTCTTCCAGCGCACCGCCGAGTCCCGTGCAGGTGGCACAGACCAGCAGCGGCCGGATGCGCTTACCGCCGGAGAGGCTTGCGTAACGCATCGCATCCACCAGCACCTGGGCGATATCTGACTGCACGGGCAGGTGGTGGGTGAGGGCGTCTTCGATGGTGTCCCGGAAGGACTTCAGATCAGGCGTCATCGAGCGTGTCGACATCCAGATCTTCGAGGGTGTTCTGTTCGGTAAGGACTTTGACCTTGAGCTCCGCGTTTTTCAGGGCGCTCTGGCAGTGCCGGGTGAGGGCCACGCCGCGTTCGAAAGCCTTCAGCGATGCTTCCAGTCCCAGCTCCCCGCTCTCCATGCTGGCCACCAGGCCTTCGAGCTCGGCCAGGGCCGCCTCGAAATCGAGGCCGTCCAGCTCCGGGTCGGGTGCGGAATCGTCGGTGGCGGTGCTTTTCTTCGTCTTCTTTTCAGCCATGACGGCAAGGTACCCGCCCCTCACGCGGAAGGCAAGCGCGGCAGCCCGGATTGCACCATGGAACCGGCAATCGGGGAAATCCTGACTAGACTTACTGAAGGTACCTGAAGCTTCGGGAAGCATTGGATGGATCTGGCAACCCTGGTGGGACTGATGGGCGCCTTCGCGGTGGTTATTGGTTCTATGATGCTGAGTGGATCGATCGGGATGTTCGTCAACGTCCCGTCGCTGATGATCGTGTTCGTCGGCACCCTGTTTGTGGTGCTGATGAAGTTCAGTCTGGCCCAGTTTCTGGGCGCGGTGAAGGTGGCGGTGAAGGCATTCAGCTTCAAACTGCCGAAACCCGAATCAGATCATCGAAGAAGTGGTCCTGCTGGCTGATGCGGCGCGCAAAGGCGGCCTGCTGTCCCTCGAAGGCAAAGAGGTTTCAAGCAACTTTCTTTCGAAAGGCATTCAGCTGCTGGTCGATGGTCATGATTCCGACGTGGTCCGGGATCTGCTGAGGAAGGACCTGCATCAGACCCTGCAAGCGTCACGAAGTTGGCGCCAAGATCTTTACCGCCATGGGTGACGTGGGCCCGCCATGGGCATGATCGGGACCCTGGTGGGTCTGGTCGCCATGCTGGCCAATATGGATGACCCGAAATCGATTGGTCCGGCCATGGCCGTGGCTCTGCTCACGACGCTCTACGGCGCGATGTTCGCCAATATGTTCGCAATGCCGATCGCCGACAAGCTGGGACTGCGCCGCGAGGAAGAGGGTCGGGTGAAGTCCATGATCATCGACGCTCTGCTCGCCATTCAGGGTGGTCAGAATCCACGAGTGATCGATTCGATGCTCAAAGCCTACCTGCCGGAGTCGCAGCGGGCCGAGGACGATTAGTTCCGTGGCTGACGACGACGATCTCGATTCCGGCGGCGACGACGGAGGCGGCGCTGGATGGATCATGACCTTCGCCGACCTGATGTCGCTGCTCATGTGCTTCTTCGTGCTGCTGCTGTCGTTCTCGGAAATGGACGTGCTCAAGTTCAAGCGGCTGGCGGGGTCCATGCACGCAGGCCTTCGGTGTGCAGGCGCAGTTGCGGGCGGACGATATCCCCAAGGGCACCAGCATCATCGCCCAGGAATTCTCCCCGGGTAAGCCGGACGCCCACACCGCTCAACGAGATCTGGCAGAAGACCACGGACGTGTCGAAAAACAGTCTCGATGTGGCCTGTCAGGACCTCGGCGCGAGCAACAGCGGCGAAAGCGGCGATGCCCAGAAGATGATCGTGGTCGACAAGGTGCAAGGATCTGGTCGGGGAGACCGAACAGGATGCCATCGATCTCGCCACGGCGCTGTCCAAGGAGATTGCCGCCGGCGTGCTCGAGGTGGAAACCCGGGGCCGCAACATCATCGTGCGGGTGAAAGAGCATGGCAGTTTCGAGTCGGGTTCCGCCTCGCTGACAACGAACTTCACCCCGGTGCTGCGGATCATCCAGGATGTGCTGCGTGAGACAGATGGCCAGATCGTGGTCGAAGGTCATTCCGACAGCAATCCCATATCGACCGAACGATTCCGTTCCAACTGGGAGCTGTCGAGCGCCCGGGCGGTGAGTGTGGCGCATGGTCTGTTCGGCGACGGCGCGACTCGAAGCAGAGCCGCTTTTCGGTGTCCGGCTACGCGGCACACCCGGCCCCTGGTATCGAACGAAACCCCCGCCGGGCCGCGCCCGCAATCGACGGGTCGAGATCGTGATCAAGCAGGGTCTGGGCGATGAGGTGAAGCAGGAACTCGAGGTGTTGCGCGCCGAGAATCCGGAGCATGTATCATCGGGTGCGACAGGAGCTGATCGAACGCTTTGAACTCAGCCCGGAAGAGGTTTTCTAGCGCACCCGGCGCGTCAGACGCTCAGCCCGTTTTGCGGGTGGCCTGCACTCGCAGTCTGCGCCAGCCGGTAAAGCGCCAGTGTTCGGATCCACGTGTGATCAAACCATCTGCCTCGAGCTTCGAGAACTCGCCTCGAATTTCGAAGGTCAGCATGGGAGACGACGTCTTGCGCAGCGCGTCGGCTATGTGGCCAGGTCGAAAATCGGTCTGTCCATCGGCGACGATCTGCTGGATCGTTTCCAGAATCAGCCGGGTCTTGCGGGCTTGGGTGCTCAATGTCTTTCCGGTTGGTTGCAGCAGGGCGGCAGTTTTGTATCAGAAACCGCCTACTCCCGCCAGGGTCGCTGTGCCTGATAGGCGGCCAGGTGCTCGGCGAGTGCCCGGGCATCCGCCTCATTGTCCTCATCGAGCGGCTGCACTGCCGCTGCTGCGTAGCGATTGCCTCCGCGAACGACCGAGCTCTGCATAGGCGGCGGCCAGGGTATCCAGATAGGCGGCGTGAGTTTTCGCGTGCCACGGCCCGCTGTGCGTAGATCGAGCGCCCGTCCGCCGTTGCGCAGGTGATCGTCCGAGGCTGGTGGAGAGCAGCCAGGCATAGTCGTTGTGGGCCTGGGGCAGATCGTGTTGTGCTGCTTTTGCCAGCCAGTCGGCGGCCTGGTCGAGTTCACCGCTGCGCAGCAGCAGATAGAACAGTCGCAACTGCGCCTGAGGGTGATCTGCGCGCGCGCCGATCTGATACCACTCGAGCGCCTGCCGGGTATCCTGCTCCACCCCGAGACCGACTTCGTACATGTGGCCGATGTTTACCGCACCCCCATAGTTGCCCTGGGTAATGGCGGTCTTCGAACAGTTCCCGGGCGCGACCGGAGATCGGGCAGGGTACCTTCGCCGATCAGGATACATGTGCGCCCAGACTCAGGCTGGCCGCCGCCGATCCCTCCTCGGCCGCCTGCTGGAACAGTGCGTAAACGCGCGCTCGATGTCGATCGCGCCGAATTCTCCGTCCCGGTGCATGTAGGCGAGCGCCACCAGACCATCCACCTCGCCCGCTTCATAGGCGCGCTGATACCAGCTCTGCGCGAGCGCGATATCCGGAGTGTCGGTCATCGGATTGCCGATAGCTGCGTGCCAGAAAGATCATGGCCTCGGCGCTGCCCGCGTCGGCCAGCTGCTGCAGCCGTCGCCGGGCTTCCACGAGATCCTTATCCACGCCGCGACCTTCGAGATAGGCATAGCCGAGATAGAGCAGGGCTTCCGGGTGCTCCTGCTTTGGCCGCCTCTTCGAAGAAGCCGAAGGCGAGCTCAGGGTTCATCTCGACCCCTTCTCCGCGATAGTAGAGACCACCCAGCGCGACCTGGGCGGGGGCGTTGTCCGAGTTGAATTCGAGCGCCCGCACGTAGTCCTTTCTGGCCGAGACGAAGTGCCTCTGAACGTAGTGGCTGAATCCGCGCAGATAGTAGGCGCGCGAACGTTCGGCGGGGCTCAGGCGGGGGTCAATGAGGGTCGGTGCGAGGTAGGTTCTGGCCAGGTCGTAGCGGCCATCCTGGATGAAGCCAACGGCCCGCTCGATGTAGACGCGGGCGTTGTAGCCGCGGCCGGAAGGCTCGCCGAGCGCGTCTGATTCAGCAGCAGGGGCTTCCGCCGCTGAGTGCTCCAGGCTTGCCTCGAGCACTGAGGCGTCGACTGCGGATGTCTCGGCCGCCCGGGCGGGGTCGGAAACAGAAGAAATCACCAGCGCGCCCAGCAGGAGCATCGATTTCGGGACGACGAGGGCAAAAAGAGGGTGTTTCATCGTCAAGTTGGAACCAAATTATGCGAGGGAGTTCTAAGAAAGCGTGACCAGTTTGCCAGACTCCGTTCGCATTGGCGTGACGGGGATCATGGTAGACTGCGCAGCTCCACGGGGGCGACTTGGCTTCGACGTGGGTAACAGAGCTGGATGTGCATGCCGAGAGGGTAGTGACTCTCGTTAAAAAATCGCTGTAACTTTTATAGTTGCCAACGACGAAAACTACGCACTAGCGGCCTAAAACCCCGCTTACGCTGATGATTCAGGCCTGCATGATGAAATCGGCGGCGCAAGCTGCAGGATCGTGTGGATGTCTCGCCCGGGGCTGAAGCGCTAAAACCAATCGGGATCGCCGACGACACCCTGACCGTTGGGTCGTCTGAGGCTAAATCAATAAACGGACCCTAAGCATGTAGAGCAGAGAGCCGAGTGCCAACGGACGCGGGTTCAACTCCCGCCGCCTCCACCAGATAACTCCAGTTAGGCCGTGATATATCGCGGCCTTTTTCTTTCACAAACCCAGTAAGTTACGAACTGCTTGCGGGGAACTTCGCTCAGCTTTCAAGCGGCGATCTTGCGTCAGGTTCCTTGGCTAAAATCGCTGAGCCATGTGCTGGGCGAGATCACTGAGCCTCGTGTCGGAGGATTTTCCAGCAGCAAGCGATCACCGGTGACCAGAATGCTTCCCGAGTAGGCGCTCAACAGGGCCCAAAGATGGTCATCGCCCCGGTCGGGCGCAGGAGAACCGGGCTTCGGTTCCCGCCAAATCGCGTTGGCCGTCAGTTCAACAAGCAGCTGATCAATCTGCGCTTCCGTCAAACCGTGAAGCTTCGCGAGCTTCGGTCTCAACAGCACCGAGCGATACTCGTCGAGAAGCGCCGGCGATAACAGGAAGACCAGCGCCCCCGACAACATGGCGTCCAGAATCGATGTAACCGGGCTATGGCTCGAACCCGTGACCAAGCCAGCGACCACTACGTTGGTGTCAACGACGACGACGGGTGGACTCATCGCTTACGCGCGGCACGTGTCTCCTCGACAGCCAACTCCAATGCCGCATCCGGATCGAGCTGCGCTCGCTTGCGAGCCTGTGCGACCAAAGCACGGGCACTTGCCTGGTCCTGTATGCCGCGCAGGCGCAGACTCTCCTCGATGATTGAGGCAATGGAACGCCCCTGCCGCGCCGCCGTCTCTTTCAGGGCACGGTGCAAATCGTCATCGAGAGTAACAGTCAAACGACTCATACCAAGTCTCTCTTGATTTCACCCGCTACAGCCTAGCACATAGACACCAATGCACCAAAACACCACGCTCAGTTTTGGGCACCCCGGGGCTCAGCACGCTATCGCGGGATCACGCGTACCAGTGCCAGATCCTCTCCTTTCCTAACAGATCAGCGCGGGGGTATTTGCGGGGGCATTTCGGACGTTTAGCAATGCAACTTATTGATCTATAAGGCGATGTGATTGTCGCCGCCTCCACCAATTTTCAAGCATGTAAGATGCTGTTTTATAACGAATAATCTGAGTTCGATTTCCGACTCGACGGTAACTCGGCCTGAGTCACACGGGATTGACTGCACTTCTTGGCCCGAATCGAGCGAAATCACTTAGCCGCAGTTATCAGTTCCTAACGTTCCCTACCGACTCGGTCTGGGGGCATTTTTGGGGGCGCTTTCGAGCGTGCAATCGAAATACCCCCAGGTTGCGCCGCGTCGACAGACCGATCTCTATCCTCTGCTTCCCGGAAAGCTAACCTTTAGCTGACACACTACGTCACCCACCCCTGAAGCACAGGCCCTGTCTATCGGCTCGCGAGGCACCAGATCGGCTAAACCAATGATTGACATACATACCGACTACTCTGTATGTTTCAACCATGCCAAGACCCACCAAACAGGAACCCGAACGCGGCGACGCCCGTACCCGGCTGCTTGCAGCCGCTCGGGACGTAATCCGCCAGAAGGGCTTTACCAACACCACGGTGAGCGACCTCTGCCAGGCCGCGGGCGTGACATCGGGCGCGTTTTTTCACAACTTCAAGAGCAAAGAAGCCCTTGGCGTCGCCGCAGCCGAGTACTGGGCCGAGACGACCGGCGAGCTCTTCCGCGGCGCGCCCTACCACGCCAGTCAAGACCCTCTGGAGCGCCTGCTCGGCTATATCGACTTTCGCAGAGCGATCATCGACGGCGACGTTGCCGAGTTCACGTGCCTCGTGGGCACCATGGCTCAGGAGGTATACGACACATCACCCGAAATCCGCGACGCCTGCGCCGCCAGTATCCTCGGGCACGCCGCGAGCCTCGAAGCGGACATCAGGGCGGCGATGGCGACACGCGGCATCCAAGCGGACTGGACACCGGCGAGCCTTGCCCGCCACACCCAGGCGGTCCTGCAGGGCGCGTTCATCCTCGCCAAGGCCACCGGCGATCCCGAAGTCGCCCGCGAGACCGTCGATCACCTTCGACGCTATGTCGAATTTCTGTTCAGCAGCACCAGCCAAGGAGAAACGCAATGACTGAACGCCCTAATGCGCGCACGTGCGTATTCCTGAAGGAAAAGGCCGAGGAGGCCGTGCGCTTCTACGCTGAGACAATTCCAGATACGCATCTCGACCATGTCCAGCCGATCGGGCCCAGGATGAGTATGGTCCTGTTCCGGATCATGGGCACACACTTCATGGCGATGGACGGCAATGCGAGGATTCGAGCCGCGCCACGATCATTCCATTGCCATCGCCACGCTCGATCAGGCCGAGACCGATCGTCTGTGGGCGGCGCTGTCCGAAGGCGGCAGCGAGGGACGCTGCGGTTGGCTCTCTGACCGCTATGGTGTGCACTGGCAGATAACGCCGACCGCGCTCACCCACATGCTGAGCGACCCGGACCGCGAAGCCGCTGGGCGCGCACAGTCCGCAATGATGCAAATGAAGAAGATCGACATCGCCGCCATGGAAGCGGCGTTTCACGGAAGTCATTGAGGGAGACGATCATGACCAGCGATTACGAAGCGATCACCACGCTCTGCCAGCGACTCGGCGAGGCGCATGCCACCAAAGACGCCGCCGCGATCGTCAGCTGTTATGCGGAAAATGCCGTGCTGTATGGTCTCGCGCCGCCGCTAGCGAGTCGCGGGATGTCGAATGTGGATACGGCCGCCTGGCTTGCCACCTGGGACGGCCCAATCCTTGTAGACGCTGCGGACGTGGACCTGGTCGTCGACGAGGCGATCGCTTGGACGACCGCGCTGAATCGGATGCGCGGCGTCAAAACAGACGGTTCGCAGGTCGATCTGTGGTTTCGCACAACGATGTGTTTTCGCAAGATCGAAGGCGCGTGGAAGATTGTCCACGATCATTCGTCCACGCCCTTTTACATGGATGGGTCGTTCCGAGCGGCCGTTGATCTAACACCCGCAGCGGCGGTTGCGTGGGACGCGTCGGCCGTCCCGGCCGGAACCTGAGCCCTCGAAAGAAGACCAAGATGCTGAAACTTTACGGAGCACCGCCCACACGGCTCCTCCGCGCACTCTGGCTCGTCAATGAACTCGGCATTGACTGCGAGAGGATTCCCGTCGACATGAGTCGCGGCGAACATCAGAGCCCGGCAATGCGCGCCATTAACCCGGCCGGCAAGGTGCCCTTCCTGGCCGACGGATGATGCAGTTATTTCCGAATCCTGCGCCATCATGTTCTACCTGGCGGAAAAGTACCCCGAGCACGGATTCATGCCACAGGACTTGGCCCTGCGCGCGCAGGTCTATCGCTGGATGTTTTTTCTCGCCACCGACATCGAGCAGCCCCTGTGGCGCATTGCACTGCACGAGTTCATTTACCCGGAGACGGAGAGCGTTCCGGCTGACGCGCGGCTCGCCATGCGCGACGGCAAGGCGATGATCGCCATACTCGAAGCCCATATGCAGGATCGGCGCTTTCTGGTCGGCGACCGGCTGAGCGTCGTCGATTTCAACGCCGCTTATACGCTCGACTGGGCGCGTGAGTCGGGGATGCTCGATGACGCGCCGCATCTGCAGGCGTTTGTGGAGGAGATATACGCACGTCCGACAGCGCCGCCGACGATTGCGGCGGCATTCGCCGCGCTGGACGAGCCTGCCTCGAATTGAAAGGAGGATGACCATGACTGATCTCGTAACCTGCCTGTGGTACGACCACGGCGAAGCAAGCAAGGCTGCGGCGTTCTACGCCGCGACGTTTCCCGATAGCCATGTCGAGCGGATCAACACTGCGCCCGGCGATTTTCCCGGTGGCGAAGAAGGTGACGAACTGACCGTCGAGTTCACCGTGCTCGGACGGAAGTTCGTCGGCCTGAATGGCGGGCCGAACTTCACGCCGAACGAAGCGGTCAGTTTCATGATCGTTACCGACGACCAGGCGCAGACCGACCGATATTGGGACGCAATCGTTGGCAATGGCGGGACCGAGAGCGCCTGCGGCTGGTGCAAGGACCGCTGGGGCTTCTCCTGGCAGATAACGCCAAGGCTTCTACTCGATCTGACGACGAGCTCTGACCGGGACAAGGCAAGGCGCGCTTTCGACGCGATGATGACAATGCAAAAGATCGACATCGCCACGCTCGAAGCCGCTGTCAAGCGCGAACTGAGAATCAGACTGTGCCTTAACGAACATGCTCGCAGGATAACGACTATGAAAATCAGCATTGAGACCACAGTGACCGCACCCATCGCACGGGTCTGGGAGGCGTTTACGACACCAACCGATATCGTGCAATGGAATTTCGCATCTGATGACTGGTGCTGTCCGAGGGCAGAAGTGGACCTACGCGTTGGCGGCGCCCACAAGGCTCGCATGGAAGCGAAAGACGGTAGTTTCGGCTTTGACTTCGAGGGTACCTATGAGGAGGTCACCCGGCACCGCGCAATCACGCTCGCCATGAGTGACGGCCGCAAAGCACGCACGACCTTCGAACCCGCACGGACGTCCACCCGGGTGATAACCGTGTTCGACGCAGAGTCCGAGAACTCGGTTGACATGCAACGCGACGGCTGGCAAGCAATCCTCGACAACTTCAAGCGCCACGTCGAATCGTGATTGACAATTGTATGTGCGGACTCACACGGACAATTCTAATTGAAGGAGAACTATTTCGAGCTACATCAACGGTTCCGTAATCGCCGTTCCAATGGCGAACAAGCAAGAGTTCATCGACATACAGACGCGCGCCGACGGCGTCTTCGTGGAACTGGAGAGCCCTTCACATCCTCGAGTGCTGGGGCGACGACGTGCAAGATGGCACGCTGACCGACTTCAAGAAAGCGGTACACGCGAAAGCGGACGCGGAAGCGGCTGTCTGTCTCCTCGATCTGATCGCCGAAGGCCGGACAGCCTGGCGATCAGGAGATGGCGCGGATGATGGAGATGATGAACGACCCGTCGAAAGTGGACCCCCCACATGGATCCGCAGAAGAACCCAATGCCATTCGACGGCAAACGGCTGATCTTCGGTGGCTTCACACCAGTCGTGACGCTGGCGAAGTAAAACGAACGATCGGAATCAACCCATCATCCCCAAGAATTCTCGTGATCCTTGAAGGAACGCTGGGCACCCAGATTGACCTCAACACTTTGCGAGCTAAAGGCAATGACTAACAAACATGGCGACTTTATCTGGTATGAGCTACTGACTTCCGACTCAGATGCTGCTCATGAGTTTTACGCAAGCATCTTCGGCTGGACGTTTCAGGATTCTGGCCAGCGGCACGGACTCCACATCATTGGCGCCACCGAGGGCGAGATCGGCGGGCTCCTACAGCTCACCGACGACATGAAGTCTGGCGGCGGCCGCCCCGTTTGGCTTGGCTATATCGGCGTTGACAGTGTCGACGAGACCGTGGCGGCGATCGTCAAGGCCGGCGGAGCTCTGCGTAGGCCGGCGTCGGACATTCCGAACGTCGGCCGCCTCGCCATGGTAGCGGACCCACAAGGGGCGCCGTTCTACGTGATGCGCGGTGCTAGCGACGAAGAAAGCCATGCCTTCGCCTATGACCGACCGCGACTGGGCCATTGCGCCTGGAATGAACTGGCAACCTCCGATCGACCCGGTGCGATGAGGTTCTATGGGGATCTGTTCGGGTGGAAAAAGGATGGTGAGATGGATATGGGCCCGATGGGTTCCTACGAGTTCCTGCGTCGTGCCGATGTCGAAGGCATGTTCGCCGGCGTCATGACCAAGACGAAGGAGATGCCCGTATCGCTCTGGAGTTACTACTTCCGCGTTGCAGACGTTGACGAAGCAGTCCGGCGTTCGCAAGCCGGCGACGAAGTCGTCGACCCGGTTGAGATTCCGGGCGGCGAGTTGACCGTCAATGCGGTCGACCCGCAAGGCGCTATGTTCGCCTTCGTCGGTCCTCGCAAGTAACGGACGCGCCATGCCCGAGGGATCGCTCTCCGACTGTCGCATCGTGACGCTCGGGGCAGCGGATACCCTTGTCATGTACGGTATGTTGCGTCTTTTCGGCGAGGCGTTCGATGAAGTGTCGGTGTATCAGGATGCGGTGCCCAGCGACTACCTGCGGGACCTGCTCGCTAGCGATTCGTTCTTCGCCATAGCTGCGCTTCAGGATGACCGCGTGATCGGCGGCCTTGCCGGCTACGCCTTGAAAAAGTTCGAACAGGAGCGCACCGAATTCTATATCTATGACCTGGCCGTTGTGCCGGCATTTCGTCGTCGCGGAATTGCAACCGCATTGATCGAAGCGCTGAGGCGCAATGCCGCCGCAGCCGGCGCCTATGTCATCTTCGTGCAGGCTGACGTCGGCGACGTTCCCGCAAACGCACTGTACGACTCGCTCGGCAAACGCAAGTCAGTGCTGCATTTTGACATCGATGTCGTGCGCCGAACGCGGTGAGAACCTATGACCATTAGCCTCAACCACACCATCGTGCATGTCACAGACGCGGCGGGAACTGCCGCATTCTATGTTGATATCCTCGGGCTTGCGCCGGCGCGGCGCCTGGCGCATTTCACGATGACTTCCAGGTTGGGGAGACCTAGCTTGATCTCATCGAGGCCAGCGCACCGATTTCATCGCGTCATTTCGCGTTTCTCGTCAGCGAGTCAGAGTTCGACGAAATTTTTGCGCGTATCAAGAGCAAAGGCCTCGCGTACTGGGCCGACCCGTTCCACAAGGAGCCGCGCGCCATCAATCGTTGGGACGATGGAAGGGGTGTCTATTTCGACGAGCCCCAACGGTCACCTTCTGGAAGTCATCACACGGCCATACGGTGCCGGTGGTCTTGAAGCGGAGCATCCGAATCCACTGTTGTCGCGATAGCGGCACCGCGAAAACGCTATCAGTCCCTAACACCTACTACTGGGGGTATTTACGGGGGTATTTCTCGCATTTAGCAGACTAAGAGATTGATTTATTTGGCGATGTGATTGCGCCGCCTCCACCAAATAAAATCGGGCCGAACAGGCCCGATTTTATTTGGTGTGGATGTTGGGTTGAACACGCATCCGGAACGGACGTGGGGTCGGGCGCACCGCGCCCGACGGGCGAGCAGCAAATCGCCTAACGGCGATTTGCGGTGACGCGAGCCCTGGGGCCTCGCAGGATGAACGTGTCGCGGCAGGGATGCCGTGAATCAACTTCCTTACCTCTTCGACTTTTCCACCGCTCGGTCAGGCGAGAGCGGGGCGGGCACGGACGCCCGCTCTGGGGCCAGGTTCGAAGGGTAGCTTCGCGCCAGGGACGGCGAGATCCACAGTGAGTGCGGTAGCATCCCGCCGCCTCCACCTATTTCCAAAACGTAGTCCTCAAGTAACGGGTTCGTCACCGATGTCTAGCAGGCACTCGCTCCGCCAAACCCGAACGACACGCACTTGCTTCGGGTCGCGCCGATAAACGATGCGAAACGGTGGCCGGATAAGCTCGCGCAGAAAAGACTGTTCGAACTCGGGGACGATACGCCCCATGTCCGGATGATCGGCGAGTGCCTCGATGCTCGCGACGATTTCGCCGATCAAGCGCTCGCTCACCTCGGGTACGTCTTGTTCGGCGTACCAAGCCCGTATTGATTCCAGATCGGCCAGGGCGGATTCGGCGAACCGGATGGCGACGTTCGCCATGCGGCTACTTCAGACCGAGCCGAGCCTTGGCCTCCGCGAGCGACAGTTCTCGACCGGCCTCGAGGTCGGCGAGACCGGTAACGATCGCCCGCATGAATGCGCGTTCCTCCTCGGCCGCCTCGTAGTCGTTCACTGATTGCACCACAGCCACGCCGCGCCCTCGGCTAGTGAGCAGCACAGGCCGGTGCGCGTCTGTCGCATGCTTGACGACACGGCCGGGGTTGACCTTCAGGTCGGTCAGTGGAATCACGTCTTGGGAGAACTTGGTGCCCATGCAGGGATCCTCAGGTCGTTTAAACGGGTCCGACAATAGCACCCGCTTAAGGACCTCTCTGGTCACAATGGATCGAGCTTGAGCTGACTTCGCACGGCGGTCGGGGTTGTTGCCTTACGCCGGCCCTGCCCTTCGTACACTGGTTTTCACACCGCCTCTGGCAAAGCATTCTCTGGAAAACCTTGCTCTACGGCGGGGTCGCAATGTTTTCTGGCTCCTGCAAGAGATCGTGACGGTGCTGCTCGGCGATCAGGACCTGTCTGCCACGTTGTCGGAGAAGATCGCCGACATGTCCTGGTCCCGCTTCTGGCTGCGGCAGACGTGGCTGATCAGTTAGCTGCTGGTCTACTGTGTTGCGTCGGAACTCGTTCGGGAGATCGGTACCGACAGAGCGAGGATGGTCCTGGTGAAGTCGCCATTGCCGTCGTCGGCCATGATGATCTCTTAAAAACAGCATGGGTAATCACCCTGCAGGGCGATTACCCCAATGATAGCGGTCTGTGTGTAACCTTGCCCCTTTTCGATACCGAAGTTGGCTTCCAGCCGCTCCTCTCGAGTACCTTGAGTCTGAACAGCAGTCAGTTCATCGGGGATGAGCCGGACGGGTGCAAACGGTTGCCCGATCCGGGAAGACATGCCGGAGCCGCAGGGGATCACGCCGACGTTTCTCTTGTCTCCTGCGGGGAGAAAAGCCGTGCGGCGACCGGAAGACGGTTCTCTGACCAGATTTTTTGATAACTGCGTCAAAAATCCGGCACGCTGACCCACTAGAAGCCCGGCACTCTATTTAGACTTGCGGCTCAATCAATGCGATCAGCCCTCCGGAGGCCACTACCCTGTGCTGGGTGGGTTACTCCAGGGAAGCGTTGCTACAGGATGAGCATGCAACTGATTACCAGACCGCGACGGGAGGCTTCTGCTGATCCGTCAGATAAAGTCGACCCGGCGTCGATGCGCTCGGAGGCACTCCGGTGTCTCATCATCGGTCATCACGACGGATTGCCCTCCGCCGATACTCTCGACCCAGGTCGGGATCCTGACGAAGAACGGATCAGCTGGACTCAGGACCCGCAGGATGACTTCGATCTCATCTTTGCGACCAGCCCTGCGGATTCCATTGATTTCACATCATTCCTGGCCACTGCATCCAATCCGGTCGCACCCCTGATTGCGATCGATCATTCGTTCGGCCGGCGTGCCGATCGAACACTGAGAGGAAACGAACGGGATGAGCTGACGAAGGCGTTCATGGAACTTGCCGGGATGTCAGGGCGCGTGAGCGCGCTGTCACCGTTGCCTGTGGGACGCGAGCGACCGGGGCTGTATACCCTTGCGATGATGCACACCCGGAATCGGGCACTGTCACCGGTCTGGAGCCCGGCATCCCCTCTGTCCATGGTCTACGAAGAATTGCTGGGTGTGCCGGACGCCCACCGGGTGCTGCAGCATCTCCACGACCTGGATCTGGTGTCCCGTCAGTTCCGAGAGCGTCTGCATATCTGCAGCCACTGCGATTCTTCGCGTCTTCATGCCAGGGAAGTGTGCGTGCGATGTGCTTCGAGTAATCTCGAAGAGCAGGTGCTCGTGCACCACTATCGGTGCAGCCATCAGGCGGCCCTCGCCGAATTTGAGTGTGAGGAGGGTCTGCGCTGCCCGAAGTGCCGCAGAAGCCTCAGGCACTACGGTGTCGATTATGACAAACCCGGCCAGATCGCCAGCTGCCTGGACTGTGAGCTGCCGATGTCAGAGCCGACGGTAGGCTTTGTCTGTGCCGATTGCGGGGAATCTACCGCCGGTGATGATGCCGCTCATCGTTGCTGGTACGAGTATGAGCTGCTTCCGGATGCGCTCAATGTCCTGCGAACCGGAGCACTCGACGGTGTCCGGAATCGGTTGAACCGGTCAGAATTTGCCAGAAGCGCGCGGAACTGTCTCGAAGTTGCCGTCCGCTGTGACCGCCCCCTCTCGGCTGTGGAAGTCCGTCTGCTGGCGCAGGTGAATCCTTCGCCCCCGGAGTCCCGGCAGGAGGCTGCGGCCTTTCTCGCCTCGGTGATAGCCGAAAACGCCCGTCGTGGTGACCTCATCACCACCATCAGCGACGGTTCCCTCGTCATCCTGCCGGAAACCGATGCCATCGGCGCCCGGCAGCTGCTGGAGCGGATGGAGCAGCGGCTGCGCGGCGTGCTGCACCCAACCCTCGGAATAGAAAGCAGGGTCGTCGTCCGCAACGACCTGGCGGATCTGTTGAAGGCGCTGATCTGATGTCGCCGGAAACGCTGTTTGACTTCATCCCCCGGGATTTTTCTTCAATGTTTGCCATGTTCTGGCATGCCATTATTTTCGAGGTGCCCCGGGTACTCATTGCCGCGGTGGTGGTGGGTGGCGTGGCGGTGTTCCGGTCGAGACAGGCTGCCGATGTTGAAGGCCCACTGCAGCAGCGTCCGAAAGTCAGTCTGTTGCTCGCCGGACACAATGAAGGCGGCTGTCTCGATCAGGCCATCGCCGGCCTGCGTGAGCAGACCTATGACAACGTGGAAATCATCGTCATAGACGATGGCTCCAGCGATGACATGGCGGCCCGTGGCAATCGGCTGCTGGCTCAGGGTCATGTCGATGTCTTCCTCTCCACAGGTCTGCGTGGCGGCAAGAGCGCGGCGGCCAACCTGGGACTGGCGTACTGCACCGGCGAGATCGTGATGATCGCCGACATCGACACCAGCTTCGACCGGGATGCCATCGCGCAGATCGTGCGTCCCTTCGATGATCCGCGGGTCGGCGGCGTGTCGGGGAATCTGGCTGTCCGTAATCCCGGCGAATCGCTGACCGCCCGCTTCCAGGCCATACAGTACCTGATGAGCATTTCACTCGGCCGCCGATTTTCCGACATGCTCGACATCCTCTTCATCGCCTCCGGGGCGTTTGCCGCCTTCCGCCGGGAAGCGCTGGCATCCGTGGGCGGCTGGGAAGTGGGTCCGGGCGAAGATGCGGACCTGACCGTGAAGCTGCGCCGGGCAGGCTGGAAGATCCGCTTCCAGGGCGATGCCTGGGCGCTCACCGATGTGCCGGTCACCCCGGTTGCCCTGTTCAGACAGCGAATGCGCTGGAACCGCAGTTTCGTCAGAGTGCGGATGCGCAAGTTTCGAGCGATCTTCGACCCAAGACCCGCCGGATTTTCCTGGTCGAACGCACTTGGGCACCTGGATATTTTTGTCTTTCAGGGGTTGTTGCCTCTGAGTTTCTATTTCTACATGGTCTGGCTGTTCGCCACCTACGGCGCTGCCGCGGTGCTCATACTCGGGGTGGTATCCATGGCCTACGTCCTTGCTTCGCTGATGGGGTTTCTGATCTCTGCGGCGGTGAATCATCGTGACGGAACGTTCCGCCTCCTGATCTACGTGCCCGGATATGCGCTGTTCAATGCCTATTGCCTGCGTGCGGCGACTATTTACGCCTATCTGGACGAGCTGTTCCTGCGCAACTCCTACAGAGACTCCTACGTGCCCACACGTGTGCTGAATGCCGCGGAGCGGTTCTGACATGCGCCTGAAACGACGCGCCAGAGTCGACAATCTGCAGAACGACGTGCGCAGGAACAGCGGACGGTATGGACGCTGGCTTTATCTGGCCGTGGTGTGCGGTTTCTTCCTGTGGATATTCGACACTTTCGTGGGCGAGTATTTTTACTTCAGCGCGGACGGGCTGGTGGTCCAGGACCGGACGGTGATGGCCACACAGTTCAGCGCCTCGGTGGATCTGGTCTCAGTGGAAGAGGGTACCCGGGTGGCGACCGGTCAGTTACTCGCCCGGGTGCGCTCCCAGAGTGTCGAGGAGAGCATCGCCACCCTGTCCGCGGATCTGGCGGAAGTTCTGACCCGCACAGCGGAGATGACCGTGCGCAGAGAAGTGATCGATGCCGTCGCACCGGTGGTCGATCATCGCCTGGCCACCGCCAAGCGAGCCAGAAAGGTCGCCGAAAAGTCCAACACGGCTGCGCTCTACACCACAGTCGAACACACCCGCCTGATAGAAAACGAACTGCTGAGCCTGCAGACCCAGTCGGAAAACACCGCCGCGCGCCGGGTCATCGATGCCGATCTGCCTCGAATCACCGGCGCAGTGACCGCCGCCCAGAATGCGCTCGACCGACTGACCCAGACCTACGCGAACGGTGAATTCGTCGCACCCGTAGATGGAATCGTCGGCTACCTGCACGTCAGCGAAGGCAGTGTGGTGAAAGTGGGAGAGCCGCTCATGGAAGTCTTCCACGGCCGCCCCTACATCCTTGCCTACATCCCCGAAGGTACGCTGTACGAACTGCGCGACGGCGACGAGGTATCCATCAGTGTGGGATTCAACCGCTACGATGGCGTGATCCGGGAAATCCGCTCGATCACCTCATCGCTGCCGGCGGAGTTTCAGGCCGAGTTCCGGCAGGTCGATCGCGCCCGGATTGCCAGGGTGGAGTTCGCGGCGGACTCCGAGTATCCGTCGCTGTTCGCCCGCACCCGGATTTCCTCGAGCGGCTGGCCACCGCGCTGGCTGGCGCGCCTGACCACGGACATAAAGGACTCGCTGGTGGCGATCTTCAAAGGTTCGGATACCGATGCCGCAAGGGAAGTCCTGACGCAGCAGGCCCTGGATCTGGAGCCAGTGGTGCAGCAACGCGCTGAGCAGGGAATCGCCGAGCAGGAAATCGTCGCGCCACGGAACGTCGGCCAGGAAGCCGTTGAAAAACCGGGCGCAGTCCCCGTACCGGAATCAGAGGTGCTTCTCGCCATTCGAACACCGGTGCCGGCAATCGAGCCGATCGGGATCGATGCCTGTGTGGCCGCCGCGACAGCGCAGGGCATCCGGGTGAGTGGTCAAACGACCCTGAACTGGCTCGATGGCAGCTCGACCTATCTGATCACCGGCTCGAGCGCGGGTTCGATGAAAGCGCAACCGGCAGGCAGGTGCCGCTCGGAACAGTCGGGCATACTGCTGTCGATGTCCGATGCGCCCCCGATCCCGGGGACTCTGGCATCTAGCGGGATTCTGGCGTCGTCGAATTGAGCGCATCCGATGCGCGCGGCACAGCCTGCTTGAGGGAGCGGATGGGGCGTATCCACGGCCGCAGATCCGCGAGCTCCGGTGGCAGATCGCGCGCGGCTTCCTCGGCCGCTTCCCGGGTCGCGTAGGACCCCATGAACAACGCGTAGCGGACCTCATCACCGGCCAATACCGGTGATGCCATCAAGCCGGATACTGCCCGATCGGCGACAAAACGCTCCAGCGCCTCTCTGTCGGGCAAGGCAATCAACTGCAGGGTGAAATATTCATCGGGCAGGTTGTGCAGGGAGACGCTCTCATCGGCGAGTGCGCCGCCAGTCAGCGAAACCAGAAACAACAGTGCTGCCGCATGGCCGCACCACCGGGCAGAAAATCTGTGATTCGGCGGCGCTGTATCAGTCCTGATTGGCAATTGCATGACCTCCTGATGAGAATAGGAATCTTAACAGGGCTTTTCAAACATACGCCCAAGTATCAAAACAGATCAGTAGCCCGCCTACTTCATGACACAGTGCAGGCGTAATACAACGACGGATTAATTCCTGCCAGAGCTTGTGGCCAGAGGCTGACGCTCTGCAGGGGGATTGATCGTGCGGTCTTCCCGTCCTGCCGATCGGCCTCTATCGGGATGGCTCGGGGACCGCACGCCTGTTGTAGCGGTTGTCGCACGGGTGTCTGGGTGAAACGGGAAGCCGAGAAATAGTACGCGCGGCCGGGACGGTTGCCTGGTAATTATGGGCGTCTGGTCAACAGATCGGGATAGGTTGCATCGGACGCTGCGCGTCGTGGCGGCAGGCGGGGTGAGGCGCTCGATGGCAGCAAGCACAACTATACACTGACCTTTCCGGCGGGAGAATTGCCGCCCGTAAACGCGTTCTGGTCGGTGACCATGTACGACGGCAAGACCCAGTTACTGATCGAGAATCCGATCAACCGCAATCTTATCAACTCACCCATGCTGCCGGACATGAAGAAGAACGCCGACGGCTCACTAACGATCTACATACAGAAGGACTCGCCAGGCAAGGATAAGGAATCGAATTGGCTACCGGCGCCGAACGGCCCGATCTATCTTGTCATGCGCCTGTATTGGCCGAAAACCGACGCACCCTCCATCCTGCCTGTCGGGAAAGGCACCTGGAGTCCACCGGGGGTTCAACAGGCAGATTGAAAACCAGGGTATTGGTCATGACAGGCCAGGGTGGATCCACACGGTGATATCGCGGATTCCTCCATGGCCCCTCTTGACCGCATGGAAAAGAAAGGACTGAATGATGATTAAGGTTCTACATTTCCCCTACTCAATAGGAAAAGTAATTGTGGAAAAGTTAGGCTCGCTGGGAGCGGCGGCAGTCGTGGTAGTCCTAGCCTCCCTGGCTACTCCAGCGTCTGCACAAGACCCGACACCGGTTCTGACTGCCGATGAGGTGCAGGCCACTTCACAAGAAGCCATCCTATATGGGCTGCCCTTGGTGATGCTCTACAGCATCATGAACGAATATGCCATCAACAAAGACTCTGACCAGTTCAAGGCGCCGTTCAACCAGATTAAGAATGAACCCAGGGTTTACACACCTGCGGATACCGCGGTAATCACTCCCAACAGCGACACCCCCTACTCGTTTGCATGGCTTGACCTTCGTGCCGAGCCGGTGGTGCTGTGTGTACCGAAGATGTCTGAAGACCGATACTATTCCGTGATGCTCACGTCGCAATACACCTTCAATTTTGGCTATATCGGCAGTCGCGCAACCGGCAACGGTGCCGGGTGTTATGCGATTGCCGGGCCAGGCTGGACAGGCAACACCCCAAAGGGCATCGAGAAGGTTTTTGTGGCCGGAACAGACTTCGCGCTCGCAACCTACCGCACCCAGCTCTTTAATCCAGCCGATATCGATAATGTGAAGGCGATTCAGGATAAGTACTCTGTACGGCCTTTGTCAGCGTTTCTCGGTCAACCGGCGCCCGCACCGGCACCAGCGATCGACTGGCCTGACATAACCAAAGCCATGGAGAAAGCGGATCCGTTCTCGTACCTCGCATTCATCCTCCAGTTTGCCCCGGCGACAGGTCCGGCAGCCGTGGAAGTTCCGCTGCGGGAGAAACTTGCCCGTATCGGTATCGAAGCTGGCAAGCCCTTCCCAACGGTTGCACTGACCGCTGCCGATAAAGCAGCGATGACTGTGGGCATCCAGCAAGCGGAGCCGCTGATAAAAGCCAAGATCGCGACATTGGGCGACCAGGTCAACGGCTGGGTAAATTCTCATTCGATGCGCCTGGACCGAAGTGGTTATAACGGCGACTGGACGGAGCGCTCGGCCGTGGCAGTCGCGGGCATCCTCGCGAACGATGCGGTGGAAGCGTCCTATGCGTTCACCCGGGATGACAAAGACGGCGCAAAACTCGATGGGTCCAAGACAAACTACACGTTGACATTCCCTGCAGGTGATCTGCCTCCGGTCAACGCCTTCTGGTCGGTCACCATGTACGATGGCACTACACAGTTGTTGATTGAGAATCCTATCAATCGCTACCTGATCAATTCGACAATGTTGCCCGAGCTGAAGAAAAATGCAGATGGTTCATTGACCTTGTTCATCCAGAAAGATGCACCGACCGACCCGGCCCAAAAGGCAAACTGGCTGCCCGCGCCGAACGGACCGATCTATATTGTGCTGCGCATGTATTGGCCGAAGGAGCAGGTGCTGAACGGGCAGTGGGAACCACCGGGCATCCAGGCTGCGAAGTAATCGTGTAGATGAGTACCAGCGCCGACTGGGCGCGGGGCATGATGCTGCCTTGGTTTACCGACCGTTATCAGCGGGTGGCGCACAGCCCATCGACGCACGCTGACACGGCGAAGGCGGCTTCACCCACACCGTCGTGGCATTCAGATTGACGACCAGGACGCGCGAGCAGGCGCCCTGATTGGCAGCACCGATGCGCTGGAGCGATTCGGCGCATGGCAAGCGCCGGAAGAACGGTAAAATCGGCCTGAAGCTAGGCAAAAAGCCAGCCGAACGATCTGGGGGTATCTATGGGGGCATTTCTGGCGTTTAGCAGTGCAAGGCATTGATTCATAGAGCGATGTGATTGCCGCCGCCTCCACCAACAACCAAGGGCCGTCCCGCCGGGCGGCCCTTGCTCATTCTCGCTCGAGGCCTGCCTCGCGAGCGGCAGGCGATTGCCGGGCAAGCCGAGCGGCACTTACTGATCCCGTAGCGGCTGCCGCAGCGAACAAAGGACCCCGGCGCGACGCCGGGATCCTGCTCGGCCACTGCGGCGGTTGCGCCACTCACTCGCACCCGAGCCGTTCGCTCATCTGACCTGCCCCCGTCTTCACTGCCCGACCCCTCTCCTGACGGCCTTCGCCGTCGAGGTGGCAACGCCACCGTCCCCATGTTCCCCCTCCCAACCTCGCGGTGCGTCGCCGCTCCGCTAAGATGACACCCATGCTGAAAGATCATTTCGCGGAGAAATCCAAAGACTGGGACGCCCGCCCGGTCCCCTTGCAGATCTCGACGGCCGTGGGGCCGCTGCTGCGCGGGAGCCTGGATTGGAATGCCGGCATGCGGATCATGGACTTCGGTGCCGGCACGGGCCTTCTGGCTTCGCACGTCGCGCCCCTGGTCGCGAAAGTGATCGCCGTCGACACCTCGCCTTCGATGCTCGAGGCCCTCGCCGGGAAGGATGAACTGCGGGGCATGGTGGAGCCCCGCTGTCAGGACATCGTGGTCGAGCCGCTCGGCGAGCGGTTCGATGCGATCGTCAGCGCCATGGCGCTGCATCACGTGCAGGACACTGACCGGCTGTTCAGCACCTTCCGCGACCATCTGAAGCCCGGTGGCCAGCTGGCACTCGCCGATCTGGACACCGAGGACGGGACCTTCCATCCGCCTGGCACCGAGGGCGTGTTTCACCACGGCTTCGATCGCGAGGATCTGCGGCGCAAGCTGGGGACGGCCGGTTTCGAAGCGGTGCGTTTTCAGACCGCCGTAGAGGTCGCCCGGGACGATGGCCGGACCTTTCCGGTATTCCTCGTGACGGCGCGCGCTGACCGCGGCAGCGCCCGATCAACGTCTCCGGAACCGCCATTCAACTCTGGTTCTTCTGGTCCTGCTTCAAAACCTTCACCCGCCTGACATGCTTGGCAAAAGTCTTGTCCTGCAGACGTCGCTCTGCGAGTGATGCCGTGTTGCGTTGAATCTCGCGTGCCAGCTTCAAGTAATTCCGTAGACGACGTGCATCCAGTTCGCCGCTCTCGACCGCATTTCGAACCGCGCAGCCCGGCTCGTACTCGTGACGGCAATCTGAGAATCTGCAGTTCGACGCCATGACTTCAATGTCAGCGAATACGCTCGCCAGGGCAGTGTTCGCCGCAGCCACCTTCAGCTCCCTCATTCCCGGCACATCTATCACAAGGCCCCCTCCGGGAAGACGGTACAGCGCGCGATGGCTCGTTGTATGACGGCCCTTCTTGTCGTCTTCGCGGATTCCCCTCGTTGCAGCGAATTCCGCTTCAGCCAATGTATTGAGCAGGGTTGACTTGCCCACGCCTGAGGAGCCCACGAACGCAATCGTATTGCCCGCCTCGATCCAGGCGAGCAGGCCGCCAAGCGTGCTTCTGTCTAGCGCATTGACCGACTCCACCGGCACACCTTGCAGTACCCTGCGCACTCGCTCCGCGTAGGAATCCGATTCGTGTGACAAATCGGCCTTTGACAGGACGACCACCGGCAGTACGCCTGCGTCGGCTGCCAGAGCGAGATACCGTTCGAGGCGGGATTCACTGAACTCCTCGTTACACGATGTCACTACGAACAGGACATCGATGTTGGCGGCAATGAGTTGAATTTCAGTCTTCTCCCCGGCTGCAACACGCCGGAATACGCTCTTTCGCTCCAGAATCCGCTCGACTCTCGAGAGCTGGTCATCGAGCACCACCCAATCACCCACTGTCGGCCTGTCTTCTGCAGCAATGTTGTGCCAGGACGAAGTGATCGGAATCGACCGCTCATGGGAGCCATCGAAGACGGTGATCAGCGAGCGCTGAACCTCGGTTACCCGCCCGACACGACCTTGCTCGAGTTCATCGAGCGACACCTGCCTGGCGAAGAAGGGATTAAACCCGTAGCCCAGTAATGAGTTTGCCATCAACCGCGACTTGACCTGGAGGCCGCTGTGGACGCGCAACAGACCGCCTCGAACCTGATCGAGCCAGTGTAGCCGACCAACTGGCAGGATAGACTCTAAATCACCGTGCTACTCAAAACACGGGGGACGTCGCATCCACCCCGAACGAGCTCGGACGATTGGCGATGTCCGGATTCTCGGTGCCGTCCGCGAAGGCGCTTAGATCACGAGCTGCCGCAGGGCGGCAGTACGCAACAACCACTCCTGGGCCGCCCGCGACGCAATGCCGGTTCTCAAGTCGTAGAATTGCAGCGAGGATTCACGGACACACGAATGCTGCGCTACTTCCTTGCCTGGTTCCCGATGCTGGCGCTCGCGGTGGCAAACGGCACGCTGCGCCAGGCTACCTATGGCAAGCGCATGCCTGAGCTCCGCGCGCACCAGCTGTCGACGCTGACCGGCGCAGCGATCATCGGGCTCTACATCTGGTTCGTGATCCGCGCCTGGCCACCGGCTTCGACACGCGAGGCGTTGCAGGTCGGTTTGCTCTGGCTTGCGTTGACCGTCGCCTTCGAATTGTTCATGGGCCTGGTGCTGGCACACCGACCGTTGCGCGAGGTGCTGCGTGATTACAACATCGCTCGAGGCCGGGTCTGGGTTTTCTTTCTGCTGTGGGTTGCGATCGCCCCGATAATCTTCTACCAGCTGAGCTCGCGCCCTTGACCCGTCACCGGGCGCCACCGTGTGGGCGCCCCAGCGCCTCGACCCGCCGATCCCTGAAGTACAGAAAGAGCGGAAACGCAAACGCAAAGGCGATTCCGAAAGTCAGCACCGGCCACACCCACCAGTGCCGCATGCCGAGCCGTTTCGCCTCGACGAACGAGAACACCAGGAAGGTGAAGCATCCGACCAGCAGATCGTTGGTGAGCGAGGTCGACGCACTGTTCAGGTACCCGTCGCGAAAGAACGCGACGAAGTCGATTCCCGCTCCGGTCTCCGTCATCCACCGCAGATTGAAGTACCAGGTCACGCACAGTCCGGTCACCGCCAGCGCCAGGTACACGATCTGCCTCGAGCTGATGTTCACTGAAGTCTCCCCTCACACGCCACATTCGGCCGGAGCCTGGAGTGCAGCATGACAGCGAAATCTCGTCCGAGTAGCCTCATTCACTCTTGCCGGGCTTGAAGATGCGGCAGGTATGCAGACGGCAGCCATTCGGACTCTTGGGGTCCGGCACGTACTTCACCAGGGCATTGATCTCGATCGTGTCCCCATCGACCGGACGAGTCACCTGGCCCCGGGAGGTCAGCACGAACGGGCAACCGGCAAACACGGTCCGACAAATAAGCCATCGTTCTTGAAGTTGGATTTCCCATAGTAGAGCCACTCGGGTGCCGCACTATCCGGCGTGCTGTGCCTACGTCCTCCCAGACCAGGATGCTCTCGACGACATCACTCTCGCCGGGGAGGTTGCAGCCGATGAACACCTCTGCGACCACGGCATCGTAGAAGCAGGCACCGGGCTTCATCAGGTCGGCGATACATTTGGATGAAGTTGGACGCCGGTGTGCTCGACGGACCCCCTACACTCACGGCTATTTTAGGGCCGACCGATCACCGACAAACATTGGTAATCTGTGCAACCGCTCTACGCTTCGTCAATGCTCCGGAGGCACACATGTCGCGCGTATTCGTAGGCTGCCCCTGCTGTGGCGGTGCGTTCGAGGGTTTGCTTGAATCGGTCGCACGCCGCAGCGGAGGGCTGGCGCTGGCTACCGGCGCGCTCAGCCGCCGGACATTCCTGGTGGGGTCGGCGGCCACGACCGCGCTTGCTGCAACTCTGCCTGTCCGGGCGTTCGCACAGGAAGCGGTCACGACCGTCTTCTCCGGCGGCACGATCATGACCGTCGATGAGAAATTCTCGGAAGCGCAGGCGATCGCCATCCGTGGCAACAGGATCATCGCGGTGGGCAGCAAGGCAGACGTGCGCAGCGCGGCGGGTGCCGGCGCGGTCGAGGTCGACCTGGCGGGACGAACGATGTTGCCCGGTTTCATCGACCCGCATACGCACGTGGTGGCCGGCGCTGCGGTCGACGGCATCATGGATAACGTCGGCGTGTCGCGCTTCGCGACGACGGCCGAAGTCCTCCAGCACCTGAGCTCCAGGGTGGCCGACACGCCGAAGGGCGAGTGGATCCTCGCCCGCAGCTTCGATCCCTCGTTGCAGACCGGACCCGACGCGCTGACCTTCGCCGAACTCGACAAAGTCTCGACGGAGATCCCCGTCTTTGTCATGAACGCCTCGGGGCATCTGGCCTACGCCAACCGCAAGGCTTTCGAAGCCGCGGGCATTCCGGACGACGTCGCCGATCCGCCGGGCGCTGAGTTCGTGCGCGATGCGGCAGGCCACCTGAACGGGACGATCAAGAACAACGTCGCCTTTCTCAAGGTCGTGAGTGCCGCCCCGGCAATGGCGCGGCTCGAGCCGGTGCCGGCCATCATCAGGCTGCTGTCGACGTGGGGGAGCCGCGGCCTGACCTGTGTCAGCGAACTGTCCCTCGGCGCACTCACCCAGTCCCCGCAGGACGCGCAGATCCTGTTTGCCGCAGCGAACTCAGGGATGCTCCCCGCGCGCATTCGCGCCTATCCGTTCTACACGCTCGGCACCGAGGCCTGGGATGCCGCCGGGATCAAGCCGGGTGATGGCGACGCAATGGCGCGGATCGCGGGATACAAGCTCGTCGCCGACGGATCCAACCAGGGCTTCACCGGATTTCAGCGCGAACCCTATCTCGAGTCCGACAGCCGTGGCGCCCCGTACATGTCAGCCGAGGACATGAAGGAGATTGCCGTCGATCGCGCCCGCAAGGGCTGGCCACTGGCGCTGCATGGCAATGGCGATGCGGCCATCGACATGGTGCTGGACGCCTGCCAGGCCGTGCACGATGCCGGCATCGACATGGGCCGGGTCCGCGCCCGGATCGAGCACTGCTCGATGTTGCATGACGACCAGATTGTCCGCATGAAGAAGCTCGGCGTGTCGGCGAGCTTCCTGATTGGCCACGTCCATTACTGGGGCGTGTGGATGCGCGATCACGTCTTCGGGCCGGAACGGGTCCGGCATCTCGGCCGGTGTCGCAGCGTCGAGCGGGCGGGAATCGGCTTCTCGCTGCATTCCGACTTCATGGTCACCGACCCCGAGCCGCTGCACATGATCCAGATGGCGGTGACGCGCCGCACCTGGAAGGAGCCTGACTTCGTGCTCAATCCGGACGAGCGGGTCTCGGTCGAATCCGCCATACGCGGCATGACGTCCGAGGCGGCCTGGCAGCTCTTTTCCGAACACGAGATCGGCAGCCTGGAGGCCGGCAAGCTGGCCGACCTGGTGATCCTGGATCGGGATCCGCGCAAGGTCGACCCCGAGACGATCAGGAACATCCGCGTGACCGAGACGTGGATGGACGGACGGAGGGTGTATTCGTCCTGACCCCGCGGCCGGGGTCAGGACGCCGTCTCACCCTCCGAAGCCGTCACCCGCCCTCAGGCCAGTTCCACCGGCACGAATATCCGCGATGAGCCGCGCTGCACCAGCAGCGCGACGACATCCTTGGAATCCTTTACCGCGGCGCGCAGTTCCTCGACGTCGTGCACGGGCCGGCCGTTGGCCGAGAGGACGACGTCGCCCCGCTGAATCCCCGCCGCCGCAGCAGGGCCGGTCGCTTCCTCGACGACGAGGCCGCGCCCCGGCTCCGAGTCACCGGACTCATTCGAACTCGCGGGCCGCACGCGCAGTCCGAGGCGTCCCTGGCCAGGCGCGCCGTTCTCGGCGACCACTTGCTCCGCCTCGACGCCACCGAGCTTGACCCGCAGCTTGCGCGACGCACCATCGCGCCACACCTCCAGCTCGACCTCGCGACCCGGCTCGGCGGCCGCCACAGTCGCTGGCAGCGCGCCGGCAGCATCGATCGGGCGGCCGTCGAAGGACAGGATCACGTCGCCCTCCTGCACGCCGGCTGCTGCCGCAGGCCCGCCTGACTCGACGTTGGCGACCAGCGCACCGCGCGGCCGGTCGAGGCCGAAGGACTTCGCGAGCGCCTGGTCCAGTTCCTGGATGCCGACGCCGAGGCGGCCGCGAGTCACATGGCCGTTCGCCTGCAGCTGGCGACCGACGTCCATCGCGACGTCAATCGGGATCGCAAACGAGACGCCCTGATAGCCGCCCGAGCGGCTGTAGATCTGCGAGTTGATGCCGACCACCTCGCCGCGGAGGTTGAACAGCGGTCCGCCGGAATTGCCGGGGTTGACCGCCACGTCGCTCTGGATGAACGGGACGTAACCGTCGTCGGGCAGCGTGCGCCCCTTGGCGCTCACGATGCCTGCCGTCACGGAATTCTCGAAGCCGAATGGCGCGCCGATCGCCACTACCCACTCGCCGACTTCGAGCGAGGACGGGTCGCCGATCGTCACGACCGGCAGGTCCTCGGCCTCTATCTTCAGCACGGCGACGTCGCTCTTTGCGTCCACGCCGAGCACCCGCGCCTCGAATTCGCGACGATCGGTGAGCTTCACGGTCACGCGCTCGGCTCCATCGACGACGTGGGCGTTGGTGAGGATCACGCCGTCGGCGCCGACGATGAACCCCGAGCCCTCGCCGCGAACCGCCGGTGCCCCTTCCGGGATCATCGGGATGCCGAAGTGGCGGAACAGCGGGCTGTCCTGGTCCATGCCGGGTGGCAGGGCCACGCTGTGCCGCGGCCCGCCTGTCCTGCCGGACACTCACGTTCACGACGGCCGGACCATAGCGCTTGACCAGCGCCCGGAAATCCGTCGAAGCAGGGTTGGCTGGGAGAGTCGCAGCAGGGACGGCGGCCGCGACCGCGGTCCTGGGCGCCACTGTGCCGGCCGTGGCGTCCTCCGAGTGCGCCGAACGCGACACGATCAGCGCGGCGGCCGGTACCAGCGCGACTGTCGCGCCGAGCACCGCGGCCACCAACGGCTTGCGAACGATTGACTGGATGCTCATGTATATCCTCCTTGCGCGTCCGGCCAGCCCGGCGCGCCTGTGGAGACAGAGCCTGCCAGTCAATACTTAGCGGCGACTTAAGGTTGGCTGATGGCCTCCAGTCGGAGCACCGCGCGCAGGCCCCGGTCCCCGGGACCGTCCTCCAGCAGCACCTCGCCCCCGTGCCGCCTGGCAATGCTGCGTGCCAGGGCCAGGCCGAGGCCACTGCCGGTGCCGGCGGTGCCTGGGACGCGATGGAACCGGTCGAAGACGCGCTCGCGCTCTTCGGGCGGGATGCCGGGGCCGGTGTCGGTGACGGTGACCACCGCGCGGGACGGCGCGCCAGCCTCGCGCCCCACGCCAACGTCCACGCGTCCGCCGGCTGGCGTATAGCGCACCGCGTTGTCGAGCAGGTTGCCGAGCAGCCGCCGCAGGGCGTCCGCGTCGCCGGTCACACGCACCGGCTCGGCCACGTCGATGCCGAGATCGATGCCAGCGGCCTCGGCCAGCGGCACGAACTCCGCCACTGTGCGGCGCACGAGTTCGTCGAGATCGAGCGGCACCGGTGCCGCGGCCGCCGCGTGCTGCTCGCGCGCGATCGCGAGCAACTGCTCCAGCAGCCGCGCGACGCGTGCCACGCCCGCCCGAAGGTCGTTGACCGCGGCCTCGCGATTCTCCTCGCTCGCCTCGACCACCGACTGCACCTGCAGGTCGAGCGCGGTCAGCGGCGTGCGCAGTTCGTGGGCGGCGTCGGCCAGGAAGCCCCGCTCGCGGTCGAGCGCCGCCCGCAACCGCGCCAGCAGCTCGTTCAGCGCCTCGGCGACCGGGCGCACTTCGTCAGGCAGACCCCCGATCGCCACCGGTTGGAAATCGTCGGGGCGACGACCGCGCAGGGTCCCGGCGAATTCCCGAACGGGTCGGACCGCACGCCCGACGATCAGGGCGATCACCAGCGACAGCGTCGGCACCAGAACTGCGAACGGCGCGAGACTGCGCAGCGCTATCCGTGCGGCGCGCCGTTCGCGCACGTCCATGGGCTGAGCGACCTGGATCACGCCCCGGCCTGTCTCGACGCCATACACGCGCCAGTTTCCTGACGGCGTGCGAGTGGTCACCAGGCCCGGTCCGGTGAGCCCGGGCACAGTCTCGTGCGGACGCGACAGGTAGACGCGCAATCCCTCGCGCGAGAAGACCTGGATGATGAAATCGTATTCGGGAACCGCGCGCGGCAGCCGCGCGCCGCCTGGAAAAACCTGCACTTCGTCGCGCAGCAGCAGCGCGGTCTCGCGCAGCTGCCCGTCGAAGAAGGTATCGGCCTCCTCCCGGGCGATACGGTAGCTGAGCCATGCGCCGAGTGTGCCGACCAGCACGACGGCGCCGACCAGCCCGGCGAGCAGGCGGTCGCGCAGTGACGTCACGCCAGGTCCTCTGGGATGCGGTAGCCGACGCCGCGCACGTTGCGGATCAGGTCCGCGCCGAGCTTGCGCCGCAACGAATGAATGTGGACCTCGACCACGTTGCTGCCGACCTCCTCGCCCCAGCCATAGAGCCGCTCCTCGAGCTGGGCGCGCGAGAGGATGCTGCCGGGACGCTCGAGCAGTGCGTGCAGCAGGGCGAACTCCCGAGGCGACACCGGCACCGCGGCGCCGTCGCTGTACAGCTCGTGCGCAGCCAGGTCGAGTCTCAGACGGCCGTGCTCGATGATGCTGCTCGCGCGGCCCGCCCGCCGCCGCAGCACGGCACGCAAGCGCGCCTCGAGTTCCTTGAGGTCGAAGGGCTTGACGACGTAGTCGTCAGCGCCGGCGTCGAGTCCTGCGACGCGGTCGTTGACCGCGTCACGCGCAGTGAGGATCACGACCGGCAGCGTCGAGCTACGCGCACGCAGCCCTTTCAGCACGGCCAGGCCGTCGCGGCCGGGCAGGCCAAGGTCGAGCAGCAGCAGGTCGTACGGTTCGGCGGCAAGCGCCGTGTCGGCCGCGCGCCCGTCCTGCACCCAGTCCACCGCAAACCCCTGGCCACGGAGCCGGTCCCGGACCGCAGCGCCGATCATCGCGTCGTCTTCTGCAAGCAGCACGCGCATGGAGACACCTCGCCGCGCCTGGGACCCGAACGGACTCGAGAAGTTTAGAGCCATGGCGGTCGGTTCGACACTACGCCATGTTGCAGCAGTTCCGATAGCATCGGCGGCATGAGCAAGAACTGCATCCTGCCAGCGCGCTTCCCCGCCGCATGTATCCCGCCGTTGACCGCAGCGATCCTCCTTGCGGTCGCCCGAGTCGCAACGGCCGATTCCGGGGTGGCGCAACCAATGCCGACAGGCTCGATCCCGGCGCCGGCCGTCGTGAGCCCGGATCCGGGCGAAGCGACGACGGCTCATCGGCCGCGCATCGGGCTGGTGCTCGGCGGCGGCGGCGCCAAGGGCGCGGCCCACGTCGGGGTGCTCGCGGCGCTCGAGCAGCTGCGCATTCCGATCGATTGCGTCGTCGGGACGAGCATGGGTGCCCTGGTGGGCGGCACCTTCGCGGCCGGCCGCACGGCGCGCGAGGTCGAGGACGCCATCCGCGCCATTTCCTGGCAGGAGGCGATCGCTCGCCGCGGGTTGCGCAGCAAGGTCCCGATGCGCCGCAAGCTCTCCGGCAGCGTCTACAGCAACGGACTCGAGTTCGGGCTGGGTGACGGTCGACTGATCACGCCGAGCGGGTTCCTCAGCACCCAGAACATCGACCTCACCATCCAGTACCTGGTGTCGCGCAGCCGCGACATCAGGGATTTCGACCAGATGCCGATCCCGTTCCGCGCCATCGCGACCGACATGCAGCGCGGCGAGATGGTCGTGCTGGCAAGTGGCGACCTGGCGCAGGCGATGCGCGCCAGCATGGCCGTGCCGGGCGTTTTCGCGCCAGTGACGATCGATGGCCGGCTCCTCGGCGACGGCGGCCTCACGCGCAACGTACCAGTCGACATCGCGCGCGAAACCTGCGCCGACGTGGTCATCGCAGCCGCCGTACCCAACCCCATGCCCGATCCGGAGGACCTGCGTTCGCCCCTCACGCTCGTGGCGCGCACGCTCGACGTACTGATCGGCGCCAACGAGCGTCAGCAGCTCGAGACGCTCGGGCCGCAGGACGTGAAGATCATCATCGACATGGGCGACATCGGCTCCGCCTCCTTCGACCGCGTCCAGGACGCGATTCCCCTCGGGCACGCCGCCACGCTCGCCCGCCGCGCCGAGCTCGAGCGCTACGCGCTGCCGGAGGCGGAGTACCTGGCGTGGCGCTCGGCGCACACGCGACAACTGCGGGAGTCGATGACCCTCGCCGGGGTGACCGTGCAGGGCGCGCAGCGCGTCAACGAGGACTTCGTCCGCCACACCCTCGGGCTGCAGGCAGGCGACGTCGTGGACAACGCCGCGATCGCGAAACGCGTCACCAGTGTTTTCGCGCTCTCGGACTTCGAGACAGTAGGCTACGCCCTGTCCGGCGACCCGGAGCGCCCTACTCTCGACGTCTTGCTGCAGGAGAAGTCGTGGGGACCGAACATCGTTCGCTTCGACCTCGGCTTCCATCTCGGCACCGACGAGAACACTGCCTTTACGATCGGCGCCGACTTCCTGCGCGCCTGGGTGAACGAGCGCGGCGGGGAGATCCACGGCGCGGCACGCATCGGGCGCACCACGGGGCTGGATCTCGCGCTGAACCAACCGCTCGATGCTGCACAGCGCTGGTTCGTGGAGCCGGGCGTGACGCTGCAGCGCTCGCTCGAGGACGTCTTCGCGGACGGGGAGTCCATCGCCCGCTACCGATTCTCGCATGGCTGGGGCTACCTCGATGCGGGCCGGGTTTTCGGCAACCACACCGAGCTGCGCGCCGGACTGCGGGCGGGCGGCCAATCCGTGCAGCGCGAGATCGGCATCCCGGACCTGCCCGAGATCTCCGGCGAGGGCTATGGCGGCATCACCGCGCGCCTCACCCACGACACCCGCGACCGCGACGTGCTATGGACCAACGGCACGCTGCTGCGCGTGACCTATTTCCGGGGCATGGAAGGCCTCGGTGCCGTGGACGACTATGACCGCCTGGAGGCCATGGCGGTGACTGCCGTGCCGTTCGGTGACTCGGTCGCCTATTTCCGCGCCAGCGGCGGCAGTTCGTTCGGGGCCCAGTTGCCGGTGTACGACGCCTTCACGCTGGGCGGACCGGTCAGCATGCCGGGGTTCAGCGTCGGCGAGCTGCGCGGATCGAACTACTGGAGTGCGCACGCATCGTTCCTGCACCGCGTCGCCGACATCAGCTACGTGTTCGGCCAGGCCCTCTACGCCGGGCTCAACATCAGCGCCGCGGACATCGACGACCGGATCGGTCTGACGCCGGACGATCCGGTCTACTCGACCGGCCTCGTGCTGACCGGGCGCACGCCGCTCGGCCCGGTGTCGCTCTCGCTCGCATTCACCAGCGAGAGCGACTGGCAGTTCGTCTTCGGCCTCGGCCGGCCGATCGAGGAACGCGCGATCACCGATCCGGTCTGGTAGCCGCCGACCGGCCCCGGCAGACCGTCTCAGGTCACGGCGAGTACCAGATCGGCGACGTCCAGGCGCGCTCCTGCTGCTTCATCGGGATGTCCGCGCTCATCTTCACGCCGAAACGCGCCTGGTCGTACGCTGTCCAGCGGGGCGTCGGAATCTCGATGACGCGGGCGTAATAGAAGGCACGCTGGCCCGGCTTGAAGTCGGGGTCCTGCCAAACTGCCGTGAGTTCCGCGGCACCGATCGTATTGGTGTACGTGGCGCGCGCAACGTCGACCGTGTCACCCACCGGCGGCAGCCTGCCGTCCCGGCTGGGCTTGCGGTCGCCGGCCCACACGACTTCATACACTTTCTCCTGTGCCGTGCCCGCGGAGTCGAGCCAGCCCTTCACGACCTGGATGCGGTCGAGGTTGGCGCCCTGTGGATCCTTCAGCGCGGCGACGAGGAAAGTGGGCGACTTGCCAGCGGCTGCGGACTTCAGGTCGCCGCCCATCGGCACGCCTTTCGAGTAGCCGATTTCGGCGAGGTAGCGCGACTCGGCGTCCTCGGGCGTGTAGCCGTAGCCGCCGAAGAAGCGCACGGTCATGCGCGTGCCGGAGGTGCCGTAGGTCTCGCGACGGATCATCGCGTCGAACACCGCTTCGCGCGTGTTCTCTGTAGCCCACACGGCGGCGTAGCCGGCCGCGAGGTATTGCCAGGTGTAGCGTGCCGCGCCGCCCTCGCTCTCACCGACGCTCGACCTATCCTTCCAGCGGTCCGCACGGGGCTCCTGCCCCGGGAACTTGCCGAAGAAGTTGTCCTCCTCGACGAAAGGCAGCGCATTGTGCGCGTCGGAGCTGCCAATGATGCCGGACTTGAACGGATTCACGCCCAGCTTCGCCTCGTGCTCGAGGCCGCGCATGAATCCGGCGCGCACGAAGCTGGTCGGCATCATCTCCGGGGTGAGCTTGCCGTGGAGCGTCAGGTTGCCGAGTTCCCAGCCCGCGATGCCGTACTCCAGGAACTCGTCGTTCGGGGACAGTTTCGGGTGGCTCTCCGAGGCGCCCTTCATCTGCACGATCTCCTGGATCGGCTCGAAGCGCTGCCGGCGCTCGGCGTACTCCTTCGTGATCGAGCTGCCGTCGAAGGCCTGCGCGGCGTACATGCGGCCGTTCGACAGGTTGCCGTTGTGCGGGATCGCGAGCGCCCGGCCGCCGGTGCGCTGCTCGTAGGCCTCCATCCAGTCCCAGAGCTGCTCCGGGTCTTCGCTGTTCCAGGACGAGAACGGAAACACCTGGCTCGCGCGAGCCTGCCCGTCGCGCAGCAGCACGTTGCGGTGCAGGTTGTCGCCGCCCGGCGTCGGCGTCCACTCGAAGCCGATGATCGTAGTGAACTTGCCGGGCTCGTTGTAATCGTCGGCCATGACGGCCGCGCGCTGCCACACCGACATCATCAGCGGGCCCGCGACCTTCGGGTCGGTGAGCACTGACGGCAGCGTGCTGGTCGCCTGCGCGGAGATCAGCTCGGTGACCGCGCTCGAGGCCTCCGCGCCACCCGCCCTGATCATGCGGTTCCAGCGCTGGACGATGCTGTCGCCCATCAGTGCCGGATTGCCGTTATAGACCTCGGTGATCAGTCCGAGCCCCTCGGCGTGGTCGCTGAGGACGACGAAATCGAGCGGCCGCGACAGGCGCGCGGGCAGGCCCGTCGCGGAGATCACGTCCTCGCCGCGGGCGATGCGGTAGGTCTGCTCCGGCGTGAAGCGGTTGCCGGTCGTGAACGCGTCGCCCGAATTGGCGCTGTGCAGGTGGGTGTCACCCCACAGCACGCGGGTCGGGTACTTGCGCCCGGCGTACGGCGAATAGGCTTGCGCCTGGGCCGACGGCTTGCCGGTGGGCAGAGGGACGGTGACGGCCTCGTAGTCTTCCACTACGCCGCGGACCGGCACCTCGGGCGCCTGGACGGGCTGCGCGCTGCTGGCTTGCACGATGGTCAGCAATGCGCCGACGGCGGCGATCGCAAGGACGGCCGCGCTCGGTCGGAATCCTAGTTTCATCTGCTCTCCCTGTTGCCAGCTGTAAGAGCCGGCGATGTGCATGCCACTTACGGGTTATCGATCTGAACGCTTCAGCGCGCGCCGAACCGGTACATCACTCCGGCGCTGACCATGAAGATCTCGTTGTCGTGGAACGCGACGTCCGAGTCCGCCTCGCCCCAAAGCACGCTCCCGACCGCCTGCCAACGTCCGCCCTCGATGGGCAGGCGGTAGAACAGCGTCGTGTCCACGACGATGCCGTCCGCGTCGGTTCGGGCATCGAAAATCGGATTGCGAGCGTCGAAAGCGCTGCTGCCGTAAGCGAGGTTGCTCGCGACGCTGTAACCCTGGCCAATGAAGACGTAGCTCAGCTGCAGCCGATAGCTGTCACTGCTCATCGCCTCGCCGTCGCGGTCGTCGATCGTGTAGCGGACCATGGGTCGCAGGAGGTGACGCCCACCCTCGCCCAGCCGGAACAAGTAGGACGCGTCGAAGTGGTACTGGTCGCCATCGCGCACGAGCAGTTCCTGGCAGGCTGCGTCGCAGGTGACGCTCGTGACTCCGCGACCGCTGCGCTCGGTGTCGATCGAGATGTCACGCCAGGAGAACGTGACGTCGAACGCCGACCCCAGGATGCGGTCCCACTCGAGGCGCAGGCCGGTGGAGTCGCGATCCGTGTCCTTGCGCCGCACGCCCTCGGCGTACGGATCTTCCCAGACCTGCGTGGGTATGCCGCTGAACAGGAAGCCGCCCTGCAGGATGCCTGCAGAGCCGAGGTCCTTGCGAGCGCCAAGCTGGGTCACGCCGTCCAGCGTGACGGCATCTTCGAGAGAGGTGCCGAAGAACGCCTGCCAGCCGTTGCCGAAGGTATAGTTGATCTCGCCGGTGATGACCGGGTGGAACGTGTCGTCACTGCGCGGGCCCTGTGACACCGAGTCGATGCTCGGTTCACCGATGTCGATCAGGTTATTGCCGGCGACGGTATTGCTCTTGAGATCGGCGTAGCCGGCGCCGACGACGATGAAGCCACGCCAGCCGGGTGTCGACGGGATTGGTTCGATGGCCATGGCGGCCGGCACGGTGCCGACGGTCAGTATCGCGAGCAGGGACAGCCGGCCGCTATTGACGCTCATGCGCACACCGCAATTTCTTCGAGTTGATTACCGTGGGAACAGCAGCGTGACCGTGATCCTGAACCCGAAGCCCTCTGCACCGCTGTCGGGGCTGTCGACCCAGTAGCGCACGCCTCCGCCCAAGCTTACCAGCTGCTGGCCGAACCGAACCAGCTTCGAGGCGCTGACGCTGACCGGCACCGACCACTGCTCGTTTTCCCAGTCGTAGGTCGTTTCAGTGTTGAGGCCGAACGTCCACCGGGTCGGCGTAGTGTAGGTCAGGAACGGCTGCAGGAAGGTCGCGTTGACGTCGGCGCGATCGTCGTCGCCAGCGAACGACCAGATGTGGTTGGCGAGCATGCCGCGCGTCCAGCCGTTCGACTGCTTGAGCACCACCGCCGTCGGGCCGGCGCCCCACTTGTCGGTCGTCAGCAGGTCGTTCGAACCCGTGGGCAGCAGCAGCACAGGCCCGGCACCCCAGATCCAGCCCGAGGACGTCGGCGCCTTCGGCGAGAAGAACAGGCTCTGGACGATGTCGCCCGTACCGGTCTGACTGCCGGCGCCCGGGAAGATGTCGGACTGGTGCACCAGCGGCAGGATGGTGCGCGAGATGAGGTTCCAGTCGTCGTTCAGGTCGAACGGGATTACCGGCTGCACATTCAGCAGCCAGCGATCCCCGTCGTCGGCCGGGCCGATGTTCTGGTCGTAGTTGAACTGCAGCGGCACGCTGATCAGCGCCGCGACCGGGTTCGACAGCTGCATCGCGATGTTGTACTCGTACGCCTCGCCTGCCTCGTCGGAGGACGCCGGCAGGGCCGGCACGATGACGCACAGCATTACTGCGCCGGCGAAGAACACCTCTCGAATTCGACAACTCATGATGTTCACCAGGGCGACGACGAACGCAACGATTCAACCGGTGGCCGGCGTATGGCGCCCGGTCACAGGGTCCAGTTGCCGTAAACGGTCAGCACGACGGACAGAGTCTGGTCGTAGGAGCCCACCAGATTGCCGCGCCCGCCGAGCGCCGGGGGCAGCGTGCTGCGCTTGTCCACGTCGATGTTGCCACCGTAGAGCAGCTCCGTCGTGAATCCCCACTTGAAAGACTCGCTGGCCTGGCGTTCTCCGCCGACGCCAAATCGCCACGCGGAATTGACCGGGAAGAGCGGCGAGACGTCGTTGCCGTCCTGGAAGCCTGAGTCGTAGGCGAGCCCGACGTTCATCTTCCACTGGTCGCTCGCGCGGTACTGGGCGCCCACCGCGACGTGCCAGGTGTCGTCGAACGACAGAGGATTGGTGAGGCTGACCGGGTTCTGCGTGTTGTCGATGCCGATCTCGACCTCGCCGAACTCCGACCAGTCCTGCCAGCCGAGGTTGCCGAGCAACGCCCAGCGATCGTCGATCCCGGTGTAGAAGCTCCCCATCACCTGCTGCGGCACCTTGGCGCCGACATCCACGCGCGCATCGAGCAGGCCGCGCGACTGCAGCAGCGCGGTCAGGACCGGGCCGATCCCGGAGAACTGCGCCTTGCCGCTGAAATCGAGGTCGATCTCGGAGGTGTACGTGAGCCCGAGGCGCGTGCCCGGCACCGGCTCGTACAGCACGCCGACGTTGCCGCCCCAGCCCCAGGTGTCGTCGTCGATCTCGAGGCGACCGTCGTCCAGCGAGGGCACGGCGTTGTTGATCGCGACCCGCTGGTCGAAGATGCCGTACATGCCATTGATGCCCGCGCCGAGCGACAGCTTGTCGTTCACGCGATACGCGATCGACGGCATCACGGATACGCCGACGAGGTCGGCGTCCTGCACGCGGTAGCGACCCGCCCAGTCGTCGTCGTAATCCAGCATGGAGCCGAAGTTGCCCGCCACGGCGAAGCCGATCGCGAGATCGGGCGACACGCGATGCGTCAGGAAGGCGCCGCCGCCCGGGACGTACCCGTTCGAGCCGAACGCGCGGCCGCCGTCGCCGCTGCCCAGACCGGGCGACGTGGCACCATCGACCGAGAACTGCGTGTTCAGCCACATCAGTTGGCCGCCCACCAGCACTTGCGTGCCGTCGAGTTTCGTCATGCCGGCCGGGTTCGTGAACGCGGTGGAGGCGTCCTGCGCGCGCGCGGCGTAGCCCGCCGCGGCGAGTCCTGGCTCAGCCGTGCCGAACTCGTAGAGCAGCAGCCCTCCGGCCTGTGCCGTGCAGGCGACCAGGCCCGTTGCAGCGAGCGCAGCCCTCGCCGAACGAGCCAGAATCGTCCTCCGTACCTCAGTCATAATTCCCTCTCCAGCATGAAAACAGCGGCGAAATCGTCCAGCGAAACCCGCGACACTCTCCCGATCTGCCCGGGGCCAAGCTCCCCGGGCTGTCGATCCAGGACCGCGCGAATCCTAACGCAAGGCCGGCGCAAACTCATTCGGCGGACAGTGCCGGGGCGGGATCCGGCAGCACGAACGGCCGTCCCGGCGGCACCTGACGCTTCTCCGGAGCCGAGCCCGGGATGAACTCGAAGTCCGGCGTGAAGGTGACCATCAGGTCGCGCAGCCTGTAGATCGCCGTGCGGTCGCCGTCGAAGCGTGCCCTGCCCTCCTGGGCCAGGCTATCGAAGGTGGCCACGCCCAGCATGACCCGGTTCAGATCAGCTCGGTCGAGCGTGAGCGTGAGGTCCGGCTTCGGCGACTGGAAGCCCTCGATGTTGGTCAGCGTCGCGTTGCGGAGTTCGACCAGGTACTTCTCGCCGATGTCCGGCAGCACGAGGTTGATCGTGAGTTCCATCCCCTCCGACCGCTTCGGGTCCATGCTGATGCCGAGGAAGTCGAGCCAGAACCCGGTAGGCATGGAGCGGATCACGTCCGCGCTGCCGGTGCTCGGCGCCTCGCCGGTCGGCATGCCCGAACGCAACTCATAGCTGCCCTGCAGGAATGTGTTCCGCAGGCTCGTGCTCTCCATCTGGTAGCCGAGCTGCTCGTAGGCATCGGCGAGCAGGTCGCGCGCCGGCTGGTTCAGGGGCTCGGCGAACACCAGCTTGTTCAGGATCTCGACCGACTCGAGGTACTTGCCCTGCGCCTGCAGCTCGCGGCCCTTGGCCATGATCCTGTCGCTGCCGCCCATCATCTCGACGTACAGCGGCGCGGAGTCGCTCGGCGAGAGGGGGATCAGCGTCGCGGGATTGCCGTCCCAGTGCCCGAGGAAGCGGTTGATCACGCCGCGCGCGTTGTTCTTTTCGGAACCATGGTAGCTGCGCGCCGCCCACTGCCGCTGCAGAGTCTTCGGCAGCTCGTAGACGTTGTGGATCTCGTTGATGTTCACGCCCTGGTTGGCGTAGTGCAGCGCCTGGTTGTTCAGGTTCGCGTAGGCGTCGCGCTGCGTACGCAGCACTTCCTGGATGCGCGCGTTGCCCCAGCGCGGCCAGCTGTGCGAGGCGAACATCACCTCGGCCTCCTGGCCGAATTTCCACAGCGCCTCGTTGATGACCTTGGACCAGTTGAGCGCGTTGCGCACCGCCGCGCCACGCAGCGTGTACACGTTGTGGATGGTTCCGGTAACGACCTCGGCGGCCCAGAACGCCTTGAATTGCGGGAAATACGTGTTCATCTCGACCGGCGCCTCGGTGTCCGCGGCGTTCTGGAACACCATCTTCACGCCGTCGAGCGTGATCTCCTCGATGTCCTTGGTGACGAGCCGGTTCGGTGCGATCAAGCCGACCGCACCGCGGGCGACGTTCTTGCCGATCGACTGGTCGACGTGACCGAAGGGATTGCGCTCGAGCAGCGTCGCGTACTGCACCTGGCTGCGCCGCGACATGACGTTGCCTGCGAACACGTTCTCGGCAATCGCCTTCTCCATGAAACCCTCGGGCGCGATCAGCATCACCTTGCCGCTGACCACGTCAGCCTCGTCCACGACGCCGCGCACACCCGCCCAGTGGTCCACGTGCGAGTGCGAGTACACGACACCGACGACCGGACGCTTGCCCAGCTTCTCGTTGATCAACTGCAGCGCGGCCCGAGCCGTCTCGGCTGCGGTCAGCGGGTCGAACACGATCCAGCCCGTGTCGCCCTTGATGAAGCTGATGTTGGCGAGGTCGAAGCCGCGCACCTGGTAGATGCGGCCCGGGACCACTTCGAACAGGCCCCAGTTCATGTTGAGCACGGCCTGGCGCTGCAGCGACGGGTGGATGCTCGGGAAGTCCGCTCCCGAAAGCAGCCACTGGTAGCTCTCCATGTCCCAGGCGACGTGGCCAGCATCGGCCATGATCTGCTTGTACGGCGGCTCGGCGATGAAGCCCTTCTTCGCCTCGTCGAAGTCGCGCTTGTCGTCGAACGGCAACTCGGCCTTCAATCCGTTGCGCAGTTCGAGCGTAAAAGTCGAGGGCTGCTTGCCCTTCGGGTGGAAGTGGGCCGGGGCGTCGGCGGCCCAGGAAGCGCCTGCGACGCAGGTCAGGGAAAAGGCGAGCGCAAGGCTCAGCGCGCACTTGGGGTTCATCTGACCTCCATGATTTCCGTTCATTCCTTTAAAGCCGAATAGTCAGTCGGTCTGGATCAGGCCGCTGGCCGGCAGCGCAAACGACCGCCCGGGCGGCACCTGGCGCTCCGTCGGCGCGGTGCCCGGCAGTATCTCGAAGTCGGGCGTGAACGTGACCATCAGGTCGCGCAGCTTGTGGATGACCGTGCGGTCACCGTCGAAGCGGGCCTTGCCCTCGTCCGCGAGCTGATCGAAGGTCGCCACGCCCATCATCACGCGGTTCAAGTCCGCGCGGTTCACGGTGATCGTGAGGTCGGGCTTCGCCGCCAGGAATCCCTTGATGCTGGTGAGCGTCGCGTTCTCGAGCTCGATCGCGTACTTCTCGCCATTGTCGGGCGTGATGAGGTTGGCCGTGTAGCGCAGGCCCGCGGCTTTCTTCGGGTCCATGCTGATGCCCAGGAAGTCGAGCCACTGCTCGGTGCTCATGGCCCGGACGACGTCGGGACCGGTCGAGCGCGGCGGCGTGCCACCCGGCATGCCGTTGCGCAGCTCGAACGCGCCCTGCAGGAACGTATTGCGTACGCTGGTGCTCTCGGCTTGATAGCCGAGCTGCTCGTAGGCGTCGGCCAGCAGCCGGCGCGCCGGCAGGTTCTTGGGCTCGGCGAACACGAGGCGGTTCAGGATCTCGCTGGCGTGCAGGTACTTGCCCTGCCCGATCAACTCCTTGCCCCTGGCAAGGATCCTGTCCGAGCCACCCATCATCTCGACATACAGCGGTGCCGAGTCCTGCGGCGACAGCGGGATCAGGTTGACCGGGTTGCCGTCGAAGTGGCCGATGAAGCGGTTCACCACGCCACGCACGTTGTTCTGCACGTCGCCGTGGTAGCTGCGCACCGCCCAGCTCTGCTGCAGGCTCTCGGGCACCTCGTACACGTTGTGGATCTCGTTGATCGTCACGCCCTGGTTCACGTAGTGCAGTGTCTGGTTGTTGAGGTTGGCGTAGGCGTCGCGCTGCGTGCGCAGCACTTCCCGGATGCGGTCGTTGCCCCAGCGCGGCCAGCTGTGCGAGGCGAACATCACCTCGGCCTCGCCGCCGAACTTGTAGAGTGTCTCGTTGATCTCCTTGGACCAGTTGAGCGCGTTGCGCACCGCCGCGCCGCGCAGCGTGTAGATGTTGTGGATCGTGCCGACGACGAGCTCCGACGCCCACAGGGCCTTGAACTGCGGGAACCAGGTGTTCATCTCGACCGGCGCCTCGGTGTCCGAGACGTCCTGGAACACCATCTTCACGCCGTCGAGCGTGATTTCCTCGATGTTCTTGCCGATCAGCCGGTTCGGTGCGATCAGGCCGGAACTGCCGGCGGCGACGTTCTTGCCGATGGCCTGGTCGACGTGCCCGTGCGGGTTGCGCTGCAGCAGCACGGCGTACTGCCACTGCAGGCGGCGGTTCATCGCGGTGCCGGCGAACACGTTCTCGGAGATCGCCGCGTCCATGAATCCTTCGGGCGCGATCAGCATCACCTTGCCGCTCACGACGTCGGCTTCGTCCACGACCCCGCGCACGCCGCCGAAGTGGTCGCCGTGCGAGTGCGAGTAGACGACGCCCACCACCGGCCGGGACCCGAGCTTCTCGTTGATGAACTCGAGCGCGGCGCGCGCCGTCTCCTTGGCGGTCAGCGGGTCGAAGACGATCCAGCCTGTGTCGCCCTTGATGAAGCTGATGTTGGCGAGGTCGTAGCCGCGCACCTGGTAGATGCGGCCCGGCACCACTTCGTAGAGGCCGTAGGCCATGTTGAGCACGGCCTGGCGCTGCAGCGACGGGTGGATGCTCGCGAAGTCGTGGCCCGACAGCAGCCACTGGTAGCTGCCCATGTCCCACGCGACATTGCCCGCGTCAGCCATGATCTGCTTGTAGGTCGGCTCGGCGATGAAACCCTTCTTCGCCTCGTCGAAGTCGCGCTTGTCCGCGAAGGGCAGCTCGGCCTTGAGGCGGTCGCGGATCTCGAGCGTGAAGGTCGAGGGCGGCTTGCCCTGAGGATCGAAGTGCGCCGGGACGTCGGCGGCGTGTGCCTGGCCGAGAGCAAAGGCGAGAGACAGGGCGAAGGTCGAGCTCAGCGCGCGGGTCATGACTTGCGTCCTCACGGAAGGTGGTGGGCTGGGGCGATGGTCGACCCCGAGAATCCCACGGAAACGGCTGGAACAGATTGAACGTCAGATTATGTGTGCAGCGCGTCATGACGAACAAGCCATGCATTTTTCGCACAGCAAGGATGCGTCGCGCGCAGCAGTGAAATCGGCAGGGTCAGCGCACTAATAATGACTCTCAGTCGCATGATTCATGGTCCGACCGGCGTCCCCTCCGCAGCCGGGCCGAATGCATTTCATGAACCCTGGAGCACGGCGGATGCATCCTATGCATACACGTGATAGTCTCTGGCGCATGTCGATGGACGTTCGTCGCATGCGTCACGTGATTGCCCTCACCGATCATGGCAGCTTCGCGCGCGCGGCGACGGCGCTCGGGCTCAGCCAGTCTGCACTGTCGCGCAGTATCCAGTCGGTGGAACGCGACGTGGGCAGCAACCTGTTCGTTCGCACAGCAAGCGGCACCGAGCTGACAGACAGCGGCCAGTTGTTCGTCGCCCGGATCCGCCAGATCGTCCAGCTCACCGAAGACCTCGACCGTGACCTCATAAACCAGCGCGGCCTGCATAGCGGCCACCTGCACGTCGGCGGCGGTCCGTTCCCCGCGCAGACCATGGTCGCCGACGCGCTGGCCCGGTTCGTCGCGGATTTCCCGCGCATCATCGTGCGCATGATCATGCGCGACTGGGACGAGTTGCTCCGCAGGCTGCGTGCCCGCGAAATCGAGCTGTTCGTCTCGGAGTTCAGCACGATCGCCGGCGAGGCGGACATCGCTGTGGAGCCGCTGGACACACATACGACGTTCATCCTCGGACGCCGCGGACACCCGCTGGAGCGCCAGGTCCCGGTGAGCTTCGCCGACGGCCTCGCCTATCCATACATTTCGCTGACCCGCATCCCACCCCGCTCACTCGAACCGATTCGCGCCGAAGCGCGGCGGTTGCGAGACGCCGCGCTATCGAGCCAGGTCTTTCCGGCGCTCGAGTTCAATGCGCTCCACGCCGTCAAGACGATCGTGCTCGGGTCGGACGCCCTGATGGTGGTGCCACCTGCGTGCGTGGCCGACGAGCTGGAGTCCGGGCGGCTCATCGTGCTCGGCTCCGAACCCTATCTGGGGACGCGCTACGGCATCGTCACGCTCAAGTCCCAGCCGCTTACTACGGCCGGCGAACGCTTCCGCGAGTACGTGCTGGAGGCGGAGCGAGCATTTACCGAGCGCGAGAAGGAATTGCTCAAACGCTGGCGGCCGCAACCGCGGACGGCGGCGCAGGCCGGCACCGTGCGCGCGGCGGCCTTTGCCTCGCGGCCTCTGAGGCCGCGCAAGAAAGAGACTCGTACCGACCGAGACGGCTAGTCGCAACAACAGGAGACCGATGCCAATGTCACGCAATCACCGTGTGCTCTCTCTCGCTGCCACGCTCATGGCGCTGTTCCTGGCGGGCTGCGCCACCACCCAACCTGGCCCTGCGGAGTGGGATGGACTGGTCCGCCAACCTGGCACCCGCCTCGATGCCGTATTCCTCAAGCCGGACGCCGAGATCCCGAGCTATGCCAGCATCCTCCTTGCGCCGGCAGAGGTGCAGTTCGCCCGCAACTGGGATCCCAATCGCGGCGGGCGCAGCCTGTCGCGGCGCCTCGACGCCGGCGACATCGGCGCCATCAAGACCGATCTGGCCACGATGCTCGACGAGATCTTCCGGGAGGAACTGGCGGCCGGCGGCTACCAGGTCGTCAGCGAGCCGGGGCCGGACACGCTGCTGGTGATCCCGGCCATCATCGACCTGTACGTCACCGCGCCGGATACGATGAGCGCCGGTCGCAGCCGCACGTACACGGCGAATTCCGGCCGCATGACCCTGGTGCTGGAGGTGCGTGACTCGGTCACAGGCGAGACGCTCGCACGGGTCGTGGACGGTCAGTCCGGCCGAAACGTCGGCACGATGACCATCACGAACCGGGCGACCAATACCGCTGATGCGCGCCGCGCGATCCGCAGCTGGGCCCAGTCACTGCGCAGCGGCCTCGACAGCCTGTACAAAGGCGCCATGTGAGCCGGCCGCAACGGAGCACGATGCGCGCAGCAGCATGCGTGCTGTGCCTGGTTGGCGTGTCGGGGGCGGTCGCGACCGAGCAGCAGCCGCTGGTCTGCTTCGGCAACGAGCCGTCCTGGAGCGTGGATCTCACCGAGCCCGGCGTGGCTCGCTTCGCGACGCCCGACCAGGAGGCCGTCACTTTCCGCGGCCAGGCGACGCGACACGCCTTTCTCCCGGAGTCCCTCTGGCGGGGCTCGCCGGCCGCAGGCCGCGACCTGGTCGTCTGGCTGCAGGATTCGACCTGCACCGACAACATGTCCGGGAACCAGCTCCCGGTGACGACGCGCGTGTCAGCAGCCCGACGGGCGGTTCCTGTCCGGATGCTGCCGCGTGGCTGTACCTGCCGCGGGGCCTGCGCCGTCGGCTGCTCTGGAGGGGGCTGCCTGGCGGCTCACGGAGCTGCCGGGCGTTGAGGCTGCGACGCTGGCCGGGCTGTCGCGCCCGGTCACGATGCGCTTCGAGTCGGGACGGCTCACGGGTTTCTCGGGCTGCAACAATTTCAGCGGTGGATTCCAGCTGCGAGACGATGGCCTTTCGATCGGCCCCGTGGCCAGTACGCAGATGGCCTGCACCGGGCCAGGTTCGTCGATCGAAAGTGCGTTCCAGCCGGCCCTGTCCGGCACCTGGCGTTATGCAGTGGACGGCGACGAGTTGACCGCGACGACCGCCGCGGGTGACGTGCTCCGGTTCCGGCGGGAGCCGCCGCCGCAACTCGCCGGCGTCAACTGGAAGGTCACCAGCTTCAACAACAACCGCCACGCGGTGGTGGGCGTGCTCGGCGAGGCAAGCATCACGATGTCCTTCGAGGACGGGCAGGTCTCGGGCAACGCCGGCTGCAACAACTTCCACGGGAAGTACTCGTCCGAGGGCGGCAAGCTCCAGCTTGGCCCGCTGGCGACGACGCGCCGCGCCTGTGAAGAGCCGCTGATGACCCAGGAACGCGAGTTCCTGTCCGCGCTGGCCTCCGCCGTCACGTGGAGCATCGACGGCAACGTGCTCGACATGCACCGTGCCGACGGCGAGCGCGCAATCTGGGCCGTCCTCGAATAGCCGACGGCGCGCAGGCTCCGCGCCCAGGGTCGCCAGCCGATGACGCAGCGATACACACACGCGACCCGCCGTGATGCGTGGCTTGCCGATGGTGTCGCACCTGCAGCCAGCGAGACACTCCGTAACACCAAATTGAGGCAATGACCAATGGCGGAATCGACGGTCCAGAAACTCGCGCTGCCGGCGCTGATCGCGATGGTGGTCGGCTCGATGATCGGGTCCGGCATCTTCACGCTGCCGTCGCGCTTCGCCTCGGCCACCGGCGTCTTCGGTGCGCTGATCGCCTGGGTGATCGCGGCGGGCGGCATGCTGATGCTGGCGTTCGTGTTCCAGTCGCTCGCAGCTCGCAAGCCCGACATCGACTCGGGCATCTTCGCCTACGCCAAGTACGGCTTCGGCGAGTACTGGGGCTTCGCCGCGGCCGTTGGCTTCTGGATCGGTACCTGCGTGGGCAACGTCTCCTACTGGGTGCTGATCAAGTCCACGCTCGGCGCGTTCTTCCCGGTGTTCGGCGACGGCAACACGCTCACGGCTGTGATCGTCGCCTCCATCCTGGTGTGGGCCTTCCACTTCCTGATCCTGCGCGGGGTGCAGGGTGCGGCCGGCATCAACAAGATTGTCACGATCGCCAAGATCGTGCCCCTGCTGCTGTTCGTCGTGGTACTGCTGTTCAACTTCGACGGGCAGACGTTCTACGACAACCTCTGGGGTGGCCCGGAGACCGAGAAGACTTTCAGCTCGATCTGGACGCAGGTGCGCCAGACGATGCTGGTCACCGTGTTCGTGTTCATCGGCATCGAGGCCGCAAGCGTCTACTCACGCTACGCGATGAAGCGCGAGGACGTGGGCCGCGCGACCGTCATCGGCTTCATGATCGTCACGGCCCTGCTGGTGGCCGTCACGGTGCTCTCCTTCGGCGTGCTGCCGCGCGATGAAATCGCTGCAATGCGCGCGCCCTCGGTCGCGGGCGTGATGGCGGCCATGGTCGGCCCGTGGGGCGCCAAGTTCATCAGCGCGGGCCTGATCGTCTCGGTGCTGGGCGCCTACCTCGCGTGGTCGCTGCTCGCGGCTGAGGTGCCGTACCTCGCGGCCAAGTACGGCCTGTTCCCGAAGTACTTCGAGAAGACCAACGAGGCCAAGGTGCCGGTCAACTCGCTGCTGCTCACCAACCTCGTGGTGCAGGTTTTCCTGATCGTCACGATGTTCACGACCTACGCATTCCAGCTCGCGCTCGAGCTCACCAGCGCACTGACGCTGATCCCTTACCTGCTGGTGGCGGCCTACGGGCTCAAGCTCGCGGCGTCCGGCGAGTCCTATGAGAATGACCCGGGAGCGCGCAACAAGGACCTGATCATCGCGGGCATCGCCACGTTCTACTCGGCGCTGATGATCTACTCGGGCGGCCTGAAGTACATCCTGCTCTCGGCACTGATCTACCTGCCGGCCACGCTGCTGTTCTGGCGCGCGCGCAAGGACGCCGGTGCGCAGGTGTTCGCCAGGAGCGAGACGGTGCTGTTTGCGCTGATCGCGATCGGCGCCGTCATCGCGCTCTTTGCACTTCTCACCGGCCGGATCGCCGTTTGACGCGCCCAGCCTCCAGGACCGGCGGCGCGCATGCCGCAGCGCCGGTCCGCCTCCAAACCCGCTGAAATGGAGTGACGGAAATGACTGACAAGACACCCGCCTTCGGCGTCCACTCTGAAGTGGGCCAGCTGCGCCTCGTGATGGTCTGCGCGCCGGGCCGCGCCCACCAGCGCCTGACACCCTCGAACAACGACCGACTGCTGTTCGACGACGTGATCTGGGTGGAGACCGCCAAGCGCGATCACTTCGACTTCATGCAGAAGATGCGCGACCGTGGCATCGAGGTGCTAGAGATGCACAACATGCTCGCCGAGACGGTGGCCATCCCGGAGGCGAAGCAGTGGATCCTCGACAACCAGATCACGCCTAACGAGGTCGGCGTGAGCCTGATGGCCGAGACTCGCGCCTACCTCGAGACGCTCGACGACCGGGTACTCGCGGAGACGCTGATCGGAGGGCTGTCGACCTACGACGTACCGGAGGACTTCGGCGGCGAGAAGTTGAAGCTCGTGCGCGAGGCGAACTCCGGCGTGGCCGAATACCTGTTGCCGCCGCTGCCGAACACTCTGTACACGCGCGACACGACCTGCTGGATCTACGGCGGCGTCACGCTGAACCCCCTCTACTGGCCGGCGCGGCACGAGGAGACCATCCTCACGACGTCCATCTACAAGTTCCATCCGCGCTTTGCCGGGAAAGTGAAGGTGTGGTGGGGCGACCCGACGAAGAACTGGGGCCTTTCGACCTTCGAGGGCGGCGACGTGATGCCGGTCGGCAAGGGTATCGTGCTGATCGGGATGAGCGAGCGCACCTCGCGCCAGGCCATCGAGCAGGTTGCCAAGGCGCTGTTCGAGCAGAAGGCGGCTGAGCGGGTGATGATCTGCGCCATGCCCAAGCTGCGCGCGGCCATGCACCTCGACACGGTGTTCACGTTCGCCGACCGCGACTGCGTGCTGCAGTACCCGGACATCATGGACCACGTGCAGACCTTCTCGGTCTACCCGTCCGACAAGGCGCCTGGAATCGAGGTGCGCAAGGACGAGGGCCGCTTCGCCGAGGTTGTCGGCAAGGCGCTCGGCGTCAGGAAGATGCGCATCATCGAGACGGGCGGCAACGCCTACATGCGCGAGCGTACCCAGTGGGACAGCGGCGCGAACCTGGTCTGCGCATCGCCCGGCGTGGTGTTCGCTTACGACCGCAACACCTACACCAACACGCTGTTGCGCAAGGCAGGCATCGAGGTCATCACGATAGACGGCTCCGAGCTCGGTCGCGGCCGCGGCGGCGGCCACTGCATGACCTGCCCCATCATCCGCGATCCGGTCGACTTCGGCTAGCGATGGGCGCAGCAGCGCATCGGGCGGTTGTCCGGCCACCGGGGACACTTGGGGCGGTGACGGCCCTCGCCTGCGTGTTGCTCGCGCTGACTGATGCGCTCGCGGCGGCGGTCGCGCCCGAACAGCCGTTGACGCGCGCCAACGAGCTGCTGGCGACAGGCGAGTACGCCGCGGCGCGGACGGCCTTCGTCGAGGCGCTCGAGGCTGACCCGGGTTCCGTCGACGCCCACCTCGGTCTCGCCCGGGCGTACTACGGGCTCGGCGAGTATGCCCGTGCGGTGCTCGAGTTCGAGAAAGTCCTGAGCTTCGACAACCTGCCCCGCGACCTGCTGGACCGGGCGGCAACCTACGACAAGGCGGCGGAGGATTACGCGGCCGGCCGGGCGTGGCGGACGTTCTATTACGCCGAGACCGGCATCGGCAACTACCGCGAGAACAGCTCGGCGGCCACGGACATCTTCGGCGGTGCCGGGAATCACGATACGTTCTGGCCGCTGCGGGTCGGCGGCGGCTGGAACTCCGATCTGCCGAAGAGCCACTCGTTCAACGCCACGCTCGACTACCGCTTCCGCTGGTACGACGACAAGGACCGCCGTAACGATTCGGACTGGCGCTGGAACGTCAACGCGAGCCGCCCGATCGACGACGACAGCCTGCGCTTCGGCATGCGCGGCCGCGTGAGCTACCGCGGGGACGGACAGCACCGCAACGACTGGGGTGTGTTCGCGAGCTACGGCCTCGGCCTGGGTGCGAACGACCGCCTGACGTTCGGCGGCGAGCTGCGCGAACGGCGCTACCCGAGCGGGCCGCTGCGCAATCGCACCCGCGACATTGCGGAACTCACGGGGAGCTGGACGCATTCGCTCGCCGACGGCCGCACCTCGCTCACCCTCGGCGCAAATGTCGGCCAGGAATGGGCGACGCAGGACCGCCCGGACGGCGACGCCTCGTTCTGGGGCGTGAACGGCGAGCTGGACCATGCCTTCTCGGGCTCGCTGGACGCGTTCTTCTGGTGGTCCTACCTGAACGAGGGCTTCGACGACGAGCGCCCGGACTTCACCACCGACCCGGACCTGCTCGTCATCCGCAACGACGACCTCTGGAACTTCGGCGGCGGGCTGGTGTGGCGCTTCGCGACCGACTGGTCGCTGCGGCCCACCTTCGAGTACAACTGGGAAGAGAGCAACATCCCGGCCCTCGCCTACAGCTCGACCGAGCTGTGGGTAACGGTACGCAAATCGTTCTGAACACCTTTGTGACAACTTTGTTTCAGTTGACCGGCAGGAGCGCGACGGGCTGCGCGCAGCAACCGCGTGACCACGGAGCCGTGGACGGCCCGACGCCCGGCAATGCAGCGACTGCAACGATCCCATGCGCGCGGCGGCGGACCGCCGCGTCGCTGTTGTCTGCAGGGTTCGCACCGCGGAATATGTGCCGGAGGCCGCCGTGCGCGGCTCGGTATCCGCGCCTGACTTTCGACCAACCATCCGACTGAGGAGCATCGCCCATGAAGTCTCGCTGGACAGTTCTTGCATCCATCGCCACGCTCGGCACCGCCCTGCTCGCGTTCGAGGCGACCGCAACCACGACCGTCAACTACGGCCGCATCACGGCCGTGCGGCAGGTCAACCTCGAGAACCAGGGCGCTCAGGCTGCGGGCACGCTGATCGGCGGCGCGCTCGGCGTCGCCTCGGGGTCGGGCCAGTCGCGCAGCAACCGCGCCCTGCGCGGCGTCGGAGGCGCCGCGGTCGGGAGCCGGCTGGCCGGTGCGGCGGGGTCCTCGACGGGCTTCGAGTACACCGTCCTGATCGGCAACCAGACCACGCGCATCACGACCGAGCAGGCCGGCCTGCGCGTCGGCGACTGCGTCTCGGTCGAGCGTGGCCAGTGGAACAACATCCGGCTCGTCCCCGAAGCGCGCTGCGACGCAGCTGCGGCCCAGACCGCCGCCCGCGCGGCCGCGCCCGAGGACGTGGCGGCTGCGGACGCGTGCGAACAGGCTAAGCAGCAGTTGCTCGACGCCAGCACCGACGCCGACTTCGACCGTGCCGAGCGGCGCATGCGACTGCTCTGCGGCGACTGATCCGGAAAGCGCGGTTCGCGACGCGGCGGCATGCCCGTCGCGCCCGCGGACCACGCGACCCGCTTGCTGCGCCCGACGACGACTGAGACGCTGTGAGAACCGTCGCGCCTGCCGGACCGCGGCCGCTGAGCATGGCCGAGGCGACGATTCCGATCGTCGCATTGATCGTGCTGGTCGCGCTGTCGTTCTACCTGTTCGGCGACGCCGGAGCGAAGGGCCCGAACCAGGTCGCGCTGGTGATGGCTGCGATGATTGCGCTGGTGATCGGGCGACGGGCCGGCTACACGCTCGAGCAGCTGCGTAACGCGGCGATCGCGAGTGTCGGCACCGGCGTCGGCGCAATCTTCATCCTGTTCGCCGTCGGCGCCCTGACCGGCGCCTGGGCCATGAGCGGCACGCTGATGGCCATGGTCTATTACGGCCTGCAGATCCTGAGCCCGGACTACTTCTACATGACGACCGCGGTCATCTGCGGGATCGTCGCCTTCAGCATCGGCAGCTCGTGGACCGTAGCCGCGACGATCGGCGTCGGACTCGTCGGCATCGCCATCAACATGGAACTGAGCCCGGCTGTGGCGGCCGGCGCCGTCATCTCCGGAGCCTACTTCGGCGACAAGTCCTCGCCACTGTCGGATACGGCGAACCTGGCTGCGGCCGTCGGCGGCGCGGACCTCTACCAGCACCTGCGGGAGGTGCTATGGACGTCCGTCCCGGCCCTGGCGATCACGCTGCTGATCTTCTTCTTCATGGGCTCGCCCGGTGACTTCGACGCGACCGAGAAGCTCGACAGCATCCGCAGCACCTTCGATGTCTCGCTGGTGCATTTCCTGCCGCTGGTGGTCGTCATCGTGCTGGCGGCCCTGCGCTTCCCGCCGTTCACGACGATCATGATGGGGGCGCTCGCGGGTGCCGTGCTCGCGGTGGTCACGTCGCCCGAGCGCGTGATCGCCTTCGCCGCGGATCCCGACCTGTGGGCACCGCTGGCGCTGCTCAAGGGCGCATGGCTCGCGCTGGCGAGCGGCTACACTTCAACCACGGGCTACGAGACAATCGACATGCTGGCCTCTCGCGGCGGCATGGAGCGCATGCTCGATACGATCTGGCTGATCATCGTGGCCCTCGCCTTCGGCGGCGTCGTCGAGAAGGCCGGCGTCATCGAGCGTCTGGTCGCACCGGTGCTGGCGGCCGTGAAGTCGAATGGCGGACTCGTGGCCGCCACGATCGGCTCGACCGTCACCACCAATGCCGTCACGGCCGACCAGTACATCGCCATCGTGCTTCCGGGCCGCATGTTCAAGGGAGCGTTCCAGCAGCGCGGGCTGGCACCGGTGGTCCTGTCCCGGTCGCTCGGTGACTCCGCGACGGTGACCTCCGCGCTGATTCCATGGAACAGCTGCGGGGCATTCATGGCGGCCACGCTGGGGGTGGCGACGGTGGCGTATGCTCCCTTTACGTTCTTCAACCTGCTGAGCCCGCTGATTTCGATCGCACTGGCTTTGCTCGGCGTGCGGATGCTGAAGGCGCCGCCGGCAAAACCGGATTCCATGTCCTGATGTCTCAATTGCAATAGAGGTTCGTTATATGAACAAGAGAGTTTTCGTCGCTTCACTGGCCGCGCTGTGCGTCCTGGCCACCGGCTGCACGACCACCGGCACCGGCACCGGCGATCCGGCGGCACGCCGCCAGGCGATCGACGCTGCCGTGGACAGCTCGCTGTCCAACCTCTACCAGCAGGTGCCGGGTTCGAAGGACCTCGTCGGTCGTGCGGCCGGCGTGCTGGTGTTCCCGAACGTGATGGAGGCGGGCTTCATGGTCGGCGCCTCGCGCGGGTCGGGAGCACTGCGCGTCGGCGGAAAGACCGTGAGCTACCACGCGACCACCAGCGGCTCCTTCGGCCTGCAGGCGGGCGCCCAGTCCACCGCGGTGTTCCTGCTGTTCATGACCGAGGACGCGCTGCGCAACTTCCAGAACAGCAGCGGCTGGACGGTGGGCGCGGATGCCTCGGTGACGCTGCTCACGGTGGGCGCCTCCGCCCAGGTGACGACGGCGACGGCGCAGCAGCCGGTGATCGGCTACGTGCTCTCGAACCGCGGCCTGATGGCCGGCGTCTCCCTCGACGGCGCGCGCATCACGCGGCTCAAACTGTGAGGCTGCGCCGGGGCCGCCGGCTGTCGGCCGGTCTTGCCACGGCTGTCTGTGTCCTGGCCGCTCCCCTCGCGGGGGCGGCCGGGATGGTCCCGGGCGCCGAATGCCTGTCGATACCCAGCGAATCCGAACGGCTCGCCTGCTTCGACCGCACGATCAGCGAGGCCGCGCGCGAAGCCAGCGCCCGGCCGGCGGCGACGGCAGCGGCAGGCGTGGCGCCTGCCCCGGATCGTACCGAGGTTACGGGGATCCCGCCGCCGTCGCTCATCGAGCAGGCATGGGGCTTCCTGCCGGATTCCCGACGAGCCTACGTGCGACTGCACGAGCCCAATTACCTGCTGTTCGCGCGCTATACCAACGACGTGAACAGGGACCCCTACGAGCCACTGTTCGACGCTTTCGCCGACGACTACGACTTCGAGAATATCGAGTCCAAGTTCCAGATCAGCATCAGGGGACGGCTCGCGACGACGGAGGATCGTCGCTGGGGCCTGTGGTTCGCCTACACGCAGCAGAACCAGTGGCAGGTGTACAGCGGCGACATCTCGAGCCCGTTCCGCGAGACCAACTACATGCCGGAGTTATTCGGCAGCTTTCGCCCCGGGGTACAGCTCGGCGGTCTCACGTTCAACCTGCTCAACTTCGGGTTCAACCACCAGTCGAACGGACGCGCCGACCCGATTTCGCGCAGCTGGGACCGTCTGTTCGTCGAGGCCGGCTTCGATCGCGAGGATTTCGCCCTGATCGCGCGCGCCTGGACACGCGTCCGGCCCGGGGACTACGAGGACGACAACCCCGACATTACCGACTACCTGGGCCATGGACAGGTGACCGCGCTCTACCGCTGGCACGACAACACCTTCACGCTGATGGGCCGCGGCAATCTGGCCACCGGCAAGGGCGCTGTGCAGCTGTCCTGGTCCTCGCGGCCGATCCTCGGGCCGATGCGCATGCATTTCCAGCTGTTCTCCGGCTACGGCGAGAGCCTTATCGACTACGACTGGAACCAGACCACGGTCGGCCTCGGCGTAACGCTCAACGACCTGCTCTGAAGCGAGGAACAACATGAACCACCCGACCCTTGCAACCACCCGATCACTGCTCGCGCTGATCGCGGCGGCGTTGATCGCCGGCGCTCTGCCCCGCACGGTGCTCGCCCAGGACGAAGGCGGTCTTTACATCGCCGGCTACCGGTTCAGCTTCGAGCGGGCGGCCGAGCAGGGCCTGTCGCGCAATCCCGCGGGGCAGCGGTTCTTCGTGCTCGCGCTGCCGCCAAATACTGTGGCGCTGACGACGGCCGCGACGCCGTCAGCCGCCGCGGTGCGCGAGCGCGTCGTGGCCGCCGGTGGCTTGCTGCTGGTCTGCCAGCGCGACATCGACAACGGCAAGATCGATGCCGCAGCGCTGGTTCCGGGAGTGGCCGCCGTGCGGGGCTTTCCGCCACGCGGCAGCGACGCCATCCCCCGCGGCGAGCGCTACTATCCGGACGAGGACCGCAGCGTATTGCCGCAGGACAACCGGGCGCTGAAGCGACTGCGCAAAGCCTGCTCCTGACCGGACGCCGGGGGCGGCTAGATCAGCGTGTCCTGCTTCAGGGTATCGACGATCAGGGTCACGAATCCGTCGATCAGGGCCGACACGTCGCGGCGACTTGTCACCGTCGTCGTCGCGGTCGACCACACGACCTCCGCAGACGCGACGTCGAACAGGCGCGTGTCCCCGTGCAGGTTCTGCGTCGTCTGCACATCGGGGGGGATCGAGCGCGCCCAGGCCGTGTTGTAGTAGGTGCTCATGCCGCGCCAGGAGGGTCCCATGCTGGTGGTCCGACCCCAGCCCGGACCCCAGGCCGGTCCCGTCACCATCCCCGGCGTCACGCGCACGTCGGTGGTCATGCCGGAAATGCTGCTGATCAGCACGTGCGAGACACCGGCGCCCGCTGCCGCTTCGCGCAGCTGGTCCTCGGATAGCTGGGCACTGTCGGCCAGGATCCGGTGCGATGCAGTGGCCTTGACACCCGCCGCAGCCAGGGCCTCGACCATGCGGTCTTCGAGCATCCGGCGCTGGGTCGAGTCGCGCAGGGCGGCAATGACGAGCGCACTCTGCACTTTCCCCCGGTCGCCAAGCGACGGGCTCACCCACTGCGCGTCGACCGACGTCGGGTTCGTGGCGCAACCGGCGGCCAGGACGGTTGCTGCAAGGATGACGATCCGAGCGAAAGAGCGTGCAATCACCGATAGCCCTCCCGGGTCTGTTGCGGTTCTTCGATGCCGGCCGGATGATCGTACGCGCAAGAGACCTGTCAGTCACCAGCGCCTGGGGCCGGCACAGCGCGCAGTTCCTCACGACAGGCCAGATCGGCGAGCCGCAGCGTGGGGAAGAAGCGGATGCCGGTGAGCAAGCCGCTCAGGTCGGACTGCGCGGCGCGGTCGGCCCATTCCGTGTCGCGGCCGGCCGCGGCCAGGACGATGCCACGGGCCCGCAGCGTATCGCGCAGGTCGCGAATGGCAAACAGGCCCGTGGTGTCGATCTGGCTGACCGGCAGCAGGTCGATCACGAGCCACCGCAGACCGGGGCCCGCCGCGGCCGCGGCCGCGAGCACCTCGCGCTTGAAGTGCGGCGCACTGAAGAACACGATCGGGCCGTTGTAGCGAAGCATCAGCAGGCCCGGCCTCGAGCGCGCCGCAGGGTGGCGCACGACCGACTGGTAGCCGGCATCGCCCTCGAGCTCGCCCAGGATCTCGACGCTCGGCCGGGCCGTCAGCTTCACGAAGCGCAGCAGCGCCAGAACAACGACCATCAGGATTGCCTGGATTGCGCCAAAGACGAGCACGCTCGCGGTCGCGATCATCGCCAGCCAGAATTCCTGCGGCTCGATGCGGTATATGGCGCGGAGGTCGCGCCAGTCGAGCAGCGACAACCCGGCGCTGATCAGGATTGCGGCGAGCGCGACCGACGGGATGTACTGCAGCGGCCCGGTGAAGAAGAGCAGCACAGGCACGAGCGCCGCCGCGGCCACGAGCCCGGCCACCTGGGTGCGCGCACCTGAGGTCTCGGCGACGGCGGTCCGCAGGCCGGAGCCGGTGACCGCGAAGCTCTGCGAAAGGGCCGCAGCGACGTTCGCCGCACCGAGCGCCGCGATCTCCCGGTCCGCGTCGACGTCGTAGCCGTTCTTCTGCGCGAAGCTCCGCACCGCGAGCATCGTGCTCGAGAAGCTGAGCAGCGTCAGGCCGGCCGCCTCGGCCAGCAGCACGGGCATCTTGTGCAGCGGCACGTGCGGCAGCGCCAGCGCCGGCAGCCCCGCAGGCACCTCGCCGATGACGCCCACGCCCACAGCCTGCAGTCCGAGATACTGGACGACGACGCCCGCGACCAGCATTGCCGCCAGCGCCGCCGGCAGCCGCGGGACAAACCGAGCGGTTGCCACAAGCACGCCGAGCGACGTCAGGCCCACGACCAGCGTCGGCAGGTGGGTGCGCGGCAGGCTGGCCAGGAACTCGAGCACGCGCGGGAAAAATCCCTCGGCCGCGAGCGCGATGCCGAACAGCGGGCCGAACTGGGACAGCACGATGCTGAGCGCGAGCCCGTTCATGAAGCCCACCAGGACCGGTCGCGACAGGAAGTCGGCGATCGCGCCGAGGCGCAGGAAGCTGGCGGCCAGGCACATCAGTCCCACGAGCAGGGTCAGCATGATCGCGAGCGGGAGGTGCTGCGATGGATCGCCGTCGGCAAGCACGCCGACGGCGGAGGCGACCAGGGCTGCGGCCGCCGCCGACGTACCGACGATCAACTGTCGTGAGGTACCGAGTACTGCATAGGCCACGAGCGGCAGGATGCCCGCGTAAAGCCCATACTCGGGCGGCAGGCCCGCGAGTTGCGCGTTGGCGATGCCCAGCGGCACCGTCACCGCAGCCACCGCGATGCCGCCCGTCACGTCGTGCGGCAGATCGACCAGACGGTAGTTGCTCAGTGCCGCGAGGCCCGGTGCCAGGGTCCTGAGTCGGCTGCGGACTGACCGGGGTTGTGGAGCGCTGGGGTCGCTGATGGAAGGCACCGTCAGTCGAGCCGCTTCAGGTCCGCCCACCCGACCCACGTGGTCTGGATGCCGGTGCAGAGCACCATCAATGCCGTGCGGCAGACCATCACCGGCGCCCGCAGGAGCCACTGGACGTAGGACAATGGTTCAGTCCCCTCGTCGGACGAAGCGTGGAGCCGATTGTAGCCCGATCGCATTCGAGATAAGAAAAGCGGCGGAGTCACGCTGACCCAGTAGCAGCTCGAGGCACACATCGGCTCCGCAAAGCCCGGCACACGGGGACGGCGGCCGACTCCGTCGGATGGGCAACTCGATTGCCCAGTGGGCCGTTGACCGGCGAGTGCGCAGCGACATCACGGACCCGCGAAAGGTTGCGCGTCGGCGTCGGCAGGCGCGAACGTCGACAACAGCGCCTCGAGCCTGACCGGGACACCGCTTGGCAGCGTCGTGGCGATTTCGCGTCCGCTCGCGACCGGAGGCGCCTCGATGCCCTCCTCGACGCGCGCCAGCAGGTACGGGAAGAACGGGTTCGACGGCAGAGCGCGTCAGGAAGTCCTGGTCGACGATCAGCGCGCCCCGTTCTCCGCGCGCATCCAGCACCCCGAGGTTCAGGCCGAACTCCGTGCGGTTCGCCGGATCGGGCTGGGTGCCGTACAGCGGGTCGTCCGGCGGAATCGGGATCGCCAGGTGAGAGAGCGAAAAAATGCCTGCCGGGTACGGCAGGCCGAGCGGACGCTCGATCGCCTGCAACTCGCCCGGCGCGATGCTCCTCTCGACGGTGGCGTCGGTGTCGTCGCCCGCATTGACCACGGCGGTGAAGCGATAGGCCTGCGGCGTCGTGGGCGTGAGCCGCTCCAGCGCCACGTAGGCGGACGGTCGCAGCAGCGGGCCGAACTTGACCGTGCGATTCACGTCGAACAGCACGATCTCGCTGCCGTTGTCCGGCACGAAGGCATACAGGGCGGCGAGGATCGCGGGCGTGCTGACCGTGAAGTCGATCACCGACTGGAAGGTCAGCACCGGCGGCATCGTCGCCAGTTGTCCGGCGCGCCCGAGCCGCTGGATCTGAGCCTGCAGCGCGTCGGTCAGCCGGTACGACTGGCGGGCCCCGTTGACAGGAAACGAGTTGTACTTGAACGGGTTGAACTCCGGGAGATTGCTCAGCCAGGCCGCCCTGGCAAACGGTGGCAGCATCGCAGGCAGCCCGGCCAACCCGGCAAAGCGGGCGAAGCGCGTGATTCCGATCATCGGCGTGAACAGCACCAGTCGGTCGGCGGGCGGCAAGCGTGGGTCCTCGATCGCGTCGAGCGAATACTTCACCGCCAGCGCGCCGCCGTTCGAAAATCCGACCAGGTGCAGCGGCAACGGCGCGGGCACCCGCCGCCGCGCTTCGCGAACCGCGAGCCGCGTTGCCGCCGACCAGTCTTCCCAGCGCACATCCGTCAAACCGGCGGGGACCGTGCCGTGGCCGGGCATGCGCATGCCGATGGCGAGGAATCCGTGCTCGGCATAGCGCCGCGCGATGTGTCGCAGGCTGTAGGGCGAGTCCGTGAGCCCGTGCAGCAGCACCACGGCGCCCCTCGGCGCCGACGCCGGCTCGATCACGTAGGAGCGATTCCAGTCGTGCGCGAACTTCGGCGGGAACACGGGGCTGCCCTCGAAGTAGCGGTTGTAGGGAACGCGCGCGTCCGGCTCGAGTCGCTGAGTGACGTTGGCCAGCACGCTGTCGAAGATCGCCTGCTCTTGCTCGACGTAGCGCGGCCAGTCGGCGGCATCGAGCTCGCCGGCCCGCAGCTCGACGGGCACATAGGTGTGCCACGGCTGCAGCGGCGGTCCCTGCAACGCGCGATAGGAACGCACGGCGAGCGCTGCCATGCCGATCAGCAGGATTGCGACCAGCAAGCGAACAAGAACACGTTTCATATGCATCGTCATTGGTTGTCGCCAGCAGTCAGCCCCCCGATCCTCGGCAGGCAGCGTCCCGTGTAGCCGGAGGGGTCCGTTGGCCCGGCGAGTTGCCGGGTCGGTGATCGTTGTAATCCTCCCACGAGGCATTGATCTTGCACCGGGCGTCGTCGATCGACAAGAACCGGCTGGCGTTCGGGGATCGGGATCGTGGGCATGCGAAGAGATTTCTCCCGATTGTGCAAGGCTGGATAATCTCCCGAGCGCCATTCCATAGAATCATGTCTACCCCCACGCACGTGGGCACGGGAAGACTGGTTCATGTCGAGAGCACGACATCTGGTGCCCTGGCTCGCCGCCGGCCTGCTGGTCGCTGCCGCAGCATTCTCACCGGCGCGCGCCGCAGAGCCCGATCATGACGGGCGACTGGGCGCCGCCGGCCATCGCCAGACGCTGAATCTCACGGAGTTCATGCCATGAAAACCAGGAATCATCTCGTCATCGCCTGTGTCTGCGCGGTCGCCGCATGGACGCCGCTGTCCGGCGCGCAGGAACAACCCCCCCGCTATAGCGCCAAAGTGCCGCCGTCGATCACGACGCCCGACCGGGCAGAAACCGAGCTATTGGGAACGCTCAGCTTCCGCGACGGCATGCCGAACGCCGAGACCGCCGACAAGGCGCAGGATTTCCTCATGGTATCGCGGGGCGTGGAGGCCTTTCTCTCGGGCCTGTCGGCCACGTCCGTGCAGGGCATGATGGATGGCTACAAGAGCATCGGCGTCAATCCGGGTGACCTGGTCATCACCCGGTTCATGGACGCCCGCATGTTGTTCCTGACCCCCAACACCTCGACCGTTTACGGGTCGGCGGAGCTGAACGTCGCCGACGGTCCGATCGTGCTGGTGATCCCGCCGCGCGTGCTGGGCCCCGTGATGGATGGCATGATGCACTACATTACGGATGTCGGCTTCGTCGGCCCCGACCAGGGCAAGGGCGGCCGTTATCTCTTCGTGCGGTCGGACTACGAGGGCCCGATACCCGACGGCTACTTCGTCATCCGCACGCCATCGAACCGCAACCTCCTGTTCTTCCGGTTCTTCATCGAGGGCGGGAACGTCGACGCGGCGGTGGACTCGGCGCGCCGGGATTTCAACATCTATCCCCTCGCCCTGGCCGGCAAGGCGCCGCCCGTCCGTGTCGTCGACGCGACAGGCTGGCAGTTCAACACCATCTTCAGCAATGATTTCACCTACTTCGAAGAGCTGAACCGGGTGGTGCAGAACGAACCGCCCGAGCTGTTCGATCCGCAGCTCTACGGCACCTTTGCGGCCATCGGCATCCGCAAGGGACAGCCCTTCGAGCCCGATGCGCGCACCCGGAAGCTCCTGACCGATGCGGTCGCCATCGGCAACGCGTACGCCCGCGCGATCACCTTTGCGCCGCGCGACTCGGAGCGGCTGCGGGTCTGGCCGGACCGGCAGTACTTCGATTGGAAAGGGACCTGGGACTTCAAGGTGGACAGCGGCCTGTCGCTCGATGACCGCACGCGCTGGTACTACAGCGTGACCGGTCATTCGGAATCGATGGTTACGCCACAGGTCGGGGCGGGATCCGTCTATCCCTACTTCACGCGCGACGTGAACGGCGACTACCTGGATGGCAGCAGGACCTACAGCCTCACCATGCCCGGCCCGGTCCCCGCCCGGAACTTCTGGGCCTTCACCGTCTACGACAACCAGCATCGCTCTCTGCTCGAGACCGACCAGCGCTCCGCGGGCATAGACAGCAACCGGGAAGGGCTCACGCCGAACCCGGATGGCAGTTACACCGTCTGGTTTGGCCCGAAACCGCCCGAGGGCCGCGAGGCCAACTGGGTGCAGACATGGCCCGGCCGCGGCTACTTCGTCATCATGCGCCTCTTCGGCCCGCTCGAGCCGTGGTTCGACCAGACCTGGCGGCCCGGCGACGCCGTGCCCATCGACTGACAGTGGAGCGAGACACATAGACCGTCGCCCACCGTTGATGACGGCTGCTCCCGCCAGGCGCCGTCCCTCACCTCAGCTGACACGCGGGACGGTGGCCGGCGGATCGGTGATGCGCCTGCGGAGCATCACGGCGATGAACAGTACCGGCGCCTGGAGCAGCACAAACAAAGCGCTGAAGACTGCGAACTCCCGCTGCTGGAAGGTCGTCACTGCCAACAGCGCTGCGATGCCCGCATTGCGCACCCCGAACTCGATCGCCAGCACTGCCCGGTCGCTGCGGTCCAGGTGGAGCAGGATGCCGCTGAACCATCCGGCCAGCAGGGCCAGCAGCGTGAAGCTGAGCGTGAGCAGCACGACTTCCCGGAACAGCGCGACGACGGCGTGCCGCTGATCGAGGAATACCAGGACGAGGAACAGCGCGAGCAGGCCGAAGCCGAAAACCCGGATAACCCGCCTCCCGCGCGCGAGGGCGGCAGGAAAGAGGTGCCTCAGCGCCATACCGACCGCAACCGGCAGCAACAGGAACAGCAGCAGGCGGGCCGTCATTGCGCCCACCGGAACGCCGAAGGCCTCGACGCCGAGCGCCGCCGGCACGACGGCAGCGAACAGCAACGGCATCGCCGCCAGCGCAACAACTGCGGAAATCGTCGTCAGCGCAATCGAGAACGCGACGTTCAGGCGGGCGACGGAGCAGTAGTAGTTGGACAGGACCCCGCCCGGGCTGACTGCCACGAGGAGCAGCCCGACCGACAGGACCGGATCCGGCTGCAGCAGCCGGATCAACAGGACCGCCAACACCGGCAGGAGCACCAGCTGGCCCAGCGTTCCCCCGGCCAGCGCCAGGCGCCTGCGCAGCGAGGCTGTAAGTTGCGCGCGCGAGATATCGCTGCCGACGATGGCCATCATCAGGAACACGACGATCGAGAGCAGGACCTCGAGAGTCATGGACGGGATGTTCCAGCCTGGACCGCCGTAAGCCCGGATACGTTCATGACCCTCGGCGTGCGGGACGGCCGCACCGGCGGCGTGAAGCTCGTCACCCGCCCGCCGCGATGGCTCTCAGCCCCGGCGCGTCGACGACCCGCAGCGTCCGGTAACCCTGCTCGATCAGGCCGCGGGGCTCGAACCGGCGCAGCGCCTGCACCAGGGTGGAGCGGGAGACGTGCGCCATCGCCGCCAGCTCGCCCTGCGTCACGGGCACTTCGGTCCGTTCCGGGCGCGAGCGCGGTGGCGGGTTCAGCCCGGTTATGCGCAGCAGCACGCTCGCGCAGCGGCGGTCGTGGTCATCGAGCAGCGAGTCGGCGTACGCGGAGATGGCCGTGTCTCCGTATTCCATGATGCCGCTGGCAATCACCTCCCACCATTCGGGTCGTGCCTCGAGCAGCGCCCTGAGGTTGCGATCGGGTATGCCGGCCATCAGCGTATCGACGCGAGCCACTGCGCTCACACGCGGCGCGCTCCGTCCCACGACCGTTCCGTAGCCGATCCAGGACCCCTCGTGCGCAATGTGCAGCAGGGGATTGTCGCCCACGCCGAACCGCGAGTAGATCTCGACCGCTCCCTCGACAATGCCGCAAAAGTTGACCTGGGTATCGGTGGTCCGGTAGATCGGCCGACCGGCGGGGCAGGTCACCCATGCGCAGCGCGACAGGACGGCGTCCTGGAACTCTTTCGGGGCACGGCCGAACCATCCCTCGTTGTTCTTCAGGATCGCCAGCCGTTCGGGAATCGGTATCGAGGCCATGCGAAAAAAGGCTCCCCAGATTGTGCGCGGCTGAACAATCTTCCAGCCGCCGCTACCTAGAATCAAGAGTTACCCGGTATGCCGCCTTACGCTGAAGGAGAGAAACCGTGAGCACGAAGTTTCGCGCATTCCAGGGCCTGGCAATCGGCCTGTGCGCGCTCTTTTCGCTCGCCGCGCCCACCGAGGGGCGCGCAGCATCGCCGGCGCTCGACGAGCAGATCATCGCCGACGCCTACGTGTACCTGATCGGCCGTGCCCTGGTCGTGCGCCAGGAACATCTCGACGTCGCGGCGCAGGGGGGCTACAACGTCGCCTTCCACAATCGTCTCGGGTCGGCCGACTTCGTGAACCCGAACCTGGGGGTCGCCAACACAGAGGCCTGGATCGCGGTCGACGACGCGACGCCCGTCGTGCTCGAGATCCCGAAGATCGAGGGCCGCTACTACACGGCGCAGATCCTCGACGAGTGGGGCGAGACGCTGACCAACATCCACGAGCGCAATTACCCGCTCCAGCCCTACGGCAAGTTCGCGTTCGTCGCGCCGGGCTCCCGGGTGGCGATCCCGGAGGACGCGGTCCGCATCGAGCTGCGCTCGCAGAAGGCCAAGATGCTGGCGCGGGTGGAGTTGCAGAACGATCGCGATGGCGCGGTGGCGCTGCAGCGCCAGATCAGGATCACGCCGCTGGGCAAGCCGAAGTTCCCGCCCGCGGTGAAGATCCCTGAATTTGACCATGCACGGCTGATCGGCGTGGAGCTGTTCGACGCGACCGAGGAGCTGCTGAAGAGCGCCCCGGACGTGTCGCCGATCGCCGCGCAACTGCAGGCGCAGGTCCGCGCCGTGGCGCTCGCCGCGAAAGACCCGGCGCAGCGGGCGGCCATCGACAAGACGCTTCGCGACCAGGTCATCCCGCGGTTCATGCGGTATGCGACCCAGGAAGGCGGCCAGGTGCGCAACAACTGGCTTGGTACCGCCATGATCCTCGGCAACTACGGCGAGGAGTTCTGGACCCGCAGCGGGGCGAACCTGATCGGCATCTGGGCCAACAACTCCCACGAGGTGGTCTACTTCATCGGGACGCGCGATGCGGCCGGCCGGCCGCTGGACGGCAGCAACACCTACGAGCTGCACTTCCCCAAGGACGCGCTGCCGCAGGACGTGGTGAACGCCTTCTGGTCGGTCCACCTGGTCGGCGTCCCGGACTTCATGCCGGTTCCCAACCGGCTCAACCGCTTCATGCTCAGCACCCACTCCAGCGTCGAGAAGAATCCCGACGGCTCGCTGACCCTCGTGCTCGGACCCGAGCCGATCGCCGGCGTTCCCGAGGCGAACTGGCTGCCGACGGCGCCCGGGAAGCTGTTTTCCTTAAACTGGCGAGCCTATGTCCCGAAGGAGACCGTCAGGCGGGGCGAGTGGTTCCCGCCGGCGGTCGCGAAGCGCGACTGAGATGGAGGGGTTCGATTTGTGGCCAAAGACTTTGGCTCGATGGAGGACAGCAACCGCAGCGCGAACCCTTCCATCCACGAAGTCTCGGACCCGGCGCGGCGGGTGTTCCTGCCGGGCGGCATCGGCGCGCTGACGGCGGGCGCGCCCTCTCCCTGGCCGGGCAGGCTGTCGCCGCCGGCCGCGGGCAAGTGCCTTCACGACTGCGTTAGCCGATACTGCGGACTCCGCAATCCAACCGGACCGACTGAACCTCCACCATGCTGAACCAGGTGCTGTTCTTCCTGCTCGGCCTCGCGGCCCTGATCGTTGGCGCCGAGGGCCTGGTGCGCGGCGCGTCGAAGATCGCATTGTCACTCGGCATCTCGCCGCTGGTCGTGGGCCTTACGATTGTCGCGATCGGCACCAGTTCGCCGGAGGTCGCCGTGTCCGTCGGCGCCGCGCTGAGCGGCAATACCGACATCGCCGTCGGCAACGTCGTGGGCAGCAACCTCTTCAACGTGCTGTTCATCCTCGGCATCAGCGCCGTGATCACTCCGCTCGTCGTGCACTCCCAGATCATCCGCCAGGAAGTGCCGATCATGATCGGCGCCTCGGTGACACTGGCCGTGATGATCCTCGACGGATCGCTTGGGAGGTTCGAATCCGCGCTGCTGCTCGTGCTGCTGGCGGGATACATGATTTTCCTGGTGCGCCAGTCGCGCGCCGAGACCGTCGAGATCCGCGACGAGTACGAGAGCGTCGCGGTACGGCGCGAGGTCGGCTGGGACGACCATTGGGCCGTGCAGGTGCTGCTGATCGCAGCCGGCCTCGGACTACTGGTGCTGGGGTCCGGATGGCTGGTCGACTCGGCGGTGGCCTTTGCGCGCGCGTTGGGCGTGGGCGACCTCGTCATCGGTCTCACGATCATCGCCGCCGGCACGTCCATGCCGGAAGTCGCCACCTCGATCATGGCGGCAATCCGCGGCCAGCGCGACATCGCCGTCGGCAACGTGATCGGCAGCAACACGTTCAACATCCTGGGCTGCCTCGGCATCACGGGAGTCGTGAGCGAGAACGGGCTCGGCATCGCACCTGCCGTGCTCCGCTTCGACATCTGGGTGATGATCGCAGTGGCCTTCGCCTGCCTGCCGGTGCTGCTGCTGCGCCGCCAGATCGGCCGCAAGCGCGGCCTGCTCTTCCTGGCCTACTACGCCGTGTACGTCATCTACCTGATCCTCGGCGCACAGCAGCATGATGCGCTCGACGAGTTCTCGGCGGTCATGGTGAGCTTCGTGCTGCCGATCACCGTCATCACGCTGGTGGCGATGGTGGTCCGCCAGCAGGCGTCCCGGCCCCGCTCGGACGGCTGAACCTCGAGTCGAGTGAATCGCTCGGTTCACTCTGCGTCTCCGCGGCCGGCTTCCGGTGCCTCGCCGGCCGGCGTTCGAGCCATTTGAAAATCATCACCAGCAGCGAGGGAAGAAAGGTCAACGTCACGAGCGTGGCAAACAGCAGCCCGAACAGGACGATCGCTCCGACGCCACGATAAAGCTCGGTTCCGGCGCCTGGCAGGAACACCAGCGGTGCGAGTCCGAATACGGTCGTGATCATCGACATCATGATCGGTCGCAACCGGGCTTCAACCGCCTCTGCCACGGCCTGCTCCGCCGGCAGTCCCTCATCGTGCAGGTTGCGCAGCGCCCGGTCGACGATCAGGATCGGGTTGTTGACGACGATCCCGACCAGTATCAGAAAGCCGAGCATCGTGATCATGTCGAACGGCTGGCTGACCGGAGCCAGGCCGATGACCGGCAGCATCGACCCACCGGCATTGAGCATCGCCAGCCCGATGATTCCGCCCGCTATGCCGAGCGGCACGGCGGTGAGGATCACCAGCGGGTAGCCCCAGTGCGTGAAGATCGCGACCAGCACCAGGTAGCACAGCACGATAGCGATCAGAAAATTGCCTGACAGCGATTCACGCGTGGCATCGAGCTGGTCGCCCGCGCCGGTGATGCTCAGCGTCACGTCGCGCGGCAATCGACCTTCTTCGGCCAGTTCCCCGAGAACATCAGTGCGTACACGTTCGATCGCAGTCTCCAGCGCGAGGCTTCTCGGCGGAATCATGTAGACGGTCACCGTTCGCCTGCCGTCGACGCGCCGAATGGCGTCGGTATCGACCGTCTCCACCAGCTCGGCTACCGCGCTAACGGGCACGACACGACCGCCCGGTGCGTAGACCGGCAGCTCGGCGATCCGCGACAGTTGCTGCCCCTGGCCGGCCGCGCTGTAGATGAACATGTCGACCTTGTCGTCGCCCAGGAAGAACTCGTCGACGTAGGCGCCGTCGGTCAATGCCGCGATCGCGTACCCGAGCTTGTCGGCCGTAAAACCGAGCTCGGCCGCCCTCTCCCACCGAGGCACGAGCTCGAGCAGCGGCTGCGCGAGGGCCAGCGAACCGGGTTCCGAGCGGACTTGCGGATCTTCCAGCACCTGCTCTGCGCGCTCTATCACCTCGTTCGCCGCGCTGTACAGCGTCGCCAGGTCCGCGCCGGCGATCTCGACGTTCACGCTGCGCGTGCCGCCGTCGTTGCTCGAGATGATCGACCCACGTGCGGAGAACGCCCGCATGCCGGGATACTCTGAAAAGCGATCGTTCAACGCCTTCATCAGTGGCTCGATGTGCGCCGGATCCTTAGGTTCGACGATCGCCCGAAGCCTTTGCGGTTGCACGTAAAGATTGAAGTATGCGAGTGCCGGAATATCAGTCTTTCCGTCTGCGAAATCACCGGGATCATCATCGAGAAAGGGCAGAAACGTCTCCTGCACGTCCTCGGCGACCGCCGTCAGCTCGTCGATGTTGTAGCCGGGCGGCGCGATCATGATTGCGAAGACCTTCGGCTCCTCCCCCTCTGGCAGGTACTCCGCCGGGGGCGTGAGAATCCAGATGGCTGCAATCGTTCCCAGGATTGTCAGCGCAACACAGCTCCTCCGGCGAACGGGTGTCGCCGTCAGCCAACGGCTGACGCCGAGCGCTCGTTCGCGCCAGCGGCCCGTTTGCTGGCCGAGGCCCGCGCTCTGCTGCCCGGTCAGACGCGCGACCGCTGTCGGTATCACGGCGATCGCGACCAGCATCGACGCCAGGATGGATGCGGAAATGGCGACGGCGACATCCGAATAGAGCTGGCCCGCTTCCTCGTCCACAAACAACACCGGGGCGAATACCAGTATCGTCGTCATCGTCGAGGCAAGCACGGCTGGCCAGACGCGGCGAACGCCGGTCAGCGCCGCGTCGAAAGCGGCCAGGCCTCGGCGGCGTTCCTGCACGATGCTCTCGAGCACGACGATACTGTTGTCCAGCGTCATCCCGATCGCGAAGGCCACGCCGGCCAGTGATATCACGTTTATTGTTCGACCGGCGGCGAGCAGGCCGATGAACGCGGCGATCGTGCAGATCGGAATGCCGATCACGCCGACCAGCGTCAGCGGCAGCGAGCGCAGGAACAGGAACATGACCAGCGTTGCGAGCAGCGCACCGAGAAGCAGGTTCTTCCAGACGTTGACAATCGATTCCTGCACGTAGCGGACATCGTCTGAAATGGGCGCGAGCTGCAGTCCCGCCGGCTCGAGCACACTCGCGTTGATCTCCGCGATGACCGGCTGCATCGCCTGCTTGATCGCGATCACGTTCGAGCCGGGTTCGCGCCGGATCGAAAGACCGAGCCCGGGTTGCCCGTCGACGAAGGACCTGCTGCGCAATTCGGCGTGATCGAGCCTGACCTCGGCCACGTCGCCGAGACGGATCAGTGCGTCTCCGCGAACGGCAATCACCGTGTCCTCGACGGCTGCCAGGCTGTCGTAGCGGCCTATCGTTCGCACCAGGACTCTGCGCTTCCCGTCGTCCACGTCGCCGCCCGAAACATCTCGGTTGCGGGCGCGAATCGCGCTGCGCAGGTCATCCAGCGTGACGCCCCGCTCTGCGAGTCGCGCCGGGTCGACGATGATCTGCACCTGTCGCTCGGCTGCGCCGTTCACGCTCACCTGCGAGACGCCGGGCACCCGCTCCAGCCGGGTACGCACGTTGTCCTCGATGAAATCCCCCATCATGTCCGTGTCGAGGTCACGCGGATTGCCGGGCAGCGGCGAAATCCGGAAGAACATGAATGCGTTCTCTGAGAACGAACTTGCAGAGATCCGTGGTTCGTCGACGTTTTCGGGGTAGGAAGGAACCTGGGCCAACGCATTCTGTGTACGAATCAGCGCTTCGTTGACGTCGATGCCGAACGGAAACTCGAGTTCGATGCGGCCCTGGCCGAAAGTGGCGGTCGACAGCAATCGCTCGAGGTTGGGGATCGTGCGCAGGTACTCCTCCTGCTCGATCAGGATTTCCTTCTCGACATCCTGCGGCGTGGCGCCCGGCCAGCTCGTCTGCACCGAAATCGTCCGGACATCGAGGTCCGGGATCATCTGCACCGGGACGCGCAGCGCTGCTGCAATGCCGAGCACGCAGACGATCAGTACGACGACCGCGATCAGGGTTCCGCGCTGGATGATGTTCTCGAGCATCTGCGTGCCGTCAGGTCATGGCCCCAGAATGCGGACCTCACGACCCTCGCGCAGCAGTTCGTTGCCGCGCACGACGACGAGTGCCGAGGCCTCCAGGCCGGCGGCGACTTCAACGGAGTCACCAACCGCAGGGCCCAGTTCCACGCGCCGCGGGGCCGCGACGCTGCGCCCGTCCTCGTCGACGACGACCCAGACGAGCGCCGACCCGTCGGCCTGGCGAGTAATCGCGTCGCGCGGGATCGTCACGGCGCCACGCGATGTGCCGAGTCGCAGCGCGACCGTCGCCGACATGCCTGGAGTGAGATGCCCCGTCGCCTCGGGAACATCTATCCGCAGCAGGAAAGTTCGCGAAGAAGGGTCCTTTACCGGCACGACCGCCGCGACCCTGCCCTCGAACGATCGTCCGGGCAGCGCGTCGGTGCGAACCTCGACGGTGACCGGAGTGTCTGGACTGAGATACTGTTCCTGCGGAACCCGGACGTCGACGCGGATTTCGTCCACCGCAACGAGTTCAAGCACCGGGGTGCCCGTATCGACCCACTCGCCGGACTCCGTGAGCTTGCGGCTGACGACGCCGTCGAACGGCGCCAGAAGCCGGTGGCGCTGCACGCGCTCGGTCTGCTGGCGACGTTCGACCTCCAGGCGCTTCATTCCCGCAGCGGCGATCTGCAGTTCTGCCTTGACGTTCTCGGCCTGAGACTTCGGCACGTGCCTGTCTTCGACCAGCCGCAATACTTCGTCGTACCGCCGCCTGGCGTCCTCGAGCCGGATCCTGCCTTCGGCGACTTCGGCAGAGGCACGTTCGAGCTCGAGGCGTGCGAGTTCGTCGTCCAGCTCGATCAGCAGCTCTCCCGCCTCGACGCGGCTGCCCGCATCGACCAGGACACGCTTGACGAGCCCGCTGACCCGGACGGAAAGGTCCGCCGACCGTGCCGACGTGACCGTCCCGGTCAGCGTGATGACATCCTGCGCCGCCCCCCGATCAGGCTGCACCACGCGAACGGGCGCTGCGTCCTGAGCCAGGCTCGCTGCAGTGTGGAAAGCGAGGGCCAGGGGCAGGCCCAGGCGCCGCAACGACCGGGATGTCGACCGCGGCATGCGTCGCCGATTTCTGGACCATGCACGCATCAGCATACGTGAGCATACCTGCGCCACGGCACCCGCGCCGCGAGCGGGCGCAGCCCAGGATCGCCGGTAACGTGGATTGCCCGAGTCCCAGTTTGCCTGTTCGTCAGTCAATTCCAGGCTCCGCTCGTAGTCCAAACCTGCACAGCATCCGTCACGGCTACTGCTGGGACAGCTTCCTCTCCAGCAGCCTGACCTTCTTCTGCAGATCGGAGAGGTTCTTCATCACTGCCGTATTCCTCGCATAGGAGGCGAGCGGCTGATGGGGAAGACCGGCGTATATGCCGGGCTCATCAATGCTCTTGATGACACCGGCCCGATGCAGCAGGACCACGTCACTGCAGATCTCCAGATGATCCAGCACTCCGGATTGGCCACTGGCTATGACCCGGTCTCCTATCCGGGTCGATCCAGCCACGACAAAACCGGCGGTAAGCAGGCAGTCCCTGCCGATTTCGACGTTGTGCGCGATGTGGCACAGGTTGTCGAGCTTTGTGCCGGCGCCGACCCGGGTTGCAGCGTAGGTTGCCCGATCAATACAACAGCCCGATCCGATCGAAACACGATCCTCGATCACCACCCGACCGAGTTGCGGAATGCGGTAGCTGCGCCCCTTTTCATCCTGGGCAAATCCATAGCCTTCGGAACCCACTACAGCCCCGGACTGGATGATGACCTCGTTACCGATCTCGCAGTCGTAGCCGATGGTAACGTTGGGATGGATGACCGATCGGTCACCGATCCTCGCGCCCCGCTCCACCACCGTGCCCGCCATGACGGCCGTTGCTGCTCCGATCCGGACGTTCTCGCCGAGGACCACGTGGGGACCTATCGTGCTGCCTTCTCCGATCTCGCACGTGGGGTGAATCACGGCCGAGGCATGGATCCGCGGCCACTCGGTGTGGAGCACGTCGCGATCGGCAAAACGCTGTCGAATCAGGGCATGAGCCAGTTTGACGTTGTTGGCAATCAGAAGCGTCAAGCCAGGGACTGTTGCCAACGACGCCTGCAACGCCCGGCTGGTCACCGCAGCTGAGGGTCGCCGGGCCGCGATCGTCTCCACAGCCTCTGCCGAATCGACAAAGACAAGATCCCCGGGCCCACAACCCTCCACTGCCGCTATGTCCTTCAGCGAAACATCTTCACCTTCGATTGCCGTCAGAAGATCATTCGCAGCGAACTCCGCGAAAATCGCTGATGCCAGAACGTCCACGTGCTCTCCTTGCCCGGTCGATAAATGCTGGCCGACTTTCGCCACAGACCGGAACCGGGCCGAGCATAGCTTCGCTCAGACCAGCTGGTACATCTTTTTCCCGAACCGTTCTATGCTCCGACGTGGCCGAACGGAAATTCCTGTCCATGCCGAGTCGCCCAGGCGATGCCCTTGCCGCGAGCGCCGGCAGGAGGATACGGAGAGAACAAAGGGTAATTACCAGGCAATGACACGATCAGTAATCAAGAGCACTGGCAGGTTCGTGCCGGATCATCATGTGTCCAACGACGACCTGGCCAGCATCCTGGACACGTCGGATGAATGGATCCGCCAGCGTACCGGGATCGAATCCCGGTACTGGGTCAGAGAAGGCGATGAGGTGGGCACGTCAGACCTGGCGCTTGAAGCATCAAGGATCGCCCTGGAGAGAGCCGGCTGGAAATCCGCCGACCTTGATCTGATCGTGCTGGCCACGATGACCTCGGACGTTTATGTCCCCGGCTCAGGTGTCATCCTGCAGCACAAACTGGGGGCCAGGAACGTTCCGGCACTCGATATTCGCCAGCAATGCACAGGTTTCCTGCATGGATTGGAATTGTGTGACGCCTACATCCGAAGTGGCAAAGCGCAGAAGATCCTGCTGGTCGGGGCCGAGACGCAGAGCCGGTTCCTGCAACTGACCACGCGGAATCGCGATACAGCCGTCATTTTTGCCGACGGTGCCGGTGCGGCCTGCATCGAGGCCAGAGAGACGAACGACGAGATCGGCATTCTGGCATCTGTCTTTCATGCGGATGGAAAGTATGCAGATATCCTGAGGGTGGGAGTCCCGACACGGAAGAGTGGCCCCGTCATGAACGCGGAGGTTCTGGCCAGGCAGGAATATTTCCCTTACATGGACGGCGGAACCGTTTTCAAGCTGGCGGTCACCTTGCTGCCCAAGGTAGCCCGGGAACTGCTGAAAAGGGCCGGTATTGAACCGGAAGCTCTGGACATGGTCGTTCCCCACCAGGCCAATTTGCGGATCAATGAAGCTTTCAGGGACCGCATGAAGGTCCCGGCGGAAAAGGTCTACAACAATATTCAGCAGTACGGAAACACCACCGCCGCCACCATCCCGATCGCCCTGGATGAACTGATGGAGAAGGAAATGCTGAAGTCAGGAGACAACGTCATGTTCATCGGCCTGGGCGCCGGTCTCACCTGGGGCGGGGTCATGTACAGGCTGCCCTGAGCCTGGCGGGATGGATCGGTGCCACCCATGACAATGTCCCCTTTGCCCCCGGGCTCGCTCGCCGCACATCATGGCAGTGAGCCCGCGAGGAGCCTCGACGGTGCGATCCGCCCGCACGGCTGAACAGTCGAGTCGGTAGTCTGAAAGGTGATGCCGGGCAGGGAGTTGCCGGGCTGCGACGGAACTTTGCTGCGATAAGACAGCAGCCACGAACAGGATCACCTATACTGCCCCCCGCTGTTCAGCAGTGACGGGTTGGCAGGCTCTGTGCACCGTCACTCAATCGGGTCCACGCACCCGGCACCTGAATTTCGGCCGTGATCACTGCGCACGTCGTTCGTGCCGCACGGGCATTCCCCCGATTCAACCTCTTTCTTCGCCTCGACCGCCTGGCGCGGGGGCCTCACCGCCGATACGCACACGCGTCGCCGGCGGCACTGATCATTCTGGAGAGTCAATCTTGTATTCCTTCATCCTTTGGTTCGCCGTTGCCACACTGTTGGCAACCGCTGGCTTGTTCGTGATCCAGATCGTCGACGACCTCCGTGGTGCCTGACTGGAGGGCGGCTGCGGGTCTTGACCGGCAACTCCGGTGGCGCGTCGCGCGGCTTCCCCCATGCGGTCAGCGCGCGAGGAACAGAAACTCCGCTGTCGTGATTCCGCCGGTGCCGCCGAGCACCACGAGCAAGGCGCGCACGACCGGTTCCTGAGAGAGTGGTCGGAACGGCCCGTCGCGGACCGCGCGAATCTCGGCCGCCAGCCGCCGCAGCAGCGTCGCCTGCAGCCTGGGCGGGGAGCCCGACGTAGAGGCCTCGCCAGCACCGGGTCCGGTCGCAGCGTCGGGCTCGGCGGGTACTTTCTGGATTTCCCACCGCTCGGCTTCGTGGTCGAGTTCCTTCAATACGTGCGAGCGCAGTCTCTCTGCCTGTTTGCGCAGATCCAGCGCGCAGCGAACTGCGATGACCATCGAGATCACGAGCAGCGCGACATAGGGCAGCGAGAAGTCCCATGCATCGAAGACCCTGCTACGGATCGGAGCCAGCAGCAGCAGCACGACGAACGGCAGGTAGATCAGGCGGTTGACGGCGGCAGACACCTCGACCGCCAGCCGGAATCGCACCCAGTGACTGCGTGCCGGATCGCCGATCGGATAGTCCAATGTCGTTCCCTGCAGCCCGGACCGGAGCAGCTCGGGATCCACGGGAGCCGACAGGATGCGGCGAAGCAGGCGCGACGCCACGATCGAAGCGTCGAGAGCTGCAAACAGCAGTGCCATCGTGGAACCGATCAGCACGAACTGCAGGACATGATTGAACCAGGCCGCCCATGCTCCCCGATGCGGCGAGTTGGGCCAGTCGAGCGACAACAATGCGACCGCGAATGCGAGAAACAGCAGTGTCGCAAGCGCGACCCGCGTGGCGCACGCCCCGAACCGCATGCGTCCGAGGAAGTCCATCCACTCATCCGCGAGGGTTCTTGCCCCGACGGCGGGACGGTACGCCTCGCGTTCGCCCGCCCAGTGCGTGGTCGAATCCGGCTTGAGAACGAAGCGTTCTCTGGGTCCGCTGGCCTGCTCGCGTGCGCCGAGCGTGCTGAGTCCGAAGGACGTCGCGACCTTGTCGATGTTCGCGCGCAGTCGCATGCGGCCGTATACCAGAAGCACGCATGTCACGACGAGGACGATCAGCCCGAGGATCTGCGTCGGCCAGATGCTCACGCCTTCGAGCCAGGCAAAGGGTTCACCGTCACGCGTCCCGACGTTCAAGCGTATCGCGTACAGCCCGGCGGCCAGGAACGCGAGCGCCGCAGCGACGACGCCCAGACCGGTCGGCGTCGCGTACCTGCGCAGCTCACGGCCGATGGAGCGGGCCTTGCGTGAAAGCACGTACGCGAGTCCCGCAGTGGCCATCACCATCGCGAGCAAGGCCAGCCAGGTCCGTGGCGCCGGCAAAGGGTCGAAGTCGCGCCAGTCGCCGTCGTAGTGTATGGAGCGGCAGGTCGCGGGGTTCGGTTTCGCGCAGTCGTTCGCGGGCGGTTGCCGATTCGGCTCCGGCGAGCCATCGGGCGCGCCGACGAGATTCACCGGACGCGTACGACCGATCTCATATCGCCGTGCCCGCTGGAACCAGGGATCGAAGTCCCGGGTGCTGAGCGTTCTCGCCTCGGAATCCAGGGCCACGAGCGTCGAAAGATAGGTGCCGGTCTGATAGGTGTCGCGGAACGGCGGCGCGCTGCCCTGCAGTTGCCTGTTCAGGGCGAGGCCGTAGCCGGATGCCACCACCAGGTTGCGCGTCGAGCGTACCGAGCCCGCGTCCAGCATCCGTGCATCGAGGTCGGCGGCGAAGAACACGGTCTGAGGGAACCGGTCGCGTAATGCATCGAGAACGAGGATCTTGTCGTAGGCGTCGCTGCCGAGGATACCGACGGCGGAGATGCCGTACTGGCCATCCTTTCGCAGCGCGCGATCCAGGTCCAGGAGCTGGGCGGAGAGCCGACGCAGATAATCGAACTGACCCGGGCCGTCGGCACGTTCCAGCGCAGCCTGCTCCAGCAGCGTATCCCTTGCGCCGGGCCTGGGATTCTGTGGTGTCGGCCGCGGACTCACGGGAGGTCCGGTGGTCCGGGGCGTAATGCCGTCGAGCCCGCGCAGGTAGCCAATCTGCACGATCGCCGGACCTTTGCGGTCACGGCACCCTTCCACATCGAGGCTGCTTGCGAAGTCGGCGCCGAAGGTGCGCGCGTACTGGGTGTCGCCTTCAGCAACGATGACGATCGTGCCCTCGCACAGGACCCTCGAGGGATGCTCGAGCGGAATCGCGGAATTGAGCCGAAGCAGGAGTTCGTCGACGAGGGCACCCGTCAGGCGGTCGTCCGTCGCATTCAGACGCACGACTCGTCTTTCGAACTCCTCGCCGATTTCCCCCACATCGGCGGCGCACTCCACCCGGTTCGCGTCCCCGGCCTCGCCACGCCCGGCGGCCGCACGCGAGGCTCGCTCACACGCCGACAGTGCCCTGTGGAACGCGACGTCGTCGATCGGGGCGGTCGCGGCCGAGGAGTAGAAACGCGGTTCAGGCGGATCAGTGGAGGCGGCTGCGCCGGTCACCCCGTCCCGACCGCCCTGCAGCCGGGGATCGGCACTGCGGCGGGCAAGCTCCTGGACGAGACCGAACAGGCTCGCCGACGACCAGGGTCCGATCACCACGGTACTCGACCATGGCTTCGGATCCACGGCTGGTCCGCCGGCGTTACCCGTGCCCGCGTCGCCGCAGTGCTGCACGAAATGCGGCAGGAACGACTGCTGGCGGCGCTCTGTGATCCGGTCCGAGGGCTGCGTCGGCGTATCAAACGGCCGGCATAACTCCGGGCCGCGCAGGATCAGGTCATTCAGACTGCGCATTCCGCGAAGCGGTCGCCGCGAGACTGCGTCCTCATCGATCCACAATACGAGCACCGACTCGTTGTGCTCGTCTCCATCCCGCCGGAACCACTCATAGGCCAGGATCTCCGGCATCAACCGCGTCCAGTGGGCGTCGAGGCAACTTTCGAACGTCCAGACGAATCCGAGCTTCTCCTCGTCGCTCGGTTCCCATCCGGCCTGCAGCAGTGCCATGGCCGTGGCGTAACGCGTACGTCGTCGAGACTCACTGTCCTGGGAATACGGCCCTCCGGGAACGAAGACCGGCATGACGACGACGGTCGCCTCCTGGCGCAGCGCCCTTCGAACCGCCGCGGTCAGGCTGCCCGGATGATGCGCGGTGTCGCCCAGGGCTTCCTGGCAACGCTCGGCCGGCTGCTTGCCCTGCACATCGCGCATCACGATGAACGGGTCCTCCCACAGGCGCGCATGGACGTCCTGGCGGCCGGCGTGGACGATCTTGGCGTCGCTGGCCTCAACCGGCCGCTTGCTCGCGAGCGGCAGGGTCTTGACGACGATTCCCGACGCCATCAGGACGACGGCGATCAGCGGCACCGCATTGCCGAGAAGGGCCCGGTGGTCAAAGTCTGCCAACTGTCACTCCGCCGGTGATCCCGGCTTGCGCGTAATCGTTGTGCCCCCTGCGACCGCGCGCAGGCCCGTCCTGCGTTCTGTCATGGGCCGGCTCCTCGGGGGGAGCCGACGCTCAACGGGTACGCCAGGCTGCCGGCAATGTCAATATGTCAAGTCTCGGGGGCGGCGCTCCGCACGGCGGAGGTGCGCAGGCGCGATCGATCAGTCCCGGGCGACTCGCGACGAACGACGCTCGCATCAGGCGCAGCCGGCCGTCGTTTTCCAATGACGTCGACGGGCTTGATCAACCCCTGTAATCCAGACATGGTTGTCATACGATGTGGCGCTCTGGACGGAGGCGTACGGAGCGAACCGATGAGCGCGGGTGACCCGGACTGGACGTTTTTCAGCGCCTGCGCCCACCTGCTGATGTGCCCGGCGGAGAATCGGCGCGTCCGCTTGCGCCAGCCGGCTGCTCATCGAAGGAGAAACTGAAATGACGACGAAACTCTGCGCGGCAGTCACAGCCACGTTTTTGCTGGCGCCGTCGGCCTGGGCGGTCGAAGCCCTGACGACGGCCGAACTGGTGTCGCACTGTGACAAGTACCACGACGAAGCCGCGACGGAGGACCGGACCTTCTGCATACGCTACATCCAGGGCTTCATCGACGGCGCAGTGGCGACCGACGATCGGGTCATGAACAGCGTGACCGGCGAATACCAGAGGGAAGAGACGTTCAGCGAGCGGGCCATGCGCACCCGCCTCGGCAGCCGCCTCGAGCGCTTCGGCGCCACTTCCTACGCCGGGTACTGCCTCGGCGACCCTGTACCGCTTCAGGAAGTCGTGGAACACGTCGTCGCGGACTCCGGCGACCCGAAGCTGACCGCGGCCCATCCGTTGGCGCGCGAACTCGTCTACGCGACACTGCGAACCCATTACCCCTGCGAGTAGTCCCTGGCGGAGCGACCCACCCTGATGAACGCGAGCCGTAAAGCATCGGAAACCAGGCGCGCCCTCCCCTGGTCGCGCTACCTGATCCTGGTCGCCCTGCTGATGCTGGCCTGGGTCCTGTGGTCGGGTTACCTGAAGCCGCTGCTGCTGGGCCTCGGCCTGTTCTCAAGCATCCTCGTGGTCTACCTGGACTACCGGATGCGACTGAAGGACACCGAGTTTCTGCAAGTGCGGTTCCTGCTGCGCCTGGTGCGGTACTGGGGCTGGCTGGCCCGCGAGGTGCTGCGGTCGAGCCTCGACGTGACCCGCATCGTGTTGAGTCCGAAGCTGCCGATCAGCCCGACGGTCGCCGAGTTCGAAACGAGCTGCAAGCTGGCGACGGACCAGGCACTGCTGGGCAACTCCATCACGCTGACGCCGGGCACGCTGACGCTCCAGATCGTGGACGGGCGCTTTACGGTCCATGCGCTGACGGAAGCGGGCGCGCGCGACATCCTGGCCGGCGAGATGGACCGTCGCGTGGCGGCGCTGAGGGAGGACTGAAATGTACTTTGCCGTTGCGCTGGCCCTGGTCGTGACGATGGCGCTCGCGCTGGCACGGGCGTTGATGGGCCCGACCGTCTACGATCGCGTGCTGTCGGTCAACATGTTCGGCACGAAGACCGTGCTGCTCCTCTCCGTGATCGCCTTCCTGTACGGACGTCCCGACTTCCTCGACCTCGCGCTGGCCTACGCGCTGATCAACTTCATCGGCGTTCTGGCGGTGCTGGAGTTCTTCCGCTCGCGCGCACGGCAACGGGAACGGGAATCGGAGGATCTGGCCCGATGAAGCTGGCGCTGGACATCCTGAGCTGGCTGCTGCTGACCGCCGGCGGAGTGTTCGTGCTGGTGGGCGGCATCGGCGCGCTGCGCATGCCCAACCTGTACACGCGCATGCACGCCGCCAGCGTCACCGACACGATGGGCGCGGTGCTGGTGATCGCGGGCGTGATGATCCAGGCCGGATTGTCGCTGGTGACGGTGAAGCTCGCCGCCATCCTGATATTCCTGCTGATCACCAGCCCAACCGCCTCCTATGCGCTGGCCAACGCGGCGCTGCTGGCCGGGATCAAGCCGAGCGCGGGCAGCGCCGCCGACCTCGAGGACGTGTCGTGACCGTTCTGTTCGGCGTGCTGCTGCTGACGCTGCTAGTGATCACGGCCATCGCCATCGTCCGGACGAAGAACCTGTTCGTGGCGGTGATGCTGCTCGGCATCTTCAGCCTGCTGATCGCCGCCAACTTCTTCATCCTCGACGCGGCTGACGTGGCATTGACCGAGGCGGCGGTCGGCGCCGGCATCTCCACCGTGCTTTTCCTCGGCGCGCTGGCGCTGACCTCGGAGTTCGAACGCGCGCCGACGCCGCACCGCTGGCTGTCGCTGGCGGTCGTGACCGGAGCGACCCTGGTGGTGCTCTATGCCACCTTCGACAAGCCCGCCTTTGGCGACCCGCGCGCGCCGGTGCACCAGCACGTAGCGCCCTGGTACCTGCAGAAGACGCCGGAGTTCATCGATATCCCGAACGTCGTGACCGCCGTGCTCGGCAGTTTCCGCGGCTACGACACGCTGGGCGAGGTATTCGTCGTGTTCACGGCGGGCATCGGCGTGCTTTTCCTGCTCTCCGGCCGGCGTCGGCCCACCGGCGGGCCGGCCCACGACCCGGCGCAGGAGCCCCCCATCGGCCTGAGAAGCCACGTGATCCCGCTGGTCGTGAGCCGCCTGCTGACGCCCTTCATCCTGTTGTTCGGCCTGTACGTGCAATTTCACGGCGAGTACGGCCCGGGGGGCGGCTTCCAGGCCGGCGCGCTGATCGCCGCGGCATTCATACTCTATTCGCTGATCGAGGGCGAGGAACGCAGCCTCGAGGTCCTGCCGCAGAGCGCGCTGAACGCGCTGATGGTGGGCGGCGCGCTGCTGTACGGCGGCGTCGGCGTCCTGGGCATCCTGCTGGGCGCCGATTTCCTCGACTACTCGGTGCTGGCCGCCGATCCCGTCAGCGGCCAGCAGCTCGGCATCATCCTGATCGAGGCCGGCGTCGGCATGACGGTCACCGGCGTGCTGCTCAGCATCTTCCACGCCTTCGCGGCCAGGGATCGCAGCTGATGGAATTCCTGGGCCTCTACCACTACTGGGTATTCGTCGTGCTGCTGATGATCGGCTTCTATGCCGTCGTGGCCAAGCTCAATCTGATCAAGAAGCTGATCGGCCTGTCGATCTTCCAGTCGGCGGTGTTCCTGCTGTACATCACGATGAGCAAGGTCAGCGGGGGTACTGCGCCGATTTTCAGCGAGCACGTCTCCGGCGTGCTGTATTCCAATCCCCTGCCGCAGGTACTGATCCTGACCGCCATCGTGGTCGGTATCTCCACCACGGCGCTCGGGCTCGGAATCGTGGTGCGAATCAAGGAGGAGTACGGCTCCATCGAGGAGCACGAGATCCAAGAGATCGATCGCCAATGACCGGTCTCGAAGCCCATCTGCCGGTACTGCAGGTCGTGGTGCCGATGCTGGTCGCGCCGCTGGTCGTGCTGCTGCATCCGCGCGGGCTGGCCTGGTTCGCGGCCACCGTGGCCAGCGCCGCGTCGTTCCTGCTCGCGGTGCAGATGGCCGCCGGCGTGCTCGCGGGCCAGGTCTACCGATACGCACTGGGCGGCTGGCCGGCCCCCTACGGCATCGCGCTCGAGGTCGACGCATTCAGCGCCCTGCTGCTGCTGATCCTGACCGGCGCCTCGACGCTGGCGCTGGCGGCCGGTCGGTCCAGCCTGGATCGGCAGGTCGAGTCGCATCGACAGCCCTTGTTCTTCTCGGCCTGGCTGCTGGCGCTGGCCGGGATGGCGGGCATCCTGGTGTCGGCGGACGCATTCAACATCTTCGTCTTCATGGAGATTTCATCGCTGGCCAGCTACGTGCTGGTCGCCGGCGGGCCCGACCGGCGGGCACTGCCGGCGGTGTTCAAGTACCTGATCATGGGCACCGTGGGCGCCACCTTCTACCTGATCGGCGTCGGGCTGATCTACATGATGACCGGGACGCTGAACCTGGCCGACATGGAGCTGCGGATTCACGAGGTGGCGGATCAGCGGCCGATCCTGGTGGCCGCGGGTTTCATCACCATCGGCCTGGCGCTGAAGGCGGCGCTGTTCCCGCTGCACGTGTGGCTGCCCAATGCCTACACATATGCCCCGCACGCCGTCAGCGTGTTCCTGGCGGCCTGTGCGACCAAGGTGTCGCTGTACATACTGCTGCGCTTCGATTTCGTCGTGTTCCAGGGCAACCTGGTCGGTCACGATGCCCAGTTCGCGGCGTTCCTGATGCCGCTCGCCGTGCTGGCCATCCTGGTTGGATCGGCGGTGGCGCTGTTCGAGGCCAACATCAAACGCCTGCTGGCCTATTCCTCGGTCGCGCAGATCGGCTATATCGTGCTCGGCGCGAGCCTGGTGAGCGTGTCGGGGCTGTCGGCCGGATTGCTGCACATGTTCAACCACGCACTGTCGAAAGGCGCACTGTTCCTGGCCGTGATGTGCCTGAGCACGCGCCTGGGCGGCCTGAATCTGCAGGACCTCGCCGGCGCCGCCCGCCGCATGCCGTGGACGATGGCGGCCCTGGTCGTCGCCGGGCTGAGCCTGATAGGCATGCCCGGCACGGCCGGCTTCGTCAGCAAGTGGTACCTGATGACGGCCGCGCTGCAGCAGGGCCTGCTGGGGTGGGTGCTGGTGGCCGTGATCGTGCTGGGGTCACTGATGGCCGTGGCGTACGTCTGGCGCATCGTCGAGGCTGCGTGGTTCAAGGACGCACCTGCCGGGGATGGCGCCGACGCGCCCGGCGAGGCACCCGTGGGGATGCTGGCGCTGACCTGGCTGGCGGCGCTGGCGAACGTCTGGTTCGGGCTGGTCACGCAGGTGCCGCGTGAGCTCGCCACGACCGCCGCCACCATTCTGCTCGGGCACCTGCCGTGAACCCGGAGACCGCCATCCTCGCCGCGCTGGCGGTGCCACTGGCCGGCGCCCTGCTTATCGGCCTGGCCGGGCGCGTCAACGACAATCTGCGGGAGTCGATGACGCTGCTGACGGCGGTCGCGTTGATCGCCTGCGTCTGGAGTCTGCTGCCGGAGATTTTTGCCGGCGCCCGGCCGGGCCTGCGGATCGGCGAGGTCCTGCCCGGGATCGATATCGCGTTCCGGGTCGAGCCGCTGGGCATGCTGTTCGCGGCCATGGCATCGGGGCTGTGGCTGGTCAATTCGATCTACTCGATCGGTTACATGCGCGGCAACCGGGAGAAGAAGCAGACGCGCTTCTACGTGATGTTCGCGGTGTCGCTGGCGGCGACGATGGGAATCGCGTTCTCGGCCAACCTGTTCACGCTGTTCCTGTTCTACGAGATGCTGACGCTCGCGACCTATCCGCTGGTGTCGCACAAGGGCGACGCCGCTACGGTCCGCTCGGCGCGCGTCTACCTCGGGATCCTGATCTTCGCATCGATCAGCCTGCTGCTGCCGGCGATCGTCTGGACTTACCTGGCAGCCGGCACCGGCGACTTCACCGAAGGCGGCATCCTGCGCGGGCACATCGAGGGGCCGCAGGTGGGCCTGCTGCTGGGACTGTTCGTGTTCGGCGCCGCCAAGGCCGCCGTCATGCCGTTACACCGCTGGCTGCCCGCTGCGATGGTGGCCCCCACGCCGGTCAGCGCCCTTCTGCACGCGGTCGCGGTGGTCAAGGCCGGCGTCTTCACCATAGTCAAGATCATCGTCTACGTGTTCGGCGTCGACTTCCTGTTCTCGGAGCCGAGCAGCGGCTGGCTGTTCTATGCCGCGGCTTTCACGATCGTAGCGGCCAGCGTCGTGGCGCTGCGGCAGCAGAATCTGAAGCGGCTGCTCGCCTACTCCACCGTGGCGCAACTCTCGTACGTGGTGATGGCTTCGGCGGTTCTCAAACCGCTGGCGGAGGTCGGAGCGGCCATGCACATGCTGGCGCACTCCTTCGGCAAGATCACGCTGTTCTTCGCAGCCGGCTCGATCTACACCGCATCGAAGAAGACCGAGCTGGGCCAGCTGTCCGGCATCGGCCGGCGCATGCCGGTCACGATGGTGGCGTTCACGATCGGCGCACTGAGCATGATCGGCGTGCCGCCGACGGCGGGTTTCGTGTCGAAATGGTACATCCTGGCCGGCGCCTTCCAGGCCGACAACTACCTGGCGCTGGCCACGATCATCCTGAGCACGGCGCTGAACGCGGCCTATTTCCTGCCGATCGTCTACATGGCCTGGTTCGGCGAGGACGTGACGCCTGCCGACCGCCAGCACGGGGAAGCGCCGCCCGCGGTGCTGCTCGCGCTGACGGTGACCGCGGTGCTGACCGTCGCATTGTTCGTCTACAGTGCGCCGGTCTACGAACTCGAATCGCAGCTCGTCAGGGGGCAGCCGTGAACGTGAGGCCGGACAACGCACGCCATGAGGTGCATTCGCCGGGACCCGGAGTTCGTCCGCAGGACGATGCCTGGCTGGCACGGCCGTCCACGATCCGCCTGCTGTGGCGGGTGTTCATCGTCGCGCTGGCGCTGGTGCTGGTCGCGCAATTGATCTTCCCGGTCGAGGGCAAGTTCGGCGTCGATGGCTGGCTGGGATTCGGCGCCGTGTTCGGTTTTCTCTCCTGCCTCGCGATGGTGCTGTTCGCCAAGGCGCTGGGCTGGATCCTGAAGCGCGACGAGAACTACTACCGGGAGCGTGACGATTAATCTGATGATGCACCCGGCCCTCTTGATGCTGCTGGGCGCGCTGCTGATCGGCCCGGCCCGGGGACCGCTGCGCAGCGCGCTGGTGCTGCTGGTGCCGCTGGGCACGCTCGCGCTGATCTGGCAGGTGCCGGACGGCATCCAGATGAGCGTCCAGTTCCTTCAGTACCCGATCGAGCTGATCGAAGGCAGCCCGGTACGGCGCCTGTTCGCGACGATCTTCGCGCTGATGGCCTTCGCGGGCGGACTGTTCGCCCTCCGCCAGGCTCGCTGGTTCGAACTGGCCGCGGCGTACGCCTACGCCGCCGGCGCGATCGGCGTCAGCTTCGCCGGCGACCTGATCACGATGTTCCTTTTCTGGGAACTGATGGCGCTGTTCTCGACCGTCGTGGTGTGGTCCGGCGGCACGCCCGGCGCGCGCGCGGCTGGCATCCGCTACGCCATCATGCACCTGCTCGGCGGCGTGATCCTGAAGGTGGGCATCGAGGGCGTGATGGTGCACACCGGCTCGATCGACGTGCGACCGATGCTGGCCGACAGCTTCGACCACTGGATGATCCTGATCGGCATCCTGATCAACGCCGCCGCGCCACCCGTCTCCGCATGGCTGTCGGACGCCTACCCCGAGGCCAGCCCGACCGGCTCGGTGTTCCTGTCGGCATTCACCACCAAGACCGCGGTACTCGCGCTGATACTGTTGTTCCCGGGCGAGCCGGTGCTGATCGGTATCGGCCTGTTCATGGTGATGTACGGCATCGTCTACGCGCTGCTCGAGAACAACATCCGCCGCATCCTGGCCTTCTCGATCGTCAACCAGGTGGGCTTCATGGTCTGCGCGATCGGCATCGGCACGCCGCTGGCGATCAATGGCGCGGCCGCCCACGCGTTCGCGCACATCATCTACAAGGCGCTGCTGTTCATGAGTGCGGGCGTGGTGGTCTATCGCACCGGACGCCACAAGTGCTCCGAAGTGGGCGGCCTGTTCCGCACGATGCCACTGACCGCCGCCTGCGGCATCGTCGGGGCCCTGGCGATTTCCGGCTTTCCACTGACCTCTGGTTTCACCACCAAGACCATGATCTCGCAGGCCGCTGCCTACGAGGGCCTGACGCTGGTCTGGTTCCTGCTGGCGGCAGCCTCGGCCGGCGTGTTCCTGCACGCCGGCATCAAGTTCCCCTGGTTCGTCTTCTTCCAGCGCGACTCCGGCCTGCGGCCCAAGGACGCGCCCTGGAACATGGCCGCGGCGATGCTGCTGTTCGCTTTCCTGTGCATCCTGCTGGGCGTCGCACCGGACCTGCTGTACCGGTTCCTGCCATACCCGGTGGAGTACCAGGCGTACACGGCAGGCAAGGTCGTGTTCTACCTGCAACTGCTGCTGTTCAGCGGCCTGGCCTTCTTCCTGCTGCTGCCTCTGATGCGCCGCACAGAGACGATCACGCTCAACTTCGACTGGCTGTGGCGGGTCGGCCTGGTGCGCCTGTTGCACGCGGTGAGCGCGGCATGGAACCGCATCGCCGGGTACCTCGAGTCCCTGCTCGACGCCGCCGGTCGGCGCCTGGTCCAGGTCGGACGGCAGTACTTCGGCGCACGGGCCGAAGGCGACCGGCAGGTGAACGGCGTTTTCGCGCGCGCCTGGCCGATCGGCACCGCGGCGCTGTGGATCGCCGTGCTGCTGACCGCCTACGTGTTCTTCTATTACCTGGCCTGACCTGCCGTGAGCCAGCGATTGGACGACCTCGACCTTCTGATCGACCTGCACCGCGACGGCCAACGCCAGGGGCCGGGCGGAGAAGATGAAACACGGCTTGCCATCAGGCTCTCGGGGCTGCGCGCAGCAACAGGCCTGAAGATTGCCGACATCGGCTGCGGAACCGGGGCCGCTACGCTCGTCCTCGCACGGGAGCTCGACGCCTCTGTAACCGCCGTCGACTTCCTGCCCGACTTGATCCGCGAGCTCGATATCGCCGCGGAACGTGAGAACCTCGGCGAACGGATCGAGACGCTGGTCGCCTCGATGGAAGGCGCTGCCATTCGAAGATCAGTCCTTCGACGCGATCTGGTCAGAAGGCGCGATCTACAACATGGGGTTTACGGCCGGCATCGAGGCCTGGCGCCGCTTCCTGAAGCCGGGCGGCATACTGGCCGTGTCCGAGCTGACATGGCTGACGCAACGAAGACCCGCCGAGCTCGAGCAGCACTGGTTGCGGGAATACCCCGAGGTAGATACGGCATCGGCGAAGATCTCGATCCTGGAGGAAAACGGCTACTCCCCGGTGGGATACTTCGTTCTTCCGCAACGATGCTGGCTGGACAACTACTACCGACCGCTGCAATCCCGCTTCGCGGCGTTCCTGTCGCGCCATCGCGACTCGGAGGCTGCGGCGGCCATCGTGGCGGCGGAAGAAAACGAGATCGCGCTCTATGAGCGCAACTCGGCATTCGTCAGTTACGGCTATTACCTCGCCAGAAGAACGGCCGACTGAGCCGCCCGGCAGGCCCGACGACATGCCGGACGAGCCGGGCGCATCCAGCGGGCACGATGCGGCGTCGCTACTGCGGGCCCTCGAGCAGCTGCTGCGCCATCTCGCAGGCGGCCCCGACGGCCAGCGGCGCGAGTTCCCCGGCTGCCTCACCGCGCGAGTGCACCCAGCCGACGTAGGACAGCGCCCGCGCCATCATCAGCACCGGCAGCATCGCCAGGTGCTCATCCGGGAGTGCGCGATGGCGCCGGTAACCCTCGATCATGCCGCCGAGCGCGATCTCGAAACTGGGGCGGCCGAGGTGACCGAACATGGCCGTCGCGAAGTCGTACAGGTGCCAACCGTAGCCGGTGTCGTCCCAGTCGATCAGCCGGAGCTGCTCTCCGTCGTAGAAGAGGTTCTCTGGCAGCAGGTCGCCGTGCACCAGCCCGTACCGGTCCGCACCCTTGCCGAACTGCGCCAGCGCAGCCGCGGTGACCTCGCGCGCACTGTGCAGCAGCGCCAGCTGCTCGGGTGAAAGGGCTTCGAGGTCCCAGTAGCGGCCGCAGATCGACCCAGTTTCCCCGAAGAATCCATCCTCGTCCCAGGCGAAGCGGGTGAAGCCCTCCGGTCTTCGCCAGGCGATGCCATGGTTGTGGATCAACGCGGCCTGTTCGCCGGCCAGCGTGTACACGCGGAAAATCTCTCCATCCTCGAGCGCGACGCCCTGCTCAACGCTGCCGATGGCCTGCCCCGGCACCCAGGCGAGCAGGTCCACCTGCCGCCCCTCGGGCACGGCCGGCATGCTCACCTTCGTGAAGCTCGCGCCATCGCGACAGCGGATCGCCTCGGTAGTCGCCACGCCCGAGGCGCGCAGCGACTCGAGCCACTGCAGCTCAGAGCGCAGCGCGGCGTCGCTGTGATATCCGAGGCGGTGAACCCGCATCGCGTACGGGGTTCCGTCAGGGCTGGACACCCTGAATACGACGTTCTCGCGGTGTTTCATCAACTCGAGCCGGCTCCCGGCCAGACCCCAGTGCTCGAGGGCCCGGTGGGCCAGCTCCGTCATGCGGCCCAGGTGCAGACTCGTGGCGTCCATCTGCTCGTTGCTCAACGTGCCGATCTCCGCTGCAGGCTGCGAAGCGCGTCTTCGAAGCGCTCGAGGGTATCGTCGCAGTACGCGCGGTCGATCAGAAGGCCAGGCTTGAACTGCAGCACCGAGCGATCGAAGCCCGCGAACATCGCCCAGATCCCGTGCTGGTACAGCGCTCCGGTCATCTGCATACCGCCATCCGGCGCATCGAACTCGAGCCCCATCACGAGCCCCTGCTGGCGGATACCCTTGAAGAACGGATAGCGGGCTCGAATACCGTCGAGGCCGCCTCGCAGGTAGCCCGCGATCGAGGCGACGTTCGCGAGCGTCGCCGCATCGGCGCAGAGCTCGAGCGCACGACAGCCGACCGCACAACCGGGCTCTGCCCCGCCGAAGGTCGAAACATAGCCCCACCCGTCCTGCTCGAGCCAGCTCCCGACCGCACGCGACATGACCGCGGCCGATACCGGGTAGAGCCCGCCAGAGAGACCCTTGCCCGTCACCAGCACGTCCGGCTTCACGCCCCAGCAGTCCACGCCCCAGAGCTGGCCAGTGCGGCCGAGGCCGGTCTGGACCTCGTCGGCGATGTACAGCGACCCGTGGCGCTCGCACAGCGCGCGCACGCCCGGCAGGTAGCCGGGTTCAGGTATCGGAAAGCCGCTGGTGGCCGGGATCGTCTCCATCAGCACCGCGGCCACGTCACCTTCTTCGAGCGCGTGCTCGATCGCGGCGAGATCATTGAACGGCACTCGCAGGAACTCGCCGGGATAGTCACTCAGGAAGTCCGCTGCGGCCGAGTCATCCCCGGCCGCCCCGGATAGTCCGGATCGCCCGTGATAGCCGCGCTCGAGCGCGACGATCCTGCGCCGCTTCGTGCAGCGACGGGCCGACTTGATCGCGACATCGACCGCCTCGGCTCCACTCGGTGTGAAGACCGTGTACTGCAGCCCGGTCGCAGTGGCCAGCCGCTCGGCCAGCGCGGCCCGCGCCGGGTTCGCGAAGTGGTGGTTGCCGACATCGGCAAACTGCAGCGTATCGAGCAGGATCTCCAGCAACTCCGGATGACGGTGCCCGAGGCTGTAGGTCCCGCCATTGAGGTGGAAATCCAGGAATTCGCGGCCGTCGAGGTCCCAGAATCGATAGCCCTCGCGGCGCCCGATCACCAGCTCGACGCCCAGCGACGCCAGCCGCTCGACGCGATCCGGGAACAGGAACCTGCGCGCCCTGTCGAGCACCTGCGTCTTTTCGGCCAGGCTCGCCGGGCCACCCGGCGCGCCCCCTGTGCGATCCGACGCCCGCGCGTCGCCGAGGGCTCGTCCGCCTGCCACCATCTTCCTCTCCTCCGCCGGCTGTGCCCGGCGCGCTACGCTCTCCGCCGGGGACATCGGGCCCGATCACGGCGACGCTGTCAATTGCCGCTGCGCCTGCGGACTGGATCCGCAGGCAGGTCGGCAACGAACCGGAGTGTTGTACCTTTGTCGCCCGCACTGTCCCGGAAGCCCGCAAGATGGACTCTGTCACCCAGATCGCGCTCGGCGCCGCCGTCGGCACCGCGGTGCTCGGCCGCAAGGTCGGCGCCCGCGCTGCGCTATGGGGCGCGGTCTGCGGCACATTGCCGGACCTGGACGTACTCGTGGCCTACGGCGATCCGGTCCGCGACTTCACCTATCACCGCGCGGAAAGCCATTCGCTATTCTGGCTGACGCTGGCATCGCCGCCGCTCGCACTGCTGATCGCGCGACTGAACCGGTCGAGCGGCGCTGGATTCCGGGAGTGGCTCGCGCTGGTATGGCTCGCGCTGGTCACGCATGCATTGCTCGATGCGTTCACCGTGTACGGCACGCAGCTGCTGCTGCCGTTCTCGGACTACCCCATCGGGATCGGCAGCATCTTCATCATCGACCCGATGTACACGCTGCCGCTGGTCATCGGCGTGCTCGGCGCTCTGTGGCTACGCCGCCGGGACCCCGTCCGTGCGCTGCGCTGGAACGCCGCCGGGCTGATCGCGAGCAGCGCGTACCTGGTATGGACCGTCGCCGCCCAGGCCCACGTCGAGGGCGTCGTACACCGCTCCCTCGCCGCGGGCCCGATATCGGATGGCCGCGTACTCGTGACACCGAGCCCGTTCAACAGCCTGCTGTGGCGTATCGTCGTAATGGACGACGCGGGCTACCACGAGGGATACCGTTCGCTGCTCGACCGCAGCGATACGGTCACTCTTGCCAGGCACGCGAGCGAAGCACAGCTGCTCGCGCCGCTGCAGCACGACTGGGCCGTCCGGCGGCTCGCCTGGTTTTCCAAGGGCTTCTACGGAGTCCGGCAGGCGCGTCCGCAGCAGAGGTTCGCGACCGGATCCGCGAGCACCGTCGGACAACTGCTCGGGCTGGTCGAGACTGCGGCAGCCGGCGACGGTGCGGCGGCTCTCGAGCGACCGATCGTGATGACGGACCTGCGGATGGGCCAGACGCCGTGGTTCGTGTTCTCTTTCGTCGTGGCGGACCTGCGCGCCGACGGCGTCGCTGCCGTCCCGAGCCTGCAGCTCCCGACGCAGCGGCCCCCGGTCTCAGCGGCGCTAGGCTGGCTTTGGCGCAGGATCTTCGACGAGCAGGCGGGCCCTCCGCCCGGCGGGGCGTAGCTTCAGCTCAGGCCGCTGTGCGCGGTGCGGCGATGCGCTCGACCTGGACCGGCGTGCCGTTCAGCACGGCGTTGCCCGTCAGCTCATCGATGGCCTGGTCGTCGGTGAGATCGTTGATGCTCGCGCCCGCATGCTGCGTGGCGACGGACAGGCGGATGCCCTCGCGATCGTGTCCCCAGCCATGCGGCAGGCACACGACCCCGGGCATCACGTCGTCCGAGATCTCCAGGTCCACGACGAGTTCTCCGACCCGCGAGCGCAGGCGCACGCGATCCCCGTCCTCGAGCCCCCGCTCTGCGGCATCGCGCGGGTTCACGAGCAGCGTGCAGCGCGGCTTGCCCTTCACCAGCCGATGGCTGTTGTGCAGCCAGCTGTTGTTGCTGCGCACGTGCCGCCGCCCGATCAGCACGAGCTCGGGCACGGGCTTGCCGAGGACACGCCGTGCGCGCTCGAGGTCCTCGAGGAACAGGTCCTGGGCCAGGTCGATGCGGCCGTCCCGGGTCGCAAGCCGGCGCAGCAGGTTCGGCGCGAGCGGCCCGAGGTCCACGCCGTGCGGCGCATCGATCAGCTTGCGCAGGCTCAGGCCCTGCGGCCTTCGGTCCTCGGCCTCGAGTTGCCTGCGCAGGCTGCCGAGCCCGGGCAGCGAGGCGAGCAGACGCACGAAGCCCCGGTTCTCCATGCCGTAGCGCCCGCTGCGCAGCAACAGGTCGAGCGCGCGATCGGGCCCGAGCTTCGCGACCAGCCCCCGGCCGCCGCCGTCCCTCGACGCGCCGAGCCTGCGGCTCAACTCCACCAGTATCTCGTGGTCATGCAGCGCGCCCGCGGGCTTGTCGAACAGCGGCGGCGAATACTTCGCGAAGTTCCTCACCGCGAATGACGCGAGTGCCACGTCGTAATGGCTGCGCTCGAGCGGACTCGTCGGCGGCAGGATCAACTGCGCGTGCCGGCTCGTCTCGTTCAGGTACATGTCCACGGAAACCATGAAATCCAGTTTCTCGAGCGCCCGGTCCAGCTGCCTGCCATTCGGCGTCGAGAGCACCGGGTTGCCGGCGAACGTGATCAGCGCGCGGACCTGTCCCTCCCCGGGTGTCTCGATCTCCTCCGCGAGCGCAGCCACCGGCAGCTCGCTGCTGAACTCGGGAAGCTGCCGCACGCGCGAGCGGTGCCGGTCGCGATGCCCGCGCGAACCATATGCGGCGCTCAAGTCCACCGCGGGCTCGGCGAACATCATGCCGCCCTCCGCGTCCAGGTGCCGCGTCAGTGCGTTGAGGCAGTAAATGAGCCACATGACCAGCCCGCCGAACTCCTGTGTGCAGGCTCCGACGCGGCCATAGACCACTGCGCGGGGCTCGCGGGCGATCTCGAGCGCGAGTCGCTCGATCCGCGCCGCCGGGATGCCGGTCCGCGCTGCGAGCACGTCGAAATCGAACCTGCCGACAGCCGCCTCGAGCTCGTCGAGGCCGTCGACCCGCTCCCGCAGGTGACCTGGATCGACCGCGCCGGCCTCGATCACTTTCTTCGTCAGCGCGAGCAGCAGGAACACGTCGGTGCCGGGCCGGATCGCCAGGTACTCGTCGGCGATGCCAGCGGTCTCGGTCCGACGCGGGTCGATGACGACGAGACGCCCGCCGCGCGCCTGCAACGCCTCGACGCGCCGCTCGAAGCCAGGCGCGCCCATGATCGAACCGCCGGAAGCCACCGGGTTGCCACCGATGCAGACGAACAGCTGCGTCCGGTCGACGTCCGGTACAGGCATCAGGAACTGGTGCCCGAACAATGCCCACGACGCCACCATGTGCGGCAGCTGGTCCACGCTCGTGGCCGAATAGAAATTGCGACTGCCCGCGGCGCGGATGAAATCCCCGATCGTCAGCATGGCGCCGAGGTTGTGGGCGGTGGGATTGCCCACGTACACCGCGAGTGCGTCCGGACCGTGGGCCGCCCGGATCGATGCGACCCGGTGCCCGATCTCCGCGAACGCATCCTGCCAGGAAACCTGCTCCCAGCCATTCGCCGTCTTGCGAACAGGGTGGCGCAGCCGGTCAGGATCCTCGTGCAGGTCCTTCAGCGCCACGGCCTTGGGGCAAATGTGTCCGCGGCTGAATGCGTCCTGCTTGTCAGGCTTGATCGAAAGCACCTGGCTGTCCCGGTGCTCGATGACGATCCCGCACATCGCCTCGCAGATCGAGCAGGTCCGGTAGTGCAATCGCGACTCAGCCATGGCAACCAGCGCCGCTAGCGAAGTCGGCGCCTGAGCCCGAGCAGGCCGAGCAACAGCAGCAGGGCCGGTGCGGTCGAACCACCACCGTCGTTGTTGTTCCTCCTCTGGCCGCAATTCGTGATGCCGTCAACCGTGTCGCCGGCGAGGCTCAGGCGATACAGCGTGCCCTGGCCGCAATTTCCGCCGTTCTCGGTCGTTCCGACAAACACCGCGTCCGACAGCTGCAGCAGCGCGCCCGCGGGATTCGCTCCCTGCGTGCTGTCGAAGACGTGGAGCAACTCGAAGCCGGTTCCGTCGCGCGCGATCGAGAAGATGACGCCGAGGCCGAGCACCGAACCGGCCTCGTTCGCCCCGCCGCCCGTGGTCGTGCCGTAGAGCCGCCCGTCGTTGCCCAGCAGCAGCGCCCCGGCCGGACGGGATCCGTTCGCGTCGTCGAAGTCGTGCAAAACCGTGAAACTCGAACCGTCGGGAGCGATCGCGAAGACGGTCCCGTTACCCGTCGCACCCCCCTGGCTCGCCACGCCGTAAAGGAAAGCATCTCCGCCGTCGACGAGCCCTGCGAGCGGGGCGGCGCCATCGACATTGACGGGCAGGCTGACTTCGTCGGGCGCCGTGGCGGCGCTGAAGCTGTGCACGACCCGGAAGTCGGAGCCGTCGTGCCGGACCCGGAAAACTGTGCCGCGACCATTCGCGCCGCCGCCGAAAGCCGTGCCGTAGAGGTATCCGTCCGCGCCCTCGAGCAGGCTGCCGGCCGGGCTGTGCCCGTCGTCGTTGGTGGCGATCTCGGCGCCGGCCTCGGAGGTGATCGGACTGAACTCGTGCAGCAGCTCGAACGCAGTGCCGTCGCGGCTCAGGCGGAAGATCGTCCCGGTTCCGTTGCTGCCACCCTGCCGGGCAGTGCCGTACAGGTAACCGTCGCTGCCCTCGATCAGCGCGGCGTCAGGATAGACTCCGTCCGGATTGATCAGCCCGGAAATGGAATTGGATCCGGTCGTCAGAGCAAACGTGTACAGAGTCGTGAAACCGCTGCCGTCCGGAAGCACGCTGAACACGGTGCCGAACCTGCCAGGCTCCGCGGCAGGAGCGAAGCTGGTCGTCCCGTAGAAACGCCCGTCGCTGCCGAGCACCAGCCCCGCCTGCGGGCTGATGCCGTCCCGTTCACCAAGCTGGTAGACGGTCTGCACCTGCGACCCGTCCGGCTCGGCGCGATATATCAGTCCGGAGGCGCCGAAGGACGTGACACGGGCCGTGCCGTAGAGCCCGCCGTCGGGTCCGAGGATCGGCCGCGCACTGGTCTCCGAGGCGCTGAACGCGATGATCGTCGAGACCGCGGGCGTCGACTGCCCGAACGCGGCCAGCGGCAGCAATGCGAAAGCGACGACCAGCGAGGTCGTCGTGCGGCGTGACTCGGAAAGAAACGGGAGCAGCAAGCGTTGCATGACCGGCATCGAGTTGGAGACTCCTGGACCGGTCGTGCGGACCGGCGGTTTGTGAAGCGCGGATTCTGCCGGAATCCGCCGGTTCCTGCATGGTCGCCCGAGCCCGCTGCACCCCGATACAATGCCTCGAATCAAGGCCCGCCAGGCTCCCGTCACGTGATCCAGCTGCGCAATCTGACGCTCGCCAGGGGTGGGCGACCGCTCCTCGCGAACGTCAGCCTGCAGCTCCATGGCGGCTGGCGCGTCGGCCTGGTCGGGGCAAACGGCAGCGGCAAGAGCAGCCTGCTGGCGCTGCTCGCGGGCGTGCTTCATCCAGAGGTCGGTGACGCGATCGTTCCTGCGCAGTGGCGGATCGCCCGGCTGGAGCAGGAAGTGCCGGCGCTCGCCCAGCCGGCGATCGAGTACGTGCTGGACGGTGACCGGGAGTTGCGCTCGGTACAGGCGGCGCTGACGGATGCCGAGGCGCGTCACGACGGCTCGGCCATTGCAGAGCTGCATGGTCGCCTCGAGACGCTCGACGGCTACACGGCGCGCGCTCGCGCGGCCACGCTGATGGCAGGCCTCGGCTTTGCGCGTGGCGACGAGAGCCAGCCGGTGGCCGAGTTCTCCGGCGGCTGGCGCATGAGACTGAACCTGGCGCGCGTGATGATGAGTCGCGCCGACCTGCTGCTGCTCGACGAACCGACCAACCACCTGGACCTGGACGCGATTGTATGGTTCGAGCGATGGCTGGCCGGCTATCCCGGGACGCTGCTGCTGGTCTCCCACGACCGCGAGGTTCTCGACGCCTGCATCACCCACGTCGCGTACCTCGAAGGCGGCGGCCTCACGCTTTTTGCCGGGAACTACTCTTCGTTCGAGGAGCAGCGGGCCGCGCGCCTCGCGACGCAGCAGGCGCTGTTCGAGAAGCAGCAGCGGGAGGTCGCGCACCTCGAGCGCTTCGTGGCGCGCTTCCGCGCCAAGGCCAGCAAGGCACGCCAGGCCCAGAGCCGCCTGAAGGCGCTCGATCGGCTGGAGCGGGTCGCCCCGGCCCATGTGGACACGCCGTTCGATTTCGAGATACCGGCGCCGGAGCGCGCGCCCGACCCTTTGCTCGTGCTCGAGGCGGCAATGGCGGGCTACGCGGCACCGCCCGTACTCGAGCAGGTCACGCTCAGCATCCGCGCCGGAGCCCGGATCGGCCTGCTCGGACCCAACGGCGCCGGCAAGTCGACGCTGGTCCGCAGCCTGGCCGGCGAGCTGCCGCTGCTCGGCGGCCGACGGATCGAGGGCCAGGGCCTCGAGCTCGGCTATTTCGCCCAGCACCAGCTCGAGCAGCTCGACCTGGGGGAGTCGCCGCTGTGGCACCTGGCGCGGGACGAACCGGCGACTCGCGAGCAGGAGCTCCGCAGTTACCTGGGTCACTTCGACTTCGGCGGCGAGCGAGCCGATGCTCCGGTCTCGAGCTGCTCGGGAGGCGAGCGGTCCCGCCTCGCACTGGCACGCCTGGTCCGGCGTCGACCGAACCTGTTGCTGCTCGACGAGCCGACCAACCACCTGGACCTGGAGATGCGGCACGCGCTGACGCGTGCGCTGACCGGATACGAGGGCAGCGTGGTCCTCGTCTCTCACGACCGGTCGCTGCTGCGAACGGTCTGCGACGAGTTCCTGATCGTCGCGGACGGCCGCGTGCGCCGCTTCGATGGCGGCGTCGAGGAGTACCTCGAATGGCTCACCGCCCGCCGGGCGGGCGAGCGCGAGGAGCTCGAGGACCAGACGCTGCTGCAGGCCAGGGAGCAGCGCAGGGGCGAACGGGAGGCTCGCGAACGGCGCCGACAGGAATGGCTGCGACGGCGACGTCCGCTGCTGCGCGAGGCCCAGGAGCTCGAGGCCCGGATATCGGCAATGGAACAGCAGAAGCGGGAACTCGACGAGCAGCTCGGTGATGCCGGCTTCTATGCCGACAGCAGCCCGGAAGCCGTCCGCTCGGCTTCGCAGCGCTGCGGGGAGCTCGCGAACCTGCTCACCGAGGCCGAGGAACGCTGGCTCGAGTTGCAGGAGCAGCTCGAGGCGCTCGGCGAGCCCTGATCAGATGCGGATGACGACCTTGCCCCGGGCCCGCCGCTGCTCCAGCGCGGCAAAGGCCGCGGCGAAGTCCTCGAGCGCGTGCACTTCGCCCACGACCGGCCGGATGCGGCCTGCCTCGACCAGGCGCCAGAGTTCGGCGGCGTTCTCCGCCTGCACGCGCGGCTCGCGCTGGCTGAAACTCCCCCAGTACACGCCCACGATCGACGCGCCCTTCAGCAGCGGAAGGTTCAACGACACGCTCGGGATCTCCCCGCTGGCGAACCCGATGACCAGGTACCGACCCTTCCAGGCCAGGCTGCGCAGCGCGGGCTCGGCGAGCGCTCCGCCGACCGGGTCGTAGACGACGTCCACGCCCTCACCGCCCGTGATCTCCTTGACCCTGGTGCGCAGGTCCTCCCGCGAGTAGTTGATGAGCTCGGTCGCGCCCAGCGACCTGGCGAGTTCGAGTTTCTCGTCGCTGCTCGCCGCCGCGATCACCCGGGCTTCCATCGCGCGACCGAGTTCCACCGCGCTCGTCCCGACGCCGCCTCCGGCGCCGAGCACGAGCAGCGATTCACCCGGGCGAAGTCCTGCGCGCTGGCGCAGTGCGTGCATCGACGTGAAATACGTCACGCAGATCCCGGACGCCGACTCGAAGTCCAGTGCCTCGGGCGCCCGGAAAAGCTGCGATTCGCGCGCGACGAGTCGCTCGGCCAGCGCCTGGCCGGTCGCGCCGACGACCCGGTCCCCGGCCTGGAAGCGCCGTACGCCCTCGCCGACCGAAACGACCACGCCCGAGAACTCGATGCCGGGAACGAAGGGGAGCTCGGGGCGCTCCTGGTACAAGCCCCGTGTCATCAGCAGGTCGGGGAAGTTCAGCGCTACGGCCCGCACATCGACCAGCACTTCGCCTGCCGAGGGGACGGGCTCCGGCCAGTCCGCCGCGTACTCGAGCCCCTCAATCCCTTTCAGTTCGCTGCAGATCACCGCGCGCATCGTCACTCCCCGTCCCGGGCGGCCCGCGGGCCGCGGTTTCCTCGAGCAGTACGGTCTGTCGGCTGTCCACTCCAGGACCATCTTCGGGCGCGACGCCCCATTCGGCCTGGGCCAGCGCATCCGAGAGCTCCTGATGGTAACCGCCCGGACCCAGCAGCTCGAGAACTCCCGCCCTGGCGAGCTTGCCGTGGACCCGCGTGTTCGCCTCGCACAGCAGCACGCGCACGCCGCGGCGCTGGAGGTCGCGGATCGCCTCCTCGAGGCTCTGCAGGCCGGTGATGTCCATGAAGGGCACGCGCTTCAGCCGGAATACCAGCAGCTTCGGGTCCGTGTGCGTCTGCGCCAGCGCCCGCTCGAAATTGTCGACGGCCCCGAAGAAGAACGGGCCGTCGATGCCGTAGACCATCACGCCGGGGGGCAGCGTCACGCGACCCCTGCGCACCAGCTCGCTTTCGAGCTCTCCACCGGCCAGCGGCTGGACTTCGACCGTGGAAGCCATGCGGTGCAGGAACTGGAACATCGCGAGGATCACGCCCACGTTGACGGCCACCACCAGATCGGCGAACACGGTCAGGAAGAAAGTGATCAGCAGGATCACGACGTCGGCCCTTGGCGCGCGCCGCACCATGCCGGCGAAATGACGGATCTCGCTCATGTTCCAGGCGACGACGAACAGCACCGCGGCGAGCGCCGCCAGCGGCACGTTCTGCGCGAGCGGCGCCAGCGCGATCAGTACCAGCACCAGCACGACCGCGTGCGCGATGCCTGCCAGCGGACCGGTTCCGCCGTTCCTGACGTTGGTCGCGGTACGCGCGATCGCGCCGGTGGCGGCAAAGCCCCCGAACAGCGGCGCCGCGACGTTCGCGATGCCCTGGCCGATGAGTTCCTGGTTCGAGTCGTGGCGGGTGCCGGCCATGCCGTCCGCCACGACGGCCGAGAGCAGGGATTCGATCGCGCCCAGCATCGCGATCGTGAATGCCGGGCCCAGCAGCTCGATGACGCGCGGCGCAGTGACTTCCGGAAACCCCAGGCCGGGCAATCCGCGCGGAATACCGCCGAACTCCGTGCCGATCGTCGCGACGCCCCCGAACTGGAAGATGGACTGCAGCAGCGTCGCGGCGATCATCGCCACCAGCGGCCCCGGCACGCGCCGCAGCACCGGGACCCGGGGCGTCAGCACCACCGCAGCGAGACTCAGCGCCGCGATCGCCGCGGTCGCGAGATGTGTCTGCGGCACGGCGGCAACCAGGTTCCAGACCTTCTCGTGGAAGTGCTCTCCGCCCACTTCGGGCAGGCCGAGGAAATAGCGCCACTGGCCGACGAAGATGATCAGGCCGATGCCGGCCGTGAACCCGGTGATCACCGGGTCCGGTATGAAGCGGATGATGCCCCCGAGGCGCGCGAAGCCGAGCGCCAGCAGCATCAGTCCCGCCATGAACGTCGCGATCTGCAGGCCGTCGATGCCGTGCTTCGCCGTGACGCCGGCCAGGATGACGACGAAGGCGCCGGTGGGACCGGCGATCTGCAGGCGGCTGCCGCCGAACAGCGATACGGCCACGCCCGCGACGATGGCGGTATACAGGCCTTGTTCCGGCTTCGCGCCCGAGGCGATCGCAAAGGCCATCGCGAGCGGCAGCGCCACGACGCCGACGACCACCCCGGCAATGAGATTAGGCAGCCAGTGAGGACGCCTGAGCAGCCCGGCGTGCCAGGCTTCCTTGATCGCGATCATGCGCTGGGTGCGATGCTCAGCTCGCCTCGGCTGCGCCGCTACATGGCTCCATCATGTGCGCCCGGGCGCCCCGCGCACCATGTCGGTGATCCGGATCGCCGTTTCGAGCGCCCGCAGGCCGTCCTCGCCGCTCACCACCGGGGGCAGGCCTGCGCGGATCGAGTACAGGAACGCCTCGATCTCCATCTTCAGCGCGTCGCCCTGATCGTAGCTGCGTTCCTCGATCACGACCTGCCCCGGGGCGGCCGCCGCGGCGGCCGGCGGCTTGCGCACGATCGTCAGCACCTTCTGCTGCAAATCGATGGAGATGTAGGCGTCGTCCTGGAACAGGCGCAGCTTGCGCTCCGCCTTCATGCTGACCCGGCTCGCCGTCGTGTTCGCCACGCAACCATTCGCATAACGGATGCGGGCGTTGGCGATGTCGAGCCCGGCAGAGAACACCGAGGTGCCGACCGCATCGATGGACTCGATCGGAGCACCGACCAGGCTCTGGATCAGGTCGATGTCGTGGATCATCAGGTCCAGCACGACGTTGACGTCCGTGCCGCGCTCCTTGAACTGCGCGAGCCGGTGCGACTCGACGAAGCGCGGCGTGCCGAGCGTGCCCTCCAGCGCGAGTATCGCCGCGTTGAATCGCTCGAGGTGCCCGACCTGCAGCACCCGCTCCCGGCGCGCCGCGACCGCTACCAGCTCGCGCGCCTGCTCCGGCGTCTCGGTGATCGGCTTCTCGACCAGCACGTGGATGCCATGATCGAGACAGTCGCTGGCGATCGGGAAATGCAGCGGCGTCGGCGTGGCGATGCTGACGGCATCCACCTCACCGAGCAGCTCGCGGTAGTCCGCGACGGCGCGGCAGCCCAGTTCGCCCGCGACCCGGGCCCGCGCCTCGGGTTCGGCGTCCACGACCGCGACCAGCTCGGAGTCAGGCAACGAGGCGTACTTCTGCGCATGGAACCGTCCCAGGTACCCGACGCCGATCACGGCCGTGCGAACGCGCTTCATGATCGCAGATGATACTCAAATGCCGAGCTTGCGATCGGCCGGGCTTGCCCTCACGATCGCGGCATGGATGCAAAGCGGGACCTGCTGTGGCTGCTGGCGGCGCTGGCATTCGGTGCGCTGCTGCTGCCGTTGCTGATCTACCAGACCGGCCTGCTGACGCTCGGGCCCTATTCCCGCGGCAGCGCGGGGGTCTTCTACCGGGACTTCCTCGGCAGCCTCGCGGCTTTCGAATGGCCGGCCTGGCTGCTGCTGCTCGGACCGGCGCTGATAGTCGTCTTCTGGAGAATTCTGCGACGCGTGTTCGGTCTGGCCCGCTGACGCCGCGCTAGCATCCACCGAGGGCGCGACTGCCCTGGCGGGCCGCGCCGGGAGGTGGACATGGGCTTGCTGAACGACTGGTGGAACAGGCTGACCGGCCGCGCGACGAAGCCGGCGGCGACCCGTGGGCCCAGGCCGGCCACGAAGCCGCAGTCACAGGCCAGCGGCGGCGGACTGTCGCTGGCAGAGGACCCGCCGAAACAGCAGCCGAGGCGCCACCGCAGCGCGGGCTTCGACCCGTACGAAAGCGACGCCGGCGAGGCGAAACCCCACGCCTGGGAGCGCATCGACCACGACTGAGCGCCGGCGCCAGCGCGGCATCGCCGCAGGTCAACGAGCGGTGCCCGCTCCGCTGCGGCTCTGCTCGCGTATCGGCCGGAACTCGTTGCCCGGCAGCCATTCGGGGAAACGAGTCTCGCCTGCCAGCTGCTGCAGCACGTCGAAGTACATTTCCAGGTCCTCGATGGCGCCGGAGAGGTCCCAGTCGGGATCGTACTCGTCGCTGGGCTTGTGGTACCGATTCGCGATGTAGTCCTGCTGCCGGGCGCGCCCCCACTCCGGTCCGTGTGCGACTGAGTCCACGCCGCCCTTGGCGTACAGCATCGGGACCCCTTTCCTCGCCAGCGGGAAGTGGTCGGATCGAAAATAGAAGCCCTTCTCGGGCGTCGGTTCCTGCCGCAGCACGCGCCCCTGGCGGGCCGCGGCCTGCCTCAGGTAGTCCTCGAGCTCGGAGGATCCGAAACCGACGACGGACACGTCCCGGGTCCTGCCGTAGACGATCATCGCGTCGATGTTGATGCCGCCGACTATCTGCGCGACAGGCACGGGCGGATGGTCGGCGAAATACTCGCTGCCGAGCAGGCCATCCTCCTCGCCGGTGAATCCGACGAACAGAATCGAGCGCTCGGGACGCGGCTCGAGTGCCGCGAAGGCACGTGCCAGCTCGAGCATTCCCCCCGTACCGGTCGCGTTGTCCACCGCGCCGTTGAAGATCCGGTCGTCGCCCTCCCCTCGCTCGGCGATGCCCAGATGGTCCCAGTGGGCGGTCACGACCAGGTATTCATCCGGCCGCTCGCTGCCCTCCAGCAGCCCGATCACGTTGCTCGAGACCGCCCTGCGGATCGAGTTCTGGACGCTCGCGGAGGCGTGCAGTCCCATCGGCACGGCCTCGAAAGCCACGCTCGGCGGCGCGGGTCTTCAGGGCCTCGTAGTCCATGCCGGCGGCCGCAAACAGCTTCCGGGCCGAATCCAGCGTGATCCAGCCCTCCAGCGCGACCCGGGACGCGTTGCCATCCGGCCGGTCGAGCACCAGCTGAGGCCGGGACGCGCCGTTCTGCACGACTGCCCACGGATAGGCGGCAGCCTCGTCCTCGTGGACGATGATTGCGCCTGCAGCGCCCTGCCGGGCCGCTTCGTCGAACTTGTAGGTCCAGCGGCCGAAGTACGTCATCGTCCGGCCCTTGAACAGCGCCGGGTCGGAGGTGGCGAAGCCGGGGTCGTTCACCAGGATCACCGCGGTCTTGCCGCGCATGTCCAGCCCCGCGTAATCGTTCCAGTCGCGGCTCGGATCGACGATCCCATAGCCCACGAACACGAGCTCGCTGCCCTCGATTCCGGCCTCGGGGGTCACGCGGGTCGTCCAGTACACGGCCTGCGGGCCGTAGCTGAAGGCGAGCTTGCCGCCCGGCGAGCTGACCTCGAGGCTGGACGAGGGCTGAGTGCCGAGTTCCACGAACGGAACCGGCTGCTGGTAGGAATTACCGGCGCCAGGCTTCAGTCCGATCTCCCTGAAAGCCTGCTCCAGGTAGGCCACCGTCTTCTCGCCGCCCGGAGTGGCGGAGCGCCGACCCTCGAATTCATCCGCGGACAGCACCTGTACGTGGGCCGCCAGTCCCTCCGCGGTGAACCGCTGTGGCGGGTCGCCGCGTCCGGCCCCCGTGGAGCAGGCGGCGGCGGTGGCCGCCGCGATGAGCAGCAGGGAGCGGGTCCGGACCAATCGGCTAATCATCAGCGACTCCGTAATCCAGGCAAATGCGAATAAATCTCATACGCGCCGGCACTCACGCTCAGGTGCGGGTGGCCAGGTACAGCGCGGCCAGCGCGACGATGGCGCCCCACATTGCGCCCTGGGCCCACCACCGCCATCGGCGCTCGCGGGCAAGGCCGATGAAACTGACCCCCGCCAGCGCTGTCAAAGCAGCGAAGATGGCAAGGTAAAGGGCCAGCAGCGGAAGCTCGCTGCGGAACTGGGGATGTTCCCCGGACAGCACGAGGAACACGACCATCGTCGCCGCAAGACCGAAGGTCGTGGCGGCGGCGGAGCCCAGGACGAATCCGGTCAGTGCGGTGAGTGGTCTCACGTCCAGGCGGCGCGAGGCGCGTCCGGGCCTTGATTGGCGCGGAGCGTGACTCTAGCCTAGGCCTCCGAGTGTCGGGAACGAGGAAGTCAATCAGTGTATCAGGCAGGCGGATCTGTTGAGACGGTACCGGTACGCCGCACGCGGCGTGCGGCCCATGGGGTCGTGCTGGCCGCGGTCGTGCTCGGCATCGGCAGCCTGCTGCTCGGCACTGCACCGGCACCGACGGCGGTCGCCAGTGCGACGACGACCAGCCTGGGCCCGACCGATCGCCAGGCGCGGGTCGCACGGCTGGTGAGCAGCATGTTCGAGCGATCCCACTACCGGCAGGCACCGATCAACGATCCGGTGTCCTCGCTGATGCTGGATCGCTACCTCGAGTCGCTGGACCCGAGCCGCAGCTATTTCCTCGCCAGCGACGTCGCCGAGTTCGAGCGTTACCGCTACCAGCTCGACGACGCGGTCGCGAGCGGCGAGCTCAGCCCTGCTTTCGCGATCTTCAATCGGTTCCAGGAGCGCAGCCGCGAGCGAATGAGCTACGCGCTGAAAGTGCTCGAGAAGGAGCCCGACTTCAGCCTGGACGAGACGTTCGAGTTCGACCGCAAGGATGCCCCCTGGGCCCGCGAGCGCTCGGAGCTCGACGAACTCTGGCGCAAGCGCGTCAAGAGCGACGCGCTGTCGCTGATCCTGGCCGACAAGACCTGGCCCGAGGCCCGCGAGATCCTCGAGAAGCGCTACGACCGGGTGCGCAAGCGCTCGGAACAGGTCACTTCCGACGACGTGTTCGAGAACTTCATGAACGCGTTCGCCCACGTTTTCGACCCGCACTCGAGCTATTTCTCGCCGCGCAACTCCGAGGAATACCGCATCCAGATGAGCCTGTCCTACGAGGGCATCGGCGCCTCGCTGCAGTTGCTGGACGATTACGTGACGATCGTGGAGATCCTGCCGGGCGGTGCTGCGCAGCGCAGTGGCACGCTCGCGGCCAAGGACAGGATCGTCGCGGTCGGCCAGGGCAAGGACGGCGAGCTGGTGGACGTCGTGGGCTGGCGCCTCGACGACGTCGTGCAGCTGATTCGCGGCCCGGGTGGTTCCGATGTACGCCTTCAGATCCAGCCCGGCAACGCGGCTCCCGGCACGGCAGACAAGGTGATCGTGCTGACGCGCGCGAAGATCACGCTGGAGGCGCAGGCGGCGAAGAAGGAGCTGCGCGAGATCGAGCGTGGCGACCAGACGCTGCGCATCGGCGTCATCACGGTCCCGTCCTTCTACCAGGACTACAACGCCCGTGCGGCCGGCGACGATGAGTACCGCAGCACGACCCGGGACGTGCATCGCCTGCTGCAGGAATTTGCGCAGGAAGGCGGCATCGACGGCCTCGTTCTCGACCTGCGCGAAAACGGCGGCGGGCACCTGAGCGAAGCGATCGGGCTCGTGAACCTGTTCGTCCCGAAGGGGCCGGTGGTGCAGCTGCGCGAGACCGGCGGCCGCGTCGAGGTCCTCGAGTCCGACGAGCGCGAGGCCGCATATTCCGGCCCGCTGACGATCCTGGTAGACCGGTTCAGCGCCTCGGCCTCGGAGATCTTCGCGGCGGCGATGCAGGACTACGGGCGTGGCATCGTGATCGGGCAGGATACCTATGGAAAGGGCTCGGTCCAGAACCTGTACCCGCTCGATCGCTATGCGCTCGGCAAGGATCCGGGCTACGGACAGGTCACAGTCACGATCGGGATGTACTACCGCGTGACGGGCGACAGCACCCAGAACCGCGGCGTGCAGCCGGACATCCGACTGCCCTCGCCGATCAGCCTCGAGGAGGTCGGCGAGAGTTCCCGGGACGGTGCGCTGCCCTGGAACAGGATCCGCCCGGCCGACTTCCGGCAGCTCGAAGCGCTCACCCCGCTGGTTCAGGAGCTGCAGGCGCGCCATGTCGAGCGCGTCGCCAGCAACCCGGACTTCCAGCACGCGACCGAGGAAATCGCCGCGCTGGAGGAAATGCGCAGCCACGAATCGGTGTCGCTGAACCTGGAGAAGCGCAAGGCGGAGCGCGAGCAGCGCGCCGCGGACCAGCTGGCCCGCGAGAACGCCCGTCGCGCCGCGCAAGGCCTTCCCGCGCTCGAGAAGGCGGCCGACATCGAGGACGTTCCTGACGCGCTGCTGGCGGAGACAGCCGAGATCACGGCCGACCTGAGCAGACTCGAGCCGCGTTACCTGGCCAGGCGCAGCGGAGAATCCTGACCGACGCACCGCGGCGATACACAAGGGTGGTGTTGTACTTGACTACAACACTATAGGCGTCTAGCATTTCCCCACCAGTATTCCGACGCGTTCGCGCACAGGGTCCCAATGACCAGAACACACGCAGGCGGTGCCAGACACCGGCGAGGCATCCGCGTATTCGTTGCGGCCGCGCTTGCGGCCGCACTCGCAGTGGGCTGCAGCAACGGCAAGGCCAAGGACGAGGACGCGAGCGAGGCCGACACCTCCGTGCCGGTCGAGGTTCAGCCGGTCCGCCGCGCCGCGATGGTCGCCGTCTACTCCGGGACCGCCCCGATCGAGGCTCACGAGGAGGCCGAGGTCGTCGCCAAGGTGGGCGGCGAAGTGCGCCAGATCCTTGCCGAGGAAGGCGACATGGTCCAGGGCGGACAGGTGCTCGCGCGCCTGGACGGTGACCGCCTGCGCCTCGAGCTGGCCCAGGCCGAAGCCAACCTGCGCAAGCTGGAACGGGACTACAACCGCGTCAAGGAACTGAGCGAAAAGGGGCTCGTCGCAAAAGGCACGGCCGAGAACACCAAGTACGACCTCGACGCGCTGCGGGCGACCTACGACCGGGCACGCCTCGAGTTGAGCTACACGGAAATCCGGGCGCCCATCGCGGGCGTGGTGTCCGCCCGCTACATCAAGGTCGGCAACACCATCACGCCGAATACCTCGGCGTTCAGGGTCACGGACCTCGACCCGCTCGTGGCCTACGTGCACGTGCCCGAGAAGGAATTCCGCAAGCTCGCACCGGACCAGAAGGCGGACGTGGTGGTCGACGCACTGGCCGGCGAGCGCTTCGTCGGTACGATTTCGAGGATCAGCCCCACGGTGGATCCCCAGACGGGCACGTTCCGTGCGCGCGTCGAGGTCCCTGACGAGACGCGCCGCCTGAAGCCCGGCATGTTCGCCCGCGTCAACATCGTCTACGAGCGGCGCGACGATGCGCTGCAGGTCCCGCGGACGGCAATCCTCGACGGCGACGGCGACCAGTCGGTCTACGTGATCGTCGACGGCAAGGCCGAACAGCGGCGCGTGACGCCTGGACTGAGCAACGGCGGCTGGGTGGAGATCGTCGACGGACTGAAGGGCGATGAGAACGTGGTCGTCGTCGGCCAGGGCGGACTCAAGACCGGCACGCCGGTGAAGGTCGTAGAGGCCGCGGTCGCCGCGACCGACAAGGCGCGCGCGCGCTGAACCGCGCGACGCACCCAGCCACTCAGCGGGGATCCAGATGCAGCTGATCGACTTCGCGATCCGGCGGCGGGTGACCATCGTCATGTGCACGGTGGCCATCGCACTGTTCGGGCTGGTATCCCTGTCGCGGCTGAAGGTGAACCTGCTGCCGGATCTGTCCTATCCCACGCTGACCGTGCGGACGGAACTGGCCGGGGCGGCGCCGCTCGAGATGGAGACGCTGATCACGCGTCCCGTCGAGGAGGCGGTCGGGATCATCCGCAACGTACGGCAGGTGCGCTCCGTGTCCCGCTCGGGGCAATCGGACGTGATCCTCGAGTTCGTCTGGGGCACGGACATGGACGTCGCGGGCATCGACGTGCGCGAGAAGCTCGACCTGCTGCAGTTGCCGCTCGAGGCGAAGCGGCCGCTGCTGCTGCGCTTCGATCCATCGAGCGAACCGGTCCTGCGGCTCGCGTTCCTGGACACCGAGGGCCAGGCGGGCGAGGACAGCGTGGAACGGCTCAAGGCGCTGCGGCGCTTCGCCGAGGACCGCCTGAAACCTGAACTCGAGGCGGTGGAGGGCTCGGCGGCGGTCAAGGTGAGCGGTGGCTACGAGGACGAGGTGCAGGTCCTGGTGGACCAGCAGAAGCTCGCCCAGCTCGGCCTGTCGATAGACACGGTCACCCGGCGCATCCGTGCCGAGAACGTCAACCTGTCCGGCGGGCGCCTCGAGCAGGGCATGCAGCGCTTCCTGGTGCGCACGCTGAACGAGTTCGAGACCATCGAGCAGATGGCGAACGCGATCATCGCGACCCGCGACGGCCAGCCGATCTACCTGCGCGACGTAGCGACCGTCACGCGCGGCTACAAGGACCGCGAGGCGATCACCAGGGTGGACGGCCGCGAGGCCATCGAGCTGGCGGTCTACAAGGAGGGCGACGCCAACACCGTGCAGCTCGCGGAGGGCGTGACCGAGCGGCTTGGCGAGCTCGAGAAGTCGTTGCCGGACCGCACCACGATCCGCACGGTCTACGACCAGTCGAAGTTCATCTCCGCGGCCATCGGCGAGGTCAAGAGCGCGGCGCTGCTGGGCGGCCTGCTGGCCATCCTCGTGCTCTATGCCTTCCTGCGCGACGCGCGGGCGACGATGATCACGGGTATCGCGATCCCGGTCTCGGTGCTCGGCACGTTCGTGCTGATGTACGCCTTCGACCTGACGCTGAACATCATGTCGCTCGGCGGCATAGCGCTCGCGGTGGGCATGCTGGTGGACAACGCCGTCGTCGTGCTCGAGAGCATCGTCCGCAAGCGAGAGCACGGCCTGTCCCGACCCGAGTCCGCCCGGCTGGGCACCAAGGAGGTCGCGACCGCGGTCATGGCCTCGACGCTCACCTCGATCGCGGTCTTCTTCCCGATGGTGTTCATTACCGGAGTGGCTGGACAGCTGTTCAAGGACCAGTCGCTCACGGTCACGTTTGCACTGCTGTTCTCGCTCGTCGTCGCGCTGACGCTGGTGCCGATGCTCGCCGCCGGTCGGCCAGAGCGGGCCGCGTCCGGTTCCGAGGCGGCGGACGGTGCGACGCGCACCCCCGGCCGCTTCGATCGGGCGATGTCCGCGATCGCCGCCGCACTTCGCTGGTGCGGGAGTTGGATGGCATGGGCGCTCAAGCTTGCGCTCAGCCCGCTCGTGCGGCTCGCCCAGGGCCTCAATGGCTGGGCCGAGCGTCGCTACCCGGGAGCGTTGCGCTGGGCGCTGGGGCATCCTGGTACGGTGCTGGGCGCGGCGGTGGCGCTGTTCGCCTTCACGCTGCTGGTGATCGCACCGCGCCTCGGCACGGAACTGATCCCGCAGATGTCGCAGGGCGAGTTCAACGTCGACCTGCGGCTGTCCCCGGGCGCGCCGCTCGAGCAGACGGACCGCTCGCTGCTCGCGGCACAGCAGGTGAGCGCCGGTCTCGGCAACGTCGCCCTCGCCTACTCGGTGGCCGGCACCGGCAACCGCCTGGACGCGAACCCGGTCGACGCCGGAGAGAACACCGGCAGGCTCAGTATCACGCTGGCCCCGGGCTCCGGACGCGCCGAGGAGGACGCGGCCATGGAGCAGATGCGCGTGGGGCTCGACCAGCTGCCCGGCGTGCAGTACCGCTTCGGCCGGCCCAGCCTGTTCGCGCTGTCGACGCCGCTCGAAGTGGTCGTGGCCGGCTACGACCTCGAACGGTTGCAGCTCGCCGCCGAGCAGATCCGGCTGCGTATGGAGGCGGACGGCCGCTACTCGGACGTCAAGACGACCGTCGAGGCCGGCAACCCGGAAATTCAGATCGTGTTCGACCAGGAGCGCGCTTCGCAGCTCGGGCTCGTCGTGCGGGACATCGCCGACCGGGTCGTCAACAGCGTGCGCGGCGAGGTCGCCACCCGCTACAAGCTGCGCGAGAAGCAGATCGACGTGCTGGTACGCAGCGTGGACACGCGTGCCGCCTCGATCGAGGAAGTCCGCAACCTGATCGTGAACCCGGGCAGCGACTTCCCGGTCCCGCTGAGCGCGGTCGCGGACGTTCGACTGGACGTGGGTCCCGCCGAGGTCCGCCGGATCGGGCAGGAGCGCGTCGCGGTGATCTCAGCCAACCTCGCCGAGGGCGACCTCGGCAGCGCGGTGGATTCGCTGCGCGGCATCGTCGCGGAAGTCGAGCTGCCGGTCGGAACGAACGCCTTCCTCTCCGGGCAGAGCGAGGACATGGACGACTCGTTCCGCTCGCTGCAATTCGTGCTGCTGCTGGCGGTGTTCCTGGTCTACCTGGTGATGGCCTCGCAGTTCGAGTCGCTGATGCAGCCGTTCGTGATCCTGCTGACGATCCCGCTGGCGGTCATCGGCGCGATCTGGGCGCTCTGGCTCACCGGCACGACGCTGAACGTCGTCGCCTACATCGGCCTGATCATGCTGGCCGGCATCGTGGTCAACCAGTCCATCGTGCTGATCGACGCAGTCAACCAGGCGCGCGAACGCGGCCTGCCGAAGCTCGAGGCCATCATCGAGGCCGGGCGCGTGCGACTGCGCCCGATCCTGATCACGAAGCTGACCACGATCCTGGGCCTGCTGCCGATGGCGCTCGGCATCGGCGAAGGCGCCGAGGTGCGCGCACCGATGGCGATCACGGTCATCGGCGGCGTGCTGCTCGCGACATTCCTGACACTGCTCGTGATACCGGTCGTGTATTCCGTGCTCGACCGCAAGAGCTATGCGCCGGAGCCCGCCGGACTCGAGCCCGAGCCGGCCACCGCGACCAGCTGAGGCGATCCCAGATGCGACACACGCGAATCGCGCTCGAACGGCCCGTCACGACCATCATGATCGGGCTCGCGGTGCTCGCCTTCGGCGTGATCTCAGGCAAGCTGCTGCGGCTCGAGTCGATGCCCGACATCACCTTTCCGGGCATGCGCATCGAGATCCCCTACCCCGGCTCCACGCCCGAGGAAGTCGAGAAGCTGATCATCCGTCCGGTCGAGGAAGCGATCTCGACGCTGTCCGGCATCGAGGAGATCCGCGCCAACGCGCGCGCCGACGATGCACAGATCGACGTGCTGTTCGCCTGGGACCGGGACGCCGAGGCGGCGGCTTTCGAGGTCCGTACCAAGCTCGACGCGATCCGCTCGCAGCTGCCCGAGGGCGCGGATCGATTGCTGATGTTCGCTTTCAGCGCCTCCGACGAGCCGGTCGTCAACCTGCGGCTGTCCTCGCCTCGCGACCTGACCGACCAGTACGACACGCTCGAGAAATTCCTGAAGCGCCCGCTGGAGCGGATCGAGGGCGTGGCCCGCGTCGAGCTGCAGGGCGTGGAGCCGCGCGAAGTCAGGGTGCTGGTGGATCCGAACCGCATTGCCGCCTACGGCGTCGACGTGCGCGAGCTTCGCGACCTGCTCGAGGCCAGCAATTTCTCCGTCAGCGCCGGCGAGATCACCGAGAACGGGTCGCGCTTCACGGTGAGGCCGATCGGGGAACTGCGCACGCTCGAGGAGGTCCGCCAGCTCACGATCAGCCCCGGGGTGCGCGTCGGCGACGTGGCGCAGGTGCAGCTGCTCGCGCCGGAGCTGAAGGTGGGCCGGCACATCGACGGCCGCACGGCGGTCGGCATCGACATCTTCAAGGCGACGCAGGCCAACGTGGTCGAGGTCGCCGATGCCGTGATGGCGACCGTCGATGAAGCGCGCAAGGTGCCGCAGCTGCAAGGGCTCGACATCATCGTGCTGAACAACCAGGCGGACGGCATCCGCGAGTCGCTCGGCGAGCTGCGCAAGGCCGGGATGATCGGCGCAGTGCTCAGTTTCTTCATGCTGCTGCTGTTCCTGAAGCACCTGCCGACGACGGTGATCGTGAGCCTCGCGGTGCCGGCCTCGCTGCTGGTGACGCTCGGTGCGATGTACTTCCTCGGGCTCACGCTCAACATCCTGACCATGATGGGCATGCTGCTCGCGATCGGCATGCTGGTGGACAACGCCGTCGTCGTCACCGAGAGCATCTTCCGCCACCGCCAGCTGATGCCGGGACAGCCGCTCGCAGCGACGCTGGCCGGCGTGAAGGAAGTCGGCCTCGCGACACTCGCCGGCACGTTCTCGACGATCATCGTGTTCCTGCCGCTGGTGTTCGGCGAGAAGAACGAGATGTCGATCTTCCTGGTGCACGTCGCCATTCCGATCGTCGTCGCGATGCTGGCCTCGCTGCTGGTCGCACAGACGCTGATCCCGATGCTGGCCTCCCGGATGTCGCCGCCGCCGCCGGTCGCGGCCGGATCGCTGTTCGCCAGGCTGCAGCAGCGCTACCAGCGCCGCCTCGCCTGGGCGATGGACCACCCGAAGACGATGGCAGCGATCGTGCTGCTGATCCTGCTCTCGCCGGTTCCGCTGTTCGCGCTGAAGCTCGCCAAGGTCGATCCGTTCCCGCAGGAAGCGAACCGGACGCTCTGGCTCCCGTACCACATTGACGGCGCCTATCCGCTCGCGCGGGTCGAGGAGGCGGTGAACCGGGTCGAGGCCTATCTCGAGGCCAACCGGGAACGCTTCGACCTGAAGACCTACTACTCCTACTGGGTCACGGACCAGGCCGGCACCCGGCTGTACCTGAACCCGAAGGAGGACGCGAAGGTCCCGGCCGGCGAGGTGATGGAGCTCATCATGGCCGACATGCCCGAGATCATCATCGGCAAGCCGAACTTCTCGTTCGACCAGGGTGGCGCCGGAACCTCGAGCTTCAGCCTGCAGCTGACCGGCGAGTCCACCGAGCGCCTCGCCGAGGTTTCGAAGGACGTCGTGCATCGCCTGTCCTCGGTTCCGGGGCTCGAGGCGGTCCGCTCCGAGGCCGGCAGCGGAGAGGAGGAAGTGCAGGTCATCGTGGATCGCAGCCGCGCAGCCCAGCTCGGGCTCAGCACCGAGGACGTCGCGCTCACGGTCACTGGCGCGATGCGCGGCGACAAGCTGCCGGAGCTGCGCACCGACGAGCGCGAACTCACGATGCGACTAGCCTTCCGGGAATCCGACCGCCAGTCCGTGGAGGACCTGGCCCGGATACCGATCATGCTGCCCGACGGCACGCGCATCGAGCTGGGTGCCGTTGCGGATTTCCAGGTTCGCGCCAGCGATCGCGAGATCAAGCGCATCAACCGCCTGACGACCGTGGTCATCAACGCGAACCTCGCCGACGAGCTCACGATGGACGAGGCGCGAAAGCGCGTGGAACCGGTCATGGATGCCTTCCCGTTCCCGGCCGGTTACAGCTGGAAATTCGGCAAGAGCATGGAGGACAACGACGAGGCGATGAAGACCATGGGGCAGAACATGATCCTCGCCATCGTGCTGATCTACCTGGTCATGGCCGCGCTGTTCGAGTCGACGCTGTATCCGCTCTCTATCATCACCTCGATCCTGTTCGCGATCGTCGGCTCGATCTGGTTCCTCTCGCTGACCGGGACCAAGATCACGATGATGGCGATGATCGGCTTCATGATCCTGATCGGCGTCGTCGTGAACATTGGCATCGTGCTGATCACGCACGTGATCCACCTGCGCGACGGCGGCATGCCGCGGCGCGAAGCGATCCTGCAGGCAGGAGGCGACCGCCTGCGACCGATCCTGATGACGGTGCTGACGACGCTGCTCGGCCTGCTGCCGCTGGCGGTGGGCGATGCGCAGGTCGGCGGCAGCGGCAACGGCCCCGCGTACTACCCGATGGCCCGGGCCATCATGGGTGGCCTCGCCTTCTCCGCCGTCGTGTCGCTGCTGATCGTGCCGATGTTCTACGTCTGGTTCGACGACCTGCACCTGTGGGGCAGGCGCGTCTTCTCGCGGCGCCGGCCGGCTGCGGAAACGCCGGCGCCCGTTGCGCCTCCGGAGGCGCTGCCGGAGTCGGCGTCCTAGTACGGTGCTGCGCCCGCTGAGCGGCGGCGCGACGTCCGGCCGCGTCAGCGCTGCAGCGCGCGGTGCACTTCCCAGTACTCCTCCAGCAGCACGTTGACCGGCGTGCGTGGGCCTCCAGGCTGCGAACGGACCAGGCTCTCCGGCACGGGCAGCGCGTCGCCGTCACCGCGGTAGCTCGCCGTCCGGCGCATGCGGTCCGCCCTGGCCTTGATGTCCGGCAGGTCTTCCTGCAGTCGCTCGAGGTCACGCGCCGCGTGCTCGGCGGCCTTCATGACCGCGAGGCAGTCGTCGCCACTGCCGTAGTCGCAGTCGTAAACCCGGGTGAGCATGCTCTGGCGCGCAAGCTGCGCAACGCCGCTGCCCGCGAGGCGCTCGTAGAGATTTTCCGCGAACGCGATCACGGCCAGGTTGACCGCACGCTTGCCCTCGAGACTCAAGCCCTCGAACGGCGGCGGGCCCTCCGACTCGATTGCGTGCCGCCGATCGCTCAGGTCGGTGAGTTCCGTCAGCGCGGCGTCGACGCGCACGGCCCGGTTCGCAACCTCGTCCTCGAGCCGCCTGCGCTGCAGCAGCTTCCAGAAACCTCGCAGCTCCGACAGGCGCTGCCGGGCGAGCTTCTGCTCCGCCTGCAGCTGGTCGGCGAGCACGTTGGCCTCGCCAAGCTCGCGGTCCAGCTGGGCCAGCCGGTCCCGTTGCGAACGCTCGAAGGCCGCGAGCTGCTGGCGTCGCTCCCGGTCCTTCTGCTGCCGGGTCAGGTCGGCGGCGAAGTGCTGCACCCTGCGGGCCGCGGTCCGCCAGACTCCGCGCAGCCGGAAGTGCGCAAGGCACCGGTAGCCTTCCTCGGGCCGACCCAGGAACTGCTCGAGTGCGTCCAGCTGCTCCTGGACGCGCATCGTCGCGCCCTCCTGCAGCTTCAGGCGGTCGAGCAGCTGGTGGCGTTCCTCGTCGAGCGCATCGAGCTCGCGCTTGAGCTCGGTGCGGTTGCGGAACAACTCGAGGAGCCGTTCGTCCTCGGCGGAAACATCGCGGCCCGCCAGGCGCCAGGCCAGACCCCGCAGACCGTCAGGCAGACTCATGCACCGCAGGCCGCGGCGACGCGATGATGCGGTCGAATCGATGCCCGCGATCGTGCAGGTAGTCGAGCCACTTGTTGAGCATCATGTTGCGCAGCCAGCGATCCCCGAGCGCCGCGGACGTGGCCGAGCGAATGCTGCGCAGCGCGGGGTGTCGAACCCAGCGGGAGCAGCGGCTCGCCTCGGCGAGCCGTGCATCGTGATAGACGCGCAGTTCCAGGTCAGGGTCGGCGAGTCCGTCGCCGGCGTCGCCGAACAGGTACGTCAGGCGCAGGATCGAGGTGTACGGCGCATGCTCGAGCACCTCGAGGTGCAGGTCGCAGTCACCGGATGTCCTCGACACTGCATGCCCGGAGAGTCCGCGCACGTCGTCCACGATGCCGCGCAGCCGGATGTAATTGCTTTCGTAGAGCGTCATCAGGCTCACGAAAGTGACCGGCCGGGCACGCCATGAACTCAGGCAGAGGCTGTCCGCTGACATGGCCGGAATATAGCACAGCGTCCGCGCGCCTCCGTGACGCAGGACACACCCGTGAAAGCCTCAGGGATGCACCCGGCGCTCGATGCCCATGCGTTCGATCACGCGGCTCGCGATCTCCTCGATAGAGCACTCGGTGGTGTCCAGCGTCGGCACCGAGTAGCGCCGGAACATGGCCGCGGCGCGAAGCACCTCGAACTCGCACTGGGCCAGCGAGGAGTACCGGCTGTCGGGGCGACGCTCCTGCCGGATCTGCTGCAGGCGGGCCGGCGCGATGGTCAGGCCGAACAGCTTGCCCGAATGCTCCCGCAGCATGGCCGGAAGACGGTTGCTCTCGAAGTCCTCCTCGGTCAGCGGGTAGTTCGCGGCGAAGATGCCGTACTGCATGGCCATGTAGACGCAGGTAGGCGTCTTGCCCGAGCGCGACACGCCGACCAGGATGACGTCCGCCCGGCGATATTCCGCGCGTGCGCCGCCGTCGTCGGCGGACAACGCGAAATTCGTCGCCTCGATCCTCGCGGTGTAGGCGTTGCGGTTGGTGATGCCGTGCGCCCTGCCCTCGCGCATCGAGGACTTGACGCCCAGCTCGGCCTCGAGAGGCCGCAGGAACGCGGCGAAGAAGTCGAGCATCAGGCCGTCGCTGCGCGCGACGACCGTGCGCAGGTCCTCCCGCACCAGCGTGCTGAACACGACCGGCCGGAGTCCGTCGGCAGCACCGGTGGCATTGATCCTGTTCACCACCTGCTCCGCCTTGTCAACACTGGAGATAAATGGCAGAGTCACCTGCCGGAATTCGACGTCTTCGAATTGCGTCAGCAGGCTGTGACCCATGGTCTCGGCGGTCACCCCCGTCTGGTCCGAAACGAAAAAAATGGTTCGCCGGGTCATAAGCAGGGCTGTTCCGTTCCAGTCATCCGGTCGTGCAGTGTTCCACCGCAGTGCCCGGCCGGGCAAGGGGTAGATCTTGAGTCCCTACACCATTGCGTTTGCGCAGCTTGGCCGCCACCACGTCGCGGAAGTCGGCGGCAAGAACTCGTCGCTCGGCGAGATGATCGCGAATCTCGCCGGCCTGAACGTCAGCGTCCCGGATGGCTTCGCGACGACGGCCGACGCCTACCGTGATTTCCTCGCCCAGGGCAGCCTCGACGAGCGGATCGCCCGCGAACTCGGCACGCTCGACGTGGACGACGTGGCGCGGCTGGCCGAAGCCGGCGCCCGGATCCGGCAGTGGATAATGGAAACACCGTTCCCCGCGCGACTCGAGCAGGAGATCGTGGAGGGATACCGGCGGATGTGCCAGGACGGCGTCGATGCAGCGGTCGCGGTGCGCTCATCGGCCACTGCAGAGGACCTGCCGGAAGCCTCGTTTGCCGGCCAGCAGGAAACGTTGCTCAACGTCAGCGGCCCGCAGAACGTGGTGCGCGCCGTGCACGAGGTATTTGCCTCGTTGTACAACGACCGCGCCATCGCGTACCGGGTTCACCAGGGCTTCGATCATGCCCAGGTGGCGCTGTCGGCCGGGATCCAGTACATGGTACGCAGCGACCTCGGCGCGAGCGGTGTCATGTTCACGCTGGACACGGACTCGGGCTTTCGCGACGTGGTGCTGATCACCGCGTCCTGGGGGCTCGGCGAGACCGTCGTGCAGGGTGCCGTGAACCCCGACGAGTTCTACGTCTTCAAGCCCGCGCTCAGGGAGGGCCACTGGCCGATCGTGCGCCGCACGCTCGGCGGCAAGGCCGTCAAGATGATCTATGCGGAGGCAGACCAGGCGAGCGAGCGCGTCCGCACCGTCGAGGTGCCCGCCGAGGACCGCGCGCGCTTCTGCCTCAGCGACCAGGACGTGATCGAACTGGCACGGCAGGCCGTGGCCATCGAGCAGCACTATGGCGCGCCGATGGACATCGAGTGGGGCAAGGACGGCCGGACCGGCGAGATCTATATCCTGCAGGCGCGTCCCGAGACCGTGCAGAGTCGGGCGGGTCGCACGATCCAGCGCTTCCGCCTGAAGGACAAGGGCAAGGTGCTGGTCACCGGACGCAGCATCGGACACCGCATCGGCGCGGGTCCGGCGCGCGTGATCCGCAGCCCGAAGGAGATGAGCCGCGTCGAGAGCGGCGACGTGCTGGTCGCGGACATGACCGATCCCGACTGGGAGCCGGTTATGAAGCGCGCCTCGGCCATCGTCACCAATCGCGGCGGCAGGACCTGCCACGCGGCGATCATCGCGCGCGAGCTCGGCATCCCGGCCGTCGTCGGCTGCGGCGACGCGACGACGACGCTCCGCGAGGGGCAGCCCGTGACGGTTTCCTGCGCCGAGGGCGACACCGGCTTCGTCTACGAAGGCGAGCTGGCCTTCGACCAGAGGGAGATCGAGCTGGACACGCTGCCACCGGTCCCGGTCAAGATCATGATGAACGTGGGCAATCCGGACCGCGCGTTCGACTTCGCCGGCATCCCGAACCGGGGCGTCGGACTGGCCCGCCTGGAGTTCATCATCAACCGGATGATCGGCGTGCACCCGAAGGCGCTGCTCGAGTTCGACTCGCTGGAGGACGGGCTGAAGGAAACGATCCGCCGGCAGATGGCGGGCTATGCCGGGCCGGTCGAGTTCTACGTCGAGAAGCTCTGCGAGGGGATCGGCACGATCGCCGCGGCCTTCGCACCGCAGCCGGTCATCGTCAGGCTGTCGGACTTCAAGTCGAACGAGTACGCGAACCTGATCGGGGGCGACGAGTACGAGCCGTCGGAGGAAAACCCGATGCTGGGCTTCCGTGGCGCCGCGCGCTACGTCGACGAGAGCTTCCGACCCTGCTTCGAACTCGAATGCCGGGCGCTGAAGCGCGTGCGCGGCGAGATGGGGCTCAGGAACGTCTGGATCATGGTGCCGTTCGTGCGCACGCTGAAGGAGGCGCAGCAGGTCGTCGAACTGCTCGCGTCGAACGGGCTCAAGCGCGGCGAGGACGACCTGAAGGTGATCATGATGTGCGAGGTGCCGACCAATGCGCTGCTCGCCGAACGTTATCTCGAGTTCTTCGACGGCATGTCGATAGGCTCGAACGACCTCACGCAGCTCACGCTCGGCCTCGACCGGGATTCCTCGATCATGGCCCGGCTGTTCGACGAGCGTGACGATGCCGTGAAGATGCTGCTGAGGATGGCCATCCAGGCCTGCAGGAAACACGGCAAGTACATCGGCATCTGCGGCCAGGGTCCGTCGGATCACCCCGACCTGGCGCGCTGGCTGCTCGACGAGGGGATCGAGAGCATGTCGCTGAACCCCGACACGGTGGTCGAGACCTGGCTCTTCCTGGCGGGCCAGAAGGCCGAGTGAGCCCGGCGCGGATGCCTAGCTGACGGCCTGGCGCCCGGCCAGCGCGTGTGCGAGCGTACCGCCGTCCACGTACTCGAGTTCACCGCCGACGGGCACGCCGTGCGCAATCCTGGAGGCACGCAGCCGATGGCGCTTCGCGACATCCGCGAGGAAGCCCGCCGTCGCCTCGCCCTCCACGGTCGGGTTCGTGGCGAGGATCACCTCGCGTACCTCGCCCTCGCCGAGCAGCTTCTCGAGCTCGGCGATGCCGATCTGCTCGGGCCCGACGCCGTCGAGCGGCGAGAGGTGGCCCATCAGCACGAAGTAGCAGCCACGATATCCGCCCGACTGCTCGATTGCGACGACGTCGGCGGGTGACTCGACGACGCACAGCAGCGTGCGGTCGCGGCCCGCGGACCGGCAGACGGGACACAGTTCGCCCTCCGCGTACATGCGACACCGCCCGCAGTGGCCCAGCTTCTCGAATGCGGCCAGCATCGACTCGGCGATTTCCCGCCCGCCTGGCCGGTCGCGCTCGAGCAGGTGGAATGCCATGCGCTGGGCGGACTTCGGCCCGACGCCGGGCAGGCACCGCAACGCGTCGATCAGGCGTTCGAGCGGGGGCGGGTACAGCATCCGGTACGCGGGATCAGAACGGCAGCTTCATGCCGGGCGGCAGGTTCATGCCGCCGACGAGGCCGGACATCTTCTCCTGCGTGGCCGCCTCGAGCCGGCGCGTCGCATCGTTGATGGCCGCCGCGACCAGGTCCTCGACCATCTCGCGATCGTCGAGCGGTACCGTCGGGTCGATCTGCACGCGAAGCGCCTCGTGGCGGCCATTGATGGTCACCTTGACCATTCCGCCGCCCGACTCACCGGTCACTTCCATGCCCGCGATCTCGGCCTGCGCCTTCTGCATGTTCTCCTGCAGCTGCTGCGCCTGCCTCATTAGGTTTCCAATGCCACCTTTCATTCCGGTCAGCTCTCCTGGTGATGGATGGTTACAAGGGCTTGATCGAGCCGGGCTGCACGGTGGCGTTGAAGACATCGCGCATCGCCCGCACGGCCGGGTCCTCGTCTATGGCCCGGGTCGCTTCCTCGAGTCGCTGCTCTGCCGCCCGGGACTGCCGACGTGCCGGCGTGTCGGCCTGCTCCGGGCCAGCGGTGAGCTCCAGCCGTACCGTCTCGCCGAAATGCGCCGACAGCGCATCGCAGAGCTTCTGCTCGAGCTGGGGTCGTCGATAGACCTCGCCGGAAGCATCGAGGCCCAGTCGCACGAAGCCGGGTTTGCGCTCGAGCAGCAGGCAATGGGCAGCCAGCTGGCCTGCCGGCCCCTGCAGGTCCAGTGCCGCGACGATCCCCTCCCAGTCCGAGCCACCGCCGGCGCGAGCCGGCGCTGCGGCCGGCTTGCTGCCGCCGGAGCGGGCAGCACGCTCCGATTCCGCCCGGCCGCCGCCAGCCGATGAACGATGGCTCGCTGCGGGTGCGTCGCTGCCGGCACCCGGCGCCAACGGCCGAAACGTCAGCATCCTCAGCAATGCCATCTCGAAGCCGCCCCGGGCGTCCGGGGCGAAGTCCAGGTCGCGCCGGGCCATGATGCCGATCTGGTACAGGAGCTGCAGCTCCTCGGGCGTGAACCGTCCGGCATGACGGGCAAGCGCCTCGTCCTGGTCCGCGTCCTCGTCAGTCGCCAGTTCAGGGATCGCCTGCAGCAGCGCCATGCGCTGCAGCGCAGCCGTCAGCTCGCCGAGCGCCTGGTGATAGTCGGGCGCCCGTTCGTCGAGCTCCGCCACGCAACGCATCAGCGCTGCACCGTCACCTGACGCCAGTGACTCGATGATGCGCTCGACGTGCCGGCGATCCAGCGTGCCCAGCAGCGACCGGACCTCGCTCTCGATCACACGGCCGCCACCGAAGGCGAGGACCTGGTCGAGCAGCGACAGCGCATCGCGCATGCTGCCCTCCGCACCCCGGGCCACCGCCCGCAGCGCGGTCGACTCGAACTCCACTCCTTCGGCCGTGGCAATCTGCTCCAGCCGCTCGCAGATCTGCTGCGGCGGCAGGCGTCGCAGGTGGAACTGCAGGCAGCGCGAGAGCACCGTCACCGGCAACTTCTGGGGGTCGGTCGTGGCGAGCAGGAACTTCACGTGTGGCGGCGGCTCCTCGAGCGTCTTCAGCAGCGCGTTGAAGGAGTGGGCCGACAGCATGTGCACCTCGTCGATCAGGTACACCTTGTAGCGGCCGCGCGCCGGCGCGTACTGCACGTTGTCGAGCAGCTCGCGGGTGTCGTCCACCTTGGTACGGGAAGCCGCATCGACCTCGAGCAGGTCCACGAAGCGCCCGGAATCGATGTCGACGCAGGCCCCGCACTCGCCGCAGGGCCTGGACGACACGCCTCGCTCGCAGTTGAGCGCCTTCGCGAAGATCCGGGCGATCGTCGTCTTGCCGACGCCGCGCGTGCCGGTGAACAAGAACGCGTGGTGGATGCGACCGGAGTCGAGCGCATTGGTGAGCGCACGGCGCACATGGTCCTGTCCCACCAGCTCTTCGAAGCTGCGGGGACGCCATTTCCGCGCGAGAACGAGATAGCTCATCGGCCCTGGCCCGCCGCTGTTCGTTCCGGACAAAGGGAGGCGGCCCGCGCCAGAATACCCCCGGCACCCGGCAATGCCGCTACCGCTGCTCCCTTCCGGGCCTGACGGGGTTTACGGCTGACCGTCGCGAGGGACCCGACGCGAGCCACCATCGGTCTGAAAACGAGGCCGGCTCGCGGCCCCACATGCCAGGGCCCGTGGGCCCGGCGGGTCGCGACTATAGCAGCCGCAGCGTCGCGCTCAAAGCTTGAATATCCTGTCAACAAAACTCTGCAAGCTATTGTATTCAAAACTAATCGACTTGGTCCGCGGCTACCCGCGACCACGGTAGGGCGCCACGCCCTGCTCCGGTATCCACAGCCCCGCCGGGGGCTTGCCGCTCTGCCAGAACACGTCGATCGGCATGCCGCCCCGCGGGTACCAGTAGCCGCCGATGCGCAGCCAGCGGGGTGCGACGAAGTCCGCGAGCCGCGCCGCGATCGCCAGCGTGCAGTCCTCGTGGAATGCACCATGGTTGCGGAAGCTCGCCAGGTAGAGTTTCAGCGACTTGCTCTCGACCAGCCAGCGCGCGGGCACGTAGTCGATGACGATGTGCGCGAAGTCGGGCTGGCCGGTGATCGGGCACAGCGAGGTGAACTCCGGCGCGGTGAAGCGCACCAGGTAACTGCGGCGCGGGTGCGGATTCGGGACGCGCTCGAGCGTCGCGGCCTCGGGGGACTGCGGAACGCCGACCACGGCGCCGAGCTGACCGAGGCCCTCGTACCTCGTCGCGGCTGTCTTCGCCCGCCTCGCCATGCTCAGCGCGACCTCGCGTAGATCTGCTCGATCTCGTCCATGATGCGGTTCATCTCGCGCATCGCGGCTTCGAAGGGCTGTGACGTGGTCATGTCGACGCCCGCGTCCTGCAGCAGCTCGACCGGGTACTTCGACGAACCGGCCGCAAGCATGCCGAGATACGCATCACGATGGGCAGCGGCCTTGCCGGAGGACACGGCTTCGGGGCCGACGATTCCGTCCACCAGCGACATCCCGCCGATCATGCTGGTCGCGTACTGGTAGACGTAGAAGTTGCTGTAGAAGTGCGGGATGTAGGCCCACTCCGCGCCGTACGCGTCGTCGATCCGCACCACGCCCTGGTCGGCGCCGTAGTACGTCCGCAGCAGCTCGAGATACAGCTTCGAGAGCGACTCGCCCGTGAGCGGTTCTCCCCGCTCGACCGCCTCGTGGATGCGCAGCTCGAACTCCGCGAACAGCGTCTGCCGGAACAGCGTCGTGCGCATCCGGTCCAGGTAGCTCGAGAGCAGGAACAGCCGCGTCTGGTCGTCGCCGGCTTTCGCGTAGGCATGACGGAACAACAGGTTCTCGTTCAGCGTCGAGGCCACCTCGGCGACGAAGATGGAGTAGTTCGACGTCGCATACGGCTGGGCGGCGCTCGCGAGGTAAGAGTGCATCGAGTGGCCGGACTCGTGCGCGAGCGTCGAGACTTCCTCCCAGGTGCCGTTGAAGTTCATCAGCTGGTACGGGTGCACGCCATAGACCATCGTGCTGTAGGCGCCGGCGCTCTTGCCATCGTTGGGCAGCAAGTCCACCCAGCGGTCCGCGTAGCCCTTGCGCAGCGTCTCGACGTAGTCCTTGCCGAGCGGCGCGAAGGCCTCCAGCGTCAGCTGCATCGCCTGCTCGGGCGTGTACTCCAGTTCCACCTCGTCGACGATCGGCGCATAGAGGTCCTCGTAGCCGAGCTCGTCGAGGCCCATGATCTTCTGGCGCAGCCGCAGGTAGCGGTGCAGCGTCGGCAGGTTCGAATGCACGTCCGCGATCAGCTGCCTGTACACCGAGGTCGGTATGTTGTAGTCGAACAGCGCCGCCTCCAGCGAGCTGTCGAACTTGCGCGTGTCCTTGTAGAACACGTGCGACTGTACGTGCGCGTTCAGCGACGTCGCCAGCGTGCGCGTGAACTCACCGTAGCGCCCCCAGAACGCCTTGAACACGAGTTCCCGGTCGGCCTGCACCGGTGAACCGCGATGCTTGGTGTAGGCCGCCGCATCGAGCCGGACCTTCTCGCCGGTCGAAAGCGTGACCTCCGGGAACGGCAGCTCCGCGTTGGTGAAGATCGAGTGCACGGAACCGGGAGCCTGGGCCATGATGCCGGCGCGCGCGACGATCTGCTCTTCGGCCGCGGACAGCGTATGCGGCGCGGCCCGCAGGATGTCGTCGAAGAACATCCGATACGGAGCGAGCGCGGGCTCGGACCGCAGCAGGCCCTCCACGGCCGGCCGGCCGAGCGCGAGGATCTCGGGCCGCATGTACGCCGTGGCGGATTGCAGGTCGGTGAACACCTGCGCTGCCTCCTGCTCCATCTGCTGGTGCCGGCCGATGCGCGTGTCCTGGCTCGACAGCTGCGCCGCGTACGAATAGAGCCGGTCCACGGCCAGCGTCGTGCTTTCCCAGTCCTTCATCGCGGCCAGCAGCGTCGCCGGGGACTCGCCGAGCCGGCCCTGCCACCTGGCCAGCTGCGGAATGTCCTCATTGATCTTCGCCTTTGCCGCTATCCACTGCTGCTCGCTCGGATACAGGGCCGACAGATCCCACTTGTACTGGTCGGGAATATCGGCCCGCTCCGCTGCCCGGGCGTCCACCGGCGCCAGTGCGAGCACTGCCGCGGCCAGAACACCCGCGATCCTGCCGCAGGCCGAGAGGGACTTGCCGAGAGTTGTCATATGCTTATGTTCCAGAACCGTTTTGTGACCGCGGCGCAGTGCGCCGACCTTTCATGTAGCTGCAAGCATCACTGATTGCTAATATTGCTGCAGCGCAACCATCCTCGATCGGTCGCGACAAGGCAACAGATGGCGAACACCGCGAAAGCTCCCAGCCTGCTGAACACGCTGCTCGAAGGACGCGCGCTGCTCGAGGCGGCCATCCTGCCCGCGTTCCTGCCCATACTGCAAGGCACACCTCGCGGCGACGGCCATCCGGTGCTGCTGGTGCCGGGCTTCACGGCCGGGGACGCCACGATGGTGGGATTGCGGATGTTCCTCCGCTCCCGGGGCTACCAGGTCGAGACCTGGGGCTTCGGTCGCAACACCGGATTCAAGCTCAAGTTCAGCCAGGCGCTGGAGCAGAAGCTGCGCTTCATGCATCACCGCCACCGTCGCAAGGTCAGCCTCGTCGGCTGGAGTCTCGGCGGCGTGTATTCGTTCTATGCCGCGCATTCGGCTCCGGAGTGCGTGCGTTCCGTGATCTCGCTCGGGAGCCCGATGCGGTTCTCGGTCGACGAGATCAAGGTGCCGATGGCGGTGCAGGCGCTCTACCGGTACTTTGCGCATCCGATGGGCCCGGTCGCACACCTGTCGAACGTGCGGGCCAAGGTGCTGCGCGAGCCGCCGCCCGTCCCGTCCACCTGCATCTATTCCGAGGGTGACGGCGTAGTGCCCGCCGAGGCGGCCCGGATGGAGACCAGCGATCCGCAGCACGAGAACATCTGGGTGCCGGGCAGCCATCTGGGTCTCGGCTTCAATGCCGCAGTGATGTGGATCCTCGCGGACCGGCTCGCCCAGCCCGAAGGCGCCTGGTCCCCGTTCGAGCCCTCGGGCCTGATGGGCTCGCTCTACCAGCGAGCGGCCAGCGTCGCGCGCACGGCCTGAACCGGCCTCGGCCTCAGGCGGCGGATCGTCGGCGACGGGCAGCCTGCTTCGCTGACTTGCCTGGGCCCGTTTTCTTGCGGCGGGTCTTGGCCACAGCCTTCTTGGCCGCAGACTTCTTTGCCGTCTTCGCCTTGACGCGCGGCGCCGTCTTCATCGCAAGCGCGAGGTATTCCTGGAAGCTCTCGCGTATGCAGAAGGCGAAGAACTCAGGATCCGGAATCTGCTCACGACAGGACGTCGGCGATATGATGATCTGCCCGTCGTAGCTGGTCACGGCGAACACCAGTCCCATGCCGTCCGAGATCGGCATGATCGCCGAGAAGTAGCGCATCCGGGAGCTGTTGAGGTAGAGCGGCACCGACGAGCCCGGCACGTTCGTTATCGTGCAGCTCGCGATCGGCGCCCGCCGGCCCAGGCCCATCGACGCGGCCGAGAGCAGGCGCGCCGAAAGCGCCAGCGTCGCAGCCGGCGCGTGCTGCGTCACGTCCGTCAGCTCCTTGGCGCCGACGGCCTCCTCGATGCCCTCGGCATTCGCGGTGGCCTCCATCACCGAACGCAATCGCCGGACCGGGTCCTCGATGTGGGTCCCGAGCGGCACGCGCAGCATGTTCAGCTCGGCCGGCCCGTCGCCGCCCACGCCCGCGCTCCTGATCGACACCGGCGCAATTGACACCAGGCTCGGTCCGGGGAGCTCGTCATGGGCCAGCAGATACCGCCTGAGAGCCCCGCCACAGACCGCCAGCACGGAATCGTTGATCGTCGCGCCCTTCACGAGGCCACGGATGCGCTTGAACTCATCGAGCTTGAAGCGGCGTGTCTCGAAGACACGGTGCGGCGATACTTCGGAATTGAAACGCGTGATCGGGAAACGCTCGGGATGCAGCACCAGGTCGCTGAGCGTGCCGAAGATCGCAGGCCCCAGGTCCTTCAGTGCCCGCGTCAACGGCGCGGCCACCATGAATGGCTGAATCGCATTGTGGCAGGCCGCGCGGGCCAGCAGCGACAGCGCACCCGGCGGCGACTCGGGGAACCATGGCTCGGGCGGTTCCGGGACCGGGGGAGTCGGCGACGTATCGTGCAGCAGCGTCGTGATCTCCGAGCCGTGCGCGAGGTCTATTGCCGCGTGGTGGATCTTGGCCAGGATCGCGAAGCTGTCCTTCGGCAGGTCGATGAACGAGTCCAGCTCCTCGACCAGGTACAGCTCCCAGAGCGGCCGGGTCAGGTCGAGCGGGCGGGCATGGATGCGCGAGGCCTGGATGCAGAACTGCCGCCAGTCACCGGGCTTCGGCAGCGCGATGTGACGGACGTGATACTCGAGGTCGAAGCGCTCGTCCTCTATCCAGTATGGATAGTCGAGTTCCAGCGGGACCCGCAGCAGCTTCTGCCGGAAGATGGGCGACAGGTGAAGGCGGCTCTCGACGTGGCTCAGCAGCCCCTTGAAGCGGACCCTGCCCTCCGGAGAGGTCGATGGGTCGTAGATGAACACGAGCGTGATGTTGGAATTCGCGTGGCCGGACTCCGTGTACAGGAACCGGGCATCTTCGCCTTGCAGTTGACGCATATCCTCAGCAGTTCCGCTCGGCGGCGCGCCGCCAATAGTCCGAGTCTAGCACCGCGAGCATGGCGAGGAGCCTACGGCTTGTCGCATACTCGCCCGCGATGGCAAGGGTCATTCCACTCGTCGATCTGGTCTTCCTGCTGATCGACCGGCCGGAAACGCCGGCCAACGTCGGCGTGCTGATGCAGTTCGATCCGCCGGCAGGACGAAGCGCAAGCTCAGTGGTCCGGGAGGTCCTCCGCAGCTACAGGAAAGCCGTGCCGTCCGCGCCGTTCGACTGCGTGCCGGACATGCAGGGACTGGGCCTGCCGCAGTGGCAGACCGTGCAGAAAATCGACCTGCGGTACCACGTCCGCAGGGAGGTGCTGGCCGACCCCGGCAGCGATGCCGAGCTCAACGAACTCGTTTCCGAACTGCATCGCGAGCCACTCGATCGTTCGCGGCCGCTGTTCCGGCTCCACCTGATCGAGGGACTGGCCAGCGGGCGCTTCGCGCTCTATCTGAAGTCGCACCATGCCTCCTGGGATGGCCGCTCTGCACTGCACCGGGTATTCCGCTCGCTGGGCACGGAACCCGGGCCATTGCAGCCGCCCTTCTTCGCCGGCGAAGGCAGCTCGACTGGCGTCCTGCCCACCGCCGCCGACACGATGCGCTGGGTGATGGCACAGGCGCTGGGCCTGCGCGAACTGCTGCCGGCGCTCGCGAGCAGGACGAGCCGACCGGCCGAGCTGCTGCCGAAAGTCATGGGCAACCAACCCTTCGCCGGACCGCATACCCGCTTCAACCTGCCGCTCGCGGCCGAGCGGAGCTTTGCAGGTTTCTCGCTGCCGATCGCCGAAATGCGCGAGGTCGCCGCCGCCTTCGACGCAAAGCTCAATGACGTCGTGCTCGCCGTCGTGGACGCCGGGCTCGAGCGCTACCTCGCCGCCCTGAAGGAGCGGCCCGGCAAGCCGCTCGTCGCCATGTGCCCGGTGTCCATCCGCGACCCCGGCGATCTCGAGACCACGACCAAGGTCGCGACGCTGTTCGTCCCGCTGGCGAAACCGCGGGTCGCGATCGCAGAGCGCATGCGGCAGATCGCCGCCAATACCGTCGCGGCGAAGCGGGAGCTCGGCGTGCTGTCCAACGAAGCGAAGATCGATTTCGCTCTGCTGGCGTTCGGGCTGTGGTGGGGGGCGCATGCGCTGGGGCTCGACGCATTCACCCGACCCGTCATCAACGTGGTGATCTCGAACGTCGGAGGCCTGCCCGAGCCGCATTATCTCGGACGTTCGCGGCTGGTCGCCGCCTACCCGGTCTCGATGCTCGCCGACCCCGTCGGCCTGAACGTGACCACGCTGTCGGGCGACGGTCGCATGGACTTCGGCATCGTGGCGAATTACGCGGCGGTACCTGACGCCGGCGAAATCGCTGCGCACTGCGTCGCCGCGTTCGAGACGCTGAAGCGGCAGCGAGCCAGCGCGCCGAACAGAGCAGCGCAGCGGCGCAAGGCCCGCCGCAGGCGCAGGCCGGTCAGCCCTTGACCTTCAGGAAGCCGCCCGCCCGGAGTCCTTCGCGCAGCTTGCGCATGCCGGCGAGCCAGCGCTCATAGTCCGCGGCCTTCTTCTGGAAGAAGCCCAGCACCTCGGGATGCGTCAGCAGCAGGAAGTTTCCCTGCTCGATACCGTCCGCGATGGCACGCGACGCCTGCTCGACGGTCAGCACGCCCGGGATCGCCCCTTCCTCGACGTCCTCGCCGAGCCCGGTGATCGCGGTCGCGACGTACTGCGGGCAGGCCACCGAAACCTGGATGCCGCGGTCACCGTAGGTGATCGCCAGCGACTCGGCGAGCGAGACTGCCGCGTGCTTGGTCGCACTGTAGGCAGCATCGCCGACCTGGCTCAGCAGTCCGGCTGCCGAGGCGACGTTCACCAGGCAACCCTCGCCGCGCGCCAGCATGCCGGGCAGCGCCGCGCGGCAGGCGTGCACGTGAGCCATCACGTGAACCTCCCACATCCGCTGCCAGGTCGCGTCGGGTTCGCCGAGCGCGTCGTCGAGGTCCAGCGCCGTGCTGCCGAACCCGGCATTCGAGACCAGCAGGTCGAGGCGCCCGTAACGCTCCTCCACCCCCGACACCGCCTGCGCGACGGCCCTGGCGTCCGAGACGTCGCATTCGAGCCCGATGACACCGAGCTCCGCGGCCGTCCTGCGCGCGAGCTCGCCGTCGAGGTCGGCGATGGCTACACCGAGCGCGCCGCGACGCAGGAACTCGCGGCAGAGCGCACGTCCGATGCCGCGACCGGCGCCGGTCACCAGGGCGACCCTGTTCTGCAGCAGCATCGACCGTCTCCGCTCAGCGCTTCAGGTGGCTCGCCATCTCGATCTTGGCGATGTGGTTGCGATGCACCTCGTCGGGCCCGTCGGCAATCCTGAGCGTGCGTGTAATCGCATAGGCCCAGCCGAGTCCGAAGTCGTCGGAGACGCCCGCCCCGCCGAACAGCTGGATCGCCCAGTCGAGGACCTGGCAGCCGATGTTCGGCGCGACCACCTTGATCATCGCGATTTCCTTCTGGGCCGCCTTGTTGCCGGCTACGTCCATCTTCCAGGCGGCGTGCAGCACCAGCAGCCGCGCCTGGTCGATCAGCAGCCGGGACTCGGCGATGCGCTCGCGCCACACGCCTTGCTCGGCGAGTGGCCGGCCGAAAGCCACTCGCGACATCGCACGACGGCTCATCGCCTCGAGCGTGCGCTCGGCGAGCCCGATGATCCGCATGCAGTGATGGATGCGACCCGGGCCCAGCCGGCCCTGTGCGATCTCGAAGCCGCGGCCCTCGCCGAGCAGCAGGTTCCCGGCCGGTACCCGCACGTTGTTGAAATCGACCTCCGAGTGGCCGTGCGGCGCGTCGTCGTAGCCGAAGACCGGCACGTTGCGCAGCACCCGCACGCCGGCCGTATCCATCGGCACCAGGATCATCGACTGCTGACGATGACGGTTCGGATTGTCCGGGTCCGTCTTGCCCATGAAGATCAGGATCCTGCACCTGGGGTCGCCCGCGCCGGAGGTCCACCACTTGCGGCCGTTCACCACGTAGTGGTCGCCATCGCGCTCGATGCGCGCCTCGATGTTCGTCGCGTCGGAGGAAGCGACGGCCGGCTCGGTCATCGCGAAGCCCGAACGGATCTCGCCTTCGAGCAGCGGCAGCAGCCACTGCCGCTTCTGCGCCTCGTTGCCGTAGCGGACCAGCACTTCCATGTTCCCGGTGTCCGGCGCCGAGCAGTTGAAGACCTCGGGCGCCAGGTGCGAGCGGCCCATGATCTCGCACAGCGGCGCGTACTCGTGGTTCCTGAGCCCGGCACCGTACTCGGACTCCGGCAGCCACAGGTTCCAGAGCCCCTCGGCCTTGGCCTTCGGCTTGAGCTCCTCGATGACCCGCGTCGGAATCCAGGCGTTGCCCTTCGCGCGGTTCTCGGCCACCTCGGCGTGAAAACGGGCCTCGTTCGGGTAGATGTACTCGTCCATGAAGGCGACGAGACGCCGCTGCAGGTCCTGGACCTTCTCAGAATGCGCAAACTCCATCTTCGTCTCCTTCAGGTGACCGTCAGTCTTCGACCCAGCTCCAGGCCAGCTCCGCGAGGTCTCGCGCGCGACGCCCGGTCTGCATCGCTTCCGCGCTCGAGGCATTGCCCTGCAATGCGCGGGCGAGCACGCCCTGCAGGATCGCGGCCAGCCGGAACAGGTTGTAGATCATGTAGTACTGCCATTCCTGCTCCGGGATCGGATCGCGGCCGGTCCTGCGGCAGTACATCGCGACGTACTGCTGCTCGGTCGGGATGCCGAGCGCCGCATGATCCACGCCCGCGAGCCCGCGAAAAGTACCTGGCGGGATGCGCCAGGTCATGCAGTGATAGGCGAAATCCGCGAGCGGATGGCCGAGCGTGGACAGTTCCCAGTCGAGCACCGCGAGTATGCGCGGCTCGCGGGCATCGTAGATGACGTTGTCCATCCGATAGTCGCCGTGGACGATGCGTGTCTCGTCGCCAGCGGGAATGTTGGCCGGCAGCCAGTCGATGAGCCGGTCCATCGCCTCGATCCGCTCCGTCTCGGCGGCCCGGTACTGCTTGCTCCAGCGGGCCACCTGGCGCGCGATGTACTCTCCCGGCTTGCCGAAATCCGCGAGACCGAGCTGCGTCGGATCGAGGCTGTGCAGGCTCGCGATCACCCGGTTCGCCTCCTCGTAGATCCGGCCCCGCTCGTCGGCCTGCAGGTCCGGCAGGCGAGGATCCCAGAAGACCCGGCCCTGCACGTACTCCATCAGGTAGAAAGCCGAGCCGATCACGCCGTCGTCCTCGCAGAGCGCGAAGGTCCTCGCGACCGGCACCGCGGTGCCGGCCAGCGCCGTGATCACGCGGTATTCGCGATCCACCGCATGCGCGGACGGCAGCAGCTTTCCCGGTGGCTTGCGACGCAGCACGTAGCGTTGCGGGCCGGCGCTGAGCAGGTAGGTCGGGTTCGACTGCCCGCCCTTGAACTGGGCAATTTCCAGCGGTCCCTGGAGCGCCGCCACGTTCCGGGCAATCCAGTCGGCCAGGCGTGCGGTATCGAAGGCGTGCTGCGGGGCGACCGGACGGGTCCCGGTGAAATTCTCGCTCATGCTGGCGGCCTCCTCTTCGGGCTGGACGGCTCGGCTGCCGCCGGCGGCTCGCGCAGCTTGCGCGGCCGCGGTGCGATCAGCGCGGTGGGCAGCAGCGAGAGCAGCGGCGCGATCAGCGCCCAGGGCAGCACCGGCACGAACCTGTAGCCCGCCTCGCGCTCGATCATCCGCGCCATGATCGCCGCGCCCTTCTCCACCGGGATCACGAACGGCCGCCGCGCGACGCCCCTGTTCATGTCGGTGTCTATGTAGCCGGGCGCCAGCTCCGTCACTCGCACGGGCTCGTGCCTGAGTTCGGCCTTCAGCGACTGCAGGTAACGGTGCAGGCCTGCCTTGGCAGCCGAGTAGGCGCCCATGAACGGCAGGCCACGCCATGCGGCGATCGAGGTGATCCCGACGATGTGACCGCCACCCTGGTCGCGCAGCAGCGGCAACGCATGCTCGATCGTCGCGAGCGCACCGGTCAGGTTCGTGTCGATGGTCTGCCTGACCTGCTCGAACTTCCCGCGACCCACGGGCAGCGAGTAGCCGACGCCCGCGTTCACGACCAGGATGTCGATGCGGCCGAGTGCCTGGGCCGCCTCGGCCAGCGCCGCAGGAATTCGCTCGAACTCCGTGACGTCGAGGACGCAGGGCCACGCCACCGGCGCACCGGCGGCGCGCAGCCGCTCGCAGAGGCCTTCGAGCCGGTCGAGCCGCCGGGCCGCGACGCCGACCGCGAAGCCGCGCCTGGCGAACTCGAGCGCCAGCGCCTCGCCAATGCCGGACGACGCCCCCGTGATCAGTATGCTTCGTGTCATTGCAGCCCTAGAACCATTCGTCGCGCATCGCGAGCGTGGTCGTGTCCAGGCTCGCCAGCAGGCTGAACTGCGGACCGGTCCGCGGCAGTTCCCAGCGGAAGAAGTAGCGCGCGGCCTGCCGCTTGCCCTGGTAGAAATCGCCGGTTCTGCCGAACGCGGCGTACGCCTGCTCGAGCCACATCCACGCGACCACCACGTGCCCGGCGGCCTCGAGGTAGACGCTCGCGTTGGCCAGCGTGCGCTCGACGTCGCCGGCAGCGTGCAGCCGGGCCGTGACGTCGACCAGTTCATCCGTCGCATGTGCAAGCGCGGTCGCCTGCTCCTCGAGAGCGGCATCGGCGGCGCCACGCGCTCGCGCGATACTGTCCTCGATGCGTCCCCTGAGCGCCTGCAGCGCCCGGCCGTCCTGCATCGTGACCTTGCGACCCAGCAGGTCCAGCGCCTGGATGCCGTGCGTGCCCTCGTGTATCGGATTGAGGCGGTTGTCGCGATACAGCTGCTCGACCGGATAGTCGCGGGTGTAGCCGTACCCACCCAGCACCTGTATCGCGAGGTCGTTCGCGGCCAGGCACCACTGCGCCGGCCAGGACTTTGCGATCGGCGTCAGGATCTCGAGCAGCAGCCGTGCCGACTCGCGGCACTGCGCCGATTCCGCGGTGCGTTCCTCGTCCACCAGCCTCGCGCAGTAGAGATTCAGGGCCAGCCCGCCCTCGACGTACGACTTCTGCGCGAGCAGCATCCGGCGCACGTCGGCATGGCGCAGGATCGGGACCTGGGGGACGGCCGGGTCCTTGTTCGCGAGCGGCCGGCCCTGCAGCCGCTCCCGCGCGTATTCGAGCGACTCGAGGTATCCGGCGTATCCAAGCGCCACCGCACCGAGCCCGACGCCGATTCGCGCTTCGTTCATCATGTGGAACATGCACGCGAGACCCTGGTGGGCCTTGCCGACCAGGTAGCCGACCGCGCCGGCGCGACCGTCGGGCTTGAAGCGCCCTTCGCCGAAGTTCAGCACCGTGTTCACCGTGCCGCGGTAGCCCATCTTGTGGTTGAGGCCTGCCAGCGCGACGTCGTTGCGGCCGCTGCCCTGCGTCTCGCGCTCCGTCAGCAGGCGGGGCACCGCGAACAGCGAGATCCCCTTGGCGCCGGGCGGGCCACCGGCGATCCTGGCCAGCACCAGGTGCACGATGTTCTCGGTGAGCTGGTGCTCGCCGCCGGAGATCCACATCTTGTTGCCGAACAGCCGGTAGCGCGGCCCGAGCGCGGCCTCCCCGTCCGGCTCGGCACGGGTGGCAAGATCCGCGAGCGAGGATCCCGCCTGCGGCTCCGACAGGCACATGGTCCCCGCGTAGCGGCCCTCGAGCATCGGCCTGACGAAAGCGTCCACCTGCGCAGCAGAGCCGTGCGACAGCAGCAGGTTCGCGTTGCCGATCGTCAGCAGCGGATAGCTCGCCGTCGCCACGTTCGCGGCAAGGAAGTATGCGAAGCAGGCCTTGTCCACGACGGCCGGAAGCTGCATCCCGCCGAGCTCGTAGTCCTGTGCGGCGGCGAGCAGGCCCGCCTCGGCGAAGGCATTCCAAGCCGCCTGGATCTCGGGAATCAGGCGTACGCTGTCGCCGTCGAACTGCGGCTCCTCGAGGTCGCTGCTGCGCCGGTGCGGCAGGAACCGCTCCTCCGCGATCCGCTCCGCGGCGTCCAGCGCGGCGTCGAAGGTCTCGCGCGCGTGGTCTGCGAACCGGGGCCGCTGGCACAGCTCGGCGACGTCGAGCCATTCGTAGAGCAGGAACTCGAGGTCACGACGCGAGAGTAGCTTGGCCGGCATTCGCCCATGATACCGAACCGCGCGACCGGGCCGCGCAGCCGGACCGATCGGCCTGTGCAGCCGGCGCGAGGTCTGCTAGCTTTCGGGCATGGCAAAGTCACCGAGCCTGCTGGATATCATCGCGCGGGTGCCCGCCCGGGACCTGGCAAAGGCGGCCAAGGCGATGGGTATCTCGCCCGACGCGTTGAAGAAGCGGGCCGAGGCCTTCGAGTCCGCGCTGGGCCTGAACCTGATCGACACTGCAGCCAAGGCGCTGAAGCCCGGCGAGGCGAGCCGCCTCGTCATGGACCACGCGAGCCGCATCTTCTCCCAGGCGCGCGACCTCACGCGCGACCTGGAGGAACTGGCCGGCCTGCAGGCACCGGAGCTCAAGTTCGGCACGGACATGTTCGCGGCCGAGTTGCCGCTCGGCACGGCGCTCGGGCGCATGGCCACGGCCAACTCCCGCCTCAGGGTACACGCGCAGATCGGGGACTTCGAAGAGCTCGGCAAGGCTGTGCTCGCCGGTCGCCTCGAGTTCGCGATCGCAGACACGACCAGCGCCGAGCGCCACCCGACGCGACTGGCGATCGAGCCCGTGGCGGAGCACCGGGTGTTCTTCTTCGTGCGCCAGGGACACCCGCTGACCTCCAAGACGGACCTGTCGCTGGACACGATCCTGGTCTTCCCGATGGCGGGTCCGAGGCTGCCGCAACGTATCGCCGTGCACCTTACCAAGGCACTGCCGCATCCAAAAGTCGATCGCGAGACAGGCGATCTCTCGCCCAGTCTCGCGGTGGACAGTTTCTCGGTGGCTCGCAGCGCCGTGCTCGCCGGTGATGCGATCGGGCTGGCGCCACTTGCGACCATCGAGCCCGACCTGAAATCGGGCAAGCTGGCGCTGGTGCCCTTCGACGCACCCTGGCTGCACCTGAGCTACGGGCTGTTCTACCCGAGGAAGAACTCGCTCTCGCGCGTCGCGCAACTTTTCGTCACGCAGTTGCGACAGGTCGAGACGATGATCCAGGCGCGTGAGCAGCGCGCGCTGCTGCGGATGGAAGGAAAGGCCGCGGGCCGCAAGACGCCCGCCAGGAAAAGCCGCAAGTCGGCAACGCCGCGCAAGCGAGCGGCGAAGAAGACCGCAAGACGGAGCCGCTGACTTGCGGTTCTCTGCTGCGATCGCCTTGCTGGCACTGCTCGGCTGCGGGCTGCCCGGCGCCGGCGCGGCCGCCGGCGACAAGACGGGCGCGCAGACGCTGCGGATCGACTATTTCCACACCGGCGGCAAGGGGGTCGAGGTCTTCGCTGTCGATCGGGTCGTGCTCGAGCCGCTGCCCTGGCCGGACCACCCGGACGCCCGCAGCGACGATCCGCGCACAGGCGCTTATCGCTTCGAGGTCCGCCGCGAGGACGGTGGCCTGCTGCTGTCGCGCGGGTACTCCTCGATCTTCGCCGAGTGGGTGACCACGGCGGAAGCGGCCTCCGAGCACCGCACCTTCCACGAGTCGCTGCGCTTTCCGGCGCCCGATGGACCTGTCCGGGTCTCGGTGCTTCGACGGGCGGGCGAGCGCTTCGAGGAAGTCTGGTCGGTCAAGGTGGACCCGGGCGACATGTTCGTGCAGCGCGCAGCGCCACCGCCGCAGCAACTGATCGAGGTCGAGCGCAACGGTCCGCCGCCCGGCAAGGTGGACGTGCTGCTGATCGGCGATGGCTACACGGCGGCCGAGTGCAGCGCGAAGTTCCGAGCCGACGCCCGGCGCATGGCCGCGGCACTTTTCCGGACCGAGCCCTTCGCCACCAGGCGCAGCGACTTCAACGTGTGGGGACTGTGCCCGCCGGCTGCCGAATCGGGCGTTTCGCGGCCGTCCACGGGCCTGCAGCGTCGCTCGCCGGTCGGCAGCACCTACGATGCGTTCGGCTCCGAGCGCTACGTGCTCACCTTCGACAATCGCAGCCTGCGTGACGTGGCAGCCTGGGCACCCTACGAGTACCTCACCATCCTGGTGAACGCGGAGACCTACGGCGGCGGCGGCATACACGGGGCGTTCTCCACCGTGGCCGTGGACAGCGAGTGGGCCGATTACCTGTTCGTGCACGAGTTCGGTCATCACTTCGCCGCGCTGGCCGACGAGTACTACACGTCCCCGGTGGCCTACCAGCCTGCGGATCGAGTGACCGAGCCCTGGGAGCCCAACGTCACCGCGCTGCTCGAGCCGTCCATGCTCAAGTGGCGCGACCTGGTCGAGGACGGCACGCCCGTCCCCACGCCGTGGCCGAAGGATGAGTTCGAGGAACGGCAGCGCGACTTCCAGGCGCGGCGCAAGGCGCTGCGCGCCGAGCAGCGCCCTGAGCGTGAGATGAACGCGCTGTTCCGCGAGGAGCAGGCGTTCACGACCCGGCTGCTCGCAGGGGCGGAACATGCCGGACGCGTCGGCGCCTTCCGGGGTGCGAACTACGACGCGCAGGCCTACTACCGCTCGCAGCTCGACTGCGTGATGTTCAGCCGCGACCAGGTGCCGTTCTGCCGGGTCTGCAGCCGGGCGCTCGAGACGATCATCGACCTGCACGCCGGCACGTCCGCGCCGCGCTGATCGCGTTGCGGCAAGCCACGGTCACGGCAGCTGCGTGCCGTGCTAGCGTGCACTCGAAAGCCAGGAACCACGCGGCATGGGCTTCGACGTAGATCTCACTGTCGTCTGGAATTTCGCGACGGCCCTGCTGATCGGCGCGATGCTCGGGGTCGAGCGCGAAAAGCACAAGCGCCTCGAGGGCGACTCGATCGGCGGCCTGCGCACCTTCATCCTGTTCTCGCTGATCGGCGCACTCGCCGGCTGGCTCACGCTGGTGCTCGAGACGCCGTGGATCCTCGCGGTCGCGCTGATCGTGACCTCGGCGCCGGTGCTTGCGGGCTACGTGCTCACGGTCCGCGCCCGCCCGGAGTCGCTCGGGCTCACGACGGAACTCGCTGCGATCGCCGCCTGCCTGCTCGGTGCGATGTGCGCGCTCGGCCAGCGCGAACTCGCCGTCGCGCTCGGCGTGGTCGTCGCCGCGGCACTCGCCTACAAGAAGCCGCTGCACGGCATCGTGGACCGGCTCGACCCCGACGACGTGTTCGCGGGCCTGAGGCTGCTGATCGCCACGTTCATCATCCTGCCGCTGCTGCCCGACCGTGCCGTCGATCCGTGGGGCGCGCTGAACCCGCGCTCGCTGTGGATGCTGGTGCTGCTGATAGCGAGCCTCTCGCTGGTGGGATACGTCGCGACGAGGCTGCTGGGCAAGAACCGCGGCATTCCGCTCACCGGACTGACCGGCGGGCTCGTGTCCTCGACGGCGGTGACGCTGAGCTTTTCGAGGCAGAGCCAGGACAAGGCATACGCGGACGTGCCGCGGATGCTGGCGAGCGGGATCCTGATCGCCTGGGCCGTGATGTTTCTGCGGGTCATCGTCGAGGTGCTGGTCGTCAACCGCGAGCTGCTCGACCGCGTGACGGGCCCGATGGTCGCGATGGCGGCGGTGGCAGGGTTCTTCGCCTGGCTCTACCGCCGGCAGGCGGCGACGGTGGGCACCAGCGAGGGCGTGCCGCTCGAAAACCCGTTCAGCCTGCGCTCCGCAGCCAAGTTTGCGGCCTTTTTCGCGGTCGTGCTGCTGCTGGTGAAGCTGGTCGAGACCTATGCTCCAGCTCGCGGCCTGTACTTCGTCGCCGCGCTCGCCGGGACGACGGACGTCGATGCGATCACGTTGTCGATGGCGCAGTACGCCAGGGACGGGGACCCCCGCCTCGCCGCGCACAGCATCATCATCGCCGCGCTGACCAACACGGTCGTCAAGGCCGGGATGGTGGTCGCCCTGGGCAGTGCGAGCCTGCGGCCCCCGGTGATCATCGCGACCGGGGTCATCCTGGCGGCTGGCGCGGCCAGTCTCTTCCTGGTCTAGGATTGGCAATCGATCGCCCGGTCGGTAGCTTTCAGCCATGCCTCACCCGGCCACACTGCCGCTTGCCTCGCCGCTGCGTCGCCCGCGGGTCGCGCGCACCGCGACCGTCACGCTGCTGCTGCTGCTCGCGCTCGCCGCGCTGATCATCTGCGCGGTGGTAGGCGGCCTCGGGTCCGAGGCGACGGTCGTTTTCCTGAAGGCACTCACCTGGTCGTCGCTGCTCGCGATCGTGCCGCTTGCGATCCTGCGCTTCCTGGACCGGCGCGAACCGGAGTCCGGCTGGCTGTTCGCGGCCGCCTTCCTCTGGGGCGGACTGATCGCGACCAGCCTGGCACTGCCGTTCAACACGGCGCTGCTGGTCGTGGTGGCGCAGTGGCTCGAGCAGAACTCCGCGCTGACCGAGATGCTGGGGCCGGAGGCGGCGCTGATGATCGGCGCGCCGCTCGCCGCGCCGATCGTCGAGGAGACCACCAAGGGCATCGGGATCGTGCTGCTGTTCTGGCTGATGCGCTCGGAGTTCGACAACGTTCGGGACGGGTTCATCTACGGCGCGCTGGTCGGCGCGGGCTTCAACTGGTTCGAGTCGGCCCTGTACGTGCAGCAGAATTTCGCGGAATTCGGCACCGCTCCCTACGGTTTCCAGCTCGGCGCACGTTACGCCTGGCTCGGCATGGCGGGGCATGCGATGTTCTCGGGCCTGTTCGGCGCCTCGCTGGGCCTCGCTCGAGCGACCTCCAGCAGCTGGCTGCGCTGGCTCGCGCCGCCGGCAGGCTTCCTGCTCGCGGTCCTCGCCCACGCCTGGAACAACTCGCTGCCGCTGTTCATCGCGCTGGCCTCGTCGCGTGGCGGCGAGGCTGCGCCCACCGAGATCGAGCCTCCGCCCGATATCGGCCTGCTGGAAACGATGGTCTCGGCCAGCCTCTCGAACCTTGTCATCTTCCTGCCCTTCGTGCTGCTGCTGGCCTGGGTCATCCGCCGCAGCGGGCACTGGGAGCGCGAGGTGATCGGCGAGGAACTGCGCTCGGAGCTCGGTCGATCGATCACGGACCAGGAGTACCAAGGCGTGATCGCAGACCGTCGCTACCGTACCCGACGCATCGAAGGCGCCAACCGGGCGGCGGCCGAGGCCATCGTCCGCGCCCAGAACGAGCTCGCGATCCGCAAGCGGCGCCTCGCGGACCGGGGCTTCGACCCCGAGTCCGATCCGATCGTCGCCGGGCGACGCGCCGAGATCGCCGAGCTGCGCAAACGCCTCGACGCCTGAGCGCCGGGGCGCGCGGCGGGAAGGCCGGACGCCGCGGAAACCGGGACTTCCGCGAGGCGCTCAGAGTAACTACGTATTTGCCTCGAGCCGGCCTGGTCCTATTTGATGGTCTCCATACGACCCGCTGTGGTCCTACCTCGAAACCCGCGACTGGAGACATCATGTCCAAGATCCGAAACATCGCGCTCGTGCTGGCGACGGCGACACTCTCGCTCGGCGCGCTATCGCTGCATGCGCAGCAGGCTTCGTTCAGCGCCACGCTGACCGGCGCCGCCCACCTGCCCGAGCCGATCGAAACGAAGGCCGAGGGAGAACTCCAGCTGACACTGAGCCCTGACGGCAAGAAGTTGACCTATACCTTGACAGTGAAGGACCTGGTCAACGCCGCGGCCGCAGACCTTCACCTTGGCCCGGCCAATGCCAACGGCCCGCTGGTCGCGAAGCTGTTCCCGCGCGGCGGTGCGGCGAAGAAGGGCGCGTTCAGCGGCGTGCTCGCTGAAGGCACGATCACCGGCGCCGACCTGACCGGTCCGCTCACCGGCGCGCCGCTGTCGGACCTGGTCGAGGAGATGCGCAGCGGCAATACCTACTGCAACATCCACACCAACGACGGCATGGAGCCACCGAATTCAGGGCCCGGCGACTACCGCCTGGGCGAGATTCGAGGACAGATCCAGTAGCCGCATCGTCGCCTCAGGCGGCCAGACCATATACGCGCGAGGCGTTGCCGAACAGGAACGCCTCGCGGGTCTGTTCATCGAGACCAAGCGCCTCCAGGCCGTCCAGCGCCTTGCGCGGCGCGATCATCGGCCAGTTGCTGCCGAAGAGCACCTTGCCGCGTCCGTGCGCCTTCAGGTAGGCGACGAGTTCCGCCGGATAACGCCTGGCCGTGTACGCCGATGTATCGATGTACACGTTCGGATGCTTGGTCGCGACCGCGATCATCTCCTCGGTCCACGGGTAGCCGATATGGCCGCAGACGATCACGAGTTCAGGAAAGTCGATGGCGAGCTGGTCGATGTAGGGAATCGGACGTCCGACTTCGGAGGGCATCAGCGGCCCGGTGTGACCCACCTGGGTGCAGTACGGGATGCCCAGTTCGCAGCACTCGCTCAGGACCGGGTAGAAGCGACGATCGGTGGGCGGAAGCTCCCAGAGCCAGGGCAGCACCCGCAGGCCCTTGAACCCCAGCTCCCGCACGCAGCGGCGCAGCTCGCGCACCGCCGGCCTCGGGCGCGAGATGTCCACCGAGCCTATGCCGACCAGGCGATCGGGCGCCTCGCTGACGAATCCGGCCACTTCATCGTTTGAAATCAGCTCGCCCCGTGGTCCGACCCAGGCACAGATCAGGCTGCGGCTCACTCCGCCGTCATCCATGGCCTGAAGCGTGAGTCCGACCGGCCAGTCCCGGGCGACCAGGTGGCCGTCCGCCCGGGTCCAGCGGCGCAGGGATTCGAACATCGGGTGCGACAGGTGCCGCTCGGTCGGGTGCTGTGCCCAGGCATCGATGATCATCGTGTCTTCGACCTCCGGAAAAACTGCACGGTGTCAGACAGGGGCAAGCAGGCTCCCAAGGCGCAGGCTCTCGCCGGCAGCCAGTTCCTCTGCCTGGGCCAGGAACAGTTCCGCCGCCGCCAGCGCATCGCCGAGCGCATCGTGTATCGCATGCGGCGGCAGCCCGTAATGCTCGCGCAGCGCGTCCAGCCGAAGCTCGCCCCTTGCAGGCTCCCTGCCGCGTCGTGCGTAGCACTGCCTGGCGAGCGGCAGCGTATCGACCGCGGGAACCAGCAGTCCAACGCCGAAGCAGCGCCGGCAGGCAGCGTCCAGGAAACCGAGCTCGGTCGGCGTGTAGTGCGCAACCAGGACCCGCCCGGCCAATGCCTCCAGCAGCTCGGCGAGCACCGACTCGATCGACTCGCCACCGGCGGCCTCGTCGTCGGTGATGGCGTGAATCACGGCGCTGCGCTCCGGCATCGCCCGCGAGGGGCGCACGAGTCGCCGCCGCGCGGTCCCCAGCTGTATCACGGCGCCGTGGAGTTCCACCCAGCCAGCACTGACGATCTCATCGGCCTCGGGGTCACGTCCCGTCGTTTCGAGATCCACCGCGAGGTAGTCGACGTCCCGCCAGTTGGTCCCGGATGAGGGCAAGGGTGCCTGGTACAGTCGACGCAGAGGTCCATCCGGAGCCCGCCGGGCCCGGCGTCGGCGACGGAACTCGAGCGGCAGCAGCGTCCGCAGACTCACAGCGGCAGGCGATCGCCATGCGCGCTGCGAATCGCATCGTGCATGCGCGCTATTGCGCTGAAGGCATCCTTGAGATGCCGGCGCTCGATCGGCGTCAGCGCGTCCGGCGCGACGTAGTTGTCGATCGGCTCGTTGCGACGCAGCTGGCCCGCCTGGTGCCGTGCCCTGAGCGTCCAGAGGAACTCGAACGCAGCCTGCAGTCCTTCGGCACCCTCCTCGCTCAGGCATCCCGTGCCGGCCGCCTTCGCGAGCCGTTGCAGCGTTCCCACGGCCCCGATGCCGGCTCGCAGCGCGAAAACCCTTGCCAGGTCCACGATCGGCAGCAGTCCGTGCATCTTCAGGTCCACCGTGCCCTCGTGCTCCCCGGATCGCACCAGCACGAAACCGCGAAAGAAGCCCAGCGGCGGTCGATTCGCGAGCGCGTGAGCCGACATGTAGGCGAGGAAGACCTCCTCGTCGGGGCACCGCTGCAGCACGTCGGACATCAGCCGTCCGCGCAGCGAGTCGTCTCCCCAGACGCCGCGCATGTCGAAGAAGTTCGCGGCCAGCGTCGCGGCCTTGTGGTCCGTGTGCTCGAGCCACTGCGAGAAACAGCCCCTCCAGGCCTCGAGCGGCTGGCGCCAGCGCGGGTTCGACGCCATGACGTCGCCGGGGCAGTTCGCGTAACCGCAGGCGTCGAGCCCGTCGTTGACGTACCTTGCAAGCGATTCGTAGTAGTCGGCGTGCCGCTCGGGATCGTAGCGATCGTCCAGGATGATCGAGTTGTCCTGGTCCGAATGCAGCGTGAGTTCGCTGCGCCCCTGGCTGCCCGTGGCAATCCAGGCGAACGGGACCGGCGGCTCGCCGAGGCGCCCGATCGCGAGCTCGATCAGCCGGCGCGTCAGCGCATCTGCCACGGTCGTCACGGCCTGTCCGAGCTGCGTGGCGGTCGCGTGCGCGGCCACGAGCTGCAGCTGCAGCTCGCGCGTCTGAGCAGCGGCTTCCTTGAGTTCGTCCACCGAGCGGTAGCGACCGATCCGGTCCGCCAGGTAGAGCGGGTTCGAGCTCTGCGCCCGCAGCAGGTCCTGCGTGGAGACCAGGCCCGCAAGCCGCCCTTCGTTCACCACCGGCAGATGATGTACTCGCAGCCGGCTCATCGCGAGCAGCGCCTCGAACGCCGAGGCCGAACTGGATATCGTGTGCGGCTCCGGCGTCATCACCTCCTCGATTCGCGTGGCGGCATCACGGGCCTGCGCGACGCAGCGCGAGCGCAAATCGCGATCCGTCAGTATGCCGGTGAGCCTTTCGTCCTCGACGACCAGCAGCGAAGAGACGCGCTCGCGAGTCATCAGTTCCGCGGCCGCGCCGATCGTCGTGCCGGGCGGCGCGGTGACCGCAGTCCTGGCCACCAGATCGCCCACCGTCAACCGCATCAGGTTCCCGCCGACCACCGGCGCGACGTGCACTGCCTTGCGTGCGCGCAGCAGGCGCTCGTTCAGCGTGCGTTCGAAACCGGCATCGAACTCGGGATTGGCGCGGCGCAGCTGCTCGAGCGCCCGCGCCGGCAGCACGTAGACGAGCGAGTCCTCGACGACGCGGCCATCGGCCGGGGAGTTCCCGCCTTCGACCGCCACGTCGTAGCTGTCGCCCTCGGCCAGTTTCTCGAGCAGCACGCCGGTCGCATCGCGCAACTCGACTGCGCCCTTGCGCAGCATCAACAGGCCCGGAGGCTCCCCGTCCTGCGGCGGGAAGCGACTCCCGCGCCGCAGGTAACGCACCGAGAACAGCTGCGGCAGCCCGTCGAGGACCCCCGTTGGAAGCGATGCGAATGGCGGGTGCCCGGCCAGGAAGTCGCGAATGTCACGCAGCTCGCTGACCATTCGCGTGTTCCTGGCGCTGCGCCCGCCGCGGGGCCCTCAGTTGGTCCCGAGCGCAGGAGCTGCGATCTTCCGGAAACCGGCCGGCACCTCGAACGCGTCTGCCGGAACCGCCGACGGACTGATCGACGTCGTCTCGGTGACGATCCTGAACAGCGTGACCGAGCCGGCGTCGCCGCCCGGCGCGGCCTCGGGCTCCGGCTGGACAGCCTGCTCCTTCTGCTTCTTCATCTTCCCCATCAGGCCCGAGGCCAGCTTGCCCGTGAAGGCGCCGGCAGCCGATCCGGCGACCGCACCGCCCAGTCCGTAGCCGACCTGCTTCGCGGCCTCCTGGGCCGCAACGCTGCCAGCGGCACTCGCGACCGAGGCGGCACCCACATCGAGCCCGGCCGCCGTCGCGTCGCCGATCATCGAGTCGCTGAACGGTTGTCCATCCTCGGTCGTGCACTCGGGCCCGCCGACGCGCAGCGCTATGACGGACTTGAGAGGATAGCCCTCGAGTTCGCCGGCCCTGGCCGCAACGTCCTTCCAGACCGCATCGTACTGGCCGAGCAGCTGCTGGTAGCGCGCCCTCATCGAGCGGGCCGTCGTCTCGTCGAAGCCGAGCCCGCGCGCGTAGTTCATCCAGAACTGCCGCAGCTCGGGTCCACCGGGCGCGTCCGGTGCGAGCCACTGCTCCATGTCGAACATGATGTCGCAGGCCTTGCCGGTCTCCCGATCCCTGCAGGTCCGCGCGACACTGACGACCGCCTGCTCCACGGCGACGCCGGCGATCGTCGCGCGCTCGCCGGTCCTGCGAACGTCGGTCCTCGGCTCAGACCACTCGCAGCGTTGCTCGTCGACGGGCATCGCGGCCGCTCCCGGCCCGCCGGCTGCGGACTGCTGCTGCATGGCCTCGTCCGCCTGCTGCATTGCCCGCTCGGTCGCCTGTCGCATCTCGGCGAAGCTCATTTCGGTGTACTGCTTGCCGCCGATGTCGACCTCATAGACCTTCTGCTGGTCCAGCCGCACGATCTGCGCCGAGCCGCCCGACGGACCGCTGAACGCGCGCATGAACTTGGACTTGAACTGCATCTCGCTGTCGGTGCGGGCCTTGTCGCCCGACACCCGCGTGACCGACTTGCCCTCCATCGCGGCCATGCTGAAGCCGCCGATGGCGCCTACGTCGACCTTCTCTTCGATAGTCACGTCGGCCCTGGCGCACAGGCTCGCCAGGGAAAGGATGCCAAACACGAGACAACGGCTTCGCAGGTACATGATCGATCCCCTCCTGATGCGTGGGCTCTTCGGCCCGGTTCTCCAGCGGGATGCTACCACCGCCGCTGCCAGCGGGTACGCAGGTGTCGATCGCCTTCGAACTCAGCCCGGAGCAGCCTTCAGCAGTCGCGATTCCACCTCGTAGCAGGATCCGTCCCGGGCCACCAGGTTCACCTCCCACAGTTCCTCGTCGGGGATCATCGTGCGTTCGTGACCCGGCAGCTCGCGTTCGTCGTCCACCTGCAGGCCCCAGACCCGTACGCTGCGGATTCCCCTGACCGGGATCCGCGCGGGATCGAACAGTGCCCGGAAGGCGGGCGCCACGTCCTCGCTGGCCCAGATCGCGTAGCCACAGTCCCGGATTGCCGTCACCTGCGCCGGCATCGCGCCGGTCGTTCGCTGCTCGCTCATCGCCGCCCCCTTTCGCCTGGCCTGATCCAGCCGAAGCTAGTCCGACTGCCGCAGCAGCGCATCCGCATGAACCGAAAGCGCGTAAGCTGCACGGATGAATTTCGGATTCGCGCGTGCAGCCCTGCTGGCCGTGCTGCTTGCAGGCGTCGCGCTCCCGGCTCGCGCCGCTGGAGACACGTCGATGGATCAGCTGCTGGATAAGGCCATCGCGGATCTCAGCGAGCGGCTGTCGGTCGGGCGCTCCGCAATCGAGGTACTGGGCTTCGAGCAGGTCAGCTGGCCGGATGCCAGCCTCGGATGCCCGCAGCCGGGTATGAACTACCGCCAGGTTCCGGTGGACGGATACCGGATCCTGCTCCGGGCACAGGGCCGGGACTACGCGTATCACGGGGACGGCCGCCGCGGTCCCTTCTACTGCCCGACGCCTGCCTCACAGGCCGGCCCACCGCCGGATCCCCGCGCCGAGACCTGAAACGCCGCTTGCAGAAAAATGGGGTGCTCCTCACGGAGCACCCCATCGTCAAGCGACGAGTACTTGCCTGAACCGAACTAGCGGTTGTCGACCTCCACCAGCGTCAGGCCCATCAGGCCCGCGTCGCCGGTGTGGGACACGGCCCCGAGGTGCCACTGCCCCGCCGTCGCACCGCTCCAGCTCAGATCGACCGGCTCGATCGCGCCGATCGTGGCCGCCGTCGGCGCAGAGTCGATGCTCAGGTTGCCGCCCGGCGTGGCCGAGATCGCCCAGCTGAACATGTCGTAGTCGGCCGAGGGTCCGTCGGTATTCCAGCCGTGGACATAGACGCTCCAGGTGCCGTCCATCGGCAGCAGGATGTCCACCAGTTCGTCGGTCCCGGCCTGCGTGCTGCTGGCGACCAGCTGCATGCCCGGGTTGTAGACGAAGATGTCGAGGTCCACGCCGGCACGGGTCGCTTCCGGCGGCATCGCCACGCGGAACAAGGCCGCACCCGACAGGTTGAACTGGTGCAGGTTCGAGAACCCGTCGTTCCGGTCGAAGTTCTGGTCCGGATCCTGCACGACGTTGTCGGATGTCACGATTGCCGGCTCGAGGCCGTGCGCCGCAGCCGAGTAGCTGCCGGTGTAGCCGAACGCCACGTCGAAGCTCGCCGAGCCACTCTCACCGCTGCCGGTGACCAGTGAGGGCGCACCGAACATGGCCGCCTTGACGGCGATCGGGCTGCGCACCTGGTAGTGACCTGTCCTGTCGGCCCAGGTCAGCGAACCGAAGAACCAGAGGTCCGCCGGAGCGCTCGCGTTGCTGATCGTCACCTCGTAGGTCGCCGACTGTCCTGGCTTCAGGCGCAGCGTCGAGGGTGACACGGTGACGTCGAATCCCGGCGGCGCGTCCACGGAAACATCGTAGGTCCGCCAGCCGCTGTCGTTGGCCACGCTGGTCACGGTACGGGTCACCGTCTGGGCTCCCGCGAGCTCGGCGATGCCGATCGACGGCAGGTTCAGGTCGCTCGGATCGCTCGGGATGCCGATCGACTCGAGGAACGCGCAACTGCCAGGCGTGAAGACGCCGAGATCAGCGCCGCAGGTGAACGCCGCGTACTCGAACAGGCCCGCGTCATAGGCAAGGCCCGGCTGGAACATAGAGCCCTTGTGGGGCTTGCCGCCCGGCCGCATGTGACCCGCTCCGAAATCGAACGGATCAGCAGGCGTCACGCCGTCTTCCTTCACCACGTCCTGGTAGGCCGTGGTCATCAGTGCCGACTTCGCGATCGCCGGCGACCAGTCCGGGTGCGCCTGTTTCAACAGCGCGAATGCACCCGCGACGTGCGGGCTCGACATCGACGTCCCCGCAATTGCCGCGAACAGCTCGCCCGGCACGCCGCCCGGATCCGGGAACGGCGACCAGCCGGCGAGGATCTGCACGCCCGGCCCGGTGATGTCGGGCTTGATGAGATCTGCCGAAAGCCGATTCGGACCGCGCGAGGAGAACGCTGCCATGACCGGCGCATCCACCATGACCTTCTCGCCGGCGACGATCATCGCCGTCGCGCCGCCGCCGGCGCTCGCGATGTAGCCCTTGATGGCCAGGCCGTCGGTGAAGTTCACGTGCACACCGGGCACCCAGTGCGTGTCGGTGTTCAGGTCCTGCGCGTCGCTGGTGTTGTAGAGCACCAGGCCCGCGCCGCCCGCGAGATACACGGCATAGCCCTTGTCTACGCGCGCATACACACCACGCTTGCAGAGCACGATCTTGCCGGCGACCACGGCCGGGTTGAGGGACCCGATCGCACAGAGCTCGTCGCCCGCGTCCGCGGCATCCACCAGCGGCAGCATTGCCGTGCCGGCGGTGATCGAGGCACCGGTGTACGACGACCCGTCACCGAGCTCGGCCGCGCCCTGGAAGAAACGCGGCTGCGTGCTGGCACCGACGCTGGTGAGCCAGGGCACGGAGGCAGGGTTGCCGGTCGTCGCCGGGCCCGGGCCGCTGTTGCCGTTCGAGGTCGCGACGAACACGCCCGCGTCGGCTGCGAACAGGAACGCGATCTCGTCCGCGCCGACCGAAAACGCAGAACCGCCGATCGAGTAGTTGATCACGTCCACGCCGTCAGCGACGGCCTGGTCGATCGCGGCGGCGAGATCCGAAGTGAACCCGCCGAGGTTACCCAGTCCCTTGTAGGCAATGACGCGCGCGCGCGGCGCGATGCCCGAGATCATGCCACGCGGCACACCGAGCACCGACGCGTCGACATAGCGGTTGCCCGCAGCCGTGGAGGCGGTGTGCGTGCCGTGGCCGTTGTCGTCACGGGCCGAGTCGAACTCGTCAGGATCCGCGCCGATCAACGCGCGGTAGGTGGCCAGCATCTGCCTCGCGCCCAGCAGCTTGTTGTTGCAGGTGAAGGGCGCATCGGCCGGGTTGTGGGCCGTGTTGCCGAACTCGCAGGGGAGCCCAGCGTAATCAGGCAGATAGGCGAAGGTCCCGTCGTCCGCGAAGCTCGGATGCTCAGGCCAGATGCCGTCGTCGATCACGCCGACCACGACGTCCTCGCCGGTGTAGCCGGTGGACCAGGGCCCGCCGCCTCCGTCGAGGCCGAGGAAAGTCGGGCTTGCGTCCGTGGTCCGATACCGCCACTCGTCGGGCAGGACCATCCTGACACCCGGAGTACGCGCCAGCTCGTTGGCCTGCTCGAGGCTCATCTTCGCCGCGAAGCCGTTCAGCGCCGTCGTGAAGGTGTGGAGCTTCTTGCCGGTGGACACGCCGGCGCGGGCCAGCGCCTTGGCCTGGTTTCGTTCGAGCAGGCCAGCATATTTCTTCACGTGTGCGCTGTTGGGATTGAGCTTCTTGCCCTTGCCGGGCCTGGTGGCGGCGTAACCCTTGATGTCTCCCTCGTAGGCCACGGCGGGATCGAGGTCCATGATCGCGATGTACACGCCGTTGGCGGACTTGCGCACTCCGGCGGCCTGCTGCTTCGCTATTGCTGAGGCGCCTCCGGGTGACGCATAGGCTGCGGGCGGCGCGCCGAGGACGACGACTACCGCGAGCGCAGCGGCGAGTGTTGCCTTGCTGAGCATGATTTACTCCCTTCCCTTTCGGGCTTCCCATTGGAAACCGACTCCGGCGCCACTGGGCGCGTGGCCGGTCGTGTTTCGCCTGCGACTTGCGCTGACGCGCTCGCCGTTGTCCGGCGGTCCCCGGCGCTGCACCGGGCCACCGCCGAAGCGATTGATGATTCTTTGAATAGGTATCTGGATTGGACCTGCCGGCCGAATGGAGCAGATTGCCGAGAGGAGGCCTGGGTCGGGAACCCTGCGGCCGCGACGCGCCGCTCTGCACTGCGGGTCCCGGAGCAGGCTGCGGGACCAACGAAAACCGACGCGTTGTCGCGTTGGGTGGGCATTCCCCTCGAGCCCCTCCCTCATTTGTATCCACTGCACACCACCAGTGTGGCGGCATTAGAGAACCTTACGCCTCGAGCGCGAACGCGTAAACGCTCACTTGACATAAGCCAGCGCATTTGACGGCAGACCCATATGTGAAATCGCTCACACTTCGAGCGCTCACGGCGCTAGCCTCGGACTGCAGAACAACTACAAGGCGGAGGTCGAGCCATGGAAGTCTTCCATGCAACGAAACGCCACTCGTCGCGCAACTCATCGACGCTGGAACGCGCAGTCGGACTGCTGGCGAGGAATTCGCTGCTCTTCTACCTGCTTGCAGTGGCGGTGCAGAGACTCTGGCTGGTCCTCAACTCCGACGTCACGGAGCTGTTCCGGCGTCCGTTCTGAGGCGCCGCCGACGGCGGGAAAAGAACGACCGCTTACGCACTAGCCCGGAATCGCTCGAACGTCGCCGCGCGTAGAATTCGGACGGTACGGCTCCCGCGACATGGAGCCTTGCATTGGTCGAATGCGGAGGCGCGTCATGCCCAGGATCGGCGCTCACCCGATGCTAACGTTCCTCCCGCCCGCGCTCGCACCGCTGGCGGACCTGGCCTGCGACCTGCGCTGGAGCTGGAACCACTCTACGGACGTGCTCTGGCAGTCCATCGACGCCGCCGTCTGGAACCGAACCCGCAACCCGGTGCTGGTGCTGCGCAACGCGTCGCGGGACCGTATTACCGAACTCGCCGCGGATCCGCAGTTCGTTCAGCGCCTGGCCGCAGCGGAGGCCGACCGGCAGGACTACCTCACGCGACCGGCCTGGTTCGAGCAGCGACACCCGAACGGCCGGGCGCCCCGGATTGCGTACTTCAGCATGGAGTATGGCATCACGGACGCGCTGCCGTTGTACTCCGGCGGCCTCGGGGTGCTCGCGGGCGACCACCTGAAGACGGCCAGCGACCTCGGCGTGCCTCTGGTCGCGGTCGGGCTGCTGTACGGGCAGGGCTACTTTCGCCAGCTCATCGACGCGCACGGCTGGCAGATCGAGCTCTACCCGACCAACTCGCCCTATTCGCTGCCGGTGCGCCCGATACGAGAGGACGGCGGCGCGCCGCTCAAGGTGACGATCAACCTGCCGGGGCGCGAGTTGCTGCTCCGTGCCTGGCACGCGAGCGTGGGACGCGTCGAACTGTACCTGCTCGACAGCGACGATCCGCTCAACAGCCCCGCAGACCGCGGCATAACGGGCCAGTTGTACGGTGGTGACCTCGAAACCAGGTTCATGCAGGAGATCGTGCTCGGCTTCGGCGGCTGGCAGCTGCTGGAGCAGATGGGCGTCAGCGTGGATGTCTGCCACCTGAACGAGGGTCACGCGGCGTTCGTGACGCTCGAGCGTGCAAGACGGTTCATGGCGACCCACGGCGTGGAGTTCTGGGAGGCGCTGTGGGCCACGCGCGCGGGCAACGTCTTCACGACCCATACGCCGGTCGCGGCGGCGTTCGATACGTTCCCGAGATTCCTGCTGGAGAAGTACGGGCGCGACTATGCCGCGACGCTCGGCATCGGCGCCGAGCAACTGCTGGGCCTCGGGCGCCGCGATCCGGACAACGTCGGCGAGCCCTTCAACATGGCCTACCTGGCCGCGCGCAGCTGCGCGCGGATGAACGGCGTGAGCCGCCTGCACGGGGAAGTCAGCCGCCGCATTTTCGCATCGCTCTACCCACGCTGGCCGGAGTGCGAGGTGCCGGTGTCGCATGTGACCAATGCCGTCCACGTACCGACCTGGGACTCGCCCTGGGCGGACCGCCTGTGGACGGAGGCCTGCGGCAAGGAGCGCTGGCTGGGCAGCCTCGAGGAGCTGCGCGCCGCGATCGAGCAGATCGCCGATGCCGAGCTGTGGAGCTTCCGGGCCCGGCAGCGCAGCGACCTCGTCGATTATGCGCGGGAGCGATTGACGCAACAGCTGGCGCAGCGCGGTGCAGCCCGCGAGTGGATGAGCGCGGCACGCGACGTGCTCGATCCGAACGTGCTCACGCTCGGATTCGCGCGGCGGTTCACCGAGTACAAGCGTCCCGACCTGCTGCTTGCCGACACGGACCGGCTGCTGCGGCTGCTGAACTCGCGTGAGCGGCCGGTGCAGATGATCGTCGCGGGCAAGGCCCATCCGCACGACGACGTCGGAAAGCGAGCGCTGCAGCGCTGGGCCCAGCTGGCGAACCGCAGCGACGCGCGCGGGCGCGTGGTACTGATCGAGGACTACGACATGGCACTGGCGCAGAAACTGGTGCAGGGCGTCGACGTCTGGATCAACACGCCGCGGCGTCCCTGGGAAGCGAGCGGCACCAGCGGTATGAAGGTGCTGGTGAATGGCGGGGTGAATCTCTCGGAGCTCGACGGCTGGTGGGCGGAGGCCTGGTCGGACGAGGTCGGCTGGGCGCTGGGCGACGGCGCGGAGCATGCCGAGCTCGGCTGGGATGCTCACGAGGCTGCCGCACTCTATGCGCTGCTCGAGCAGCAGGTCGTGCCGGATTTCTACCAGCGCGACGCCGAGGGCGTACCGCGGGCATGGGTCGAACGCATCCGGGCCAGCATGTCGCGGCTGACGCCGCAATTCAGCAGCAACCGGATGCTGGCTGAGTACGTCGAGCGGATGTACCTGCCGGCGGCCGTGGACCATCAGCAGCGGGCGGCCGACGGGGCGAAACTGGCCCGCGAGCTGCGCAGCTGGCTGCACCAGCTGCACCATCACTGGCAGGAGATTCACTGGGGGCGCTGTGAGATCCGCGGGATACCTGAGGGGGTCGCGGCGTCGGTGCAGGTCTACCTCGGGAACCTGCCGGTCGATGCGGTCAGGCTGGAGCTGTACGCAGACGCGGCTGGCGGCGAGGGACCGCAGATACACGTCCTCGATCGCGGGAGATCCCTGCCCGGCGCAATGAACGGCTACACATTCACGGGACAGTTCCGGAGCACCCGCGATGCGGGCGACTTCACACCGCGCGTCGTGCCGTATTACCGGACCGCCGCGGTGCCGGAGGAAGCGCGCTTCATCCGCTGGTACCCGGAATAGGCAAGCCAGGCACCAGCGCGGCGCGAGCCCGGTAATCCTCGACCGGCCATCCGACTCAGGGCTCGAGGCGATCGAGTCCGAAAGCCTTCTCGAGCTTGCGGTCGAACATCGCCGCCGGCAGCAGTCGCTTCAGCAGCGGCAGCCGGAAACTGTTCCTGCCGCCGCGGATGACCCGCGGAGGCGGGCTGCGCAGCAGCGCATCGACGACGGGGCGCACGAATTCCCCGGCCGGCGTCGCACCCTGCTGGCCCGCCTGGGCACGCGCACGGATACCGCTCTCGACGGCGCGGTAGATCGACCCCTCGGGCAGACGGATCGATTCCTCGGCGTGCTGGCCGAAACTCGATCGCACCCCACCCGGCTGGATCGTGACGACCGCGATGCCGAACGGCTTGAGCTCCATCCGCAGCGCATCGGACATCGAGTGAATCGCCGCCTTGCTCGCGCAATAGGCGGCCGCGAACGGCGTCGTGAACAGCCCCACGATGCTGCCCACGTTCGCCACGACTGCGGTGCCCTCGCCGGTGACGGCCGCGCGCAGCAGCGGCAGCGCGGCGCGGGTCACCGCGACCGGCGCGATGACGTTGGTCTCGAACTGGCGGCGGAGATCCTCGCGCGTCAGGTCCACGACTGCGCCGACCTGCGAGAAGCCGGCGTTGTTGACCAGCATGTCCAGGTGCCCCATCTCGCCCGCCACCGTCTCCACGGCACGGGCAATCGATGCGTCGTCGTTGACGTCGAGCTCGAGGCCATGAATACCCTCGGCCGCGAGTGCCGCCAGCGCTTCGCTGCGACGCGCGGTCGCATACACACGGTGCCCTCGCTGCGCGAATTCACGCGCCAGCGCTGCGCCGATCCCGCTCGAGCAGCCCGTGATCAGGATGGTCTTCTGCATTCAGTGATCTCCATTGAGCCGTGGCTGGTCCTGCGTGTGTTCGCGTGTCTTGCTCAACACTCGCATTGCGATGTTCACTTTCACTCAATACGAATTGTGCACTCGGCGTGACCAGCCTAGGTTTTAAGAGAGGCGTCCGCCGCGGTGGTCTGATTGCCGGGCGTACGCCTGCTCTGTCGACATTATGTTCAAACAGGGAGGCGAAAAATGCGTTACCTGGCAACGAGTCTCATCACTGGACTGCTGGCCTCTGGCGTGGCCCTCGCCGGCGTTCCCGACCTGACCGGAGGCTGGTCGGGCGGCGGCAAGTCGATCCTGCCCGACGGGACCCTCGTCGAGAGCAAGATAACACTCTGCGTCGACCACCAGAGCGAAGGCCTGTTCGCAGGCGTCGCGCTCTCGGAGAACTACTATCCGGATGGATCGGTGGCGGAACAGCTGGTGTTCGGCACCGGTTACGTCGACCGCGACAAGACGGTCACGGCGGCCTTCTCCCCGCCCCCGGGCATGCTCCCGTTCCCGCTGCTGGCACTGTTCGACGGCAAGTGGACCGGCAATGGCATTGCCGGAGTCGTGCGTGACCCCAGCGACGGTGGCACCAGCGCCATCTGGTTCTCACCCGATCCCGACGTCGAGTGCCCGCTCGATCTGCCCTGATCGGAACGACTGATGATTGCACGGCCATCATCAGGCAAAGCAGGAAGAGCCCGGCGCGAGCCGGGCTTTCCTTGACGTCCGCGATTCAACTGCCGCGGCTGCTCACCGCGCCGCGGCCGTGGCGATCAGCCGCGTGTAGAAGCCGGTTAGCCGCTCCAGGTTTTCGAGCGTCAGGTGCTCGTTCGTGCCGTGGATCATCTCGAATTCCCGCATCGAGGCGACGAAGGGCTGGAAGCGATATACGTCCTGCGCGATGCCGGCGAGGTACCTGCTGTCAGTCGTGGCGGTGACGAGCCCGGGCGCCACCGGCAGCGTGCCGCCCTCGGAAGCCAGCGCCGCGATGATGCGGAACGCCTCGGAATCGGCTGAGGAGACCGGCGGCGGATCGTAGGCAGGGCCCTCCCATTCGAGCTCGACGTCGAGTCCGCGAGTCGCCTGTCCGGCTCGCGTCATCACTTCGGCTGCCGTCTGCCCCGGTGCGATCCGGTAGTTGATCCAGGCCGTCGCGTCCTGGGGCAGCACATTCTCCTTGGGGCTGCCCCGCAACATCGTCGGAGCGATCGTCGTGTGCAGCGTCGCAGCCCCGGCCGGCGTCGCGGCGATCTGCTTCACCAGCAGCGGCTCGAAGAGCCATGCGTTTGCGACCGCCATCCGGACTGCGAGTCCCGCATGGGGCGCGAGCGCGCGCAGCATGTCCGCGGCGGGACCCGAGAACTCAGGCTCGAACGGCTGGGACGTGATCGCCAGGATCGCCCTGGCCAGCACCTCGACGCCCGTCTCGGGTGGCGGCGCCGAGGAATGTCCGCCCTTGGCCGGGGCCGTGACGCGGAGCGTCGCGTAGCCCTTTTCCGCCACGCCGATCAGCGCCACCGGCCGCCCGAGCAGCGGGAAGTCCTCGACGACCGCGAGGCCCTCGTCCAGCGCGAACGACGGAGCGACGCCGCGCGATCGCCACAGTTCCGCGACCGCTCGCACGCCCGAACCGCCCGCCTCCTCGTCGTGCCCGCTCAGGATCATCACGGTTCGCAGCGGCCTGAAACCGCTGTCGACGAGCGCCTCCACCGACTCGAATATCGCCACCAGGCTGCTCTTGTCGTCGACCGAACCGCGGCCCCAGACGGCGCCCCCGGCCATCACGCCGTCGAATGGCGGGTGCGTCCAGTCATGCTCGGTCCCTGGCGTGACGGGAACCACGTCGTGGTGCGCCATCAGCACGATCGGCGGCAGTGCCGGATCGCTTCCGGGCCAGGTATAGACGAGCGTGTGGCCGGCCACCAGCTCCCGGGTCAGCGCGCCGTGCGCGGCCGGGTAGGTGGACTGCAACCAGTCGCGGAACCGCTGCCACTCGGACCAGTCGTTGGACGCCGGATCCTGGTGACTCACCGTGCGGATGCGGACGGCCTCCGACAGGTGCCGGGCCGCGCGGGCCCGGTCCACCGGCACGCCCTCGGCGAGCTCGACGCCGGCAAGATCAACTGCCGCGGGCGGCTGGTAGGCAGCCGTGCGCACGGCAACGAGAGCAACGAGGGCTGCCACACAGGCAAGCAGAACGAGTCCGATCCTGGCCAGTGTCTTCATCTGTGTGTTGCGCGTGCCGTGCGTTTCCGGGGAAGCACCCCGCGAGTCTTCACAATCATCGTGCAACAAGGCGCTCGAGGTCTACAACAGGACGGACGCGTCGCTCGTGACGTTCCAGTGCTTGCGAACCGGCTTTCGAAGCCCGCTCGACGCGATGACGATTCGCCGACATTCGCGCCAGGGGCACATGCCAGTGTCGGCCAGGCTGCAGCGACGTACAAGCATCGCCGGGCTTATGTAATGGACGGGTATAAAACTTCAAAATATCGCGCTATTTTGATCGTCCGCGTGGGCTGCAAGGCCGCAAAGGGGCCGGCTCGCTTGGCCAACAACAACTGGAGGGGATTATGAAGTCATCGAGGATCGTGCTTTTAGCAGTCGCGGCGACGGCGCTGGCAAGTCCGGCGCACGCCATCACCTGGGGAGAGCCCGACGCAGGCGAGAACCCGCATGTCGGTACGCTGCTGTTCGTGCAGAACGGAGTAGGCTATTTCAGTTGCACCGGCACGCTGATCGCTCCGCGCGTCGTGCTCACGGCAGGACACTGCGTCGCGGGACGGGATACCAATGGCGAGATGCAGCCCAACGATGTGACCTATGTGCGTTTCGAGGACGACGCCCTGTCCGGGATCGGGGACTACGGGAGCCTGCAAGATTGGTTCGACAACGACTGGCTGGCCGTCGAGACCGTGATTCCACATCCGGAATGGTCGGACTACTCGCAGTTCCCGATCACGTACGACATCGGCGTCGTGATTCTCGCGGAACCGTACGACGCCGGTTTGCTCGGCACGCTGCCCGATGAGGGCTTCCTGGAAACCCTGAAGGGCGCGGGCAAGAACTATTTCCGCGTCTCCGGCTACGGAGTCCAGGGCACGCTGCCGCCGACCGAACAGAACGACTATGAGAAGTACAAGGGCGTCGTGCGCCTGCTGGAACTCAACAGCTACATCAGCGGCAAGGGCATGGCCAGCGCGAAGTTCTCCAACAACCCGGGCGTCGGCGGCGGCACCTGCTACGGTGACAGCGGTGGACCCGTGTTCTACCAGGACTCGCAGATGGTCGTGTCGGTGACCTCTTTCGGCTGGGCGAAGAACGGCAACTGCATCGGCAACAGCTTCTTCTACCGGACGGACATTCCCGCCTCCATCGATTTCCTCGAGGAAGTACTGTCACAGTACGGCAACTGAGGTCCTGGTCGGTCGCGACCTGGTCCAGCGCGCCGCGAAGAGCCGGCGGCTGGGTGAAAGAGCTGAGCATCGGCTTGGACACCCAGCCGCCGTTTTTTCGGCGCGTGGCGGAGAGGGTGGGATTCGAACCCACGGTCGGGGTTACCCGACGCCGGTGCCGATAAAGTGCCGTTAGGATTCGCCCGACCTTGAGAGAGATATGCCCGACTTCGTACAGCCGCCCACCAGCTTCCGTGCAGGTTCAAATCACGGGCACGCTACTTCGATTAGAAGCAGACTGGATCGAGGTTGAACTGCGGTAGGTCCAGGGTGCCCTGGCTGGCCTCCTCGCAACGTGCGGCCACCAAATTCGGCGCACCGCCAATAAGGCCAGCACTCGGCTGGCCTTATTGCTGCGTTGAGCGGCCGCTTACGCTTTGCGTCGTCGGCTCAGACAGAGACCGATGGAACCGAACAGCTTCGCCTACGTCCAGTCCATTGCGCCGCCCCAACTGAAACGCCAAGCGCCCGCCTGCTGTGAACTCGAAGAAACAGTCCATGGTGCTGGCCGCTGACGCGGCGGGCAGGGGTCGGTGCGTGCCGGGATGCGCGACAGCGGCTCTAACAGGGCGGAGGCAGGGTGAGGCCCGCAGCCCGCGCCGGCCGAAGGGTCCGGCTCGACACATGGCCCATCACGCGAATAGCCTTGGCACGGGCAGGTGGTTTGAAGTTCCTATCCGCAGCAACATAGTCCGGCGGCCGACGTAACAGCCCGTGTCGCACAGCTGTTATGACTTCAGGCCAAACCCGTGGAATGCTTCGAACGTCACAGCACCGGCTGAATTCCTGAAGTCCAAGGTGCTGGGGTAGATCAATGGGTTATCAACATTGAGCGTTGCGTGCCAATCGAATACATAGGCGCTTCCGTCGATCATCTGGACCCGAGTCGCGACATGATACGTCCCCCCAAACGTACGATCGGTGTCGTTGGCCTGAGCGATGCGGCGCAAACTGGGGTTGGACTTGGCGGCGGAATTGATTGCGTCGGCAGTTTGCGCCGCAATTCCAACGCAGACTTTGGCAACGGTCTCCGGCTTTTCCGCATCCCAGTCTCGAATCATCAGCCCGACATTTCGCAAGCCGCCGGCCAATCCAATGGAGTCCGGCAAGACAGTGCTGAGCCAGCTTTCGATTCTCCTTCGGCACTTCGGGTCGTTGCGCACAGTATCGACGACCGCCTTTGCATCAGACACTGTTAGCATGCGCATTGCTCTATGCGGAACCTTATGACGACTCCACCACAGCGCGGTGCAGCAATTCAAGCGCTGGCCAGACTTCGGACAAACCCGCTCACCCCCTGAGCCTGCCTCAGCACTACCGTCGCCCGATGATCGACCTCGGCAGCATCGCGAGCTGGTGACGAGATGCCCACGCGGCGACCGCCAGAGGTTGCTCCCTGGTGCCGGGTTAGTGCCCTCGCTCACAAGTGCAGCCCGTACTCGGTCAGGATCATCCCGTCAGCGTGCCGTAGCCCTAAGCCGGCCTGGCTTACCCTGGAACGGTGGCCCGGCATGCCGTGGAATCCCGGCCCGGCATCACGTGGAATAGCGGCCCGACGTGGCCTGGAATCTGCACGAGACGGTCCAGATATTGAAATTACCGCGCCGCGATATGTAAAGAAATCCGACTCACCCGAATGAGTGAAGCCCCTTCCCCTGTTCCGCCAGTGCCCAGCGCAACTGCGTGCGCAAAGAGCCGCGTCTAATCGCATTCAGGATGATGGGCTGGATGTTGGGACGATTGCTAAATCGATTCCAACGTATTGTTTTATTGATGGGCTGGCGGAGAGGGTGGGATTCGAACCCACGGTCGGGGCTTACGCCGACGCCGGTTTTCAAGACCGGTGCATTCAACCGCTCTGCCACCTCTCCGTGACGTGAATTCTAGGGCTTCCCGCGGAGGACGTCCGCTCCGCCCATGTAGGGCTTGAGCACTTCGGGCACGAGCACGCTGCCGTCGGCCTGCTGGTAGTTCTCGAGTACAGCGACCAGCGCCCGACCGACCGCGACGCCTGAACCGTTCAGCGTGTGCACCGGCTCGGGCTTGCCGGTGGCGGGGTTCCGCCAGCGTGCCTGCATGCGGCGTGCCTGGAAGGCCTCGCAGTTGCTGCAGGAGGAAATCTCACGGTACTTCTGCTGCCCGGGCAGCCAGACCTCGAGGTCGTATGTTTTCGCACTGCCGAAGCCGATGTCGCCTGCACAGAGCGCGACGACGCGATACGGCAGCTGCAGCCCCTGGAGCACCTGCTCGGCGTGGCCAGTCAGCTCCTCGAGCGCGGCGTAGGAGTCCTCCGGCTTCGCCATCTGCACCAGTTCGACCTTCTCGAACTGGTGCTGCCGGATCATGCCGCGCGTGTCCTTGCCGTAGCTGCCCGCCTCCGAGCGGAAGCATGGTGTATGGGCCACGTAGCGCCGGGGCAGCGTATCGGCCTCGAGGATGCTCTCGCGCGCCAGGTTCGTGACCGGTACTTCGGCGGTGGGGATCAGGAACAGCTCCTGCTCGCCGGAGGTGGTCCTGAACAGGTCCTCCTCGAACTTCGGCAACTGGCCGGTGCCGACCAGCGCCTGCCGCGCCACCAGGTACGGGGCATAGACCTCGGTGTAGCCATGCCGAGTCGTGTGCAGGTCCAGCATGTACTGGATCAGCGCGCGGTGCAGCCGCGCCAGGCCGCCCCGCAGCACGACGAAGCGCGCGCCTGAGATCCGTCCGGCCGCCTCGAAGTCCATCGTCGAGAGCTTCTCGCCGATCGCGACGTGATCGAGCGGCGTGAAATCGAACTCGCGCGGCTCGCCCCAGCGGCGAACCTCCAGATTGGCGGATTCGTCGCGGCCTTCCGGCACATCCTCATGCAGCAGGTTCGGGAGCCCGAGCAGCAGCGCGTCGGACTCGGCCTGCACGGACGCGAGTTCCTGCTCCAGTCCCTCGAGCCGGCGCGACAGCGCCTCGCCCTCGGCAATCAGCCCGGTGACATCCTCGCCGCGTCCCTTCGCCTGTCCGACTTTCTTCGCATGCGCGTTGCGCGCCGCGCGGGTCTCATCAGCCGCGACCTGCGCCGCCTTGCGCCGTTCTTCGAGCGAGCGGAACGCCTCGACGTCCAGCACGAACCCCCGGCGTGCGAGGTTACGGGCAACGGAGTCCGGGTCGGTGCGCAGCAGACGTGGGTCGAGCATGGCGAGGTTCACAGAAAAGGGGACAGATTTATTTTCGCAGAGCGCAAATAAATCTGTCCCCTTTTTTGGGCTATTTGCGGAGTCTCGCGCGGACGCGCTCCAGCGCCTCGCCGATCTTGATCTCGAGCCCGCGCGGGACGGGCTCGTAGTAGCGCCGTGGCTCCATCTCGTCCGGAAAGTACTTCTCCCCTTCCGCGACGGCATCGGCCTCGTCGTGTGCGTAGCGGTATCCCCGCCCGTAGCCCAGCCCCTTCATCAGCGAGGTGGGCGCGTTGCGGAACCGCAGCGGGACATCTAGCGTTCCGAGCTCCTTCGCATCGGCCATGGCCGCCTTGAAAGCGACGTAGACCGCGTTGCTCTTCGCCGCGCAGGCCATGAACACGACGGCCTGCGCGATCGCGAGCTCGCCCTCGGGACTGCCGAGCCGCTCGTAGGTCTCACTGGCCTCGAGCGCGAGCGTAAGCGCCCGCGGGTCGGCATTACCGATGTCCTCGGATGCCATGCGCAGCACGCGGCGCGCGACGTAGCGCGGATCGCAGCCGCCGTCGAGCATGCGGCACAGCCAGTAGAGCGCCGCGTCGGGATCCGAGCCCCTCACCGCCTTGTGCAGCGCCGAGATCTGGTCGTAGAACTGCTCGCCCTTCTTGTCGAAGCGGCGGTAGCCGCCCGCGGAGACCTCGGTCGCGATCTCCTCGGTGATGCGCCCATCGGCCGAGCCCGCGAGGTCCAGCGCCAGCTCGAGCAGGTTGAGCGCTCTGCGGGCGTCCCCGTCTGCCGCCCGGGCGATCGTCGCGAGTGCCTCGGCATCTGCCTCGACTGCGCTCCCCTCCCCGCGCGACTCGGCGTCCAGCGCGCGACGCAGCACCTGCAGCAGGTCCTCGAACGACAGCGCCCGCAGCACGTAGACCCGGGCACGCGACAGCAGTGCGCTGTTGATCTCGAAGGAGGGGTTCTCGGTCGTCGCGCCGATGAAGCAGAGCGTGCCGTCCTCGACGTACGGCAGGAACGCATCCTGCTGCGACTTGTTGAAGCGGTGCACCTCGTCCAGGAACAGCACCGTCTGGCGGCCCGACGATCGCCTGAGCTGCTGTGCCGTCTCCACCGCGGCCCGGACGTCCTTCACGCCTGCCATCACGGCCGACAGCGCGACGAAATCCGCATCGCAGCTGCCGGCCACGAGCCGCGCAAGCGTGGTCTTGCCGGTGCCGGGCGGCCCCCAGAGGATCATCGAGTGCAGGCTCTTGCCCTCGAGCATGCGCCTGAGCGGCTTGCCCGGCGCGAGCAGCTGCGGCTGCCCGACGAAGCCCTCGAGGCTGCCGGGCCGCATCCGGTCGGCCAGCGGCCGCCACTCCCGGTCCGCGCCGCTCACGCGCCGCCGACCCAGGCCTCGACCTTCTCCGTCCAGGCCTCGGCGATCGTCCGCGCGAGCGTGATGCCGAACGCGATGCCCAGCGCATTCGCGAGCAGATCCTGCAGGTCCGCCGTCCGATGCACGGCGAGCGCGCCCTGCAGCACCTCGAGCAGCGCACCCATCAGCAGCAGGCCGAGTGCCACCCGTCCGTGACCCTCGCGATGACTGAGCCCACCGAACCAGAGCGCCAGGAAAGCATAGGCCGCGAAATGCAGCAGCTTGTCCGACACCGCCATCGACGGGACTTCCGAGCCGGGCAGCAGGCTGCCGACGACGACGCCGAGCACCAGCAACGCGCTGGCCGCAAGCCATGCCGGGCGATGCACGAGCGGGCGGACCATGCCTCTCACGGGCCCGCCTCTCCGATCACGTCGGCCCCCTGCGGCGGCTCGAAGCGAAAGAGCGCCTCGTCCAGCACTGCGTTGCGACGGACCTCACCGAAGCCGATCTCGGTACTCTGACCGAGCTTGTCCTCGAGCTGCATCGCGACGAGTTCGCCCGAGCCCGAGAACGCGAGGCTCACTGACTCGAAGTCGGAGGTCGTCTCGCGGGGCTTCAGCCGGCACCAGGTCAGGTCACCGTCCCGCTGCACGGAAACGGCTTCGAATCCTTCGCCGACACTGCCCGAACCCGACAGCAGCATCGCCGGTGTCGAGCCGAGCCCCGCCTCGAGCGCGCGCACGGTGACCTGCTCCAGCTCGGCGTCGTACAGCCACAGCCGCCGGCCGTCCGCGACGATCGTCTGCACATACGGATCGCGGTACTCCCAGCGGAAACGATCGGGCCGCGAGATGTACAGCGAGCCGGTGGCGCGATCGGTGATGCGCCCTTCCCGGTCGCGGACGACCTGGACAAATCCCGCCGACAGCGTGTCGAGATCCTCGAGATAGGCTTCGGTCCGCGCCACCGCGTCGGGCTCCGCTGCGCTCGCAGCGCAGGCGATACAGAGCAGGCTGAGCGCCAGCGGCGCGAGGCGGAAGCGGGTGCGTGTCATCGGCGTCAGTCCGGGTCAGGTGGAGGCGGCGCCAGCACTTCGCGGCTGCCGTTCGACTGCAGCGGACCCACCAGCCCGGCCTCCTCCATCGCCTCGATCATTCGCGCGGCACGGTTGTAGCCGATCTTCAGTCGCCGCTGCACGCCGGAGATCGATGCCCTGCGGCTCTCCGTGACGATGCGCACCGCCTCGTCGTAGAGCGGATCCTGCTCCGGGTCGCTGCCGTCCTCGCCACCCTCGCCCGCCTCGCCGGGCAGGCCCGGAATCGGCGCTGAGGGTCCGTCGAGGACCTCGTCGAGGTAAACGGGCGGGCTCATGGTCCTGAGCCTGCCGACGACCTTGTGCACTTCCTGGTCCGAGACGAACGCGCCGTGCACGCGCACCGGCACCGACGTGCCCGGCTGCAGGAACAGCATGTCGCCGTGGCCGAGCAGCTGCTCAGCACCGCTCTGGTCGAGGATGGTCCGCGAATCGACCTTGGCCGAGACCTGGAAAGCGATGCGGGTCGGGATGTTGGCTTTTATCAGGCCCGTGATCACGTCCACGGAGGGTCGCTGCGTGGCGAGGATCAGGTGGATGCCCGAAGCGCGCGCCTTCTGCGCCAGCCGCGCGATCAGTTCCTCGACCTTCTTGCCGACGATCATCATCAGGTCGGCGAGCTCGTCGACGATCACGACGATGTAGGGCAGCGGCTCGAGCACCGGGACGCTCTCGGGATCCCCGTCCGGCGGCAGGCGCTTCATCTCGAGCGGGTCGCGCATGGGCTTGCCCGCCTCGGCAGCCTCCCTGACCTTGCGGTTGAACCCCGCCAGGTTGCGCACGCCGGCATGCGCCATCAGCTGGTACCGCCGCTCCATCTCGGCGACGCACCAGCGCAGCGCGTTCGCCGCCTGCTTCATGTCGGTCACGACCGGCGCGAGCAGGTGCGGAATGCCCTCGTAGACCGAGAGCTCCAGCATCTTCGGGTCGATCATGATCAGGCGGACCTGCTCCGCCGTGGACTTGTAGAGCAGCGACAGCACCATCGCGTTCACCGCGGTGGACTTGCCGGAGCCCGTCGTGCCGCCGACCAGCAGGTGGGGCATCCGGCTCAGGTCGGCCACGACCGGGTTGCCGCCGATGTCCTTGCCGAGCACCAGCGCGACCGGCGAGCTCATCTCGTCGTACGCGGTGGACTTGATGATCTCGCCGAGCGTCACGAGTTCGCGTTTCTCGTTCGGGATCTCGAGTCCCATCGTGGACTTGCCGGGAATCACCTCGACGATGCGCACGCTGACCGCGGACAGCGCCCGCGCGAGGTCCTTGGCGAGGTTCGAGACCTGCACCACCTTGACGCCGGGCGCAGGACGCAGCTCGAAGCGCGTGATGACTGGGCCGGGGTGCACCTCGACGACGTCTGCCTCGACGCCGAAGTCGCGCAGCTTCAGTTCCACCAGCCGCGACATCGCCTCGAGCGATTCCTCCGAATAACCTCCCTGGCGAACCGGAGGGTCGTCGAGCAGCGAGAGCGCGGGCAGTTCGGTCGCGCCCGGCTTCTCGAACATCGGCACCTGCCGCTCCTTCTCGACGCGTTCGCTGCGCTCGACCTTCGGCGCCGCAGGCTCGATCTTCGGCGGCTTGCGTTCGGCGGCTTTCTTCTGCTCCTCGCGGATCACTTCCTGCCGGGCCTGCTTGACCTCGCGCCCGACCTTGACCTCGCGGGCGGATGAGAGCCTCTGCCGCAGCCAGGCCACGCCGTCGAGCACGGCCTGGCCGACCCGGTCCATCACCGCGATCCACGACACGCCGGTGAACAACGACACCGAGGCGAGCCATACCGCCAGCAGCAGCAGCGTCGCCCCGAGGAAACCCATCGCCGCGACGAGACCCTCGCCGACCAGTGCTCCGAGCACGCCGCCCGCGGTGTTGGGCCAGCCTGAGGGCGAGAAATGCAGCGTCGCCAGTCCACAACTCGAGGCCAGCGCCAGCGCGAAGCCGAGGCCGCGCAGTGTCAGCGTCCGGCGATCCATCGGCTCGTGAGACTGCCGGCCCTGGTAGAGAGACCAGCCTGCGAAACCGAGCATCACCGGGAACAGGAAGGCCGGCGAGCCGAACAGCACGAAGAACAGGTCCGCGAGCCAGGCGCCGAACGGACCGATCAGGTTCGTCACGGGCCCGGGCTGGCCGGTCGAGGAAAACGCCGGATCACCCGGATCGTAGCTCGCCAGCGCGACGAACAGGATCAGCGCCAGCGCGCCGAAGATCCAAAGCGCGCCCTCGCGCAGTCCGCGCGAGACGTTGGCAGCGGCCGCATCGGCTCGCCTGGAATCAGCCCTGGCCACGGATCTGCACCCTGGAACTTAAGGTCTGCTCGTAAATCAATGAATTCGCACAGATTACAGGGATGAGGAGAAGCGTGCCACAGGCATCTGGACGATCAGCCGGGGCTGCGCGTCAGCGCTCGCTTTGCCGTTGGACCGACAGTTGCTTACCATCCCGCGCCTTCATGCGGGCAGGGCGCCAACGAGCGAGGAATTATACATGAGCAGTCCCCGTCACTCGCGGCTCGTGATCCTGGGATCGGGGCCGGCCGGCTACTCCGCGGCAGTCTACGCGGCCCGGGCGAATCGCAGTCCGCTGCTGATCACCGGCCTCGAGCAGGGCGGCCAGCTCATGACCACGACCGAGGTGGACAACTGGCCGGGAGACCCGCACGGGCTCACGGGCCCGGCCTTGATGGAACGCATGCGCGAGCATGCCGAGCGCTTCAACACCGAGATCGTGATGGATCACATCGCCGAGGTGGACCTCGCCCAGCGGCCGTTTCGCCTCAAGGGCGACAGCGGCGAGTACAGCTGCGATGCGCTCGTGATCGCCACCGGCGCCAGTGCGCGCTATCTCGGACTCGACTCGGAGCAGGCGTTCCGTGGCCGCGGGGTCTCGGCCTGCGCCACCTGCGACGGCTTCTTCTTCCGCGGACAGAAGGTCGCGGTGGTCGGCGGCGGCAACACGGCGGTCGAGGAAGCACTCTACCTGTCCAACATCGCCTCGCACGTCACGCTGGTGCACCGGCGCGACAAGCTGCGTGCCGAGAAGATCCTGCAGGATCGGCTGTTCGAGCGGCAGAAGGCGGGCGTGGTGGACATCCTCTGGGATCACACCGTGGACGAGGTGCTCGGTGACGACTCGGGCGTGACCGGGCTGCGGATCCGATCCACGCAGGACGACTCGACGCGCGACCTCGAGCTGACCGGTGTGTTCATTGCGGTCGGGCACACGCCGAACACACAGATCTTCGAAGGCCAGCTCGACATGAAGGGCGGGTACATCACCGTTCGCTCCGGCACCGGCGGGAATGCGACCGCCACCAGCGTTCCGGGCGTGTTCGCCGCGGGCGACGTGGCGGATCACGTCTACCGGCAGGCGATCACCTCGGCCGGTTCCGGCTGCATGGCGGCACTCGATGCCGACAAGTACCTCGAGGGGCTGGAGGGCGAAGCGTCCTGATGCGTGCCGCGCGGCATCCCTGATGCGTCTGCGGGCCGAAATCATCGACCGGATATCGCGGGTTCGGCCCGAGGACTGGGACGCGCTCGACGCCACGGGAAACCCTTTTCTGCGGCACGCCTTCCTGGAGGCGCTCGAGTCCACGGAATGCGTCGGCGCCGGCACGGGCTGGCAACCCGGGCACCTCGTGGTCAGGGGCCCGGACGACAGGCTGCTGGCCGCAGTGCCCCAGTACCTGAAGGCTCATTCCTGGGGAGAGTTCGTCTTCGACTGGAGCTGGGCCCGGGCCTGCGAGCAGGCGGGCCTCCAGTACTACCCGAAGCTGCTGTCGGCGATCCCGTTCACGCCGGTCACGGGACCCCGACTGCTGGTCGGCACCCGCGACGATTCCGCGGAGCTGCGCAGCACGCTGGCCGGGCTGCTGCAGCGGCTCGCGCTGGAGAACGACTGCTCGGGCGTGCATGTGAATTTCACGCTGCCCGAGGACCAGGCCGCTCTCGAGTCCGCCGGCTTCATGCGGCGACACGACCTGCGCTTCCTGTGGCGCAATCGAAATTACCGCGACTTCGAGGACTTCCTCGCCGGCTTCCGTGCGCAGAAGCGCAAGAAGATCCACCGCGAGCGCCGCAAGGTCGCAGAAGCCGGGATCTCGTTCCGGACGCTGCACGGTGGCGAGATCGACGGGGCGCTCTGGCAGCGGATCTTCGGATTCTCGGAGAGGACTTTCCTGCGACACGGCGCCGCCCATTACCTGAACACCCGTTTCCTCGAGCGACTGTCGGAACGGATGCCGGACGCGGTCATGGTCAAGCTCGCCGAGCGCGGCGGCGAAGCCGTTGGCGCAGCGCTGTTCATCCGCGGCCCCGACTGCCTCTACGGCCGCTACTGGGGCTCTGCCGGACGCGAGGACTCGCTGCATTTCGAGGCCTGCTACTACCAGGGCATCGAATACTGCATCGAGCAGGGCATCGGGCTGCTGGACCCCGGCACGCAGGGCGAGCACAAGCTCGCGCGCGGGTTCGAGCCGACGCTGACGAGTTCAGCCCACTGGCTGGCCCACGACGGCCTCGCGTCCGCGGTGCGGGGCTACCTAGAGCGCGAAAGACAGGTGATCGCGGAATACGCCGGTGCCGCACGCCAGCACCTGCCGTTTCACCGGGAGGGCGCGGAATGATCGCCTGGCTGCGCCCCGGGGACCCGCCCGGCGCGTTTCCGCCCGTCAGCGAGGCGTTGCGCGAGCCCGACGGCCTGCTCTGCGCCGGAGGCGACCTTTCGCCCTCGCGGCTGGTCGCGGCGTACCGCAGGGGCATCTTCCCCTGGTACTCGGAGGGCCAGCCGATCCTGTGGTGGTCGCCGGATCCCCGGGCGGTGCTGCTGCCCGGGCAGTTCAAGGTTTCGCGCAGCTTCGCCAAGAGCCTGCGCAACCGGGGGTTCGAAACCAGTGTGAACCGGGCTTTCGGTGACGTCGTCGACCGCTGCGCAGACCCGGGCCTGCGTCCAGAGGGCACCTGGATATCCCCGGCCATGCGTGCCGCCTACCGCACGCTGAACCAGATGGGCTATGCGCATTCCGTCGAGACCTGGCGGGCGGGCAGCCTCGTCGGCGGACTCTACGGCGTGGCCCTCGGCAGGGTCTTTTTCGGCGAATCCATGTTCAGCCTGGAGCCCGACGCCTCGAAGGTTGCGCTGAAACGCCTGGTGGACGAGGTCTCGGCACGGAGTTACGCGCTGATCGACTGCCAGGTGGCGAGCGAGCACCTGCAGAGCCTCGGCGCCTGCGGAATGCCGCGGCAGGAGTTCGTCCGGCGGCTCGAGGAATCGATCCAGAACCTCGATCCTGACCCGAGCTGGCTGCAGCCGCAGCCCCCCGGAGGAGCGCCTGCGCCCTGAACGGGCGGCCGGTTCAATTGCAATGCCGGGGACGATTATGCAGAATTCGCGCCACTTCAAGGGTCTCCGAGAGGGTGCATGTCGAAGGAAGACGCAATCCAGATGGAAGGCAAGGTGGTCGAAACCCTGCCGAACACGACGTTCCGTGTAGAACTGCAGAACGGGCACATCGTCACCGCCCACATCTCGGGCAAGATGCGCAAGCACTACATCCGAATCCTGCGGGGCGACACCGTGACGGTGGAAATGACGCCCTACGATCTCACCAAGGGCCGCATCGTCTATCGCGGCCGATAGCCGCTATTCCAGCAGCGCCGGCTCCTCGGCCGAGCGTGCCTCGACTTTCAGCTGATCATCCGGGCCCACGCTGACGAAGGCGTGGCCGCCCTTCTCCAGGCGTCCGAACAGCAGCTCCTCGGCCAGCGGCCGCTTGATGTGCTCCTGGATCACGCGCGCCATCGGGCGCGCGCCCATCTTCGGATCGTAGCCGCGCCTGGCGATCCACTCGCGGGCCGCGTCGTCGAGGTGCAGCGCAACCCCCTTCTGCTCGAGCTGCGTCTCGACCTCGACGATCAGCTTGTCCACGACGCGCTGGATCGTCCGCTCATCGAGCGGGTCGAACTGCACGATCGCGTCCAGGCGGTTACGGAACTCGGGCGAGAACAGCCGCCGGATCGCTTCCATGCCGTCCGAGGCGTTGTCCTGGGCGACGAAGCCTATCGAGGCGCGGGCCATCTCCGTGGCCCCGGCATTGGTCGTCATGACGATGATCACGTGACGGAAATCGGCCTTGCGGCCGTTGTTGTCGGTCAGCGAGCCGTGGTCCATCACCTGCAGCAGCAGGTTGAACACGTCCGGATGGGCCTTCTCGATCTCGTCCAGCAGCAGCACGCAGTGCGGGTGCTTGGTGATCGCCTCGGTCATCAGGCCGCCCTGGTCGAAGCCCACGTATCCGGGCGGCGCGCCGATCAGCCGCGACACCGTGTGCCGCTCCATGTACTCCGACATGTCGAAGCGGATCAGCTCGACGCCGAGCGCCAGCGCGAGCTGCCGCGTGACCTCGGTCTTGCCGACGCCGGTCGGTCCGGCGAACAGGAACGAGCCCACCGGCTTCTGCTGGTCGCCCAGCCCGGAGCGCGACATCTTGATCGCCGCGGCCAGTGTATCGATCGCCCGGTCCTGGCCGTAGATCACGAGCTTGAGGTTGCGGTCGAGGTTGCGCAGCACGTCGCGGTCGCTGCTCGAGACCGTCTTCGGCGGAATGCGCGCGATCCGGGCGACCACGTCCTCGATCTGGGCGACCGTCACGGTATCGGCGCGCTCGCCCTCGGGCCGCAGCCGCAGCCGGGCGCCGGCTTCGTCGATGACGTCGATCGCCTTGTCCGGCAGGTGCCGGTCGTTGATGTGACGCGCCGAGAGTTCCGCCGCCGCCTGCAGCGCCTCGTCGGAATACCCGACGCCGTGGTGTTCCTCGAACTTGCCGCGCAGGCCGCGCAGGATCTCGACCGTTTCCGCAACCGAAGGCTCTGTGATGTCGATCTTCTGGAAACGGCGGGTGAGCGCGTGGTCCTTCTCGAAGATCCCGCGGTATTCCTGGTAGGTCGTCGAGCCGATGCAGCGCAGCTCGCCGTTCGCGAGGGCCGGCTTGATCAGGTTCGAGGCGTCCATCACGCCGCCCGAGGCGGCGCCGGCGCCGATAACGGTGTGGATCTCGTCGATGAACAGGATGGCGCCCGGCTGCTTCTTGATTTCCGACAGCACGCCCTTGAGCCGCTTCTCGAAATCGCCCCGATACTTGGTCCCGGCGATCAGCGAACCGAGGTCGAGCGCGTACACGGTGCTGTCCGCGAGCACTTCCGGAACCTTGCCCTCGACGATCAGCAGGGCCAGGCCCTCCACCAGCGCGGTCTTGCCCACGCCCGCCTCACCGACGTAGAGCGGGTTGTTCTTGCGGCGCCGACAGAGGATCTCGACCGTGCGCTCGATCTCGAGCTGGCGACCGATCAGCGGGTCGATGCGCCCTTGCTGGGCGAGACGGTTCAGGTTGGTGGCGTATTTCTCCAGCGCCGAACTCGCCTCGGAATCGCGCTCGCCCTCGGGCGTCGCGGCATCATCCGGCCGTGCCTCGTTCTCCTCGCCCGGCTTCGACAGGCCGTGCGAAATATAGTTGACCACGTCGAGCCGCGAGACGTCCTGCAGCCCGAGCAGGTAGGCGGCGTGCGAGTGCTTCTCGCTGAAGATCGCGACCAGCACATTGGCGACCGTGACCTCCTTGCGTCCGCTTGACTGCACGTGGAAGACCGCGCGCTGGAGCACCCGCTGGAAGCCCAGCGTGGGCTGCACCTCCCGGTCGTCATCCTGTTTCAGGCGCGGTGTGGTCTGCTCGACGAACTCCTCGAGCTCCTTGCGCAACCGCACCGGGTCGGCCCCGCAGGCGCGGAGTATCTCCCGGACCTTGGGCGTCTCGACGATCGCGAGCAGCAGGTGCTCGACGGTCATGAATTCGTGGCGAGCCTCCCGGGCACTCTGGAAGGCCTCGTTCAGGCACATTTCGAGTTCGCTGCTCAACACTGTTCTCAGGCCTCTTCCATCGTGCACAACAGGGGATGCTGGTGCTGCCGGGCGTAGGTCGTCGTCTGCGCCACCTTGGTCTCCGCTATCTCGTAAGTGTAAACGCCACAGACGCCTTTGCCTCGCGTGTGTACCTCCAGCATCACCCGCGTGGCGCTGGTCCGGTCCATGCTGAATATATGCTCGAGCACGTCCACCACAAACTCCATGGGCGTGTAGTCGTCGTTCAGCAGCACGACCTGATACAGTGGAGGGCGCTTCAGCTTCGGCTGCGCCTCCTCCACCACCAGCCCATGGTCCCGTCGGGTCTCGCGCTCGCTCATCCTGCGGCCTTGCCTGCTCCAGACCCCCTTATATAGGGTCGTAGCGACGTACTGACAAGGACAGACCGCCGCAGTTGCGTCGTGGTTCCGTTCCAGCCAGCAACTTGAGCCGGATTCACAATTTATGCAGGCATCTTGAGGCGCTGTCGTGCAAGTCCGTATGATGCCGGGATACCGGTGGCCCAGGCCGCCGCAGCGTCATTCACACGAGCACTCATGGAGCTGCCGAAGAGCCTCACCCGGATCCCCTCGGTCGCGGATTTCGGTGGCTCGAAATCCCTGGCCGGATCCGTGCCGCTGGTCGTCTCGGCCGGCCTCGCGGTGCTGCTGGCGTGGCAGCTCGTGCAGCTCGGCTGGACGCTGCTCGGCGCGAATTCAGCCCCGGCGCCGGAACCCGTGAGCGGCCAGCCGACGCCGGGCGCGGCGAGCGGCAGCGCCTCGCTGGACGTGCAGGCGATCGTAAATGCGCACCTGTTCGGGGTCGCGGGCGCCACGGCACCGGCCGAAACCGACCCCAATGCGGTCGCCACGACCCGGATGAACCTGCTGTTGCTCGGTACGATCGCCAGGAGCGACCCGGGCCTGGGCTATGCGATCATCGGCGAGAGTGCGAGCAGTGCCAAGGTCTATACGGTGGGCAAGACGATCACCGGCGGCACGAAGCTGCACTCGGTCTACCCGGACCGGGTGATCCTGGACCGCGGCGGCAAGCTCGAGGCGCTGCTGCTGCCGAAGACGTTCAAGGGCGGCGGGGCACCTGCCCCGGCTGCCAACGCTGCCGTGAGACCGTCCCCGAACATTGCCCAGCAGATCCAGGCGATGGCCCAGGGCAACCCGGGCGCGATCACGCAGATCATGAGGCCCCAGCCCGTGTTCGCAAACGGGCAGCAGCGCGGTTACCGCGTGTACCCGGGGCGGGACCGGCAGCGTTTCGCCAGGCTGGGACTGATGCCCGGCGACCTCGTCACAGAGATCAACGGCACTCCGCTCGACGACCCTTCACGAGGCATGGAGATACTGCAGTCGATCAACAGCGCGAGCGAGGTCACCGTGACGGTCGAGAGGAACGGCCAGCCGACCCAGGTCAACATAAATACCGCCGCAGTGGCCGCAGAAGCGGCCGCGGCGGACGCCCAGCCTGAGGGGATCCCGGTCACAGAGATGCCGGTCGAGCCCAGCCCCGAGGAGATCAACGAGTGAGGAATCCAAGCAACCTGCCCCGTCGCCGCGTGCGTGCGCTGGCCGCACTGGCGCTGGGAGGCCTGCTCGCCGTCGCGCCGCTCGCGGCGTTGCAGGCCCAGGCGCAGGGCATGATCACGCCGAACTACAAGGACGCGGACCTCTCGCAGATCATCGAGGCCGTGAGCGCCGTCACCGGCAAGAACTTCATCGTCGACCCGCGCGTACGCGCCCAGGTCACGATGCTCTCCTCGACCCCGATGAGCCCGGCGGCCTTCTACGAAGCCTTCCTGTCGATACTGCAGGTGCACGGTTTCGTGGCCGTTCCCTCCGGTGACGTGATCAAGATCATCCCGGACGCGAACGCGCGGCAGGTGCCGGCGAACGACCTGCCCTCCCGCGTGAGCTCGACCTCGGACGAGATCGTCACGCAGGTGGTCGCGATCCGCAACGTCAGCGCGGCGCAGCTCGTGCCGATATTGAGGCCGCTGATCCCGCAGTACGGGCACCTCGCCGCCTACCCGGCTTCGAACATGCTGATCATCTCGGACCGCGCGGCCAACGTGAACCGGATGGTGAAGATCATCGAGCGCATCGACCAGGCCGGCGACTCCGACATCGACGTGATCCCGATGCAGCACGCCAGCGCCGTCGAAGTGGTGCGCATCGTGAACACGCTCTACACCGGCGCGGGGGCCGAGGGCGCCGGCACGCCGAGCGTCAAGATGGTCGCCGACGAGCGCACGAACAGCGTGCTGGTGAGCGGCGAGGCGTCGCAGCGGCTGCGCCTGCGTACGCTGATCACGCACCTCGACACGCCGCTCGAGTCCGGCGGCGACACCCAGGTCCGCTACCTGCGTTATGCCGATGCCGAGAAGATCTCGCAGAAGCTGCGCGAGCAGATCCAGGGCATCGTTGCAAACGCGGCCCCCGGGGGCGGCGGCGGTCCACAGGGCGGAGCCCCGGCGCCGGCCATCACCAGCACCGGCAGCGGCGACCCGAACGTCACGATCTGGGCGGAGCCCGAGACCAACGCGCTGGTCGTGACGGCGCCGCCGAAGGTGATGCGCTCGGTGATGTCCATCGTGGACCGGCTCGACATCCGCCGCGCGCAGGTGCTGGTCGAAGCGATCCTGGTCGAAATGCAGGCCGACAAGGCGATGGACCTGGGCATCAACTGGCTGATCCTCGACCGCGACGAGGACGGCAGCCAGCTGCCGGCGGGCGGCTGGGTGCGGCCGGTCGACGGCACCGGCATCGGCGAGATCCTGCAGGGCATCCTCAATCCCGACAGCGTCACCTCGCTGCCGAGCGGCCTGACGCTCGGTCTCGGCAGCATCGTCACGAGCGGCACCAGCTGGGCCGCGCTGATCCGTGCCCTGAACGGCGTCGGCAACACCAACATCATCGCCACGCCCTCGATCGTGACGCTCGACAACGAGGAAGCCGAGATCAAGATCGCGCAGGAAGTGCCGTTCGTGACCGGCCAGTACACGAGCCAGGGTATCCCCGGCAGCGGCGGCGTCGTGAACCCGTTCCAGACGATCCAGCGCGAGGAAGTCGGCAACATCCTGAAGATCACTCCGCAGATCAACGAGGGCAACTCGGTGCTGCTGAAGATCTCCCAGGAAGCCTCGAACATCGCGTCCTCGGCCCAGGTCGCCGTGGACCTGATCACCAACAAGCGTACGATCTCGACCAAGGTGCTGGTCGAGGACGGCGGCATCATCGTGCTGGGCGGGCTGATTTCCGACGAGGTCCGCGAGAACGTCTCGCAGGTGCCGCTGCTCGGCTCGATTCCGCTGCTCGGCGAGCTGTTCAAGACGCGCAGCATCGACAAGGTGAAGACAAACCTGATGATCTTCATCCGGCCCCGCATTCTCCGTGACCCGGTGGACGCGGCGATCGAGACCAACGCCAAGTACAACTTCTTCCGCAGGATGCAGATGGAGCGTCATGACGGGCGCGTGCCGCTGATGCCGTCGGAGCACCAGCCGACGCTGCCGCCGCTCGAGAACCTCGTGCCGCACGAACTGCTCGATCCCGCGCTGCAGGTACCCGAGAGCGCTACGCCGGCCGAACGCAAGGAAGCGGCCGAGGTCGCGCCGCGTCCGCCGAACATAGAGGTGGCGCCGGAAGGCGTCGCCCCGCCGCCGCCCGCGCTGCCCGCGCCGACAACTCCGTTCGGAAGCGCGGAACCGGCGACGGCACCGGAGGGCTCCACGCTCCCGTGAGCACGATCGACACAGCCGAGGCGATCATCGCCGCGACCGGCCGGGTGGTCGAGCCGCCGCGGCCGGTCCCTTTCGCCTTCGCGAAGCGTCACGGGGTGCTGATCCGAGGGCTCAGCGAGGACGCCGTGGACGCGGTGATTCGCAAGGGCGCCTCGCCGCTCGCCATCGCCGAGGTACGACGCCACCTGCGGCGGCCGCTGAAGATCGAGCAGGTGGACGCAGCGCAGTTCGACGCGCTGCTGCGCCAGGCCTACGAGTCCGGCTCGAGCGCGGCGATGGACGCGATGGGCGGCCTCGAGGACGAGACCGACCTCGCGGACCTCGCGCAGGACATCCCGGAACCCTCGGACCTGCTCGAGAGCGAGGACGAAGCGCCGGTCATCCGCCTGATCAACGCGCTGCTCACGCAGTCCGTCAAGGAAAACGCCTCCGACATCCACATCGAGCCCTACGAGAACCGCCTGGTGATCCGCTTCCGGGTCGATGGCGTGCTGCGCGAAGTCCTGCAGACCAAGCGCGCGGTCGCGCCGTTGATCGTCTCGCGCATCAAGGTGATGTCGCGGCTCGACATCGCCGAGAAACGGCTGCCGCAGGACGGGCGCATCTCGTTGCGCGTCGCGGGACGCGCGGTGGACGTGCGCGTCTCGACGCTTCCCTCCGGGCACGGCGAGAGGGTCGTGCTGCGACTGCTGGACAAGCAGGCGGGCCGGCTCGATCTGCAGCAACTGGGCATGGATCCGGTCACGCAGCGCTACGTCGATGAGCTGATCCACAAGCCGAACGGCATCCTGCTCGTCACCGGCCCGACCGGCTCGGGCAAGACGACGACGCTCTACGCGGCGCTCGACCGGATCAACGACCGCACGCGCAACATCATGACGGTCGAGGACCCGATCGAGTACTACATCGACGGTATCGGCCAGACCCAGGTCAACACCCGCGTGGACATGACCTTCGCCCGGGGACTGCGCGCGATCCTCCGCCAGGACCCTGACGTCGTGATGGTCGGCGAAATTCGCGACCTCGAGACCGCGCAGATCGCGGTACAGGCGAGCTTGACCGGACACCTGGTGCTCTCGACGCTGCACACCAACACCGCGTCCGGCGCGGTCACGCGGCTGCGCGACATGGGCATCGAGCCGTTCCTGCTCTCCTCGAGCCTGATCGGCGTGCTGGCGCAGCGGCTGGTGCGGGTCTTGAATCCCGCGACCCGCGAGGCCTACACGGCGGGCGAGTACGAGCGACGGCTGCTGAACCTGCCGCAGGACGCACCCTCGCCGACGCTGTATCGGCCGAGCACCAGCGACCCGACCAATGCCTACCGCGGGCGCACCGGCATCTACGAGCTGGTGATGGTGGACGACAACATGCGCACGATGGTCCACGACGGCGCCTCCGAGCACGAGCTCGAGCGCTATGCGCGCACGCGCACGCCCGGCATCCGCGACGATGGCCGCGCCAAGGTCCTCTCGGGCGTCACGACGATCGAAGAGGTCCTCAAGGTCACGCGCGAGGACTGACGCATGGGAGCCTTCGAGTACGTCGCGGTCGACGCGGCCGGCCGCGAGCGCAAGGGTGTCCTCGAGGGAGACACGCCGCGCCACGTGCGCCAGCTGCTCAGGGAGCAGAGCCTGCTGCCGGTCGCGGTCAAGGAGATCGAGGAGGAGAAGTCGTCCGGCCAGAAACAGCCGCTCACCTTCCGGCTGCAGAGAGGACTGAGCGCGGCCGACCTCGCGCTGGTGACGCGCCAGCTCGCGACGCTGGTCAAGTCCGCGCTGCCGCTCGAGGAGGCGCTGCTCGCGGTATCGCAGCAGACCGAGAAGCCCAGGGTCCGCAGCATCATGCTCGGCGTGCGCTCGAAGGTGATGGAGGGCCACACGCTTGCGGACGGCATGGCGGACTTCCCGAGCTCGTTCCCCGAACTCTACCGGGCCACGATCGCAGCCAGCGAGCAGTCCGGGCACCTCGACGCGGTGCTCGAGCGCCTCGCCGACTACACGGAACGCCGGCAGGAGATGCGCAGCCGGACGCTGAGCGCGATGCTCTATCCGATCCTGCTGTTCGTCGTCTGCCTCGCGATCGTCGCCTTCCTGCTGGTCTCGGTGGTGCCGAAGGTGGTCGAGGTCTTCCGCACCAGCGAGGCCGAGCTGCCGATGCTGACCCAGGTCCTGATCGCCGGCAGCGATTTCATGCGGTCCTACGGCATCTACCTGCTGGTCGGCATCGGCCTCGTGGGATTCCTGTTCCACCGCTGGCTCAAGATCGAGTCGAACCGCCGCCGCTGGGACAGGTTCCTGCTGCGCGTGCCGTTGATCGGCAAGGTCGTTCGCAGCGGCAACACGGCCCGCTTCGCCCGGACGCTCAGCACGCTGACGGCGAGCACGGTACCCGTGCTCGATGCGCTCAGGATCGCGGGTGAAGTGGTCACCAACCTGCCGATGAAGAGCGCCGTGGACGACGCGGCAGTGCGGGTGCGGGAAGGCGCGGCGATAGGCCGCTCGCTCGCCGCGAGCCGCGTCTTCCCGCCGATGATGATCCACCTGATCTCGAGCGGCGAGACGAGCGGCGAACTCGACGTGATGCTCGAGCGGGCCGCGCAGCACCAGGAACGCGAGCTCGACGCGATCCTGCAGGCAGTGGTCGGCCTGCTCGGCCCGCTGATGATCCTGCTGATGGGCGGGCTCGTGCTGCTGATCGTGCTCGCGATGCTGCTGCCGATCTTCGAGCTGAACCAGCTCGTCAGGTAGCGGCCGCCTCCCGCTTCAGGCGCGCCGCCTGGTCGCTGCCGAGATAGCTCTCGATGCGGCGGCGCACCAGATAGATCAGCGGAATCAGCAGCACCGCCATCAACATCTTGTACAGGTAGTTGACGGTTCCGACCGCGAGGAACAGCGGCACCGGCCACTGCTGGGGCCCGAGCACGAAGGCGATGTAGAGCACGACGAAGCTGTCGACCAGCTGCGAGACTGCGGTCGAGCCGGTGGCGCGCAGCCAGATCCAGCGCTCGCCCGTCGCCTCGCGGATCCGGTGGAAAACGCCAACGTCGATCAGCTGGCCGACCAGGAACGCCACCAGCGACCCGCCGATCGTCCACAGGCCCTGACCGAACACGCCGCGAAACGCCGCCTGCATGTCCGGGATACCCCGGCTCGAGTTGACCGTCACCCACCACTCGGCCGGCGCGAGCTCGATCGCGGCGTACGCGAACACGAAGGCGTAGGCGATCAGGGCGGCCGCAAGCCAGGAAACGAGCCGCACCCCGCGGCGACCGAAGTACTCGTTGACGACATCCGTCATGATGAACACGATCGGCCAGAGCAGCACGCCGGCGGTGAAGCTCAGCGAACCCTGCTGGCCGAAGAGCTCCCATCCGAACGGCGGCAGGCCCAGCGTCGTCTCGAGCGCGAAGATCTTCACGCCGACGAACTCGGCGATGATCGCGTTGGCGATGAAGAAGCCGGCCAGCATCACGAACAGCCGCGTCGGTCGGCTGCCCAGCGTGCCGCTCATTCCCGGCCCTTCAGCGTACGCAGGTCACGACGTCCCCGCTTGTCGGGCCGTCCCGACGGCAGCGGCGGCGCGAGGCGGGCCAGCTGCCGCGCATGCTCGCGGGCCGCGAGGCTCTCGGGCGTCTCCAGGTAGTGCAGCCGCGCCTCGCTCGCCGGGCCGCGGCGCTGCGGTATGCCGGTCACGTCAACCTCGAAGCGCTCGCGCTCGCGGGTGATGCGCAGCCGGTCGCCGACCCGCACGACCCGCGAAGCCTTGACCCGCTCGCCGTTGACCTGGACGTGCCCGCCCTCGACCGCGGCCTGCGCCAGGCCGCGGCTGCGGAAGAAACGCGCGCACCAGAGCCACTTGTCCACGCGCAGCCCGCCCGCTGGCGGGTGCGGCGCATCACGATCGTCCGGTCGCTGGCTCACGCGGCGATTATAGGCGCTTATAATCCCCGGCCACGACGGAGGGCGAATCTTGGACCAGGCATTCCTCGACCGGCTTGCGCGGCAGCACGAGGAGCTGCACGCACAGGGCCTCTTCAAGCCCGAGCGCCTGCTAGGCTCGCCCCAGCAGCCCGTGGTACGGCTCGCTGACGGCCGCGAGGTCGTCAACCTCTGCGCCAACAACTACCTCGCGCTCGCGAACCACCCCTCGCTGCGCGAGGCGGCCCACCGTGCGATCGACCGCTACGGCTACGGCATGGCGTCCGTGCGCTTCATCTGCGGCACGCAGACGGTGCACAAGGAGCTCGAGGCCCGCCTGGCAGGTTTCCTGCAGATGGACGACGCGATCCTCTACTCGTCCTGCTTCGACGCGAACGGCGGGCTGTTCGAGACGCTGCTCGACGAGCAGGACGCGGTGATCAGCGATGCGCTCAACCACGCGAGCATCATCGACGGCATACGGCTCTGCAAGGCAAAGCGCCTGCGCTACGCGAACGACGACCTCGACGAGCTCGAGACACGGCTGAAGGAAGCTTCCGGCGCACGGGTCAGGCTGATCGCGACCGACGGCGTCTTCTCGATGGACGGCGTCATCGCGCGGCTGCGCGAGATCTGCGATCTCGCCGAGCGCTACGGCGCGCTGCTGATGGTGGACGACTCGCACGCGACGGGCTTCGTCGGACAGGGCGGGCGCGGCACGCCCGAGTACCGCGAAGTGATGGGGCGCGTGGACATCGTGACCAGCACGCTCGGCAAGGCGCTCGGCGGCGCGGCAGGCGGCTTCACGGCCGCGCGTCGCGAGGTAGTCGCCTGGCTCAGGCAGCGCTCGCGTCCCTACCTGTTCTCGAACAGCATTCCGCCGGTGATAGCGGCGACTACGCTGCGGGTGCTCGACCTGATCGAGGCCGGTGACGAGCTGCGCGCGCGGCTGCGGGAGAACACCGCGCACTTCCGCCGCCGGATGACGACGGCGGGCTTCGAGCTGCTGCCGGGCGAGCACCCGATCGTGCCGGTGATGCTCGGCGACGCCGCGCTCGCGGCGCGCTTCGCGGAGCGGCTGCTCGAACGCGGAGTCTATGTCATCGGCTTCTCCTACCCGGTGGTCCCCATGGGCAAGGCGCGGATCCGCACGCAGATGTGCGCGGGACACAGCCGCGAGCAGCTGGACCGGGCCGTCGATGCATTCACCGAGGTCGGCCGGGAACTCGGCCTCATCCAATGACAGGACCCGAGGAGCACTCCTGATGCGAGCCCTGGTCAAGTCGCAGCGCGCGCCCGGCATCTGGCTCGAGGAAATCCCCGAGCCTCGCGTGGGGCCCAACGACGTCCGCATCCGTATCCGCAAGACCGCGATCTGCGGCACGGACATCCACATCTACAACTGGGACCAGTGGGCCGCGAAGACCATCCCGGTGCCGATGGCAGTGGGCCACGAGTACTCAGGCGAGATCGTCGAGCTCGGCAGCGAGGTCCGCGGATTCGAGATCGGCGACCGCGTCTCCGGCGAGGGTCACGTCACCTGCGGCTACTGCCGCAACTGCCGCGCGGGACGCCGGCACCTCTGCCGCAACACCGTCGGCGTCGGCGTGAACCGGCCCGGCTGCTTCGCAGAACACCTCGTCATCCCGGCGTTCAACGCCTTCAAGCTGTCGGACTCGATCACCGACGAGGTAGCCTCGATCCTCGACCCGCTCGGCAACGCGACGCACACCGCGCTCTCGTTCAACCTGGTCGGCGAGGACGTGCTGATCACAGGCGCCGGCCCGATCGGCATCATGGCCACGGCCATCGCGCGCTTCGTCGGCGCCCGGCACATCGTCGTGACCGACGTGAACGACTATCGCCTCGGGCTGGCCCGCCGGATGGGCGCCTCGCGGGCCATCAACGTGACCCGCGAGTCGCTCGACGACACGATGAAGGAACTCGGCATGCAGGAGGGTTTCGACGTCGGGCTCGAAATGTCCGGCAACCCGTCGGCTTTCCGCGACCTGCTGCGCACGATGCACCACGGCGGCAACGTCGCGCTGCTCGGCATTCCGCCCGAGAACACCGCCATCGACTGGAACGAGGTGATCTTCAAGGGCCTCGTCATCAAGGGCGTATATGGCCGCGAGATGTTCGAGACCTGGTACAAGATGTCCGCGATGCTGCAGAGCGGGCTCGACGTGAAGCCGATCATCACGCACGAGTTGCCGATCGCGCAGTACCGGGATGCGTTCGAAATCATGAAGAGCGGCCAGTCAGGCAAGGTGATCCTCGACTGGGCCGCCTGAGCCGCGGGCCCCGGGCTCGCTGCCGGTGAAGCGAGCTCAACCGCGGGCGGCCCGGCAGATGGCCGCCAGGCTCGTCTCGACGTCCTGCCGGGTCGTGGCCCAGGACGAGACGCTGATCCGCATCGCCGCACGACCATGCCACTCGGTGCCGCTGCACCAGCAGGTCCCCTCGGACTGGACGCGCTCGATCACGCGACGCGTCGCGGCATCGTCGCCGAACGACACCAGCACCTGGTTCAGGGCGACCTCGTTCAGCACCTGGTAGCCAGCCTGCGCGAGGCCCTCGGCGAAGCGCTCTGCGTACCGGCAGCAGCGCTCGACGAGCTCGGCAACGCCGCTGCGGCCGAGCGTTCGCAGCGCGGCCCAGACCTCGACGCCACGCGCCCGTCGCGAAAGTTCCGGTGTGAAGTGCATCGGTTCGCGCACCGGTGACTCCTGCAGGTAGGCGGCAGCGCCCGTACCCATCGCGCCGCGCAGCGCACTCGTGTCGCGGACCAGCGCGATGCCGCAGTCGTAGGGGACGTTGAGCCACTTGTGCGCGTCGGTGGCCCAGGAGTCGGCGTGCTCGGCACCACGACTGAGCGCGGCCCGTGCCGGCGAGACCCGCGCCCACAGGCCGAAGGCGCCGTCCACGTGGACCCAGCCCTGGCGCTGGCGGGCCCATTCGATGATCGGTTCCGCCGGATCGAATGCGCCGGAATTGACGTTGCCGTGCTGGATGCAGACGATCACCGGCCCATCCAGGTCGGGCAGCGCGTCGGCGCGCATGCGTCCCTCTGCGTCGATCGGAACACGCAGCACACGGTCGCGGCCGAGGCCCAGCATCGCCAGGGACTTGAAGATCGTGTTGTGAGCGTCGGCGCCCACGACGACCCGTACCTGCGGTGCGCCGAACAGGCCCTGGCTTTCGACGTCCCAGCCCGAGGCAGCGAGCACCGCGTGACGCGCGGCGGCGAGCGCGGTGAAGTTCGCCATCTGGCAACCCGTCACGAAGGCGCCCGCTGAGCCCCGGGGCAGGTCGAGGATCTCGAGGATCCAGTCGAGCGCGATCTGCTCCAGCAGCGTCGTGGCCGGCGCCGCCGCCAGCAGTCCCGTGTTCTGGTCCCAGGCGGTAGCGAGCCAGCCCGCCGCGACGGTCTCCGGCAGCGAACTGCCGATCACGAAGCCGAAGAAGCGGCCGCCCGCCGACGCCATCGTCGCCGGTGAACCGTAGCGATCGAGCTCGTCCAGCATCTCGCGCGGGTCCGACGGACCCTCTGGCAATGCGCCGCCGAGGTGCTGCACCAGCGCCTGCAGCGCCTGCGCCTGAGGCGCAACGGCGCGCTGCGCAAGGCCTGTTCTATAGGCGATCGCCCGGCGCGCGGCCTCCTCCCACAGCTCGCCCACGTCGCCTTGCGTCGGTGTCGCGCCCGGGTCGCGCGGCCGCGGGACGAGTGTCTCGTTCATGACTATGCGCTCTTGCGTGGATGCAGCCAGGTGGGCAGCAGTGAATAGGGATCGAGGCCTTCGCACGGATCGAAGCGCACGCCGGCCTGCTCGAGCTGCTGCTGCAACCGCCCGGACTTGAAGGCATCGAAGGTCTCGGTCGCACCGCCTAAGTGCCGACCAGCGATGAAGATCTGCGGAATCGTGGCGGCGCCGGTCCGCTCCTTCAGCACCGCCCGGATCTTGCCGCCGCGATCGTCCTGCTGGTAGGCGACCGAGTCCAGGTCCACCGGGCGATATTCGATACCCAGCCGTGCGAAGAGCCGGCGCACGGACCAGCAGAATTCGCACCACTCCAGCGCGAACATCACGACGGGTACCGCGGGATCGGCGATCAGCTCCGACACGAACTGCTCAGCCTCCGGATCGAGCGTCACCGACGCCTCGCTCGCCGACGGAGCTGGCGGCGGAGAGGATCCCGGCCCATCGAAACGGTAGTTCGGCGTGGAGCGCGAGACCGCCAGCTCCTGATCCGACATGTCCGCCGGTATGTCCGCAAACAGCTGCGTGCTCAGGTAGCGCTCGCCGGTGTCGGGCAGCATGCACAGGATGTTGGTGCCGGGCGGCACGTTCCCGGCGAGCTCGAGCGCGCCGGCCAGCGTCGCGCCGCCGGAGATGCCCGACAGGATGCCCTCCTCGCGCGCAAGTGCCATTGCCGTCTCGAGCGCCCGCGCACCGTTCACCGGCCGGATCTCGTCGATGGTTCCGGCCTGCATGGCCTGCTCGGTCAGCGCAGGCACGAAGTCGGGACTCCAACCCTGCATCAGGTGCGGACGGAACATTGGATGACTGCCAGCGGGCTTGCCGTCTGCATCGCGCGGCTGCGGGATACCGCTGCCGAGCACGGGCGAGTTGTCTGGTTCACACACTACGACGCGGGTCGCGGGGCTGCGCTGCTTGAGGACCCGGGAGACGCCCTTGAGCGTGCCGCCGGTGCCGAAGCCGGTCACCCAGTAATCGAGCTGCTCCTCGGCGAAGTCCTCCAGGATCTCCAGCGCCGTGGTGCGGGAGTGCACCTCGGCATTGGCCTCGTTCTCGAACTGGCGGCAAAGGAACCAGCCGTGGGCCTCGGCCAGCTCGACCGCCTTGGCGAGCATCCCGCTCCCCTTCTCGGCGGCCGGCGTCAGCACGACCTGTGCCCCGAGGAATCTCATCAGCCGCCGACGCTCGACCGAGAAATTCTCGGCCATCGTCACGACCAGCGGATAGCCCTTCTGCGCGCAGACCATCGCGAGCGCGATGCCCGTGTTGCCGCTCGTGGCCTCGATCACGGTCTGGCCCGGCTTCAGCGCTCCGCTGCGCTCCGCGTCCTCGATGACCGCCCGCGCCATGCGGTCCTTGACCGAGCCGCCCGGATTGAACGCTTCCACCTTGACGTAGACGTTGACTCCGGCGGGCGCGAGCCGGTTGAGCCGGATGACGGGCGTGCGGCCGATCGTCTCCAGGATATTGTCGTATCGCATTGTCGTCCCCCCTGCACTCTCAGACACCGGCAAAGAGAGGTTAGGCCCTTCGCCGGAAAGAGCGGGAAGCCATCCTGGACGAGGCACTCGAACGCGCCTGGACGCGAGATCCCGGGCCTCGCAGCAGGACGGCGACGGCGTCGCCGGCATGCTCGTCCGGGTGGCTCCTCTGGGGCTAAATGTACGCCTGAACGTCCGCGAGCGCGCGGCGGGCGCCGCGACGCTGACCAGTGCCGCCGGCTGCCGGCGGCTGCGGGCTCAGTCCACGACGCAGGCGAGACAATACGCGAAGATGCCGTGCGGATCGCGCAGGCGCTCGAGTCGCTGCACCTCGCGCACCAGCGGTTCGAGCCCGTCCGGCAGTCGTGGACCCGCCATGTCCGGCAGCAGCGAGGCGAGCATCGCCGCGGCGCGGGTCTGCAGCCGCAGGCCGAGCGCCTCGGTCAGGCCGAGCGGAGCATCGGCGAACTCGACGTGGTATTCATCGCCGAGTTCCGCGAGTTCCGCGGCCAGGTCCACTGCGTCCTCGAGCCGTCCGAGCTGGTCCACGAGACCGAGGCTGGACGCGTCCTCGCCCGACCAGACGCGGCCCTGGGCCACCGCGTCGATCTGCTCGGGCGTCCTGCCGCGGGCCTTGGCCACGCGACCGATGAACTGCCGATATTCGTACTCGATGCTCTGCTGCAGGATGTCGCGGCCCGCCTCACCGAGAGAGCGCTCGGGCCGGAACTCTCCCGACAATGCAGTCGTGCCCACGCCGTCCGAGTGCACGCCGAGCCTCTCGAGCGAGCGCTCGAAGGTGGGGAACATCGCGAAGACGCCGATCGAACCGGTCAGCGTCGCGGGGCTGGCCACGATGCGATCCGCGTCCATTGCAATGTAGTAGCCGCCCGAGGCCGCGAGGCTGCCCATCGAGGCCACGACCGGCTTGCCTGCCTTGCGCAGCGCCTCGACCTGCCGCCGGATGACCTCGCTCGCGAACGTGCTGCCGCCCGGGCTGTCGATGCGCAGCACCACGGCCTTGACCGCATCGTCCAGGCGCGCGTCGCGCAGCTGCCACGCGAGCGTATCCGACCCGATCATGCCCGGCGGCTGCTCGCCCGGCACGATCTCCCCGGCAGCCACGATGACCTGCACCTTGTCCTTGGGACGACTGTCCAGCGCATGCTGCGAGCGGTGGTTGGCCAGATAGGCCGCCAGGCTCACGCCGACGTAGGACTCGCCGTCATCGTCCTTTCCGGTGATCTCGGCCAGCCTGTCCTCGACTTCGAAACGGTCCTTGAGCCCGGTGACGAGCCCTGCGTCCAGCGCCATCTTCGCGAGATCCCCGCCCGCCCGGCGCAGCGCCGCAGGCGCCTCGTCGGCATATGACTGAAGGGCGGAGGGATCGAAGCCGCGCGCCGCGGCCACGTCGGCCTTGTAGATGTTCCACAGCCCGTTCAGCCAGACCAGGCTCTCCTCGCGCTCGGCGGGCGACATGTCGTTGCGGTTGAAAGTCTCGACCGCCGACTTGTACTCGCCGACCCGGAAGATGTTCCAGTCCACGGAAAGCTTGTCCAGCGCGTCCTTGACGAACAGGCCGTAGTTGGCGAAGCCGTCCACGTAGAGGAGGCCGTGCGGGTCCAGGTAACTCTCGTCGGCGCGTGCCGCGAGGTAGTACTGGCTCTCGTCGTAGAACTCGCCGAAAGCGATGACGGGCTTGCCCGACTCGCGAAAGGCATCGATCGCTGCGGCCACCTCGCGAAGCTTGGCGAGACCGGCGCCATCGAGTCCAGCGAGGTCGAGGTAGAGCGCGCTGATCCGCTCGTCCTCGGCGGCCGAGTCGATCGCCTCGAGCACGTCGCGCAGCAGCGTTTCGCTCGGACGGCGCCGCAGGCTCTCGGCAACGGCCCGCTCCAGTGGATCGCCGGAGAGCTGCTCGACCAGCGGCCCCTCGGGGGCGATCACCAGCGCCGCCTTGTCGGCCACCAGCGGAATAGGACGGGAGAACAGCGCCCACAGCGCGCCGAATATCACCAGCAGCAGCACGAGGTGCAGGACCTTGCGCAGCCCGTCCAGGCCGGCCCAGATCCAGTTCGCAATGCGTCCGATGGTTCGCATCATCGTCGCCACCCGGCCCTGCCGATCGGAAAGTCCAGCGCCCGCCCGAGCACCTCAGCGGGCACCGACTGCGAAGCCGCCCCCGGGCCCTTGCGGCCGGGGGCCGTCGCTCAGACCTTTTCCTCGATGCGCGCGGCCTTGCCGGTCCGCTCGCGCAGGAAGTAGAGCTTCGCGCGCCGCACCTTGCCACGCCGCTTGACGTTGATTGCGCCGATCGCCGGGCTGTAGGTCTGGAAGACGCGCTCGACTCCCTCGCCGTGCGAGATCTTCCTGACCGTGAACGAGGAATTCAGGCCGCGATTGCGCTTCGCGATGACGACGCCTTCGTAGGCCTGGACTCGCTCGCGATCGCCTTCCTTCACCTTCACCTCGACGACGACCGTGTCGCCTGGCCCGAAGTCCGGCACCTCGCGATGGATCTGCTCTTTCTCGAGCGCCGCAATGATGTCAGTCATGTTGCACCTTTCCACTATGGTCGCTCCCTGCTTCGTGTCGCAGCGCATCCTGCTCTGCGAGATATTCCTCGAGGAGCTCGCGCTCCGCCCCGCTCAACACCCGCCGCTCGAGCAGGTCAGGCCTACGCTCGAAGGTCCGACCCAGCGCCTGCTTCAGGCGCCAGCGGCCTATCGCCGCGTGGTTGCCGCTCAGCAGCACCGGCGGCACCGCCCGGCTCTCCCAGACCTCGGGCCGCGTGTAGTGCGGCCAGTCGAGCAATCCTCCGACAAACGACTCCTGCGCCGCGGACTCCGCGTCGCCGAGCGCTCCCGGCAGCAACCTTGCTACCGCGTCGATCAGCATCAGCGCCGGCAGTTCGCCGCCGCTCACGACGAGGTCGCCGACCGACACCGACTCGTCCGTGTACGCCTCGACGAACCGCTCGTCCACGCCCTCGTACCGGCCGGCCACCAGCACCAGCTGCCCCACTCCGGCAAAGCGCGCCACCGACTCCTGCGTGAGCGGCGCTCCGTCGGCAGCAAGGTAGATGCACCTCGCCTGCGGCACCCGTTGCCTCGCGCTCGCAAGCGCCGCACGCAGCGGTTCCGCCTTCAAGACCATGCCGGGCCCGCCCCCGTAGGGCCGGTCGTCCACGGTGCGGTGTGGATCCGTGGCGAACTGCCGCGGATTCACCGACGTCACCGACAACAAGCCGCGGTCCACGGCCCGTCCGAGCACCCCGAAGCCGACAGCGACTTCGACGAGCTCCGGGAACAGCGTCACGACGACGATTTCCACCCGCGTCGCGCCCCGATCTCTCAGTCGTCCGGATGCCAGTCGAGCGTCAAGCGACCAGCGTCCAGGTCCACCTCTACCAGCCGCTCCGGCACCAGCGGCACCAGCCGTTGCCGATCGCCCTCCAGCACCAGCACCGGATGTGCCGGGAGCTCGAGGATCTCGTCGACCGTCCCCAGCGGCTCGCCTGCCGTGCCGAAAGCCTGCAGTCCCAGCAGGTCGTGCCAGTAGTATTCACCGGGCCCGGCCGGCGGCAGCCGGGAACGGTCCACCCGGACCTCGGCTCCCGTGAGCCGCTGCGCTTCGTCGCGACTCGACAGGCCCTCTATCTGCACCGCGATCTGCCTGCCAGCCCTCTTCCACTCCAGCACACGTACCTGCTCGGTGCCGAACGAGCCGACCAGCTCCCAGTCGCCGTAACCGGCGATGCCCTCGGGCGGGTCGGTGTAGGAGGTGACCTTGACCCACCCGCGGACGCCGAAAGGGGCGCCCACCCTGCCGAGGACTACCGCTCGCCCCCGGGAATCCCCGGAAGACACCACCTCGGGGCGGCGCTCAGGCGGCGACCGGCTGCTGCGACTTGCGGTAGGTCTTGATCAGCTGCTGGACCCGCTCGGAAGGCTGCGCGCCCTTCGACAGCCAGTCGTCGATACGCGCGAGATCGAGCCGCAGTTCCTCGCTGGCTCCACGCGCGACCGGGTTGTAGAAGCCGACCTGCTCGAGGCTGCTGCTGCCACGCCGGCGGCTGTCGGTGACCACGACGTGGTAGAAGGGGACCTTCTTGCCACCGCGGCGGCTCAAACGGATCGTAACCATATTTGCTGACTCTGCCTTGCAAGCGGCCGCTCGCCACGTTGGACGTCCGGCCAAAAAAGAGCCGTGTACTATACCGAAAGCGAAACGGGAATTGAAGAATGTGGCTGCGGCCGGTTCGCGCAGCCGGGAAGGTCGCGAACCGGCCCGTCTCAGCCGAGCCCGGGGGGCAGGCGGCCGGACATCGACTTCATCATGCGGGCCAGCCGGCCCTTTCCCATGCCTTTCATCATCTTCTGCATCTGCAGGTAGTTCTTCAGCAGGCGGTTGACCTCGGCCACCTGCGTGCCGGACCCCGCTGCGATCCGCCGCCGTCGGGACCCGTCGATCGTGCGCGGGAAGCGTCTCTCCCCCGGCGTCATCGAGCAGATGATCGCGATCTGGCGCCCGATCTCGCGCTCGTTCGCCTGCGGAGCCGCGGCCGCCTTGCCGGCGAGCTGCGCCGGGAGCTTCTCCATCAATGCGGCTACGCCCCCCATGTCCTGGATCTGGCGGAGCTGCCCCAGCAGGTCGTTCAGGTCGAATGACTTGCCCTTGGCGACCTTGCGGGCGAGCTTCTCGGCCTCCTCGCGATCGACCTTGCGGGTGACCTCCTCGACGAGGCTCAGGACATCGCCCATACCAAGGATGCGCGAGGCCATGCGCTCGGCCTGGAACGATTCCAGCGCCTCGGGCTTCTCCCCCACGCCGACGAACAATATCGGTCGCCCGGTGACGTGGCGCACGGAAAAGGCCGCGCCGCCACGGGCGTCGCCGTCAGCCTTCGTCAGCACCACGCCGGTCAGGTCCAGCGCCTCGCCGAAGGCCCTCGCCGCGTTGACGGCATCCTGGCCCGCCATGCTGTCGACGACGAACAGTGTCTCGATCGGGCGCAGCGCTTTGCCGAGGTCCTTGACCTCGGCCATCATCGCCTCGTCCACGTGCATGCGGCCCGCGGTGTCCACGATCAGTACGTCGTAGACCCCGCGGCGCGCCTCGCCGAGCGCGTGCTCGGCGATTTCGACTGGTCGACCGGACGGATCGGCGGGCGCGACGTCGATGCCGAGTTGCTGGCCGAGGCGCTCGAGCTGCAGCATCGCGGCGGGCCGGTAAACGTCCGTCGAGACCATCAGCACTCGCTTGCGCTCGCGCTCCCGCAACCAGAGCGCGATCTTGGCCGCCGACGTCGTCTTGCCCGCACCCTGCAGGCCGGCCAGCAGGATCACGGCCGGCGGCTGCGTTCGCAGGTTGAGAGGTCGGACGCCCTCGCCCAGCACGCGGACGAGTTCCTCGTGCAGGATCCGCACCAGGGCCTGGCCCGGCGTCAGGCTCTTGTGGATTTCCTGCCCCAGCGCTCGCGCCTTGACGGCGTCGATGAACTCCTTGACGACCGGCAGCGCGACGTCCGCCTCGAGCAGCGCCATCCGGACCTGCCGCAGCGTGTCCGCGACGTTGTCCTCGGTCAGGCGCCCCCGGCCCCGGAGGCTCTCGACGACGGTGGAAAGGCGGGAGGAAAGCTTGTCGAACACGCTGGATTCCCTTGCAGAGCGATGAGCGGCGCGGGCACGCCGCATGTGCGGTGAGCCGCGAATTATAGTGGCCGCCGCCGGGCGATGCCTCCTCAGCCGGGGCCCATTGTGCGATCATCCGGGGTCACAATCGCACGCCCTGCCGGACCCCCGCTTGCCGCTGCACCTGATCGCCGTCGTCTGTTACCTGATCGGAGCCGTCTGGCTCGGCATTGCCGCCTACCGGGCCGATTCCCACCGTGGTCGCGGCGGGCGCATTGCGGCCTTCGCGATCGCCACGGTGGGCGTGATCGTCCATGCGGCAGCGTTGTTCGACGAGCACAGCCTCGAGCCAGGCGCCGCGCTCTCGATGGGCGACACCGCGGCCCTGGTCGGGCTGGTGATCGCCGTCACCGCGATCCTGATGGCCCTCAAGCCTCGCCTGAGGGGCGCTGCGGCGCTGCTGCTGCTGATCGCCGCGGTGCTCGAGGCGGCCTTCTCGCAAGGTGCACGGCCCTACGACGTCGGCCGGCCGGGCTGGGAACTCGCGTTCCATGTCGCGGTCGCCACCACTGCCTTCGCGTTCCTGACCATCGGCGCGGCGCTGGCGGCGGCGCAGGTCCTGGTGGACCGGCGGCTGCGCAGCCGCCGGCCGCTCGGCTGGCTGCGCATACTGACGCCGCTCGAGTCGATCGAATCGGGCTGCTTCCAGAGCATCGTCGCGGGATTCGCGCTGCTGACGCTGGCGCTCGTCACCGGGGCATTCTTCATCGAAAATCTCTTCGCTCAGCACCTGGTTCACAAGGTCGTGCTGGCGATCACGGCCTGGGTCGTGTTCGGGGTCCTGCTGCTCGGTCGCTGGCGGTTCGGCTGGCGCGGCCGCAAGGCCCTGCGCTGGACGCTGGCGGGCTACGTCCTGCTCGGGCTCTCGTATTTCGGCAGCAAGCTGGTGCTCGAGCAGGTGCTCGGCAAGCACTGGGGCTGACAGGACTTGCAGGACATACCGTTACCCTGGCTGTTCGGCGTGCTGACGGTGCTGCTGGTGCTGTCCGGGTTCTGCTCGAGCACCGAGACGGCGCTGATGAGCGTCAACCGCTATCGGCTGCGCCACCTGGCGCGCGAGGGCAGCCTGGCCGCGCGAACCGCGGAGAAGCTGCTCGAGCAGCCCGACCGCCTGATCGGCGTCATCCTGGTCTGCAACAATTTCGTCAACTCGGCGGCCGCGGCGATCGTGACCGTGATCTCGCTGTCGCTCGGCGGCGAAGCCTACGCCTTCATCGGTGTCAGCATCTTCACGGTCGTGCTGATCATCTTCGGCGAGGTGGCGCCGAAGACCTACGGCGCGCTCTACCCGGAACGCCTGGCGCTTCCCGCATCGCTCGTGTACGCAGTGCTTCTGAAGGTGCTCTACCCGGTCGTCTGGGTCGCCAACCTGCTGGCCAACGGCGTGCTGCGGCTGCTGGGCGTGAGCCGCGAGAAGGCGAGCTCCACCTCGCTCAGCAAGGAGGAACTGCGCACCGTGGTGGCCGAGTCGAGCACCGTGATCCCGCACCGGCACCAGCGCATGCTGATGAGCATCCTCGACCTCGAGCGCATCCACGTCGAGGACATCATGGTGCCGCGCCACGAGATCCACGGCATCGACGTCTCGGACGACTGGGACGACATCGTCGAGGAGCTGCGCGACAGCCGCCACACCCGCATCCCGGTCTACGACGGCAGCCTCGAGAACATCATCGGCGTGCTGCACATGAAGCAGGTCGCCCGCCTGCTGGCGCGCGGCGAGTTCGACCGCACGCACCTGCTCGCACTCGCCCGCTCCCGGGAGCCGTATTTCGTCCCGGAGGGCACCTCGCTGAACACGCAGCTGCTCAACTTCCAGCGCCAGCGCAGGCGGGTGGCATTCGTCGTCGACGAATACGGCGACATCCAGGGACTCGTCACGCTCGAGGACCTGCTCGAGGAGATCGTCGGCGAATTCACCTCCGACGTGACCGCGCTGCACAAGGACGTCCACAAGGAGCGTAACGGAAGCTACGTCGTGAATGCGGCGGCGAGCGTGCGCACGCTGAACCGCAAGATGGGCTGGAGCCTCCCGACGAGCGGGCCGCGCACGCTCAACGGCCTGATCATCGAGTACCTCGAGAACATCCCGGAGCCGGGCACCAGCATGCGCGTCAACGACTACTCGCTCGAGGTGCTGCAGACCGGCGACAACGCGGTGAAGACCGTGCGCCTGAGGCACATCGCGCCGCCCGGCCCGATGGCCGCTTCAGAAAGCGTCCGCTAGCGCGTCGCCGAGTCGCGCAACGCCGCGCACGACGAGCCCCTCGATGGAATGGCGCGGCAGATTCGAGGCCGGGACCACGGCCCGGCGAAACCCCTGCTTGGCGGCTTCGCGCAGCCTCTCCTCGCCGAACGGCACCGGCCGCACCTCGCCGGTCAGGCCGAGCTCCCCGAAGCAGACGAGGTCCGTCGGCAACGGGCGGTCGCGCTGACTCGAAACGACGGCCAGGACGGCCGGGAGATCCGCCGCCGTTTCACCGATCCGGACGCCTCCGACCACATTGACGAACACATCCGATCCGGTGGTCGAGATCCCGGCGTGGCGGTGCAGTACCGCGAGCAACAGGGCCAGGCGACCCGATTCGAAGCCGACCGCGACGCGGCGCGGATTGAGGCCCTGGGACTCGTCCATCAGGGCCTGCACTTCGACCAGCAGCGGGCGGCTGCCCTCACGCGCGACGGTGACCACGCTGCCGGCTACCGGGCGCTCGTGTCGGGAGAGAAAGATCGCCGAGGGGTTGCGAACCTCCTTCAGCCCCTGCTCGGCCATCGCGAAGACGCCGATCTCGTTGCTGGCGCCGAAACGGTTCTTGACCGCACGGACCACCCGGAAGCGGCTGCCCGGATCGCTCTCGAAATACAGCACCGTGTCGACCATGTGCTCGAGGATTCTCGGCCCGGCAATCTGGCCTTCCTTGGTGACGTGGCCGATGATCAGCACCGCGGTCCCCGAGTCCTTGGCAAAGCGCACCAGCCGGGAGGCGCTTTCGCGGACCTGCACTGCCGAGCCGGCCGACGACTCGCTCGCTTCGGTCTGCATCGTCTGGATCGAGTCCACGACCAGGACCCGGGCGCGGGCTGCCTGCGCCTCCTCGATCACCGACTCGACCCGGGTCTCGGCCAGCAGCCTGAGCGCCGTCGAGGTGACTCCGAGCCGGCCCGCGCGCAGCGCCACCTGTCGCACGGACTCCTCGCCCGAGGCGTAGAGCACCTCGTGTCGGCAACTCAACGCGTCGGCGGCCTGCAGCAGCAGCGTCGACTTGCCGATTCCGGGGTCACCGCCGAGCAGCACGACGGACCCCGCGACGAGTCCGCCACCGAGCACGCGGTCCAGCTCGCCGATTCCTGTGACGGCCCGGGCCTCGTCGTCGCCGGTGATCTCGGACACGGTCCTGCTGACCGCGGCAGCCCCGGCCCGTCCCGGACGGGGAGCGGACGCTGGCGCGGCCAGTTCCAGCGTGTTCCAGGCACTGCAAGCCGGACACTGGCCCTGCCACTGTGGAGTCTTGGCTCCGCAGGCTCCGCAGATGTAGGTGGCTTTGGCGCGTGCCATGGGCTCCACGGCCGGATCCGGCCTCCAATCGGAAGGCCCGGGATGCTAGCACGGAGTGTGGCCCGCCCCGGATGTGTGACGGCGGCGGCAATTCGGGCCATCGGGCGCCGCTTATACTTCGCCGCGTACCATGCGCTCAACTGCCGAGAAGACGCTAGTGCTGACGGGCACCGGCAGCGGGCCCCGGCCCGGGGCACCGGCCTGTTCGGCCGGCGCGCGGCTGGGCCGTTACGAGCTGCTGCAGGAACTCGGCCACGGCGCGATGGGGGTCGTCTATCGCGCCCGCGATCCGATGATCAACCGAGAGGTGGCGCTCAAGGCGATTCCGCTGGCACTGGAATTCGAAGGCCGTGAGCTCGAGGACGCCCGCCGGCGGTTCTTCCGCGAGGCGGAAATGGCAGGCCGGCTCAATCACCCGCACATCGTCACGATCCACGATGCGGGCGAGGACTCCGGAACCGCGTACATCGCGATGGAGCTGCTGCGGGGCGTGCACCTGGTCGAGTTCACCGAGCCGAGTCGCCTGCTTCCGCCGGCCATCGCGATCGAGATCGTGGCACGGCTGGCCGGCGCGCTGCACTACGCGCACCAGAACAGCGTGGTCCATCGCGACATCAAGCCCGCCAATGTGATGTTCGACCGGCCCAGCGGCGAACTGAAGATCACGGATTTCGGGATCGCGCGCCTCACCGACGCGGGCCGCACCCGCACGGGCATCGTGCTCGGCACCCCCTCGTTCATGTCGCCCGAGCAGCTGCAGGGCCGCCCGGTCACGGGCGCCTCGGACCTGTTTTCGCTGGCCGTGACGCTCTACCAGCTGCTCACCGCGCAGCTGCCCTTCCGGGCAGACTCGATGCCGCAACTGATGCTGCGCATCGCCCAGGACTCTCATCCGCGCCTGTGCACGACCCGGCCCGGCCTGCCGGCGCGGCTCGACGAATTCCTCGACCGCGCACTTGCCAAGAATCCGGCGGATCGCTTCGAAAGCGGCGCGGCGTTCGCCCAGGCGCTGCGCGACATCAACACGCGGACGGGAAGCTGAGGCATGCACCTCAGGGGCAAGCTGAGCTGCGTCGGGATGAGCGATACCGGGCGCGTGCGGGAGCACAACGAGGACACGATCGGCACCGACCCGGGCATCGGACTCGTGGTGCTGGCGGACGGCATGGGTGGCTACAAGGCGGGAGAAGTCGCGAGCGGCATCGCGGTCCGCACCGTCATGGGCCTGGTCAAGGACGCCGTGGACCGCGAGGATCTCGGCACGACCGATGCAAACACGGGATTGAGCCGTCCGGGCATCCTGCTGCGCGATGCGATCCAGCGCGCGAACAAGATCATCTTCCAGACCGCGAAGACCCAGGCCCACTGCGAGGGCATGGGAACGACGGTGGCCGCGGGACTGTTCTTCGATGACCGGCTGACGATGGCCCACGTCGGGGACTCGCGCGTATACCGCGTGCGGGGCGGACGGATAGAGCAGCTCACGCGCGATCACTCGTTGCTCGAGGAACTGATCGCGCGCGGCTTCTACACGCCCGAGGAGGCGCAACGAGCCGCGACGCGAAATTATGTCACTCGCGCGCTCGGCGTCGAGCCGACGGTCGACGTGGAAATCACCGAGATTCCGGTGGCAAAGGACGACGTGTTCCTGCTTTGTTCGGACGGCCTCTCAGATATGGTCGAGGACGAGGACATTCAGTTAACGATCAACACCTTTGGTGATAATCTCGAAAAGCTTGCGAGGCAGCTCGTGCTGCTCAGCAACGAGAATGGAGGTCGCGACAATGTCTCGCTGGTGCTGGTGCGGGTATTGGAGAGTTTTCCCGCGCGACGAGGCGTATTCGATCGGGTCCTGAGACTGTTCGGCTGACGGAAACTGGGGCAAAAGCATGGCCAGACTGGTTCTGAGCCTCGATGAGCAGGTGCTCGCCGAGTACAACATGAGCAGGGAGCGGTACACGGTCGGCCGCCTCCCGGACAACGACATCCGGATAGACAACCCGGCAGTCAGCGGCCACCACGCGCTGATCATCAACATCCTCAACGACTCGTTCCTCGAGGATCTCAACAGCACCAACGGCACCTACGTCAACGGCAAGCTGATCAAGAAGCACGCGCTGCAGCACGGCGACCTGATTACCGTCGGTCACCACTCGCTGCGGTTCATCGACGGCGACCTCGAGGAACCCGAGGACGAGTTCGAGCGGACGATGGTGATCGGTCCGCGCGAAGCGGCCCGACTCAAGGTCCCGCCCGCGCCGGCGCCCGCGCCCGCGCCGGCCCCCGCGGCACAGGCCGCAGCCGGCTGGAAGCTGCCCGGAGCGCTGCCGAAGGCGAAGCTGCAGGTGCTGAGCGGACAGTTCGCGGGCCGTGAACTCGAACTGGTGAAGACCCTGACGACACTCGGGCGTCCGGGGGTGCAGGTTGCCGCGATCACCCGGCGCGCCGACGGTTATTACATCGTGCACGTCGAGAGCGGTCGCGCCGGCGACTACCCCCTGGTGAACGGCACGCCGATCGGACCGCAGGCGCACCGGCTTCAGGACAACGACGTGGTCCAGCTGGCCGGCGTCAAGATGGGCTTTTTCAGCGAGGCCGGCTAGCGCAGGTCGTGATGCACGCGCTGGCTGACGCCGCAGATCAGCTCGTAGGGTATCGTCCCGACGCGGCGCGCCAGCTCCTCGACCGGCAGGTCCCGGCCCCATAGCGTGACCACGTCGCCCACCGCAACCGGTGGCAGGTTCGTTACGTCCAGCGCGATCATGTCCATCGACACGCTGCCGATCAGCGGAGCGCTCCGTCCGCCGACATGCACCGTCGTTCCGGACGGCGTGCCACGGGGGTAGCCGTCACCGTAACCGACCGCGGCCACGGCCATCCGGGTCTCGCGCAAGGCGCGCCAGCTTCCGCCGTAGCCGACCGTCTCGCCCTCGCGCACCGACTTGACGGCGATGACTTCGGTCTCGAGCGCCATGGCCGGCTGCAGGCCGATGTCCGGGCCTGATCCTTGCTGGAACGGCGAGACCCCGTAGAGCATCAGGCCGGGTCGTACCCAGTCTGCATGGGTGCGGGGCCAGGCAAGCACCGCCGCGGAGTTCGCGATGCTGCGGCTGCCCGGCAGGCCCTCGGTCACCCGCTCGAAGGTCGCGACCTGCGCCGGGGTCATGCCATCCCCGCGATCATCCGCATTGGCCAGGTGCGTGACCAGCGTCGGATCTGGCTCGACACCGCGCAACCTTCGCAGACGGCCATAGGCCTCGGCAAACTGCTCCGGCCTGAACCCGAGCCGGTTCATGCCACTGTCGATCTTCATCCAGGCGCAGACGCCGCGCCCGCTGAGGCCGCCCTCGAGCAACTCGAGCTGCTCGAAGCTGTGGACCATCAGGTCGAAGCGATGCTCGAGAGCCGCCTCGAGCTGCTCCCGGCCGAAGACGCCCTCGAGCAGCAGGATCCGGTGACCGAAGCCCGCGGCCCTGAGCGCCAGGCCCTCCTCTATCCGGGCCACCGCGAACGCGTCCGCCGCCGATAGCGCGCGGGCCGTCGTCACGACGCCGTGTCCGTAGGCGTTCGCCTTGATGACCGCCATGATCCGCGAGCGGGGAGCCACAACCCGCACGCGTGCGAGGTTGTGCCGCAGCGCACCCGGGTCGATGACGGCGCGGATCAGTGGCTTCATCAGGCGCCGTAGTCGTAGTCGCCCGTCGCCAGGTTCTCGAACCGCGTGTACTTGCCGAGAAAGGTCAGGTGGACCTCGCCGGTGGGACCGTTGCGCTGCTTCGCGATGATGATGTCTGCGATTCCCTTGCGCGGTGTCTCCGGCTCGTAGACCTCCTCGCGGTAGATCAGCATGATCAGGTCAGCATCCTGCTCGATCGCGCCCGATTCGCGCAGGTCCGACATGACCGGCTTCTTGTCGGTGCGCTGCTCGACGCTGCGGTTGAGCTGCGAGAGCGCGATCACCGGCACGGCGAGTTCCTTGGCGAGCGCCTTCAGCGAGCGGGAAATCTCGGAAATCTCCGTCGCACGATTCTCCTTCGTGCCCGCCACCTGCATCAGCTGCAGGTAGTCCACGACGACCAGGCCCAGGCCCCGCTCGCGCTTCAGCCTGCGGGCGCGAGCGCGGACCTCGGTCGGCGTGAGCGCGCCGCTGTCGTCGATGAAGATCGGCGCGCTCTTCATCTGCGCGATCGCGCTGTTGATCCGCGCCCAGTCCTCGTCACCGAACATCCCGGTACGCAGGTGCGACTGGTCCACCCGGCCAAGCGAGGAAATCATCCGGAACGCGAGCTGCTCGCGCGACATTTCCATCGAGAAGACGGCCGAGGGAACGCCATTGCCGATCGCCGCGTTCTCGGCGATGTTCAGCGCGAGCGTCGTCTTGCCCATCGAGGGACGGCCAGCCACGACGATCAGGTCCCCCGGCTGCAGCCCGGCGGTCATCCGGTCGAGGTCCGCATAGCCGGAGCTCACGCCGGTCAGCTTGCCTTGCGACTGGTGGAGCATGTCGAGGCGGTCGATCGTGGCGCCAAGCACGTCCCGCAACGGAACGAACCCCGAGCCCGTCCGCCGCCCCTGCTCGGCGATTTCGAACACCCGCCTTTCGGCCTCGTCGACCAGTTCGGTCGCCGGCCGGCCTTCCGAGTCGTAGGCGCTGGCGGCGATCTCGCCGCTGACCCGGATCAGGTTCCTGAGCAGCGCGCGCTCGCGGACGATATCGGCGTAGGCGCGGATATTGGCCGCCGTAGGTGTGTCGCGCGCCAGCGAGGCCAGGTAGGCGAGCCCGCCGGTTTCATCAGCCAGTCCCTTGGCGGCGAGGTGCTCGGCCAGCGTGACCGCGTCGCTGGGTTCGCCACGGGCGGAGAGTTCGGCGATCGCGGCGAATATGTGCTGGTGGTCGCGCCGGTAGAAGTCCTCCGACCGCAGGCGGTCGGCTACCGTGTCCCAGGTGCTGTTGTCGAGCAGCAGTCCGCCGAGTACGGACTGCTCCGCCTCGACAGAGTGCGGAGGAACGCGCAGCACGTCGGTCTCGGATGCCGGACGCGCCCGCTTGCGTGGCCTCGACCCAGCCGCCTCGCGATCCATTGCTGTCACCGGTGCCGGCTTACTCCTCGGCCGCCACGGTGACGGGCAGATCGATCTCGATGTCGCTGTGCAGGTGCAGCTTCACCTGATGCTCGCCGACGAGGCGGATCGGGCCCGCCGGCAGCCTGACCTCGCTGCGCTCGATGCGGATGCCCTCCCGCGTGCAGGCCTCGGCGATGTCGGCAGTGCCGATCGAGCCGAAGAGCTTGCCCTCGTTGCCGGCCTTGGCGGTCAGCGTCAGGCTGAAGCCCTCGAGCTGGCCGGCGCGCAGCCGCGCGCTCTCGAGCTGGTCGGCGGCCTGCTTCTCGAGCTCGGCACGGCTTTCCTCGAACTTGGCGAGGTTCGCAGCGGTCGCGAGCGCCGCCTTGCCCTGCGGCAACAGGAAGTTCCGGCCGTAGCCCGGCTTCACCTTGACCCGGTCACCGATGTTGCCGAGATTGGCAATCTTCTGCAGGAGGATGACTTCCATCTTTGATACCTCGGTCTATCAATTGTCCATCATGCGCTCTGCGCCAGCGGGCGCGAGCGCAACCAGTTGTCCACGAATCCCCATCCGGCCAGCGCCGCGATTGTCACCGGCGCCACGACGATCAGCAGCACATACAGGACCCAGAGCCACAGGCCCGGCAGGGCTCCCCGCGCCTTGAGCCTGTGTGCGGCCGCTAGCCCGATGATCGCCAGCGCCGCGAGAAACAGCCGCGCCAGGTCGTCCACCAGCGTCCGGTCCGTCAGCAAGGACGCGACGATGACCAACGCCGATACCACACCGAGCGCCAGCCCGAGCCGCAGCTGCTGGAACTCCGCGCCGAAGGCACCGCGCCGCTCGGGCATCGACTGCCACCAGCGCGCCAGGAACAGCGCGCACATCGCGAGCAGCATCGTCAGCACCGCGACCCAGCCCCAGAGCGTGCGCGACAGCATTGCTACCAGGGTCTCTTCCTCGAGTTCCATCGGCAAGCCGCGGCGCTTCATCTCCTCCGCCAGGTCGCGAACGAAGGGCGACCAGAACTGCTCCGGGTCTCCGAGCGTCGCGTGCAGCACCACGACCAGCACTACTCCACCGAGGACGGCGACCTGGAGGCACAGCGACAGCGAGTCCGTGCGCAGCAGCAGCGCCCCGAGCAGCAGTGGCGGCCCCAGCAGCCAGGCCGCATATACCAGGCCGACCGGCGCCGGCCGACCCATCATCCACATCGCCGCGACCAGCAGCAGTGTTCCGCCGGCGGCCACCAGCAGCGCGCGCTGCCCGCCCCGCATCAACAGCACCAGCGCCGGCACAGCCCCGGGTACGAAAAAGGCGAAGCTGAACCCGAACAGTGGCAGCAGTCCGAGCAGGCCCGTCGTAAGTATGGCTCCCAGCGGGTTGTCCGCCAGCCAGCTTGCTATCGACCGGTTCATGGTGTCGCCCGGCTGACTCTCCGGCGCGGCACCCGCCGCGGATCAATGCTGATCCGTGTACGGGAGCAGGGCCAGGAAACGGGCGCGCTTGATCGCGGTCGCCAGCTGCCGCTGGTAATTCGAGCGCGTCCCGGTGATGCGGCTCGGGACGATCTTGCCTGTCTCGGTAATGTAGCCCTTGAGCGTACCGAGGTCCTTGTAATCGATGCGATCGACGCCTTCGGCCGTGAACTTGCAGAACTTACGGCGGCGGAAAAAACGTGCCATGGGTCACCCGTCGTGAACTTGCGTATGTAGAGCGGCGGTCGTGCCGGCGTCAGTCTGCGGACGCCGAGTCCTCGGCGTCCTCCTGCTGCGCGCCGCGCTCGCCGCGACCGCTGCCTTCCTCCTCCTCGCCCTTCGCCATCGGCGAAGGCTCGGTCACCGCCTCCGGCATCGCGATCACGAGGTGACGGATGACGGCGTCGCTGAAGCGGAAGGCGCCCGTGAGTTCATCGAGCGTGTCCTTGCGGCACTCGATGTTCATCAGCAGGTAATGTGCCTTGTGGATCTTGGCGATCGGGTAGGCGAGCTGCCGCCGGCCCCAATCCTCCAGCCGGTGAATCACGCCGCCACCGCCCTCGATCATGCCGCGGTAGCGCTCGATCATCGCCGGAACCTGCTCGCTCTGGTCAGGATGGACCAGGAATACGATCTCGTAATGTCGCATCGAATCTCCTCGTGGGGTCTGGCCGCCCGATTGAACAAAAGGCCCGGTGCGGCAAGGAGTTGACAAAGCTGGCGGCCCCTGGGGACCGGCAGAGAGCCGCGTATTGTAGAGGAAGAAAGGGGGCGAACGGAAGGGGCTGGGAGATAGAGGGTAGTGACTAGCGGATAGGGACTAGGAACTAGGGACTAGGGGATAGGGACTAGCGGGTAGTGAGCCGGCGGGGCCCTCTCCCGCCCTTCGGGCACCCTCTCCCGCGTTCCGCGGGAGAGGGCAGGGTGAGGGCTCTCTTCACGCTGCATTACCCGCTAGTCACTATTCTCTAACCGCTGCGCCTATCCCCTATCCCCTAACCCCTACCCCCTCTCTTCCCTCTCTGCCTGACCGCCTCGAACAGCACGACTCCGGTCGCGACCGACACGTTCAGGCTCTCCACCGAGCCGGCCATCGGAATCGACACCAGCTGGTCGCAGTTCTCGCGGGTCAGGCGGCGCAATCCCTGGCCCTCTGCGCCCAGTACCAGCGCGAGCGGGCCGCGGAAATCGGCCTCGTAGATCGAGCGTTCCCCGTCGGCGTCGAGACCGACCAGCCACAGCCCGCGCGAACGCAGGTCGCGCAGCGTCCGGGCCAAATTCACGACGGTGATGAACGGCACGGCGTCTGCGGCACCGGCCGCCACCTTGCGCACGACGGGCGTCAGCCCTACGGCGCGGTCGCGCGGCGCCAGCACCGCGTGCACGCCGGCCGCGTCGGCAGAGCGCAGACAGGCGCCGAGGTTGTGCGGGTCCTGCAGGTTGTCGAGCACCAGCAGCAGCGGCGGGCCCTCCGCAACGGCCAGCGCCTCCTCGAGCTGGGTCTCAGGGTCGCCGCTGCGCGGCAGCACCTCGGCCACCGCACCCTGGTGACGTTGCCCCTCGGCCAGCCGGTCGAGCGTCGCCGGATCGGCCTCCTGGACCGCGACCCCGGAGCGCTGGGCAATTTGCTGGAGCTCCGCCAGCCGTCCCGCCGATCGTCCGGCCGCAAGGTGGACGCGCTTCACCCGTCCCGGGCTGCGCAACAGAAGTACGCGAACGGCGTGGATGCCGCAGGCGATCGACTGCCTCACGGCCGCCGCCTGCCCGTCTGGCGCGGCCGGCGGGCGCGGCGACCCGAGGCGGGCGCCTCGGCCATCTCGAAGTCCACGCGGCGTTCATCCAGCGACACGTTGGTCACGCGGACGCGCAGGCGGTCACCGAGCTTGAATATGCGGCCCGAATTCCGGCCGACCATGCGCAGCCCGGAGCGGTCCCGGGCGAAGTATTCCTCGCCGAGCGCCGACACGTGCAGCAGGCCATCGACCTGCAATCCCTCGAGCTGCACGAACAGCCCGAAGTCCGTCACGCCGGACACGATTCCGGGAAATTCCTCGCCGACCCGGTCCTGCATGTAGTAGCACTTGAGCCAGTTGACCGCGCTGCGCGTGGCTTCGTCGGCTCGCCGCTCACGCAGCGAGCACTCCTGCCCGAGCAGCGGGAACGGCCCATGCCACGCGATGAGCTCCTGCGGGTCGCCCTGCCGCAGCACCTGCCGGATGCCGCGGTGCACGACCAGGTCCGGGTAGCGACGTATCGGCGAGGTGAAGTGGGCGTAGTGCTCGAGCGCGAGGCCGAAATGCCCGATGTTCCCGGGCTGGTAGACGGCCTGCGGCATCGAGCGGATCACGGCCGTGGCTATCAGCGGGGCATCGGCCCGGTCGCCGAGCTGCTGCAGCAGTTCGCGCAGGTGCTCCGGCTTGACGTCCTCAGCCGGCGGCAGCCACAGGCCGAACTCGCGCAGGAACTGTCGCAGCGACTCCAGCCGGTCCGCCTCGGGCAGGCCATGCACGCGATACAGGGTCGGGACCCGGTGACGATCGAGGAACCTCGCCGCCACGACATTGGCCGCGATCATGCATTCCTCGATGACGCGGTGCGCGTCGTTGCGAGGTTGCTCGACCAGCGCGGCGATGCGTCCTTCCTCGTCGAAGCGCAGCTTCAGCTCCGGCGTGTCGAGTTCCAGCGCGCCCCGCCCGGCTCGTGCCTTTATCAACGAACGGTAGACGCCATGCAGGGCCAGCAGGCGCTCCCGAAGCGGCAGCAGCCGCGGCGGGGGCGGCGCCGAAGGCCGCTCGAGGAACGCGCCGACTTCGCCATAGGTGAGCCTGGCCGCGGAGCGCATGACCCCCTCGAAAAACCTCGAGCGCGTGATGCGGCCGTCATCCGCGATCCGCAGCTCGGCGCCCAGGCAGAGTCGATCCTCCTCCGGCACCAGCGAGCACAGCCCGTTCGACAGCGCCTCGGGCAGCATCGGCAGGACGCGGTTCGGGAAGTACACTGACGTCGCGCGATTGCGCGCTTCGACGTCGAGCGGGTCGCCCGGCGTCACGTAGTGCCCCACGTCGGCGATCGCGACGATGAGCCGCCATCCGCCCCGGGCACGCTCGCAGTAGACCGCGTCGTCGTAGTCGCGCGCATCGTCGCCGTCGATCGTCACGAGATCCAGGCCACGCAGGTCCTCGCGCCCCTCGATGGCGGTCTGCGGGATACGACCGCCGAAGGCTTCCGCCTGCGTCATCGCCTCGTCCGGGAACTCGAACGGCAGGCCAAAGGAATGGATCGCGATCTCCGTTTCCATCCCGGGCGCACCGTGCTCCCCGAGGATCCGCGTCACCCGGCCGACCGGCTGCTCGGAGCGGCTCGGCTGCCGGGTCAGCTCCACGATGACGATCTGACCGGCACTCGCGCCGCCCCGCTCGCCGGCCGGCACCAGCACGCGATGCGTGTTGCGGGGGTTGTCCGGCAGCAGGTAGGCCATGCCGAATTCCTCGTGCAGCCGCCCGACGACCTCGCGGGTCCGCCGCTCCAGCACCTCTACGACTGTCGCTTGCGGACGGCCCCGGAACCGCCCCTCGATGCGCACGGCCACGCGGTCGCCGTGCATCAGCTCGCGCATCTGCTGTGCGGGAAGGTAAAGCGGTGGCGAGCCGTCGTCCGGCAGCACCGACCCGTCCCCGCTGCGATGCGCCTGGACGACCCCGACGATCAGGCCCGGCAGGCGCTCGCGCAGGCAGTACTGGCCACGGCGGTTCTGGACGAGTTCTCCGCGACGCAACAGCGCATCGAGCTGCTGCTGGGCCTCGGCGGCAGCCGTCGAGCCGAGCCCTGCGGTGATCTCCTCGAGCCGCAGCGGTCGCCCTGCCTCCCGCAGTCGCTGGAGCAGCGACTGCTCCGCCGCTTGGGACCCTCGGGTGAAAGCACGCGACCGCCGCTTACCCGCGGAACCGCTCGTCGCTCGTCTGCTGCGATCTTTTCTCATTCGTCCTTCGTTTGACAGTCCGCTGGACCGTCAGTAAATTGCGCGGCCTTCGAGGCGACCTTGGGTCGCTCCGCAAGCCTGCCCAGGTGGCGGAATTGGTAGACGCACTAGTTTCAGGTACTAGCGGGTAACACCGTGGAGGTTCGAGTCCTCTCCTGGGCACCATTCAAGATCCCCGTCATGGGGCGCCCGCGCGCGCCCGGCGGCACCGGTCCGCCCCTCGGCTGCGGTGGTCCTCAGTCGAAAGGATGTCGCAGCACGATCGTGTTGGCGCGGTCGGGACCCGTCGACACGAGGTCGATCGGCACGCCGGCGAGTTCCTCGATCCGCGCGAGGTACCGGCGGGCGTTCTCGGGCAGCCGGCCGAACTCCGTGATTCCACCGGTAGGCTCGGCCCAGCCTGGCATGGATTCGTAGACCGGCGTGCACTCCGAATAGCGGTGCGTGAGCAGTGGCGGATTGTCGCTCACTGCGCCGTCGATCGAATAACCCGTGCAGACCTGGATGCTGTCGAGCCCGTCGAGCACGTCGAGCTTGGTGACACCGAGGCTCGAGATGCTGTTGTGCAGGACGGCCCGGCGCAAGGCCACCGCATCGAACCAGCCGCAGCGACGCGGGCGTCCGGTCACCGCGCCGAACTCGTGCCCCACCCGCGCCAGGTGCTCGCCGTTCGCATCGAACAGCTCCGTGGGGAACGGCCCTGCACCGACGCGCGTCGTGTACGCCTTGACGATGCCGAGCACCGCGTCGATGTCGCGGGGCCCGAGCCCGGTGCCGACCGCGGCCTCGCCGGCCGTCGTATTCGACGAGGTCACGAACGGATACGTACCCACGTCCACGTCCAGCAGCGCACCCTGCGCGCCCTCGAACAGCAGGTTTCCGCCGGATTTCATCTCCGCGCGGAGCAGCTCGGTCACGTCCGCGACCAGCGGCTGGATGCGACCCGCCTGGGCGACGAGCTCATCGAGCACCGACTGGAAGTCCACCTGCTCCGCGCTGAAATACCGGCTCAGGATGAAGTTGTGGTAGTCCAGGATCTCGCCCAGCCGCGCAGCCAGCCGGTCGCGCTGGAAGAGGTCGGCGACGCGCACTGCGCGCCGCCCGACCTTGTCCTCGTAGGCCGGACCGATGCCACGCCCGGTCGTGCCGATCGCGTTGATGCCCCGGGCCCGCTCCCGCGCACGGTCCAGCGCGATGTGCGAGGGCAGGATCAGCGCGCAGTTCGGGCTGATACGCAGCCGCTCGAACACGGGGACACTCCGCTGCACCAGTGCATCCGCCTCGCGCAGGAACGCATCGAGCGACAGCACGACGCCGTTGCCTATCAGACATTGCACGCCTGGATGCAGGATGCCGGACGGTATCAGCGAGAGCACGGTCTTGGTCCCGCCGATGACCAGCGTATGCCCGGCGTTGTGACCGCCCTGAAAGCGCACGACGGCCGCGGCACGCTCGGTCAGCAGGTCGACGATCTTGCCCTTGCCTTCGTCGCCCCACTGGGCGCCGATCACGACGAGGTTCTTGGCCATCTACAGAAACCTTTCAGGACGCCGTCAGCCGGAATGACGCACGAAATAAAGCAGCACGGCACCCGCGATCATGCTGGCGAGACCGGCGACGCGCAAGGTCCGCTCATCCATCTGCGACAGCCGGAGCATCGTCAGCTTCATGCCCTTCGGATTGAGGAAGGGCATGATGCCCTCGAGCACGAGGTACAGGGCGAACGCCGCCCAGAGATCGCTCCAGTCCATTGCACCCGGCCCGCGGGGCGCGTCAGCGGCCCGAGTCCTTCAGGTACTTGAAGAACTCGCCCTCGGGCTCGATCACCATCACGTCCCCCTGCTGGCCCAGCGACTTCCGGTAAGCCTGCAGTCCGCGGTAGAAGGAGTAGAACTCGGGGTTCCGACCGTAGGCGCTCGCGTAGATGTCCGCGGCCGCTTCGTCGCCCTCGCCGCGGAGGATTTCGGCCTCCCGGTACGCATCGGCGAGGATCTCGGTGCGCTGGCGGTCGGCCTCGGCCCGGGTCCGCTCCGAAACCGCGGCGCCCTCAGCGCGCAACTGCGCGGCCTGCCGCGCGAAGTCCTGCCGCATGCGGTTGTATACCGACTCGCTGACTTCCTCGGGCAGGTCGATGGTCTTCACGCGCACGTCCACCAGCGTAACGCCGAGTCCGGCGAACTTCGGTCCCGCGATCTTCTCGACCTCGCCGACGAACTCGCTGCGGTCGGCCGCGACCACCTGCTGCAGCGTGCGCTGCGCGATCACGCCCTTGATGCCGTCCTTGACGATCTCGCCGAGCCGGCGGTTCGCCACTTCCTCGTTGCCGCCGCCGGTCGCGATGTAGAAGCGCGCAACGTCGGAGATGCGCCACTTCACGAAGAAGTTGATCTTGAGGATCTTGCCTTCGCTGGTCAGGAACTGCTCCGAGGGGTAGTCCCGGGTCAGCACCCGCCCGTCGAACTTGCGGACGTTGTTGACGAACGGGATCTGGAAGTGCAGGCCGGGACCGTAGTCGGTGCGCACGATCTCGCCGAACTTGAACTTGATGGCGAGCTCGGTCTGGTGGACCGTGAACGCCGCCATCGAGATGGCCACCGCGATGAAGCCGAGCAGGATGGCCAGCAGGTAGCTGCGATTACTCATCAGCGCGTCCCCCGGTCCCGTCGCGGCTCACCCATGTCGGGAGCCGGTTGTGTCGTGTCTGCGTCCCGGGTCTGCAACGACGTGCCCTGGCGCTGTTCATCCAGCGTGGGCAACGGCGCGCGGCGCTCGGTGAGCTTGTCGAGCGGCAGGTAGATCAGGTTGCCCGGGCCGTCCGCATCGACCAGCACCTTGCTGGTGTTGGCCAGCACCTCTTCGATGGTTTCGTAGTACAGGCGCTGGCGCGTGACGCCCGGCGCCCGCTCGTAGGCATCGAGCAGCTTCGAGAAGCGCGCGGCCTCGCCTTCTGCGTCGGCCACGATGCGCGCTCGATAGCCCTGCGCGTCCTGGACCTGGCGGGAGGCCGAGCCCTGCGCCTTGGGCAGGATGTCGTTCGAGTAGGCCTGCGCCTCGAGCGCGAGCCGCTCCCGATCCTCCCGCGCCTTGATCGCATCGCGCTGCGCGGATTGCACCTGGTCGGGGACGTTCACCCCCTGCAGGTTCACGGTCGTGACCTCGATGCCCGTCTGGTAGGTGTCCAGCGTGCGCTGGATCAGCTCGCGCGTGAGGGTCGCGATCTCCTGGCGCCCCTCCTCCAGCACGAAATCGAGCTTGCTGCGGCCGACGATCTCGCGGATCGCGCTCTCGCTCACCTCGCCGACGGTGTCCTCGGGATCGCGGACCTTGTAGGCGAAAGCGACCGGCTCCGCCCGCCGGTACTGGACCGAGATGTCGATGTCCACCAGGTTCTCGTCCGAGGTGAGCATGCGCGTCTGGTCGCTGAAGCTCTCGATGGACTCGACGTTGATCAGTTCCCGCGCCTCGATCGGCCAGGGCAGGTGCCAGCGCAGGCCGGGCTCGGTCGTGGCCGTGTACTTGCCGAAGCGCGTTACGAGCGCGCGCTCGGCCGCGTCGACCTTGTACAGGCCGGTCGCCATCCAGATGGCGACCAGCACCAGCAGCACGGTGCCGAAGCCGAAGCCGCGCATGGCTGCGCCGCGGCCACCGCCGCCACCGCCACCGCCCGCGTCACCGCCTCGGCCACCGCCGAACACTCCCGCGAGCCGTCTCTGCAGGTTCCTCAATACCTCGTCCAGGTCGGCCGCGCCCCGGTCGGGGCGGTTGCCCCAGGGATTGCGGTTCCTGCCCGGTTCGTTCCAGGCCATATGATCGGCTGCTCCGGAGTCTGTGGTTAAGGGTCGTGGACCCTGGATGGACGCAGCGCGGGATCCAGTCATCCCGCCGCGCTCGCTGTCTTCAAGAGGCTCGATTGTAGGAACGGCTCGGCGCCCGCACAAGGCGAACCCTGTGGAGGCAGTTCGAGATCGTCGTCGCGGCAGATTCGCTCGAGGTCGTGTCGCCGCAGGCTGACCTCTAGCTCGCAGCCGCCGTCTTCGAGCTGCCGCTGGCGCATCACGGCCCCCGCTGCGAACAGGCGTGCCCGCGCCCGCCCGGCCCGCGCGGGTACGCGAAGCACGCAATGATACAGGTCGCTGCCGAGGTGCGCGTGCAGCGCATCGCGCAGCAGCTCGAGGCCGGCGCCGCTGTGCGCCGACAACCAGACCCGGTCGGGACGACCCTGCGCGTCGAGCTCGCAGTGCGGTGCCTCGCCGGTGCGATCGATCTTGTTGTAGATGGCGATCTGCGGCACCGCACCCGCGCCGATCGACTCCAGCACCTCGTTCACCTGCGCGACCCGTTCCGCGCGCTCCGGGTCCGAGGCATCGATGACGTGCAGCAGAAGGTCCGCATCGCGCGCCTCCTGCAGCGTCGAGCGGAACGCTGCCACCAGCTCGTGCGGCAGATCCCTGACGAAGCCGACCGTGTCGGCCACGACGATTTCCAGGCCCGGCGCGAGCGGCAGCCGACGAACCGTCGGATCCAGTGTCGCGAACAGCTGGTCCGCCGCGTATACCTGCGAGGACGTGAGCGCGTTGAAGAGCGTGGACTTCCCGGCGTTCGTGTAACCGACCAGAGCTACGGTCGGCACCATGCCACGCTGGCGTTCGCGGCGCGTCGTCTCGCGCTGCACCAGCACCCTGTCGAGCCGATCATTGAGCGTCTTGATCCTGCGGCCGATCAGTCGCCGGTCCGTTTCGAGCTGGGTCTCGCCCGGGCCCCGCAGGCCGATGCCGCCCTTCTGGCGTTCGAGGTGGGTCCAGCCCCGCACCAGTCGCGTGGCGACGTGCTTGAGCTGCGCGAGTTCCACCTGCAGCTTGCCCTCGAAGCTGCGCGCACGCTGCGAGAAGATGTCGAGGATCAGGCCGCTGCGATCGAGAACCCGGCACTCGAGTTCACGTTCGAGGTTGCGTTCCTGGCTGGGCGTCAGCGCATGGTCCACCACGACGAGGTCCGCCTCAGCGGCAGCGATGCGCTGGCGGATTTCCTGGACCTTCCCGCTGCCGATCAGGTAGCGCGGCCCCGCGGTCTTGCGGGTGACCTTGATTACCTCGAGGACCTCAGCGCCCGCCGAACGGGCCAGCGCGACGAACTCCTCGACACGGTCCGGATCCGGGGCGTGCCCGAAACCGATGCACACGAGGATCGCGCGTTCGCCGCTACTCGGCCGTTCGAACAATTAGTGCTGACCTCGGTGCCGGCAGGGGCGCTCAGTCCGAGGCGCCGCCCTCGGCCGGCGGTTCCTCGTCGCCCATCGGGAGCCGGACGTTGCGCGCCGGTACGACGGTCGAAATCGCGTGCTTGTACACCATCTGGCTGACGCTGTTGCGCAGCAGCACGACGAACTGGTCGAAGGAGTCGATCTGGCCCTGAAGCTTGATGCCGTTGACCAGGTAAATGGACACGGGCACCCGCTCCTTGCGCAACGCGTTCAGGAAGGGATCCTGCAGGGACTGGCCCTTGGCCATGGCTACTTCTCCATCTTCTGGTTATTTCCGCAGTCGTCCCGCCGCACGCTCTTCCCTGAGAGGTTCAACCCCTACCGCTGGCAACACCGGCGGGCCAGGACCGATGGAGTCTAACACAAGCATCGCGTCCCTCACGGGCAGGCCTCGCTCAAGACCGCCCTGACGCGATTAAGTTCCCGGTCTCCGAGGTCCCGCACCCATTCGAGCTCCTGTTCCGAACGCAGCCAGGTCATCTGCCGCTTCGCCAGCTGCCGCGTGGCGCGCCTGGCGTCTTCGACGGCATCCTCGAGCCCACGCTGGCCTGCAAGGTGGGCCCACAGCTGCCGGTAACCCACGGCCCTGATGCTCGGCAGGTCCGGGCCCAGGTCGCCGCGGACGAACAGACGCCGAACCTCGTCGAGCAGTCCCGCCTGCATCATCTGGTCCAGCCGGGAGGCGATGCGCCGGTACAGTTCCTCCCGCGGACAGGCCATCAGCGCGAAGGCCCGGAACCGGTAGTGGGAGGGCACGGCCTGCTGCTGCAGCCGGGACAGCGGCTGGCCGGTCAGCTCCAGCACCTCGATGGCGCGCTGTATTCGTTGTGCATCGCCCGGGCGGATCCGCGCCGCAGCTTCCGGGTCCCGGCTCGCGAGTTCCCGGTGCAGCGCGGGCCAGCCCAGTTCCTGCGCACGCCGATCGATCTGCTCGCGCAGCGCCGGATCGGCTTCCGGCAGCGGCGCCAGGCCCCGGACCAGCGAGCGGAAGTACAGCATCGTGCCGCCGACGAGCAGGGGGGTCCGGCCACGGCCGCGGATCGCCTCGATCAGTCCGGTCGCGTCGCGCCGGAAACGACCGGCCGAGTAGGCCTCGGCCGGATCGCAGACGTCGATCAGGTGGTGGGGAATCTCGCCACGCACGGCGGCCGCCGGCTTCGAGGTCCCGATGTCCATGCCACGATAGACCAGCGCCGAATCGACGCTGACGATCTCCACCGGAAACTCGCGTGCCAGCGCCAGCGCGAGATCGGACTTCCCCGAGCAGGTTGGTCCCATCAGCAGGACCGCGTCCGGTCGATCCGGCGCTGCAACCGTCATCGGCCGCGAAGGAACAGCCGGTCGAGCTCGTCCATGCTGAGGAATGACCAGGTCGGCCGACCGTGCACGCACTGGTCCGCGCGCGAGGTGCGCTCCATCTCCCGCAGCAGCGCGTCCATCTCGGCGACGGTGAGCCGGCGGTTCGCGCGTACCGCCTGGTGGCAGGCCATCGTACCGAGTACACGCTCGAGGAACTGGTCTGCACCGCCGGCGTGCTCGCCCAGCCCGGCCAGCAGGTCGCGCAACAGCTTCGCGGGATCGGCCGCAGGCAGCAGCGCCGGTACGGACCGCAGCATCAGCTGCCCGGGCCCGCTTCGCGTGATTTCCAGGCCGAGTTCGCCGAGCATCCGGGCATGGGCCTCGGCCTGCTCCGCCTCCGCCGCCGAGACGTTGACCGCCACCGGCACCAGCAGCGGCTGGGTTGCGACCCGGTGCACCGCGTAGGCCTGCTTGAGGCGCTCGTAGACCGTTCTCTCATGGGCTGCATGCATGTCCACCAGCACCAGGCCACCGGGCGCCTGGGCGAGTATGTATACGCCGTGCAGCTGGGCAATCGCGTAGCCGAGCGGATGCGCAGCGGCGGTTTCGTCCGACTCCCGGACGGCGTCCGGGGGCCGGCCGCTCTCGGCGGCAGGCCAGGCTGTCGGTACGGCCGCGCCCGGACTGAGCGCCTGGTACAGGTCGAGTGCCGAAGTCGCAACGCCGGCGCGGTCTGCGGCGCTGCCCGGGTCGAACCGGGCGGCCGGTATCGCGCGAGCAACCTCGCCGGCGGGCCGGGTTTCTTCCAGCGCCCGCTCGAGCGTGCGCAACAGGAAATCGTGCACCAGGCCCGGCTCGCGGAAGCGGACTTCCAGCTTCTGCGGGTGCGCGTTCACGTCGACGCGTGCCGGGTCCATGTCCAGGTACAGCACATAGGCAGGCTGGCGGCCGTGGAACAGCACGTCGCGATAGGCAAGGCGCACGGCGCTCGAAACCAGCTTGTCCCTGAGCGGCCGGCCGTTCAGAAAGAAATACTGCTGGTCGGCCTGGGCCCGGGCATAGGTGGGCATGCAGAACCAGCCCGTGAGCCGCAGGCCCGCGCCTTCGTGCTGCAGCTTCAGCGCATTGCGCAGGAAGTCCTCGCCAAGAACGGCGGCGACGCGCTGGTCCCGCTGCCGCTCGTCGGTTGCGGCCGGAAAATCCGCCAGCACCCGCTTGCCGGAAGACAGGCGGAAACCTACGTCGAAGCGGGCCAGTGCGAGTCGCTCCACCAGTCGCTGGATCTGCTGCAGCTCGGTGCGCTCGCTGCGCAGGAACTTGCGGCGCGCCGGCACGTTGAAGAACAGGTCTCGCACCTCCACCGTCGTGCCCGGAGGATGCGGTTCGGGAGACGGGCCCTGGATCTCTCCGTCGGCCGCCGCGACCGACTGCGCCACCGGCGACTGCGGCGGGCGGGACACGATCCGCACCCGCGACACCGAAGCGATGCTCGGCAACGCCTCGCCGCGGAATCCGAGCGTACGGACGGCCTCGAGGTCCTCGATACGGACGATCTTGCTGGTGGCATGCCGCGCAAGCGCGAGCACCAGTTCCTCGGGCTCGATGCCCGAGCCGTCGTCGCGGACGCGACACAGCGAGGCGCCGCCGTCCTCGACCTCCACCGATATCGATCGGGCCCCGGCGTCGAGGCTGTTCTCGACCAGCTCCTTGACGATCGAGGCCGGGCGCTCGACCACCTCGCCGGCGGCGATCTGGTGGACCAGCTGTTCGGGTAGGACACGGATCGGCATCGACGACGAGGTACCTCGCGAGGGGACGCGAGGATAGCAAAGCGGCGTCCGGATCAGCGGCCGGCGACCGCCTGCGGTGGCAATTGTCCGCCGTTGCGGCGCGCCGCGGAGAGAGCCGCGACCTTGGTCCCGGGCGGCGGATTGTCGTAGAAATACTCGCGCACACCGTCGTGGATCGCTGCCGCGATGCGCTTCTGCTCGCCCGGATCGCGCAGTCGCCGCTCGTCCGCCGCGTTGGAGATGAACGCCGTCTCGACCAGCATCGAGGGGATGTCCGGTGACTTGAGCACGACGAAGCCGGCGTGCCGAACGCGGTTGCCGTGCACCCGGCCGACCGAGCCCAGGGACCTCAACACGCGGGACGCGGCCTCGACGCTGTCGCTCACCGCCTCCTTCTGCGTCACGTCGAGCAACACAGAGGCCAGCACGTCGTTCTTGTCGTCCAGCGACACCCCACCGATCAGGTCGGCGGCATTCTCGCGCTCGGCCAGCCAGCGGGAAGCCTCGTCGCTCGCGCCCCTGAGCGAAAGCACGTACACCGAGGAGCCGCGCACGCTGCGGTCCTTGACCGCATCGGCGTGCACGGACACGAACATGTCGGCGCCGTGCTCACGCGCCTTGCGAATCCGCCCGCGCAGCGAGATGAAGTGATCGCCGTTGCGAACCAGCACCGCGCGCATGCCATCCTCGGCGTTGATCGCTTCGGCGAGCCGCTTCGCGATCGCGAGCGTGATGTCCTTCTCGCGCGTGCCGCCGCGGCCTATGGCGCCGGGATCCTGCCCGCCATGGCCCGCGTCCACCGCGATGACCAGGTCGCGGCCCCGCGCCGCCGAAGATACGCTCTTGACCGGCTGCTCCGTCTGGGGCTTCTGCGATGCGACGCTGGCGGCGGCGGCCGCCAGCACCTGCTTGGCTGTCGGCGCCTGCGGCAGCGCCGCCCCGGGCGGCACCAGGTCCACGACCAGCCGCGCCCCGGCCGATCCCTCGTCGGCATCGATCAGGAAGCTGTTGACCTTGCGCGCGCCGTCCAGGTCCAGGACCAGCCGCAGAACCTCGTTCGGCTGCCGGCCCGAGCGCAGCGCCTTGACAGGCCCCCGCAGCTCGACCGATCGCTCAGGCACGGCGAGTTCACCGCCCTTCAGGTCGATGACGACCCGGTCCGGGTTCTCGAGCGTGAATACCTCGTGCCTCGCATGCGCCGAGAGATCGAGCACGATGCGGGTGCCTTCCGCGTCCGACCATATCCGCACGTCCTTGACCTGCGTGGCGGCAAACGACGGCCCGCAGGGCAGCAACAGCGGCCCGGCGAGCACCAGGGAACACAGGATCCGGGACAGGGAATGCCGCGCCATGCGGCGTAATCTACTCCGCTTAGGGAGTTTAATTCAATAAAATTATGAAGATACGCCGGAATCGTCAGTCGCCGTCTAGAAGTTGGCCATCACTTGCTGGCCGCGAGGCGTCAGCGCATGGAACACGAAGGTCCGTCCCTCGCCCTGGTAACTGACCTCGATCATCAGATCCAGCGATCCAAGCCGTTCCCCACCCTTTTCCGGCCATTCGACCAGCACGATCGCACCCGGCCGGATGAAATCGCGGTAGCCGAGGTCCTCGAGCTGATCCGGGTCCTCGAGCCGATACAGGTCGCAGTGATAGACGTCGCGATCGCCGCAGCGATAGGGCTCGACGAGTGCGTAGGTCGGGCTGCGCACGGGTCCGCGGTGCCCGAGCGCCTCGAGCAGGCCGGCTGCCAGCGTGGTCTTGCCGGCGCCGAGTTCACCGGTCAGCCCGACCACGGTGCTCGCATCGCGCCGATCAGCGGCCAGAGCCATGCCGAGTCGAGCTCCAAGCGCGCGCGTCTGCTCGTGGGAGGCCGCCGCGATGCGAAGGCTGCTCAGGGATTCACGCAAGCGCGGACCTGCCTGATCACGTCGCTCGCGAGGGTCCCGCGCTCGCCGCGCCGTGCCGCGAGGTCACCGGCTTGCGCGTGAACGAATACGCCCGCCCTTGCGGCCAGCGCGAGATCGCCGCACTGCGCCGCGATGCCAGCAATGACTCCGGTCAACACATCGCCCATGCCCGCCACTGCCATGCCGGGGTTGCCGCGGTCGCACAGCGCCGGCGTCCCCTGCCCGGCCTGCACGATGCTCCCCGCGCCCTTCAGTACAACCGTCCCGCCCCGTCGCGACTGAAGCTCGCGGGCGGTGGCGAGGCGGTCCCGCTGCACGGCCGCGCCTGACTCCAGCCCGAGCAGGCGCGCCGCCTCCCCGGGATGCGGGGTCAGCACCCAGTTCTCACGCCGCTGCTCGCGCTCGGCCAGCAGGTTGAGCGCGTCCGCATCGACGACTGCCGGCAGCCCGCTTGCGAGCGCGGCGCCCATCAGCTCGCGGGACCATTTACCTTGCCCGAGCCCCGGCCCGACGGCGATCACCGTGGCACGCGCGAGCGGCGCATTCAGCTCGTCGGGACCGGAGACCGCGGCGCACATCAGCTCAGGGCGCTGCGCGACCGCGCCAGCGTTGTCGGGATGGACCGCGACCGTCACGAGCCCGGCACCGGCACGCAATGCCGCCTCGCCTGCGAGCCGTGGCGCGCCCGGCATCCCGGGCCCGCCGCCGATCACCAGCACGTGCCCGAACAGGCCCTTGTGTGCGGCGCGTGCCCTCGGCGGCAGCGCCCGCGCGACCAGCGCTTCGTCGATCAGCTCCGCCGCGAGCGGAACGCCATCGTAGGTACCCGCCGGAACACCGAGCCCGTCGAAGGCGAGATGCCCTGTGCAGTCCGGTCCCTCACCGAGATAGCAGCCGATCTTGCGGCCTATGAAGCTGACCGTCAGCGCGGCGCGAAGCACGCTGCCCAGCACGTGGCCTGAGTCCGAATCGAGCCCGGACGGGATGTCCACGGCCGTCACCGCACGGCCGGACGAGTTGACCGTGGCGATGACCTCCGCCGCGAGGCCGCTCACCTCTCGCGCGAGGCCCGTGCCGAAGATCGCGTCCACGATCACGTCCACGTCGAGCAAGTGGGGCGACCAGGCCTGGGCCTGCCCGCCGGCGGCAGCGAAATCCTCGTACGCACGGCGCGCATCGCCGGTCAACGAAGCGGGGTCGGCCAGCGCCACGACGTTGACCCGCAACCCCTGCGCCCGTGCAACCCGCGCGACGACGTAGCCATCGCCGCCGTTGTTACCGGGCCCGCAGAGCACGCAGACCGAGCGTGCCCCGGGCCAGAAGCCACGCAGCGCATTCAGCGTCGCGTGACCGGCGCGGGTCATCAGCTCGTAGCCCGGCACGCCGAATTCCTCGATCGCCCGGCGATCGAGCTCGCGCACCTGCGACGTGGAGTAGATGGCCCCGGACTGAGCGGTCATGCGCGGGATTATACTGGCCTCGGCACCATCGCCTGGAAGCTGCCGGTTCGCTGTACCGATGGACCTCGCCGCGCTCGCCAAGCTGATCAAGCAGTGGGGCATCGAACTCGGCTTCCAGAGAGTGGGCATCGCCCCGGTCGAGTTGCCGGAGGACGAGCGCCGCCTGCTCGACTGGCTGGCCGCCGGCCGCCACGGCGGGATGCGCTACATGGCCCGACACGGTACGCGACGGGCGCGGCCGGCGGAACTCGTGCCGGGCACCCTGCGCGTGATCGCGGCGCGGATGGACTACTGGTCCGAGGCTGCCGACGCGGAGCGCGTGCTCGCGGACTCGCGGCTCGGCTACGTCTCGCGCTACGCGCTCGGCCGTGACTATCACCGCGTGCTGCGCCACAGGCTCGCAAAGCTCGCCTCGCGCGTCGCCGCCGCTGCCGGCAGCCGCGGCTACCGGGCCTTCACCGACAGTGCACCGGTGCTCGAGAAGGCGCTCGCGCGCGAGGCCGGCCTCGGCTGGATCGGCAAACACACGAACCTGCTCGACCGGCAGGATGGCTCGTGGTTCTTCCTCGGTGAGATCTTCACGGACCTGCCGTTGCCGCTCGATGTGCCGGTGTCCGCTCACTGCGGCAGCTGCACGGCCTGCATCGAAATCTGCCCGACGCGTGCGATCGTCGCGCCTTACCAGCTGGACGCGCGACGCTGCATTTCCTACCTGACGATCGAGCACCGTGGCCCGATTCCGGTGGAGTTCCGCGCGGCGCTCGGCAATCGAATCTATGGCTGCGACGACTGCCAGCTCGTCTGCCCCTGGAATCGCTACGCGAAACTCGCCCGCGAGCCGGATTTCCGGCCGCGCCACGGACTCGACGCGGCGCCGCTCACCGAGCTGTTCCGCTGGAGCGAGGGCGAATTCCTGCAGCGGACCGAGGGCAGCGCGATCCGCCGCATCGGCCACGAGATGTGGCTCCGGAACATCGCGGTGGCGCTCGGCAATTCCAGCCCGGAGCCAAGGGCAATCGAGGCGCTCGAGTCGCGCCGGGCGCATCCGAGCGCGCTGCTGCGCGAGCACGTCGAATGGGCGCTCGCGCGGCTCAGAAGGGGCCCGGCGCCCTGACCCTGAGATTGTCGATCAGCCGCGCACGGCTCAGCCGGGCCGCGGCGAGGATCACCAGGTCCAGTTCGACGCCCCGGGGCCGCGCCAGCGTCGCGGCATCACGAACCTCGAAATAGTCGGGCCGGAATCCTGCCGCACCGAGCGCCTCGAGGCCCTCCCGCTCGATCGCATCGAGATCGGTCTCGCCGGCCTCGAGCCTGCGCCTGGCGCGGTCCAGCGCCTTGTAGAGCTGCGGCGCGCGCACACGCTCCTCGGGGCTCAGGTATCGGTTTCGCGAGCTGAGCGCGAGTCCGTCCTCGGCCCGCACGGTCGGTGCGCCGATCACCTTGACCGGCATGCAGAGATCCTCCACCGCGCGCCGGATGACCATCAGCTGCTGGAAGTCCTTTTCGCCGAAGATCGCCACGTCCGGCTGCACCAGGTTCAGCAGCTTCACGACGACCGTGGCGACACCGCGGAAATGGCCGGGGCGGAACGCTCCGCAGAGAATGTCGGTGATACCCGGCACCTCGACGTAGGCGCTCGCGTCCGCGCCGGCGGGGTACATCTCCTCCGCCGAGGGCAGGAACAACGCATCCGCGCCCAGCTCCTCGAGCAGCGCGCAGTCCTCGGCCGGGGTACGCGGATAGGCCGTGTAGTCCTCTTTCGGTCCGAACTGCAGCGGGTTCACGAACACGCTCGCCACGACCCGGCGGCCGTGCACGTGGGCCGCGCCCACCAGGCTCGCATGACCGGCATGGAGATTGCCCATGGTCGGGACGAAAGCGACGCTCTCGCGGCCGATGCGCCATTCGCGCACCAGCTCACGCACTTCGGCGATGTGCGTTACGGTCTTCATCTCTCGGGGCGGGCGCGCCTTGCGACAGGCCGCCTAGAAGCAGTGTTCCGCTGCGGGGTAGGCCCGGGTCTTGACCGCCTCGACGTACGACCGGATCGCCGCCAGCGGACTGTCGTGACCCTGCATGAAGTTCTGCACGAAGCGCGGCTTGCGACCGGGCGTCACGTCGAGAATGTCGTACAGGACCAGTATCTGGCCATCGGTGTCGGGTCCGGCGCCGATGCCGATCACCGGCACGTGCAGCTCGCGGGTGATCTCGGCGCCGAGGTCCGAAGGAATGCACTCGAGCAACACCACGTCGGCGCCCGCGTCCTGCAGCGAGCGAGCGTCACGTTTCATCTGCTCGGCCGCAGCCTCCTCGCGTCCCTGGACACGGAAGCCCCCGGTCTTGTGCACCGACTGCGGGCGCAGGCCGAGGTGCGCGCAGACGGCGATGTCGTGACTGGCGAGAAAGCGCACGATCTCCACCTGGCTCTCGCCACCCTCGAGCTTGACCATCTTCGCGCCGCCCTCCTGCATCAGCCGCACTGCGTTCTGCAGCGCCTGCTCGCGCGAGGTGTAGGTCATGAACGGCATGTCGGCCATCAGGAACGGGCGATACAGGCCGCGCGCCACAGCGCGGCAGTGATAGATGACGTTCTCGAGCGTCACCGGCACGGTCGTGTCGTGCCCCTGGATCACCATCCCGAGCGAATCACCGACCAGGACCATGTCCACACCCGCTTCGTCGACCAGCGCGGCGTAGCTCGCGTCGTAGCAGGTGAGGCAGGCGATCTTCTCGCCCTCGGCCTTCATCCGGCCGAGTGTCGCCACGTTGACCGGTGGTCGCGCCGAATCGCGTTGTTGGAGTTGTGTATACATGCGGCCGCTCCAGGCTGGACAGGAAGGATGAAGCAGCGCTCTTGAAACATCAACGGCCGGTCTCAGACCAGGCTCTTCATCGGGTTGAAGTAGTGTCGCCCCTTGCGCTGGCGGACGATCTCCGCGAGCAGTCCCTGGTAGTCCCTGTCGCTGCCGATCACGTCGATCTCGGCGGCGTTGACGATCAGGACCGGCGCGGCCTCGAACTCGAGGAAGAAACGCGCATAGCTCTCGGCGAGCCGCTCCAGGTAGCGGCGCTCGATGCCCTGCTCGTAATGGATGCCGCGCCTTGCGATCCGCTCGAGCAGCACGTCGACCGGCGCCTGCAGATACACGACCAGGTCGGGCACTGGCGCGTCGATCGCCAGTCGCTCGAAGACCTGCTCGTACAACTCGAACTCCTCCTTGTCGAGCGTGAGCCGGGCGAACAGGCGGTCCTTCTCGAGCAGGTAGTCGGCGACCCGCACCCGTTCGAAGAGGTCGTGCTGACGCAGTTCCTGCATCTGGCGGGCGCGCTGGAACAGGAAGTAGAGCTGCGTCTGGAATGCCGCGGCACGCGGATTGCGGTAGAAGCGCTCGAGGAACGGATTCTCCTCGCCCTGCTCCAGCACCAGCTCGCTGCCGAAACTCCCCGCCAGGCGCCTGGCGAGGCTGGTCTTGCCCACGCCGATCGGTCCCTCGACCACGACGAAGCGATGCGGGATCACTAGCGGCTGCCGCGTCTCCCGTGACTCGCTCACGCGTGCATCCTCACGACGTCGCTGGCATCCAGCTTCTCGAGCAGCGCCCGCACCCGCCCGAGGCCCGGGACCTCGAGTTCCGGCGCGATCTCGGCCAGCGGCACGAGCACGAAGCCACGCTCTGCGATTCCCGGATGCGGCAGCTCGAGCCCATCCTCGCGGAGCCGGCTCGTGCCGTGGACCAGCAGGTCGAAGTCGATCCGCCGCGGTCCCCAGCGCTCGCGGGCCGGCTCGCGGCCGAGCCCGGTCTCGAGCGACTTGAGTTCGACGAGCATCTCCTGAGGCGACAGGCGCGTCAGCAGTCCGACCACCGCGTTGACGAAGTCCGGCTGCGCGACCGGGCCCATCGGCGCGGAAACATACAGCGAGGAACGGCTCACGAGCAGTGACCCCGGCAGCTCTCGCAGCCGATCGAGGCCGAGCAGGACCTGGCGCTCGGGATCGTCCAGGTTGCTGCCGAGCCCGACATAGGCCGGAATCCAGGCGTCATGCGACATCGTCCGGGCGAGCCGTCAGTCTGCGGGCCGGCGGCGGCGACGCCGCGGTCTCGAGCGCTTGCGCGCCTTCGGCTCGCCCTCGCCGCGAGGCCGGCTTTCGACCTCGGCGATCCGCTCATCCGGCGAAAGCTGCTGCAGACGCGTCCACCATGCCGCGAGTTCCGGGTCAGCCTCGCCGGCCTCGGCACGCAGCAGCAGGAAATCGTAGGCCGCGCGGAAGCGCGGATGCTCCAGCAGGCGCAGCGCACGGCGACCCTGGCGCCGTTCGAAGCGCGGCTGCATCAGCACGATCTCGCGCATCGGCAGCGAAAAGCGGCGCGGAATCGCGACCCGCCTCAACTGTGCGGCGAACACCGTGTCGCAGGCGCTGTGCAGCAGTTGCAGGTCCGACGGCAGCGGGCCCTCGGGCGTGCCGGCGGCGCGGAGTATCGCCGGCCAGAGCAACACTGCGAACAGGAACGGCGGCGCGACCGACTTGTCTTCGCCGACCCTGGTATCCGTGCCCGCGAGGCCGAGCTGCAGCAGGCGCGCGCCCGGGCCCTCCGGCATCTCGGCCAGCGCGGAGGCGACGTCGGGCAGCAGGTGAGGCAGCAGTTCGAGGCGCACGAGCAGGTCCAGTGCCGCGCTGGCGCTCCCGGTCAGCATCATCTTGACGATCTCGTCGAACAGGCGCGCCGGCGGCATCCCTTCGAGCAGCGAGGCGAGCCGATGAATCGGCGCCTCGGTGTCCGGGTGCAGCGAGAAATCCAGTTTCGCGGCGAATCGCACCGCACGCAGCATGCGCACCGGATCCTCGCGATAGCGCGTCTCGGGATCGCCGATCAGCCGCAGCACGCGGTCACGGGCATCGGCCACGCCGCCGACGTAATCCCAGACCGAGAAATCCGCGATGTTGTAGTACAGCGCATTGGCCGTGAAGTCCCGCCGCCAGACGTCCTCGCCGATGCTGCCGTAGAGATTGTCGCGCAGGATGCGCCCGGTTTCGTCGAGCACGCGGTGCTCGACCTCGTCCACGCTGTGGTCCTCGTCGACCTCGGTATGGGCCGCCCGGAACGTCGCGACCTCGATGATCTCCATGCCGAAGCGCACGTGCGCGAGATGGAACCGCCGCCCGATCAGCCGGCAGTTACGGAACAGCTTCCGTACCTGCTCCGGGTGGGCGTTGGTCGCGATGTCGAAGTCCTTCGGCTCGATGCCGAGCAGCAGGTCGCGCACCGCGCCGCCTACCAGGAAGGCCTGGAAGCCCGCGTCCTTGAGCCGGTAGAGCACCTTCAGCGCGTTCGGCGAAACATGGGCACGGGAGATCGTGTGGCCGGCGCGCGGCACGATCATCGGCTCGAGCTCGGCAGAAGCTTGCTGTGTCTCGTCGGCTTGCAAAAAGGGACTTCCGCTGGACCGGATCAAAGGGCTGCGTATAATACGCGCCCTCTCGCGGTCTCCGTTAGCCCGCGGGTCCAGGTCGCTCCCATCGTCTAGAGGCCCAGGACACAGCCCTCTCAAGGCTGGTACGGGGGTTCGAATCCCCCTGGGAGCGCCAATCAATCAATGGCTTAGCGCACAAAGCCTCGGTTCTGTACCGAATCGTACGGAAGCGCGCGCAGCCGCAGGAGACCCCGACCGACGCCGCATTTCCCGCGGCCGGTCCCTCCCCGCTCCGGGATCCGGCCGTATCCCTTGACCGTCAGTCGCCCGCAGCCTGGTTCTTGGGCACGGTCACCGTCGCCGACGCCTGCCTGGCGTTGCCGCAGGCGTCGACCGCCTCGTAGGTCACTGTGTAGACCCGACCTTGCCCGAGGCCCGACCGCTCCGCCCGCAGCTGCAGCGTCGAGTCGTTGCTGACGACGATGTCGTTCGCGGTGTCGCCGTCGCCGAGCCCGTTGTCCGGCTCGTTCGACGTCACCGACACCAGGCTCACGGTCGGATCGAGACCAGAGTCGTCGCTCGCGATGACTGTAGCCGAGACCTCGCGCAGATCGTGGTTAGGCGGCCAGAGCAGATCGGGGCTCAGCGAGACGCTCAGCTGGGGCGGTGTTGCATCGCAGACGTCGAAGCTGACCGTCGCAGAATCGTTGCTGCGATCCGGATCTGCCGCGTGTGCGGGGAAGTAGCGGCTCAGCGCCGCAGTATTGGTGACTGAGTCGGCCGCTGCACCGGTCACCCGGGCGGTGACCGTCAGCCTCTGCATGGCGCCCGCCGGAAGATCGAAGCCATTACCCTGCAGGGCGCCGTCCTGGCTCCAGTCGCCGGTCACGGTATCGAACACGCCGGTGCTCGTCGAGACCGTTGCACCGGCCAGGTCGAGCGAGACCCCGTCGAGCACGTCATAGACGGAAACGTTGGCCGCGTCGGTCGGACCGTTGTTGGTAACCTCGATCGTGTAGGTCACCTTGTCCCCCGGGTACACCGTTCCCGTCGCGTCCACCCGCTTGTCCACCTTCAGATCGGCCAGAGCGTCGCGGATCGTGACGATGTGCGCGGTGCTCCCGCCGAGCTTCGCCGGGCCCGCGAATCCGCCGCCACGCACAGCGAGACGGACGGTCTCGTCGCCCTCGAGCAGGAAGTCCGGCAGCACGTCCAGCTCTACGGCCTGCCTCGCTGAACTGCCCGGCGCCGGCCAGTTGCCGTTGCCGAAAATGACCGGCGGGCCGACGGCCACCTCGTAGTCACGCCCACCCGGGGCGGCCAGTCCGTGGATCACCAGATACGCCTCGACGTGCCCGTCAGCGAGGGTGCCGGCGGAGTTGTCGAGCTCGAGGAACACCTGGTGAGGACCGCCCGGGTTCTCGTCGACCGCCGAGGCGGCGAGTTCGAAGCCGAGCAGCGGCACGGCGACGTCGCCCTCGTAGGCACCGCTGTTGCACAGCGGCTGCCGTGGCACGCCCCGCTGGTCCGTCGCCGTCTGGCATTTGGCCCCACCGCCGAGCGCGGGGCTGCCCGCGCCGAGCGCGATCGTCTGCGTGGGCCCGCCGTTGTCCGCCAGCGGCCCGAGGTTGAGCGCCGGCGTCACGGCGAAGGTCGCCGGGCAGGGAAAGCTCGTCCCGAGGTCGTCGGTGTAGTTACCGCCGTTGTCGGTGATCGCGGAGAAGTCCACGCAGTTCGGGCTGCCGCCACCGCCGGAATTACGGGCGATGATCGAGTCCGTCACGAACATCGGCGCGACAGCAAGCACCCCGCCACCCGCACTGCTCGACGTGTTGTTCGCAACTGTCGAGTGGTCGACCACCATCAGGCTGAAATTGCTGTTGTAGATGCCACCGCCGCCACTGGCCGCCGCATTGCCTGCGATCGTGCTGTCCACGATCGTGGTCTGGCCAGAGGAGTTGCTGAAGACGCCGCCGCCGCTCCCGAAGAACGGACCGGACGCGGCATTGTTCACGATCAGCGAGCGACGGATCGTGATCACGCCCCGTTCCGTGTTCGCGATGCCGCCGCCCTGCTCTGCGGTGTTGCCGCTGACGGTGCTGTCGTCGATCGTGATCCCGTCCGGGACGATTGCGAAGGGCGAGAACGTCGCCAGGCCGCCGCCTTCCCGACGGGCGGCGTTGTTCGAGATCGAGCTCGCGACGATCTCGAGGGCCTTCAGACCCTCGTGGTAGATGCCGCCGCCGTCGCCCCCGCTGGTGTTGTTCTCGATGCGGCTGTTGACGACCCTCCCTGCCAGCATCACGGCGCCGCCGCCGTTCGACGTGGCGACGTTGCCGGTGACCTCGCTGCCATCCAGCGTGAGCAGGCCCGTCTCGTCGCTGTAGATGCCGCCGCCGCGGAACGCACCCTGGTTGTCGTTGACGCGGCTGTCCGCGACGATCACGGCCGCGCCGCTGCCGCCGTTGAAGATGCCGCCACCAGCGTCACCGAAGGCCGGACCGAGCCGGTTGGCCACCACGTCGGAGTTCCGCAGCACGAGGTCTGCAGCGTTGAAATTGAAGATCGCGCCGCCGCGGCGCGCCTCGTTGTTGGTGAACAGGCTGGTGGCGATGTCGGCCTGGCCGGTGAACGAATTGTTGTCGATCGCGCCACCACCCTGGAATGCGAAAGTGCCCGTCGTCACCCGGTTGCCGTCGAAGGTCGAGTCGGTGATGTTCATCATCGAGCGGTTCAGGATTGCACCCCCGGAGCCGACGGCTTCGTTGCCGCTGAAGGTGCTGCGCTCTATGGCGAGGGCCGGGACGCCATTGGCCCCCAGGCTCGCGATCGCGCCGCCGAACTCCGCGCTGTTGCCGGCCAGCGTGCTGTCGCTGATGCTCATCCGACCGAACGCGTTGAAGAGGCCACCACCTTGATAGGCCTGGTTGCCCTCGACGCTCGCGCCGTTGCGCAGCGTGAGCGATCCGCCGCGAACCAGCGCTGCGCCACCGCAGACGGAAAGGTCACCGAAACACGGCGATGCGGGCAACCCGCCCGCCCCCGGGGTCGAATCGCCTCCGGCGAGCGTGAGGCCGTCGAGGGTCAGGTCGCCGCTCGCGCCGAAGGACCCGTCGACCAGGAACAGTCGGAACGCAGGGGCCGCCGCGTCGCGGGCGATGGCGTGTCCGTTGCCGACGACCACGATCGGCGTGACCACTGCCGGCAGCGCGTTGGGCCCGTTGACGACGTTGTCCACGGCGGTCAGCACGACGTCGTCGGTGAGCTCGATCACGTCGACCGCCACCGTGGTGTTGGCATCGTTGATCGCGGCGATCAGTTCCGCGGCGTCACCGGCGGTATAGACCGCCGCCGCGACCGGCTGGACGAATGCAGCAATAACGACAGTTGCCGCCCACTGCCTCACGCGCGGATTGTTGTTGATCATGTTCCCCCCCTCGCCGGGTGGACGCATTCCGTGCATCTTCCCCGGTCCCCGGTTGGTCGCGCTTTCGTTTCCCTGCCGCGACAGCTTTTCCAACTAATTCGGTTGCACCGTGATGTCCGAGATCTCCAGCTCGAATGACTCGATCACGCCGCCACCTACCGACCCCGAGACGCTGTAGCTGGTGACCACCACGTCGTGCAGCCAGAACTGAGCGTTGTTCCGGTATACGATCACGTAATCGAATGCGGTTCCGCTCGTGGCGGCCTCCACCACCGCAGTCGAGAATCCCGGCGGACCAAATTCCTTTTCGACGATCACCCTTTCTTTCGCGGCATCGCAGCGCCCGGCGATCCCGGTCTGCACCTGCATTCCGTCGCCAAGCTTGACCGAGATGACTTCGGCCCGCTCGAGACCTGGCAGCTCCAGGAACATGCTGTCACCGGCCCGCACCACTCCAGGCAGAGCGAGCAACGACAACGAAAGAACAAACCCGACGGCGCTTTTCGCGACTGCGCGAGCGCCTGGAATCCGCGATGAGTACATGTTCTCCTCCTGTGTGGTCTGCCCCGCGGACCTGTGCCGCGGTGTGAGGAGATGCTGCCCGGGCAACGCCTGCGGAGTCCCGAGGAACGACCGAGGCTTTTCCGAGGTTTGCCACCGTAGTGGCTCTGCCCCGGCAGCGGCCGTCAGTCATTGCCGGGGACGGTCGAGGCATCCCGGCTTTACGGCACTCAAGCCGCCCGTCCTCGGCCTCGCGGACGACCTGCACCGCGTCAGCGGGTCAGATGGCCTGGTGCTCGAAATTCGAAAATGTCACCCTGCGCCGGACAGCGCCTCCGACGTGAATGCAGATGCATTGCCTCATATGCGCCACCACCACGCCCCAGGGCCCGAAGACAGTGACGGGAAGCGACTTGATCCATGACGCTGGCGAGCATCCGAGGGTGCCGGCGACGGGATCGCAAAGCGGGCGAACCAGGCGCGGTTACGACGATCACGCATGGCTGCTTGACCCGATCCTGGTCTGGACGAATCGTGGTCCGGGAACATAGCTCGCCCGTTGTCCGCGCCGTGTTTCTCGCGGCAGGCATCGTCCTGCTCGGACTCGGGATCGCCGGCATCTTCCTGCCGCTGCTGCCGACGACCCCGCTGGTGTTGCTTGCGGCGGGCTGCTTCGCACGGAGCTATCGGCCCTTCCACGAGTGGCTGCTTGCGCACCGGCTGTTCGGGCCGATGATCGAAGAATGGCAGACGTATCGGAGCATCCCCTACCGGACGAAGATCATCGCGATCCTGACGATGGCGGCGACGCTAAGTGCTTCGATCGTCCTGTTCGTCGAGCCACCCTGGCTCAAAGGACTGCTGGCCGTATCGGGCGTGGCTCTCGCGATCTGGCTGTATCGCATCCCGTCGCGTGACCGGCCCGGTTGAGAGATCTCCAGGGCGTTCCGTCATCGCTGCCATCGCACGACCCTGATTGACGCGAACCCGACCAGCGTTGCCTGGATACCGGGAGAAGACCACTGCTTCCTGGTCTTGCAACTGGGCCTCATCTCGGCAATTCCTCATGGTGCTTGCGCAGGTTCTTGCACAAATTGGGCCATCGACTGAGCGTGACCCTTTTTCAGGGAGGCCGCATGCAGACCCATACTCTGCCCACAGTGCGCAAGTACATGGACACGGAAAGCCATGCGCTTTCAGCCGCCGACGACATCCTGCTGGCGGTGGGTCGACTCATCGACGAAGGCGTCACCGACGCCCCGGTACTCGATGATGCAGGCAACGTCGTAGGCGTGCTGTCGGAGTACGACTGCCTGCGCCTGCTCGCGGAGGGCCGCGCCGGAGACCCTCCCCGCGGAGCGGTGAGCGATTTCATGTCCCGCACCTACACCAGCGTTCCGCCATCGATGGACGTGTACTTCGTGGCGGGGATGTTCCTGTCGGAACCCACCCAGCGCAGGTTCGTCGTGATCGAGGATGGACGCCTCGTCGGCGTGATCACCCGGAAGGACATCCTCAGGGCCGTGGAGCTGGGCCTGAAACGCGACTGACGGCCGAATCCGCATCCCGCCATCGAGATGCGATGCGGCTCATGGGCCGGCGCCCGCGGCATCGCTGATCACGACCGGTCGCAGGAATTCCCAGGCCTGCTCGTTCACTTCCGTGGCCACCGGCGCGTAGGCATGGCCGCGCCCTTCCAGCAGCTCGAGCAGCACCGGGTGGCCTGCTGCCTCGAGTGCCCGAGCCGTGCTCGTCACGTCCTGCACAGGGAAGAAGCGGTCGCGCGTGCCGACGAACATCGCGACCGGGATCTTCCGTCGCGCATGCGGCAGCAGTTCGAAGAAGCTCGGCTCGCGCCATGCGCCGGCGAAAATTGCCGTCGCCGCGAAGTAGTCCGACTCCAGCATGGCCAGCGTAAGCGCGTACACGGCGCCCCCCGAAAGGCCGAACAGGTACAGCCGCTGCGGGTCCACGGGCTGCTGGTCCGCTACCTGTGCGATCACGGCGCGGATCAACTCGGGGCCGTCATGCTTGATCTGCCACCCGACCTGGTCGATGGAGTCTGGCGCGACCAGCAGCAGCCCCTCCCGCGCCGCGAGCTCGGTCCAGTATTCCAGCAGCGCTCGACCACTCTGATACGAGCCATGCAGCAGCAGCAGTAATGGCGCGGGCGACTCTGCGGAAATGCCTGGCGGCACGAACAGATGGTACGTCCGCCTTGCGCCTTCGACCGTGATCCTCTCCTTGCGAACCTCGCTGGACGCAGGTACTGCCACCGGCACGAGCAGCGCCAGCAGGAGCAGCAGTGCCGTGCCGTGCTTCATCATCGCCTCGTGGACAAGCGCTCGATGGAGGTTATGGTAAATGCCCGTCATCTCTGTGCGGATATTGTCAAGTCAGCCAGGCAGCTCGTGCAGTCCGGAGTATCTATTTTCCCCGATAGACCTGGCGCGCAAACAGGAATAGACAGGTACGAGATCCGGGCCGCGAGCGATCCGGGCTAGAGAAGAACAAGCGGGAGCCTGGCGCGACCCTCATCCGGCAACGGAGCCCGGATCGCCGGCAACTCAGCCATGCAACAAGAGGGGAAGGAAATGAAGATGAATTTTGCCGCGGCATTCGCCGCAGGGCTTGCATTGGCGCTGCTCGCAGGGAGCCCATGGTCCGCCGCAACCGCCGCAGGCGGTCCGCCGGACACCGTGGAGGTAAAGGGCAGGAAGTTCGTCCGCGTGGATGGCAAATGGTACCTGGAGACTCCGGCCGCGCGTCGCTTCGAGGTGATGCCGGACGTGGTCACGGTCAAGTTCAAGAAGGGAGTCCCGGAGGCCGCGAAGGGCAACCTGCTGCGCGCGAAGAACGCCCGGAAACTGCGGGCCAATCGCCTGGGCCTGGTGGACATCAGTGTCCCCCCGGGGATGGACGCGGTCAGTTTCGTCCAGCAACTGCAGAAGGAAGGCAACGTCGAGTACGCCGAAGTGAACACCTACGGCGTATACCATCAGACCATTCCAGACGACACCCGCTTCGCCGACCTCTGGGGTCTCGACAATACGGGCCAGACAGGCGGAACCGCGGACGCGGACGTCGATGCACCGGAAGCCTGGGACATCACGACGGGCGACGGTACGGTCGTGGTCGCCGTGCTGGACAGCGGCACCGAATACGACCACGAGGACCTCGAGTGCAACATCTGGGTCAACCCGGGCGAGGACCTCGACAACGACGGCGTCGTCTGGGACGCCGGCGACATCAACGGCATCGACGACGATGGCAACGGCTTCATAGACGACCTGATCGGCTGGGACTTCGCCGGGGCTGATAACGACCCGACTCCCACCAACTTCCACGGCACGCACGTGGCCGGCGTCGTCGCCGCCTGCGGCGACAACGCCATGGGCGTGATCGGCGTGGCCGGCGGAACCGGACCCGGGACCGGCGCGAGGATGATGCCCCTGCTGGTTGGCAACGACGCTCCGGACGGGTCCATCCTCGACGACGCGATCATCTACGCGGCCGATAACGGCGCGCGCGTCATCACGATGAGCCTGTCCGTCGGCGAAAGCCAGGCGATCCGCGATGCGCTCACCTATGCATACGACACAATGGGCGCGTTCATAAACAACGCATCCGGCAACGATGACCCGACTGTGCAGTTCCCGGCCACCGACCCGCACGTCATGGCCGTCGGTGCGACGGATCACGACGACGTCCGCGGAGCCTTCTCGAACCCCGGTCCGGAACTGGAGGTCGTGGCGCCGGGCGTCAACATCTTGAGCACGCGTCTGGCCGATACCTACGCGGCTGGCAACGGCACGTCCTACGCCTCGCCGCATGTCGCCGGCACCGCGGCGCTGATGTTCTCGCTCAATCCCGCGGCGACCAACCAGGAAGTCAGGGACTGCATCACGTCAACGGCCGAGGACCAGGTCGGTGACCCGGCCGAGGATGTCGCAGGGCGCGACGATTTCTACGGCTTTGGACGCCTGAACACCGCGGACGCGCTGCTGTGCATCGCGGACAACTACCCGCCGGTCTGTGACGCCAACGGCCCGTACACGGCCGAATGCGGGCTCGGGACCACACTGGACGGTACCGGCTCCTACGACCCGGACGGCGACCCGCTCGACTTCAGCTGGACCGGGTCGTTCACGCCCTCGCCGGCACTCGAACCGACGCCGACCGTGGTCTTTGGATCGCCCACCGGCCTGAAGATGGTCAGCCTGGTCGTGACGGATACCGAAGGCGATACCGACACCTGCGTCGCGGACGTGCAGGTGCAGGACACGAACGCACCCGACATCGCGGCGCCAGCGGACGTCACCGCCGAGTGCAGCTCGCCGGCCGGCACGCCGGTCGACCTCGGTACACCGACGGTGCTCGACCACTGCGACATTTCGCCATCGATCTCGAACGACGCGCCGCCGCTCTTCCCGCTCGGCACGACGACCGTGACCTGGATCGCTACCGATGCCGACGGCAACCAGGGGCTGGATGCCCAGGCCGTGCTGGTCGAGGACACGACGCCTCCGCAGGCGTTCTGCAACTCGCCGGCAACGATCACGCCGCCGGATGCGCCGATCAGCTTCACCGCGACCGCCACCGATACCTGCGGCACGGTGGACGTACGCGTCGTCGACTACGACTGCTACGCCTACACGAAGAAGGGCAAGCGGATCGACAAGACCTACTCGTGCCAGGTCGCCTTCGGCGGCGACACGATCACGGTGCTCGATTCGGGCGGCGTGGACACCAACATCGCCTGGACCATCGAAGCCACGGACGCGGTCGGCAATTCGACGACCGTCGAGTGCTCGCTGATGGTCGTCAACCCTGCAATGTAGTGACCTGCAGGTTCGGTCGGCAGACGACCAGAGAAGGACCCCGCCTCGGCGGGGTCTTTCCTTTCAGGTCGCCTTGTGGGGCACTATTGGCACAGCCGCTTCCTGCGCGGCGCAGGTGGTACGTTGCGACTGAACCTCGAAGCTGAACCGTGGCGCGGATCCCGGGCAGACCTCGCGCGAACCGGCAGACCGACAGCTACGAAGACGTGTCGGCTTGGCTCCGGCCTCATGTCCTGGGCGACGGCGACGCCGCGCCTGCGTCACGGCGCTCTGTTGTTCGTCGCGATCGCCGCCTGCATTGCTGCGGGGTGTGAGCGACGGCGCGACCCGCCCCCGACCGGCCCCACGCCACCGCCTGCAATCACGCTGACCCGCGGGCTCGGAGGCGAGCCGGACACGCTCGATCCGCGGCTCGCGCAGGACAATGCGGCGATCGCGGTCATTGGCGATCTCTACGAGGGCCTCACGCGGGAGACCGCAGACGGAGGAATTGAAGCGGGCGCCGCGAGCGACTGGACCCGGAGCGATGATGGCCGCGTCTATACGTTCCGTCTCAGGCCGGCGCTTCGCTGGTCCAACGGCGATGCGCTCGAGGCCGGGCATTTTGTCGCGGGACTGCGCGAGGCGATCGGACCGGACAGCGCGGCACCGTATGCAAGTCTGCTGGCTCCGGTCGAATCGGTGGAAGCGCCGCAGCCGGGACTGCTGCGCATCACGCTCAAGGCACCGCTGCCGTATCTGCCGGCCGTCCTGGCCCTGCCCGTCGCAATGCCACGACACCCGGCGGGCGACGGCCTGGCGGACCCGCCGTCCAACGGCCCGTACCGGCTCCGTGCCCGGCAGCCCGGCGCATGGATCGAGCTCGAGAGGAACCCGCACTATCACGACGCGGAAGCGGTACAGATCGATCGCATCCGCTACCTGACCGTTGCGGACCTCGCCACGGAAGTCAATCTCTATCGATCCGACGCGCTCGACGTCACCAGCGAGGTTCCCAACGCACAGATCCCATGGCTGCGGCAGAACATGGCCGACGAGCTCAGGATCGCACCCTACCTGAGCGTGTACTCGTACGTCGTGAACCTGGCGAGGATTCCGGAGGCTGAACGTCGGCAAGCGCTTGCGATGGCGCTGGACCGGGAACGACTCGTAGCACAGGTGACTGGCGCCGGAGAGCGCCCCGCGTACGGCTGGGTGGCCGACGGCCTGCCCGGCTATTCCCCCGCGCGCTTTCGCTGGCGCGCCGAGCCGGCCGGCGAGCGCGTAGCCCACGCCCGCGTGAAATGGAATTCAGCCGGCCAGCGCGCTCCGCCGACGCGTATCAAGCTATGCACCGACGCAAGTGCGAATCATCGCCGCACCGCGGTCGCCGTCGCGGATATGTGGCGAACAGCGCTTGGCATCGAAACCGAGATAGTGGAACTCGAATGGAAGGTCTACCTGGCCACCCGCCATGCACCCGGGGACTGCGACCTGATCCGCCTCGGCTGGTCTGCGGACTTTCTCGACGCGCAGGCGTTTCTCGACGTGTTCCGGGGCGGTCATCCGCAGAATACGCTTGGCTATTCGAACGAACGCTATGACTCACTGCTGGAGCAGGCGGCGCAGGCCGGGAATTCAGCGCTGCGACCCGACCTCCTCAGGCAAGCCGAGCAGCAGCTGCTCGACGACGCGCCGGTGATTCCGCTCTTCTTCCGAAGCTCCAAGCGATTGGTCAAGCCTCATGTAAGGGGCTACCGGGACAACCCGCTGGACCACTTGCCCTCGCGGCAGCTGCGGATCGAGGGAAGATAAAAAAGGGCGGGCAGCCGGAGCCACCCGCCCTGAATGGACCCTGAGGTCCGGGGTACGTGTTGGTTACGGGTTCGCCGCCGCGATCGCCTCGGCGATGGCCTGGACCTCCGCCGCAGTGAGGCGGCTCAGGAATCGCATCCCGCCGCGATCCCGATCGATCGCTTCCTGGATGTTGCTCGCGGAGCGCCGGCCCGGGCTCATCATCCGGATCGCATCGATGGCCCCGTGACATCCGGCGCAATTGTCGGCATAGAGCCTGGCGCCATCGGGTCCCGCAACGGCCGCGCTCACCGCAACGGTGACCGTGGCCGGCGCGCTCTGCAGCTGCCCGTCACTGACACGCAACGTGGCGACGTAGTCGCCCGGCGCGTCGGGCGTCAGCGTCGGCGCGGCGGCGCTTGTGCTCGAGAGGCTCGCGACGCTGCCGGCCGGGCCCTGGAGCGACCACGCATACGAGAGCGGCTGACCCTCGGGGTCCGAGCTGCCGGCGCTGCTGAATGAGATCGTCTCCCCGACCACAGCGCTCGGGACACTGGCCGTCGCCACCGCCGCGGGTGCCTGGTTCACAGCCGGGTCCCGCGCAGTGACGTTGACGCTGCTCGTCGCGCTTGCCTGCGCGTCACTGACCGTCAGCCTTGCGACATAGACGCCGGCGACGTCGGCGATGAAGCTTGGCTGGCTCGTGTCGGACGCGGTCAACGCGGCCGAGCTGCCGGGAGGCGCCTGGAGAACCCAGCTGAAACCGAGCGGATCGCCGTCCGGGTCGCTGCTCGCGCTTCCGTCCAGGTTTACCGGCGAGCCGATCGTCACGGACTGCGGCGAACCCGCATTCGCGACGGGCGAGCGGTTACTGCCCGGTGGATTCGTCGGTGGCGGGAGCGGGCCGTCGTCGTGATGATCCTCGATCTCGATCTTCGTGGCCACGAGCCTCGTTCCGTTCCAGTCACCTTCGGCCTCGACGATGCGGCCGGTCGCCACCGAGAAGAACGTCGCCGCTGCCATATCCGCGTCATCGTCCTCAAAGCGGGTTGCCGCCGTCGTCTCGACCGGCACGCTGGCGATCCGCAGCATGGGCGCCGCCAACTCACTCGCGGGTCCGCGCAGCTCGACCTCATCCTCGGGCTCCTCGCGCTCGAGCCGGGTTGCAACGATACGGCCGCTGCCCGCTGGATCCGTATGGCCCGCCGCCTCGACCCAGTCGCCGACCCGCAGGTCCTCGACGCCAAACTCACGACGCCCGCCTTCCCTGTCCTCCCTGCGCGTGATCGAGTCAACCACTACTACCAAACCTAGTGCCTGGAACGTGTTCGAAGCGGGGTCAACCCCGTCGACGCGCGCGCTGAACCTGACCGTGGTCCGGTGCTTGAACTGGATGCGGTGCGCAATCAGCAGGCCCGTCGCATCGAGCCGGCCTTCGACCTCGACCCTGACGTTGAAGCCGAGCATTCCGGCATCACCATGGACAAAGCTCGTGCCGGCATTCGTCCGGACCTCCTTGCCAGCGACGTCGAAATCCTCGCTCGATCCGAAGCGCGTGATGAGCCCCTCGACCTCGACCTCGGTGCTGTCGCCGCCGTCGAAGCGATCGCCTTCGCGCTCCACCCGTGTCGCACGCAACGTGCCGTCTGCGAGGTACTCGCGGCCCTTGACCTCGACCAGATCGCCTTCGCGTGGCCCTTCTGCGCCGAAGCGCTCGAGCGACGCAGCGGAGTAGTCCACCCGGAGGTCGCCGATCACGAATCGACGAGCCACGGCATCGAGGCTGCCGAGCATGCCCTTCACCTCGATTTCACCGTCGCCAGCAGATGCACGATCCAGACGGGTTGCTCTTGCCTGCCCGTCGGACCCGAGGAAGCCGTGTACCTCGACGCGCTCGCCCACGCCGATTGAACCGATCGAGCGCTCGGCGAAGGAATCGTCGAAAGACGTGTCGTCGTCAATGATCACGCGCTGACCCGCGACCGTCATCGTGCCGCGCGAGGCATCGACGGACTCCACTGCACCCTGCAGCAATCGACGCATCTCGATCGAGCGCGCCCGCCGACCGCCGCGCCCGTCCTCCTCCGCCTCCATTCGCACGACCTCGCCGACCCGCAACTCGGAGACGGTGCCGATCCGCTCCTCGATGCGCACCGTCGTCGTCGACGTGTCGTATCGCTCTCCGTTGACGATGACGCTGCCGAAACCGCTGATGGCGCCGGAGACGATGAACGTCTTTGCGCTGCCCGGGGGGGTAGTGGTCGGCGGTGGCTGGGAAACCGGCGGCGCGCTCGAGCCCGAACCACCGCCGCCCCCGCAGGCGGCTACCGCTAGAGCCACCGCTACGGTCAATACACTTCCTGATCGCCAAGTCTTCATGTCTCACCTCTACTTGTTCGGTGCTGATCGGTCGGGCCCGCTGGGCCCGTCTTACCCCGGATCCCCGGTCAGTCCTCGAACTCGATCCTCTCGGCCAGCACGGCGTTGCCAACCCGCGTCCCCCTCACCTTCACCTCGCGCCCCGGCGCAGCGGTGAAGAACTCGGAAGCCGTGATGGACCCGCCCTCATCGCCTCTGAATTCAGTCTGGTTATCGGTTGTTACGGTGACGCCGCTCACCGTCAGGTTCGGCTGCGCGACGTTCGTCGCCGGGCCGCGCAGTTCCACTTCAGTTTCCGAGTCGTCACGCTCGATCAGCGTCGCGACGAGCCCGCCGGCCTCCTCGTACGCGCGAAGCTCCACGTAGTCGCCGACGCGCAGATCGCCCAGTCCGAACGCCCCGTGGTGCATGCCACTGTGGTCCTCGAAGCGCGTGCGCGAATCAGTACGCACGGTCAGGCCGAGCATGGAAAACCGGCTCAGGTTCACCTCGACCGAGTCCACCGGGCCCGCCAGTTCCAGGTTGCTCGCGCGCCGGAACTCGACCTTCGCGGCGACGAGACGCCCGGCGGAGTCGATCTGACCTTCGACCTCGACGCGGGCATTCAGCGCCAGGTCCGCCGCCGTACCGCCCTCGTATCGGGTGGCTCCTGTCGTTGTGACCCTCTGCCCGGCCACGTCGAAGTCCACAGCGGACGAGAACCGCGTGACCAGACCCTCGAGATCGCCTTCATGCCCCGGCTCGCCCGAAAGTCCCGAGTCCTTGCGCTCGATGCGCGTCGCCCGCAGCACGGCCGATGCGTCCAGCGCGCCCTTGACCTCGACCCGATCGCCGTTGACCGGTTGTCCGGTCGGGAAACCTTCGACGAGGGCTGCTGAGTAGTCCACCACTTGCGAACCGATGCCAAAACGTCGCGCCGCGCTGTCGACACTGCTCACCAGGCCCCGCAACTCGAGCTCACCGGTGCCGATTCTGCGCTCGATGCGCGTCGCATCGATGTGGCCGTCCGCGCGCACGAGACCGCTGACCTCCACCTGGTCGCCGGCACGCAGTCCTTCGAGGCTGCGTGGCACGATGCCATCGTCGAATGAAGTGTCAGCGCCGACCTGGACCACCTGCCCGAGCACTACGAGGCGTCGTGCCGCCAGGTCGACGCTCTGCACGGGTCCTTCAACCTCGCTGCTGTAGCTGACGCGCGTCGCGGTCCCCGTCGTGCCGCCGGAGTCCAGGCGTCCCTCCACTCGCACAATCTGCCCGACGCGCAGCTCGGACTCGTCGCCCGGCTGGCCGTTCACCGTGATGGCCGCGGCCGACGTCGAGTAACGCACGCCGTTGACGATCACGCTGCCGAATCCACTGATCGGCCCCAGCGCGATCGTGATTCCGCCACGGTCTATGCCGCCGCCCGGGTCGGTACCACCGTCACTGGCACCGTCGCCTCCGCCTCCGCCGCCACAACCCGCGCCAAGCAGCAGCGTGCCGAGCACGGTGAATATCCTGTTTCGAATTCGGTTGTTCATGCCGGGTCTCCGGGTTGAGCATCGTGTATTGCGTACACACCGGCACCAAGTCGGACCGGGGTTGCGCCGGACTCGCTGCCGGCAATCTCGTGAGAACTGAGCCAGTCGTCGACCCGCTCGAGAAAACCCTGCGCCTCTCGTTCCAGGAAGGCGCGGAATGCGGGGAGGCTACGGGGATCGATGAACGCGTTCTGCGCACGCCCCTCGAAACGGGACGGCTCGCTCGTTTCGCGCGACAGGTTATGTTCGATCGTACCGACGAGGTCCGCGAGCACGCTTCCCGCGCGTTCGGCGGCGAGACCATCGAGGCCGCTCGGCATATAGAAACGCCGCAGGGCTCTGAACCGGCCATCGGGCAGCCGCTCGATGGAACCCGAGCGCAGCAGTTCCTTCACCAGGGCCGTGACCGGAATGTCGCCGGCGTAACGACGCAGCAGTGCTTCAAAACTCGCCGTGGCACCCTTCTCCGGCAGCGTAAGCGGTCTGCCGTGCGCGTCGATGTACTCGGCGTCCAGGTGCCAACCGCTCAGGACCCTGCTCGCATGATTCAGCGAGCGCTCGGCGTCGGCATCCCGCTCCGGGTCCGGCGCCTCGGATCTCAGGCGACGCACCTCCCGCCTGGTCAATCCAGTCAACAGGGCCACCCGCGATACGTTGGTAGGCCGGCCCTTGATGCCGAACTCGGCCGTTGCGACTTCCACGAAAACCCGCCTGGAGAGTTCGGAGAACTCCTTCCAGGTGACGCCGGAACCCAGCAGCCAGCGAGCCATCGGCCGCAGCCAGCGACGGCAGGCGCTCAGTACGGGGGCTGGAACAACGGCATCCATATATGAGACTTTTTATCTCACATATGGAATCTATGCAAGCCCCGCTAGCCAGGCGAGCCGATTGCAGGGACGACAACGAGAAGCAGGTCGCAAGCCTGATCCGCCAGCCGGACCCCGCGCTCCGCGCCGCCGTGACCGTAATAGACTGTCGCTCGGAAGATCCCGGAGATCCTCGATGGGCGCAGCGGACAAGCGCGTGGCCGACCTGCTCGACCGCTGGCTGCAGAGCGTCGAACTGCATGCCCGTTACCTCGAGCTCGATGCGGAGGCCTATGCGAAGGTCCAGGACTGGCCGAAACACCAGCGCCCCACTCGCTGGGTCGTCGAACTGGCCCATGCGCGGCTGCAGGAGCTGCGCAGGCATGTCGCCGAAAGGCAGCAGCAGCGTGACGAAGGCTTCGCCGAGTCACTGGAGCTGATGGCGTTCCTGACCAACCTGCTCGGCTCGGAAAACATCGAGCGCTTCATTCCGCTGGCCATTCCACCTGCCGAGGAACCGGACTCGAAATCCGCCGCGACGGCCACCGAACCCCCGCCGGCAAAGCCGGTCGCCGTCAAGCCATCGGGATCCGGATCCGCCGGCCCCTCGGCTGCGCCCGCGGTGCAGCGCGCAGCGAAGCCTGCAAGGAAGCCCGCAGCGCAGGTCCTACAGGAGCCGCAGCCGCCGGCGGGCCCGGTCCGCGAGGCGGAACTGACGGTCATCGCCGATGCAATCCGCTTCCTGAACTGGGGTCGGGAATGGCCGGCACTTGCCGGGCTCATCGCGAGACTCGCGAACCGCCCACCTGAGAGTGAAGTCTGGGCGATCCTGAAGCGCCACCGCGTCGAAATCGAATCCAGGGCGAAGCAGGGCGCCGAACGACACTGATGGCAGTCCGCAGCCGAGTCGGTTACCGTCTCGGTCCCCGAAAACCTGCCATTTCAAGGAGCGCGCCGAAAATGTCCTACGCCACCCACCTGCCCCGCCTCGCACTGGCCGTGCTCATTTCGACCGGTCTTGCGGGGACTGCATCCGCCCAGACCCAGCCCAGCAAGGGCGAACAGGCGCTCAAATACCGCAAGTCGCTGTACCAGGTGATCGCCTGGAACGTCGGCCCGATGGGCGCCATGGCTCAGGGTAAGGCCGCCTTTGATGCGGCGGAGTTCGCCCGCCGCGCGGATGCCGTCGCTTATCTCGCACCGATGCTGCGCGAGGGCTATCCAGAGGAGACGAGGACCGTCGAGGGCACCAAGCTCAAGCCCGCGATGTGGCAGAACCGGGCCGACTTCGACGCGAAGCTCAAGGACCTCATCGACCGCAGCGCCGAGCTCTCGAAGGTCGCCGGGACCGGGGACGAAGCGGCCAGCAAGCAGGCGTTCTTCGACATGGCCAACACCTGCAAGGCCTGTCACGACAAGTACAAGGCGGACTGACTTCAGAACAGCGCGATCGAAGCCTCCGGCGCGGTTCGCACCGCGACCGCGAGCGCGGCGCAGAGGCCGAGCACGATCAACGCCGCGAGCCAGCCCCGGGAGCCGCTGATCGATTCCTCGGCCGGCACCAGGTGGGCCGGCTTGCGGCCGCTCAGCATCGCCCGCAACAGCCCCTGCCGGCGCCCCAGCACATACCAGGCGACTGCGGCCAGGTGCAGCGCGATCAGCGCCAGCAGCAGGTTCGAGTTTGTCTCGTGCCAGCCCGTGACCCGGTTGCTGGTCGCCTGGCCGACCCAGCCGTACAGGGGGCCCGCGTTCGCGATCTCGTCGTTCGCGAACAGCCCCGTCAGCGCCTGCACGAGCAGCAGCGCCAGCATCGCGAGCACGCTGAGCGCCCCGAGCGGATTGTGGCCGGCCCACTCCCGGGTGCGACCCGATCGCAGGTAGTCGAGGATGCGCCGCGGGCCCGCGACGAAATTTGCGAAGCGCGCATGGCGGGTCCCGACCAGTCCCCAGACGATGCGGAAAGCCGCCAGCACCAGCACCGCGTAGCCGAAGCGGCGATGCCAGGGAAACCACTGCACGCCCGCGTAGTGAGTGGCCCAGGAACCCGCGACACAGAACACGAGCAGCCAGTGCGTCAGACGCAGCGGAAGATCCCAGACCAGCCGGGTTTGACTCTCCATCCGGGAAGCCTCGCCTGCAATGCGCAACGAACGTCGGCTGCAGATGTTACCAAGCCGCCCGCTGGCTGCCGAAGCCCGGGCTAAGGATCCCGGAAGACATGGCGTGACTTGGCGGCCGCCTTGGCCTAACGTTTCGCCGGCTCAGCGGCATCCGCCGGCCGGATCATCAACACATGCCGATTTTCGATCCCGTCATCTGGTTCTTCGTGCTCGGCGTCCTGGCGGGCGTCTTCAGGGCCGAGCTGCGGCTGCCGGCCGCGATCTACGAGTTCGTCAGCACGATCCTGCTGCTGGCCATCGGCCTGAAGGGCGGCGTCGAGCTCTCCAGGGCCGAACACGGGCTGCCGGCAGCCGAGTTGCTCGGTATCCTGTTGCTCGGCTTCGCGATGCCGCTGCCGCTCTACCTGGCCGCGAATCGCCTCGGCCGATTGCCGCGTCCGGATGCGGCATCGCTCGCGGCGCACTACGGCTCGGTCAGCGTCGGGACCTTCGCGGTCGCGCTCAGCTATCTCGGCGCGCGGGCAATCGACTACGAGGCGCATGCGCCGGTCTGGCTGGTCATGCTAGAGGTGCCCGCGATCCTGGTGGGCATCCTGCTCGCGAGGAGCACGGCCAGGGGCGTGGCCTGGGGACGCCTGTCCCGGGAGCTCTTCCTCGGCAAGAGCGTCGTGCTGCTGGTCGGTGGACTCGCGATCGGCTGGCTGGCCGGCCCGGAAGGTACGGCTTCGATCAAGCCGTTCTTCTTCGACCTGTTCAAGGGCATCCTGGCGCTGTTCCTGCTCGAAATGGGCCTGATCGCCGCCGCGCAGCTCGGCACGCTGCGCCGCCATGGCGTGTTCCTGGTGGTGTTCGGCGTCTTGGCACCGTTGTTCGGGGCGATCCTCGGCACAGTGCTCGGCCGCGCACTGGGACTGTCGACCGGCGGCACGATCGTGCTGGCCACGCTTGCGGCGAGCGCCTCGTACATCGCTGCACCGGCCGCGATGCGCACGGCCGTCCCGGAGGCCAACCCGGCGCTGTCGCTCACAGCCTCGCTGGCGGTCACGTTCCCGTTCAACATCATCGTCGGCATCCCGTTGTACGAGCGCATGGCGCTTGCCTTCGCTCCTTAGAGGTCCGAGCCCGATGCAGCAATTCTCACGTCGCCTGCTGACCGTGATCACCGAGGCAGCCATCGAGCGCGAGCTGGTCGCCGAGATCGAGTCGCTGGGCGCACGCGGCTACACGATCTCCGATGCGCGCGGCAAGGGCAGTCGGGGGCTGCGCAGTTCAGAGTGGGCCCAGCAGGGCAACATACGGCTCGAGGTGATCTGCGAGCCCGAGCTCGCCGGGCGGATAGCCGGGCGCCTGCGCGAGCGATTCTACGACCACTACGCGATGATCCTGTTCATGCAGGACGTGAACGTGCTGCGGCCGGAAAAGTTCTAGGCGCCGCGCGCGGGCTCCCCAATGGATACCCAGCCTGCACCGACCCCGGCCGGCCTGATGCGCAGGCTGGCCGCGATGCTGTACGACACGCTGCTGCTGGCCGCGATTGCGATGGTCGCCACGGGATTGCTGCTGCCGCTGACCGGAGGCGAGGCGATCACGGCCGAAAGCCACCCGGCGCTCGGGGCGGCCTACCGTGCACTGCTGCTCGGCATCGTCTTCGCGTTCTACGGGCTGTTCTGGACGCGGCGCGGACAGACGCTGGGCATGCAGTCCTGGCGGCTGCGGGTGGAGCGGGAGGACGGGGGCCTGCTCGGCTGGAACGACGTGCTGCGCCGGCTCGCAGCGGCGCTGCTGTCGCTGCTGCCGCTGGGCCTGGGATTGCTGTGGGTCTCTTTCGATCCCGGCAAGCGCGCCTGGCACGACCGACTGAGCGGGACCCGTGTCGTGCTCGTGCCGAAGCACCAGCGGCCGAAACGACCGTCCTGATCCCCGCGTCAGCGCGCCCGCACGAGCAGCGCGACCGTCAGCACTGCGAGCAGCGCGGTCGGCGCCCAGCCCACCAGCCAGGCCGGAACGTCGAACAGCTGGCCACTGTTCTCGGCTGTCTGCGCGAGCAGCACGAAGCCCGCACCGATCAGGATGCCGACGACGGTGCGAGTGCCCTGTCCGGCCGCGCGCATCGGGCCGAGCGCGAACGGCAGCGCGAGGATCACGACGATGACGCCGGAGACCATGCGGGCCGCACGCGACCAGAAGGCAATCTCGAAGTGCTTGGCATCGAGGCCGTTCTGCTTCAGGTGACCGACGTAGGCAAGCAGCTCCCGCATGCTCATCGCCTCGGGCTCGAGTGCCGCGAGGCCGAGGAAATCAGCTGACAGCGACGAGGAGACGTCGTGCAGCGGCTCGCTCGCCACTTCGGTGCCCTCGGGTGTGAACCGCGTTTCAGTGTACTTGTCGAGCTGCCAGTTGCCGTCCTTGTCGACGCTGGCGCTTGCAGCGCGCCCGACGCTGAGCAGCGCGCGCTCCGGGTCGAAACGGAACAGCTGTACGCCACCGTAGGTGGTACGCGCGGACTGCTGGTCGACGCTGATGATCGCGTTGCCGTCGCGGATCCAGGCCCCGCGATTGCCTGCAAAGCTGAACTCGCTGTACTTGCTGAATACCTTGAGCTGCTTGGCGTACTTCTGCAGCGGCGGCGCGACGAACTCCCCGAGCAGCACCATCAGCGCCACCATCACCAGGCCCGCGAGCCCCAGCCAGCGGCAGAACTGCAGTGTCGTGACTCCCGAGGCTCGCATCACCACCAGTTCGCTGCCGCGCGCCAGATTGCCCAGCGCGAGAAGCGCACCGATCAGCGCGCCGATCGGCATCAGCTGCGCGAGGTAGGTCGGCAGGTTCAGCGCGACGAACAGCAGCGCGTCGCTGACGGTGTACGTACCTGTGCCAATGTCGTCCTGCTGGCCGATGAACAGGAACAGCGCCCCCAGCGCAAGCAGCACCAGCAGCACAAGCGCGGTGTACCCGAGCACGTTGCGGACCAGGTAGCGCGCGAGCGTCGTCATTTCAGCTGCGCCCCGCCCGTTCGCCCACGGAACAGGCGTCCCGGGCGCTCCTGGCGCCAGAGCAGCCACGCGGCGAGCACGATGGGCAGCAGGTGCACCCACCAGAGCCCTAGCGCACCGCCCGGCGCATCCTTCTCGATCCAGACCCGCACCGTCGAGACGAGATTCGAGTACAGGAAATAGGCGAGCACCGCGAGCGCGACGCGGGCGAACCGGCCCTCGCGCGGACGCAGGCGGGCGAGCGGCACCGCGAGCAACGTCAGCACCAGCGCCATCACGGGCACGGCCAAGCGCCACGCCAGCTCGGAGCGGTCTGCTCCGGTATCCGATTCCAGCAGCGCACGGGTGGATTTCTGTTTCTGCTTCTCCCTCTTCGACTTGAGATCGGGCAGTCGCACCGGTATGCCGTGCTCGGCGAACTGCACAATCCGCCATTCCGGCCGGCCGGGCACGCCCTCGTAGCGCCGCCCGTTGTAGAGCACGAATTCCTGCTCGGCCTGTCCGGCACCGCGCTGCTCGGCCCGTTCAGCCACCGCAAGCTCCACGCGGTCGTTCGAGCGTCGCTGGACGAACACCCCGTACAGCTGGCCCTGCTTGTCCACGCGCTCCGCGTAGAAGACCGCGTCACCGCTGCCGAAGCTGCGGAAGCGCCCGGGCTCCAGCGCGCCGAATTGCGCCGAGCGCATCGCCTGGATGCGGATCTCCTGCGCCTTCGCGCCCGCGGCGGGCACCACCCGGAACGAGAGCACCGCCAGCAGTATCACCACTAGCGCGGCGAGCAGCAGGATGGGCTTGTACACCTGTACCGGGCCCACGCCGCAGGCCGTCATCGCCGTCATTTCGGACTCGTGGTAGAGCCGTCCGAGCGCCAGCACGATCCCGAGGAACAGCCCAACCGGCACCAGCACGGTCAGCTGCTGCAGCGTGGCAAGCCCGATCAGGTCGGCCACCACGCCCCCGGGGAAATTACCCTGTGCCGCCTGACCTAGCACCCGGGCCAGCTGGCTCGAAAGCAGTATGACCAGCAGCACGCCCGTCACCGCCACGAACGTCGTCGTGACCTCGCGCAGCAGGTATCGATCGAGGCGGCTCAGCACAGGTCGCGGCTCCGGGCTGGAGAAGGTAGACTTCCCGGTTCGCGCGTCGCACGTCCCGCCAGCGGAAGGCGGAGCGGACTCGGGCGCGCGGTCAGTTTAGCGGGCGGAACAGCGGGCTGCACGGCTCGAGCTGGCCCCTGCATGGGCAGGTGTTCGTGCAAAGGAAGTGGCACATGCAATTTCATGCCGTGAGTGGCTTGGCGTCCCGCAAGCGCAGCGATTGCGCGATCGTCGGAATCTACGAGTCGGGTGAGCTCGGGGCTGCGGCAACCGAACTCGACCGGACGATGGGCGGCCTGCTCGCCAGGCTGGTGAAACGCGGCGACTTGCGTGGCAAGCCCGCGGAGGCTGTGCTGCTGCATCCGGAGAAGGGCCCGGTACAACGCGTACTGGTGGTCGGTCTCGGCAAGAAGGACAAGTTCGGGCGCAAGCAGTACCGCAAGTCCGTAGCCGCGGCCGCTTCCGTGCTCGCGAAATCCGGCGCGCGTGAAGCCGTGAGCTACCTGTCCGTAGAGCCGGTCGCCGACACCGACAGCTATTACCTCGGGCGGCTGGCCGCCGAGGCGGTCACGGCGACGCTGTACCGGGTGCCGGCGATCCGCAGCACGCGCAAGGAGCCGCCGGCGGCCCTGAAGTCTTTCTCGATCGCGGTCGCGGACCGGGGCCAGGTCAAGGACGCCGAACACGGCCTGGCACACGGGCGCGGCATCGGGGCCGGCATGTCGCTCACGCGCGACCTGGCCAACCTGCCGGCCAACGTCTGCACGCCCTCCTACCTCGCCCGCCAAGCCCGGGAACTCGCCAGGCAGCACGCTTCGATCAAGGTCCAGGTGCTGGACGAGAAGGAACTGCGCAGGCTGAAGATGGGCGCGTTCCTATCCGTCACCGCCGGCACCGACGAGCCGGCCCGGCTGATCGTGATCCGCCACCAGGGCGGCAAATCGGGCGAGGCGCCCGTGGTGCTGGTCGGCAAGGGCGTGACCTTCGACAGCGGCGGCATCTCGCTGAAGCAGCCGCAGAACATGGACGAGATGAAGTTCGACATGACCGGCGCGGCCAGCGTCTTCGGCGCGCTGAAGGCGGCGGCCGAGATCGGCCTCGCCGCGAACGTGATCGGGCTGGTCGCCGCCTGCGAGAACATGCCCAGTGGGCGTGCCACCAAGCCCGGCGACATCGTCCACAGCATGTCCGGCCAGACGATCGAAGTGATCAATACCGACGCCGAAGGGCGACTGATACTCTGCGACACGCTGACCTACTCGCGTCGCTTCAAGCCGGCGGTCGTCGTGGACGTGGCCACGCTGACCGGCGCCTGTGTCGTCGCGCTCGGCCCTCACTTGAGCGCGGTGATGAGTAACGACGACCACCTCGCCGAGGAAATCGTCGCGGCCGGTCGCCGCGCCGAGGACCGCGTCTGGCACATGCCGATGGGCGAGGAGTACCACGAGCAGCTGAAGAGCAACTTCGCCGACTTCACCAACTCCTGCGGCCGCGAGGGCGGCGCGATCACGGCGGCCTGCTTCCTGGCGAAATTCACCGATGGACTGCGCTGGGCGCACCTCGATATCGCCGGCACCGCCTATCTCACCGGAGCCAAGAAGGGCAGCACCGGGCGGCCGGTGCCGATGCTGGTCGACTTCCTGATAAATCGTCACTGATGCCGGCCGGCACGAAAGTCGACTTCTACCTGCTGGGATCGGCCGAGAACCGCGCGCGACTGCTGACCGCCTGCCGCCTGGCCGAGAAGGCCTGCGAGCAGCGATTCAGGGTCAGCGTACTCGCCGCCGGTCCGCCGGAGGCGGCCGAGCTGGATGAATTGTTGTGGACGTTCAGCGACCGGAGCTTCGTCCCGCACGGCTCGTGGCCCGCCGACCCGGAATTCGCAGCGGCGACGCCGGTGCTGGTCGGCAGCGGGTCTCCGCCTGCGACGCACCGCGACGTACTCATCAATCTGGGACCGAACCTGCCCGAGGAGCCCGCGACCTATGCCAGAATCTGCGAGGTCGTCGGACCCGGCGACGAGGACAGGCAAATGGCCCGGTCGCGCTGGCGCAGCTATCGCGAGGCGGGATTCACGCTCGACACGCACGACCTCTGACCGCTGGTGGCGCCCATGATCAACGCAACCGACCCGATCCCCGTGCTCACGGACTTCGTGGACGACGAGGCGGCCGCGGCTCCGGCGACGGACGAAACCGAACGCCTGCTCGGCGAGCTCGAGGCGCAGCTGACGGCGGCGATCAACGAGCACACCGACGAACTGGTGCACAACGCCTGCCGCGACCTCGAAGCCCTGCTGCTCGAACACGTCTCGGACCGCCTGCGGGCTGACCTGCCGGCGCTGGTGGCGACGGTCATCGACGAGCATTTCCGCGGTTCACGACGTCCGAACTGATCGCGATGGACAAGAGCTACTCCCCCGGCGACATCGAGAGCCGGATCTACTCGCACTGGGAATCGAGCGGCTGGTTCGCTCCGGCCGGCGACGGCCCGCCCTACTGCATCATGATCCCGCCGCCGAACGTCACCGGCACGCTGCACATGGGCCATGCGTTCCAGCACACGCTGATGGATGCGCTGACGCGCTTCCATCGCATGGAAGGCGACCGCGCGCTGTGGCAGCCGGGCACGGACCATGCCGGTATCGCGACGCAGATGGTGGTCGAGCGGCAACTCGAAGCCGAGGGCAGTTCGCGTCATGCGCTAGGCCGCGAGCGCTTCGTCGAGCGCGTCTGGAGCTGGAAGGAACAATCCGGCGGCACGATCAGCCGGCAGATGCGCCGGCTGGGCGACTCGGTCGACTGGTCGCGCGAGCGCTTCACGATGGACGAGGGACTCTCGGCCGCGGTGACCGAGGTCTTCGTCAGGCTCTACGAGGACGATCTCATCTATCGTGGGCAACGGCTCGTGAACTGGGACCCGGTGCTTCACACGGCGCTTTCCGACCTCGAGGTGGTCGCCGAGACCGAGGCCGGACACCTCTGGCATCTTCGCTATCCGCTGGCCGACGGCTCGGGGCACCTGGTCGTGGCCACGACGCGTCCCGAGACGATGCTCGGCGACACTGCGGTCGCCGTGCATCCCGAGGACGAGCGCTACCGCCACCTCGTCGGCCGCGAGATCCGGCTGCCGCTCGCCGACCGGCTGATTCCCATCATCGCCGATGAGTACGTGGACCCCGCGTTCGGCAGCGGTTGCGTGAAGATCACGCCGGCGCACGATTTCAACGACTACGAGATCGGCCGCAGGCACGACCTGCCGATGATCAACATACTGACGGCCGACGCGGCGCTGAACGAGGACGTCCCGCCGCGCTACCGGGGCCTCGATCGCTTCGAGGCCCGGAAACGGGTCGTGTCGGACCTCGAGGCCACAGGCCTGCTCGAGAAGACCGAGCCGCACATGCTGCCGGTGCCGAGGGGAGACCGCAGCGGTGCGGTGCTCGAGCCGTGGCTCACGGACCAGTGGTACGTGCGGATCGCGCCGCTGGCGGAGCCGGCGATTCGTGCGGTCGAGGACGGCCGGATCCGTTTCGTCCCGGACAACTGGTCGAAGACCTACTTCCAGTGGATGAACAACATCCAGGACTGGTGCATCAGCCGGCAGCTGTGGTGGGGGCACCGGATTCCCGCCTGGTATGACGACTCGGGCCAGGTCTACGTGGCGCGCAACGAGCAGCAGGCGAGCGCGGCCGCGGCTGCGAGGAACGGCCGGCCAGTGGCGCTGCGTCGTGACGAGGACGTGCTCGACACCTGGTTCAGCTCGGCGCTCTGGCCCTTTTCGACGCTGGGCTGGCCCGAGCAGACGCCGGCGCTGCGCTCTTTCTACCCGAGCTCCGTGCTGGTCACTGGATTCGACATCATCTTCTTCTGGGTCGCCCGGATGATCATGATGGGGCTCAAGTTCGCGGACGACGTCCCGTTTCGCGAGGTGTACATCACGGGCCTGATCCGCGACGAGCACGGCCAGAAGATGTCGAAGTCCAAGGGCAACATCATCGACCCGCTGGACCTGATCGACGGAATCGACCTCGAATCGCTGGTCGCGAAGCGCACGACGGGCCTGATGCAGCCGCAGATGAAGGCCGCGATCGAGCGGGCGACCCGCAAGCAGTTCCCGCAGGGAATACCCGCCTACGGCACCGACGCGCTGCGCTTCACCTTCGCCTCCCTGGCCACTATGGGACGCGACATCCGCTTCGACCTCGGGCGAGTCGAAGGCTACCGGAATTTCTGCAACAAGCTGTGGAACGCGGCGCGCTACGTGCTGATGAACACCGAGGACCACGCCGAGGATCTCGCCGGGCCCTTCGAGCTGTCCGTCGCCGACCGCTGGATCCGTGGACGGCTCGAGCGCGCCATCGGCAGCCTGCGCGAGAACCTCGGCGTATATCGCTTCGATCTGGCGGCACAGGCCGCCTACGAGTTCGTCTGGTACGAGTTCTGCGACTGGTACCTGGAACTGTCGAAGCCGGTGCTGCAGGGAGAGGACGTCGATGCCGCCCGCAAGCGCGGCACCCGTCGCACGCTGCTCGAGGTGCTCGAGGCGACACTGCGCCTGCTGCATCCGTTCATGCCGTTCATCACCGAGGAAATCTGGCAGCGGGTCGGCCGGCTGGCGGGGCGGACCGGCCCGAGCATCATGCTCGAGCCCTTCCCGGCAGTCGGCGAATTCACCGTCGACGAAGACGCCGAACGCCAGGTTGCGGTCCTGCAGTCGGTCGTGCTCGGCATCCGCCAGATCCGCGGCGAGCTCGACGTGCCGCCGTCCCGTGCGACGCCGGTGTTCGTGCGCAGCGAGCGGCCCGGCGACGCCGAGGCGATCACGGGCCTCTCCGCCGTGATCTGCCGGGTTGCGAGCCTCGAGTCGGTGACGGTCGTGGATACCGAGGCCGATCTCCCGCCCTGCGCGATCGCGCTGGTCGAAGGCCGGACGGTGCTGGCGCCATTCTCGCGCCTGGTGGACGACTTCGGCGCGGAGATCGCGCGACTCGAGAAGCGGCTGGCCCGTGCCGAGCAGGACCGCGGCAAGTCTGCGGCCAAGCTCGGCAACGCGAGCTTCGTCGCCAACGCGCCGCAGGAAGTGGTCGAGAAGGAGCGTGGCCGAATCGGCGAGCTCGATCAGCAGATCGAGCAGCTCTCGGAACAGATGCGCCGGCTCGATGCCGCCCGGTCCGCGAGCCCGGCCGAGGAGCGCGGATCTTGAACCAGCAGGCGGCACAGAAGGTCTCCCCGGGCGGCGATGATTCACCGCGCGTCCTCGCGGATCGCGCAGCGCAGGAACTGGGCGCGATCATCCTCGGCAAGGAAACACAGATACGCCTGAGCCTCGCCTGCCTGTTCGCGCGCGGGCACCTGCTGATCGAGGACATCCCGGGCGTGGGCAAGACGACTCTCGCGCATGCACTGGCCGCGACGCTCGGGCTGAGCTATCAGCGCATCCAGTTCACCAGCGACATGCTGCCGGCGGACATCACCGGCGTGTCGGTGTTCGAGCCGGAACGCGGCCAGTTCCGCTTCCACCGCGGCCCGGTCTTCTCGCAGCTGGTGCTCGCGGACGAGGTCAACCGCGCGACACCGAAGGCGCAGAGCGCGCTGCTCGAGGCGATGGAGGAACACCAGGTGACCGCGGACGGGCAGACCTATCCGCTCACCGAACCGTTCTTCGTCATCGCGACGCAGAATCCCGTCTATCACATAGGCACGTTCCCGCTGCCCGAGTCGCAGCTCGACAGGTTCCTGATGCGGATCGAGCTCGGTTACCCCGAGCCTGCGCTCGAGCGGCAACTGCTGCTCGGTCGCGATCGCCGCGACCTGCTCGCCTCGATGAGCGCTGCGCTCACGCCCCAGCAGTTGCTGCGACTGCAGTCAATGGTGCCCGCGGTTCACGCCTCGTCGGCCCTGCTCGATTTCATCCAGGCGATCGCGCGCTACACCCGGCAGGCACCGGAATTCGAGGCCGGACTGTCGCCGCGCGCGATGATCGGGCTGCTGCGGGCAGCCCAGGCCTGGGCGCTGATGCATGGCCACGACGGCGTGCTGCCCGAGGACGTGCAGGCGGTGCTCGCAGCGGTCGTCGGTCATCGCCTCGCGCCGAGCGAGGAATCCGGCCTGCGCGACGCCGGTGAGATCGGCCGGCACGTGCTGAACGCGGTGCCGGTGCCCTGACGCCGCCGCCGGCGCCGCGCGGTCGCCGAACGGACGCATGCTGATGCGCAGTCTCCTCGCGCGAATCCGGGCCCGGCTCCTGGCGCGCAGCCGTCTGTGGCTCAGGCGGCGCCAGGGGCCCGACCTCGACCCGGTGCGGCTCGGCCGGCGCCGCATCTACATCCTGCCCACACCGCTCGGCCTCGCCTACGCAGCCATGCTCTTCGCGATGCTGGCGGGCGGCATGAACTACAACAACAACCTGGGCCTGGCCCTGACCTTCCTGCTCGCAAGCCTGGGGCTCGTGACCATGCATCATTGCCATGGCAACCTCGCGGGGCTCACGGTGCGCCTGCTCGGCACGGACCCGGGGTTCGCCGGGCAGACAGTGGCCTTCGAGCTGTTGCTCGACAACCCGGCGGCCGTGACGCGCCCGCGGATCGAGTTGTCCGCAGATGCGGCCAGGCCGGTCCTGACCGATGTGCCCGCCCGGGGCAGCGCAAGCTGCAGGCTCGAACTGCCGGCCGAGCGTCGCGGTCGCGTCCCGCTCCCCCGCCTGGTTGTCGCGACCAGCCACCCGCTTGGGCTGTTCAGGGCCTGGGCCGTCGTGCATGCGGACTACCATGCCCTCGCCTGGCCACGGCCGGCGCCACGCGGCCTCACGCCCCCGGGGGTCGAGACGGACACCGGTGGTGCACAGGAGCAGGACCTGGGCGACGAGGACTTCGCGGGCCTGCGAACCTACCAGAGCGGCGACGGGCTGCGCCGGATCGCCTGGAAGGCGTATGCGCGAGGCCAGGGACTGCATACCAAGCAGTACGCAGGCACCGACGTGGTGTCCTACGTGTTCGACTGGGACCGGCTCGAAGGCCTGGACGTCGAGGCGCGACTCTCGCAGCTGTGCCGCTGGGTCATCGACGCACACGATCGCGGCGACGCGTTCGGGCTGCGCCTGCCCGGCACGGATATCGGCGCCAATCTCGGCGAGGCCCATCGCCAGCATTGCCTCGCCGCGCTGGCGCAGTTCCGCGGAGACGCGCGGTGAGATCCGGGGCGCCAGCTCAACTGGATGCGCTGGCCTGGGCGCTGGGCGCGCTCGGCGTGGCCACCGTGGCTCACCTGCTGCACATTCCAGCCTGGGTGACGCTGCTGCTCGTCGCCACCGCGTCATGGCGCGTGACGGCCGGGCAACGCGGGTGGCCGCTGCCGCCGAAGTGGCTGCTGATCGCCGTGACGGTCCTCGCGACGCTCGCGATACTCGCCACGTACCGCACGCTGAACGGGATCGAGGCCGGAACGAGCTTCCTGGTGCTGATGGCCACTGTGAAGCTGCTCGAGACCCGCACCGGACGCGACCTGACGGTGCTGATCTTCATCGCGTACTTCCTGCTGTTCGCCGCGCTGCTGCGCGACCAGGGCCTGCCGCAACTGCCGCTGCTGCTGGTCGGCGCATTCGCGAGCACCGCTGCGTTGATGCGCGTCCATGCGGGTCGGGCCGCTGCGTCTACCGGCCAGCTGCTCGGCCGCAGCGCGATGCTGCTCGTCCAGGCCGCGCCGCTCGCGCTGCTGCTGTTCCTGCTGTTTCCCCGCCTGCCGGGGCCCTTCTGGGGTATCCACGCGAACGAGACCGGCCGCACCGGCCTGGATGACCAGATGACGCCGGGCGACGTGTCGGACCTGACGGCGTCGGGCGAAGTCGCCTTCAGGGTCCGCTTCTCCGGCCCGATGCCCGAGCCCGCGCAGCGTTACTGGCGCGGACCGGTGCTGCACGAGTTCGACGGCCGCTCCTGGCGCCGCACGCGCGGCCAGGCCTTCCCGGAGCAGCAGGTGCAGTTCAGCGGCCAGCCGATCGATTACCAGATCACGCTCGAGCCGCACGACCGGCGCTGGGTGCTCGCTCTGGACCTGCCTGCGGACTGGCCCAGGCAGGAGGTGTTTCAGTCCTACGACTTCCAGCTCCTCTCGGCCCGCACGCTGAGCGAGGTGACCTCGTTCCGCCTGCGTTCGTATCCGGCCTACCGCGCGGGCACCGACCTTCCGGCCTCGCTGCGCCGCAAGGGCCTCAGCCTGCCCGCGGATGGCAATCCACTCTCGGTCGCGCTCGGTCGGGAACTCGCTGCGCGGCATGCCTCGAGCGAAGCGATCATCCGGGCCATGCTCGCGATGTTCCGTGAACAGCCCTTCGTGTACACGATGCAGCCGCCGCGACTCGCGGACAACGCGATGGACGAGTTCCTGTTCGATACCCGCAAGGGCTTCTGCGAGCACTACGCCTCCGCGTTCACGCTGGTCATGCGCGCTGCCGGCATTCCGGCCCGCGTCGTGACCGGATACCAGGGCGGCGAATTCAACCCGATCGGCGGCTACCTGATCGTACGGCAGTCGGACGCGCACGCCTGGAGCGAAGTCTGGCTCGCGGACAAGGGGTGGGTGCGTGTCGACCCGACGGCCGCGGTCGCGCCCGAACGCATCGAGCAGGGCCTGATAAATGCCGTCGCGGAGAACGAGCCGGTGCCGGGCCGGCTGCGCAATGCCAGCGCGACCTGGTTGCAGGTGGAACTCGCCTGGGACGTCGTGAACGACTTCTGGAACGAGCGCGTCGTACGCTTCAACGCCGCGCAGCAGCTGGGACTGCTCGAACGGCTCGGAATCGCCGAGCCCGACTGGCGCGCACTGGGCATCGGCCTTGCCGGGAGCGTCGCCGCGTTCGCGCTGCTGCTGTCGCTGTACCTGCACTGGCGGTTCCGCGAGCCACCGCGCGACTGGCCGGCCCGCCTGCACGCCGAGACCGCCCGGCGACTTCGCAGGCGAGGGCTCGTGCCGGCCGCAGCAGAGGGCCCGGTCGCGTTCCTCGAGCGGGCAGCCGCGAGCTGCCCGGACCTCGCCGGCGAAATCTCGGAGATCAGCGCCGTTTACGCCGCGTTGCGCTACGGGCCCGAGCCCCGCGAGCAGGACCTGCGCAGGCTCAAGTTCCTGGTGAACCGCCTGCGCACCTGAGCGCCTCGAAACACGCGCGCTCGGTTATGCTTGGAGCTCGAACTTCAGGGGAAGGTGAGAGTCATGTCTGAGCTGGAAGAGAAATTCGCGAAGGCCTCCGCGGACGCACAGAACCTCAAGACGCGCCCGGCCGACGAGGACATGCTGCGCATGTATGCGCTCTACAAGCAGGCAACGACCGGCGATGCCTCGGGCGACAGGCCCGGCGCCTTCGATTTCGTCGGGCGTGCCAAGTACGACGCGTGGGCAAGACTCAAGGGCACGGACAAGGACAAGGCGATGAAGTCCTATGTGGACCTCGTGGAGCGCCTGAAGAAGATCGGCTGAACCGAGGTGCTCGCCGCCCTCGCGATCGCGCTCGTCGCCGTCGCCGTACTGGGCTGGCTGATCCTCGGTCCCGTACTGCGGGGACGGCGGCGCGACGCGGCGCGACGGAAGCCTCTGCCGCCCGGCGTGCTCGCCTCGATCGAGCGCAACGTGCCGGGTCTCGCCCGGCTTCCTGGCGGGCTGCGGCGACGGCTCGAGGGCCTCGTCAACGCGTTCCTCGGGGAAAAGCACTTCGTCGGCTGCAACGGGCTCACGATCACCGACGAGATCCGCGCGACCATCGCCGCGCAGGCCTGCCTGCTGATCCTCGGCCGGCCGGGAAGCCTGTACGACGAACTGCATTCCATCCTCGTCTATCCCACGCCCTTCTGGGTGGACGAGGAGGTCGAGGACGAGGCCGGCGTCGTGAGCCGGCACCGGCGCGTGCTCTCCGGCCAGGCCTGGGACTCGAGCCGCATCATCCTGTCCTGGGAGGACATCGCCGAGACCGCCGAATACCCGGGTGCGGGCTACAACCTGGTGCTGCACGAGTTCGCTCACTACCTCGACGCGGAGGGTCGGGGACTTGCACCGGCACCCGATGGGGCGGAGCCACAAACGATGGAGCGCTGGGCCGCGGCTCTGGGCGAGGAGTTCGAGCTGCTGCTCGAGGCGCTGGAGCATGGCGAGCACACCTTCCTCGACCCTTATGCGGCAGAGGACGAGGCGGAGTTCTTCGCGGTCGCGACCGAGGAATACCTGGAGCGGCCCCAGGAGCTGCTTGCCGAGCATCCCCGGCTGTACCGCCTGATGCAGGACTTCTACGGCCTGGATCCCGCTGCGTGGCGCGACCACACCGCCATGGACGCCTGAGGCCGCGGGGTCGCGGACAGGCCGCGCGGGGACGCCGTGAATCCTTCCCTGGAGGCTCGCGCGCCGCGTCCATGCGGCGCGACGCCCCTCGCGGCCTGTCCGCGACCCCACGGCCTCAGGGCGCCGGAGCCGCCTTTGCGCGCCGCTCCGAGCGCGCGGCCGCGACCAGCAGCGAAGCGCCGCCCACGAACAGCAGCAGGATCGACAGGATCGCCAGCCGGGAGTCTCCGGTCAGGCGCGCGACGATCCCGGTCAGCAACGGTCCGAGCACTGCGGCGAACTTGCCCATCATGTTGTAGAAACCGAAGAACTCCGAGGACTTGCCGGCAGGCACCAGCCGCCCGTAGTACGAGCGGGACAGCGACTGCACTCCGCCCTGCACCAGCCCGATGGCGACGGCCATCAGGTAGAAATCCCGGGCGTCCTGGATGAAATAGGCGTAACAGGTCACCGCTGCATAGACGGTGAGCGCGAGGAAGATGCCACGCCGCGCGCCGATCTTCTTGCCCAGCCAGCCAAAGGCCAGCGCCGCGGGAAAAGCCACGAACTGCGTCAGCAGCAGCGCCGCAACCAGGTCCGTCGCCTCGAACCCGAGCGCGAGCCCGTAGTCCACGGCCATCTTCATCACGGTGTTGACGCCGTCTATGTAGAGCCAGTAGGCGGCCAGGAACCAGAGCACGGGCCGGTAGCGGCGGATCTCCTGCAGCGTGCCGAGCAGTTCCTGGAAACCACGGCGGATCGCGAGACCGGGCGCGACCGCCTGCACGCTGCGCTTCTCGCGGACGTGGAAGGCGAGCGGAAGAGAGAACACGAGCCACCAGATTCCGACCATGACGAACGACGCGCGTACCGCCGCAGCCGCATCCGCGAGGCCGAAGAACTCCGGCTTGATGGTCATCGCGACGTTGACCGCAAACAGCAGCCCGCCGCCGAGATAGCCGAGCGCATAGCCGTAGCCGGAGACGAGATCGTACTCGTCGGGTTCCGCCACGTGCAGCAGCAGCGAGTCGTTGAAGACGATCCCGCCCCAGAAGCCGAGCGACGCCGCGAGATACAGCACCGCCGCCAGCAGCCACTGCCCTTCTCCGGCGAGCGCGAGTCCGGCGGTCGAGGCGGCCCCGAGCAGCGTGAAGCCCATCAGCATCCGCACGCGAGCGCTGCTGCGATCGGCGATCGCGCCCAGCACCGGCGCCATCAGCGCGACCAGCAGGCTGCCCAGACCGTTCGTCAGCCCCAGCCGGAACGTGCTCTCGGTCGCCGCGACGCCGGCGTTCCAGTACTGCTTGAAGAAGACCGGAAAGAAGCCCGCCATGACCGTGGTCGCGAAGGCGGAGTTGGCCCAGTCGTAAAGGGCCCAGGCGACGACCGGACGACGGCGCAGCACGGATTTCATTCAGCGCCTCCCGCTCGTCGGTTTCGTCCAGGCCGCGGCTCAGGCGGCCGCGGCCAGGTGTTCCCGGGTCTCGCGGAACTCGAGATCGGGCCAGCGCTCCTCGGTGAGCTGCAGGTTGACGCGCGTCGGCGCCAGGTACACCAGCGCGCCCGAGTGGTCCAGCGCCAGGTTATCGTGGGCCTTGGCCCGGAATTCCTCCAGCTTGCGCGGGTCCTTGCCGTAGACCCAGCGAGCCGTGTAGACGTTCACCGCGTCCCAGCTCGCCTGTACGCCGTACTCGTCCTGCAGGCGGAACGCAACCACGTCGAACTGCAGCTGGCCCACGGCTCCCAGCACGAGATCGTTGTTCCTGAGCGGACGGAACAGCTGGGTGGCTCCTTCCTCGCAGAGCTGGTCCAGCCCCTTCTGCAGCGCCTTCATTCGCATCGGGTCGCGCAGCACGACGCGGCGGAACATCTCCGGGGCAAAATTGGGGATCCCGGTGAACATCAGCCGCTCACCCTCGGTGAAGGTGTCGCCGATGTTGATCGTGCCATGGTTGTGCAGGCCGATGATGTCACCCGCCCAGGCCTCGTCCGCGTGCTGTCGATCCGCGGCCAGGAAAGTGAGCGCGTCGGCGATGCGGGTTTCCTTGCCCAGGCGCACGTGGAACAGCTTCATGCCGCGGCTGTAGCGGCCGGAACACACGCGCATGAACGCGATCCGGTCGCGGTGCCCGGGATCCATGTTCGCCTGGATCTTGAACACGAATCCGCTCAGCTTCTCCTCGCAGGGATCCACGGTACGGACCGTCGTCTCGCGTGGCCGCGGGGGCGGCGCATGCTCGACGAAGGCCGACAGCAGCTCGGCCACGCCGAAGTTGTTGATCGCTGAGCCGAAGAACACCGGGGTCTGCCGTCCGGCGAGGTATTCCTGCAGCGAGAACTCGTGCGAGGCGCCGCGTACCAGCTCGACCTCGTCGCGAAAGGCCTGCGCCCGATCGCCGAGCAGCGCCGCCGCGTCGGCGCTCGCGAGACCGTCGATGGTCTGGTGCCGCCCGGCGCGCCCCTTCTGCCCCGCCTCGTAGACGTAAATGCGGTCCTCGAGCAGATGATAGACGCCGACCAGCGAACGCCCCATGCCGATCGGCCATGTCACCGGCGCACAGCTGATGCGCAGCACGCTCTCGATCTCGTCGAGCAGCTCCAGCGGCTCGCGTCCTTCCCGGTCGAGCTTGTTGATGAAGGTCATGATCGGCGTATCGCGCAACCGGCAGACCTCCATCAGCTTGATCGTGCGGTCCTCGACGCCCTTGGCACAGTCGATGACCATCAGCGCCGAGTCGACCGCGGTCAGGGTCCGGTAGGTGTCCTCCGAAAAGTCCTCGTGCCCCGGCGTGTCGAGCAGGTTCACGATGCGGCCCTTGAAGGGGAACTGCATCACGCTCGAGGTCACGGATATGCCGCGCTGCTGCTCGAGCCGCATCCAGTCCGAGGTGGCATGACGCGCCGCCTTGCGACCCTTCACCGTGCCGGCCAGCTGGATGGCGCCGCCGAACAGCAGCAGCTTCTCGGTCAGCGTCGTCTTGCCGGCGTCCGGATGGGAAATGATGGCGAAGGTGCGTCGTCGCGCCACTTCGTCGCGCAGCAGGTTCATCGTTCGGGACCGTCGATAGCCGGAGGGCCGCGCATTCTAGCAGGGCGGGTCGCCCCGCTCGTCGGTCACCAGGTCGAGCTTCAGCACCATCGCGTCTTCGCGCCCGCCCTCGGCCTGGTAGTAACCGCGCCGCAGTGCCGACCTGCACGAAGCCGGCCGACTGGTACAGCGAAATGGCCAGCTCGTTCGAGGGCCTGACCTCGAGGAAGGCCTCCTTCATGCCGGCTTCGCGGGCACGCTCGAGCAGCAGCAGCAGCATCTGGCGCCCGACGTTGCGTCCGCGCAGGTCCGGGCGCACACAGAGGTTCAGGATGTGCACTTCCTCGGCCCCCATCGCCGCGACGCCGTAGGCGACGACGTTGCCCCCGAGTTCGGCGATGCGGCAGAGGTAGCCGACGCGCAGGCAGTCCCGGAAGATCCCCTCGCTCCACGGAAATGCGTACGACGCACGCTCGATGGCCCCGACGGCCGGGACATCGCCGGGCACCATCGGCCGGAAGCACACCAGCTTCGCCGGGCGGGGCTCGAGCGCTTCGCTGCGGGCGTTCACGAGAGGTTCCGTGCTGCTTCGAGCCGGCGGAACTCCTGTGCCGCGAACAGCAGGTCGCTCCATGCCTTGCGCTTCTCGCTCGGGCTGCGCAGCAGGTAGGCGGGGTGGTACGTGACGATGACTGGTCGCTTCGCGGGCCCGAGCTCGTGGACACGCCCGCGCAGTCGCCCGAGCGCTGCATCGGTCGCGAGCAGGTTCTGCGCGGCGATCCGCCCGACCGCGACGATCAGCACCGGATCGAGCAGCTCGATCTGGCGATCGAGGTACTCCCGGCAGCTCGCCGCCTCGGCAGGTCGCGGATCCCGGTTACGCGGCGGCCGGCACTTCAGGATGTTCGCGATATAGACCTGTTGCCGCGAGAGCCCCACCGCACTCAGCATCGCATTGAGCAACTGGCCGGCGCGCCCGACGAACGGCTCGCCCTGGCGGTCTTCCTCGGCACCCGGCGCCTCGCCGATGAACATCCAGCGGGCCCGGGTGCTGCCGGTCCCGAACACGGTCTGGCTGCGCGTCGCGTGCAGTTCGCAGCGCGTGCACTGCGCCACGCGGGCCTGCAGTTCCTGCCAGCTGACCTCCTGCTCCGCCGGACCGGGTACAGCCTCCGAAGGCCGCGCCGTCGCAGGCCTTTCGGCCACGGCCGGGTCGTGCCCAGCGGGCTCCTCCGGCAGATCCCGCCGCACGTACACATCGACGCCGAGCGCGTCGAAATAGGCCAGTCGCGAACGGTCCGTGGCCACGCCGGTTCAGCCACCCGGGCGCTGGCGCGCCTCGCGCCGCTTGCGGAACAGCCGGTGCCACGCCCAGACGGCGGGGCCGGACAGCGCATACAGGCCGAACAGCCCGAACAGCATCTCCGGCGGGCTCAAGCCGACGACGATGAAGCCGAGCGGCACGAGCAGCAGCACCGCGAAGGGAATGCGCCGGTGCGGATCGAAGTCCTTGCCGCTCAGGTACGGGAAGCGGCTGACCATCAGCGCACCGGCCGTCAGCGCCACGGCGAAGGCCAGAATCAGCGCGCGCAGTCCCTCGCGCTGAGTGTCCGCCAGCGTCCAGACGAAGCCGGCGAGAACGGCCGCACCCGACGGACTGGGAAGGCCCTCGAAATAACGCTTGTCCGCGGTCGCCGAGCGCGAATTGAACCGCGCGAGGCGCAGCGCCGCGCACACGGCATAGAAGAACGTGGCGAGCCATCCGAGCCGCTCCCACAAGGCGCCGTACTCCGCGATCTTCGCGACGCCCCACTGGTAGGCCACGACTGCCGGGGCGAGTCCGAAGGCGACCATGTCGGAGAGGCTGTCGTATTCCTTGCCGAACTCGCTCTGGGTGTTGGTCCAGCGCGCGATGCGCCCGTCCAGCCCGTCGCAGACCATTGCGATGAAGATGGCGATTCCGGAGCGGTCGAAGTTGCCGTCAGTCGCGGCGACGATGGCGTAGAAGCCCGAGAAGAGCACCGCCGTCGTGAACAGGTTGGGCAACAGGTAGATGCCGCGGCCGCGTGGCCGCGCGGCCTTGTCCGACTCGACTGGTGTCTGTTCGTTCATCGATGCTCACCCGGCCCTCTCTCCGCATGATAGGTAGGCCCGGCCCGGGGCACAACGCGACGCTGGCGACCCGGCCATGGGCCGCCCTGCCCCTCTGCTAACATACGGCGCCATTTCCCCGGACCCCGCAAGCGAATGCGACTCTCCACTTATCCGATCAACACCCTGCGCGACGTTCCAGCCGATGCGGAGGTGGTCAGTCACCAGCTGATGCTGCGTGCAGGGCTCGTGCGTCGACTGGCGGCCGGCATGTACACGTGGCTCCCGATCGGGCTCAGAACCTTGCGGAAGGTCGAGAACATCGTCCGCGAGGAGATGAACCGCGCCGGGGCCATCGAGCTGCTGATGCCCACGGTGCAGCCGGCCGAGCTGTGGCAGGAGTCGGGTCGCTGGGACCAGTTCGGCCCGGAGCTGCTCAGGATCAGGGACCGGCACGAGCGGTCCTTCTGCTACGGGCCCACGCACGAGGAAGTGATCACGGACCTCGCGCGGCGCGAACTCAAGAGCTACCGTCAGCTGCCGGTCAATTTCTACCAGATCCAGACCAAGTTCCGCGACGAGATTCGCCCGCGCTTCGGCGTGATGCGTGCCCGCGAGTTCACGATGAAGGACGCGTATTCCTTCCACGCGGACGAGGCTTCGCTGGACGCGGGTTACCAGGCGATGCATCGCGCCTACACGCGCATCTTCGAGCGGATGAACCTGCGCTTCCGGGCAGTGCGCGCCGACACCGGCAGCATCGGTGGAAGCGACTCCCAGGAGTTTCATGTCCTCGCGGACTCGGGCGAGGACGCGATCGCGTTTTCCGACGCGGACGGATACGCAGCCAACCTGGAAATGGCCGAAGCGGCGGCCCCCGCCGAGCCCAGGCCTGCCGCCGGCGCTGCGATCGCGGAGGTGGCGACCCCCGAGGTGCGTTCGATCGCGGAACTCGCCGGCTTCCTCGGGGTCGACCCGAGCCGTTGCGTGAAGACGCTGCTGGTCGAGGGAGCCGCGGGCGGCGTCGTGGCGCTGGTGCTGCGCGGCGATCACGAACTGAACGCGGTGAAGGCGCAGAAGCTGCCGGGCGTCGGCTCGCCGCTCAGGATGGCATCGGCCGAACAGGTCCGGGCGGCGACCGGCTGCGAGCCCGGCTTCATCGGCCCGCTCGGCCTCGAACTCGAGATCTACGCCGACCACTCGGCACTGCAGCTGGCCGACTTCATCTGCGGCGCCAACCGCCGCGACGCCCACCTGACCGGCGTGAACTGGGGGCGGGACCTGCCGGAACCGCAGGCCGCGGACATCCGCAACGTCGTGCCCGGCGATCCCAGCCCCTCGGGGCGCGGGCGGCTCGGAATCGCGCGCGGCATCGAAGTCGGGCACATCTTCAAGCTCGGTCGCAAGTACAGCGAGGCGATGGGCGCCACGGTCCTCGACGAGCAGGGCCAGGCGGTGGTCCCGTTCATGGGCTGCTATGGCATCGGTGTGACACGCGTCGTGGCAGCGGCTATCGAACAGAACCATGATGAAAAAGGCATCATCTGGCCGGAACCGATCGCGCCGTTCGACGTGTCCCTGATCCCGATCAACCTGCAGAAGTCCCAGCGCACGCGCGAGACCGCAGATCGCCTGTACGACGAGCTGCGCGCGGCAGGCCTCGAGGTGCTCTTCGACGATCGCGACGCACGGCCCGGCGTCAAATTCGCCGACGACGAGCTGCTCGGCATTCCCCACCGGCTGGTCGTGGGCGACAAGGGACTCGACCGCGGCGTCGTGGAATACAGGCGGCGTCGCGACGGGCAGGCAGCAGAAGTGCCTGTGCAGGAGGTCGCGGCGTTCCTGGCCGGGAACCGACCGGGAGCGTGAAGCCTATGCGCTGCGCGGTGGCCTGCATGCTGCTGATCGCCATGCTCGCGGGCGCGCCGGCGAGCGCCGACGGCCAGAAAGACCCCGAGCTGCGCGGCGTCATCGCGGCCGCGCTGCAGGACACCCGCTGTTTCGAGGACCAGTACGAGCGGGAGGTCTGGTTCGCCTACATGGAACCCCGTCTCGGGCGCTACGTGAAGGACGGCGACGAGCGCCGCGCGATCCTGGAGCACGTTCATTGCGAGGCACGGCGCGTGGACCTGCCGCCCGAGCTGGTACTGGCCGTGATCGACGTCGAGAGCCGCTTCGACCGCTACGCCGTGTCCTCGGCCGGGGCCGTCGGCCTGATGCAGGTCATGCCCTTCTGGCCGCTGCAGCTCGGCATGAGCAATGAGCAGCTGATCCGGATTTCGGACAACATCCGGATGGGGACGACGATCCTCGGGTATTACCTGCGCAAGGAACGCGGCAACTACCTGCGGGCACTGCAGCGCTACAACGGCAGCCTGGGGCGGCCCGACTACTCCGACCTGGTCCTCGACCGGCTGATCGCCCGCTGGCGCTACGAGCTCTAGAGCGTCTCGAAGCCGTCGAGCCCGACGTGCGGCGAGTCTGCCGCAAGCTGCTGGATCTCCACGTCGGCGACGCGCGACGCCGGTGAACCGAGCCACAGCCAGTCGCAAAGCGCCTGCACGGCGCCTGGTTCACCGCAGGCTACGACCTCCACGCGCCCGTCCGGGAGATTTCGCGCGTAACCGCGCAGACCGAGCTCCCGTGCGCGCGCCTGGGTGCTGGCCCTGAAAAAGACTCCCTGAACCCGGCCCGAGACCAGGCAACGCCGCAGGACTTCGTCGCTCATGGAACCACGAACGCGGTCACTTCTCCTCGGCTGCGGCCGCCTCAGAGATCCGCCGGGCCTCGATGGCCCGCTCGCGGGCGAGCTCGGCGTCGTCACGGGCCTGCCGGTATTCCTGCTTGCGGATGTTGGCCTGGGCGGACTTCACCAGGTTGACCGCCTCGGTGTAGAGCTCGGGTGCATGCTTTTCCGCGCCGGCCCGCTCGGCTGCCACCAGGGCCTGCCGCGCGTTCGACATTTCCTGCACGGGCGCACCGGCGCAGCCGCTCATCTGCGAGCCCACCAGCAGCCCACCGAGCAGAAGGATCGAAATGAACCAGCGATGGCGCGGCATGACGTGTACTTATAATCTCGTCGGACCGTAACAAGCGGCCCCTGCACCGTCAAGGTTGCTCAATCATGAACCTTTCCTCCTCGTCGCGCACGGCTCAGCCGCAGCCAGAAGGCACGCCGGAAATCCTGGTGCTCTATTATTCCCGCCACGGCGGCACGGCCGAGCTTGCGCGGCAGGTGGCACGTGGAATCGAGTCGGTCGAGGGCGTGACGGCCCGCCTGCGCACGGTGCCTCCGGTCACGACCGTGGTGGACGAGGCTGAACCAGCCGTCCCGGCCGAAGGCCCCCCCTACGCCAGCCACGAGGACCTGCGCAGCTGCGCGGGCCTCGCGCTCGGCAGCCCCGCGCGCTTCGGCAACATGGCGGCAGCGCTCAAGCACTTCCTCGAGGGTACGAGTTCGCTCTGGCTGAACGGCGCACTCAATGGCAAGCCGGCCGCGGTGTTCACCTCCTCGGCCACGATGCACGGCGGCCAGGAGAGCACGCTGCTCAGCATGATGCTCCCGCTGCTCCACCACGGGATGTACATCGTAGGGCTTCCCTTCACTGCCGAGGCGCTCAACAGCACGCGGACCGGCGGGACACCCTACGGCGCAAGCCACGTGTCGGGGGCCGCCGGCGGCGAGCGACTGAGCGAGGAGGAACGGGAACTCGCCCGGCTGCTCGGGCGGCGGGTCGCCGAGCTGGCCGTCGCGATCCGCTGCGGCAGGCCGTGAGCGCACTGCGAGGCGCCCGGGTCAGCCGGCTCGCGACGCTGTCCGGACTCGGCCTGCTGCTCGGCAGCCTGGTCGCGACGGCCCTGGCCGCGGAAGGCCGTCATGTCGGGGCCGTGCTCGCGCTCGCACTCGCGCTGCCGCTGCTGTTGCCGCTGCCTGGACTGCTGAAATCACGCCGCCGGACCTTCGCCTGGACCGCTCTGTGCCTGCTGCCCGGACTCCTCTACGCGCTGACCGAACTGGTGGCCAATCCCAGCGTGCGGCCGCTGGCGAGCATCGCGCTGCTCGCAACGCTGTGGGTCTTCGTCGCGCTGGTCGCCCACCTGCGTTGCACGCGCAGCGGCAGCGCGGGTCAGCCCGCCTCGCCGGAGTGAGTCTCGAGCGCCTGTCTCAGGAACGGCACGGTCAGCCGACGCTGCGCAGCGAGCGAGGCGAGGTCGAGCTCGTCCAGCACGGCCATCATTGAGTGCATGTCCCTGGGCAGCCGATGCACCAGGTACAGCGCCGCCTCCTCGCCCAGCTCCAGGCCGCGACGCTTCGCGCGGCACTGCAGCGCTGCGACCAGGTCCACGTCCTCCAGCTCGTGCAGCTGGTGCACCGACGCCGCGAGCAGCCGCGAACGCAGGTCGGGCAGCACGAACCCGACGGCCGAAGGAGGCAGCGTGCTCGCGATCAGCAGGCGGCCGGCGCCGTCCTGCATCAGCGTGTGCAGACGGAACAGCGCCGCGTTCCAGGCGGCGGCACCCGCGATCCGCTCGACGCCGTCCAGGCAGACGAGGTCCAGCGACTCGCAGCCCTCGATCTGTTCCGGGCTCGACTCGGGGCCGGGCTCCAGGTAGCAGGCGGTCGCTCCGCGCTCGCCGACCGCCGCGCAGGCAGCCTGTAGCAGGTGAGTCTTCCCGGAGCCGCTGCGCCCCCAGAGCCATATCGTCCGCGGAGTCCCGTCGCCGACGGACTCGAGCAGCTGGACGACCTCCTCGTTGGCGCCAGGCACGAACGAGGCGAGCCGTGCGGTATCCGGCAACCGGACGCTGAGGGGCAACTGGCGCATCGTCGGGTTCAGCCGGTCCCGGTGGCCTCTTGCCGCGAGACCCGCGCCGCGCGCCGCGAGTAGATGAGTATGTAGTCGAGCCCGCTCACGAACGTGGTGACGAACACGAGCGCACCAAGCAGCGTCACCATCGCCTGCGGCGGGAATCCGAAGGCGGCCTCCGCGACCACGGCCAGGCAGAAGATGATCTGGCAAAGCGTGTTGAGCTTGCTCGGCACCGTGGGTTCGCCGTGCACCGGACCGAACATGAGCCGGAACGTGACGGCCCCGTAAAAAATCACCAGGTCCCGCAGCAGCACCAGCGCGGTCAGCCACCAGGGCACCAGGCCGGCAACGCTCAGCGTCACGAACACGACGACCAGCAGCAGCTTGTCCGCGAGCGGATCGAGGAACTTGCCGAGCTCGGTCGTCCAGCCGAAGCGCTTGGCCAGGAAGCCGTCCAGCGCGTCGGTGAACGCCGCGACGGCGAACAAGAGCATCACGGTCGCGTAGCGCTGCTGGATGATCAGCCAGGCCACCGGATAGACGAGCGCTATCCGGAAAACGCACAGCAGGTTTGGAATGAAGCGAAGGCTCATGGACGGTAGAGGAAGTCCACGCCGGCGGCGCCGTCCTCGACCGCAAGCTGCGCGGGCTGCAGGCGTCCATCCAGTGCGCCGATCCTCGACAGCAGCTCGCTGTCGCCACGCATCGTGAGCCCGAGGCGAACCGCGTCCCGGCGCGCCTGCTCCACCCGCAACTCGCTCACCATGCTGAGCGAACCGAGGTAGTCGAGCAGCCCCGCGTACGCACGCAGGTCCGGGACGTTGCCGACCCAGATCTCGATGCGCGAAAGGCTCCGGGTGGCCGGCGTCGCGTAGCGCGCCGCGAACGCATCTGCCGCGATATGAGCACCTTCCCCGGCCGATCCTACGTCGGAGCGCGTGCCTGCGTCGTCGAACAGTTGCCACTCCACGCCCGCTCCGCCCGGCACTCCGATCAGCACCGCCTGGGCTTGCGAGCCACCGGCAGCCAGCGCCAGTTCCCGAAGCGCGCCGGACGCGGCGCGGTCACGCGCGGCAAGGATGTCGATGCGGGTGTGTGGCCACAGCAGCTCGATTCCGCGGGACTCAGCCGCCGCATCCAGCGCCACGCGCTCGGGGGCCGGCTCGCCGTCCATCAGCGCCCGCGCACCGGTCGTATCGGTGGCGAGCAGCACCAGCGTGACCGGACGTTCGGCCGGCCACAGCGGAAGTCCGGCACGCAGCAGCAGGTCATCGACCGCCTCGCGGTCGAACCCGACCATCAGGCCCTGGCCCGTGGTCGAGTACTGCTGCACGTAACGGGAGGGGTTCGCCGCGGCCTGCCTGACAGCAGCGTTCGACGCCGCACCAAGGCTGCCCGAGGCCCGCACGGCAACGCTGCGCAACGCCTCGGAAAAGCCCGCCGAACGCGCAGCCTCGCTCGAACCGGAGACCGGCACCGTCGCCTGGTAGAGATTGACCTCGGCCCGCGCGATGCGGGGTGCGACGACCGCCGTGGCCGCCAATGCGGCCACGCAGAGTGCCGTCCGCCTGATGATGACCATGGCTTGATGTCCGGGCATGTCCGCAGAAGGTCTCGGCGATGCGAGCGCGCGTGTAAAATAGCACACCCAGAACAAGGCCCGGGACTGCTGAGCCCCGCGGGACAGACATGCCCGAACACCGATCCCTGACTTACCGCGACGCCGGCGTGGACATCGACGCAGGCGACGAGCTCGTCGAGCGAATCAAGCCGGCCGTCAAGCGCACGATGCGCCCGGAGGTGCTGGGCGGCCTCGGCGGCTTCGGCGCGCTGGTCGAGGTGCCGCTCGACAGGTATCGCCGGCCAGTGATGGTATCCGGCACGGACGGCGTCGGAACGAAGCTGCGACTCGCGATAGAGACTGGGCGACACGACACGATCGGAATCGACCTGGTCGCGATGTGCGCGAACGACGTGGTCGTGCAGGGAGCCGAGCCGCTGTTCTTCCTCGACTACTACGCGACCGGGAAGCTCCGGGTCGAAGTCGCCGAGCAGGTGATCCGCGGAATCGCCGAGGGCTGCGCCCGTGCGGGCTGTGCGCTGGTCGGAGGCGAGACGGCGGAAATGCCCGGCATGTACGCCGACGAGGACTACGACCTTGCAGGCTTCTGCGTCGGCCTGGTCGAGAAGGACTCGATCATCGACGGCTCGCGGGCGCGCGCCGGGGACGCGGTGATCGCGCTGCCCTCCTCCGGGCCGCACTCGAACGGCTACTCGCTGATCCGCAAGCTGCTCGCGGTGAGCGGCGCGGGACCCGACACCGAGCTGGCAGGCCGACCGCTGCACGACTGGCTGCTCGAGCCCACCCGGATCTACGTCCGGGCCGTGCTGGCGCTGCTGGCCCAGGTACCGGTCACGGCCATCGCGCACATCACCGGCGGCGGAATCACCGGCAACATTCCCCGGGTGCTGCCGCAGGGAATCGAGGCCTGCCTGGACCTTCGCCAGTATCCACGCCCCGCCATCTTCGACTGGCTGCAGCAGGCCGGGAGAATCGAGCGCGAGGAGATGCTGCGCACGTTCAACTGCGGCATCGGCATGACGATCTGCGTGCCGGGAGACGAGGCGGACCGCGCCATCGAGGTCCTGCGGCGGGCGGGCGAGCAGCCGCAGCGGGTCGGCGAACTGCGCCGCGGCGAACGCGAAATCGTGATCGAGGGATGAGCCCCGGCGCAGAACCCCTGCGCCTGGTCGTTCTCATTTCGGGACGCGGCAGCAACCTGCGCGCGATCGCACGAGAAGCCGCAGCGGGCCGGCTGCGCGTCGTGATCGCCGCGGTGCTGAGCGACCGCGAGGACGCAGCCGGCCTCGACTGGGCCGCGTCGGCCGGGCTGCACTGCGAGGCGCTGTCGCCGAGGGGCTTCCCCGACCGCGAAAGCTACGACCGCGCGCTGGCGGAGCGAGTGGAGCAGTTCCGTCCGGGGCTCGTCGCGCTGGCCGGATTCATGCGCATCCTGTCGCCGGCCTTCGTCGATCGCTTCGAAGGCCGGATGCTGAACATCCACCCCTCGCTGCTGCCGAGGCACAGGGGGCTGCACACCCATCGACGGGTGCTGGAGGCCGGCGACCACGTGCATGGCGCGAGCGTGCACTTCGTGACACGTGAACTCGACGGCGGCCCGCTAGTCATACAGGCCAGGCTGCCGGTACGCGACGGGGAGGACGAGAAGGCCCTGGCGAGCCGGGTGCTGGCCCAGGAACACCGCATTTACCCGCTCGCGATCGGCTGGTTCGCCACGGGCCGGCTCGGGTACCTCGACGGTAAGGGCTGGCTGGACGGCCGACCCCTGGACCGTCCCGTGGTCGTGGAGGAAGACGATGAATTACCCGCATAGGCCGCTGGTAGCCGCGCTGGTCCTGCTCTGCACCACGACGGCGACCGCGCAGCCTGCGGGGCCCGGCAAGACCACCGGCACCGCCGCAGCACCCGCGCTGCAGCCGTACACGGCCCGCTACCAGGTTGGCTACAAGGCGCTGAGTGGCGGACAGATCGAGGCGACGCTGAAGCGCGGATCAGGCCCCGGTCGCTGGATCTACGAGACGCAGGCCTTTCCGAACGTGATCGGCAGGATCGCCGTCAGCCCCAAGGCACGCGAGCACAGCACGATGGAGCTCACGGCCGACGGCATGCGGCCACTGTCCTACGAGTTCAACGACGGATCAGCGGACGTCGACCAGGACGTGCGGCTCAGCTTCGACTGGTCCGCGCTGAAGGTGAGCGGTCGTGCCGACGGCAAGGACTTCACTCTGGACATCGAGCCGGGGACCCAGGACACGGCCTCGGTGCAGGCCGCGATGATCGCAGCGCTGGCGGCCGGCCGCGCGCCTTCGGGCTTTCCGATAGTCACCGGCAGCAAGCTGCGCGAGTACCGGTACTGGTCCGAAGGCAAGGAGACGGTGAGCACGCCGCTGGGCCGCTACGAGACGGTCATCTGGGCCAGCCAGCGCAATGGCTCGGATCGCATCGCGAAGGTCTGGCACGCACCGGCGCTCGGCCACCTGCCGGTGCAGGCGATCCAGTTCCGCAAGGGCAAGCAGCTGGTCCAGATGAAGCTGGTCGCGCTGGAGCGCTAGAGCTGTACTGCCCGCGGCCGGCACCGCCCCAGGCCAGACAGTCGAACCGGGCCCGCCGTCCAGGGACGCCGTGAATCCGTCCTGGAGGCTCCGCGCGCGACGTCCTGTCGCGCGACGGCCCTCGACGACGCGCCCGGCTCGACTGTCCGTGCCCCCTACGCCTTCGGCAGCGTGACGCCCTGCTGCCCCATGTACTTGCCGCCGCGATCGCGATACGACACCTCGCAGACCTCGTCCGACTCGAAGAACAGCATCTGCGCCACGCCCTCGTTTGCGTAGATCTTCGCGGGCAGCGGCGTCGTGTTCGAGAACTCGAGCGTCACGTGGCCCTCCCACTCCGGCTCGAGCGGCGTCACGTTGACGATGATGCCGCAGCGTGCGTAGGTGGACTTGCCGAGACAGATGGTCAGGACGTTGCGGGGAATGCGGAAGAACTCGACGGTCCGCGCCAGCGCGAACGAATTCGGCGGGATGATGCAGACCTCGCCCTTGATGTCTACGAACGAGCCGATGTCGAAGTTCTTCGGGTCCACGATCGTCGAATTGATGTTCGTGAACACCTTGAACTCGTTCGCGCAGCGCACGTCGTAGCCGTAGCTCGAGGTCCCGTAGGACACGATGCGCTGGCCGCTGACCTCGCGGACCTGGCCCGCCTCGAACGGCTCGATCATCCCGTGGCCCTCGGCCATGCGCCGGATCCACCGGTCGGACTTGATGCTCACGTTCAGGTTTCCTCGACCGTGATCTTCGGAAAAGCCGGCCCGGCGGCCGCGGACATCGACAGGCGCGCGGCACTGCGCCTCGCGGTATCCACGTATGCGCGCCCGATCCGGCTGTCCGGCTCGGTCACCACTGTCGGTCGCCCGGAATCGGTTTCCTCCCGGATGCGTATGTCGAGCGGCAGCTGCCCGAGCAGCGTCACGCCGTACTGCTCGGCCATCCGGGCCCCGCCGCCTGAGCCGAAAATCGGCTCCTCGTGGCCGCACTTCGAGCAGACATGGGTACTCATGTTCTCGACGACGCCGAGCACCGGTACCGAGACCTTCTGGAACATCCGCAGGCCCTTGCGCGCGTCGAGCAGCGCGATGTCCTGCGGAGTCGTCACTATGACAGCGCCGCTGACGGGCACGCGCTGCGACAGCGTGAGCTGGATGTCCCCGGTGCCGGGCGGCATGTCCACGACCAGGTAGTCGAGTTCGCCCCAATTGGTTTCCGACAGCAGCTGGGTCAGCGCCTGCGTGACCATCGGCCCCCGCCAGACCATCGGCTGCTCCTCCTCGATCAGGAAACCGATGGAGATGACCTTCACTCCGTGCGCCTGCAGCGGCTCGATGCGCCGGCCGTCGCGCGTGGAGGGACGTTCGCCCTGCAGGCCCATCATCCGGGGCTGGCTCGGACCGTAGATATCCGCGTCCAGGATCCCGACCCGGGCCCCGTCGAGCGCCAGCGCGAGCGCGAGGTTCACGGCCGTCGTCGACTTCCCTACACCGCCTTTTCCCGAGGCGACCGCCAGCACGTTGCTGATGCCGGGCAGGGGACTGAGGTTGCCCTGCACGGCATGAGCCCTCACCTTCCAGTCCACCCGGACCTCGCAGGCTCCCAGGTCCGGCCGGGCATCGACCAGTGCCTGAAGCGCGGCCTGCAGTTCCTGCCGGTATCCGCCCAGCGGGAAACCGAGTTCGACGTCGAGGATCGCCCGCTCGCCCTCGAATCTGACGGATTTCACAGCTTTGGCTTCGTTTAAGGGCATCCCGAGGTAGGGCTCGACATAATTCCCGACCACGAGGCGTATTTCGCTTTCGCGATGTTCGGACATGGCTGGCACTTGCTTGGAGGGGGAGCGGCATGCGCCGCAAGGCCGCGATTGTAACTGAAACGGCGGCGCGGGCGCGCCGCCGCCAGAGGTGGCATGATTCCAACCGGGGCGGCGGCGGCGACCATCTGACCCGGGGCGGGTTGACTTAATCTCTGCTTACAGGCGGCCTGGCGGCACGATACAAATGCGCAAATGAGCTTCTTCGCCAAAATGCGGGCCGAGCGGCTGATCGCCGACATCAAGTCGTCGAGCGATGCGGACGCCACGCGCGCGCGCAAGGCGCTCGAGAAGCTCGGCCGGCTGGGACCCTCGGCGATCCCGCGCATCATCGACGCGCTGGCGACGGCCGACAAGAAGGAGACGGCAGGCCTGGTGCGGGTGCTGAGCGCGGCGCTCGACAACAAGAGCTTCCCGCTGGTCGCGGCCGGCCTGGTGGACGGCAACCCGCGCACCGTCGCGGCCGTGACCTGGGCGCTTTCGACCAGCCGCGACTACAGCCCGCAACTGCTGTACGGGCTGCTCTCCGACCCACAGATGCCGAAGGCGCAGGTCGTGAGCATCCTCGCCGCGCAGAAGTCCCGGCTCGCGGCGCGCGAACTGCTCAAGCACGCCTATAACCAGGAGCCGGCGGAAAAGGCCGCGCTGTTCCGCATCGTTGCCGAGATCGGCGACGCCAGCCTGCTGCCGGAGCTGCTGAGCCGCCTCGAGGGCAAGGACCCGATCGCCAGGACCCACATCATCAACATCCTGGCCCGCTTCAACCGGCCCGAGGTCGCCGAGGCGCTGCACAAGCAGCTCCGCGACAACAACAAGTTCATCCGCCAGGCCGTCCTGAACGCGCTGTCCCGGTTCGAGGGCCACGCGGACGTCGGGCTGCTCTGCGAGGTACTGCGCGACCCGGACGTCGAGACCCAGCAGAAGGCGATCGAGGCCGTCGTGCGCGCGAATCATCCCGACACGATGCAGCACCTGGTCGAGGTACTCCGCGACGAGGACGAGGGCGCCCGGCGGGCGGCAGTCGAGGTTCTGAACGAGATCGGCACACCGAGGCACGTGAAGTTCCTGCTGCAGTCCATCAAGGACGACGACTGGTGGGTGCGCAGTCGCGCGGCCGACGCGCTGGCGAAGATCGGCGGCCCGAGGGTCATCGAGGCCGCGCTCGAGCTGATCCGCGACAAGGACGAGGACGTGCGCCGGGCGGCGATCGAGATCCTCAACCAGACCCGCGACGCGCGCGCGGTGGATCACCTCGTCGCGGCCACCCGCGACTCCGACTGGTGGGTGCGCGAACGAGCCGTCGATGCGCTGGCCGAGATCGGCAGTCAGCGCGCGCTGCCGGCCCTGCTCGACCTGCTCGATTCAGCCGACGAGCGCTCGCTGCCCTCGGTCGTCAGGGCGCTCGGGAAACTCGGCGATCGCGAGCTGATAGACCGGCTCGTGCCGCTGCTGGCCAGCCAGTCCAAGGAAGTCCGGCTCGAGGCCATCACGGCGCTGACGCGGCTCGTGGACGAGGGCACTGCGGACAAGGTCCGGCGCCAGCTCGAAGAACTGGCCGCCGCGATGGTGGAGGGGACCGTGAGCCACGCCGCGCTGCGGGCCGTCGAGGACCTCGACAGCCGATTCTCGAGCAGCGCAATCGCGGTGCGAGAGAACGCGGCCCGCATGGCCGAGCCCGCGCGCACGCTGCTGGTCGAGCGCAGCGACCTCGAGGGGCTGATGAGGCAGACCGCGCAGGCGCAGCGGCTCGACATCTCGACGCTGAAGCCGGGTGACATTCTCGAGGGGCGCTACAAGTTCATCCAGAAGATCGGCAAGGGCGCGTTCGGAACGGTGCTGCTGATGGAGGACAAGGTCGTCGACGAGCGGCTGATCCTGAAGTTCCTGAACCCGAACGTCTCCCAGGACGAGGAGATGATGAAGCGGTTCGTGCACGAGCTGCGCTACTCGCGCAAGATCACGCACCGCAACGTGATCCGGATCTACGACTTCCTGCACATCCGCGGCAACTATGCGATCTCGATGGAGTATTTTCCGTCGCATACGCTCGGCAACGAGATCAACGAGAAGCCGCTGCCGCTCGGCAAGGCCGTGCGTTATGCGATCGACATCGCCACCGGCATGTCGGTGGCGCATCAGTCCGGCATCGTCCACCGCGACCTGAAGCCTGCCAACGTGCTGCTCGACGAGCAGGGACTGCTCAAGGTGGTCGACTTCGGCGTCGCCGCGGCGCAGCGCGAGGGCGACACGCAGCTCACCAAGACCGGCTTCGTGATCGGCTCGCCGAAATACATGGCCCCGGAGCAGATACTCGGCAAGAAGGCGGACGAGCGCGTGGACATCTACAGCCTCGGCGTCATTCTCTACGAGATGCTGACCGGCGAGCCGCCCTACCACCGTGGCGACCACATGGCCGTGATGTACCAGCACGTCCAGGGCAAGGCGCGGCCGCCGATCGAGCTGAATCCGCAGATTCCTCCCGGGCTTTCGGAGATGACGATGAAGGCCATGTCGGTCGACAAGTCCAAGCGCTTCCAGAACATGGACGAGCTGCGCGCGGCCCTCGAGAAGTACCTCTGAACGATCCATGGCCCGCATCGACGCATTCCTGAAGCTTGGCGCGGCGCAGGGCTGCTCGGACGTCCATCTGTCGGTGGGCGTGCCGCCGATGCTGCGCATGAACGGCGAGCTGATGCCGATCAAGTTCCGCAATCTCGGCGAGGCGGAACTCGAGGGCTACGTGACGGAGATCCTGAGCCCCTCGCAGCGAGAGCAGTTCAAGGCCGGCCACGACATCGACTTCTCCTACGTAGCGGAGGATGCCAGCCGCTTCCGGGTCAACGTGTTCCGCAAGGACACCGGCGTCGGGGCCGTGTTCCGCACGATTCCCGGCGAGGTGCCGACGCTGCAGTCGCTGAACCTGCCGCCGATCGTCGAGAAGTTCTGCGACTACCACCAGGGCATGGTGCTGGTGACGGGCTCGACCGGCACCGGCAAGTCCACCACGCTCGCCGCGATGATCGACCATCTCAACCGCACGCGCCGCCTGAACATCGTCAGCCTCGAGGACCCGATCGAGTTCGTCCACCGCAGCAAGCTTGCGCAGGTCATCCAGCGTGAGCTGCACACGCACCTGCCCTCCTTCGCCGAGGGCGTGCGCGCAGCGATGCGCGAGGACCCGGACGTCATCCTGGTCGGCGAGCTGCGCGACGCGGACACGATCCGCTGGGCCATGACGGCCGCGGAGACCGGGCACCTCGTGCTCGGTACGCTGCATACGACCAGTGCGGTGAAGACGCTGGACCGGATCGTGGACGCGCTGCCGGCCGAGGAGCGCGAACAGGCCAAGAGCTTCCTTTCCCAGAGCCTGATCGGCGTGCTGACCCAGGTGCTGGTGCGCACGCCGGACCTGCGCGGCCGCAAGGCCATCTGCGAGGTGATGGTCATGAACCGGGCCATCGGCAAGCTGATCATGACGGACCAGACCCACATGATCCCCTCCCAGCTGCAGACGGGCCGGGAAGTCGGCATGCAGCTGATGGACCAGGCACTGCTCAGCGCGGTGCAGGCGCGCGAGGTCGATCCGGAGGACGCCTTCGTCTACGCGCTCGACAAGCGCCCGTTCACGCGCTTCGTCGCGGACGGCACGGCGATCCTGAAGGCCGATGTCACGCAGGGCGCGTCATGAGCAACGAGGCGAATCAGCCTGCCGGGGAACAGCTGCAGCAGCATACGCCGCGGCGCATCGACGAGTACCTGAAGGAAGTCCTGGTCAAGAGCGGGTCCGACCTGCACTTCGTGGCCGGCGACCCGCCGCGGATCCGGTTGTACGGCGATCTGCAGAGCCTGCGCGAGGAACGCCTGGGTCAGGACCAGGTCCGCGAGGCGCTCGAGGAGGTCATGCCGCGCCGCGCAGCCCAGCGGCTCGAGCAGCACGACGGGGCCGACTTCGCCTATACGATTCCGGGCGTCTCCCGCTTCCGCGTCAACGTATTCAGGCACATCGGCGGCCTCGGCGCGGTGTTCCGCGCCATCCCCTCCAAGGCGCTCACGCTCGACGAGCTCAACATGCCGCAGGCGGTGCGCAGCCTGTGCCGGGTCAACAATGGCCTGATCCTGGTCACCGGCAAGACGGGCTCGGGCAAGTCCACCACGCTCGCGGCGATGATCGACGACGTGAACGCCAGGGTGAAGGGACACATCCTGACGATCGAGGACCCGATCGAGTTCGTGCACCCGCGCAAGAACTGCCTGGTGAGCCAGCGCGAGGTGGGCGTGCACAGCCCGAGCTTCGCCGAGGCCCTGCACTCCGCGCTGCGCGAGGACCCCGACGTCGTGCTGGTGGGCGAGTTGCGCGACCTGGAGACGATGAGCATCGCCGTCACGGCTGCCGAGATGGGCATCCTGGTCATGGGCACGCTGCACACGAACGGCGCCGCCCCGACCGTCGACCGCATCGTGAACGCCTTCCCCGCCGACAAGCAGGCGCACGTGCGAACCATGCTTTCCACCTCGCTGCGGGGCGTCGTCTCCCAGCAGCTGATCCAGCGGGCGAACAAGAAGGGCCGTGTCGCGGCACTCGAGATCCTGGTCAATACGCCCGCCGTCTCGAACCTGATCCGCCAGGGCAAGCTCGACCAGCTCGAGAACACGATGCAGAGCGGCTCGCAGCACGGCATGCGGACCATGGATACGGCGATACAGGAACTGCTCGAGCATGGCGTGATCACGGGCCGTTCGGCCTACGAGAAGTCGATGAACAAGCAGCGCTTCGAGCAGTTCAAGGAAGCGGGCTGAGCGCACGGCCGGGCCGGCGGCCCGGCGCCGGCGATCGTCCCGGCGTGTCATAATCGCGGGCCGTTCCAACGCCGGCCATGCCATGACCGTCCCGACCCGCCGCCGCATTCTCGTCACCAGTGCACTGCCCTATGCCAACGGCGCGCTGCACCTCGGTCACGCGCTGGAATACGTTCAGACCGACATCTGGGTGCGCTACCAGCGGTTGCGAGGGCACGACTGCCTGTTCGTCTGCGCGAGCGACGCGCACGGCACGCCGATCATGCTCAAGGCACGACAGGAAGGCATCGCCGCCGAGGACCTGATCGCCAGGGTGGCCGTGGAGCAGGCGCGCGACTTCGCCGACCTCGACGTGTCGATCGACAATTTCCACACGACACATTCGCCTGAGAGCAAGGAGCTCACCGAGGAGATCTACCGGCGGCTGCTCGCGGGCGGGCACATCCGTCGCGCGACCATCCGCCAGGCCTACGACGAGCAGGCGGGCATGTTCCTGCCCGACCGCTACGTCCGGGGCAGCTGCCCGCGCTGCGGCACGGCCGATCAATACGGGGACAGCTGCGAGTCCTGCGGCGCGACCTACTCGCCCTCCGACCTGAAGGACGCCATCTCGGTGCTGAGCGGCACGCCCCCGGTCGAGCGCGAGTCCGAGCACCTGTTCTTCAAGCTCGGCGACTTCGAACCGATGCTCCGCGAATGGACCGGATCGGGCCGTCTGCAGCCGGCGGTTACGGCCAAGCTCGAGGAGTGGTTCAGCGCGGGACTTCGCGACTGGGACATCTCCCGCGATGCACCCTACTTCGGCTTCGAGATCCCGGGGGAGAAGGACAAGTTCTTCTACGTCTGGCTGGACGCCCCGATCGGTTACCTCGCCAGCTTCCTGAATCTCTGCCGGCGCCGCTCGCTCGACTTCGACGCCTACTGGCGGCCCGACAGCGAGGCCGAGGTCCATCACTTCATCGGCAAGGACATCGTCTACTTCCACACGCTGTTCTGGCCCGCCGTGCTGCATGGCGCCGGCATGCGCATGCCGACCGCCGTCTGCGTGCACGGCTTCCTGACGGTCAACGGCCAGAAGATGTCCAAGTCGCGCGGCACGTTCATCATGGCCCGGACCTGGCTCAACCACCTGCCCGCCGAGTACCTGCGCTACTACTTCGCCTCGCGCCTCGGGCCGGGGGTCGAGGATCTCGACCTGAACCTCGATGAATTCGCAGTCAAGGTCAATTCGGACATCGTCGGCAAGCTGGTGAACATCGCGAGCCGCTGCGCGGGATTCATCGCGCGCGGCTCGGACGGGATGCTGGCGGCGGAGCTGCCGGAGCCGGAGCTGCACCAGGAATTCGTTGCCGCGGCGGATCGCATCGGCGCAGCCTACGAGGGCCGCGACCTTGCGCTCGTGGTGCGCGAGGTCATGGCGCTCGCTGACCAGGCCAACCTCTACATCGACAGGAAGAAGCCCTGGCTGATGGCCAAGGACCCGGCCCAGGCGGGCGCGGTGCAGGGCGTCTGCACCCAGGGGCTGAACTTCTTCAGGCTGCTGGTCCTCTACCTGAAGCCCGTATTGCCGAGGCTCGCGGCCGACGCGGAACGCTTCCTCGATCTGCCCCCGCAGAGCTGGCTCGATCTCGGGAAACCCCTGCTCGGCACCCGCATCGGCACATACCAGCCGCTCGCGACCCGGGTCGACCCGGCAGCCACGAAGGCGATGCTGGCCGAGGCGGCCGAAGCGGTTGGCCGCGCGCCGAAGGCGGCCGATGTCCCGGCGGCACCGCCCGCCGGCGAGCCGACAAAAGCGGAGACGATCTCGATCGATGAGTTTGCCCGGCTCGACCTGCGTGTAGCGCGGATCGAATCCGCCGCGCAGGTCGAGGGTGCGGACAAGCTGCTCGAGCTGATCGTGGACCTCGGCGGCGAGCGACGCACCGTGTTCGCCGGCATCCGGCAGGCCTACGAGCCGGGTGAGCTCGAAGGACGCCTCGTCGTCGTGGTCGCGAACCTCGCGCCGCGCAAGATGCGCTTCGGAGTATCCGAGGGCATGGTTCTCGCGGCGGGTCCCGGCGGCAAGGACATCTTCCTGCTCGCGCCCGACTCCGGTGCGCTTCCGGGGATGAAGGTCAAGTAGCGTGTCGGAGCTGCTGTTGCTGGCGCTGGGCGCGAGCCTCGTCAACAACTTCGTGCTGACGCATTTCCTCGGACTCTGTCCCTTCATCGGCGTGAGCCGCCGCTTCGAGGCGGCAGCCGGCATGGCGCTCGCCACGCTGTTCGTGCTGACGATCTCATCCGGGCTGAGCTACTGCGTCCATCACTGGATACTCGAGCCGATGGGGCTCGAATACCTGCGCACCGTCGTGTTCATCCTGCTGATCGCCGCAGTCGTGCAGCTCGCGGAACTGATGGTGCGCGCCACGTCGCCGCTGCTGCACGAACTGCTGGGCGTGTTCCTGCCGCTGATCACCACCAACTGCGCGGTGCTGGGCGTCGCGCTGCTGAACCTGGACCGCCAGCACGGCCTGCTGGAGTCCCTGGTGTTCGGCGCCGCGGCCGCCGCAGGTTTCGCGCTCGCGCTGCTGCTGTTCGCAGCGCTGCGTGAACGGCTGGAGACCGGGGACGTGCCAGCAGCGTTCCAGGGCGCGCCGATCGCGCTGGTCACGGCGGGACTGATGGCGCTCGCTTTCATGGGATTCGGCGGAATCGGCGCGCGCTGAGCCATGTCCGTGCTACCGGCGGTCGTGTTCGCTGCGATACTGGGCCTCACGCTCGGCCTTGCTCTCGGCTGGGCAGCCGCGCGCCTGAAGCCGGACGAGGACAGCCTCGTCGAAGCGATCGACGAGCTGCTGCCGCAGACCCAGTGCGCGCAGTGCCAGTACCCAGGCTGCCGCCCGTACGCCCAGGCCATTGCGCGAGGCGAAGCCGACATCGATCGCTGCCCCCCGGGCGGGGAGGCGACGCTGGCTGCGCTCGCGGACCTGCTCGGCCGGGACTCGCGGCCACTGGATCCCCGGTACGGGATCACCAAGCCGAGGCAGGTGGCTGTGATCGACGAGCAGCGGTGCGTCGGCTGCGCGCTGTGCCTGCCGGCCTGCCCGGTCGATGCGATCGTCGGCGCGTCCCGCTGCATGCACACCGTCATCGAGTCGCAATGCACGGGCTGCGAGCTCTGCCTGGCCCCCTGCCCCGTTGACTGCATCGCGATGGCGCCAGCACCGGAACTGCCCGCGGCCGCAGCCGGCCGGCGCGCCGCCTGAGCTCCGGTGCGATGACCGGACGTCGCACCGCCGGCGCCTCGCTGCGGATCGAACCGCGGAAATCGGCTCCGATGCGCCTGCCGGTCGCCACGGCACCCGCCCCGGCGCAGGCCGTGCTGTCGCTCGACCAGGGCTGGGGCTGCGTTGCGGAGGCGGTCGTGCGCCCGGGCGATCGCGTGCTGCGCGGCACGCTGGTCGCCGTCCCGCTCGATGAGACAGACGCTTTCCTGCATTCGCCGATTGCGGGCCGCGTGCTCGAAGTGGCGTCATTGCCGGTCGCCCAGCGAGCGGGACTCGGCACGTGCATCGTGATCGAGAACGACGGCAGCGAGCAGTGGGATCCTGGCGTCGCCCCACCCGACGACTTCTCTCAGCAGTCCCCGGACGAACTCATCGAGCGCCTGAGGAGCGCGGGCATCGTGGGACTCGGTGGTGCCGCGTTCCCGACCGCGACGAAGCTCGATGCCGCGCGACGCAGCGATGCCGTTCAGCTGGTCCTGAACGGCGCGGAGTGTGAACCATGGATCTGCTGCGACGACGCGCTGATGCGCGAGCGGGCGGCAGACGTGATACTCGGTGCGCGCGCGATCTGCCACGCCACCGGCGCCTCCCGATGCACGATCGCGATCGAGGACGACAAGCCCGAGGCACTCGAGGCGCTGCGCTCGGCGGCGGCTTCAGCCGGGGCTCCGGAAGCGGAGTTCGTAGTACTGCCGACCCTCTACCCTTCCGGGGCCGAGCAGACGCTGCTCGCCGCAGTGACGGGTGTAGAGGTTCCCCGGGGACGGCTGCCGGCGGATGTCGGACTGCTCTGCCAAAACGTCGGGACAGCCGCCGCGATCGCGCGCTATCTGAGGACCGGGGAGCCGCTCACGAGCCGGATCCTGACCGTGACCGGCAGCGGCATCAGTCAGCCGCGCAATCTCGAGGCCCGCATCGGCACGCCGATCGCCACGCTGGTGGAAGCCTGTGGCGGCTACGTCGGCGAACCGCAACGGCTGATCGCGGGCGGCGGCATGACCGGCCGGGCGGTCGGCTCGGACGCGGTGCCGATCACCAAGGGCATCAACTGCGTCGTCGTCGCAACCGCCGAGGACCTCTACCCGAGCGAGCCGGAGCTGCCCTGCATCCGCTGCGGCGACTGCGCCGCCGTCTGTCCGGCGCGGCTGCTGCCGCAGCAGCTGCACCGCGCGGTGCTGGCCGGGGACCGCGAGCTGCTCACCCGCCACGGCCTGCTCGACTGCATCGAGTGCGGCTGCTGCGACTACGTGTGTCCGAGCCGGATCCAGCTGACGGAGCGATTCCACGCAGCCAAGCTCGAGGAGCGACTGAGGCACGCGGAACAGCAGCTGGCGGACGCGGCGAGACGACGCCATGAACTGCGGGAGAACCGGCTGGCCCGCGACGCCGCAGCCGAGCACGAGGCTTTCGAGCGGGCCCGTCGGCAGGCTCGGAGCGGCCGCGCCGGCGAGGACGACCCCGATGCAGTTTGATACATCGGCCGGACCTCACCTGACCGCCGGACGGCGCGTGTCCTCGCTGATGCGGGACGTGCTGCTGGCGCTCGCGCCGTATGCACTCGTCCACGTGCTGCTGCTCGGTCCGGGGCTGCTGCTGCAGCTTGCGATCGCCGTGCCCACCGCGCTCGCCTGCGAAGCACTGGCCTTGCGGATCCGCAAGCGACCGCAGCAGCCGGCGCTTGGCGACCTGAGCGTGCTGGTCACGGCGGCGCTGCTCGCCGCGAGCCTGCCGCCACTGCTGCCGTGGTGGCTGACCGCGTTCGCCACGGCGCTCGCAGTACTGCTCGGCAAGCAGGTCTATGGAGGGCTGGGCCAGAATCCCTTCAATCCGGCGATGGTCGGGTATGCGGCGCTGCTGGTCTCGTTCCCTGTCGAGATGACGCGCTGGCCGATCCCGGTCGCGCCTGGATCCGGCGAGTGGACGGCACTCGCCGAGCTGAGTCTGCAGGCTTTCCTTTCCGGGTCCTCGGCATTTACGCCGGCCTGGGACGGCTGGACCGGCGCCACGGCGCTCGACGCACTGCGGACCGAGCTGGGCATGCGCCTGACGATGCAGGAGATCACGAGCGGGCCCGCGTTCGGCGCGCTCGGCGGCAGGGGCTGGGAATGGCTGGGCGCAGCGGCCCTGCTCGGCGGGCTCGTGCTGCTCGTCAGGGGCGTGATCCGCTGGCAGATCCCGGTCTCGATGCTGCTTGCGATGGTGCTGCTCGCGATGTCGTCCCATGCGCTCGACCCCGGTCGCCATGCGGGAGTCCTGTTCCACCTGTTCTCCGGCGCTACGATGCTCGGCGCGTTCTTCATCGCCACGGACCCGGTGTCCGCCGCGACCAGCGACCGCGGCCGGCTCTGGTTCGGCGCCGGCGTCGGCGTTCTCACCTGGATCATCCGTACCTATGGTGGCTACCCTGACGGAATTGCATTCGCAGTGCTGCTGATGAACCTCTCAGTGCCTCTGCTCGATCGCTGGACGGTGCCGCGCATCTATGGCCAGGCCGGACGCTGAGACGGACTCCTCGCGGCCGCTGCGGGGCGCACTGCTGCTCGGCGCCACGGCCGCGCTGGCCATAGGGCTGCTGGCGCTCGTCCATCAGGCGACCCGCGAACGGATACTGGAGGTCGAACGGGCCAGACGCATGCAGGCCGTCGAGCAGGTGCTCGACGGCGTTCGCCACGACAACGACCTGCTGCTGGACGCGGTGACCGTGACGGACCCCGATCTGCTCGGCACCAGCGCGCCGGTGACTGTCTACCGCGCGACGCTGGGCGGGACGCCGGTGGCCGCGGTGCTCGCGCCCACGGCCCCGGACGGGTATTCGGGCTCGATCCGCCTGCTGGTCGGCATCGACGTGGACGGTCGCCTGCTCGGCGTCCGCGTGCAGGGTCACCGGGAAACACCAGGTCTCGGCGACCTGATAGAGGCAAGGAAATCGGACTGGATTGGCAAGTTCGCCGGGCGCTCGCTCGGGGACCCCCCGCTCGAGCGCTGGAAGGTGCGCAAGGACGGCGGGGATTTCGACCAGTTCACCGGCGCCACCGTGACGCCCCGGGCGGTCGTCAGGGCCATCGCCAATGCGCTGCTGTACTTCGAGAGCCAGCGCGAGCGGATCTTCTCAGCATCCGTCACGCCGGCGGACGAGCCGATTGATCCCTGAGCGAGTGGCCCTAGAATCAGCCGATGGACGCGGTGGCGACATTTCGCAACGGACTGGGGCGCCAGAACCCGGGGCTCGTCCAGTTGCTCGGGCTCTGCCCGCTGCTCGCGGTGAGCACGACGCTCGGCAATGCGCTGGGCCTGGGGATCGCCACGCTGGGCGTGCTGCTCGCGAGCAGCCTCACGGCCTCGCTGGTCGGTCGCTGGCTGTTGCCGGAGGTCCGCATCGGCGTGTTCGTGGTCACGATCGCGGCAGCGGTCACCGCGGTGGAACTGCTCACTGCGGCGTGGCTGCCGGAGCTGCACGAGTCGCTAGGCATCTTCCTGCCGCTGATCGTCACCAACTGCCTGGTGCTTGCGCGGGCCGAGTCGTTCGCATCGCGCCGTGGAATCGTCGAAGCCGCGGTCGACGCGCTGGGCATGGGAATCGGCTTCCTGCTGGTGCTGGTCGCGCTGGGTAGCGCGCGCGAGATCCTGGGCCATGGCAGCCTCGGCGGCGATCTGCAGCTGCTGTTCGGCGAAAGTGCCCGGGGACTCGGCCTGCGGATCTTTCCGGCGCAGAGCGGCTGGTTGTTCGCGCTGCTGCCACCCGGCGCCTTCATCCTGCTGGGGCTGATGGTTGCCGCGCACAACTGGCGCATCGCCCGGCGTGCCGAGCGACTGGGCGAGCCCGGCGTCAGTCCCGCGGGGCAGGTCAGTTCGTGAACCCCGCAAAGCGCAGGCAGATTTTCGAGCGGTTCCGCGAACTGAACCCGCACCCGAAGACCGAGCTCGAGTACCGGACGCCCTTCGAACTGCTCGTGGCGGTGATTCTCTCGGCCCAGGCCACCGACAAGAGCGTGAACCTCGCGACGCGACGGTTGTTCCGCGCCGCAGGTACGCCGCAGGCCGTCCTGGAACTCGGCGTGGACGGTCTCTGCGACTACGTCCGTTCCATCGGCCTGTACCGGAACAAGGCGAAGAACATCATCGCCACGTGCAGGATCCTGCTCGACGAGCATGGCGGCAAGGTGCCGGCCGAGCGCGAGGCGCTGGAGGCGCTGCCGGGCGTCGGTCGCAAGACCGCGAACGTGATCCTCAACACGGCCTTCGGGCAGCCGACCATCGCCGTGGATACGCACCTGTTCCGCGTCGCGAATCGCAGCGGGCTCGCACCGGGCAAGACCGTGCGCGAGGTCGAGGACCGCCTGATGCGCGTCGTCCCGGAGGAATTCCTGCACGACGCGCATCACTGGCTGATCCTGCATGGGCGCTACGTCTGCAAGGCACGCAAGCCAGACTGCCCGCACTGCCCGATCGCAGACCTGTGCGAATACCGGCACAAGACCCCGGCCGAAACCGTGTCAGCCGGGACCGCAAGTGATCGGAAGGGAGCCGGCGCATCCCGCAGGCGCGCAGCCGCAACGTCCCGCGCCGGCGCTGCGCGTCGGCGGTCGCATTGACGCATGCCGTTCTTCCATGACCAGGATCGCGCCGGCCTGCGCCGCCTGTACCTGGAGGCCTGGCGCAAGTCGCGCGAGGGCCGGCCGCTCGAACCGCTGGAAAACCAGATCGTCAACGTCATCGAACTGCACCCTGAGTACCATGCCCTGCTGGCGGATCAACCTGCCGCGCTCGGCCAGGACTTCGCTCCCGAGCAGGGGCAGACGAACCCGTTCCTGCACATGGGCCTGCACCTGGCGATCCGCGAGCAGCTGGCGACGGACCGTCCAGCGGGGGTTCGAGCCGTTTACCAGAGACTCGCGGGCCGGATAGGCGACCGGCACGAGGTCGAGCACCGCATGATGGACCGCCTCGCGGAGGCGCTCTGGCAGGCCCAGCGCTCGGGCCAGCCGCCCGACGAATCGGCGTACCTGCGGTCGCTGCGGCAGATCGAGCGGTAATGACCTGCGGCCTGGCCCGGTCTGTACCGGTAGGCAGCAGCTTTGAACAGGCATCGTACGCGTCAGGCAATGAAATCGAGAATCGAAGGTATCGACGGCGTCGGGCTCGGGCTGCGACGCTCCATGCTCGGCGAGCTCGCGCAGCGCGGTGACGTACTGCCGGTGGACTTCCTCGAAGTCGCGCCCGAGAACTGGATGGGCATTGGCGGTCAGCTCGGCAGGCGCTTCGGCCAGCTCGCCGGACGGTACCCGTTCGTGAACCATGGGCTGTCGCTGTCGATCGGCGGCCCCGCCCCGCTCGACCGGGAATTCCTGCTTTCGCTGCGCCGCTTTCTCGACGAGCACGACATCCGCTATTACTCCGAGCACCTGAGCTACTGCTCCGACGAGGGACATCTCTACGACCTGATGCCGATACCCTTCACGGAACAGGCCGTCCGCCACGTGGCAGCGCGAATCCGGGACGTGCAGGACGCGCTCGGCCGCCGGATTGCCGTCGAGAACGTGTCGTACTACGCGGCACCCGGCCAGCAGATGCGCGAGATCGAGTTCCTGAACGCCGTGCTCGACGCGGCCGATTGCGACCTGATGCTGGACGTCAACAACGTTTACGTGAACAGTGTCAACCACGCTTACGACGCGCTCGATTTCCTGCGCGCCGTACCAGCGGACCGGGTCGCGTACCTGCACGTGGCCGGGCATTACGTCGAGTCAGAGGACCTGCGCGTGGACACGCACGGGGCGGACGTCAGCGATCCGGTCTGGGAACTTCTCGACGAATGCTATGCGCACTGCGGTCCGCGTCCCACTGTGCTCGAACGGGATTTCAACATTCCGCCGCTCGACATCCTGCTGCAGGAAGTCCAGAAGATTCGTGAAGTCCAGGCGCGACACCGGCCGCCCGCGCGCATCAATGGGACCTGACCCGATGGCCGACGCAACGGACAATGATCGCGCTGCGCCGGGGACGGAGCTCGCAGCGGACGAGCAGCAGCGGCTCGCCGAGCTGCAACGGCGCTTCGCGGCGCACATCCGCGATCCCGGCTCCACGCCCTCACCGACCGGCATCGAGGACCGGCGGATGGGCATTTATCGCGAGCTCTTCTTCAACAACGTAGCGGGACTGCTGGCGGGGAATTTTCCCGTGCTGCACCGGATCCTGGGCCCCGAGCGCTGGCAGTCACTGGTGCGCGACTTCTATCGGGACCATCGCTGTCGGACGCCGCTGTTCCACGAGATAGCGCAGGAGTTGCTCGCGTATCTCGGCGAGGAAAGGGGCGAGCGCCCGGAGGATCCGCCCTTCATGTACGAGCTCGCTCACTACGAGTGGGTCGAGCTCGCGCTCTCGCTGGAGGACGCGGCGCTCGACGAGCAGGCGGCCGATCCACAAGGCGACCTGATCGAGGGCGTCCCCGTGCTCTCGCCACTGGCGTGGCCGCTGGCGTATCGCTTCCCGGTGCACAGGCTCTCGCCGCAGTTCCAGCCGGACGAGCCGCCGGCTGAAGCCTCGTTCTACATCGTGTATCGCGACCGCAGCGACCGGGTCGGGTTCATCAACGTCAATGCCGTGACGCTGCGACTGGTCGAGCGGCTGCGGAACGAACCGAACCTGACAGGCTCGCAGCAGCTGGCCGCGATGGCGGAGGAACTGCCGCAGATCGACGCCGGGACGCTGCGTGCGGGCGGCGCACAGGCGCTCGCGCAGCTGCGCGCGCAAGGGGTGATCCTGGGCACGCGACCCGCCTGAAAGAAGCGGCTGCAATAACGCGCAGCCCGGCCCGGTCTGGTTCCACAGGGCGTCGCAATCCTGCGACGACGCAGACTTCGAGGCCGCGAACCAATGATCAGTCAGTCGCTCGAGCACTTTCGCCGTCTGTCGGACGGCATCAAGTCAGTCGATTTCCTCGGTCCGCTTGCGCTGCGCCTGTACCTGGTGCCGGTGTTCTGGGTCGCGGGCATGAACAAGGCGACGGGCTTCGGCGACGTCGTGGAATGGTTCGGCAACCCGGACTGGGGCCTCGGGTTGCCGGCGCCTGCGCTGATGGCTTTTCTTGCAACCGCGGCCGAGGTTGGCGGCGCGCTGCTGCTGCTGCTCGGACTGGGCACGCGACTCGTGACGGTGCCGCTGATGGCGACGATGATCGTGGCGGCCGTGACGGTGCACTGGGAGCATGGCTGGCAGGCCGTGCACGACTCCGCGAGTCCGTTCGCAAGCCGCTTCACGCTGGGGCTCGAGGCTGCGGACGCGTCAGCGGCGGGCGAGCGCCTGGCGCGGGCCCGCGACATCCTGCAGGAGCATGGTCACTACGAGTGGCTCACCGAGCAGGGCAGTTTCATCGTCTCCAACAGCGGCATCGAGTGGGCCGCGACCTACTTCGTCATGCTGCTGGCGCTTTTCTGCAGCGGTGGAGGCCGCTACCTGAGCCTCGATTACTGGATCGCGCGCAGGCGCACGCAGGCACGGTAGCGGCACCGTGCAGGCCTAGGACCAGGCCATCGGGCGGCCGAGCAGCTGCTCCAGCCGCCGATTGTCCGCTGCGTAGCAGGCCCTCAACCGGTTCGCGGTCTCGGCGGCCATCGGCGGGTACTTCCGGGTGTTACGCGGCTCGAGCCTGGCGGAATCCAGCGGCGGCAGCCCGAGGAACGCGAGCGTCTCGTTGAGCACGCCGAGCGGCTGCTGCACCAGATCCTCGAAGCGCAGCACCAGCAAGCGACTCGGCGGATAGAACTCGAGCCAGCGCTCGAGCTGCTCGGCATAGCGCCCGCGCGCGAGGTAACTGTGGAACTGGTGCTCGCGACTGCGGGCGATCTCACCGGCTGCCAGGCGACGCCCGGCCTCCTCCACGCGCCCCGGCTCTGCCTCGATCGCCGCCTCGAAGGACAGTTTCTCGCGTCCCTTGTCGAACTCGTGCCAGTAGTGCGAGTAGGCACGGCGCACCGGGTCGCGCAGCAGCACGATCAGCCTGGCCTGCGGCAGCAGCCGGTGCATGCGCTGCGGCACGCAGGGGTGAAACAGGTAATAGGGACTGCTGTCCAGGTTCAGGCCCGGCTCGCCGGTCCGACCGAAGTGCGCCCGGTACCAGCGCTCCCCGCGGTCGTAGTTGAGATCGAAGTAATGAACTTCCTTGCGCAGTGGCGCGATTACCTGCGGATGCTGGGTGAGGTAGTTGTGCAGCGAGCTGGTGCCGCACTTCTGCGCACCGAGAATCACGGCATCCGGCAATGCCCTCGCCTGCCCCATTCGAACCCGTGTCTCGATGCCGCGCCCGGTCTCGAGCAGGCCGAGCAGGCGGAGCGCGCGGGTGAGGGATGGGTGCACGGAAGGGGATAGGGGATAGGGGTAGCGGGTAGCGGGTAGCGGGTAGGGGGTAGGGGGTAGTGTACGTAGCCCAACCCAGGGGCGCTGCAACGTCTCGCGACTATCCCCTATCCCCTGGCCCCTAGCCCCTCAATTCCTGCCTCGCTCCGCCCTGCGCCTCGGCAGGTACAGGTCCGTCAACGTCCCCTCGAACGCCTCGGCGGCCATCGCGACGGTCTCGGAGAGCGTCGGGTGCGGGTGCACCGTGAGTCCGATGTCACGGGCGTCCGCGCCCATCTCGATCGCGAGCGCGATCTCGGCGATCAGGTCTCCGGCGCTCGTGCCGACGATGCCACCGCCTACGACGCGGTGCGATTCGGGATCGAACAGCAGCTTGGTCATCCCTTCGTCGCGGCCCATCGCAAGCGAGCGGCCGCTCGCGGCCCACGGGAAGGCAGCCTTCTCGTAGCTGATGCCCTCCGCCCTCGCCTGCGTCTCGGTGAGCCCGACCCAGGCGACTTCGGGGTCCGTGTACGCGACCGAAGGAATTGCGCGTACATCGAAGAAGCTCTTCTGCCCCGCGGCGACTTCCGCCGCGACCTTGCCCTGGTGGGTCGCCTTGTGGGCCAGCATCGGCTGGCCGACGATGTCGCCGATCGCAGCGATGTGGGGCACGTTGGTGCGCATCTGCCGGTCGACGCCGATGAAGCCCCGCTCGTCCACCGCGACGCCGGCAGCCTGGGCGTTGATGCTCCCGCCGTTCGGCGTCCGGCCGACCGCAACGAGTACCTTGTCGTAGGTCTGTGGCTCGGCAGGCGCTTCGCGGCCCTCGAAGCTGACGCGGAGACCCTCCGACGTCGGCTCTGCTGCCGTGACCCTGGTCCCGAGCATGATGCTCTGGCAGCGCGCACGCAGGCGCTTCTCCAGCGGCTTGACCAGGTCACGATCGCAGCCAGGCATCAGCCCGTCGGTCAGCTCGACCACGCTGACCTGCACGCCCAGCGCTTCGTAGACGGTCGCCATCTCCAGCCCGATGATCCCCCCGCCGATCACCAGTAGTCGAGCCGGCAGGTCCAGCTCGAGCGCGGCGGTCGAATCCATGACGCGCGGGTCGTCGGGGAACCCCGGCAGCCGCATCGGCTCCGAGCCGGCCGCGATGATGCAGCGGGCGAAGCTCAGCCTTCTGACGCCTTCCTCGCCGTCGACGTCGAGCTCATGGGGTGAGGCGAACCGGGCGACGCCGCTGATCACGGTCACCTTGCGTTGCCTCGCGAGCACGGCGAGACCGCTGGTGAGCCGCCCGACGATCCGGTCCTTCCAGTCGCGCAGCTTGCCGGCATCGATCTGCGGCTCGCCGAAACTGATGCCGTGCGCGGCCATGGACTCGGCCTCCTCGATCACGCGAGCGGCATGCAGCAACGCCTTCGAGGGAATGCAGCCGACGTTGAGGCACACTCCGCCCAACGTCGGCCAGCGTTCTACAAGCGCGACGTTGAGACCGAGATCGGCCGCGCGGAACGCGGCCGTGTACCCGCCCGGTCCCGCGCCGAGCACGGCAAGGTCGAACTCGTACGAAGCCGCGCCGGCCTGCGTCGTCGCTTCACCATCGGAATCCGGCCGATGCCCGGCACCCGGCGCCGCGGCCACCTCCTGCGGTGCACTTTCAGATCCGCCACCACCGGACATCGGCTTGATCGGTACGGTATCGAGGTACGGCTCGCCGCCATAGGGTTCGGCCGCGCGCAGCTTTGCATGGCTCGCGGTTTCGTCAGCGTCGCCCGAGCTCGCGGGCTGCCGGGAGACTTCCGCGATGACCGTGCCGGTGTTCACCTTGTCCCCGGGCTTCACCAGCACCGCTGTGACGAGGCCTGCAGCCGTAGACGGCACGTCCATCGTCGCCTTGTCGCTCTCCAGCGTCACGAGCGGCGTCTCGATCTCCACGCGCTCGCCCGGCTGCACCAGCACTTCGATCACCGCGACATCGCTGAAGCCGCCGAGATCCGGAATCCGGATCGGGATCTTGTTACTGGATTCTTGACCGGATGAGCCCAAGACATGCCTCCCTACGGTATCGCCCGCAGCAGTCCCTGCACGTCGGCCAGCGCCTGTCCAAGAAAGCTCGTGAACCTCACTGCATCGGCACCGTCGATCACGCGGTGATCATAGGATAGGGACAGCGGCAGCATCAGTCTGGGCACCAGCACGTCATTCTGATACACGGGGCGCTGCACGGCACGCGACACGCCCAGAATCGCGACCTCGGGCGCGTTGATGATCGGCGTGAAGGCCGTGCCGCCGATGCCGCCCAGGCTCGAGATCGTGAAGCAGCCGCCCTGCATCTGCTCCGCCGTCAGCTTGCCTGCACGGGCCTTCTCGCTCAGGCTCGCGAGCTCGCGGGCCAGCTCGTACACGTCCTTGCGGTCCGCGTCGCGCAGCACTGGAACGACGAGCCCGCCAGGCGTGTCGGCGGCGAAGCCGAGGTGCAGGTACTTCTTCAGCACCAGTTCTCCCGACTTCGGATCCAGCGACGAGCAGAAATGCGGGAATGCCTGCAGCGCCTGGACGCAGGCGCGCATCACGAACGCGAGCGGCGTGAGCTTGATGCCGCGGCCCTCGGCCTCGTCCTTGAGACGCCGCCGGGCCGCTTCCATCTCCGTGATGTCCGACTCGTCGAATTGAGTCACGTGGGGGACGTTGACCCAGCTGGCATGCAACCGCGGGCCGGCGATCTTCTGGATGCGACTGAGCGGCCGTCGCTCGATCGGCCCGAAGGCCGCGAAATCGACTTCAGGCACGCTGGGCATCGATGCGCCACCGGCGGGAGCGGCCGGTCCTGCGCTCAGCAGGCGCTTTACGTGCGCCTTGACGTCGTCGGCGAGGATCCGGCCCTTGGGACCCGTCCCCTCGACCCGGCTCAGGTCGACGCCCAGCTCGCGGGCAAACTTGCGAACGGACGGACTCGCATGCGAGCGGGAGAACCCGGGCTCATCGACGATGCCTTCTGCCGCTGGGCCCGATTCAGGCCGGCTGGCAACCGTCTTCACTGCACCCGTGGAAGAGGCCTGATCCGCATGCGCGGCTTCCTCCTCTCGTGTGGCCCCGGAGGACTGCGACGCGGACCCGGCCGCCTCTGCGCCGTCCGCGCCAGGAGCCTGCTGGCCCGGGCTTTCAGTCGCCTCGGCCGCGTCAGCCGTCGCGGGTTCGCCCGAGGGCTCCACCATCACTACGAGGTCGCCCTTCGACACCCGGTCACCAAGCCCGACCTTCAGCTCCCGAACGACGCCCGCGACGGTGGAAGGCACGTCCATCGTCGCCTTCTCGGTCTCGAGCGTGATCAGCGAAGCCTCGACCTCGACCGCATCACCCGGCTGCACCAGCACGTCGATGATCTCGACGTCCTTGAAGTCGCCGAGATCCGGGACCCGTACTTCGATCAGTTCCGCCACGGCCCTGCTCCGGCCTACACCGACCAGGGGTTCGGCCGCGCGGCGTCGATGCCGAGCTGCCTGATCGCGCCCTTGACCGTGGCGCGGTCGAGCTTGCCCTCGTCCGCCAGCGACTTGAGCGCCGCGAGCGCGATGTAGCGCCGATCCACCTCGAAGAACTCGCGCAGCGCCGCCCTGGAATCGCTGCGCCCGTAGCCGTCGGTGCCGAGCACGCCGTACCGCCCCGGTATCCACTGGCGGATCTGTTCCGGAACGGTGCGCATGTAGTCCGAGGCCGCGACGAAGGGACCCTGCTGGGCAGCGAGACACTCGGCGACGTAGGGCCGGCGCGGCTCCTCGGTCGGATTGAGCAGGTTCCAGCGCTCGACGTCCAGCGCCTCGCGCCGCAGCTCGGACCAGCTGGTGACGCTGAACACATCGGCCGGCACGCCGAAGTCCGCCTCGAGCAGGTCGGCAGCCGCGAGCGCCTCACGCAGTATCGTGCCCGAGGCGAGCAGGTTCACGCGTACCTTGCCACGTCCGCCGCTGCGCAGCCGGTACATCCCCTTCAGGATCCCGTCGCGGGCGTCATCGGGCAGCGCCGGATGTGCGTAGTTCTCGTTCATGACGGTGACGTAGTAGAAGACGTCCTGCTGTTCCGCGTACATGCGGCGCAGCCCGTCGTGCACGATCACGGCGAGTTCGTAGGCGTAGGCGGGGTCGTAGGCCACGCAGTTGGGGATCGTCGTGGCCACCAGCTGGCTGTGGCCGTCCTGGTGCTGCAGGCCCTCGCCGGCCAGCGTCGTGCGCCCGGCGGTGCCACCGATCAGGAAGCCGCGCGACTGCATGTCGCCCGCCGCCCAGCAGAAATCCCCCACCCGCTGGAAACCGAACATCGAGTAGAAGATGTAGAAGGGGATCATGCTCACGCCGTGGTTCGCATAGGACGTCCCGGCGGCCATCCAGCTGCAGACCGCGCCTCCCTCGTTGATGCCCTCCTCGAGGATCTGGCCTTTCTTGTCCTCGCGGTAGTAGAGCAGCTGGTCCGCGTCCTGGGGCGTATAGAGCTGCCCCATCGAGGAGTAGATTCCGATCTGGCGGAACATCCCCTCCATGCCGAATGTGCGCGCCTCGTCCGGCACGATCGGCACGACGTGCGGGCCGATCTGCTTGTCCTTGACCAGGATCGTGAGCAGGCGCACCAGCGCCATCGTCGTGGAGATCTCGCGCTCCCCGCTGGACTCGAGCAGCGGCTTGAAGGCCTCGAGCCCGGGGACAGTGAGCTTCGCCGCGGCCGTGCGGCGCTGTGGCAGGTATCCGCCGAGCGCTGCGCGCCGCTCCTGCAGGTAATTCAGTTCCTCGCTGCCCTCGGCCGGTCGGTAGTACGGGACGCGCGCGATCTCGGCATCGGAGACCGGGATGTTGAACCTGTCCCGGAACTCGCGCAGCGCCGCCTCGTCGAGCTTCTTCTGCTGGTGCGTGATGTTCTGCCCTTCGCCGGCGCTGCCCATGCCGTAGCCCTTGACCGTCTTGGCCAGGATCACGGTGGGCTGCTCGGTGTGCTTCACGGCCGCGAGGTAGGCGTTGTAGACCTTGCGGGCGTCGTGGCCGCCGCGGTTGAGCCGCCAGATTTCCTCGTCGGTCATGTTGGCGACCATTTCCCGGAGCTCGGGGTACTTGCCGAAGAAATGCTCGCGCGTATAGGCGCCGCCCTTGGCCTTGTAGTTCTGGTACTCGCCGTCCACGCATTCCATCATCAGCCGCCGCAGCAGGCCCCGGGTGTCCTGCGCGAACAGCGGATCCCAGCGCGAGCCCCAGAGCACCTTGATCACGTTCCAGCCGGCACCGAGGAAAGCGGCCTCGAGCTCCTGGATGATCTTGCCGTTGCCGCGCACTGGTCCGTCGAGCCGCTGCAGGTTGCAGTTGATGACGAAGACGAGATTGTCCAGCCGCTCGCGCACCGGCATCGTGATCGCGCCGAGCGACTCCGGCTCGTCGGTCTCGCCATCCCCGAGGAAACACCAGACCTTGCGGTCGCTCGGCTCGACGATGCCGCGATGCTCGAGGTAGCGCTGGAATCGCGCCTGGTAGATGGCCATCATCGGCCCGAGGCCCATCGAGACGGTCGGGAACTGCCAGAACTCGGGCATCAGCCACGGATGCGGATACGACGGCAATCCCTTGCCCTTCCCGGCGATCTCCTGCCGGAAGTACTGCAGCCGGTCCTCGCCGAGGCGTCCCTCGAGGTATGCGCGGGCATAGATTCCGGGCGCAGAGTGGCCCTGGACAAACACCATGTCGCCAGGATGCGAATCGCTCGGCGCGCGCCAGAAATGGTTGAAGCCGACTTCGTAGAGCGTCGCGGCCGAGGCGTAGGTCGCGATGTGGCCACCGTACTCCGAGCTCTGCCGGTTCGCCTGCACGACCATGGCCATCGCGTTCCAGCGCAGGTAGGCCTCGATGCGTCGCTCGAGCGCGCGGTCGCCCGGATAGGACGTCTCCTGGCCTGCGAAGATCGTGTTGACGTAGGCGGTGTTGGGCTTGAAGGGCAGATAGGCCCCCGACCGCCGCGTGTAGTCGATGACGCGATCGAGCAGATACTGCGCGCGCTCGGCACCGTGCACCCGCAGCACCGAATCGATCGACTCGAGCCATTCGCGGGTCTCGGCCGGATCGGAGTCCTCGATCTTCGAAGCTTCGAACATGTATCAGGGTCCGCCGTGATGATTTGAGGGGCCTGCCCTGCTAGCATGCCGCCGCGGCCTCATGCTGCAACGCGGCGAAGCGGGAGGCGCAGATTCACGCAATGATCAGCTCAGCTTCCAACAGGGTCAAGACGACGTTGACGGACATATTGCCTCCCCTCCCGGCGGTCACGGTTCGCAGCGGCCGCTACTCGCCGTCAGAGGCGTCGGTGGCACGAAGGGACGCCGTCGTCTTCGTGCTCGATGCCGCGCAGGCCGGCCGGGCGCTCGCGCAGCTGCCGCATGCCCGCTTGTGGCGCAAGCTCTACCATGAGTCGCAGCATGGCAGCGAAGCTCCCGTGCTCTGCTGCCGGCTGCCGAACACTCGCCATACCCTCGCGGTCGTCGGATTCGTCCGGCGGGGGGCGTCCGGATTCGAACGTCTGCAGTTCGCAGGCAAGCTGGTGAAGCAGGCCCTCGAGCCGGGCGTGAAGTCGCTGCGCAGCTACGTGGTCGGCATCGAAGGCGAGGAAGCGCAAGCGCTCCAGGAAGCGGTGGCGAGCGCGGCGCTCGCGGCCGTGGCACCGATGCCGCAACGCAAGTCGAAACCGGACCCGGTGCACCCGCTGGCCGTACTGGAGCTCGCCGGCGAGGTGCCTGGACTCACCGAGTGCCTGGCCATCGCCGAGGGCAATCACCTCGCGCGCTGGCTCGCAGCGCTGCCGCCCAACGAGCTGGACTGCATTTCGTATCGGCGGATGCTGCAGCAACTGGCGAAGCGCGAGGGCTGGAAATTCGAGTTCCTGGACGAGCGCGCGCTCGAGCGCGTCGGGGCAGGCGCATTCCTCGCGGTATCCCGCGCAAACGAGCACCGCGAAGCGGGCATCGTGCGGCTCGGCTATCGCCCTGCCGGCGGCCGTGCGGGCACGAGCGTCGCGATCGTCGGCAAGGGGATCTGCTTCGACACTGGCGGCATCAACCTTAAGTCGCACAAGAGCATGTACAAGATGCACGGCGACATGCAGGGCAGCGCGGTCGCAGTGGGCACGCTGCTCGCGCTTGCGCGCAGCGGTGCAGGGTTCGCGGCGGACTGCTGGCTAGCGCTCACCGAGAACGAGATCGGCCCGCGCGCCTACCGGCCGCAGGAAGTCGTGCGCGCCTCGAACGGCGTGACGATTCAGATCGTACACAGCGACGCGGAGGGCCGGATGGTGCTCGCCGACACGCTGGCGCTGGCGTCGCGCGAAGAGCCGCGCCTGATCCTGGACTTCGCGACGCTGACCGGGGCCTGCGTGAACGCCCTCACCGAGCGCTACAGCGGAGTCTTCACCAACCGGCCCGCTCTTCAGGCTCCGCTGCAGCAGGCGGGGCGCAGCAGCGGTGAACGTGTCTGGTGCTTCCCGATGGACGATGATTTCGACAGCGACCTGGAGAGCCCCGTTGCCGATCTGCTCCAGTGCAGCGAAGACAACAAGGGCGACCACATCCTCGCCGCCCGCTTCTTGAACCGCTTCGTCCCGGCCCGGATTCCCTGGGTGCACATGGATCTGTCAGCAAGCGAACGCAAGGGTGGACTCGCGCACGTGCCAACGGAATTCACGGGATTCGGCGTGCGCTATGCAACGCAGTTGCTCGCCGACGGGCGATTCCTCGACCAGCTCGAGGACCCGCAGTGAGCAGCCTGACCTTCCGCCGCCCTGACGACTTCCACCTGCACCTGCGTGACGGCGCACAGCTCGAGGCCGTGCTGCCATTCACGGCCGAGCGCTTTGCGCGCGCGCTGGTCATGCCGAACCTGAAGCCCGCCATGGTGGATACCGCCGGACTTGCCGCGTATCGCAAGCGGATCCTCGCGGCACTGCCGCCGGCGGCCGAGTTCCAGCCGCTGATGACGCTGTACCTCACCGACCGGACGACGCCGGAGGAGATCTCGCGGGCGCGTGCCAGCGGCTTCGTGCTGGGCGCCAAGCTATACCCGGCCGGCGCGACGACGCACTCCGACGCTGGCGTAACGTCCATCGACAGGGTCTGGCCGGCACTCGAGGCGATGGCCGAGCAGCAGCTCGTGCTGCAGGTCCACGGAGAGGCAACGGAGCCGGACGTCGACGTCTTCGACCGCGAGCAGGTGTTCATCGATCGCGTGCTGTCGCGGGTCGTGGAAAGGGTTCCTGGCCTGAAAGTGGTATTCGAGCACGTCACTACCGCCGCTGCGGTCGAGTTCGTGCGTTACTCGCGCGCCGGGGTTGCGGCCACGATGACGCCGCAGCACCTTCTGATGAACCGCAACGCGCTGTTCGAAGGCGGCTTGAGGCCGCATCACTACTGCCTGCCGGTCCTCAAGCGCGAGCGCGATCGCGAGGCCCTGCTGGCGGCCGCCACCTCGGACGATCCGCGGTTCTTTCTCGGCACGGACAGCGCACCGCACGCACGGCACACGAAGGAAGCGCCTTGCGGCTGCGCGGGCATCTTCTCGGCCCACGCGGCCATCGAGCTCTACGCAGAAGCCTTCGAGGAAGCCGGCCGGCTCGACCGGCTCGAATCGTTCGCGTCCGAGCGTGGCGCCGATTTCTACGGCCTGCCGCGCAACCAGCAGACCATCACGTTGCGACGCGAACCCTGGAAGGTGCCCGCGTCCTATCCATTCGGCGGCGGGGACGCGCTGGTTCCGTTGCGTGCCGGCGGCAGCGTCGCCTGGCGACTCGCCGGCCGATGAGCAGGTCCAGCGAACCGGCCGCCATCGCCGCGCGTTTCCGCGGCTTCCTGCCCGTCGTCGTGGACGTCGAGACGGGCGGCTTCAACCCGGCGACGGACGCACTGCTGGAACTCGCAGCGGTGATGATCGAGTTGTCGCCCTCTGGCGAGCTGCGCCTCGGCGACACGCTGCGCTACCACGTCAAGCCGTTTCCGGGGTCGCGCATCGACCCGGCCTCGCTCGCAGTGAACGGTATCGATCCACACCACCCGCTCAGGCCCGCACTGCCGGAGCAGGAGGCCCTGTCGGAGCTGTTCCGGGAAGTGCGCCGCTCCGTGCGCGACGCCGGCTGCACGCGCGCAGTCCTGGTCGGCCACAACGCGTCTTTCGACCTCGCGTTTCTGAACGCCGCGGTCGAGCGCTGCGGCCTGAAGCGCAACCCCTTCCACCCGTTCTCGAGCTTCGATACCGCGACGCTCGGCGGCGTGGCCTTCGGCCAGACGGTCCTGTCGCGCGCGGTGGCCGCAGCTGGTCTCGAATGGGATCCGAATTCCGCCCATTCAGCGATCTACGACGCGGAACGCACGGCGGCGCTGTTCTGCACCGTGTGCAACCGTTTCCGGACCATGTACGAGCAGTCTCTGGCCGACCTTGCGACTCCGCTGCCCTGAGGGCTCCGCGCCGGACACCGACGCGGTCCCCGCGTCCCGGCCCGCTCAGCCCGTCGCGCCGGCTTCCTTGAGCATGGTCTGCAGTTCGCCCTTGCGGAACATCTCGTTGATGATGTCCGAGCCGCCGACGAGTTCGCCGCTCACGTAGAGCTGCGGGTAGGTCGGCCAGTTCGAGTACTGCTTCAATCCCTCGCGCAGCTCAGGGTCCTCGAAAATGTTCACGTAGGCGAAATTCGCCCCGCAGGCCTCGAGCGTCCGCACCGCGGCCGCGGAGAAGCCGCACTGCGGAAAATCTGGCGTGCCCTTCATGTAGAGCAGCACCGGATTTGCCTTGAGCTGTTCCTGGATTCGCTGGTTGATGTCCACTGTGTGTTCCTCGTATTCCTACTGCGCCGCCCCGGCCTGCTTCGCGTCCCGACGGCTGCGCTGCAGCCGGTCCACGACCGACCATTGCTCCGCCACGCTCATCGTCGCCCAGCGCGAAATCTCCTCGAGCGTTCGCCCGCAACCCGTGCACTGCCCGACCCCGTCGAGGGTGCAGATCCGGATGCACGGCGAGGCAGGCGGGAGATCCTTCATCTGGTGGGGACCGGGGTTGATTCGAGGCATAGAATTATGGGGAGGGGCGGGGTGTTGTTCAAACTGTTGATGCGAGCACGCGAGCGGGCCGGCACGGTTGCCGCCAGGCTCCTCTGAACCGGTCGGGACCCCAACGCCGAGCAATGAGTGGAGTTCGAAACTTGGATGCACACGGATTCACGCCGCCCGAGGACCTCGAGGGGGTCGTCGCCCGGGCGATCGCCGAGGACCTCGGGACCGGAGACCTCACCGCCGCGCTGGTTCCTGAGGACCGCTCGGCAGAAGCCACCGTCATCACACGGGAACGCACGGTAGTCTGCGGCCGGCCCTGGTTCGACGAGGTTTTCCGCCAGCTCGATCCGTCCGTCGTGGTCGAGTGGAGCGTCGGCGAAGGCGATACCGCGGTCCCGGACCAGCAGCTCTGCCGCCTGCGCGGGTCCGCCCGCGCGCTGCTGACCGGCGAGCGCAGCGCGCTGAATTTCCTGCAGACACTCTCTGGCACGGCCACCGTCGCGCGGCAGTATGTCGAAGCCCTGAGCGGGCTCGACTGCAAGGTCCTCGATACCCGCAAGACGATTCCAGGGCTGCGCAAGGCCCAGAAATACGCGGTCCGCTGCGCAGGCGGCAGCAACCACCGCATGGGCCTGTACGACGGCATCCTGATAAAGGAGAACCACATCGTCGCGGCCGGATCGATCCGGCTCGCGGTCGCCGCTGCACGTGCCGCGGGCGCCGGGGTCCCGGTGGAAGTGGAAGTCGAGACGCTCGAGGAACTGCAGCAGGCGCTCGACGCCGGGGCGGACATGGCGCTGCTCGACGAATTCAGCCTCGAGGAACTGCGGACCGCCGTGGCACTGAACCGCTCGCACGTCAACGGTCCCCTGCTGCTCGAGGCCTCGGGCAACGTGACGCTGGAGACGCTGCGAACGATCGGTGAGACCGGAGTTGATTTCGTCTCGGTCGGGTCGCTGACCAAGCACGTCCGGGCCATCGACCTTTCGATGCGCTTCGAATTCGGGAACTGACGCATCGCCCGGCTCGCCTGCGGCAGCGTGGATCCCGCAGGCCCGGCCCGAAGGGCGCTAGCCGTTCGCTGCGATCCGCGCGATCCGCTGCGGCGAGGCTATTCCGTAGCCTTGCGCGTAGTCGACGCCGAGACTGCGCAGCATGTTGATGATCTCGAGGTTCTCGGCGAACTCGGCGATCGTCTGCTTGCCCGTCAGGTGCCCGATCTCGTTGATCGACCGGACCATCTCGCGGTCGATCGGGTCGTTCAGGATTTCCTTGACGAAGCTGCCGTCGATCTTCAGGAAATCCACCGGGAAATGCTTCAGGTAACCGAAGGACGACAGCCCGGTGCCGAAATCGTCCAGCGCGAAGCGGCAGCCGAGTTCCTTGAGGGCCTGGATGAAGCGATTGGCCTGAGCGAAGCTGGCGATCGCCGCGGTCTCCGTGATCTCGAAGCAGATCTTCGAGGCGTCGATGCCACTCTTGTGGAACTGGCTGATCACGAAGGGCAGGAACTTGTCGTCGCCGAGGCTCTGGCCGGAGAGGTTGATCGAGCACATCGCCAGGCGCTCGAGTTCCTCCGTCTCCGAGACGAGCCAGCCGAGCGCGTGCTCGATCACCCAGCGGTCGATCGCGGGCGTGAGGCCGTAGCGCTCCGCGGCATTTATGAAGTTGTCCGGGGAGACGATCTTGCCTGCCTCGTCCTTCATGCGCAGCAGCAGCTCGTAGTGCGCGCCGTTCTCGGTGCGCTGCAGCGGCTGTATCGTCATGCGGAACAGCTCGAAGCGATTCTCCTCCAGGGCGTTGTTGATGCGCGCGGCCCACTGCATCTCGCGACGGCGGCGCATCAGGTCGATGTCGTTCTCCTGGAAACTGTAGACGCGGTTGCGGCCGCCCTCCTTCGCGGCGCTGCAGGCGCTGTCCGCGGCCGAGAGCAGGCTCGCGACGTCCTCGGTGTCGCCGGTGATCGGCACGACGCCGATGCTGCAGCCGAGCCTGAACGTGCGCTCCTCCCAGACGAACTTGTAGTTGCGGATCGTCTCGCGCAGCTGCTCGGCCATGCGCATCGCCTCGTCCAGCGAGCAGCTCTCGAGCAGCAGCGCGAACTCGTCGCCGCCGAGCCTCGCGAGCGTGTCCCGCCAGCGGATCTTGGTCTTCAGCAGCGTGCCGACCTGCCCCAGCAGCGCATCGCCCGCGCTGTGGCCGCAGGTGTCGTTGATGATCTTGAACTGGTCCACGTCGACGTGGGCCAGCGCATAGGAGGTCTCGCGCGCCTTCGCGCTCCTGAGCGCCCGCTCGAGCCGGGCCTCGAACTCGCGCCGGTTCACGAGACCGGTGAGGATGTCGTGGCTGGCGTGATACGAGAGCTTGCGGTTCAGCTCCCGGCTCTCGCTGACGTCGTGGAACACGAGCACGCCACCGGAGCACGCGCCCGATCCGTCACGGATCGGCGAGGCCGTGCTCTCGATGTAGATCTCGTTGCCGTCGCGCTTGATCAGCAGCGTCGGCCTCACCGACTTGATGGCCCGGCTGCGCCGGATCGCGACCGAGAGCGGATTCTCCAGCGGCTCGCAGGTTTCCTCGTGAAACCCCCTGAAAATGTCGTCGATGTGGCGGCCCTGGGCCTCGTCGAAGGTCCAGCCCGTGAGCTCCTCGGCCACCGGATTCAGGTACTCGATGGCGAGCGCCGCGTCGGTCGTCACGACGCCGTCGCCGATCGACTGCAGCGTGATCTGCGCGCTCTCCTTCTGCTTGAACAGCGCGTCCTCGTACAGCTTGCGCTCGGTGACGTCCAGCTCGACACCCACCAGGCGTCGCAGGCGCCCGGTCGGATCCACCCTCGCCCGGGCCCGGCTGACCACCCAGCGCCACTCCCCGTTGCAGTGACGCATGCGGTGCATGCTCTCGAACATCGGGATCTTGCCGGCCATGTGATCGCGGATCAGCGCCTGGACCCGCGCCATGTCGTCCGGGTGCACCAGGCGGCGCCAGTCGGGCGAGACGTTCATGTCGTTCTCGTCGTAGCCGAGCATCTTCTTCCAGCGCGGCGAGAAGTACATGTCGTTGTTTTCGACGTCGAAGTCCCAGAGGCCGTCGTTGGCGCAGGGCAGCGACAGCGCCGTGCGCTCCTCGATCCTGGCGAGATGCTTGTGCACGCGCAGGCGCTCGAGGCCGATCGCGAAGCTCGAGCCGACGAGCTTAAGCATCAGGTGCAGGTTCGCATCCCACCCCTGACCCGGCTGCAGCGAGCACAGCGCCATGAAGCCGTGGACGCGCCCGTTCAGCGACAGGCCGCAGGCCAGCGTGGAGCGGATGTTGATCGCGGCGAGCCGGGCGGCGTCGACGGCGTGCTCGCGCCGCGGCTCGAAGGTGTCCCGGAACTCGGCGATCCGCAGGTGATCGAGGCCATGCGAGAGGAACGGCAGCTGCTCCAGCGACTCGCCCTTCAGGACCTGCGGATCGAAGGGGGTGAACAGGCCAGTAGCGCTCGCAACCCGCTCGACGACCGTCGACTCGGCGTCGAACAGCGCGATGCAGACGCCATCCACGCCGGTCGCCTCGCGAAGTGCGTCGAGATTCCGCTTGATGCAGCCGCTGCTTTCGCTGTCGAGGGCCTGGAAGTCGACCGCGACCTTGGTGACGAGTACGTCCAGCCCCACCGCCGGCTTGCCGCCCCGGCCGAAAACGAACTGCGTCGACAGGAAGTCTGTGCTTTCCGGTTCGTCGCCGTCTTCGGATGGGGACCTGGCCATCAAAAATCCTGCAACCCCCGGGTACCAGCCTCAGTCTCGCAAACCGCGGAGACCCGCGAGGGAACTACCGCACACTTCTACTTTTCACGCCTGTAGCACGGGCCTGGCTGGCATTCTGGCATAAGCGTTTAGGAATTCAAGCTAACTCCCTGTATTTAAAGCGACATTCGCAGGCTCGTACAGGCGCGCAGCGGATCTGCTGCCGCGCACGAGGCAGTCTGCGTCCGGGTCGCCGCTGACCAGGAACCACTGCTGCCTGTTCGCCCGACCGAGTCCGAGCGCCTGCGCCTCGCGGAAACAGGCCTCCCGCGCCTTGCCATCGAGCAGCAGCGCCCGGCCCGGGCGCCCCGCGAGCCAGACGGCGGCATCAGCCGCCTCGTCTTCCTTCTCACGCCACCTCGCGTGCCCGAAGTTCACGCTGGGACGCCGCAGCTGCAGCAAGTACTGCTCCTTCGCCCCGACCAGCCCGAGCTCCGGGATCCCTGCGGCCGCCAGCTCGACGCGTTGCATGAATTCCCGGCCCGAGCGCACCTCGTCGATCCGCGGATTGACGATGAAGCCGATCGTCAGCAGCACGGTCGCGAGCACGCCGGCATAAGCGAAGAATGCGTCGCGCAGGCGGAATACGAGCAGCGAGGCGAGCGCGCCGGCCGTCATCACGACGAGCGGCAGCACGGGCTCCGCGTCGTAGTCGGCGACGATGCTGGCGGCCGCGCTCCCGTCGAGCCCAAGGTAGAGCGCCGCACCGGCCAGAACGAGCGTCAGCATGCATGCCAGCGCGAACACTGCCCGCCGGGGACCGGGCGCACGCATCAGCCCGGGTAGCCACGGTGCCGCGGCCATCGCGAGCGCAGGCAGCGCGGGCAGCACGTAGACGCCGCGCTTGCCGGAACTCAAGCTGAAGAACACGACCACGATCACCACCCAGGCGAGCAGGATCGCCGTCCACGCATCGCGACCGGCCAGCGCATTTCTCCAGCGCGGCCAGAGCCAGGGCAGCAGCGCGATCAACGGCAGCCAGAGCAGCGGAATCACGCGCACCAGGTAGTACCAGAACGGCTCGTGGTGATGCCAGGCGTCCGCGTACCGCGTGACCGTCTGGTCGAACAGGATCTCGTTGCGATAGGCCAGCAGTTCCCCGCCTGCGGCAGTCGCAACCATCATCGGCACGAACCACAGCCCGATCGCCGCCAGCATCGCCAACACGCCCGCGAAGGCCAGCCGGCCACTTCGGGCGGGCATCGTCCAGCCGCGCCATGCCAGCACCGCGGCCGGGACGAGCGCGAGCAGCGGCAGGAAACCGACCCCCTTGGTGATGACGCCGAGCCCGGCCACAGCCCAGCCGACCAGGTACCAGCCAGGCGACGGACCGAGCAGCAGGTGCCTGAGCAGGCCGTACAGGCTCAGCGTCGTCAGGAAGCAGAGCGTACCGTCGATCTGCGCCTGCCGGGCCTGCCAGACGAACTGGAAGGTAACGAGCAGCACGAACCCACCGGCGAGCGCGACCTCGCGGCCGTGGGCGCGGCGCAGCAGATCGTAGGCCGCGAGCAGCGTGCCCAGGCCCGCGAGCAGCGAGGGCAGCAGGAAACCCGCGCGCATCGAGCCGGTCACGGCCATCGAGGCCGCCATCATCCAGAAGTACAGCGGCGGCTTGTCGGCGTAGAGATCGCCACCGACGCGCGGAAAAAGCCAGTCGCCCGAGCGCAGCATGTCCTGCGCGACGAGCGCGAAACGCGGCTCATCGGCAGGCCAGGGATCACGCAGCCCCAGTCCCGCGCCGATCAGCAGCGCACCGAGCCCCAGCAGCCAGGCGAGGTCCACGAGGATGTCCCGTCGAGAGGATCGACCCGGGCGCAGGAAGGCATCGAGGAGCGCGGGCGTGGAACCGCGAGCCTCGCTCACTCAGGATTCCTCTTCCGCCGGAACCCGCGGTGAGGCACGCCGTATCAGCCACATCACGCCGAACAGGTCCACGATGCCCACCCAGAGCCGGTTGTGCAGTCCGTACTTGGATTTGCCCCGCGTACGCTCTCGATGGTTGACCGGCACCGAGATCACCTCGTAGCCCTCGCGCTGGAACAGCGCCGGCATGAAGCGGTGCATGTGGTTGAAACGGGGCATGTCCAGGAACACGTCGCGGTCGAAAACCTTGATTCCGCAACCGGTATCCGGCGTGCCGTCCTTGAGCAGGCCGCCCCGCACGCCATTCGCCACGCGGGAGGAAAGCCGCCTGAGCCAGGTGTCGCGACGCGTCGTGCGGTTGCCCATCACGAGCCGCAGCCCGGGCGAATCCGCCTGCCGGGCGGCCTCCAGCAGCTTCGGAATGTCGGCCGGGTCGTTCTGGCCGTCGCCGTCGAGCGTCGCGATCCAGCGCGCACGGGCCGCACGCACGCCGGTCGCGACCGCGGCGCTCTGGCCGGAGCGTACCTGGTGGCGGACCAGCCGGACCTCCGGCATCCCCTGCAGGCGCGCGGCCACCACGGCGCGGGCCGTACCGTCCGTGCTGCCGTCGTCGACGAAGATCGTCTCGAACGCGAAACCGCCTTCCAGCGCCGCGTGGATCTCGCGCGCAAGCGGCAGGACGTTCTCCTCCTCGTTACAGACGGGAATCACGACCGACACGTCGAGCGGCGGCGGCTGCGATTCCGGGGCTGCGTCTGTCAAGGTCGGTACCGGTGTGCCAGAGGGTATTGCGCCAGCCCGAGGCCGCGGGCGCCGGGGTAGTATAAGCGCGTCCTGCGCAGGAGCGTCGCCCGTGAACAGCGTCGCGTCGCCGGACGAGATTGACCCAGGCCGTGAAAGACCGCCTCGCCGAGCCCCATTCGCACACGACCGCAACCCAGCGACTGGGCTGGGCGCTGGTCGTCACCGGCAGCTTCATGCTGCTCGAGGTCGTCGGCGGGCTGATATCGGGCTCGCTGGCACTGCTGGCGGACGCGGGCCACATGCTGACGGACACCGCCGCGCTGGCGCTGGCGTGGCTGGCCGCGCAGCTCTCGCAAAGGCCGACCGACCCGAAACGTTCATACGGCTATCACAGGGCGCAGGTCCTGGCGGCCTTCGTCAATGCACTCGCGCTGTTCGCGGTCGTGGCATGGATCCTGTACGAGGCCGTCGAACGCCTGCTGTCGCCGCGCGACATCCAGGGCGAGACCATGCTGGGCGTCGCGATCATGGGCCTGCTCGCCAACCTCGTCGTCTACCGCATCCTGCGCAGCGACGACGACGGGAACATCAACGTCGCCGCGGCCCGCCTTCACGTGCTCGGCGACCTGCTCGGCTCGATCGGCGCGATCGTGGCGGCGGGCGTGATCCTCACGACCGGCTGGACGCCGATCGACCCGATCCTCTCCGTGTTCGTTGCGCTGCTGATCGTCCGCAGCGCCTGGCGGCTGCTACGCAAGTCCACGCTGATCCTGATGGAAAATGCCCCGGAGTCCGTGGACCCCGACGAGCTCAAGGACGCGCTGGTCGCAGCGGTACCGGGCGTCCGCGACGTGCACGACGTGCACTGCTGGTCGCTGACCAGTGGCCAGACCATGCTCACGCTGCACCTCGCGCTCGACGCAGGGGCCGACCCGTCCCAGGTGCTGCGCCAGGCGAAACGGTTACTCGTCGAGCGCTACGAAGTGGCGCACTCGGCGCTGCAGCTCGAACAGGACGAGTGCCCTGATGCCGTATGAGCGCCTGCTGGCCGGGCCCGCGCTAGAGGAAGACTAGTGGACGAGCGCCAGGAAGACGTCGCGACCGGGCAGCAGCCGCGCAACACGCTCTACCGAAAGGTGACCAGGGGCAAGCGGCAGCTCACGCGCGGGCGGCTGCTGTTGTACCGGGTCGCCGTAGCGGTCGCGTGGTGGCTGGGCCGATTCCTCTGGTGGAGCGTCCGCGTGCACCGCGTGATCGGCCTCGAGGCCGCGCGTGCCGCGGTCCGGGAATCGAAGTCGCTGATCCCGGTGTACTGGCACCAGCACATGCTGTTCGGCGTACGTGCGCTGCTCGACCTGCAGCGCGACGGGCTCAAGATAGGCTTCCTGATCAGCCCCTCGGTGGACGGCACTGCGCCCTCGATGCTGGTGGGCCGGCTCGGCGGTCACGTCATCCGGGGCTCGTCGACGCACACCGGGGCCAAGGCGCTGAAGGATTACTACCAGACGATCGTCAAGGACCAGGTCTCGCCCGCACTGACACCCGACGGACCGCGCGGCCCGGTGCACGAGTTCAAGCCCGGGGCGATCATGCTCGCCCAGTTGAGCGGCCGGCCCATCCTGCCGATCAGCATCGCGGCGTCCAGGAAATGGACCTTCGACACCTGGGACCGCTTCGAGCTGCCGCTGCCTTTCAGCCGCGTCGTGATCGCCTACGGGGAACCGGTCAGGATGCCGCGGGGCATGGACTCCGCGGGCCTCGGACGAATGCAGCAGGAGATGGCGGAACGGCTGGATGCGCTCAGGCAGGAGGCCGAAGCAGCGCTGCAGGAGCCTCGGTAATCACCAGCTCCGCGCCGGGCTCCGGGCTCGCGAGCCGGCACACGACGTCCCCGGCGAGAGCCGGCTGCAAGAGGCTGTAGGCAACGCCGTCGAGGCTGGCCGCGCAGCCGTCGGCGGCGATCTGCACGCGTCGCACATCGCGGATTCCAGCGCCCGCGGCCTTCAGCACTGCCTCAGCAGCTGTCCAGTGCAGCAGGCGCTCGAACTCGGCCTGCGTCCCGGCCACGCGATCCTCCAGGTCGAGCCCGATCTCCAGGTCCGGACTCAGCGCCACGGCCACGCGACGCCGCGAGTGCGTGATGCTCAGGAACGGGCCGGATTGCAGCACTGGTTTTCCGCCAGCGAGGTAGAGAAGGTCGGAGGGAAGGAACGATCGGCCCGAGATCGAGCCAGCCCCCTGCAGCACGAGCTCTATCGCGAGCAGGCTCGCGATGCGCGCCGCCTCGTCACGGCGCTCGAGCTCGAGCCGCTTCGCATAGGGCAGCTCGATCGAGCAACCACCGCTGCCGCCCGGCGTCCATGTGTCCAGGCAATGGCGCGTGTAGTAGCATTACTTGGTTCATTTCCAGGCATTTTCCGCTGACTGTACCGCGCTCCGCCAGCACCCGAGATGGCCAGCACGCCCCTGAGCTTTGCGTCCAGCAGTCCGCCCGGACCGGCCCGGGAATACCTGCTTGGTTCCTCGGACGAAACGCTGGAGCTGCTGCTGCAGTGGTTCGCGGAGTTTGGCAGCACGTACCGGGTGAGGGCGCCGGACGGCAGGTACACCTGGGTGATCCACGACCCCGAGGACGTCAGGCGCGTGCTGGTAGCCAATCACCGCAACTACACCAAGGGGCTGGGCCTCGACCGCGTCCGGCTGCTCCTCGGCCAGGGCATCATGACCAGCGAAGGCGAGCTGTGGCGCCGGCAACGGCGGATGGTGCAGCCTGCATTCCATCGCAAGGGCGTCGAGCGCTTCGGCGCGATCATTCGCGACTGCAACGAGCAGCTGATGGCGCGCTGGCAGCAGGCGGGTGCGCGCGAAAGGACGATCAACCTGACCCGGTCCGCGAGCGAGTTCACGTTGAACGTCATGCTGCGCTCGATATTCAGCGAGGATCTCGATGCGCTCGTCGCGGACCTGCAGGACAACCCGTTCATGATGGTCGCCGATGAGTCGCGTCGCGACCCGCTGTTCGCTTACCGGTTTCGCCAGCTGGGCACGCTGGTACGGGATCTCGTCAAACGGCGGCGCAGCGCGGGAATGCATCGCGCGGACCTGCTGCAGATACTGATGGAAGCCCGGGATCCCGACACGGGACGCGGCATGGAGGAACGCCAGCTCGTCGACGAGATCCTGACGCTGGTGGTCGCCGGCCACGAGACGACTGCGAGCACGCTGAACTCGACCTGGTGGCTGCTGTCGCAGCACCCGGAGATCGAGGCGCAGCTGCATGCGGAGCAGGACCGCGAAGGCGACCTCGGTCCGGTCGACTACGCGGACCTCAGGCGGCTGCCCTATACCCGGCAGGTGCTCGATGAAGTGCTGCGGCTCTACCCTGCCGGCTGGGCCCTTTCGCGGCGATCGATCGGCCCTGACCGGCTCGCGGGCTACGAGCTCCCACCCGGCACCGACGTCGTGCTGAGCCCCTACGTCATCCATCGCCATCCGGACTACTGGCCGGACGCGGAACGCTTCGACCCGGAGCGATTCGCTGCGGCCGCAACGACCGCCCGGGAGCGCCGCACCTACATCCCGTTCGCGGTGGGGCCTCGACACTGCATTGGCGAATACTTCGCGATCTACGAGATGATGCTGCACCTGAACGGTGCGACGCGTCGCTTCAGGCTGCGCCCGGCCAACGACGAGCCCGTGAGCTGGGAGGCCCGGATCAACCTGCGCACGGCCAGGGACCTACACATGCGAGTCGAAACAAGATGATCAAGTTCCAGACGCTGATCGAGATGCTCGAGGAGCGCGCCCGCGGCGACGGCGCCGTCGTCTACCTGGAGGGCGAAAGCGCCGAGAAGACCCTCAGGTACAAGGACCTGAGGCGCCGGGCGCTCGGCATCCTGCATCACCTGCAGCGCATCGGCGCCGAGCCCGGCGACAAGCTGATCCTGAACGTCGCGAGCAACGAGCAGTTCATCGACGCGTTCTGGGCCTGCCTGTACGGCGGCATCGTGCCCGTCCCGGTGGCGGTCGGCATCAGCGACGAGCACAAGCACAAGCTGCTGCGGATCGCGAAGCAGCTGGGGAACCCGCTGCTGTACACCGACATGAAGATCCGCGAGCGTCTCGCGACGTTCGCGGCGACCTCGGGCGAGCCCGAGGCCTGGACTGCACTGAAGCCCCGCACGTTCCTGGTGGACCAGCTCGACGACATCTCGCGTGAAGGCCGTCCGGCAACGCCGGGCCGCGACGACGTCGCCTTCATCCAGTTCTCCTCCGGCTCCACCAGCGAGCCCAAGGGAGTGGTGCTGACGCACGGCAACATCCTCGCGAACGCGGACGGCGCCACGAGCGCGGCCGAGCTCAGCGTGGATGACGTATCGCTCAGCTGGATGCCGCTCACCCACGACATGGGGCTGATCGGCTTTCACCTGATGATGATGTACGCCGACGTAAGACAGCACATCATGCCCACCGACCTGTTCGTGCGGCGGGCGCTGCTGTGGCCCAGGTTCTGCTCGGAAAAGCGGGTGACGGTGACCTGCTCGCCGAACTTCGGTTACCGGCACTGCCTGCGTGCGCTGGGCGACAAGACGCTCGACGGCGTGGACCTCTCGAGCGTCCGGCTGGTCTTCAACGGCGCAGAGCCGATCTCGGTCGAGCTGGTTGAGGAATTCCTGGACCGGATGGCGCCCTACGGCCTGTCGAGGAACGCGATGTTCCCGGTCTACGGTCTGGCCGAGGCCTCGCTCGCGGTGACGTTCCCGCCGCCCGGCGCGCCATACAAGTACCTGAGCGTGGACCGCCGCTCGCTTGGCGTCGGCCAGCGGGCCCGGCTCGTGCCCGAGGACGACGCGGACGCGCTGAAGCTGATGTGCGAAGGCCGGCCCATTCCCTACACCAGCGTCAAGCTGGTCGGCGACGATGGCACTGAGGTCGCGCCAGACCACGTCGGGCACCTGCTGATCCGGGGCGAGAACGTCACACGCGGCTATTTCGAGAACCCGGAAGTGAACGCCGCGACGATCAGCCCCGATGGCTGGCTGCGCACCGGAGACCTGGCGCTCGAGCACGAGGGCGAGATCTACATCACCGGCCGCTCGAAGGAGATCATTTTCGTCAACGGCCAGAACTACTATCCGCACGACCTCGAGGCCGTGCTGCAGCATGAGCCCGGACTCGAACTCGGCAAGGTCGTGGCCGCCGGCGTGCGCGATCCGCACGGTGCCACCGACGAGCTGGTGCTGTTCGTGCTGCACCGTGGAGACATCGCCGATTTCCTCGGCCTCGCGACCCGCGCGACGCACCTGGTGAACGAGCACGCCGGCGTCGAGGTGGCGCGCGTCGTGCCGGTAAAGCGCATTCCGAAGACCACCAGCGGCAAGCTGCAGCGCAGCGCGCTCGCGCAGGGCTACTCGAACGGCGAATTCGCCGAGGAGCTCGCCGCGTTCGATGCGGCCTGGTCCGCCGCCCACGAGCACGGTCGCGCAGCTGCCGGCCGCATCGAGCGACAGCTCAAGGGCATCGTGGACGACATACTGCCGGGCAAGAACGTGGACGTGGACGACAACCTGTTCGAGATCGGCGCCAGCTCGCTGACGCTGATACAGATCCACGAGAAGATCGACGAGCTGTACCCCGAGCTCGTGGACCTGACGGAGCTGTTCGACTTCCCGACGATCTCGGCGCTGGCCCGGCACCTGGAGGGGAAGCTGGCGCAGGGGTGAGAAGGAAGGGGATAGGGGATAGGGGATAGGCGTAGCGGATAGAGAATAGTGACTAGCGGGTAGTGCAGCGTGAAGAGAGCCCTCACCCTGCCCTCTCCCGCGGAACCCTGGAGAGGGTGCCCGAAGAGAGCCCTCACCCTGCCCTCTCCCGCGGAACGCGGGAGAGGGTGCCCGAAGGGCGGGAGAGGGCCCGGCCCGTCACTATCCGCTGATCCGCTAGTCACTGGTCACTAGTCCCTATCCCCTGGTCCCTATCCCCTAGTCCCTATCCGCTATCTTCCGCTCTCTTCAGCTTCCACCGCCGATGTCCCCACCACCACCCGGCGGGGTCGCGCCGGATGTCCTGCTCGAGCGCCGCGGCGTAACGCGCCGTGAGCTCGCCGGTCGGCAGCTTCTCGCCGGGGGAATTCAAGGGCACGAACTCGACCTCGTAGCAGCCGCGCTCGAGGCGGCGCATGCGCCCGTAGGCAAGCTGCGAGCGCAACGCCCGGGTCAGCAGCTCGGGTCCCATGAAGAACGCCGTGTCCTGGTCCAGGAAGTGCAGCCAGTGCTTCTCCGGGCTCGTACGCGGCACCTGGTCGGCTACCAGGCAGATGGCGCGCGCCTCGCGGAAGCGCGCCAGCTCCTGCAGCACGGACTTGGCCGGCACGAGCCGGGCGCCGAACCGCGTGCGCATCCGCTGGAAGGCCCGATCCGCGCGCTCGCTCTTCATGGGCTTGTACAGGCCCAGCAAGCCCTCGCCGAGTTCGAGCGACGCGCGCAGCAGCATCCATTCGAAATTGCAGTGATGCGCGGCGGCGATCACGACCGGGCGTCCCGGTACGCCTCCCGTGAGAACCTGAGGATTCAGGAGTCGCACTCGCTCGCGGATCTCGTCAGCCGCGATGCGGCCGGCATAGAGCACCTCGGCCGCGAGCTCGGACATCCTGAGCCGATGCTCATGCTCGATCTCGCGCAGCCGATCGGTCCCGATTTCCGGGAAGGACCTTTTCAAGTTCCCCCGGGTGACTTCACGGCGGACGCCGAGTACGCCATACCCCACCGCGAACAGGCCGCGCATCAGCGCATAGTAGGCTCGCAGCCTCCCGGGTTCAGCCATACAGCGGCCGCTCCCGCTTCCAGCGGTTGTAGGCCCAGAAATACTGCTCCGGATACGCCCGGATCTGTGACTCGAGCTCGCGCACGTAGGCACGCAGCACCGCGTCCGAGTCGGCCCGCTCGCCTGGCGGTATGAGCGGCACGAAGCGCACGCTGTACCTGCCACGCGCGTCCCTGCGCATCGCCGTGAAGAAGGGCACGTAGCCCATCCTCGCCGCGATCCAGCCCGGCCCCGTCAGGAAGGCCGTGGACTGGCCGAAGAAATCGAGCCAGGCGGTCTGCTGCTGCAGGCTGCTCGCGGCCGGCGACTGGTCGGCCAGCAGCGCCAGCAGGCGTACCTGGCCACGCTGTTCGATCAGGTGCTGCACCAGTTGCTTGCCGTCCACCATCGTGGCGCCGAAGCGCTGCCGGACTGCGGTGATCTCTTCGGCAGCCCAGGCCCGCGAGGGTGGCTTGTAGGCCGCGGTGAGTTCCACGCCGAAGGCCCTGGAGCAGGCGAGCAGCAGCCACTCCCAGTTGCAGTGGTGGGCCGCGACGAGCATGACCCGCTTGCCACCCTCGAGCGTTCCGGTGACGAGTTCCGGGTTCTCGAAGCGGACCCGGGACTCGAGCTCGGCCGCATCCATGCGACTGCCGTGCGGCACCTCGGCCGCGAGTTCGCCCAGGTAGCCGTAGAAGCCCTTCAGCATCGCGTTGCGGCGCTGCTCGTCGATCTCGGGGAAGCAGCGCTCGAGGTTGCGGGCCACGAGCCTCTTCTGCACGCCGAGCAGCCGCAGGCTGCCTGCGATCACCGCGGTGAGCAGGTAGAGCACGGGCAGCGGAAGCAGCGCGAGGAAGCGAAGCACGGTCAGGAGGGAATACTCGTTCGCGCCCGGTGTCAACGCCGGATCTGGCCCCGATGACGACGGACCCTGCGGCCCCGGGCAGCGCCCGCCCGTCGGACGATCCGACGGGTGGAGCGGGGAAGATGGTGCCGGGGAAGAGATTCGAACTCCCGACCCGCGCATTACGAATGCGCTGCTCTACCAGCTGAGCTACCCCGGCAGGGGGGCCGCGAAGTATAAGGCCTCGGCCTCGGCGGGAAAAGGTCAGGCCTTGCGGCGCAGCCGGATCACGACGTCCACGCCGGCGATCTCGGTGCCTGGCGGCAGCGGCGGCATGCTCGCGAAGGACAGCTCCTCGGGCGCGATGTCGATCATCTCGCCGGTATCGAGGTTCTGGAAGTGATGGTGCGGCTCCATCGTCGAGTCGTAGACGCAGCGCTCGGGATCGAAGTGGATCTGCCGCACCAGCCCATGCTCCGCGAACAGCTTGAGCGTGTTGTAGACCGTCGCCTTCGAGACCTGGCCGGAGGATTCCCGCAGCGTCGAGAGGATCTGCTCCGCGGTCAGGTGCCTCGGCGAGGTCAGCAGGAGTTCCGCCACCTGGACCCGCTGGCGCGTCGGCCGCAGGCCGCGCCGCTCGAGGATGTCGCGGGCCCGGTCCGCTGCGCCCGACGGGTTGGCTGAAATAGACATCGTCCAATTATACGAACCAGTGGCCCCGCATCCAGTGTTTTGCCCCATTTGGGCCGGAAAAGCGGCGTGAATGACGCTGCCCGGGCGCCCTACCCTGCGGGCCCTGAGGACCTGCGGGAGGTGCGCCATGGAACGGCGCCGCGGATTCACGCTGCCCGAGCTCGTGTTCACATTGGCGCTGGCCGCGGGGCTGCTGGCCTGGGGCGTGCCGAATTTCCGGGAAGCGCGCCTCAACGCCGCCCGCACCCGGGAGGTCAACCAGTTCCTGCAGGCCGTTCACCTCGCGCGCAGCGAAGCGATCAAGCGCAACGGCGTCGTGAGCCTCTGCCCGAGCCTCGACGCCGCGAGCTGCGCACCGGCGGGAACGGACTGGGAGCAGGGCTGGATCGTGTTCGTGAACTCCGACCGGGACTCTCCCGCCCGGCGCGACCCCGGCGAGGAACTGCTGCGTGTCTATGCGCGCTGGACCGACGGACACGTCGAGGCCAATCGCGCCACGCTCTCGTTCCGGCCCTTCGGCCAGATGGGCGTCACGGCCACGTTCGCCTTCTGCGACCAGCGCGGGCCCGTCGCGGCGCGGGCGGTGATCATCAGCCAGACCGGTCGCCCGAGGGTGTCCGACCGCAGCGCCGCCGGGGGACCCCTGAAATGCATTTAGTCAAATGTTTCAGCCGCTTATCGGCCCAGCGAGGCCGGCCGTCGGCTCGGGTGATGACTTGCGGCGGACGGACGTATGCTCGCTGCTGCCATGAAAGCGAGACAAACTGGTTTCACGCTGATCGAGCTGATGGTCACGATCGTGCTGGTCGCGATCCTGCTCTCGATCGGCGTGCCGAACTTCCGTCGAGTTCCTGCAAAACAGCCGCATGGCGTCGCTGGCCAACGAGCTCCTGGCCGACGTGAACCTCGCGCGCTCGGAGGCGGTCAAGCGCCGCGTGCCGGTGACGCTCTGCAAGTCGCCGGACGGCGCGGAATGCGACGACGACGCGGACGCCCCGTTCGGCGGCTGGCTCGTGTACGTGGATGACGCCGACCCGCTGGTCGAGGCCGCGACCGACGGCAACGGCGAGGTGGACGCGGGCGAGGAAGTGCTGGCCTCGCGGTCTGTTCCGGAAGCGATCGATGGCGCGGCGACCGGGCTCGGCATGGTGTTCCTGCTGTCCGGCTTTCCCGACCCCGGGTTCGCGGACACGATCGACCGCGTCGTGCTGTGCGACGAGCGCGGCAACCTGGACCAGGAGCTTGGCTCGCCAGCGCGGCTGCTGACTGTGTCGGCGACGGGTCGCGCCGCCGTGACCCGCTCGTATGATGAAATCGACGCTGCCGGGGGCTGTGAGTGATGAGATACCCACTTACGTCGCAGGCACGCGTAGCCCGCGGTCAGCGGGGCTTCAGTCTCGTCGAGGCGCTGATTGCGCTGATCGTGCTGGCGATCGGGCTGCTCGGGATCGCGGGTCTTTACGTCGAGACGCTGCGCGCGAGCCGCTCGGCGCTCTTTCGCACGCAGGCAGTGACGCTGGCGGCAGACCTTGCCGACCGCATCCGCGCCAATCGCCAACCCGCCAACGCCTACACGGGCGGCGGCGCCAACGCTCTGGCCGTCACCGACCTCGCGGCGTGGAACGCGGCCGTGGCCGCAACGCTTCCGGACGGCGCGGGCGAGATCCGCTTCCGGGACGCGCTCGGCATCGCGCCGCCCGCTTACATGATCCGCGTCAGCTGGACCGAGCCGGGATCCGTGGATGCCGATGGCGACCCGGCACCGGCGGTATACGAACTCCGAATCGAGATCTGAGGGCAACGGTGCGTACCTACAGCATGAAGCCCAAACGGCAGCTCGGCGTAAGCCTGGTCGAGCTGATGGTTGCGCTGGTGATTGGCCTGTTCCTGATAGTCGGCGCCGTGACCATTTACACGCAGAGTCGCGCCACGTTCCGCGCGACGGAGGCCGTCGCGCGCCTGCAGGAGACCGCGCGATACGCCTTCGACGTGCTGGAGCCTGAAATCCGGATGGCCAACTACTGGGGCTTCAACAATCGCGCCGACTACATCGAGGAGCGCGCCCCGCGTGACGACGCGGCAGCGCCGGCCACCCTCTCCGCCTACGAGGCAACCATCGACAACTGCGGCAACAACTGGGTTGTCAACCTCGACGAGTACCTCAGCGGCAATGACGATGCTTACGGAGGCGCCGGGGGGCTCGCCTGCGACGCCTACAACGATGCACCCATGGACGGCTCGGACCTGCTCGTCGTGCGCCGGGTCGAGGAGACGCCGACGGACCAAATGACGGTCGGTCGCGTGTACCTCCAGACCAGCCGCGTACGCGGAACACTCTTCGTTGCCGAGGACCTGAACTGCCTGGACACCAAGGACCCGGCCTGCCTTCCCTCTGGATACGCGCCGCCCCAGTCCCGCACACACCAGCTGCTGGTGAGCGCCTATTACGTCGCGGAGGACTCGACCGGCCGTGAGGGGTTCCCGTCCCTGCGCCGCAAGCGCTTCACCGCGATGGGCCAGGGCGTGACGGACGTCGAGATCGTGCCGGGCGTCGAGGACATGCAGTTGCGGTTCGGCGTGGACACGAACGGCGACTCGAACGCGGACCTATACGTCGATCCGCCGGGTGCCGCCGCGGTCGGCGGGCGAATCGTCTCGGCGACCGTCTGGCTTCGAATCCGTGCCGAGGAGCCCGACTTCTCGTTCACTGATTCCAACACCTACCAGTACGCGGACATGGCCGACGCCTACGTGCCCGCGGGCGCTGAGCGGAATTTCCGGCGAATCGTCACTTCCAAGACCATCCAGCTGCGGAACGCCCGACAATGACGCGCATCACCAAGCCTCGCGACCTACGAGTGGCCGTCGCCCGGCAGGACGGCGCGGCGCTGGTCGTCGGACTGATCCTGCTTCTCGTCCTGACGCTGCTCGCGATCACCGGCATGAGCGTCGCGACGCTGGAGCTGCGCATGGCCGGTAACGAACAGTACCAGGAACGCGCCTTCCAGGCCGCCGAGGCGGGCCTCGAGCGCGCGATCAGCCAGGGCGTCTACAACACGAACGTGCGGATCGGTACCTACGACAACCCGATCGACCCGAACGACCCGCCGGTGCCGGAGCGCGACCCCGACGACTCGGAAGCGAACGTGGGCGGCATCGTGGGCTGCACAGAGGTTCTGGACGAGGCGGGCGCGGTCCAGGGCGAGTCGGACGACTGCTACGAGTACTTCCTGCGCTTCGACGACCAGGCCGGCACGACCGCCGTGCCCGGCGGCGGATGGAGCCTCGGCTCCGGCTTCGAGGCGTACCACTTCATCGCCGAGAGCTTCGGTTCCTCGAGCCGCGGCGCCCAGTCCGAGCACAGCCTGAGCTTTTATGTCGTCGGTCCGGGCGGAACCTGACCGGCATTGCGGAGACTCACATGACGACCCTGCAAAACCTGCTGCGAGCCTCTTCTATTGCGCTGCTCGTGTTCGTGTCGGGACTCACCGCACCGCCCGCGATGGCCAAGGACACCGAGGTGTTCTTCACGGTCGGCGACGCAGACGCGGGCAGCCCGAACGTGCTCTTCATCCTCGACACCTCGCAGTCCATGTTCGGCCTCGTCAACGAGGTGCCAGCCGGGCCGTACGTGCCCGGCGATGTCTACGACGGCGACTGCGATCCGGACGGCTACTACTGGACCAAGGACGCGACCAAGCCGGACTGCGCGGCTGACGGTTTCGCGAAGCTGGATGCAGCCCAGTTCGAATGCCCCGACTGGCGTGCCGAGGTGGACGCCTCCGGCTTCTACACGAAGGTCAGTCGTGTCGCCCAGGACACCGGCGGCGGCACCTGGGTCAACATGAGTTCCGCGCCGCAGGAGTCGCTCAAGACCACCTGCCGGGACGACGGCGTGAACTACGGCATCGACTGGACCGACAAGAACAAGGGCAAGGCGGTCTATCCCGAGGCTGGCTACACGTTCTACGACGGCAACTACCTGAACTGGGAGGCCACGCAGGACGAGGTGGGCGGCGGCAAGTACCGCATCGACGTCGTGCGCGAGGTCGTCGGGCGGCTGGTCCGTAATACCGAGGGCGTGAACATGGGACTCATGCGCTACGGCTACGACGGCGCCGTAGTGTTCACGCAGCAGGACCCGGGCGGCGGCATCTGCGAGGTCCTGGCAGACCCCGACGAGGCCAACAAGTCGAGCAACGGCGCGCCGGTAGTGTTCCCCGTCACGAGCCTCGACGGCGAACCGGTGCCCGGATTCAAGGGCGACTCGGTGCGCGAGCAACTGCTTTACCAGCTCGGCATCAAGGACGACGGCGAGGCCTACGGCTTCGCGATCGACACCAGCGTCGCAGTGGACGACCAGCCTTTCCAGATCGTCGAAAACAAGCAGGAAGCCGGCAAGTGCCCGATCCCGCTGTTCGTCCCGGCCGGCCGCTCTCCGATCGGCGGCGCCATGCAGGAAGCCTACCTCTATTACGCCGGGAAGCAGTGGTCGAACAAGTACGGCCTGCAGGCCGCATTGGGCTCGGGCTACCCCTACCCGAGCGTCGAGCAGTCGCGCATTGCGCCGGACTCCGGGTTCTACAAGAGCCCGATCAAGCAGGGCTGCGCGAAGAACTACATCATCCTGCTCTCCGACGGCACGACCGAGCAGGACAACGATATCGACCCGGAAGTGCAGCGCCTTCCGGGCTTCGAGGAGGTCGTCGGCGACAACAAGTGCGACGTCGAGGAATACCTCGATGGCGTGCCGCCGCCGTCGATGTGCGTGGACGACATGGCGGAGTACATGTTCGAACGCGACCTGGTCGATGACGATGACGACCTGATCAACAACGTCCTGACATTCACGGTCGGCTTCGGACTCGGCCAGGACGACGAGGCCGATGCAGCCCGCAGCATGCTGCAGGAGACCGCGCAGCGCGGCGGAGGCAAGTTCTTCGAGGCGGCCGATGCGAAGACGCTCGAGGCCGTGCTGAGCGCGGTGCTGCGCTACATCATGACGTCGAACACCGCCTTCAGCGGTCCGGCCGTCGGCGTCAACGCCTTCAACCGCACGCAGAACCTGAACGACCTATACATCTCCCTCTTCCGTCCGAGCTTCGGCTACAGCTGGCTGGGCAACGTCAAGAAGTACCGCCTGGAACCCGACGGCGACATCGTGGATGCGAACGGCGACCGGGCCGTGGATCCGGCCACCGGCTTCTTCGTCAGGTCGGCCGAGAGCGAGTGGACCGGAGGCGTGGACGGAGACGACATCGCAAAGGGCGGCGCAGCCGGCGAGCTCGAGTGGGACGCCCGCAAGCTCTACTCGGACCTCACGGGTAACGCCTCGGTGTCGCTATCCGCGCCGGGCAACGCGCTGAACGCGCTAAAGGCGGACGTGGACGCGGCGGTGAAGCTGGGCATCCAGCCAGGCGACGAGATCGACGGCACGGCCGGTCCGCTGACTGCGGATGAGCTGATCGACTGGCTCTACGGCAAGGACATCGCAGACATCGACGGCGACACTGACCGCGACGATTCCCGCTACCAGATGGGCGACCCGCTGCACGGCAAGCCGCTCACCGTAATCTACGGCGGCGACGTCGACGACCCGGACGTCGACGACGCAGCGGTGCTCGTGATCACCAACGACGGCTTCCTGCACAGCTTCGACCCGGTGGACGGCAGCGAACACTGGGCCTATATCCCCGAGGACCTGCTGATGCGTGCGCGGGACCTCTACTACAACCCGGACGGGGACCCGGAGGACCGGGGCTACGGGCTCGACGGCAACATCCGAATCCTGCGGATCGATAACAACAGGAACGGCATCATCGAGACCGCGGACGAGGACGGCAAGCGCGACCGGGTGTACATCTACTTCGGGCAGCGCCGCGGCGGTTCCAAGTACTTCGCACTGGACATCAGCAGCAAGACGGCGCCGAAGCTGATGTGGGCGCGCGACTATACGGCCGACGGCGCCGGCCAGTCCTGGTCGAGCCCGACGCCGGCCAAGGTACGCATCGGCAACGCCATCAAGACCGTATTGTTCTTCGGCGGCGGCTACGACGACGGGCAGGATATCCAGCCCTACCAGGCCGACGATTCGGGTCACGGGGTCTACATGGTGGACGCGATCAACGGCGACCTGCTGTGGCATTCGGGCCCTCCCGGCTCTGGCGCGGACCTCCAGCTGGCCGGCATGGTCAACGCACAGCCGGGGGACGTGCGCGTGATCGACCTCACTGGCGACGGCTTCGCGGACCGGATCTACGCCTCCGATCTCGGCGGCCAGGTCTGGCGCTACGACATCTTCAACGGCCAGTCGGTGGCCGGCGGCGAGGGCGACCGTCTGATCGAGGGTGGGCTGCTCGCCTCGCTCGGCGAGATCGGCGAGGACCCGAAGACGCTGGAGAACACACTCCGCTTTTTCTACGGGCCGGACCCGTCACTGATCACGTACAACGGCCGCACGTTCATCAACGTGGCCGTCGGCTCCGGGCACCGGGAGCTGCCGGCAAGCGACAAGGTCACCGAGAACTGGTTCTTCAGCGTGCGCGACTACAATCCGTTCACGCCCCTGCTTGCGAGCCAGTATGTGGCGGCGGACTGCGGCGCCGATGGACCCTGCCATGTGACCGTCTACGAAGACGACCTCGTCGATGTAACGGACGAGGCGGTCTATACGCAGGATCCAGACAACGACCCGGCGACGCCGAGCCCGGCCGCCGTGCCGCTGGGCGCGGCTGGCTGGCGGGTGAAACTCGTCCAGGACGTGGGTGAGAAGGCGCTGGCCGAGTCGCGCACCTTCCCGATCCGCGCAGTCGACGGAACGGTTGCAAGCTCGGTGTTCTTCACCACCTACTCGCCGGTCGAACGCGACCTGACCGAGGACGGCTGCGGCGTCATCTTCGGACGCAACCGCCTGTACGTCGTGAGCGTGATCGACGGCTCGCCGGTGACCAACTACGGCGTCGAGGGCGGCGGCGCAGCCGTGCGTGTCAAGGAACTGCAGCAGGGTGCCATCGCGGATACCTCGGTGCTGATCTTCCCGACGCCGGACCCCGACGAGAACGGCATCCGCCGCCGCGTGGACCCGGTGTGCCTGGTGGGACTCGAGCGCTGCGGCACGGGCATCTCGAACCCGCCGGTACGCACCTACTGGCGGCAGCGCGGCGCGAACTGACGGTGTCGCAATGGCGAGCACAGAGGTCGACATGAGGAAACGCGCGGGCGGCTTCACGCTGATGGAGCTGGTCATCGCAATGGTGGTGGTCGCGATACTCGCGGCCATCGCCGTGCCCAGCTACCGGCAGTACATCCTGCGGTCGCACCGCGTCGAGGCGATCACGGCGCTCACCAACCTTGCGGCCGCGCAGGAGAAATTCTACCTCCAGAACAACACGTATACCGCTCAAGCCGGGGCGCCGCCCGACGGCCTCGGCTTTGCCGAGGAGGACGGAGACACGTTTACGACCGAGAACGGCTGGTACGACGTCGAGATCACCGCCGCCGACACCAACACGTGGTCGGCGACGGCGACGGCCACCGCCAAGGACGGCCAGGACGCAGACACGGACTGCGCGACCTTCACGCTGAACGCCGAGGGCGCGAAGAGCGAGCCGCTCAAGTGCTGGGACTGATCAGGAGGACCTGAGCTCACGCGGCAGCGCGAATACGACACTCTCGGCTCGGCCGCTCAACTCCTGCGCAGCCTCCCCGCCCCACTCTTTCAGGCGCGTCACGACGCGCTGCACCAGCAACTCGGGGGCCGAGGCCCCGGCGGTGACGCCGACCACCTGCTTCCCTGCGAACCAGTCCGGCTGAAGATCCTCGGGCCCGTCCACCAGGTAACCCGGGATCCCGGCCTTTTCGGCGATTTCCCGCAGCCGGTTCGAGTTTGAGCTGGTCCTCGAGCCCACGACGATCACGACGTCGCTTTCAGCGACCAGCTGCTTGACCGCATCCTGGCGGTTCTGTGTCGCATAGCAGATGTCCTCGCGGTGGGGCGTCAACAGCGTCGGGAAGCGCCGCTTCAGGGCCGCGAGCACCTCGGCCGTATCGTCCACCGACAGCGTCGTCTGCGTGACCACTCCGACCAGCTCTGGGTCGCGCACGTCGAGCTGCGCGACGTCCTCGACGTCCTCAACCAGGCAAATCCGGCCACCCATGCTCTCGTCGAACTGGCCCATCGTTCCCTCGACCTCGGGGTGGCCCTCGTGGCCGATCAGGATCACGTCGCGCCCTTCGCGTGCATAGCGGGTGACCTCCATGTGCACCTTGGTGACGAGCGGGCAGGTCGCGTCGAACACGCGCAGACCCCTGCGGCGGGCTTCCTGCTGCACGGCCTTCGAGACGCCATGCGCGCTGAAGATCACCGTTGCGTCGTCGGGCACCTCGTCGAGTTCCTCGACGAACATCGCGCCGAGCGCGCGGAGCCGGTCCACGACGAAGCGGTTGTGCACGACCTCGTGGCGCACGTAGATCGGCGCACCGAACAGCGCGATCGCCCGCTCGACGATCTCGATGGCGCGATCGACGCCGGCGCAGAAACCGCGGGGATTGGCCAGGAGAATCTTCATGCGGCGTGCCCCTGGGTCGGAAGGGGATAGGGGTTAGGGGTTAGGGGTTAGGGGTTAGGGGTTAGGGGTTAGGGGTTAGGGGTTAGGGGCTAGGGATAGGGGTGCGGCGTCCAGGTCCGTTCTTTCACTATCCCCTAACCCCTAGCCCCTATCCCCTTTTCCCCCATCCCCTCTTTCCCTGAATGCATCCAGTATCAACAGCCCTGCCCCGATCGTGATGCAGCTGTCGGCGATATTGAAGGCAGGAAAATACGCCGTGCCCCAGTGGACGTGGATGAAGTCCACGACATAGCCGAAGCGCACGCGGTCGATCAGGTTGCCGAGCGCGCCGCCCAGGATCAACGACAGCGCGACGGACAGCATCCGCTGCCCCCGCGGCAGCCGCCACAGCCAGACGAGCAGCACCAGGCTCACGACCGAGGCGAGGCCGATGAAGAACCAGCGCTGCCAGCCGGAGGCGCCGGCCAGCATGCTGAAGGCCGCTCCGGTGTTGTGCAGCAGCGTGAAGTCGAGGACCGGCAGCACTTCGACTCGCTGGTAGAGTTCCAGGAAGCGGGTCACCAGGAACTTCGTCGCCTGGTCCAGCGCGACGACGCCCGCCGTGAGCCATAGCCAGGCGGCCGGGTGCGTCCGCTGGGCTGGCGGGGCCGGCACGGGCACAGGTGCCGGCGTCACCGTCCGCTCCGGCACCGGGCGATCCGTCTCGTGTTCTTCGGTGCTCATGTCTGGCTCTGCGCTGGCGCTGCTTCAGGCGAACTGGCGTGTCTCGCCCGGACCGTCGAGATTGACCGCGCAGCGGCCGCAGAGTTCGGGATGGGCCGCCACGGATCCCACGTCCGCGCGCTTGTGCCAGCAGCGCACGCACTTCGCATGCGGCGAGGGCTCGACCTTGAGCCACAGTCCGGGCTCGCCCTCTCCCGCAGCCGAAACGGCACCCGGTGGTCGCTCGTCGGCGGGGTGCACGCGCGCCTCGGAGGTGATCAGCACGAAGCGCAGCTCGTCTCCGAGCGCGCCGAGCGCAGCGAGCAGTGCCGGCTCGCAGTACAGGTCCACGACGGCGTCCAGCGGCGCTCCGATCCGCTCGCCGACCCGCAGGCGCTCGAGCTCGCGCAATACGGCCGTGCGTGCCTCGAGCACCATCGGCCAGTCCACCGTGCCGCTCGACGCCGGAACCTCCGGCAGCTCGGCCCAGGTGGAGAAGAACACGGATTGCGCGCGCTCGCCCGGCATGTGCCGCCAGATCTCCTCCGCGGTGAACGAGATGATCGGCGCGAGCCAGCGCACCATCGCCTCTGCGATCCAGTACATCGCGGTCTGCGCGGAGCGCCGCGGGTGCCCCTGCTTCGGCGTTGTGTACAGTCGGTCCTTGATCACGTCCAGGTAGAAGCCGCCGAGGTCCAGCACGCAGAAGTTGTGCACCTTCTGGTAGATCAGGTGGAACTCGTAGCGGTCGTAGGCGCGCAGCACCTCGCTCTGCAGCTCCTCCGCCCGGCGCAGGGCCCAGCGATCGAGCGCAATCAGGTCCGCGGGCGGGACCGCGTCCCGCGCCGGGTCGAAGCCTGCGAGGTTGCCGAGCAGGAAGCGGGCGGTGTTGCGGATGCGCCGGTAGGAATCCGCCGTGCGCTTGAGGATCTCGTCCGAGACGCTGATCTCGTTGGCATAGTCGGTCGCCGCGACCCACAACCGCAGGATGTCCGCGCCCAGCGTGTTCACAACCTTCTGCGGCACGACGACGTTGCCGAGCGACTTGGACATCTTGCGGCCCTTCTCGTCCACGGTGAAGCCGTGGGTGAGCACGCCCTTGTACGGCGCGTGGCCTTTCTGCGCGACGGACGTGAGCAGCGAGCTGTGGAACCAGCCACGATGCTGGTCCGAGCCCTCGAGATACAGGTCCGCGGGCGTGCGGATCTCCGGTCGCATCCGGGAGACGCAGTGATGCGAGAGCCCGGAGTCTACCCAGACGTCCATGATGTCGGGAACCTTCTCGTAGCTCGCCGCCTCGTCGCCCAGCAGTTCGCGCGGCTCGAGGTCGAACCAGGCGTCGATGCCACCCTGCTCCACTCGCCCGGCGACCTGCTCGATCAGCTCGCTGGTGCGCGGATGCAGCTCGCCTGTTTCACGGTGCGTGAACAGCGCGAGCGGGACGCCCCAGCGACGCTGCCGCGAGATGCACCAGTCGGGGCGCCCGGCGATCATGCCCTGGATGCGCTGCTCGCCCCAGGCAGGCGTCCATTTCACCTTCGGAATCTCGGCCAGCGCGGCCTCGCGCAGGCCGGCCTGCTGCATGCTGATGAACCACTGCGGCGTCGCGCGGAAGATTACCGGCGTCTTGTGCCGCCAGCAGTGCGGATAGCTGTGCCGGAAAGGCTCGTGGTGCAGCAGCGTGCCCTGCGCCTCGAGCACCTCGACCACCTTCGGATTGGCATCGAAGACCTTCTCGCCGGCGAATAGCGGCGTCGCAGGAAGGAAGCGGCCGTCGCCTCCGACGGGATTGTCCACCGGCAGCCCGTAGCGCTGCCCGACCACGAAATCCTCCTGGCCGTGGCCGGGCGCGGTGTGGACGGCACCGGTGCCGCTGTCGAGCGTCACGTGCTCGCCCAGGATCACCGGCACCTCGCGCTCGTAGAACGGGTGCCGGAGCTTCAGGCCCTCGAGCGCCGCGCCCCTGACCCGCGCGACCTCCCGGAAGTCCTCGACGCCCGCGCGCTGCAGCACGGATCGTGCGAGTTCACTCGCGAGCAGCAGGGTTTCCTCGCCTTCTCCGGCCGGCACCGTGATGAGCGAATACTCGAACTCCGGGTGGACCGCGACCGCCTGGTTGGCCGGCAGCGTCCAGGGCGTCGTGGTCCAGATCACGACGCTGGTGCGGCCACCCAGCGCCGCTCCACCATCGACGCGACCGGCCAGGTCTGCGGAATCGACCACCTCGAAGCGCACGTCGATCGAAGGCGAGGTGCGATCCTCGTACTCGACCTCGGCCTCGGCGAGCGCGGACCGGCAGTCCAGGCACCAGTGCACGGGCTTGTAGCCCTTGTAGAGATGACCGTTGCGGATGATCCGGGCGAACGCTCGCAGCTGCTCGGCCTCGTAGCGCGGCTGCATCGTCAGGTAGGGCTGGTCCCAGTCGCCGAGCACGCCGAGGCGCTTGAAGTCCGCCCGCTGCAGGTCCACCTGCTCGAGTGCGAAGGCCCGGCAGGCTGCACGGAAGGAGCGCGCGTCCATCTCGCGGGCCTCGCGGCCCCTCGCCTTCTCCACCTGGTGCTCGATGGGCAGGCCGTGACAGTCCCAGCCCGGCACATAGGGCGCGTCGAACCCTGCGAGGCTCCGCGACTTGACGATGATGTCCTTGAGGATCTTGTTGACCGCGTGCCCGATGTGGATCGCGCCATTTGCATAGGGCGGCCCGTCGTGGAGGATGAACACCGGCCGGCCGCTTGCGGCCTCGCGCAGTCGCGCATAGCTGCAGTGCTCCTCCCACCAGGCGAGCATCTCGGGTTCGCGCCGCGCGAGGTCGGCCTTCATCGGAAAGGCCGTCGAGGGCAGGTTGACGGTGTTCTTGTAGTCGGACATGCGCGGCAAGGGGATGGGGGCTGGGGGATAGGGGATAGTGACGGAAAGAAGCGTTTTTCTCCAGACTTGACGTCCCGGAGGACATCGAGCGAACGGGCGACCGGGGGAAGGAATTTCAGCCGGTGCCGAGGACGCGGCGCGCGGCGGCTGCGTCCCGGTGCATCTGCTCAACCAGCGCCTCGATCGAATCGAATTTCTGCTCGTCCCGCAGCCTGGCGACGAAATCCACGTCCAGGTAATGGCCGTAAAGGTCGCCGTCGAAGTCGAACAGGTGCACTTCGAGCAGCGGGTCGGTGCCGTTCACGGTCGGGCGCGTACCGAGGCTCGAGACCGCCGGGTGATCGCGCAGGCCCGCTCCGCAGACCCGCACGGCAAAAATGCCCCAGAGCGGCACGACCTTGCGATGCAGCGCCAGGTTGGCGGTCGGGAACCCGAGCGAACGGCCGAGCTTGCGGCCGCGCCTGACCCGGCCCGCGATCCGGTACGGGCGACCGAGCAGTCTCGAGGCACGCTCGAGGTCGCCGCGGTTCAGCGCCTCGCGCACCAGCGAGCTGCTGACGCGTTCGCCGTCGACCAGGAACTCGCCGACCTCCTCCACCGTGAAGCCATGCGCTGCGCCCGCTTGCCGCAGTGTCTCGATCGTGCCCTCGCGCCGACGCGCGAAGTGAAAATCGTGGCCGACGACGACGTGCCTGGCACCGAGTCCGTCCACCAGCAGGCGGTCCACGAACTCGCCGGCCCCCATCCCGCGCATCCGGTCGTCGAAGCGCAGCACGACTGTCCGGTCGACTCCGTAGAGCTCCAGCGCCTCGAGCTTTTCCCGCAGGCGCGTCAGCCGCGAAGGCGCTGCCGGCCCTTCGAAGAACTCCCGCGGTGTCGGCTCGAAAGTCACGACGGTCGCCGGCACGCCCAGCTCTTCGGCCCGCCGCTGCAGCACGGCGAGCATGTGCTGGTGCCCGCGGTGCACACCGTCGTAGTTGCCTATCGTCACCACGGACCCGCGGTGACGCGCGCGCAGGTTATGGAGTCCGCGGACCAGTTCCATCGCCGGGATCCGTGTCGTCGTTCTGCAGTTCGAGCGAGGTCGGCCTGACGCGCAGCTCCGCGACACGCATGCCGAGCAGCCAGAGCGTGCCGAAGTAGATCCCGGCGCCGCCAACGACCAGGATCGCCATCCACTGCGCCCGCTGCCAGGCCCCCATCGCGAGCCAGCGCCCGGTGTCCCCGGCGACCCACCACAGGAACAGCCCCATCAGTGCCAGCGCTACCAGCATCCGGAGCAGCATCGTCCGCCAGCCGGACGCGTGGTGGAGTACGCCCTGCCGGCGCAGGCCGCGGTAGAGCATGCTGGAGTTGTACCAGGCGCCGATGCCGTTGTTGAGCGCCAGCAGCGCGTGCAGGCCCGGGCGGTCCTGCGCGAACGCAAGCGGCAGCACGATGGCGACGTTGAGCGCCATGTTGAGGCTGAGCGCCTGGATGCCGATGCGCACCGGCGTGCGCGTGTCCTGCCTCGCGAAGAACCCGGGCGCCAGCACTTTCACGAGGCTGAAGCCCAGCAGGCCAATCGAATAGGCCATCAGCGCGAGCGAGGTCATCCGCACGTCTTCCTCGTTGAACTCGCCGTACTGGAATATCGTCACTGTCAGCGGCCCGGCCAGCAGGATCAGCGCCAGCGTCGCGGGCAGCACGACCAGCACGGTCAGCCTGAGCGCCCAGTCGAGCGTGGACGCGAAGCGCGTCGGTGACTGGGCCGCATGGTGCGCGGCCAGCCCCGGCAGGATCACCGTGGCCAGCGCGATGCTGAACACGCCGAGCGGAAACTCGACCAGCCGGTCGGCGTAGTACAGCCAGGCGATGCTGCCGGTGGCCAGGAACGAGGCAATCAACGTATCGAGCAGCAGCGCCACCTGCGAAACCGAGGACCCGAAGATCGCCGGCAGCATCAGTCGCCCGATCTTGCGCACGCCCTCGTGTCCCCAGCGCCAGCGCGGCCGCTTCAGCAGCCCGAGCCGGATCATGAACGGCAGCTGGAAGCCCAATTGCAGCAGGCCTGCGACGAACACGCCGATCGCGAGCACGATGCCCGGCCGCTCGAAGCCCGGGGCGATCCAGGCCGCGAACACGATCATGACCAGGTTCATCAGCGTCGAGGTCATCGCCGGCACGGCGAAGCGGCCATAGCTGTTCAGCACGCCCGCCGAGAGCGCGGCCAGCGAGATGAACAGCAGGTACGGGAACGTCCAGCGCAGCATGTCGACCGTGAGGTCGAACTTGCCCTCGTCGGCGCGGAAGCCGGGCGCGAAGACGAGCACCAGCAGCGGCGCCGCAATCACGCCGATCAGCGTCACGACGGACAGGAACCAGGCCAGCGTGCCCGCAGCGCCGTCGATCAGTTCCCGCACCTCGTCGTGCTCGCGCTGCACCTTGTACTCGGAGACGACCGGGACGAAGGCCTGGGAGAACGCGCCTTCCGCGAACAGCCGGCGCAGGAAGTTCGGGATCTTGAAGGCCACCAGGAAGGCGTCCATCAGCAGGCCCGCGCCGAACATCCGCGAATAGACCATGTCGCGCAGCAGCCCGGTGACCCGGGAAACCAGGGTCAGCCCGCCCACCACCGACGTGCTGCGGAAGAAGCCGCCGCTCACCCCGCCGCCTCGCTACCGACCGGCTGGAAACTGGATGTATTCGGGCCAGACATGCGCGGCGAAGTATAGGGAAAAGGGGACAGATCTATTTAGGCGCCCTCCAGACACGCTCTCGGAAACACAAAAGGGGACAGATTTATTTGCTCCCGCTGGACGCAAATAAATCTGTCCCCTTTTTGCGCAGTCTCTTGAGACTTGACCTGATCGAGGCTCGCCGCCAAAATACGCGGCTCTTTATCGACCGACCCGCCGGACGACCCGGCGAGCCCAGGAGTCCCATTCCGTGGCGAACATCAAGTCCGCAGAAAAGCGCGCCAAGCAGGCCGTGAAGCGTCGCGCGCACAACATGGCCGCCCGCTCGCGCCTTCGCAGCTCCGTCAAGAAGGTGCTGAACGCCGTCGGTGCCGGGGACAAGGAAAAGGCCGTGGCGGCCTACAAGGACGCCCAGCCGATCATCGACACGATGGTCAACAAGGGCATCATCCACCGCAACAAGGCCTCGCGGCACAAGCGGGAACTGAACGCCAAGATCAAGGCGCTCGAAGCCAAGTAAGCCTGCGGGCCGATCTCGAGACGAAGCCGGCCCGGGGCCGGCTTCTTTATTTTGGAGGCAAGTTCCCGGCGGCACTCCGGCCTTCGAGCTTCGCGAGTTCGTCGATAGCCTGCGTGCGCCCCGTATAGTCCCGTCCATAGTCCAGGGCCTCCTCGTAGGCCTTACGAGCGAGGTTGCGGTCGCCGGCCGCAGCGGCCAGCCCCGCCAGCCGGTGCCAGGATTCGGGGCCGGTGATGCCGCCGACGGTCGTGGACAATTCCGTGTAGGCCGCGAGTGCCTCGGCGCGGCGGTTGAGTCGTAACAAAAGGTCGGCCCGCGTATCTAGCAGCTGCGCCCGCATCATGTAATCGGGCCTTTGGCCTAGTCCGACTTCAGCCAGCCGCAACCCCTCTTCCCAGTCGGCCGTCGCACCGATCGCTGCCAGAGTGGCAGCCAGCTGGTTCAGCAGCCACGCATCCTTCGCCAGCGCACCGAGCGCAACCCGGTACTCGGCTGCGGCCGCCTCTGGGTCGCCGAGTGAGTTGTAGAGGTCCCCGGCCAGCACGTGAACGCGCGGTGGCACCGGCTCGAGCGAGAGCGCCTGCTGCATTCGGGCGACAGCTCCTGCCTTGTCACCGAGCTGCGCCGCCACCGCCGCGGCCTGCACGCGGGCACCGATGGAGTCGGACGCGAGCCCGGAAGCCTCGAGGCGCCGAAGTCGTACCTCGGCTGCAGCCCAGTCCCCTGAGGCGGCCAGCGCCCGCACGGCGGTCAACTCCAGCAGAAGCGACTCCGTTTCCGGCATCGGGGTTTCAGGCAGCCACTCCAGCAACAGCTGAGGCGACGACCATTGAAGCAGGATGTTCGCCACGGCCACTCGTCCCGCCGGGACGGCCGAGCCGAGTTCCGCGCGCAGGCCGGCCGGCACAGGCACGCGTTCGAGATCCGGGAATGCACGGGCCGCAGCAGCCCTGGACGTCGCCGAGGGCACCGAACCGCTCACGCGCGCCGACAGCGTATCGACCAGCCCGGTCACTGGATCCGCGGGGTGACGCTTGACCGCGGCCGCGGCCGCAACGCCTGCGGCCCTTGCATCACCCTGGAGCAGTGCCGCAGCGCTTTCCGCTGCGAAGGCTCGATAATCCTGTGGTTCGGCCGCCCATGCGCGCCGGAACGAGGCGCGCGCCTCAGCAGGCCGCCCTTGGGCGAGCTGCAGAAATCCCAGGTTCAGCGCCGCCTCACCCGCCAGTCGCCCCGTCCCGGCCATCGATGCCAATGCCTGCTCAGCGCGAGTCGGCTGGCCCATCGCGAGCCGGGATTTCCCGAGCAGCAGCCTCGCATCCTCCTCGCCCGGATCGAGCTTCAGGATCCGCTCCGCGGCTGCGGCGGCGGCCGAGTGCTTGCCGAGCAGCGAGGCGATCTGAGCGTAATCGCGAAGCACCGGGAAGTTGTCCGGGTTTCGCTTCGCCAAGTACTCGAGCTGCCGATAGGCCTCCGTCAGGCGCTGTTGCCGCGCCGCGATGTGGGCCTCGACATAACGCGCCTGGTCGCTGCGCAGCTTCACAGGAACTGCCGACAGCTGCTGACCGGCGCGGTAGAGCCTTCGCTCGCGGAGATACGCGCCCGCCAGCTCCTCGCGAAGCACGGCAGCCGTCACAGGGTCGACCGTGGCAAGTCGCGACAGGTGCTGCAGCGCAGCCTCATCCTGATACCGCGCCAGCCAGGCCAGCAGCAGCAGTCGATGCAGGCTCGCATCCTCCGCGCCCCGGCGCAGCTTCGCATCCGCAAACTCGACGGCCTCGAGAGTCTTGCCCTGCTTCAGCAACGTCACGCCCGGAGCGGCGATCGGATGGGTCGCCGTGGCCGCGAGCAGCTGTGCCCGGTTCGGCATGGTCTCGACATCGATCACGCCGCCGGCGACCGACTGACCGAAAGCCAGCAGAGTCAACCCCAGGATCCAGACATGTCGCCTAGCCCGATACAAGCCTCAGTCCTCTCCCTCCACATGCGGGGCGGTCCCCAGCTCTTCGAGCCGCCCCATGACCGCGCGACAGAGCTGGTCGGTGCCGTCTCGGGTGGCGCCGGAAATGCGGAACACGGGCCCCTTGAAGCGCAGGCGCCGGACGATCTCACGGCAGCGCTTTTCGACCTCGCCCGGGGGCAGCAGGTCGATCTTGTTCAGCACCAGCCAGCGCTCGCGCGTCGCGAGTTCAGGGCTGAATTTCTTCAGTTCCGCGACGATCGAACGGGCGTCCTTGACGGGATCGGACTGCGGGTCCGGCGGCGCGATGTCCACGATGTGCAGCAGCAGGCGAGTGCGCTGCAGATGCTTCAGAAAACGTATGCCGAGGCCCGCGCCATCGGCCGCGCCCTCGATCAGACCGGGGATGTCGGCCATCACGAAGCTCTGGTGGTGGCCGACGTAGACGACGCCAAGATTCGGGTGCAGCGTCGTGAACGGATACTCCGCGACCTTCGGCCTGGCGGCGGATACGGCACTGATCAGCGTGGACTTGCCTGCGTTCGGCAGCCCGAGCAGGCCGACGTCTGCCAGCAGCTTCAGCTCCAGCCGCAGCTCGCGCTTCTCGCCCGGGTAGCCCGGCGTCGCCTTGCGCGGCGTGCGGTTCGTGCTGCTCTTGAAATGCTGGTTGCCGAGCCCGCCCTTGCCGCCGCGCGCGACCAGCAGCCGCTCGCCAGCCTCGGTCAGGTCACCGAGTGTTTCCTCTGTATCGACGTCGTAGATCACGGTGCCGACCGGCACCGCGACCTCGAGGTCCTGGCCGCCCTTGCCGCTGCAGTCCCGGCTGCCTCCCGGCTCGCCGCTGCGCGCCTTGAAGCTGCGCTGGAAGCGGAAGTCCGCCAGTGTATTCAGCCCGGGGTCCGCAACGAGCACGACGCTGCCACCGTCGCCACCGTCGCCACCGTCCGGTCCGCCGAATGGCACGAATTTCTCGCGGCGGAAGCTGACCATGCCGCGGCCGCCGTCACCGGCCTGGACCTTGATCTTGGCTTCATCGACGAACTTCATGGGAAGGGGCTAGGCGATGGGGATAGGGGATAGGGGATAGGGGATAGTGAGGAAACGGGACCCGGAAACGCAAAGGCCCCGGGAGTCCGGGGCCTTGGCTCATCCCAAAACTGTGCGCCGTATCAGGCCGCAGGATCCACGAAAACGTGCATCCGCTGGCCTACGCCCTTGCGGCCGAAGCGCACGGTGCCGTCGGCGAGCGCGAACAGCGTGTGGTCCGTCCCGATGCCGACGTTCTCACCGGCCCGATAAACGGTGCCGCGCTGGCGAACCAGGATGTTCCCGGCCCGGACCTGCTGGCCACCGAACTTCTTCAGGCCCAGTCGCTTGCTCTGTGACTCGCGGCCGTTCTTGGTACTGCCGCCTGCCTTTTTATGTGCCATGACGAACTCCTCCTGGCTGTCCGGGCTCAGGCGCCCTGGATGCCCGTGATCTTCACGTCAGTATACGGCTGACGATGCGTGCCCTGCCGCAGGTAGTGCTTGCGGCGACGGAACTTGACGATGCGAACCTTGCCACCCTTGCCGTGGGACTGCACGGTCGCGGTGACCTTGCCCCCGTCGAGGAACGGCGCGCCGACCTTGACCTGCGACCCCTGGCCGACGAGCAGCACCTTGTCGAACTCGACATCGGCGCCCGGCTCGGCCGTGAGTTTCTCGATACGGACGACGTCGCCTTCGGCGACACGATACTGCTTGCCGCCCGTCGCAATGACTGCGTACATGGAACTTGACTCCCGAGGGACCGGGCCGGGCCCGGTAGAAAGACCGGCAATATTACGGTCCCGGCTGCGGCGAATCAAGCGCTTACGGTTTCCCGGGAGTTCCCAGGCGCCGGTCCCCCCGGTACCATCCGCGTTCCAACTGAAACCGGACCCGTTGCGGGGATGCAACTAGACAAGATCCGTGAACTCGTAGCGGACGACCTGCAGAAGGTGGACCGGCTGATCCTGGCGCGGCTCGCGAGCGACGTGGCCCTGGTGAACCAGGTCGCGCAGTACATCGTCGCGGGCGGTGGCAAACGCCTGCGCCCGCTCTGCGTGCTGCTGGCAGCCCGAGCCTGCGGCTACGACCGGGACCGGCACATCGACGCCGCGGCAATCATCGAGTTCATCCACACCGCGACGCTGCTGCACGACGACGTCGTGGACAGCTCGGACCTGCGTCGCGGCCGCGGCACGGCGAACCACGTCTTCGGCAACGAGGCGAGCGTGCTGGTCGGCGATTACCTCTACTCGCGGGCGTTCCAGATGATGGTGGACCTCGAGAACATGCGGGTGCAGGAGGTGATGGCGAACGCGACCAACACCATCGCCGAGGGCGAGGTCCTGCAGCTGATGAACGCCCACGATCCCGATACGACCGAGCAGCGCTACCTGGACGTGATCTACCGCAAGACGGCCAAGCTCTTCGAGGCCGGCACCCAGGTGGCGGCGATCCTGGCCGGCTGCCCGCCCGAGGCGGAAAAGGCCATGATCGACTACGGGCGCCACCTCGGCACGGCCTTCCAGCTGGTGGACGATTCGCTCGACTACGTCGCCGACGGTGCCGAACTCGGCAAGAACCTCGGCGATGACCTGGCCGAGGGCAAGCCCACGCTGCCGATCATCCACGCGCTCTCCCACTCCTCACCCGACGATACGGCCCGACTCCGGCTGGCGGTCGAGAACGGCGCCGTCGAGGAGCTCGACCTCGTCACGCGCGCAATTGAATCGTCCGGGGGGCTTGAGTACACTGCCCGGCTCGCGCGACGCGAGGCCGACCTCGCGATCGAGGCCCTCGACCGGATTCCCGATTCGGCACACAAGGGGGCGCTCAGGGCGCTGGCGGATTTTGCGGTGGTGCGCAGGTTCTGAGCGCCGCCGCCCGTGCACCGGCGATCGGGGTGTAGCTCAGCCTGGTAGAGCACTACGTTCGGGACGTAGGAGTCGGAGGTTCAAATCCTCTCACCCCGACCACCTTGCATTGATGACGAGCCGACCTGCCGCTGCGGGACGCGGCTTCCACGGCGGCCGAGGCCGCCGCGGAAACCGACACTGTCTCAACCGCCGAGCCCGTCGATCACAGCTCGTGCGGCCGCGATCAGCGCTTCGCCCTGGGACGCACTCAGCACGCCCTCGACGACCAGCGACTCGACCTGGTTGATGAAGGCCATCAGCTGATTGATCGCCGCGCCGGTCTGGCCGCGCTCGATCTTCGCCTGCGCGTTCTCGAGCTTGCTTATCAGCGAGTTGGCCTGGCCACCGTTCAGCGTGCCGTCGGCAAGCAGGTCCTCGATCGCCCCGATGATCACATCGATCTGCTCGCCTGGCGCCCGCATCGTCACGAAGACGGCGGTCGTCCTGCCGGCGACGTCGAACGTCCCGGTCAGAAGGTCGAACGTCGAGGCTCGCACCAGCGCATCAGCCGAATTGCGCTGAACCGGGTGCAGCTCGAAGGCGCTCCCTGCGAAATCCATCCTGGCAAAGTCCACGGGCTCGTCGTTGGCGTTGAACAGCACGACGATGGCCTTGTATTTCGGGTCGCGCGTGCCCTGCGCATCATCCAGGCTCATCACGATCAGGCCGGGAATCTGCCCCGGACCGGTGTTGTGGAAGCCGAGCCGGTCCGAGACCTCCGCCGCGGTCGACAACCGGAACAGCGGCGAGCTGCGGCGGATCTGCAGCATCTCCTGGAAGTGGTCGACGCCGGCCATGATGTGCATCGGGTACGGATCGAGCCCCGGGTCCGCGAGCAGCGGTGCCATGATCGGCCAGTTGTCCTGGTTCTTCGACGCGACAGGCAGGCCGACGCCCCAGTTGTTGTCCTGGTAGGTGAAGTCCAGCCGGTTGAACCAGTCGCCGGAGTCGTAACTGTCGCGATCCATCGACTTCGAGCGCAGCATGTCGGTGCCGGCGTGGAAGAACGGCACTCCCTGGCCGAGCGCGACGAGGGACAGCGCCACGTTGTGAGCACGGACGCGCGCCGCCATGTCGTTGCCGGCGGCGGCCTTGAGCTGCACGGCGTCGAACAGCGTCTCGTTGTCGTGCGCCGCGACGTAGCCGATGTTCTCCTGCGGGTCGAGCGTGTAGCCGGCCGGCAGCCCCTGGTAGTCGATCGCGGAACCGGGAACCTGGTTGCCGTTGCGATCCACGAGCAGATAGTCCGCCAGGTTGCCGGCCAGCGATACGCGGAGCCAGTCGGTTCTGCGCAGCAGCTCGGCACAGGCGTCGCCCTGCGGCAACCAGTTCGGGTCGTAGCAGAGCCCCGTGGCGAAGCCCTGTTCCTGCAGGCCGCTGAAGGGCCCGCCGCCCCGCACACCGTCGCGGATCCGGTCGTTGAACGTACCGACGCCCGTGCCGGCCATGTTGGCCTGCGTGGCATTTACGCCGCGGGCGTTGTTCGCCACCTCGCCGAAGTTCCAGCCCTCGCCATAGAGGTAGATGGACGAACCGTCGACGCCGTCCTGCGCCGGCGTCAGCGCATCCAGCGCGGCGCGCGCTGCCTCGATGTTGCGCTTCATGTGGTGGCCCATCAGGTCAAAGCGGAACGCGTCGATCTTGTATTCACGCGCCCAGGTGACGAGCGAGTCGATCATCAGCTTTTCCATCATCTCGTGCTCGCTGGCCGTGTTCGGGCAACAGCTGCTGGTCTCGACGTCGCCTCGGTCATTCAGACGGTGGTAATAGCCGGGCACGATCCTGTCGAGCACCGACTTCTCGTTCTGCCCGGCCGCGTTGGTGTGGTTATAGACGACGTCCATGACCACCCGGAGCCCCATGTCGTTGAGACCCTGGACCATCTCGCGGAACTCCCGCACCCGCACCGCGCCCGCGGGATCGGTGGCATAGCTGCCTTCCGGCGTCGTGTAGTGCCACGGGTCGTAGCCCCAGTTGAAACCGTCCAGGTCCGCGGTCGCGGCTACCGCCGCCTGCTGCTGGTCGGAATCGGGGGCATAGGTTTCCAGCACTGCCGGGTCGGGCGCCTGCCAGTTCGCCTTGTTCTCATCGACCGTTGCGATGTCGAAGACGGGCAGCAGGTGGACGTGCGTCAGTCCCGACGCCGCAAGGGCGCCGAGGTGCAACATTCCGTTGCTGCCATCCAGCGTGAACGCCTTGTAGGTACCCTTGTACGCGTCGGGCACCGAGGCATCGTTGGCCGAGAAGTCCCTGACGTGCAGCTCGTAGATCGCGATGTTCTCCGGCGCAGCCAGCGGCGGCTTCGCGAGAGAGCCCCAGCCGGCAGGCTTGAGCGCCGGGTCGTCCAGATCGACGACCTGGCTGCGGGTGCTGTTCGCCGCGAGGCTCAGAGAGTACGGGTCGGTCACGAGGTTGTGCTCGACCGTACCCGTCGCCGGCACGAAGACCTCGACCTCGAACAGGTAATACTGACCGAGCCAGTCCGCCGTACCGTCGATGCGCCAGACGCCGGTATCGGGATCTGAGGTCATCGGATAAGTCGCGGACACGGTTGCGGGATCGGCGTCGGCGAAGAGGTGGAATGTCACCGACTTCGCCGTTGGCGCCCAGACGCGGATGACCGGTGCTCCGCCTTCCATCGCGACACCGAGCGCACCCGTGTAGTCGTACAGGTCATCGAGCGCGCCCGGGATCTGCAGCCCGGTGGCGTCCACCGACTTGCCGTCCGGATCGACGGCCGAGACGGCGACCTGGCCGCGCAGCATCTCCGGCACCATCGCCAGCGTGCCTGCGGGCAGCTTCAGCGCCGGCAGCGCGGCGAGTTGCGGGAACTTCGCCTTGACCTCATCGCTGAGCGCGCCCTGCGTCAATACAACGCTCGCCCCGCCGGTGATGCCGGTGCTTGTCGCCGTGAGGCCGCCGTTGGCCGCATAGTGCAGCGTGTAGGTCAGGCCGGGATCGTCCGCGACCGGCCAGGCGATCGTCTCGCGGTCGACCCAGAAGGCCCGCTGGCGCCGCAGGTCACCGGCATTGCCGGAAGATGCGGCCCGCACCGGCAGTATGTAGGGCGCAGCGGGATCGGCCCCTTGCAGCTGCCAGACCTCGTGACCGTCCACCGCGAATGCGAGGAACTGGTCCGGACCGGGGTCCTTGGTGTCGCCGCGGTGCAGTATGTAGCCGAGCTCGGTCGCACCCGACACGAGGGGAACGTCGTAGTACGGCCCGAACACGTCGAAGCCGGCGGGCCGGACCGGGTCTGGCCAGCTCGTAGGGCTCGCCGCACCGGTCCACACGTGCAGACCCCAGAAGTCGTTGAAATCCGAACTCGTGAAATCGCCGTAGTCGCCGGCGGGGCGATGATAATGCAGCCGCGCGTAACCCTTCGCCGCTGCGCGTTGGGCATATATCTGATCGTCGCCGGACTCGATCCAGGCAGTCGGGACCTGGTCCGGAACGATGCTCTGGTCAGGACCCGGGTCCTTGGTATCGCCGCGGTGGATGATGAAGTTGAGCGGCTGCGCGGGATCCTGCAGCAGCACATTCCAGTACGCGCCGTCAGCGTCGATGCCGGTGGGCCGCTTCGGACTGGTCCATTGCGTCGCCTCGGCCGGGTCGATGGCGGCGCCCCACAGGTGCAGGCCCCAGAAGTCGTTGAAATCGGCGCTGGTCGGGTCGCCGTAGTCGCCGTCAGGCCGGTGGTAACGGATCGTGGCGTAGCCCTGGGCCGCCGCCTGGCTCAGGTATTCGACGCCGTCGCCGCCTTTCAGCCAGATCTCGGGATAGGCGTTTGCGTCGAAGGACCGGTCGGAATTCGTGCCGTCCTTGACGTCACCGCGGTGAACGATGAAGTTGACCGTTCCGCCACCCGGCGCGAGCTTGACCCAGGCGAAGCGGCCATATTCGTCCTCACCGAGGAAAGGCTTCGGAGCGGGCCATTGGGTCGCCTCCGACGGGTCGATGCCATCGCCCCAGAGGTGCAGGCCCCAGTAATCGTTGAAGTCGCCCGTCGTGTGATCGCCGTAGTCGCCGTCGGCGCGGTAGTAGTGGATGATCGCGTAGGCCGCCGGCGCAGCGGCTGACACGGTCAGGACATTGGTCGCGGAGTCGAACGTGAAGACGATCGTGTCACCCTCGGCGACGGCGAAGGCGATGTTGGGGCCGTTCGGGATCCCGCCGGCGCCGTAGTTCTCGTCCCAGGATTCGTTGATCGCCGCCTTGACCTCGTAGTTGCCGGCAGGAATCTGGTTGGTCTCGAAGGCATAGACGCCGTCACCGTCGGGATCCTGCAGCCACGAGCGCAGGCAGTCCGGCTGCCAGTCGCCGGGGCATCCGAGCTCGCTCTGGTAGCTGCCGGGCGCAGTGACGATGCGCGAGGTGACGCTGTCCGTGACCCAGTGGGTCGCGTGGTCGTAGTAGAACTTGACCGTCGCGGCAGCCCCGAGGGCTAGCGGGATGTTCGGACCGCTCTGCTGGGCGTTCGCACCGTAATTCTCGTCCCAGCTGTCGTTCAGCGCCGCCTTGTACTCCCAGCTGCCGGCAGGCAGCGCGAACAGGGCCTGCCAGACGCCGTCACCGGCGTCATAGGCCAGCTCCGTCGCGGCGCAATCCGGCTGCCAGTCGCCGGGGCAACCCAGTTCGGACTGCAGGCTGCCCGCGATGGCAACACCGGTGGGCTGCGGCGTGTGATCCGCCGAGAGCGGCGGCGCCGCGGCCAGCAGCAGCAGGAGTCCAAGCGTCGTGGTGATACGGCTGTTCATGTTCTCTCCCTTGTCCGCGGGCATGCGCGCGGCGCCGTCGGTCGTTCTTCTGAAAACCCCTACTCCCCGTCTCCGGGCTTGTCAATTGTGGAAAATCTACCGACAGTCGGCCCCATCGCCGCCGGCTTGCCGCCCGGCATGGCGATGACCCTCCACAGGAATCCTGCGAGCCCTAGATCGGGGGCTGGTCGGCCATGGGGCGTAGATCGAGGATCGCCCGCAGACGGGTCGCCATCCAGCGCAGCTCCTGCTCATCCCGTCCCGAGAGCAGGCCGACCTTCTTGCCGACGCGCGGATGCACCTGGAGCTCGAGCACCGGCACGTCGTTGACCTCCATGCCGCTCTCGCCGACCCGCAGCGCCGCCAGCTCGTCCTGCTGCCACTCCCAGTCCCGCTCGCCGAAGAGCCCCCGGACCTGGACCCGCAGGCGCCCGCGCTCGGCCTCGAGGACCGCGCTGCGCCGACCCATGTTCACTGAGGCTGAGAGCAGTCCGGCTCCAATCAGCCAGAAGCCGAGCAATATGAGCCAGACAAACCACGGCACGCGGTCGGGCTGATCCGGTCCGATCACGGCAAAACCGAGCGTCAGCACGAGCATCACGCCGCACCAGAAAAGCGCCATCAGGAACAGGCCCTTCGATCCTCGCCATACACCGGCCGGCGGGACGACGAGCCGCAGGCGGTCCGTCCCGCCTTCGACCGCGACCTCGCTGCCCTCCGGCTGAACGAGGACGTCCGCCGGCTCGGGCGCAGCGATCGATTCGAATAACTCGACGTCCCCACTCGCGCTCGTCACGACGCTGCCGCCCAGGTACTCGCGCAGCTGGCGGGCGAGCTGCAACAAGAGGTCGCTGGGGTAACCCAGCACCAGCAGCCTGCGCGAGCCGTCTGCGAAGTGCACAACCAATGCTGCGAAGCCGGCGAACTCGCGCGGCGGGGCACCGCCGCTGCTCGCTCGGGCACTGCTCACCTCGAGCCGGGCGACAGGCGTAGCAGGCATCTGCCGAGTCCAGCAGAGGGGCCCGAGGCGTTCCGTGCATCGCAGCTCGCCGCTGCGCCAGCCCACCGTGCACCGGCCGAACAGGATCACGAGGCCGAGCAGGATCGGCATGCATCCGGCGATCAGGAACGGCAGCTCGAACAGCGCGAACACAGTGCCCTCGCGCCCGGCCTGGCCCTGTCGCCATTGCCCGATGGCTTCCCAGAGGTTGCCCGCCGGCGCCCAGGCGAACAGCAGCCCGAAGCCGACCAGCAGCGCACCAACCCAGCGCAGCGCGCCCAGCGGCCGCACCGGCAGCTCGAAGCGGACTTCGCCGTCGACGTACTCGCCGCGGACCAGGTGTGGGAAGCCGCCGTGCATGCCCGGGACCCGACCGGTTGTGAGCGCAGCGCAATCAGCTGCGCAACAGATGCTGCCAGGGACGCAGGTCTCCGGCGCAGACGCAAATCACAGCGGTCAGAACGAGATCAGCTCGTAGCCATCGGCCTGCAGCGCCACCAGCGCGGTCATCGCCGACAGCGCCAGCTCGACGCCGGGCGCGAGTTCCTCGCGCGCAAAGCCCTTGTGCACCGCAGTCTGTCCACAGAGCAGCACCCGGACGCCCTGCGACCGCAGCGCCGCGAGCAGCGGCGCGTTCGGGTTCTCGACGCCGAAGCGGGACTTGTAAGCGGCGCTCGACAGCATGTCCTTGCCGGCCGCGCCATGGACGACCAGCGCGAGCTTCATCTGCTCCGGCTTCACACCGGCGCGTGCGTGCATGTTCAGGAACCGGGCGAGGCTCTCGATTCTCGGGTTCACCTGGTCCGCCGCCTCCGGAGAGGGTCCGACATCGAACACGGCCCGGTAGACGAGGTTGGTCGGCGTGGCGAAATCGGGCCGGCCAATGTCATACACGGGCCCGAACTGCTCGATCACCGGCCCGGTGCTGGCCGGTTCCGCGTCGGCGGCGACAGCCGGTGAGCTGCACAACGCGAACGCCGTGCCACAGCAGAGCGCCATGGTGTAAATCTTCAAGTCGCACCTCCCGTTCCGCCGCCGTACCGGCCAGCCATCAGGTTACACGTCGGTCCCGCACGCGCTCCTTCCATTCCTCGAGGCGCCGTTCCATCACGTCGAACGAGTCCCTGAGCGCCACGTAGACATCCTCGTGCGCGTTCAGGTCGCCCGGCTTGTCGGTCACCGCGAGCTCGGCCCCTGGAACCCTGAGCTCGATGCGGACCTGGAAGAGGTTCCCCTTGCGCGAATGCTGGTGCGGCTCGGCCACGTACACGTGACAGCTCGTGATGCCATCGAAGCGACGTTCGAGGCGCTGCACTCGCTCGCGGATCTTCGCCTCCACTGCAGGGGACGGCGGCATGTCGACAAATGCAATCTCGAGAGGTGTCTGCATTCCTGCTCCTTCCGGCCTCGCGGGCCGGCAGCCTCCGGGGTCCGTCCATCAGCCCTCCGAATACAGCTTCTCCGGCAGATGGGCACGGATCTCCTCCGGCATGTGTCTCGTCAGGTCCTTGTCCAGCTCGAAGCTCACCAAGGCGCGGGTCGAGTGATCGAGCTTGTCGCGCAGCAGCCCCAGGAACCGCGGAGCCGCCACGACCATCAGGCTGTCGAACTCGCCAGCGGTCCGCCCCGCGTGCATGCGTTTCGCCAGCTGCTCGGCGAACCTGACCGCTTCCTCTTCCTTCGGGCTGACTTCGAGTTCCTTCGCGTGCCGGCCTCCGCCCACGCTGTCGAATGTGCGGCCCGGCCGGTCAGAAGCGAGGTCGCGCTCCTGCATCCTGCTCGCGGTGTGACTCAGCGACTCGACTTCGGTCAGCGGCCCGTCGGGCCCACGGGTGGTGAAGATCCGGGCCACGGCGCTGTCTGCAACCAATACGCACAGTTTCGACACGCTGGCTCTCCTGTTCGTCCGGATATCGGGCATCCTCCGCTGGAGTGTCCGACAAGCACACGCGGATCGGAAGTCGCAAAAGTACCGAGCGGCCGGGCCACCTGCCGCGGCAGGCACAACTGCGGGTTCCGGCCAGGGTTTCGCGCGGGCTGGAGACCTGTTACGGTCGGCTCGGTTCACCCGATCGATGATCCAGCACCTCTCGAACGTGACGGCTACGACAGACTTCGAATCCGCCCGGCTGGATGGACGGATCGTGATGATCGGCTGCGGCAGCATCGGCCAGGCGGTCCTGCCGCTGTTGCCGCGGCACATTCACGCCAGCGCCGGGTCGGTCACGGTACTTTCGGCCGACGAGCGGGGCCGTGGCGTGGCGCGCGAGATGGGTGCGCGCTTCGTACACTGTCACCTCAAGCCCGGCAGCTACCACCGGGAGCTGCGCAATTACCTCGGGGCCGGGGACCTGCTGCTGAACCTGTCCGTCGACGTCGACAGCCTCGATCTCGTCGAATGGTGCTCCGAACAGGGCGTGCTGTACGTGGACACCTCCATCGAGCCGTGGCCAGGGGTGTTCGACAACCCGATGTTGAGCGTCCGTGAGCGCACCAATTTCCTCACGCGCGAGCGCATGCTCAGGCTGGCGGCGAAGCTGGGCCCGGACTCGCCGACCGCCGTCGTCGACCACGGCGCCAACCCGGGCCTCGTCTCGCACTTCGTCAAGCGAGCGCTGCTCGACCTGGCCGAGCGGGTCCAGCTCCCGGACGACCGTCCAACGGCTGCGCCCGGCTGGGCGGAACTTGCCCGCAAGCTCGGCGTCGACCTGATCCAGATATCCGAGCGTGACACGCAGGCTGCGGAGCGTCCCAAGCGCCCCAACGAGTTCGTGAACACCTGGTCCATCGACGGGTTCGTTGACGAGCTGATGCAGCCCTCGGAGCTCTCGCTCGGCACCGCCGAGCCGAAGAAGCCGGCCGGCGCAAGCTGGCACCGTCGCGGCTCCGGCACGATCTACCTGCGACGCCCCGGCGGAGCCACGTTCGCGCGCAGCTGGCTGCCGTCGCTCGGCGGTTTCCAGGGCCTGCTGATGACGCATGACGAGGTCTTCTCGATCGCGGACCAGCTGACGCTGCGCGATGGACGTTCCCTGCTCTACCGGCCCACGGTCATGTTCGTTTACCACCCTTGCGACGACGCCATGCTCTCGGCGCTGGAGCTCGAGGGCCGCGGCTGGCAGATGCAACCGACCCGGCGCGTGCTGTGCGCGGAGATCGTGACCGGGATGGACGAACTCGGCGTGCTGGTCGCAGGCCATGCGCACAACGCCTACTGGTTCGGATCGCAGCTCACGATCGAGGCAGCCCGCCGGGAAGTCCCGCACACGAACGCCACGTCGCTGCAGGTCGCCGCCGGCGCAATCACCGCCGCCGTGTGGGCCGTGCGGCATCCGCGACGCGGGGTGATGGAACCGGACGACCTCGACTTCGAGGAATGCCTGGCCATCGCGGCACCCTATCTTGGCAAGCTGGTGGGCGCATATACGGACTGGACGCCGCTGCAGGGCCGGGGCGAGCTCTTCGACGAGGAGATCGATCCAGACCATCCCTGGCAGCTGCGCAATGCGCGCTCGCGCCAGTGGAAAGCGTAAGCTCGTCGCTCCTGGGCACGAGATCGAGACCAGCATGAGCCCGTCTTCTGCGGTTGCCGAACCGCGACCGGCGGCAACGGTCCTGTTGCTGCGCGAAATGGCCGGCGAACTCGAGGTGCTGATGATGCGCCGCGGGGCCGGGCTCGCGTTCATGGCTGGAATGTGGGTGTTTCCGGGCGGCAGGCTCGAGGGCACCGACTGTTCGACTGCGATGCTCGCGCAGCTCCCGGCGGAGACGCGCGCGCAGCAGATGCGCTGCCTGTGCGACGCGCGGGGCGATCCTCTGCCCGCGGATGTCGCCCTCGGGCTGCATGTCGCGGCCTGCCGGGAGACTTTCGAGGAATCGGGTGTCCTGCTGGCTGCAGGCGAACCGGTCGCGGAGCTGTCGTCAGATCGACTCGGAGTCCATCGCACCGAGGTTGCCCGTGATCCTGCCCGCTTCGTCGGCCTGCTCGAAGAGCTGGGACTCGCGCTCGACGTCGACCGTTTCGTGTACTGGTCGCACTGGATCACGCCTTCGGTGGAGCCGAAGCGCTACGACACCCGTTTCTTTGCCGTCGAGCTTACCGGCACGGCCACGGTCGAGGCCGATCAGTCGGAGCTGACGGAGCATTCCTGGGTGCGTCCGGAGTCTGCACTGGCCGCGCTCCGCGATGGCGGGATGCAGATGGTACCGCCGACCATCCTGACGCTGGAGGACCTCGCCGAGAGCCATCGCAGGTACGGCGGCCTGTCAGGCATGCTCGCGGCTGAGCGCCACCGCGAAACCCCGGCGATCACGCCACGGATTGCCGTGACGCCATCGGCCTACCGCGTGGTCATGCCCTGGGATCCAGGCTATCTGGACGTCCCGGGTGAAGGGCGAGCGATTGACCCGGCCGATCTCCCGCCGCATCTCGCCGCCCGGCGGTCAGTGATCGAGGTCCGGCGCCGCGGCGCCGGCCAGCCCTAGGAGCAGGCCCCGGGCATTGCGCACCGGGGCCTGTCATGGAGGCAGTGCCGGGCAGCCTACTTCGACTGGCCAGGCACCACGTTCTCGACCACGCTCTCGACGGTGTCGCTGACCTTCTGGAAAAGGTCCTTCGCCTGATCGATCACTGAGCTGGTGGACTTCTCCAGCGACTTCTCGGCCTTTGCGGCCATGCTCTCGGCCTGCTTGGCCGTCGCCTTGGCACGCTTGCGCGCCGTGGTGAGCGTCTTCTCCAGTGATTTCTCGGCCTTCGACAGCGTCTTCTCGGCCTCTTTCACTGCCTGCCGCGCCGGCTTAGGCAGCTTCTTGACGGCCTTCTTGTAGGCCGCGCGAGTCTTTGCCGGAGCCTTCTTCACTGCCCTGCGGACTGCAGCGGCCTGCTTCGAGGCCATGCTCTTGGTCTTCTTCGCCTTCTTGCGGGGCTTTGTCGCCGTCTTGCGCGCAGCCTTCGCCGGCGCCTTGCGCACGGCCTTGCGGCTGGCGGACTTTGCCTTGGCCGACTTGGCGCTGACTGTCCGGGACTTGGTCTTCGCCTTGGCCTTGACCGTCTTGGCCTTCGCCTTGGCCTTGACCGTTCTGGTCTTGGCCTTTGCCTTTGCCTTTGCCTTGGCCTTCGTCGCTTCTTCTTCTTCTTCTTCTTGGCAGTGCCGACTTCGTCCTTGGCCTTCTTTCTCAAGTCGGCGGCATGGGCCCGCTCGTAGGTCTGGATATCCGTGATGCGGCCCTTGGAATCGCGGACCGCGTAGAGCTTCTTGCCCTTGCTGCTGCGGTGCGTCGTGCGCCGCGCCTTCTTTTTCGCTGCCATCGAAAACTCCCTCTTTGATTCGAATGCGCGGCGAACACCGCGCGGCGTCAGTCCGTTGCGGACGCTAGTTCAGCAACATCGTCTAGTCAACAAGGGAATGTGCGGTCAGCTTGCGCCCTGCATGCCCTGCGAGATCCCGTTTACCGAGGCGACCAGCGCATCGAACAGCTCACGGTCCTCGCGATTCGACTCCCGCCACCGACGCAGCAGGTCCACCTGAGTGAGATGCAGTGGATCGATGTAGGGATTCCTCAGCCGGATCGAGCGCTGCAGCGTGGGCTCGGCATCGAGCAGCCGCGCGCAGCCCTTGATCGCCAGCACGTGCTGCTGGCCGAGTTGGAATTCCTCCCGGATCAGCCTGCCGAAACGCTCATGCTCGCGCCCGGCCAGCTGCTCATAGAAGGCCGCGATGCCCATGTCGGCCTTGGCCAGGGCCACCTCGACGTCATCCACCAGTGCCTCGAAGAAAGGCCAGCGACCGTACATCTCACCGAGTAGTTCCTCGCCGAACCTGTCTGCGACCGCGGCGAGGCCCGTACCGCAGCCGTACCAGCCCGGAATCAAGTGTCGACTCTGGGACCAGGCGAATACCCAGGGAATGGCGCGCAACGCCTCGACGCCGCCGCCGCGGCCGCGAACCACCGGGCGGGAGCCGATCTGCATGCGCTCTATCACGTCGGCCGGCGTGACCAGGTGAAAGAACTCAAGAAATTTCTCGTCTTCGTGCACCAGCGCGCGATAGCGCGCCTTGCTGGCCACCGCGAGCACCTCCATCGCCTCGCGCCAGCGATCGCCGACCAGCCCGGGACCGAAGTAACCTGCCGTGCACAGCGCGACCGCGCTCGCCGCCTGCTCGAAGGTCCTGAGCGCGATCGGTCGCAGGCCATAGCGCTCGTTGATGCTCTCGCCCTGCTCCGTGACCCGCAACGTGCTCTGCAACGCACCGGGCGGCAGGCTGCGTACGAAGGTTGCGGTTCGGCCGATGCCCCGGCCACCCGCGCCGCCGCGGCCGTGAAACAGCAGCAGCCGCACTCCGGCGGCCTCGCAGGCGGCCGCCATGGCTTCCTGCGCATTGCGCAGCAGCCAGCGCGAGGCCGCGACTCCGGCCGACTTGCCGCTGTCGGAATAGCCGATCATCACGACCTGCCGGTTGCCCCGCGCGGCGAGGTGCTGACGGTAGACCGGATCGTCCAGCAGTCGAGTCACCGTCGCGCCCGCAGACTCCAGAGCCGCAACGGACTCGAACAGCGGCGCGACGTCGATGGGCACGTGGCCCTCGGGTCCCTCCGCGAAACCCGCCCAGCGCGCGAGCAGCAGGACCGAGAGCACGTCGTCGGTATCCTGCGCCATGCTCACGACGTAGCTGCCGATCGCGGTCCGCCCGTAACGGTGGCTGCAGTACTGCATGGCTTCGAATACCCAGAGCGCGCGCTTGCCCGCGGCATCGAGCGCGGTGACAGGGGACTCGTCGCTGCGGATCGCGTCGCGCAGCCGGGCGGCCCGCTCCGCCGCCGGCCTCTCCAGCCAGCGCTCGTCTGCCAGCGCGTTGCCGACGATCTCCCGGTGCACGTCCGCGTTCTGGCGGACGTCGAGCGATGCGAGATGGAAGCCGAAGGTGCGGACCCGGCGCAGCAGTCGCCGCACGTGGAACAGCCCGGCATAGGCGCCGCGGTGCTCCTGAAGGCTCGTCGCGATCAGCTCCAGGTCCTCCTGCAGCTGCTCGACTCGCTCGTACTGTCCGGAGCGATGGTCGTAGGTAGCGCGCAGTCGCTCCGCGACCTGCCCGAGAAAAACCCGGTAGGGCATTCGATCGTGACTTGCCGGCGTGGATGCCCGGGCCGCGGGCACGAGACTGCGGTACTGCTCGATGCGCTCGGAGATGACTGGCGAGGCCTCTACCCGGCTCGAACTCTGGCTCAGCTTTTCGGCCAGCGCCTGCACCTCGAGGAAGTAACGGTTGACGATCAGCTGGTTGTGCCGGGCGCAGCTCTCCCGGATCGTCTTGGCGTGGACGTCCGGATGACCATCCATGTCGCCGCCGACCCACGACCCGAAATGCAGGAATTCCTGCACGTGATGGCTCTCTGCCGACTCTGCGAAGACCTTGGCGAGCGCCTGCTCGATTTCCTCGTAGAACGCCGGGATGACCTCGTAGATCACCTCGACCAGGAAGAACAGTGCGTGCTCGCGCTCGTCCGCCACCGTGAGGCGCTCACGGGAGTTGTCCGCCGTCTGCCAGCCCGTAGTCAGCTCGGTACGCACCCGCTCGGTCGTCGCCCGCCGCTCACCGGGCGTGTAGCCGCCCTCGAGCCGGGAGAGCAGCAGCCTGGCGATGCGTTGCTGCTGGCGCAACAGTGTCCGACGCGTGGATTCCGTCGGGTGCGCGGTGAACACCGGCTCGATCCGCAGCTCGGCGAGCATCGCGAGCACGCTCTCGAGCCTCATGCCGCGCCCACGCAGCTTGATGAAGCAGTCCTCGAAACCGCCGGGCTGGGCGCCACTGCTGTCGCTCATGTACTGGCGACGGCGGCGTACGCGGTGCACCTTTTCGGCCAGGTTGACCACCTGGAACCAGGAAGTGAAAGCCCGGATCAGGTCGCGAGCCTCCTCCGGAGAGCGCTCCTGCGTCCGAACGACCAGCGCGACACTGTCCTCGGCATCGCCCTGCCGGCGGCCGATGGCCGCCAGCCGGTCACCCTCGACGCAGTCAAATAGTTCGGGGCCACACTGGTCGGCCAGCACCTCGCCGACCAGCGCGCCGAGCTCGTGGACGTCGTCGCGCAGCGCCGAGTCCTTGAGCGGGAAAAATATGCCTTTGCGGGCCATGGCCGCGGTGCGTCTCGCCTCGGCTTTGAGGAGCCTGGGGCTGGTTCGCCTCTTGCGTTTGCCTGATCGGGGGGCGGCAGGTCAGCGAATGCTATCAACGATCGTGTCCGACCACACGCTCAAGGACCGACAGCGGTCGCCGGGCCGGCGTCGCCAGGGCTCGTTGTTGTAAGGACCCGGCCGACGGGGCAACATCAACTGGCATGAGCCAGGAACTGCCGCTCGCAGGCATAAGGGTACTGACGCTGGAGAACTTTGGCGCGGGACCATTTGGTTCGATGTACCTGGCCGACCTCGGCGCCGAGGTGATCAAGATCGAGAGCCGCCAGCTCGGCGGCGACGCGACGCGCGGCATGGGCCCTTATTTCCTGGGTCCGCAGGACAGCGAGTTCTTCCAGACTTTCAACCTGAACAAGAAGAGCGCCACGCTGAACCTGAAGCACCCGGATGGTCGCGAGGCTTTCCGCCGCCTCGCGACGCGGGCGGACGTAGTGATGAACAACCTGCGGGGCGACCAGCCAGCGAAACTCGGGCTCGACTACGCTGCGCTGGGACCGGTGAACCCACGCATCGTCTGCGCCCACCTTTCGGCCTACGGGCGGGACAACGACCGCAGCAGCTGGCCGGGCTACGACTACCTGATGCAGGCCGAGGCCGGTTACCTGCACCTGACCGGCGAACCGGGCTCGCCGCCCAGCCGCATGGGCCTGTCGATCGTGGATTTCATGACCGGCATCACGTTGGCCGTCGGTGTGCTCGCGGCGCTGTTCAGCGCTGGCAGGACCGGCCGCGGCCGGGACGTTGACGTATCGCTGTTCGACGTCGCGTTGCACCAGCTCACCTATCCCGGCAACTGGTACCTGAACGAAGGCCAGCGCACCGAGCGGCTGCCGCGCAGCTCGCATCCCTCCGCTACGCCTGTGCAGCTGTTTCGAACCGCCGACGGCTGGATCTTCGTGATGTGCATGACGGAGAAGTTCTGGCGGGCACTGCTCGACGTGCTGGATGACCCGGAGCTCGCGGCCGACCCGGCGTTTGTGAACGCCGAGGCGCGGCGCAGGCACCGGGACCAGCTCACGGCGCGGCTGGACGCCCATTTCGAGCGGCGCAGCACGGCGCAATGGCTCGAGCGCCTGCAGGGGCTGCTGCCGGCCGCGCCGGTGAACGACCTGCCCCAGGCGCTCGAGAACCCCTTTGCCCATGCAGTCGGAATGGTCCGCGGCCTGCCGCATCCTGCTCGGGCGGATTTCCGGGTGCTCGCAAACCCGATCAAGCTCGACGGCGCGCGGCTGCCGAGCCGGCCGGCGCCGCAGCTCGGCGAACACACGGCGGCGCTGCTCCGCGAGGCTGGATACGACGAGGCGCAGATCGCGGCGCTGCGGGATTGCGGCGCCGCCTGAGGCCCGCGCGGCCGCGCGGGCCCAGGGCCGATTCTGTTAGAGTTCCCGCTTCACCACCGGCATATGGACGCAGGCGAATGCAGCGAATTCTTGCCTACATTCTGGCCTTCTCGATCGGGCTTGCCACAAGTGCTGCGGCGCAGGCGGACGCCAGGACAGACAGGCGGCTCGAGGAGTCGCGCAAGGTATTCGAGACCTTCTCGAACCTGAACGAACAGGCCATACCGGGCTGGCTGCTGGAGCGCGCCTACGGCATCGTCGTCGTTCCGAACGTGATCAAGGCGGCGATCGTCTTCGGAGGTCGTGGCGGAAAGGGAGTGATGGCGGTGCGCCAGCCGGACGGGACCTGGAGCAACCCCGTCTTCGTGACCATGGGCGGTGCCAATTTCGGCTTCCAGTGGGGCCTGCAATCCACCGACGTCGTGCTGGTACTGATGTCGCGGCGCAGCGTCGAGGGCATCGCCGGCGGCAAGGTGACGCTCGGCGCGGATGCCAGCGTCGCGGCCGGGCCGGTCGGGCGTACCGCGGCCGCCACGACGGATGCGACCTTCAAGGCGCAGGTGCTGTCCTATTCGAGGAGCGAAGGTCTGTTCGCCGGCGTGGCCCTCGACGGCGGCGTCATCTTGATAGACGATTCGGCGAACGAGACCGCTTACGGCGTCGCCGGAATTCTCCCCTCGCAGATCCTCGAGGGCCGCGTGGTCAATGCGCCGCAGGCGGCACGCGACTTCACGGCCGCGCTCGAGCGGGCGACCGGTGGCGCTGGCTCACCCGCGACGCAGCCGGCTCCGGCACCCGCGCCCGCCCAGGCGCCGACGAAGCCGGACGATACGTCGGCAGGCGGCGTGACCACCTACCCGATGGAAGACCCGAACCCGGGGGCCCCGCCGCCAGAGTAAGCGCTCAGCTCCCGGGGAAGCGCCGCAGGCGAGTCACGATCCCTGGACCGGTACGCCTGTCGGACAGGACACCCCGGTTCCGCCCAGCCCGCAGTAGCCGCCAGGATTCCTGGCCAGGTACTGCTGGTGATATTCCTCGGCGAAATAGAACTCCGGAGCCGGCAGGATCTCGGTGGTCACCGCGCTGAAGCCGGCCGCCGCGAGCCTCGCGGCGTAGGCTTCGCGGCTGCTCTCGGCCGCCAACTGCTGCGCCGGACCGTAGCAATAGATGCCGGAGCGATACTGCGTGCCGACATCGTTTCCCTGGCGCATGCCCTGGGTGGGGTCGTGCGATTCCCAGAACACGCGCAGCAATTCGTCGAAACCGACCATTGAAGGGTCGAAAACGACCCGTACGACCTCGTTGTGGCCCGTCAGGCCCGTGCAGACTTCCTCGTAAGTCGGGTTCGGAGTGCGCCCGCCGGCGTAGCCGACGGCCGTGCTGTAGACGCCCGGGAGCGCCCAGAACGCCCGCTCGGCGCCCCAGAAGCAGCCCAGGCCGAACATCGCCAGCTCCAGGCCATCGGGATACGGCGGCGCGAGCCGATGCCCGTTGACGTAGTGACGTTCCGGCACCGGCATCGGCCTGGACCGCCCTGGCAGGGCCTCGTCCTCGCCTGGCATCTCGAGCTTCTTTTTCCTGAACGTCCACATGTCGGGCGGTCCTCTGGCGGAAGATTCGAATTCCATGGCCCGTCGGATGCCGGGCCCGGGCTCAGCGTCCCAGTGTGCGCAGCGCCTCGGCCAGGCCGGACCAGAACACCGGGTCGCTCAGGATCGCGCTCAGGCCGTTGATTATGAACTGCACGCCGATGCAGACCATCAGGAACCCCATGATCCGGGTGAGCGCGACCGTACCGGTCTCGCCCAGCACGCGATTGAAGCGCTCGGCGGCCCGCAGCACGAACCAGCTTGCGAGCGAGACGATCAGGATGCCTGTCAGCACGCCGAGGAAGTCCGCGACGCGCTCCCAGCCTTGCCGCGCGCTCGCCTGCGACGACAGGCTCATCACGACGGCGAAGGTGCCCGGCCCGCTCAGCCCCGGCATCGCCAGCGGTGTGAATGCGATGTCGTACTTGATGTCGCCGGACTGCTCGATCTGCCTGACGGCGGTGCGCGGCTCCGGGAACAGCATCTGGAAGCCGAGGAACGCGACGATCATGCCGCCCGCGATCCGCATGCCCGGCATCGAGATTCCGAAGAAGCTCATCACGAGGCTGCCAGCCACCAGGAAGCCGGCCATCAGGAAGAACGTGTAGATGCAGGCCCGCCGGATCTGCCGCAGGCGCTCCTGCTCGGGCAGTTGCGCGGCGACGCTGACGACCAGCGGCACGGCGCCCAGCGGATTGACGATCGGCAGGATCGCGACGACGGCCCCGATCACGTAACCGAAGTAGCTGCTGAGCCATTCCATGTGCGAACTGTAGCGGGCGACTACAATCCGCGCATGGCCACCTCGCGCAGTACGCCCCGTCTTCGGCTGACGGCTGCGCTGGTCGGACTCGTCGTGGTGCTCGTCTCGGTCTCCGAGCGAGACCTGCTCGCAGGCGCCTGGGGGGAACTCAGCCGTCTGGCCGGGCTGGCGCTGGTCGCCTGCGCGGGGCTCGGCCGGGTCTGGACCTCGGCCTTCATCGCAGGTTTCAAGGACACGAGGCTGGTGCGCACGGGTCCGTATGCGGCCTGCCGGCACCCGCTCTACGCGCTCTCCTGGCTAGCCATGCTCGGCCTCGGACTCGGCAGCCGCAGCCTCGCGATGACGCTGGGCCTGGGCGCTGCGTTCGCACTGGTCTTTGCCGTGGCGATTCGACGCGAGGACGCGCTGCTGGCCAGCCTCCACGGCGACGCCTTCGCAGCCTATCGCAGCGAAGTGCCGGCACTGTGGCCACGTCGGCCAGCCGGGCATGTGCCCGAGCGCGCCGAACTGCGACCACGGGTGTTCTTCAAGTCCATCGTGGATGCGGCTTCGCTGATCGGCGCCTACCTGCTGCTGCAGCTCGCGGACCTGTCGCAGGCCACGGGCCTGACGCCGACCCTGCTCAGGCTGCCGTGAGCGCGGGGGAGAAGCGAACGCTGCTGAAGCGCGATGCATTCGGCGTCGTCTGCCGCGTGGACGACTGCAGGCCCGAATCAACGCTCAGCGCCGTCGAGCGGGATACCGGCGGGGCACGCTGGTGGCTGCGTCCTGCGGCCCGCTCGCTGGCCCGGCGCGAGGCACGGGCGCTGCGGACCTTGAAGGGCATCGAGGGGGTGCCGCAACTGCTGCACTGGGACGGCCGGAGGCTGCGGCGCAGCTGGATCGAAGGTCGGCCGATGCAGCAGGCACGGCCAGCGGATCCCGCCTACTACCGCGAGGCGCTGAGGCTGCTGCGTCGCCTGCATGCCGCGGGGGTGCTGCACAACGACCTGGCCAAGGAACCGAACTGGCTCGTTACCGCGGACGGGCGTCCTGCGCTGGTGGACTTCCAGCTCGCCGCGCGCCCGCGACGGCGAGGCATCGCGTTCCGGACCCTGGCCTACGACGACCTGCGGCACCTTCTGAAGCACAAGCGGACCTACTGCGCGCCCTGCCTGAGCGAGCGGCAACGCAGGATCCTCGCGCGCCGCTCGCTCATCTCGGCCGCCTGGGCGCGAACGGGCAAGCCCGTGTACCGCTTGATCACGCGGCGATTGCTCGGATGGTCGGACCGGGAGGGTGCCGGCGACCGCGGCCAGGCCTAGGGCTCGGCGGGATCGAGACGTTCGAAATCGAGCGCGGGCTGGTCGCCCGGACGGAAATAGACGTAGCGCTCGCTCATGCGCGAGAGCGCCTCGTCACGCTGCTCGCGAGTCTCGAACCAATGCTCGCGAGACCAGTCCTCGCCGATCAGCCGGCGGAACGGGTCGCCCTTGCGCAACCGGACACGCAGGCCGAAGGGCCTGAGCCCGGGCAGCGGCCGGCGCAGATTGTGCTCGTGACAGGTCGCCATCAGTGGATTCTATCGGATGCAGGCAGCGACCTAGAACGTCTTGCCGAGGAACAGGTAGAAAGCTGATTCGCCGCCTTCCGCGAAGCCGGCTGCCAGGTAGACGGGCCCGAACGGGCTCTCGGCGCCGAGGAACACGCTGCCGCCCGTCTCGAGGTCGCCGAAATCCACGTCGTCCCGCGTCAACCAGGCGTTGCCGGCCTCGAGCGAAAAGCCGAGGTAGGCCGGGAACTCGAAGAACCCCGTGCCGCCCCGGCTGATGCGCCGGTAGACCATTCCGCGCACGATGCCGTACTGCGTGCCGGCCAGCGCGTCCGAGGGCAGTCCCGAAATATTCAGGAAGCCGCCGAGCGTGAACAGGTCCTGGGGTGAGTTGACGCGGTCATCGAGCGCGGAACCCGCGTCAATCGAGATCACCCCGCTGTAGCGCTGGTGGCTGCGCGCGAACTGCCAGGACGCGTACACGATGTCTGCATCCCGGCCCGCGCCGAGCGATTTGCGGTCGGCCAGCCAGCCCGCGCGAAAAGCCTGGCCGTGCCGCGGAAAGTAGGCACTGTCCAGCCGGTCGTAGCCGAAATTGACGAAGTACCCGCCGATGTCGAACTCGCCCTCCGGCAGACCCGGGTCGCCGATCATCACTCGAGTACTGCCGTCGCCCGAACGCGCTCCAAGGCGCAGCTCGCCCCAGCTGGAAATCTCCGCACCCAGCGCCAGCGAGTACTCGGTGTCGCGTATCCGGTAGCGCGCGATCCGCTGCCCGTCCTCGATCGCCTGCAGCGTCTCGAGCTCGTAGCGGAAGGCCGGCGCGATGAACAGCCCGTTCGTGAACGACAGCGGCTGGAAGAACTCGGTATAAAAGCGCGGCTCCTCGCCCAGCTGCACGTCGGTGAGCCACTCTGCGCCGAGCGTGTTCAGGCCCGTCAGCAGCAGCCGTACCGCGGCGTTGCCGACCGCACCGCCCTCGTAGTCCTGCTCGACGCTCAATCCCAGGCGCAGGAAGTTCGGTCCCCAGGACTTGCGACGCAGGTCGATCTCGAGGCCCTGCTCGCCATCCTGCTCGACGAGGCGATAGTCGGTGGATTCATAGATGTCGAGCCCATACTCGCGATACAGGCGTCGCTGAAGGTCCGCGGTGTCCAGCGGCCGTCCCTCGAGCTCACCGAACACCGCCTCGATGCGCGCTGCATCCGGCTCCGAGCCCGCCGCGGGACGAACGAATGCGACCTGGACTTCGTCGCGCGGCCTGCCGTTCCTGTGCGCCAGGTAGCCCGCGTATCCGGCATCGCTGAGCGAGAGATCGGACAGGCGTGCCCCGGTCTGCGACACGGCTGACCGACCTGCGGCCATCACCTGCGGGACTTTCGAGAAGTCGAAGGCCGTCATGCGGCCCAGGTCGGGCTCGATCAGGATGTCGTTCCGGGTGAGCGACTCCCGGGACGCGAGCGTGCCACGACGCACCATGATGCCGATCATCTGGTTCGTCACGTCGATCGCGGACTGCAGTCCCGCGCGGTCCGCGAGCGGGAAGCTGACATCGACGACCACGAGCACGTCCACTCCCATCTGCCGTACCAGGTCCACGGGCAGGTTGTCGACCATGCCGCCATCGACGAGCAGCCGCCCGTCAATCTCCACCGGCGCAAGCACGCCCGGAGCCGACATGCTCGCCCGCAGCACGGTCGCGAGGTCGCCCTGGCCCAGCACCACGGCATCGCCGGTTTCCAGGTCCGTCGCGAGCGCACGGAACGGTGTGGGAAGACGGTCGAAGTCCCGAACGTCCGCAACCGGCGCGGTGGCGTCACGCAGCACCTGCGTGATCTTCTGTCCCTGCACCAGGCCGATCGGCAGCACGACCCCCTCATCAGGGCGGACGCCGAGCGCCTGTCTCACGAGATAATTGCGATCGTCCTGCTTGCGGCGGTACACGAGGTCGCGGCGCGGCGCGCGGTCCTGGAACAGGTCCTGCCAGTCGAGCCGCTGGAACACGTACTCGATCTCGGCGCCGCTCAGACCCGCTGCGTACAGGCCCCCGACGACTGCACCCATGCTGGTTCCGGCGACCGCGTCGATCGGAATCCGCATCTCCTCCAGCGCGCGAATCACCCCGACGTGAGCCGCTCCGCGCGCACCCCCGCCGCTCAGCACGAGACCGACTCTCGGCCGCTCGAGCACGGTCTCCTCCGCCGGGCAGCTGCGCGGCAGCAGCACCGCGAGGGCGCCGGCCGCCATGAATGCAGCAAATACTGCGGAGGAGGACCGCAAGTGTCGGATGGGCATCGGCATCGCTCCGGTTCGCGCCGGTCGCGATACTAGCAAACGAGATGCGATCGAAGGCTCGCTGCTGGATTCGATCGGGGATAATCCACTGCGGTAACAGAGGCTGCTGGACGAGTGACTCAGACTGGCTTCAATGGCGGCTGTGCGGTGCGCAGGGCGGCGGCGACTGCCGCGCTGTGCTCCCTGCTGGGCGCGCAAGGCAGTGCGCGTTCCGCGGAACCGGACCTCGAGGAGATCCTGGTCACCGCGTCGCGGCAGGAGCTGCCGGCGCTCCGGACGCCGTTCAGCATCGGCAAGCTCGACGCCCAGACGCTCGCGCTGATCGGGTCAACGCATCACTCGGAGTCGTTCAATCGGCTGCCCGCCACGCTGATCCAGCGCGGCAGCGGCCAGGAGAGCCTCACGTCGGTGCGTTCACCCGTGTTCACCGGGGCAGGCTCCTGCGGCGAGTTCCTGTTCCTCGAGAACTCCATACCGATACGGCCGGTCGGCTTCTGCAATGTCAACGAGCTGTTCGAGATCAACACGGAGCAGGCACACGCAATCGAGGTTCTGCGCGGACCTGGAAGCGCGCTGTACGGCTCGAATGCCGTGCACGGCACGATCAACGTGCTGCAGCCCGCGCCTGGGCAGCTGCCCGCGATCGGCATCGGCCTCGAGGCAGGACCGGACGACTACTACCGGGTGAAGGGCCGCGGTCGCCTGCAAGGCCCGGCCCGCACGGCGGGCTGGAGCGCGCACTACACGCATGACGGCGGATGGCGGGACGACTCGGGCTTCGATGAGGCGAAGATCAACGCGGCACTGGCCGGCATGTATGGCGACACGCCGGGACGCCTGGACCTCGCCGCCACCTGGCTGGACCAGGACACCGCGGGGTTCATCCTGGGCAAGGACGCATACGAGGACGAGACGCTGAGGCGCGAGAACCTGAACCCGGAAGCCTACCGCGAGGCCCATGCGGTACGGCTGACGGGGCTGTTCGAACCCGACCTGCTCGAGATGGGCCGGCTCGAGTTCAGACCCTACCTGCGCAGCTCGCGGATGGAGTTCCTGCAGCACTTCCTGCTCGGCAAGCCGCTGGAGCGCAACGGCCAGGAAAGTCTCGGCCTGATGAGCACGCTGTACAGCGAAACCAGCTCGGGCTGGCGAGTGACCACCGGAGTCGACCTGGAATTCGCGGACACCTTCCTCTACCAGGCCCAGGACGGTCCGACGACCGGCGGCTCAGAGATTGCAAACGCGATCCGACCTGCCGGCCGGCACTACGACTACGAGGTGCGATCCAGTGTCGCGGCATTGTACGGCCAGCTCGAGCGTCAACTGGGCGAGCGCTGGCGCGTCGCTGCTGGCCTGCGGGCCGAGTACGTCGGCTACGATTACGACAACCGGATGCTCGCCGGAAACACCGACGAGGACGGAGTGCCCTGCCCCTTTGGCGGTTGCCTGTACAGCCGGCCCGCAGACCGGAATGACTCGTTCTTCGACGTCGCGCCGAAGCTCAGCGTAGGGCTGGACCTGCAGGACGGACTCGCCGCCTATGCGACTGCAGTACGCGGCTTCAGGCCGCCGGAGGCCACGGAGCTCTATCGCCTGCAGCGGCAACAGACGCGGGCGGACCTCGACTCGGAGCAGCTCGATTCACTGGAGCTCGGGCTCAAGGGCTCCTGGCCCGGTCTCGATTTCGCGCTGGCGGCCTACACGATGCGCAAGGAGAACGTGGTGCTGCGCGAGAGCAACGGCTTCTACGTGGGCGACGGCCGGACCTCGCACCGGGGCTTCGAGTACCAGTTGGGCTGGGCGGCGCTGCCGTCGCTGACGTTTCGGGCCGCAGGCAGTTTCGCTCGGCACCGCTACGAGTTCTCGCGTGCGGTCGAGGCCGGCGAGCGGATCACCAAGGGCGATGACATCGACACGGCCCCGAGGCAGATGCACAACTTCCGGCTCGAGTGGTCGCCGACGCCGGCGCTGCAGGCCGAGGCCGAGTGGCAGGTGCTCGGCGAGTACTGGCTCGACGCCTCGAACGAGCATCGCTATCCGGGGCACGAACTGCTGAACCTGAGGCTGGGCTGGCAGCTGCCGGGAGGCTGGGCGACGTTCGTACGCCTGAACAACGCGCTCGACACGGACTACGCGGACCGGGCCGATTTCGCCTTCGGCAACTACAGGTATTTCCCCGGCCGCGGGCGCAGCCTGTTCGCCGAAATCCAATGGCAGTCGAGGTGAAGCAATGGCTGTTCGCGGTTCAAGCAATTTCCTGACCGTCAACGAGAACGGGCCCTACTCCGTCGAAGGCGAATTGACCGTCGAAGGCAGGCCCGCGAGCGAGGCACAGCTCTGCCGCTGCGGCCGCTCGAAGCGCAAGCCCTACTGCGACGGCAGCCACGGCGACAATTTTTTCGCGACGGGCGAGCCGCCAGTTGAGTCCCCCGGGCAGCACGAGCCGCAGCGCGGCCCGCTGACCGTCACGCCGGTCGAAAACGGCCCGCTGCGGTTCACCGGGCCGCTGACGATTCGCTCGGCCGCCGGCCGCACGATCGAATGCGCGACGCAGGCCTGGCTCTGCCGCTGCGGCGCGTCGGCCAGCAAGCCCTACTGCGACGGCACCCACAAGAAGATCGGCTTCGAGGCGCCAGGCGAAACGCCGAGGCGAAAGTGAAGCCGATCCGGCAACCACTCCTAAAGGGGACAGATTTATTTGCGCTAAGAGTACGCAAATAAATCTGTCCCCTTTAGAGGCAAGGGATTGCGATCAGGCCGGGAAGAACTCGATCGGCTTCGTAGTGGTCATCGGAGCAACGTCCTTGCGCTCGAAGCGGAACATCTTCACCCTGGCCACGAGCTTGCGCTCGAGCTCGGCGTCGCCGAGCTCGCTGCTCACGATGCGGCAACTCGAGACATCGCCCGACGGCGCTATGGTCAACTCCAGCACCACTTTGCCCTGAAGCGCCGGGTTTTCGCGCAGCGCACGACTGTAGATCGAATAGATCGCCGACTTGTTGCGGTCGAACACGAGCTCGATCTCCTCGCGCGTGCGCGACGCCTGGCTGCTGCGGCCGCTGCGCTCGGCGGCCCCGTTCGCGACCGGGGCAGCCGGTGCGACTTGCACGGTCGCGTGTCCCTCGAGCGCCGCACGCTCTGCTCCGAAACCGCTGCTGCTATCTGAAACGGCGATGCCCCCGCTGCCTTCGCCGAGCCCGGAAGTGAGCAGCGAGCGGTTCACCTTCGCCCGCTCGCCGACGGCTGCATTGACGGCTTCGACGTTGGAACTGACCTTGCGTTCACGCAGCGCCTCGAGCTCGTCTGCCAGCGCGAGGATTCCGGATGCCGCTGCCTTCTCGCGCGGATCAGCCCTGGGCGGCACGGCGACGGCCGGCGCGAGCGGCTGCGGCTCGGGCCTGGGCTCGACGCTCTGCACCGGCTCTGGCTTCGGCGGCGGCAGTTCGAGCACCGGTTCGGGCTCGGGTTTCGGCCGCTCGAGGATGAACTCGACGATGCGGTCTGGGACGGCCGGCGCCTGCGCCTGGACGCGCGGGCGCTCGGGCAACAGCGGGATCACGATCCCGAAACCCAGGAAGATCCCCAGCACCGAGCCGAGGATCCGCCGCAGACGGCGCTGCTCGTCCTCGGTCGGTGTCCAGGGCAGGTCGTAGACGCGATAGTAGGCCACGTTGCTCATCGCCCGGCTGCCTCAAGCCCCGGCGAGACCGGCATAAGCCTGCTCGCGTTCCACGACGGCCAATGAGACCTTCGCGTAGTCGGCCGCAGCGCAGCTCGCGACGATCTTGCGCAGGACCGCGTAGTGCAGCGACTTCTCCGCCATGACGGTCACCTCGCGGACGCCTTCGTTCCCCGGAATCACGCTGCCCGCCTGCCGGCCGAGCGCGGCGCGCAGCGGCTCGACGATGGTCGCCGGCTCCGCGACCAGCTCCGCGACGGTCGCGACCGCCTCGCCGTTCACGTACAGCATCTCGCGCGTGACCGTGACGACCGTCGCCTCGCGCGCCTTCAGCTCGGAAACCGACTGCGGGATCGTGATGTTCTGCGCGTTCGGCAGGATCTCGGTATCCGCCGAGTGCACGAGCAGATAGACGACGAGTATCGTCAGCATGTCGATCATCGGTATCAGCGACAGTGGGCCGTGACTGCCGCCGCCCTTGCCGTGGCGCTGGTGCCGCTGCAGCCCCCTGCGGATCATGTCGGCGCGTCCCCGAGAGCGATCTGCGGGAACAGTTCCGTTCGCGCCACCTTGCCGCCGTCGATGACCTGCCGCAGGCGCATCGCGTCCATGACCTGGACGATGGTGTCGTAGTCGACGTCCGCCGCCACCAGCAGTGTCGCCGCGCTCTGGTCTGGGTAGCGGCGCTTCACGGCCTCGAGGCAGTCAGCGAGCCCCGCCAGGTCCTGCTGCCCGCCTTGCGCGGCAAGGGACTCGAGTATGCCGACGTTGCGGTCGGCCACCTCCACCCGATCCCGCCGCAGGATCACTTCCAGTTCCAGGGTCGGCGCGACCCGCTCGGCCGAACCGCCCGGACCCGGCAGGTGAACCTCGAGGATGCTCGTGCGCGAGAACACCGCCGTAAAGATCAGGAAGAAAGTCAGGATCACCATGATGTCCAGCATCGGCACGATGGTCAGGTCATTGCGGCCACGATAGCGCGCATGGTTGCGCAGCAGACGGCGGGCGAGCTTCGAGGATCTCATGCGCCTTTCGCTCCCCGCGTACCCTCGCGCGCCAGCACAGCCTGCACGCCCTGCGGCGAGAGCGACTGCTGGACCGACGGACGACGCTCGCTGATGCTGTTCAGGAACTTGATCGAGGCGACCTCGAGGCTGTCCACCAGCTCGGTGGTCTTCGTCTCGAGGTACATGTGGCAGAGCAGCAGCGTGATCGCGAGGCCGAGACCCAGCGCAGTATTGTTCATCGCGACCGAGATGCTCGCCGAGAGCAGGCTGGCCTTCTCCGCCGGATTGACGCTCGCAACGGCCGCGAAAGCGTTGATCAGGCCGATCACCGTGCCCAGCAGTCCCATCAGCATGCCGATGTTGGCCAGCGTCGCGAGGTAGTGCGTGCGCTTTTCCAGGCGCGGGATGACCTCGATCAGGCTCTCCTCCATCACCTTCTCGATGTCTTCGCGACGCTGCGCGGACGGCAGGCGCGACAGACCGTAGCGCATGATCGTCGAGAGCGCCGAGTCGTTCTGCTCGGCAATCTTCATCGCCTGGCGGAAATCCCCGGCCTGCAGCAGCGGCGCCAGCTCCGCCCACAGCCGCCGGTTGCCGCGCGCGACACGAAACAGATAGACGAAACGCTCGACCGCGAGCCCGAGCCCGACCGCAAAGACACCTGCGATCGGATACAGGAACGGTCCGCCCTGCTTGAAGAAGTTGATGATCATGTCGGTCGTGTTCATGGCTCGGACGCTCCGGGACTGCTGGACGATTGACTGGGCATCGGGTGACTGGCCGTGTCCGCCGGCGGACCTGCCTGGCGGTCGGGGCCAATGTGCGACGAGAGGTCGCGGAAATACGTGATCTCGCGCCGGAATTCGACATGGTCGAGCGGCGAGAGCGCCTCCTCGATCAGGCTCCCCATCGGACGGTCCGGGCCGTCCGGCGGCTCCGGGGCCTTCCACGGCACGATGCTCATTACCCTGGGCAGCTCGCGATTGCCGGTGATGACGCTCGAATCGAGCTTGAGCCTGTCGACGGCGTAGTCGGAGGCGGCCGAATTGACGGCTGCTGCGAGCAGCGCCAGGAGCAACACAGATCGAGATGCGTTCACTCGTGTACCTCCGCGGTGCGCGGCCTGCGGTCGAGCCGGCTCCTCAGTTCCGCGAGCCATCCGCTCACTTCCGCGTCCGTACCGCCGCCGAGCAGCTCACAGCGCTCGAAGTGCGCGAGCGCGGCCTCCGGCCGGTCCAGATAGAGGTCGAGCAGGATCGCAAGATTGCGATGCGGGTCGACGAAGGCGGGATCGAGCGCGATCGCGCGCTCATAGGCCATTTGCGCCTCCGTGAAGCGACCCGTCCGCCGATATGCGATGCCGAGCCGGTTCCAGCCCGGCGCGTGCCCGGGATCGGCAGCCAGCGCCTGCTCCAGCTGTACAGCGGCGTCATCGGCCCGGTCCGCACCGAGCGCGGCCTCGGCGCTCGAGAAAAGCGCTGCGATCTCGACCGGCGCATCGGCCGCCGCACTGGGGCCGTGCGCGGACTCCTCGCGTGCGTAGCGCCCCGGCGCGAGCCGTGCCAGCGCACCGAAGCTGCGCTTCACCCATTCGTCGTACGCGCCCGCCGCTGCGTGCCCGGCGTTCGCGGCATGGATCTCGATGGCTTTCTCCTCGAACGGGAAGGCCTGTTCCTCGAGCAGCAGCTCGTATTGCTCGAGTTCCTCGGCCGTGAGCCCGCGCGGCCGCTCGGACTCCATCAGCGAGCGCGCGAGGTCCAGGTACAGCTCCGCCATCGCGAAGCTTGCGGCCGTGGAAACACCTGCGACGCCGTAGTCCGCGGCGCGCCCGTATGCGCCGAGCGCGCGCTCCAGGGCCTGCTTCTTGTCACGCAGGCTCCTCTCCAGCGGAATCACCAGGCGCACCGCGCGGGCTGCGTGGTCCGCCTGCTGCGCAAGCTCGAGCGAAGCCTGCGCCGCGAGAAAACGGCTGCGGTCGGTGCGCTGCGCCTCGCCGGCAGCGTCGGCCGCGACGAGTTGCTCCAGCCACTGCCTGCGTGCCGCCAGGTCGCCATCGGCGCGTGCCAGCTCGACAAGAGTCCAGCGCGCCTCCTGGGCTGCCTCGAGGGGTTGCGGAAAATCCCGGACATAGTTCTCGTAGCTGCGCCGGGCCGCCGCGTGCGCATCGGCCGTCGCGTACAGTTCGGCCGCCTGCCACAGCGCCGTCCGCCGCAGCTCTGGTAGCTCCTGTTGACGCGCGGCCACGGCCTCGAACTCCGCCGCCGCCTCGAGGTGTCGGCCACCTTCCAGGTAGGCGGCAGCCAGCTTGCGCGTGATCTCGGGCTGCAGCTCGTGTCCCGGATGTCCGCGGCGGAACGCCAGCATCACCTCGATCGCGCGATCCCATTCGGCGGCCTGCAGCAGCAAGGTCGCGGCGTCGAATTCCGCGTTGACGCGGATCGAAGACGCGGGCGCCACTGTCGCCACCCTGAGGAACTCGTCCACGGCGCCTGAGAGGTCGCCCGCAGCCTGCCGCAACTCCGCCTGGCGGTAGACCGAGGCCGCCAGCCGGTCCGCTACCTGCTGCGCCTCGGGGTCACCTGGTGGCAGTCGCGAGCCGAGCTCGCGGAATGCGGTCTCGGCCTCGAGGTAGCGCCCATCGTCGAAGTAGGTGTTCGCGAGCACCGACCAGGCCACACGCTGTTGCACCGCATCCGCCCGCGGACCGAGTTCCAGCAGGCGGTTGGCGACGCTCTCCGCCCGGGCCCGGTCGCCGGATTCGAAGAGTCTCTGGCTCGTGGCGGCCAGCACGGCCGGAACCTCCGTTCTGTCCGGGAAGGTCCCGGTGAACCGCAGGGCGGAATCGAGCGCTCGCTGCTCGAGCGCGGCCCGCTGCGGCGCCGGGAGCGCGTCGCCGGCCTTCTGGTAGGCCACGAGCGCAGCGTAGCCGGCGCGCCCCGCCTCCGCGTGGCCCTGGTAGCCATAGGCCGCTGCCTCGTAGTCCACAGCCGCCTCGAGATAGAGGCCGTTCTCGAAGAGCAGGTCCGCCAGCAGCAGCCGCGTGCCAGGCGCCCGCAACGAGGAATCGAAACCCTCGAGGTAGTGGCGATACCAGTCCACGGACTGCTCGAGGTCCGCGCGCGAGCCGTCTCGCTGCGTGGCCGCGTGGTGATGGCGCGCGAGGTCCAGGATCGTTGACTCGACGACGCTGGCCACCTGCGGGTCCAGCTGTCCGCTGCGCGAACGCCAGTAGACGCTTCGCGGACCGTAAAGCCCGGCCAGCTCACGCTTCCCGTCGAGGACCAGCGAGGTGAAACCGCCCTGCGAGTAGGCGTCCAGGGCACGCACCAGCAGCAGTGGCGCGCTCGGGTCCTCGGGTCTGCGCCGTGCAAATTCCCGGTAGGCCGCCGCCGCGTCCTGGTAGCGCGCCTTCTCCAGGTAGAGATCGCCCAGGGCGCCGTAGAGCTGCGACTCGTACCTGACCGTACCGTGCCGCGCCGCCGCGGCCTGCAGCGACTGCAGGCCGTCCGCGTCGGCGAAGCCGATGCTGAGTGCCCGCAATGCGTCATCTGCCATCTCGCGTTCGGGTCGCGACAGGTCCTGCCTTGCCAGCAGCGCGTCGAGCAGCGTCAGGAAACTCTCGCTGCCGTCCTGGTCGCGGGACTGCTTGAAGAGCGACCAGCCGTGCTTGTAGAGCGCGGCGAGGTAGAACCCGCTCGACTCGCCCGTTCGCAGTACCGAGGCGAACGCTGTCTCGGCGTCCGGATACCGCCCTGCGGCGAAGAAAATTTCGCCGCGGCGGAACTGCGCCTCCGCGTAATGCCGGGTAGCCGGGTGCTCGCTGACCAGGCGATCGAGCACCGTCATCGCCTCCGCGGCCTCCCCGATTCCGTCGTGGGCACGTGCGAGCTGGTAGAGCACCTCGTCCGCATGCGTGTCCGTCGGATACTCGCGCAGCAGCTGGGAATACGCCGCAAGCGCTTCCTCGGTAGCGGCGACCGCCTCCCCGGCTGGCGTGCCGTCCTCGGCTCGCAGGGCCTCGGCCCGTGCCAGGCACAGGTCGCCGAGGCGTCTGAGCGCCTGGGCCCTGAGCGCGGGATCGGCAGAGTCGATCTCGAGGAACTCACGATAGCTGCGCACCGCCAGCGAGGCGTCAACGCCGGTGACCGGACCTGGGCTCACCGGCGCGCTGCGTGCAGCCAGGTCGGCGAGCGTGGGCTGCTGCTCGCGACGGGCTGCCTCGGCGTCCGGGGGCAGCGCGAGCACCAGGCCGACTGCGAGCAGCGAGGCGCGCGACTTCAATACGCACTCCCGGCCACCGCGCCGTCGTAGAGCGTCGCGAGCGCGAACTGGGCCTGGGTCGCGTAGGAGCCGAGGCGTCGCTGCTGCGCCTCGAGCTCGGCGACCGCGATCTCCGCGAGCACACGCTCCTGCGCTGCTGCTGCCGCGCCGAGCCGCGGCTCGAGCCCTTCGAGACGACCCGCGAGCGCAGCGACCCGTGAGACGAACGCAGCCGTATCCCCGCCTGCCGTGAACGAGGCCTTGGCGACCTGATCGATGCGTTGCCCGGCCTCGACCAGCGCCGCGGCCGATCCGCCGAGCGAGCGCTCCAGGCGGCTGAGCCTCAGCTTGTATTCGGCATCGAGGTCCCAGAGCAGCACGCCGCGCAGGACCCGGAGTCGTTCCAGCAGCGCGTCGCGCTGCTCCCCGGCCGGCAGCGAACCGAGCCTCTGCGAGAGCTCGTCGATGCTCACGAGCTGCCGTGATTCTGAGGCGTCGGCCAGCGCGACGACCGCGCGACCAGCTGCAATCCGCTGTACGCGTTCCTCGAGCGCCCGCTGCCGCTCAGCGAGGATCGCCAGGTCGGTCCCGCCCAGGAATTCGACCTTGCGTCTCAGTCGCGCCTCTTCGCTGATGGCGCGGGACTCGATCATTGCGTCGAAGGCCTCGAGCGAGTCACGCACCCGTACGAGACTCGAGTGCATCGCCCGCAGGTCGCGGTAGTTCTTGAGGCCCTCCTGGAACTCGTGGCTGGCCAGCAGGTGGTACAGGTATCGCGTGTGCGGCGCATCGGGCAGCTCGCGAAGCTGCCAGAACCACCCCGCCCCCCAGTTCTCGCTCGCGCCGTCCAGCACGGCGTCGAGAAATCCACCGCCGCGGATCGCGTCGATGGACTCGCGCAGTCGCCGCGACTCGGCGGCATATGCGTCGACGGCGCGGCGGTACTGTTCGACGGCCTGTCCGTTGGCGGCGAGCCGGGCGTAGGCGTACGGCACGGCGAGATACGACTCCTGCACGGCCGAGTCGATCAGCGCCCGCTCCCGCAACGCGAGCCACGACACCAGTGCGCGCTCCGGGCGGTGCAGCTCCGCCTCGGCCCAGCCCAGGCCCAGCAGTGCCCGATTCGTGAAGGGTCCATCGAGGCGCACGCGGCTCAGCGCGGCGGCTGCGTGCATCGCGTCCTTCGTGTGCAGCGAGGCGAAACCCAGCGCGAGGTTGGCCCGATCCCGCAGAGCTCGCTCCTCCTCGCTCCGCGCCGGCATCCGTCCGACCTCCTCGAGCAGCCGCCGACCCGGGTCCGTCGCGCCGCTGCGCAGCATCGCCACGCCTAGATTGAATCGCGCATAGGCCGCAAGGCCGCTCGCGCCCTGCCAGCCCTGCAGCAGCTCCGCGGCGGCCTGGAAGCGCTGCTGGGCCATGAGCACGTTCGCCGCGAGCAGTCTCCGCTCACCCTCGAGTGGCTCGGGCAGCGGACCCTGGATCCGTTGCAGGCTCGACCAGGCCTCGTCGTAGTAGCCGCGCTGGTAACCGATCAGCGCGAGGTAGTAGCGGGCGCGGTTGCTGACGCCTGCCGGGACGTTCCCGGCAAGCAGCCGGTCGAAGATGCGCCTCGCCTCCTCGTGCAGGCCAAGCGAGAGGTAGAGCCCGCCGGACAGCAGCTCCGCCGCCGACGCATGGTTGGGCAGCCGCCCCAGATCGGCGGCAGCTTCCAGCCGGACGATGGCCTCGAGGTAATCGTCCTGGAAGAAGTGGAACAGGACGTCGCCATAGTGCAGATCACGGATCTCGACCTCGGGCAGCGCCGCGTCGAACCGCGCCTCTTCGGGCTCGGCCGAGCGCGATGGACCCGTGGCGCAGAAGAGCAGGACGCTCCCGAGCAGCACGAGGCCGGTTCGACCGCGCTCGAGCGCTGCGCGCATTGGCCGTCTCACGGGCATTTCGTCCGTGGTCGGGACTCAGTCCCACTGCCGGACGACGAACTCCGGCTGCAGGGCGGCCTCGCGGTCGCTGATCCTGAGTTCGAGGTACTTCGTGCCGACTTCCTTCCCGAACTTGAGCGAGGTGCCGCGCCGATAGGCGCGCTCGTGCGGCCCTTTGCCGGTGAAGAAAGCCACGAGCTCGTGTTCGCCCGCCTTCAGGTTTCCGACATAGAGTCTCTGCACGCCGCCCCGATGCAGCGCGTCCACCTCGCGTTCCGTATACAGGTAGTTCGCGACCTCCTTGTCGTCGACCTTCAGCGTCACCGAGTCGAGCGCGAAGAACGTGCCGACGTCCACCGACAGGAACACCGACACCTGGGTGCTCGCCGGGTACAGCAGTTCCTCCTCGAGCCTGAAGAGCTCGCGGTTGAGGCTGATCAGCTCCTTCTTCAGCGCCTGGACGTCCTGGTCGACCGCCCGGAACTCTGCCTCGGACCCGACAGCCACGCCGTTCGTGCCGGCGGCAGCGAGCGCGAGCAGCGTCGCCCAGGCGAGCCACGGCCGCCCGCCCGGCCGGATGCGCAACATGCAGTTCATTCGCTGCTGACCTCCCTGACGATGTCACCGAACCCGGGGCCCAGTACGGGCTCACGCCAGACCGCTCGAACCTGTCCCTCCCGGTCGAGCAGGAACGTCAGCGGGAGTCGATCGACCTCGTACTGGCGCCCTGTACGCTGCTCGGCATCGACCAGGACCGGGAAGTCGAGCCGCAGCGCCCGGCTCATCGAGGACGCGCGGCGCACGTCTGCGTCCAGGCTGACGCTGACGATGCGGGGCGCGTATCGGGTTCCGCTGGCTGAATGAGCGGCAAGCTGGCCGAGCAGTTCGCGGCACGAACCGCAGCCGCTCGACCAGAACGTGAGGACGACGACCTCGCCGCGGAATTCCGACAGCCGCTGGTTGCGACCATCGAGATCCTTCAGTGCGAAATCGGGCGCGAACGTCCCGGGCGCCGGGGCGGAATGCACGGCGAGCGGGTAGGCGAGCGCACCGGCGAGCGCGGCCAGGATCAGCGCCGCGGTGTGCAGCCTCGCTGCGAGGCGAGGCTTTCCCGCTTGTGATTCAAGATGCATGCTGGCAACCCCGCTGTCATGGGAACATCCCGAAGACCGGTGGCTTTGCGTCCCCGCCTTTCGACGGGTTTGCCGTTTACAGTCGGTCGAATCCTTGCCGCGGCCCCGCGTCCTGTCAATGGGCCGGACGGTCCGCGGGTCACAGTCGGCACTGCGTCACACAACGCGGCAGCGGCCTTGCTCAGCGATCGCCGGGCTGGGCGAGGCCGTCGGAGTAGTAGATGCGTCCCTCGCGGTCGACGATGACTGCCTCGACGTCCGGCAGGCCGGCGACGAGCGCCATGCCCCGCTCCACGCCCAGCACGAAGACGCTGGTCGACAATCCGTCGGTCTGCGTGGCGTCAGGCCCGATGATCGTGACGCTGCGCAGTTCCCGTGCCGACTCCCCGGTGCCCGGTACCAGGATGTGGTGGTAACGCACGCCGTCCTGCTCGAAGTACCGTTCGTAGTCACCCGATGTCGAGATCGCCTCGTTCTCGAGCGGCATGCGCATCACCATGCTGCCGTCGCCGCGGGGATCGCGTATCCCGACGATCCACGGCTGGCCGCGGCGATCGCCCAGCAAACGCGTGTCGCCACCGGCGGTCACCATCGCGTGCTCGATACCGAGCCCGTGCAGGATCGAGATGCTGCGGTCCACGGCGTAGCCCTTCGCGATGCCGCCGAGGTCCATGCGCATCCCCGGCCGCCGGAAACGGATCGTGCGTCGCTCGGAGTCGACCTCGACCTGCCGGTAGTCCACCGAGTCGAGTCGTTCGCGGATTTCGACCGGGGAGGGCCGGTGCCGCCCGCGGAAGTCGTACAGGAAGCCGACGCTCGCGTAAGTGATGTCGAAGGCGCCCCCGGTCAGACGGGAGAACTCGAGCGCGCGCTGCACGACCTCGATGATTTCTATGTCGACCGCCACGGCGCGCTCGAAGCCATGCGCGTTGACCTCTGACAGCTGGCTCTCGGGCCTGTAGGTGCTCATCAGCTCGTCCGTACGCCGCATCTCCTCCATGACCGAGTCCAGCGCACGGGCGGCGAGCGCAGGATCGTCGGACCACAGCTCGACGGCGATCCGCGTACCCATCATCGCCTCTTCGCGCTGGTACCAGTCCGCGACGGCGAGGCATGGCAGTAGCAGCGCGAGCAGGCCGCAGGTCAATCGCATTTCCGGATGCCTCCCGGGCAATCGCGCCAGGCTCCATGCATGATCGCAGGTCGTCTCACGCGACGCTCACGGCGAACGGGGCTGTTGCGTCGACTCGAGGTGCAGCCTCAGCAGGAATCCACGCACCGCCGCGGCCGCCTCGTCCTCCGCCATCAGTCGCTCACTCACCAGCACCGCGGCGATCTCGCCCGGCGTACGACGGCCGTCGATCAGCGAGGCGACGAAGGAGAGCACGCGCATCGAAAGCACGCGGCTCGTGAGTTCCGGCGGCAAGGGCACCGGAAGATCGTCGCGGCGCAGCCAGTCCGGCAGCGGCGACCAGCGCGGCGGCGCGTCGATCTCGCGAGCCTTTTCGACGGACCAGGTGACAACCGTCTCGGTCCGGGCCTGACGGCTGGCCGGCGACTGCAGGTACGGCAAACGGTCCTCTCGCATCTCCAGTGGACCGAAGCCCGCACGCTCGAGCAGCGGCCGCAGCTCCTCGAGCGCGTAGCAGCGAGCCGGGTCGGCGTGCTGGAAGGTGAGCGATCCCGTGTTCACCCAGCGGCCGCCGGGCGCGAGCCACCGGTTCACGCGCCTCGCGAAGCTGGCGAAGTCCTCGTCCAGCACGTCGATCAGCCAGGGCGTGACGATCGTGTCGAATGCGCCTTCCGCGAAGGGGCCACGCGATACATCCGCGAACAGCAGCTGCAGGCCCGGCCCGCAGGCGCCGGGCGCGCTCAGGGTCCGCAGGACCGCATGGCTCTCGATGTCGCGCGGCGCGAGCGGGAACTCGTACAGCTGCACGGCACCGCCGTGCATCACCTGCCGGGCGACCAGCAGCATCAGCGGATTGAGGTCCGCGGCAAGCAACACGGCCGGACGCCTGCGCGCATGGAAATCATAGGCCAGGCGCCCGGCGCCCGCGCCCAGGACCAGCGTCCGGCCGCACTCGCGCGCGCCCGTGGCTTCGTCCACCAACCGATATGCCGCCTCGTTCTCGCGCTCGCCCCAGCACCAGTCGCGGTGCAGGTTCGCGTAGTAGCCCGTCAGCCCCTGCCCCGCGGGCAGATTCGCAGCCGAGATCGCGTCGTAGACTTCGGGTGCCGCAGCGGATGCGCCGACGTCGAGCGGCGCAAGCAACGCGGTGAGCCGTCGGGCGTGCTCCGCGCAGGCCGCGGACAGCAGCTTGAGGCGGCTGCGCGTCGCGGCTCCGGCGCTCTCGACGTCGAGTGCAGCGCGGTAGCGCGCCGATTGCACCTGCAGGCCGGTGACCAGCGCCCGCAGCTGCGACCGCCAGTGACCGAGCGCCGCCGTTGGATCCTCGAACAGCCAGGGCAGGCCGCCGACCACCGGGAACGCCTGGCCGCAGCGATTGCAGACGAGCCCGGACCCGCCCGACAGCGTCCCGGCGCATCGCGGACAGCACAGCAGCTCGAGTGAATGCACGGTCAACCGCCGATGCGGCCGTTGACGATCGCGTTGAAGGCGATGAGGCTGTCCTGCAGCGACGCCGAACCCAGCCCGTGGCGGGGAAAGACCTGCGAGAACATGCCTTGCTCGCCGTGCAGCGCCATGTAGTTGAGCACCACCGTCTCGACGAGCAGGTTGACGTTGTTCGCGGCCGGACTCGAGGTCGTCTCGACCGATCCGTCGGGCCTGAAGTGCCCGATCTGCTGGTGACGCGCGGCGCCGCCCCCTCCCGTGTCGATCAGCGACGCGCGGCCGTTCGGGTTGTAGACCAGGAAGAACGAGGCCGCCGTCGACTGGTTGTCGCTTGCCCACATCAGCTTGCCGCGCCCGTCCGGTGAATCGTCGACCTGTCCGTTCGCCGAGAGCGAGCCGTCCGAGAACACGTAGAGCATCAGCGGCACTCCGCGGCGGGCGGCGTACTCGAGGCAGGCCCCCATGCAGCGCCCGGCGCGCAGGTCGCGCAACTCACCCGTCGCGCGTCCCTGTCCGTGGTAGTCGTAACCGCCCATCGTGATCGTACCGGCTCCCGCGTAGCCGGACAGTACCATCTTCATCACAGCCGCCGTCTTGCGGAACTCGGCATCCGAATCGTACTCGCTCCGGCTGAAGATTCCGGCCGACCCGACGATATCCGGATCGAGTTCCGGATCGAGACTCGCGGGATCGCCGAAGCTGTCGACCACGTCCGCTGCCTTCACGTAGCCACAGCTCACCAGCTCGCGCACGACTTCGCTGCGCGTGACAGTGGCCCGCTTCGGGTCCGGCCAGTCCTGCTTCGGGTCCACGGCCTGCATCTTGCGGTGGCTGATGCGTTGTATCGCTTCCATGACTGCGACCGTGTCGTCGACGCCGAGCAGCTCGGCGAGCTGCCCGGTGTCCACGAGACCGGTCACGTCGCTCGCCCGGTCGACCTTCGTCGGCCGCACGGAGAGGTCGATCATGCCGGTCGGCGCCATCGAGTTGCCCCCCGAGTCCGACGCCCGTGAGCCGATCAGCGTCGCAAGCGCGCCGTCGGCGCCGGCCTTGTAGATGCCGTACATCGGGTTGTGAGGATTGTTCCCGGTGTCGTTCTCGGAGCGCGCTGCGATGACGGCTCCGTTGACGCTCGCGGCGGTGGCCGGAGAGACGCGGTCGAGAATGCCGCGCAGAAAGGCGCTGTCGGCATGAAACGCCAGGCCGAGGCTCGTGTCGGTGAAGCTCGTGCCGGTATCGGGGTTGGTCAGGCCCGGGATCATGTCGCCCGGCAGGCCAAGCCGCGCGTACCCGGGGCTCGTCAGGAAGTCGAGCTGGCCGCCCGGCCCGCCGACCAGCACGTTCGAACCCGCCATGTTCGCGCCGCCGGCGAGGTCGATGCAGATGAACGGGATCTTGCCGGCCCCCTGCACGTCGATGCCGCAGCTGCTGCGCAGCGCGCGCAGGTCCGGTGACAGTTCCGCGTGGGCCGCACGCGGGTCGGCGAACAAGCCGAGCACCGAAGGGGCAATCACCGTACCGAGCCCGGCGCTCAGTCCCCGGGCGATGAAGTCCCGGCGCGACACCGGCCGCTTGTGTGTGCCGGTGTGCACGATGGGTTCGTCGAGCCCGAGCTGCCGTGGTTTCTGGCGTCGAATCAGCATGACCATGGATCTCCGGCGCTGGATGCCTCAGTGGACGAGCGTGACCGCGCTGCCGAGCAGCGCCGCGCAGGTGGACTTGACCACGGTTTCCGTGCGCCCTGCCGGGCAGCTGCCGCCGCAGGAGGCGAGGCGGGTGATCAGCTGGTCGAGCTCCGTGCGGACCTCGGCGGGAGCAGGATCGGTGGCGAGATTCTGGCCGACGACCCGCCCGAGAAGCGCGTCCAGCACGACGCGCCTGCCGTCGGCGGTGAACGCCTGTGCCGGGCTCGAGGAGAAGTCGAAGCCCGGGAAGTAGGCCGCGCGGGCGCCCACGTCGGCCACCAGCGCATCGCAGTACTGGATCGCGAGCTGCGCGATCGCAACGGGATGCGCCGAGACGAAGGTGTCGATGTTCTCGATCGTCGGCAGCGCCTGCTTGACGGTCTCGTAGGTCGTCCTGACGGCGGGGTGCTGTGCGCTCACGCCGGTGAGGCCCGACATCGTGGCGTTGATCTCGTCGAAGACGCGCAGGCCCACGTCAGACGGCCGACGCATGTCGGCGGGCGGTGCCGGCGCGAGCGGCACCGGGTCGGTCCGTACGTTGCTGCGTCCGCCGAGCACGTCGAAAGTCAGGAAGAACTCGTCCGACTCGGGCCCCTTCTGCAGTTCGATGACGGTACCGATCTGCGAGAGCGGCTGGCCACCGGACGCGTAGTTCGAGTCGTCGATCGTCGTGTCGAGGGTCTGGTAGGCCTGGCCGACCTCGGCCTCGGCTCCGTTGATGCCGATGCGCATGCCGGCGATCGGGATGCTCCCCGGCCGCACATCGGGATCGAGGCTGACGAACCTCGGCTCGTCGAACAGGTAACCGAAGCTGTCGAACTGGCTCACCTCGAAGAGGATGTAGGCCTGCGGCACGTCTACCAGGTGGCTGACCGAGAACAGCAGGAAGAACTTCTCGCCGACCCCGGCGGCGAAGTTCGTACGGATCTGCTCCTCGTTCAGCGCCCGGTTGTAGACGGCGACGAGACGCAGGATGCCCTGGAACTGCCGGTCGCCCGACACCTCGTTGCCGAGCACGAGCGCGAACGTGTCGTCCCAGTCCGAGAGCGTTCCGCCGGCCGCGGGATCGAGGTCTCCCGTGAACTCGCCGTTGACGTAGAGGCGGCGCCCGTTCACCGGGTCATAGGTGGCGACCACGTGCTGCAGCGTCGCCTGCAGGTCCTCGTCCTCTGCCGAAGTCGTGAGTCGCGGGTCGCCGCCCTGGTCGGTGGTGCTCGAGCGGTTGAAGAAGTCGTAGCTGTAGAGCGTCTGGCCCAGCATGAAGTTGCGCGCCGTCGTGCCGCCCGAGTACGAGACGATCCGCGCCTCCTCCTGCGCGACGTTGCCCGGGGCCACCCACGCCTCGATGGAATACTCGCCGGTGGCCTGGACCAGGTCGTGAAGCTTGCGGCTCGCCGCGGTCGGGCCCTGCGCCTTGCCGTCGCGAACGTTGATGCCCCAGCCGCCGACCCAGGTCACGTCGCCGGACAGCGACAGGTTCAGTGCCGGCTCCACGCCGCTCGTGTCGTAGGCGACGTTGCCCCGCCCCGTCTTGAACTCCCAAAGGCCGATCGTGTTGGCCGTGTACCGGCCGCCCCCGCTGGCGACGGTCCCCTCGTAGAGGCCGAGCGCCTTCGACAGCACGAGGCTCGGGTCGACTACGGTCAGCGGGATCTGGCCCGCAAGCGCTTGGATCGCAGACTCCATCGCGGCGGAATCGGCTGCGCAGTCGCTCCAGCAGTTGTGAAACTCGCTGCGGAGCCGCACGACCAGCCGCGACAGCGCCGGCTGGTCCAGGTTGATCTTCACGCGGGCTGCCGCGTAGGCCTCGACTAGGTCGGGCGATGCGAAATACGGCGACTGCGCATTGGCCGCTGCCGGCGCGTGACAGCGCGCGCAGTATTCCTCGAGCAGCGGATGCACGGTGGCAGCGAACAGGTCAGGCGCTGCAGGGAAGCTTCGGCTCTCACCGGGGTCGCGAAGCGCCGGTGCCTTCAACTCGACCGCCGCGACGCCCCCTGCCGCGACGCCCGACCAGGCCGCTATCCAGGCCGTGAGGATGTCCGCACAGGCATCATTGCTCGCCAGCCAGCAGTTGTGTCCCCCCGCCACCTTGGTCACCATGCGTGAATCGCGCGGCGAAGACAGCGTGACGACGTCGTTGGCCGCTGCGTAGGCGAGATTCACGTCGTCCTGGCGAACGAACGCCGGCGCCTGGCCGCCTTCGACGTGACACTGGCCGCAGCGGTTCGCGGCCTTCAGGTTGTCCCAGACGTTGACCTTGAATGCCTGCACGTCCGCGGTCGCGGGCGGTGGTCCGTTGTAGCCGACCGGACCGGCGGGACTCGAGACAGGGTTCTGCACGGTCTCGGCGCCGCCGCCACAGCCCGCGAGCAGCGCGGCCACCACGACGTACGCGAGCGCGCCGCGCGGCACCGGGATTCCCTCGAAGGCAGCCATGCCGTTCTCCTAGTCGCCCATGCAGTAGGTGGCGGCCTCGGCGAAGACCTGCTTGAGCCGATAGCCGCTGGCTTTGAACGACGCGGTCATCGAGTCGACGCGGGCGCGGTCGGCAGCATCGCTCGGAGCACGGAAGCAGACGTTGCGGAACACCTTCTCGACCTGGCAGCGGGCGAACGCGGCGCTGCCCGCGAGCTCACGGCCCAGCGATTTCGCCCCGCTGCCCGAGCCGGGCAGCGCGGGGTCCCAGCCGAGCGACGCGTTCCGCCCGGCGCGCCAGTAGTTGTCCCAGCGGTCGTCCGCTGTCGCGAAGCCAGGCCGGAACGTGTCCCGGTTGTTGAAGTACTTCGGCCGCACCTGCCCCGCCGTGTAGACGAGCCGGCCCGCCGTCTCGTCGTAGTCGTAGTACGCGTAGGCCTGGGCCATCGGGTCCATGCCGCTGTGGCAGGCGACGCAGTTGTTCAGGAACACGCGACTGTCGCCGCCGGGACTGCGGCTCACGTCCTGGCGGATCCGATCCGGCGGCCGGGTCGGGTCCTGCACCTGCTCCAGGTCGGTGCAGAGGTGGTTCATCAGCGTGTAGCGGAACATCGCACGGTTCGTGCCGGCGATGAAGAAAGCCTGTGCGGCCGCCCGCGTGGTCACGACACCAGCGGTCGCGTCCGGGGGCAGGCCCGTCACCGAGGACTGGGTCGTGCGGACCAGCGCATCCTTGAGACTCACTCCGCGCGCTTCAATGGCTTCGTAGTGCTCGTTGCTGGCCGGCGAGTAGGCCGGCACGCCGCCGCCATTGGCGACGTAGAGGATGTCATCCGACAGCACCGCGTTGAACGGGACATCGTCGCGCACCATGCCGACGACCGTCGCCACGTAGTCGTTCAGCGGCGCGAACACGGTCTGGTCCCGGTTCGTCCAGGGCATCGCGAAGTTCTTCAGCGTGACGTCATAGAACGCCGGGTGCTCCATGGCCTTGAACGCCGCATCCGTCGGGCGGCCGCCTGCAATGTCCGCCGCCATCGCCAGAAGTACCGATTCGGTCGGGGGTACGCCCGCGATGCGGTCGTGCAGGCGCCTGGCCTGGGTACGCGCGTCGGCCAGCGCGGCTTGCGGCAGCAACAGACCACCCAGCACGACGGCCATCGCGAGCATCGCGCACGCGGCGATACCACGGTGGGCCGTCGCGCGTCGCTCGCCGGAGTCTCGCAAACCGTGCATGTGCCGGGCCTCCATCATGCCAGTCGCCGTCGTGCGGGGCGTCGAGCCGGCCCCTTGCTGGCCGGCAATGTGTCCATCAGGGAGGTCCCAGCCAAGCGCAGCCGGCGCTTCTGCGACTTCCTTCACACAACCTGCCACCTGGCATGAAGCCGGACCCGGAGCTGGGACAAAGTCCGACCCGTTGGCTCACGCGCCCGCCGGTGCGCACAGCGTCGCGACCGTCGACGAGGGATCCCGGATGCCGAACAGTCGCCTTGAAACTGCGAGCAGCTGGTCGGTCACGACCGCTGCTGCGCTCGTGTTCTGCGCGGGCGGGTGCACCAGCAGCGACGGTGGCAGTGGAGCCGGGAATCTCGGCCCTGGCGGCGGCCAGCGCAACGACCCGGTCGTGCTCGACCTGCCGATTGCCTACGTCCGCAAGCCCGTGGCACCGATGGATGAGAACGACGACGTCCGTCGCCTGCTCGAGTTCCGCCCCGGGTCCGACCTGTGGCTGCGCGAGCGCGCCTCGCCTTCAGCCTCCGACGTGAACCTCACCGTCGGGATAACGCAAGGCGCAGGCGACGTGCGCGACGTCGAGCCGTCCTATGACGGGCAGAGACTCGTGTTCGCCATGCGCGAGCCGCTGGTCGAGGGAGTAGACGAGCAGGATCAGCCGACCTGGAACATCTGGGAGTACGAGCTTCCCACACGGACGCTGCGCAGGGTGATCCCCTCGGACATCGTCGCGGAGGAAGGCCACGATTTCGCGCCGCACTACCTGCCCGACGGCCGCATCGTGTTCACCTCCACCCGACAGCGCCAGTCACGGGCGGTGTTGCTCGACGAGGGCAAGCCGCAGTTCGCTGCGCAGGACGAGAGTCGGCGTGAGCCGGCCTTCGTGCTGCACGTCATGAATGCAGACGGCTCGGGCATCCGCCAGATCTCCTTCAACCAGAGCCACGACCTCGATCCCGCAATGCTCGACGACGGCCGGATCGTCTTCAGCCGCTGGGACAATGCCGGCCCGAACGACGAGATCAACCTCTATGTGCTGCGCCCGGACGGCAGCGGGCTCGAACTGCTCTATGGCGCCGCGAGCCACGCGACCGGCAGCGACGGTGAGGACCTCCACTTCCTCTCGCCCCGCGCTGCGGACTCTGGCCGCCTGCTGGTACGCGGCCAGCCGTTCGACCCAGTGCAGATGGGCGGCAACCTGCTCGACATCGACGTGGCCAACTACGTCGACAACGAGCAGCCCACGCTGCCGAATGCCTCGGTACTGCAGGGACCCGCACAGCGTCCGGCCACCATCAACGACGTGCGTACGGCCGACGGTCCGTCGCCGGGCGGACGCTATGCATCTGGGTACCCGCTGCGCGATGGGACCGGGCGCCTGCTGGTGAGCTGGAGCCTGTGTCGCTTGATGGAGGGCACGCGGATCGTCCCCTGCACCGAGGAGCGGCTTGGCGCCGCGGACCCGGTCAGCGCGCCGCCCCTGTACGGGGTCTGGATGTACGACCCGCGCGAGCGCACTCAGCTGCCGGTGGTCGCTCCGGTGGAGGGATTCGTCTACACGGACGTCATAGCGCTGCAGCCGCTGCCGCTGCCGGCCGTGCTGCTCGACAGGGTGGCGGGCGTGGATTTCGACGCGGAGCTCGAGTCAGAGGGCGTCGGGATACTCGACATTCGCAGCGTCTACGATGTCGACGGCGTCGACACCGCGCCCGGAGGCATCGCCAACACCGCCAACCCGGCCGTCACCGCCGCGGCGGAGCGACCCGCCCGCTTCCTGCGCATCGAGAAGGCCGTGAGCCTGCCGGATCAGGACGTCCGCGATTTCGACAACAGCACATTCGGCGTGACGCGAGCCTTCGGTATGCGAGAGATTCTCGGTTATGCGCCGATCGAGCCCGACGGCTCGGTCCGGGTCAAGGTACCGGCGGACGTCGCCATTGCCGTTTCGATCCTCGACGCCGACGGCCGGCGAATCGGACCACGGCACGAGAACTGGCTGCAGTTGCGCCCCGGCGAAGAACTGCGCTGTAACGGTTGCCACGATCCGGCCAGCGGCCTTTCCCACGGCCGGAGCGGGCTCTTCGCCTCTGCCTGGACGGGTGCCACGACCACCGGCCTGCCGTTCCCCAATACCAGCCCGGCGATCTTCGCCGACTTCGGCGAAACCATGGCGCAGGCGCGGGCACGGATCAGCTGCCAGGACGACTGCAGCGCGCTGCTGCCGAGCGTCGACCTCGTTTACGAGGACGTATGGACAGATCCGGTCGCATCGGGTCGCGAGCCGGACGCACCGTTCTCGTACCGATATGCGGACCTCGTGACACCCGCCCCGACCAGCGTGGACTGCATCACGGCCTGGCGCTCCGGCTGCCGCGCCACAATCCATTACGAGACCCACATCCATCCGCTCTGGAGCAGGCCACGGCTTACGCTGGCGGAGGATGGAGTGACGCCGCTCGCTGACCAGACCTGCATCGCCTGTCATTCGAGCCGGGACGGGGCCGGCGTCGCGCGTGTGCCGCCGGGTCAGCTCGAGCTGACCGATGGAGCCTCGGCCGAGGTGCCGGAGCAGTTCCATGCCTATCGCGAGCTCCTGGCCACCGACAACGAGCAGGAGCTCGTCGGCGACGTCCTGCAGGACCGCCTGGTGCAGGTGGGCGTGGACCCTGTGACCGGACAGCCGCTGCTCGAGCCCGTGCCGGTCGCGCCGTCCATGCGTGCAGGCAGTGCCCGCGCGTCTGTGCGCTTCCTCTCAAAGTTTGACGCTGGCGGCAGTCATGCAGGCTGGATGACCCCGGCCGAGTTGAAGCTGGTCTCAGAATGGCTCGACCTCGGCGCGCAATACTTCAACGACCCTTTCGCTGCACCGGTCGACTGAGCCGATGATCCGACCCCTGCTCGCAGCCGCGCTCCTGCTGGGCGCTGTTCACGCCGGTCCCGCGCTCGCGGCGAAGGGCGGCTCGCAGGTCATCGTCCAGGATCCGTACCTCGAGTTCCGCAGCGGACCGGGGCGCGGGTATCCGGTCTTTCATGTGGTCGACAGGGGCGATTCCGTCACGCTGCTGCGACGGCGCACCGACTGGATCAAGGTGCGCGACGACGGTGGCCAGGAAGGCTGGGTATACCGCGCGCAGCTCGAGCGCACGCTGACCCCCGGCGGCGAGCCCGTCACGATCCCTGCCCCGTCCCCGGAGGCACGACAGGACCACCGCTGGGAACTCGGTCTGGCGACCGGCGACTTCGGCGGTGCCAGCCTGTTGTCTGTCCGGGCTGCCTATGCACTCACCCGGACGCTGTTCCTGCGGGCGGACGTCGCACAGCTGCTTGGTGACTATTCGGACGGCTGGCTGGCAACGGCCGGAATCGCCCACGCGTTCGCGCCGCAGTGGCGGGTCTCGCCCTTCATCGGCATCGGCGGCGGCGTGCTGCGCGTCGAGCCGAAGGCGACGCTGGTGCGCCCGGAGGACCGGACCGACCAGGTGGTGTATGCCGGCGGCGGCCTGCGCGGCTACCTGAACAACCGCTTCCTGCTGGAGGCCCGGTACAGAAGCTTCGTCGTGCTCACGAGCCGCGACGACAATGAGGAGACGGACGAGTGGACGCTCGCATTCACGTATTTCTTCTGAGTCTCGTCGCGCTGGCCTGGCTCGGCCTGAACCCGGCCGCGCGCGCGGCGGAGCCCGACACAGCACCCGGGCAGAATCCGCAGGTGGTGGAGCCGAGGGTCGAGCGCCGCGACGTGGACGTTCCGCGTTTCGATACCGAGAACTTCGAGGCGGGCGCCTTCGTCGGCTCGATCAGCATCGAGGACTTCGGCGTGAGCCTGCTGTACGGCGCACGGATCGCGTACCACTTCAGCGAGGACCTGTTCGCCGAGGCCACGATCGGCACGGCCGAGGCCGGCCGGACGAGCTACGAGGACCTGAGCGGCGCCGCGGAACTGCTGACGGACAGCGAGCGCCGATTCACCTATTACGACCTCTCCATCGGCTGGAACGCGCTGCCGGGCGAGGTCTTCCTCGGCGGCAAGCGGGCCATGCCGAGTGCGGTCTACTTCACATTGGGCGCGGGCAGTACCGATTTCGGTGGAGACAGCCACTTCTCGGTAGCACTCGGTGCGGGCCTTCGGGTGCTGGTGACGGACTGGGTTGCCATCCACCTCGGGGCCCGCGACATCGCCTTCGACAGCGACCTGCTCGGCAAGAGCAAGCTGACGCACAACCTGGCCTTCAACCTCGCCGTCACGGCCTTCTTCTGACGGGGTAGAACACGATGCGCTTCGCCAACATGCTCGGGAACCTGCTGCTCGGCGCGCTATTGCTCTCACCGGGCGGCGTCGGCGCAACGGGCGAGCCCGCCCCGGACTTCACGCTTCCCGCGCGCACAGGCGACGAGATCCGCCTCAGCGACCTGCGCGGCCAGGTCGTGATGATCAATTTCTGGGCCACCTGGTGCGGGCCCTGCAGGCAGGAGATGCCGCTGCTGGAACAGGTGCACGCCCGGTACGAGCCTCTGGGCTTCACGCTGCTGGGCATCAACGTCGAGCCCGACAGTTCGGCCGCCCGCAAGTGGCTGGAACAGGTGCCGGTCAGCTTCCCGATCCTGTTTGACACCGAGAGCATCGTGGCGGAGCGCTTCGGCGTCGAGGGCATGCCGAGCACCGTGTTCGTGGACCGGGCAGGCAGGGTCCGCCACGTGCACCGGGGCTACAAGCCCGGGGACGAGGCCAGGTATGCGGACCTCATCCGCGGACTCGTCAAGGAGTGAGCGCGATGAGATCGCTGCTGCCTCCTGCCGCGCTGGCCATGGCGCTCGCGCTCTCAGGCTGCGGTCAGCTGGAGCCCTGGGTGAAACCCTATGAGCGCCAGAACTTCGCGGACCCGATCATGAGTGACAACCGTGATCCTGTCTCCTCCGCATATTTGAATCACGTGTTCGAGGCGCGTGAAGGCGCCCGAGGTGCCGTCGGCAGCCACGGCGGCGGCTGTGGCTGCAACTGAGGATCCCCTGGCATGCGTGTCCTGCTGATCGTCTGCCTGGCCGCCGCAACGCTGTTGAGCCCCGCCCGCGCCGCGGTGCTCCCGGACGATCGGGCCGACGTCCTCTACCATCGCTACGAGGGCGGTGGCGTCACTGTCGACGGACCCTCGGTGCTGGTGCGCAAGAAGTTCGCCGAGAAGTACTCGGTGTCGGCGAACTACTACGTGGACCTGATCTCGAGCGCATCCATCGACGTCGTGACCACGGCGAGCCCCTACAGCGAGCGGCGCGAGCAGGCCAGCCTCGGGTTCGACGCGTTGAACGGCAAGACACGGTACAGCCTCGGCTTCACGAACAGCGACGAGACCGACTACACCGCCAACACGGCGAGCCTCGACCTCAGCCAGGACCTCTTCGGCGACCTCACGACGCTGTCCCTCGGCTACAGCCAGGGCTGGGACGAAGTCCGCAAGCGCGGCGATCCCGCATTCAGCGAGGACGTGGACCGCCGCAACTACCGGCTGGGACTGTCGCAGATCCTGACGCCACAGCTGATGGTGAACGTTGCCTACGAAGTCATCACCGACGAGGGTTACCTGAACAACCCGTATCGCTCGGTGCGTTACCTCGATGCGGACAGCGCGACCGGCTACTCCTATCAGGGCGAGATCTATCCGCGCACGCGGACCAGCAACTCAGCGTCCGTCGCGACGAGATACTTCCTGCCGTACCGCGCGGCAATTCACGGCGAGTACCGGTATTTCACCGACACCTGGGGCATCGACGCGAACACGCTGCGGATCGGGTATACGCATCCGTGGCAGCAGTGGATCTTCGAAGTCGGCTACCGTTGGTACGGCCAGTCGGCGGCGGACTTCTACTCGGACCTCTTCCCCTACCAGGACGCCCAGAACTTCCTCGGCCGTGACAAGGAGCTCGCGAGCTTCACGAGCCATATGTTGAGCGCGGGTGCGACCTTCGAGCTGCCCGGCTTCGGCTGGGGATTCCTGCAGCGTTCCACCGTCAACTTCTTCTATGACTGGACGCGGTACGATTACGACGACTTCCGCGACGTACGCCGGGGCGGCGCGCCGGGCACGGAGCCGCTCTATGGTTTCGACGCCAACGTCATCCGGCTGTTCTTCTCCGGCTGGTTCTAGTAGCACGCGCCCCGAAAGGGGACACACCAAAGGGGACAGATTTATTTGCGGAGTTATTTGCGCAAATAAATCTGTCCCCTTTGGTGTGTCCCCTTTGGAGTGCTAGGCGGCGCGGGCGACCTTGAGCCGGCTGCCGGCCCGGCGCTTGCGCGCGGCTGCTGGGGCGACCCGTGGCAACGGCACTTGCTGGGTGATGCAGTGCACGTTGCCGCCCCCGAGCAGGATCTCGCGCCCGGGCACGCCGACGATCTCGCGGCGCGGAAAGAGCCGCTTGAGCTTGCGTAGCGCCGCAGCATCCCGGCGCTCATCGAGCAGCGGGACGACGATGCGCTTGTTGCCGACGTAGAAGTTGACGTACGAACCGCCCAGCCACGTGCCTGCCTCGCGCGGCTGCGTGCCCTCGACGACATCCACGCCCTCCGCTTCCGCCTTCGTCATGTGGAGCGGTCCCGGCGCCGCGAGCTTGTGAACCTTCAGGACCCTTCCACGCGCGTCGCGGGTCGCCGTCAGGCGCTCGAGCGCATCGCGGCATCGCTCGTAGTCCGGGTGGTCGCGATCCTCCACCCAGTGCAGCAGCACCTCGCCGGGCCGGACGAAGCAGCAGAGGTTGTCGACGTGGCCATCCGTCTCGTCCATGAAGGTGCCTAGACCCAGCCAGATGACCTGCTCGACCGACAGGTACCTGCGCAGCAGCGCCTCGATCTGCTCCCGCGAGAGCCCGGGATTGCGGTTCTCGTTCAGCAGGCACTCCTCTGTCGTGATCAGCGTGCCCTGCCCGTCCACGTGGATCGATCCGCCCTCGAGGACGAGCGGCGCACGGTAGCGGTCGCAGCGCTCGATCTCGAGCACCTTCTGCGCCACGGCGTCGTCGCGGTCCCATGGAAAATAGAGCCCCCCGTTCAGCCCGCCCCAGGCGTTGAATTCCCAGTCCACGCCGCGCAGCCCGCCGCGGTCGTTCACGACGAATGTCGGGCCGACATCGCGCATCCATGCGTCGTTGCTCGCAAGCTCGACCACCCGCACCGCGGGCGGGAGCATCCGGCGCGCATTCGCGTACTGCTCGGCCGACGCGCCGACCGTAACCGGCTCGCCCTCGGCGATCGCAGCCGCAACCGCAGTGAACGCCGCCTGCGCCGGCTTGCCGCCGAGGCGCCAGTTGTCCGGTCGCTCGGGCCAGAGCATCCAGCAGCCGGCATGCGGCTCGAACTCTCCCGGCATTCGATAGCCGTCCCGGCGCGGCGTGCTTGCAAGTGTCCTGCTCATGGCGCGATCCAGGTCATTTTCGGCAAACAATAAATCTTAAATATCATGGTCTTGCCCGCACTTTCCAGGCTCCAACTCAGAAACAGCCCCGCACGTTTCATCAGATACTGGCCTTCCGCAGCCGCAATGCATTGCCGATCACGCTGACGGAACTCAGCGACATCGCCGCGGCGGCGAACGCCGGGCTCAGCAGCATGCCGACCAGCGGGTAGAGCACGCCCGCGGCGATCGGCACGCCCAGCGAGTTGTAGCCGAACGCGAAAAACAGGTTCTGGCGGATGTTGCGCATCGTCGCCTCGCTCAGCTTCAGCGCCCGACCGATCGCACGCAGGTCGCCCTTGACCAGAGTCACGCCTGCGCTCTGCATCGCGATGTCGGTGCCCGTGCCCATCGCGATGCCGACGTCGGCGGTGGCCAGCGCGGGAGCGTCGTTGATGCCGTCGCCCGCCATCGCGACCTTGCGACCCTGCTGCTGCAGCCGCCCGACCACCTCCGCCTTGTGGTCCGGCTGCACGCCCGCGATCACCTCCTCGATGCCGAGCTGCCCGGCCACCGCGCGCGCAGTCTTCTCATGGTCGCCGGTCAGCATCACGAGCCGCAGGCCCTCCGACTGCAGCGTCTTCACCGCTTCCCAGCTACCCTCCTTGATCGGATCGGCGATCCCGACGAATCCCAGCAACCGCCCCTCGACCGCGACGTACACGACCGTCTGGGCCTGCTCGCGGAGCTTTTCAGCCTCGGGCTCCAATGCCGAAGGGTCCAGCCCGAGGGACTCCATGTACCGTTCATTCCCGACCGCCACCTTGCGCAGCTGCACGACGCCGCTGGCGCCCTGTCCCGCCGTGGCCTCGAAACCGTAGCTGCGTCCCAGCCTGAGCTCGCGCCGTTCAGCCTCCCGGACGATCGCGGCCGCAAGCGGGTGCTCGCTCGACTGCTCCAGCGTCGCGGCAAAGCGCAACAGCTCCGACTCGGCGACGCCCTCCACCGGCTGGACTGTCACGACCTCCGGTCGGCCTTCGGTCAGCGTCCCCGTCTTGTCCAGTACCAGCGTGTCGACGTGCTGCAGTCGCTCGATGGCCCCGGCATCGCTGAACAGCACGCCCTCCTGCGCGCCACGACCCATCGCCACGGTCATCGACATCGGCGTCGCGAGTCCCAGCGCGCAGGGACAGGCGATGATCAGCGTACTGACCGCGATCACGATCGCATAGGCGAGACGCGGCTCAGGCCCGACCATCGCCCAGGTGAACGCCGCGACGAGCGCCACGAGCACGACGGCAGGAACGAACCAGGCCGAGACGCGATCGGCAAGCGCCTGCACCGGCGCACGGCTGCGCTGCGCCTCGGCTACCGTCTGCACGATGCGCGCGAGCAGCGTCTCGCCACCAACGCGTTCTGCACGCATCACAAACGAACTCTCGCCATTCAGTGTGCCGCCGATCACCTCGTCACCCGACCCTTTGGCAGCAGGCATCGACTCGCCGGTCACCATCGACTCGTCTATCGTCGCGCGTCCTTCCTCGATGCTGCCGTCCACTGGTACCTTTTCGCCGGGCCGCACCCTCAGCCGGTCCCCTTTTTGCACCTGGTCCAGGGGCACGTCCTGCTCCTGGCCGTCCTCGCCGAGTCGCCGGGCCTGCCTCGGCGCAAGATCCAGCAGCGCCCGCAGGGCCCCGCCCGTCTCGTGCCTTGCCCGCAGTTCCAGCACCTGCCCCAGCAGTACCAGCGTCACGATGGCAGCTGCCGACTCGTAGTACAGCCCGACTCCGGCGCCGTGGCGGAAAGCCTGCGGGAACAGCCCGGGCGCGAAGGTAGCGGCCAGGCTGAAGCCGAACGCGAGCGTGACGCCGAGGCCGATCAACGTGAACATGTTGAGACTGCGGTTGCGCAGCGACTGCCAGCCGCGCTCGAGCAGCGGCTTGCCGCACCAGAGCACGACCGGCGCCGCGAGCAGCAACTGCAGCCAGGCCATCGCGGAGGCCGGGACGCGACTCGAAACCCAGTCCGTCATGCCCGCCATCGCGACGAGCACGAGCGGCACGGTGAAAGCGAGCGAAACGCGGAACCGGCGCCGCATGTCCCGCAGCTCCTCGCTCTCCCCTTCCTCTAGAACCGGCATTGTCGGCTCGAGCGCCATGCCGCATTTCGGGCAACTCGCGGGCACCGGGCTCTCCACGCCCGGACACATCGGACAGACCCAGCGCGATGTGCCGGCCGGGACCATCGGTTCCAGCGCCATGCCGCACTTGGGGCAGGCCCCGGGACCGTCCTGCACGATCTCCGGGTGCATCGGACAGGTGTACCTGGGCGCCTGCGTCGGGGTGGCCTGCGAGGATCCCGCGCCCGCATGGCAGCAGGACTTCTGTTGCGGCGGCGGCTCCGCTGCCGCCGGCGCAGGGCTCGCGGTCGCATCGGAGTGGCAGCAGTGGTCCGATTTTTGAGGGTTCGGTTGGTCCATGGCCGTTAGTTTAGCCTCCGCCGCGCCTCCCCTCGTCCCCCGCTCCCGGACCGGGAAGGCCCCAGCCATGCACGATCAGGTACAGCGACGGAATGATCAGCAGCGTGAGCACGAGGGCCGAGGCCATCCCGCCGACCATCGGGGCGGCGATGCGCCGCATCACTTCCGAGCCCGTCCCGCTGCCCCACATGATGGGCAGCAGGCCGACGATGATCGTGATGACGGTCATCAGCTTGGGCCGCAGCCGCAGCAGCGCGCCCTGGACGATCGCGTCCCTGAGGTCGGACCGCGTCGCCGCGACACCCTCGGCCTGCACCTCGGCGCGACGCGCCTCCCAGGCCTGCCGCAGGTACATGACCATCACGACGCCCGTCTCCGCCGCGACGCCGGCCAGCGCGATGAAACCCACTGCCGCAGCGATCGAGAGCTCGTAGTCGAGCAGGTAGAGCAGCCACACGCCGCCCACCAGCGCGAACGGCAGGGCGCCGAGGATCAGCAGCACGTCCCGCATGTCGCGGAAATTGAGGTAGAGCAGCAGCACGATTATCGCGAGCGTCAGCGGCACGACCACCTTGAGCCGGTCCGCAGCGCGCTGCAGGTACTCGTACTGGCCGGACCACCCGAGGCTGTAACCCGCCGGCAACTCGAGTTCCGCCTCGACGCGTCGCTTTGCGTCCGCGACGTAGCCGCCCAGATCCCTCCCCCGCATGTCGACGAACACCCAGCCCGAGGGCCGCGCATTCTCGCTGCGGATCATGGCCGGCCCGTCCGCGACCTCGACGCTCGCGACATCGGCGAGCGTCACGTTCGCGCCGGTCGGCGTTACGACCGGAAGTTCGCGCAGCTTCCCGATCGAGTCGCGGAAGTCCTGCGGGTAGCGAAGGTTGACCGGATAACGCTCCAGTCCTTCGACCGTGTAGCCGACGTTCATGCCGCCGACTGCGCTAGCCACGACGTCCTGGACGTCCTTGATGTTGAGGCCGTAGCGAGCCGCAGCGACGCGGTCGATGTCCACGTCGATGTAGCGTCCGGTGGCCGTGCGCTCCGCATACACCGAGGTCGTTCCGGCCACCTCGCGCAGGATGTCCTCGATCTCGCGGCCGAGGTCCTGGATCACCCCGAGGTCCGGCCCCATGATCTTGATGCCGACCGGCGTGCGGATGCCGGTCGCCAGCATGTCGATCCTGATCTTGATGGGGTATCCCCATGCGTTCGAGACGCCCGGCAGCTTGACCAGCGCATCGAGTTCGGCCTTGAGCTTCTCGGGCGTCATGCCCGGTCGCCACTCCTGCCGCGGCTTCAGCATTATCGTGGTCTCGAACATCTCGATCGGCGCCGGGTCGGTCGCCGTGTCGGCGCGACCCGCCTTGCCGAACACCCGCTCCACCTCCGGTACCGTGCGGATCAGCCTGTCCGTCTGCTGCAGCAGTGCGCGCGCCGCGTCCGCCGACAGCCCGGGCAGCGTCGTCGGCATGTAGAGCAGGTCCCCTTCGTCGAGCTCGGGCATGAACTCGGTGCCCAGCCTGCTCGCCGGCCAGAGCGTCGCGGCCACGAGGCCCAGTGCGAGCAGCGACACGATCCAGGGCCGGCTGAGCGCGAGACCGAGGAACGGACGGTAGGCCGCCATCGTGACCCGATTGACTGGATTCTCGTCCTCGCGGCGGATCCGGCCGCGCACCAGCCACCAGATCAGCACGGGCACGAGCGTGATCGAAAGCAGCGACGCCGCCACCATCGCGTAGGTCTTCGTGAACGCGAGTGGCGCGAACAGCCGCCCCTCCTGCGCCTCGAGCGTGAACACGGGAAGGAACGAGAGCGCTACGATCATCAGAGAGAAGAAGAGCGACGGGCCCACCTCCCGACACCCTTCGAACACCGCCTGCATCCGCTGCTCCTCCGACACCGGACCGTGCTCGAGCTTGCGATGCACGTTCTCGATCATCACGATCGCCGCGTCCACCAGCGTACCGATCGCGATCGCGATGCCGCCGAGCGACATGATGTTGGCGTTGATGCCCTGCAGCTTCATCACGACGAAGGCCGCGAGCACCGCGAGCGGCGTCACGATGACGACGATCAGTCCCGAGCGCAGGTGGAACAGGAACACCAGGCAGACCAGCACGACGACGACGAACTCGTCGATCAGCTTGTTCTCGAGGTTATCCACCGCGCGCTGGATCAGGCCTGAGCGATCGTAGGTCTCCACGATCTCGACCCCGGCCGGCAGGCTGGCACGGAGCCCTTCGAGCCTTTCCTTGACGCGCAGTATCGTGTCGCGGGCGTTCTCGCCGTCCCGCAGGATCACGATGCCACCAACCACCTCGCCCTCGCCGTCGAGCTCGGCGATGCCACGCCGCATCTCCGGACCGATGCGAACTTCCGCGACGTCCTTGAGCAACACCGGCGTGCCTGAGCGGCTGGTTGCGAGCGGAATGCGCTCGAGGTCCTCGATGCTCCGCACGTAGCCCGTGGCGCGAACCATGTATTCCGCCTCGGCCATCTCGACGACCGAGCCGCCGACCTCCTGGTTGCCGGCCCTGATCGCCTGCTCGACCGTCGCCAGCGGTATTCCGTAGCCGCGCAGTCGCAGCGGATCCACGACCACCTGGTATTGCTTGACCATGCCGCCGACCGTCGCGACCTCGGCCACGCCGTCGACTGCCTGCAGCTCGAACTTCAGGAACCAGTCCTGCAGCGAGCGCAGTTGCGCCAGGTCATTGCGACCCGACCGGTCCACCAGCGCGTACTGGTAGATCCAGCCGACGCCGGTCGCATCCGGCCCGAGCGATGGGCGCACGCCGTCGGGGAGTCGCGCGGCGGCCTGGCTCAGGTACTCGAGCACGCGCGAGCGTGCCCAGTAGGGATCGGTGCCGTCCGCGAACAGTACGTTCACGAAAGAATCCCCGTAGAACGAGTAGCCGCGTACCGTCGTGGCCCCTGGCACGGACAGCAGCGACGTAGTCAGTGGATAGGTGACCTGGTCTTCCACGACGCGCGGTGCCTGGCCCGGATAAGGAGTGCGCACGATCACCTGCACGTCGGACAGGTCGGGAAGCGCATCCACTGCCGTGTGCCGAAGCGAGTACATGCCCACCGCGGCGAGCAGCGCGGAAAGCAGCAGGACCAGCGTCCGGTTCTCGAGCGAAGCGCGGATGATCGCGGTGATCATGGCCCGGGCTCAGTGATGATGCTCATGGGACTCGTCCTCGCTGCCCTCGACCGGGGACGCTTGATCCGCGCCAGCCCCGTCGGGCGTGGACTCGAGGCGTCGCAGGCCCGCGCGGAGATTGGCCTCGGAGTCGAGCAGGAACTGTCCCGACACGACGACCTCTTCGCCCTCGGCGAGACCGTCGAGGATCGCGATCCGCTCGCCGCTCTCGAGTCCCGGCACCACGCTACGTGGCTGGAATCGACCCTCGCCCAGCGCTACGACGACGCGGTTGTCCGTGCCGCTGCGGATCAGCGCGCTGCGTGGAATGTTCACGACCGGCTCGCCGGGGTCGCCGAGCAGGCTGATGGATGCGAGCATGTTCGGCCGAAGTGCTCGCGGCGGCGTTTCCAGCGTGATGCGCGCCTGGACGCTGCGGGTCTCGGGGTCGAGTTCGGGGTAGACATACTCCACCCGGCCGTTCAGCGTCTGCCCGGGCATGGCGGCAAAGCCGAGCTCGGCCTCAGTGCCCTGCTGCACCCATCCTGACTGGGCCTCGGGAATCTCGGCGATGACCCAGAGGCTGTCGAGCTCGGTGATGGTCATCACCACCATTTCCGGCGTCACCATCGAGCCTTCCTCGACCCCGAGCTCAGTCACCACGCCGGAGACCGGCGCGACGAAGGGCACTCGCCCGCCGGCCCGCCCGGATCTTGCCAGGCGGCTCGCGGTGCCGGCATCGAGGCCCAACGCGCGGAGCCGCGCACGCGAGGCCTCGATCAGTTCCTGGTTGCCGATCGCGAGCGCATCGAGGTACTCCTGCTGCGCGCTTTCCAGCACCGGCGAATAGAGTCGGAACAGCACTTGTCCCGCCTCGACGGGGTCGCCGACGGCACGTACCGCGAGGCCCTCGATCCAGCCCTCCGCGCGCGGTCGTACCTGCTGCACACGGCGTTCGTCGTAGCCCAGGTAACCGACTGTCTCGGCGCGCCGCTCGAGCGGGCTGCGGCTCGCGGCCTCGGTACGCACGCCGAGCTTGTTGATCACGGCTGGCGAGACGCGGACCTCGGGGCTCGATGCGGGCTCCGCAAATAAATCTGTCCCCTTTTCCTCGACGAGGTCCATGCCGCAGATCGGGCATTCGCCGGGCTCGTCGCTGACGATCTCGGGGTGCATCGGGCAGCGGTACAGCGGATTGGTGTGCTTCAGAGCGTGCTCGGCGGGCGTGTCGTCCGCCGCCTGCGCACGCGGCTCCGACGGCTGCTCGCCGGAGCAGCCGGCCAGCAGCAGCCCGAACAACATGGCCACCACGCCGGCGCATCGGCAGACACCGCCGCCCGCGATCCGCAATCCGTTCTGCGCTGCTCGGCTCATGGCTGATCTCCGCTGAGGTAATCGATCTGGTGCTGTGCCTGGGCGCGATCGGCAGCGAGCCGCAGGTGCTTGATGCGTGTTCGGAGCGCGACTTCCCGCGCACTGATCACTTCCTCGATCATCGCCCGGTTGTTGCGCCAGGCGAGCATCGCCGCCTCCACCGACTGCTCCGCGAGCGGCAGCAGCTGAGACTCGTAGAACTTCTCGAGCTCTAGCGTGCGGCTCGTATCGGCCCAGGCTTCGGCGAGCATCGTGCTCATCTCTCGCACGTGGTCTTCGTGCTGTTCGACGAGTCCGCGTGCCTCGGCGCGTGCCGCCGACACCTCCCGGTCCTGGCGGTTCTTCCTGAACACCGGCAGGTCGAAGCTCACCATCGCGCTCACCATGTCCGAGCGTGAGCGGCCGTCCTGCATTTCTCCGTCCCGCCACCCGTAGCTCAGGTCCAGCATCCAGCCCGGACGATTGCGCTGCAGCGCAAGCTCGGCCGTTGTTTCAGCCGCCCGGATGCGCTGCTCGTAGTCCAGCTGTGCCGGGTGCTGGTGCAGTTGGTGCTCGAGCTCGGCGAGCGGCGCGGGTTCGCGCGCCGCAGGTAACACGAATGGACCGGCCTGGCGTGCCGCGTCCTCTCCCAGCCAGCGGCGCAGCTGCGCACGCTGCATGGCCTGGTCCCTGTCGAGGTCGAGCTGGCGCTCGCGCAGCATCGCGGCGTCCAGGCCCGCCCGCAGCAGGTCGAGCTGCCTGCCCTCGCCCGAGGCATAGCGCGCCCTGGCCGAGCGACGCAACTGCTCGACCCAGTCCTCCTCGACCTCGAGCAGTTCGCCGGCCCGCTGCAGGTAGGCGAGCTCGGTCCACACCCGTCGGACCTCCAGGCGCACCCTCAGCCGCCGGTCGGCCGCCACGGCCTCCCTGGCGCTGGCCGAGATGTCCATGCGCTCGCGCGCCAGCCTGCGCGTGTTCCCGGCAGGGAACTCCTGGCTGACGCCAAGCTCGAGCATGGTCATGTCCTCGTCGTCGAGGCTGAATGAATCGACGGGCAGGTTGACCGCGCCGAGGCGCAGCCGCGGGTCCATCAGCTGGCCCTCGGCCACGCCGCGCTCGCGCATCGCAAGGGATTCCTCGGCCAGCACGACCAGGACTGCATCGCGCTCGACGGCAATGCGCTCGGCCTCCGCCAGCGAGAGTGCGGACGACGCGGGACTGAACGAAACCAGTGCCCCGGCGAGTACGAGGCCGAGCGGGATTCGCGGGTCCGCGCCACGGACCACGGCGATCGACCGGCTCGCAGCCGGACGCAACTTGAACATGACCAACCTCCCGACAACGACAGTGGGCTTCAAAAAAACCCGGAAAGGCGAAGCGGAGTCGGTCTACTCGATGAAGCGACAGTAACTGACGGTCAGTGGCGTGGGCGGCCGGGCAGCAGCAGCGTGCTGGGGCGCGAAACGGATCGCCGGAGTCGGGATTGCGACCACGGTGTATGCGACGGCCAGTGGCGGGACCAGTACGGCACCAGCCGCGCGAGCGTCGACCTGCGGGTCGTGCGGGAACGAACACTGCTCGTCCGGGGAACCGGCCGTGTGGCCTGAATCATCGGGACAGTAAAGGCAGTGCCGCACCGGCTCCTCGCCCGGATCGCCCGCGGCATGGTGTGCATGCATGTCATGCGCGCCATGGTCCACGCCATGCCCGTCCCCGGCGAGCACGACTGCAACGCCGGGATCGCTGCCTTCGGCGGAATGAGCCATCACGCAAGGCAGCGCGGCCATTTGCAGCCAGGCCAGGCAGAACAACGCCAGCACGCTCCTGGCAAGCGCACGCTGCCGGCGCCTGATCCAGGACAGCCCCTTCGGCATGCCTGCACGGCTCATCATGACCGCCGACACTAGCGCGCCATGCCGTGCCATGGCAAGCGAGCAGGCGGCGGTGCCCGGCCAGGCGCCGCATTCAAGCCTGAACCCATGAACTACTGCACAATGGCCCCGTGAGAACCTTTCTGACGACGACCGCGGTGATGCTGGTGCTCGCGGCCTGCGCTCGCGAGCCCGGGCCCTGGCTCGACACCGTCGAGCTGCGCGAGCTGCCGGCCGGCGAAGGCGCCCGGTATCCGAGTCTTGCGACCGGCCCGGCAGGCGAAGTGGTTGCGGGCTGGCTCGAACCCGACGGGCAGGGCTACGCGCTGCGCTTCTCCAGCTGGCGGCAGGGTCGCTGGCAGCCGGCCGGCACGGTTGCAAGCGGAGCGAACTGGTTCATCAACTGGGCCGATTTCCCGTCCGTCGTGCCGCTGGGTGGCGACCGGCTGGCCGCTCACTGGCTGGAGCAGACCGCCGGGGGCATTTATTCCTACGACGTGCGCGTGAGCCTCTCCGAAGACGGCGGCCGGAGCTGGTCCCGCCCGTTCAGCCCGCACGATGACGGAACTCCCACCGAGCACGGATTCGTCTCGCTGTTCAGCTGGGACGGCGGGCCCTGGGCCGCCTGGCTCGACGGACGGCACACCGGCGGAGATCACGAGGGCGGCCACGGGGGCGGCACTGAGCACGGCTCGACAGAGGCCGCGATGACATTGCGCAGCGGACCGTTGACCGCAACGAGCGGCGAGGACGTAGAGATCGACGCGAGGGTATGCGACTGCTGCCAGACGGACGTCGCGATCACCGCAGAAGGTCCGGTGCTCGTGTATCGGGACCGCGGCGCAGGCGAGGTCCGCGACATCGCGCTGACCCGCCGGACCCCACACGGGTGGTCCGACCCGGTGCTCGTCCACGCCGACGGCTGGCGCATCGATGCCTGCCCGGTCAACGGGCCGGCCGTGGACGCAAGCGGTTCGACCGTAGTGGTCGCATGGTTCACCGCGCCGGACCTGCCGCGGGTCCGGCTCGCCTTCTCCGAAGACGGGGGACGCTCGTTTTCGCAGCCGCTCGAGGTCGCCGAAGGCAGGGTCGCCGGACGCGTCGACGTCGTGCTCGCCGGCGGACGGGCGATCGTCAGCTGGCTCGCGGACGGGGACTCGGGGGCAAGGATCCGTGCCCAGCCTTTTGACCGGGACGGCCCGACCGGCGACGCTGTCGACATCTCGGTATCCAGCGTAGCCCGGTCGTCGGGATTCCCGCAGATGGTGGCAACCGACGAGGGTCTGCTGTTCGCCTGGACGGAAGTCCGCGACCCGCCGACGATCGCGACCGCGACCGCCACTCTGCGCTAGTCCGGCCGCAGCTTTACCGCGACGGCCCTGTGCTAGGATTCGCGGTCAATCTCAGCTAAATCCGAACCGGAGACAGCTCGATGTCCAGCGCCGTAAAGCTAGAAGTGCCCGCAGGCGGGCAGAAGATCACGATTTCCAACGGTCGGCTGCAGGTTCCCGATCAGCCGATCATTCCGTTCATCGAGGGCGACGGTACCGGCCCGGACATCTGGCGTGCCTCGGTCCGGGTGCTGGACGCGGCCGTCGCGAAGGCCTACGGCGGCAAGCGCAAGATCCACTGGATGGAGATCTACGCGGGGCAGAAGTCGAACGACATGTTCAACACCTGGCTCCCGGAAGAGTCCGTCGCCGCCTGCCGCGAGTACCTCGTGTCGATCAAGGGTCCGCTCACGACGCCGATCGGCGGAGGCATCCGCTCGCTGAACGTCGCGCTCCGACAGATGCTGGACCTCTACGTGTGCCTGAGACCGGTGCGCTGGTTCAAGGGCGTTCCGTCGCCGGTGAAGCACCCCGAGAAGGTGGACATGGTGATCTTCCGCGAGAACACCGAGGACATCTACGCGGGCGTTGAATTCGAGGCCGGCTCCGCGGACAACGCCAGGTTCCTCGCGCTGTTCAAGGAGAACTTCCCGAAGATGTACGGCAAGATCCGGTTCCCGGAGAGTTCCGGCATCGGCATCAAGCCCGTGTCCCAGGAAGGCACCGAGCGGCTCGTGCGCGCCGCGATCCAGTACGCGATCGACAACAAGCGCAAGAGCCTGACCTTCGTGCACAAGGGCAACATCATGAAGTTCACGGAGGGCGCGTTCCGCAACTGGGGCTATGCGCTCGCCGAGCGCGAGTTCCCGGAGCACACCTACACGTGGGACCAGTGGGAGCGTACCCGGGCCGAAAAAGGACCCAAGGCGGCCAACGAGGAGCAGGACGCCGCCAGCGCCGCGGGCAGGATCATCGTCAAGGACGCGATCGCCGACATAACGCTGCAGCAGGTGCTGACCCGCCCGGACGAGTTCGACGTGATCGCCACGATGAACCTGAACGGCGACTACCTCTCGGACGCGCTCGCCGCGCAGGTGGGCGGCATCGGCATCGCGCCGGGCGGCAACATCAACTACATGACCGGCCACGCGGTGTTCGAGGCGACCCATGGCACGGCGCCGAAGTACGCGAACCTCGACAAGGTGAACCCGGGGTCCGTGATCCTCTCCGGCGAGATGATGCTGCGCTACATGGGCTGGACAGAGGCGGCGGATGCGATCATCACCGCAATGGACCGGACCATCGCGCAGAAGGTCGTGACCTACGATTTCGCACGCCTGATGGACGGCGCCACCGAGGTCAAGTGCAGCGAGTTCGGCGACGCGCTGATCCGCAACCTGTGACCGGCGGCGAGGTGCATCGAAGCGGACCGCCCGGCGGGTCGTGAACCTCTCGGTCTCTCCGCCGCAGAGCCGCGAAGCGCTGATCGAGGACTGCGCGCAGACCCTCGTCGACGCGTTCGCGGACTACAACGCCGACTTCCGCGCCATCACCCAGCGAGCCCCGCGGCGGTTCGAGAACCGGGACTGGCGCGGCGGCCAGAAGGATGCCGTCGAGCGCATCGAGCTCTACACGAAGTACGTGGACGGCACCGTCGAGCTGATGCTGCGCAAGCTCGGCGAGGACGTCCACGAGCGCGCGATCTGGGCCGCCATCAAGCGTCGCTTCGCCGAGATCATCGATCCGCTCCCGGACAACGAGTTCCCGAAGACGTTCTTCAGCTCCGTCACGCGCAAGACCTTCGGCACCGTCGGCGTGGACGCGGCGGTCGAGTTCGTCGCGCTGGACATGAACCCGCTGGCCAACGTCGAGACACACGTCGAGACGAAGGTGTATGTCAACCGCGGCTCGCTCGAGCTGCTGGTCGAGGAACTGCTCGCCGACTTCCGCTTCCGTACTCCCTACAGGGACTTCGATCGCAGCGTGCGTACCGTCAGCGAGGAACTGAAGGCCTCGCTCGTGTCGGGCGGCGAGCGCCGCGTCGTGGAGCAGATCGAGGTCATCAAGGAAGTCTTCTACCAGCTGACGCGCGCCTACCTGGTGGGACGCATCAGCGGACGGGGCTGGACGCTGCCCTTCGTCGTCGCGCTGCGCAACCAGGACAGCGGCGTCGTGGTGGATGCGATCATGCTCGAGGAGGGCACGGTCAGCGTGCTGTTCAGCTTCACCCGGTCCTACTACCACGTCGATCTCGCCCACGTGGGCGAGGTGGTCAAGTTCCTGAAGGAGATACTGCCGCGCAAGCCGGTGAGCGAGCTCTACACGGTGCTGGGCCGGGCGAAGCAGGGCAAGACCGAGCGCTACCGCGAGCTGTTCGGCCACCTGCAGCATTCCGACGACCAGTTCGTGCTGGCACCCGGCGAGAAGGGCCTGGTGATGATCTGCTTCACGCTGCCGTCGTTCGACGTGGTGTTCAAGCTGATCCGCGACAAGTTCCCGTACCAGAAGAACATCCTGCGCGAGGACGTGCTCGACAAGTACGACCTCGTGTTCAAGCACGACCGTGCGGGCCGGCTGGTGGACGCGCAGGAGTTCAAGCGGCTCGAGTTCCCGATTTCGCGGATCGAGCCCGCCCTGCTCGAGGAACTCCTGGGCGAGGCTGCCAACACGGTGCACGTCGACGGCGACCAGGTCGTGATCGAGCACATGTACATCGAGCGGCGCATGGCACCGCTCAACCTGTACCTGCAGACCGCCACCCGCGAGCAGGCCGAGAAGGCGGTGCTCGACTACGGGCAGGCCATCCGTGACCTCGCCGTCACAAACATCTTCCCGGGCGACCTGTTGCTGAAGAATTTCGGCGTCACCCGCCATGGCCGCGTGATCTTCTACGACTACGACGAGCTCTGCCTGGTGACGGACTGCCGGTTCCGCGAGGTGCCCGAAGCGCAGTACGACGAGGACGAGATGCGCGGGGAGACCTGGTTCTACGTCGCCGAGAACGACGTGTTCCCCGAGACGTTCATAAATTTCCTCGGCTTCGACCCTGGGCTGAAGAAGGTGTTCATGGACGCGCACGGCGAGGTACTCACCGCCGACTGGTGGCGTGGAATCCAGCAGCGGCTCACGGGCGGGGAACTTCTCGAGGTTCTGCCCTATCACAAGCACCGGGTGCGCGTGTTCAGCAGCCTCTGACGGCCGGGACCGGGACCACCTCCCCGCTGCGCGCAACCTGCCACCGGCCGAGCGATCATGACGACTGCGAGACAGCGACCGACGCCTGCATGGCCACCCTTGTGGCTGGTGCTGATGCTCGCGTTGATGGCCTTCGCGTTCCAGGGAACCCGCGGCATCTGGGAACCGGACGAGGGCCGATACACCTCGACCGGCCTGAACATGCTCGAGAGCGGCGACTGGCTCGTGCCGACGATCGACGGCGAGCACGCGCACCTGACCAAGCCGCCGATGACCTACTGGGCGCTGGCCTCGAGCTTCGCAGTGCTGGGACGCAACGAGTGGGCGGCCCGCCTGCCCGGGGCCCTCGCCTTCATCGGCACCGGACTGCTCGTCTTCGGCGTCGGCCGGCGACTGCTGCCGGCGAAGCCATGGCTGCCCGCGCTCGCCTGGGGACTCAGCCTCGCGCCGCTGACCGGAGCGAACGTCGTCTCGACGGACGCGCTGCTGGTGTTATTCGAGACGGCCGCGATGTTCGCCTTCGTCGAGGCCTGGTGTCGCGGCGACGGCCTGGCGCGCGGATGGATCCGCGCGATGTGGCTGTTCTTCGGTCTCGCGTTCATGACCAAGGGACCGCCGGGCCTGTTGCCGCTGCTCGCGATCATCGGGTACCTGGTCGTGCACGAGCGGAGTTCGCTTGCACGGCTCTTCGACCCGCTGGGCCTCGCGGCCTTCGCGCTGATCGCATTCACGTGGTTCGCACTGCTGGTCGCGCAGCAACCTGACCGGCTCGGCTACTTCCTCGGCTACGAGGTCTACGACCGTGTGTTCACGGCCAGGCACCAGCGCAATGCCGAGTGGTACGGTGCGTTCGAGATCTACCTGCCGGTGCTGCTGGTCGGGGCCCTGCCCTGGACGGCGCTTGCGCTCGCGGCTGCGGGAGGCCCGCGAAAGGCCTTTGCGGCGTTGGTCGCGCGGCCGCGTGCGCGCGACCGCCATTGGCTGCTGCTAGTCTGGTGGTTCCTGCTGCCGCTCGCGATCTTCTGCCTCGCTCGTTCGCGGCTGCAACTCTACGTGCTCCCGCTGTTCGTGCCGCTCGCGCTGATGGCGGCCCGGCCGCTGGCCCGCTGGGAGTGGCTCACGACCCGCCGCCTGGCATGGACGGCACTACTTACCGCGACGATGCTGCTGGCGGCCAAGGGCACGCTCGCCTACTGGTCATCGGACCGCGATGCCCGCGAAATGGCGCGGGAGGTCCGCAAGCTCATCGACCCGCAGGAAATCGACGAGATCGCCTTCGTCGGGATGCGCCCGTTCTATGGGCTGAACCTGTATCTCGGCACCTCCGTCGAGAGCATCCATATCGTGGATCGGCCGCAGCAGTATTCGAAGTTCGTCGCGGAGGAGGATCTCTGCGAGGAACTCGCGGCGCGCGAAAAGAACATCTACGCGCTCAAGGCCCATCACGAGCAGATGTTCGTCGAAGCCGTAGCCAATTGCGGCAGCTTCGAGATCGACCGGCTCGGAGAGTTCTTCGCCGACGACAACGATATCGCGTTGTTCAGGATCCGGCCTGGCGGCGGAGCCGTGCCGATCCTTGGTTCCCGCTGAGGCGGGCCCTGCATCCAATCCGCTGTGACCCGGTCCGGCCGCTTTGCAGCCGAGCGTCGCGGCGCGCTACCCTTTGCCAGGTTCTGGGCACTGGGACGGTCCCGATGAAACATTGGACAGCTGCTCTGATGGCGGGCGTGCTTTGCGGCTGGGGCTCGGCGGCCGCGGCACAGGACCTTAACGTCCTGCTGCCGGTGCCAACGCTCGAGCGACAGATCAGTGTCGAGCCCTTCGAGATCGTGTCGGCCGAGATCAGCCGTCCGAAGGCCAAGGGCGACATCACGCTGAAAGCTGAAGTTGCCTTCTCGGGCGCTGCGCCATACCGCGTCAAGCTGCGCAAGGCGGAACCGGGCGCGGAGGACTTCAACAACCGTCCGCGCTACGACCTCGCTGCCTACGAACTGCAGAAGCTGTTCCTCGACCCTGCGGAGTACGTGGTGCCGCCCACATCGTTGCGGATGCTGCCGCTGGCCGAGTTCCAGAAGTACTCTCCCGACGTGCGCCCGACGTTCAGGGGTTCCAATGAAGTGCTCGCGGTGCTGCAGTACTGGCTGCAGGAGGTCAAGGTGATCGAGGACGTCTACGACCCGTCCCGCTTCGCCGCCGACCCGGTCTATGCCCGGCACATCGGACAGTTGAACATCTTCACCTGGCTCATCGAGCACGGCGACTCCAACGTCGGCAACTTCCTGATCTCGCGCGCCGAGCGAGGCGCGCGCGTCTTCTCGATAGACAACGGCGTCGCCTTCGCCCACAACGAGAGCGACCGCGGCGACCTCTGGAAGTCGATCCGTGTGGATCGCCTGCCGGCCGATACAGTCGCCCGCCTGCGACGAATCAGCCAGGCCGACCTCGATTCCCGGCTGGCCGTACTGGCACAGTGGGAACTCCGCGACGGTCGCTACGCCTCCGTGCCACCGGGCGAGAACCTCGCGCAGCATCGCGGCGTGCGGATCGAGGACGACGCCGTGCAGATGGGACTCACGCGCAATGAAATCCGCAGCATCTGGCGACAGCTCGAACGACTGCTCGGGGACCTGGACGATGGCAAGATCAAGACGTTCTGAAAGAAACGCCGGGCGGCGCGCCGGACGACGGCTACTCGCAGCTGCGCTCGCATCCGCAGCGCTGGCGCTCGGACTCGCTGCAGCCTCTGCCGCTACGGCTGAAGCCGCACAGGTCCGCTGGCAGGGTGTCGAGAAGGTCGTCGCCTTCGCCGACGTGCACGGCGCTTACTCGGAACTCACGACACTGTTGAAAAAGGCCGGCGTCGTGGACGAGGGCCTGCGCTGGTCCGCCGGCAGGACGCACGTGGTGAGCCTCGGCGACCTGCTCGACCGCGGAGCGGACTCCCGCAAGGTGATGGACCTGCTGATGAGGCTGCAGCAGGAGGCGGCCGACGCGGGCGGGCAGCTGCACGTGGTGCTCGGCAACCACGAAGCGATGAACGTGCTCGGGGACCTGCGCTACGTGGCCGCGGACGAGTTCGCCGCATATGCCGCCGACGAGGACCCGGCGATCCGCGAGCAGCGGCGCGCAGAGTTCCTTGCGCGCCATCCCGGTACCAGCGACGCGGATTTCCAGCGACTCTTCCCGCCCGGCTACTTCGCACACCGGCGGCTCCTCGGTCCGGAGGGAGAATACGGCCGCTGGCTGCTGACGCTGCCCGTTGCGATCGTCATCAACGATACCGTGTACATGCACGGCGGACCCTCCACGCTGCTCCAGGGCCGCAGTCTCGAGCAGCTCGAGGCGGATTACCGCAAGGCGCTGTCGGATTACCTCGCGGCGGCCGCTGCGCTCGAAAGCGCCGCCCTGCTGCAGTTCGAGGACGACTACCGCAGGCGACCCGAGCTCGCGGCCGAACGCCTCGCAGCACAGACCGACGGCGGCGAGAAAGCGCGACTCGCCGCGATCGTCGAGCAGTTCAAGAACGCGGACGAGAACCCGCTGCTCGGCCCGACGGGCCCCAACTGGTATCGCGGTGCAGCCTTCTGCAACGAGTGCGCCGAGGCGGACGTGCTCGATCCCTACCTGCGACAGACGGGGGTGAACCGGCTCGTGATCGGCCATACGGTGGCGCGCAACGGGACGGTCGTGTCCCGGTTCGACGGCCGGGTCGTCAAGCTCGATGCCGGCATGAACCACGCGGTTTACAAGGGCCGGCCGGCGGCGCTTCTCTCCGATGCCTCCGGCAGCCGCGTGCTGTACGGCGACGATGCGGCGCCACCGGCGGAGGTGCCCGCGGAGCCGCTCTACCTGAGCTCGCAGCAAATAGACGAGGCCACCGTCGGAGCGATGCTGGCGAACGGCACGATCGAGCTGCGGGAGACCTGTGCTCCGGGCGTCTTCAATGTCGTGGTCGAGGCGGGCGGGCGCAGTGTCAACGCAGTGTTCGAAGCCGCCTCGGACGAAGTCATCCGCCGAGAGCTCGCTGCGTATCGACTCGACCGGCTGCTCGGTCTCGGACTCGTCCCCGCGACGGTGCAGCGTGAGCACGCGGGACAGACCGGGATCCTGCAGGGTCGGCCCGCCCAGTGGATCAGCGAACAGGACCGGCAGAACGCGCGCAACGGCACGGCCGCGGGGCTGGTCTGCCAGACGATCACTGCAACCCCGCAGTCCGAGCCCGCGCGGCGGCCCCGGCCGAGCGACGGCAAGCCACCCCGGATTCCGACCGGCGGCTGGTGTGACGTGGGCGCCGAGTACCAGCTGGCGTATGCGTTCGATGCACTGATCGACAACAAGGGTCGCGGCTTCGACGGCTACCTGTACGACGCGGACACCGCCACGTTGTTCCTGAGCGGCCATGCGGCCGCGTTCTCTACTTCGAAGGAAGTACTGAAACCACTCGAGCCCCAGCTCGCGAAGACTGGCGCGCAGATGCAGAAACGCCTGCGCGGGCTGACCGAAGGCAGCGTGTCCGAGGCCGTTGGGGATCTGCTCGATAAGCGCGAGATCAGGGCCCTGCTCGAGCGTCGTGACCGTGTGCTCGCCCTCGCGGGCGGCGGTGCATCGAGCAGCCGCTGAATTCTCAGGACTGCCGTATCACGCGGCCCTTGAGCACAAAAGTGCTTTGGGCCTCGAGACCGTCTACGTCGCTCGCAATTACGGTGATCGTGACTTCCTCGTAATGACCCTCCGGGGGCTGCCCGGTGAACCGCCGGGTGTTCGGGTCGAATCGCAGCCAGTTCGGCAACGGTCGTCCGTCCGCCAGCCGCGCCGTCAGCTGCAGCACGTCGCCGGGATCGGCGTCGTGGAAGGCATCCTCGGCCACGACGTAATCAAAACTGCGCCCCGGGACGTAGGCGAGGTCCGGGATCGGTTGCCCGGCTTCCGGCGCGACATTGATGACGTTCTCCCTGGCCTTGCGACCGAATTCGCGCCCGATCTGCACGGCCAGCGCGATCCAGCCGAGTGCGAGCACCAGGTTGAGCAAGGCGAACTGCTGAGCGCCCCAGCTGAGCCAGTGCAGCCCCGCGAAGACGACCCCGGCCTGGATCAGGTCCCCGAACCGCCAGAAGAAAGTGTCTATCGCAGTCTTGCCGTCGTACTTGGAGTCGCGATCCACAGGCAGGAAGAGTGCGTGGCGCGTCGTGTTCATCAACGAATAGTCGATACTGTTCTCGGCGATCTTGACCAGTCTGAGGAGCGTGAATACCGGCACGAAGCCGACCAGCAGCGGCGAGATCGCGAGCAGCCCGTAACCGATCGCGACGATCAGCGGATGAATCAGCAGCGCGCCGCGCACGCCGACCGCGGGGTGCCGGTAGAGCCGGGAGACCAGGAACAGCTGGATACCGAGGCCGACCAGCGTCACCCAGAACTGGAAGTCGCCGTAGAAGGCCGTGATCAGGTCGCTCTCGTGCAGCGCACCACCGCTCTCGGCGACGCGCCGCTCCGCATCGGTCTGCACGAAGTCCGCGAGGATGAACTCGCCGGTCGTGTTGATCCAGTTGAGCAAAACCACCAGCAGCGCGATCAGCAGCAGGTAGCGATCCCGCAGCACGAGGCCGATGCCGCCCATCAGTCGTGGCACCGGCTTGCCGTGCTCGGCTGCGACGGCCTTCGAGCCGGCCGGCACCGACTGGCGCTCGGGCTTCGCGAGCAGCAGCGTCGCCGTGAGCACCAGCGTCGAGAGCAGCATCAGTCCGACCGGCGAAAGGGAAGCAACGGCAAGCTGCGCGGTCTTGGCGCCGGCCAGCGCACCGAGATTCGCACCCATCATGATCACCGGGAACAGCCGTTGTCCGCTCTTGATGTTGTAGCTGTCGGCCGCGAACGCCCAGAACTGCGCGATCATCATCACGCCGAAGATGCTCACCCAGACGAAGAACACGAACGCGATCGAGACCCCGGCCCAGGCGAGCAGGCTGAAGAGCAGCATGTTGGAGGCGAAGAACAGCGTCACGGCATGCAGCAGCTGCGCGCCGTCCAGGCGGCGCCGTACCGCACCGTAGGCCGGCACCACCAGCATCAGCACCAGCGCAATGACCGCGACGGCGTAGGCACGAACCTCGGCCGAGAAGTTCGTGAGCATGAAGGCCTCGCGCAGCGCCTTCACGATCATGTAGCAGAACAGCAGCAGGAAGCCGTGCAGGAAATAAAGCTGCACGCTCCGGCCTTCCCCGGGCCGGACCCGCGTGAACAGTGTCAGCAACCGCTCGAAAGGCGACAGCCCGGCGTGATCGGTCAGCAAGCGCGCAGGTCCTTGTCGTTCAACTCTGCTCTCAGCCGCGGATACTACCCTAGCCGATCGGAACGCCCTTCAGCGCCGGGTCCGGCACAGCCAGCGAGCGGGGATAACCGAGCTCTATGGCCCGCTTGATCTGACTCGCGGCCTGGTCGCGATGGCCCTGCTGCGCAGCGGTGAGCGCGGCGAAGTAGCGCACATAAGGCCGCTCCGGACCGAGCTCGATCGCGCGCTGCGTGTAGCGCTGCGACCGCTCGGCATCACCCAGGCGGCTGTAGTACCAGGCGAGCAACGCCCAGGTGTCAGCATCGGTATCGTTGACGGCAAGCGTCTGCTCCGCCAGGGCCGTCGCTCGGCGGTAGTTTTCCAGGGCCTGCTCGCGTTGCTGCGGGATGTACCAGAGGGCATCGGCACGGCTGCCCCAGAGCTCAAAGTTCTGCGGCGCGGCCTCGATCGCCTTGCCGTACATGGCGACGGCCTCGTCCATCCGGTTCAGGTAGTAGTACATTGTCCCGAGGTTCGAGTACGCCGCGTGGCCTGGCTCGATCTCGACGGACCGTTCGAACGCTTTGGCCGCCGCCTCGAGATTGCCCGAGAGCATCAGCGCGGCGCCGAGATTGTTGAAACCAGAGGCATTTCCCGGCGTCAGTGCAGTCAGGCGCCGATAGGCGTCGACCGCCTCCTCGTTCCGACCGAAGCGGAACAGGTACGTCCCGAGGCTGTTGTAGGTCATCCAGTAGCCCGGCTCGACGAGGATGGACTCACGCAGCGCCGCCTCTGCCTCGTCCAGGCGATTCTGTCCCTCGAGCGCGCGGCCGAGCCCGATGTGATAGTCCGCGTTGCGGGGCGCGCGCGCGAGCAGCGAGCGGAAGAGCTCTTCCGCCTGCCCGTACCGGCCGCTCATGACGTATAGCGTGCCAAGCGCCTGCTCGGTTTCCTCGAGGCTCGCGTCCGACTCCAGGGCCGCCCGGCAGGCCGCTTCCGCGCGCTGGACGTCCTCCGGCGCCTGCGTTCGGGTGTAACGGGTGACGTAGACTTCGCACAGGCCGGCATGCGCGCGCGCGAAGGCGGGATCCGCCTCGAGCGCACGCCTGAACAATGCCTCCGCGGACTCCAGGCTGCTCATCGCCCCGCCCTTGCGCAGGTCCGCGCGGCCCGCGAGATAGAAGTCGTACGCGCGGGGATCCGTCGTCGGGGCACGCTTCAGGCGCATTGAATCCTCGGGCGTGAGCACGACGCGCAGCTGTCGGGCGATGGTTCCCGATATGTCCTGCTGAATCCCGATCAGGTCCTGCCAGGGTCGGTCGTAGCTCTCCGTCCAGACGTGGAAACCCGTACTCGCATCGATCAGCTGCGCCGTGACCCGCACGCGATCACCTTCGCGCCGGACGCTGCCCTCGAGCACGTACCGGACGCCGAGTTCCTCGCCGATCGCACGCACATCCAGGCCCTTCTTTCCGACCGCGAAGGCCGACCTTCGCGCCGCCACGCGCAGACCCGGCATCTTCGCGAGATCGCTGGACAGCTCCTCGCTCAGGCCGTCTCCCAGGTAGCCGGCCTCCCCGCCCGGACTCAGGTCGTCGAGCGGCAGCACCGCGATCGAGTTCGGGCTGGGCTCCAGCCGGACGGACTCGCCGGCGTCGGGCACGGCCTGCCGTATGGTATTCCACCACGCATAGCCGGTGACGCCGGCCATCAGCGTCACGCCCAGCAGCACGACCGGCGCCACGGCCCGCCTCGCCCTCGGCATGTGCAGCCTGCCGAGGCCGCCCTCGTCCAACACGATCCCGCCGGGCGTGATGTCGTAGTTCCAGGCAACGACCAGCACGATCGGCAACCCGAGCACGGCCAGGATCGTCAGCGCAGTCATCCACCATTGCGGCAGGTGCAGCGGTTCGAAGGTCACCTCGGCCACCTGCAGCACGATCCACATGCCCACCAGGTAAGCGCCAACGACCTTCAGCACCTGGCGCCGCTTCAATTCGACCAGCAGGGATTCCAGCCGCGATCCGAGCGGCCTGCGACCGGCCTTCGCGGCACCGGCAGCCTCGGCCGGCACCTTCTCATCGGATGGCTCGCACGGCTCGCCCAGTGCGTAGCCGCGCTTGGGTACCGCCAGGATGTAACGGGCATTGCGCGCCTCGTCACCGAGCGCGTCGCGGAGCGCGCGCAGCGTAGCGGCGAGCTCCTGGTCCGCTGCCGCGCGATCCGGCCAGATCCGTGCCTTGAGCGTCTCGCGGTCTACCGCCTCGCCGCCGGAGTCGGCAAGTGCCAGCAGAAGCGCCAGTTGCTCACGCGACAACGCACGGCTTTGGCCGCCTCCCTCGACCGTGCGCCGATCGGGATCAACCAGCCAGTCCCCAAGCCTGAAGCGGGTCTTCCGCTCGCCTTCAGTCACTGACCGACCCCTGCGTCGATGTCGCCCGAATCAGCATAGCAGACCGCGCAACAGACCCCGAAAACGAGGCCTGAAAGCGCAACCTGGGCCACATCGCGCTGCGATCTTGCGGGACCATAAAGGCCGGCCGGTTGATTCCGGGAGCCGCGCTGCGTCAGGCCGACACCCCGCGCAGTGCCCGGTCGAGGTCCTCGATCAGGTCATCGACGTCCTCCAGCCCGATCGACAACCGGACCGTGCCGGGACCGATGTCTGTCCAGCGCTGCTGCTCCGCGGAAAAACCGCGCGGCTGCTGCATCGACGGTGCGAGCACCAGCGACTCGGTCGAACCGAGGCTCGCCGCGATAGCGAACAACTCGAGACTCTCGGCAAAGCGATCACCGGCTTCGAGGCCGGCCGCCAGGTCGAACGTGACGATCGTGCCGGGGCGGTCCATCTGCCGTGCCGCAAGCGGGTGCCCAGGGTCCCCAGCGAGCCCGGGATAGCGGACCCGCTCGACCGCAGCGTGCCCGGACAGGAACTCCGCCACACGCAGCGCGTTCTCGCACTGCCGTTCCCAGCGAACGTAGTAGGTCTTCATGCCACGGAGCAGCAGGAAGGCCGCGTGCGGATCGAGCGTCGGGCCCAGCAGCGTCGCATCCTCGCGCATCGGATCGATCAGCTCCCGGCGCGCAATCACGGCTCCGCCCATGACGTCGCCGTGACCGGATGCGTACTTGGTGAGACTGTGGGCGTAGATGTCCACGTCGTAATCGCCGTGGTTGTGCAGGCCGGCGAGCGTGTTATCGAGCAGCGTCATCGCTCCGTTCGCACGCGCCAGGCCCGTGATCCGCCCGAGATCGGCGACCTTCAGCACAGGATTGGTCGGGGACTCAAACGCGACGAGACGGGTCGGTGTCTGCTGCAGCACGCGCTCGAGGCCCGCGACGTCATCGATTGCAAGCATCGTGCTCGTCACGCCGAAGCGCCCGAGCAGGCGCCTGATCAGCGCCCGGGTCGGCCCATACAACTCCGCGAAATAGACCACGTGGTCGCCTGCGCGGAGCGTCGCGACCAGCGCCGCCGCGATCGCGGCGACGCCAGAGCCAGTGAGCAGGCACTCGTCCCTCCCCTGCAGCTCCGCCAGCAGCAGCTCCAGCTGCCGCAAGGTCGGATTGGACTTGCGGGAGTAGTAGTAGCCGTCGCGCTTGCCTGCCCAGAATCTGTGCGTCTCCCCGACGTCGTCGAACGTGAACTTGACGGACTGGTAGATCGGAGCGACCAGCGGCCGGTTGTCTGTCGCAAGCCGGGCCTCGGGAGGATGCGTGACACGGCTGGGCTTTCTCATGCGAGGCCTTTCAACGCAGCTCGAAACCGTCTGCGTCGAGATGGGCCGGGAAGCTCTCGCGGTAGGCCTCCAGCAGGGCCCGGTCGAGCACTACCGTCTCCACCGAGTCGCCGCCGTGCTCGTTGTTGAGCGGATTGCCGAGGAAATCGAGCGCCACACTGTCGCCGGAGTAGTTGATGCCGTTGCCGTCGCTGCCGACGCGGTTGACGCCGAGAACGTAGCTCAGGTTCTCGATCGCCCGAGCCCGCAGCAGCGACTGCCACGCGCTGCGTCGCCGCCCGGGCCAGTTCGCGACGTACAGCAGCAGGTCGTAGTCGCCGCGGTTCCGGCTCCACACCGGGAAGCGCAGGTCGTAGCAGACCATCGGGCAGATCCGCCATCCCTTGTACTCGACGATCAGCCGACGCGAGCCGGCCGAGTAGTGCTCGTGCTCTGCCGCCATCCTGAACAGGTGGCGCTTGTCATAATGGTGGATCGTCCCGTCCGGTGAAGCCCAGACCAGGCGGTTGTAGTAGCGGCCGTCCTCGCGGACGATCAGGCTGCCGGTGATCGCGCAGGCCAGCGCCACGGCCTCCTCGCGCAGCCACCCGACGGTCGGCCCGTCCATTTCCTCGGCCAGGGCCGGCGCATCCATGCTGAAGCCAGTCGTGAACATCTCCGGCAGGACGATCAGGTCGGTGTGACCGAACAGGCCCCGGAAGTGCCCTGCCAGCATGCCTCGGTTCCTGGCCGGCTCCTGCCACGCTATTTCCGGCTGCACCAGCGTGACGCGCAAGTGTGAATTCATCGGTGTTCGTGCACGGGCCTCGATGCGGGTCCCGCCCCTGGCTGAATGAACAAGAAAGGGTGCCCGGATGGACGGCCCGGGTCAAATGCGGGCAAGGCGCTCAGCCGCAGCCGCGAGCGTGGCATCGTCCTTGGCGAAGCAGAACCGCAGCAGTCGCCCGCCGTCCGGCCCCCTGGAGAAGACCGAGACCGGAATCGCGGCGACGCCGGACTCCGCCGTCAGCCGCCGTGCGAACTCGACATCGGGCAAATCACTGATCGCCGAGTAGTCCGCCAGCTGGAAATACGTGCCCGGCGTCGGTCTCAGGCGGAACCGGGTCGGCGACATCAGCGTGCAGAATCGGTCCCGCCTGGCCTGGTAGAACCCCGGCAGCTCGCGATGGTGCGCCGGACACTCCTCGAGGAAGTCGGCGATCGCCGCCTGCAGCGGCGTCGCGACGGCGAACTGCACGAACTGGTGCACCTTGCGGAATTCCGCCGAAAGCGCTGCTGGCGCCACGCAGTAGCCCACCTTCCAGCCGGTGGCGTGGTAGGTCTTGCCGAACGAGGAAACGACGAAGCTGCGAGCGGCGAGTTCGCGATGGCCGAGCAGGCTGCGGTGCGGCTGTCCGTCGAAGACCATGTGCTCATAGACCTCGTCCGACAGCACGAGCGCGCCGCTGCCCGCCAGCAGCGCTGCCAGCGTCTCGAGGTCGCCGGGCCCGAATACGGCCCCGCTGGGGTTGTGCGGAGAGTTCACGACGACGAGCCGCGTGCGAGGTGACAGCGCATCGCCGACGCGGTCCCAGTCCACCGCGAATGAGGGCCGCTGCAGCGGCACCCGGACAACCCGACCGCCCGCGAGCTGCACTGCCGGCTCGTAGGAGTCGTAGGCGGGCTCGAGCAGGATCACCTCGTCGCCGGCGCGCACGACCGCCTGAATGGCCGAGAAAAGCGCCTCTGTCGCGCCGGAAGTGACCGTGACCTCGTCCTCGGCCGAAACCGTGACGCCATAGAGTTCCTCGACCTTCGCGGCAATCGCAGCACGCAACGCGGGCCAGCCGGTCATCGGCGCGTACTGGTTCGCACCGCGCCGCAGGTGTTCCGAGGCCAGCTCGACGAGTCGCGGCGGCGGATCGAAGTCGGGAAAGCCCTGCGAGAGATTGATCGCGCCGTGCTCGGCGGCGAGGCGCGACATCACCGTGAAGATGGTGGTGCCGACGTCGGGGAGCTTGCTGTCGAACCGCATCCGGCGTGCCGATCAGGGATTCGTTGCTCGGTCGGTGGGTGCCGGCTTATGGCCGGCACCCACGCCCCTCGCGTCGCAGGATGCTGCTACGAACGCAGCCGGAAGGTCTGGATCCGGGCGATTCCTGGAAACCGTCGCGCCGCAGGGATGCGGCGCGCGAGCCCACAGGGATGTGCTCGTGGCGTGTTTCCGGGAATCGCCCGGATCCAGACCGACGGCACACCTCGGCGTTACCGGCGATGGTCGATTGGGCGCGCTCAGGCGCGGAGATCTGCACCGGCCGCCGCCATCGCCGCGCCGATGATGCCGGCGTCGTTACCGAAATGCGCCGGCAGGATCTCGGCGCGGCTCTGCAGCAGTGGTCCGAAGTGGCTCCAGTTCTCGGTGACGCCGCCGCCGACGATGAACAGGTCCGGCCAGAGCAGCGTATGGTAGGCGGCGAGCACCTCGTTGACCGCGTCGGCCCAGGCAGCCCAGCCAAGGCCCCGGTCGATCCTGACCCTGGCCGAGGCCCGGTGTTCCGCCTCCATCCCGCGTACCTCGAGATGACCGAGTTCGGTGTTCGGGAGCAGGCGCCCGTCCACGAACAGCGCCGACCCGATGCCGGTGCCCAGCGTCAGGACCATCACCGTCCCGTCGCGGCCGCGGCCTGCGCCGCGTTTCATCTCCGCCATCCCGGCGGCGTCCGCGTCGTTCAAGACCACGACCGGCCGGTCCACCCGGTCCTCCAGCAGCGAACGGGCATCGGTGCCGATCCAGCGCTTGTCGACGTTGGCCGCCGTCCAGGTGACGCCGCCCTTGACCACTGCCGGAAAAGCGAGCCCGATCGGCCCATCCGATGGCAGCTCGCTGCTGACCGCGGCGAGCAGGCCGATCACTTCCCCCGGCGAGCCACCGGCCGGGGTCTCCCTGCGCAGCACCTCCCCGGCGACCCTTCCCTGTGCGACGTCCACCAGGCCGGCCTTGACGAACGAGCCGCCCACATCGAAGGCGAGTATCCGTTCGCCGCCCATCCTCAACCCTTCTTCATGCTCTCGATCATCTGCTGGTTGGCCGCCAGCGCCATCTGCGCGTCCCGTTCCTGGATCTTCTGCTGCCGGCTCAACCAGAATCCGGCGAACACGACCCCGATCGCGACGACGGCGATCAGTATCGTCGCGAGCGCATTGATGTCCGGACTCACCCCGAGCCGGACCTTCGAGAAAACGACCATCGGCAGCGTGCTCGAACCCGGGCCCGCGACGAAGCTCGCGATGACCAGGTCATCGAGCGACAGCGTGAAAGCGAGCAGCCAGCCGGACATCAGTGCGGGAAAAATGATCGGCAGCGTGACCAGGAAGAACACCTTGGCCGGCTTGGCGCCGAGATCGAGCGCCGCCTCCTCGAGTGACTCGTCCATCTGCGAGAGACGGGACTGCACGATGACCGTAACGAAGGCCATCGTGAAGGTGATATGCGCGATGATGATCGTCGTAGCGCCCCGGCCCGCGGGCCAGCCGATCAGCTGTTCCATCGTGACGAACAGCAGCAGCAGCGACAGCCCGGTGATCACCTCCGGCATCACAAGCGGCGCGGTCGTCATGCCGGAGAAGAGCGTGCGACCCCTGAAGGGGCCGAAGCGCGCCAGCACCATCCCGGCCAGCGTACCGAGCGCGACGGCGATCGTCGCCGTGATCGCGGCCACCTTCAGGCTCAACCAGGCCGCATCGAGGATCTGCTGGTTACGCAGCAGTTCCCCGTACCACTTCGTCGAGAAGCCGCCCCACACGGTCACCAGCCGCGACGCATTGAACGAGTAAACGACCAGCGAAATGATCGGGATGTAAAGGAATGCGAAGCCCAGGACCAGCGCGCCGATCCGGAACCAGGGGCGGCCGTGCATCATCGGTGCACCCCGCCCGCCTCGACGTCCTGCGCCCGCTGGAAATACATGATCGGTATCACCAGGAACAGCAGCAGCGCGATCGCCACGGCGCTCGCGACCGGCCAGTCACGGTTGTTGAAGAACTCCGTCCAGAGCACCTTGCCGATCATCAGCGTGCTGGGGTCACCGAGCAGCGCCGGGATCACGAATTCGCCCACGGCCGGGATGAACACCAGCAGGCAGCCGGCGATTACCCCGGGCATCGACAGCGGCAGCGTGACCTTCAGGAAGGACTCCCACGGCCGGCTGCCGAGGTCCGCCGCCGCCTCGAGCAGCGTCAGGTCCATCTTCTCCAGGTTTGCATACAACGGCAGGATCATGAACGGCAGGTAGGAATAGACGATGCCGATGTACACGGCGAAGTCGGTCTGCAGCATCTGTATCGGCTGGTCGATGATGCCCAGGCCCATCAGCGCGTTGTTGATGAGCCCGTTGTTCTTCAGGATCCCGATCCAGGCGTAGACGCGCAGCAGGAACGAGGTCCAGAAAGGCAGGATCACGAGCAACAGCAGGATGTTGCGCGTGCTTGGGCTGCTGCGCGCGATCCCGTAGGCCATCGGATAGCCGAGCAGCAGGCAGAGCAGCGTCGATATCCCGGCGATCTTTATCGAGTTGAGGTAGGACTTCCAGTAGAGCGGATCCTCGACCAGGAAGGCGTAGTTGCCCAGGTTCAGCTTCACCTGCAGCACCTGGTGTTCGACCCACTGCAGCAGCGGCTCGTAGGGCGGCATTGCGATGCGCGCGTCGGAGAACGAGATCTTCAGCACGATCGCGAACGGGATCAGGAAGAACAGCAGCAGCCACAAGAACGGCACCGACGTCACCATCGCCCGCCCGGTGAAACCCAGGCGCCGCAGGCGGCGTCCTACCGGCGAGCGGCCGAAGGACGCGACCGCATCGCCCAGCCCGTTGCTGATCCGCTGGCCGAGCGGCAGGTAGCCGGGCGCGCTCACTTGGTGACCACCACCGGGCTGGTGGGATGCCAGTGGATGTACACCTGCTCGTCCCAGGTGATGCGGTCGGCGGCGTGGCGCTGGACGTTAGGCTGCGTCACGCGGACGATCTTCCCGGATCCGAGCTGCAGCAGGTAGATCGAAAGATCACCCATGTAGGCGATCTCCTTCACCACCGCCGCGGCCCAGTTGTCCTGCGCAGTCGGCTTCTCGCGCGTGAGCAGTACCTTCTCGGGACGGACCGCGGCCCAGACGGTCGCGCCCGGCGCCGAACTCACGCCGTGGTCCACGTAGATCGGGTTCTCGAGCTCGTCCGACTCGATCCGGACGTACGAAGGCTCGTCCTCGATCAGCTTGCCCTCGAACATGTTGACCGAGCCGATGAACTCGGCCACGAACCGCGAGCTCGGGTACTCGTATATCTCAGATGGCGTACCAGTCTGGATGATCTCGCCATGGTCCATCACGCCGATGCGGCTCGAGAGCGTCATCGCCTCCTCCTGGTCGTGCGTGACCACGATGAACGTGACGCCGAGCGATTCCTGGATGTTGATCAGCTCGAACTGCGTGTGCTCGCGGAGCTTCTTGTCGAGCGCCGCGAGCGGCTCGTCGAGCAGCAGCAGCTTCGGCTTCTTGACCAGCGCCCGCGCCAGCGCGACCCGCTGGCGCTGTCCGCCCGAGAGCTGGTGCGGCTTGCGCTTGGCGAACTGCCCGAGCTTGACCATGTCGAGCATCTCGGTCACCCGCCGCGCGAGCTCCGCCTTCGGGATCTTGTCCTGCTTCAGGCCGAAAGCGACGTTCTGCTCGACCGTCAGGTGCGGAAAGAGCGCATAGGACTGGAACATCATGTTCACCGGCCGCTGGTATGGCGGGATCTCCGTCATGTCCATGCCGTCGATGAAGATGCGGCCGGCGGTCGGGCGCTCGAATCCCGCCAGCATCCGGAGCAACGTGGTCTTGCCGCAACCCGAGGCGCCGAGCAGGCAGAAGATCTCCTTCTGGTAGATCTCGAGCGTCACGTCGTCGACTGCGACGAAGTCCCCGAATTTCTTCGTGACCCTCTCGACGCGCACGTAGGGCGTAGCGTCCGGGTCGTTCCAGGGCTCCCACTTGAGCTGCGTATCGCGAGATGACGTTGCCATGGCTTGGTTCGTTTCCCTGGCGGCGACCGCCGTGCGTTGCGGCCCGTTCACTGCCCGGTCGTGAACCGGGTCCACGCGCGATTCAGCAGCCGCGTGAAGTCCGCGGACTTGGTGAGGTTCGGCTGCAGCCGCGCCTTGACCTCGGGCGTGGGGTAGACGCCCGGATTGTTGCGCAGCTCCTCCTCCACCAGCGCGGTGGCGTTGGCGTTCGCGTTGGCGTAGTAGACGAAATCCGAGTTCGCCGCGGCGATCTCCGGCTTCATCAGGAAATTGATGAACGCATGAGCGTTGTCCGGGTGCCCTGCATCGGCCGGGATCGCCAGCGTGTCGAACCACAGCAGCGCGCCCTCAGCCGGTATCGAGTAGCGGATGTCCACCGCCTGGCCGGTCTCCTCCGCGCGGCCCTGCGCCTGCAGCACGTCACCACTGTAGCCGACGGCGATGCAGACCTCGCCGTTGGCGAGGTCCTCGATTACCTGTGCGCTGCTGATCTTGCGGATGTACGGCCGGATCGCGAGCAGCGCCGCCTCCGCCGCGTCCAGGTCTTCCTGCGACTCGCTGTTCGGGTTCCTGCCGAGCCACAGCAGCACCGTGCCGACGATGTCGGTCGGATCCTCGAGGACCGACACGCCGCAGTCCTTGAAGCGCGATACGACCTTCGGGTCGAAGATCAGCGACCAGGAGTCCACCGGCGCGTCCGGCATGATCGCCTCGACCTTGCCGGCGTCATAGCCGATGCCGGTCGTGCCCCACATGTAGATGACCGCATGCTCGTTGCCAGGGTCGTGCGCCGCGACGTGCTGCTGGAGCTCGGGATCCATGTTCGCGAGATTCGGCAGCTTCGTCTTGTCGAGTTTGCGGAATACGCCGGCCTGGATCTGGCGCTCCAGGAAGTACGCGCTAGGCACAACCACGTCGTAGCCTGAGTTGCCCGTGAGGAGCTTGGTCTCGAGCACCTCGTTCGAATCGAACACGTCGTAGTTCACCTTGATGCCGGTCTCGGCGGTGAACTGCTCGATGACCGCCGGGTCGATGTAGTCGGACCAGTTGTAGACGTTGAGGACCGGCTCCTCGCCGGCCCCGACGGGGGCGGCCTCGCCAGCTGCCGCCGGACCCTCGGCCTTCCTGCCGCAGCCGGCCAGCAGCAGCACGCAGGCGATCACGCCAGCGGTCGTCAGTCTCGAGATAGGCATGGCACTCCCTGGTTACTGTGTCCCGCCCGCCGAACGCCGCGGGACGGATGGCGCGGTTATAGCTCAGCGGCAGCGCAAAGTGTAGATCGAACAATGAAAAACGGGGCGGCCGGACTCTCGTCCGACCACCCCGCGTCTTCCTTCAGCAGGCCGCTCTACTGGCCGGTGGTGAACCGGGTCCAGCTCCTGTTCACCAGGCGCGTGAATTCCTCCGTCTCGGCCAGGTCCGGGAACAGCTTCGCCTTGACCTCGGCCGGCGGGTACACGCCGGGGTCGTCGCGGACCGCCTCGTCCACCAGCTGCAGCGAAGCGGCGTTGCCGGTCGCGTAGTTGACGAAATTCGAGTTCGCGGCGGCCACCTCGGGCTTCATCATGAAATCGATGAAGGCGTGGGCATTGTTCGGATGCGGCGCATCGGCCGGAATCGCGTACATGTCGAACCAGATGATGGTGCCTTCCTTCGGCACGTTGTACCTGATCTCGACGCCCTGCCCGACCTCCTCGGCACGATCACGCGACTGCAGGATGTCCCCGCTCCAGCCGACCGCGATGCAGATCTCGCCGTTCGCCAGCGCATCGATGTAGTTCGAGCTGTGGATCATCCGCACATAGGGCCGGATCGCCATCAGCTTCTCCTCGGCGAGCTTCAGGTCTTCCTCGGCCTGGCTGTTCGGATCCTTGCCGAGCCAGGCGAGCACAGCACCGAAGATCTCGGTCGGCGCATCCAGCACCGAGATGCCGCAATCCTTGAACTTGGACGCGTACTTGGGATCGAACACCAGGTCCCAGCTGTCCACCGGGGCGTTCGGCATGATCGCTTCGACCTTGGCCACGTTGAAGCCGATGCCGGTCGTGCCCCACATGTGGTTCACCGAATACTCGTTACCCGGGTCGTGCAGCGCGACCCGCTGCAGGATCTCCGGATCCAGGTTCGACCAGTTCGGCAGCTTCGATCGGTCGAGCTTCTGGAACACGCCGGCCTTGATCTGCCGCTCCATGAACGACGCCGAGGGCACGACGACGTCATAGCCGGTGTTGCCGGCCAGCAGCTTGGTTTCCAGCACCTCGTTCGAATCGAACACGTCGTAGTTCACCTTGATGCCCGTCTCGGCGGTGAACTGCTCGAGCGTGGCCGGATCGATGTAGTCCGACCAGTTGTAGACGTTGACGATCTTCTCCTCCTCCTGGGGCACCGCCGCCGCAGGTGCCGCGGCGGGCTCGGTCGAGGCGGGTTGCTCCGGCTTCTTGCCGCAGCCGGTGATCGTGAACGCGGCCGCCAGGCCAAGCAGCCCGGCGCGGATGGCTATGCTCATGTTTCTATGAATCCCGTTGGTTTGCAGGTGACTACGCAGGGAACGCTGCGCCCGAAGCCTCTCTTTATAGCGCCGCGGGCCGCAGATTTCCACGGCCCGTCCGCTTCCCGCCTCAGATCCGACCCTCGGCGCGGCAGCGTTCGTAGGTCAGGTCGAGGCAGCGCCAGGCCTTTTCGGCCAGCTCGTCCAGCTGCGCTTCGCTGATGACGAGCGGCGGGGAGATGATCATCGTGTCCCGGACGGCACGCATGATCAGGCCGTTGGCGAAGCAGAAGTCGCGGCAGATCGTCCCCACCTCGCCCCGCTTGTCGAAAAAGCGCCGCGCCTGCTTGTCGCGCACGAGTTCGAGCGCGCCGATCAGCCCGACCGAACGTGCCTCGCCGACCAGCGGGTGCTCGGCCAGCTGGCGCCACTTGCCCGCCAGGTAGGGTCCGACCTGGTCCCGGACCCGGGGCACGAGACCTTCCTGCTCGATCAACCGGAGGTTGACGCTCGCGACCGCGCAGGCGGTCGGGTGGCCTGAGTAGGTGAAGCCGTGGGCGAACTCGCCGCCCTTGTCGATGATCACCTCGGCCACGCGATCCGACACCATCACGCCGCCGATCGGCAGGTAGCCCGAGGACAGGCCCTTGGCGATCGTCATCAGGTCCGGGCGGATCCCGTAGTAGTTGGAGCCGAACCACTCGCCGAGTCGGCCGAAACCGCAGATGACCTCGTCTGCGACCAGCAGGATCCCGTAGCGGTCGCAGATCCGCTGGATCTCGGGCCAGTAGGTCCCGGGCGGGATGATGACCCCGCCCGCACCCTGGATGGGCTCGGCGATGAACGCTGCCACCTTGTCCGCCCCGAGCTCGAGGATCTTCTGCTCGAGCGCACGGGCCGCGCGAAGGCCGAACTCCTCAGGCGACAGGCCGCCGCCCTCGCCGTACCAGTATGGCTGCGGGATGTGGACGATGCCCGGGATCGGCAGTCCGCCCTGCTCGTGCATGAATCCCATGCCGCCGAGGCTCGCGCCGGCCATCGTGCTGCCGTGATACGCGTTCTCGCGGCTGATGATGACCTGGCGCCCGCCTTGCCCGAGCAGGTCCCAGTAACGGCGGACCAGGCGGACGACCGTGTCGTTGCCCTCGGAACCGGAACCTGTGAAGAACACACGGTTGAACTGCGGGGGCGTGAGGTCGACGAGCTGCTTCGCCAGTTCGATCGCCGGCGGGTGAGCGGTCTGGAAGAAGCTGTTGTAGTAGGGCAACTCCAGCATCTGCCGGTACGCAGCCTCGGCGAGCTCGCGCCGCCCGTAGCCGAGGTTCACGCACCACAGGCCCGCCATGCCGTCCAGGATGCGATTACCGTCGGAGTCGTACAGATACACGCCCTCCGCCTTGACGATGACGCGCGTTCCCCGCGCGTGCAGCATCTTGTAGTCGGTGAAGGGATGCAGGTAGTGCTGGCGGTCGAGTTCCTGCCAGGCGGCGGTGCTGCGGTCGAAGACGAACGGCTCTGGCTTGCTCATGACGGACCTCAGACGTTCAGCAGCAGGTGCTCGCGCTCCCAGGAGCTGATCACCTTGAAGAACGTGTCGTACTCGCTCTCCTTCACGGCCGTGTAGGCCATGATGAACCGCTCCCCGAGCAGGTCGACCAGGCGCTCGTTGTCGCGCAGCAGCCGGACGGCCTCCTCGAGGTTGCGCGGCAGCCCGAAAGGCATGTCGTAGGCGCTGCCTGTGATGGGCTCCGAAGGCTTGAGACGCTCGACCATGCCGAGGTAGCCGCAGGCCAGCGACGCGGCGATCGCCAGGTAGGGATTCGCATCCGCGCCGCCGAGCCGGTTCTCGACCCTGCGGCTCTCGGCGTTGGAGAGCGGCACCCTCAGGCCCGCGGTCCGGTTGTCGTAACCCCACTGCGTGTTGATCGGCGCCATCAGGTGGCGAGTGATCCGGCGGAAGGAGTTGACGTTCGGGGCGAACAGCGCCATCGCGGACGGCAGGTATTTCTGCAGGCCGCCGATGTGCGCGAAGAAAAGCGGGCTCGGGTTGCCGGCCTCGTCGCTGAACACGTTGCGCCCGGTCGTCGCGTCCACGACGCTCTGGTGTATGTGCATCGCACTGCCCGGCTCACGCGCCATCGGCTTGGCCATGAACGTCGCGTACATCTTGTGCCGGAAGGCGGCTTCGCGCGCGGTGCGCTTGAACATGAACACCTGGTCGGCCAGCGACATCGCGTCGCCGTGGATCAGGTTGATCTCCATCTGCGCGGCGCCGTCCTCGTGGATCAGCGTGTCGATCTCGATTTCCTGCGCTTCACAGTAGGCGTAGATGTCGTCGAACAGCGGATCGAATTCGTTCACCGCGGCGATGCTGTAGGACTGCCGGCCGACCTCGGGCCGTCCGGACCGCCCGATCGGCGGCTTCAGCGGGTAATCCGCGTCCGTGTTCGGCTCCACCAGGAAGAACTCGAGTTCGGGCGCCACTACCGGCCGCCAGCCCTGCTGCGCGTACAGGTTCAGCACGTTCCGCAGCACGTAGCGCGGCGCCATCGTCACCGGGCTGCCGTCGGAATAGAAGCTGTCGTGGATCACCTGCGCCGTCGGTTCCGCCGTCCACGGCACGACCCGGGTCGTCGCCGGATCGGCCTTCATCACGATGTCGATCTCGGCGGCGCTCATCGCGCGGTCGTCCTCCGGGTAGTCGCCGGTGACCGTCTGCAGGAAGATGCTCTCGGGCATGCGCATGCCCTCCTCCTCAGCAAACTTCATCGCCGGCATTACCTTGCCGCGCGCGATGCCGGCCATGTCCGGCACGACGGCCTCCACCTCGGAAATGCCGTGCTCCTTGAAAAATTGGCGTATCGGCGTGCTCATGTCCTGCGTCCTCTGGCGTGGTCCCCGGCCGCCGCTCCGAAAGCGGCGAACAGGGCCCGCGAAAAATCGTTCTTCATCACCTGCCACTCCGGATGCCACTGCACCGCGAGCGCGAAACCGGTCGTGGAGCCGACCCGGAATGCCTCGATCAGGCCGTCCGGCGCCAGTGCCTCGACCTCGAGCCCCCGCCCCAGCGTCGCCACGCCCTGCGCGTGCAGCGAATTGACCTCGACGCGATCGCGGCCGGCCAGCCTGCGCAGCCAGCCGTCCGGTTTCAGCTCGATCTCGTGGGCCAGCGCGTACTGCCGCTCCAGCGGGTCTTCCTTGTTCTCGCGGTGGTCCATCATTCCCGGTACCGACTGGACCTTCTGCCACAGCGTGCCGCCATAGGCCACGTTCATTTCCTGGAAGCCCCGGCAGATCGCGAACAACGGCATGCCCGCCTCGACGACCTTCGGGATCAGCGGCAGCGTCGTGGCATCCCGGTGGGGGTCATGCAGCGTGTCCGGCTCGCTCGGCGGGCCGGAATAACGATGCGGCTCGACGTTCGACGGGCTACCGGTCAGCAGGATGCCATCCACAGACTCGAGAATGGCATCGAGATCACTCTGGTCACCGAGCGAAGGCAACAGCACAGGCGTGGCCTCGGCGGCTTCCACGATCGCGGCGATGTACTTCTCACCGACGCAATGAAAGGGATGCGGTCCGAGTATCCGGCGATCCGTCGGGATCCCGATGAGCGGTCTGGGGCGAGGCACGTTTAAGATCCTAGACGGTTGCCCGGCAACCGTCGCCTGGAATGGCCACCGATTAAACCACAGCCAAGGGGCAGCCGTCGCAGTGCGGTGCAAAAGGACGGCGCGTGATGGCAGTACCTGGCCGGGCAGGCCTCGCCGGGCAGGCCGCGGCTTGCTTGCCCGCCGCAATCGCGAGCAGCTATTCTCGCCTGACCCTCGCGGCGCCGACGTCGCTAAATCCTAAACAAGCAGGATCGCCATGCCGCAGTTCGCGGACTTCGACCAGGCCCGGGCCTGGCTGGAACTCAATCCCCGGGTTCGCTTCATCGACCTGCTGCTGCCCGACCAGATGGGGATTCCGCGCGGCAAGCGCGTCACGGTCGATGAACTCGAGACGGTCCACCGGACGGGACTGCTGCTGCCGGCGTCGATGTTCGCACTGGACGTGCTGGGCGGGACCGTGCAGGCGACGGGACTCGGCTTCGACGAGGGAGACGCCGATCGGGTCTGCCTGCCGCTACCCGGCTCGCTTGCGGCGGTGCCGTGGCTGGGCGAGCAGGTCGGGCAGATGCAGGTCGCGATGTACGAGCACGATCGCGAGCCCTTTTTCGGCGATCCGCGGCACGTGCTCGAGGGTGTGCTGGGGAAGTTCCGCGCGCAGGGCCTGAACCCGGTCGTGGCCGTGGAACTCGAGTTTTACCTGGTGGATCGAGAGCGCACGCCCGAGGGTTGCTGCCAGCCGCCCCGGCAACCGCTGTCGGGGCGCCGCGAGCACAAGACCCAGATCAACTCGATGGCCGACCTGGACCAGTACTCGGACCTGCTGGCCGCGATCGACGAGGCGGCTCGGATCCAGGAACTGCCGGTCGGCACCGTCCTCGCCGAGTACGGACCTGGCCAGTTCGAGGTCAACCTGCATCATGTCGACGACGTGCTCACCGCCTGCGACCACGCGATCCGGCTCAAGCGGCTGGTGAAGGGCGTCGCGCTGCAGCATGGTATCGAGGCGACGTTCATGCCGAAGCCGTACCGCGACCAGGCGGGCAGCGGCGCCCACCTGCACGTGAGCCTGCTCGATGAGCGGGGCCGGAACGTCTTCGCGTCCGAGGACGTCGAGGGCAGTGCCGAGCTGCTGCACGCGATCGGCGGCCTCGTTGCGACGATGAACGACACGATCGCCGTCTGCGCGCCGACCGCGAACTCCTACCGCCGCTATCAGCCTGAGGCCTATGTCCCGCTCGGCCCCTCATGGTCGGTCAACAATCGTGGCGTCGCATTCCGCATACCACACGGGCCGGCCGCGAGCCGCCGCGTCGAGCATCGAGTCGCCGGATCCGACGCAAACCCGTATCTTCTCGCGGCCGTCGTGCTGGCCGGGATCCACCATGGCCTCGCCGGTCGGCTGGACCCGGGGCCGCGGCTCGACGGCAACGCGTACCGTGACGCCGACCCGTCGATCCCGCTCAGCTGGGCCGAGGCCCTCACAACATTCGAGCAGAGCAGGTTCATACGCGACTATCTCGGCGAACGCTTCGCGGGACTGTACGCAAGCACGCGGCGCGGGGAAATGCAGGACTTCAGCTCCTATGTCTCCCCGCTCGAGTACTCCTGGTATCTGGCCACGAGCTGAGCGATGCAGCACGTCGATTCCTACTACGCGGCCTCGGCCAACCCTTCACCGGCGCGCCCGCCGCTGCGAGGCGAGACTACCGCCGACGTCTGCGTGATCGGCGGCGGGATCGCCGGCTGCTCAACGGCGCTACACCTCGCAGAACGCGGCTACCGGGTCGTGCTGCTCGAGGGCCGGCGGATCGGCTGGGGCGCCTCCGGGCGCAGCGGCGGACAGGCTCTGCCCGGCTTCGGTACCAGCATGTCGACGCTTCTGCAGCAGGTCGGTCGCGACGACGCCCGGCGGATGTGGGACATCTCAGTCGAGGGCGTGGAATTGCTGCGCCGGCGGGTCGAGCAGCACCGGATCGACTGCGACCTGCACTGGGGACAGATGCACGTCGGGGTCCGTCCGCGACACCCGGCCGAGCTGTCCGAGTGGCAGAAGGAACTGGAGCAGCAATACGGATACGAGGGCCTGCGATACCTCTCGAAGCCGGAAGTCGGCGAATGGCTCGCGACGGACCGCTACAACTCAGGCCTGTACGATCCTCGCGGCGGTCACCTGCACCCGCTCAACTACACGCTGGGCCTCGCGACCGCCGCCGGGCAGGCGGGTGCGACGCTGCATGAGCAGTCGATGGTCACGCGGCTGGAGCACGGCAGGAAGCTGCGCATCGAGACCGCGGAGGGTGCGGTCGTGGCCGACTACGCCGCGATCTGCTGCAATGCCTACGTCGACGAACTCGTGCCGGACATCCGGGCCCGCATGATGCCCGTCGGGACCTACATCGTGGCCACGGAACCGGTCGGCGAGCAGAGGCTGCGCGAGACGATCCGGGACAACGTGGCGGTAACCGACATCAACTGGGTGCTGGACTACTTCCGCTGCTCGTCGGACCACCGGCTGCTGTTCGGCGGGCGCGTCAGTTACTCCGGCCTCGATCCGCTCAATACGCGCGGCGCAACGAGATCGCGGATGATCAAGGTCTTCCCGCAGTTCAAGGACCTGCGGATCGAATACGCCTGGGGCGGCTGGCTGGACGTGACGATGAACCGCGCGCCCGATTTCAACCGGATCGCGCCGAACGTCTATTACCTGCAGGGGTTCTCCGGCCACGGCATCGCGCTGACCGGAATGGCCGGCGGGCTGGTCGCGGAGGCGATCGCCGGGCAGGCCGAGCGCTTCGACCTGTTCACCAGGCTCTCGCACCGCAATTTCCCGGGCGGGAGAGCGCTCCGGACACCGCTGCTGGTGCTCGGAATGCTGTGGTATCGGCTGCGCGACCTGCTGTGACCGGGTTGCCGGGCGACACCTGGAAAATCACCGGGAGGGCACCATGACCAGGGCATCGACGACGGCTGGATGCGTTGCCGCACTGTTGCTGCTGCAGGGCTGTGGCCAGCGCAGCGAACCGGCGCAGGAGGCGGCAACTGAGCAGGAACCGGACCCGGGGGTGGCGGCGCCAGCGGCGCCGGCGGCGAACGTGGTCGAGATTCGCGCCGTCGGCATGACCTTCGACGGGCCGTCGCAGATTCCGTCCGGCTGGACGACGTTCAGCTTCGCAAACACGTCCAGCATGATCCACTTCGCTATGATCGACGTACCGCCGGCAGGCGTCACCGCGGAGATCTTCACGAATACGGTCGGGCAGTATTTCCAGCAGGCGATGGACGGGATGAATGCTGGCGACGAGGCCGCAGTCGAGGCGGCCTTCGGCAAGTTCCCGGACTGGATCGGCGAACTCGGCCGTCATGGCGGACCGGGACTGCTCTCACCGGGCCGAAGGGGCCAGACGACCGTTTATCTCGAACCGGGCCGCTACATGCTCGAGTGCTACGTCAAGTCGGACGGTGTCTTCCATACGACGAGCCCCGGCGAGGGCCGGCTCGGCATGGTGATGGACCTGACCGTGACCGACGAGAAGAGCGACGCGCCGGAACCGACGGCAAACGTCACGCTGGCCGTCAGGAACACCGGGATCGAGATCGCCGGTGGCGCGCTCGAGGCGGGCAGCAACACGATACGTGTCGACTTCATCGAGCAGCAGCAGTTGCCGTCCTTCGTCGGCAATGACGTGCACCTTATGAGAGTCGATGGAGAGGACAGCATCCGCCTGGCGGATCAATGGCTGGACTGGCGCACGAAGCACGGCCTCGAGGACCCGAGCCCAGTGACCTTCCTAGGTGGCATCAACGACATGCCCGCTGGATCGCACGGCTACTTCACTGTCGACCTGCCGCCCGGCGACTATGCCTTCATTGCCGAGATGCCGGGACCGCTGGCCTCTGGCTTCGTGCTTCCGTTCAGCGTAACGGCTGCCGAGTAGCGGATAGCCTGTGCGTCCGCGGCGCAGCAGCCCTGGCGGCCTTTACCGGCCGTACCACTGAATCCCATAGAGATCGTGCCTTCGATCCATCAGGTTGCGCACGGTGCCGCGCTGTCGTGCCTCGCGCAGCGCCCGCAGGCTCAAGTCCGCGATCGCGACCATTTCAGAGTTCGGGGTCGTATCGGCCGCGATCCCATCGCGCGCAAACGGGAAATCGCAGGGTGTCAGGATGCAGCTCTGTGCATAGTGGATGTCATTGTTGTGCACGTTCGGCAGGTTCCCGCAGCTGCCTGACAGCGCGACGTAGATCTGGTTCTCGACGGCCCGGGCCTGTGCGCAGTACCGGACGCGGCAATAACTCTGGCGCTCGTCCGTCAGGAACGGCACGAACAGGATGTTGATGCCCTGGTTCACGAGGTGCCGTACGAGTTCCGGAAACTCGCAGTCGTAGCAGATCAGTACGCCGATCGGGCCGCAATCCGTATCGATCAGCGAGGCGGTCTGCCCTCCCACGATGTTCCACCAGTAGCGCTCGTTCGGGGTCGGGTGGATCTTGTCCTGGCTGACGATGCGCCCGTCCCTGAGGAATACGTGCGACACGTTGTGCACGGTGCCGTCCCTGAACGATGGCGTGGAACCGCCGATGATGTTGATGTTGAACTTCAGCGACAGCTCGTGGAAAAGCTCCTTGAGCCTCGTTTCGTAGTTCGTGAGCCGCTCGATCGACACGTGCGGCGGCAGCTCCTCGTTTTCGATCGACAGCAGCTGCAGCGTGAAGAGCTCCGGGAACAGAACGAAATCCGCGCCATAGTCCGCAGTCGTGTCTACGAAGTAGTGCACGAACTGGCGGAACTCGTCGAATTCCCGTATCCGCCGCTGCCGGTATTGCACGCTGGCGACGCGGACGCGGTCTATCAGGTTCCGCCGCTCGATCACCGCCGGCCCTACGCGGTCGTCGAAGTCGGGATTCCGCCAGATGAGCTGCACGCCGTTGCCCATGGACTCCTTGTCCAGCGGCAGATAGCCGGGCAGGACCCCGATCAGTTCGTAGCCCTGCCGCAGCTGGAAGTTCAGCACCGGGTCGCGAAACCGCTTGCTGACCACGGCCTGCACGTACTCCTCCGGTCCGGAAACGAGCTTGGCGCGCCGGTGGTAATTGGGAATGCGTCCGACGATCACGATGCCCCTCAGGCGCTGACTGCGGCACAGCCGTCGTCGGGCTTGGTAGAACCGCTGCCCGACCCTGTACCTGCGCAGGGCAGGATCCACGCAGACCTCATAGCCGTAGAGGTAGTCGCCCGCGTCGTCGTGCGTCGTGCCGTAACCGCCGCCGGTAGCCTCCTTCCAGGTATGCGGAACCAGCGCGCGTTCGCCCGGCAGACGGATCGAGGCGCAGTATCCGGCGACCTCGCCGTTCAACAGCGCGATCAGGTGCCCCTCCGGATAGGCAGTGACCTGGGCCCGCAGCATGTCCTTCGGGTAGGGTGGCATGTCCGGGTAGACCCGCTCGACGAGCCGACTGATCGCGTCGATGTCCTGCAGCGTCGCCTCCCGGATTTCGAGCCTCGAGGAAGAGGAGGGGTTGCTTGCGTCACTTTTCGGCATGCGTCTGAACTCCGGTCACGTAGCGATTTCGCAGGAAGGGGAGCGAGAACACAGAGGGTCCGGCGTCAATTGTCGCCTTCGAAGGAGCAGCCCGACGTGCAGGTCTCGTGCACCACGACGCGACAGATCTGCGGAAGCCCGGGCGCGAGTTCCCTCCAGATCCAGCGGGCGAGGTTCTCGCTGGTAGGATTTTCCAATCCCTCGATTTCGTTGAGGCAATGGTGGTCGAGGCGCTCGAAGATCGGGGCGAACACGCTCTTCAGCAGCGCGAAGTCCATCACCCAGCCGGTGCGCTCTCCGACCTCACCGCGGACGTGGATCTCGACACGAAAGGAGTGACCGTGCATTCGCGCGCACTTGTGGCCGGCAGGTACGTTCGGCAGCCAGTGCGCACACTCGAGCGTGAAGGTCTTGAAGATCTCCATCGAACCTCACCGTTGCCCGGGCGCATATCCGGGGAAGAAAGCGCTGCCGGGATTCTCGCAGCAATTCCGCGGGTTTTCCCGGCCATTGCGCCACAGTGGGTCGCCGCGCGTCGCGCCCGGACCCGCGTACCGACCTCACCGTCCCGGGCGCAGCAGGTAGCAGACGTGTATCCGCGGGTTACGTGCGAAATCGACCGGCAGCGTCGAACGGCTCAGGTCCTCGACCTGGAAGTCCGCCAGCGCCTCGCGATCGAGCCGGAATCGCTGGCTGTTGTTCGAGAACACGATAACTCCGCCGGGCTCGAGCAGGCGCGCGGCCTGCTGCAGCAGGCCGGCATGGTCGCGCTGTACGTCGAAGTCGGTCTCCATGCGCTTGGAGCGGGAGTGCGTCGGCGGGTCGATGAAGATCAGGCCGTAGCGCCGGCCCGCCGCACCGGCCTGCTCCTGCAGCCAGCGTAGGCAGTCCTCGCGGACCAGGGCGTGTTCGGGTCCCGCGAACCCGTTCAGCGCTAGGTTTCGCCTGGCCCAGTCGATGTAGGTGCGCGACATGTCGACCGTCGTCGAGGACGTCGCGCCGCCGCCCGCCGCGTACACCGTCGCGGTGCCGGTGTAGGCGAAAAGATTCAGGAAACTCCGCCCCGCCGCCTGCTCCCCGACGAACCGGCGCGTCAGCCGGTGATCCAGGAACAGGCCCGTGTCCAGGTAATCCGTGAAGTTCACGAGGAATCGGTAGCGCCCCTCGCGCACCTCGTGGAACTCCCCGCTCGCCTCCAGCTTCTCGTACTGGGCGCCGGCCTTCTGGCGCCGCCTCGTGCGCAGGTGCACGCGCTCGGGGGCGATGCCGAGCACTTCCGGCATCATCGAAAGCGCCTCGTCGCGTCGCGCCCGCGCTGCGTCCCTGGCGATCGTGGCAGGCGCCTCGTACTCCTGCACGTAGGCATGCCGCGCTTCGTTGCCGTACACGTCGACCGCGAAGGCATACTCCGGCATGTCCGCGTCATAGACGCGGAAACAACAGACGTCCTCCCTCGCGGCCCAGCGCGCCAGGCGCGTGAGATTCTTGCGCAGGCGGTTGGCGAACATCGCCGCACCGGGGCGCAGCCGTGCCCGCTCGAGTCGCTCGGTCCGCACCGTCTCGCGGTCCGGCTCGACCGCCGAAGCGTCGAGCCGCAATCGCAGCAACCGGCACTCGATCGGTCCGTTGAAGAACGTATGAGTCCTGTAGGCCCGCAGCCCCAGCGACCTCCCGAGCTGCGGGCTGCCGGTGAACACCGCTGCCTCCCAGGCCGGGTAGCAGCGCATCAGGGTCTGCCCGAGCTCGGCGTAGACAGGCCCGAGCGTTTCCTCTTCGCCCAGCCTCGCGCCGTACGGCGGATTCACCAGCACGAGCCCAGTCGCATGGCGCGCCGGCTCGAGCCGCCCGAGCTCGCGCCGCTCGAAGACGAGCTGGTCGCCGAGTCCCGCCCGGTTCGAGTTCGCGAGCGCGGCCCGGATCGCCGGCAGGTCGCGGTCGTAACCGCTCAGCCGTCCGGCCTCCAGCAGGTCCAGCCTGCGCGCGGCGACTGCCTGCGCGCGCAGTTCCTGCCACGAGGCGGCGTCATGCTGCAGCCAGCGCTCGAAAGCGAATTTCTTCCGCAGCAATCCCGGGGCGATCTGCGCCGCGATCAACGCGGCCTCGATCACCAGTGTCCCGGAGCCGCACATCGGGTCCGCGAAAGCGCCGCCGGCCGACGCGATCCCGGGCCAGCCGGCACGCAGCAGCAGCGCCGCCGCGAGATTCTCCTTCAGCGGTGCCTCGACGCCGGACTGTCGGTAGCCACGCCGGTGCAGCGGCTCGCCCGAGAGGTCTATCCCGAGCTCGGCCCGTTCGCGAGCGAAGCGCAGGCTGATCCTGAGATCCGCAGAGCGCAGGTCCACGGAAGGTCGCAGGCCTGTGCGCTCCCGGAACCGGTCCGCGATGGCGTCCTTGGCCTTCATGGCCGCGAACCGGGTATCTCGCAGCCAGGTCGGCGGCTGCCCGACGACGTCGATCGCGATCGAGCCCTCGCCGCGCAGGTGCGCCTCCCAGTCGAAGCCGCGAACCCCCTGGTAGAACTCGTCCGGCGTGCTTGCCGCGACCTCGCCGAGGCTGAGCAGTATCCGGCTCGCCGTTCGCGAGTGCAGGCAGGCGGTGTAGCCAGCGCTCAGCGGCCCGCTGAAGCTCACCCCTGCAGGGTGCTCCCTCTGCACTTCGATTCCGAGTGCCCGCAGCTCGCCGGCGAGCAAGTCAGCCACGTTGCGCGGACAGGCGGCGAAGAACTGCAGCGGCACGAGCCGTCTCAGTCGCCGCGTCGCTCGCCGCGCTCGCGACGCAGCGACCGGACGTCACGTGGACGGAGCTGCTCGAGCTGACGACGGATGATGCGGTAAGCGTCGGCGTCGAAACCCTCGTCGCCGCCGGCTTCGAGGATGCGCTCGACCTGGTCGTCCCTGGACGCGGTTCCCAGGTGGCGCCAGTGATCGAGTACGTGCACGACCTCGCCCTCGCCACCCGGTCCCGGCTCACGTACACCGATCGGGCCCTGGAACGGCCAGGGCTTGATCCGCATGCCAGCGAGCGCGACACGCAGGCGGGCATCGTGCAGCGCCCGAGGCTCCTGGCCCACGCAGGCACCACGGCACCGGCCCAGTTGGTATGCGAAGCAGGAGCCCGCCCCTTCCTCGCGACCCAGCGTCTTCATGCACAGCCGCTCCTCGCGCGCCTTGCCTTCCAGCGCACGCCAGGCATCGCGTTCGGAACGGAACGGACCGTGGATCTCCTCGCCGGCGGGCAGGGCCGGTTCGGCAAGCACCTGCACGCGTGGCTGCAGCCCCGCCTCCTCTGCCACGAGCCTCAGGCACCAAAGACGATCTGATCCGCGCAGGCGCCGGTTCGCCTCCGGCGCCAGCTCCTTGACGAGTTTCGATTCGAGCAGCAGCGCCCCGAACTCGCCGCCGGTCTCGATCCACTCGACGTGATGGACCTGCCTGGCGAGCCGAGACTCCTTGGACGACCGGTCCGCAGCTCCGAAATGCGCCAGTACACGGCTGCGGATGTTGCGGCTCTTGCCGACGTACAACGCAGTCCCGCTTTCGCCGCGAAACAGATACACGCCAGGCCCTTCGGGAAGCTCATCGTCCAGCTCGGGCGGCAATTGCGGCGGCAGCCGCGGCTCGCTCAACAAGGCCAGCACCGCCTGCTGGAGTCGCTCTGCGCCCGCTGCGCGCTCCATCGCCTGGATCAGTTGCGGCAGCACCCGCGCATCACCGAGCGCCCTGTGCCGTGCGTCGCAGCCCAATCCGTAGCGCTCGATCAGCGTGTCGAGATTGTGCCGCGCGTGCTCGCGGAACAGGCTGCGCGACAGCCGGACCGTGCAGAGCACCGGCGACGCGTATCGCTCCTCGAGCCGGCGGAACTCGCTGCGCAGGAACCCGTAGTCGAAGCGCGCGTTGTGCGCCACGAACAGGCGCCCCTCGAGTCGTCGCCGGATCTCCTGTCGCAGCGCGCCGAACTCCGGCGCGTCCTCGACCATCTCCTTGCTGATCCCGGTGAAATCGCTGATGGACTGCGGGATGCGTCGCCCAGGGTTCACGAGGCTGCTCCATTGCTCGACGACCCGCCCGCCATCGAGCAGCACGATGCCGATCTCGATCACGCGATGCCGTGCCGCCATGCCCCCGGTAGTCTCGAGATCCACGCAGGCCACGGGGCCCCTCAGTGCCTCGGCCCGGAGCAGCAAGGTATCGTCGCTCATCCGGCGTCTAGCGCGTCCGGGACGTCTTGCCGTCGAGCGTCAGCAGCGGCCCGTACAGGTCCGGTCGGCGGTCCCTGAACACGCCCCAGGCATGACGCTGCGCGCGTACGGCCTCGAGGTCGAACGTAGCGGTCAACACGGTCTCGGATTCCCGGTCGGCCTCGACCACCTTCTCTCCCGTCGGACCGGCGACGAACGACGACCCGTAGAAGGTCATCTCGTACTTCTGGCCGCGCTCGGTTCCGACGCGGTTCGATGCGACCAGCGGCACCAGGTTGGCGGCGGCGTGCCCCTGCATGCAGCGCTGCCAGTGATCGCGTGTGTCCATGCTTGCGTCGTGAGGCTCCGAACCGATGGCCGTCGGGTACAGCAGGACCTCTGCTCCCATCAGGGCCATGCATCTCGCCGACTCCGGGAACCACTGGTCCCAGCAGATTGCGGCACCGATCCGCCCGTACTGCGTATTCCACACACGAAAGCCCGTGTCTCCCGGCGAGAAATAATACTTCTCGTGGTAGCCGGGCCCTTCGGGGATGTGCGACTTGCGGTACACGCCGAGACTCGTGCCGTCCGCGTCGATCATGACCAGTGAGTTGAAGTACGCGTTGCTGGACCGCTCGAAGACGCTGAGCGGCAGGACGACCGAGAGTTCCCTCGCCAGCGCCTGGAACCGGCCGACCACCGGGGAGTCCTCGATCGGGCGGGCCAGTTCGAAGTGACTGGCCAGGTGGTCCTTGCAGAAATAGGGGGTCTCGAAAAGCTCTTGCAGCAGAATGACTTGAGCGCCTTTTCTCGCAGCTTCTCGAACCAGGCTCTCGGCACGGTCCAGGTTCGCGGCCGGGTCCTCGCCACATCGGAACTGCGTAGCCGCAAGCGTGAGATTCATTTCCGTCCTCGGCTTCTGATGGCCCGGCGCCAGGGAAGCGCGAGTCTATGATGCCGCGCCGCTGGCACCAACCGCAGGCCGCTGCCGACCGCGTCACCCGCCGTTTCGGGCGGTCGGCAGCGTCACACGGACCAGAGGTTATGTGAAACAATATTGGACCCCAACACGAAGGGAAGGGGGGCTGCGTCCGGCGACAAGGCATTCCAGGGCCAGCCTGCCACGGTCAAGAGCAACAAATTCACCGCTCTCCAGGGAGATGAACATGTCCGACAACCTGCTTGATGCACTTTCCGATCTGATGACGCCGAGCCTGCTCGGCCGCGCAGCCGGCGCGCTAGGCGAGCCGGAGGCCGCGGTTTCCAAGGGCATGGGCGCGGTGTTGCCGCTGCTGATGGGCGGCCTCGCCAGTCGCGCCGATGACAACGACTTCATGTCCTCGCTGTTCGGCCTGGTGACCGACAAGGACAACGATCCAGGCATCCTGGACGACGTCGGCCGCCTGCTCGGCGCCGGCGCCTCGTCGCTGCCCATGATGGCGCTGGGAGGCAAGTTCCTGAACCTGCTGTTCGGCAACAGGATGGACAACGTCGCCGGCGCCGTCGGAAATTATGCGGGCGTCAAGCCGTCCACCGCTTCGTCCATGTTGCGTTTCGCGTCGCCGCTGCTGCTCGGCATGCTTGGCAAGACCGTAAAGAGCAAGGCGCTCAACGCGGCAGGGCTCGGCGGCCTGCTGCTTGGACAGAAGGACAAGTACAAGGCAAGCCTGCCGGGACCGTTCGCCCGGCTCGACGACTACATCGCCGGCCCGGCGCGCGCGGCCCACGTAGCGCCGCCGCCGATGCCCGATAAGAAGTCCTCGATCTGGCGCTGGCTGCTGCCGCTGCTGGTGATCCTGGGCGCCTTGTGGCTGCTGTCCCGCTGCATGGGTCCGAAGGAGGAACCGGTAACCATGGCCCCGGCACCGGCCGTCGAGCCCGCGCCGGCGCCGGCCGTCGAGCCCGCGCCGATGGCGATGCCTGAAGCGCCGGCCAATGCCGTCGTCTTCTTCGACGTCGACAAGGCAGAGCTGCCGGCCGCGGCAGGCGCGGAACTCGCGGGCACGATCGAGTACATGCTCGCCAACCCGTCGGCCCGGGCCAACATCACCGGTTACCACGATCCGACCGGCGACAAGACCTACAACGAGGACCTCGCGAAGAACCGCGCAATGACGGTCCGTGATGCACTGGTCGCGGCAGGCATCAGCGAGGACCGGCTCGACCTCGACAAGCCGGTCGAGACGACTGGCACCGGCTCGCTGGACGAAGCACGCCGCGTCGAGGTTCGAATCAATCCTTGACGAAGCGAACGGCGCGGGCTTCCGCGCCTGGCTGACTGCGACCGGGCCCCGCGAGGGGCCCGGTCTGTTTCAGCAGGCCGCAGCGTCGAGCAGCGCCACGACGTGGCGGGCGATCATGCTCTCCTCGTCGGTCGGAACGACCCAGGCGGAGACCGCGCTCCCCGGCGGACTGATGCGAGGCCCGTGCCGGGCATTGGCCGCGGTATCGAGTTCCACGCCGAGCCAGGCGCTGCCCTCGCAGATGCGCTGCCTCACCTGCGGCTGGTGCTCGCCGATGCCGGCCGTGAACACGATCGAATCGAGCCCGCCGAGCGCCGCGGCCAGCGACCCGAGCTCGCGGCAGGCGCGGTATACGAAGACATCGACGGCCCTGCGCGCGCTCGGCTCGCTGCTCTCGAGCAGCACACGCATATCGCTCGAGATCCCGGACATGCCCAGCAGTCCCGACTCCCGGTACAGGAGCCGCTCGATTTCGCGCGGCGACATCCCGAGCTCGTCCATCAGGAACAGCAGCACACCCGGGTCGAGCGAGCCGCTGCGCGTACCCATCGGCAGCCCCTCGACGGCGGTGAAGCCCATCGTCGTAGCGACGCTGCGCCCCGCGGCGAGCGCACACATGCTCGCGCCGTTGCCGAGGTGCAGCACGACCGTGCGGCCGCTGGCCGCGTTCGCATCGATTCCCTGCAGCGCCGAGGCGATGTATTCGTAGGACAGCCCGTGGAACCCGTAGCGCCGGACGCCGGCCGCAGCGAACCGCAGCGGCAGCGCGAACAGCTGCGCCGTCTCGGGAATCGTGGCGTGGAAGGCGGTATCGAAGCAGGCGACCTGCGGCACGCCCGGCCGGCGCTCGAGCAGCCGGCGGATCGCGGCGAGGTTGTGTGGCTGGTGCAGCGGCGCGAGCGGCACGTAGCGTTCGAGCCGCCCGAGCACCTCGCGGTCCACCCGCACAGGGGAGCGGAACTCCAGTCCGCCGTGCACGACCCGGTGCCCGACCGCCGCGAGCTCCTCGCCGGCGAGTTCTTCGCGCAGGAAATCCAGCAGCTCGTCGAGGGCCTCCGGATGGCTGGATGCACCGCCGAGATCGCGTGAGACGGCGGCGCTGCCGGTACGCCGAACCTCCAGCCTCGGCGAGCCGCCGATGCCCGATACCTGGCCGTCGAGCTCGACCGCGAGCCCCTGGCCCCGCTTGCGGAACGCGCAGTACTTGATGCTCGAGGACCCGGCATTCAGCACCAGCACGATGTCCGCGAGCGCCTTCACTGCGCCACGGACTCGGGCGGCTGTCGACGCGCGTGCGCAAGCAGCTTTGCAACCGCCGCCGAACCGACGCGCATGCGGGTATTGTCGGCCCGGCTGGTGAGTATCACCGGCACCCGTGCCCCGAGCACGATGCCGGCGCTGTCGGCGCCGGCGAAATACTGCAGCTGCTTGGCGAGCATGTTGCCCGCCTCGATGTCCGGCACCAGCAGCACGTCCGCTCGGCCGGCCACCGGCGAGGCGATCTGCTTGGTGCGCGCCGCGGTCTCGCTGATCGCGTTGTCGAAGGCCAGCGGACCGTCCAGCACGGCGCCCTCGATCTGCCCCCGGTCAGCCATCTTGCAGAGCGCGGCGGCATCGATCGTCGAGCGCATCTCGGAGCTCACCGTCTCGACCGCGGCGAGTATCGCCACCCGCGGTTCGACCACGCCGAGCACGCGCGCGAGGTCGATGGCGTTGCGCACGATGTCGGCCTTGTCGCTCAGGGTCGGCGCGATGTTGATCGCCGCGTCCGTGACCAGAAGCATCCTTTCGTAGGCCGGGATGTCCATCACGAACACGTGGCTGATCCGGCGTTCGGTGCGCAGGCCCGTGCCCGCCGCGACGATCTCGGTCATCAGCTCGTCGGTGTGCAGGCTGCCCTTCATCAGCGTCTCGACCTCGCCGCGTCGCGCGAGCTCCACTGCGGTCGCCGCGGCTGCGTGGCTGTGCGGCGCCGGTACCAGCCGGAAACCGCTGATGTCGAGCCGCCCTTCCGACGCAGTGGCCCGGATGCGCGCCTCGGGTCCCACCAGCACGGGGAGGATGAGCCCGCGGCGCGCCGCCTCGACCGCGCCGGCGAGCGATGCCGGGTCGCAGGGATGCACCACGGCGCAGCTCACGGGCTCGAGCGGTTCGCAGCGCCTGAGCAACTGAACGAAGACGTCGTTGCGGCGCAGGATGATTTCAGGCGTCGCGAGCTCCGAATAGGTCAGCCTCGTACGCGGCGCCTCGACCACGACCTCGCCCCGGAGCAGCGAGCGGCCCGCCACCGCCGCGGCGCAGTCGAACGTGGCCCGCCCGGAGGATCTGTCCTTTGCGAGCAGCGTGACGCGTACCTCCACGACGTCGCCGACGTGCAACTCGCCGTCGAACTCGAGCCGCTGCGCGACGATGCGGGTGCCCGGTCCGGGCAGCCTGCGCTCGAGCAGTCCTGAGACGAACGCCTCTGCGGCTACCGCGTCCACGAACATCCCGCGGCCTGCCCGCTCGTCGTCCTCGACGTGAAACGGCACGACGTCGCCGGACACCAGCGCCAGCGCCTCCACGTCGGTGCGGCTCAGGCTGCGGGAGTACTCAGCGCTGGCTCCTACCTCGAGCTCGTCGAAGGTCAGGTTGCTGTAGTCGTTCATCTCTGCACCGCCACTGCCTCAGTGAGACAGGTCGATCCAGGTCGTCTTGAGCTCGGTGTACTTGTCGAAGGCGTGCAGCGACTTGTCGCGGCCCGTGCCGGACTGCTTGAAGCCGCCGAACGGCACCGTGATGTCATCGGCGTCGTAGCAGTTCACGTACACGACGCCGGCCCGGAGCGCTCTCGCGATCCGGTGCGCGCGAGTCAGGTCGCGCGTCCACACGGCGGCGGCCAGGCCGTAGATCACCGAATTACCCAGGTTGACTGCCTCCTCCGCGTCGCGGACCGTGATCGCTGCGAGCACCGGCCCGAAGATCTCCTCGGTCGCGATCCGCATGCCGGGCTGGACGCCGCCGAACACGGTAGGCTCTACGTAGCAGCCGCCAGCTACCGGCTCGACCTGCCGCCCTCCTGCCAGCAGCTCGGCACCCTCGTCCCTGCCGGCCGCGATGTAGCCGAGCACGGTCCCGAGCTGCGTCTCGTCGACGATCGCGCCGAGGCGGGTGGCGGGGTCGAGCGGGTCGTTGGCGACGAGCCGCCGACCCGCCGCGATGACCTTCTCGAGTACGCGATCGCGGACTGCTTCCTCGACGATCAGCCGCGAGCCGGCCGAGCACATTTCGCCCTGGTTGAAGAAGATCGCCGAGGCGGCCGTCTCGGCGGCCCGGTCGAGGTCCGGGCAATCGGCCAGGATGATGTTCGGCGATTTTCCGCCGCACTCGAGCCAGACCCGCTTCATGTTCGACTGCGAGGCGTACTGCAGCATCAGCTTGCCGGTGCGGGTCGAGCCCGTGAAGCCGATGCAGTCCACGTCCATGTGCAGCGCAAGCGCCTGGCCAGCGGTGTGGCCGAAGCCGGGCAGCACGTTGAAGACCCCGTCCGGCAGGCCGGCCTCGGCCGCCAGGGCCGCGATCCGGATGGCGCTGAGCGGCGACTTCTCGGAAGGCTTCAGCACGACCGAGTTTCCGGCGGCAAGCGCCGGTCCCAGCTTCCAGGCAGCCATGATCATCGGGAAATTCCACGGCACGATCGCCGCGACGACCCCGACCGGCTCGCGGGTGATCAGCGCAAGCGCCTCGTGGCCCGTGGGCGCAACCTCGTCGTAGATCTTGTCCACCGCCTCGGCGTACCAGGCGATGCAGCGCGCCGTCGCGGGCACGTCCACGGCCAGGCTGTCGGAGATGGGCTTGCCCATGTCGAGCGTCTCTAGCAGCGCGAGTTCGTCGCCGTGGGCCACGATCAGCTCCGCGAACCGCTGCAGCACCCGCTTGCGCTCACGCGGTGGCTGGCGCGCCCAGCGGCCCTGCTCGAAGGCGCGGCGCGCGGCCGCGACGGCACGATCCGCATCGGCTGGACCGGTAGAAGCCACCCTTGCGAGCAACCTGCCGTCGATCGGGCTCAGGCAGTCGAAGGTCTCGCCGCTCGCGGCGTCGGTATAGCGACCGTCGATGAAGGCCTGACCGCCGATCGACAGCTCGCGTGCGCGATCGTGCCAGCCGGGCCCGGGGAGCGGAGTATTCATGCCGTGTTCCTGCACTCAGAATGTCGGGGGACTGTTCGCGGAGATGATCTCGCAGGGTACGCTGCCGGTGTTGCGGAACCGGTGCGGGATCGCGCTGGAGAAGTAATAGGCGTCGCCTGGACCGAGGATCCGCGTCTCGCCGCCGACCGTCAGCTCGATCTCCCCGGCTACGATCACGCCGCCCTCCTCGCCCTCGTGGCGGAGCATGTCTGCGCCGGTATCCGCCCCTGGCGCATAGCGTTCCTGCAGCAGCGACAGTGCGCGGTTGGGTCGCCGGGCTGCCACGAGTCGCAGCGACACCGATCGGTCGCCCAGTTCGGTGAGTTCCTCGCCGGCGTAGAAGACCTGCGGTCGGGAGCGCAGGTCCAGCGTGAAGAACTCGGCGAGCGACATCGGTATCCCGTCCAGCACCTTCTTCAGCGAGCTCACCGATGGACTCACTCGGTTCTGCTCGATCAGCGATATCAGGCCGTTGGTAACTCCCGCGCGCTTGGCCAGCTCGCGCTGGGACAGGCCGTACATGGTTCGCACGGCACGCAGATGCGCCCCTACGTCGGGAATCGTTTCGCTCACGAGGTGTTCAAGATCCTGCACGTTGGAGACGGAACTGCGCAAAGTTTTGGCTGCAATTGTCGCAAGTGTCAATTTTTCTTATCATCGCGAATCACCCCTCCCGCCCGGAACCCCGCATGTCAGCAACCGCTCAATTCGATCGGGCCGAACTCGAGTCCTTCTGGATGCCGTTCACCGCGAACCGGCAGTTCAAGGCGAACCCGCGGCTGCTCGCGCGTGCGCAGGGCATGCACTACTGGACAACGGATGGCCGGCAGATCCTCGATGGGGTGGCCGGGCTGTGGTGCGTGAACGCTGGTCACGGCCGTAGCGAGATCACCGAGGCGGTGTCCCGCCAGATCGCCGAGATGGACTACGCACCGCCATTCCAGATGGGCCACCCCGGCGCCTTCGAGCTGGCGAATCGGGTCGTCGACTGGCTGCCGGACGGACTGAACCACGTGTTCTTCACCAATTCGGGCTCCGAGTCGGTGGATACCGCGCTGAAGATCGCTCTCGCCTACCACCGCGTGCGCGGCGAGGGCACACGCACGCGCTTCATCGGCCGCGAGCGCGGCTACCACGGCGTCGGCTTCGGAGGCATCTCGGTCGGCGGCATGGTCAACAACCGCAAGTGGTTCGGCAGCCAGCTGCCCGGCGTGGACCACCTGCCGCACACGCACGACCTGGCGCACAACGCCTACTCGCGCGGCGAACCCGGGTGGGGTGCGCACCTGGCAGACGAGCTGGAGCGTATCGTCGCGCTGCACGATGCGAGCACGATCGCAGCAGTGATCGTCGAACCGGTGGCCGGTTCGACCGGCGTGCTGCTGCCGCCGAAGGGCTACCTGGGCCGGCTGCGCGAGATCTGCAGCCGGCACGGCATCCTGCTGATCTTCGACGAGGTGATCACCGGGTTCGGCCGGCTCGGCGCGCCGTTCGCCGCGGACTACTTCGGCGTCGTTCCGGACATGATCACGATGGCCAAGGGCCTGACGAACGGCGCTGTGCCGATGGGCGCAGTCGCAGCACGGAGCGAGATCTACCAGGCGTTCATGCAGGGGCCCGACAATGCGATCGAGCTGTTCCACGGCTACACGTACTCCGCACACCCGGTCGCCTGCGCTGCCGGCAACGCGACCCAGGAAATCTACCGACGCGACGGCCTGCTGACGCGTGCCGCCGAGATGGCCGATTACTGGGCCGACGCGGTGCACTCGCTGAAGGGACTCCCGCACGTCATCGACCTGCGCAACCTCGGGCTGATAGGGGCCGTGGAACTCGAGCCGATTGCGGGCCGACCGGGAGCGCGCGCCTTCGACGCCTTCCTGCGTGCGTTCGAGAAGGGAATACTGATCCGCGTGACCGGCGACATCATCGCGCTGTCGCCGCCGTTGATCATAGAACGCCCGCACGTGGATGAGCTCTTCGGCAGGCTGGCCGAGGTGCTGCGCGAGACGCCCTGAACGAAAACGCCCGGCTCTCCTTGCGGAGAGCCGGGCGTGTTGCCTTATCCGGCAGAGCCGCTCAGGCCAGCGTCGTCACTCGTCGCCGCCCCAGGGGAAGGTCGTCGAGACCGCGAAGATCACGCGCCCTTCCGAGTTGAACACGTCGTCGTCGCTGAAGAAGGCGTCGTCGCGGCTCAACGACGTGTCGACCCATTTCAGTTCGAAGTCGAAATTCGCCAGCGAGTAGCCGACGCCGATCGAGTAATCCCAGTACTCGGAGTTATCGAAGGCGTCGCCGTAGTTGTAACCGAGGTGCGCGCCGACAGAGAAGTTGGCGGGCAGATCGAAGCTGGCGTTGCCTTCGGTGTAGAACGCGTCCTCGTCTGTGCCACCGTAGTCCCAGGTGTACCACTGCTTGAGCTCGAGGAAGTCGTAGCTCAGCCCGAAATAGATCTCGGGATAGTCGCTGATCTTCTCCCTGTTGCCGGAACTGCTCGAGTCCGGGTACGTGTACCAGACGATGCCCGTGTCAAAGCCGAAGCTCTCGGTCTCCCACGCGTATCCGCCGTAGAGGTCGAGCTCGATGTTCCCGTCGACTCCCCTGCCGTAGTCGATGTTGCTCGCCCAGGCACCGAGGTAGATGCCGTTGTCGAACGCCCAGTCGATGCTGCCCTGCAGGGCCGGATCCTTGGCGCTCAGGCTGACGCCACGGAAGTCGTAGTCACTGACCGCAGTGATCGTCCCGGACAACTCGGCATGCGCTGCAGAAGCCGATGCGAGCAGGACGACAGCCGCCACGCCATGACTCAGTTTCATAGAAAAGCCCTCGTTGCAAAAAAACGACATATTAAGCACTGTCAGCAGAGCGAGTGTAGCAGAAAGGCTACGAATCCAAACCCGCAGTCGCCAGACAATCGATCAGCAGCTGCACCTGCATGAAGCGTGCCAGCCGAAACCCCGCAGAATAAGCCGCAGGGCGGTCAAGGCCTGCACCAGCGAGGCGCACCTCCGCTCGCGCAGCGCACCAGATTGGATCGCTTCAGGATTCCCCAGGCGGCTCGTAGATCGCATAGAACTTGCTGGCCGGTTCGAGCACCTCCCAGGTGCCGCTGAATCCGGCCGGCATCACGAAGCACTCGCCAGGCCCGAAAGTCCAGCTTCGGCCGTGCCCGTCCGAGATCCGCACCTTGCCGGCCGTCAGCACGCAGAGTTCGTTCTCGGTGTAGGCCACCCGCCACGATCCCGTGCCGCTGCGCCAGATACCTGCGAAGAAACGCCCGGTGTGGTCCGTGAAGAGGTTTCTGACCGCCTGTCCGGGCAGCGCGCTTCCCGGCAGGAGCCGCGTCGGGTCGAGCTCCAGCGGCTCCTCCCGCCCCTGCGACTCCTCGATGACGATGACCTCGGGGCCAGGACTAGTCATACGTACCTCCTTCCCGTAGCAGTCGCTCCACTTCCGCGTCACTGGTCTGGGAAAAATCCTCGTACCACTGCCCGACGGCGCTGAAAAAGGCCGGTGCCTGCAGGCACACGACCTCGTCGGCAATCCGGGCGATCCGATCACGAGACTCGGTCGCCGCGACGGGCACGGCTACGATGACCCTCGCGGCGCCCAGCTGTCGAACGGAACGGACCGCCGCCTCCATCGTCGCGCCGGTGGCGAGCCCGTCATCCACGAGTATCACGACTCGCCCGGACAGCGCGAGCGGCGGACGCCGGCCCCGGTAGGTGAGTTCCCGGCGCTCGAGCTCCGCTTGCTCGCGGGCGACGACACGATCCCGTTCTTCGTCCCCGGACGACAGGAATCGCAGCACATCCTCGTTCCAGACCACCGCGCCGCCGCTTGCGATCGCTCCCATCGCAAGCTCGGGCTGCGAAGGCAGTCCGAGCTTGCGCACGACCAGCACGTCGAGCGGCAGCGAGAGCGCTTGCGCGATCTCGTACGCGACCGGCACGCCGCCCCTCGGCAGACCGAGCACGATTGCATTATCGAGATCGCGGCTCCGCCCGAGGGCGTCAGCCAGTTGCCTGCCGGCGTCGCTGCGATTGGCGTACCTGCGCATGACGATGAGCCCCGGACACCCTGCCGTAGATCTTCCACCGCGCAGCGGGACCTGTCATTGGCGCAATTACCTAGGTGGTATTCTCGGCGGGCGACAGATGCCGACCCTGCAACAGAAGCTCCAGTTCCTGAACCGACTCCGCGGCCCGGGCGACGAGGTGATCGAAACGCACTTCGCATGGGTGTTCCTGATCGGGCGCAATGCCTTCAAGCTCCGCAAGCCCGTTCGCCGGGACACGATGGATTACAGCACGCTCGAGGCGCGCCGCCTCGATTCGGAGGAAGAGGTTCGCCTCAACCGGCGCCTCGCACCACAGGTCTACCTGGGAACCGTTCCGCTCACCACCGGCCCGGACGGCGCGCTCGAGCTCGGCGGCGACGGAGAAGTCGTGGAATGGCTGGTCAAGATGCTGAGGCTGGACCGGGACCTGCTGCTCGACTCGATGCTCGCGCGCGGCGCCGACCTGGACGACGGCCTGTGGCGGATCTCCCAGCTGCTTGCGGACTTCTACCGCAGTTCTCCGCCCGCGCTGCGCGACGCAGCCGAGCTGGCCGCGAGGCTCACCGCGCAGGTCGAAGCCAATCGGCAGGTGCTCGAGGACGCAGGCTTGCGCGACGCCACGCTGCTGCGCGACCGTCAGCTTCGCGGCATAGAACGGGCGCGCTGCGTGCTTGCCGAGCGCATGGCCACAGGCTGCGTCGTCGAAGGACACGGGGACCTGCGCCCCGAGCACGTCTACGTCGGGGAGCCGGCCGCGATCATCGATTGCCTGGAATTCGACCGGGAGCTGCGGGTGATGGATCGGGCCGAAGAATTGTGCTTCTTCGAACTCGAGTGCGGATTCATCGGCCGCGCCGGCGTGGGCGCGCGGCTGCGCCTGCAGTGCCTCGCGCAGCTCGGCGACACGGCGCCCGACTCGCTGCTGGCCTTGTACCGGAGCCATCGCGCAGCCACCCGGGCCAAGCTGTACCTGTGGCGCGCCGAGGAACCGGATGGCGATACGCCCGACGCCTGGCGCGCACGAGCCCGGCGCTACCTGGAGATCGCGCTCAGCGAGGCTCTCCCGCAGGCGATCCGACCCGGCGCGGCTCGAGTTCGCTGAGCGCGACGACCGAGCCGCCGGACTCGAGGCGCCGGATCGCCTCGGCGAACATCGACGAGGCCGGCAATACTTCGAGGCGCTCGCGCCAGCCTTCGTCATCGAGGCGCACCGGCAGTATCGAATCGCTGACGAGCAGCCGGTCCGGGCTGTGCTCGGCGAGTATTCGAGCCGACTCGGCCGTGAACACGCCGTGCGCGGCCGCGGCCTCGACCCGTCGGGCGCCCGCGCGGCGGCACTCCTTGACCGCGCGTGCAATCGTGGTGCCCGAGCTGATCAGGTCGTCCACGATCACGGCCCTGCAGCCCGCCACCTCGCCGACCAGCCGGTCACCGCTCACCACGCCGCCGCTGCGACGCTTCTCGATGAAGGCGAGCCCGACCTGCTCGCCGCTGCGCGCCGCCAGGATCTCGCTCAGCCTCTGTGCCCGCTTTGCGCCGCCGATGTCCGGCGAGACGACGACGGTCGGTCCGTCCGCGGGCTCGCGGACCAGACGGTCGGCCAGCAGTGGCGCGAACTCCAGGTGATCGACCGGGCAACGGAACGCGTTCTCGAAGGCGGCGAGGTTGTGCACCTCCATCGTGAGCAGGTGGTCCGTGCCCACGGCCTCGAGCAGCTGTGCGACGTAGCGCTGCGTCACCGGATCGCGCTCCTTGGTGCGTCGGTCCTTGCGAGCGTAGGCGAGATACGGAATGCATGCGGTGACGCGCGCGGCGCCGCAGTCCTTCAGCGTCGCGACCAGGAACAACAGCCTGCAGAGCCGGTCGTTGGCGCTGGCCGCCCGGTCGCCGGCCAGGCACTGGATGACATAGGCATGGCCGTCGCGCACCGGGACCAGCGGGCGGGCCTTGTGCTCTCCGCACTCGAACTCGCGTTCCTCGAGTGGCGCGAGCCGCACGCCGAGTGCCGCGGCGACTCGCTCGCCGAACATCAGGCTCGCCCGGGGCGCGAACAACAGCATGGCGCTCATGGTTTCACCCCTTGATGCACACGAGCGGCTCGAGGCGCGCGACCTTGCACGCCAGCCCGGCACGCTCGGCGACGTCCACGACCTGCTCTACGTCCTTGTAGGCGCCCGGCGCCTCCTCGGCGACGCCGCGCAGTGACGGGCTGCGGATCAGCACGCCACGTCCGGCCAGTTCGTCGACCAGCTCCCGGCCACGCCAGCGACGCGTCGCGGCATGCCGGGACATGCTGCGTCCCGCACCGTGGCAGGCGGAACTGAGCGAGCGGCGTTCGCCGCTTGCAGTTCCGGCCAGCACGTACGAGGCGGTACCCATCGAGCCGCCGATCAGCACCGGCTGCCCGAACTCCCGCAGCTTCTCCGGAATCGCCGGATTTCCAGGCCCGAAGGCCCGCGTCGCGCCCTTGCGGTGCACGTGCAACCGCCGCTGCCTGCCCTGATGTTCGTGCGTTTCTTCCTTGCAGATGTTGTGCGACACGTCGTACAGCAGATCGAGACTCGACGCGGGCAGGATGCCGAGGAAGGACTCCCGGGCGAGATGCGTGAGAATCTGCCGGTTGGCAAGCGCACAGTTCATCGCGGCACGCATCGCTCCGAGGTAACGTCGGCCGAGTTCCGATCGTATCGGTGCGCAGGCCAGCTCGCGATCCGGCAGCGAGATGCCGTGCTGCGGAGCCTCGATCGCCATGTCGCGCAGGAAGTCGGTGCCGATCTGATGGCCCAGGCCGCGCGAGCCGCAGTGGATGCTGACCACGGCCTGCCCGGGCGCGAGCCCGAAACCTGCCGCGATGCGCACATCGAAGATCTCCGCTACCCACTGGACCTCGAGATAGTGGTTGCCGGAGCCGAGCGTCCCCATCTCGTCACGCTGACGCTTTCGCGCGCGTGCCGAAATCGCAGCCGGCTCGGCGCCGTCGATGCAGCCAAGCTCCTCTATGTGCGCGAGATCATCTGGCCGACCGTAGCCCCGCTCTACCGCCCAGCGCGCTCCGCCGAGCAGCATCGCGTCCATCTCGGATTCCGACAGGTGGATTCGACCCGTACTGCCGACGCCGGCAGGAATGGCGCGCGCCAGCTCGTCCGCGAGCCTCCTCTGGACTGCGACGATTTCGTCCCGGTCGAGATTCGTCAGCAGTGCACGGACCCCGCAGGAAATATCGAAGCCGACACCGCCCGCCGAGACCACCCCGCCCTGCTCCGCGTCGAACGCCGCAACGCCGCCTATCGGGAACCCGTAGCCCCAGTGCGCATCCGGCATCGCGTAGGCTGCACCGACGATGCCGGGCAGCGTCGCGACGTTGCAGATCTGCTCGCGGACCTTCTCGTCCATGCCACGGACCAGCGACTCGTCCGCATACAGGACCGCGGGTACGCGCATTGCGCCGGCCGGCTGGATGACCCAGCGATAGTCAGACTCGCGTTCAAGGCCCTCGAGATCCATGGGTCCGCCTCACACGTCCAGCACGCACTGCGCGGTCCAGTCGCCGGCTTCGTCCTGTCGCACCGCGAGCTCCGTCATCGTCGCGCCCTTGACCTCCACGGCCGGCTCGTGCCGGGCCACGTCGACCGGTTCACCCTCGATCGTAGCCTCGAGCCGGAGGCCCCGGATGCGCAGGTCGAACTTCGAGTAGAGACTGCGCTGCGTGGACATCTGGAACACGAGGGCATTCAGCCACTCGTAGAGCAGCAGCTCGGAATCGGGCGCCTCGCACTGCAGCGACTCGGTCCGAAGCGGCCGCACGCCGGCAGGATCCGTGACCACGCCAGTGAGCCCGAGGGCCGCCTCGGCGAAGGCCTCGGCCTGTGTCGCACCGTGCCCACGGACGCCGATGTCCGCGCCGTGCGCGAAGTGCTGCCAGTGGCCCATCGCGCGCATCCCCGACCGGGCCGGGCCGGTCAGTCAGTTGTTCAAACCAGCTTTTCCCGTAGCTTCTGCTCGCCGCGCAGCGCCGCCATTCGCTGCTTCAGCTGTCGCTCCGCGGCCTCGAAGGCGTCGCGGATCACCACGTACACGTCCTCGTGACCATCGCGCTGTGGTCGCTCCATGTCCACGACGACGTCCTCGCCGGGCAGCGCGAGCTGCACCTTGACGTTGAAGACCTTGCCGTGGCTGTGGTGCCGATGCGGGGAGTCGACTACGACGCGGCACGACTGTATCCGGTCGCTGAATACGCCCAGGTGGTCGGCGAGCTCGCGAACCCGCGTTTCGACCGCAGCTGAGGAATCCATGTGTCGGAATGTGATCTGTACGGGGATGGTCACTGTTCTGTCCTTCTCTGAGATCGCTCAGGACGATTCCAATTTAGGACTCGGCACTGCGGCGAACATAGGTATTGCCCGCAGGTCCGCGCCTGTACAGCTTCAAGGTTACACTGTCGCGAATCACCGTCCAGCGGCGAATCCGCCGCGATCAACGCATTTCCGACGGCACGGCGGAGGCGACGCCGGCATGGGCAGAGGAGACCGCGACGACGCGCTGATCGAGGCCCTGCTCAGGCCCGAGTGCTATCCCCACGCGGTCGAGGAACCGATCCGCTGTGTCGAAACGCACGTGTCATGGGTACTGCTGACCGGGCCCTACGCGTACAAGATCAAGAAACCGCTGAAGCTCAGCTTCCTGGACTACTCGGACCCCGCCGCGCGCCGGGACTTCTGCGAGCAGGAGCTGCGCCTGAACCGGCGCTATGCGCCGGACCTGTATCTCGATGTCGTGGGAATCACCCGCCGGCGAGGCGCAGTCGAAATCGGCGACAGGCTCGAAGGCGCGGACGACTTCGCGGTACGGATGAGACAGTTCGATCGCAGCCAGGAACTCGACGTCCTGCTCAAGTCCGGCGCGGTGCAGGCTCCCGAGCTGATCGCGCTGGGCGAGCTGCTGGGCAGCTTCCATGCGCGTGCTGCGTACGCGCAACGCTCCAGTCCCTACGGCCGCCCGGGGCTCATTCACGAGATCACGCTGGACAATTTCTCGAATCTCGCAGCGCTGCATCAGCGGGGCGTGCCGCGCCAGCAGTTCGATCGCCTCGAAACCGACGTTACACGACTGTTCCAGCGAGTGGCGGCGTTGATGGCCGAGCGTCGCGAGGCGGGCTGGATCCGCGAGTGCCACGGGGACCTGCATTGCGCGAACATCGTGCGCTGGGGCGGCCGGCTGACCCCGTTCGACGGCATCGAGTTCGACCCCGCGCTGCGCTTCATCGACGTGGTCAACGACGTCGCATTCCTGACGATGGACCTGGCCGTACGGGGTCGCAGGGACCTGCGTCGCGCGGTCCTCGATGCCTGGACCACGACGCTGGGCGACTATCCCGGACTCGCCTTGCTGCGCTATTACGAGACCTACCGCGCGCTGGTCCGCGCCAAGGTCGCCGTACTGCGTGCCAGCCAGCACGCCGCGGATTCCGCCGAGGCGATCGCCGCCGGACGGGAGCTGCAGAGCTATTTCGAATTCTCGCGGGACCGCGCGCACGAGACGATGCCCAGCCTGATCCTGACCTGCGGGCTGTCGGGCTCGGGCAAGACCTGGCTGGCGCGTGCGCTCGCGCCGCAGCTCGACGCCTTGCATGCTCGCTCCGACGTGGAGCGCAAGCGGCTCGCGGGACTCGGACCGCTCGAGGACTCACGCTCGATGCCCGGCGGCGGACTCTACACGCGCGAGTTCAACCAGCGCACGTACGACCGGCTGCGCGACTGCGCGAGCGGCTGCCTGCAGGGTGGCGAGAACCTGGTCGTGGATGCCGCATTCCTGCGAGCGGACGAGCGCATCGCGATGCTGGATCTCGCCCGCGAACACGGCGCGACGCTGCGCATCCTGCACTGCAGTGCACCGATGAGCGTGCTCGAGGAACGGATCTCCGCCCGCCAGCGAGAACGCCAGGACGCCTCGGAGGCCGGCGTCGACGTGCTCGAGCGCCAGCCCGGCTGGTGGGAGGAGTTCACCGAAGTCGAACGTCCGCTGGTGCTCGAGGTGGACACGACGCGCCCGGACGCCGCGGAAAGGGCACTCAGCCTGCTGACTGCGTGAGGCGTGCCCGCTGGCTCTCGTCCACGACCGTCGCGGTCACCAGGTCGCCGCCGACGTTGGTCATCGTCCGCGTCATGTCGAGGATGCGGTCCACGCCCAGGATGATCCCGATGCCTTCCGGCGGCACGCCGAAGGCGGCAAGCAATCCGGCGATCAGCGGCAGCGAGCCGCCCGGGATCGAGGCGACCGCGACCGCGCTCAGGACCGCGAGGAATACCAGCGTCGCCTGCTGCGCGAGGTTGAGCTCGACGCCGAACACCTGCGCGACGAAAAGCACCACGCAACCCTCGTAAAGTGCCGTGCCTGCCATGTTCATCGTCGCACCCAGCGGCAGCACGAAGCCGGCCGTGGACGGTGAGATGCCGAGTCGCTGGCGAGCGGCAGCGAGCGCGGTCGGCAGCGTGGCGCCGCTCGAGCTCGTCGTGAAGGCCGTGATCAGCACGTCCTTGATCTGGCGGAAGAATTCCGCCGGACGACGGTGCGCCAGGAACCGTAGCCACACCGACATGGTGCCGAACAGGTGCAGCAGCAGCATCGCCAGGCAGCCGACCACGAACAGCCCGAGCGCGAGCAGGATGTCCACGCCGACCTTGACCACGACGCTGAAGATCATCGCCGGCACCGCGTAGGGCGCGAGCCTGAGCGCGAAGTGCACGATGCCGGTCATCAGGTCGGTGACAGTCTCCAGCGACTGCTGGATCCGTCGCCGCCTTCCCCTGGAAAGCTGCAGGCCGGCCGCACCCACCAGGATCGCGAACAGGATCAGCGGCAGCACTTCGCCGAGCGACGAGCGCTGGTTGCCGACGACGGCGCCGAACAGGTTGCGCGGCATGAACATGTCCACGACCGTCGAGGGCGTGATCTCAGGCTGCTTGGCGCGAGTCTCCATGTGCTGCCTGGACTCGCCCGCATACTCGGTGATCAGTCGCTCGGACGTCGCGTCGTCGAGGCGGGACCCTGGCGCGAGCAGGTTCATCATCAGCAGCCCGAGTGCGGCCGCGATCAGCATGTTCGCGAAGAACAGCGCGAAGGTCCGGCCGGCCAGCGGGCCGAGGTGCGCAAGCTCGCCGAGCTGCACCACGCCGTTCGCGAGCGAGGCGAAGACCAGCGGGATCACGACGAAGAACAGCATCCGCAGGAAGACCTGGCCGAGCGGATCCATGAAGTTCGTGGCCAGCCACCGGGCCCCCTCGAGCACCGGCGGCAGCACGCTGCCGACGGCGAGCGTGAGCGCCCCGGCGACCGCGCCGATCACGAGGCCGAGCAGGATGCGGTTCGCAAGCTTGGTGTCGATGTCGGCCACGGGAGGATGTTCTGGTGGTGAGGGGCGGGATCGAACCGCCGACCTAGGGGTTATGAATCCCTCGCTCTAACCGACTGAGCTACCTCACCACGAGGGGGCGGAAATTCTCCGGGCCTGCGCCGGGTGAGTCAACCCTGCGATCAGACGTTGAAGCGGAAGTGCATCACGTCGCCCTCGCGGACGACGTAATCCCTGCCCTCGAGCCGGAGCTTTCCGGCCTCCTTGGCACCCTGCTCCCCGTGGCAGGCCACGAAGTCCTCGTAGCCTATGACCTCGGCCCGGATGAAGCCTTTCTCGAAGTCGGTATGGATCTCGCCGGCCGCCTGTGGCGCGAGGTAACCCTTGTGAGTCGTCCAGGCCCGGACCTCCTTCGGTCCAGCGGTGAAGAAGGTCAGCAGCCCGAGCATGTGGTATGCCGCGCGGATCACCCGGTTCAGGCCCGGCTCCTCGATCCCGAGCTCATCGAGGAAGGCCGCGCGATCGCCCTCGTCCAGCTCTGAGATCTCCGCCTCGATCGCGGCACAGACCGCCACGACATCGGCTCCTTCGGCCTCGCCCAGCCGCCGGACCGCCTCCAGCCGCGGATTGTCCCGGAAACCGTCCTCGGCGACGTTCGCGACATACATCAGCGGCTTGATCGTGATCAGGTGCAGTTCGCGAAGCAGCTCCCGCTCCGCCGGCTCGACCGGCAGCGTTCGCGCAGGACCGCCCGAGTCGAGGTGATCCCGCATGCGCCTGAGCAGGTCCCGCAACCGGATCGCATCCTTGTCACCGGCCTTGGAGGCCTTCTCCGCCCGCTGCAGCGCACGCTCGACCGTCTCGAGGTCCGCGAGCGCGAGCTCGGTGTTGATCACCGCGATGTCGCTCGAGGGGTCGACCCTGCCGGCGACGTGCACCACGTCGTCGTTCTCGAAGCAGCGCACGACGTGCGCGACCGCGTCCGTCTCGCGGATGTGGGCCAGGAACTTGTTGCCCAGTCCCTCGCCCTTGGACGCCCCGGCCACCAGCCCGGCGATGTCGACGAACTCGACGGTCGTTGCTATCACCTTCTCCGGCTTGACGATCCCGGCAATGACCGCGAGGCGGGGATCCGGCACCGGCACCACTCCAACGTTCGGGTCTATCGTGCAGAAGGGGTAGTTCTCCGCCGCCGCGTTCTGCGCCTCGGTCAGCGCATTGAACAGCGTGGACTTGCCGACGTTGGGAAGCCCTACGATTCCGCACTTGATCCCCATCTGCGCTCAGCCCTCCCCAGCCGCGGAGACGGTGTGCAGGCGATGCATCGCTCGCTCTGAACCGTCGCGAAGAAACACTTCCAGCGCCTCGAGGGACGCTCCGACCGCGCCCACGACCGCCTCTTCATCGGCCGGGGTCGCGCGCTGCAGCACGTAGTCGATCACTTCGCCCGGCTCGCCCGGGTGTCCGATGCCGAGCCGCAGGCGCCAGAAATCCGCACCGCAGTGCTTGATCGTGTCGCGCAGGCCGTTGTGCCCGCCGTGGCCTCCGCCGAACTTGAAGCGGGCGACGCCGGGCGGCAGGTCGAGGTCGTCGTGCACGACCAGCAGCTCGGCGGCCGGCGCCTTGAGATAGTCGAGCAGCGAGCGCACCGAGAGTCCGCTGCGGTTCATGAAGGTCTGGGGCTTCAGCAGCACGAGGTCCCGGCCCTGCTCGGTGAGGCGGCACACCTCGCCCTGGTAGCGGGAATGGGGCCGGAATTGCGCGCCGTGCCGGCGCGCCAGCGCGTCGACGAACCAGAACCCGGCATTGTGGCGGGTCAGGCGATGCTCCGGCCCGGGATTGCCGAGCCCGACGACGATCTGCAAGGGAGTACCAGCCATGAGTCTTCCCCGAAAAAGACGGGGCCGCCCGGCAGGGCGGCCCGCATCCGACGGCAGGTTCTGCCGCTACTTCTTCGCGTCCTTCGCGCCCTTGGCTTCCGCCGCAGGCTCCGCCGCCGCAGGCGCCGCGGCTGCGACACCGGGAGCCGCCGCAGCTTCGGCGACCGGCGCCTCGACCTCCTCGGCCCGCGCATGGTGGATGGACGCCACGGGCGCGTTGCGGCCATGGCTGAGCTCCGGAATCTCGACTCCCTCGGGGAGCTTGAAGTCCGCCAGGTACAGCATCTGGTTCATGTCGAGCTCCGAGAGGTCTGCATCGAGGTACTCGGGCAGGTCCTTCGGCAGGCAGCTCACCTCGATCTCGTTGCGGAGGTGAGAGACCTGGCCGCCCTTCTTCACGCCGGGGGCGACGCCCTCGCCCCTGAAGTGGATCGGGATCATCATCCGGATCTTCTCGTCCTCCAGCACGCGCTGCAGGTCGAGATGCAGGACCACGTTCTTCGCCGGATGGCGCTGCACGTCCTTGAGCACCACGGCCTGGTTGAGCTCTCCGACCTTGATGTTGATGATGGTCGAGTAGAAGCGCTCGTTGTCGAGCGCCTGCATCAGCTTGTTCTGGTCGAGAGCCAGCGCGCGAGGCTCGCGATGACCACCGTACAGGATCGCCGGCACCTTGTTCTCGCGACGCAGGCGGCGGCTCGCACCTTTGCCCTGCGCGTCGCGGAACTCGGCGTTGAGTTCGAATGACGTCTTCATGAGTATCTCCGTTTGCAGTAGAAACGCCGCCCCGCCCGCGACCAGGCGGGAGCGGCACCAGGTGAGGGGTCAGGGATCAGGGGTTAGGGGATAGTCACCGACCTCGCACTATCCCCTATCCCCTGGTCCCTATCCCCTAGTCCAAATACAGCGAGCTCACGCTCTCCTCGTCGCGGATCCGTCGCATCGTCTCGGCCAGCAGTCCCGCGACGGACAGCTGGCGGATCTTCGGGCAGGCCTGTGCAGCCTCGCTGAGCGGTATCGTGTCGGTCACCACCAGCTCATCGAGCTGCGAGGCGCCGATCCTCTCCACCGCCGGCCCCGAGAGCACCGGATGGGTGATGTAGGCCACGACCAGCTTCGCGCCCACTTCCTTCAGCGCGATGGCCGCGTGGCACAGCGTTCCCGCCGTGTCCACCAGGTCGTCGACGAGCACGCAGACCTTGCCCTCGACCTCGCCGATGATGTTCATCACCTCGGACTCGTTCGCCCTCGGCCGCCGCTTGTCTATGATCGCCAGGTCCGCGTCGTCCATGCGCTTTGCGATCGCCCGGGCGCGGACCACGCCCCCGACGTCCGGCGACACGACCACGAGGTCGTCGTACTTCTGCCGCCACACGTCCCCGAGCAGCACCGGGGACGCATAGACGTTGTCCACCGGGATGTCGAAGAATCCCTGGATCTGGTCCGCATGCAGGTCGACCGTCAGCACCCGGTCCACGCCGACGCTGGCGAGCATGTTCGCCACCACCTTGGCCGTGATCGCGACCCGGGTTGCCCGCGGGCGACGATCCTGCCTGGCGTAGCCGAAGTACGGCACCACGGCCGTGATGCGGCCGGCGGACGCACGACGGCAGGCGTCCACCATCACCAGCAGCTCCATCAGGTGATCGTTCGCCGGCGGAGAGGTCGGCTGGACGACGAATACGTCGCGCCCGCGCACGTTCTCCATCAGCTCGACGCTCACCTCGCCGTCGCTGAAGCGCCCGACGTGCGCGCGGCCCAGCGGCATCTGCAGGTATCGCGTGATGTCCATGGCGAGCTGCGGGTTCGCGCTGCCCGTGAACACCGCCATCGTCACGCCTTCCATCGATGCGATTCCTCGAGTGCCTGGCTGGGGTGGAAGGATTCGAACCTCCGAATGGCGGGATCAAAACCCGCTGCCTTACCGCTTGGCTACACCCCAGCGAATTCGTCAGCCACGGATTCGACCGCGCTCCCGGAGTTTGCGGTCCTCCAGCGGCGAGCGGTTCAAACCGCGCACCACCCAGCCGCGCCAGCGCGCGGGAACCTGCCTCAGCACGGCCCGCGCGCGCTCCTCGTCCGGCATCGCCGCGTAGACGCAGGAGCCGGTCCCGGTGAGCCGTGCCGCCGCGACCTCTCCCAGCCAGTCGAGCGCTTCCGCCACGACGGGCTGTCGCCTGCGCACCACCGGCTCGCAATCGTTGCGCCCGCCGGACTGCAGGAAACCGGAAATTGTGATGATGGGCGAATCCCTTGTCAATTCAGGGTCCTGGAACACCCCGGCCGTATCGACACCCGCGTCCGGCTGGATGAGCAGGTAGGTCCGCTCGGGAAAGTCCACCGGGGTCAGCCGCTCTCCCACCCCTTCAGCCCATGCCGCGCGCCCGCCGACGAAGACCGGAACGTCCGCGCCGAGGCCTCGCGCAAGCTCCATCAGTTCCGGGCCGGAGAGTCCGCAGTGCCACAGCTCGTTCAGCGCCACCAGCACGGTCGCGGCATCGGAGCTGCCACCGCCCACCCCCCCCTGCACCGGCAGGCGCTTGACCAGCTCGATCGACACACCGGGAACCCTGCCGCAATGCTCCGCAAGCACCCTGGCGGCACGCAGCGTGAGGTCCTCCCCGGGCCGGATGCCGGGCAGGTCCACGCGCCGCTCGATCGTGCCGGCAGGTCGCACGAAGAAGCGGATATGGTCCGCGAGGTCGATGAACTGGAATGCGGTCTGCAGCAGGTGGTAGCCGTCTTCGCGGCGTCCGACGACGTGCAGGAACAGGTTCAGCTTGCCCGGCGCCGGCCAGGGCTCCGCGGCACCCAGCGGCTCATCCATGGTTCAAGGCCGGGGACCCGATCCCGCCGCCCCCGGCTCGAGATCCCATGCGCTGACCACGACCTTGAGCCGGGCCCTGTCTGTCGTTGCGGTGAGCCGGACCGGCAGCGAGAAACCCGCAACGCTGCGGAACTCGTCGATGCCTACCCTCCAGCCCGACTGCTCGATGACGCGCAGCGGCGGTCGTCGCCCGGGCAGGACCCGGGACTCCGAGCCCGGCGCCGGCACGCCCAGCATCCAGTAGCGCAGGCTCGCCAGCGGCAGATCCGCACCCAGTCGCCGTGTCAGCTCCTGCCGGGCGGACTCGGAATCGATGATCCGGCCGTTTCCCTCCACCAGCCGCAGGCTCTGCCCGTCGGTCTCGATCACGAGCCCGCCGGCACCGAGGGGCCCGCGCACCTGCAGCCTCGCGGACTCGCCGGCCTGGCTCCAGATGAAGCTCCCGCTGCCGCCCTCATCACCGGCGGCCAGCGCCAGTCGCCCCGTCGCGGTCCAGCCGGCCAAGGTGTCGGGATCCGGCGGCGGCAGCACCGGCGAGGGAGGTGCCGCCGCACAACCGGCCAGCAGAACTGCCAGCGGCAGCAGCAGGCCCGCCCTCACGGCCCGGCCCGCTCCAGCCGCTCCTTCAGTCGCTCGTCCGCCGGATTGCGCTCGAGCGCGTCCGTCCAGGTCCGGCGGGCCTGATCCTCCCGTCCCAGCGCCCACTGGACCTCGCCGAGATGCAGCTCGAGCTCGGGATCAGCGCCAAGCGCGCTTGCGCGCTCGAGATAGCGCAGTGAATCCTCGAGCAGTCCCTGCCGGTACAGGACCCAGCCCATGCTGTCCAGCACGGCCGCGCTGTCAGGCATCTGCTCGAGCGCACTCGTGATCAGCTCCCGCGCCTCGCCGAGGCTGCGGCCGTGATCCGCCAGCGTGTAGCCGAGCGCGTTCTGCACGATGGCGTCGCCGGGCCGTCGGGCCAGCAGGTCGCGCAGCTCCCGCACGGCGTCGTCGATGCGGCCACTGCGCTCGAGCAGGAAGACCCGCGCCAGCCGCAGGTCCAGCAAATCGGGGAATCGAGCCACCGCGGCATCGAGCGTCGCCAGTGCGCGCCCGTCCTCGCCGAGCGACGAGAGCAAACCAGCCTGGGCAGCCAGGACCTCGGGAGCCGATTCCGGCTGCCGCTGGCCGAAATCCTCGAGCTGCTCGAGCCCCGCTTCCACGCCATCGCGCTTCGCCCGGATGGCCGCCACTCGCTGCTGGGCGGAGAGCGCACGGCCGCCGTCCTCGACCCGCGAGAAATAGCGCAGCGCCGCCTCTTCGTCGCCGCGCTTCTCGGCGATCACGCCGAGGAAATACAGCGCATCGTATGACTGGGCCCCGGTGGAGAGGAGCTGCTCGAACAGCGCCTCGGCGACGTCGAGCCGGTCCTGCTGCAGCTCCAGCATGCCCAGCGTGTAGAGCGCGCCCGGGATGACCGTCTCGCCCGTCACGTACGGCGTGAGCATGGCGCGGGCTTCCTCGCCACGCTCGGTGGCCGCGAGCAGCGCAGCGTATTCGAGGTGCGTAGAGATGTCCGCCTCGGCCGCGATCACCGCGTCCCGCGCGATCCCGAGTCCCGTCTCCTCGTCCCCGGCCGCGATCCGTGCACGGGCCTCCAGCATCCTCGGCGGCAGCCAGTAGGGCGCCGCCTCGCGGGCACGGGCCGCACTCTCGATCGCCAGCGCGAAATTCTCCGAACGCAACGCGGCGCTGCCGAGCGCCAGCTGGCCCTCGGCCAGCCCGGGGTGCCGCTCGGCAAGCCGGCGGAACAGCTCGGTGACATCCGGCGCCGTGCCCGTTTGGGACAGCTCCGGCAGCAGGGCCAGAAAACCAGCCGCCGGACTGATGAACCCGGTCTCCAGCAGCTCGGCCGCACGGGATTCGGCGGCATCGAGGCGATGGAGCGCGAGCGCGCTGCCGGCAGAATAGTGGCGCGCCTGTTCGCTGGTCGGATTGATCTCGAGCCAGCGCTCGGCTGCCAGCAGCGATTCGCTCCACTGGAAGTGGCTGAAAGCCATCTTCGTCGCCTGTTCCGCAACCCGCTCGTCGGTCGAGGCCTGGGCAGCCAGGCGGTAGGCGCGCGCCGCTTCGGGCAGTTCACCCCTTGCGAGCGCCGAATCGCCCTCGGCCAGCAGGCTCTCGGAATCGCGCGGAGGAACCGCCTCGTCCGGCCCCGGCCCGGCGGCGCAGGCGCCCAGCAAGAGGAAGCAGGCGCAGATCCATGGTCGCAGGCGCGGCCTGCAGGGGTGCTTCAGCATGGTCGGCGCACTATAGCGGATGCGCGGGTCTGCTTGTGTTGGCTGAGGGCATCACCGAGAATTTCGAGGTTTAGCGCCCGGAAACCGGATGTCACTCCTCGTCATCGGCATCAACCACCGAACGGCACCGGTCGAGGTGCGTGAACGCGTGGTATTCGAAGCGACGCGACTCCCGGATGCGCTCCGCGAGCTGCGATCCCTGCCCGATGTCGAGGAGTCGATCATCGTGTCGACCTGCAACCGTACCGAGATCTACTGCGTCTCGGAGGCCGGCCAGGTCGAGCTGGGCAAGTGGCTGGCGAGCTACCACCAGCTGGGGACCGACATCCACCACTGCCTGTACCAGCACCGCGAGCTCGAGGCGGTTACGCACGTCTTCTCGGTCGCCTCCGGGCTCGACTCGATGATCCTCGGCGAGCCGCAGATCCTCGGGCAGCTGAAGGACGCATACCGCACCGCGAAGCAGGCCGGCACCGCCGGACCGATGCTGAACCGCCTGTTCCAGGCGGCGTTCTCGGTAGCCAAGCGCGTCAGGACCGAGACCAAGATCGGCGCCAACGCAGTCTCGGTCGCGTCAGCCGCCGTCACCATGGCCAGGACGGTGTTCGCGAGCTTCGACTCGCGTACCGCGCTGCTGGTGGGCGCAGGCGAGACCATCACGCTCGCGGCCAGGCACCTGCACGCGGACGGCCTGCGCCGCATCATCGTGGCCAACCGCAGCGTCGAGCGTGCGCATGAGCTGGCCCGGGAATTCCAGGGCTACGCGATCAGCCTGGAGGAAATCCCTACCCACCTGCGCGAGGCAGACATCGTGATCGCCTCTACGGCCAGCCCGAACGTGATCATCACGCGAGAAATGGCGCAGCAGGCGCTGCGTGCGCGCAAGCGGCGGCCGATGTTCATGGTGGACATCGCCGTGCCGCGGGACATCGACGCGCGGATCGCAGAGCTCGAGGACGTGTACCTGTTCACGATCGACGACCTGCAGAACGTGGTCAACGAGAATCTCGAGGGTCGCCGGCAGGCCGCGCAGGAAGCCGGGAACCTGATCTCGAACGAAGTGAGCCGCTTCGCGCTCGCGCTGCGGACGCGGGACGCGGCGCCGACGATACGGCGGCTCCGCGAGGAGGCGGACAGGGCGCGGCAGCTCACGCTCGAGCAGGCGCGGCGCATGCTGGCGCAGGGACGCAGTCCCGAGGAAACGATGGAGTTCCTTGCGAACACGCTGACGAACCGGCTGATCCATCCGCCCAGCCAGCAGCTGCGCGACGCCGCGGAGCAGGGCGATGCGGATCTGATCGAGACCATCGTCCGCATCTACCGCCTCGACCAGGATTCATGAAGGAGTCGATCCGCCGGCGGCTCGAGCGGAGCTTCGAGCGTTTCGAGGAGCTGAGCGCGCTGCTCGCGGACCCGGACGTAATCGGCGAACCAGCTCGCTTCCGGGACCTTTCGGTCGAATACGCGCGGCTCGAGCCGGTCGCCGAGCGCTTCAGGGCGCTGCAGAGCCTCGAGACGGAGCGGGATTACGCCCGCGAGCTGCTGCGCGGGGCCGATGCCTCGCTGCGGGAACTCGCGGGGGCGGAACTCGAGGAACTCGACGGACGCATCGAGAGCGAAGGGCTGGAGCTGACGCGCCTGCTGGTTCCGCGGGATCCCCGTGACGACAGCAACATCTTTCTCGAGATACGCGCCGGCACCGGCGGCGACGAGGCAGCGATCTTCGCGGGCGACCTGTTCCGCATGTATACCCGCTATGCCGAGCGGCAGGGCTGGCGGGTGGAGGTGCTGAGCGAGAGCCCGGGCGAGCACGGCGGTTATCGCGAGATCATCAGCCGCGTCGTCGGCAGCGGCGCCTATTCGAAGCTGAAATTCGAATCCGGTACGCACCGCGTACAGCGCGTGCCGGCGACCGAGGCGCAGGGCCGGATACACACCTCCGCCTGTACGGTGGCGATCCTGCCCGAGCTGCCCGAAGTCGGGCAGGTCGAGATCAATCCCGCGGAGCTGCGCATCGACACCTACCGTGCCTCGGGCGCCGGCGGGCAGCACGTGAACAAGACCGACTCGGCGATCCGGATCACCCACCTGCCGACCGGGATCGTCGTCGAATGCCAGGACGAGCGCTCACAGCACAAGAACCGCTCGCGGGCGATGTCGCTGTTGCGCTCGCGGCTGCTGGAGGCCGAGCAGCAGAAGCAGGTCCGCCAGCAGGCACAGGAACGCAAGCTGCAGGTCGGTAGCGGCGACCGCTCGCAGCGGATCCGCACCTACAACTACCCGCAGGGCCGCGTGACCGACCACCGAATCAACCTCACGCAGTACCAGCTGCCGGAGCTGTTGGACGGATCGCTCGACCTGGTGGTCGAACCGCTGCAGCAGGAATGGCGCGCCGAGCAGCTCGCAAGCCTGGAGTAGCAGCAGCCCGTGGCCTTCTCCATCGATGAGTTGCTGGAACAGGGACGGGCGAGGCTCGCGCGCATCGCCGAGGATCCAGGTCATGAATCGGAGATCCTGCTCGCCGCGGTCCTCGGCCGGAACCGGGCCTACCTGAAGGCACATCCGCAGATGCGGCTGCTCGAATCCGATACGATCGCCCGGTACGAGTCGCTGCTGACCCGCAGGGCCCGCGGGGAACCGGTAGCGTACCTGCTCGGCGAACAGGAATTCTGGTCGCTGCCGCTCGAGGTAGATCCGGCCGTGCTGATCCCGCGCCCCGAGACGGAGCTGGTCGTCGAGCGCTCGCTCGCGCACCTGCCGGCGAATTCGACGGCCGCCGTGCTGGACCTTGCCGCCGGCAGTGGCGCGATCGCGGTCGCGATCGCCCACGAGCGTCCCGGCTGCCGGGTGATCGGCACGGATTCCTCGCCAGCAGTGGTCGAGCTCGCGCGCCGCAACGCGGCGCGTAACCGTCTCGAGCGGGTCGAGTTCCGCGCAGGCGACTGGTACGAGCCGGTGCGCGGCGAGCGCTTCGAGCTGATTGCGAGCAACCCCCCCTACATCGCCGAGGACGACCCCCGAATCGAAGACTCCGTGCGGCGATTCGAGCCGCACGACGCATTGTTCGCCGGGCCTACGGGACTCGACGCTCTGTCATCCGTGATCGCCGGCGCGCCGGACCACCTGCTGGACCACGGCTGGCTGGTGCTGGAGCACGGCGACCTGCAGGGGCCGGACGTGCGCAGCATGCTCGCCACAAGGGGCTTCGACTCCGTCGAGACCCACCGGGACCTGGCCGGCCGTGAGCGCTGCACCGAAGCGCGATGGTCGTTCAGCGCGTGAGACGGGGCGTGACTTTCCTGCCGGGGCCGGCCACTATCTGTCCGATCAAAACTGGCTGGCAGCGCAAAGAATGACCAAGCACGTACGATTCGAGACTTCGCTGGGCGACTTCACGGTCGAGCTCTACGAGGAGGATGCACCCGCCACGGTGGAGAATTTCCTGCGCTACGTCGACGACGGCCATTTCGACGGCACGGTGTTCCACCGGGTGATCCCGGGCTTCGTGGTCCAGGGAGGCGGGCTGACCGCCGAAATGCGCCAGAAGCCGACGCGTTCTCCGATCCGCAACGAAGCCGACAACGGCCTGAAGAATCGCCGCGGCACGCTGTCGATGGCCCGCACCAACGATCCGCACAGCGCGACCTCGCAGTTCTTCGTGAACCTTGTGGACAACATAGCGCTGGACCCCGGTCGCGGCGGCGCAGGCTATGCGGTGTTCGGCTGCATCAGCGACGGCATGGCCATCGTGGACCAGATGGCCACGGTCCCTACGGGCAACAAGGGCATGCACCAGGACGTGCCGCGCGAGCCCATCCTGGTCAGCAAGGCCAGCCGCGTTCCCGAAGACGCCTGACGGCCCCCCGGCACAGATGCCGCAGCGCAAACGCGGCCTCGCCCGGCGCGCGCTGCGCGGAGTGCTGGTCTTCGCTGCGGCCTGGGCGGCCCTGACGCTCGCGGTGGTGGTCGCGCTGCGCTTCGTCGATCCCCCGACCACGGCCTTCATGCTGCAGGGCCGGATCGCTGCGCTGATCGAGGAACCGCAGGGCTACCGCTTCGGCTACGAGTGGCGGGACTGGGACAGCATCTCCAGGCAGGCGGCGCTGGCCGTCGTCGCCGCCGAGGACCAGAAGTTTCCCGTTCACCACGGCTTCGATTTCGAGCAGATCGATCGGGCGCTTGCCGATCGCGAGCGCGGCGGAAGAACGCGCGGCGCCAGCACCATCACCCAGCAGGTCGCGAAAAACCTTTTCCTGTGGCCCGGGCGGAGCCTGTTCCGCAAGGGGCTCGAGGCGGGCCTGACCGTGCTGATCGAAATCGCCTGGAGCAAGCGACGCATCCTGGAGGTGTACCTGAACGTGGCGGAGTTCGGCCCCGGCACCTACGGTGTCCAGGCGGCGAGCCGCCGGTATTTCGGCAAGGACGCCGCGGCACTGTCCCGCTCGGAGTCCGCGCTGCTCGCGGCCGTGCTGCCGGCGCCGCGACGCTACAGCGTATCGAGTCCGTCGCGGTACGTTCGCAATCGCCAGGGCTGGATCGAGCGGCAGATGTCGGCGCTGGGCGGAACCGACTACCTTCAGGGCCTCGATCCCCGCAAGCGCTCCTGACGACCGGAACCGGCCAGGGGGACCGCCGGCGCTCCGGCAGGATTTCAGGTGGCGTCGGACGAGGGTCCGTAGCCGATCACGGGCGCAAGCCAGCGCTCGGCCTCTTCGCGGCTCTTGCCGCTGCGGCGGGCATAGTCCGCCACCTGGTCGGCGTCGATGCGCCCGACCGCGAAGTACCTGGAATCGGGATGGGACAGATACCAGCCGCTGACCGAGGCAGTCGGGTGCATCGCGAAACTCTCGGTCAGGCGGATCGCGGCGTTCTTCTCCACGTCCAGCATCTGCCAGAGCGTGGCCTTCTCGCTGTGATCAGGACAGGCCGGATAACCCGGTGCGGGCCGGATGCCACGGTAGGCCTCGCGGACGAGCTGGTCGTTCGAAAAGCGTTCCTCCGGCGCATAGCCCCAGAACTCCCGCCGGACCCGCTCGTGCATCTGCTCGGCCAGCGCCTCCGCGAGCCGGTCGGCGAGCGCCTTCAGCATGATGCTGCCGTAGTCGTCGTGCCGTGACTCGAACTCGAGGACCTTCTCGTCCAGGCCCAGGCCGGCGGTCACGGCGAAAGCGCCGATCCAGTCCGGCACGCCGCAGGACCGCGGGGCCACGAAATCCGACAGCGCGTAGTGCGGCTGTCCGGGCGGCTTCGGTTTCTGCTGGCGCAAGTGGTGCAGTCGCCACGCTACCCGCTCGCGCGCCTCGTCCTCGTAGACCTCGATGTCCTCGTCGACCGAGTTGGCCGGAAAGAAACCGATCACCGCGGCGGCGCGCAGCCAGCGCTCGGCGATCAGCTGCTTGAGCATGCGGCGGCCGTCGGCATACAGACTGCTGGCAGCCTCGCCGACGACGGGATCGGTGAGGATGTCAGGGAACTTGCCGGCGAACTCCCAGGCGTTGAAGAACGGCATCCAGTCGATGTAGCGCACCAGCCCCTCGAGCGGGACGTTCTCGAACCGCCGCTGGCCCAGCAGCCGGGGCACCGGCGGACTGTAGTCCGCCCAGTCGCAGCGATAGCGGTTCGCCCGCGCCTGCTCCAGCGTGAACGCCGGCGCCTTGACCTTGCGGCCGCGATGCTGCTCGCGCCGCTGCTCGTGCTCAGCCCGGGTGCGGGCAATGAACTCGCGGCCGCGGTCACTGCTCACCAGCGACTGGCAGACGCCGACGGCGCGGGAGGCATCCTTCACGTAGATCACGCCGGCTTCGTACTGGGGATCGATCTTTACCGCGGTGTGCGCCGGGGACGTCGCCGCGCCTCCGATCAGCAGCGGCACCTCGAACCCCTGGCGCTTCATCTCGCGCGCCACGTGGACCATTTCATCGAGCGACGGAGTGATCAGCCCGGACAGGCCGATCATGTCTGCGGACTGGGCCCGCGCGGTCTCCAGTATCCGCTCTGCCGGCACCATGACCCCGAGGTCCACGACCTCGAAGTTGTTGCACTGGAGCACCACTCCGACGATGTTCTTGCCGATGTCGTGCACGTCTCCCTTGACCGTGGCCAGCAGGATCTTGCCGTTGCTGCGCGGGACGCCAGCCCGCTCCTGCTCGAGATACGGCACCAGCACGGCAACCGCCTTCTTCATCACCCGCGCGGACTTCACCACCTGCGGCAGGAACATCTTGCCCGCGCCGAACAGGTCGCCGACCACGTTCATGCCGTCCATCAGCGGGCCCTCGATGACCGCGAGCGGGCTGCCGAGCTCCTGGCGGGCTGCCTCCGCGTCCTCGACGATGAACTCGTCGAGTCCCTTGACCAGCGAGTGCTCGAGCCGCCTGGTGACCGGCCAGGAGCGCCACTCGACGTCCTCGACGCGTTTCTGGCCGGGCCCGCCGCGGTAGCGCTCCGCAATCTCGAGCAACCGTTCCGTTGCATCGCCCCGTCTCGCGAGGATCACGTCCTCGACACGCTCGCGGAGGTCGGCCGGGATGTCCTCGTAGATCGCGAGCTGGCCCGCGTTGACGATGCCCATGCTCATGCCGGCCCGGATCGCGTGGTACAGGAACACCGAGTGCATCGCCTCGCGCACCGGGTCGTTGCCGCGGAACGAGAACGAAACGTTGCTGACGCCGCCACTGACCAGCGCGTGCGGGCAGGCCGCGCGTATCCGGGACGCGGCTTCGATGAAGTCGAGCGCGTAGCGGTCGTGGCTCTCGATCCCGGTTGCGACCGCGAAGATGTTCGGGTCGAAGATGATGTCCTCGGCAGGGAATCCGGCCTTGTCGACCAGCAGCTCGTAGGACCTGCGGCAGATCGCGACCTTCCGCTCGACCGTGTCGGCCTGGCCGCTCTCGTCGAAGGCCATGACTACGACGGCCGCTCCGTAAGCCCGCACCAGCCGCGCCTGCTCGAGGAACGGCTGCTCGCCTTCCTTCAGGCTGATCGAGTTGACGATGCCCTTGCCCTGTATGCACTTGAGTCCGGCCTCGATGACCGACCACTTCGAGGAATCGATCATCAGCGGCACGCGCGCGACGTCGGGTTCCGAGGCGAGCAGGTTCAGGTAGCGCACCATCGCGCCCTCCGAGTCGAGCATGCCCTCGTCCATGTTGACGTCGATCACCTGGGCGCCGTTGGCGACCTGCTGCCGCGCGACCTCCACGGCACCGTCGTAGTCCTCTGCCTCGATCAGGCGGCGGAACTTCGCCGATCCGGTGACGTTGCTGCGCTCCCCGACGTTGACGAACAGGCTGTCCGGACCGATGTTCAGCGGCTCCAGACCGCTGAGCCGGCACCTGGGCTCGAGGACGGCAGGCTTGCGCGGCGCAAGCCCCCTGACGGATTCCGCGAGTCGCGCGATGTGCTCGGGCGTCGTCCCGCAGCAGCCCCCGACGATATTGACGAAACCGCTGCTCGCGAACTCCCGTACGAGCCCCGCCATTTCCTCGGCGCCCTGGTCGTACTCGCCGAAGGCGTTCGGCAAGCCGGCGTTCGGGTATGCGCAGACGTGGCAGTCGGCGAGGCGCGAGAGTTCCTCGATGTAAGGTCGCAGCTGCTTCGCGCCGAGCGCACAGTTCAGGCCGATGACGGAGGGGCGGGCGTGCCGGAGCGAGTTCCAGAACGCCTCGACCGTCTGCCCTGACAGGGTCCGCCCGGAGGCGTCGGTGATCGTCCCGGAGATCATCACCGGGAGGTCGAGCTTCGACTGGTCGAGCACCTTGCGCACCGCGAACAACGCAGCCTTCGCGTTCAGCGTATCGAAGATCGTCTCGACCAGGATCAGGTCCACGCCGCCTTCGACCAGGGCCTGCGTCGCCTCAGCGTAGGTGGCAACCAGCTGGTCGAAGTTCACGTTGCGGCATCCGGGATCGTTCACGTCCGGGGAGAGCGATGCCGTGCGGTTCGTCGGTCCGAGCGCACCCGCGACGAAGCGCGGCCGGCCGGTGCGCGCCGCCACCTCGTCCGCGGCCCGGCGCGCGATCTGCGCCGCCGCCAGGTTCAGCTCCGGCACCAGCGCTTCGAGGCCGTAGTCGGACTGGGAGGGGCCGTTGGAATTGAACGTGTTGGTCTCGATGATGTCCGCGCCGGCTTCCAGATAGCGCCTGTGAATCTCGCCGATGATCGCCGGGCGGGTCAGCACCAGCAGGTCGTTGTTGCCCTTGAGATCCTGCGACCATTCCCTGAGCCGCTCGCCGCGATAGTCCTGCTCGCCGAGTCCGTAGGACTGGATCACGGTGCCCATGGCCCCGTCGAGGACCAGGATGCGCTCGCCGAGCAGCCGACGGAATTCGTTGACACGTTCCTGGCGCAGCATGATCAGACTCCCGCCTGCGCGAGCGCTGCCGGCGCGCGCACGCCCAGCGCGTGGCAGATCGCATAGGCGAGCTCCGCCCGGTTGAGCGTGTAGAAATGGAACTCCTGCACGCCGTGCTGCTGCAGGCGACGCACCTGCTCGATCGCGAAGCTCGCGGCGATCAGGCGCCGCGTCTCGGGATCGTCGTCGAGCCCTTCGAACCTGTCCTGCAGCCACTGCGGGACGCTTGCTCCGCAGCGCTTCGCGAAGCGCAGCATCTGCGGGAATCGGGTGATGGGCAGGATACCGGGCACGATCTCGGCCTCGAGTCCCGCCGCGGCACAGCGGTCCCGGAAACGCAGGAATGCATCGGTGTCGAAGAAAAACTGGGTGATGGCTCGAGTCGCTCCCGCGTCGATCTTCGCGCGCAGGTTGTCGAGATCGAAGTCCGCGCTTGGAGCCTCGGGATGCACCTCGGGGTACGCCGCGACCGAGATCTCGAAGTCGCCGACGCTCTTCAGGCCCCTGACCAGGTCCACTGCGTACGGGAAGCCGTCCGGGTGCGGGACATAGCCGGCCTGGCCAGACGGCGCGTCGCCGCGCAGCGCGACGATGTGCCGCACGCCCGAGTCCCAGTAGGAGCGCGCGATGTCGAGGATCTCGCCGCGGGGGGCGCCGACACAGGTGAGGTGCGGTGCCGCAGTGAGCGGCGTCTCGCGCAGGATGCGCGTCACGACGTTGTGCGTACGCTCGCGCGTGGAACCATCCGCTCCGTAGGTCACCGAGACGAAGCGCGGCCCGAGCGGCGCCAGTCGCTGGATGGACGCCCAGAGGGTCCGCTCCATGTCCGGGTCGTTCGGCGGGAAGAACTCGAAGGACACCGAGACCGGTCCGCGTCCGCCGGCAGACGCGCCTTCGGCAATCCCGTGCATATCGCTCGTTTCCATTTCAGCCTGCTCCGTTCTGTTAGCCCGAGCCGTTGCGCGGTCTCATGCAGCCGCCCTGCCCTGGTCGGCTTCCGCGATCGCCACCAGCAGGTGCGAGCCGCCGGTGTCGACCGGCCGGATACGCTCGCAGCGCAGCCCTGCGAGCGAGCTCCACTCGCGGAGCACTGCCAGCGGGTTGCCATCGGTCGTGCGCAACGCCAGGGCCTCGTAGTCCTCGACCAGCACGAGCCGTCCGCCCGGGCCGAGCAGCCGCCGCGCCTCGCCGAGCACTTGCTCCGGCCGTTCGCAGGTCGAAAGCACGCGGTCGATCAGCATCACGTCGAACCCTGCCGCCTCGGTAGCGACGGACTGCAGCGTGCCCTGCTGCAGCACGCAATGCGCAAGACCGCTGCCGTGCAACGCGATCCGGGCGTGCTGAACCGCCGCTCGCGATTCGCTGAGGCCAAGCACGCGACGCGCCAGCGGGGCCAGCACGCGCAGCATCGTGGTCGGATCGGCACCCACGTACAGCAGCGAATCGAAGTTGCGGCCGCCGATTTCCGCCAGCCCGACCTCGGCGAGCTCGCGCCCCTCATCCGGAGCTGCGCCGGCAGCCGCCCCTGCTTCCCTGGCTGCCAGCACCGCGGCTGCCCGTTGGCGATCCCGCAGCAACTGAGGATCCGCAGGGTCGAGCAGCCCCAGCAGCGTCCGGGCAAGGTCGGCGCCGGCACCGTCTGCGGCCATCCTGTAGTAGACCCAGTGCAGCTCCCGGAAGCGCTCGAGCAGGCCCGCCTCGCGCATGACCCGCAGGTGCCGGGATACTCGCGGCTGGCTTTGCTCCAGTATCGCGCTCAGCTCCGAGACCGCGTACTGCGCTTCGGACAACAGGCCAAGCAGGCGAAGTCGACTCGGGTCCGCAATGGCCTTGAGTCCGCGCAGGAGCTGCTGCTGTGGTTGGAACATAGTTGCAAATATAAACATTTCCGCATATTTGTCCAGCAGACTCCTGCTAATAGCTTGCCAAGCAGGTAGTTGGCGGAGCCGCCCGGTACTCAGCGGCTGGCAGCGAGCGCTGGGAAAGTCGGTGCGCCTAGTGAAGACCGCCGCGCGCAGCGGTCGGGCCAGGGGCGAAAAGCGCGGCCGCATCCACGAGGTCGAAGCGGTACGCCCGACTGCAGAACTCGCAGCGCACCTCGACGTGACCGAACTCGGCCAGCACCGAATCGACCTCCTCGCGTCCAAGCGCGCGCAGCATGTCGCCGACGCGCTCCCTGGAGCAGCGACAGCGGAAATACACGGGCGCTGGCTCGAACATGCGCAGGTCGTCCCCGGGGAACAGGCGGCGCAGCAGTTCGCGGTCCTCGAGCCGGGCGAGTTCCCCGGCCGTCACCGTCTCGGTGACGAGCTGGACACGCCGCCAGGCGTCCTCGATTTCCTCTTCCCGGACACCGCCCGACCCGGACTCCTTCACGCCGGCGGGCCGCGCGTTAACCGGCAGGCGCTGCAGCAGCAGGCCGCTGACACTTTCCTCGTCGGCGCGCAGCCAGAGTCGCGTCGGCAGCTGCTCGGACTGCTCGAAGTAATGGCGCAGGCAGTCGCCCATGCTGGCGCCCGACAGCGGGACGATGCCCTGGTAGCGACTGGCCTGGTCGCCGGTCTCGATCGTCACCGTCAGGGTTCCGCCACCCGACAGGATGCGAAGGTCGCGACTATCGGGCACGTCGCGGAACCGCGCGACGGCCCGCATCGCGAGTCCGTCGCTGCACTCGACCAGCATCAGGTGCATCGGTCCTTCGCCGCGCAGCTGCAGCGACAGCAGCCCCTCGAACTTCAGCGTCGAGGCGAGCAGCGCCGCCGCTGCGACCGCCTCACCCAGGCTGTCGCGGACCTGGGCCGGGTAGTCATGGTGCTCCATCATGGCCTGCCAGGCCCGCCCGAGATGCACGAGCTGCCCGCGGAACGGGTAGCGCTCGAACACGAAGCGTCTGAGCGCGTCAGCCGGCACCATGCTGTTCAGGCGACGCAGACCGGGATGCCGAGCGTGCGTATCTTCTCGGCCCAGGCCGCGGGTGCGGTGCTGTGCACGGAGGTGCCGTTCGCGTCCACTGCGACGGTGACCGGCATGTCCTTGACCTCGAACTCGTAGATGGCCTCCATGCCGAGCTCGGCGAAGGCGACCACCCGGGCCTTGCGGATCGCCCTCGAGACCAGGTAGGCGGCCCCGCCGACGGCGACCAGGTAGGCGGCGCGGTGCTTGCGGATCGCCTCGATCGCCGCGGGTCCGCGTTCGGCCTTGCCCACCATCGCGATCAGGCCGGTCTTCTCGAGCATCATCTCAGTGAACTTGTCCATGCGCGTCGCAGTGGTCGGCCCGGCGGGCCCGACGACCTCATCGCCCACGGGGTCGACCGGACCGACGTAGTAGATCACCCGGTCGGTGAAGTCCACGCCTTGCGGAAGTCCCTCGCCGCGCTCGAACAGCTCGGCGATGCGCTTGTGCGCGGCATCCCGTCCGGTCAGCATCCGTCCGTTCAGCAGCAGCGTCTCGCCCGGCTTCCAGGACTCCACCTCCTGCCGCGTGAGCCGGTCGAGATCGACGCGCCGCGACGAAGGACCCGCGCTCCAGGTGACCTCGGGCCACTGCTCCAGCGACGGCGGCACGAACTCGGCCGCACCGCGGCCGTCGAGCACGAAGTGCGCATGGCGCGTCGCGGCGCAGTTGGGAATCATCGCGACCGGCTTCGAGGCCGCGTGCGTCGGATAGCTGCGGATCTTCACGTCGAGCACCGTCGTAAGCCCGCCGAGCCCCTGCGCACCGATCCCGAGCGCGTTGATCTTCTCGTACAGCTCGACCCGGAGTTCCTCGACCGGCGTGGCCGGCCCGCGCGCGAGCAGCTCGTGCATGTCGATCGGGTCCATCAGCGCTTCCTTCGCGAGCAGCACCGCCTTCTCGGCCGTGCCGCCCACGCCGAGCCCGATGATGCCCGGCGGACACCAGCCCGCGCCCATCGTCGGCACGGTCTTCAGTACCCAGTCCTGGATCGAGTCACTGGGATTGAGCATCACGAACTTGGACTTGTTCTCCGAGCCGCCGCCCTTTGCCGCGACCGTGACGTCCACCAGCGCGCCCGGCACCAGCTCGACGTGCACGACCGCAGGCGTGTTGTCGCCGGTGTTCCTGCGGGCGAACAGCGGATCGGCTACGACGGAGGCCCGCAGCCGGTTGTCCGGATGCTGGTAAGCGCGGCGCACTCCCTCGTTCACCATCTCGACGAGGCTGTGCTGCGCGTCCCAGCGTACGTCCATGCCGACCTTCAGGAACACGTTGACGATGCCCGTGTCCTGGCAGATGGGCCGGTGCCCCTCCGCGCACATGCGCGAGTTGGTCAGTATCTGGGCGATCGCGTCGCGGGCGGCCGGCGACTGCTCGCGCTCGTAGGCGCGGCCGAGATGCTCGATGTAGTCGATCGGGTGGTAGTAGGAAATGAACTGCAGCGCGTCGGCGACGCTCTGGATGAAATCTGCCTCGCGAATCACCGTCATGGAACACCTCCAGCCTGCGGACCGCCGTGTCCCGCGAGTCGGGACGCATCACCCCGGCAGCTTGCGCCTGAGCAGCTCGTTGACCTGGGCCGGGTTGGCCTTGCCCTGCGTTTCCTTCATGACCTGCCCGACGAAGAAACCGAAAAGCTTGTCCTTGCCGGCCCGGTAGTCGTCGAGCTGCTTCGGGTTGCGTGCCATCACCGCCTCGATGACCTTCTCGATCGCCGACGTATCGGTGATCTGGCGCAGGCCGCGCGCGTCGATCACGGCATCGGCGTCGAGACCTTCCTGCCACATCAGCTCGAAGACTTCCTTGGCGATCTTGCCGGAAATCGTCTCGTCGGCGATCCGCGCGAGCAGTCCGGCCAGGCGCCCGGCGTCGATCCGGCTCGAGACCACGTCGAGGTTGTCGCGGTTCAGCGCGCCGGCGAGCTCGCCCATGACCCAGTTGGCCGCCAGCTTCGGCTCGCCGCCGAGCGTGCGGACCACGGTCTCATAGTAATCCGCCTGCTCGCGGCTGGCCGTCAGCACGCCCGCGTCGTACTCCGACAGCCCGTACTCCCGGGCGAATCGTCCGGCCTTCGCGTCCGGCAGCTCCGGCAGCGACTCGCGCAGGACCTCGATCACGCCCTCGTCGATGGCCACCGGCAGCAGGTCGGGGTCAGGGAAATACCGGTAGTCGTTCGCCTCTTCCTTCGAGCGCATCGAGCGGGTTTCGCCGCGATCGGGGTCATAGAGCCGCGTTTCCTGCACCACGGTCCCGCCGCCCTCGAGCAGCTCGATCTGCCGCTCGACCTCGAAATTGATCGCGCGCTCGACGAAGCGGAAGGAGTTGAGGTTCTTGATCTCGGCACGCGTGCCGAACTTCTGCTGCCCGCGCGGCCGCACCGAGACGTTCGCGTCGCAGCGGAAGGAGCCCTCCTGCATGTTCCCGTCGCAGATGCCGAGGTAACGGACCAGCGTGTGGACCTTCTTCATGTACGCCACGGCTTCGCGGGCCGACCGCATGTCCGGCTCGGACACGATCTCCAGCAGTGGCGTACCGGCACGGTTCAGGTCGATTCCGGACAGGCCGTGGAAGTCCTCGTGCAGCGACTTGCCGGCATCTTCCTCCAGGTGCGCGCGCGTGATCCCGATCCTCTTGCGCTCGCCGTCCTCGAGCACGATGTCGAGCGCGCCCTGCTCGACCACCGGGCGCTCGTACTGGCTGATCTGGTAACCCTTGGGCAGGTCTGGGTAGAAGTAGTTCTTGCGCGCGAACACCGAGCGGCGGGCGATGCGCGCGCCTATCGCGAGCCCGAAGCGGACGGCCATCCTCAGCGCCTCGGCATTGAGCACCGGCAACACGCCGGGGTAGCCGAGGTCCACCAGGTTCGCCTGCGCGTTGGGCGCCGCGCCGTAGGCCGTGGATGACCCCGAGAAGATCTTGCTGCGCGTGGCCAGCTGCGCATGGATCTCGAGGCCGATGACCGTTTCCCAGTCCATCATTCGCAGCCCGGCGGCACCCTGCGGTGCCAGTCCGTCTCCTGCTGATAGCGGTGCGCGAGCGACAGCAGCCGTTGCTCCCCGAAATGCGGACCGATCAGCTGCAGTCCGACCGGCAGGTCCCGACCGTTCTCCTGGACGAACCCACAGGGCAGCGACATGGCCGGGAGACCGGCCAGGTTGGCACCGATCGTGTAGATGTCGTTCAGGTACATCGTGATCGGGTCGCTGGTCTTCGCGCCCAGCTCGAAGGCCGCAGTCGGTGAGGTCGGGCCGACGATGACGTCCACTTCGGAAAACGCGCGCGTGAAATCCGCGGCAATCAGTTGCCGGACCTTCTGTGCCTTCAGGTAGTAGGCGTCGTAGTAGCCGGCCGACAGCACGTAGGTGCCGGTCATGATGCGCCGCTTGACCTCTGCGCCGAACCCCTCGCCGCGCGAACGCTTGTAGAGGTCCGCGAGGTCGCGCGGATCGTCGCAGCGGTGCCCGAACCTGACGCCGTCGAACCGCGAGAGGTTCGAGGAGCACTCCGCCGGCGCGACGACGTAGTAGGTCGGCACGGACAGCGGCAGGTTCGGAAGGGTCACGTCCACCAGCCTGGCTCCGGCCGCCTCGAGCAATTCGAGCGCCCCCCGCACCCGGCGCTCGATGCCCGGATCGAGTCCCGCGTCGAAGAACTCCCGCGCCACGCCGAGGCGCAGTCCCTCGAGCGGCGCCCCGAGCCCGGCCGCGTAGTCCGGCACCGGCACATCGACACTGGTCGAGTCGCGCGGGTCGAATCCGGACATTGCCGCGAGCAGCAGCGCCGCGTCCTCTGCCGAACGAGCCAGCACGCCCCCCTGGTCCAGGCTGGAGGCGAAGGCGATCATGCCGTAGCGCGAGACCCGCCCGTAGGTGGGCTTGATCCCGGTCAGGTTGGTCAGCGCAGCCGGCTGCCGTATGGAGCCGCCGGTGTCGGTACCGCTTGCTGCCGCCGCGAGGCAGGCTGCGACGGCCGCCGCGGACCCGCCCGACGAGCCCCCGGGCACCCGGCCGGGATCCCAGGGATTGCGAACCGGGCCGAAGTAGCTCGTCTCGTTCGACGAGCCCATCGCGAACTCGTCCATGTTGGCCTTGCCGAGCAGCACCGTCCCGGCCGCCTTCCAGCGCGCCACGACCGTCGCATCGTAAGGAGCGACGAAGCTGCCGAGCATCCGCGACCCGCAGGTCGTCAGGATGCCGTCGGTGCAGAAGATGTCCTTGTGGACTATGGGCACACCCGTCAGCGGGCCACCCTCGCCGCGCCCGAGCACCTCGTCGGCAGCGCGCGCATCCTCCAGCGCACGGTCCGCGGTCACCGTGATGAAGGCGTTCAGATCCGGGCCGAGGCGCTCGATCCGCCCGAGGAAATGCAGCGCGAGCTCGAGGCTGGAGAACCTCCGCGCCTTCAGGCCGGCGGCCAGCTCGGCCACGGAAAGTGTGTGCAGATCCATGGCGGGGACGAGCCTACTCGATCACTTTCGGCACGAGATACAGGCCCGCGGCGACGCTCGGGGCGTTGCGCTGGTACTTCTCGTGCTGATCGGTCTCCGTGACCCGGTCCTCCCGCAGGCGCTGCACCTGATCGGCCAGCGGATGCGCCATCGGCTCGGCGTCGCCGGTGTCGGCCGACTGGAGCTGCTCGACGAAGTCGATGATGCGCGAGAGGCTGTCCACGTAGACGGGCATCTGCTCCTCGGTGATCTCGAGGCGCGCCAGATGGGCGATCGCCCCGACCTGGTCTCGTGTCAGACTCATGCGCTGGGCTCTGCGGAAAGCTGGGAAACGGATCGCGAAATCATACATGCTGCCTTGCCGAAAGTCCTGACAATGGTTAAATTGCCGCGATTCTGCGCCGGCCTGCGGCGACCCGTCCCTTCTTTCTATTTTCGCTCCAGATGCTCAAGAATCTCCGGGGTTATTTCTCGAACGACCTCTCGATCGACCTTGGCACCGCCAACACGCTGATCTACGTGCGCGGCAAGGGTATCGTGCTGAACGAGCCCTCCGTCGTGGCCATTCGCGAGGAACCCTCCCGCGGTGGCAAGAAGATCGAGGCGGTCGGTACCGAGGCCAAGAACATGCTCGGTCGTACGCCTGGCAACATCACGGCCATTCGCCCGCTGAAGGATGGCGTCATCGCCGACTTCACGGTCACCGAGAAGATGCTCCAGTACTTCATCGAGAAGGTGCACGGCAACAGGCTGATCCGACCCAGCCCCCGGGTGCTGGTCTGCGTGCCCTACGGCTCGACGCAGGTCGAGCGCCGCGCGATCCAGGAGTCGGCCGAGGGCGCCGGGGCCCGCTGGGTGAGGTTGATCGAGGAACCGATGGCGGCAGCGGTCGGCGCCGGGATGCCGGTGCACGAGGCCCGCGGCTCCATGGTGCTCGATATCGGCGGCGGCACGTCCGAGGTGGCCGTGCTGTCGCTGAACGGCATCGTCTACGCGGCCTCGGTGCGCATCGGCGGAGACCGGTTCGACGAGGCGATCATCAACTACGTGCGGCGCAACTACGGCATCCTGATCGGCGAGGCCACCGCCGAGCGCATCAAGATAGAGATCGGCTCGGCTTACCCGGGCCAGCAGGTCCGCGAGATATCGGTGCGCGGCCGGAATCTCTCCGAAGGCGTGCCGCGCAGCTTCACGCTGAATTCGAACGAGATCCTCGAGGCCCTGCAGGAGCCATTGCAGGGGATCGTCGGTGCCGTGAAGGCTGCGCTCGAGCAGACGCCTCCGGAGCTGGGCTCCGACGTCGCTGATCGCGGCATCGTACTCACCGGCGGTGGCGCACTGCTGCGCGACATCGACAAGCTGCTGATGGAAGAGACGGGGCTCCCGGTCGTGGTTGCCGAGGATCCGCTCACCTGCGTGGCGCGCGGAGGCGGCAAGATGCTGGAGTTGATCGACGAGCACGGCCCGGGCCTGTTCGGCCTGGATTGAGCGCGGCCGACCGCCGCCTGCGAAGTCCGTGGTCGAACTGAGCCACGACACGCGACCGATCATCGGCCAGGGCCCGCCGCTCGGCGCGGCATTCATCGCGCTCGCGCTGCTGTCCATCGCGCTGATGGTCGCCGACCACCGCTACCAGCAGCTCGACCTGGTCCGCAGCTGGCTCGGGGCCACCGCGTACCCGGTCCAGCGGGCGATCGACCTGCCCTTCCGGGCCTGGGACTGGCTCACCGGCTCGTTCGCCGACCGCAGCCGCCTGCGCCGCGAGAACCTCGAGCTCAGCACCCGCCTGCGCCTGGCAAACCTGCAGCTGCAGCGATTCGCCGCCCTGGAGGACGAGAACCGACGCCTGCGTGACATGCGGGAGAACACCGCGGGCGTGGCCGAGCGGGTCCTGGTCGCGTCGATCCTGAACGTCGATCTGGACCCGTTCCGGCACCGGGTGCTGCTGGACAAGGGGGCCCGCGACGGCGTCTTCAAGGGCCAGGCCGTGCTCGACGGAGAGGGCATCTTCGGACAGGTCTGGCGGGTCAACGAACTGACCAGCGAGGTCATCCTGATCAGCGACGCCGAGCACGCGATCCCGGTCGCCTCGAACCGCAGCGGGGTCCGCAGCATCGCCGTCGGCACCGGAGACTCGGAGCGACTGTCGCTGCCCTTCGTCACGGCCGAGGCGGACCTCAGGACCGAGGACCTGCTGATCTCGACGGGTCTCGGCGGGGTCTTCCCCCCCGGCTACCCGGTGGCCCGCATCACGCGCGTCGAGCGCGCATCGAACGCCACGTTCGCGATCGTCGAAGCCCGCCCGACGGCCAGGCTGGCGATGGACCGCGAGGTCCTGCTGGTCTGGTTCAGGGAGGAACCACAGGCCGGGCCGCCGCCAGAGGCTGCGGATTCAGGCGAGCAAGCGCAGCCGCCGGCCGCTCGAGCTGCCGATGAGGCCGCGCAATGAGGCGGGGCGCGCTTTCCTCCCGGCTGGGCTACTGGGTCAGCATCGCCGCCGGACTGGTGCTCGCGATCGTGCCGCTGCCGGACTGGCTGGATCCGGTGCGGCCGGATCTCGCGCTGCTCGCCGTCATCTACTGGATTCTCGCCGCTCCCCGCATGGCTGGCCTTGGGTCAGCCTGGCTGGCCGGCCTCGGGCTGGACGTCCTCAAGGGCATGGTCCTCGGCCAGCATGCGCTGGGATTCCTGGTGGTCGCCTTCCTCACGCATCGCCTGCAGCTGCGAATGCGGATGTTCCCGCTGCTGCACCAGGCAATCGTCGTGATGCTGCTGCTGGGCGTCTATCACTTCCTGATCTTCTGGACCGACGGGCTCACCGGCCACGGCTACACGAACGCGTCGCAGTGGCTGCCGGTGCTCTCCGGCGGTCTGCTGTGGCCGCTGATCGTGGCACTGGGTGACACACTGGCCCGCCGGTCGCGGTGAACATGCCGGTGACGCGCTGATGCCTCGTCCGGTGCGCCTGAAGGATCATTGGGCCGAGCAGCGGCTGTTCGGCCGCCGCGTCATTGCGGCCTCGGTCGTGATCCTGCTGGTACTCGCGTTGCTGGTGGCCCGACTGTTCTACCTCCAGGTGCTGCGCCACGAGTACTTCAGCGAACTCTCGCAGGGCAACCAGATACGGATCGACCCGATCCCGCCCAACCGGGGGCTGATCCTGGACCGCAACGGCCTGCCTCTGGCGCTGAACAGGCCCGCCTACCAGCTCGAGATCGTGCGTGAGCAGACCCCGGACCTGCGGCAGACTCTGGAGGACCTCGCCGGACTGGGCCTGATCGAACCGGACGAGATCGAGCGCCTGGTCAAGACGATCAAGGCGCGTCGCAGCTTCGACTCGGTACCGGTCAAGCTGCAGCTGAGCGAAGAGCAGCTCGCCCGCTTCGCGGTTCACCGCCCCGACTTCCCGGGCGTCGAGATCCGTCCCCGGATGACCCGCTACTACCCCCAGGGCGGCACCGGCGTGCACGCGCTCGGCTACGTCGGGGCGATCAGCGAGAAGGACCAGGAGCGCATCGACCTGCCGAACTACGCGGGCACGACGCTGATCGGAAAGCTCGGCCTCGAGCGCGCCTACGAGGACGAGCTGCACGGCGATACCGGCTACCAGCAACTGCTGGTGAACGCGCAGGGACGCAGGGTGGAGCGCATAGGGCTCGCGGCGCCGCAGCTCGAACGACGCGAGCCGGTCGCCGGCAACGACCTGATCCTGTCGATAGATGCCCGCCTGCAGCAGGTGATCGAGCAGGAACTCGCCGGGCGGCGGGCCGCCGTCGTCGCGATCGACCCGCGCAACGGCGACGTGCTCGCCTTCGTGAGCACGCCCACCTTCGACCCGAACGGATTCGCGCGCGGACTCACCTACGCCGAGTATTCGGCGCTCGAGAACGACATCGACAAGCCGCTCTACGACCGGGCGCTGCGCGGCGTCTATCCGCCAGGCTCGACGATCAAGCCGCTGGTGGCTCTTGCAGCGCTCGAGTACGGCGTCATGGACGCAGTCGACAGCCGTTTCTGCCGCGGGTTTTTCCAGCTGCCCGGATCGAGCCACCGCTTTCGCGACTGGAAGCGCGGCGGCCACGGCACGGTGGACATGCACGACGCCATCGCGCAGTCCTGCGACGTCTACTTCTACCAGGTCGCCGATGCGATGGGGATCGACCGGCTGCACGACTTCCTGGTCCGCTTCGGCCTCGGCGGAAAGACGGGCATCGACATCGGCGGCGAACGCGACGGACTCGTGCCCTCGCGTGCCTGGAAGAAGACGGCCTTCAAGCGCAAGGACATGCAGGTCTGGTTTCCGGGAGAAACAGTCATCGCCGGCATTGGCCAGGGCTACATGCTGACCACCCCGCTGCAGCTGGCGCACGCGGCGGCCACGATCGCCGCGCGCGGCAAGCGCTACGCTCCGAGGCTGGTCAAGGGCATCCGCGATTCGAAGACCGGGGAGTTGCGCCAGCTCGAGGCCCGCGAACTCCCCCCGGTCACGGTCAGCGACCCGGCCCACTGGGAGACGATCATCGACGGGATGATCGGCGTGATGAACGATGCACGCGGCACCGCGCGCCGCAGCCAGGCCGGCGCGCCGTACCGGATCGCAGGCAAGACCGGCACGGCCCAGGTCTTCAGCGTCGGCCAGAGCGAGCGCTACGACGAAAGCGAGATCGGGGAAAGGCTGCGGGACCACGCACTGTTCATAGCCTTCGCGCCGGCCGAGGACCCGCAGCTCGCAGTCGCGGTACTGGTCGAGAACGGCCGCAGCGGAAGCGGCACGGCGGCACCGATCGCCCGCAGGATTTTCGATGCCTACCTGCTGCCGCCCGAGGCCCAGCCCGAGCCGGCCGGGACCGAGCAGCAAGCCGCCGGGGAGATCGAGGAATGAGGGACGAAATCGCAGGCCCCGGATACACGAGCCGCACGCAGCGCACGCTGACCGGCAGCGGCAGGGTGCTCGAAGCGCTGCACCTGGACGGGCCACTGCTGCTCGCGCTGCTCGCGGTCTGTGCGGCAGGCTTGATCGTGCTGTTCAGTGCGGCGGGCGAGGATTTTCCCGTGTTCCTCAGGCAGGCCACACGCGCCGGCATCGCGTTCGCCGTGCTGGTGGCCATGGCCCAGATACCGCCGCGCATGCTGCGGGTGGCGGCCCCCTGGCTCTATGCCGCCGGGGTGCTGCTGCTCGTCATCGTCGCCGTCACCGGCGACGTCGCGATGGGGGCCCAGCGGTGGCTCGACCTCGGCGTCGTACGATTCCAGCCGTCGGAGATCATGAAGATCGCCGTGCCGATGGTCTGCGCATGGTTCCTGCAGGACCGGCCCCTGCCGCCGGACTTGCGAAGCCTGCTGGTGCTGTCGGTCGCGATCCTGGTCCCCACGCTGCTGATCGCGGAGCAACCGGACCTGGGAACCTCGCTGCTCGTGGCAAGCGGTGGCGTGCTGGTCGTGCTGCTTGCAGGTCTTCAGTTCCGCTACATAGCGGCGCTCGGCGCACTCGTGCTGGCCGCCGTACCGGTCGTCTGGCACATGCTGCACGACTACCAGCGACAGCGCGTGCTCACCTTCCTCAATCCCCAGACCGACCCGCTCGGCGCCGGCTACCACACGATCCAGTCGCAGATCGCCATCGGCTCGGGCGGGGTGTTCGGCAAGGGCTACATGAACGGCAGCCAGGCACAGCTGGAGTTCCTGCCGGAGCGGTCGACGGACTTCATTTTCGCCGTGATCGGTGAGGAATGGGGCCTGGTCGGCCTGGTCGTGCTGCTGCTGCTCTACGTGCTCGTGATCGCACGCGGCCTGTACATCGCGGTACAGGCCCAGGACACCTTCTCGCGCCTGCTGGCCGGCAGCCTGTCGCTGACCTTCGGCGTCTACGTGTTCGTCAACGCCGGCATGGTCGCGGGGCTGTTGCCGGTCGTCGGAGTACCACTGCCGCTGGTGAGCTACGGCGGCACCTCGATGGTGACCCTCATGGCGGGCTTCGGTATCCTGATGTCCATCCACTCCCGCCGCAAGCTGGTCGCAACGTGAGAAGGCATTCCCTACGGCGTTTCCTGCCGCGATCCCTGCTGCCCGCGCTGATCCCCGCGACGCTGCTGGCCGCGGTCGCACCGCACGCATCGGCGCTGGACGCCGGGCGCAGCGAAGTCACGGGCTTCATCGAGGAGATGACCTCGCGACACGGCTTCGACAGCAGCTCGCTCGGCCGGGTGTTCAGCCAGGTAGAGACCCGCCAGTCGATCATCGATGCGATGTCCAGGCCCGCCGAGAAGCGCCTGAGCTGGGACGAGTACCGCGCCATCTTCATGACCGATCGCCGCATCGACCGCGGGCACGAGGTCGCCGCGAGCCAGGCGGAGGCTCTCGGCCGCGCCGCTGCCTCCGGCGTGCCGGCCAGCGTGATCCTCGCGATCGTGGGCGTCGAGACGTTCTATGGCGAACGGACCGGCAGCTACCCGGTGATAGACGCGCTGTCGACTCTTGCCTTCGATTATCCGCCCCGCGCCGACTTCTTCCGCAAGGAACTCGAGCAGTTCCTGCTGATGTCGCGCGAGGAATCGCTGGACCCGCTGCGCCCGAAAGGATCCTACGCCGGCGCGATGGGCATCCCGCAGTTCATGCCCAGCAGCTTCCGCGCCTACGCGGTCGATGGCGGCGGCGATGGCCATCGCGACCTCTGGTCGGACTGGGATGATGTCTTCGCCAGCGTCGCGAACTACCTCAAGGTCCATGGCTGGCGGCCAGGAGAGCCGGTCATGGCGGCCGCATCCGTGCAGGGTGCACGGCTGGACGGGCTCGAGTTCGGCAGCGTAGCGCTCGATCAGACGGTCGGCTCGCTGCGCCAGCGTGGAGTCTCGTTCGAGACGCCGCTGCCCGACTCGGCGCCGGCCGTGCTGCTGCGCCTGCCCGGCGAATCTGTGCCGGAGTACCGGGTGGGGTTCAGGAATTTCTACGTCATCACGCGTTACAACCGCAGCCAGCTCTACGCCAGTGCCGTCAGCGATCTCGCGGATGCCCTCGGCCGTGGTGCAGCCACCGCGGATGATTCCGCACCGGGACCGTGGACCAGCGGTCCGGGCACGGGACGATGACGGACTGCCAGACACACCAGGACACCAGGCCCCCACCGCACCCATGAGACTGTCATTCAGATTGCTTGCCTCCGTATTGCCGACCCTGGCGCTGCTCGCCTGCTCCGGCGGCGGGGAGGGACCCTCCGGCGAACCGGCCGCGGCGCTCGAACCGCCGCCCTCGGAGGCGCCGGCGACGCCGATCCCCGCGCCACCGGACCTCAAGGCGCGGAGCTTCATCCTGCTCGACCACGACAGCGGCCGCGTGCTGGCCGCCCTCGACCCCGACTCGAGGCAGGAGCCGGCCAGCCTGACCAAGCTGATGACGGCCTACGTGGTGTTCAAGGCACTCGAGGAGGGCCGCATCAAGCTCGACGACATGGTGACCATCAGCGAGTACGCCTGGAAACAGGAAGGCTCGCGCATGTTCGTCGAGGTCGGCAAGCAGGTGTCCGTCGAGGACCTGATACTCGGAATGATCGTGCAGTCGGGAAACGACGCAACCGTCGCGCTGGCCGAGCACGTGGCCGGGACGGAGCCCGCGTTCGCGCAGATGATGAACGCCTACGCCGCGCAGCTCGGCATGAGCGGGTCGCATTTCACGAACTCCCCGGGGATGCCCGGTCCCGAGCACTACATCACCGCGCGCGACGTGGCGGTGCTCTCCTCGGCGATCATCCGCGAGTTCCCCGAGTACTACCGCTGGTACTCGCAGAAGGAATACACCTGGAACGGCATCACGCAGCAGAATCGCAACGGGCTGCTGTGGCGTGACCCGACGGTCGACGGCGTCAAGACCGGCCACACCGAGTCGGCAGGCTACTGCCTGGCCACGTCCGCGCAGCGGGATGGAATGCGCCTGGTCGCGGCCGTACTCGGCACCGACTCGATGCGCGCACGCGAGGACGCCAATGCGGCGCTGCTGAACTACGGTTTCAATTTCTTCGAGACGCGCCGCGTCTACGGCGCCGGCCAGCCTCTCACCTCGGCGCGCGTGTGGAAAGGTGCGCAGCCGGAGGTCGGGCTGGTACTCGGCAAGGACCTCTACGTCACCGGCCAGCGCGGCCGGATGGGCAGCGTACAGGCCGAGTTCGAGCTTCCCGAACCGGTGGTCGCTCCGCTCAGCAAGGGCACGAGCATCGGCACTGCCCTCATCGTCGTCGACGGCGCGACGGTCGCCTCGCACGAGGTGTATCCGGCGGATGACGTGCCCGCGGGCGGACTGTTCCGTCGCGCGGTCGACTCGGTGCGCCTCTGGTTCGAATGACGGTCTCGGCGCCTTTCCCGACCTGCTACCTGAACGGCGACTTCCTGCCGCTCATCGAGGCGCGCATTTCCCCGCTGGACCGGGCGTTCCTGTTCGCCGACGGCGTCTACGAGGTCGTCCCCGTCCACCGCGGCCGCCCATTCCTGCTGCGGGAGCACCTGGACCGGCTCGAGCGGAGTCTCGCGGCGATCCGGCTCGAGCCGCCGCTGGACCAGACAGGCTGGGCGCGGATCGTCACGGAACTCGTCTCCAGGACAGCGGCGGCGGAGGTCCTTGTCTACATGCAGGTCAGTCGCGGCGCCGAGCACGGGCGCAATCACCTGTTCCCCTCGGCCCCCTCGCCGACGACTTTCGCCTTCGCGAGCCCATACCCCGTGCCCCACGCGAGAATCCTGGAATCCGGACTCGCTGCCGCGACGTTGACGGACATCCGCTGGCAACGCTGCGACATCAAGGCGACAGCGCTGCTCGCCAACGTGCTGCTGCGACAGCAGGCCGCTGATTCGGGATGCGACGAGGCGCTGCTGGTTTCGGACGGCCTGCTGCGCGAGGGCTCCTCGAGCACCGTGCTCGCCCTGATCGACGGGCAGATCCGGACTCCGCCGAACGACCACCACATCCTTCCCGGCACGTCGCGGGACGCGCTGCTGGAACTCGCGGCAGGCTGGCTGCCCGTCTCGGTCGGCCCGGTCACGGTCGAGGAGCTGCGCCGTGCCGACGAGGTCTGGATCGCCTCGGCGGGCCGGGGCCTGCTGCCGGTGACCCGGATCGACGACCAGCCCGTCGGCCCCGGCCGGCCGGGGCCATGCTGGCGGGAGCTGTATCGCCGGCTGCAGGCTCATCTCGACGAGATCGCCTCGACGCCCGCGCTCGAGACTGGTTGACTTGCCTCCGCAACGCCCCCAGAAAGACCCGATGGACAACGTGACGCACGAAGACACGCTGCTGGAATTTCCCTGCGACTTTCCGATCAAGATCATGGGACATGCGACAGACGAGTTCCGCAGTCTCGCGATCGGAATCGTCGCCAGGCACTTCGGCGAGCTCCCCGCCGAGCGCATCGCGGAGAGGCCGAGTTCGCGGGGTCGCTACATTTCGGTGACCTGCACCGTACGCGCCGAAAGCAAGGCCCAGCTCGACGCCGCCTACATGGAACTCACTTCCTGCCGGCAGGTACTGGTCGCGCTCTAGCAGGCCCCGCGCAACCACGGATCCTCGGCCACGGCCGCATCGAGCGACAGCGCTGAGAGCAAACGCGGCGCCAGCGCGCGAGCGACCGCGCGGGTATCGGCCGGGCCACCGAGGTCGCGGACCTGGGTCATCCTGAGTCCCGCGAATCCGCATGGATTGATCCTGCCGAACGGCTCCAGATCCATCGCGACGTTGAGCGCCAGCCCGTGGTAACTGCGCGACCTGCGGATGCGCAGGCCGATGCTCGCGATCTTGCTGCCCTCGACGTAGACGCCGGGCGCGTCGCGCCGCCCGCTGGCCGTGATCCCCCATTCGGCCAGCGTCTCGACCACCGCCCTCTCGATGCCCTCGACCAGCGCGCGGACGCCGAGCCCGAGGCGCCCGAGGTCCAGCAGCGGATAGACCACCAGCTGGCCCGGGCCGTGGTAGGTCACCTGTCCGCCTCGGTCCACCTGCACGACCGGGATGTCACCCGGCGCGAGCAGGTGCTCTTCGCGCGCGTTCATGCCGAGCGTGAACACCGGTGGATGCTCGAGGAACCAGAGCTGGTCCGGTCCGTTCGCGTCGCGCTGCTCGCACCAGGCCTGCATCGCATGCCATGTCGGCTCGTAATCCACGCGCCCCAGCCATCGCAACGATGCTGGCGGCGCCGGCATCAGCGCGCGGCGAGTCCGCCGGTCGCCAGTCCGGCGTTGTTCCTCTCCAGCGCCCGCTCAGCACGATAGCTCGAGCGAACCAGCGGCCCGGCTACGCATTCCAGGAAGCCGCGGGCCAACGCTGCCGCCCGGTAATCCTCGAACTCCGCCGGGCTCACGAAGCGCTGCACCGGCAGGTGGTTCAACGTCGGACGCAGGTACTGGCCGAGCGTCAGAAGATCGACGCCGGCTTTGCGCAGATCCTGCATCGTCGCCAGTATCTCGTCGCCGGTCTCTCCGAGGCCGAGCATCAGGCTCGTCTTGGTGAGCACGCCGGGACGGTGGCGCTTGGCATGCGCCAGCACGGCCAGCGTCTGCTCGTAAGAGGCGCGCGGATCGCGTACCGGGTGCGTCAGCCTGCGCACCGTCTCGACGTTCTGCGCAAAGACGTCCACGCCGCTGTCGACGACCGTCTCGACGTCGGCCAGGACGCCCTGGAAGTCAGGCGTGAGCGCCTCGACTGCCGTGTCCGGGCTGACCCGTTTGATCTCCCTCACGCAGGCCGCGAAATGCGCGGCGCCGCCGTCCGGCAGGTCGTCGCGGTTGACGGAGGTCAGCACCACGTAGCGCAGCCCCATCAGCGCGACGCTGCGGGCCGCGTTGGCGGGCTCCTCGGCATCGAGCCAGCCGCGCGGATTGCCGGTGTCCACGGCGCAGAAACGGCAAGCCCGGGTGCACACCTCGCCCATCAGCATCAGCGTCGCCGTGCCGGCGTTCCAGCACTCGCCGATGTTCGGGCACTTCGCCTCTTCGCATACGGTCGCAAGCCGATGCTCGCGGACGGTGTGGCGGACCGACTCGAAGCCGGGACCCGCCGGCATCTGCGCGCGCAGCCAACCAGGTTTGCGGCCGATCGGCGTCGCTGCGGCATCGGCACGCGACTTGACGCCGTCCTTGATCGCCGTAGTCCCCTGCGCGGTGCGGTATTTCTCGCCACTGCGCGCGGCCAGGTTGACGTATCGGGGTTTCCTTGGGCTCAGTCATGGCGTCTGCGGGTCCTCGCCGTCATTCTAACCAGTGGGGATCGACCGTGGAGGTTCGTCGCTCAGCCGGTACGGATTCAGCCTCGGCGCGCCTCGAACAGACGGTCGAGCTCCGCCAGGCGCTCCGGGGTACCGATGTCCATCCATCGGCCGTCGTACATCTCGCCCCCGAGCTGACCCGCGCGCGAGGCGCTCCGAAGCAGCGGCGCGAGCTTGAAGGACCCGTCGGTACAGCCCGCGAACAGCTCCGGCCGGTAGACGCCGAAGCCCGCGAAGGTGAACCTCGGCTCACCGCCTTCGACGATTCGACCCTGGCTCAGCGCAAAATCACCGGCCGGGTTGTGCGCCGGGTTTGCCACCAGCACGAGGTGCCCGCAATCGCCGCCCCGCAGCTGGTCGCGCAACCGCTCGTAGGGATAGTCCGTCCATACGTCCCCGTTCAGCACCAGGAACGGCGCAGGCCCGAGCAACGGCAGCGCCCTGAAGATCCCGCCACCGGTCTCGAGCGGTTCTGGTCCCTCGTCGCTGTAGCTGATGCTCACTCCGAGCGAAGAGCCATCGCCCAGTGTCTCGCGGATCATGCCACCCAGCCAGGAGAGGTTGACCACCACCTCGCGGAAACCCGCCAGCGCGAGCGCACGCAGCTGGTGGACGATCAGCGACTCGCCGCCGACCTCGAGCAAGGGCTTGGGGCGCATCAGCGTCAGCGGCCGCATGCGTTCGCCGCGTCCCGCGGCCAGGATCATCGCCTTCACGCCGGAGCCGCCGCGGACTCCGCAAGCACCGCCGGCAGCACGCGCTCTGCCACCAGCGTTCCGAGACTCTGGAGCTGCGGGTGATCCGCACAGGCCCGGACGACGTACCGCAGCGTGCGCGGCACGTCCGGCAGGTAGCCCGGCTTGCCGTCGCGATGCCACAGCCGTGCGAAAATGCCGCTCGCCTTCAGGTGGCGCTGCACGCCCATGCAGTCGAACCACCCGAGGAACTGCGCCGCGTCCTGGCCCACCGTCACTCCGGCCGCGGCCGCCATGTCGCGCTGCTCGAGCGCCCAAGCCCTCACCTGCTCCACCGGCCACTCGAGGTAGCAATCCCTGAGCAGCGAAACGAGGTCGTAGGTGAGCGGGCCACAGACCGCGTCCTGGAAATCGAGTATGCCGGGATTGCGATCCTCACAGACCATCAGGTTGCGCGAGTGATAATCGCGGTGCACGAACACCTTCGGCTGCCCGAGCGCGTTGTCCACCAGCACATCGAAGACCGAGCGAAGGTCGGCCGACTCGGTCGGGGACAGTTCGAGCTGCAGGTGCCGTCGCAGCAGCCAGTCCGTGAACAGGCTCATCTCGAAGCGGAGCAGGCGTTCATCGTACGGCGGCAGCTGCTCGGCATGCGCTGCGCCACGGGACTGGATCCGGGTCAGGGCCGACAGCGCGTCGCGGTAGAGCGCCTCGGCCCGCGTGCGATCGGCAAGCGCCGAGAGATAAGTCGTCGAGCCGAGGTCGGTCAGCAGCACGAAGCCCTGCGCCTCGTTGCGCCCGAGCACGGCCGGGGCATGCACGCCGATCTGCGCCAGCATCGTCGCGATCCTGAGATAGGGCGCGACGTCCTCGTGCCCGGGAGGAGCGTCCATCACGACGAACGTCTCCCCGGCCCGGGTCACCCGGAAATACCTGCGGAAACTGGCGTCGGCAGACGCCGGGGCGAGATGGAATTCGCGCCAGCCGAGGTCCTGCTCCAGCCATTTGCAAAGCAGATCGAGGCGCTGGTCGTCGTGGCGCTGGTCCTGCAATCTGGTCTCCGGGAAGTAAGCCCGATGCCGCGGGCGAAGCGCAATTATAATCGTGTCGATGAGGCCGTCTCCGCCCACCGCCGTATCCGACGCAGGACTGCCTCTGACTGCTCTGCTGGCCGGACTGCTCGTCGCGCTGCCGGCGGCCGGCGCCGACCCGGACTGCGGCATCGGGGCCGCCACGGATCCCCGGATCGAGGAGCTGCTGCGGGCGGATCCGGACGACGAGCGCATCGAGATCACCAGCGACACCGGCGAGCTCGATCGCAGCGGCGACGCGAAACTGCGCGGAAACGTCCGGATCCGCGTGGGACAGCGCCTGCTCACCGCAGACGAAGCCGAAGTCAGTGCCGAGGATCGCAGTGCCGCGCTGCGGGGCAACGTCGAGTACCTCGATCCGACGCTGCACGTGCGCGGCCAGGGCGGCTCGTTCGACGGCCAGGGCGGCGGCGCGTTCGAAGGGGCGGAGTTCGAGCTTCTCGACCGCTCGGTGCGTGGCGCCGCCGAATCGGTGCGCCTGCGCGACCAGACCAGGATCGAGCTGAGCGGCGTCAGCTATACGGCCTGCCCGAGCGGCAACGAGGACTGGCGGCTCCGGGCAGGCGAGATCGGGCTGGACCAGGAGTCGCGCATCGGAACCGGACGCGACGTCAGGCTGGACTTCATGGGCGTGCCGATCCTCTACTCACCCTGGATCACTTTCCCGGTGGGGGACCAGCGCAAGTCCGGCCTGCTGTTCCCGACCATCGGCAGCGGCAGCAAGACCGGGACGCAGATCACGCTGCCCTGGTACTGGAACATCGCCCCCAATTACGACGCGACGGTCACGGGACGGTACATGTCCTCCCGCGGCTTCCGGATCGACCCGGAATTCCGTTACCTCACCGCGCAGAGCCGGGGACAGATCAACGTCGAGTACCTGCCCCATGACAGCGAAACTGGCGAGGCCCGGAGCTTTGCCGCACTGCGTAACGTCACCCACTTCGCGCCGCGCACTCGCCTGCTGGTCTCGGCGGCCAACGTCAGCGACGACAACTACTTCGAGGACTTCGGCGTCGGCTTCGAGGGCACCAGCGCCACGTACCTGGATCGCAGCGCCGAGATCCGGCACGCCACGGCGCACTGGGACCTGCTCGGCGAGCTGCGCGACTTCCAGATACTCGATGCAACGCTCGCGGACGAGGATCATCCGTACACGGTGCTGCCCCACGTTGCCGCGAAGGGCCGCTGGGATGCGCTGCCGATGGGGCTGGAGGCGGGATTACGGGCCGACGCGAGTTTCTTCGAGCGCGGCCTCGGGCCCGAGGGTACGCGGATCGACGTCGAGCCGTCGCTCGGCTGGCGGGCCAGCCACCGCTCCGCCTACCTGGCGGCGAACGCATCCTGGCGCCACACCTCCTACGGCCTGAGCGACGTGGAGCCCGGCCGCGATGACAGCCCGGACCGCTCGCTGCCGATCATGAGCCTGGATTCCGGGCTGGTCCTCGAGCGCGATGCCGGTTCGCGCGGACAGCGCATGCAGACGCTCGAACCGCGCCTTCTGTACCTGTACATCCCTTACCGGGACCAGGACGAGCTTCCGGTGTTCGACACCGGCCTGCCCGACTTGAACCTCGTGCAGCTTTTCCGGCGCAACCGCTACGTCGGCGCGGACAGGGTGGGCGACGCGAACCAGGTCAGCGTCGGCCTGACGACCCGGCTACTCGATTCGGGCAGTGGCAGGCAATTCCTCAGCGCCACGCTGGGCCAGGCCTACTACTTCGAGGACCCGAAGGTCACGCTGCCCGATGAACCGGTACGCGACCGCTCGAGCTCCGACCTGATCGCGGAACTCGAGCTGGCGGCGTTCAAGAACTGGAACGCGCGGCTCGGCTACCAGTGGAACCCGGACCAGACCCACTCCGAGAAGTCCGAGTTCTACGTGCAGTACGCCCCGGCCAGCAATCGTGTCGTCAATGCCGGCTACCGCTACCGCAGAGACCTGCTCGAGCAGTTCGACGTCTCGGCGGCCTGGCCGATCACCCGGCAGTGGCGGGGCTTCGGCCGCTGGGTATATTCGCTGAGCGAGGAGAAAACGCTCGACCAGTTCCTCGGCCTCGAATATTCCTCGTGCTGCTGGGCGCTGCGCATCGTGACGCGGCGCTTCGTCAGCAGCCGGACCGGGGATTCCGACACCTCGGTCGGACTGCAGCTGGAACTCAAGGGACTCTCCAGTGTCGGAGTGGACAACGAGGCTTTCCTGCGCGATTCGATTCGTGGATACTCCGCGCTCCCGACCGGCCCACAGTCCTGACATGCCGTTGATTTCAAGGGTTTTCCTGCTGCTCGCCTCGGCCCTGGCCGCGATCGTCCCGGTCGCTCAAGGCGAGGAGCTCAGCACGGCCGGCGTGATGCTGGACGGCATCGCCGCCGTCGTGAACGACGGCATCGTGCTGCGCAGCGACGTCGAGGAGCAGGTGCAGCTGATCTCGCGGCGCATAGAGGAGCAGGGACAGCAACTGCCGCCGCGGGCGATACTTCGACAGCAGGTGCTCGAACGCCAGGTGATGCAGGAACTCCAGCTGCAGCGGGCCGAGCGAGGCGGCATCCAGGTTTCTGACGAAATGCTCAACCAGGCGCTGACCGACGTTGCCCAGCGCAACGGCATCAAGTTCAGCGACCTGCCTGCGGCACTGGAGCAACAGGGTGTCGACTACCGCGCCTACAGGGACGACGTCCGCAGGGAAATGACGCTCTCGATGCTTCGCCAGCGGGACGTGATCGCGCGGATCTACGTCTCGCCGCGCGAGGTCGAACAGTGCGTCGCGAAGCGCAGGGAGTCGCCCGGCGAGGACAACGAGTACAGCCTCGGCCACATCCTGGTCGCGATCCCGGCCTCCGCCAGCACCGAGCAGATCGCGGAGCGCGACGCCCGGGCCCGCGGCGTCTATGAACGGGCGCGGGGCGGAGAGGATTTCGCGCAACTCGCGATTTCCTACTCTGACGCAGGCACGGCGCTGGAGGGCGGCGCGCTGGGCTGGCGCAAGGTGAGCCAGCTGCCATCCTTCGTTGCCGAGCTGATTCCGGGCATGCAGCCCGGTGATGTCACCGAGCCGATCCGTACGCCGAGCGGCCTGCACATCTTCAAGCTCATCGAGAAGCGCGGCGGCGATTCGTCGCAGATGGTCTCCCAGGTACATGCAAGGCACATCCTGATGAAGACCAACGAGCTCGAGGATGACAGCACGATCGAGCGCAAGCTCGCGGACATCCGCGAACAGGTGCTCGCAGGACAGGACTTCGCGGCGATCGCTTCTGTGACGTCGGAGGACACCACCTCGGCAGCCGTGGGCGGCGACCTGGGATGGACCAGTCCAGGCTCGTTCGTGCCGGAGTTCGAAGGGCAGCTGAACGCACTGGCGGAGGGCGAGATCAGCACGCCGTTCAGGACGCAGTACGGCTGGCACCTCGTGCAGCTGCTCGGTCGTCGAACCTACGACGCCACCGACGACATGCTTCGCAACCGCTGCGTCGCGCAGTTGCGCGAGGCGAAGGCCGACGAGGAAACGGAAATCTGGCTGCGTCGGCTGCGCGACGAGGCCTTCGTAGAGTACCGGATGTAGCGTGGCCGCCACCCGTCGGCGAGGTGCGATCGCTACGCTGGCAGTAACGAGCGGCGAACCCGCGGGAATCGGCCCCGAGATCTGCACCGCGCTCATCCGGCGGCGCTGGCCGTGCAGGCTGGTCGTGCTCGGCGACAGGTCGCTGTTCGAAGGGGCGCACGGCACTGGGGCCGGTCGCAGCGTTTTCCGCGATTACGATCCTGCAGGCGAACCGCGCGCCGGCGTCGAATTGCTGCATGTCCCGCTGCGCCGCAAGGTCCGTCCCGGCAGGCTCGACCGACGCAACGCGGACTATGTGCTGGAACTGCTCGACCGGGCCAGCGACGGCTGCATGACCCGCGAGTTCGCCGGCCTGGTCACCGCGCCGGTGCACAAGGGCATCATCAACGATGCCGGGCTGCCCTTCACGGGCCACACTGAATACCTGGCCCGCCGCAGCGGGGCGGGTCTCCCGGTGATGCTGCTGGTGGGCGGAGGGATGCGTGTGGCGCTGGCCACCACGCACCTGCCGCTGCGCGAAGTGGCCGGGGCGATCACCACGAGCAGGCTCGAGAGCGTCGTATCGACGCTCGAGCGGGAACTCAGGGACAGATTCGGGCTGCCGAAGCCGCGCATCATCGTCTGCGGCCTCAATCCACACGCGGGCGAAGGCGGTCACCTCGGCAGCGAGGAGATCGAAGTCATCGCGCCCACGCTGAAGCGGCTCGCGCGCCGCGGGATCCGCGCATCCGGCCCCGTGCCGGCAGACACCGCGTTCCTGCCGGCCATGCTGGCTGAGTGCGACGCAGTGCTCGCGATGTACCACGACCAGGGACTGCCCGTGCTGAAGCACGCCAGCTTCGGCCATGCCGTCAACGTGACGCTGGGCCTGCCGTTCGTCAGGACCTCGGTGGACCATGGCACGGCGCTCGAAATTGCCGGTACCGGGCAGGCGGACCCGGGAAGCCTGCTGGCCGCCGTCGGCCTCGCGACCGAACTCGCGGCTACCAGTGGCTCGCCGCGCCGGTGAACCGCGCCAAGAAGCGGCTCGGCCAGCATTTCCTGCACGATCCCGGCACGATCGCACGGATCGTGCAGGCGATTTCGCCGCAGCCCGGCCAGCGCATCGTCGAGATCGGCCCCGGTCGCGGGGCGATCACGGTGCCGCTGCTCGAAGCCGCCGGCCGTATCGACGTCGTGGAAATCGATGCCGACGTCATCCCGGCGCTCGAAGAGCGCTGCGCCGGTCGAGGGGAACTACGGGTTCACGTTGCCGACGCGCTGCGATTCGACCTGCGCGCGCTGCGCGGTACGGGGGACAGGCTCCGCGTGGTGGGCAACCTGCCGTACAACGTGTCGACCCCGCTGCTGTTCCATTTCGTCGATCAGCTCGATGCGATCGAGGACATGCACTTCATGCTGCAGAAAGAGGTCGTGGCCCGCATCGCGGCGCAACCAGGCAGCCGGGACTATGGGCGCCTGACCGTGATGCTGGCGCCGAAGGTCAGCGTGCAGCGGCTGTTCGACATCGGGACCGGCGCATTCTCGCCGCCGCCGCGCGTCGTCTCGAGTTTCTTCGCGCTGCGCCCTCATCGCGAGCCGCCCTTCCCTGTCGGCGACCCGCGGATCTACGCGCGCGTCGTGAGCGCAGCATTCGGCCAGCGACGCAAGACGTTGCGCAATTCGCTGGCCGGGGTGCTCACCGCTCGCGCGATCGAGGCGGCCGGGGTCGACCCCGGGGCCCGGGCGCAGACGCTGGCCCCGCAGCAGTTCGCCGCGCTGGCGGCGCAGGTGCCGGCAGACTGAACATGCGATCCCTGCCGCCGGCCGTATAATGGGGCCGACGCGCCGTTCCCGACGCAGGAGGTTTCATGGCCGTGTACACCAAGCTCCTGGTCTGCCTCGACCTGACCGAGGAGAGCGAGAAAGTCGCAGCCCGGGCCAAGGAACTCGCCGGGGAGTTCGCGGCCGAAATGATGCTGCTGCACGTCGTCGAGTACGTCCCGGTCGAACCGATGGGCGAGGCCTTGCTGCCGGCGGTGCAGATCGAGGGTGAACTCGTCGAGCGCGCGAAGACGCGGATCGCGGAGCTGGCTAAGAAGCTCGACCTGGCGCATTGCGAGCGCCTGGTGCGCACCGGCAACATCAAGACGGACGTGATCCGTCTGGCCGAGGAGCGCGGCGTGGACCTGATCGTGATGGGCAGCAGGGAACGGCACGGCGTATCGATCATGTTCAATTTCACCGAGGATACGGTGCTGCACGCAGCTCCCTGCGACGTGCTGGCCGTACGCCTGAGCGCTTGAGCCGCGCGGGATACGGCCGGTGACCCGGGCTCAGGAGCGCAGGATCCGCGTCGACGTGGCGACCAGCTACGTCGAGGAGCAGTCGAGTCCCGGCGAAGGTCGGTTCGTCTTCTCCTACACAATCACGATACGCAACGAAGGCACCGCGCCCGCCAAGCTGCTCACGCGACACTGGATAATCACCGACGCGAATGGCCGGGTGCAGGAGGTCGCGGGCGAGGGTGTCGTCGGCGAGCAACCCTACCTGCTGCCGGGCCAGGGGTTCAGGTATTCGAGCGGTGCGATACTCGAGACACCGGTCGGGACGATGCAGGGCAAGTACCACATGGTCAGCGACGAAGGCGAGCATTTCGAGGCGCCGATCGCACCGTTCAGGCTCGCGATGCCCGGCCTGCTGCACTGAGCGGATGGCAGTCTACGCGGTCGGCGACGTCCAGGGCTGTGCCGCGGAACTCGAGGACCTGCTCGAGAAACTGAACTTCGACGCATCACGGGACCGGCTCTGGTTCGTCGGCGACCTCGTCAACCGCGGACCGGACTCGCTGCAGGTCCTCAGGCGGGTACGCGAGCTCGGCGAGGCGGCAGTGGTCGTGCTCGGAAACCACGACCTGCACCTGCTGGCACTGCGGGCGGACGGCGCCGAGCCCGATCCCGGGCTCCAGGCCGTGCTTTCGGCTCCCGACCGGGAGCGCTTGCTCGACTGGCTGCAGAGCAGGCCGCTGCTGCATCACGACCCGCGGCTCCGCGTCAGCATGGTGCACGCGGGGCTGCCACCGCAGTGGAGCCTCGAGACGGCCCGCAGCTGTGCGGCGGAACTCGAGGCGGCGCTGCAGGGAGAGCGCAGCGGGGAGCTCTTCGAGCACATGTACGGCAACAGGCCCGACCTGTGGCGCGACGATCTCGAGGGCTATGATCGCCTGCGATTCATCACCAACGCGCTCACCCGGCTGCGGGTCTGCGATCCGGACGGTCGCATGAAGCTCAAGTTCAAGGGACCCCCGTCCCGGATACCGCGCGGCTGCGTGCCATGGTTCGAGGTGCCGTGGCGAGGCACCCGCGGCCGTCGGATCGTCTGCGGCCACTGGTCGGCGCTCGGCTATCGCGATTCGGACGGCGTGCTGGCGCTGGATACCGGCTGCGTCTGGGGCGGGACTCTCACGGCCCAGCGGATCGACCGGCCCGAGCCGCCGGTCGCGGTGTCGAACCGCTCAGGAGCCCTCCCGATCGGCGAGGGCTGACGCGGGCTCGAGGACCTCGAGCGTGAGCTGCACGCTGTTCAGCGTGACCTGCCCTGGCAGGCAGTCCGTACGGCTTCCTTCGACGACGCGAACGCCCAGCGGCTCGAACACATGCCGGACCAGCTGCTCCATCAGCTCGCAATCCCCGTCCTGGATGCGCGCGAGCAGGCTCGATTCGAAACGAACCTGTCTCGACGTCGCGGGGAACTGCGCCGCGGGATCGTCGATGACGGACGGCTCGCCGCGCGCTCGTGCGACGAGTTCGCGTTTCGCCGCGTCATTCTGCAGTTCATCGATGAGTTGCGGCGTCGCCTCGCGCGGCAACGCTGCCCTGATCCTGACGCGCGGTCGCTCGACCGGGCCGGTCGGCCGAAAGCAGGCACCGATCACGACCGAGTAGCCAGGCATCGCGCCCAGCTGCTCCAGCACGTAGCGGACCTTCTGCCGGATCCCGTCACATGAGTAGTAGGTCGTGACGCCTACGTAGGTGAAGTCAACCTGCTTCTCCACCCAGATCGCGGGAACCGTGGCGGGCAGATCGGCCGGCGACAATACGGTCGGCTCGGCGATCCCCTGTGTCGACTCCGCCGCCCACGGCGCGGACCCCGGCACAGCCAGCAGCATCGTCGAGGCGAGACAACCGAGCATGCGTTGCATCTGTATCTCCCGCTACACCGCGAGCTTGTCGGATCTATACTGCCACAGTCCCGTGCATCGGCACGTGCAGGAGAGCGAATGCACCCGCAGACCGCGTCCGGCCGCACCGTGTTTGCCCGACGTCGCGGGCCCGTACGCCGGCTTGCGTGCCGCGGGATGCGCGCCGTCGCGGTGCCGGACCTGCTGCGTTGATGCTGGAGATCACAGGTGGCGGCCGCCGCTGGCGGGCGGACGCAGCAGCTCCCGTCGATCTCGCGATCGAGCTCGATTTCGATGGACCGCAGCCCCGTTTCTTCGCGGAGCAGCCTGCCCGCGCCGAGCCGCTGGCCTGCGGCGAATTCACCGGCAGCCTGGGCACCGGGGCGAGCTGCAACTGCGGCCAGTACACGCTGTCCCCTCACTGCCATGGCACGCATACGGAATGCGTGGGACACCTGACCGACGACGGCACGACAATTTCATCGCTGACGCCCGTTCCACCGGCGCTCGCGCTGCTGCTCAGCGTGGCGCCCGAGCCGCTCGGCAACGCGGCGGGAACGGACTCGCTGTACCGTGAGCCGGACGATCGCGTGCTGACCCGCGACGCGCTCGCATCCACGGCCGGGCGCTGGCTCGAGGATCCCTGGAGCGCGCTGGTCGTGCGTACCCTTCCGAACCAGCCGCAGAAAAAGCATCGCCACTACCGGGGCGCCGCCCCGGCCCCCTACTTCACAGCCGATGCGATGCTCTGGGTGGTCGAGCGGAACGTAACTTCGCTGGTCGTGGACCTGCCGAGCCTGGATCGTGCCGAGGACGGCGGACGGCTCGAGGCACACCGAACCTACTGGGGACTGCCGCCGGGCGCCAGCTCCGCGAGCGAGGCGCGTCGCGCCCGCTCGCTGGTGACCGAACTGGCCTACGTGCCCGAGCCCGTACCGGACGGGCTCTACCTGCTCGACCTGCAGGTGCCCGCCTTCGCCACCGACGCGGCGCCGAGCCGGCCGGTGCTCTATCCATTGATCGAGGTGCCCGCGTGAGGACGGACCGCGAATACGCGCTCGCACTGGACGCGATCGACCCGCTTGCGGCCTGGAGGGAGCGATTCGTACTGCCACGGGACCAGCAAGGGGTGGAACTGGTGTATTTCTGCGGTCACTCGCTCGGCGCGCAGCCTCTGCTCGCCTGCGACTACGTCGAGGAGGTGATGCGGGACTGGCGCAGCCTGGGCGTAGAGGGACACTTCGAGGCGCGGCGGCCCTGGATCCGGTACCACCAGCGACTCGCTGCCCCACTCGCGCGGCTGGTCGGCGCACAGCCTGGCGAAGTCACGGTCATGAACACGCTGACCGTCAACCTGCACCTGATGCTGGTGAGCTTCTACCGTCCGCGGGGCGAGCGCAGCGCCCTGCTGATCGAGAAGAATGCGTTCCCCTCGGACAGATATGCGGCCGAATCGCAGGTCCGTCATCACGGTCTCGATCCGAGCCGGGACCTGATCGAGCTGGCGGCCCGCGAGGGCGAGCACTGCCTGCGAACCGAGGACGTTGTAGAGGCGATCTCGAGGCAGGGCCCGCGCATCGCGACCGTGCTGCTGCCCGGCGTCCAGTACCTGACCGGGCAGCGGCTCGAACTCGAACCGATCACGGCCGCAGCCCATGCGGCAGGCTGCACGGTTGGATTCGACCTCGCGCATTCCGTGGGCAATGTTCCCCTTTCGCTGCACGACACTGGCGCGGACTTTGCCGTGTGGTGCCACTACAAGTACGTCAACGCAGGTCCTGGCGCCGTGGCAGGTGCGTTCGTCCACGAGCGCCACGCCCGGGACCTGGAGCTGCCGCGTTTCGCGGGCTGGTGGGGCCACGACCCGGCGACGCGCTTCGAGATGGGGCCGGACTTCAGCCCGATGGCCGGCGCCGAGGGCTGGCAGCTGGGCAACCCGCCGATCCTGTCGATCGCGCCGCTCGCCGCATCGCTCGAGCATTTCGAAGCCGTCGGGATCCACGCGCTGCGGGAGAAGTCACTGGGGCTCACGGGCTACATGGAGCGGCTGCTCGGTGCCACGCTGCCCGACAAGGTCAGCATCGTCACGCCGCGCGACCCCGAGGCCCGGGGCGCCGCGCTGTCGCTGCGCCTCGAGTGCCCTCGAGACCAGGCCCGGTCGACATTCGACGGACTGCGACGGCGCGGCGTGCTGGCGGACTGGCGCGAGCCCGGACTGATCCGTGCGGCGCCGGCCCCCTTCTACAATACCTACGATGAAGTCTGGCGCTTCGTGGACGGGCTCAGGACCGAGCTCGACTGACAGGCACCGCAGGGCTTCCGCCACGCGCCGGAATGGTGGCGCCGGTCCTCGACTCTTCGATTAGAATGCGCCCCTTCGATTCCCGCCCTCTGTGCAAGGACCCCTCATGATCCGAATGATCCGTGACCCGCTGTTGCTGTCCATCGTGGCGATCGGCCTGCCTCTCGCTGTCGCGCAGGCCGCCGACGCACCCGCGATGGACGATGCCTCACGCATGCACTACGCGCTGGGCTACCAGCTCGGACGCGACCTCGGGGACACCGAATCGCGCCCGGAGGCGCTGCTCAGCGGCCTCGAGGACGGTCGCGCCGGCGCCAGCCCAAAGCTGAGCCCGGCGGAAATGGAAGCGGCCATGGCCGCGCTCGGCCAGCGGATGACCGAGCAGCGTGCCAAGTCGCAGGCCGAGGCAGCCAGGAAATACGAGGCGGAAAATGCCGCCTTCCTCGCCGCGAACGCCGCCAAGCCCGGCGTCAAGAAGACGGCGAGCGGACTGCAGTACAAGGTCGTCAACGAGGGCAAGGGACGCAGTCCGGCCGCCGGCGACTCGGTCACCGTCCATTACCGCGGCACGCTGATCGACGGCACGGAGTTCGACAGCTCGTACAAGCGCGGCGAGCCGGCGACCTTCCCGGTCCAGGGCGTCATCGCCGGATGGACCGAGGCACTGCAGATGATGAAGGAAGGCGCCAAGTACCAGCTGTTCATCCCGCCCGACCTCGCCTACGGGAGCCGGGGCCCGCTCGCCAACCGGCTGCTGATTTTCGACGTGGAGCTGCTCGGCATCCAGGCCGGCGGCGAAGCCGCCAAGTAGGCGGCGCCGCGGCCGCCTTGAAACGTCAGGGCCGTCGCACCAGCTTGATGAAGGTGTAGGGATACGCATGCCGCTCGTCCGCGGCATGCGACTCCCGTTGCTGCTCCTGCCATTCGCCGGGGCCGATCTCCGGGAAGAACGTGTCGGCATCCACGACCGCCTCGACGCGGGTGAGGTGCAGGACGTCGGCGATCGGCAGTGCCAGGCGGTAGATCTCCGCGCCACCGATCACGCAGGCCTCCGGCGCATCGCCGGCGAGCTCGAGCGCCGCCTCGAGCGAGCCTGCCGTTTCGCAGCCGGCCAGCTCCAGTCCCTCGCTCCGGCTGATCACGATGTTGCGACGGCCCGGCAGCGGCCGCCCGATGGACCGGTGCGTGCGCCGGCCCATGATGATCGGCTTGCCCATCGTCAGGGCCTTGAAGCGCTTCAGGTCCTCGGGCAGGTGCCAGGGCAGCCGACCCTCCCGTCCGATGCCGGCCCGGGCGTCGGCCGCGACGATCAGCGATACGATCGTCACTTCTTTTTTCTGCGCTTGCCCTTTGTCTTCGCCGCGACCTTGCGACGCGGCGGCTCCTTCGCATCGAGCGGCTCCTCGTCCAGCATCGTGCCCCGGCACTCCGCCGCGCCGCAGCGGCAGGCATACAGCGCGAGCTCCGCGGGGTCGTCCCTGGTCTCCCAGGTGAGCGCATAGTTGTAGCCGAGCTCCTCGCCGGGCTGGATCGTGCGTATCGCATCGATGAACACGCGCCCGCCCTCGATGTTCGATTCGCAGTTCGGATCGCAGGAATGGTTGATGAAGCGCGCATCGTTGCCGCCCACGCCCGCATCGATGCAGACCTTGTCGTCGACGACGAACAGGAATGTATGTCCGTCGTCGTCATCCATCGCCGCGTAGCGCGCATCGGCCTCCTGGTGCGAGATGCGCTCGCCGAGGTATTCGGCGACGCGCGTGCCCTTGCGGATGCGCCGCGTCGCGAAGACGCCGCTGCCGTGGATCCGTGAGCGGCGCACCCTGATCATCGGTTCCCGGGCGCTGCCGCCCGAACGCACGGCACTGCGCATGTGGGCGTGACCCGCGCTCTTGCCGCGGGTCTTCTGTCTGGTCCTGGTCTTGCTCTTCGTGCTCGGCTTTTTCATACGGCGATCGGGGCCTTGATTGCTGGATGTGGCTGATAGTCGAGGAACTCGAAGTCCTCGAAGCGATACTCGAACATCGACTCCGGCCGGCGTCGGATCAGGAGCCGCGGCAGCGGGCGCGGCTCGCGCACGAGCTGCGTGCGGGCCTGCTCGAGGTGATTGACGTAGAGGTGGCAGTCACCACCGGTCCAGATGAACTCGCCCGCCCCGAGGTCGCACTGCTGCGCGATCATCTGGGTGAGCAGCGAGTACGAGGCGATGTTGAACGGCACGCCGAGGAAGATGTCCGCGCTGCGCTGATACAGCTGGCAGGACAGGCGGCCATCGGCTACGTGGAACTGGAAGAACGCGTGGCAGGGCGTCAGCGCCATCTGCGAGAGCTCGCCGACGTTCCAGGCGCTGACCACGATGCGCCGGGAATCGGGGTCGCTCCGGAGCAGCTCGACGGCCCGCGCGATCTGGTCCACGGTTCTGCCGTCGGCGCATCGCCAGGCGCGCCACTGCACCCCGTAGACCGGCCCGAGGTCGCCGTTCTCGTCAGCCCATTCGTCCCAGATCGTCACGCCGTGCTCCCGCAGGTAACGCACGTTGGTCTCGCCCCGCAGGAACCACAGCAGCTCGTGCACGATGGACTTCAGGTGCAGCTTCTTGGTCGTCACGAGCGGAAAGCCCTGCGACAGGTCGAAGCGCATCTGCCAGCCGAAGGTCGACAGCGTCCCGGTGCCGGTACGGTCCGTCTTGCTGGTGCCGTGCTCGAGCACGTGGCGCATCAGGTCGAGGTACTGGCGCATCGCTTCAGCGGAAATTTCCAGAAGGCGTGTTGCTGCGGTAGGCGTAGGCGAGCATCCACAGGCCGACCAGGATCATCGGCAGCGAAAGCAGCTGCCCCATGGTCACCCAACCGAGGAACAGGTAGCCCCGGTTCTCGTCAGGCACGCGGACGAATTCGACGGCGAACCGGAACACGCCGTAGCAGACGAGGAACAGCCCCGAAGGCGCCCAGCGCGGTCGCGGGCTCGAAGTGAACCACCACAGGATCACGAACAGCACCAGCCCTTCCAGCAGCGCCTCGTAGAGCTGCGAGGCGTGGCGCGGCACGCCGTCCACCAGGAAGGCCCAGGGCACATCGGTCGGCTTGCCCCACAGCTCGCCGTTGATGAAGTTGCCTATCCGGCCGGCGCCGAAGCCGATCGCGGGCAGCGGCGCGGTGAAGTCGAAGACGTCGCCGATGCTGCGCGAACGGCGGCTGGCGAACAGTCCGAGCGCGACCAGCACGCCGATCAGTCCGCCGTGAAACGACATGCCGCCCTCCCAGATCCTGAGCACGCCGAGCGGATCGGCGAGGATCCGCTCGGTGCCGTAGAAGAGCATCCAGCCGAGGCGCCCGCCAAGGATGACGCCGACGGCCGAGTAGAAGATCAGGTCGTCGACGTCGGTCGGTGTCCAGGTCGAGTTCGGATCGGCTGCGCGACGACGGGCGAGCCACCATGCCGCCAGGAAGCCCAGCAGGTACATGAGCCCGTACCAGCGCACGTGCAGGGGCCCGATCGAGAACGCGATCGGGTCGAGTTGCGGATAAGCCAGCATTGGAGCGCAATTCTACCCGCTCAATCGTGCACGACGCGGCAGAAAAACGCCTTCAGGTAACGGGTCTCCGGGATCGCGGGATGCACGGGGTGGTCGGGAGCCTGCCCGCCTGCTTCGACGACCTGCGCAAAGCGGCCCAGGTGGCGGGCCGACTGCTGGATCGCGGCCAGCAGCTCGTCCGGGCCGAGATGGTGTGAACAGGAGCAGGAAACGAGGATGCCATCCCGCGGCAGCAGCTGCATCGCCAGCTGATTGAGCTTCCGGTAGGCGGCCTGGCCCCTGGGCAGGTCACGCCGTTTCTTGACGAACGCGGGCGGATCGATGATCACGACGTCGAAGTCCCGGCCCTCGGCCCGCAGCGCCGCGAGGACGTCGAACGCATCACCCTTGAGCGCCGTGACCGCAAGCGAGTTTGCCTCGGCGGTGGACTGGAGCAACTCGAGCGCAGGTTCCGAGGAATCCACGCAGACCACCTCGCGTGCACCGGCGCGGGCCGCAGCCAGGCCCCAGGCGCCGAGATAACTGAACACATCCAGCACGCGCATGCCGCGCACGTACTTGAGCAGCGCCCTCCGGTTGGCGGACTGGTCGTAGAACCACCCGGTCTTCTGGCCCCCGCCTGCCGGCACGGTGAAGCGCACACCGTTCTCCTCCACGACCAGCGCCCCGGGCGCCTCGCCGAGCGCGGTCTCGACGTAGCTGTCGAGTCCTTCGAGACGTCGCGCAAGCGAGTCATTCTTCCAGACCACGCAGCGCGGCTTCAGCACCTTTTCGATCGCGGCGAGCAACTCGTCCTTCATCGACTCGATGCCCGCCGTGCCGATCTGGCCCACGACCACGTCGCCGTAGCGGTCGATCACGAGCCCTGGCAGGCCGTCGGCCTCGCCATGGACCAGGCGATAGAACGGCGTCTCGTAGAGCCGATCGCGCAGCGCGAGCGCCACCTTGAGTCGGTGCACCAGCAGCGAGCGGTCAGGCGGGTAGTGCGGATCACGGCCGAGCAACCGCGCACAGATCAGCGCGTGGGGATTGACGTAGCCGTAACCGATGAACCGTCCCCGGCTGCTCGTGACGCGACACGCTTCGCCCGGCGCAAAGCCGGTGAGCGGCGTCGCGCGGATGTCGACCTCGTTGCTGAATACCCAGAGATGTCCGGCAGCGAGACGTCGCTCCTCGCGGGCCCGCAGCCGCAACTCGCCGAGCGCGAAGCCGTCCTCTCCCGGCTCGGTCGTCGTCTGTGGATCCATGATTCCCCTTCCGGAAGGAACGCCGCGACGATCCGCGGCGCCACCGCGCAACGCCGGCTCCTCGCAGTCGTTCGGCTATAGTGGGGTCAGTCTAACGCAAGGCCGGAACATGCAATGAACCCCAGCAACTCCCCGACGCCCGGCAACCGGCTCGCCGCGGAGACGAGTCCGTACCTGCTGCAGCATGCGGACAACCCGGTGGACTGGTATCCCTGGGGGCCGGAGGCGCTCGAGCGAGCGCGCGCCGAGGACAAGCCGATCCTGCTGTCGATCGGGTATTCCGCCTGCCACTGGTGTCACGTGATGGCGCACGAGTCCTTCGAGGATCCCGCCACCGCCCGCTTGATGAACGATCTGTTCGTGAACATCAAGGTCGACCGCGAGGAGCGACCGGACCTGGACCGCATCTACCAGACCGCGCACCAGATGCTGACCCAGCGCGGCGGCGGCTGGCCACTGACGATGTTCCTCTCTCCCGCCGATCACCGGCCGTTCTTCGGTGGCACCTATTTCCCGAAGGAATCCCGCTACGGGCTGCCCGCATTCCGCGACCTGCTGCCGAGGGTCGCGGAGTACTACCGGTCCAATCACGAGGACGTGCAGCGCCAGGGCGAGGCACTGATCGAGGTGTTCGACAAGCTGCTGCCGCCGCCGGGAACCGGTCCGGGGACGCTGACACGCAAGCCGCTCGAGAGCGCGCGCGAGCTGCTCCGCCGGGACTTCGACGAGCAATTCGGCGGCTTCGGCGAGGCCCCGAAGTTTCCGCACCCGATGAACCTCGAGTTGCTGCTCAGGACCTGGCGCGCCACGGCGGGTGCCGACTCACCAGACCTGCAGGCGCTCTACATGGCCACGCTGACGCTGACGCGGATGGCCGAGGGCGGGCTGTACGACCAGCTGGGCGGGGGTTTCTGCCGCTACTCCGTTGATCCGTACTGGATGATCCCGCACTTCGAGAAGATGCTGTACGACAACGGGCAGCTGCTCAGCGTCTATGCGCAGGCGGCACTGGCCTGCGGCGACGAGCTGTTCCGGAAGGTCACCGAGGAGACCGCGGACTGGCTGCGCCGGGACATGGGACACCCCGAGGGCGCGTACTACTCGACGCTGGACGCCGATTCGGAGGGTCACGAGGGGCGCTTCTATGTATGGCAGGCCGACGAGGTGCGGCGACTGCTCGAACCGCGCGAGTTCCAGGTTCTTGCCGGGCGCTTCGGGCTCGATCGCGAGCCGAATTTCGAGGGCCGCTGGCACCTGCATGCCTACCAGCCGCTCGCCGAGGTCGCGCAGGCCGCCGGCATCGAGCCCGGCGAGGCCGACGCGCTGCTCGAGTCGGCACGCGCAAAGCTGCTTGCGGCCCGCAACAACCGCGTCTGGCCGGCGCGGGACGAGAAGATCCTGAGCAGCTGGAACGGCCTGGCAATCGCCGGCATGGCTGCGGCCGCCCGCAGCCTGGGCCGCGCGGACGCTGCCGAGTCCGCGGCGCGGGCGGCGGACTTCCTGCACCGTCACTGCTGGCACCAGGGACGGCTGCTGGCTGTCTACAAGGACGGGAGGTCACGCTTCCCGGGCTACCTCGACGACTACGCCAGCCTCGGCTGGGGACTCATCGAGCTGGCACAGGCGTCGTGGGATGCGCGCTGGATCAACTGGGCCATCGAACTCGCGGAAGCACTGCTCGAGCATTTCGAGGACCGTGAGTCCGGCGGCTTCTACTTCACGTCCGACGACCACGAGCAGCTGATTCACCGGCCCAAGACGTTCGCGGATGATGCGACGCCGTCCGGAAACGGCATGGCTGCACGGTTCCTGCTCCGGCTCGGTCACCTGCTGGGCGAGCCGCGCTATCTGGACTCGGTCGAGCGCTGCCTGAGGTCCGCCTGGTCGGCACTCGAGAAGTTTCCGCATGCGCACTCGAGCCTGCTGATGGCGCTCGATGAATTCACCGAGCCGCCGACCATCGTAGTGATCCGCGGTCCACTCGACGATGCGGGTGCCTGGCTCGAGCAGCTCAACAGGCTGTACGACCCGCGCCGCCTCGTGTTCGCGATCCCGCCTGACGCCGCGGAACTGCCGGCCGCGCTCGCGAGCAAGCGCGCCGTCGAGGGTACCGTAGCCTACATCTGCCAGGGCACCCGCTGCTCCGCGCCGGTCGGCACGCTCGGCGTACTGATCCGGGACCTGCGCGGGGCGACTGCCGCCGATCAGTAGGCCGTCAGGTTCTCGCCGCGGCGAGCCGTGACCGGTCGTCCGCCGGGGCCGGCGAACGCAATCGGCAGCGACTCGCTCTTCAGTCCCGCGTTGCGCAGCACGACGAAATGCAGGTGGGGCCCGCTCGAGAACCCGGTATTGCCGGAATTGGCGATGTACTCGCCGAGCTCGACGCGCTGGCCCGGCCGCACCCGGACCGTGTCCAGCTGCAGGTGCGCGTAGACGGCCGTCGTGCCGTCGTCGTGCAGGATCTGCACGAAATTGGCCTCATCGCGGTTCTCCTGCCGGGTTCCGCCGCGGAAATTGCGATGCGCCACGTTGATCACCACCCCGTCGCGCGCGGCGTGGACCGCGGTACCGACGGGCATCGCGATGTCGATCGCATTGCGGCTCGCGAGGCTGGCATGAGTCAACTGGTCCGGGGGCGCCTGCGAAACCGTGAAGCTGCGTGCCAGCGCAAAAGGCACGCGATAGGGTCGATCCGGCGCATGCACGGCCGAGGGATCGCCGATCACGAACGCGTAATCGAATTCCACGCTGCCCGCAGCTGCTGACTGGCCGAGTTCGAGCAGCGTCTGCTCGGACTGTGGCGGGACGAGCCGTCGCGCAGCCAGTTCCCGGCCGGCGTTCGACGTCTTCACCGCGAATTCCACCGGACAGCGGCAGCCGTTCACCGCGACCAGCGCCACGCCCGATGACGTTGCGCGCGGCTGGACCGTGATGCTGGGCATGTCCGCCCCCCGGGAGAGGCTCATGGCTTCTGCAGACTGCCCGGCCGGGGGTGGCCTGTCCGTGTAGACCCACTGCCCGTTGCTGTCCTTGTAGCGATAGGCCGCGGCCGCGGCCGTCGAGCTGATCGCACCGACAGCTGCGGCCAACAGCAGCAGGAGGCACAGCACCCGCTGGTTCCGTGACGCGGGCACGATCACGCTCGAATCGATCTCCCGGTCCCGCAAGTAGCCGATCGCCCTCACGCCGGGACCTCAGCTTGCCGGTTCCACCAGGCGGCGGCGCAGCGCCAGCAACAGCGCCCCATCCCGCCCGGCATCGAAGGCGGGCGCCTTCGACCAGTCGTACGCCCAGGGGTGCGCGCTGCGCAGTTCCGGGGGCTCCTGTGCATATCGCGGCAGCACGTGCGCGTGCAGGGCCGGCTCGAGGTTACCGAAGATCGCATAGTTGATGCGCAGCGCCGAGGTTTCGCTCAGCACGACCTCGCCCAGCCTCGCCATGTCGTCGAGGAAAGCGCGCCGCGGCGATTCCGCAAGAGCGTCGAGCTGCGGCACTACCGGATCGGGCAGCAGCAGGCAGTAGCCGCGCAGCACCTGCGGGTCTCCCATCACGGCCCAGCCGGAATGCAGCCTGCAGATCAGCGTCGGATCCTCGCCCGCGCGACAGGCGGCGACCCTGCGGTGGATCGCCGTCATCCCTGCTGCCAGCGCTCCGGCAGCCTGAGGCCGAGCGCCTTGAGGCTGGCCCGTGTCTCGGCGGGATCGCGGTGATGAATCGCGTGCCACCCGCAGGCTTCGGCTCCCCGCACGTTCGGCGCCAGGTCGTCTATGAACACGGTGGCCGCCGGCTCGAGCGAGAAGCGGTTCTCCGCCGCTCGATAGATCGCGGCGCTCGGCTTGACCGCGCCGACGCGGAACGACGCGACCACGCCGTGGGCGAGCGCCTCGAGCCCGTAGCGGGAATCGAGGTGCTGCCAGTGCAGGTCACCGATGTTCGACAGCAGGTAGACCCGATAGTCCCGCTTCAGCCCCGAGAGCAGATCGAACATCTCATGGGCGCGATCGAACATGTCGAGCCACATTCGCTCGAGTTCGCTGGAGTCGATCGGCCGGCTCGCCATCGCGGCGATGCGCGACAGCAGCTCGACGCCAGGAAGCTCGCCGCGTTCGTGAGCTTCCAGGTCCACCCGTGCCAGCCAGGCGGGCAGGTCGGACATGTCCACGCCCGCCTCGGTCAGGTAGCGTATGAAGGGCTCATAGCGCAGTCGCACCAGAACCCCGCCCACGTCGAACACGACGTTGCGGATCATCCAGCCTCGCGCCCGGTCGTCGGCACGCGCTCGAGTTCCAGCGGCTCGCCAGGCCTGCGACGCAGTCGCAGCACGAAGTCGAAGCGGTCAACCTCGGTGCAGTACTCGAAGTCCGTCGCTGGTGCATAGTCGGCCGCAGCGTCGAAGAACTTCTGCGCGGCCGGCGCGAAGCGCAGCCGCTCGCGGACCTCTGCGAGCGGGGCCGGCTCCCCTCGCAGCATCAGCGCAAGGCACTCGGCGCACAGGTCGTCCTCGTCGCAACGCTCGCTGGCCTCGTGCCCCATTCTCACCAGCGAGACCCGCGAAGGCGCCTTGCTCAGCAGGTAATCGCGGATGGCCGTGATGTTGACGAAGGACCCCGTCAGGACCTCGTCAGCACCGGCGGCGTTCACCAGGCCCTGTGTACCGGCGTGGGTCGTGTGCACGACGACCTTGCCGCGCAGGTCCAGGCTGCGGATCTCGGTGGGCGAGTTTCCCGCATCGAATCCCGGCAGCTTGCGTGCATGCCGCTCGCCGATCAGCACGGCGCCCGGGAAACGGCGGCCCAGTTCCAGGGCCTCCTCCACCTCGCCGGCCGGAAGGACCCGCGCAGCCCCGCAGTCGAAGGCATGCGGCGCGACGGAGAAGGCGCGGAACACGTCTATCACCACGGCGATTCCGCGGGCGGCGACAGCACCAGGAACTTGATCAAGCAGGTCTATTTGCATTCAGGTTCGAGCCCGGCGGTTGACGGCCACGATACGGGCCCTCGGGATGAAATTGAAGTCCGTGGCCGAAGCCACGGTGTATGCACCCATCATGCGACCGATCAGCAGATCGCCGATCTGCAGCTCGGGCAGCGCGAAATCCTCGCGTATGACGTCGATGCTGTCGCAGGTCGGGCCGGCAAGCACGCACGGATGACGCGGACCCTCTCTCTGCGGAGCCTCGATCGGATACAAGGCGTGATCGAAGATCTGACCGCTGAAGGACCCGTACAGGCCATCGTCGAGGTAGTACCACCAGCGTCCTTCCCGCTGCGCGCGTCCTACGACCGAGGCCACGCAGTTTCCAGCCGGACCGGCGATGAACCGTCCTGGCTCGGCGATCACGCGAATTCGCCTGGGAAGCGGCCGGAGCGCCTCGCGGATCGGGCCGCAGAACTCCCGGATCGGCGTCACCTCGCCATGATACGCAACGGGAAAGCCGCCGCCGATGTCGAGCACCGAGAGATCCGGCAAGCCCGCCGCCCGCGCCTCGAGCATGATCTCCCGGCACGCTGCGATCGCCTCCACGTACTTGCCGGGATCCGAAACCTGCGAACCGACGTGGAAGGACAGCCCGTCGACCGCGATCCCGAGCTCCCGCGCCAGCTCGAGCATTGGACCCACAGCGGCGGGTTCGCATCCGAACTTGCGCGACAGGTCCACGACGGCGGCTGGATTGCGGAAGGACACGCGTATCAGCAACCGCACGCGGCGTCGATGACGCACGAACTTGTGGATCTCGTCCGGGTTGTCGGCGACGAAGGTCGTGATCCCGAACCTCAGCGCCGCGCGTATGTCCGCGTCGCGCTTGACCGGATGAGTATGTATGCAGCGCGCCGGCGGCACGCGGCGGGACCTGACGAGTTCGACCTCGCCGGTAGTCGCGACGTCGAAACAGGCGCCGAGGTCGCGCAGTTCCTCGACGACCGCGGGATGCGGCAGCGGCTTCAGCGCATAGTAGAAAGCCACCCTCGGCAGCGCGCGCCGCAGGCTTGCGTACTGCCGGCGCAGCGTCGCGCAGTCCAGCACCAGCAACGGTGTCCCGTGCCGGCGGGCCAGGGCATGGAGTTCGGCGGACTTCAGCATCGACCGCAGCCGTCAGCGGTGACCGACGTCTTCGCCGAGGTCGGCACGAAGCGCGGCGATGTCGGGGTCCACGGAAACGACGTTCTCCGCCGAGGCCGCGCGTCGCAGGCGGTCGCGGATCGCCTCCCAGGACTCGCCTTCGGGCACTTCCTCCACCAGGATCTCGCGAGCCCCCGACTTGTCCAGCGTCCGCAGGTTGACGTACAGCTCGCGTCCGTAGACCTCTGCCCGGCGGCCCGCGTTGATCCAGGTCATGTACCGGTTCGCCACCTTCGGCGGGCGGGTTGCCAGTACGGCCACCTTCTCGTGGTTCTCGGTGAGTTCGCCGACGACTTCCTCGAGGCTGCCGCTGGCGACGATGCTGAGCGGCGTCACCGGTGAGTAGTGCTTGGCCTCGCTCCCCGGGACGCGCGGTGATTCGGCATCCGGCCCTCCGTGCAGCTCCGGAACCACGGCCCGCAACTGCGAGAGCGTGATCGAGCCTGGACGCAGCACGCGAGGCACCGCATCGACGCAGGAGACTATCGTCGACTCGAGCCCGATCTTGCAGTCGCCGCCGTCGAGGATCACCGGCACCTCCGCGCCGAACTCCTCTCGAACATGCTCCGCCCGGGTCGGGCTCAACCGGCCGTAGCGATTCGCCGAAGGCGCCGCGATCCCGCCGCCGAAGGCACGCAGAAGCTGCTGCGCCACCGGATGGGCCGGGACGCGGACCGCGACGGTTTCCTGCCCGCCTGTGACGAGCGGGTCCACTGCGGGCGCCCTGTTGAGGACCAGCGTCAACGGCCCGGGCCAGAAGCTCTCCGCGAGCTGCCGGGCCGCGGGCGGCACCGTGAGCGCCCAGCGGTCCAGGGATCGCAGGTCGTCGAGATGCACGATCAGGGGATGCGTGCTCGGCCGGCCCTTCAGCTCGAACACCTTGCGCACTGCTGCGGCGTTCTGCGCGTCTGCGCCGAGCCCGTAGACGGTTTCGGTCGGAAACGCGATGACGTTCCCTTCGCGCAGGGCCTCGACCGCCCTGTCGATCTCGTCTTGTGGCAAGCGCGCCGTGACCATGGCGCCATGATATCTGCAAAAGGCGCCCGGCGCGGCGGCGACAGGGCGCAGAACTTGAGCCGGTTCTCAGTCGATCGCGCTGCGTCGCCAGCCATCGTCCGAACGACGCAGCTCGTAGGCGGGCCAGTAGTGCTTGTCCAGCTTCAGCGTGATGACGTCCACGGCTCCGTTCCAGCTCACGGTGCGCAGGCGCAGCGACTGGCGGTCCTGCCGGCCCTGCACTGCGGCAATGAACGCGTCCAGATCCGGCGTGGGACGCCCGTCCACCTCGAGGATCCTTCGTCCCGCGAACAGCTTGTAGCGCGTGGCAGGTGAACCGTAGGAGAAATATGCGACGAACACGCCCTCGGGCGGGATGCCGCGCTGGGCCGCCATCGCGCGATGCGGTGCATGCAGTACCGCACCAGCCCACAGCAGCAGCCGGTCGATATCACGCCCGTCGAGCCGTACCGTGTTCACTTCCAGCTCGAGTTCCTCACCATCACGCAGCACGGTCAACGAGACTCGGGGCGACTGCGTCGCCTTCTCGACCTCGCGGAAGCGGTTGAGCGGCCTGCCGTCGACGGCAAGCAGCAGGTCCCCGGGACGCAGCACGGCGGCCGCCGGCGAACCCGCCACCAGCCGCTCGACGGACAGCACCTGTCGATGGCGCGTATCCCGGGACTCGAGGATCGCCACCCATTCGTCGGACAGGCCGAGCTTGCGCGCAGTGGCGACCGGCATCGTCTCGAATTCCACCTCCAGCGAATGCAGGTCCCGCCCGCTGCGGACCGCCTCGACTGCCTCGATCGCCAGCTCTACGCTCACGCCCCGGCTGATCTGAACCAGCTCGCGTCCGCTCTCGGTCGCGAAGCTGGACCAGAGCGCGCGGACCCGCCCGGAATCGTCGATGATCACGCCGTCATAGCCGCTCGGGGCATCCACCAGGCTCACGACCTCGAGGTTCGCGTCCCGGAACTGCAGTGAACGGGACAACGGAAAGTCGATGTCATCCACCGATGCGACCGTCGTCCCGATCGAGCGCACCCTGGCGTCGCTGCCCAGGCCCGCGACGACGACGGCCTCTCCAGGTTTCAGTTCGCGCGGCTCGAGACGCGCAGCCTTGATCGGCGTGCCGTTGAGCAACGCAGGGTCGAACGAAACCACCGCGATGTTGTGCACGGGATGGACGTACTCGACCCGCCCGGGCACCTCGATCGATCCGGCGAAGGTCACGCGCACGTCGCCCACTGCGACCGGGACCGTGTTGCGATCGACGACGATCAGTCCCTGCACGGCATCGGCGATCACGCCCGTGCCGTGGTAATTGCGCTCGGTGACCCCGGCCACCGAATACGGCATGTCGAAATGCACCAGCGCGAGCGACGCGGCAATCCCGTCGGAAATATCGTCGCCAGTACCGGCGAACGTAGTGCGTGCCGGCTGCGCGCGGGCCGCCGGCGGCGGCTCGGTCAGTTCCCGGCAGGGCCAGTAGCCGGTCGCGTCGTCGCGCCGGCAGTGCCGCACCGGGAACCAGCGCCAGTCCATGCGCATCACGCGCGTTTCCGCACCCCTGGGATCGTCGAGCGTGAAGTAACGGATCGCGGCCAGCCTGCCGTCGGGCAGCGCGCTGACCACCCGCTCGAAGTCGGCCAGCGTCGAAACCTGCTCGCCGTCGACACTGGTGACCACGGCGCCCCTAGGCACGCCGGCCGCACCGAGCGCATAACCGGGGTTCGCGACGAACACGCCCCGCACCGGCGAATTCAGGTGCCGGGCCATCTGGTACGAGAGCGTGTGTACAACCGCGTCGCCGAACTCCAGGTACTCGTCCGGCGTGATCGCATGCAGGTCACCGACCTCGAGCCGCAGCTCGATGACCTGCCCTCCCCGCTCGATCTGCAGTTCGATCGACTGCCCGACCGACGAATCGAGCACTTCGGCCAGCGGCCCGAACGTCGTCGTGAGGCTGCCGTTGATCCGCACCAGTATGTCGCCCACCTGCAGCTGGCCCTCGGCCGGCGAGCCCGGCTGGACCTCGCGCACCACCAGCATGCCCGTCAGCGAAGGGGCTGCACGCCGCGCCTCGGCCTCTGTTTCCTCCCGCAGCCCCAGGCGCCGCAACTCGTCGTAAGGCGTATAGCCGAACACCGTCTGCAGCGTACCCCTGGGAATGCCGTCGCCTTGTTGCAGCAGCGCGAGCGCGCGCTGCACCCGGTCGAGCGGCAGGTAGAAACTGGAGGCGGCACCGCTGCTGCCGCCCGCGTTCAAGGCCACGACCCGGCCGCGGAGGTCCACGACCGGGGATCCCGAGGAGCCTCCCGAGGTTCCCGACGCGGCCTGGATGTAGAAGGTGTTGAAGTCGTTGTACTTGCCGACCCCGTATTCCGGCGCAGACCGGTCCAGGCGCGCGAGCGTCCCGGCGAGTATCGAGAGTTGCTCGCCTGCGTCGTTGCCGAGGACCCGGATCTCGGTGCCCACCTTCGCGCCTGCGGGGAACAGCGGCAGCGCCCTCGGCCTGAGAAAGCTCAGCTTGGTCGGGTCGTAGCGATAGAAGCCGAAATCGTGCACCGGATCGCGGTATACGGCATGCAGCTCGACTTCCTCGCGGTTCTGGAAAACCGCGGTAGCGACCACAGGTCCCGGGGTCACGACGTGACGGTTGGTCAGGATCAGTCCGCGTTCGGCGTCGACCACGAAGCCGGTGGCCTGGCTCGACTGATTCCACTCGGTGTCGAAGGCCCGGGTCTGATCGATCTCGATCGAGACGACGGAGGGCGCAACCTGCTCGAGAGTCTCCTCCCAGGCCGGCGAGTCCGCGTTCGCAAGCGGGCTCGCTGCGATGGCGAGCCAGGCCAGAGGAATGAACGCTGTCCGCAATCCGGGCATCACAGCGACCGGCCGAAGGCCGCACGGAACCGGTCCTCGAACTCCGCCCGCTCAAAGCGATGGTTCTGCGTTCCGGCGTGGGCGATCTTGATCGAACCCATCAGCGAGGCGACTCGACCCGTCGTTTCCCAGTCGAGCGCGTTCATGATGCCGTAGACGAGTCCGGCACGGTACGCATCGCCGCAACCCGTCGGGTCGGTCACCACATCGGGCACGGCCGCAGGTATCTCGAGCACGCCCGCCCGCGTGTGGATGGTGCTGCCGGATGCACCGCGCGTCACGACCAGCGCCTCGACCGACTCGGCGATCTCCGCCAGCGACAGGCCGGTGCGTTCCTGCAGCAGGTGACCCTCGTAGTCGTTCACAGCGACCCACCTGGCCTGCGCGATGAAGTTGCGCAGTTCCTCGCCGTCGAACATCGGCAATCCCTGTCCCGGGTCGAACAGGAACGGGATCCCCGCCTGGGCAAGCTGCTCGGCGTGCCGGAGCATGCCCTCGCGGCCGTCGGGAGCGACGATGCCGAGCGTGATCCCGTCCGTCGCCGGGACTCGATTCTGATGCGAGTGGTTCATCGCGCCAGGGTGGAATGCGGTGATCTGGTTGTCGTCGAGATCGGTCGTGATGAAGGCCTGGGCCGTGTACTCCTGCTCGAGCACCGTCACGAACTCACGGCTCACGCCCTGCTCGCGCATCCACTGCTCGTAGGCTGCGAAATCCCGGCCGACCGTGGCCATCGGCATTCCCTTGCCTCCGAGCAGGCCGAGGTTATAGGCGATGTTCCCGGCGCAGCCGCCGAAGTTCCGTCTCATGCTGGGCACCAGGAACGCCACGTTCAGCATGTGGATGCGATCGGGGAGGATGTGGTCCTTGAACCTCCCGGGGAAGACCATGACCGTGTCGTAGGCCACGGAACCGCAGATCAATGCCGTCATTGCCAAGCTCCAGTCGTAAGGGTCGGCCCCGCGGGCCGCATCCGCCACATCAGTCGAGAGCGACGAACATCCAGGTGGCGGCGACGGCGAGGCCGCCGGTCAGAACGCAGCCGGCTCGGCAGCGGAGCGTCAGCTTGCGGGTCACGGACGCCGGCGGACGATTCCCCGGATGGGTCACGCCGCCTTCCAGGCCAGGTCGAGATGCTTCGCGGCCCGCACGTCGTCCAGTCGTCGCACCGGAAGCGTGAGCGGCGCGGCCTTGAGCTTCTCCGGATCCTGCTGCGCCTCGCGCCGGATCGCCGTCATCGCCTCGACGAAGGCATCGAGTTCCTCGCGGGACTCCGTCTCGGTCGGCTCGATCAGCAGGCACTCGGGCACCAGCAACGGGAAGTAAGTTGTCGGCGCATGGAATCCGTAGTCCAGCAGGCGCTTCGCAAAGTCCATCGCGGTCGTGCCGAAATCCCGCGCCTCACGCCGCAGCGTCACGATGAACTCGTGGCCGGCCCGGCGCTCCGGATAGGCGAGCTCGAAACCGGCCGCACGCAGCCGCGTCATCAGGTAGTTCGCGTTCAGCGTCGAGAATTCCGCGACCCGCTGCATGCCCTCGCGACCGAGCATCCTCATGTAGATGTAGGCCCGCAGCAGCACGCCGGTGTTGCCCATGAAGGCAGACAGCCGGCCGATGCTCTGCGGCAGGTCCTTCTCGTCGAGCCAGCGATAACGATCGCCGTCCCGACCCACGACCGGCACGGGCAGGAACGGCAGCAGCCGCTCGCTGACGCCAACCGCACCGGACCCCGGACCGCCGCCGCCGTGGGGGGTCGAGAAGGTCTTGTGCAGGTTCATGTGAATCACGTCGAAACCCATGTCGCCCGGGCGCACCTTGCCCAGGATGGCATTGAGGTTGGCGCCGTCGTAGTACAGCAGCCCGCCCGCCCCATGGACTATCTCGGCGACCTCGAGAATGCGACGTTCGAATACTCCGAGCGTCGAAGGATTCGTCAGCATGATGCCCGCGGTCTGCGGGCCGACGACCTGGCGCAGCGCGTCGAGGTCCATGTCCCCGTCGGCGAGGCAGGGCACCTCGCGAACGACGCAGCCGCACATCGTGGCGGTCGCCGGGTTGGTGCCGTGAGCCGCCTCCGGCACGATGATCTCGTTGCGACCGCGATCATTCCTGGAATCATGGTATGCGCGGATCATCGCGACGCCGGCGAACTCGCCCTGGGCGCCCGCCATCGGCGTCAGCGATACGCCGCGCATGCCAGTGACTTCCTGCAGCATCTCCTGCAGCTCGTACAGGCAGCGCAGCAGGCCCTGGCCAGTCGACTCCGGCGCCAGCGGGTGCCTGCCGAGAAACTCCGGCAGCATCGCGTACTGGTTGCAGGCTTTCGGGTTGTACTTCATCGTGCACGAGCCGAGCGGATAGAAGTGCGTGTCGATGGAGAAATTGAGCTGCGACAGCCGCGTGAAGTGTCGGACGACCTGCAATTCCGAGACCTCGGGCAGCATCGGCGCCTGACGCCTGCGCAGCGACTGCGGTATCCCGGCCGCAGCCTCCTCGCGTGGAAACTGCGCCGTGGCGCCCCGGCCGGCAGCCGAAAGTTCGAAGATCAGCTTTTCGCGCATCGTGCTTGTCTCCCAGGCTCAGGCCGCGGCCACGCCCTGCATGATTTCCGACAGTGCCCGGGCGTAGAGCGCCACATCGTCGCTGCTGCGGGTCTCCGTGGCGCATACCAGCAGCGCGTTGCCTAGCGACGGGTACTGGCCCGAGATGTCCACGCCGCCCACGATGCCACGGGCGGCGAGCGCCTCGAGCACACCCTGTACCGGGCGGTCGAGCAGCAGCACGGCCTCGTGGAAGCGCGGCCGGTCGAAGGCGAGCCGCACGCCCGGGATTCGCGTCAGCGCATCCACCAGCTCCGCGCTGCGCTCGGCGCAGCTCAACGCAACCCGCTCGAGGCCCTGCGGACCGAGCAGCGACAGGTAGATCGTCGCGGCCGCGACCAGCAGTCCCTGGTTGGTGCAGATGTTCGAGGTCGCCTTGCTGCGGCGAATGTGCTGTTCGCGAGCCTGCAGCGTCAGCGTGAAGCCGGGCTTGCCGTCCATGTCGACGGTCCGCCCCACGATCCGGCCCGGCATCTGCCGTACGTGGTCCATGCGGGTAGTCATGAACCCGAAGTAGGGGCCGCCCGAAGACAGCGGTACGCCCAGCGGCTGTCCTTCGCCGCAGACGATGTCCGCGCCCCGGGTCCCCCACTCGCCCGGGGGCTTGAGCAGCGCCAGCGAAATTGGATTGACCACGGCGATCACCAGCATGCCGGCCTCGTGGGCCCGGTCGGTGAGTTCGTCCACGTCTTCCAGCGTGCCGAGGAAGTTCGGCTGCTGGATGACCAGCGCGGTGATGTCCTGCCCGAGGTACGGCTCGAGCGTCCCGGTCGTCGTGTGCCCGCCGCTGGCGTCGTAGGGCAGCAGGTCGAAGGACAAATTCTGGTTGCCGGCGATCGTCTGCAGCACACGCCGGTAGGTCGGATCGAGGGCCACCGGCAGCAGGACCCTTTGTGAACGCGACTTGCGGTGCGCGCGGACCGCCATCAGGCAGGCTTCCGCCAGCGCCGTGGCGCCGTCATACAGCGACGCGTTCGACACCGCCATCCCGGTCAGGCTGGCCATCATGGACTGGTATTCGTAGAGCAGCTGCAACGTGCCCTGGCTCGCCTCGGCCTGGTAGGGCGTGTACGCGCTGTAGAACTCGCCCCGGGTCACGATGGACCACACCGCCGATGGAACGTGATGCTCGTATGCGCCCGCCCCCGCGAAGTTGAGCCTGCGCCCGTCGCCGGCGGCACGCTGCGACATCAGCCGACCGACCTCCATTTCCGTCAGCGCTGTCGGGATGCGCTCGAGCGGCCGGGCACTCAGTCGGGCGGGGATCTCGTCGAACAGATCGTCGACGCTGGAGGCGCCGATCGCCGCGAGCATCTCGCGGACGTCCTCCGGCGTGTGCGGGATGAAGGGCATGGGACGGACTCCGCTCAGTGGGTGTCGGCGGCGAGTGCGGCCTCGTAGGCCGCGGCATCGAGCAGCGAGCTGAACTGGGCCTTGTCTTCGGGCCGTATTCTCATGATCCAGCCCGTACCGTAGGGGTCCTGGTTGATCAGTTCGGGCTGGCCTCCGAGCTCAGCGTTGCCGGCGACCACTTCGCCGCTCACCGGGCTGTAGACGTCGGAAGCCGCCTTGACCGACTCGACCACGGCGCAGGCTTCGCCGGCCGAGACCCGTCGGCCCGGTTCCGGTGCCTCGACGAATACCAGGTCGCCCAGTGCCTGCTGCGCGTGGTCGGAGATGCCGACCGTGATCGTGCCGTCGTCCTCGAGACGCGCCCACTCGTGGGACTTCAAGTAACGGAGATTGCCTGGAACCTTGCTCATTTTGTCCTCCGCGGGTTGACTCTACAGAGCGATCATTACCTGGCCGTTGCGCACGAAGGGTGGACGAACCACCCGGGCGTTGAGTAGCCGGCCACGGATCTCGACCTCGCAACGGCCGGAGGCCTTGGCCGGCACGCGGGCGAGCGCGATGGAACGCTCGAGCGTCGGCGAGAACGTGCCGCTGGTGACCTCGCCCTCGCCGACCGCGGGCACGATGACCTTCTGGTGCGCGCGCATCACTCCCCGGTCCTCGAGCAGCAGGCCGACCAGCTTGCGCGGGGCGCCCTCGGCCTTCTGCCGGGCGAGCGCGCCGCGACCGATGAAGTCGCGGTCCTGCGGCTCCCAGGCCACGGTCCAGCCGAGCCCGGACTCGAGCGGCGAAGTCGCCTCGTCCATGTCCGCGCCGTAGAGATTGAGTCCGGCCTCGAGCCGGAGCGTGTCCCGGGCACCCAGGCCACACTGGGCGACGCCGGCATCACGCAGCGCAAGCCACAGGTCCGCAGCCTCGGCGGCCGGCACGACGATTTCAAAGCCGTCCTCGCCCGTGTAGCCGGTCCTGGCGATGAACCATGGATCAGCCGCGAGCGACTTGAAGGGCTCGATCTCCAGAGCGCGCGCAGCGACGTCGGCCGGCAGGACTCCGGCGGCTCTGCTGCGGGCCTCGGGACCCTGCACCGCGATCATCGCCAGGTCGAAGCGGGGCTCGACTGACACGTCGAAACCTGGCGCATGCTGCTGCAGCCACGCGAGGTCCTTGTCCCGCGTGGCCGCGTTGACGACGATCCGGTACCAGTCATCGGCCATGTAGTAGGCGATCAGGTCGTCGAGTATCCCGCCGTCGTCGCGCAGCATGCAGGTATACAGCGCCTTGCCCGGCACGGTGAGCTTCGCGACATCGTTGGCCAGCAGGCGACGGACGAAGTCCCGGGTCCGCCCTCCGCGCAGGTCGACGACGCACATGTGCGACACGTCGAACATCCCGGCCGCGCGCCTGACCGCATGGTGCTCCTCGATCTGCGAACTGTAGGACACGGGCATGTCCCAGCCGCCGAAATCCACCATCCGGGCACCCGCGGCAACGTGGGTGTCGTAAAGAGGGGTGCGCAGTGCCATCGTTCAATTCCCCGACAACAAAAAAAAAAGGCGGCGGGCCTCGCCGGCCCGCCGCCCCTCTGTCCTTTGACCTGAGAGATCAGGCGCCCTCGCCGGGTGCCGCACCCCTTCGGTGGGCCCCGCGGGGCCACTCTCCAGAGCCCACCAGACGTCGCCGTTCATTTGCCTGAGCGTTTCCGGGCGGGTTGCGCCTTCGGCGGACCGACGGTCGGTCTCTCTCCGGACAGGTCTTGCGATGGGTCCGCCGATGTTACCTCAGGCTACCGGAGGGGGCCAGCGCCGCGCCTCGGGCGACTTGTCATTCCGCCGCGCTCCACCCAACATCCACGGCTCGCGGGAATGCAGTGGGGTTCGCCCGATGAGTCGAGGAATGCACGCCGTGGCAGCCGCGGCATTGTTGCTGGCCTTTGCGTCGCCCGGATCTGCGGACGAAGCGCCCGAGGCCGCGCTGCACCGCCTGTTCGCATCGGAGTGGGAACGCGGACTGCAGGAGAACCCGGTGTCCGCGAGCTACCTCGGCGAACGGCGCTACGACGCCCTCTGGCCGGACCGTTCGATGGCTGCGATCGACCGCAGCCACGAGGCCGATCGTGTGGTCCTGGGCACGCTCGAGCAGATCGACCCCGGCGCGTTGACGCCCGGCGATCGGCTGAACCTCGAGCTCTTCCGTCGCCAGTACCAGGACGAGGTGGACCGCTATCGATTCGGGCTGCACCTGCTGCCCATCACCCAGCGACGCGGCGTGCAGACGGCTCACCAGCTCGCGGAGGTCCTGCCCTTCGACACCGTGCAGGACTACGAGAACTGGCTGGCGCGGCTGCGCGGCCTCGGCACGCTGGTCGACCAGGACATCGAGTTGCTGCGACGCGGCGTCGAGCGCGGACTCGTCCAGCCCCGGGTCATCATGGAACGCGTGCCGGCGCAGGTTCAGCAGCAGCGGGTCAAGGACCCCGCACTGAGTCCGTTCTACGCGCCGTTCGAGGACATGCCGGATTCCATTCCGGCCAGCGAGCAGCAGCGCCTCAGGGAGGCCGCGAAGAGCGTCATCGAGACTACGGTCGTCCCGGCCTACGACCGCCTGCATGCCTACCTCGAACAGCACTACCTGCCCGCCTCCCGCGACACGGTCGGGATCTGGGACACGCCGGGCGGAGAGCAGTGGTATCAGAAACGCGTCGAGTGGTTCACGACGACCAGGCTCACCGCGGACGAAGTCCACGCGATCGGACTGCGCGAGGTCGAGCGCATACGCGCCGAGATGATGCAGGTGATCGAGCGGGTCGGGTTCCAGGGCGACTTCGAAAGCTTTCTCGAGTTCCTGCGGACCGACCCCCAGTTCAGTTATCGGGATCCGCAGGCCCTGCATGACGCCTACCTCGCGATGGCCAAGCGGGTCGATCCGCTGCTGCCCCGGTTCTTCGGCCGGCTGCCGCGCATGCCCTACGGCGTGCGGCCCATTCCTGAGCAGGTCGCCCCTGACACGACGACCGCCTATTACCAGGGGCCGTCGATGGACGGGCGACGGGCAGGCTACTACTACGTGAACCTGTACAAGCCCGAGCAACGCCCGACCTATGAAATCCCTGTGCTCACGATCCACGAGGCCGTGCCCGGCCATCACCTGCAGATCGCGCTGGCCCAGGAACTCGGCGAGTTGCCGAAGTTCCGCCGCGATTTCGAGGCGACGGCCTTCGTCGAGGGCTGGGCGCTGTACAGCGAGAGCCTCGGCGAGGAAATGGGGCTGTATGAAGACCCCTACGACAAGTTCGGCCAGCTGACATACGAGATGTGGCGGGCCGTGAGGCTGGTCGTGGATACCGGCATGCACCACAAGCGCTGGACGCGCCAGCAGGCGATCGATTTCTTCAAGGCGAACGCGGCCAAGACGGAACTGGACATCGTGAACGAGATAGACCGGTACATCTCGTGGCCCGGCCAGGCGCTCGCCTACAAGATCGGCGAGCTGCGCATCAAGGAACTGCGCAGGTACGCGAGCGAGACGCTGGGGCCGGACTTCGATCTGCGTGAATTCCACGACACCGTGCTCGGCAGCGGCGCCGTGCCGCTGGACGTGCTCGAGGGCACCGTGCGGGCCTGGGTGGCCGAGCAGTCACAGGCGGCCTCGACACGAACGGGCGCCGCGGTCGCTGGAGAAGGAAGCCCGTGAGCCCGATCGAGCGGCGCCGGAGCACGCCGGTCGAAGTCGGCGCAGTGACCGTCGGGGGCGATGCACCCATCGTCGTGCAGTCGATGACCAACACCGACACGGCCGACGTCGAAGCCACGGCCTTGCAGGTACGCGCGCTCGCGGCCGCCGGGTCGGAACTGGTGCGGGTGACGGTCGACACCGATGCGGCCGCAGCCGCCGTTCCGAGGATCGTGGATAGACTGGCGGCGCTCGGCACGACGGTCCCGATCGTTGGCGACTTTCATTTCAACGGGCACAAGCTGCTAGCCGCCCACCCGGCCTGCGCCGAGGCGCTGGCCAAGTATCGAATCAATCCGGGCAACGTCGGCCGCGGCAGCAAGCGCGATCCGCAGTTCGCCGAGATGATCGAGATCGCCTGCCGCAACGACAAGCCGGTCCGCATCGGCGTCAACTGGGGCAGTCTCGACCAGGACCTGCTGACGCGGCTGATGGACGAGAATTCCAGGCTCGCGGAACCGCTGGACGCAGCCGACGTGATGCGCGAGGCGATCGTCGTGTCGGCGCTCGACAGCGCACGGCGTGCCGAGGAACTCGGCCTGCCCCGCAATCGAATCGTGATTTCCTGCAAGGTGAGCGCAGTCCAGGACCTGATCGCGGTCTACCGCAGCATCGCCGTGCGTTGCGAATATCCGCTGCACCTCGGCCTGACCGAGGCAGGCATGGGCTCGAAGGGCATCGTCGCGTCGACCGCGGCGATGTCGGTGCTGCTGCAGCAGGGCATCGGCGACACGATCCGCGTCTCACTGACCCCCGAGCCCGGCGGCGACCGGACGCAGGAAGTCGTCGTGGCCCAGGAGATACTGCAGACGATGGGGCTGCGTTCCTTTGCGCCGATGGTCATCGCCTGCCCCGGCTGTGGCCGCACCACGTCGACCTATTTCCAGGCGCTCGCCCAGAAGATCCAGGCGCACCTGCGGCAACGTATGCCCGAGTGGCGCCGCCGCTACCCCGGCGTCGAGCGGATGACGGTCGCGGTGATGGGCTGCGTGGTCAACGGTCCCGGCGAGAGCAAGCACGCGAACATCGGCATAAGCCTCCCGGGAACCGGCGAGCGGCCGGTGGCCCCGGTCTACATCGACGGGCTCAAGGGCCCGACGCTGAAGGGCGAACGCATCGCCGAGGAATTCCAGCAACTGGTCGAGGAGTACGTCGAGCGCAGCTACGGCGGGGAGAAAGGCTGATGACACGACTGATGGATCGCAACTGCAGGGCCTGTGCGCCGGGCACGCCGGCACTGGACACGGCGGCCGCGGGGGAACTGCTCGCGCAGCTCGCCGACGGCTGGACGATCACCGGCGACGGGAGATCGCTGCGGCGCGCCTTCCGCTTCAAGGACTTCCACCGCGTGATGGGCTTTGCGAACGCTGTGGCCTGGATCGCCAATGCCGAGGACCATCACCCGGACCTCGAGCTCGGCTACGACTACTGCCGCATCGCCCTCTCCACCCATTCCATCGGCGGCCTGTCCGAGAACGATTTCATCTGCGCCGCCAGGATCGACGCGCTGGGTGCCGGGACGTGAACGAGCCGGGCAAGTCCGGCGAAGCCGCCGCGCTGCCGTTCGTCGCTCCGTGCCGCACGCTGTCCGCGACGGCGCCGTTCGGCTGGCTGCGCCGGGGCTGGGCCGACATGCTGGCGGCGCCGCGCCAGAGTCTCAGCTACGGCGTCGTGGTCGTGCTGCTCAGCTTCGCGGTCGCAGTCGTGGCGATCAGGTTCGGCGGCTACTGGGAGCTGCTCGCGCTGGTCTCCGGCTTCATATTCATCGCGCCGCTGCTCGCAGTCGGTACCTACGCGATCAGCGAGCAGCTCGAGCGCGGCGAGAAGCCCTCGCTGCGCCGCTGCCTGTTCGAGGAGCGGCGTGCCTTCGCCAGCCTGATGGTGTTCGCACTGATGCTGATGGTCGTGTTCCTGGTCTGGGCCCGGGCGGGCTCGGCGATACACGTCTTCTTCCCGGTGGGCTCCGAGCCGGGGTGGCGGGAATACCTGACCTTCTTCGGCATCGGCAGCACGGTCGGATCGATATTCGCGGCCATCGTGTTCGCGGCAGCCGCGTTCTCGCTGCCGATGCTGGTGGATCGCAATGTGGACACCGTGACCGCGGTCGTCACCAGCATCAATGCCGTGCTGCGCAACAAGGGCGCGATGGTCGTGTGGGCCGCGCTGATCGTGCTGGCCGTCGCGCCCGGGTTCTCGCTGCTGTTCGTCGGCCGGGACCGGGGCGCGGCGGTCGCGTTCGTCATGGTCGCGCTGGGACTCACGCTGCCATTGATCGGCCATGCGACCTGGCATGCTTATCGCGAGACGATCGACGCCTCCGCCTGGCCGCTGCAGGACGGGGCACCCGGAGGCGTCTAGAGGCCGAGCAGCTGGCGATCGAGTGCCGGATCGATCTCCTGCAGCTGGTCTACCGGCAGCCGTGCGAATCGCAGCGCTGCCGCCAGGCCGCTGGGATCGTGTTGCCGGTCCAGCATCCACTGCGCGTGCTCGCACAGCAGCGCGAGCTCGAGGCCTCGGGCCAGCGTCAGCGCGAGCCTCCTAGCGCCGGACTGGAGTATCTCCGGGTCCCGACCCGACTCGACCCACAGCGTCGCACGCTCGATCGCCCCGAGCGCCTGGCGGGCGGCGCCGATCAGCCGCGGGTCGGTGAGCGGGCGAAGGCACGCCGAAACACGACCCATCAGCGCGGCCAGGCCGGCGTGAAGGTCGGCACGCAGCAGCGCGTCCAGCGAGAGCACGTTGGTCGTGCCCTCCCAGATCGGCAGTACCTGCGTATCCCGCAGCAGCAGCGGCAGGCCCGTGTCCTCGACGTAACCCGCGCCGCCGAACGACTCGATGACCTCGCTGACGACGCTCACCGCCTGCTTGCCCGTCACCAGTTTCGTGAGCGGCGTGATCAGCCGCAACAGCGCGCGCTGCTCGTCGTCGATTTCACCGGTTTCCTGTCGGCCTGTCAGCTCGACCAGCAGGAACGTGATCAGGAACGCGCCCCAGGTCTCGGCCTCGACGGCCGCCAGCGTATCCCGATGCAGCGGCAGGTCTGCGAGCCGGCGTCCAAACGCCTCGCGCTCGAGCGCGTAGGATCGCGCCAGTGCCGAGGCGCGACGCATCGCGGCGACGGCGCAGACGCTGTTCCACATGCGCGTCACCGCGAGCATGGGCTCTATCGCGCGCGTGCCGTTCATGGGTTCGCCGACGAGTTCCGCCCGGGTACCGTCGATCGTCAGCTCGGCGGTCGGGACCTTGCGCGTGCCGAGCTTGTCCTTCAGGCGATCGACGCGGATCCCGTTCAGCCGGCCGTCGGCGCCGCGGATCTCCAGGTAGAACATCGCGAGTCCCTTGCCGCCCGGCGGGTTGCCCTGCGGACGCGCGAGCGTCAGCGCCATCTGCGAGGTCACAGCAGAGGTGAACCACTTGCGTCCGTACAGGCGCCAGCCCTCGCCGTCCGGCACCGCCGTCGTCTCCGAGCGCCCGACGTCGGACCCGCCGGTGGTCTCGGTCATCCACTGCCCGCTGGTCCAGAACAGCGCCGGGTCGCGCGCCAGCAGCTGCGGCAATGCGCGATCGATCAGCCGGGAGTTACCCGATTGCAGCAGGCACCGAGCGGCCCCGTCGGTCATCGCGAGCGGGCAGGTGTAGACGTCGGAAGACGGGTGGAACAGGTAGACCTTCGCGAACTGGGCGGCGCGGGCGTATCTGCCGTGCTCCGCCGCGTAGCCCGTTGCGACCAGCCCATGGGCAACGGCGAGCCGCTCGGCCTCGCGCCACAGCGGGCTGACCTCGACCTCGTCGATGCGATTACCCCAGGCGTCCCACTGGACCAGGCGCGGCTCGTTCAGCCGGTCGGCGAGCTGCAGCCTGTAGAGCGGGCCGGCTGCGCGCGCGCCGAGCTCGTCGAGTTCGCCCTCCAGGTCGCCACGTCGATCCCGCGGCAGGTGGCGGCCCAACCAGGAGCGCAGCAGCGGGTCGTCGCGAAACGAGTTGCCGAGCGCGGGCGGCGACTGCGTGAAGAGGGAATCCTGTTCGACGATGCGTGTCATTGTCCTGCTTCCCGGTTAAGCGCTCGTGGCGATGGCCGGCAGGTCGCCGCGCAGGCCGAGCGCGCGGCGCACGAGCGACCGCCTGGTGGCCGCCTGTGCACCGACCAGCGACAGTCCGGCCCGTCGCAGTGCCGCGATCGCGAGGCTGCGGCTGCCGAACATCCGATTGATCCCGTCGGTCAGGCCGAGCGCAAGTGAGTTCTCGCTTCGGCGCCATCGTTCGTAGCGTCTCAGCACCCGCAGGCTCGACGATTCCTCGCGCGCCTCGGCGGCCTCGGCCAGCACTTCGACCAGGCAGGCGGCATCGAGAAAGCCGAGGTTGACGCCCTGGCCGGCGAGCGGATGGATCGTATGCGCAGCATCGCCGGCGAGTGCCAGCCCGCGACGCACGTACTGCCTCGCATGCCGGACTGCGAGCGGAAATGCCGCGCGCGCGCCCTGCAGCTCCAGCGAGCCGAGCACCCGGTCGGTAGCCGCCGTGACGCGGTCATTGAAATGCTCTGCAGGCACATCGACCAGTTCCGCGGCCTCGGCTGGCGTCGTCGTCCAGACCAGCGACACGCGTCCATCGAACAGCGGCAGCAATGCAACCGGGCCCGATGGAAGGAACCTCTGCCAGGCGGTCTCGCGGTGGGGTCGTTCCGCGACCAGGTGCGCAACGACCGCCGTCTGGCCATAGTCCCACCCGGCACGGCCGATTCCGGCCAGCTCGCGCGTGCGTGAGCCACCGCCGTCGGCACCCACCAGCAGCTCACAACTGAGCTCGCGGCCGTCCTCGAGCACGAGTCCGGGACGATCGCCGGCGCAATCCAGCGCCTTCAGGCGCGTCGCCAGTCGCGTCACCTTGTGCAGCGCCGGCGAATCGAGCAGCGCCAGCTGGATGCGGGTGTTCTCGGCGATGTGGCCCAGGTCGGGCTCACCGGTCTCGGCGGCCGAGAAGCGCAATGCATCAGGTCCATCCGGCGTGCCCGCCGCGTCCCAGACCACCATCTCGGAGTAGCAACCAGCGCGCGGCGCGATGGCCGGCCAGGCGCCCACCGCAGCGAGGATGCGCTCGGAAGCGCGCGACAGCGCCGAGACCCGCAGGTCGGTTTCGTCTTCACGCAGGCGGCGCGGAGGGTCCGGCTCGAGCAACGCGACTCGCCAGTCGCGAAGTCGCTCCTCCCGGGCGATCAGTGCCGCTACCGCGAGGCCTACCATGCCGCCGCCAACCACGATGCAGTCGAAATCAGCTCTTCTGTTCATCTGTTCATGCCTGGCTGCCCGATCGCCGCAGCGGCACCCCGCGGGCGAGGCGTGGCACCCGGCCGGCGGCGCCGACGCTCAACCTCGCCAGCGCGCGCTTCGCCGGCGGAAGCGAGTCGAACGCCAGCAACCCGAGACTGCGCAGCGCCCTGATCGGTCCCAGCGGGGAACCGAACAACCTCACCAGCCCGTCGGTGAACGCGAGGATCCGCCGGCGATCCTCGTCCCGCCAGCGGGCATAGCCGGCGAGCAGCTCCGCCTGGCCGATGTCCGCCCCGGCATCTTCGAGCAGCGCTTCGGCGAGTACCTCGGCCAGGCTGACTGCGTCCCGGAGCCCCAGGTTGAACCCCTGGCCGGCAATGGGATGCAGGCCCTGCGCCGCGTTGCCGACCACGACGAGTCGCTCGGCGGCGTGGCCTTCCGAGCGGGAGAGCGCCAGTGGATACGCGGCCCGGGCACCGATGCCCAGCAGGCGACCGAGCCGGAAGCCGAAGGCGCGTTGAAGCTCCGCGAGAAACCCGGCCTCGGGCAGTTCGAGCAGGCGGGCAGCCGCCGCGGGATGACGCGTCCAGACCAGGCCGCAGCGTCCGTCGGGCAGCGGCAGCACCGCGATGGGACCTTCCGGCGTGAACCTCTCGTAGGCGACATGGTCATGGAATTTCTGCGTGGTCATCGTCGTGACCACCGCGGTCTGCTCGTAGTCCCAGCGCTCCGCGGCGATGCCAGCCTGCTCGCGCACCACCGAGCGCGCGCCGTCGGCCGCGACCACCAGCCGCGAGCCGATCGCACAACGCTCACCGCCGTGCTCGAGGACGAGCTGACGGCGCGAGCCGCTCGTCGAGGTCGACTCGACCGTTGCCGGCGCGATCAGGCGAACAGTGTTGCTGCGCCGGATGCGCTCCCAGAGGGCCGCTCCGATCGCGCGATTCGGCAGCACCCAGCCCAGCGCCTCCAGGCCCTGCTCGGAGGCGTCGATTCGCGCGACTCCGAATCGGCCCTGGTCGGTGACGTGGATGCGGCGTATCGGCGACGCCTCGCTGCGCATCTGCTGCCAGGCTTCGAGCGCACGAAACACGCGCACGCTGCCGTTGGAAACGGCCGTGCTTCGCTCGTCGAAACTCGGATGCTGCAGCCCGGGTTCCGGGGGCTGCGCCTCGATCAGCGCAATGTCGAGCCCGAGCGGCTCGAGCGCAAGCGCCAGCGACGCCCCGACCAGTCCCCCACCGACGATCGTCAGATCGGCATCGCTCAGCGCGCGGGCTTCATTCATCGGGTGGCCAGGCCTCGTACGTCAACCGGCCATGACCTGCTCGACTTCGGTCGGGGTCCGGGGCAGGCCCACCGACAGCAGCTCGCATCCATCCGGCGTGACGGCAACGTCGTCCTCGATCCGCACGCCGATGTTCCACCATCGCTTCGGCACCCGCGAGCTGCCGGCCGGAATGTAGATGCCGGGCTCCACCGTCAGGCACATGCCCGGCTCGAACAGGCGCCACTCGCCGTCCACCTTGTATTCGCCGACGTCGTGGACGTCCATGCCGAGCCAGTGACCGGTACGGTGCATGAAGAACTTCTTGTAGGCCTCGTTGCGGATCAGCGTCGGCACGCGGCCCTTCAGCAGCCCGAGGCGGACCAGCCCCTGGGTGATCGACCTGACCGCGGCATCGTGCGGATCGTTCCAGTGGTTGCCCGGACGCACGGCCGCGATCGCCGCCTCCTGGGCTTCGAGCACCGCTTCGTAGACCTCCCGCTGCTGCTCGGAGAAGCGGCCGCTGACGGGATACGTCCGGGTCACGTCCGAGGCGTAGTAGTCGTATTCGCAGCCTGCATCCACCAGCAGCAGGTCACCTTCGCGCAGCTGCGCATCGTTCGCGTGGTAATGCAGCGTACATGCGTTCGCCCCTCCACCCACGATCGGGTGGTAGGAGATGTCCGCGTGATTGCGGTGGAACTCGTGCAGGATCTCCGCCATGACCTCGCACTCGTTCATGCCGGGACGGGTTGCCCGCATCGCACGAACGTGCGCGGCCACCGCGATCTGCGCCGCTCGCCTCATCACGGCCAGCTCCGAGCGGCTCTTGTAGAGCCTCATGTCGTGCAGCAGGTGGTCCAGCGCAACGAACTCCTGCGGCGTGTGGATGCCCAGCTTGGCCTGCCCGCGCAGCGTGTTCACCCAGCTGATGACGTGCTGGTCGAACTCGGGGTGCACGCCCATCGCGTAGTACACGCGCTCGCAGCGCTCCATCAGCCCGGGCAGGATGTCGTCGATGTCGCCGATCGGAAACGCGTCGTCGGCGCCGTAGACCGCAGTCGCGCCTTCCGGACCGGCCCGGCTCCCGTCCCAGGTCTCCCTGGCCGGATCGCGCTCCCTGACGAACAGGATGTACTCGGCCTGCGCGCGTCCGGGCACCAGCACCGCCACGGCCTCCGGCTCGCTGAATCCGGTCAGGTAATAGAAGTCGCTGTCCGGCCGGTAGAAGTAGTGCACGTCGGAATTACGCTGCTTCTCGAGCGCGGCCGGCAGGATCGCGATGCCGCCCTTGCCCATGATGCGCATGAGCTGGCGCCGGCGACGTGCGAACTCCTGCTTCCTGATGTTCATCGCTACTCAGTGACGCGTCTTCGGCAGGGCCTGTGCGCGGCGCCAGTCGTCGAGCTCCTCGTCGACCAGCTGGACACCGACGCGAATGAACTCGACCAGCTCTGCATAGGCATTCTCCTCGATCTCCTCCTCGTCAGGCCCGGCGCTGCCGGCGCGGGCGATCTCGGCGAGGTCCTCGAGGATCTCGGCGGTGTCCTCGGACATCGGCAGTGGATCGCCCGTCCCCGCCGAACCGAGACCGTACAGGTAGCCCTGGCACCATGCGCCGAGCGCCTCGACCCTCTCGGGCAGTGGCGACCCCTCGGCGGGAAGCAGCGGCTCGAAGTCCAGGTCGGCTCCGCGCAGCGTGCTGACGGTATCCGAATAGAGGCTGGACAACACCCGTTCATCGGGCATCTGCTCGGGCTCCGGACGCAGCTCCTGCAACCAGTCCTCGAGGGAGTAGTCGCTGCGTGCCGCGATGGCCCCGCAGAGACACCCGTGCGCCTCGGCCGCGTGGACCACGGATCCGCCGGCGGCGAGCGAACGCGCGACGTCTTCGAAGGCCGGGGCAGAGTTCATTCGATCTATCGTAGCACTCCACCGGAGGACCGGATCGAGTCGATTGATTCCCCCGGGGTGGGGCTCTATAGTTCCGCGCATGAGCGAGCAAGCCGCAAAGACTGCCGTAGACGCCGAACTCAAGCGCCTCGAGCGCCGCATCGACGAGCTGGTGGCGACCATGGAGCGCATGAAGGAAGAGAACCGTGCGCTGCGCCAGCGCCAGGACGCGCTGATCTCCGAGCGCGCCAGCCTGCTGCAGAAGAACGAACAGGTCCGCACGCGGGTCGAGGCGATGATCGGCCGGCTGAAGGCGATGGAGCACGGCGCTTGAGCGAGGAACGCATCACGCGCGTCAGCGTGCGCCTGCTCGATCGCGAGTACCAGGTGGCGTGTCCGGCCGACGAGCGTTCCGCGCTGCTCGACTCGGCGGAGTACCTCGACGCCAAGATGCGCGAGGTCCGCGACTCCGGCAACGTGGTCGGGCTCGACCGCATCGCCGTCATCTCAGCGCTCAACCTGGCCAACGAGCTGATCAAGCTGCGACGCGGCGGCACGGCGGTGGAGGGCGAGGTCGGCACTCGGCTCAGGGTGATCCGCGAGCGAGTGGAAGCAGCACTCGAAAAGGGTCAGCAGATGGAATTATAGGGGCGCGGGCTGCGGCCCGGCCTCTTCGAATTGGCGCCGCCTGCGGTGTTCGACACGGTCCGGGTTACCTCTCGACCGTAAGTCAAAAACCCAGGGGATCCTGACCAGCGGCAGCATTGTGCACGTCCGCCTCGTGCGGGAAGCCTTAAGTGTCGCGGTTTTCCCCGCTTATTGCTCCATGTCGAGAGCAATGGCCCGTGACGGCACATGCGGGTGGCGCCTCCTCTTTCCCTGCATCGGTCCGGCGACGATGGCCAAGCCCAGCAACGATACGAGCGCGGCGCGTCGGCGCATGCGCGCCGCTCGCAGCGCGCTCGCGCCGCGGGCGCGGCGTGCGGCCGAGGAATCGATCCGGCTTTCCATCCGGGACCTCGGGCTGCTCCGGCCGGGCGACAGGCTCGCCGTCTATCTCGCGATGCCGGGCGAGGTCGACCTCGCCGGCGTAGTGCAGGACGCGTTCCGGCTCGGCGTGGATCTCCATGCACCCAGGATCGCGAGCAGGCGTCGTCGCGAGATCATCTTCGTACCGTACGACGGCCGGTCCGGCCGCAACCCGTGGGGCTTCCCTGGCGTAGCCGAACCGCTTGCCGCAACGGCACGGCGCGTCCCGGTGCGGCGACTCGACACCGTGCTGTTGCCGGTGGTCGGCTTCGATCGAGCAGGCAATCGGCTCGGCATGGGCGCTGGCTTCTACGACCGCGCCTTGCGGATGCTCCAGGACCGTTCGCGCCGCTGGCGTCGTCCGCGCCTGGTGGGCGTCGCGTTCGCCTGCCAGGAACTGCCCGCGATAGAAGCATCCAGCTGGGACGTGCCGCTCGACCTCGTCGTGACGGAGCAGGAAGTCATCCGGCCCGTGCGCTCGCTCCCGCCTGGCGCATCGGCATCAAGCTAGCGAGGTTCCCGACAGATGAATTACTGGCTGCTGAAGAGCGAACCGGATACGTTCGGCATCGACGACCTGGCAGCGGCGCCGCGTTCGACGACTGCATGGGACGGCGTGCGCAACTACCAGGCCCGCAACATGCTGCGCGACGAGTTCCAGCGCGGCGACCTCGCCTTCCTCTATCACTCGAGCTGCAAGGAACCCGGGATCGCGGGCATCGTAAAGGTCGTCCGCCCAGGCTATCCGGATGCGAGCGCGCTCGACCGCAACGGCCCGTACTTCGATCCGCAGAGCGACCCGAAGTCACCGCGCTGGTTCACGGTAGACGTGAAACTCGTGCGGCGGATCGAGCCGCCGATCACGCTGAAGGAGTTGCGCGAGCATCAGCGAGGCGCATTGAAAGACATGCTGCTGCTTCGCCGCGGCAACCGACTTTCGGTCACTCCAGTCACCGCGAAAGAGTGGAACTTCATCCTCGGCATGCGTTGAACGACAGCGACGCGACACTCGCGCCGAGGAACGCGCGACAGATTTTCGTGACGAACCTCTTGCAATTAAGTTTTGATTTCTGTAAATACTGCGCGCGGACTAACCCGACTATGGAGATGATGATGGCAACTGCAGTGAAGAAGGCGAAAGCCAAGAAGGCCGTGAAGAAGGCGAAGGCCAAGAAGACTGTCAAGAAGGCGAAGGCCAAGCGGACAGTGAAGAAGGCCGCCGCGAAGCGGAAGGTCGCCGCCAAGAAGAAGTAAGCGACGATCGCATGCTTCAAACTGTGCCCGCGAAAGCGGGCACAGTCGTTTCTGGAGACGCCAAACCAATGAGCCAGGACCAGCAGAAGCAGCGCGCCGCCGAGGCCGCGCTGGAATTCGTCCCGCGCGATGCCGTGATCGGCGTCGGCACGGGTTCCACCGTAAATTTCTTCATCGACGGCCTGGCCGGACTGCGCGATCGGATCGCCGGCGCGGTCTCGAGCTCGGAGGCGAGCAGCCGTCGCCTGCGGTCGATCGGGATTCCGCTGCTGGAACTCAACGAGGTCGACGAGCTCCCGCTCTACGTCGACGGCGCGGACGAGGCGACACGCCGCCTCGAGCTGATAAAGGGTGGTGGCGGCGCACTGACGCGCGAGAAGATCGTCGCGGCGGCCTCGCGTAAGTTCGTCTGCATCGTCGACGAGCGCAAGCTGGTCGGACGGCTCGGCGCCTTCCCGCTGCCGGTGGAAGTGATCCCGATGGCGCGCGCTTACGTGTCGCGTGAACTCGCGGCCCTCGGCGGCCGTCCGCTCTGGCGTGAAGGCACGGTCACCGACAACGGCAACCACATCGTCGACGTCGCCGGCCTCGATATCGTCGACGCCGGATCGCTCGAGCAGTCGATCAACCAGATTGCCGGTGTCGTCACGGTAGGACTCTTCGCGCACCGGCCTGCAGACCTGCTACTGGTAGGAACCGAGTCGGACGTCGTAACCTTGACGCGTGGCGATTGACGGTTCCCTGACAGCAGAACTCCAGGCGGCACTCGGCCCGCAGTCGGTCCTCGCGACGCCCGAGGCCTGTGTCGTTTACGAATGCGACGCACTCACGGCGCACCGCCGGCGTCCCGAACTCGTCGTGCTCCCGTCGTCGACCGCCGAGGTGCAGACGGTGCTCGCCGCCTGCCGGCGTCACGCGGTGCCGGTCGTCGCCCGCGGAGCCGGGACCGGCCTGTCGGGCGGCGCGCTGCCGGTGGTGGGTGGCGTGCTGCTCGTGCTCGCGAAGCTCGACCGGATCCTCGAGATCGACGCCGACCGGCGACTGGCGCGCATGCAGCCGGGCGTGACCAACCTCTCCATCTCGGCCGCGGCCCGCCCTCACGGCCTGTACTACGCCCCGGATCCTTCCTCGCAGGTCGCCTGCACGATCGGCGGCAACGTAGCCGAGAACTCCGGTGGCGTGCATTGCCTCAAGCACGGCCTGACGTTGCACAACCTGCTCGAGATCAAGCTGGTCACGATCGACGGGGAACTGCTGACGCTCGGCTCGCCGATGGGTGACGCGCCAGGGCTGCCGCTGCTCGCGCTGCTGACCGGTTCGGAGGGCATGCTCGGCGTCGTGGTCGAGGTGACGGTCAGGCTGCTGCCCCTCCCGGAGCGCGTGGAACTGCTGATGGCTGCGTTCGACGACGTCGGCAGTTGCGCCGGAGCCGTCGGCAGCCTGATCGCCTCCGGGATCATTCCCGCCGGACTGGAGATGATGGACGCTCCGGCCATCCGTGCCGCCGAGGCCTTCGTGCACTGCGGCTATCCCGAGGGCGCTGCGGCTCTGCTGCTGTGCGAGCTCGACGGCCTCCACGAAGACGTCGAGGCCGAGCTCGAGTCGGTGGAACGGCTGCTGCTCGGGCACGGCGCAACGGAACTGCGGCGTGCGCCCGACATGGCCGGTCGCCTGCTGATGTGGTCGGGCCGCAAGTCGGCTTTTCCTGCCGTCGGTCGGCTCGCCCCGGACTACTACTGCATGGACGGGACCATCCCGCGTCGCCACCTCGCCGAGGTGCTGCAACGCATCAGCGAGATGTCCGCGGAGTATGCGCTGCCGGTCGCAAACGTGTTCCATGCCGGCGACGGCAACCTCCACCCGCTGATCATGTTCGACGCCGGCAACGCCGGTGAACTCGATCGGGCCGAGGCATTCGGCGCCGCGATTCTCGAGCTCTGCGTCGCGGTGGGCGGCACCGTGACCGGCGAGCACGGCGTGGGCGTAGAGAAGCTCGGGCCGATGTGCTCACAGTTCGCCAGCGCCGAGCTCGAGCTCTTCCATGCTCTGAAGCGGGCCTTCGATCCGCAGGAACTGCTGAATCCGGGCAAGGCAGTTCCGACGCTCGCGCGCTGCGCCGACTACGGCGCGATGCGCGTGCACGGCGGCAAGCTCCCTCACGGGCATCTGCCGCGGTTCTGATATTGATGACCGACGCCGACCTCACCTCGGAACTGGTCGAACGCGTCCGTGACGCGGCCGCCACAGGGACCGCGCTCCGGGTGCATGGCGGCGACAGCAAGGGCTTCTACGGACGCCAGGTCGAGGCCGAGGTGCTCGACGTCGCGGCCCACAGGGGCGTGCTCAGGTACGATCCAGCCGAACTCGTGGTCACGGCGCGCGCCGGCACGCGGCTGGTCGAGACCATGGAGCTGCTCGCGGCCAGCGGGCAGCGCCTGCCGTTCGAGCCCCCACAGTTCGCCCCGTCGGCGACGCTCGGCGGCGTGGTCGCTGCCGGCCTCGCCGGACCTGCCCGTGCTTCAGCGGGCGCGGTCAGGGATCACCTGCTCGGCGTGCGCATCCTGACCGGCGACGGCCGGGTGCTGCGGTTCGGCGGCGAGGTCATCAAGAACGTGGCGGGTTATGACGTCGCGCGGATCATGGCCGGCTCGCTCGGTACGCTCGCGGTGCTGCTCGACGTCTCGCTGCGAGTGGCCCCCGTCCCGATGGGCGAGCTGAGCCTCTCGCTGGAAGCGAGCGAGGACGTCGCGCTGCGCAAGCTTATGGAATGGTCACGGCTGCCGCTGCCGCTGACGGCCAGCTGCTGGTTCGACGGAGTACTGACGCTGCGGCTCGAAGGCTCGCCGGCCGCGCTCACGCGAATGCACAGGCAGCTCGGTGGTACTGCGCTCGGCGACGGTGCCGCGTTCTGGCAAAGCCTGCGCGAGCAGACGCACGCGTTCTTCGATTCGCAGCAGCCTCTTTGGAGGCTGTCGCTGCCGCCCGGGACGCCGGCGCTCACCTCGCGGGGGGCGATGCTGCTCGAGTGGAACGGCATGCAGCGCTGGTGCCTGGGCGAGGATCGGGAGACCTGCCGGCGCATCGCCGGCGATCACGGCGGCTTCGCTACGCTGTTCCGTCGAGCGCACCGCGACGCCGAGGTCTTCGAGCCGCTCACTCCTGCACTCGGCCGCCTGCATGCTGCGCTCAAGCAGGTTTTCGATCCGCAACGCGTGCTCAATCCCGGCCGGATGTACCGGGACTTCTGAGCAGAGCATGCATATCACTCCGGCCAGCTGGCTCGAAGGCACTCCGCAGGGCAAGCAAGCCCGGGAGCTGCTGAGCCGCTGCGTGCATTGCGGCTTCTGCCTGCCGGCCTGCCCGACCTACAGGCTGCTCGGCAACGAACTCGACAGTCCGCGCGGACGGATCTACCTGATCAAGCAGCTCGTCGAGGGCGAGCAGCAGACTGGCACGATCAGCGGGCATCTAGACCGCTGCCTGACCTGCCGGGCCTGCGAGGCAGCCTGTCCCTCCGGCGTGCAATACGGTCGCCTCGTCGATCTGGGGCGGGAGCTGCTCGAATCCACCGCCCGGCGCGGGACGGGCGCGCGTGTCACGCGCTGGTTGCTGACCGAGACGCTGTCGCGGCGCCGGCTGGTCAGCGGCGGCATCGGATTCGCCCGTGCGCTTGGTCCGCTCGTGCCGGCTGCGCTGCGCTCGCGAATCCCGCCGCCGGCGCCCCGAGCGGCGCGATCCGGCAGCGATGGGTCGCACCCGAGGCGCGTCGTGCTGCTGGAGGGCTGCGTCCAGCCCGGCCTTCGCCCCGAGATCAATGCCGCTGCAGCGCGGGTGCTCGACAGGCTCGGTATCACGGTGATCAAGGCCGAACGGGAGGCCTGCTGCGGCGCACTGTGCCATCACCTCGGACGGCACGAGCGCGCACTCGGGCAGGTCCGGAGCAACCTCGATTCCTTCGCCGCCGCGCTGGACCGCGGCGCCGAGGCGATCGTCAGCACGACCAGCGCCTGCGGGCTGATGGTCAAGGAGTACGCGACGCTGCTGCAGGACGATCCGCGCTCATCGGCTCTGGCGCAGCGTATCAGCGCCGCGACCCGCGACCTGAGCGAGCTGATCGATCCTCGGGATCTCGCCCGCGCCGGGTTCGGATACAGGACCCGTGCACGCGTGGCGCTGCAGTCCCCATGCACGCTGCAGCACGGCCAGCGCCTCGGCGGACGGGTGGAGCGGCTGCTCGAAGCGGCAGGTTTCACGCTCACGCAGGTTGCGAACCCGACGGACTGCTGTGGCTCGGCAGGCACATACTCGATCCTGCAGCCGGATATCTCGAACGCACTGCGGGAGAGAAAACTCGCGGCATTGATGGCGGGCGAACCGCAGACGATCGTCACCGCGAACATCGGCTGTCTCGAGCACCTGCGCGCCGTCGCACCGGTGCCCGTGCGACACTGGATCGAACTGCTCGCAGACGGGATCGATGAGTCGGCGCCGGCCCCGGATCGAGGCTGAGTCTCGCGCTTTCGCAACCGGAAAATGAGAAGCCCGCCTGACGGCGGGCTTCGTTGTTGGCTGGGGGACTAGGATTCGAACCTAGGTTGACGGAGTCAGAGTCCGTAGTCCTACCGCTAGACGATCCCCCAATGAACCGGCCGGCGGGCGACGCCCTGGGGCGTCGCACATTTGCCGATAGGTTAACGCTTCGAGAACTGTGTGCCGCGGCGAGCCTTGCGCAGTCCGACCTTCTTGCGCTCGACCTCGCGTGCGTCGCGCGTCACGAAGCCCGCGTCGCGGAGCGGCTTGCGCAGCGTCTCGTCGTAATCGATCAGCGCGCGCGTCAGGCCGTGGCGGATCGCACCGGCCTGGCCCGTGTTCCCGCCGCCTACGACGTTGACGTCGATGTCGAACCGGTCGCTCATCTGGACCGTCTCGAGCGGCTGCCGCACGATCATGCGGGCCGTCTGGCGCCCGAAGAACTCCTCGAGCGAGCGACCGTTGATGCGGATGTTGCCGGTACCGTTGCGGATGTGGACCCTGGCCGTGGAGGTCTTGCGGCGGCCGGTCCCGTAGTTCGTGCTGGCGGGCATTGCTTTGGCCTCGACTGAATCAGATTTCGAGCGGCTTGGGCTGCTGGGCCGCATGGGGATGCTTGTCGCCCTGGAAGACGTGCAGCTTCTTGAACATGCGCCGTCCGAGCGGGTTCTTGGGCAGCATGCCCTTGACCGCATACTCTATGGCTCGTTCCGGGTGCTCTGCCAGCATCTTCTCGAGCGACCGGCTCTTGATGCCGCCGATGGCGCCGGTGTGCCAGTAGTACACCTTGTCCTTGAGCTTGTTGCCGGTCACGCGCACTTTCTCGGCGTTGAGCACGATGATGTAGTCGCCGGTATCGACGTGCGGCGTGTACTCGGCCTTGTGCTTGCCGCGCAGCCGGGACGCGAGTTCGGTCGCCAGGCGGCCGAGCGTCTTGCCGCTCGCATCCACCACGTACCAGTCGCGCCGCACCCGCTCGGGTCGTGCAAATACGGTCGTCATCGGAGACTCCAGGGAACCTGTGAGTTCTGCAAAGAGCCGCAAATCATAATGCAGGATGCCAGCCATTGCAAAGCCCCGCTGTGGAGCCTGGCCGGCCCCCGCGGCACACCTTATTTATATATAGTCGCCCGGCATGCCCGGCCCGAACCGACACCTGAGCCTCGCCGACCGGCTGATCCACGAGTTCGACCGGGGACTGAGGACCGTCGCAGCCTCGAACGTGGCCGCACGGCCCTGCCCCGCCGGCGACGAGCCGGAGTCCGTCGACCAGCCCGAGGCGCGTCGGCGCGCGGCAAGCCTGATGAGGGTCAACCACGCCGGCGAAATCGCTGCGCAGGCGCTCTATCACGGCCAGGCGCTGACGGCGCGCAATCCGACCGTCCGCAGCAGGCTGCTCGAGGCGGCCCGGGACGAGACCGACCACCTGGCCTGGTGCGAGCAGCGCGTCCGGGAACTCGATTCCAGCACCAGCCTGCTCGCGCCGCTCTGGTATGCGGGTTCATTCATGATCGGCGCGGTCGCCGGGCTTGCCGGCGATCGCAACAGCCTCGGATTCGTGGCGGAGACAGAGCGGCAGGTGATCGAGCATCTCGAGTCGCACCTGCACCTTCTTCCCGAGGACGACGCTCGCTCGCGCCGGATCGTCGCGCAGATGCAGCGCGACGAGGCCCGGCACGGCGACGAAGCCCGTGAGGCAGGCGGCAGGGAGCTTCCGGGGCCGGTGCAGCGGCTGATGCGTCGGGTCGCAAAAGTCATGACCTGGACGGCCTACCGCGTCTGAACGGTTGCGACGCTGCTCGCAGTCGTATTAAATCCGTGGAACTTTTACATAAGGATGGCAAGGGAGCCAGGCATGGAGACAGCGGGCAGGCCGTTGAGCGAGATTCCGGCGATCAATCGTTTCCTGAGCTACTGCAGGATCCGAACGGTGCCGTCCAAGACCGTGCTGATCCATGCCGGTGACGTTCCTGACGTCCTGTATTTCGTGATCAAGGGCTCGGTCGAGGTCCTGATCGAGGACGAGGAAGGTAACGAGATGGTCCTTGCCTACCTGAACAAGGGCCAGTTCTTCGGCGAGATGGGACTGTTCAACGATCAGCCGCAGCGCAGCGCCTGGGTCCGCACCCGCACGCAGTGCGAGCTGGCGGAGATGACCTACCCTCGCTTCCGCCAGATCGCCGCCGAGAGCCCGACCCTGCTGTTCGAGCTGGCGACACAGCTCGCGAGCCGCCTCGACCGGACGAACCGCAAGCTCGGGGACCTCGCTTTCGTGGATGTGACGGGACGGGTGGCGCACGCGATCATGGACCTGTGCAACGAGCCGGACGCCATGACTCATCCCGAGGGCACCCAGATCAAGGTCAGCCGGCAGGAACTGTCGCGCCTGGTCGGCTGCTCGCGCGAGATGGCGGGCCGCGTGCTGAAGGTTCTCGAGGAGCAGGGACTGCTCACCGCACGCGGCAAGACGATGGTCGTCTACGGAGTCCGTCCGAAGCTCAAGGGCAAGGCCGCGCAGATCTCGAGCCAGCCTGCCGCACCTTCGCCGCTGGCGCTGCGCAGCCGCAAGGCGACCACGGCAGACGACGAGGACGAGGACGAGGAGGACTGAGCGAAGCCCGGCTCAGTCCCGCGTCGCAGAACCTCGGGTGGCAATCTGCGCGCGCATGGCCTCGATCGTGGCCCCGTAGTCCCCCGACCCGAAGATCGCAGACCCTGCGACGAACGTGTCCGCGCCGGCGGCTGCGATCGCGCCGATGTTGTCCACCTTCACGCCCCCGTCCACCTCCAGGCGGATCTCGCGACCGCTCGCATCGATCAGTTCCCGTACCCGCCTGATCTTCGGCAGCACCGACGGAATGAAGGCCTGGCCGCCGAAGCCCGGGTTCACGGACATCAGCAGGATCATGTCCACCTTGTCCAGCACGTGGTCCAGCCAGGCCAGCGGCGTCGCCGGGTTGAATACCAGCCCCGGGCGACAGCCCTGCTCCCTGATCAGGCCGAGCGTACGGTCGACGTGCTCGCTCGCCTCGGGATGAAACGTGATCCAGCTCGCTCCCGCCCTGGCGAAATCCGGAATGATCCGGTCCACCGGCTTCACCATCAGGTGCACGTCTATCGGCGCCTCGATCCCATGCTTGCGCAGCGCCTCGCAGACCAGCGGCCCGATGGTCAGATTAGGGACGTAGTGGTTGTCCATCACGTCGAAGTGGACGATGTCCGCGCCGGCGTCGAGCACCGCGCCGACTTCCTCGCCCAGCCTCGCGAAATCAGCCGAAAGTATCGAGGGAGCAATCCATGGTTTCAGCATCGCGGGTCTCCATCGGTCGTCGATGAAACTCTAGCAGGGACCGCGGCTATTTCATGCCGCGGTGACGCTTGACGATCTCGTAGGCCTCGAGGATCTGGCGGGTACGCTCCTGCGCGGCCGCCACCATCGACTCGGGCAGGCCGTTCGAGACGAGCTTGTCCGGATGATTGCGGCTCATCAGGCGGCGGTATGCGCGCCTGACCTCGGCGTCCGTGTTCTGCGGCGTCACACCCAGCAGCTGGTAGGCATCGGACAGCCGGCTCGGCTCACTGCGCCGCCGGGCACCCGGGTTCTGTGCCGCGCCGCGCATCCTGAGCATGGCCTCCAGCGCGGCGAACTCGATGCTGGACACCCCGAGCGCTGCACAGATCCGCTGGAAAACGGCACGCGACGCGGCGTTGAGTCCGTCCGCGCGCAGCGCGGCCTCGAGCTGGATCTGGATGAACAGCCTGCGCAGGTCCTCGCGGCCGGACGTGAGCTCCCCCAGCGCGGCGAGTGCCTGCTCGAGCGGGAAGTCGCCCTGCTTGCCTTCGTTGAAAAAGTCGATCGCGCGGCGTACGTCCGCTTCGCCCAGAGAAAAGCGCTGCATCGCCTCGCGTGCCGCGTCGATCTCGCGCTCCGATACCCGCCCATCCGCCTTGGCGACGTGGCCCATGACCTGGAAGGTCGCGCTGAAGAAGGCCAGCTGCAGGTCGCGCGGACTCGCGCCCACTCGTCCCTGGCGCCGGACCGAGGCCTGCTGGTCGAACAGGTGCCCGATCAGGAATCCGACGATCGCGCCGAAAAGGCCGCGCCCGATGATGGCGCCGAGGGCCGCGCCGATTATCTTTCCGTACCAGCTCATGGATTCCTTGACCGTCGGGGAATGCGCCTGCAAAACTCGGTGGCCGCCCCGAAAGCCTATGGTATCAGCCTGTTGCTGCGAGGCGGGCGACCTCACCCGGAGCGAAGCCATGTCTACCGCGAACACGATTTCCCCGCCGATGCACGAGTCCAGGCTGAGTGGCCTCGAACGACTGCACCAGGGCAAGGTCCGGGACATCTACGCCGTCGATGACGAGCACATGCTGATCGTCACGACCGACCGCCTCAGCGCGTTCGACGTCGTGCTGCCCGACCCCATTCCCGGCAAGGGCCGGGTGCTGACCCGGATCTCGAATTTCTGGTTCGACCGCACCGGGCACATCATCCCGAATCACCTCGCGGCGATCCCGCTCGAGCAGGTGGTACCGGACCCCGCGGAACGGGCGCTGATCGCCGACCGCAGCGTGGTCGTGCGGAAACTGGCGGCACTGCCGGTCGAGGCGGTGGTGCGGGGTTACCTGATCGGATCGGGCTGGAAGGACTACCAGCGCAGCGGCGCCGTCTGCGGGATCACGCTGCCGCCGGGGCTGCGCATGGCCGACCGGCTGCCGGAACCGATCTTCACGCCGGCGACCAAGGCCGAGCGCGGCATGCACGACGAGAATGTCGGCTTCGGTGAGGTCGTTTCCGCGATCGGCGCGGAACTCGCCGGGCGGATGCGCGCGACGGCGCTGGAGCTGTACCGTTACGCAGCCGCACACGCCCTCGAGCGCGGCATCATCATCGCGGACACGAAGTTCGAGTTCGGCACCGACCAGCAGGGTCGCCTGGTACTGATCGACGAGGCTCTCACCCCGGACTCCTCGCGCTTCTGGCCCGTGGACAGCTATCGCCCCGGGTCGAGCCCGCCGTCCTTCGACAAGCAGTACGTACGCGACTACCTCGAGACGCTGGACTGGGACAAGACGCCCCCGGCGCCGCACCTGCCCGAGGAAGTCATCCGCGGGACGAGCGAGCGATACGAGGAAGCCCTGCGGCGCCTCACGACCTGAGCCGCGACCAGTTCGCGATCACCCGATGGAGTTCCCGGACGCCATCGGTCAGCGCCGCAGGTCCCGGCTGCAGGATGATCGATGACTTCACCTCGTGCAGTTCACCGTCGCGAACCGCTGGAACGCCCGCCCAGCCTGGTCGCTCCCGGACGGCGCGGGGGCTGAACTTCTTGCCGCACCAGGAGCCGAAGATGATGTCCGGTGCGCGACGCACGATTTCCACAGGGTCGCGGATGATCCGATCCCTGCCGAGCGGCTCGGCAGCGAGTTCCGGGAATACGTTGTCGCCACCGGCGATTTCCAGCAGCTCCGATACCCAGCGGATCGCGGAGATCGGCGGCTCGTCCCACTCCTCGAAGTAGACCCTGGGCCGGCGCGGCAACAGCGACGCGGCCTGTCGTATCTGCTCGAGGCCCGCCTCGAGCTCGTGGGCGAGTGCCCGCGCCCGTGTCTCGCATCCGACCATGCCCCCGAGCATGCGGATCATGGCGAGGATCTGCGGCACGCTGCGCTGGTTGAAGACGTGCACCTCGCAGCCGCGCCGCGCGAGCTCCGCGCCGATCTCCGCCTGCAGATCCGAGAACCCGAGCACGAGGTCCGGCCTCAGCGCCTCGATCCGGTCGAGCTTCGCGCTGGTGAAGGCAGACACCCGCGGCTTCTCGCGCCGGGCGCGCGGCGGCCGCACCGTGAAGCCAGAGATGCCGGCGATGCGCCAGTCTTCGCCGAGCAGGTACAGGACCTCGGTCGTCTCCTCGGTCAGGCAGACGATCCGGCAGGGGTATTCGTCGGCGCGCGCCTCGCTCATCGTGGCTAATCTAGCACTTGCCGCTGGTCGGCCCGCCGTGCAAGGCTTGAACGATCGCCTCCAGGAGTGGCCGATGTTCCAGGCCGTGCAGCGCCAGGCCGAGCACTTGCTCTTCGATGTGCCCGACGAGCTCGGGCTGAAGCCGCTGCGCTGGCTGGCAGTCCCGATGCGCTATCTCTATGCGCTGCTGCGGGACCTGGCGCGCGGCGACCTGGGCCTGCGCGCGATGAGCCTGGTTTACTCGACGCTGTTCGCAACCGTGCCGATCGTCGCGGTCTCCGTGGCGATCCTGCAGCTGTTCGGCTTCCACCGGGAAATCGAAACCGCGCTGCTGGAATTCGTCAAGCCCCTCGGCGCGCGGGGCGCGGAACTGATCGCGCAGATCATGACGTTCGTGGACAACGTGCAGGGCGCGGTGCTCGGGACCGTCGGATTCGCGTTCCTGCTCTACACCGTCGTGACGATGATCCAGAAGGTGGAGGAAGCCCTCAATTTCACCTGGCACGTGCAGCGGCCGCGATCACTCGCCCGGCGGGCGACAGAGTACCTGGTGGTCATGGTCATCGGGCCGGTGATCGCGGTCACCGCGATGGTGCTGCTCGCGTCGATCGAGGCCAGCGAGGTCGTCGCGCGGCTGTCGGGTCTGGCAAACGGATCCGGGCCGGCCGGAACCGAGATCCGGTTTGCACCTCACCTTCTGATCATCGGCCTGTTCGCGTTCGTGTACGTCTACATGCCCAACACGCGGGTCCGGCTCGGACCGGCACTGGTCGGCGCGACCTTCGCCGGCGTGCTCTGGGCAGCCGTTGGCGCGTTGTTCGCCAGGATCGTGGTCTACTCGACCAAGACGCTGGTGATCTATGCCGGATTTGCGGTCGTGCTGCTCTCGCTCGTATGGCTGCACCTGAGCTGGCTGATACTGCTGCTCGGAGCACAGCTGTCCTTCTACGTGCAGCATCCCGAGTACCTGCGTACCGGCCACTCGGACATACCGATGACGGGAGCGCTGCGCGAGAGACTGGCGATGTCCGTGATGTTCCTGGTGGGCCGCAGTTTCCTCGAGGGCGGGAAACGCTGGAGCATCAACGCGCTGGCCGAGCGCCTCGAGGTGCCCGGCACGGTCATCGACGAGGTCGTTTCCGCGCTCGAGCAGCACGGGCTGGTGCTGACCGCGGAGGATGACACGGTGGCACCTGCCCGCGCACTGGACTCGATCGGGCTCGATCAGGTCATGGATGCGATCCGCAACGAAACCCACGACCCGCGCAGACCCGTACCTCAGCCGGTGCCTACGGCAGACGCGGCGAGCAGTGCCGCGGAATCGGCAATGATGGACAGCATGAAGGGCCGAAGCCTGCGCGATCTGGTCGGGCCCTGACACTGCTGCCGCGCCGGACGGGATCAGTCCCCGGCGACCGTCATCTCCGAGATCAGGACCGAGCCGGTGCGGATGCCGCCGCGGACGTCGAGGTCACTGCCGACCTCGACGATCTGCCGGTACATGTCCTTCAGGTTGCCTGCGATCGTCACTTCGTGGACCGGGTGCACGATGCGCCCGTTCTCTACCCAGAAGCCTGCGGCTCCGCGGGAGTAGTCGCCAGTGACGCCGTTGACACCCTGGCCCATCAGTTCCGTCACGAGCAAGCCGCGACCCATCAGCGCCAGCATCTGCTCGAAGTCCCTGCCACGCCCGTGGACGATCAGGTTGTGCGTGCCGCCTGCGTTGCCGGTCGTGCGCAACCCGAGCTTGCGAGCCGAGTACGCGCTCAGCACGTAGCCGAGCAGCACGCCCCCCTCGACGATTTCCCTGTCGCAGGTGCGAACGCCCTCATGATCGAACGGAGCGCTTGCCAGAGCGCGGGGCAGGTGCGGCCGCTCGGAGATCGCGAACCAGTCCGGAAAGATCCGTTCGCCCGCTGCGTCGAGCAGGAACGAGGCCCGGCGGTACTGGCTGCCGCCACGGATCGCGCCGACGAAGTGCCCGATGAGTCCGCGAGCCACCTCGGGACTGAACAGCACCGGCAGCCTGGCCGTAGGGAGCTTGCGGGCACCGAGGCGCCGCACGGTCCGCTCTCCACTGCGGCGGCCGACCTGCACCACGTCCTCGAGTTCCCGCCAGTCGCGGGCCGTCGAGTACCAGTAGTCGCGCTCCATGGAACCGTTTTCGCTGCCGAGCACGGCGCAGCTGACGCTGTGGACCGTTCCGGGGTAGGCCCCGCGGAAGCCGTGTGAATTGCCGTAGGCCCTGAGACCTCGGTGGGTGCCGACCGACGCACCCTCCGAATTGGTGATGCGTGCATCCACGCCCATCGCGGCGGCTTCGCAGGCCATTGCCATTTCGCAGGCCTGCTCGGGACTCAGGTCCCAGGGGTGCGACAGCTGCAGATCGGGCACCTCGCCGGCCAGGTCCTCGGGATCGGCGAGGCCGGCACAGGCGTCCTCGGCCGTGAAGCGCGCGATGCTGCAGGCCTTGGCGACGGTCTCACGGAGCGCATCGGCGCCGAGGTCCGAAGTGCTGGCGCTGCCCTTGTGCGTGCCGAAGTAGACGGTGACCGCCATGCCTCGGTCGCGGTGGTACTCGATCGTCTCGACCTCGCCGAGCCGCGCCGTCACGCTCAGGCCCACGTCCATGCTGACGGCCGCCTCCGCCTGTGACGCGCCCAGGGCATCCGCCTCCTCGAGCGCGATGTCCACCAGCGCCAGCAGATCTGGCCATTCCGCGACCGGCACTGCCGGCTTGTCCTTGCTCATCGTCCTGTCCACGTGTCGGGAGCGGCGATTCTAGCAGCGGAACGACCCTCCGCCCCCGCGTGCTAGCATCGGATGATGAAACGCGCCGCCGAGGGCGGAATCGAGCCGCCGAGCAAGAGCGAGCTGAAGCGCCGCAGCCAGCAGATCGAGCGACTCGGCGAGCAGCTGGTCGACCTTCCGGCCGCACAGCTCGACGACGCGCCGCTGCCGGAGAAACTGCGTGATGCCGTCGAGGCCGCTCGCCGCATCACCAGCCACGGCGCGCGCCTGCGCCAGCGCCAGTACGTCGGCAAGCTGATGCGCGGCATCGACGTCGAGCCGATACGCGAGTACCTGGCCCGGCTCGCCGCAGCAGACCAGCGGCGCATCCGTCGCGAGCACGACGTCGAGGACTGGCGGGCGCGCCTGATCGCCGACCAGCAAGCGGCCTGGACGGAGCTTGCAGAGCGCATCGGCGCGGCCGACCTCGCGGAGCTGCGCGCGCTCGCGCGGCAAGCCCGGGCGGAACAGGGCTCGACCCGCGCCAGCGCGGCCTCGCGCCAGCTCTTTCGCCGCCTGCGGGAGGCGCTGCAGGACGGGCAGCCCTAGCGCCGGCGCGCGCCCGTGTACAATGCCGCAGTGACCGCGCTGGTAGGCATCATCATGGGTTCGGTCTCCGACTGGGAGACCATGCAGCCGGCTGCCGAGACGCTAGAGGCGCTCGGCGTCGCGTTCGAAGTGCGCGTCGTCTCGGCTCACCGCACGCCCGACCTGCTGTTCGACTACGCCGCCACGGCTCGCGATCGTGGCCTGAAGGTGCTGATCGCGGGCGCGGGCGGCGCCGCGCACCTGCCGGGCATGACCGCGGCCAAGACGACGCTGCCGGTGCTCGGCGTCCCGGTGCAGTCGAAGGCGCTGAACGGGCTGGACTCGCTGCTGTCGATCGTGCAGATGCCCGCCGGCATTCCGGTCGGGACGTTGGCAATAGGGTCAGCGGGCGCGAAGAACGCCGCGCTGCTCGCCGCTGCGATCGTCGCCAACGAGGACCAGGCGGTGCTGACCGCGCTCGAGGCGTTCCGGCGGTCGCAGACCGAGGCCGTGCTTTCCCGACCCGATCCACGCCGGCCCCCGGACGAATGAACATCGGCATCATCGGGGCGGGCCAGCTCGGTAGGATGCTGGCGCTCTCGGGCTTTCCGCTCGGGCTGCATTTCCGCTTTCTCGACCCCAACGAGGACGCCCCGAGCGGACAGGTCGCGCCGCTGGTGGTCGGTGCCTACGACGACCCCGCGAGCCTGCGCCGGCTCGCGTCCGAGGTGGACCTGATCACTTACGAATTCGAGAACGTTCCCGTCGAGGCGCTGGGCACGGTCGCCGGCCTGCGGCCCTGCTTCCCGCCGCCCGAAGCCCTGCGGGTTTCGCAGGACCGCCTGCTCGAGAAGGAACTGTTCGGCCGGCTCGGCATTCCGACACCGGGCTACCGGAGCGTGGATTCGGCCGCTGAGCTTCGCACGGCCGTCGCGGAGATCGGCCTGCCCTGCGTGCTGAAGACCCGGCGGCTCGGCTATGACGGCCGTGGGCAGCGCGTGCTGCGCAAGGCTGGCGACGTGGCCGCTGCATGGCGCGCGCTGGGTGGCGTGCCGCTGATACTGGAGAGCTTCGTGGACTTCGATTGCGAGGTCTCGATCGTCGGCGCGCGCAGCACGAGCGGCGAGATACGGGCCTACCCTCTCGTCGCGAATGCCCACCGCGACGGAATCCTCCGCACGACCGTGGCCCCGTGGGACGGAGGACGACCGGGCGCGCTCGCGTTGCGCTACCTGCGCCGCGTGCTGCGTGAGTTCGACTACGTCGGCGTGCTGGCGATCGAGTTCTTCGTGCAGGATGGCCGCCTGATGGCCAACGAAATGGCGCCGCGGGTGCACAACACCGGGCACTGGACGATCGAGGGCGCGGCGACCTCGCAGTTCGAGAATCACCTGCGTGCGATCCTGGGGCTGCCGCTAGGCGACATGCGCGCCACCGGACACTCGGCGATGGTGAATTTCATCGGCTCCATGCCGGATCGCGCCGGCCTGCTCGCACTGCCCGGCCTGCACTTCCACGACTACGGCAAGGAACCGCGTGCCGGCAGGAAACTCGGGCACTGCACCGTCGTGGCGGCAACGGCAGGTGAACGGGACAGGCTGCTGCGACGGGTGCTCAGACTCCTGTCACGCTGACGAAGCGTCGCTCGGTGCAGCCTCGCGAAGAGTCGCTCGCGGCCCGATATTCCCGGCTTGTGACGCGTTGCACGGTTCCGGCTGCCCGGGAGCTGCATTTATAGTAGGGTTCCGGAGACGCCATGTACCTCGAGCACTTCAAACTGAAGGAACTGCCGTTCCGCCTCAGTCCTGACCCGGCCTTCCTGTACCTGAGCCGGATCCACGCGCGCGCCAAGGCGTACATGGAGTCCACGATCTGGTTCACGGACGGATTCGTGGTCATCACCGGCGAGATCGGATCCGGCAAGACGACGCTGATCGAGACCTTCCTGAAGGAGATCGACCAGGACGTGGTCGTCGCGCAGATCAACCAGACGCAGCTCTCGCCGCTCGAGTTCCTGCAGACGCTGCTGGCCCAGTTCGGTTTCACGCCGTTCCGGATGCGCAAGGCCGAGTTGCTCGCCACGCTGAACAACTTCCTGATCGAGCAGTACGCGAACCGCCGCAAGGTGCTGGTGATCGTCGACGAGGCGCAGAACCTCAGCAACGCAGTGCTGGAGGAGCTACGGCTGCTCTCCGGCATCGAGACCACGAAGGAGAAAGTGCTGCGCATCATCCTCGCGGGGCAACCGGAGCTCAACGACAAGCTGGACTCGGCGGACCTCGTGCAGCTGATGCAGCGCGTACGCCTGCGGTTTCACCTCAGTGCACTGTCCGAGGAGGAAACCGGGGACTACGTTCGGCACCGTCTCAGCGTGGCCGGCGGCGCCGATGATGCGATTTTCGATCCCTCGACCTACCCGGTGATCTACCGGTACACCGGCGGAATACCCCGGCTGGTCAACACGCTGTGCGATACGGCCCTGCTCGCCGCCTTCGCCCAGGACAGCACGACCGTCACCGAGGAAGAGCTCGGTACGGCGATCGCCGAGCTGCAGTGGGTCGAGTACGCAGCCCGGACCCACATGCAGCACATGCTCGAGGACACGGCGCCTCAACAGCGACTGCAGGTGGGCTCGCTGGTGCTCTCGCTGAAAGGCGACGTGGTCGCGAGGTCCATGCTGGTGCCGGGGCGATTCGTGATCGGGCGCACGCCGGACAACGACCTCGCCATCGAGAGCAAGTTCGTCAGCCGGCACCACGCGCAGGTGATCACGGACCGGGAAGGCGACAGCGTCATCGAGGATCTCAACAGCACCAACGGTATCGTCGTCGGCGGCAAGCGGGTGCGCCGTCACCGACTCGCACCGGGCGATGTCGTGAGCATCGGGACGCACAGGCTGGCCTACTTCCGCGAGGAACCGCAGCCTGCTGCGGACCAGGCCGACGAGGAACGGCCGGCCACCGAGACCCGGGGCTCCTGAGGCCAGCCGGCGAGCCGGGACAGTCCGGCGCTAGTCGTCCAGCGACCGCTGGTCGTACTCGTCCTGCGCAGCGCGGTAATCGCGTCGCCGCATCCAGAACACGAGGCCCACGGTCACCGCGCCCACTCCGAACACCATCAACAGGCTGCGCGGCCCGGCGTCGAGCAGGAACGCCGCGAGCAGCAGCCCGGCCCCGGTCAGCATGTAGGCGTAGGGCAGCGCCTCGTAGACTGGACGTGGTAGCCACATGCTGGAGTGGATCGCCCTGCGACCGCTCAGGCCGTGCCGCCAACGGTCAGCCGGTCCACCCTGAGGGTTGGCTGACCGACACCGACCGGCACGTCCTGCCCTTCCTTGCCGCAGGTGCCCACGCCGTCGTCCAGCCGCAGGTCATTGCCGACCATCGAGACCCGGGTCAGCACATCGGGTCCGTTGCCGATCAGCGTGGCGCCCTTGACCGGCGCTCCGAGTCGGCCGCGCTCGATCAGGTAGGCCTCGCTGGCCGAGAAGACGAACTTGCCGGAGGTGATGTCCACCTGCCCGCCGCCGAAGTTCCGGCAGTAGAGCCCCTTGTCGACCGAGGCGATGATGTCCCCGGGCTCGTGCGGCCCGGGCATCATGTAGGTGTTCGTCATCCGGGGCAGCGTCAGGTGGGCGAACGATTCGCGGCGCCCGTTGCCGGTGGGGGTTGCGCCCATCAGTCGCGCATTGAGCTTGTCCTGCAGGTAACCGCGCAGCACGCCGCCCTCGATCAGCGTCGTGCAGCCGGTCGGCGTGCCTTCGTCGTCCACGTTCAGCGACCCGCGCCGCGCGCTCAGGCTGCCGTCGTCGACGACGGTGACCTCCGGGGCGGCGACTCGCTCGCCGATGCGGCCGCTGAAGGCGGAAGTGCCCTTGCGGTTGAAATCGCCTTCGAGTCCATGGCCGACCGCCTCGTGCAGCAGCACGCCCGGCCAACCAGGCCCGAGCACGACCGTCATCGTTCCCGCTGGCGCAGCCACGGCATCCAGGTTCACCTGGGCGGTCCGGACGGCCTCGCGCACCAGCTCGCGCCAGCGCTCGTGCGCGACGAACTCGCCGTACGCGAATCGTCCGCCACCGCCGGCGTATCCCTGCTCCCGCCTCCCCTGGTGCTCGATGATCACGGCGACGTTGAGCCTGACCAGAGGCCTGACGTCGGCGGCAAGCGTGCCGTCGCTGGCCATCACGAGGATGATCTCGTGCGAGGCGCTCAGGCTGGCCATGACCTGCGCTATGCGCGGGTCGAGCTGGCGGGCCTCGCGATCGATGCGCTCGAGCAGCTCGACCTTTGCGCGGTCGTCCAGCGAATCGACCGGGTCGATGGGCAGGTAGAGCGCATGGGGCGAACCGCTGCGCCACGCCTGCACTGATCCGGCTGCGCCGGCCTGGGAAATGGCCCGGGCGGCCCGACCGGCCTCCAGCAGCGCCGGCAGCACGATTTCATCGGAATAGGCGAATCCCGTCTTCTCCCCGGACAGCGCCCGGACCCCGACTCCGTGGTCGATGCTGTGTGCGCCGTCCTTGACGATTCCGTCCTCGAGCGACCAGGACTCCTCCCGGATCAGCTGGAAGTAGATGTCCGCGTAATCGACGGCGTGCCCCATCACCTCGCCGAGCACGCCGGCGACCCGGTTCTCGTCGAGCCCGGCCGGGACCAGCAGTGCGCCGCGCGCGAGGTCGAGCGGGTCCCCATCGGGCATCGCCGCAGGCAGCGGCGTATCGGGGGCGAACAAGGCGCGAGGTATTTCGAGTGTCATGGTCGTCAGTCAGTTAGCCGGCGATGATCCACCGCAGGGAAATTCTGCCTGACCTCCCGCTGTCGTACGAGGTCGATTTCGCCGAGTACCACGCCCGTGCCGCGCGGCAGCCTGGCGAGCACCCGACCCCAGCAGTCGACGATCATCGTGTCACCATGGGTTTCACGTCCGTTCTCGTGAAACCCCGACTGGGCCGGCGCGACGATGCCACAGAGGTTCTCGATCGCCCGGGCCCTGAGCAGCGTTTCCCAGTGGGCGCGTCCAGTGGGCGCGGTGAAGGCGGATGGCAGGCAGAACCAGTCCGCGCCCATGGCCTGCAGGCGCCGGAACAGCTCCGGAAAACGCAGGTCATAGCAGACCGCCAGCCCGATGCGACCGGCGGGCGTATCCACGCAGACGGGCGTTGCGCCCGCCTGCACGGTAGCGGACTCCGTGTAGCGCTCATCACGACCGGGGATGGCCACGTCGAACAGGTGGATCTTGTCGTAGCGCGCGGCAAGTTCGCCGGCCGGGTCATGGACCAGGCATGCCGCCGCGACGCGATCAGGATCCGCTGTCCGCAGCGGCACGGTGCCGCCGACGATCCAGATCCCGTGGGTCCGGGCGGCCTGCGCCAGGAAGGACTGGATCTCGCCGTGGCCGGGCTCCTCGGCGATCGCGAGCTTGTCGGCTTCTCGCGCCGCCATCAGCGCAAAATTCTCGGGCAGCGACGCCAGGCATGCGCCGCGGGAGGCGGCCTCGGCCAGCAGCCGGGCGGCTTGTTCGAGGTTTCGAGCGGGATCGACGCCGGAACACATCTGGATCGCCGCTATCGTGCTCGCTGTCATGGCTTTCGCTCCGCCTCGGGCGCCCCGGCCGCACTCGCCGGCCCGACGGCCGAGATCTGCTCGACCTTCGGGCTGGCCCAGGGTCCGGTCACCCGGTAGTAGACCCGGGTCAGCCCCTGCAGCTGGCCCTTGAACAACTGCGAAATCAGCAGCGCGCTCGCGGCCCCGATCGGACCGGCCGCGAGTGCGCCCGCGACCGTCAGCGCTCCGCTCGGATTGCCGCTGACGACGATCGTCTGGTCGTAGTCCTGAGTGGCAAGCCCGGTGCGCCCGGCCACGCCGATGTCCAGCACCGCGCCCTTGAGCAGCAGGTTCTCGGTGTAGGCGTTGCCGTCCCTGATCTGGAAGTCTCCGCGGACCGAGTCGAACGCGAGTCCCTCGTCGGTGACGTCACGGAAGTCGAGTGCCAGCCTGCGCGGCAGCTCGGTGACGCTCAAAAGCCCGAGCATGCGTCCGGCGCCGGGCTTGACCGTGCGCAGCTGGCCACGCTCGAGCTCGAGGCTCACGCTGCCGTTCATCCGCCCGAGCGCCTGCACCGACGGACCGCCCGCCCATTCGAGACGGGCCTCGGCGGTCGCGCGCTCGGCCTCCACAGCATCGCTGTAGCGCAACGCCCGCGCTGCTGCCGCAAGATCCGGACTCGCGAAACTGAGCGCCAGCGAGGTTCTCGAGCCCTCTCCCTCGGCGAGCCAGCTGCCGGAGCCGTCGAGCGAGAACTCGGCAGAGCGTGTCTGCAGCCTGTCCATGCGCAGGCCCTGCGGGCTGCGCTCGATATCCGCGCTCAGCCTCCCGAACCGTCGCGATTGCCAGACCAGCTCGCCCACCTCGATCTTCAGGCTCGGCAGCGTACGCGGGTCCGCGTCGCTGGTTGCGGTCCCGCTGCGCTCTGCGTCCGGACCAGGACTTTCCAGCTCGAGGCGCTGCATCTCGAGCACCATCGGTGCCGCAGCTTTCAGGTCGAACGGGATCGTCAGCGTTCCCACCGCCATCGGGCCCGATACCGACACGCGCCAGGCCGACTCCAGCGGCGTGAGTCGCGCGCTGACGTCCCGGAACTCGAACCCCAGCACGCGAGCCTCGTCCAGATGGACCTCGGCCGGCCCGAGCCAGTCCTGCAGCCGGCGTTCCGACGGTTCACGGGGACTCAATGCCAGCCACTCGGCGAGGTCGAAGTCCGGCCAGTCTCCGAGCAGCTGGAGGCCCGGACGAACCGGTGCCCCGGTCGGCTGTCCGTCGAAGCGCGCGATACCCGCCCGCAGGTTCCACAGGCCCTCGGCCGAGCGCAGGAACTCGAGGCGCGCATCGGCCGAGCCGGAGCGTATGTCCAGGTTCATCACGCCGGCCCGCGGCACCTCCGCGCTCACTTCGGTCGGGCGCGCCTGCCCGGCCTGCTTGGCGAACGGACGCGGGGCCGAGATCTCGAGGCCCTCCAGGTCGCTGCGAACGTCGAACCGGGCAGGCCAGTTCCCGGCCCGCCCCTCGCGCTCGAGGCGCCCCTGCAGCCGCCAGTCCGTCGCGCCCGACATCGAGATCTGCTCGGGCAGGCCTATGAATCGCGGCAGCTCGGCTCCAGCGACGCGCCCCTGCCCGTCGAAATCGATGGCCAGCGTGACGTTCCCGGTGCGGGCACCCGGACGTATCGCCAGCTCGAACGGTCCTCCCAGGAACCGGCCGCGCAGCGAGTCCGAGCGCACCAGATCCTGCTGCAGTTCGAGCTTCCCGACGACTTGCTGAACCGGGGCCCGGAGCATCGGCGTCGATACGGTCGCGGAGCGCAGCGTCGTCGTCACCTGGTAGCGACGGTCATCGGGATCCTGGGTCGCCATGTGCAGGGCGAACCGGTAGTCGGCAGGGCCGGAGCCGCGCAGCGCCATGAACTGCTCGCCGAGGCGAGGTCCGAGCGGACTGCTGCGGAGCATCTCGAGCGCCTCGCCGACGTCCCCGCTGCCGCTTGCATCGACTTCGATCACGGGGCTCCTGTAATCCGGCAGCGAGAACTCTCCGCCGGTGACGACGAGCCCGCCGATTCGCCCCTTCGCGATGCGGGCACTGATCGAGGCATCGTGGAACTCCACCTGGCCCGTGGCCGCGGAAAGCGGCTCGAACCCGTCGTAGTAGTCGATCGTGGCGCCGCTGACGTCCGCGGTCGCGCGAAACTCGCCCTCGCCCTTCGGGAATGGGAACCTGCGAACAGGCCCCCGGTAACTGAGCTCCCCGCCCGTCACCTCGCCCGCCAGGAAGGCCCGCTCCAGCCAGGCGACAGTGTTGGGCTTGAGCCGCCCGATCGGGATGAACCCTGCCACTGCCGACAGGTCCGCGCGTTCCACCCGGGCCTCGAGCGTGAGTTCAGGAGACACGCGCCGGCTCTGGAAACGGAACTCGAGCGAGCCCTGGGCCCTGCCGCTCGCGTGCTCCACCTCGAAGTGATCCGCGTGCAGCGCCCAGGTCCGCCCATCCCGCGACCAGCCGCCGTCCGCCACGAGTCTTTCGGCGTCCAGCGGATTGCGAAAGTAGCGCGGCATGCTGAAGCCGGGTTGCTGCGCGCGCAGCATGATCGTCCCCGCCTCGTCGGTACCGGACAACGATGCCGTGAGGCCAGAGAACCCCGGCCAACGCCCGACCGGACGCACGGACACGGAGTCGAGCTCCGCGGCGAGCGCGAACCGTGGCAATGCGCCGGCCCGCTCGCGGACGAGCTGCGCCCCGACCGAGCGCAACTCGCCGCGAGGATCGAGCCCGGACCACCGGTCGAAGCCTGGAGGCGCGAACGCGAGCGCGAGCGGCCAGAGCTCGTGCAGCGCCACGCGGTTGACCGCGACGTCCATTGAGAAGGTCGTGCGCGGGTCGCCGCGCAAGCGTGCCTGCAGCCTGAGCGGCTCGCCGCCCTGCTCAGATCCGGTACGCAGGTCAGTCGCGGTGAGGGCCCAGATCTGGCCCTCGCGGCGCAGCCTGAGCTTGCCTGCCAGCACCGGGTAGCGAACCTCCGTCGGCAGGGCCGGCCCTGGCCGATCGACGAACCGCATGTCGACGGTCGCCATCCGCAGTGCATCGGCACCTGGCGGCCGGTAAGGCTCAGAAGTCTCCACGGTCACCACCGGGGCAATCTCGCGCCGGGGCAGCAGCAGCGTGACGTCGCCGAACTCGAAGTCGGTACGCAGCAGCCCGATCTTTCCCCGGTCGAGCTCGAGCACCGCACGCAGCCGGCCGGAGCCGGAATCTGGCTGCGCCACGGATTCCGGCAGGAATTCCGCGAGTGCGGGCAACTCCAGCCGGTCCACCTCGACGTCGATGCGGGCCACGAGCTCGGTCAGCGCCCTGAGCGATCCGCGCAGCCGTCCCTCGAATCGCACTGTACCGCCGAGCGAGGACGGCAGGCTGGCCGAGCCGCTCGCCTCGACGTAACGTCGCTCGCGCCGGAGCTCCAGGTCCAGGTCGCGCAAGGTCCACGGCCCGCCTCCACGCTTCAGGTCGCGATAGTCCACGCGCGCCCCGACGATCTGGACGCTGCCCGCGGGCAGCCGATCCAGGTCGAACTGAGATTTTTCAATGGGCCGGTCACGCTGGCCGAGCAGTCGGATGCGTCCGTCCGAAAGGCGTACCAGCGTGATGCGCGGTTTCTCGAGCCTGACCCGGCCCGCAACGAGTTCCCCGGTGCGGAACAGGTTCAGCAGGTCCAGTCCGACCGCCCCCTCGTCGGCCTCGAACACGACCTGGGTTCCATCCTGGTCCAGCACACGCGCATCGCCGAGCACGATCTCCGGACCAAACCAGCGCAACCGGGCGTCGATCCGGTCGAATTCGAGTCGCAGCCCGGTCTCGCTCTCGATCCAGGCCTGCGCACGCTCGGCGTTGCCGGGCACCAGCACCAGCGCGAGCCGCAGCAGGCCGAGCAGCAGCGCCGCGAGGATCAGGGCTGCGGCGACCGCCCCGGCTGTGATGCGCCACAGGCGCGCCGAGCGGCCGCGCGCAGCGGTCCCGGTCACATCAGCACCACGTCGAACTGGTCGAGTCCGTAGAGCGCCTCCGTCTGCAGTCGGATCGGCTTGCCGACCAGCACCTCGAGCTCACCGAGCGCCGCGGATTCCTCGTCGAGCAGCCGCTCGATGACATCCTGGTGCGCGAGCACGAGCAGCTGCTGGAAGTCGAACTGGCCAGCCTGGCGCAGGACTTCCCTGAAGACCTCGTAGCAGACGGTCTCCGCGGTCTTGACGTAGCCACGCCCCTCGCAGGCCGGACACGGCATGCAGAGCTGGTGCGCCAGGCTCTCGCGCGTCCGCTTGCGCGTCATCTCGACCAGTCCGAGCGGCGACACCGCCGAAAGGTGGGTCTTGGCGTGGTCCTTCGCCAGCGCCTTCTCGAGCGCCTCCAGGACCCGGGTCCGGTGCGCGTCTTCCTGCATGTCGATGAAGTCGATGATGATGATGCCGCCGAGGTTCCGCAGCCGGAGCTGCCGCGCGATCGCGACCGCAGCCTCGAGGTTGGTGCGGTATATCGTCTCCTCGAGATTGCGGTGCCCGACGTAGGCGCCGGTGTTGACGTCCACCGTCGTAAGCGCCTCCGTCTGGTCGATCATCAGGTAGCCGCCCGACTTCAGGTCGACCTTGCGCTCCAGCGAACGTTGTATCTCCTCCTCGACGCCATGCAGGTCGAATATCGGGCGGCTGCCCTGGTAGGGCTCGACGCGCGCGCCGAGTCCGGGCATGAACGTGTCGGCGAACTCCCGCATCCTCTCGCAGGTCGCCACGTGGTCCACCAGCACCCGGTCTACGGCCTCGCCCACCAGGTCGCGCATCAGGCGCAGCGGCAGCGGCAGGTCCTCGTGCACCAGGCTGCCGGCCAGCGCCTTGGATGCCTTGCCCGTCACCACGTCCCAGAGCCTGCGCAGGAACAGCCGGTCGGCATGCAACGCCTCGGCCGTCGCGCCCTCGGCTGCGGTGCGCACGATGTAGCCACCGCCCGCCCCGGCCTCCGCCGCCGGCTGCAAGGCCTCGCGCAGCCGCTGGCGCTCGGCTTCGTTCTCGATCCGCGCCGAAACGCCTACACCGCTGCCAAACGGCATGTAGACGAGGTAGCGCGACGGAATCGTGACGAATGTCGTCAGCCGGGCACCCTTGGTGCCCAGCGGGTCCTTCAGGACCTGCACCAGGATGTCCGCGCCCTCGTTCACCAGCTCGCGGATGTTGTCAGTGCGGGGCGAGTCGGCCGATGCCTCCGCGTCCGCCGGCTGAACGATGTCCGACACGTGCAGGAAGGCGGTTCGCTCGAGGCCGATGTCGATGAACGCGGCCTGCATGCCCGGCAACACCCTCGAGACACGCCCCTTGTAGATGTTCCCGGCGAGTCCGAGCCGGCTCGCGCGCTCCACGAACAGTTCCTGGGGGACGCCGCTCTCGAGCAGTGCCGCCCGGGTCTCGCGGGGGCTGACGTTGACTACGATCTCTGTGCTCACGGCTGCATTCCTACCGCAATCGGACCCGGCAGCGCCGCGAGCAGTTCCCAGGTTTCGACGAGTGGCAGTCCCACCACGCCCGAGTAACTGCCGGCGAGGTGGCGGACGAAGATCGCGCCACGTCCCTGGATCGCATACGCGCCCGCCTTGTCGGCCGGCTCACCGGTCGCCCAGTACCAGTCGATTTCCGCGCCGCTGATCGCCCGGAAGGTGACGCGGCTGCTCGAGATTCGTGTGCCGGTTCCGCCCTCGTGCAGCAGCGCAATGGCCGTGTGAACCTCGTGGGTGCAGCCAGAGAGCCTGAGGAGCATGGCCCGCGCCGAGGCCAGATCCGCCGGCTTGCCGAAGATCTCTCCGTCGAGCGCCACGGTCGTGTCGGCCGCGAGCACGGGCCTGCGATCGGGTTCCTCCAGAGCGGACCATGCGACACGAGCCTTCTGCTGAGCGAGCCGCAGCACGTACTCCGGGGCTGCCTCGCCGCGAAGAGGAGACTCGTCCACCGACACCGGGCGCACCTCGAAGGCAACCCCGATCTGCCTGAGCAGCTCGGCGCGCCGCGGCGATGCGGAGGCGAGATAGATCCGCGGCCCGCCCATGCAGGCTCAGCCGACCGCCACCGTGCAGTTGATCGTCCTCTCTGCCAGCAGCGAGTTACTGACCAGGCACACGTGCTCGGCGCGCTCCATCAGCTTGACGGCCTTCTCCTGGTCGGTACCCGCGGGTGCATGCAGCGTCGCAGTCACCGCCATGCGGGTGAACCGGGTCTTGCCCTCGATCCGCTCCAGCGTGCCTTCCACCGAGCATTCGAGCGAGGTCCATTCGAACTTGGCCGCGCGAGCCACACCGCGAAAAGTGAGCAGGAAACAGTCCGCGACGGCTGCGCAGAGCAGCGTCTCCGGCGACCAGCGGTCGCCCGGACCATCGAACTCGGCCGGCGGCGCGGTCTTCAGTGTCGGCAGGCCATCCGAGTCGACAGGGATGTCGCCCTCGGGAAGAGCGGTGGCACGGACGTTGTAGAGGTGTGGGTACGGATGCATGAATCACTCCAGCGTGCTTTGGGCAATCGGAAATTGAAACGCGACCAGCGATCGCTGTCCACCCGCAGCGTGGCTCAGGCGCGGTGGTAAGGCAGCCCCTTGATGACGCTGACCGCGCGGTACAGGGCCTCGGCCACTACGACACGCGCCAGGCCGTGGGGCAACGTCAGCGCCGACAGCGACCAGCGCAGTCGTGCCCGGGCATCGACCTCGCTCGCCAGCCCGTCCGGTCCGCCGATGCAGAAGGCTGGCTGATCGCCGCCGCGCGATCGTTCCTCGATCCAGCGGGCAAGGGCCTCGGTCGAAAGAGCGCGACCGCCGACCTGCAGCGCCACGACATGCGCGCGCTCGCCGCATGCCGCTAGCATCCGCCGCCCCTCTTCCGCGACCTGGCGGCCCGGATCCCCTCCGCGGCGCTTCGGCAAGGGTACTTCGACGAGCTCGAGCCGGTACTCACCGCGCAGGCGCCCGGCATAATCGTCGAAGCCGGCATCGACCCATCCCGGCATCCGTGTCCCTGCGGCGACGACGCGCATCAGCATGACGACGTGCCTGTGGACTCAGCCCGCAGCGGTCCCGCCTTCCCAGAGCTTCTCGAGCGCGTAGAACTCCCGGACGCGGGGCAGCATGACGTGCAGCACGACGTCCTGCAGGTCGAGCAGCACCCACTCCCCGTCTCGCTCGCCCTCGACCCCGAACGGCCTGTAGCCGGCCTCCTTGCAGCGCTGGATCACGCGCTCCGCGATCGATTTCACGTGCCGGTCCGAGGTACCGCTCGCCAGAACCATCGTGTCGGTGATGTCGGTCAGCCCGCGAACGTCCAGCGCCTTCACGTTCAGCGCCTTCATGTCGGCCAGCGCATCGAGTACGACCTCGCTGAGCTCAGGCCTGGGCTTGGCCCGGGCCTTGCGTTTCGCCGCGGCGGCGGGCCGGGGCTTCGACGTCTTGGAGCGGGTCGTGCGTCCTGTCTTCGCGCGCTTTGCCGTCATGCTCACCTCATGCCCTGGCGGGTGTAACAAGCTGTCTCACTGATGATCGCCCGGACCGGCTCCGGCACCAGGTACCGGGGGTCTCGGCCGGACGCCACGATGTCGCGCAGCCGCGTCGAGGAAATCTCGAGCTGCGTGACGGGTTGAACCAGGATCCTGCCCATGGAGCTGCCGTGCAGCTCGGCCACGCGGCCGGCCCGACGGGCCTGCAGCAGCTCACCGACCTCTCCGGACTGCGGTGGGTTCCAGCCCGGCCGGTGCGCTACCACGAGGTGCGCGAGCTCGAGCAGTTCCTGCCAGCGGTGCCAGCTCGACAAGCCCGCGAACGCATCCATTCCGACCACGAGGCAGATCGGGCGTACGCCGAACTCGGCACGCAGCTCCGCGAGCGTCAGCACAGTGTACGAGGGACCAGCCCTGCGAAGTTCGCGATCGTCGACCACGAACCCTGCCTGCCCCTCCGTCGCTGCGCGGACCATTGCCAGCCGCAGCTCGGCGTCGGCCCCCGGCGCATCCCGGTGCGGCGGACGTGCGGCCGGGATGAACCTGATCTCCTCAAGTTCCAGTCCCTCGAGCAGCTCGAAGGCCGTCCGCAGGTGGCCGTGATGGATCGGATCGAAAGTCCCGCCGAATACGCCGACCGGCTTCATGCGGCGAGCTTCTGCCCCGCGATCTCCGCGACCAGGCGCTCGAGCAGCACCCAGGGATCCCCGCGCATGGCACCCTTCGCCACGCGGTCGATCCGGGCGGCCAGCAGCAGCATCCTGTCGATCCCGGGACCGTCGATCCGACTGAGGGCTGCGCGCAGCGGTGGCTGGCGGCTGGACCAGACCCGCTCGGCACGGAACACCTGCTCCAGCGACCGCTCAGTCCGCAGGCGATGCCGAACGCGCGACAGCGCCCTGAGGTCCGAGACGAGGGCCCACAGTATCAGCGGGGGCTCGCGGCCCTCGGCGCGCAGGCCGGCGAGGATGCGCAGCGCCCGGGCGACCTTGCCGGCAAACGCCGCCGCAGCCAGCTCGAACACGTCGAAGCGCGCGCTGTCCGAGACCACCGCGGCAGCGTCCGCCGCAGCGAGCCGGGAGCCGGGCATCAGCAGCACGATCCGCTCGATCTCCTGCTGCGCGGCCAGCAGGTTTCCCTCGACGCGATCGGCGATCAGCTCAGCGGCTTCCGCATCCGCCTCGACTCCCCGCGCGCTCAGCCGCTGACGGATCCACCCGGGAAGCGCCGGCCGCGCGAGTTGCTGCGCGGTCACCAGCAGCCCCGAGCGTTCGAATGCGGCGACCCACGCGGCCTTCTGTGCCTTGTAGTCGAGGACTCCGGACACCAGCACGATCGAGTCCTCGGGCGGCTTGTCCGCGATCTCCGCGAGCGAGCGCGCACCCGCCGCGTCGAGGGCGGACGAGAGCCTCAACTCGATCAGGCGCCGCGAGGCGAACAGCGAGAGGTTCGCCGCCGCCGCGAGCAGGCCCTGCCAGTCGAAGCCCCGCTCGAGGAAATGCACCTCGCGGTCCACGTAGCCCTCGGCCCGGGCGCGCGCACGGATCGCATCGCAGGACTCGGAGATCAGCAGCGGCTCGACGCCGGTAACGAGACAGGCCGCGGGCAGCCCGCGCTCAAGGGCCGCGGCGAGGCCCTCGGGTGCGACCCTCACCGGCGGACTCGGATCGCGCGCATCGGGCTCGCCAAACGCGAAGACCAATCATGGCTGGACATGCAGCCCGATTATGCCGCCTCGCAGCGGCCGGTTCCAATACCGTCCCGCGCAGGCCCGGATGGACCGATAATGCACGATCGGAGCAGGATCCCGCGGAGCATGCAGATGACGCGAGCCGGAAAGGGACCAGGTCGATCGGCAGCCGGCCGGGGAGCGGGCAGGGTTTCGCCAGCAGAGCTCTATCCGCCGATCGAGCCGCATCGCAGCGGCTGGCTGCGCGTTTCAGCCAGGCACGAGATCTACTGGGAGGAATCGGGCAATCCCCGCGGCAAGCCCGCCGTGTTCCTGCACGGCGGCCCGGGCGCCGGCGCCGACGCCCGGGCACGGCGATTCTTCGATCCGCGACGCTACCGGATCGTCCTGTTCGACCAGCGAGGCTGCGGACGCAGCCGGCCATACGCCTGCCTCGAGGAGAACACGACCTGGGACCTCGTCGCCGACATCGAGCTGCTGCGCCGCGAGCTCGGCATAGACCGCTGGCTCGTCTTCGGCGGCTCCTGGGGCTCCACGCTCGCGCTCGCCTATGCCCAGAAGCACCCTCGACACGTCAGTGAGCTGGTCCTCAGGGGCATCTTCATGCTGCGCGAGGCGGAGATCCGCTGGTTCTACCAGCAGGGAGCCAGCGCGATCTTCCCGGACCGCTGGGAGCAGTACATTGCGGCGATTCCGCGCAGCGAGCGCTCCGACCTGGTGGCCGCCTTTCACAGGCGGCTGACGAGCCCGAGGCGCGCGACGCAACTGAAGGCCGCGCGTGCCTGGTCCGTCTGGGAAGCCTCCACGAGTTTCCTGCGCCAGAACGAGGCGAACGTCGCGAAGTGGGCCGAAGAGGACTTCGCGATCGCGGTGGCGCGCATCGAGTGTCACTACTTCGTGAACAAGGGGTTCATGCAGCGGCCGGACCAGCTGCTGCGCGGCATCGGCAGGATACGCAGGATTCCTTGCGTCATCGTCCAGGGGCGCTACGACGTCGTCTGCCCGATGCAGACGGCGTGGGAGCTGCATCGCGCCTGGCCGGAGGCGGATTTCCGCGTCGTGCCCGACGCTGGCCATTCGGCACTCGAGCCAGGAATCCTCTCCGAGCTCATTGCCGCCACGGATCGCTACGCGCGCACTACAGGGACTCGAGCCTCCGCATGACCAGGCCCGCGAGGTCGCGCGCCATCGCATCACGCAGGATCTCCTCCTCGTTCTCCTTGGCGAGCAGCAGCGACTCGTCGAAACTGAAGTTCCGGGTCAGCCGCAACGACTGCGGCGGGACCACCTGCTCGCCGGCGCGGTCCACCGAGTAATCGAGCGAGTAGTACACCTCGTATTCCTGCGGCGTGTTGCGCGCGGAAACGGACAGCACCCTGCGCCCGCTGCGGTCCCGGATCACCCGGAGCACCACGTCCGCCTCGCCGGCGGAGCGGGCCATGACCGCGCCGGAATCATCGAGCGACCGTCGCAGCGCGACCGAGAACGGGGTCAGCTCGTCCGGGGTCGCCACGAAGATGCTCGTCATGCCGGCCGGCAGGGCAGTGTCGCCCTGCAGGCGGAAACCACAGGCCGCGGTGCCAAGCGCGCAAAGCAGCGCGAGCAGCAGCGCCGGGAAGGCTCGACTCGGCGGATGCGACATCGCGCTCAGACCACCAGGTTCGCCAGCCGGCCCGGCACGTACACGAACTTCCTGAGCGGCTTGCCCTCCATGAAGCGCTGCACGTTCGGGTCCGCGAGCGCAGCCTCGCGCACCAGCGCTTCGCTGGCATCGGCCGGCACCTGGACCCTGCCGCGCAGCTTGCCGTTCACCTGCACGACCAGCTCGAGCGTCTCGCGCTCGAGCGCCGCGGGATCGGCCTCGGGCCAGCGCTCGTCCACCACTGCCGAGCTTCGACCGAGCGCCCGCCAGAGCGCGTGACAGGCATGCGGCACGACGGGCGAGAGCGCGAGCACGACGATCTCGAGCGCTTCCTGCATCAAGGCACGACCCTGCGGCGAGCTGTCCTCGAAACGAGCCAGTGCGTTCGACAACTCCATCACTGCGGCAATCGCGGTGTTGAACGTGTGACGCCGGCCGATGTCGCTGGTGACCTTTACCAGCGTCTCGTGCGCCTGGCGCCGCAGTTCACGCTGCGACGCGTCCAGCGATGCCGGGTCGAGCACCGGCGCCTCGCCTTCGCCGCTGCTGCTGACATGCTGGTAAACCAGCCGCCACAGACGCTTCATGAAACGGAATGCGCCCTCGACGCCCTCGTCGGACCACTCCAGCGACTGCTCCGGCGGCGCGGCGAACATCATGAACAGCCGCGCCGTGTCCGCTCCGTAACGGTCCACCAGCGCCTGTGGATCCACGCCGTTGTTCTTGGACTTCGACATCGTGCCCATGCCGCCGGACTCGACCGGCTGCCCGTCCTCGCGCAGCACGGCGCCGAGCCGCGCGCCCTTGCCGTCGAGCTGGACGTCCACGTCGGCCGGGTTGTAGTAGACGATGCGGCCGGACGCGGGCTTGCGGAAATATATCTCGTTCAGGACCATGCCCTGCGTCAGCAGCTTCGCGAATGGCTCCTGGACCCCGGTCAGGCCGAGGTCGTGCATCACGCGCGTCCAGAATCGCGAATACAGCAGGTGCAGGATCGCGTGCTCGATCCCGCCGATGTACTGGTCCACGGGCATCCAGTACTCGGCCCGCTCGTCCACCATCGCGTTCTGGTTGTCGAAGGACGCGTAGCGGAAGAAGTACCAGGACGAGTCGACGAAGGTGTCCATCGTGTCCGTTTCACGCCGCGCCGGGCCGCCGCAGCGCGGGCAGTCGCAGGCGAGGAACGACTCGAGCCTGGACAACGGACTGCCGCTGCCGTCCGGCACCAGGTTCTCGGGCAACTCGACCGGCAGCTGCTCGTCGGGCACCGGCACGTCGCCGCAATCCGGGCAGTGGATCAGTGGAATCGGACAGCCCCAGTATCGCTGCCGCGAGATGGCCCAGTCGCGCAGGCGGTAATTCACGCGGCGGCGGCCGGTTCCCTGCGCTTCGAAGAACTTTGCGAGCGCGTCGAAGGCCTCGTCGAAGTCGAGCCCGTCGAAGCGTCCCGAGTTGACCAGGCGTCCATGTTCCACCCAGGCCCCGGAATCCAGGTCGACCAGGCTGCCGTCCATCGGCTCGATCACCTGGTGTATCCGCAGGCCGTAGCGCCGCGCGAATTCCCAGTCCCGCTGGTCGTGAGCCGGGACCGCCATCACCGCCCCGGTGCCGTAGCCCATCAGCACGAAATTGGCCACCCAGATCGGAACGGGCTCGCCGGTGAGCGGGTGGACTGCGTCCATGCCGAGCGGCATGCCCCGCTTCTCCATCGTCTCCAGCTCGGCTTCGGTCGCGCCCGAGCGCTGGCACTCTGCGATGAACGCCTGCAGGTCCGTGTTCGCCGCGGCCGCGCGACGGGCGAGCGGGTGCTCCGCCGCGACGGCCATGTAGCTCACGCCGTAGAGCGTATCCGGTCGCGTGGTGTAGATCCTGAGCGGCTCGGCGCCCTCGACCTCGAAGTCGATCTCCAGGCCCTCGGAACGGCCGATCCAGTTCGCCTGCATCAGCTTGACACGCTCCGGCCAGCCCTCGAGTCCATCGAGCGCCTGCAGCAGCTCCTGCGCGTAGTCGGTGATGCGCAGGTAGTACATCGGGATCTCGCGCTTCTCCACCAGCGCACCGGTGCGCCAGCCGCGGCCGTCGATGACCTGCTCGTTCGCGAGCACGGTCTGGTCCACGGGATCCCAGTTCACCGACCCGGTCTTGCGGTACGCGATCCCCTTCTCGAGCATCCGCAGGAACAGCCACTGGTTCCAGCGGTAGTACTCCGGCCGGCAGGTCGTCACCTCGCGCCGCCAGTCGATGCCCAGTCCCAGCGAGCGCAGCTGCCGCTTCATGTAGGCGATGTTGTCGTAGGTCCACTTGGCCGGGGGCACGCCGTGGGCCATCGCCGCGTTCTCCGCCGGCAGGCCGAACGCGTCCCAGCCCATGGGTTGCAGCACGTTGTAGCCCTGCATCCGCTGGAACCGCGTCAGCACGTCGCCGATCGTGTAGTTGCGGACGTGCCCCATGTGCAGGCGCCCGCTCGGATAAGGGAACATGCACAGGCAGTAGTACTTCGGCCGCGAGGCGTCCTCGCGAACCTCGAAGGTCCCGTTTTCGTCCCAGTAGCGACGGGCCTCGGGTTCGACGAGCGCGGGGTCGTAGCGTTCCTGCATGGATCGATCCGGATTGCGGGCGGAACCGGGGAGCATAACGGAGCGCTCGCCTGCCCGGCCAGCTTCGGGTTCAGGGCGCGACCCGCAGGAAGCGGGTCACTCCCGCAGCATCCTTCTCCCGCGCGAGCTCGCCCTCGCCATGCAGGAAATTGAGGTGTGCCAGCGTCTCGCCGATGGCGAGCAGCCGGTGGAAGCCGCGCGGGACGCGCCCGAACAGCGCCGGCAGCAGCTCGTCGGCCGTGCGCGGCTCGCGGCAGCCCTCCCGCAGCGCCTCGAGCTGCGCCAGGTGGTGCTGGCGCAGCACTGCGATGCGTCGATGCAGCCCCCGGAACGGGCGACCGTGGGAAGGCAGCACGATCACGTCCTCGGCACAGGCCTCGAGACGGTCGAAGGAGCTGAAGAACTCGCGCAGCGGATCAGCCTCGGGGGCCGAGGACAGTACGCTGACGTTCGGTGAAATCGTCGGCAGCACCTGGTCACCGCTCACCAGCACCTCGAGGTCCGCGTCGTGCAGGCACAGGTGCCCGCTGCAGTGCCCTCCGGTCGCGATCACCTGCCACGACCCGGGCCCCAGGCGCAGCCGTTCGCCGTCTTCAGGATGCGCGCAGACGCTGGGCACGCCGTCGTACCAGTCGAAGTGGTCGCCCCGGAGGTTGGCCGCGTCGAGGCCTTCGACATCGATGCCCTGCGCATGCAGGAAGCCGGTGATGCGGGCGGAGATCTCCGCGCGATCCGAGTCGAGGAATTCACTGACCGAGCGGAATGCGGCCGACGACATCAGGACCTCGGCACCGTGCCGGTCGGCGAGCCAGCGCGCCAGGCCCATGTGGTCCGGGTGGTCATGGGTCAGGAAGATCCTGCCGATCCTGCGCCCGCAGAGCACGCTGCGCTCCAGCGACAGCCAGGCGTCGCGGCAGACCGCCGCAGCCAGACCCGTGTCGATCAGCGTCCAGTCCTCCCCCTCGTCCAGCAGCCAGAGGTTGATGTGACTGAGTTCCATCGGCAGCGGCACGCGCACCCACAGCAGTCCCGGGACGATCGACCGCGCCTCGCCGGGCCCCGGCGGTGCGAGCGGCAGATACTCGATGCCTGGATCCGGTGACGGGCGCTGCCGGCCCGCGCGGCGGGTGGGCTCGGTAGCGCGAGTCACCTGCGCATCCTGCGCAGCACGCCGGACCCCGCCAGCAGGCCTGCGCCGACCAGCGCGAGCACGGCAAAGTTGCCTGACCTCATGTATGGCGTCATGCCTGCGCGCGGCTCGATCACGCCTGTCAGCACGCCCGCCTGGAACTGGGGCAGGGTCGCGAGAAGCCGGCCGTCATGCGCGATCAGCGCCGTGATGCCGTCGTTCGTGGCACGCAGCATGGGCCGGCCGGTCTCGAGGGAACGCATGCGGCTGATGTCCAGGTGCTGGTGCGGCGCGGTGGAGTCGCCGAACCATGCGTCGTTGGTCACGTTCACCAGCAGCGTCGACTGCCTCGCGAGTCGCAGCTGTTCCGCCGCATAGGCATCCTCGTAGCAGATCGTCGGCGCCAGGCGCTCGCCTCCGGCCTCGAGCGGAGGCTGCTCGGCGGCCCCGGGCTCGAAGTCCGAATAGGGAAGGTTCATCAGGCGCATCCACTCCCGGACCGCAGCGGGCACCGGGAAGAACTCGCCGAACGGCACCAGGCGGCGCTTGTAATACCACTGCTCGGCCGGTCCCCAGGCGGCCATCGCGTTGTAGTAGGCACCAGTGTCCGGATCACGACGCAGCAGCCCCATGACCAGCGACGAGCCACTGAAGCTCGCCCGGGCAGCCAGCGCCTCCAGGTAAGGGCGCAGTTCCTGCTCCAGTGCCGGCAGCGCAGCTTCGGGCCAGACGATGATGTCCGCGCCGAAATGCGGCTCGGTGAGCTCGCGATACAGTCGCAGCGTACGCTCCCGCTGGCCGGGCTCCCACTTCATCGACTGAGGTACCGCACCCTGCACCAGCGCGACCGAGACGCTCGTCGAGCGGGGGTCGGTCCACTCGATCCGCGCGAGCGCGGCCCCGGCAACCCAGACGAGCACGATCACGGTCGCGGCCAGCACCCGCTGCGCTGCCGTTCCCAGCAGCACGCTGAGCAGGCCGCCGGCCGTTACCGCCACGGCCAGGCTGACGCCATAGACCCCCAGGATCGGCGCATACCCGCTGAGCGGGGTGTCGAGCTGGCTGTAGCCCAGCGCCAGCCAGGGGAAGCCGCTGAGGACCCAGCCGCGCAGCCACTCGGCCAGCACCCAGCCCGCTGGCAGCAGCACGAGCCATCGCAGGTTGCCGGCGCCGGCGGACCAGCGCGTGACCGCGTAACCGAGCGCCGCGCTGTAGCCGGCCATGATCGCGACCAGGCCCAGCATCAGGATCGCTGCGATCCACAGCGGCGCTCCGCCGACCAGGTGCACGCTGTGATAGAGCCAGTAGGTGCCCGCGAGGAACGTCGCGCCGGTGAACAGGAATCCGCGCCAGGCGGCCCGCCTCGGAGTGACGCCTTCCCAGAGCAGCAAGAGCACCGCAGGCATCAGCAGCCCGAGCAGCCACAGCCGCGCGGGCGCGAACGCGATGGCCAGCAGCGCGCCGGCCGGCGCGGCCAGCAGGTCCCCGGAGCGTTCCGCGAGCAGGCGGGTCAGCCGCATCGGGCCACACCCGAGCAGCCGCGGGCACGAACCCACGGCCAGGCCCGGCCCGGCGCGTTCAAGGCGACTCCGGGGGCCGTAGTTCCAGGTCGCGCGGGGTCGTGACCCGCAGCGTCTCGATGCGCCGGCGGTCCGCGCGCAGCACCTTCAGCTCGAGTCCGCCGATCTCCATCGTCTCGCCACGGCGCGGCATGCGTCCGAGTTCGTGCAGCACCAGGCCGCCGATCGTGTCGTATTCTTCGTCCGAGAAGCGTGTCCCGAAGGCCTGGTTGAACTCGTCGATGCGGGTCAGCGCCGGAACCGTGAAGGTCCGTTCGCCTTCCTTGCGTATACCCTCGCCTTCGTCCACGTCGTATTCGTCGCCGATGTCGCCGACGATCTGTTCCAGCACGTCCTCGATCGTGAGCAACCCGGACACTCCGCCGTATTCGTCAACGACGATGGCCATGTGGTTGTGGGTGAGCCGGAACTCCTTCAGCAGCACGTTGAGTCGCTTGCTCTCGGGAATGAACACCGCCGGCCGCAGGCACTCGCGAATGTCAAAGTGCGGATCCGGCCCCTGGGCGAAGTAGCGCAGCAGGTCCTTCGCGAGCAGTATGCCGACGACGTCGTCCTTGTCCTCGCCGACCACCGGGAACCTGGAGTGGCCGGACTCTATGACGACCGGGAGGATCTTGTCGGGAGGATCGTCGCGCTGGATCACGACCATCTGCGACCGCGGCACCATCACGTCCCGGACCTGGGTCTCGGCGACCTCGAGCACGCCCTCGAGCATGCCGAGCCCATCCGCATCGATCAGCCCGCGGTCGCGTGCGTCCGCAAGTACGTCGGAAAGCTGTTCGAGATCGCGGGGCTCTCCCGAGATCATCTCGACCAGGCGGCGTAGCCAGCTCCCGGTCGACCCTGGTTGTTCGTCACTCATGCAGTGCCGGCGGCGGACGCGACATAGGGATTCTGATACCCCAAACCAACGAGGATTTCCACCTCCAGGCGTTCCATGCGCCGGGCCTGCCGCCGCTGCTCGTGGTCATGGCCCAGCAGGTGCAGCGTGCCGTGCACGACCATGTGGGCCCAGTGAGCAGCCTGGGTCTTGCCCTGTTCCCTCGCCTCCCGGGCCACCACCGGCGCGCAGATCACGAGGTCCCCGAGGGCACCGGTCGCGCCTGTTTCCTCGGCGGACGCGGGGAAGGACAGCACGTTCGTCGGCCGGTCCCGGTCGCGGAACTCGCGATTGAGCCGCTTCGACTCTCCCGGACCGGCGACCCGGACACAGATCAGCGCCGCAGGGCCAGGGCCATGCACTCGCGTCCGACGGCCGCTCGCCGCGGCTGCATACGCCGCCCGTGCCCAGCGACGGATCGCCGTGGCCGAGGGAACCCACGGGCGACGGGCCGCATACTGCACTTCCACGCGCAGCGGGCCGGATGCGGCGACAGCGGCGCTCACGCCGCCGGCTCCGGCTCGTCCGACTGGCGTTCATAGGCCTGCACGATCCGCTGCACCAGCGGGTGCCGCACCACGTCGCGGGCGTTGAAGAACGTGAACGCGACGCCGTCCACGTCGCGCAGCACCTCGATGACGTGACGCAGCCCGGAACGTTGCTGGCGGGGCAGGTCGATCTGGGTGATGTCGCCGGTCACGACGGCCTTGGAGCCGAAGCCGATACGCGTCAGGAACATCTTCATCTGCTCGACGGTCGTGTTCTGCGCCTCGTCGAGGATGATGAAGGAATCGTTCAACGAACGGCCCCTCATGAACGCCAGTGGCGCCACCTCGATCACCTGCCGCTCGACGTGCCGTGCGGCCCGGTCGAACCCGAGCATCTCGTACAGCGCGTCATACATGGGGCGCAGGTAGGGGTCTACCTTCTGGGCCATGTCGCCCGGCAGGAACCCGAGTCGCTCGCCTGCCTCCACGGCTGGCCTGACCAGCACGATGCGGCGCACCTTGGCGGACTGCAATGCCTCTATTGCGCTCGCGACGGCCAGGTAGGTCTTGCCGGTACCCGCCGGCCCGATGCCGAACGTGAGGTCGTGGTTGCGGATGTTCTCGAGGTACTGTCGCTGGTTGACGCCGCGACCCCTGATCGCACCACGCTGGGTCTGGACGACCGGATCACCGTCGCCGTCGCCGCGGTCGCCGGCGGTCGCGAACCCGAGTTCCTGCACGCTCAGGTGCACCTTGTCCGGAGACAGGGCTTCGCTGGCGGACAGCTCGAACATCTGGCGCAACACGGCCGCCGCATTGTCCACGACGCCGCGCGGGCCGAACACCTGCAGCTGGTGGCCACGGCGCCTGACCTCCACCCCGAGCCGTTCCTCGACGTGCCGTAGATTCTGCTCCATCGGCCCGGTGAAGTTCGCGAGCCGCGCGTTGTCGGCTTCTCCCAGCGCTACCTCGCGCACCTCGACCGGATCGCTCAAGCGGCCCTTCCCTCGGACGCTGCGAGCCGTCCCCTCAGCGAATGCGGCCGCGCCTCGGTGATCACGACGTCCACGAAGCGGTTCATCAGCGACGTCGGTCCGTCGAAGTTCACCCAGCGATTGTTCTCGCTGCGCCCGGCGAGTTGCCTCGCGTCCCGCTTCGAGGTCCGCTCGACCAGCACTCGCTGCACCGAACCGACCATCGATCGGCTGATCGCGAGCGCCTGCCCGTCGATCCTCTGCTGCAGCAAACCGAGCCGGCGCTGCTTCTCCTCCTGGGGCACGTCGTCGGGCAGCGCCGCGGCGGGCGTGCCCGGGCGCCGGCTGTAGATGAAGCTGTAGCTCTGGTCGAACCCGAGTTCCTCGACCAGCGCCATCGTCGCCTCGAAGTCCTGCTCGGTTTCGCCGGGGAACCCGACGATGAAATCCGAGGACAGGCTGATGCCCGGGCGCGCCTCGCGAAGCCTGCGGATGCGCTGCCGGTATTCGAGCGCCGTGTGACCACGCTTCATCAGCGCCAGGATCCGGTCCGAGCCGCTCTGCACCGGCAGGTGCAGGTGGGCGGCGAGCTTCGCCACGTCCCGGTAAGCCTCGATCAGGCTGTCACGGAATTCGACGGGGTGAGATGTCGTGAAGCGGATGCGCTCGATGCCCGGCACTTCGGCAACGAAATAGATGAGTGCCGCGAGATCCGCGTATCCGCCCCGCATCTCGCCCCGGTAGGCATTGACGTTCTGGCCGAGCAGCGTGATCTCCGCAACTCCCTGTTCGGCGAGGCGTCGCACTTCGTCCATGACCTGCCCGAGCGGCCGGCTCATTTCCTCGCCGCGCGTGTACGGCACGACGCAGAACGTGCAGTACTTGCTGCAACCCTCCATCACCGAGACGAACGCTGACGCGCCGCGTGCGCTCGGCTCGGGCAGCCGGTCGAACTTCTCGATTTCCGGGAAGCTCACGTCCACGACGGCACGGCCGTCGCTCTTCAGGCGGGCGAGCATCTCTGGCAGACGATGAACGGTCTGCGGGCCGAACACCAGGTCGACGAAAGGCGCCCGGGACGTGATGCCCTCGCCTTCCTGGCTCGCGACACAGCCGCCGACGCCGATGACGACTTCCGGCCGGCGCTGCTTGAGCAGGCGCCACTGGCCCAGCAGCGAAAACACCTTCTCCTGCGCCTTCTCCCTCACCGAGCAGGTATTCAGCAACAGCAGGTCCGCCTCGGAGGGATCGTCGGTAGGCAGGTAGCCGCCCGAGCTGCGCAGGACGTCCGCCATTCTGGCGGAGTCGTACTCGTTCATCTGGCAGCCGAATGTTCGGACGTGGACGCGGGGCATCGGCATAGTTTGCCATAGGAGACCCCTGGGCTACCGCTGCGCGAGCGCGGTCCGCGGCGGTGTACAGTGGGCGGGCCAGCGATGTCCAAGCCCCGCATGAGCCTCCCCGCAGCGCACCACGAGACCGCAGCCACGACGCTCGAGCGTCTCTCGGTGGACCCGGCCCGCGGGCTCTCGAGCCGCGAGGCCGAGACGCGGCTGCGCGACAGCGGACCGAACCAGTTGAAAACCCGTGCCAGGACCCCGGCCTGGCGATTGCTGCTGCGCCAGTTTGCGAACCTGATGGTGCTGCTGCTCGTCATCGCGGCGGCGCTGTCGTTCCTGATGGTCGACTGGGTGGAGGGCGTCGCGATCCTGGTGGTGATCGTCATCAACGTGGCGATCGGGTTCGCGATGGAGTACCAGGCGACTCGATCGATGGAGGCGCTGCAGAGCCTGGCGCGCGTGAATGCGCGCGTCCGGCGCGACGGCGAGGTCCTCGAGATCCGCGCCGTGCAGCTGGTGCCGGGCGACGTCGTGCTGCTGGAGGGCGGCGACGTCGTCTCGGCGGACATCCGGCTGGTCGAGGCCTCCAACCTGCAGGCGGACGAATCAGCGCTGACCGGCGAGTCCGTGCCCGTCGCGAAGTCCCCGTCACCCGTGCCCGAGGCCGCCCCGCTCGCGGAGCGCAGCTCGATGGTCTACAAGGGCACTGCCGTCACCCGCGGTGCCGGCGAGGGCGTCGTGGTCGCTACCGGGCTCGCGACGGAGCTCGGTCGCATCTCGAGCCTGGTGGAAGCGACCGAGGACGAGCGCACGCCTCTCGAGCAGCGGCTGGAACGGCTGGGCCGCCGGCTGATCTGGCTGACACTCGCGCTGACAGGCCTGCTGGTGCTCGCAGGCGTCGTCGTCGGCCGGGACCTGGAGCTGATGGTGCGCACGGCGGTGGCGCTGGCGGTTGCGACCGTACCGGAGGGCCTGCCGGTGGTCGCGACGATCGCGCTGGCGCGCGGCATGTGGCGCATGGCCAGGCGCAACGTGCTGATCAACAGGCTGTCCGCCGTCGAGACACTCGGCGCAACGGGCGTGATCTGCACCGACAAGACCGGCACGCTGACCGAGAACCGCATGACGATGACCCGCCTGGCATTGCCTGGTGGCGACGTCGAACTCGACGGCGAGCGGTTCCTCTGCGACGGGCAGCCGCTGGAAGGAGAACGGGAAGGCGAGCTGCGGCAGGCGCTCGAGATTGGCGCGTTGTGCAACAACGCGAGCCTGCAGAGCCAGCGATGGAGCGGCGACCCGCTCGAGGTGGCACTGCTGGCGGCAGCCCGCGCGGCGGACATTACGCGTGCCGATCTCGAGCAGCGACGGCCGCGCGTTCGCGTCGAGGCCTTCGACACGACCACGCGGATGATGGCGACGCTGCACGAGGATCAGGCCGGGTTCCTGGTGGCCGTCAAGGGCGCTCCCGAGGCAGTGATCGGCGCCTGCAGCAGCCTCGCCTCCCCACGGGGACCGGTCGAGTTGAGCGATGCGGACCGCGAAGCCTGGCTGGCGCGGAACGCGGCGCTCGCGGCCGAGGGACTGCGCGTCATCGCGCTGGCCTCGAACAGCGTCACCGATGCGCCGGACGATCTCTATGCGGACCTCCAGCTCGTCGCCCTGGTGGGCCTGCTCGATCCGCCTCGCAGCGACGTGCGTTCCTCGATCGAGGCCTGCCGCGAGGCCGGGATCCGCGTCGTGATGGTGACCGGCGATCAGCCGGCCACGGCCCGCAACGTCGCGACCGCGGTGGGCCTCGTAGAACCGGAGGATGCGCAGGTAATACACGGCGCGGAACTCAGGCCGGTCGAGGACCTCGACGAAGCGGAGCTCGAGCGCCTGCGTCGCATCAGCATATTCGCCAGGGTCGACCCCGAGCAGAAGCTCGACATAATCGACCTGCACCAGAGTGCGAACGAGGTGGTCGCGATGACCGGCGACGGGGTCAATGATGCCCCGGCGCTGAAGAAGGCCGACATCGGCGTCGCGATGGGTCGCCGGGGCACCCAGGTCGCGCGCGAGGCGTCCGACATGGTCCTGAAGGACGACGCTTTCGCGAGCATCGTCGAAGCCGTCCGCCAGGGCCGGGTGATCTTCGGCAACATCCGCAAGTTTGCGCTCTACCTGCTGTCCTGCAACGCGAGCGAGGTCCTGGTGGTCGGCATCGCGACGGCGGCCAGCGCGCCGCTGCCGCTGCTGCCGCTGCAGATCCTGTTCCTGAACCTCGTCACCGACGTGTTCCCGGCGCTCGCGCTGGGCGTCGGGCCCGGCGATTCTTCGGTCATGCGCGCGCGGCCACGGCCGGCCGACGAACCGATACTGACGCGCCGGCACTGGCTCGAGATCGCCTGCTACGGGATCGTCATCACGCTCGCGGTGCTCGGCGCCTTCGCGCTGGCCTTTGTCTGGCTGGGACTCGACGAGCGGCGGGCGGTGACCGTTTCGTTCCTGTCGCTCGCCTTTGCGCAGCTGTGGCATGTCTTCAACATGCGCTCACCGGGCTCGCGCCTCGGACGCGACGACGTGACGCGAAATCCCTTCGTATGGGGCGCGCTGCTGCTCTGCACGGCGCTGCTGCTCGCGGCAGTCGGCGTGCCGGCGCTGGGTCTCGCACTGGATCTCGAGAATCCCGGGGCCCGGGGCTGGGCACTGGCGCTCGGCGCCTCGCTGCTGCCGCTGCTGGTGGGACAGGTCTCGTTGCTGTGGCGTCGCGGCGGCTGAGCAGCGGGCCGGACCGGCCCCGGAAAGCTGCGCTGTCCGGTCAGAACGGGATGTCGTCGTCGAAACTGTCCGTGGAGGGCTCCTCGCTGCGATCGTGGCCACCACTGCGCTCGGCCTGCGAGGACCGCGGTTCGCCACGGGACTCGGTACCGGCAGCCGCTCCGCCCCGGCCGCCGAGCATCTGCATCTCGTTGGCCTGCACCTCGGTCGTATAGCGGTCGCGGCCTTCCTTGTCCTGCCACTTGCGGGTCCGCAGCTTGCCCTCGAGGTAAACCTGCGAACCCTTGCGCAGGTATTCGGCAGCGATCTCCGCCAGACGGTCGTACATCACGACGCTGTGCCACTCCGTCTGTTCGCGCTGCTCGCCGGTCTGCTTGTCCTTCCAGCTCTCCGAGGTTGCGACGCGCAGGTTCGTGACAGCCTTCCCGCTGGGCATGTAGCGGGTTTCCGGGTCCTGTCCGAGGTTGCCGACGAGAATGACCTTGTTGATGCCGCGTGCCATGGAATCTACCCGCTGTACCCGCTGAAAATGTCCCCGGATTCTACGGCAAGCCGGCGTGCCTGCGGAAACCGGATAAGTGGCCGGTTCAGCCTGAAACAGCCGGTCGCGGCCGCGAGACCCGAGCTGCAAGCAGCCAGATCAACGCCATCGCGGCGGCCCCCCAGAAAACGCCGGCCAGCCCGTAGCGGCCCAGCAGCACACCGCCAAGTGCGCCGCCGAGGAAGGCACCGAGGAATTGCGCCGTCGCGAAGATGCCCAGCGCCGCGCCGCGATCGGCGCCCGGTGCCAGCTGCGTCAGCAGCGCCGGCAGTCTCGCCTCGAGGTAGTTGAAGGCCGCGAAGAACACCGCCAGCGAGACGAGCACGGGCCAGAGCTGCGAATGCTCGAGCCCGAGCGCGGCCTGGGCGCAGCCGAGCATCACGATGGCCAGCGCGAACATCACGGGGCCCGGGCGGCCCCGCTCCGTGCGCAGGACCATCGGCACCGTGCCGAGCAACGAGGCGATGAACACCCCCAGGTAGACCTTCCAGTGTGCCGGCGACGCGATGCCAAGTTCGCCCTCGAGCACCTGCGGCACGGACAGGAAGGTGGAAGTCATCACGAAATGCAGCGCAAGGATGCCGAAGTACAGCGGCCAGAGATCGCGCTGCCAGAGCATTTCCCACAGTCGCGAATAGCGTGACGCGGTGGCCGGCTCCGCGCGTGCCGGCTCACCCGGCACAGCCAGGTACAGCAGCGCCAGGCTGCCCGCCGCGAGCGCCAGCATCAGCAGGAATATGCCTGATACGCCGATCAGCCCGTCGAGCACCGGCCCGGCCACGAGCGCGAGCACGAACGAGAGCCCGATGCTGATGCCGATGAAGGCCATGGCCCGGGTCCTGACCTCGACACGCGTCAGATCGGCGAGCAGCGCGGTCACGGCCGCCGATACGGCCCCCGCGCCCTGGATGCTTCGCGCTGCGATCAGCGCCGCCAGGCTGTGGCCCAGCGCCCCGACCAGCGAGCCGAGCGCATAGAGCAGCAGCCCGACCGCTATCACGGGCTTGCGACCGAAGCGGTCCGACCAGCGACCGAAAGGTATCTGCAGCAGCGCCTGCGTGAGCCCGTACGCGCCCATCGCGAGCCCGAGCTTCTCGGGCGAATAGTCCGGCAGGTCCCGGGCGTAGAGCGCCAGCACCGGCAGCAGCAGGAACAGGCCGAGCATGCGGCTCGCGTATACGGCCGCGAGCGCAGCCACCGAGCGGCGCTCGGCGGCGTCCAGCGCCGGCCTGGTCGGGTTGATCGCGGTGTCGATGGGCTTTGCCTCGGAGTTGAAGCGCTGCCTATATTAGCAGGCTGGCGGCGAACCACCCCCGCTCAGGCACAGCAATGGAAGCCATACGCATACGCGGCGCGCGAACGCACAATCTCCAGGGCGTCGATCTCGACCTGCCGCGCGGGCGCCTGATCGTGTTCACGGGCCTCTCGGGCTCCGGCAAGTCCTCGCTCGCGTTCGACACGATCTACGCCGAGGGGCAGCGACGCTACGTCGAGTCGCTCTCTGCCTATGCGCGCCAGTTCCTGTCCGTGATGGAGAAGCCTGACGTCGACCACATCGAGGGCCTTTCGCCGGCGATCGCGATCGAGCAGAAGGCCGCTTCGCACAACCCGCGCTCCACGGTCGGCACGATCACCGAAATCTACGACTACCTGCGCGTGCTGTTCGCCCGTGCCGGCGTGCCACGCTGCCCTGAACACGGCCAGGAGCTCGCCGCACAGACGGTCAGCCAGATGGTGGACCAGGTCCTGGCCCTGCCGGAGGGCAGCAGCGTGCTGGTGCTCGCACCGCTGGTGCAGCAGCGCAAGGGCGAGCACAGGGAGACGTTCGAGCAGCTGCGCGGCCAGGGCTTCGTGCGCGCGATGGTCGACGGGCGCCTGGTCGAGCTGGACGCGGTGGCGGAGCTCGACGGCCGCCAGCGCCACACGATCGCAGCCGTGGTGGACCGCCTGCGGGTACGGCCGGACGCCGCCCAGCGTCTCGCCGAGTCATTCGAGACCGCGCTGCAGCTCGCGCAGGGCGTAGCGTGGGTGAATTTCCATGATGAGCCGGCCCGCGAGCCGCTGGTGTTCTCGAATCGCTACGCCTGCACCGAGTGCGGCTACAGCATCGCCGGTCTCGAGCCTCGCCTGTTCTCGTTCAACAGCCCGAGCGGCGCCTGTGGCACCTGCGGGGGGCTGGGCAGCCAGGAGTTCTTCGATCCGACGCGCGTCGTCGCGAGAGCGGGCCTGTCGCTGGCCGGCGGCGCCGTGCGTGGCTGGGACCGGCGCAATCCGCACTATTTCCAGCTGATACAGTCGCTGGCGCGACACTACCGCTTCGACATCGAGGCGCCGTGGTCCGATCTGCCCGAAGCCGTCCGCCACGTGCTGCTCTGGGGCAGCGGCGAGGAGCGGATCGAGTTCCGCTATTTCGACGCCCGGGGCGGCAGCATCCGGCGTGCCCACACCTGGGAAGGCATCCTCCCCAATCTCGAGCGTCGCTACCGGGAAACCGAGTCGCCAAAGGTCCGCGAGGAGCTCGCGAAGTTCCGCGGCACTCGTTCCTGCATCGACTGCGCCGGCACGCGACTGAACCTCGCCGCCCGTCACGTCTACGTCGGCGGACACGATCTGCCCGGGATCTGTGCTCTTTCGATCGAGGACGCGCGGAATTTCTTCGCCGCGCTGCGCCTGGAAGGCTGGCGGGGCGAGATCGCAGACCGGCTCGTCCGCGAGGTATCGGACCGTCTGCGCTTCCTCGGGGACGTCGGGCTCGACTACCTGTCGCTGGACCGGGGCGCCGACACGCTCTCGGGTGGGGAAGCGCAGCGGATACGGCTCGCGAGCCAGATCGGCTCCGGGCTCGTCGGCGTCATGTACATCCTCGACGAGCCCTCGATCGGGCTGCACCAGCGCGACAATCAACGGCTGCTCGACACGCTCACCCGGCTGCGCGACCTCGGCAACACGGTGATCGTCGTCGAGCACGACGAGGACGCGATACGGCAGGCCGATCACGTCGTGGACCTCGGTCCGGGGGCCGGCGTCCATGGCGGCCGCGTCGTCGCGCAGGGCAGGCCCGAGGATATCGCGGCGTCCGGGGAGTCGCTCACCGGACAGTACCTGAGCGGCCGTCGCAGCATCGCGGTGCCGGCGCTGCGCACACCGCCGCAGCCGGGCCGCAGCCTGCGCCTGCTCGGCGCGAGCGGAAACAACCTGAGCGACATCGACGTCGAGATTCCGCTCGGGCTGATGACCTGCGTGACCGGCGTGTCCGGTTCCGGCAAGTCCACGCTCGTGGTGGACACGCTCTACAGGCATGCCGCGGGCTCGCTGTCCGACGGCGACACCGGTGCGGCGCCCTGCAGGAAGATCGAGGGCCTCGAGCACATCGATCGGGTGATAGACATCGACCAGAGCCCCATCGGTCGCACGCCGCGCTCGAATCCGGCGACCTATACCGGGCTGTTCGGGCCGATCCGCGAGCTGTTCGCCGAGGTCCCGGAGTCGCGGGCCCGCGGCTACGGACCGGGGCGCTTCAGCTTCAACGTTCGAGGCGGACGCTGCGAAGCCTGCGAGGGCGACGGCGTCATCCGGGTGGAGATGCACTTCCTGCCGGACGCATACGTCACCTGCGATGCCTGCCGCGGCATGCGCTACAACCGGGAGACGCTGGACGTCCGCTACAAGGGGCGGAACATCCACGAGGTACTGGAGCTCACGGTCGAGGACGCCGCTGGTTTCTTCAGGAACGTTCCCGCGCTTCAGTCCCGGCTCGCGACGCTGCAGGACGTGGGGCTCTCCTACCTGCGCCTCGGCCAGAACGCGACGACGCTCTCGGGCGGAGAGGCGCAGCGGGTCAAGCTCGCCCGCGAACTCGCGAAGCGCTCGACCGGCCGCACGCTCTATATACTCGACGAGCCGACCACCGGGCTGCATTTCCACGACATCGAGCAACTGCTCGGCGTGCTCGCACGGCTGCGGGACGAGGGCAACACGGTGGTCGTGATCGAGCACAATCTCGACGTGATCAAGACCGCGGACTGGGTGCTCGATCTCGGTCCGGAGGGTGGATCGGACGGTGGCCGGCTGGTCGCGGCAGGAACGCCGGAGCAGGTGGCCGCGATCCCGGCATCCCACACGGGCCGTTACCTCGCTCGAAGCCTTGAAGCAGCAGCAGCAGCCGCGGGTGCAAAGCGCAGGCGTCGCCCGGCCTGAACCCGCGACGCCTCAACCCGCGTCGGGCAGCGTCGCGCGCGGTGTCCGGAAACGGTGGCGCACCTCGCCCGCGCGCCGGGTTTCGGCAAACTGGCCCTGTGTGTAACTGGCAATCACCCGCCGCCAGAACGCGAGCGCGGCATGGTTGGACTCGTTCTCCAGCACTTCCCATTCACCGGCGAACCGGCTGAACAGCAGTTCGACGGCGCTGCTACCGACACCGCGCCGTCGCGCGGACTCGACGATGAAGAACTCGGCAAGGCGGTAATCGGCCGGGCTGCCACGGCTTAAGCCCGATGGCCGCGATACGAGCGCAAACCCGACCGGGGCGCCGCGTTGCAGGATCACGAAAGGATGCGAGCGGGAATCCGCGAACCAGCTGGCGAGGAACTCGCTCTCGCGGGACTCCCAGTCGAGCGCCGGGAATACGCCGCTCTGGGAACTGGACAGGTCTGAAAGGTAGCCGCGATAGACCGTACGAATCCAGTCACGGTCCAGCGGTGAATCGCGCGCGTCGCGTAGCGTGACCGGCACCGTATTCGGCTTGCCTTCTGGTTTGTCCCGGGACGCGTGCCCCCGGGCGGGATCTCTTCGAAACTGGAAGCCGGGCTCCGATGACGGAGCCCGGCCTCCATGCACTCGGCAGTGGATTACTGCTTCGCGGCTTCCTGGACAGCCTCGCCGGCTTCCTGGACCTTCTCGCCAGCGGTCTCGATGGCTTCGCCGGTCGCGGCGGCCGCGTCGGAGGCCATCTCGCCAGCGGCATCGGCGGCCTCTTCGGTCGCCTCGACCACGGCCTCGCCAGCACCCTCGGCAGCCTCGGCCGCACCCTCGACTACGGCAGCGCCGGCGTCGACGGCAGCCTCACCGGCAGCAGCAGCGGCCTCGACGGCCGCATCCGCAGCCGCACCGGCGGCGGCAGCAGCCTCCGCAGCGGCTTCCTTGGCCTCGTGGGCCTCCTTCTTCGCACAACCGGTGATGGCGAGCGCGGCGATGGCGGCAGCCAGAGCAATCTTTGCGTTCATGATCGATACCCCAAATAAGCGTGGTTGAAAACAACAGACCCACAGCACCCACGGTGGCCGACGTGCGTCGAACGCCAACCCGTTGATGCGTTGGGAGCAGTTTAGGGTCCTCTAGGCGCGGCAGATCCCCTAGATGTGTCGCCAAATGGCGACACGAGACCGATCTCGGGCAAGATGTCGACCTCGAAGCCCCTGGGACACTGCACATGAACGCGGATCTCGACCAGCTCTACCCGGCTCACCTCGCGGAAGTGCGCAGCCGGACCGAGGCGGCCCTCGAGGCCTGCGGCTACGACGGTCTGGTCGTTTATTCCGGGCGGCCGACGATGCAGTTCCTGGATGACCGGCCGTACCCGTTCAGGGTGAACCCGCATTTCAAGCACTGGCTACCGCTGACCGACGCGCCGGACTGTTTCATCGCCTGTGTCCCCGGCGAGAAACCGCTGCTGTGCTTCCATCAGCCCGCGGACTACTGGCACCTGCCGCCCGCGCTGCCCGAGGCCCCTTGGACGTCGCAGTGGAGAGTCGAGGTCCTCAGGGAAGCCGGTGCTGCCCGCCAGGCCCTGGCGCTCGACGGTCGGCGCATGGCGCTGGTCGGCGAAGCCCGGCAGTTCTTCGCCGACTGGGGGTTCGCGGCGATCAACCCGCCTGAACTGCTGAACCGCCTGCATTACCAGCGCGCGGTGAAGACTCCTTACGAGCTCGAGTGCATGCGGCAGGCCTCGGCCACCGGTGCCCGGGCACACGTCGCCGCGCGGGACGCGTTCTTCGAGGGCGCCTCGGAATTCGAGGTTCACCTGGCGTATTGCGAAGCCGCCGGACTGCGCGAGGAAGAGCTTCCCTACGGCAACATCATCGCCTTCAACGAGGCCGCGGCGGTGCTGCACTACCAGCATCTCGACCGTCGGCGCGGCAGGCCGCGCCGCTCCTTCCTGATCGACGCGGGCACCGAGTTCCGCGGCTACGCCTGCGACATCACCCGGACCTACCCGGGCGCCGATGGCGAGTTCTCGGCGCTGATCGGCCGCATGGAGGCCCTGCAGCTCGAGCTGTGCGCCGCCGTCAGCAGCGGCACCGACTACCGTGACCTGCACCTGCTCGCGCATCGGCTGATAGGCGGGCTGCTGAACGAGGCCGGACTGATCGACTGCAGCGCCGAGTCGGCCGTCGAGGCAGGCGTCACGGGCGTGTTCTTCCCGCACGGCATCGGGCACCTTCTCGGCCTTCAGGTGCACGACGTGGCGGGGCTCGCCCGGGATCCGCGAGGCGGGGAGATCCCGCGACCTGCGGGTCATCCGTACCTGCGCCTGACGCGGCAGCTCGAGCCCGGGTTCGTCGTGACGATCGAGCCCGGGATCTACTTCATCGACCTGCTGCTCGATGCGGCACGGGACGGCGCCGCGGGTCGCAGCATCCGCTGGGACGCCGTCGAGAGGCTCCGCCCGTTCGGCGGCATCCGGATCGAGGACGACGTGCACTGCACCGCTGGCGTACCGGAAAACCTCACCCGCGACGCCTTCGCCGCACTGGACTGAGGCCTCGCCCCGGGGAGGACCGCACCCTGGCAACTGCGAGCCGGACCGGCCGCGCTCAGCCCTTCCTCAACAGGTCGCGGATCTCGGTGAGCAGCGCTACGTCGGCCGGCGGCGCCTCGGGGGCAGCCGGCGGCGGCGGCGTCTTCAGCTTGTTGATGGCCTTGAGCGCCATGAATATCGCGGCCGCGATGATCAGGAAGTCGAAGGCGGACTGCAGGAACGCACCATACTTCAGCAGCACCGGCTCGCCGTCGGGACCGGCGCCGAGGTCGATGGCGAGGTCCGTGAAGTTGACGCCACCGAGGAACTTGCCGAGCAGCGGCATCACGACGTCGCCGACCAGCGACGAGACGATCTTGCCGAAGGCCGTGCCGATCACGACGCCCACGGCCATGTCGACCACGTTGCCGCGCATCGCGAATTCCTTGAATTCAGTGAACAAGCTCATCTGCCGGACTCCTCGGGTTGCTTCGGGGTGATTGCGCCGTCACGGCCGAAGCCGTCGGCGCGGATAAGCTAGCGGCGCTCCGCCCAAGATGAAAGAAGCCGGGCACGGGCCCGGCTTCACAGGTCGCTGGAGAGGCAGCCGCTCAGTCGGCGGCAGCGGCCTTCTTCTTGCGTGGACGCGACTTCTTGGCCGGCGCTTCGGAAGCGGCCGGCTCGGCCGCGGCCCCCTCGGTCGCGGACTCGGGCGCCGCCTTCTTGCGTCGGGCACGCGGCTTCTTGGCCGGCTCCTCGGCGGCGGGCGCCTCCTCGGTGGCGGCACGATCGACGAGCGCCATCAGCGCCATCGGAGCGGCGTCGCCGGGACGGTTGGCCATGTGCAGGATCCGCGTATAGCCGCCGGGGCGCGCCTTGAAACGCGGCCCGAGCTCGTCGAACAGCTTCTCGACGATTTCCGCGTCGCGCAGGCGCGCGAACGCGCGGCGACGGTTCGCGAGGCTGTCGGTCTTGCCCAGCGTGATCAGCGGCTCGACGTAGCGGCGCAGTTCCTTGGCCTTCGGCACCGTCGTGCGGATCGTCTCGTGGCGCAGCAACGAGGCGGCCATGTTGCGCAGCATCGCCCAGCGATGCGGTGTGTTGCGGCTCAGCTGCCGCCCGGTCAGTCCGTGTCTCATGTTCGATTTCTCTGGTCAGCCGGCTCGCGCCGTCAGATGAGGTCCCGTTCCTCTTCGCGCTTCAGGCCCGCCGGCGGCCAGCTGTCTAGGCGCATGCCGAGGGTCAGGCCGTGGCTTTCGAGCACTTCCTTGATCTCGGTCAGCGACTTCTTGCCCAGGTTCGGCGTCCGCAGCAGCTCGACCTCGGTCTTCTGCACCAGGTCGCCGATGTAGTGGATGTTCTCGGCCTTCAGGCAGTTCGCGCTGCGGACCGTGAGTTCCAGCTCATCCACCGGCCGCAGCAGCAGCGGGTCGAAGTGCAGTTCCATCGGCTTGGCCTTGTCCTCGTCCTGGCCCTGCAGGTCGACGAACACCGACAACTGGTCCTTCAGTATCGAGCCGGCGCGGCGGATGGCCTCCTCCGGGTCGATCGTGCCGTTGGTCTCGATCTCGATGATCAGCTTGTCGAGGTCGGTGCGCTGCTCGACCCGGGCGGCCTCGACGTTGTAGGTGACCCTGCGGATCGGGCTGAACGAGGCGTCGAGGAGCAGGCGGCCGATCGGACGGCTCACTTCCTCGAAGGCCATGCGCTGGCCAGCCGGACGGTAGCCGCGGCCACGCTCGACCTTCAGCAGCATCGACAGCTCGCCGGCCTTGGTCAGGTTGGCGATGACGAGGTCCGGATTGAGGATCTCGACGTCGTGGTCGCCCTGGATGTCGCCGGCGCGCACCGGGCCCGGGCCCTTCTTCACCAGGCGCAGCTCCGACTCGTCGCGGGCGTTGAGCCGGATTGCGACGCGCTTCAGGTTCAGCAGCACCTCGACGACGTCTTCCTGCACGCCCTCGATGCTGGTGTACTCGTGGAGCACGCCGTCGATCTCCGCCTCGGTGATCGCGCAGCCCGGCATCGAGGACAGCAGCACGCGCCGCAGCGCGTTGCCCAGCGTATGGCCGAAGCCACGCTCGAAGGGCTCGATCACGACGCGGGCATGGCGCGGCGAGGTGGGGGTCACCTTGACGACGCGCGGACGGAGAAACTCGGCGATGGCTGAGTGCATGTAAGTCACCCCGCGTGATTACTTCGAATACAACTCGACGACGAGGTTCTCGTTGATGTCCGGCAGGATCTCCATGCGCTCCGGCAGGGCCTTCAGGACACCCGAGAATTTCGCCTCGTCGACTTCCACCCAGTCGGGAAACCCGATCTGGGCCCGGATCTGCAGTGCCTGCTGGATGCGGGCCTGCTTCTGCGCCTTTTCGCGCAATGCGATCACGTCACCACCCTTGCACTGGTAGGAGGGGATGTTGACGATCGCGCCGTTGACCATCACCGCGCGATGGCTGACCAGCTGGCGCGCCTCGTTGCGCGTCGTGGCGAAGCCCATGCGGTAGACGACGTTGTCGAGACGGCCCTCGAGCAACTGCAGCAGGGTCTCGCCGGTCGCCCCTGGACGACCGGCCGCCTGCACGTAGTAGTTGTGGAACTGCCGCTCCAGCACGCCGTACATCCGGCGCAGCTTCTGCTTTTCGCGCAGCTGCACGCCGTAGTCCGACAGGCGGGTGCGACGCTCGCCCTTGACGCCACCCGGCGGCACCTCGAGCTTGCACTTCGACTCCAGCGACTTGACGCCGCTCTTGAGGAAGAGGTCGGTGCCCTCGCGACGCGAGAGCTTGCACTTGGGTCCAAGATACCTGGCCATGAAATGATTCCTCGAGGCGAGCCGCGTCAGACGCGGCGCTTCTTAGGCGGACGGCAGCCGTTGTGCGGGATTGGCGTCACGTCCTCGATGCTCGTCACCTTGAGGCCCGCGGCGTTCAGCGCGCGCACCGCGGACTCACGCCCGGGGCCCGGCCCTCGCACCTTCACGTCCACGGTCTTGAGCCCGTATTCCTGTGCGGCCGTGCCGGCCCGCTCGGCGGCCACCTGCGCCGCGAACGGCGTGCTCTTGCGCGAGCCACGGAAACCGCAGCCGCCCGAGGTGGCCCAGGACAGCGTGTTGCCCTGCCGGTCGGTGATCGTGACGATCGTGTTGTTGAAGGACGCATGCACGTGCGCGACGCCGTCCGTCACCACGCGCTTGATCTTCTTGCGGCCCTTACCGGACTGCTTCTTGTCGTCAGCCATTCGAATTCAAACCTCAGTCGTGTCCAGGGAAGGATCAGGCCTTGCCCGGAGGTGCGTTCAACTTGACCGCGGCCTTGCGCGGTCCCTTGCGCGTGCGCGCGTTGGTGCGGGTCCGCTGGCCCCGCATCGGCAGTCCCCTTCGGTGCCGGATCCCCCGGTAGCAACCGAGGTCCATCAGGCGCTTGATGTTGATGGCCACCTCGCGGCGCAGGTCGCCCTCCACCACCAGCCGGGCAATCTGCGCGCGCAGCGCCGCGACCTCGGCCTCGGTGAGGTCCTTCACCTTCGTGTCGGGCGCGACCGAGGCGCCTTCGCAGGCCTTCTCGGCCTGCGAGCGACCGACGCCGTAGATGGCCGTGAGGCCCACTACGACGTGCTTGTTCATCGGAATATTGATGCCGGCGATACGCGCCATCTGAGGCTCACTCCGTCGCGCGAAAAGCGCGAAATAATATCAGAAAATACCTATCTGCTCAATCGGCCGGGCGCTCAGCCCTGCCGCTGCTTGTGGCGCTTGTCGCTGCAGATCACGTAGACCACGCCGCGACGGCGCACCACCTTGCAGTTCTTGCAGATCCGCTTAACCGATGGACGAACTTTCATGCTGGATCTCCCTGGCGCTCGCGGTCAGCGCAGCTGCCCGGAGCGGCCGTAGCCGCGCAGGTTGGCCTTCTTCATTAGCCCCTCGTACTGGTGCGACATCAGGTGCGCCTGCAGCTGGGCCATGAAATCCATGATCACCACGACGATGATCAGCAGCGACGTTCCACCGAAGTAGAACGGCACTCGGAACTGTGAAATCAGGATCTCCGGCAGCAGGCAGACCAGCGTCACGTACAGCGCGCCCCACACGGTGAGACGCGTGAGCACCTTGTCGATGTACTCGGCCGTCTGCTGGCCGGGCCGGATGCCGGGGATGAAGGCGCCGGATTTCTTCAGGTTCTCCGCGGTTTCCCGCGAATTGAACACCAGCGCCGTGTAGAAGAAGCAGAAGAATATGATCAGCCCCGCGTACAGCAACATGTGCACCGGCTGGCCGATCGCAAGGCTCGCGGCGACATTCTGAAGCCAGCCGAACCTCTCGCTGGTGCCGAACCAGCTCGCGATCGTCGCCGGGAACAGCAGCAGGCTGGAGGCGAAGATCGGCGGAATCACGCCCGACATGTTCAGCTTGAACGGCAGGTGCGTCGTCGTGCCCGCGAAGACCCGGCGTCCCTGCTGGCGCTTCGCGTAGTTGACCGGGATGCGCCGCTGGGCGCGCTCGACGAACACCACGAAGGCGGTGACGCCGACCACCATCAGCACCAGGATCAGCGCGAAGGCCGGGTTGATCTCGCCGTTGCGCACCAGCTCGAGCGTGCCGCCGATCGCAGCCGGCAGGCCCGCCACGATGCCGGCGAGGATGATCATCGAAATGCCGTTGCCGAGCCCGCGCTCGGTGATCTGCTCGCCCAGCCACATCAGGAACATGGTTCCGGCGGTCAGCGTGATCGTCGCGAGGAACACGAACTGCGGACCGGGGTTCAGCACAACACCCTGGTTCTGGAAGGCCACCGCCGCACCGGCGCCCTGGAAGGCCGCCAGCGCCACGGTCCCGTAGCGCGTGTACTGGGTGAGCTTGCGGCGCCCGGCCTCGCCTTCCTTGCGCAGCGCCTGCAGCTGCGGCACGACCACGCCCATCATCTGCACGATGATCGAGGCCGAGATGTAGGGCATGACTCCGAGCGCGAGGATGGACAGGCGCTCCAGCGCACCGCCCGAGAACATGTTGAACATGCTCAGGATGGTCCCCTGCTGCTCCTGGAAAAAGCGCGCCAGCGCGACCGGGTCGATGCCCGGCACCGGGATGAACGTGCCGATCCGGTAGACGATAAGGGCGCCGATCAGGAACAGAAACCTCTTCCTGAGCTCGGTCAGCCGGCTCGCCTCACCGAAGGCAGCTACGGCGCTCGTCGAGAGCGGGTTGGCCACGCGCTGTTCCCCTGTACCTGCCGGACCTTCAGCCCGACTCGACCGTGCCGCCGGCCGCTTCGATCGCGGCCTTGGCACCCTTGGTCACGGCGACGCCGCGGACCGTGACCGGCCCGGTCACTGATCCCGACAGGAAGATCCTGGCTCGCTCGGACTGCGCCGGGACGAGACCGGCTTTCTTCAGCGCGTCGAGATCGACGACGCCGCCCGCGATCTTGCCAAGCTCGCTCAGGCGCACTTCCGCCACCAGCGGAGCGATCTTCGAGCGGAACCCGACCTTCGGCAGACGCCGCTGCAGCGGCATCTGGCCGCCCTCGAAGCCGACCTTGTGGTAACCGCCCTTGCGCGCACGCTGTCCCTTGACGCCTCTTCCGCAGGTCTTGCCCTGACCGGCGGAGGCGCCGCGGCCGACTCGGCGGCGCTGCTTCCTGGCTCCTGGAGCCGGGGAAATGGTATTCAGCTTCATGATGTCCTCAGGCTTCATCCACGCGGAACAGGTGCCGCGAAGCGTTGATCATGCCGCGGATCTCGGGCGTGTCTGCGACCACCACCGTCTGGTGCATGCGGCGCAGCCCCAGCCCTCGAGCCGTCGCGCGATGACGGTGCAGCTGACCGTGGATGCTCCTTACGAGCGTGACCTTGACCTGCTTCGGTTCTGCGTTCTTGGTGGCCATGACAATCAACCCACGATCTCGGCGACCGTCTTGCCGCGCTTGGCCGCAATCAACTCCGGCGCCGGCGCACGCGCGAGCGCGCTGACCGTGGCCCGGACCACGTTGATCGGGTTGCGCGACCCGTAGCTCTTGGCGAGCACGTTGCGCACTCCCGCGCACTCGAACACAGCCCGCATGCTGCCGCCCGCGATGACGCCCGTGCCGTCCGCGGCCGGCTGCAGGTACACCTTGGACGTGCCGTGCCGGCCGGTGACGGCGTAGTGCAGCGTCGAATTGCGCAAGCTGACCGAAACCAGGTTTTTGCGCGCCTGCTGCATCGCCTTCTGAATGGCTACCGGCACCTCGCGGGCCTTGCCATACCCGAAGCCGACGCGGCCGTTGCCGTCGCCCACCACCGTGAGCGCGGTGAAGCCGAACTGCCGGCCGCCCTTCACGACCTTGGCTACGCGGTTGACGGCCACCAGTTTCTCGATGAACTCGTCCGCCGCCGCGCCTCTGTCAACTCTCGCCATTGCTGCTCCTCAGATTCCTGCCGTGGCCCGGTTCAGAACTCGAGCCCGTGCTCGCGCGCCGCGTCCGCCAGCGCCTTGACGCGGCCATGGAAGCGGAAGCCAGAACGGTCGAACGCGACCCGCGTGACGCCCTTCGCCTTGGCCCGCTCCGCGATCGCCTTGCCGACGGCACGGGCCGCCTCGGCGTTGCCGGTGCCCTTGAGTCCCTCGACGACGTCCTTCTGCAGCGTCGAGGCCGAGGCCACGACGTGCGACTGGGGGTCGAACACCTGCGCGTAGATGTGGCGCGGCGTGCGATGCACGCTCAGGCGCATCACGCGCAGTTCGTTGATCTTTGCGCGGCCGCGGCGGGCGCGCTTCAGGCGACTGTCTCTCTTTTCCATGGTGCACCCTTACTTTTTCTTCGTTTCCTTGAGCTCTATGCGCTCACCGGAATAACGAATGCCCTTGCCCTTGTAGGGCTCGGGCGCACGGTAGGAGCGGATCTCGGCGGCCACCTGGCCCACCTGCTGCTTGTCGGCACCCTTGATGAGGACCTCCGTCTGCGACGGCGTCTCGATCGTGATGCCCTCCGGGGCCGTGTACACGACCGGATGGGAGAAGCCGAGCGTCAGGTTCAGGTTGCGACCTTGCGCCTGCGCGCGATAACCGACTCCGACCAGTTCGAGCTTGCGCTCGTAACCGTTCGAGACGCCGCCGACGATGTTGGCGAGGTTCGAACGCAGCGAACCCGCGTGCATCATCGAGTCGCGGTCGGGCTGCGCCGGGACGACCCGCAACGACTGCTCCTCCTGCACGACCGAGAGCCCGTGGCGCACCGGCACCTGGAGCGTTCCCTTGGCCCCCTTGACCGTCACTGCGTCCTCGGCGACGGTAGCCGTGACGCCCTTTGGCAGCGGGACCGGATTCTTTGCGACTCGTGACATTGCCTTATTCCTGGTTTCGCAACCGCATCGTCAGGACACGACGCAGAGAACTTCGCCGCCGTGCCCGGAGGCACGCGCTTCGCGGTCGGTCATCACGCCCTTCGAGGTGGAAACGATCGCGACACCCATGCCGCCGAGCACCCGCGGCAGGTCGTCCTTGCCCCGGTACACCCTGAGGCCGGGGCGGCTCACCCGCTCGAGCCGGTCGATGACCGGCTGGCCCTGGTGGTACTTGAGCCGCACCGTGACCAGCGACTTCACGCCGTCCTGCGCGACCGCGAAGTCCTCGATGAAACCTTCTTCCTTCAGCACCTGCGCGAGCGACAGCTTGATCTTCGAGGACGGGCAGATGATCTCGGTCTTGCCCGAACGCTGGCCGTTGCGGATGCGGGTGAGGAAGTCGGCGATGGGATCCGTCATGCTCATTTCTTGCTCCAGTGCGCCGCGCGGCTACCAGCTGGCCTTGCGCAGGCCGGGGACATCGCCACGCATCGTCGCCTCGCGCAGCTTGGTGCGCGCCAGCCCGAACTTCCGGTAGTAGCCCCGCGGACGACCCGTGATCGCGCATCGGTTGCGCAGACGCGAGGCGGAGGCGTCGCGCGGCAGCAGCTGGAGCTGCCGCAAGGCCTCTTCGCGCTCCTCGTCCGTGGACTTCGGACTGCGGATGGTTTCCTTGAGCTTCGCGCGCTTCTCGGCGTAGCGCGCCACCAGCTTGGCGCGACGCTTCTCGCGCTCGATCATGCTTGTCTTCGCCATTTGCCGACCCTTACTTGCGGAACGGGAAGTTGAAGGCCTCGAGCAGCGCCCGTCCTTCCCGGTCGTTCTGCGCCGTCGTGGTAATCGTGATGTCCATGCCCCGGATCGCATCGATCTTGTCGTAGGCGATCTCGGGGAAAATGATCTGTTCCTTGACGCCGAGCGTGTAGTTGCCGCGCCCGTCGAAAGCCCGCGCCGAGACGCCGCGGAAGTCGCGGATCCGCGGCATCGCCACGTTGATCAGGCGGTCCAGGAACTCGTACATGCGCTCGCCGCGCAAGGTGACGCGGCAGCCGACCTGCTGGCCGGCCCGGAGCTTGAACGACGCGATCGACTTCCTCGAGCGCGTGATCGCGGGCTTCTGTCCCGTGATCGCGGTGAGGTCGCTGAGCGCGCCATCCATCGCCTTCTTGTCGGCCACGGCCTCGCCCACGCCCATGTTCACCGTGATCTTGGAGATCCTCGGCACCTGCATGGTGTTGGCGAAGCCGAGCCCCTTCTGGAGCTCCTGCACGACGTTGTCCCGGTAATACTCTTTCAACCTGGCCATCTCAGCCGACCTCGTTCATTGCGCCTGATCAGGCGTCCACGACTTCGTCGTTGGACTTGAAGAACCGCACGCGCCGGCCGTCGGCCAGCGTGCGGATACCGACGCGATCGCCCTTCTTGGCGACCGGGTTCCAAAGCGCCACGTTCGAGAGGTGCAGCGGCGCCTCCTTCTCGATGATGCCGCCCTGCATTCCGCGCTGCGGATTCGGGCGCGTATGGCGCTTGACCATGTTCACGTTCTCGACGAGCACGCGATCGTCCGCGAACACCCTGATCACGGTGCCCCGGCGGCCCTTTTCACGGCCGCTGGTCACGACCACCTCGTCGCCCTTGCGTATCTTCTTCATGGCGCTTTCCTCGACTCCCGCCCGCCTCAGAGCACTTCCGGGGCCAGCGAGATGATCTTCATGAACTGGGCCGTGCGCAGCTCGCGCGTCACCGGCCCGAAGATGCGCGTGCCGATCGGCTCGAGCTTGTTCGTGAGCAGCACCGCCGCGTTGCCGTCGAAGCGGATCAGCGAGCCGTCCGCCCGGCGCACGCCGTGCGCGGTACGCACGACGACCGCGTCGTAGACCTCGCCCTTCTTGACCTTGCCCCTCGGGATCGCGTCCTTGACGCTGACCTTGATCACGTCGCCCACGGTCGCATAGCGGCGCTTCGAGCCCCCGAGGACCTTGATGCACATCAGTTTCTTCGCACCGCTGTTGTCGGCGGCGGATAGCATCGTCCGCATCTGGATCATGACCGGATACTCCCGCTCAAGCCTGAACCGCGCGCTGCACGACGCGCACGAGGCGCCATGCCTTGCGGTTCGACAGCCGCCGGCACTCCTCGATCTCGACGAGATCGCCCTCGAGGCACTCGTCGTTCTCGTCGTGCGCCAGCAGCTTGGTCGTGCGGCGGACGAACTTCCCGTAGGTGGGATGACGCTCCAGCCGCTCCACGGCGACCGTGACCGTCTTCTGCATCTTGTTGCTCAGCACGCGCCCGGTCACGGTGCGCTTGGTACCCGTGGTACCAGCCTCGACGACAGCCTGCTCGCTCATCGCTCGTTACCCCTTGTTGGCCGCAGCGCGCGCCTGCTCGGCCAGCACCGTCTTTACCCGCGCCAGGTTGCGGCGCACCTTCCCGAACTGGTCGGGCTTGGCCGCCTGGCCCGATGCCTGCGCCATGCGCAGGTTGAACTGCTCGCGGCGCAGCTTGAGGAGTTCCTCCTGCAGCTCGCCGGCACCCTTCTGCCTGAGATCCTTAGCTTTCATCAGCGGACCTGCCGTTTCACGAACATCGTGTCTACCGACAGCTTGGAGGCAGCAAGACGGAACGCCTCGCGTGCCACTTCCTCGCTGACGCCCTCCATCTCGAAGAGCACCTTGCCGGGCTGCACGCGCGCGACGTAGTACTCGACGTTGCCCTTGCCCGAGCCCATTCGGACCTCGAGCGGCTTCTTGCTGACCGGCACGTCCGGGAACACGCGGATCCACACCTGACCGCCACGCTTGACGTGGCGCGTCATCGCGCGTCGCGCGGCCTCGATCTCGCGGGCGGTCATCCGCGCGCGGCCGGTGGCCTTCAGTCCGTAGTCGCCGAAAGCAACGGTGCTGCCACGCTGGGCGAGCCCCGCGTTTCGGCCCTTGTGCTGCTTGCGATACTTGGTTCGCTTGGGTTGCATCATGGCGGTATCTCCGACTGGCGCTCAGCCGCAGCGGCTCAGGCCGTCTGCTCCGCGGCGGCCGACGCAGCCTCGGCCGGCTCCGCCTGGACCTCGGACTGCTCGAACACCTCGCCCTTGAAAATCCATACCTTCACGCCGATCACGCCGTAGGTGGTACGCGCCTCGGCCAGGCCGTAGTCGATGTCGGCACGGAAGGTGTGCAGCGGAATGCGGCCCTCGCGATACCATTCCGTGCGCGCGATCTCGGCGCCGTTCAGTCGCCCGGAGACGCGCACCTTCACGCCCAGCGCGCCGCTGCGCATCGTGTTCATCACCGCGCGCTTCATCGCCCGGCGGAACATCACCCGGCGTTCGATCTGCTGCGCGATGCCCTCCGCGACGAGCTGCGCGTCGACCTCGGGCTTGCGGATCTCCGCGATGTTCAGTCGCACGTCGGCGACCGGCATGCCGAGCATCCTGGCCACCTCGCCGCGCAGGCGCTCGATGTCCTCGCCCTTCTTGCCGATCACGACGCCCGGCCGCGCCGTGTGTATCGTGATGTTCGCCTTGCGCGCCGCCCGCTCGATGTTGATCCGGCTGACGGACGCCTCGGCGAGCTTGCGCTTCAGGAACTCGCGGACCAGGTAATCCTGGTGGACGTAGCCCGGGAAGCTGCGCGTGTTGGCGTACCACTTCGAGGTCCAGTCGCGCGTGATGCCGAGCCGGATGCCTACGGGATTGACCTTCTGACCCATGAGCCCTCTCTCCTCAGTCCTGGCGACCGTCGCCGACGAGGACGGTGATATGGCTGTTGCGCTTCACGATGCGGTTGCCGCGGCCCTTCGCACGTGCGTGGAAGCGCTTGAATCGCGGCGCCTCGTTCACCTCGATGCGATCGACGCGCAGCAGATCGATGTCCGCGTTGCGGTTGTTCTCGGCGTTGGCGATCGCCGACTCGAGGACCTTCAGCACGATGCGCGCGCCCTTCTTCGGCGTGTAGCGCAGCGTGGCGAGCGCGCGCCCGACGGGCTGCCCGCGGACCATGTCGGCCACGAGCCGGCACTTCTGCGGCGAGATGCGCGCGTACTTGAGCTTGGCTGCAACCTGCATGGCTTAATCCTTTGATGCCTTCTTGTCGCCGGAGTGGCCCTTGAACGTCCGCGTCGGCGCGAACTCGCCGAGCTTGTGCCCGACCATGTTCTCGGAGATCAGCACCGGCACGTGCTGGCGACCGTTGTGGACCGCGATCGTCAGGCCGACCATGTCGGGCAGGACCATCGAGCGGCGCGACCACGTCTTGATGGGACGGCGGTCGTTCTTCTGCATCGCGGCCTCCACCTTCTTCGCGAGGTGCAGGTCGACGAACGGGCCTTTCTTGACTGAACGGGGCACTGCTCGCTCCTATCCGGTATCAGTTGCGCCGACGGACGATCATGCCGCCGGTGCGCTTGTTCTTGCGGGTCTTCTTGCCCTTCGTCTTCCAGCCCCAGGGCGAGACCGGATGAGGGTTGCCCTGCCCGGACTTGCCCTCACCACCGCCGTGCGGGTGGTCCACCGGGTTCATCACGACGCCACGAACCGTGGGCCGGATGCCGCGCCAGCGCTTTGCGCCGGCCTTGCCGTAGACGATCAGGCTGTGCTCGTCGTTGCCGACCTCGCCGATCGTCGCGCGGCAGTCGACGTGCACCTTGCGCATTTCCGAGGAACGCAGGCGCAGCGTCGCGTACAGGCCCTCGCGCGCCACGAGCTGCGCGGAGCTGCCCGCGCTGCGGGCGATCTGGCCGCCCCGGCCGGGCTTCAGCTCGATGTTGTGGATCTGCGAGCCGATCGGGATGTTGCGGATCGGCAGCGCACTGCCGGCACGGATCGGCGCCTCGGTCCCGGAGGCGACCGCGTCGCCCGGACCCACGCCCTTCGGGGCGAGTATGTAACGGCGCTCGCCGTCGGCATACAGAACCAGCGCGAGATACGCGCTGCGGTTCGGGTCGTACTCCAGCCGCTCGACCTTGCCCGGGACGCCGTCCTTGTTGCGACGGAAATCCACGATCCGGTAGTTGTGCTTGTGGCCGCCGCCCTTGTGGCGGGTCGTGATGCGCCCCTGGTTGTTGCGCGCACCGGTGCGCTTCCCGCTCGCGGTCAGCGCCGCGACGGGCCCGCCCTTGTGGAGGTGCGACCGGTCGGCCTTGACGACGAATCGTCGTCCCGGGGACGTCGGCTTGGTCTTGATGAGAGCCATGATTGCGTCTTCCGTCAGCTTGCTGCCGCCGTCACTGCCCGACGCCGGCGAAATCGATCGTCTGGCCCGGCGCGAGTCGCACGTAGGCCTTCTTGAAATCCGGGCGCTTGCCCGGGCGACCGCCGAAGCGCTTCAGCTTGCCGGCCGTGTTGACGACCTGCACGGCATCCACCTTCACCTCGAACATCAACTCGACCGCGGCCTTGATCTCCGGCTTGGTCGCATCGCGGCGAACGCGGAACACGACCTGGTTGCCGGTCTCGGCGACGCGGGCGCTCTTCTCGGACACGTGCGGCGCGAGCAGCACGCTCATCAGTCTTTCCTTGCCGCTCATGCCAGCTTCTCCTCGAGCATGCGAACCGCCCCGACCGTGGCGAGCACGTGCTGGTGAGCGAGCAGGCTCACCGGATCGATTGCCGCCACGGGCAGCACCGAGACGCCCATCAGGTTGCGCGAGGCAAGCTGGAGCTTCTCGTCATGCGCCTCGACGAGAATCAGCACGTCGGCGTGCCCCATGTCCTTCAGCATCGCCGCGAGCATCCGGGTCTTGGGCGCCTCGAGCTCGAGCGATTCGACCACCGTCAGGCGGCCCGTGCGCCCCAGCTCCGAGACGAGGCTCCGCATCGCTCCGCGGTACATCTTGCGGTTGACCTTCTGCGAGAAATCGCGCGGCCGCGCGGCGAAGGCGCGCCCGCCGCCGACCCAGATCGGACTGCGGATGCTGCCGACCCGGGCCTGCCCGGTGCCCTTCTGGCGCCAGGGCTTGGTGCCGCCGCCACGCACTTCGGCGCGGCTCTTCTGGCGCTTCGTGCCGGCCCGCCCCGCCGCCATGTAGGCAGTGACGACCTGGTGCACGAGTGCTTCATTGAACTTCGTGCCGAACGCCGCCTCGGACACTTCGATCTGGCCGGTGGCGCCGCCCTGGCCGACGAGCTTTAGCTGGGTGGGCATCTGTTACTTCCTCGCCAGGTTCTGCACGGTCTTGCGCTTGGCCTTGCGCGCCGCCTTGATCGACGGCCGCACCAGCACCTGGCCGCCGGCGGCGCCCGGCACCGCTCCGCGGATCAGCAGCAGGTTGCGCTCGGCATCGACCCGCACGACGCTCAGGTTCTCGGTGGTTCGCCTGACGGCGCCCATGTGACCAGACATGCGCTTGCCCGGGAACACGCGGCCCGGCGTCTGCCGCTGACCGATGGAGCCCGGCGCCCGGTGGAACACGGACGCGCCGTGCGAAGCCGGGCCGCCCGCGAAGTTGTGCCGCTTCATCGTGCCCGCGAAGCCCTTGCCGATGGTCGTGCCGGTGACGTCCACGACCTGGCCCGCCTCGAACATGTCCACCTTCAGCTCTGCGCCCGCTGCCAGCTCCGCACCCTCGCCATCGGCAAGACGGAACTCGACCAGTGCCTCGCCCGGGGCGGCCTTGGCCTTGGCGTAATGTCCAGCCAGCGGCTTGCCGAGCCGGGAGGGCTTGCGCTCGCCGAAGGTGACCTGCACCGCGCGATAGCCGTCCGTCTCGGCACCCTTGACCTGGGTGACGCGATTAGGCATGGCTTCGATCACCGTTACCGGGATCGATTCGCCCGCGTCGGTAAAGACGCGCGTCATGCCGCGCTTGCGGCCCATGAGACCGATCGTCATCGATTCGTCCTCGTTCACGGCCCGGGCTGCGATTGGCCCGGGCTGATACAGCGGCCGCCAGGCGGCCGGAAAACGCCTTCCGCGCCAACCTGCGGCGCACCAGGAACCCGTCGAAGAAACTGCTGAGAGGAGCGGCCAGGGCTGCGCCCTTGGAGACCGCGCCGCTCGAGCGGTACCGGTCGAACCGGCCAGGCCTCGGCGAGAGAGCCGCTCATTATAGCGGCCGGTTCTGGTCTTGCAAGGGGACAGGGACCAGGGGGCAGGGGATAGAGCGGCGACGTCTACCGCTGCGGCTATCCCCTGTCCCCTGACCCCTACCCCCTGGCCTTCAATTCAGCTTGATCTGCACGTCCACGCCCGCGGGAAGCTCGAGCTTCATCAGCGCGTCAACCGTCTTGTCGGTCGGGTTGACGATGTCCATGAGCCGCTTGTGGGTTCTGAGTTCGTACTGGTCGCGCGCGTCCTTGTCGGCGTGCGGCGAGATCAGCAGCGTGAAGCGCTCCATCTTGACCGGCAGCGGCACCGGGCCACGCACGGTGGCGCCAGTGCGCTTGGCGGTCTCGACGATCTCGCGGGCCGAACTGTCGATCAACCGGTGATCGAAGGCCTTGAGGCGGATGCGGATGTTCTGTCTTGCCATGGCGCTCACTTGAGAATCTTCGTGACGACGCCGGCGCCGACCGTACGTCCACCCTCGCGGATGGCGAAGCGCAGCCCGTCCTCCATCGCGATCGGGCTGATCAGCTCGACCACCATCTTCACGTTGTCGCCAGGCATCACCATCTCCATGCCCTCCGGCAACTCCACCGAACCGGTCACGTCCGTCGTGCGGAAGTAAAACTGCGGCCGATACCCCTTGAAGAACGGCGTGTGTCGACCGCCCTCCTCCTTGGTCAGCACGTACACCTCCGCCTCGAACTTCGTGTGCGGCGTGATCGAGCCGGGCTTCGCCAGCACCTGACCACGCTCGACCTCCTCGCGCTTGGTGCCGCGCAGCAGCACCCCCACGTTGTCGCCCGCCTCACCCCGGTCGAGCAGCTTGCGGAACATCTCCACGCCCGTGCAGGTCGTCTTCACCGTCGGGCGAAGACCCACGATCTCCACCTCGTCGTTCACCTTCACGATGCCGCGCTCGATGCGACCCGTCACCACCGTGCCGCGACCCGAAATCGAGAACACGTCCTCCACCGGCATCAGGAACGCACCGTCAATCGCACGCTCCGGCACCGGAATGTACGCGTCCATCTCCTCGACCAGCTTCACCACCGAGGGAATGCCGATCTCGCTCGTGTCGCCCTCCAGCGCCTTGAGCGCCGAGCCCTTCACGATCGGCGTGTCGTCGCCCGGAAAATCGTACTTCGACAGCAGCTCGCGGACCTCCATCTCCACCAGCTCCAGCAGCTCCGCGTCGTCCACCATGTCCGCCTTGTTCAGGTACACCACGATGTACGGCACGCCCACCTGCCGCGCCAGCAGAATGTGCTCGCGCGTCTGCGGCATCGGACCGTCCGCTGCGGAGACCACCAGAATCGCGCCGTCCATCTGCGCCGCGCCCGTGATCATGTTCTTCACGTAGTCAGCGTGCCCGGGACAGTCCACGTGCGCGTAGTGCCGCTGCGGACTCTGATACTCGACGTGCGCCGTCGAAATCGTGATCCCGCGCGCCTTCTCCTCCGGCGCCTTGTCAATCTGGTCATAGGCCGTGAAGGTGCCGCCGTGCGTCTCCGCCATCACCTTCGTCAACGCCGCCGTCAGCGTCGTCTTGCCATGGTCCACGTGACCAATCGTCCCAACGTTCACGTGCGGCTTCGTACGCTCGAATTTTTCCTTAGCCACGACCCTTACCTCTGCAAATTCTGTAGTGACTGTTGACTAGGGGATGGAGGGTAGGGGATGGGGGATAGTGCGGACGCTGTATCGTCGCGATTCAGCAGCCTCGCTCGACGCTGCCACCTCTGCACTATCCCCGATCCCCTGTCCCCTATCCCCTTCCTGTTCAGCTGGCCTTCTTCAGGACGGCGTCCGCGACGTTGTTCGGCACCTCGAGGTACTTCGCGAACTCCATCGTGAACGTGGCGCGCCCCTGGCTCATAGAGCGGACCGACGTCGCGTAGCCGAACATCTCGGCCAGCGGCACCTCGGCGGTGACCACCTTGCCCGACGGGGAGTCCTCCATGCCCTGGATCTGGCCCCGGCGACGGTTCAGGTCGCCGATCACGTCGCCGGAGTAATCCTCGGGCGTGACCACCTCGACCTTCATGATCGGCTCGAGCAGCACGGGCTTCGCCTTGCGCACGCCGTCCTTGAACGCCATCGAGCCGGCGATTTTGAACGCCATCTCGTTCGAGTCGACCTCGTGGTACGAACCGTCGAACAACGTGATCTTGACGTCGACGACCGGGTAGCCGGCGATCACGCCGCCCTCGAGCGCCTCCTTGATGCCCTTGTCCACCGCCGGGATGTACTCGCGCGGAATCACGCCGCCGACGATGGCATTGACGAACTCGTAGCCCTTGCCTTCCTCGAGCGGCTCGACCTTGATCCACACGTGGCCGTACTGGCCGCGGCCGCCAGACTGGCGGACGAACTTGCCTTCCTGCTCGACAGTTCCGCGGATCGTCTCGCGATACGCCACCTGCGGCTTGCCGACGTTCGCCTCGACCTTGAATTCGCGCTTCATGCGGTCGACGATGATCTCCAGGTGCAGTTCACCCATGCCCGAGATGATCGTCTGCCCGGACTCGGGGTCCGTGCTGACGCGGAAGGAGGGGTCCTCCTTGGCGAGGCGCTGCAGCGCGAGACCCATCTTCTCCTGGTCGCTCTTGGTCTTCGGCTCGACCGCGACCGAGATCACCGGCTCGGGGAACTCCATCTTCTCGAGCGTGATGACGTGGTCCGGGTCGCACAGCGTGTCGCCGGTCGTCACGTCCTTGAGGCCCACGGCGGCAGCGATGTCGCCGGCGCGCACTTCCTTGATCTCGACCCGGTCGCTGGCGTGCATCTGCAGCAGCCGGCCGATGCGCTCCTTCTTGCTCCTTCCGGGAATGTAGACCTGGTCGCCCGAGTTGAGCACGCCGGAGTACACCCGGAAGAACGTCAGGTTGCCGACGAACGGGTCGTTGATGATCTTGAAGGCGAGCGCCGAGAATTTCTCCTCGTCGGTCGCGGCGCGCGTAGCCTCGTTGCCGGAGTCATCGATGCCGAGCACCGGCGGCATGTCCACCGGCGAAGGCATGTACTCGATCACGGCGTCGAGCATCGCCTGCACGCCCTTGTTCTTGAAGGCCGAACCGCACAGCGTCAGGCAGATCTCGTTGCGCAGCGCGCGGGCGCGCAGCCCCTTGCGGATCTCGGCGTCGCTGAGGTCGCCCTCCTCGAGATACTTGTGCAGCAGCTCCTCGTTGCCCTCGGCGGCGGCCTCGACCAGCTTCTCGCGGTACTCGGCCGCCAGCTCGGCCAGCTCGGCCGGAATGTCGCGGTAATCGAAGCGCATGCCCTGGGTCTCTTCGTCCCAGTAGATGGCCTTCATCCGGACCAGGTCGACCACGCCCTCGAACTTGTCCTCGGCGCCGATCGGCAGCTGGATCACGACCGGGTTGCCGCGCAGCCGCGTGCGGATCTGCTCGACGCAGCGCAGGTAGTTGGCGCCGGCGCGGTCCATCTTGTTGACGAACGCGAGCCGCGGCACCTGGTAGCGGTTCATCTGGCGCCAGACCGTCTCGGACTGCGGCTGCACGCCGCTAACCGCGCAGAACACGGCGACGGCGCTGTCCAGCACGCGCAGGCTGCGCTCGACCTCGATCGTGAAGTCGACGTGCCCCGGAGTGTCGATGATGTTGATCCGGTGCTCCGGGAAGTGCATGTCCATGCCCTTCCAGTACGTCGTGGTCGCGGCCGACGTGATCGTGATGCCGCGCTCCTGCTCCTGCTCCATGTAGTCCATCACGGCGGCGCCGTCGTGGACCTCGCCGATCTTGTGCGAGATGCCGGTGTAGAACAGCACGCGCTCCGTCGTCGTCGTCTTGCCGGCGTCGATGTGCGCCGAGATGCCGATGTTGCGGTAGCGCTCGATGGGGGTTGTGCGTGGCACGGTGATGTTCCTCGGGCTGTCGTTACGGCCGTCCGGGGCCTTACCAGCGGTAGTGGGCGAAGGCCTTGTTGGCCTCGGCCATCCGGTGCGTGTCCTCACGCTTGCGGACCGCAGCGCCGCGGTTCTCGGCGGCCTCGAGCAGCTCGGCCGCGAGCCGCTGCGACATGGACTTCTCGCTGCGGGCCTGCGCCGCCTCGATGACCCAGCGCATGGCAAGGGTCTGGCGACGCGTCGAGCGGACCTCGATCGGAACCTGGTAGGTGGCACCGCCGACGCGGCGGGACTTCACCTCGACCATCGGCTTGACGTTGTCGAGCGCCTGGGTCAGCAGCTCGATGGCCTGGTCCGAGGGACGGCCGGTCTTGTCCGAGATGCGGTCGATGGCGCCGTAGACGATGCGCTCGGCGACCGACTTCTTGCCGCGCTCCATGACCATGTTCATGAACTTGGTGAGGAGCACGCTGTTGAACTTCGGGTCCGGCAGGATGCTGCGGGTGGGGGCCTGTGATCTACGGGACATATGTCGCTACCAGCGTTGCCAGTGACTAGGATCTAGTGACCGGGAGGTTGATGTTCGGAACGGGATCGGGCTCAGCCCTTGGGCCGCTTGGCGCCATACTTGGACCGGCTCTGCTTGCGGTCACTTACGCCCGCGCAGTCGAGCGTGCCGCGAACCGTGTGGTAGCGGACGCCGGGCAGGTCCTTGACGCGTCCGCCGCGGATCAGCACCACCGAGTGCTCCTGCAGATTGTGACCCTCGCCGCCGATGTAGCTGATCACCTCGTGGCCGTTGGTGAGGCGCACCTTGGCGACCTTGCGCAACGCAGAGTTCGGCTTCTTCGGGGTCGTCGTGTAGACGCGCGTGCACACGCCGCGCTTCTGCGGGGAACTGCCGAGCGCGGGCACCTTGCTCTTTGCAGGGTCCAGCTTGCGCGGGCGACGGATCAGCTGATTGACGGTTGACATGATCGGGTCCGGTTCCAGGGTCGCGGCGGTCGCACAGGTGCGGCACTGCCACAGAAACACCGGGCCGCCCTGCGGCGGCCCGATGACGTTCGGTTACGGCAACCCACCGGGTTTGCGGCCGGTGGTCCCGTAGGTAGACCGGGAAGTTTAGGAAGGGGCGCGGCGCATGTCAACTTGCTGCGGCGCAGCACCCCTGCCACTTCAGCCTTCCGAAGCTCCGGGCTCGCCCTGCACCCCCGCCTCGTCGTTCACCTCGGCCTTGTCGTGCACCTCGGCCTCGTCACGCACCTCGGTCTCGAGATCCTCCGCGACGCCCGCCGCGGAATCGCCCTCGGCGAAGGCCGCCTCGGCATCGGCCTCGGGCAACCGGCGCCGGGTCTGGTGGTAGAAGGAGCCCGTGCCAGCCGGGATCAGCCGGCCGACGATCACGTTCTCCTTCAGTCCCCGCAGGTCGTCCTGCATGCCGCGCACCGCGGCCTCGGTCAGCACGCGGGTCGTCTCCTGGAACGAGGCCGCCGAAATGAACGACTCGGTCGCGAGCGACGCCTTGGTGATGCCCAGCAGGATCGGCTCGATCCGCGCCGGCAGCTTCCCGGCGAGCGCGAGCTCGTCGTTGATGTCCAGCACCCGGGCCCGGTCCACCTGCTCGCCACGCAGCAGCGTCGCCTCGCCGGTGTCGGCGACCTCCACCTTGCGCAGCATCTGGCGGATGATGACCTCGATGTGCTTGTCGTTGATCTTCACGCCCTGCAGGCGGTAGACGTCCTGGATCTCGCGCACCAGGTAGTTCGCGAGCGGCTCGACGCCCTGCAGGCGCAGGATGTCGTGCGGGTTCGGCTCGCCGTCGGCGATGACCTCGCCGCGCTCGACGTGCTCGCCCTCGAACACCGTCAGGTGCCGCCACTTCGGGATCAGCTCCTCGTGTTTCTCACCGTCCTCGTCCGTGATGATCAGCCGGCGCTTGCCCTTGGTCTCCTTGCCGAAGCTCACCGTGCCCGAGTACTCGGCGAGGATCGCCGGCTCCTTGGGCTTGCGCGCCTCGAACAGGTCCGCGACGCGCGGCAGGCCGCCGGTGATGTCGCGGGTCTTGGTGCTCTCCTGCGGGATGCGCGCGATCACGTCGCCGACCGACACGCGCGCACCGTCCTCGAGGCTGACCAGCGCACCGGGGGGCAGCGCGTATACGGCCGGGATGTCGGTGTTCGCGAAGCAGACTTCCTTGCCCTTGGCGTTGACCAGCTTGATCACCGGCCGCAGGTCCTTGCCGCCCGAGCCGCGCTGCTTCGGATCCATCACCACCGTGCTGGTGAGTCCGGTGATCTCGTCGACCTGCGTCGAGACCGTGATGCCGTCGATGAAGTCCTGGAAGCGGATGAAGCCCGCGACCTCGGTCACGACCGGATGCGTGTGCGGATCCCAGGTGGCGATGATCTGGCCGGGCGCTACGGCATCGCCCTCCTTGGTGGTGATGACCGAGCCGTAGGGTATCCGGTAGCGCTCTCGCTCGCGGCCGAAGTCGTCGATGACGCCGATCTCGCCGGAGCGCGAGACGGCGACCCAGTGGCCTTTCTCGTGATGCACGCCCTTCAGGTTGTGCCAGCGAAGCGTGCCGCGGCTCTTGATCTCCACGGAGTTCACGGCGGCCGCCCGCGAGGCCGCGCCGCCGATGTGGAAGGTGCGCATCGTGAGCTGGGTGCCCGGCTCGCCGATCGACTGGGCGGCGATCACGCCGACCGCCTCGCCGATGTTGATCCGGTGGCCGCGCGCGAGGTCGCGTCCGTAGCACTGTGCGCAGACGCCGTAGCGCGTCTCGCAGGTGATCGGCGAGCGCACCATGATCTGGTCGACGCCTGCCTGCTCGAGCATGCGGACCAGCCGCTCGTCGAGCAGCGTTCCCGCCTCGACGACGACCTCGTCGGCGCCCGGCCTGAGCACGTCACGCGCGACGACCCGCCCGAGCACTCGCTCGCCGAGGCCTTCGACGACGTCGCCGCCCTCGACGATCGGCATCATCGCGAGCCCGTGCTCGGTGCCGCAGTCCGGTTCGGTGACGACGAGGTCCTGCGCCACGTCGACCAGTCGACGCGTCAGGTAGCCGGAGTTCGCGGTCTTCAGCGCCGTGTCCGCGAGGCCCTTGCGGGCGCCGTGGGTCGAGATGAAGTACTGCAGGACGTTCAGGCCCTCGCGGAAGTTCGCGGTGATCGGCGTCTCGATGATCGAGCCATCCGGCTTCGCCATCAGGCCGCGCATGCCAGCGAGCTGGCGGATCTGCGCCGGTGAACCACGCGCGCCGGAGTCCGACATGATGTAGATCGAGTTGAAGGACTTCTGCTCGACCCGCTTGCCCTCGGAGTCCTCGACGAAGTCCGTGCCGAGCTTGGCCATCATCGCCTTGGCGACCTGGTCGTTGGTGCGTGACCAGATGTCGACGACCTTGTTGTAGCGCTCGCCGTTCGTGACGAGTCCGGAAGCGTACTGCTCCTGGATTTCCTTCACCTCGTGCTCGGCCGCGGCAAGGATGCGCTGCTTGTGCTCGGGCACGATCATGTCGTCCACGCCGATGGACACGCCCGCGCGCGTGGCGTAGTGGAAGCCCGTGTACATCAGCTGGTCGGCGAAGACCACGGTCTCCTTCAGGCCCAGTGCCCGGTAGCAGGCGTTGATCACGCCCGAGATGGCCTTCTTGGTCATGTCCTGGTTGACCAGGTCGAAGGACAGGCCCCGGGGCAGGATCTCGGACAGCAGCGCGCGACCCACCGTGGTTTCCATCAGCCGCCTGCGCTCGAGCATCGAGCCGTCGGCATCCTTGATCGTGTCCTCGAGCCGCACGCGGACGCGCGCCTGCAGGTCGACCTGCCGGCCCTCGTAGGCACGATGCACCTCGCCGACGTCGCTGAACACCATGCCCTCGCCGCGCGCATTGACCCGCTCGCGGGTCAGGTAGTACAGGCCGAGCACGACGTCCTGCGAGGGTACGATGATCGGATCGCCGTTGGCCGGCGAGAGAATGTTGTTCGACGACAGCATCAGCGCCCGCGCCTCGACCTGGGCCTCGAGCGACAGCGGCACGTGCACCGCCATCTGGTCGCCGTCGAAGTCGGCGTTGAACGCCGTGCAGACCAGCGGGTGCAGCTGGATGGCCTTGCCCTCGATCAGCACCGGCTCGAATGCCTGGATGCCGAGCCTGTGCAGCGTCGGCGCGCGGTTCAGCAGCACCGGGTGCTCGCGGATGACTTCCTCGAGGATGTCCCAGACCTCGGGGCCCTCGCGCTCGACCATCCGCTTCGCCGCCTTGATGGTCGTCGCCTCGCCCCTCAACTGCAGCTTCTGGAAGATGAACGGCTTGAACAGCTCGAGCGCCATCTTCTTCGGCAGGCCGCACTGGTGCAGACGCAGCGTCGGGCCGACCACGATCACCGAGCGGCCGGAGTAGTCGACGCGCTTGCCGAGCAGGTTCTGCCGGAAGCGGCCCTGCTTGCCCTTGATCATGTCCGCGAGGGACTTCAGCGGGCGCTTGTTCGTGCCGGTGATGGCACGGCCGCGGCGACCGTTGTCCAGCAGCGCGTCCGCCGCCTCCTGCAGCATGCGCTTCTCGTTGCGCACGATGATGTCGGGCGCGTTGAGCTCGAGCAGCCGCCGCAGGCGGTTGTTGCGGTTGATGACGCGCCGGTAGAGGTCGTTCAGGTCAGAGGTCGCGAAGCGGCCTCCGTCGAGCGGCACCAGCGGCCGCAGGTCCGGCGGCAGCACCGGCAGCACGGTGAGCACCATCCACTCGGGCCGGTTGCCCGACTCGATGAAGGACTCCAGCAGCTTGAGCCGCTTCGAGAGACGCTTGATCTTCGTCTCGGAGTTCGTGGCACCGATCTCCTCGCGGACGCGCGTAACCTCCGACGGCAGGTCCAGGCTGCGCAGCAGCTCGTGCACCGCCTCGGCGCCCATCCGGGCGTCGAACTCGTCGCCGTGCTGCTCGATCGCCTCCAGGTACATCTCGTCCGACAGCAGCTGCCCGCGCGCGAGCGGCGTCATGCCGGGGTCGATGACCACGAATGCCTCGAAGTAGAGCACGCGCTCGATCTCGCGCAGCGTCATGTCGAGCATCAGCCCGATGCGCGACGGCAGCGACTTGAGGAACCAGATGTGCGCAACCGGGCTCGCGAGGTCGATGTGCCCCATCCGCTCGCGGCGCACCTTCGCCTGGGTCACCTCGACGCCGCACTTCTCGCAGACGACGCCGCGGTGCTTGAGCCGCTTGTACTTTCCGCAAAGGCACTCGTAGTCCTTCACCGGGCCGAAGATCTTCGCGCAGAACAGTCCGTCCCGCTCCGGCTTGAACGTGCGGTAGTTGATCGTCTCCGGCTTCTTCACCTCGCCGAAGGACCACGAGCGGATCATGTCCGGCGAGGCGAGGCCGATGCGTATCGCATCGAAGTCCTCGACCGTCGGCTGCTGCTGGAACAACTTCAACAGGTCTTTCATTTGGTCACCCTGTTCTTCGCGTGAGCGTCGGGAAGGCCCGTCGGATTAGCGCTTTTCCTGCTCGAGCTCGATGTCGATGCCGAGCGAGCGGATTTCCTTGACGAGTACGTTGAACGACTCGGGCATGCCCGCGTCCATGGCGTGGTTGCCGTCCACGATGTTCTTGTACATCTTGGTCCGGCCGGTCACGTCGTCCGACTTGACGGTCAGCATCTCCTGCAGCGTGTACGCCGCGCCGTAGGCCTCCAGCGCCCACACCTCCATCTCGCCGAAGCGCTGCCCGCCGAACTGCGCCTTGCCGCCCAGCGGCTGCTGGGTCACGAGGCTGTAAGGCCCGGTGGAGCGCGCATGCATCTTGTCGTCCACCAGGTGGTTGAGCTTCAGCATGTACATGTAGCCCACGGTCACCGGCCGGTCGAACCGCTCGCCGGTGCGTCCGTCGTAGAGCAGCGTCTGGCCGCTCTCCGGCAGATCCGCGAGCTTGAGCATGCGCTTGATCTCCTTCTCGGTCGCGCCGTCGAAGACCGGCGTCGCCATCGGCACGCCCTTGCGCAGATTGTCGGCCAGCGCGAGCACGTCGGAGTCCTCGAGCAAGCCGAGGTTCTCGGGACGCCCGCCGCTCTCGTTGTAGACCTGCTCGAGGAACGCACGGAGCTCCGCGGCCTGCTTCTGCTGGTCGAGCATGTGCCCGATCTTCTCGCCGAGGCCCTTTGCCGCCCAGCCGAGGTGGGTCTCGAGGATCTGCCCGATGTTCATGCGCGAGGGCACGCCCAGCGGGTTCAGCACGATGTCGACCGGCGTGCCGTCCGCCATGAACGGCATGTCCTCCACCGGAACGATGGTCGAGATCACGCCCTTGTTGCCGTGCCGACCGGCCATCTTGTCGCCCGGCTGCACGCGCCGCTTCACGGCCAGGTACACCTTGACCATCTTCAGCACGCCCGGCGCCAGGTCGTCTCCGGCGGTGATCTTCGAGCGCTTCTCCTCGAGGCGCCGCTCGAATTCCTTGCGCTGCGTGCGCATGCGCTCGGCCGCGAGCTCGAGCGCGCCGTTGGCGTCCTCGTCCTCGAGGCGCACCTCGAGCCACTGCTCGCGCGTGATCTCGGCGAGGTACTCCGTCGTCACCTTCGAGCCGCCCTTCAGCTTGCGCGGGCCGGCCGAGGCGACCTTGCCGAGCAGCATCGCGTGCACGCGGGAGAAGAGGTCCTCCTCGAGTATCCGCTGCTGGTCGGCCAGGTCCTTGCGGACCTTCTCGATTTCCGACTTCTCGATCGCGAGCGCACGCGAGTCCTTCTCGACACCGTCGCGCGTGAACACGCGGACGTCGATCACCGTTCCGTCCATGCCCGGCGGCACGCGCAGCGAGGTGTCCTTCACGTCCGAGGCCTTCTCGCCGAAGATCGCCCGCAGCAGCTTCTCCTCCGGGGTCAGCTGGGTCTCGCCCTTTGGCGTGACCTTGCCGACCAGGATGTCGCCCGCCTTGACCTCTGCGCCGATGAAGGCGATGCCGGCCTCGTCGAGCTTGGCGAGCGCGGCCTCGCCGACGTTCGGTATGTCGGCGGTGATCTCCTCGGGCCCGAGCTTCGTGTCACGGGCCACGCAGGTGAGCTCCTCGATGTGGATGGTCGTGAAGCGGTCCTCCTGGACCACCCGCTCGGAGATCAGGATCGAGTCCTCGAAGTTGTAGCCGTTCCAGGGCATGAACGCGACCAGCAGGTTCTGGCCCAGGGCCAGCTCGCCGAGATCGGTCGAAGGCCCGTCCGCGAGCACGTCGCCCCGGGCGATTGCGTCGCCGGCATCGACCAGCGGCCGCTGGTTGATGCAGGTGTTCTGGTTCGAGCGCGTGTACTTGGTCAGGTTGTAGATGTCCACGCCCGGCTCACCCGCCGTGGTCTCCGCGTCGTTGACGCGCACGACGATGCGCGATGCGTCGACCGAGTCGACCACGCCGCCACGACGCGCCACGACCGTGACGCCTGAGTCGATCGCGACCGGACGCTCCATGCCGGTCCCGACCAGCGGCGTCTCTGAGCGCAGCGTCGGCACCGCCTGTCGCTGCATGTTCGATCCCATCAGCGCGCGGTTCGCGTCGTCGTGCTCGAGGAACGGGATCAGCGAGGCCGCGACCGAGACGATCTGCTTCGGCGAGACGTCCATGTACTGGATGCGATCCGGCGTCGACAGCGTGAACTCGTTCAGGTGCCGGCTGGAGATCAGCTCATCGGTGAAGCGTCCTTCCCCGTCCAGCGAGGCGTTCGCCTGCGCGATCACGAACTGGGCCTCGTCGATCGCCGAAAGGTACTCGATCTGGTCAGTGACGCGCCCGTCCTGTACCCGCCGATAGGGCGTCTCGAGGAAGCCGTAGTCGTTCGTACGCGCATAGACGGCCAGCGAATTGATCAGGCCGATGTTCGGTCCTTCCGGCGTCTCGATCGGGCACACCCGCCCGTAGTGCGTCGGGTGCACGTCGCGCACCTCGAAGCCCGCACGCTCGCGCGTCAGGCCGCCCGGCCCGAGCGCGGAGACGCGTCGCTTGTGGGTCACCTCGGACAGCGGGTTGTTCTGGTCCATGAACTGCGAGAGCTGGGAGGACCCGAAGAACTCCTTCACCGCCGCCGCGACCGGCTTCGCGTTGATCATGTCCTGCGGCATCAGTCCCTCGCTCTCCGCGATCGTCAGCCGCTCCTTGACCGCCCGCTCGACCCGCACCAGACCGACGCGGAAGGCGTTCTCGGCCATCTCGCCCACGCTCCGGACGCGGCGGTTGCCGAGGTGGTCGATGTCGTCCACCGTGCCGTTGCCGTTCCTGATGTCGATCAGCGTACGCAGCACGTCGATGATGTCCGAGGTGTCGCCGAGCTGCTCGACCAGCGCCTTCGCGAGGTCATCGCCACGGCGGCCGAAGTGCAGCGAGTCGTACAGGACGCCCGGGCCGAGCACGTCGGTGCGCCCCACGCGGCGGTTGAACTTCATGCGGCCCACGGCCGACAGGTCGTAGCGCTCCGGGTTGAAGAACAGGTTCTGGAACAGGTTCTCCGCCGCATCGCGCGTCGGCGGCTCGCCCGGGCGCATCATGCGGTAGATCTCGACCAGCGCCTCGAGCCGGCTCTTGGTCGGGTCGATGCGCAGCGTGTCGGAGATGAACGGGCCCCGGTCCAGATCGTTCACGTACAGCGTGCGGATCTCGGTGATCCCGGCCTGCACGAGCTTGGTGATCGTCGCCGCCGCGAGCACCTCGTTGGCTTTCGCGATGATCTCGCCGGTCTCGGTGTTGACGACGTCGTGCGCCAGCACCTTGCCGACCACGTAGTCCATCGGGACCGCCATCCGCTGGACGCCGGCCTCCTCGAGCTGCCGGACGTGCCGCGCAGTGATCCGCCGGCCCTCCTCGACGATGACCTTGTCGCCGACCCGGATCTCGAAACTGGCCGTCTCGCCCCGCAGGCGCTGCGGAACCAGCTCGAACTCGATGTCGCCGTCGGACAGGTAGAACGTGTTCTTGTCGAAGAACAGGTCGAGCACCTGCTCGTCGCTGTAGCCAAGTGCGCGCAGCAGTATCGTCACGGGCAGCTTGCGCCGCCGGTCGATGCGCGCGAACACGCAGTCCTTGGCGTCGAACTCGAAGTCGAGCCAGGAGCCGCGATAGGGGATCACGCGGGCCGAGAACAGCAGCTTGCCCGAGCTGTGCGTCTTGCCACGGTCGTGGTCGAAGAACACGCCCGGGCTGCGGTGCAGCTGGGAGACGATCACGCGCTCGGTGCCGTTCACGACGAACGTGCCGTTGTCCGTCATCAGCGGCAGCTCGCCGAGGTAGACCTCCTGCTCGCGGATGTCCTTCACCGGCTTCTTCGCGCCCGGCGCATCCTTGTCGAACACGACGAGCCGAACCTTGACGCGCAGCGGCGCCGCGTAGGTGAGCCCGCGCAGCTGGCACTCCTTCACGTCGAACACCGGCTCGCCGAGCCGGTAGCTGACGTACTCGAGCATCGCGTTCCCGGAATAGCTCACGATCGGGAACACGCTGCGGAACGCCGCATGCAGGCCCGCTTCCTCGCGCTTGCCTTCCGAGACCTCCGCCTGGAGGAACTTCCGGTAGGAGTCGAGCTGGATGGCGAGCAGATAAGGCGTCTCGAGGATGCTCGACCGCTTGCCGAAATCCTTGCGAATGCGCTTTTTCTCGGTGAAGGAATATGCCATTGCGATCACCCTCTCATGGCCGCCACTGCGGCCCCGCTGCGCGCAGCAGTTGAAAACAGAAAACGGGCGCACCGGCCGGTGGCTGCGTGCCGCCGGCCGGTGCACCGGGCGAAGTGCCCGAATCCGCGCATGCGGTTACTTGATCTCCGCGGCCGCGCCGGCGTCCTCGAGCTTCTTCTTGATCGCCTCGGCGTCGGCCTTCGGCACGTCTTCCTTGACGACCGAGGGTACGCCCTCGACGAGGTCCTTGGCCTCCTTCAGGCCGAGGCCGGTGATCTCGCGGATCACCTTGATGACGCTGACCTTGTTCGCACCGAAGCTGGTCATCGTGATCGTGAACTCGGTCTGCTCCTCCGCGGCAGGCGCCGCGGCAGCCGCGCCCGCACCGACGGCCGCGACCGCGACCGGGGCAGCGGCGCTGACGCCGAACTTGTCCTCCATCATCTTGACGAGGTCGACGATCTCCAGAACCGTCATGTTGGAGATCGCTTCGAGAATTTCTTCCTTGCTGGCAGCCATTGTCGTGACTCCTGTTGAGTTGGTTGATACCCGATGTCTTCGCGGGCCGCCTCAGGCGGCCGCCTGTTTCTGGTCCTTGACCGCGGCGACGGCCCGTACGAACTGCGCGTGTGGTTCCGCGAGCGTCCGCACGAACTTCTCCACCGGCGCCTTGATCACGCGGAGCAGCTGCGACAGCGCTTCGTCCCGCGTCGGCAGGCTCGCAACCCGCTCGATGTCCTTCCCCGGCAGCACGCTTCCGCCGATCGAGACGAGTGTCGCGACCAGCTTGTCGTTCTCCCGGGAGAAATTCCTGATCAGGCGCGCCGCAGCGCCCGGGTCGTCCTTCGAAAAGGCGAGGATCAGCGGACCCTTGAGCTGGTCGCCGACGCACTCGAACTGCGTTCCGGCGACGGCCCGGCGGGCCAGCGTGTTCTTCACCACGCGTAGGTAGACCTGGGAGGCACGGGCACGGGCGCGCAAGTCGGTCAACTGCGCGACCGAAAGCCCCCGGTACTCCGCGGCGACGACGGACTGCGCGGTCTGCGCAACCTCGCCCACCTCGGCCACCAGTGCCTTCTTGTCTTCCAGTCTGAGCGCCATGTGTTCCTCCTGGACTTGAAGATCCGTATGAAACGAACGCCCGTCCCTGAACGTTCACCCTTCTCTCTAGAAGGCGGCGACCTTCACCAGTGAAACACTGACTCGGGTACCACCATCTGCGCAGGCGGCCATTAAGGGGAGCGCATCGCCTCCCCGCCTGCGGTCTTCGATGATGACCGGACCGGCATTGCAGCTCGCCGAAGCGAACCGCCGCCGGGACGGCCCTGCATCAAACCTAAAGCGTCCTGCCCCGGCTCAGCCGAGACTGGACTGATCCACGCGCACGCCCGGGCCCATCGTCGAGGACACCGCGACGCGCTTCAGATAAACACCCTTGGCTGCCGAAGGCTTCGCCTTCTGCAGGTCGGCCAGCAGCGCGTTCAGGTTCTCCTTCAGCGCCTGCACCTCGAAGCTCGCCTTGCCGATCGACGCATGCACGACGCCGCCCTTGTCGGCCCGGAACCGGACCTGGCCGGCCTTGGCGTTGCGGACTGCGTTCGCAACATCGGGCGTCACGGTGCCCACCTTGGGGTTCGGCATCAGGCCGCGAGGGCCCAGGATCTGGCCGAGCTGGCCGACGACGCGCATCGCGTCCGGACTCGCCACGACCACGTCGAAATTCAGCTCCCCGGCCTTCACCTTCTCGGCGAGATCCTCGAGGCCGACGATGTCGGCGCCGGCTTCCCGCGCCGCGTCGGCATTCTTGCCCGACGTGAACACCGCCACGCGCACGGACTTGCCGGTGCCGTTCGGCAGCACGGTCGATCCGCGCACCTGCTGGTCCGACTTCTGCGGATCGACGCCGAGGTTGACCGAAACGTCCACGCTCTCGTCGAACTTGGCGACGGCCAGTTCCTTGACCAGCGCCAGCGCCTCGTCGATCGGGTAGTACTTCGCGGGCGTGACCTTGTCAGCCCAGCTCTTCATACGCTTTGCCACGGCCACCATGTCAGACTCCTTCCACGTCCACGCCCATGCTGCGGGCGCTCCCCGCGATCGTCCGGACGGCCGCGTCGAGGTCGGCGGCAGTCAGGTCCGGCTGCTTGGCCTTGGCGATCTCCTCCAGCTGCTGCCGGGTGATCCGCCCCACCTTGGCCGTGTTCGGGGTGCCGCTGCCCTTCTCGAGGCCGATCGCCTTGCGGATCAGCACCGAGGCCGGCGGCGTCTTCATGATGAAAGTGAAGCTGCGGTCGCTGTAGACCGTGATCACGACCGGGATCGGCAATCCCTTCTCGACGTTCTGCGTCTGCGCATTGAACTGCTTGCAGAACTCCATGATGTTGACACCCTGCTGGCCCAGCGCCGGCCCGATGGGCGGGCTCGGGTTCGCCTGGCCGGCTGGCACCTGCAGTTTCACGTAGCCTTGGACTTTCTTCGCCATCTCGCACCTCTGTGGGTTCGAACGCCCCGAAGGGCTCCCCGTTGGACAGGGGCTAGGGACCAGGGGTTAGGGGATAGTCAGGAGGCCCGGTGGCCCGCTCTTCACTATCCCCTATCCCCTGATCCCTATCCCTTCACTCGTCAGGCCTTCTCGACCTGGCTGAAATCCAGCTCCACAGGCGTCGAGCGCCCGAGGATCTGCACCGCCACCTGCAGGCGGCTCTTCTCGTAATTGACCGACTCGACGACGCCGTTGAAGTCGTTGAACGGGCCGCTGGTGACCCGGACGACCTCGCCCGGCTCGAACAGCACCTTCGGCCGCGGCTTCTCGGCACCCTCCTCGACCCGACGCAGGATGGCGTTCGCCTCCTTGTCGGTGATCGGCGCCGGCTTCTCCGGCGTTCCGCCGATGAAGCCGAGCACCTTGGGCGTCTCGCGCACCAGGTGCCAGGTCTCCTCGTTCATCTCCATCTGCACCAGCACGTAGCCGGGGAAGAACTTGCGCTCGCTCTTGCGGCGCTGCCCTTCGCGCATCTCGACGACTTCCTCGGTGGGCACCAGGATCTCGCCGAACTTGTCCTCGAGCCCGTGCAGCCGGATCCGCTCCTTCAGCATCCCGGCAACCTTGTGCTCGAAATTCGAGTAGGCGTGCACGACGTACCAGCGCAGCGCCACGATCAACCCCCCTGCCCGGTCAGGGCGCGCGTCAGTGCACCCAGCAACCAGTCGAGGATCCAGAAGAAGATGCCCATCACCAGCACCGCCACGGCGACGATCAGCGTGGTCTGCAACGTCTCCTGCCGCGTCGGCCAGACGACCTTGCGCAGCTCTATCCGGGAGTCGCTGACGAAATCCCAGAGCGCCCGGCCCTTCTCGGACTGCAAAGCCACGAAGATGCCCACGGCCAGCGCCAACAGCACGATCACCCAGCGGACCGCGAGCGGATAGCTGTCGAGCAGGTAGAAACCCGCGATGCCGCCGACGAGGATCGCCAGCGCCGCCGCCAGCTTCACGGTGTCCAGCGCACCGGCACCGGTTGCTTGCTTGTCGCTCATGTGCTCCCGCCGGGGACCTTCGCCCCGGGCCTTCAGTTGAGTTGCCCGCTCACGCGCCCGAAATGGCAGGCCAGGAGGGAATCGAACCCCCAACCTGCGGTTTTGGAGACCGCCGCTCTGCCAATTGAGCTACTGGCCTGCGCGTAAGGCTGCCCGCCGTTACTTGAGAATCTTCGTGACGACGCCGGCGCCGACCGTACGCCCACCCTCGCGGATGGCGAAGCGCAGCCCGTCCTCCATCGCGATCGGGCTGATCAGCTCGACCACCATCTTCACGTTGTCGCCAGGCATCACCATCTCCATGCCCTCCGGCAACTCCACCGAACCCGTCACGTCCGTCGTGCGGAAGTAAAACTGCGGCCGATACCCCTTGAAGAACGGCGTGTGTCGACCGCCCTCCTCCTTGGTCAGCACGTACACCTCCGCCTCGAACTTCGTGTGCGGCGTGATCGAGCCGGGCTTCGCCAGCACCTGACCACGCTCGACCTCCTCGCGCTTGGTGCCGCGCAGCAGCACCCCCACGTTGTCGCCCGCCTCACCCCGGTCGAGCAGCTTGCGGAACATCTCCACGCCCGTGCAGGTCGTCTTCACCGTCGGGCGAAGACCCACGATCTCCACCTCGTCGTTCACCTTCACGATGCCGCGCTCGATGCGACCCGTCACCACCGTGCCGCGACCCGAAATCGAGAACACGTCCTCCACCGGCATCAGGAACGCACCGTCAATCGCACGCTCCGGCACCGGAATGTACGCGTCCATCTCCTCGACCAGCTTCACCACCGAGGGAATGCCGATCTCGCTCGTGTCGCCCTCCAGCGCCTTGAGCGCCGAGCCCTTCACGATCGGCGTGTCGTCGCCCGGAAAATCGTACTTCGACAGCAGCTCGCGGACCTCCATCTCCACCAGCTCCAGCAGCTCCGCGTCGTCCACCATGTCCGCCTTGTTCAGGTACACCACGATGTACGGCACGCCCACCTGCCGCGCCAGCAGAATGTGCTCGCGCGTCTGCGGCATCGGACCGTCCGCTGCGGAGACCACCAGAATCGCGCCGTCCATCTGCGCCGCGCCCGTGATCATGTTCTTCACGTAGTCAGCGTGCCCGGGACAGTCCACGTGCGCGTAGTGCCGCTGCGGACTCTGATACTCGACGTGCGCCGTCGAAATCGTGATCCCGCGCGCCTTCTCCTCCGGCGCCTTGTCAATCTGGTCATAGGCCGTGAAGGTGCCGCCGTGCGTCTCCGCCATCACCTTCGTCAACGCCGCCGTCAGCGTCGTCTTGCCATGGTCCACGTGACCAATCGTCCCAACGTTCACGTGCGGCTTCGTACGCTCGAATTTTTCCTTAGCCATGACCGTTACCTTTGCAACTGATTCTCTAGTGACTCGTGACTACTGATCAGGGAATAGTGAGCAGGGGATAGGGGGCAGTGGCCCGCAGCCAGCGACACAGATCCGTCCTGCACCGGCTACCGCAAACCGCGCCTCTTCACTATGCCCTAACCGCTATCCCCTATCCCCTTCCCAAAAACTCTGGAGCCCACGACCGGGATTGAACCGGTGACCTCGTCCTTACCAAGGACGTGCTCTACCGACTGAGCTACGTGGGCCGTCTTCCCGTCAATCCCTCGCCCGCCCCCTTTATGGAGCGGGTGATGGGAATCGAACCCATGTCATCAGCTTGGAAGGCTGAGGTTCTACCATTGAACTACACCCGCGGAGTTCACCCGCTTCCGACCGGCGAGGCCCACGCCTCCCGCTCGCTCGATCTGGTGGAGGGGGTAGGATTCGAACCTACGTAGGCATGAGCCGGCAGATTTACAGTCTGCTCCCGTTGGCCGCTTGGGTACCCCTCCGCGGACAGAGAGCCGCGTATTGTCTTAGGCTACCCGCCCGGTGTCAACGGCAGTCGTGGGCCAATCAGGGGGGACTGGCCCCGGCCGGGGCCAGGTCCACGATTTCGACCTCGCCGGGGTCCAGGTCCCGGCCCAGGAACCTGCTGCCGACCCGGGCGAAGCGCTCGGCCCCATCGGTCGCCAGCAGTCGCACCGACCCCCGGCGCGCGCTGCCGGCGCGCAGCCCGGCCCGCTCCAGGACCCCGACCAGGGCCCGCGCCGTCGTCCAGGCGGAATCCACGATCCCGACCCGGCCCCCGAGCACGCCGGCGATCGCGGGCGCCAGCACCGGGAAATGGGTGCAGCCGAGCACCAGCGTATCGGGCGGGGGCGCCTGGGCCGCCTCGTCGAACAGCGGCTCGAGGTAGTGCCGGACGACACCCTCGACGACCGGGCCCTCGACCCAGCCCTCTTCTGCCAGTGCGACGAACAGCGGACAGGCCCGGGACACGACACGCGCATCGGGACGGCCGCGGTGGATCGCCGCCTCGTAAGCTCGGCCGCGAACCGTGCTCTCGGTGGCGATAACGGCGATGCTCCCGGAGCGAGTCGCCGCGCAGGCCGCCTGCGCGCCCGGCTCGACGACGCCGAGCACCGGCATCGGCGCGAACCCGGCCCGCAGCGCCTCCAGCGCTACGGCCGAGGCCGTATTGCAGGCCACGACCAGCCCCTTCACGCCGCGCTCGCGCAGCTGCGCCGCCGCCTGCAGCGAATAGCGCCGGATCGAGTCGGGGCTCTTGGTGCCGTATGGCAATCGCGCGGTGTCGCCGAGGTAGAGAAAATCCTCATGCGGCAGTGCGAGCTCGAGCTGGCGCAACACCGTGAGACCGCCCACGCCGGAGTCGAAAACGCCGATCGGCAGGCTTGCGGCTGGCCGCTGTGCGGAGCATGCGATGTCGGAAGCTTGCTTCATCAGCGGGGCGCAAGCATAGCCGAGGGCGGGCCGCCACATGACATAACTGGATACTTCGCCCGCACGGTATTCCATGTTCCGCGACAGCGTGCATAATTGTCCCCAGACCGGTGATGCGGTCTGCGGTGACCAGGCAGCGCTGCGCAGTGGAAAGAAGACTTACAACAAGACATCGTGCGCGGACCAGCGTCTACGTACTGCTTCCAGGGAAGAAGCGACGACTCTGTCGTGCAAGCAACCTGAGCGCGACCGGCGTGTTCCTGGAAACGGGCGGCATGGGCCTGCGCATGGGGCAGACCGTCGAGATCGCGTTCGCGATCAAGCTCGGCGTGGTGACGAAGATCCATCGTCGGACGGCCGTCGTCGCGCACATCTCCAGGGGCGGCACCGGGCTGATGATGGAGAGTCACGGCGGTTGACGCTGGACTGCGGGAACTGCCCGCCCGGTAAGGGATTCTGCTGATTCGGATCGTCTGCGCCCGCCCGTATTTTGGTTGCGGGCGGCCCAGGCGGTTGCAGTGAATTTTTGCGCGGCCGCCGCAAACTACGGTGGATCCGCATGGCAGCCGGCAATCCTCAGACCGATACGGTCGCAGCGATCAACCGCGTGCTCGAAGCGGAGCGCGAGATGGCGGACGCCGCCGCCGCGGCGGATCGCGAGGCCGAGCAGATCCTAGAGACTGCGCGGGACAAGCGACGCCGGATCCTCGAGCGCGCGCGGCAACGTGCCTCGCGAATGCACACCCACGCCGCCGCGGAACTCGACAAGGCCCTGGCCGAACTCGAGGCGACCGGCGAGACGGAGGACGACGGCGGTAGCGGGGCGGATGCTGCACTGGCGCAGGCCGTGCGGACGCTGGCCGAGCGACTTACGTCCGCGCGCGATGCCAGCCACTGACCTCTCGTTCGCGTTTTCGCAGCCAAGGCTCCAGTCGCGATTCGGCAGGCGTCCGGCCGCAGCCGACTGGCGGCGACTCGAAGCAATCCAGGACACGGGCGTACGCCTGCAGGCGATCCGCGACGGTCCTTTCGGTTCCTGGGTAAGCGGCCTCGGCCCGACGTCCACCGTCGAGCAGATCGAGCGGCGCCTTCGGGAGGGCTGGACGCAGGCAGTGGCGGAAGTTGCCGGGTGGCAGCCCCGCCGATGGCAGCCGGCGGTGCGCTGGCTCAGCTGGCTTCCCTACCTGCCGGCGCTGCAGAAACTGGCCCGTGGCGGCCGGCCCCGCAACTGGATGCGGGACGATCCGGTGCTGGGCGGAATCGTGGCGGGGGATCCGCGCGAGCGCCGGCGCCAGCTCGAGGGCACGCCTCTCGCGCCATTGATCCAGGGATTCGACGAGCAGGCAGACGTCGCAGGTGCCTGGACACGTCACTGGCGCTCGCTGTGGCCGGACACGTCGCGCGACTCGCCGCTGCTGCGGCTCGCGTGCGCATTCGGCGAGCACCGCCGGCGTCTTGCGGACCTGCCCGAGACGACCGGGTCGGAACAGGAACTGTCGCGACTGGAAAGGCTGCTGCGACGCAGCTTCCGTCATCATCCGCTGTCGGCGGTCGCATGCACGGCATACCTCGGCCTGCTGGCGCTCGATGCGCTCCGTCTGCGGGGCGCGCTCGTCACGGGTGCGCTGCGCGAGCGCGGGAGCGTCGCAAGATGATGCTCAGGCCGGCACCCGCGAGCTGGTTCGAGCTGCTCACCTCACGTGAGGAACTCGGCGCGGTGCTGGACTGCCTCGCGACGGCGGGATCCGTCCAGCTGCAGGCATACAGCCGCTCGGGGTCGCGCCTGCCGCTGCCGGACCTGCGCAACACGCTCAGCGATTACGAGACGCTCGCGAAGCGCCATGGCCACTACTGGCCGGCGGCGAAAATGCGGCCGCCGACGGCCGATCACCCGATCATCGAGGTACCCCGCGAGGCCTGCGAGCGCCTGAAGTCCTGGGCGCGCACTGCCGACCCGCTGATCGCGGAAATCGAATCCATCGAGTCTTCGCGCGAGGAGATCGAGCTGCTCCGGCAACTGGTGAAGAGCGGTGCAGGGGAGCTGCCGCGGATCGATCAGTTCGCCGCAGCCGGACCGGTTCTCGCCGGGCGCATCTACGTCTGCGACGCGAAGGAGGCGATGCAGGGGCTGCCGCCCTCGGTGATGTCCCAACAGGTCCCGGCAGAGAAGGCGACTTTCGTGCTCGCGATAGGACCGCGGGAGCAGATCGCAGAGCTCGACCAGGCCATGGCTGCACGAAAGGCACGGGTGCTGGAGCTGCCGGAGCAGATGCCGGCCGAGCCAGGCGAACTCGCTGAGTTCCTCGAGCAGCGGCACGAGTCACTGGATGCGCGGGAGGCGCGCGCGCGTAAAGAGCTCGCGGGGCTCAATGAGTCGCACTCGGTCGCAGACGCGCTCGGCGACCTGGCGCTGGCCTCCTGGCTCGTCGCCCATGTGCCCGAGCTTCCGGTCACAGAGCATTTCGCCTGGGTGACCGGCTGGTGCTCGGACCCCGACGACACGCGGCTCTGCGGGGCACTGGACCGGCGCGGGCTGCACTATCTGCTGCGCTTCACCGAGGCGCCGGAGGGCGAACTCGCGCCGACCGTGCTGCACAACCCGCTATGGGCCCGCCCGTTCGAGGTCTTCTCCGGGCTGATGGGCGTTCCGGGCAGTCGGGAGGCGGACCCGACCTTCGTCGTGGCGCTGCTCGCCCCGCTGATGTTCGGCTACATGTTCGGCGACGTCGCGCAGGGCCTGGCGCTGATCGCGATCGGCGTTGCACTGCGCCGCAAGCTTCCGGCGCTGAAGCTGCTGATTCCAGGCGGGGCTGTCGCGGTCGTCTTCGGCTTCGCCTTCGGCAGCCTGCTGGCGCGCGAAGATTTGATCCCTGCGTTCTGGCTGCATCCGCTCGAGGAACCCCTGGTCGTGCTGGGGACGGCGCTCGGCTTCGGCGCCGTCGTGATCACGCTCGGGCTGCTGCTCGATGCGCTGCAGCACCACTGGCGTGGCGAGGGTCGCAAGTGGCTCGCGAGCGACGCGGGACTGCTGTGCGCCTATCTCGGCGCGCTGGGAGCCACGCAGGACGCACGGGCGCTCTGGGCGCTGCCGATCGGCATCGCCTGGGTCATCGGCGGCGCGGCGCTCGTCTCGCCGAAGGCGGCGCTTGCAGCGGCCGGCCAGGCCGCCGGCGAGCTGATCGAACGCATACTCCAGCTCGCGGTCAACACGATCTCGTTCGTGCGCGTCGGTGCGTTCGCGCTCGCGCACGCGGGCCTGTGCACCGCCGTAGTCGGCATCGCCGAAGCCGCCGGGCCGGGCTACTGGCCGGTGCTCATCCTCGGCAATGCCGTGATCGTCGCGCTGGAAGGCCTGGTCGTCGGCATCCAGACGACGCGGCTGATCCTGTTCGAGTTCTTCATCCGGTTTCTGTCGGCACAGGGGCGGCGCTTCGAGCCGCTGCCACCGCCGACGGGCACGACCTTTCCGACCTCCGGGAGCACACCATGAAAAAACCTGTCCGCTGGGCGCTCGCCGTCGCTGCGATGACGCTCATTACCGCTGCCATCGCCACGGCTGCGCTGGTGCTTGCCGGCCCGGCACTGGCCGCCGAGGTCGCCGGCCCGGCGCTCGACCCGGGCGTATTGCGCTGGGGCTTCGCTTCCGCTGCGGCCTCGGCCGGCCTCGCTGCGCTCGGCGCAGGTTACGCGGTCGCGCAGGTCGGTACCGCGGCGCTGGGCGCACTGGCCGAGAAGCCCGAGCTCTTCGGACGCGTACTGGTGATGGTCGGCCTCGCGGAAGGCATCGCGATCTACGGGCTGATCGTCTCGATCCTGATCCTGAACCGCCTGGGCTGAAATGGCACGCATCCTCTACATCGGTGATGCGGTTACCGCGGCAGGCTACCGGCTGGCCGGCGCCGAGACGCGAATTCCCGCCGAGGGCGAGGTCGTCGAGGCCATCCGCGAGGCGGTCAGCGGCGATGCGGACCTGGTGCTGCTCTCACCGGCACTCGCCGAGTCGCTGCCGGACCCGGAACTCGCGCAGGTGCTCGCGATGGAGCGTCCGCTCGTCGCGCTGGTGCCCGAGCTGTACGGCGAAGCTCGTCCACCTGACCTTAAGCGCGAAGTGCGAGCCGCGCTGGGGATCGAGGCATGAGCGCGGCACAGACGGTGCTCGACGCACAGACCGAGGCGCTGCTGCAGAGACTCGCCCACGAGAAGGAGTCCCGTTGCCGCAGGACGCTGGACGACGCGCGCGAACAGGCGCAGTCGATCGTCGCGCGAGCCTACCAGGATGCCCGGGCCCGGCTGCGGCAGGCCGTCGCGGAGGAGCGCAAGGGCCTGCGCGAGGCACTGGCGGCGAGGCGCGCTGAAATAGAGACGAATTCGCTGAAGCGACGCCAGGCAGTCATGACCGTCGCGCTGGACCGGGCATGGTCGCAGTTCGAGCAGGCTCTCGGCGCGCGCTGGCAGGATGCATCCACGCGGATGCAATGGGTCGACGCGGCGGCCGGGATCGCCCGGGCCACGTTGCTCGAGCCGGACGAGCTGACGATAGAGCTCGACGAATCACTCGACGATCCGGCCGCGGCGCAGATCAAGGACCGCCTGGCCGCGCAGGGGCTGCCGCAGCCCGTCGTACGACGTGCCGCCGGCCTCGGGCCGGGGCTGCGCATGCTGGCCGGGCCCGTCCGCATCGATGCATCGATGGCGGGACTGCTGCGATCGCGCAGCCGGATCGAGGCGGAACTGCTGGCGGAGCTCGAACGCCAGCGCTCTGCCGGGGAGCCGGATCGCAAATGAGCAAGGCGCGCATCAGCTGGGTCGGCGGACCGGTGCTCCGCGCGAAGATGGAGGCGCCGTTCCGCGTGTACGAGGCGCTTTCAGTCGGTCGAGGCGGCCTGCTGGGCGAAGTGATCCAGTTGCGCGGCGACGAACTCGTGGCGCAGGTCTATGAGGACACGACCGGACTCGAGCCGGGAGATGAGGTCCGGGGCAGTGGCGGCCCGCTGGCGGTAGCCCTCGGGCCGGGCCTGCTGGGCGGGATTTTCGACGGGCTGCTGCGCCCGCTCACCGGCACGGCCGGCTTCCAGGTGGAGCCGGGCATCGCAGCGCGTCCGCCCGGGCGGTTCGAGTTTGCCGCCTCGGTCGAGGCCGGCGCCGAACTCGAACCGGGGTGCGTGCTCGGCGAGATCCGTGCTGCCCGCAAGCAGCGGGTCCTGCTGCCACCCGGGATCCGTGGGCGCCTGCTGCATGTCGCAGCCGACGGCGAATATGCCGAGGACGAGGTGATCGCCGAAGTCGAGCAGCCCGATGGCACGACCCACCCGGTTGCGATGTCGCACTCCTGGCCGGTGCGCCAGCCGCGGCCGGCGGCGGGACGACTCGGCGGCAACGCGCCGATGATCACCGGTCAGCGCATCCTCGACACGCTCTTCCCGGTGGCGCGCGGTGGTCGCGCCGCGCTGCCGGGCGGCTTCGGCACCGGCAAGACCGTGCTGCAGGAGGCGCTCGCCAAGTGGTGCGATGCCGACGTCATCGTGTACGTCGGCTGCGGGGAGCGTGGCAACGAGATGGCCGAGGTGCTCGATGAGTTCCCGAAGCTCGAGGACCCGCGCACCGGGCGCCCGCTCGCCGAGCGCACCGTGATCATCGCGAACACTTCCAACATGCCGGTGGCCGCGAGGGAGGCGAGCATCTACACCGCGATCACGGTCGCGGAGTATTTCCGCGACCAGGGCCTGCACGTCGCGCTGATGGCGGACTCGACGAGTCGCTGGGCCGAGGCGCTGCGCGAAGTCTCGGGTCGGCTCGGCGAGCTGCCCGGCGAGTCGGGCTACCCGGCCTACCTGAGCTCGCGGCTCGCCGAGTTCTACGAGCGCGCGGCGCGCGTCCAGACCCTCGGCGGCGGAGAAGGATCGGTGACCGTGATCGGCGCCGTGAGCCCGCCGGCCGGCGACTTCTCCGAGCCCGTCACGCTGCACACGAAGCGGTATGTGCGCTGCTTCTGGGCGCTGGACCGGCAGCGGGCGCAGGCGCGCTTCTACCCGGCCGTACACCCGCTGCAGTCCTACACCTCCGACGCCGAGTCGCTCGCAGACTGGTGGAAGCTGGAGGGAAACCCGGACTGGCTGGCGCAGCGCCAGCGCGTGCTCGAGCTGCTGGAGAACCAGGTCCACCTCGAACGGATGGCGCGCATCGTCGGCCGCGATGCGCTGCCGGCCCGCCAGCAGCTGACGCTGCTGTGCGCCGACCTGGTCAACGACGGCTTCCTGCGCCAGTCCTCGTTCTCGAAGGTCGATCGCTACTGCTCACCGAAGCGACAGATCGCGATGCTCGGCGTGCTGCTGCACTTCACGGACCGTGCGCAGGCGGCGGTCGAGGCGGGCGTTCAGCCACAGCGGCTCACGGCGCTGCCGGTGCTCGGGCAGCTGCAGCGGCTCGGCGAGGAGTTCGGCGAGGACGACATCCGCAAGCTGCAGCAGCTGACGAGGCAGATCGACTACGAATTCGACGCAATGGAGTCGGGAGCCGGCCATGCTCGCTGAACTCGTCTTCGAGGGCTGCGTGAACAGGATCGAGGGGCCGTTGTTGTTCGCGCGCCGCGCGGCCCGGGTCGGCCTCAACGCAGCGGTGGAGGTCGAGGGCAGCGACGGCCGCTCCCGGCTCGGACGGGTCGCCGCGCTGGACGCGGAGTCGATGGTGATCGAGGTACTGCAGTCCACCGCCGGCCTCGCGCTCACCGACACGCGGCTGCGGATCAGCCCGGAACCGCTGCTGTTCGACGTGGGCCCGAACCTGCTCGGTCGCGTCTTCGACAGCATGGGACGACCGACCGATGGCGGCCCGCCGGTGGCCGCCTGCGAGCGGCTGCGGATCGACGGCCGCGCGATCAACCCGGCCTGGCGGGACCTGCCGCAGGACTTCATCGAGACGGGCGTGTCCTCGATCGACCTGCTGAACAGCCTGGTACGCGGCCAGAAGCTGCCGTTGTTCTCGGTGGGCGGCCTGCCGCACGACCGGCTCGCGACCGAGATCGCGCAGCGGGCGAGGCTGCGCGACGAGCGCGGCGAAGCCTTCGCGGTGGTCTTCGCCGGCATCGGGGTTCCCCACGACACGGCGGAACAGTTCCGTCGCTCGATGGAAGCGAGCGGTGCGCTCGGTCACACGGCGATGTTCCTGAACCGCGCCGACGAGCCGGGCATGCAGCGCCTGCTGACGCCGCGCTTCGCGCTTACGGCAGCTGAATACCTGGCCTTCGTCGAAGGCCGGCATGTGCTGGTGATCATGACGGACATGACCAACTACTGCGAGGCGCTGCGGGAGGTGTCCGCGAGCCACGGCGAGATCCCGGGCCGCAAGGGCTACCCGGGGTACATGTACTCGGACCTCGCGTCGCTGTACGAGCGGGCGGGCTGCATCAAGGGCCGGCCGGGCACGCTGACCCAGTTGCCGATCCTGACCATGCCCGGCGACGACATCGGGCACCCGATCCCCGACCTGACCGGCTACATCACCGAAGGCCAGATCGTGCTCGACCGGGAACTCGACCGCCGCGGCATCTACCCGCCGGTCAAGGTGCTGCCCAGCCTGTCGCGCCTGATGGACGCCGGCATCGGTGAAGGATTCACCGACGCAGATCACCCGGCGCTCGCGCACCAGCTGTTCGCGGCATACGCGCGGGCGATGCGGGTTCGCGTGCTCGCTAGCGTGATGGGCGAGCAGGGCCTGCCGGAGTCGGACCGGCAGTTCCTGGCCTTCGGGCAACGGTTCGAGGAGCAGTTCCTGCAGCAGACGGCGCCGCGGACGCTGGAGGACAGCCTGTCCGTCGGCTGGCAGATCCTGCGCGGGCTGCCGGAGACGGAACTCACCCGCCTTTCGACGGCCCAGATCAAGCGTCACCTGCGCGAGCCACTCGATGCCTGAGGGCGTCGGCGAAGTGCTCGCGACCCGCGTCGCGTTCCTCGAGCTGAAGGAGGAACGGCGGCTGGTGCAGGAAGGCTACGAGCTGCTGGACGAAAAGAGGATGCTGCTCGCAGGGGAGATCATGCGGCAGCTGCGCCGGATGGAGGTGCTCGAGCAGGAGGCGCAGGCGCTTGAGGACCGCGCCCGCGCAGCCTTCGAGGCCGCGCTCGCGCTCCACGGGTTCGACGAGCTGACCGTCGAACCTCCCGGGCAGCTGGCCCGGTCGCTGCTGCGGCGGGAGCAGCGCGGCTTCCTGGGCACCAGCCTCGTCGAGGCCGAGCTGGAACTCACGGATGAGGGTCCCGTGGCGGCCTCGCTCAGGCCGACTCCGGAGGTACGGGCCTCGGCAGCGGCTTTTCGCGAACTGATCCGGCAACAGGTGGCGACCGCCGCCTGCGCCGGAAACCTCCGCCGGCTGGTCAAGGAATATGTCCGCACGGAGCGACGCGCCCGGGCACTCGAGAAGGTACTGCTTCCCGAGATCGACTCATCGCTGCAGTTCATCGAAGAACAGCTCGACGCGCTCGACCAGGAGGAAGCGCTGCGCGTACGCATGGCCGGACGAAACCAGGGCTGAATCCGCGCCGCCGTCGGCCCGTACTTGACCACACCACCCGCGCTCGCTAGCGTGCAGCGCTTTCACCCGCCGGGACGTTCAGCATGGCCAAGGAAGTCGCGACACCGATCGAACCGAGGCTCGAGGATTTCGCCGGAGGTGGGCTCGGCCGGAATGCCCGGCGGCTGTTCCTGGCGACGCGGCCGAAGTTCCTGACGGCATCCGTGCTGCCCGTGATGGTCGGCACCGCCTGGGGTTATGCCGTCGCGGGGCGGATCGACTGGATCGTAGCGCTGCTCGCGCTGCTGGCCACCGCGCTGGTGCATGCCGCCAGCAACGTCATCAACGACGTGGGCGACGACGAGACCGGCGGCGATCCGGTCAACGTCGAGCGTATCTACCCGTACACCGGCGGCTCCCGCTTCATCCAGAACAGCATCATGAGCCGCCAGGAAATGAACCGCCTCGGCTGGACCCTGATCGCGCTGGCGACGGCGCTCGGCGTCGTGCTCGCCGTGCTCAAGGGCCCGCTGGTGCTGTTGTTCGGGCTCGCAGGCATCTGCATCGGCGTGCTCTATTCGATTTCCGCGCTGCGCCTGAGTGCGAGGGGCATCGGCGAGGCCTGCATCACGATCGCCTTCGGCCTGCTGCCCGTCTGCGGTGCCGCCTGGCTGCAGAGCGGCGTGCTGGACTGGGCGAGCATGCTGGTAGCGCTGCCCGTCGGCCTGTGGGTGACGCTGATCCTGCTGATCAACGAGGTGCCCGACCGGCGGGCGGACGAGGCGAGCGGCAAGCGGACGCTGGTCGTCAGGCTCGGCACCGACGGGGCGCGGCAACTGTACCGCGTGCTGCACCTGGTGGCCTTCGCCTGCCTGCTCGGGCTGTCCGTGACCGGGCTGATGCCCTGGTGGGTCGCGGTCGGCGGCGCCGTGATCGCTGCAGGCGGCTTCAAGGCCTCGGCGGGCATCGGCGACGTGACGGCCGGCCGCGCGGCGCTGACGAAGAGCATCGAGATGACGCTCGGGCTGCAGGTTGCGGGCTCGGTCCTGGTGATCCTGGGCGCCGTGTTCGCCTGACCCAGGACACTCCAGACCCTTGAGCCAGGACGCCCGCCCGCTCCACCTGGTATTCGGCGCCAGCGGATATATCGGCAGCAACCTGGTGCCGGCCCTGCTCGAGGCCGGCAAGCGCGTGCGTGCCACGGCACGAAACGTCGAGGTGCTCGAGGGTCGTGGCTGGCGGGACGCGGAACTCTTGGCCGCCGACGCGCTCGATCCGGCGACGCTCAAGCACGCGCTCGCCAGCGTGGATGTCGCCTACTACCTCGTGCACTCGATGGCGGCGGGCCGTGATTTCGGCCGGATCGACCGTGAAGCAGCAGCCAATTTTGCGGCTGCCGCGGCCGAGGCGGGCGTGCGGCGCATCGTCTACCTCGGGGGCCTGATCCCGCCGGACCCGCGCTCCGAGCACCTGCGCTCCCGGGCCGAGACCGGCGACGTGCTGCGCCAGGGCAAGGTGCCGGTGACCGAGGTCCGGGCAGGCATGATCATCGGTCCCGGCTCGGCAGCCTACGAGGTGATCCGTGACCTCGTGAACCACCTGCCCGTGATGATCACGCCGTCCTGGGTACGTTCCCGCTCGACGCCGATCGCGCTGCCGGACCTGCTCGCCTACCTGGTCGAACTGCCCGCGCTCGACGAGGCCGCAGGCAGGATCCTGGATGCGGGCGGACCCGAGGCCGTGAGCTACGAGGAGATCATGCAGTGCTACGGCCGGCAGGTCGGCCGCAAGGCCCGCATCCTGTCGGTGCCGGTACTCACGCCGCGGCTGTCCTCCTACTGGCTGCGCCTGATCACGTCGGTACCGACCAACGTGGCGAGGGCGCTGGTCGAGGGGCTCGAGCACGATTTCGTTGCGGACGACTCCGAGATCCGCCAGCTCGTTCCGCGGCGGCTGATGGGGCTCGAGGAATCGATCCGGGCCGCCATCGAGGCGGACCGCCGCCACGAGGCGACCGCGCGCTGGGTCGAGGGTGCGATCGCCTGCCGGAACTTCCGGCCCGAGTACGGTTTCTATGCGAAGCGTGCGGGGGCAACCGCGACCGGCACGGCCTCAGCCGCGGCCGTCTTCGACGTCGTCTGCACCGTGGGCGGAGAGCACGGCTATTTCTTCGCCGACTATCTGTGGTGGATACGCCGCGCGCTCGACTGGCTAGTGGGCGGGCCGAGCTTCCGCCGCGACCGGCGGCATCCGACGGAACTGCGCGTCGGTGACGTCGTGGATTCCTGGCGCGTGATCGCGCTCGAGCCGGACCGGCGCCTGACCCTGCTGATGGAGATGAAGGCGCCCGGGGCGGGCGTACTCGAGTTCGTCGTCAGGCCTGGGTCCGGGGGCCAGGGCGCGTCGGTCAATGCGACTGCCTACTGGCACCCCGCCGGCGTGCTGGGGCTGCTGTACTGGTACGTGCTGGTGCCCGCGCACCTGTTCATATTCAAGGGCATGACGCGCTCGATCATCCGGCGGGCGACCGCTGCCGGCCGCCGATAGCCCGATCGTTACTCGGCTTCCTCCTCGGGCTCGATGACGTTGCGCTGGCCGAAGAAGTAGCGGGCCGAGACCGAGAAGACGTTCACGTCGTAGTCGTACGGATCGGCCCCGAAGGCGAGCACCTGCGGCAGCGTCGACGGCTGCACACCCGAGAGCGACCAGTCCTTGCTGTCGAACTTCTCCCACCACCAGCCGAAGACCACGTCGAGACGCTCGGAGGCGCGGTAGGTGAGATCCAGGCGCAGGCTGTTCAACTCCGTCTCGAGATCGGGGAACTTGCCGCCGGGGCTCGCGCTCGCCTGGAGGTTGCTCTCGCCCGTGCTCTGGCCGTAGGTGTAGTCCACGTTGAGGTCCAGGTTCTTCATCAGCGAACGGCTCCGCCAGCCCACGCCCGCGGTCGTGAACTCGTCCGAGCGCAGTCCCTTCCAGTCCGGTGAAGAGTAGAGCTGGCTGCCGCGCTGCCTCGCGTCGATGGTCTCGTAGCCCGCATGCAGGTAGGCCGAGTTGTTCTCGTTGAACGCGTAGCTCAGGTCCCCGGAGATGCGCGTGTCGCGGGCGCTCTGCAGGCCGATCTCGGAACGGGAATAGCTGTCGTCCGCGTAGAAGCCGCCGATCCCGATGGACAAGGGCGTCTCGGCGAAGGACAGGCTGCCGTACAGGTCCACGTAGTTCCGGTACCGGTAGGCCATGTTGTACTTCCGCATCAGCGGGTTCTGGCCGTCCGGCAGCGTCGTGTCGTACTTGTCCGGGTCGCGGCGCTGGGCGCCCGCCGTCAGGCGCAGGTCGAGCAGGCTTGCCGCCGGGCGCCAGTGCACGCGGCCCCAGCCGTCGGTTTCCTCCTCGCTGGTGACCGCGACCTGTGTGCGCTCGAGATCCGACAGATCCCCCCCGACCGCGAGCTCGAGCCCCTCGAGCACCTCGTACTCGGCCGAGGCGTGCAGGCGCGTGCGCTCGAAGCTGTAGCGGGGATTCTCGATCGCGGGTACTACGAAGGAGTCACCGAGGACCGGCGTCGTGAACTCGCCCCGCTTGCCGCCGTTGTCGCGCTCGTCATAGCGCACCCAGGCCTTCAGCTTCAGCTTGTCGAGCCCAGGGAAGCCGCTCGTGACGCTGAAGTCCGCGTGCGTCGTATCCACCTGGCCGTCGAGGTTGGAGAACGGCAGTGCGCCGACCGCAAGCGCGGGGTTGATCGTGTACGGCAGGAAGGCCTGGTCCTGCTTGCCGCTGCCGGTGGCGAGGTTGAGCGACAGCACCGTGCTGTCCCAGACCCGCGCACTGCCCGACAGCGAGACCTGCTGGTAGTCGTTGTCCGGCTCCAGCGACATCTGGCCGAAGTCGGTCTCGCCGGGCACCGGGACGTAGGGATTCTGCCAGCGCAGCGAATTCGTCTGGTTGTCGAACTTCGAGGCGAAGTAGGCGAGTTCCAGGTGCCAGCGCTCCGCGCTGTAGCGAACCGCGGCATCGACCCGGTCCGTCTGGTAGTCGATCGGCTTCATCAGCTGCGCCGTCGGAATGACGAAGCTGCCGGAGGTGATGCCGGTGCCCTCGCGATCCTCGCGATGGTAGGCCAGCGAGAACTTCCAGTTGTCGCCGGTGAAGAAGCGGCCGCCGAGCCCGTAGGTCTCGCGGTCGCTCTGGACGTCGACGTTGCGGAGCGTCGAGGGCAGCGCAGTCATGCCGGTGGTCGTGTTTGCGTACACCCAGCTGTCGGGCAGCGTGAGCGGGCTGCCGCCGTTGCCCCGATAGGGCGTCCGGGTCGTGTCGAACACGCGCTTCGGGATCGCGTCGTAGTCCAGGAAGAAGTCGTAGCTGCCTTGCCTGCCGCCCTCGATGATCATCGAGCGCGAATCGAGCCCGAGATCCTCCAGCGAGTACTCGAGCACGTAGCCGGACTCGTGCGCGGCCTTGCCTTCGGCGTTCGCGAGCACGTAGCCGCCGTCCTCGTCGAGCCCGGTGTAGTTGCCGAACTTGGCCGAGGAGTCGCTGACGTAGATTCCGCCGAGCTCAGTCTGGGCCCGATAACCGCTGTCGAACGGGCACTTCTTGCACTCCCAGCCGGACGTGTCCGGTCGTGCCGTGTCCTCGGCGGACGCGGTCGATGCGAGTACCGCCGCCACCGCGGCGGCGAGCAGGGTGTATCGCTGGTCGGGGTGAATTTTCATGGTCGTGTTCCGCTCCACTGTCCTGCTCATCCGGTCAGCGCATCAGGTTCGCGCCGGAGGGATGGTTCGAACCGTGCACTTTCGTGTGACAGTTCATGCATGCGCCGAGCAGCAGGTATGCCGAGGGCGACCCGCCGGCAAGCGAGCCCGGGCCCTCGGGGAAGCTCGGGTGCCCCTGCTGGGAGTGGCACTCCTGGCAGAGCAGCGGCGCGCGCGCCGTTAGCAGCCCTGGATGATTCGAGCCGTGCGGCGAATGACAGTTCGTGCAGTCCTCCGGGACCGGCGCGTGCTCCCAGAGCATCGGCCCGCGCTTCTCCGCATGACAGTCGTAGCAGGTCTGGTTCACCGTGCTGCGTACCAGTTGCGCCTCGGCCGTCGTCCCGTGCGGCTGGTGACAGTCGCTGCAGGCCTGCTGGCCCTGGCGGACCGGATGCGAGAACGGCTTCGTGAACTGCGTGCGCTGCATCTGGTGACAGGCGTAGCAGACGTCGGGCTGGGTCCGGGTCGCGAGCACGGGGTCCTTCTCGGGGTGACTGTCGTGGCAGTCCACGCAGGCGACGCCCTGCTCCTCGTGCACGCCGACGTGCCAGCTCTCGCGCATCTGCTCCTCGTGGCAGGCGAGGCACATCCCGTTCTGGACGCCGACCGAGGCCTCGGAGTCACGGCCGAAGCGGATCACCGGCGGGCGGGTCTCGCCGCGCTTGACGCGGCCGGTATGCGCACCGCCCGGGCCATGGCAGGCTTCGCACTGCAGCTGGCCGTGCCCGAAAGGACTGCGATGGTCCGCGGGCTGCCCGTGCTTGTTGCGGAAGATGGCCATCACGGCCGGATTGTCGTCGTGGCAGGTGAGGCAGGTGTCTGCGCCCTTCTTGCTGTAATCCGGCGCGGACTTCTCCGCCTCGGCCGGCTCGGCCTCGGGTGCTGGCTCCTGCGCCACCAGCGCCAGTGGCAGGCAAGCCAGCACCAGTGCCAGCCAGCTCGTCTTTGCTTTCAGCTCGATCATGCGTTTGACCCTGACTTTGCGGAGCGATGCGCGAATCGCCAGCTTACACACACAAGCCTGCGGGAATCCGCAGGGATTCCGCAGGCCTGAATTGATGCCACGTGTCCGCGGCTGCGATCGAGATACCGGGCCGCCCGGAGGCGGCCCGGTCCCATTCGATCACTGGTCGCGCGGCGCGTTGTAAGGGAACTCCCCTACACGGTGCACGACCTTCACGTCTGCTGAACGGCCCGGGCCGTGGCAGAGACCGCAGGTCTCGACGCCAGAGGAGATCAGCGTCCCGTCCGCAGCCTTGCCGGCCGCGAAGTCGCCGCCGTTCTGCGTCATGTGCGCCGCCGCGGTGCTGCTCGTGTGACAGGCCGAGCAGACGGCCGTGTTCGGCGAGATCGCGACGTCGTCGGTCAGCACGGCCGGGTCGTTCGCGTCCACCGTCGTGGCAATGACGCGGGCCGGATCCACCGGGTAATAGGTGTTCGCCTCGTGGCAACCCTCGCAGTTGTTCAGGAAGCCCGGATAGGTGAACTCGTAGGTATGTGCACTGTTGCCGAACCCGCAGATGCCGACGCCACCGATCACGCCCGAGGCATGCAGCTGGTGAGCCATGCGCTTCATGTCGATCGGAGCGTCATCCGGCCCCAGCTCGTTCACGCAGGCCGAGCCGGCGACGCGCCGGTTGACGTCGGTCGCATTCCCGTTGTGGCACATCGTGCAGACTTCGACGTTGTCCGTCCGATTGTTGCCGTGGATCGAGAGCTGATTGTGGCAGTCGTCGCACTTCGCGATGTCCACGATCGCGCCATGCCGGCCGGACGGCGTGATGACGTTGGCCACCGGGATTCGATCGGGTGTGCCGTTGCCGTCCGCGTCGACCGCCGGGTGCCCTTCGATCGCCACCGCGACGCCGGTGACCCCGGCCGGAACCGCCGTCGGCGAGGTGACCTCGAAGACGTTGTTGCCGACATTGGTGGACTTGCCGAACAGCGGGTCGATCTGGATCGGCTGACCTGGATTCACGCCGCTGCCGACGTTGCTGAAGTCCGTTTGCACGTTCCAGCCGATGTTGACCGACAGGCGGCTCGCGCCACCTGCCGCCACAGTGAAGGCAGGATCGTTCTGGATGTCGTAGGGCGCGTCGTTGTTCGTCGGATCGGTCACGGTGAAGCGCACGACCGGGAACTGGCCCGGCGCAGTGCCGGTGACCGAGACGATGTTGTAGGCGAACTTCTCGCCGGCGATCTGGGTCGGGATCTCGTGCGCCTTGGCGATCGGCCGGACCTGGTTCGGGCCGTGGCAGTCGAGGCAGCTGCGGTCGTCGGTGAACACGATGCCGAACGGATGCCCGCCGTTCGCCCAGTCGATGTCGTCGTGGCAGGCACCGCAGGACGCGCGGTTCGCGACCTGGCGCCAGTTGCTCGCCTGCGGCGTGTTCGCATCGCTCTCGTCGTGGCAGGTCTGGCAGTTGCGCAGGTCCTGCGGAAACTCGACGTGGGAGAAATCGACCTTGCGGCCGCCGTAGCCGATGATGAAGTAGCCGTTGGCGAGATCCGCACCCTTGTGGATCTTGTGGACCATCTGCTTCATGTCCACGGTGCCGCCCCAGGGCTCGTTGACGGTGTCGCCGTCGATCGAATAGGGGTTGTGGCAGGTCACGCAGTAGTCGATGTCACGGCGATTGCCGCCGTGGAATCCCAGCCAGTCGTGGCAGGCGTTGCAGGTGTCGTTGTCGACGATCCTGCGCTCGAACGTCGGCGCACCTCCAGCTGGAACGAAGTCCGTCGGCAGATTGTTCGCCGCGCGCGGGTCGCTGCGATCGATCTGGAACGCGAAGCGATGGGTCTTCGCCGCGTCGAAGGCCGGGCCGGCCGGATAGGCACCTGCGCCAGCCAGCGGCTTCGCGAACGTGTACTGGTATGTGCCGTCGCCATTGTCGACGAAGGTGCCGGACGTGCCACGCTCGTAGGTCGCCTGCGCGTCGGGGATGCCGCCGCTCGCGCCGGTGATGTAGGACTGCCATTCGCTCGAGGCGCCCTGCGCCGGTGGCGGCGAGAGCTGTGCGAGCGTGAAGCGCACCTGGTTCGCCGGCAGTCCCCTGATGCCGAGTCCCTGGCGGTCCGTCAGCTTGAAAGTGACGACCGGCGCCCCGCCGCCGCTCGGCACCGCGATGCCGACGATTTCCGGGTTGATGGCCTCGGCCGTGTCGATCGGAATCGATACTGACCCGCCGGTTCCGGGAGTTCCAGGAGGTCCGGGAGGACCGGCCGGGCCGGCCGGGCCTTGAGCACCCGTCTTGCCGTCGTCGCCTTCGCAACCGGCCATGCCTATCGCAGCCAGCGCCAGCAGCGCAATCACCGGCAGCGAAGCGGGCCGCATCGACCGCAAGATATCCAGATTCATAGATGACTCCCTGGTCATTCGAAAACGCCTGGCAAAAGGCGACCCGCGATTCTCGCTGCCGCCCGCCCGACAATGGCAAATCGTCGCCAATCCTATGCTTCGGTTCCGCGCCATCGTATAGCGGTAAACCGAGATGAGGCTGCCTGAATCATTGGACCGATGCAAATGGCGGCTGCCGTCTGTGCTGGCGGCACAGGATGAGTAGTAGCCCCAGCTGGGCACAGCATCTACACATGCGTCCGGTCGCCGCTGCGGGCAGCCTGGCTGATTGTCCGCTAGACTTCCGCCTCCGCAGTGCTCACTGCACCCAACTCAAACGGCTCCGGAGAATTTCTCAGTGTCCAAGGCAAACATTCGCAGTCCGCTCACCCTGACCATCGCATTGCTGCTGGCAGCTTGCAGCAAGGATCAGCCACCGGCCAAGGACGTGCCCGCCGCCCAGCCGCCCGCAGCGACTTCCGAGGCGGCGCAGCCGCACCCCGTCCCCACCGCATCGCCGGTTGCAGACGTGGACCTCACCGGGATCGAAAAGGCCGAGGGCGGCAAGACCGTCGCCGAAGTGTTCGCGGAGAAGGACCAGCTGGCCGGCGCGATCATCGTCATCCGCGGCAAGGTAGTGAAGACCAATGCCGGCGTCATGGGCAAGAACTGGCTCCACGTCCGCGACGGCTCTGGCGCCGAGGGCACGAACGACCTGACCGTGACGACCGCCAGCGTCCTGCCGGAGGTCGGCAGCACGGTGGTCGTCAGCGGGCCGCTGACGCTCGACAAGGACTTCGGCATGGGCTACCAGTACGACGTCATCATGGAGGATGCCGAAGTAGTGGTCGAGTAACCCGGCTCACCAACCATCCCCGAAGCGGGGCGGCCGGGTTCTCCGGCCGCACCGCCAGCCAAATCCCGATCTTCCGCAGGCAAAAAAAGATGGGCCCTCGAGAGGGCCCATCGCAGTCGAAGTGTTCTCTTCGGGGATCGAGGTGGGCCCGAAGGCCCACCTCTCTCACCTGAGGCTCAGTCGAGCGTCAGCTCAATTCGCCGCGTCGATGATGGTCTGGCGACCATCGTCGAAGGTCGTCGGCGTCCAGCCGTTCTGGTTCGCATGACCCAGCGCTGAACTCGACGAGTGGCAGCTCGTGCAGGCTGCTGCCCCGGCGCCCTGGAGGACGTCGTCGACCTGGTTGGTCCACGGCTCCTCGCCCGCTTCGAGCGTCGTGGCCATGGCCGTAGCTTGGTCCGGGATGACGTCGAAGCCAGCGACGTGACACGCACCGCAGTCGTTCGTCGGCCGCGGATAGGTCGGGCTGTGGAAGTTGTGACTCTGCATCACAGGATTGCCCGTGCCGTCGTCCGAGCCAAAGACCGGCTGACTGCCCGTGCCCGGCCAGTTCGGCAGCATCGTGCCTTCCGGCGCCCACGCATAGATGCCGCGGTTCCGGTAGATCACGATCGGGCTGGCCCCTGCGCCGCCACGCGAGTGGATCAAGTGCAGCATGCTCTTGAACTCGTAGGTCTGGCCGGCCCTGCCGTCGTATGCCTCGGAGGCGTCCACGCCCATCCCGACGCGCACGTTCTGCTCGTTCGACGCAGAGTTGTGGCACAGGATGCACATGTCGACGTTGTCGACCCGGTTGCCGCCGTGCTGATACAGCGAGCCGACGTGGCACTTCAGGCACTGGCTGCTGTCGGCGATCGCGCGCCGCTCGGCTGCCGCATCAGAAGTCCCGATGACCCAGTCGAAGGTCGGCGTCTTGGCCCGCACCATCATCGTGGAGGCCGGATCAGCAACGCTGATGACCCGCGGCTTGCCCTGCAGCGCCACTCGGCCAACCGTCGCATCGGTGTCTTCCACCGGTATGACCGTGGTCGCGACGTTGCCGGAGCAGGTCGTGTTGCTGGTGCTGAGGTTCACTGCATTGGCCTGGCCCGGGGCATCGGCCGTGCCGAGGATGAAGTCCTCGCCCTGTGCATAGCTGCGCAGCATGCTCAGGTTGCCGGCGTCATCGCCATCGAACACCGGGGCGCCCACGCCGACCGTCGCGTTGCACGGATCGACCGCAACGCCGTCGTAGGTGGCGGTCCAGGCGATCGAGAGGTTCGTGCCGTCGTCAACGACGCCGGTGATCTGCCAGTCGAACCTGGCACCTTCCGTGACGGAGGTATCCAGGCCTTCCCAGATGATGCCGCCGCGCTCGGTGACGAGCCCGTTGTGGAAGCCGGCGACCGTGTACGGGAAGCCGCTGGTGGGGTTGTGGCAGACCGTGCAGTCGGTCGCCTCGGTCATGCTCTCGTGGAAGGTCAGGTTCGCCGCCTGGAAGTCCCAGCTCTCCATCGACTCATGGCAGCTGAAGCAGTTCGCGCCGCTGACCGTCATCGAGTTCGCCGCAGTCAACGTCTCCTGCGTGTCGTGGCAGACGCTGCAGTTCGTCATGTAGGTCGGGTAGGTGACTGAGAAGATCTCGTCGTCCGCATACTCGTAGTGCCCGCTCGGCATGTTGTGCGAGTTGTGGATGCCGTGGACCACCTTGAAGAAGTCCGCGTTGTCCGGAAGTGCACTGGAGTCGTGGCACACGATGCACTGCGAAGCACCCGCCTGGTAGCCATAGTGCGCGGAAATATCGGCACCGTGACAGTTCGCGCAGGACTGGTCGCTTACGACGGCCATCGGCGCATCGCCGATGTCAGCGACCACGACCGCGTTGATCCGAATATTGCGGTCGGTGCTGTTCGCGACTCGGAACAGATAGCGCGAGTCGACCGCGTCGGCTGCGCCACCCGGGACCGTGATCGTGTAGTTGCCGCTGCCCGTGCTGGCCAGCAACGGGTCACCCAGGTCGAAGCGATCGACGCCGTCGAAACGGTAGTCGCTGCGCAGGATCAGGAAGTCGTCCCTGTTCGTGCCGTCAACCTTCAGGTTGAACGTCACGACCAGGTCGGCGCCGCTCGTCGCAAGGGCAACGTTGCTGACCGAGGGCTGCCCTGTCAGCGCGTGAGCGTCCGTAGCCGCATATGCCGAGCCGTCGCTATGGCAAACGCCACAGGACTCGAGCGGCTTCTGCACCGCACCCGATCCCGGAGGACCGGCTGGACCTTCAGGGCCCGCCGGACCGGATGGACCGGCTGGACCGGCTGGACCGGCCGCGCCGTCCGAGCCGTCCTTGCCGTCGTCGCCTTCGCAACCGGCCATGCCGATTGCAGCCAGCGCCATCAACGCAATCAATGGCATTCGCGACCGCGTGATGCCTCGTGCGCTCAAAAATCTCATGGCTGACTCCCTGACTCGTTCAAAAATGCCCCGCCCCAGAGCGGTCCACGATTCTTATGACCGTCCAGCCTGTGCTGGTAAGTCAGAGGCGATACTAGGCCAGCGAAATTTCCAGCGGCATACCTATTAACCGAAGCTACGCAGCCGCAAACGAAGCTTTCGCCGGTTCGCCAGCCTCAAAACGGCGCCAATCAGGAATGTTTCTCAACAAAGAGTCGGCGTGGCACTATCGCTGCTTACGATCGACATGAACGGCCCACGCGACGGCCGTTCGCAGATGCTGGAGTCGCAAATGCACTCGAAAGACTGGTGGAAATCGCTCTTTGACGCGATCGACGGCAAGGACACGCGTGCGTTCCTCGCGTTCCTGACCGAGGACGCCGAGTTCCGATTCGCCAACAATCCGCCGGCCGTGGGCCACGAGGCTGTCGGCGCGGGAGTGGACGGCTTCTTCGGCGCGATCAAGGCCAGCCGGCACCAGCTTCACCGCATCTGGGAGGATGCGGAAACGGCTGCCTGCTTCGGCGACGTGACTTACACGCGCCTCGATGGACGCGATGTGACGGTGCCGTTCGTCAACGTCCTCTACTTCCGTGATGGAAAGATCGCGCGCTACCTGATCCACATCGACCTGGCGCCACTGTTCGCGGCTTAGCGCCGCCCGGGCTTCCGATCGGGGTAAGCCGCGAAGTCGCTCCCCCGTAAGCGCATTGTCGATGGCTCGGCGCAGCGGTGGTTCTCGGCCTCGGCACGCCGCGAAGTCGCTCCCCGATACTCGCTTTGTTCGCGGCGTGCCGAGGCCGGAACCCGCTGCGCCCTCACGCGGGCTCGGGCGGGGGTCTCACGAACCAAGCGAGTATCGGGGAGCGACTTCGTGAGACCCCCGTCCGGGCCCGCGGAGCGCCTGTCTCCGCTAGCAAATCCGCGGCAGCGGGTCGTCCTCGAGTTCCTCGATCACGCGCTCACCGCCGATCGTCGTCTCGAGCACGACGCGGCGCGGCTCAGTGCGCAGCTCGCCGATGATCGCGGCCTCCGCGCCGGCCGGTGTCTGCCTCAGCACGGCCAGCGCAGGTTCCGCCTCGTCCGGCGCCACGACCGCGACCACCCGCCCCTCGCAGGCCAGGTAGTAAGGGTCGTAGCCCAGCATCTCGCAGACCGAGCGCACCGAGTCGCGCACCGGCACCCGGGTCTCCGACAGGCGCAGCCCGAGGCCGCTGCCCTGCACGATCTCGTGCGCGACCGAGGCGAGCCCGCCGCGCGTCGGGTCGCGCATGAAACGCAGCCCGGGCAGCTTCACCAGCTCGCGCGTGATCGGCAGCACGCTGGCCGCGTCCGAGCGCAGGTCGCCGCGCAGGCCGAACTGCTCGCGCGCCAGCATCACGGCAATGCCGTGGTCCCCGACCGGCCCGCTCACCAGCACCGCGTCGCCGTCGCGGATCTGGCCGATACCGAGCTCGAGGCCGCGCGGCTTCACGCCGATTCCGCTGGTATTCAGATAAATGCCGCCGCCCTCGCCGCGCCTTACGACCTTGGTGTCGCCCGTCACGACCGCCACGCCGACCTCGCGCGCGGCGGCCGCGAGCGCGCTCACGACCCGCTCGAGCAGCGCGAACTCCACGCCCTCCTCGAGCAGCACGCCGAGGCTAAGGTACTTAGGCACCGCGCCGGCCACGGCCAGGTCGTTGGTCGTGCCGTGCACGGCCAGCGAGCCGATGTTGCCGCCGGGAAACTCGAGCGGCTGCACAGTGAAGCTGTCCGTCGTGAACACCAGTTCGCCGCCGTCGCTGTCCCAGGGCAGCACCGCGGCATCGTTCGAGGTGTTCAGCAGCGGATTCCCGAGGTGATTCGCGAACACCTCGGCGATCAGCTCGCGCATGAAACGCCCGCCGTTGCCGTGCGCCAGCGATACGAAAGTCTCCTCCCGACTCATGGCGTGCCCTGTGCCGCGTGATCCGTCGAAACCATTCGCAATTTCGCCTCCTCGTTCCACTCGTCGAGTTCCGCGCGGATATTCGCCCGCATCTGCTCGCGCACTTCGTTCACTGAGTTGAAGAACTCGGCCATCATCAGCACCCAGCAGTACATGCCCCGCTCGGTGAGCCGCAGCGCATCGGCGTCGTGGCGGGTAGCCCCGACCAGCCTCATCGCCAGCAACTCGGGTGCGAGCGCAAGCCAGAACGCATGGCCGTAGCGGCGCCGGATGAAGCTGCGTTCGAGCCGCCCGCCGAACAGCCGTACCAGGAAATCGTAGCGCATGCGCTCGCGCGGGCGCAGTTTCCGGCGACGCGTGATGCCGGTGAGCCCGCGTTCCGCGCGGCGGCAGTAGTGGTTCAGCGAGAAGGTGGTCGAGTACATCGCCCCGCCCACGTAGCTGAAGGCGCCGCTGCCGACGCCGACGTAGTCGTCCCGGTCGATGATGTACTCGTCGTGCATGCCCTCGCCCCGGGAAAAACACCAGGCGGAGGCCGGCCTGTAGCTCGGCAGCAGCCGCGCCAGGATGCGCTGGTACATCGGGTGCCTGAGCGCGGGGTCGCTGTGCCCCATGCTGGACTCCATTCTCCTGCCCGCCACCGGAGCGGTCATCAGCGGATAGAAGGACACCTGGTCCACGCCGATCTCGAGCAGCAGGTCGAGGTCCCGCTCCAGCATCGGGAGCGTCTGTCCCGGCAGGTTGAATATCATGTCCACGTTCAGCGTGGGGAACAGCCCACCCACCGCTTCGAGGTGCTCGCGGATGCTGGCTGCGCTGCCGTACTTCTCGTAGCGCTCCATCCGGCGCAGAAGACCGTCGTCGAAGCTCTGCACCCCGACCGAGAGCCGCGTGACGCCTGCGTCCCGGTAACGCCCGAGGAAAGCGGGGTCGAGGTGGTTCGGGTTGGTCTCGATCGAGACGCTGCGTACAGGCGAGACCGAGCGCAGGTAGTCGAGCGTACGCAGCAGCTCGGCGGGATCCACGGTCGGCGTGCCGCCGCCGACGTACACGTCGGCGAAGCGGAAACCGGCCTCGTGGTAGAGCGCAATCTCGCGTCGAAGCGCATCGAAATAACGGCCGGTGCGATCCGGGTTGTACCGCACCCGGTGGAACGAGCAGAACGGACAGAGCACCTCGCAGAACGGCACGTGGACGTACAGCTGGCAGGGCTCGGACGGTGCCTGCGGCATGACCTCGGCGCTCGCGTCCTCGTCGAAGCGCATCGCGGCGGCGTACTCGTGCCGCAGCACCGACACCAGGGGCTGCTCGAACCACAACATGGACTCAGTCTAGCTCCTGCCCGGCACCCGGAGCGGATCGGAATTGCGGGCGAGGCGACCCAGGTATTCGGCCACCTGGCCGTAGCTCAGGCCTCCGTCGTTGGCCGGGATCTTCTCGGGCAGCAGGACCCGGAAACCCTGGCGCTCGAGCGCGCCGGCCGCCAGCTCGAGCAGCAGGCTGTTCTGGAACACGCCGCCGGTGAGCCCGACGACCCCGACACCGCTCGATTCGCGCTGCCGCGACGCGATGCGCGCAATCGCGTCCGCCAGCGCCTCGTGCACTGCCCCGGCGCGCTCGGCCTCAGCGAGGCGTTGATCGGCTGCAAATGGCAGCAGCGGCGACCAGTCGACCCGCAGCAGCCCGTCGTCCTCGATCAGAGGCAGCTCCGGGAAAGAGCCTGACGGCTGCGCGCAGGCCTCGAGCCACATGGGTCCCTGGCCCTCGAAGCTCGCCTCGCGAATGCCGAGCACCAGCGAGGACAGCGCGTCGAACACGCGGCCCGCCGCGCTGGAAACCGGGCAGTTCACGCCCCGCTCCCAGGCGCTGCGCACGATCGGGTCCGGGATCGCCACCGGGCAGTCGAGCCCAGCTTCCCAGCACAGCGCCGCGGCACTGCGCCAGGGCGCCCGGCCTGCGAGCTCGCCGCCGGGCAGCCGGAAGGACCGCAGGCTGGCACAGCGCCTCCATTGCCCCGGCCGGCCGATGAACGCCTCGCCGCCCCAGAGCGTGCCGTCCGCCCCGTAGCCCACACCGTCCCAGGCGAAGACGAGCGCCGGCTCCGCGACGCCGTGCTCCGTCACGAGTCCGGAGGCGTGGGCACAGTGGTGCAGCACGGTCTCGAAGGACTGCCCCAGCGCCTGCACCCAGCGCGTCGTCGTGTAGCCTGGATGCGTGTCGCAGATCCAGTGCCTCGCGCGCACGTCGTAGAGCCGCTGCAGGTCGTCCACGACCTGGGCGAACACCTGTTCGCTGCGCACCGTGCCCATGTCGCCGATGTGCGGCGAGACGACGATCCGCCGCTCCCAGGCGAGCGCCACGCAGAGCTTCAGGTGCCCGCCGACCGCCAGCACCGGCTCCTCGAGGCGTCCAGGCAGCTCGAGCTCGAGCGGCGCCAGGCCGCGGCCCAGTCGTATCGGCCGGGCCCTGCCACGGGCGACACGCAGCACCGAGTCGTCGGCCGGGCGGAGAATCGGCCGGTCGTGGTGCAGGAAGCCGTCCGCCACGCGCGCGAGGCGCGACTCGGCTTCGGCAGGATCGGTCAGCACGGGTTCGCCGCTAACGTTGCCCGACGTCGCGACCACGGGCCCACCGAAGTCCCCGACCAGCAGCTGGTGCAGTGGACTGTAGGGCAGGAAAGCCCCGACTTCGGCCAGGCCGGGCGCGACCGACCGGGCGAGATCGCATCGCCCACCGCGGCGTACCAGCACGATCGCGCGGGCCGGGTCCAGCAGTGCGGCTCGCTCGGCGTCCCCGGGCTCGAGCTGCGCGCTGAGCGCGGCCAGGCCATCGGGACCAGCCCAGGGGAACATCACGGCCAGCGGTTTGTCCGGCCGCCGCTTGCGTGCGCGCAGTCGCGCGACCGCCGCCTCGCTGCGCGCGTCGCAGACCAGGTGATAGCCGCCGATCCCGCGCACGGCCAGCACCTCGCCCCGGCGCAGCAGCCCGACAGCGGCCTCGAGCGCCGGCCCGTCACCGCCGATGGAGCCGTCACGACCCGGCGCGGCGAACTGCAGGTGCGGGCCGCAGACCGGGCAGGCGACCGGCTCGGCATGAAAGCGTCGATCGAGCGGATCCTCGTACTCCCGGCGGCAGGCCTCGCACAACGGAAAGGCCGCCATGCTGGTGTTCGTTCTGTCGTAGGGCAGCGAGGCGATCAGCGTGTAGCGCGGGCCGCACTGGGTACAGTTGATGAACGGATAGCGATACCGCCGGTCCCCGCGCTCGCCGAGTTCCCGCAGGCAGTCGCCGCAGGTGAAGAAGTCCGGGGGCACGGAGACCTGGGGCGCGTCGGCGGTGCTGCTGGCGGCAATCTGGAACCCGCTGCGTGACAGGCGCGCGACCTCCGCCTGCTCGCGGATGACCGGTATCGCGAGTGGCGGGGCACGCTCGATCAGCGCAAGGCTGAAGGCCTCGAGCTGCTCCGGCGGACCATCGATGAGGATCTCGACGTCGCCGCGCAGGTTGCGAACCTGACCCTCGAGGCCGAACTCGTGGGCCAGGCGATAGACGAAGGGCCGGAAGCCGACGCCCTGCACGCGACCGGTCATCACCAGTCGTCGCGCCGTTTCGCAGCCGGGCCCGCGGCTCACTTGTTTAGACCGCGCTTCGGTTCGCAGTCTGCCGCGCGGATCAGGACTCGTCGCCTGCGGCCTTGTCGCGGCCGGTCCAGACGTTCTCGCGCACGCCGTTGGCCCACCAGATGCGGCATGCGCCCTCGTCCGAGACCATGCACGGACCGATCGGGTGGCGGGGCGTGCAGGCCGCGCCGTACAGGCGGCATTCGTTCGGATAGATGCGGCCGAGCACGACTTTCGCGCAATCGCAGCCGGGCGGCATCTCGCCCGCGCGCTTGCGGGACATCTCCGTGTAGCCGGGCAGCCGCACCCGTGAATCGTGGCAGGCGTACTGCTCCTTCAGCACGTAGCCGGACTCCGGTATCGGCCCGATACCCCGCCAGTTGCCGGCCACGACGTCCATCGTCTCATCCATGAAACGGCGTGCGGCCGCGTTCCCGCCGGGGCGGACAACCTGCGGGTAGCAGTTGTCCAGGAAGCAGCGCCGCTCGATGCGCTGCCGCAGCACCGAGTACAGAGCCGCGAGCAGCGACTCGGGCGTGAAGCCGGCGATGGCCGTCGGTATGCCGTGCTCGCGCGGAATGAACTCCCACTCCTCCGGGCCCATCACCGTGGAGACGTGGCCCGGAGCGATCAGCGCCTCGAAGCCTGGCTCGCCCGAGTCGAGCAGCATGGCCACCGCGGGCCAGGTCCGCCGGCCCGACATCAGCATCAGCAGGTTCTGCGGCGCACCCTGCGCGAGCAGCGCCGCCGCGGGCGCGGTCGTGGTCTCGAAGCCGGCCGCGAGGAACACGACCGTGCGCGACGGGTTCTCGAGCGCCACGCGCGCCGCCTCGAGCGGGCTTGCGATCGGTCGCACGTCGGCACCGGCCGCCTTCGCCTGTTCCAGCGAGCGCGGCTCGCTCTTCGGCGCATTGACCGGCACGCGCAGCATGTCGCCGTAGGCGAGCAGGATCACGCCCTCGTGCAGCGCCAGCTGCATGGCCTCGTAAATGTCCTCTTCGGGGCAGATGCAGACCGGGCAGCCCGGGCCCGGCACCAGCTCGATGCTGGAGGGGATGGCCTTGCGCAGCCCGGCCAGTGAGATCGAGCGCTCGTGCCCGCCGCAGACGTTCATCACCTTGATGCCGGCCGGCAGCGGCAGCGCCCGGATGCGGTCGAGCCACTCGGTCGCGGTGGTCATCTGCGAATCAGCGCGGTTCGCCAGGCGACCCATGCAGCGCCGCGCCCTCGGGCTGAACGGCCGGCCGCAGCCGTTCGCCGCGCGCCGCGCGTGCCCGTTGCGCCTGGATTTCGCCGCGCAGCCAGTCGAGCCACCCGGTGAAACCCTCGCCGCCGCGGTTCGACACCTCGAGCACCGGTCCCTGGAAGCCCACCTGCCGCAGCGCGTCGCGCGCCCGCTCCGGCTTGAAGTCGTCGAGATAGGCCAGCAGGTCCGTCTTGGTCAGCAGCGCCAGGTCGGAGGCGCGGAACATCACCGGGTACTTCGCGGGCTTGTCGTCGCCCTCGGGCACCGACAGCAGCGTCACGTTCCTGTGCTGGCCGAGGTCGAAGCTCGCCGGACACACGAGGTTGCCGACGTTCTCGATGAACAGCACGTCGAGCTCGGCGACCGGCAGTTCGTGCAGCGCGTCGTGCACCATGCTGGCGTCCAGGTGGCAGGCGTTGCCGGTCGTGATCTGCACGGCCGGGACGCCGCAGTCGCGGATCCGCCGCGCATCGTTCTCGGTGGCCAGGTCGCCCTCGACGACGCCGATGCGCAGCTCTCCGCCGACGGCCCGGATCGTCGCCTCGAGCAGCGAGGTCTTGCCGGCGCCGGGCGAGGACATCAGGTTGAGCGCGAGCACGCCATGCCTGTCGAAGTGCTCGCGGTTGTGGGCGGCCACAGCGTCGTTGGCGCTCAGGATCGCCGTGATGACCTCGACGGTCTCGGTGCGAAGCCCGCCCCCGGCGGTCCTGGGCTGTGCACGCTGTGCTTCGGGTCCGAGCGAGCAGCCGCAATCACGACACATGGTCCCCTCCTCGCCTCAATGCACTGGTTCGGCCGACGTCTCGAGCTCGACCCGCTTCAGCAGCAGTTCCTCGCCCTCGAGCACCTCGACCTGCCAGTCGCCGCAGTCCGCGCAGACGATTCGATTGGCCGCGGCTGCCGACTGCGCCCCGCAGCTGCGGCAGCGCACGCGCACCGGCGTGCGCTCGATCGTGAGCGTGGCGCGTTCCGCCAGCGTCCCCTGAGCGGCGATCGGATAGGCGTGCTCGAGCAGGTCGGGCTCGACGCCTGAGAGCGGGCCCACGGCCACGACGATGGACACGACACCGCAGGCATCGTTGTCCCGCGCCACCCGCTCGACCTGCTCGATCAGCGCCTGGCATACCGAGAGCTCATGCATGCTCGAGGATCTCGTCGAACAGGTCCCAGGAAGACTGCGCCTCCTCGGCGGTCACCTTCTGGATCGCATAGCCCACGTGCACCAGCACGTGGTCGCCGGGGACGATCTCCTCGCCCTGCAGCATGAACAGGCTGACTTCGCGCTCGATGCCCTTCGCCTCGCAGACCGCGGCGTAGCCATCGACTGACTTGATTCTCATCGGCACGGCCAGGCACATGTTTGCGATCCTCCGGAACTTCGGGCTCGATTGCCGCGGCAGACTGTCAAAGCCCCGGGGCCCTGACCAATAGGTAATTGCCCGGGCTTGAGCCGCCCGATGGCCCTTACCCGCCACTCGCAGCCGCTGCGGCAGTCCGCAATTACCGAAGCATAGCCCCGGACGGCCCCGGGGACCATGCGTCAGTCGGGGTCCTGCCCCTGAACCGGAGGACCGCCGCGGCGCCGGAAGGTTCCAATCAGCAGCGTCAGCAACGCCAGGAAGATCTCGTCGAAGAACGGGATCAGGTCGGGAACGACCAGGTCCACCAGGAACAGCGCCGCGCTGATCATGAACAGCGTCGGAAAGCGCAGCCCCGCGGCGAATCGATTGATCAGCGAGCCGATCATTCAGCGCTCCCCGGCCGGGCACGACGCGCGCCCCTCAATGGCAGCGCCGGGCCGCACGGCTGCGGCGCGGCGCCATTCGAGCGTCGCAGCAAGGCCGCTTGCAGCGTTCGTCTCACCATGCACGTTCCGGTTCACCCTCTCGCTCCTGTCGCCGATGCTGCGCAACCGCAGGCGGCAATTTCGCCCAGATCGGCGCCGCTGGCAATGCTCGAAGGGCTCCGGGTTCGGCGAATGGCCGCAGCAGCAGTTCCGCACCGGGATCGCTCGGGCGGCACACGGCCGCCCGCTGTGCGGTGCGGTGTACCATCTGCGATCCATGCTGCAACACAAGAGCGGGGTCTGAGTCGATGGCGTGGAAGCTGAGCAACCGGCTTTTCTTTGCAGCGATCTTTCTTTCCGGGTTCTCGGCCCTGGTCTATCAACTGATCTGGGTCCGCCTGCTGGGCCTGGCGTTCGGCGTCAGCAGCTTCGCGGTGGCGACGGTCGTGGCGGTCTTCCTGCTCGGGCTCGGGCTGGGCAGCTATTTCTTCGGCAAGTGGTCCGAGAAGACCGGCAATCCGCTCAAGATCTACATGTACGTCGAGGCCGGCATCGCGGTGACCTCGCTGGCGTCGTACCTGGTCATCGATTACCTGCCGGTGTACCGCTACCTGTACGAATTCGCGTACAACAACCTCGACTTCTACGGGATGTCGCTGGTCCGCCTGCTGCTGTCGGTGGTGGTATTGCTCCCACCGGTCTTCCTGATCGGCGGCACGATCCCGCTGATCTCGAAGTATTTCCTGACGGCCTCTGACACGTTCGGCTCCGGTTTCAGCCGGATCTATTACCTCAATACGCTGGGCGCCTTCGCCGGCGCGCTGCTCACCGGTTTCGTGCTGGTCAGGTACGTCGGCGTCTTCGCGACGCTGATGATTGCGGTCGGCTGCAACCTGCTGGTCGCTGCGATCGTCGCCGCAGGCCGGTCGGACTCCGAGCCGCAGCCGGAGCCGGCCGAGCAGCGGGCCCCGTATTCCTACATGCTGCTCGTGCTGTTCCTGACGGGCTTCATCAGCCTGAGCTACGAGATCCTCTGGGTCCGGATCCTCTCGACCTACGGCCTGTCGACCTCGCAGGCCTTTGCACTGATCGTGGCCGGTTTCCTGCTCGGCTTCTCCGTCGGCTCGTTCCTGGTGTCGCGCCGGATCGACGACCGCAGCAACCTCGAGGCCTTGTTCGGCAGGGTCTGCATCCTGACCGCGCTCAGCGGGGCGCTCGTGCTGTTCGGGTTCAGGCGGTTCGAGGCACTGACCGCGGCGGTGGAGGGGTCGCTGCCGGTAGGCATGCTGACCACGAGCCTGGCCGTCGCTTTCGTCGTTTCGTTCATCCCTGCCGTGTTCATGGGGATGCTGTTCCCGCTGGGCCTGAAGATCTACGCGCACGACGTGCACAAGATCGGCGCGAAGGCCGGCAACATCCTGTTCTCCAACACCGCCGGCTGCGTCCTCGGCAGCCTGCTGACCGGGTTCGTACTGATCCCGTTCGCCGGGATGTGGAACACCACGCTGATCCTGGTCAACCTGAGCCTCGTGATCTCGCTGTTCGTGTTCGTGCGGGTACGCGACTTCTCGCGCGCACACTGGGCGTCGCTGCTGGTCGCCGCCGTACTCGCGAACCTGCTCGTGTTCTCTGACAGCAAGACCTTCCATAAGCAGGTGGATGGTTTCGACGTCGTCTATTACTCCGAAGGACTGTCCGGCACCGTCTCGGTCATCGAGCGAAAGGACTACCGGGGACTGTTCGTCGATGGCCAGAACGTCTCCGGCACAGACCCGGTCCTGGTCGCGGACTCGAAGATGCTCGCCCACCTGCCGCTGCTGCTGGCCGAGGACCCGCAGGCGGCACTGACGGTAGGTTATGGCACCGGCACGACCTCCGGCAGCATGCTGCTGCACGATGTCGCGGTCGATGCGGTGGAGATCGAGGAGAAGATCATCGAGGCCGCACCGCTGTTCAGCGACCTGAACGCCCGCTCATACCAGGATCCGGCGCTCGATCTCGTCCTTGACGATGCGCGCAACTACATCAGCGTCGCGGACCAGGGGTTCGACGCCATCGTCACCGACGTGACGAACCTCAAATACAAGCGCAACCCCTACCTGTACACGCGCGAGTACTTCAGGATCATGCAGGACGCGCTGACCGACGACGGCATCGCGGCGGCCTGGCTGCCGCTCGGAGGACTGTCGTTCCAGGATCTCCAGATCCTGATAGCGACCTTCGACCGCGTCTATCCCCACACCACGTTGTGGTACTTCACCCCGTACCCGACGCACTTCATCATCGCGATCGGCACGCCGGAGCGGACCACGGTGGACCTGGGCGCGCTGGCGACGAAGATGACCAAGGTCAGTGCCGACCTCGAGACGATCAACGTGAAGGACGTCTTCGAGGTGGCTGGCATGCTGCTGCTGGGTGAGCAGGACGTCGACGACCTGGTGGCCGGCCAGCCGATCCATACCGACAACCGGCCGATCCTCGAGTTCTCCGACATGGGGCTCTACATGATGACCGACGTCGCGCCCAACCTGAAACGGCTGCTCGACTACCAGAAGGAGGACCTGGAGCAGTACTTCATCGGGACGGACCGGCAGCTGGCTACGCTGAGCCGGCGCCTGGAGACGTACACCCGCAACTACTGGAACTACATCGCCGAATACGAAAGGACTTCCAGCGACGAGGTCGACTGACGGGTGCGGCCCGGTATCGCCCCAACCGCATGGCCAGCCGCATGGATCGGGGCGCTGGCCGGCAAGTCGCCGCGGGAATGGTGCTGGCAGAGGGACTTGAACCCCCGACCTGCCGCTTACAAGGCGGCTGCTCTACCAACTGAGCTATGCCAGCACTTTGACTGATTCTAACCGTCGCCCGGGGGCACCGGCGTGCCGCCGTCGACACTCGGCCCCGTCCCGTCCGCTGCCGGACAGGACCGCATCTCCACTGAGGCTTCCAGTGCCCCGCCAATCGCGAGGTCATCCAGCGATGGCAGCCCGGCATTCGCCTCGCGGTCCACGTCCAGCCATTGGACCGGTGCGTCAGCGTAGCGGTCGGTCGCGATCGGCCTGAAGCCCGCGGCCCTCGCCCTGCGCGCCGCCTCGGACGCGAGCTCCGGGTCGGCGAAGACTCCCAGCGACACGACGAGGTCGCCGTCCGCGTCGTTCATCACGACCGTGTCCTCGAGCCCCTGGTCCTCAAGGGCCGCGACGGTGTTCGCGGCATCCGATGCGGTTGCCTGGCCGGCGACCCGCAGCCACTGGCCGACCCGAAGCGAATCGGTTGCCTCCCTGAGCGTCCAGGAGTATCCAAGCTCGGTCAGCCGCGCGCCGGTGAGTTCCGCCTGCAGGCGCTCTGCAAACGGACCGATGCTCACGCAGACCGGTCCCGCCGCAATCTCTGATGGGATTCCGCCCCGAGCGGACCCGACGCTCGGGGGCAGCTCGCGGATCAGACGGATCTGACCCGGCTCGCGACTGCTCGGCAAGGCGCGGCCTGCAACGGCAGGCGGCGGCGCAACCCAGCGAGTCCAGTAGAAGAACAGCAGGTTCGCAAGCAACAGCAGCAGGAATAGAACGCGCACGAGCGGATGTTAGCCAATAAAAGAAGGCCCGTCTTTTGGACGGGCCTTCGCGTTGCCGGAATGAACCGGAGGTCTACTTGCCGCCACTGGCCATGAAGGCCGCAACGTCCGCGATCTCCTGATCGGAAAGCTTCAGGGCCTCTTTGTGCTTCAGCTGTCCGCCGACGATCTGCTTCAGCGAATCGGCCAGCGCCGCTGCATCCTCACCCTCGAAGTCGCCAGCCTCGTGACAATCGGCACAGGCCGCCTCGAACTTGGACTTGCCGGCAGCCGCGTCAGCACTGGCCGACAGGCTCCAGCCGGCCAGGCCCAGCGTCGCCAGGCCCACAACGAACAAACGGCTCATCTTCATCGCACGCTCCTCAAGGACAAGACTGCCCGGACGGCCGCCGGGCGCGGGGGTTCACACGCTGCGGATTCTATCGAAGAGGCGCCGCGCCCGGGCATGTGTGTTCCGCAGTCGACCTGCGGATTTTCCGAGACTTGCCCGGACACCCGCCGACAGACCGGCCGGCCAGGCCGGCACGAAGGCCTGGCGGTCCGATCGCTTCTGCTACTTGCCGCCTGCGGCCAGGAAGGACGCGATTTCCGCGACTTCAGCGTCCGACAGCGTCAGCTTCTTCTTGTGCTTGACTTCGCCGTTGACGATCTGGCTGATCACTTCCTGGAGATCGGCCGCGGCCTCGCCCTCGAAGTCGGCCGCGTCGTGGCACTCGGCGCAGACGCCCTCGAAGGTGCCCTTGCCGTCAGCCAGCGCCGCGCCGCTCCAGCCGATCAGCCCGGCCGCCAGACCCGCGGCAAATCCCAGATGCTTGATGTTCATTCGTTAGCTCCTGATTTCAGTTTCCACCGGCGAAGCCCCGAGGGTCGCCGGCGACCCGTCGCACGGGGCCGATGATACAGCACGCTGAAAGCAAGGGCTCCAGCCGCTTTTTTCAACTGATCCGACCTTCCCGCACGGCCAGCAGTTCCGCAAGGCCCCGCAGGACGAGGTCTGGAGACCACCTCGCCGGGCTGCGCAGCAGCGGAAGAACCTCCCCGGCGCCGCCCCCGGTGACCCAGAGGGCCGGCCGCTCACCCAGCCGCCGGCCTACGTCTTCCACGACCCGGTCGGCGAATGCGGCGACGCAGGTCGCGCAGCCCCGTTCGATTGCGTCGCGGGTGTTGTCTGCGAGGCCCGACTCCTCGGCATCGAACTTCGCCCGGGACCGTCCGGCCAGCTCACGCGTCCCGGTGTGCAGCGAACTCACCATCAATCGCGGCCCGGGCACGATGTAGCCCCCGAGGTGGGTCCCGTCCTGCGCGACGGCATCGACCGTCGTGGCCGTACCCACGTCCAGCACGCAGCAGTGCCCGCGCTGCAGGCGATGGGCGCCGAACATCGCCACCCAGCGATCGACGCCGAGCTGGCCTGGCACGCGGTAGGCGTTCCGCATCCCGCCCAGTTCGGCTCCCGAATCCACGAACTCGAGCCCGAGTCCCTCGCCCCTTGCGGCGTCGCCGAGCAGCGCGGCGGTACCCTCGCCCGCCACGTTTGCGACCAGCAGCCCCCGGATACCCGGGATCGAATGGAGCCAGTGGCGCCATTGCTGCTGCTCCCAGCCGGCGTGCTCCTCGGCCTGCTGGGTCGACAGCCGCCCGTCCTCGAGCGTGGCCCACTTGAACCGTGTGTTGCCGATGTCGACCAGCAGCATCACGGGCGGACGACTCCGGTCGGGCGCAGGCTCACTTCACCGGAATAGAACCGCTCCATCCGGCTTCCGACCTCGAGCAGCAGCGCGCCGTCGCGGTCGGCGCCCCGCGCCACGCCCTCGATGCAGCCCTCGCCCTGCAACAACGTGACCGGGGCATCGCGCAGCGCGTCGAACGAACGCCAGTCCTCGAAGAACGGCTCGAAACCGCTCGAGGCAAATCTCTGCAGCGCGTCGAGCATCGCCGAGGCAAGGCTCGCCGCGAGCGTATTCCGGCCCGGCGGCGGCCCGCCCAGCGCCTCTGACAGGTCGGCGACCGGCAGGACCCCGGGACCCTCGATCCCGGCACGCGCGGACTCTGACAGCTGAAGGTTGATACCAAGGCCGATCACGGCCGAGGCACCGGCCCCGGATTCCGCACGCAGCTGGATCAGCAGTCCGCCCAGCTTGCGGCCGACGACCAGCAGGTCGTTCGGCCACTTCAGCATGGCGTGATCGGCGCCCCATTCGCGCAGGCAGCGCACCAGCGCCGCGCCGACGGCGAGGCTCAGCGAACTGAGGCCGGCGGGCGTCTCGGTAAAGGTCCAGCCCATCGAGAACGTGAGACCAGAACCGAACGGAGCGATCCACGACCTGCCGCGTCGGCCTCGACCGGCGCGCTGGATCTCCGCGAACACCAGCCGCGGACGATCAGCCGGGGGCGGCGGCGCGCGGTGCAGGCGCTCGCTGGTCGAGTCGATCTCGAACTCGAGTTCCATGTCCTCCGGCAACGTGAGCCCGAGCCTGCGAGCCTCGTCGCGGATCCGCCCGAGGTCCAGCAGCTCGACCGGGTGCGAGAGCCGGTAGCCTCGCCGCGCAACGCTCTCGACCTCCACGCCAAGACCGCGCAATTCGCCGGCGAGTTTCCACACGGCGGCGCGCGTCATTCCAAGCTGCTCCGCAAGCACAGTGCCGGAGTGCAGTTCCCCGTCCTGCAGCAACGCGACGAGCGCGCGGGCGCCGCGGCTCATCGGGGCCGCAGCAGCCAGAGCCGACGGGCACGGTTTTCGTTGCCCTGCCGCATGCGCTCGATGTTACCGCGATGGGTGTAGGCGATGAACAGGCTCATCAGAAGCGCAAAGCACAGCAGCGCCATGCTGGCCGGCCGCGACAGTGCGAAATAGACGGGCAGGCTGGCCGTACCGAGGATCGTGCCGAGCCCGACGTAGCCCGTCAGCATCACGCAACCCAGCCAGACCAGCACGACGGGCAGCAGCGCTGCCGGCGCCAGCACCGCGACCGCCCCGACCAGCGTCGCGGCGCCCTTCCCGCCCCGGAACTCGTACCAGACCGGGTAGACGTGTCCGACGACCACCGCCACGGCACAGGCCACCGCGAGCCATTCCCGATCGAGCCTGGGGTCGATGCCTATGACCGGCAGCTCGAGCGGCGGCAGCCATCCGACTGCGAGCACCGCCTTGCCGACGTCGATCAGCACGACCGCGACGGCGAACAGCCATCCCTGGGTCCGCAAGGCGTTCGTGCCACCCGCATTGCCGCTGCCGAGGCGACGGATGTCCACGCCACGGATGCTGCCGACGACCAGGCTGCCGACCAGCGAGCCGAGCAGGTAGGCGAGCAGCATCTTGACACCGAGTTCGAGCACGGCGGTCCTCCGCCGGCGATTCTAGCATCGGCCTGGCCGCCGCCCGGGCGTCGTAAACTCCGGCGCCAGACACCGCGCAGGAGACGAGACGTGGGCAAGCTGCACGATGAATTCACGGCCTATCGGGAGCGGATGAACGAGCGGATCCTCGGGGAGGACAACCGGGTCATCAAGCGCATCTACTCGGTCGATTCGCTGGCCTATGGAGCGGATGGCGAACTGCCACAGAAGACCCGGGAGCTGCTCGGCCTCGTGGCCTCGCTGGTCCTGCGATGCGACGACTGCGTGAAATATCACCTCGTCGAGGCGCGCGGCCAGGGCAACTCCCGCGGCGAGATCCTCGAGGCGATGAGCATCGGGCTCGTCGTGGGCGGAACGATCGTGATCCCGCACCTGCGCCGGGCCGTCGAATTCCTCGACGACCTGGAATCCGAATAGCCGGCAGACTGCGACTCAGGCGACGGCGGGTGGCAGGAAGATCTCGGCGAGCATGCAGCGCGCCGATCCCCCGCCGACCGATTCGATCGTCGGGGTATCGAACTCGACGAAACCGTCCACGCAACGCTCGAGCTGTCCGAGCGTCGCAGCGTCGAGGCTCGAGCGCGCGCTCGCGGACATCACGAGCAGGCTTCCGCCCGCGCGGCCACGGACCTCGAGCTGGTTCGCTGCAAACCGGGCCATCTGCATGCGGTCGATCTTGACGACGCGCCGGCCGGTCGCCTGCAGGCGTGAGAGCACCCCGTCACGATCACTCGCAGCGAGCGCCTCCGCGCATACGATTGCGAATCCGCGGCCGATGCTCAGCATCACGTTGGTGTGGTAGACCGGCGTGCCCTGTCCGTCGGACGCGTCGAACACGACCGGGTCGTAGCCGAGTTCGTCACAGAGCCGCCCGAGCACCGACGCATCGGTGCGCGGCGAACGACAGGCATACGCGAGGCGGGCGACGTGATCGAATACCACGCTGCCGGTGCCTTCGAGGAACTTCCCCGACTGCTCGGTCGCGGCCAGGTCCAGCACCCGGCGGACCAGGAGTCCGTGCCGTTCGGCGAGCGCCAGCAGCTCGTCCAGGCGTCGCTCGGCGCGGCGAGCCGGCGCGAGCATCGGATAGAGCACGACGGTGCCGTCCGCGTGAGTGCTGAACCAGTTATTCGGAAAGACCGCGTCCGGACGCGGCGGGGGGTTGCAGTCCTCCACCACGTGAACCTCGACGCCGGCCGCCCGCAGCGCGCTCGCCGCGGCATCGAACTCGATGCGCCCCTGCACGGCCAGGTCTGGATCTCGCGGCGGCAGGGCCGCCTGGAAGCGGTTGCTGGCCCGTGTCTCGGGATTCCAGCCGAAGGCAGCGGGCCGGACCATCAGCACCGCATCGGCACACTGGCGGGCATGGGATTCGGACATCAGCGGATTGTAGATCGGCCCGCCTCGGCGGGCATGCCGGGGCCGTTCAGCCCCCGTCAGCCCGGGCAACCGCGACCACGTTTCGGCGGCTCGATACCACCACGCCACCGGCGCGCTCCTCGGTCACCGCGAATGCGAGCGGTCGAGTGACCCGCAGCTCGGCCTGGAACGGCACGACGATCTCAGCGATGCCGGAGGGCATGTCGAAGGTGCCGGCGTTCACCGGATAGCGTTCATCCCGCTCAGCGTCGAAGATCCACAGCTGGTACTGCGTGCGTGCCGGGTCGTTCGGCAGGACACCGCTCAAGTGCAGGTACCCGGACTGCCGCTCGTTGTCCCAGACGACGTCCCCGACGACCTTCCCCTGCTCCGTGGCACAGGGCCAGCGGAACGCGCCGGCCGAAGCGGCCAGCAGCCGGGCCCGGCCCGCGTCGGCGCTCAGTCGGGAAATGAGATCGGGCTGCTGTCCACGCCGATCTGACGCGGACCACCAGCCGCCCAGCGCAACCGCAGCGACGCCAGCGGCCAGAACTCCGAGCAGGACTTTGAATCGTGGCGGGGACCGGCCAGATTGCGCTTCTCGATCCTGGCGCCGTCCGTCGGCACCCGCCCGGAATCCCCGGCAGGTTTCCTCCGCCGAACGCAACAGGTTGCGCCGGAGGCCTTCAGGCATCTGCTCTTCGGGGAGGTGGTGCTCCAGTTGAGCCAACTCCTCAAGGTCTTGCTCGCTGGCCTCGCCGTCGGCCAGGCGCGCCAACAGGACGACGTAGCGGCGCCTTGCGGTCTCGCCGATCCTCAGGGAGTCGCTTCTCCCATGCTGTTCGTCGGTGGCGTTATCTTCATCCACTGCCGCACCTGAATCAGGCCGCGCCTCATCTGGGTCTTCACGGTCCCCAGGGGCATCCCCGTCGCCTTGGCGATCTCAGAATGTGTCATGCCCTCGAGCAGGCCCATGCGCAATACCTTGCGCTGGTCGGGACGCAAGCGCGCCACGACCTTTGCGGCCTGCTCGGCCTCGGTTGCGATCTCGCCGCCGTTGCCCGGGTGGGCCCAGCGCGCGTCCTCCAGCACCTCGTCGGAGTCCATCAGCGCAGCGGCCTTCGAACGTCGGATACGGTCGATCAGGCGACGCCGTGCGATCGTAGTGATGAAGACTTTCTCGGTGCCCTGCCGCGAGTCGAATCGTGCCGCGCTGCGCCACACGTCGAGGAAAATTTCCTGCACGGCATCTTCCGCGTCGGCCCGCGAGCGGGTCATGCGCCGGGCGATGGCCCATACGAGCCCTCCGAATTCGTCGATGCACTCCTTGACCGCCTTCTGATCGCCGCGCGCCACGCGCGCCAGTACCGACTCTGTCATCGCATGTCCCTCTTATTCGCCATTCCCGGATCGCGGTTTCAGTCAATTTCAGGAAGCTGGACGGAGTATAAGCCGATCTGTCCAGGATTTGTCTAGTCTTTCCTATCCAAATGATAGACAAGCCCTATCCTGAGCCAGGATCGACCGGGAACTACGGTTTTCACTTGTTGCGGACGATTCTCATTTCAAGAGAGACTCCGCCCATCAAAGGTTGGTTCCCAAGAAATTCCCATGCCCCCGGTAAGTCTGGCCTCGCTGTACAAAGGCGCCCGAGGCGTCGTCAGCGAGGTACGTGAGGATGCGCAGAGCCTGGGCGACGAGGCGCAATCGACGATCAGTCGCCGGCTGCTGGAGCTCGGCTTCGTGCCGGGGGAAATCGTCGAGGTTGTCCAGCAGGTCTGGCCGGGCGGCGACCCGATGGCCGTGCGGCTCGGGAATACCACTTTTGCACTGCGTCGCCGCGAGGCCGGAGCGGTACTGGTCGCCGTAGAAAGCGCCTGAGCCAGCCATGAGCCTGCATGCGCAAGCGCTCGACCCGATGCGCCTCGCGCTGGTGGGCGTACCGAACAGCGGCAAGACCGCGCTGTTCAATCGGCTGACCGGCAGCCGGCAGAAGGTCGCGAACTACGCAGGCGTCACGGTCGAGCGCAAGGAAGGCTCGTTCACCGGGCCGACCCACCAGCGGCTCTACCGGGTGCTGGACCTGCCAGGCGCCTACAGCCTGACACCCACGACGCTGGACGAAGCGATCACCCGGGATTTCCTGCTCGGACGGCTGGCTGGCGAGTCCGCGCCCGAGTTCGTCATCTGCGTCGTCGACGCGACCAACCTGCGGCTCAACCTGCGGCTGGTTCTCGAGCTGAAGCGCACCGGCGTTCCGATGATCGTCGCGCTGAACATGAGCGATCTCGCCATCCGGCGCGGGTACCGGCTGGACCGCGAACGACTCGAGCAGGAACTCGGCGTGCCGGTGGTCGAGACCATCGCCGTCGAGCACGGAGGCCACCGCAAGCTGGTCGAGCAGCTCGAGCAGATGCCGCATCCGGGAGCCCGACCGCCGGTGGACTGGCGCGAACCGAGCTTCGAGGAGATCCGTGACACGCAGCGCGAGGCCCGGCGGATACTCCGCGACATCGGCTATGTCGAGCCGGCGCGCAAGCGCGCGCTCGAGCGGCTCGATGCGATGGTGATGCACCCGGTGGCGGGACCGCTGATCCTGGCCGTGCTGCTGTTCTTCGTCTTCCAGGCCGTGTTCAGCTGGGCCGCGGTCCCGATGGACCTGATCGACCGGGGGGTCTCCGGGCTCGGCGAACTGATTCACGCCAGCCTGCCGCCGGGGGCGCTGCGCAGCCTGCTGGTGGACGGCGTGATCGCCGGCGCCGGCAGCGTGCTGGTGTTCCTGCCGCAGATCCTGATCCTGTTCTTCTTCATCCTTGTGCTCGAGGACAGCGGCTACCTGCCGCGCGCCGCCTACCTGCTCGACCGGCTGATGGGCAGCGTCGGCTTGTCGGGCCGGGCCTTCATTCCGTTGCTCTCGAGCTTCGCCTGCGCGGTGCCCGGCATCATGGCCACGCGCACGATCCCGAACCTGCGCGATCGGCTCGCTACGATCATGATCGCGCCGCTGATGACCTGCTCGGCGCGGCTACCCGTGTACGCGCTGATCATCGCGGCATTCATTCCACGACAGCCGGTCGGGCCGTTCAACCTGCAGGGCGTGGTGCTGTTCGTGCTCTACGCGGCCGGGATATTCGCTGCGATGGCCGTGGCCTACCTGCTGAAGCGCACGGCACTGCGCGCGAGCTACCACCCGTTGCTGCTCGAGCTGCCGGAATACCACTGGCCGCACTTGAACAACCTGCTGATCGGCCTGTGGGAACGGACCAAGGTGTTCCTGCACCGGGTCGGCACGATCATCCTGGCGCTGATGATCGTGCTGTGGTTCCTGTCGAGCTTTCCCGCAGCGCCGGAGGGCGCGCCGGGCCCGGCGATCAAGTACAGCTTCGCCGGCATGATCGGCAGTGCGCTCGAGCACGTGTTCGCGCCGATCGGTTTCAACTGGCAGATCTCGCTCGCGCTGGTGCCCGGGCTCGCGGCGCGGGAGGTGGCCGTCGGCGCCCTCGGTACCGTGTATTCGCTTTCAGCCACCGACGATTCGGCCGCAGCGACACTGGTGCCGATGATCGCGCAGACCTGGAGCCTCGCCACTGCGTTGTCGCTGCTGGCCTGGTACGTGTTCGCACCGCAGTGCCTGTCGACGCTGGTCGTCGTGAAGCGGGAAACGAATTCCTGGCGCTACCCGCTGCTTATGGCCGCCTACCTGTTCGCACTGGCCTATCTCGCGGCCTTCGTCACCTACAGGGTGGCAGGCGCCCTGCTCGGCTGAGGATCCGGAGGATGTGGCAGTCCATCCTGGTCGGCCTGATCGTGATGGTGGCCGCGCTGTACGCAGTCTGGGCACTGCTGCCAGCTCAGCCACGCCGAAGGCTTGCGCAGGCGATCGCGGCGCGGACCCGGAATCCCCGCTATCCGGCCTGGCTTGGGCGCGCAGGCGAGACGCTCGAACGTGACTCGCTGCGGCGCCTCGGCGTTTGCGGCGACTGCGGCGGGGATCCGCACTCTTTGCGCCCGCGGCGAAAGCGCCCCCCGTCCGACTGACCGGCCCGCGGCCCCGCTGTCGCCCGGGGACTGAGCGGCGGATCACAGGCATGGGCGCCGGCTTCGCTTAGCGCTTGTTGCATTGCGGCAAACACGTGCTGCCTGCGGCCCGAAACTGCGTTCAAATCTGCACCTACAGACGCGACGGGGGTGGTCCAGACCGCCCCCGTTTTGCGGCTGCCACGGAGCCACACGTATGACACGCGCAAGTCGCCCGCACGCCATCCCCCTCTTGACCGGTCTGCTTGGGCTTCTGCTGGCGCTGGTGCCGGCCGGATACGCCGCATCGCAGTCATCGGCTCCACCCGACCAGGCGGCGACCGAAACGATTCCGAAAGAGAAGTGCTTCCGTTGCCACGACGATCCCGAGGCCGAGGACGACAACGGCAGATCGATCGCAGTGATTGCGGCTGACTACGCGAGCGGCGCCCACAAGCGGCTCGACTGCGTCCGCTGCCACACCGATGCGCTGACCATCAAGCATCCGCGCAACAACCTCGGCAAGGTCGGATTCGAGCCCTGCCTGGAATGCCACGAGCAGGAAATAGAGGCATTCCACGACAGCGTTCACGCCAAGGTCCGCGGCGACGAGCCCGCCGCCTGCCAGGGATGCCATGGCATCGTCCACACGACGCCACGCAGCCGCGATCCGAACGCGCCCATGTCTGCGGTCAACCAGCTGCAGAACTGCGGCCAGTGTCACACCGAGATGATGGACGGGTACCTCGACAGCGTGCATGCCCGCGCGCTGCTCGTGTCGGGCCTGACCGTCGCGCCGGCATGCAGCGACTGCCATGGCAACCATGACATCAAGCGACATACCGATCCGAGCGCGCGCTCTTCGCGGGAGCGGAGCCCGGAAACCTGTGGCGAATGCCACGAGGGCATCCTTAAGGTCTGGGTCGACAGCGCGCACGGCGCGGCCTGGAAGGACGGCAGGGACGGCCCGCTCTGCGTGGACTGCCACCATGCGCACCCGGTGCAGGACCCGACGACCGCGGGCGAACGCTCGCACATGGCGCACGACTGTGGCAACTGCCACGAGAAGTACCTCGAGAGCTACCACGACGGATTTCACGGCAAGGCCGCGCACGTGGGTCGTGCCCATGCGGCCGTCTGCTCGGACTGTCATACGCCACATCAGAACCTGCCGGCCACTGATCCGGTCTCCTCCGTGCACGATGACAATCTCATCGAGACCTGCGGCCGCAGCACCTGCCACACGGGCCACACGGTCAATGCCTCCTTCGTGACCTTCGAGCCGCACAGCGACCCGATGGACAAGGAACAGAACCCCTGGATCCACTACACGTACCTGTTCATGACGCTGCTGCTGCTCGGCGTGATCGGTTTCTTCGCCGTGCACGCCGCGCTGTGGCTGCAGCGCACGCTCGTCGGGCGGCTCAGGGGTGAGTTCAAGGTGCAGCACGGCGGCACGGGGCCGTACATTCGCCGCTTCACCGCTGCGCAGATGTGGCTGCACGTGTCGATCGTGCTGAGTTTCCTGCTGCTGGCACTGACCGGCCTGCCGCTCAAGTTCGCGGCCGCGCCATGGGCGCCCGGGCTGATGCACGTCCTGGGCGGCCCGGTGGTCGCGAGCTATCTGCACCGCTTCGCAGCCGTGGTCACGTTCGGCTACTTTGCCGTGCACCTCGCGATGCTGTTCCGCGACGTGGTGCTGAAGCGGGAGAAGGGTTACTTCTGGGGCTGGCGCTCGATGACACCCCAGCCCAAGGACGTGAGAGAGCTCTGGGCCAACATCAAGTACTTCCTGTACCTCGGCCCGCGTCCGGCTCTCGATCGCTGGGCGTACTGGGAGAAATTCGACTATCTCGCGGTGTTCTGGGGCGTCGCGATGATCGGCGTCTCGGGCCTGATGCTCTGGTACCCGGATTTCTTCACGAAGTTCCTGCCGGGGTGGACGCTCAACGTCGCCTACATCATCCACAGTGACGAGGCGCTGCTCGCGACGGGCTTCATTTTCCTGTACCACTTCTTCCACACGCACATGCGGCCGGAGAGCTTCCCGATGGATCCGGTGATCTTCACCGGTCGGATGCCGCTCGAGCGGTTCAAGGAAGAGCGTCCGCTGGAATATCAGCGCATGGTCGAGCAAGGCACCCTGGAGCAGCACCTTGTGCCGGCGCCTTCGGAAACGCACGTCAGGGTCGCGCATGTGTTCGGCTTCACGGCGCTGGCGGTCGGCATCTGGCTCGCCGTCCTGATCTTCAAGGCCGTCGCCAGCGGTGCGCTCCATTTGTTCTAGCGACCGCAGCGTGTACAGCGGCTGGACAGCGGGGATTCCTGCTGCCCAGTTGCGTGCGAGCGGATTGGTGATGCGCGCCCTCTGGCGTTATCCTTGCTGCCCGCAACGGCGCCCGGCCCGGATGGCCGGGCGCACTGACAGAGACAAGATTTCCATGAGCCTCGGGGTCAATAAATGATCAAGCATTTTTTCGCGGCGATCACCGGCAACATCATCAGCCTGATCGGCACGCTGATGATGGTGCTGAGCCTGCTGTTCATCCTGGCCCTGCTGGTGATGCAGGCAATGGGCTTCGAGGGCGGCGCGTACCTCGGCATCATCACTTTCGTCGTGCTGCCGGTGATCTTCCTGCTCGGCGTCGCGATCGTCCCGCTGGGCATCTGGCTGCAGAAGCGGCACGATGCGAAGGCAGCCGCAGAGGGTCGGCCGGTCGGTCACCTGCCGACGATCGACCTGAACAAGGAGAGCACTCGAGGCGTGCTGCTGGGATTCGCGGCACTGGCAGTACCGGTCATCGCGATCGGAGCCGGACTGACCTACAAGGCGGTGCACTACATGGACTCGACCGAGTTCTGCGGCACTGCCTGCCACCAGGTCATGGAGCCGGAATACACGGCCTTTCAGCGCTCGCCGCATGCCAGGGTCGGCTGCGCGGGCTGTCACATCGGTCCGGGGGCCGAGTGGTTCGTCAAGGCCAAGATCTCCGGGTCCTGGCAGTTGATCGCGGTGATGTTCGACCTCTACCCGAGGCCGATCGAGACGCCGGTCCACTCGCTGCGCCCGTCGAACGGCACCTGCGAGCAGTGTCACTGGCCGACCAAGTTCGTGGGTGAACGCCTGAAGGTCCGTACGCATTACCAGGATGACGAGGCCAACACCGAGGTCAAGACGGCCCTGATGGTAAAAGTCGGCGGTCGCGAAGGCGGCAAGTCGCACGGCATCCACTGGCATGTCGATCCCGACCACACGATCCGTTATCTGTCGGACGCGAGTCGCGAGACCATCTACGAGATCGAGTTGACGGACAAGGTCGAGGGCTCCAGAAAGCTGTTCAAGCTGGACGAACCCGCACCGGAAGACGTCGAGTGGCGGACGATGGACTGCGTCGACTGCCACAACCGCCCTTCGCACATCTATCGCAGCCCCGAGAGCGAGGTCGATCTCGCGCTGCAGGAAGGACGCATCGACCGGTCACTGCCCTTCATCAAGCGCGAAGGCGTCCGCATACTCACCGAGAAGGAATACGCCTCGCACGAGGAGGCCCGTGAAGGTATCGCCGCCGCGGTCAACGCGTTCTACTCCGAGAACTATCCGGACCTCGCGGGTTCTCCAGCCGTCGAGCAGGCCGGGAAGGCGCTCGGCGACGCCTACAGCTGGAACAACTTCCCTCACATGAAGGTCACGTGGAATCTCTATCCCAACCATATCGGTCACCAGGATTCCCCGGGCTGCTTCCGCTGCCACGACAACAAGCACAAGACCGACACCGGCGAGAAGGTGGGCAAGAAGTGCAGCACCTGCCACAACCTCGTGGTCGACGAGGAGAGCGATTCCGCACTGTTGCAGGAACTCGGGCTGCAGGAACCGCCTCCCAAGCCGCCCGTTGCTGAACCGGCTGCGGAACCGGTCGCCGGATTGTAGACGCCCGCAAACGCAGCGACGCCCCGTAACAGGGGCGTCGCTCGCTTCAAGCACAGGCCGCGCGCAGTGCGTCCCGGTGGCAGCGGTGCCGCCGGCAGCGCGGCACCTGAACTACTTCAGCGTCGCGTAATAGGCCGCCAGGTCGGCGATCTGCTCGGCGCTGAGCTTCTTCGCGACCTTGGTCATCTTCGGGCTCTCGTTGCGGGTGCCGTCCGCGTATTCCTGCATCGCCTTCGCGAAATCGCCTTCGGACAGGCCGGTGATGCCCGGGAAATCGGCGTCGCCCTTGCCATCGTCGCCGTGGCAGTCGACGCAGGCGCCATCGGCGAGCGCCTTGCCTGCCGCGACGTCCGCCGCACCGCAGGGCGCGGCGATAAACACAAAGGCGGCCAACGACGCGGTCAGTAGCGGCTTGTTCATGATGAGACTCCTCACTGTCAGGTTCTCCCGGCGAGGGTTGCCGCCGGATAGGCTTGCTCCGGAATCTGCGCGGCGTGGCGCTCCATCCACCTGGGCGGCAGCAGCCACAGAAGGACGGCCAGGAACATGAACGGCAGCGCGAGCAGGAACAGCGCCGTCGCCAGGCTCTCGATGCCGGTGATCTCCATCTTGTAGGCCATGAGTCCGCGGAAGCTCTTCGAATAGAGCTGGCCGCCGATCACCACGTTCCAGCGCATGCTGAAGATGCCGAGCAGGATCAGCAGCGACGAGGTGAAGTACAGCAGTTTGCGTAACTCCTCGTTGAAGCGCACGGTCCGCACCAGCACCAGAATCACGAGCGGCAGCAGCATGCCGAGCAGCAGCTGCACGACGACCAGGCTCGTGAACAGCTTGGCGGAAACGAGTTCCGTCAGGATGCCGATCGATTCCTCGCTCTGGTAGAGGCGGTGTATGTAGTCGAGCGCCTCGAGCGCGAAGTCCACGATGATCGCCACCAGCAGGAACAGGCCGACCTTGTCCAGGCAGACCATGTCGAGCTTCTCGTTGCGCAGCATGCTCAGCAGTATGTAGATGAACATCACCATCGCGATGCCGGACACGATGGCCGACATCAGGAATACGATCGGCATCAGCACGCTGCCCCACCATGGATTCGCCTTTACCGACCCGAAGATGAAGCCGACGTAGCCGTGCAGCAGGAAGGCCGACGGAATGCCGACGATCGTGACGAACTTGCTCGCCTTCTTGTCGAAGGCGATCGCCTCGGGGCTCAGGTCCTTCGAGAACAGCGACAACGCGCCGTAGATGCCCTTCATCAGGCCTTGGCCTCGCGCGCCATCAGTATCAGCTGCGCCCGGTACTCGAACCAGATCTCGATCAGCAGGATGCCCATCAGGTACCAGAGATAGACGAAGCCGAACATGGCCATCGCCGAGGTCGTCTGCGGCGTGAAGAAGATCTCGTAGGCACGCTCGGGGTGGCCCAGATGCAGCTGCAGCGGCAGTCCCGCGACCAGCATGAAGGCGAGCGCAGTGAGCAGCGCCAGCCGGTAGATCGGCTGCACCTCGACGACGTTGAAGACCTTCACCAGCGAGGCGAGGATGAACGCACCCGCGACGATGCCGGTGATGTAGGGATACACCACGATCAGGATCGCCCACTGGGTCTCGACCTCGTTCGGGTAGATGAAGCCGACGACCTGGCTCAACTGGTGGCTGAGCTGTTCGTGCAGGCTTTCCGGAATCGCGCCGCTCATCGCACTGCTCCGTCAAGCTGCGCATAGAGCACCTTCGGCTCCGTGTTCAGGTCCGGCTTCAGGACGCTGATCTGGTTCACGCGGTGGAAACGCACGAGGCGATCGGCCTGTCCCTTCAGGTCGCCGAAGATCCGCGCCTCGGTCGGACACACCTCGACGCAGGCCGGCAACAGGCCTTCGGTGATGCGGTGGTAACAGAAGGTGCACTTGTCGGCCGTTCGCGTGATCGGGTTGAGATAGCGAGCGCCATAGGGGCAGGCCTGTATGCAGTAACGGCAGCCGATACAGCGCTTCTCGTCGACCAGCACGACGCCATCGGCCGTCTGGAACGTCGCGCCCACCGGGCAGACCTGCACGCAGGGCGGGTGCGCGCACTGGTTGCAGAGTTTCGGCACGAAGAACGTGCGGACCACGGCCGGATCCTCGGGCTCGGCCTGCTCGGGCAGCGTCTCCCGCGTGCTGATGTTCTCCACCGTGGCCTCGCCGTCGCTGCGGATGCTGTAGCGCTCTATCCACGTCCGGTAGTAGAAGGGCTCGTCGGGCACAGCATTTTCCGCCTTGCAGGCCTCGACGCAGCGGTTGCAGCCGATGCACTTGTCGACGTCGATGCCCATGCCGTACCAGTGCTTGGTCGGGTCGTAGTCCGCCGTCGGTGCGGCCACCAGGCCCTTCGCTTCGGCGGTGCCCGGCAGCATGCGCAGCAGTCCCGCGGCAGGCAGGAAGGCGACGACTTCCTTCAGAAACTCGCGCTTGTTCATTTGCGTCCCTCGGGCAGGTGGGCGTAATGACACTCCCAGCACACGTAGATACCGCCATGGGAGGCGAGGTCGACCTGCGCCTGCGACGCGGCCGGATCGGTCGAGCCAGTCGCATGGCAGCGACCGCACACTTCGCGGCTGCCGGGCTTGCTCGGCAGCGCCAGGCGCGGCTCGATCATGTGCTGCTCCTCGACGACATGGCATTCCGTGCAGGGCAGCAGCGCGTGCGTCGAGAGCGCCTTGGTCTGTTCGATGCGCCCGTGGCAGCCCGCGCAGTCCTCGGGCACCTTGGGCGGCACCGGGTCGTGGGCCTCGTGGCAGGCGACACAGCGCTTGCGCGGCTTGTGCTGCTGCGGATCGACCTGCGGAAAACCGTTAGGCCGCGAAGTGTCGTAGGCGTGGCAGACGAGGCAGTCCTCGCGCTCGCGCGGCTTGTGCGGCTTCGCGGCGCTCTTGTCCGCTGCATGTGCCGCCGAGGGGCCGTGGCAGTTCTCGCAGCCGATGTTGCGATGCTTGCCGCCGTACTTTTCCTGGAATTCCTCCTCGTGGCACTTGCGACAGGCCGCGACCCCCGCGTGATGCACGGGCTTGACCATCTCCCGTTCGATCGTCGCGACCTGGTGCGGTCTAGCCGAGAACAGCGATTCGGGCAGTACCACGAACCGCAGCAGCAGCACGACCGCCACGATGGCCCCGACCACCAGGCCGAGGCGCGTCACCTGTTCGGGCAGTCTCACGGCCTGGCACTCGGGTTGCGGTCACCCGCCCCCGGCTGGCGCAGACTCGACCCAGGGCCATCACTGTGCAGGACACGTGACAGGCGCCTGGCGGCGCGGAATGAACGCACACAGCTGCCGTCGGTACGCATGGACCCCCCCTTCAGGACCCTGCCACGGCGCGGGCAAGTTGTGGCCGATGTTAGTTCGTCCGCGCGGGCCGCCGGCCTAGGTGTTTTGCGCAGTCGGATCTCGGTCAATCCCGGCCTTCGCTGATCCGCGGCGCAGGCGCGGCGCAATGATCAGCGCGGCACCGAACAGCGCCAGCGCGATGAACAGCGTCCTCGGACGCGAGTGCTGAAAATCCTGCACGACCATCTTCAGCCCCACCACGACCAGCAACGGATAGACCAGCCAGGCCCACTCGCGGAACCGCGCGTGGCGCGCGACCCAAGCGATCAGCAGCGCGGCGACTGCAAGCACGCAGGTGCGAAGCGTGGCCAGCGCACCGAGGTTCACGCTGCGATCAGGCAGACCTGCGATCAGCGGGGCAAGCAGTCCGATCACTGATCGCACTCGCGACCCAGAGCAGGACCAGCAGCATGACCACCCTCGCGCCATCAGCCGGCACGCCGCCCTCCGGTCGTGGCCGCGCAGCGGCCAACACGATGGTCAGAGCCGTTGCCGCAAGCACCAGCACAGTGGTCACGCGAGGCAGCGGCCATGGTCCTTCCGGAGCCGCTGCCAGTGCCCAGACGCCGTAGCCCAGCGCACCGGATGCAATCGCCGCGGCCACGACATAGGTCGCGGCGTGCAGCAGCATATTGAGGCGTCCGACGCGATTCCATCTTGCGGCGGCCAGCACGCCGAGCACCGCGAACGCCAGCCCCAGCCAGGGCTCGTGCAGCACCAGTGCGCAACCCGCCAGGACCAGCACCAGCGCGAGCGTCGTGTAGAAGTACGCGTTCCGCTCGAGACCTTCTCGCGTCTCGACGAATGCGTAGGCTACGCCGTAGCAGGCCAGGCCGAAAACCAGGCTGGCCACGCCTATCGCCGCCGGGAGACTGCCGGTGGCGCGCGTCATCAGCAGCGTTCCGCCGAAGCTGATCAGCAACGCAACCACGGTCTGCACGACCTCGAGCACCGTCACCCGGCGGTGGCGGACCAGCGTGTTGACCGCGATGCTGGCGACATAGGCGCCGAGCAACAACCATTGCAGCAGCAGCGCGGCGCCGGCCAGGTCCTGGTGCTGGGGCGACAGCGCACGCAGCGTCACGCCGAGCACTGCAAGGTCGGCGCCAAGCGCCCCTGGCCAGCTGAGCGCGATCCAGCCTCGCGAGTACGCGAGCCACAGGCTCGCCACGCCCAGCGCGATCAGGTACAAGGCGAACGGCGCGAACATGCCCGTCTTCGCCATCAGCACGAGGCTGGTCGGCAGCGCCGCAAGCACGGTCACCCAGCCGATCGCCTGCAGGCGCTGGCGCCAGGCGACAAACACGAACGCGGCGCTCAGCAGCGTGATGGCGAGCGCGGCGCCGGCTCCGCCGAGGACCTCGAACCGCGTCGTTGCCTCCACGAGCAGCGGGAACGCGACCATGGCCGCGGCAAGCGCATGGAAAACGGCATTGGATACCTGCTTGCGTCGGCCCGCACGATCGCACATGAAGAGCCAGATGAGCGCATACGCGAACGCCATCGCGACGCCGACTGCCGGCCGCAGCAATCCGGCTTCGGTCATCGCGCGCAGGAAAAACCCGCCCGCGAGAACCAGGAACAGCCGACCGACCAGCGTCAGTACGACGATCGGATCGTAGGGATTCCTGTCGGACAGGCCGCCCTGGAACAAGGTCGGCCGTGCCTGCGGACGCCCGGTTGCAACGGCATCAGCCGGGCCGTCGGGCAACGGGGCTCCCGGCGCTTCCAGTACTGCGATCCGCCGCTGGAGCGAATCGACCGCTGAACGAAGCTGCTCGACCGTGGATTCGAGACGAGCAATGCGATCGTCCACGAGCCCCCCTGTTCTTGTCTCGCGCACCGCCCCTGGGTTGCTGCCCGGATCGCGACCCGCGCTCGTTCGCCGTTCATCAGATCAGCGTGCGCTGCAGCAAGTCATCAGTGATTGCCGCAAAAAAAACGCCCGCATCCGAAGATGCGGGCGCAGCGCGTCGATTACGACGCCAGGGGGTTCAGTCGATCAAGGCCGGGTGCCGCCACCCGCGACCGGGTCTGCGGTCCAGCCGAGCGCCTGCCAGTCGACCTGGTTGCCGCCATGGCAGTCGCCGCAGGCGTTGCGGTAGCCGAGCGCCTCTTCGGCCGGCGGGATCTCGTGGTCGACCTTCAGCAGCATGAAGGTCTCGGCGAACTTGTAGCTGCCGTTGTAGGCCTGGAATCCGCCGTACTTGGTCAGCGTGGCCGAGTAGTTCGAGGAATCCTGCAGCGAGAGGTTCCAGTCGTACTTGCCCCAGTAGGGATTCGGCCCGGTCACGGTGCCCCAGAGGTGCGGCACCAGCACCGTGTCGTCGACCGCGTCGAACGGCTGGTTGCCGGTCATCATCTTGAACGGGTAGATCTTCGCATCTGCGTCGAGATAGGTCGCGGCAGGAGAGCCGAGGTCCACGGGCTTCGTGGTATCGAGACCCTTGTCGTTGACACCCATGACGATGCGGTTCCACTTGCCGTTGTAGAAGCGCAGCTCGGGCCGTACGTTCGTGCCCCAGGTGAAGCAGCCCTTCATCTTGTTGTAGGTGCCGCGGTTACCCGTGCCGACCGGCTCGGCCGGGCACTCTGCCGGACGCGCGTCGAGACCCGCGAGCGACCACTTCCAGTCGGTGTACGTGGAGACTTTCCGCGCGATCGCCGGGATGTGGCAGGTCTGGCAGGCGATGCGCGAATGCCCGGGTAGCGTCGCCACTGCCTCGGATGATGTACCCGCGTGGATCGTCTGCACGTTGCCGTGGCAGTCCTCGCACTCCTTCATCTCGCCGCCTTCGTCCACCGAGTGGTACATGAAACCCGCGATCCCGTGCGAGAGCAGGTTGCCGGATGCGTCGCGATCTGCCTGGTGGCAGTCCACGCAGAGCATGCCGCCCGGGTAGGCCGGGTTGTCGACGCCCATGTGCACGTCCTCGGTGCGATCGAACGGGTCGTCGTTCGGGTCGTTTGGATCGTCCAGCGCGGTCAGAGCGAAGCGGCTCGAGATGTCGCCGTGCTTGACGTTGTCGTCGCCGCCCGCCCGGCTGTGGCAGAACACGCAGGTGGAACGCGGCGGCACGCCGCCGTTCAGACCCACGCTCCGCGCCACGGCCTGCAGGTCCACGCTCGGATCGGGCACGCCGCCCGGCGCCGCAGCCTTCTTGTAGCTGCCCGTCTGGTCGTGGCAGGCAAGGCAGTCGATGTTGTTCGGGTTGTCGAAATCGAAGGCCTGGCTGGTCCAGCCGTAGCCGATGTGGCACTGGGCGCAGCGGCCCTCGTTCGACGGCACGGCCTGGCAGAAGTTGTTGATCATGTCCGTCTTGCCGTGGATCTCGCCTTCGAGGCCGGCGATACCAGAGGACTCTCCCTGCCAGTTCCAGTGGCCGGTCTTCATCACGTCGTCACCGATCTTGCCGTGGCAGACGAGGCACTGGCCCGTGCCCCGGTACTCGTTGTCGGTGAAGTAGCCCTTGTGCAGCGCGGCGGGCGTGAAGCTGCCGCCGGTCGAGCGGCAGTCGAGCACGTCGATCACGCCGTCGCCGTTCGTGTCCTCGTCCGGGAAGTCAGGCACGCCGTTCTGGTTCAGGTCCCAGCAGTTGAGGCCCGGCGCACCGTCCGAACCGTCAGAACCGGGCGAGCCCGGCGCACCGGCCACGCCGTCCTTGCCGTCGTCGCCTTCGCAACCGGCCAGCGCAAGCATCACCGTGGCGAATGCCGCGAGCGTCACGCGCGAAAAACTGTCAATGGTGGGTATTTTCATTTGGCTCGACTCCTCTCGGCCGCCACTGCATCACGCCGGACGGCTGCTGGATATTGCAATGCACAAGCCGTGCCAGCGCCGGTTCGGACCGCGAACCACACGCCATGCGGCCAAACGGCTGCCATCCCTCGAGTCAGTACCGATCGACACCCAGCCCCTACGCCAGAACTGGCATACTTCTGCCAGTATCGGCAGCAAACCCGTGCCATGGCAGCCCGCAAAAATCCCAGTCCCGCCGAACTCGTTTCGCTGATCGAAGGCCTGCCAGACCCGCGGGTGCTGATCGACCGCGACTATCGGGTCATCGCCGCGAGCCCCGCATATCGGGCCTCGCACAGCGATGGTCAGCGCCTGGTAGGGCGCCGCTGCTACGAGGTCTCGCACGGCTACGACCAGCCCTGCGACCAGAAAGGCGAGTCCTGTCCGCTCAGGGCGGCGCTCGAGACCGGCGAAACGGCACGCGTGTTGCACATCCATCACACGGCTCGCGGGGAAGCCCACGTGCAGGTGGAGATCACGCCGGTGCGCGACTCGGACGGGATCGTCAGGTTTTTTGCGGAGCGAATGGAGTCTCTGCCAATCGCCCATGCCGGCGCCTCGGCGGCCGGCATCGTCGGGCGTGCGCCTGCTTTCCTCACGATGCTCGACCTCGTGGCCCGTGTCGCGCCCACCGAGACCTCGGTGCTGCTGCTCGGCGAGACCGGCACCGGGAAGGAGATGGTCGCGCGCGCCGTGCACGTCGCCAGCGCGCGCAGCGAGGCTCCGTTCGTCCCGGTGGACTGCTCCGGGCTCACCGAGACGCTGTTCGAAAGCGAGCTGTTCGGGCACGAGAAGGGAGCCTTCACCGGCGCCCTGTCGCGCAAGATCGGGCTCGTCGAGGCGGCGGCGGGCGGCACGCTGTTTCTCGACGAGATCGGTGACATCCCGCTCGCGCTGCAGGTGAAGCTGCTGCGGCTCCTCGAGACCGGCACGTTCCGCCGCGTCGGCGGCGTGAACCCGTTGAAGGCGGACTTCCGCCTGGTCGCCGCGACGCACCGGGACCTGGCGGCGTTCGTGCGCGAGGAGCGATTCCGCAGCGATCTGTACTACCGCATCAACGCGTTCCCGGTACACCTGCCGTCGCTGCGGGAGCGTCGCGAGGACGTGCCGCTGCTCGCCGAGTCGCTGCTCGAGCGGCTGCGACCGGAGCGCAGGCTGCGCCTCAGTGGCGCGGCATTGCTGGCGCTCGAGAGCTACGACTTCCCCGGCAACATCCGCGAGCTGAGGAACGTGCTCGAGCGTGCGAGCCTGCTGGCCGACAAGGGCGTGATCGGGCGGGAGCACCTGCCCGCGGAGCTGCACGATGGCGGCGGCACGGCCGCGAACGGCACGCGGTCGAGTTCCTCACTGCGTGAAGCCGAGCGCGAGGCGCTCCGCGAGAAGCTCGCCAGGCACAGCGGCAGCCGGCGCTCGCTGGCCGCGAGCCTCGGCATCAGCGAGCGGACGCTCTATCGCAAGCTGCGGGAGTATGGGCTGAATTCCGGTTGAGCCGGGCCGGCGGCGGCAAACAATAAAAAAAGCCCCGGCGGTTTCCCGTCGGGGCTTTTTCGTTCAAGAGCCTGGCAGTGACCTACTCTTGCATGGCCAAAGACCACACTACCATCGGCGCAGAGCGTTTTCACTTCCGAGTTCGGAAAGGGATCGGGTGGTTCCCGCCCGCTATGGCCGCCAGGCAAACCGTTTCACGCAGCCTGCCCGAGGGCAGGCGCGCGCAATCTGATTCGGGGTATGAGCGCCAGCGTGTCGCTCGCAGAGAGCCGCTGACTCACGCCAAGTCCTGGATCGCTCCAGAACGATTGGGTGTTATATGGTCAAGCCTCACGGGCAATTAGTACTGGTTAGCTCAATGCATTACTGCACGTACACACCCAGCCTATCAACGTCGTAGTCTTCGACGGCCCTTCAGGGACTTCGAGAGTCCAGGGAGAACTAATCTTGGGGGGGGCTTCCCGCTTAGATGCTTTCAGCGGTTATCCCGTCCGCACATAGCTACCCGGCAGTGCCACTGGCGTGACAACCGGAACACCAGAGGTGCGTCCACTCCGGTCCTCTCGTACTAGGAGCAGCTCACCCTCAATTCTCCAACGCCCACGGCAGATAGGGACCGAACTGTCTCACGACGTTCTGAACCCAGCTCGCGTACCACTTTAAATGGCGAACAGCCATACCCTTGGGACCTGCTACAGCCCCAGGATGTGATGAGCCGACATCGAGGTGCCAAACTCCTCCGTCGATGTGGACTCTTGGGAGGAATAAGCCTGTTATCCCCGGAGTACCTTTTATCCGTTAAGCGATGGCCCTTCCATACAGAACCACCGGATCACTAAGACCTGCTTTCGCACCTGCTCGACCTGTCCGTCTCGCAGTTAAGCACCCTTATGCCTTTGCACTCTAAAGCGCGATGACCGACCGCGCTGAGGGTACCTTTGCACTCCTCCGTTACTCTTTGGGAGGAGACCGCCCCAGTCAAACTACCCACCATACACGGTCCCCGATCCGGATTACGGACCTGGGTTAGAACTCCGAACATTCCAGGGTGGTATTTCAAGGTTGGCTCCATGCGATCTAGCGACCGCACTTCAAAGCCTCCCACCTATCCTACACAAGAAGGTTCAAAGTTCAGTGTAAAGCTGTAGTAAAGGTTCACGGGGTCTTTCCGTCTTGCCGCGGGTACGCCGCATCTTCACAGCGATTTCAACTTCACTGAGTCTCGGGTCGAGACAGTGTGGCTATCGTTACGCCATTCGTGCAGGTCGGAACTTACCCGACAAGGAATTTCGCTACCTTAGGACCGTTATAGTTACGGCCGCCGTTTACCGGGGCTTCGATCAAGAGCTTCGCCTTGCGGCTGACCCCATCACTTAACCTTCCGGCACCGGGCAGGCGTCACACCCTATACATCCACTTTCGTGTTCGCAGAGTGCTGTGTTTTTGATAAACAGTCGCAGCCACCGATTACCTGCGGCCTTCGTTCGCTTCAGAAGTAAATTCATACACGACCGAAGGCATACCTTCTCCCGAAGTTACGGTATCAATTTGCAGAGTTCCTTAACCCGAGTTCTCTCAAGCGCCTTGGCAGATTGTCTGCCCACCCACCAGTGTCGGTTTACGGTACGGTCCATCATTGCCTGAAGCTTAGAGGCTTTTCCTGGAAGCGTGGCATCAGTCTCTTCGGTCCACGTGGGACCTCCCCATCACGTCTCAGGATTAACGGGCCTCCGGATTTGCCTGGAGACCCTCCCTACTCGCTTGGACCGGGAACCAACCCCGGATGACCTAGCCTTCTCCGTCACCCCATCGCAGCAATAACAGGTACGGGAATGTTGACCCGTTTTCCATCGACTACGCCTTTCGGCCTCGCCTTAGGTACCGACTCACCCTGCGCCGATTAACGTTGCGCAGGAACCCTTGGGTTTACGGCGTGCGGGTTTTTCACCCGCATTAACGTTACTCATGTCAGCATTCGCACTTCTGATACCTCCAGCACACCTCGCAGTGCACCTTCGCAGGCTTACAGAACGCTCCCCTACCACCTGCCCTTGCGGGCAGATCCGCAGCTTCGGCTCATGGCTTGAGCCCCGTTATATCTTCCGCGCAGGCCGACTAGACCAGTGAGCTATTACGCTTTCTTTAAAGGATGGCTGCTTCTAAGCCAACCTCCTGGCTGTCTGTGCCTTCCCACATCGTTCACCACTTAGCCATGAATTGGGGGCCTTAGCTGGCGGTCTGGGTTATTTCCCTCTTCACGACGGACGTTAGCACCCGCCGTGTGTCTCCCGTGCGTTGACTTCCCGGTATTCGGAGTTTGCATAGGTTTGCTAAGCCGGGATGGCCCGCTAGCCTAAACAGTGC
>CAVYAL010000005.1:765000-1598944 GCA_963766505.1 uncultured Gammaproteobacteria bacterium
ACCTGCTGCGTCCCGGTGACATCATCCGCCTCGAGCACATCGACGGCGTGCTGCAGCGGCTCAACCGGCAGATCAGCGCCACGCTGACGCTGTCGATTTCGCGCGAAGACCAGGGCTACGCGGTCAGCTACATCGAGAACCCGCTCGAGAAGGAAGTCGTCGGACGCCGCGCGAGAATCGAGTCGTCGCTGTTCGAGGCCGGCACCCGGGCCGGCATCTCCGGCGCCGTGATCATGACGCTCGCGAACGAGATCTTCGGCTGGGACATCGACTTCGCGCTGGACATACGTCGCGGCGACGAGTTCAGCGTGCTCTACGAGCAGCAGTTCCAGGACGGCGACTACGTCGGCGACGGGCGCGTGCTGGCCGCGGAGTTCCTGAACCAGGGCAAGCGGCACCGCGCCGTGTGGTTCGAGTCCGCCGATGGCGAGGTGCACGGCTACTTCACGCCCGAGGGCGAGGGCATGCGCAAGGCCTTCCTGCGGGCGCCGCTCGAGTTCACGCGCGTGAGCTCGGTGTTCAACCCGAAGCGGCGCCACCCGATCAGCGGCAAGGTGCGCGCTCACAAGGGCATCGACTACGCCGCCCGCACGGGTACGCCGATCCTTGCGGCGGGAGACGGCCGGGTGCAGTTCGCCGGACGCAAGGGCGGCTACGGCAACGCGGTGATCCTCGATCACGGGCGCGGCATCACCACGCTGTACGCGCACATGTCGCGGTTCAGCAAGGCTGGCCGCAGCGGCCGCCGCGTCAAGCAAGGCGAGGTCATCGGTTACGTCGGCTCGACGGGCGCCTCGACCGGGCCCCACCTGCACTACGAATACCGGGTCAAGGGCGTGCACAAGAATCCCGCGACGATCCCGCTGCCGCGCACCGAGATTCCCTCGCAGTACCTGGCCGAGTTCCGCGCGCAGGCGGAAACGAAGCTCGCGCAGCTCGAAATGACGAGCGGCGAGCGCGGCGAGGCCTTCGCGAGCCGCTGAGCCGGCCTCAGTCGACGCGCAGCCGGAAGCCGGCCGCGCGCAGCGTTTCGACTTCCTGCTCGAGGTCCGCCTGCGTCAGCGGCTGGGCTTCCAGCCACCCCGCGGGGAAACTGACCTCGAGCGCATGCTCGCCGGCGTCGAGTTGGACCTGCGGCAGTGAGCGCGGCCCGCGACCGCGGTGCAGCAGCACGGCGAGCCGAAGCAGCACGATCAGGTACTCGGCCTTCAGGTGCCAGGGTGGCATGAGGTCCTCGAGCTGCTCGAGCCGGAGCTTGCGCCGGTGGGCGCCGACGACGACCGAGAGCAGCTGCTGCTCCTCGCGGGGAAACCCGGGCATGTCCGCGTGCTGCAGCAGGTATGCGCTGTGGCGATGGTAGTGCGAATGAGAGATGTCCAGGCCCACCTCGTGCAGGCGGGCCGACCAGCGCAGCATGGACTCAGCCAGCGGTTCCTCGAGCCCCCAGTCGTCGCGTACCTGCTCCAGGAAACCCACCGCGGTCGATTCGACGCGGTCGGCCTGCGCGCCGTCGACGTGGTAGCGGGCTTCCATCGCGCGCACGCTGCGCACGCGCGCGTCCTCGTCGGTCAACCGTCCGAGCAGGTCGTACAGCAGCCCTTCGCGAAGCGCCCCGTCCGCAACGCGCATCGAGTCGATCTCGAGCATCTCGAAGGCCGCAAGCAGGATCGCGAGCCCGCCCGGGAAAACCGCCTGCCGCTCGGTCGCAAGACCGGGCAGGCGCAGCTTCGCGACCGAGCCGGACTTCAGGCACTGCTCGAGCAGCCAGTCGAGGCCTTCGCGGGTGATCGTGCCGTTGGGCTCACCTCGGGCGCGCAGGATATCCGCCACCGCGCGCAGCGTTCCCGAGGCGCCGAAGGCCGAGTCCCACTCGGAGCGCCGGAAGCGCGCGACGTTCGGCTCGAACTCGAGCTGCGCTGCCGTGCGGGCACGCTTCATCTTCTTCTCTGTGATCTCGCCGTCGCCGAAGTACTCGGCGCTGAGACTGACGCAGCCCACGTACAGGCTCTCCAGTCGCTTCGGTGCGAGGCCCTCGCCGATGATCATCTCGGTGCTGCCACCGCCGATGTCCATCACGAAGCGCCTGCCGGCATCGCTCGGCGTCGTGTGCGCGACGCCGAGGTAGATCAGCCGCGCCTCCTCGACCCCGGAGATGATCTCGATCGGATGCCCCAGCGCCTCACGCGCCCGATCGAGAAAGGCACCCTTGCGCCGCGCCTTGCGCAGAGTATTGGTGCCGACGACGCGCACGCTCTCGGCGCGCATGTCGCGCAGCCGCTGCCCGAAGCGCTCAAGGCAAGAGATCGCCCGCTCGACAGCTTCGCGGTTCAATCGGCCGTGGACGTCCAGCCCGGAGGCGAGCCGGACCATTTCCCTGAGCTTGTCGACGATGATGAGCTGCCCGTGCGAATAACGGGCCACCACCATGTGAAAGCTGTTGGAACCGAGGTCTACGGCAGCGAGGACGTCGGGAAACTTGGCCCTGGCGCGTGCCAACGCCGCATCAGGCCGAGAAAGAGGACCCGCAGCCGCAGGTAGTCGTCGCGTTCGGGTTTCGAATCACGAACTGCGCGCCCTCGAGGTCCTCGCGGTAGTCGATTTCCGCCCCGGCCAGGTACTGGAAGCTCATCGGGTCGATCAGCAGCTTGACTCCCTGGTTCTCGACGCAGGTATCACCTTCCTCTTCGTTCTCATCGAAGGTGAACCCGTACTGGAACCCGGAGCATCCGCCACCCGAGACGAAGACACGCAGCTTGAGGTCCGGGTTGCCCTCCTCGCGGATCAGCTCGCCGACCTTGGTCGCGGCCGCGTCGGTGAAAACCAGCGCCTGCGCGTCTAGGACATCCGTTGCGTCTGCAGCGGCATTCATCAGATCTGGCTCCATGTCGGAAATCTGGACTCAGTTTAACCCCGGGCGCCGCCGGGTCAAAGCGCCGTGGCCTGCTCTACCTTCCACGGAAACGACTGCTCCACCGGGAACCTCAGCTTGCTCGAGCGCAGCGAGACCTCTGATTCATAAGCCTGGAAGCCCGCCGGCAGCGTCACATTCTGCTCGATCGTCTGGAAGTACCTGAACGAAAAGGGCAGCTCCGCATTGGGCCGCCCGAGCAACTCGCCGACGGAATACTGGACCGGCCGGTCATCCTGCATGCCGTGTATCACGATCCGGGCAAGTCCGGTCACGGCGGTCTCGTGGCGCATCGCCTGGATCAGCGTCAGCTTGATCAGGTACTGGTCCGGCTCGGCGCCCGGCTGCACCTGGTAGCGCTGGATCCTGAGTCCCTGGATGCCATCGGCCGGCGACACGATCGTGCGGTAGAAGGCAAGGTCTTCCCCCTGCCGCGAGAGCTGCGACTGCAGGTCGCCGAGCGTGCGCTCGACCTGGCCGTACGCCTCCCTGTCGAGCTGGCGCGCCATTTCGAGCTCCGCGACCTTGGCATGCAGCTGGGCATTCTCGGCGTCGAGCCGCTCGAGACGCTGGTTCATGTCGCGCCGCTCGAGCGTCACCCGGGTGACCTCGAGTCCGGCTGCGACCTGGCCGCGATGGTACGCATACCACCAGGACAGCAGCAGCACGCCGGCCGCGGCGCCCGCGGCCAGCCACTGGGCCCAGCCGATCCCGACGAGCCAGCTGCGAAATGCCCGGAGCAGACTCACGGCGCCGGCGGACCGCCACCCTCGCCGGGCGCGGCGACCGCGCTGCGCCGACGGCGCTTGCGCCGGCTGCGCGGACTGCGGACTCGCTGGCCTGCGGCGTCAGGCCGGGCGACTTCCTCGGACCACCAGTCCGGCAGCGGCGGCAGGCCCGCGGGAAAGGCGAGCCTGCCGAGCTCGTCCAGGGCCCGGGCATAGACGGACCGCTTGAAGTAGATGACCTCGCGTACCGGGGACCAGTAGTCCACCCACCGCCATGCATCGAATTCCGGCCGCTCCGTGACATCGAAGCGCAGTCGGCTCTCGTCGCCGAGCAGCCTGAGCATGTACCAGCGTTGCTTCTGCCCGATGCAGAGCGGCCTCGAACGGCGCCTGACATAACGACGCGGCAGCCGGTAGCGCAGCCAGCTGCGGGTGCCTGCGATCAGTTCCACGTCCCCGGGCTCGAGACCGACTTCCTCGTGCAGCTCCCGGAACAGCGCGTCCTCGGGTGACTCGTCCCGCTGTACGCCACCCTGCGGAAACTGCCAGCCGCGACCATCGCTGCGCGCGCCGAGAAACACCTCCTGCTGGCCACCCAACAGGATGATGCCGACGTTGGCGCGAAAACCCTGGGCGTCGATGTAGTCGCTCATTAGGTCTGTAAGTGCACGAATGAACTGATTTTTTCACAAGGTGGCCGACGTATCCAAGCAAGTCTGCCCGAGTTTGCATATTGTTGCGCGGTCAGAGCGAGTCCCGCCGCCGCCGAGACCATCCGAGCCACATGCGTCGTCCGCCTGTTCCTCTGGTACTGCCCGCCCTGGCACTGGGGGTGGTCGCCCTGTTGCTGATTTCGCTGGCGCTCGGCAGCGCAGCGCTGCCGCTCCCGGAGGTCCTTGCAGCGCTGCGGCCCGGCGGCGAACCGACGCTGGCGCGCGACGTCGTGCTGGAACTGCGCCTGCCGCGCGCGCTCGCGGCGCTGGGCGTCGGGGCGCTGCTGGCGCTGTCCGGCTCCATTCTCCAGGTGCTGCTGCGCAATCCGCTCGCCGACCCCTATGTGCTGGGCGTTTCGGGCGGCGCATCGGTCGCCGCACTGCTCGGCCTGATGGCCGGCGTCCCGGTCGCCGCCGTGGACGGGCTCGCGGCGCTCGGAGCCCTCGGCGCCGGGCTGCTGGTCTTCGCGCTCGCCCAGGGACCGGGAGGCTGGACTCCGGCGAGGCTGCTGCTCACCGGCGTCGTCGTCGCGGCGGGCGCGGGCTCGATCGTGAGCCTGCTGCTGTCGCTCTCCGATGACACCCGGTTGCGCGGCATGGTGTTCTGGCTGCTGGGCGATCTCTCGCGCACCGAGCGCTGGGGCTGGCTGATCGGCCTGGCAGCCGTGGCGACGCTGGCAGGCCGTGCGCTGGGCCGTCACCTGAACGTGCTGGCACAGGGCGAGGCCCAGGCGCAGAGCGTGGGCATGAACGTGCGCAGCTTCCAGGCGGGTCTTTTCGTGCTCACGGCGCTGATGACCGGCGCTGCCGTCAGCGCAGCCGGCAGCATCGGATTCATCGGCCTGGTGACGCCGCACCTGGTGCGAATGTCGCTCGGCACCGATCACCGCCTGGTGCTGCCATCGGCCGCGCTGCTCGGCGGGATGCTGCTGATGGCCGCGGACCTCGCGGCGCGCACGCTCGTCGCGCCGCGACAGTTGCCGGTCGGTGCCCTGACCGCGCTGGTCGGCGTGCCGGTGTTTCTGTACTTGATGAGCCGGCAGCAGCGCTGATCAGGGCAGCGGACTCAGTCGGCCATGTAGCCGTCGCTCAGCGTCTTCATGAACTCGACGATCGCATCCTCCTGGTCGTCGGTCAGATGCAGGTTGCCGAGCTCGGAATCATTAACGTTCTCGAGCACCTCGGCCTCGGGCCAGCAGCCCTTGGCGATGGCCTCCTCGACCGGCGTGAACAGCGACTCGTCGACAGGCGTCGCCGGGTCGTCCGTGCAGGTCGGCTTGGCATCCCGCGTGTTGTAGAAGTGCACGATCTGTTTCAGTGACTTGAAGTAACCGTTGTGCCCGTAGGCCTTGACGAAGCCGGGGTACGGACGCAGGTCAACGTTGCGGAGCGTAGGCACCTTCTGCTTGCCGTAGTTGTCGGCGGCGTACTCAGGGTAACCGCTGCTCGCCAGGAACTCGCCGAGACCCATGTCGATCCAGTCGTATCCGGCCGGGTTGAACGCGGCCTGCGTATAGAACGGGTTGTCTGGATTGCGCGGCGCGCCGAGGTTGTCGAACGTGAAGTCGGTCAGCAGCGGCGGCTCGCCGTTCGGCCCCTCCTCGAGGACATGACAGGCGGCGCACTTACCCTTGCCCTTGAACATGTTGAGGCCCATTTTCTCCATCTTCGTGAGCGTGTACTCGCCGGCCAGGTACGCATCGAATTTCGACGTGTAGGCGTTCGACTCGGACGAGGCCTCGAAGGCCTCGATGGCGAACGCAATCTGCTCGTAGGCCATGTCCACCTTGATGCGGTCATCGGGCGACAGTGTCACCGTCGTACCCTCGGCGGCGCAGGTCGCGCCGACGTCGGCCGGCCAGGCGATGCTGCAGGCGCCGGGATACACGTCCTCGAACGTGACCGGATAGGACGCCGTGCAGACCCGATACACGACGCAGGCGCTGTCCGGCAGCGCCTGCTCGAGCGGATTGAGGAACGGCCCCTGCGCCTGCTCTGCCGCAGGGCTGCCGAGCCGCCAACCGGTCGCCCGACCATCCCAGAAATTGCCGCCGACGACGAGCGGCAGGTCCTTCTTCTTCTCGATCACGAAGTGCAGGACCGGGGCCGGCGTCGCGTAGGCCGAGCTCGGCGGCTTGCGGTTGCCGAAACGGCCCGGGATGGACCCCTCGTAGGCCGCGCCGCCCGCGTTGATGGCCGGGTCGGGCCCGGTCCAGCCAGCCTCCGGGCCGTGGCAGACGGCGCAGGCCTGGTTGGAATTGATCGAAAGGTTGTCGTCGAAGAATATCGACTTGCCGAGCTGCTCCTTATCCGCCAAGGCCTGGCCCCACGCCGTGGCCGCAGTGAGCAATGCCAGCGGCACCATCAGTCTCGTGATCGCTGTCCTCATTTTCATCCCCTTGCCTTTGCCTGCCCGTTCAGCAACGTCAGCCACGTCAGTCCGACGCCGGACGAGCGCAAACCACGGGGAGAAGCGGAGCACGGCCACGCCTCCCTGGCACGCGTGCCGGATCAGCCGGACTTGATGTTTGGTGGCAGTGTCGAGGACCGTGGCGCCGGTCGCCATCAGGGCTAATCGCTAGGCAGTCTTCGCTACCCTGCAGCCCTTTAGCTGGTGGCCTCGCGGGCAGCCTGGCGCACCCTCAGGTACTCGCGGCCATGCTCCATCATCGCGACGAAGCTATCGATGTCGTCGTTGCCGACCGCGCGCTGGATGCGCTCGACGGCGAGCCGCAGCGCTTCGAGCGGCTCGGCTCCGTAGGCGTTCAGTCTCTGGATCTCGTAGTAGAGCTCGGGGTTCTCGGCCGCCACCCGCGAGGCGACCTCGAGCTGCGCGTCGAAGGTCGTGCTCGACATGCGTGCAAGCCGCGGCGCAGCCTCGCCGCTCCCGGCCAGCGCGGTGAAGAAAGCGATATTGAGCGCGTGCGACAGCCCCAGCACGAAGGCGATCAGGCGGTCGTGCTCGTCGAGGCTCATCACGACGCGGTCGGCCATCGTCGATTCGAACAGGTCGCGCGCTTCCTCGAGCGCGCCCGGCGCACCGACGTCGATGAATATCACGTGCCGCCCGGAGAGCAGCTGCGTGTCCGGGCCGAACATCGGGTGCACGGAGGTCACGCGGCAACCGGCCTGGCGCAGCGACTCCAGCCCCCCGCGCAGCGGGGTCTTCAGCGAACCGATGTCGAAGATCACGCCCGGCGGGCGCCGGCGTGCCAGTTCCTCGAGCACGCCCGCCGCGGTCTTCAGCGGCGTCGCGACGACGATGAAATCCTGCTCGAGCGGGTCGCTCGACCAGTCCTCGAGCCAGTCGTACCCGGGCACTTCGCCGGCGGGGTCCGCGATCGTGATCGCGAAGCCCTGCGAGGCGAGAAAATCGGCCATCCAGCGACCCATCTTGCCGTGGCCGCCGATCACCAGCGCGCGCCGGCCACTGCCCTTGCCCTGCGCGGCGACCCTCGCGCGCTCCTGCGTGGTCAGCGAGCCCTGGATCAACGAACGCAGCAGCGCCTCCGCGAGCGCCGGCGAGACCCCGAGTGCCTCTGCATCCCGGCGCGCCTTGAGCAGCACTTCGCGCTCGCGCCGGAAATCGCGGGTGGACTGCCCCGAGGCCCGCTTCACCTGGTCGATCTGCGTGCTGAGCGCCTGGCGCTCCGCGACCAGCTCCAGCAGATGGCGGTCGATCTGGTCCAGCCTCGAGCGGAGCTGTTCGAGTGATTTCATGCGGTGCCTGCAGCTTGGCTTGCGGGTCGTTTTACCGGGGCGCAACTGGGGCCGCAAGCGGCGGGCGCCCGTGCGGTCGCGCGGCTCCGGCATAATCCCCCGACCCCAGCCGACCGGATGTGGATCGATGCGCCAAGGGATGCTGCCTTCGAAGCTGCCCACCGACCCGATGCCGCTCTTCGAGCAGTGGTTCCGCCACGCCCGTGAGCAGAAGGTCCAGCCGAATCCCGACTCGATGGTCGTAGCGACGGCCACTGCACAGGGCCGCCCCTCGGCGCGAGTCGTGCTCTGCAAGAGACTGATCGCCGATCCGGGCTACGTGGTGTTCTTCACCAACTACGAGAGCCGCAAGGCAACCGAGCTCGATGCGAACCCTGAGGCCGCCGCCGTGCTGCACTGGGACGACCTCGCCCGCCAGGTGCGGCTCGAAGGCCCTGTGCTGCGCTCACCCGACGAGGAGAGCGACGAGTACTTCGCCTCGCGGGCGCTCGACAGCCGGATCGGGGCCTGGGCGAGCCTGCAGAGCCAGCCGCTGGACTCGCGCGGGACGCTGCTCAAGCGGGTGGCCGTGGAGGCGGCCCGCCATGGCACCCATGTACCGCGCCCGCCGCACTGGGGCGGATTCCGGCTCTGGCCACGCGCGGTGGAGCTGTGGCTGGAGGGTCCTTTCAGGGTGCACGATCGCGCGCGCTGGACTCGCGAAATGGACCTGAGCGATCCCGCCCGCCCTCGACCCGGGCCCTGGCAGGCGACGCGGCTGTACCCCTGAACCCATGGCGTCGCGGACGTTTCTCGGCAATCTCCGCCTGCTGCTGCTGCTCGCGGTGCTCGGCTTCGTCGCGCTCGGCGCATGGCTGGACCGTGCGCGAGCGCGCGACTGGGACTCGAGCCTGCGCGTCACGATCTACCCGCTGGCCGCCGGCGGCAGCGACACCGCGGACTTCGTCGCGGCAATCGATGAATCGGCCTACCGGGACATCGAGCGCTTCATGGCCGGCGAGGCGCGGCGATTCGGCCTGCCGCTCGAGGAGCCGGTGCGGATCCGCGTGTCGCGGCATGCTGCCGGGCTCCCGCCAGCCAGTCCGGATGAGCCCGGCATGATCAGCCTGGCTGCCTGGAGCCTGCGCATGCGCTACTGGGCCTGGCGTGTGCAGGCAAACGATCCGCTGCCTCCACCGGACGTGCAGGTGTTCGCCCTCTACCACGATTTCCGCGAGCAGCACGCGCTGCCCGATTCGCTGGGGCTGAGCAAGGGGCTCGTGGTCGTCGCGCAGCTGTTCGCCGCGAACTCGGCTGCCGGCAGCAACAACGTCGTGCTCGTGCACGAGCTGCTGCACACGCTGGGCGCGACGGACAAGTACGATCCGCGCAGCGGCCAGCCGCGCGTGCCGGAGGGTCTCGGCGATCCCGAGGCCCGGCCCCTCTACCCGCAGCGGCAAGGCGAGATCATGGCCGGACGCATCGCACTCGGCCCGAACGAGGCCGCGATCCCGGACCGGCTCGAGCGGATGAACGTCGGCAAACTCACGGCCGGCGAGATCGGGTGGGTCGAATGACGGGACCTGCCGGAAGCGAGCCGTTGCTCTGCTGCCGCGCGCTCGACATCGCGGTGCCGGGGCGCGAGCTGGTGCGCGGCCTCGACCTCGAATGTCGCGCGGGTCGCGTGCTCGCATTGCTGGGCCGCAATGGTGCGGGAAAGAGTTCGACGCTCAGGGCGCTTGCCGGGCTGCGCCCTCCCGAAGCCGGCGAGATCATCGTACAGGACCGTCCGCTCGCCGAATGGTCACGCAGGGAGCTGGCGCTCACGCTCGGCTTCCTGCCGCAGTCCAGCGAGGATCCGTTCCCGGCAACCGTGCTGGAGGCCGTGCTGGTCGGGCGGCATCCGCATGTCGGTTTCTGGGAGTGGGAGTCGGGCGCCGACCTTGCGATCGCGCGGCAGTGCCTCGCGCAACTCGACCTTGCCGACCTCGAGAAGCGGGACGTCACGACGTTGTCCGGCGGGGAGCGGCGACGGCTGGCCGTCGCTACGATCCTGGCTCAGGATCCGCGGATCCTGCTGCTCGACGAGCCGATCCAGCAGCTCGATCCGCGGCACCAGATCGAGGTGCTGCGCCTGCTGCGCGGCCTGGCCAATCAGGGCCGCAGCATCGTGATGAGCCTGCACGAGGTCGGGCTCGCCGCCCGGTTCGCCGACGACGCGCTGCTGCTGCACGGCGATGGCCGCTGGGCCAGCGGACCCTGCGCGACCGCGCTCGACGAGCAGAGCGTCTCCGCGCTCTATGGTCTGCCGCTGCGAGAGCTCGCCTGGGACCAGGGACGGACCTTCATCGCGGGCTAGTCGCCGCGCAACGCGCTAGGCGAGCGGGATCCTCGCCGCGTTCGCCCGCAACCAGTCGTCGAAGCTCATCAGCCGCGGGTTCAGCGAACGCGACGCCGCGACGCTTCTTGCCGTGCAGAAGTCGTCGTTGAAGTCGTGCTTGAACTGGAACATGTTGCCGAGATCGTCCGAACCAGGGAATCCCAGCGCGCGGTACGCATCGGGCGGAATCGCTGCATAGCGAACCTCGCGACCGAGCGCCCGGCCGAGCGACGCGGCCATCTCGGCACCGGTCAGGTGCTCTCCCGCGACGCCGATGGTCCGCCCGGCGAGCCCCTCGCCCTGCTTGAAGATCCCCCAGGCCGAGCGGCCGATGTCCTCTGCCGCGATGCCCGGCAGCTTGCGGTCGCCCATCGGCAGTGCAAATTCCAGCGTTCCGTCCGGCCCCGGCTTCGGCCCCATCCCGAAGTGGATCAGGTTGTCCCAGTAGTACGAGGTCAACAGGAAGGTGGTCGGAACACCGGCTTCGCGGAAGAAGTGGTCGGACTCGCCCTTCGCATCGAAATGCGGCACCTTGTAGCGTTGCATCAGCGTCGGCATGCGCGGATCGTCGAGCTTCAGCCAGCGGCGGGTATCCTCGAGCGTGGACCAGATCACATGTCGCAGGCCGGCAGACTTCGCCGCCTGCGCCATGCTCCGTGCCTGTGACTGCTCCTTCTCGGGCGAGAAATGCGCCCAGAAGAACGTGACGCAATAGGCGCCGTAAGCGCCACGAAACGCACGCTCGAGGCTGGCCGGGTCGTCCAGGTCGGCGGTGACGACCTCGGCGCCGGCATCGGCCAGCGCCCTGGCCGCCTCGGAGCTCGCATCGCGCGTCACCGCACGCACGGTGTAGCCGGCCCCAGGCTCGGCGAGGATCGCCCGTGCCAGGCCACCGCCCTGGGCGCCGGTCGCGCCCGTCACCACGATCACTTTCCGCTCCGCCATGACGCCTCCCGGGCCGCCGGGCGGCCCAATCAGATTCACACAGCAGTCTCGACCGCGATTGCGGCCAGCAGTTCCTCGTGCAGCCGGCCGTTGCTCGCGAGGACCGACGTGGTCCCGAGACCGAGCGGGCGGCCCTCGAGATCCGTGAACCGGCCGCCTGCAGCCTCGACGATCACCGCGCAGGCGGCGATGTCGAGAATGTTGACGTCGGACTCGACGACCGCGTCGATCTTGCCGGCGGCAAGCAGGTGGTAGTGCAGGAAATCACCGTAGCCCCTGATGCGGTTGAGCCGCGCAACGACGCGCCCGAGCGCGGGCCAGCGCGGACCGGCGGCGAGCGTCCTCAGGTTGCCGGTCGACAGCGCCGCCTGTTCGATCGAGTCGATGGTGCTGACGCGGATCGGTTGATCGTTCAACCAGGAGCCGACACCGGTCTCTGCGTACGCGAGTTCGCCGTACACCGGCGCCGAGGACACGCCGACGACCAGCCGGCCGCGATGCATCAGCGCGATCTGCGTGGAGAACATCGGGTACTCGCGCACGAAGGCCTTGGTCCCGTCGATCGGATCCACCAGCCATAAAAACTCTGCATCCAGCGCGCTGGAACCCGTTTCCTCGCCGTAGAAACCGTGCTCCGGGAAGTGCGCGGCCAGCACGGTCCGGATGGCCTTCTCCGCCTCGACGTCGGCTTCGGTGACCGGGGACTTGTCGGCCTTCAGCGTCACCTTGACGTTGCGCTGGTAGTAGCGCCGGATCAGATCTTCGGCGGCATGCGCCGCTTCCAGTGCAGCGGCGAGGTAGGGTGAATGCGCCATGTCACTCGCTGGCCGAGAGCAGTTCGGACCCGCATCTTCCACGATCCCCGGGTCGCATGCACGTCGCCGCGAACGCCCGTGCCGCGCCTTGACAGTCGGCAGCGGCTTCCCTAACTTGCGGCCACCGTCAGGTGATCCCGGGCCACGCCCGGGAGAACGGGAAGCCGGTCCAAGTCCGGCGCTGCCCCCGCAACGGTAGTCGAGTCGAGCTCGCATCGGCCGGAGAACCTCCGGCAGCCACTGCGCACAGCGCGGGAAGGCGATGCGGGCGGGGCCTCACGGCCCGCTCGAAAGCCCGGAGACCGGCCTGTCGGATCGTTGCCGAAGCTGCGGTGGGCAGGCGGCGGGACACGGCACGCTCGAAAGCCCCGTTCCGCCTCCACCCCCCAGTCGGCGCAGACCATGCGGGTGCGCACGGGGGTGTCTGTTGCGGAGCTTGTCGATCGTTTCGCTGTGGCTCGCGGGCCTGTTGCTCGCGCTCACGCAGCCCGCGGCGCATGCCGCCCAGGGCACGCCGGGCGAGGAGCGGATCGTCGTCACCGCGACGCGCATTCCCGAGCCGCTGGACGAAGTGCTCGCCCCCGTGATCGTCATCGACCGGCCGACGATCGAGCGCGCGGCGTCGAACGACACGGCGGAGCTGCTGCGTTTCCACGCCGGCGTCGAAATCGGGCGAAACGGCGGGCCGGGCCAGACGACCGCGGTGTTCCTGCGCGGTGCCGAGAGCAACCACACGCTGATCATGATCGACGGCGTCCGCATCAACCCGGGCACGATCGGTCTCGCCGCGCTGCAGAACATCTCGCCCGACCTGATCGAGCGCATCGAGATCGTCAAGGGGCCGCGCTCGGCGCTGTACGGCAGCGACGCGATCGGCGGCGTGATCAACGTGATCACGCGCCGCGGTGCCCGGGACGGCTGGACGGCGGAGCTCGGCTATGGCGACTATGCGACGCGCAAGGCCAGTCTCAGCGGCGGCCTGCAGGCGGGCACGGCGGATCTCGATTTCGGGCTCTCCTGGCTCGACAGCGACGGGTTTCCCACGCGAAGCGTGGACGATACGGACCGTGGCTTCGAGAACCTGAATGCGAGCGCGCAGCTGCGCGGCGAGATCGGCCCCGCGGGCTTCGCGCTGCGCTACTGGCGCGCCGAGGGCACCACCGAGTACTCGGACTTCTTCCTGACTCCCGTCGACCAGGACTTCGAGACTTCCACCGCCGCCGCAGAGCTGCGCTGGCCCGCGGCAGGCTCGATGGTGGCGCTGCGCTTCAGCCACATGGACGACCGGATCGAGCAGAACCAGTCGGACGACTTCCTGCGCACGCGGCGCGACAGCCTCGACCTGCAGCTGGACGGTCCGGCCGATGGCCTGCATGCATTGAGCACGGGCCTGCTGCTGGCCCGCGAGCACGCCGCGAGCGAGTCGTTCGGCGAGGGCCTGCGGGTCGACACGGACACGATCAACGTGTTCCTGCAGGACCGGATCTCGGCGGCCGCACACCATGCACTGGTGGCGGTTGGATACACCGAGCACGAGACGGCCGGCAGCGCCTTCACCTGGAACCTGGAGTACGGCTATGCCTTGAGCGAGCGGGCGACGCTGTACGCGCTCGCAGGCACCGGCTTTCGCGCGCCGGACGCGACCGACCGCTACGGTTACGGCGGCAATCCCGACCTCAAGCCCGAGCATTCGCGCAGCGTCGAGGCCGGCCTGCGCCTTCGCCACGGAGAGCGGCATTCGCTGCGGGTCGCCGCGTTCGAGAACGACATCCAGGACCTGATCGAGTTCGTCACGCTGTCTTACGACCCTTTCCTCGGGGAGAACCGCAACCTCGCCGAGGCGCGCATCCGCGGGATCGAGGCGGCCTACGAGTACCGTCAGCCCGGCTGGCGGCTCGGCGTCGAGGCCGTGCTGCAGGATCCCGAGAACCTCGAGACGGGCGAGGACCTGTTCCGTCGCGCGCGTGAGAGCCTGACCTTGACCGCGGTCCGCAGCCTCGGTCCGGTGGAACTGGGCCTCGACCTGCTGGCCACCGGCAGCCGGAAGGATTTCGGTTTTCCGCAGGCCGTCGAGCTCGACAGCTACGTCCTGGCCAACCTGAATGCAACCTGGCACATCGGCCCGAGGCTCGAGCTTTCCGGGCGGATCGAGAACTTGCTGGACGAGGACTACGAGCTGGCCCACACCTACAACACGCCGGGGCGCGGCCTGTATCTGTCGCTCCGCTACACGCCCGCCGGCGGCGCCCGTCCTGCCGGCCTCGCCGATCAGAGGAATCACAGGGAGGCGCCGCAGCCTGGGCAGCGCCCATACTTGCGGGGGATGCACGACCAACCCGCAGCCGAGGAGCTGGCATGGGTCACCGACTGACGAAAATCTACACGCGGACCGGTGACGACGGCAGCACCGGCCTCGGCGACGGCACGCGGGTGCAGAAAGAGCACCTGCGCGTGGAGGCCTACGGGACCGTGGACGAGGCGAACAGCGCGATCGGCGTGCTGCTGGCCGTTCCCGGGCTGCCCGAGGCCGTCGCAGAGTGCCTGACCAACGTACAGCACGAGCTGTTCGATCTCGGCGGTGAGCTGAGCGTCCCGGGACACCGCGCGATCACCGAGCGCGACGTGGAGCGCCTCGAGCAGACGCTGGATCGCTTCAACGAGAGCCTGCCGCCGTTGAAGGACTTCATCCTGCCCGGCGGCGGCCCCGCCGCCGCCGCCTGCCACGTCGCACGCACGATCACCCGGCGCGCCGAGCGGCGCGTCTGGTCGCTCGCCCGCTCCGAGAACGTCGCGGCAGAGGTTCCGAAGTACCTGAACAGGCTGTCGGACCTGCTGTTCGTGCTGGCGCGGGTCCTGGCGAGGCACGAGCACGGCTCGGAGGTGCTCTGGCGCCACGACAGGACGAGGTGAGCCGGCGAAGCTCCCGTACCCTCAGCGATAGGCAATCCGCGCCGCGGTGAGCGCCTCGCACACTGCGGCGATGCCCTCGGTGAGCCTCGGCGTGGGACGAGACACGGTATCGGCGGGCACCGCGTAGATCGTCCCGGCGCGAACCGCCCGCATGCCCTGCCATCTGGACCACGCCTGGCGCGGGTCGTCGATCGTGTCGTCGGTACTGAGAATGACCTGCGGGTCGCGCGCCAGCACGGACTCGAGCGAAACCGCAGGCGCAAGCTGCGGCAGCTCGCCGAACACGTTCCGCCCGCCGCAGAGCTCGACGACCTCGCTGATCAGGTGCCGACCGTTGATCGTGTAGAGCGGCTGGTCGTCGAGCTGGACGAACACGCTCACCGCAGCAGCGTCCTCGTGGCGCTCTCGCAGCGCGGCGACCTCCTCCTCGAAACGGCGTGCGGCGGCGCCGGCCTCGGCGGCATGTCCGGTCAACTCGCCGATCCGACGCAGCGCCGAAGCCACGTCCCGAAGGCTCTCGGTCGGCAACAGCGCGACCTCGAGCCCGCTCCCGCGCAGGCGCTCGAGCGTCTGCTGCGGTGTTCCCGACGGCCAGGCCAGCACCAGGTCGGGCCGCAGCGCGAGCAGCCGCTCGAGATCCACGCGCCAGGCGTCGCCAATCCGCTCGATGTCCAGCGCCTCTGCCGGGTAATCGCTGTAGGCAACTGTCCCGACCAGCGTTTCTCCAGCGCCCGCGGCGTACACCAGCTCGGTGAGATGGGGTGCGAGGCTCACGATGCGCAGCGGCCGGTCCTGCGCGGACGCGGCGAGCCCGAGCAGTGCCGCGAGCAGCACCAGAGCGCGCGTCATGCCGCGTTGCCGGCCAGCACCAACAGCGCGATGACCGCCAGCCAGATCCACAGGGCTCGCTGCACGATGCGCCATGCGCCGCGCGCAGTGGCCAGGTCCAGGCCGCCGGCTTCGACGCCATCAAGGCTCGGCTGCAGCGAGCCGCGACCGACGCGGGCGAGCAGGTCCTCGCTGCGTTCGAGCACGGTGGCGCTCGCCTCGTCCACGGCCCCCTTCCAGTTGCCGAAGCCGTCCTCGAAGCTGCCGGCAACCGCGTAGGAGAGCGCGGTGAACCTGGCCGGCAGCCAGGCGAGCACACCGTGCAAGCCTCGCAATGCGGCCTCGAACGAGCCGTCCGGGATCGTCCCGCCGTGGCGGGACGCCTCGAAGGCTCCGCGGCGGCGCATCAGGTCGCTGACCCGGAACAGCCAGGCGCCGGCCGGACCGAGCAGCATGAACCAGAAGATCACCCCGAAGATCCGGTTGTTCGCCTGGACGAAAATCGCATCCTCGAGCGCATCCCGCAGCCCGGCGCCGCGTCCGCTGGCGTCGCATTCGAGCAGCTCGGTCGCACGGCGCGCCGACTCCTCCGTGTCACCGCCGGCCAGCGCAGCGATGTAGTCATCCACTTCCTGCTTGAGGTCGCGGGGGCCGAACGAGATGAGCAGCACGGCCACCGCGAACAGCAGCTGCGGCATGCCGAGCAGCTGCGATCCGAGCAGCAGCGAGACGACGCCCACCGGGAGCACGGGCAGCACGACGACCGACAGCGCTGCGAGCTGACGCCAGCGTCCGGGCCAGCCGCCGAACACACGTGCAGCCCAGTCGAAATAGCCATCCAGCCAGCGCGCATCACGCAGGTGCAGCAGGTCGGTGAGCCCGCGCTCCAGCACCAGGGCCAGCAGCAGGGCCAGCAGGCTCACTGCGCTGCCACCTCGAGCTCGTAGCGGACCCTCGAGCGCAGCAGCGGCCAGTCGAACGCGATGCCGGGGTCGCTCTTGCGGCCCGGGGCGATGTCGCTGTGCCCGACGACGCGCTCCTCCGACAGCGCCGGATATCTGCGGCAGAGCTCCGCGATCACCCGGGCCAGCACCAGGTACTGCACGGGTTCGTAGGGCTGCGCATCCGTCCCCTCGAGCTCTATGCCTACCGAGAAATCATTGCAGTCCGGCCGCCCCTGCCACGCCGAACGACCCGCATGCCAGGCACGCCGGTCGAAGGGCACGTACTGCACGAGCTCCCCGTCCCGGCGCACCAGCAGGTGCGTCGATACACGCAGTCCGGCCAGCTCCGCGAAGAAGGGATGCGCCTGCGGCGGGAGGCAGTTCGTGAACAGTGCGTCTATCCACGGTCCGCCGAACTCTCCGGGCGGAAGACTGATGCCGTGCACGACCAGCAGCTCGATCGCCGCGCCCTCGGGCCGCGCATCGCAGTTCGGCGACGGCAGCTGCCGCGCGCCGCAGAGGAGGCCGTGCTCGACTTCGAGCGAGTGGCCGGGTGCGGCAGGGTCGTTGCGCTGGAACATCAGCCCATGATGCCCGCCGCCCGCAGGGCCCGCCACACCGGCCAGGGATCCAGCCGCGGAACCGGCCCCACCGGTGGATCAGGGCTTGCCGCGCGAGCGACGCGTCGGCGGCGGCACCGGTGACTTGAAGCCGTCGGGCTTCAGTATCAGCACGTCGCAGGGGACCACGTTGACCAGTTGCTCGGCCGTGCTGCCGAACAGCGCCCGCTGCAGCGGTCCACGCACGAAGGTACCCATCACGAGCAGGTCGATGCCATCGGCGGTCGCCACCTCGAGCAAGGCCTCCGCCGGATCTCCCTCCACTACGCGCACCGAGCTCGCGCGCAGACCTGCGCCCAGCGCGAGGTGCCTGAGGAGCTCGCGGGTGCGTTCGCGCTCGGAACGCAAGGCGCGCGGTGGAACGCCGAGCGCCCGGAAGGCCGGATGCAGCGCGTGAACGACCTGCACCGAGCCGGAGGAAAGCTCCGCCAGTCGGCCCGCGACTTCCACTATCTTGACGTCGAGCTGCGATTCGCGCTCCCCGTGCCCGCCGGGGTCCACCGCGGCGAGCAGCCGTGGCTTGCCGTAGGGAGCGCGCGTGCGTGCCAGCAGCAGCGGCATCGGGCACAGCCGCGCGAGCTCCCAGTCCGTGTGCGAGAGCCCGAGCCGGGGACGGTGCGTGCCCCGGTAGCGCGGCTCCGCGACCACGAGACCGGCGTGCTGGCCCAGTGCCGCACGCACCACTGCCTCCGGGATGTGCTTCTGCCACTCGACGATGGCACTCACCGTCACGGCCTCGGTGGAGAGCCGACTGGCGAGATCGTCGAGGTCCGCCTTGCGCTCGGCCACGAGGCCCCGTCGCGCACGCGCCAGGCCCTTGCTGTCGAGAATCCGACCACCGGCGAACGAAGCCTCGTAGCAGGCGTGGTACAGAACCACCTCGGCGCCGAGCAGGTGGGCAAGCTCGACCGCCTTCGGCGCCGCCACCTGCCCCTTGCCCTGCGGGTCTGCAACGGCTGCGAGGATCATGCTGATGTCTGCGTCGCGCGTCATCGGACACCTCCCGAAGTCCCCTGCAGCTCCATGTTTTCACCCCGCCGGCGCCCGGTGGAGTCGCACATCTACCTAAGCGACGTCCCCGGTGCACTAGAATCACGCGCGTGAACCAGCCGCTTCCCGCACTCCATCCGCTCGCACGACGGGATCTGCTCTCGGTATGGCATCCCTGCACGCAGATGAAGGACCACGAGTCGCTGCCGATGATCCCGATCGAGCGCGGCGAGGGCGTCTGGCTCTACGATTACGACGGCCGGCGCTACCTGGACGCGATCAGCTCCTGGTGGGTGAACCTGTTCGGCCACGCCAATCCCCGCATCGGCGCCGCCGTCGCGGCACAGCTCGAACGCCTCGAGCACGTGATGCTGGCTGGCTTCACGCACCGCCCGGCGGTCGAGCTGGCCGAGAAGCTGCTCGCGCTGGCACCGCCCGGCCTCGCGCGCTGCTTCTTCGCCGACAACGGCTCGAGCGCGATCGAAGTCGCGCTGAAGATGAGCTTCCACTACTGGCGCAACTGCGGCCGCAGCCGCAAGCGCCGTTTCGTCACGCTGGCCAACAGCTACCACGGGGAGACGCTCGGCGCGCTGGCCGTGGGCCACGTGGAGCTCTATCGAGAGATCTACCAGCCGTTGCTGATGGACGTGATCACGGTGCCGAGCCCGGACTGCTACGGACGCGAGGACGGCGAGAGCTGGGCGGAACACAGTCGACGCAGGTTCGCAGAGATGGAATCCACGCTTGCGCGCCATGCCGACGAGGTCTGCGCGGTCATCGTGGAGCCGCTGGTGCAGTGTGCCGGTGGCATGCGGATGTATCACCCCGACTACCTGCGAATGCTGCGGGAATCCTGCGACCGGCACGGCGTGCACCTGATCGCCGACGAGATTGCAGTCGGCTTCGGACGGACCGGGACGCTGTTCGCCTGCGAGCAGGCTGGAATCACGCCGGACTTCATGTGCCTGTCGAAGGGGCTCACCGGCGGCTACCTGCCGCTGTCCGTGGTGCTGACCCGCAAGGACGTATTCGACGCCTTCTACGACGAGTACGCGAGCCTGCGCGCCTTCCTCCACTCGCACAGCTATACGGGCAATCCGCTGGCCTGTGCCGCGGCGCTCGCGACGCTCGGGATCTTCGAGGAGGACGGTGTCATCGAGGCCAACCGCGCGCTCGGGGCGCACCTCGGACGGCGCTGCGAGGAACTTGCCGGGTTGCCTCACGTATCCGAGGTGCGGCGCACGGGCATGATCGCCGCTGTGGAGCTCGCGCGCGACGGTGACCGCCGGCAACCCTTCCCGTGGCAGGAAAGACGCGGCCTGCGGGTCTACCGCCACGGGCTCAGCCACGAAGCGCTGCTGCGCCCGATCGGCAATGTCGTCTATTTCATGCCGCCCTATGTAATCGAGCCCGGGCAGATCGACGCGCTGGTCGCGACCGCGCGCGCCGGTATCCTGGAGGCGACGTGCGACTGACGCGTGTGCACATGCCCGTGCCGCTCGAGGTCGGCATGGAGTTCGAGCTCCCGCCGAGCGCGGCGCATCATCTCTCGCGGGTCCTGCGCCTCGGCCCCGGGGCCACCGTCGTCGCGTTCGACGGCAGCGGGCAGGACTATCCCTGCGAGATCATCGCGGTGGACGGCGGGTCGGTGAAGGTGCGGATCCTCGAGCGGCGGCCCGGGCTCGCGGAGTCGCCGCTGGCGATCACGCTGGTCCAGGCGGTCTCGCGCAGCGACCGCATGGACCTGACGCTGCAGAAGGCGGTCGAACTCGGCGTACGCAGCATCGTGCCGGTGCTCTCTGCGCGCAGCGTCGTGCGGCTGGATCAGCGGCAGGCCGAGGGGAAGCTACGCCACTGGCAGACGCTGGTCGCGTCGGCCTGCGCCCAGTGCGGCCGCAGCCGGGTGCCGGAGGTCCGGACGCCTGTCGAGCTGCGCCATTACCTGGCACAGTCCCCGCGCGAGGGCCAGAGGCTCATGCTGAGCCCGAGCGGACCCTCCTCGCTTGCGGGGCTGTCCACGGTGGGGACACGGGTCGAGCTGCTGATCGGGCCCGAAGGGGGCTTCGACGATACGGAGGTCGAAGCCGCCGGCCGCGCCGGTTTCCGACCCGTGCGGCTCGGACCGCGCGTGCTGCGCACCGAGACGGCGGGCCTGGTGGCGCTCGCGGTGCTGCAGGCGCTGTGGGGCGACCTGCAGTAGTCAGGCGACGCGCGTCTCCTCGGCGATCATCGCCTCGAGCAGCTCGAAATCCGGGATCAGCGGGTACTCGCTGGCCATGCGCAACTGGCAGGTGACCGGGCACGGTTCCTCGAACACCCGCGACTCGTCGAGGTGCAGGACCTCCGGGCTGACCCGCACCAGCTGCGGGAATCCCTGGGTGATCAGCGCGAAGTGCCCGCCGTCCATCAGGCCGGTGATGCCCTGCATCACGACGATCAGCGTGCGTCCGGTGCTGCGCGGCAGGTTGCGTCCGCAGGCCGCCTCGAACGAGACCAGCGGCAGGCGCGTGCCGTTCCAGGGAATCGTGCCGAGATACCAGGGCGGAGCGCCCTCCATCGGCGTCGGCACGACGTAGTTGATGACCTCGGTGATGCATCCGCGGGGAACGAGCAGGCGCTCCTCGGAGATCGGCACCAGCAGGCAGTAGATCTCGGCTTTCGGTGCGCTCATCGGCGGAACCCCGTCAGCCCCTCTGCCGGCGTCGCGCCAGCACCAGCGGCTCGATCGCGTCGAGCAGCTGGCTTTCCTGGTAGGGCTTGCCCAGGTAGTCGTCGACACCGAGCTCGATAGCCCGCGCCCGGTGCTTGTCGCTGACCCTCGAGGTGATCATGATGATCGGCACGTCGGCGAGCCGCGCGTCGTTGCGGACCTGCGAGGCCACTTCGTAGCCGTCCATCCGCGGCATCTCGATGTCGAGCAGAATCACGTCCGGCGTGTGCTCCTGCAGCAGCGACATGGCCTCCATGCCGTCCCTCGCGGTGATCACCCTCATGCCGTTCCGCTCGAGCAGCCGCTGCGTGACGCGTCGCACCGTGATCGAATCGTCCACCACGAGTGCGAAGACCCGCTCGTCCCGCGTCGGGCGCTCCGCCGTCTGCGGCGGACGCGTGCGCCATTCCGAGCGCACCAGCGCGCCGATGTCGAGGATCACGACGATGCGCCCGTCGCCGAGTATCGTCGCGCCGGCAATGCCGCGGATGCTCGAGATCTGCGGACCCAGCGGCTTGACCACGATCTCCCGGCTGCCGACCAGCTCGTCGGTCACCAGCGCGCTCGAGTGCTCTCCCGCCCGGACCAGGATCACCGGCACCGCCGCTTCGCCCTCGGGCAGCAGCGAGGGGGGGCTGCCGATGAAGCTGCCGAGCTGCTGGAAACGGTAGGCCTGGCCACCGTATTCGAATGTCGGCTGCTCCTCGGCGAGATGCTCGGCGATCTCGGAGCTCGGCAGTCGCGCCACGCCTTCCACCGTCGCGACCGGCAGCGCGTACAGCTCGTCGTGCACGCGCACGATCAGCGCCTGCGTGATCGCCAGCGTAAATGGCAACCGGACGACGAATCGCGCCCCGTGACCGGGGAACGACTCGATGAACAGCGCGCCGCCGAGCTTCTTGACCTCGGTCGACACCACGTCCATGCCGACGCCGCGGCCGGCCTGCTGCGTGAGCCGGTCGGCCGTGCTGAAGCCCGGCTCGAGCACCAGCTGCAGCGCCTCCTCGTCGGTGAGGTCCCTGTCCGGGGGCAGCAGGCCCATGCGCCTCGCCTTGTCGCGAATGGCCCCGACGTTCAGTCCCGCACCGTCGTCCTCGACCGTGACCACGACCTCGGCGCCCTCGCGCTTGAGTTCCACGCGGATCCGGCCCGTCTCCGGCTTGCCGCGTGCGACGCGTTCTGCCGGCGGCTCGACGCCATGGACCACCGCATTGCGCAGCATGTGCTCGAGTGGCGGCAGCATCCGTTCGAGCACCTGCCTGTCGAGCTCCCCGGTCGCGCCCTCGACCTCGAGTTCCACCTTCTTGCCGGACTCCTGCGCCGCCTGCCTGACGAGCCGCCCGAGCCGCTGCACGTGGCGCTGGAATGGCACCATCCGTGTACGCATCAGGCCGTTCTGCAGCTCGGTAATGACGCGGCCCTGCTGCTGAAGCAGGTTCTGCCCTTCCCGGTTCAGGTTGCCGAGCAGTCCCTCGATGCTCGCGACGTCGCTGGCCGACTCCGCGAGCGCCCGCGAGAGTTGCTGGATCGTCGAATAACGATCGAGTTCCAGAGGATCGAAGTCCCTGCGTCCCTCGCCGTCCTCCTGGTGCCGGAAGAGTATCTGCGCCTCGGTCTCCATCTCGAGCTTGCGCAACTGCTCGCGCAGCCGTGTCACCGTGCGCCCGAGTTCGGTCAGGTTGAACTCTATCGACGTCAGCTGCTGCTCGACGCGGGCGCGGAAAATGCTCGCCTCCCCCGCGTTGTTGAGCAGGTCGTCGAGCAGCTCGGCATCGACCCTGGCGAGTTCGTGACGCTCGACCGGGGCGACCGGCTCGCGTCCCGGCAGTACCGGATGGAACTCCGGCTCCTTCGGCAAGTCCTGGAGCCGCGACCTGCTGCGGGGGTTGCGGGACCGGTGCCGCGGGTTCCTCCGCCACCACCTGCTCGAGCGGCGGCTCCTCGTCCGGCTCGGCGGCCTGCGGCAGCTCGGGCGGCGCGGACAGCACGATCTCCTCGATCGCTTCGATCTCTTCGACCTCGGTCTGCGAGGCCTCGATGGGCGGCTCCGCCTCTACGGGCTCCGCAGGCTCGACGGGCCCTGCGACCGCGGCGGCCTCTTCTCCAGCGGATTCGGCCGGCACCGGTGCCGGCGCCCGAAGCCCGGCGGCTTCGTCGGCAACCGCAGCCGCCGGAGCCTCGATGCCTCGCTCCCTGGCGGGTACCGCGAGCGCGCGGACCCGGGCGATCAGGGTCTCGGCCGGCTGGAGCCACTGGCCGCTGCTCGCCTTCTCCCGCATCCGGTGCAGTTCGTCCAGCGAGGACTGCAGTACCTCGAGGCACTCGGGGCCGGACTCCACCTCGCCGGATTCGACAGAGGCCAGGAAGGACTCGATCTCGTGGCTCAGGTCGCCCATTGCACGAATGCCCGCCATCCGGGCACCGCCCTTGACCGTGTGCAGCAGCCGCTTGAGTTCCGTCAGCTGGCGCCCGTCCGCCGGATCCTGGCGCCAGCTCGTCAGCGCGGTTTCCGCCTGCTCGAGCAGTTCGCTGGCCTCCTCGCTGAAGATGGCCGCGATGTCCGCATCGAAATCCGGCTCGACGGCCTGCGGGACCGATGCAGCTTCCTCGAGCCTCGCGAGTTCCGCGTCGAGCGCGCGCTCGAGCGCGTGCCAGCCCGCCGTGAGCGCATCGTGATTCGGGAAAAAGCCGGTGGCGTCCTCGGCCATGTTCTCCGAAACGGTCTCGAGGCCTCGCAGCGTATCGCCGAGCAGCGCGAGACCCTCGGCAGTCAGGCCGTGGCCGTTCTCGAAGAGCTTGCGAACGTAGCGTTCCATCGGCTCCGCGACCTTGATTGCCTGCCGGACCTTCGCGGTCTTGGCGATGCCGCTCAGCGTATGGCAGGCGCGGTACAGCGCTTCGCTGACCAGGAACGGCGCCGGGCCCGATTCGCAGCTCGCGAGGTAGTCACGAACCACCGCGATGTGCGCTTCGGTCTCCTTGCGGAAGATCTCGCGAAGCACCGGATCCATCCCGGTATCGGCGACCGGCGGCTCGACGGCTTCGGCCTCGGCCACCGCGGCGGGCGGGGGCTGCGCGATCGCCACCGCGGCAGGCAGCGGCGGCTGGCTGCCCTCACGCCCGGAGAGCGCATCGGCGCGCGACATCAGGCTTGCGAGGTCCTGCCCGGTCTCGCCGCCGTGCTCGAGCTCGTCGATGAGCTGCGGCATCGCCTGGACGGCCTCGCGGGTGATCGCGACGATCTCGGGGGAACGAGCCAGCGTCTCGCTGATCACCCTGTTGAGCAGGCTCTCGATGCACCATGAGAACTCGCCGACGCGCGCCGCACCGACCATGCGGCCGCTGCCCTTGAGGGTGTGGAATATGCGCCGCAGGTCGCGCAGCGAGTCCATGTCCTGCGGATCCTGCTCCCAGCGGGGGAACAGCTCCTCGAGATGCGCGGCATTTTCCCGGGCTTCCTCGACGAACAGCGCGACAAACTCCGGATCGCCGGCCGTCGAGACCGTCACCGCAGGCGGGGCGGCCGGGGTTTCGGCTGCGGTCGGCACCGGCTCGGCGGCCGCTTCCTGCCCGGCGCCGCCCGGACCGTGCAAGGGCACGACCCTGCGCTCGGCAGCCGCAAGGCTCCCGAGGGATGCCTCGGCCGCGTCCAGCAGCTCCTGCGATTCGGGCTGGCCCGCCTGCAGCAGCTCCATGTAGTACTCGACCGCGACGATGGCCTCGGCGAGCTTGTCCAGACGCGAGACCTCGAGCGAATCCACGTCCGGTCGCACGATAGTGGCGAGCACGCGCCCGGCCTGCTGCATCACCTCCACCGCGCGCTGCCGGCCCAGCATCAACAGCCCGGCCGTGATGCCGCGCACGAGTTGCGGTACCTGGTCGAGCCCCTGTGCTTCCTCCGGAGCGTTGAGCGATTGCGCGACGGCTTCCTTGATGCGCGCCATGTTGACGGCGCACTCGCGCAGCACGGCGGCCTGCACCAGCAGGAATTCCTCGCTGGTCGGCTCGTTTTCATCCGTCGTGGCCGGCGCGGCCTCGCGGACGATGAGCCGCAGCAGCTGGCCGTCGAGGCCGTCCTCGACCTCGATCAGCGCCGCGGCGATCCCGAGCAGCGCGTCATCCTCCGGCGCAGCGCGATGCTCGACGATTGCCTGCAGCGTCTCGATCTCGCTCTGCACGCGGTCCCGCAGCTGACCGAGGCCCAGCACCCCGAGCGTGTCGCTGATCTTGTGCAGCATCTCGAGCTGGGGAGCGAGCTGCTGTACCTGCGTCCCGCCCTGGCGCACGAAGATGTCCAGCACGTCCTTGACGCGGGTGAGGTCCTCGCGGATCGCGGCCGCGACCGTCTTCATCAGCCGGACGCTCGGCGCAGACAGCGTGTCGTCATCCTCTCCGGCGCGCGCGTCCGCCGGCAGAATGTCCGCCAGCCGGAACGAGCGGCGCACGGCCTCGACCCGCGGCCCGCAGGTGGAGGAGCGCGCGACGTAGAACAGCAGGTTGTTCAGCAGCTCGAGCGGCGGCCGGGCCGAGTAGCCCGGCTCACCGTGTTCCTGCACCCTGCGCAGCTCCCGGTCCACCTGGCCAAGCAGCCGCTTGATCGACACGTTGTTCTCCAGCCCGCCCTGCTCGAGGGCCTCGAGCACGGCGCCCGTCACCCACCACAGCTGGAACAGCGGCTGGGTCGACGCGTGCGACTCGATCTGGGCCGAGATCTCGGCGAGCGCCTCGAGGTTCGCCCCGACCTGTTCGCCGCGTATCCAGCCGAGCAGGGCCAGCTGGAAACGAGGCCGGAGCCTTCTTGCAAGCTCGGCGGCGTCGCCCGGCTCCGACTCGGCGGGCGACCGCGCCGGCTCGTCCGAGCGCAGGTTCAGCATCAGCAGCGTGCCTTCGGACAGCAACGCTCCCCCGCGCGCCGCGCGCAGGTCGTTCAGCAATGGCAACAGCGCTATCGGAACGTCGCGACCGCCCGATGCCACGCGCTCGACGTAGGTGGGCAACTGCTCCATCGCCCGCACCAGCGCCTCCAGCGCGTCCTCGTCGAAGCGACCCTCGCCGCAGTGCTCGCGCAGGTACCCGGCGACCTGCTCCATCTCCTCGGCGAGCAATGCGCCGCCATAGACTTCCGCGACACGCAGCGCGCCGCGCACCGCGTGCAGGTGGCCGGCGAAGCTCTCGAGTGGCTCCGTGTCCGAGGTGCTCTCGGCGAAGCGCTCGAGCTGGACCCTGGCCTCGGCGAGTTCGACCGAGATCTCGCGGACCGCGACCTGCAGGCTGGGATGCTGCCGCGCCGTCGCCAGTACGAACTTTTCTGCGGTGCTCACTCGGCCGGTCCTCTACCCGTACTCAAGCCGACATTCCACCGATCCGGCGCAGTCCGTCCGAGGACTCCGGGGCGGACTCGGCGGCCTTCAGCGACGGGTACTCGCCGGTCGCGCTGGAGGACGTCCCGCCGGGCAGGCGGAAACCCGTCACGGACTTGCGCAGCCGCGCGGCCAGTTCGGCCAGCTTGCCGATCGCATTGGAGGTCGCAGACGTGCTCTCGGCGGTCTGGGAGCTGATTTCCCGCAGCACCTGCATGTTCCGGGAGATGCTCTGCGAGGTCGTCGCCTGCTGCCGCGCGCTGGCCGAGATGTTCTGCACCAGGCTCGCGATCTGGTTGGAAACCTGCTCGATCTCGTCGAGCGCGGCCCCGGCGTTCTCCGCCAGCAGCGCGCCGCCGACCACGTCCGTGGTCGTCCGCTCCATCGACACGACGGCCTCGTTGGTGTCTGCCTGGATCGTTCGTACCAGCACCTCGATCTGCTTGGTCGAGTTCGCGGCGCGCTCCGCGAGTCGCTGCACCTCGTCGGCGACGACCGCGAAGCCCCGCCCGGCCTCGCCAGCCATCGAGGCCTGGATCGAGGCGTTCAGCGCGAGGATGTTGGTCTGCTCCGCGATGTCGTTGATCAGCTCGACGATGTTGCCGATCTCCTGCGAACTCTCGCCGAGGCGCTTGATGCGCTTGGACGTCTCCTGGATGTTCTCGCGGATCGCGTTCATCCCGTCTATCGTGCGGCGCACCGCGTCGCCGCCCTTGTGAGCGATGTCCACCGAATGCCGCGCAACCTCCGCCGCGCGCTCGGCGTTGCCGGAAACCTCCTCGATCGAGGTCGCCATCGCAGCCACGGATTCGGAAGCGGAGGCGATCTGCTTCGACTGGGCCGCGGAGCCCTTGGCGAGATGGGTGGAGCTCGCCTGGGTCTGCCGGGTGGCGGCGTCGAGCTTGACCGCCGAGTCGTCGATCGTCGACACCAGCTCGCGCAGCGCGTCGATCGCATAATTGATCGAGTCGGCGATCGCGCCGGTGATGTCCTCGGTTACCGTGGCCTGGACCGTCAGGTCGCCATCGGCGAGGCTCGAGAGCTCGTCGAGCAGGCGCAGGATGGCCTGCTGGTTGCGGTCGTTCTGTCTCGCCTGCTCCTCGGCCACGCGCCGCAGGTTGGTGAGCGAGTGCTGCAGCCAGCTCGCCAGCAGCAGCGAGAGCACCGTCAGCCCGATGAAGAACACCGGCACCCAGGGATTGGACAACCAGCCCATCAGCCCCGAGCCCGGCCCAGGCTCGTTGCGACTGAGTTCCGCATAAAGGCTGGCACCGCTCTCGGCGAGCGCGTTGCGCGCGGCCTGGATCTGCTCGAGACGGTCGCCGAGCTGCAGCGCGTCGTTCACGGTCCGCCGTTCGGCGGCGAACACGGCGCCGAGCATGCCGACGGCCTCCGCAGCCGCAGCAGGGGCCTGCTCGATACCGAGCGAGTTCGGCCCACCGGCGAGCCCGCCGACCACCTGCCCCATGAACTCCATGTTCTCGACGAGCCGGCGCGAGACGGCCTCCACCGGAACCGTGCCGTCGGCCAGCGCGGAGAGGTCCTGCGCCACCGCCTGCGCCCGCAGCTCGAAGCGCTCGAAGGCTGCAACCAGCGTCCCGGGCCTCGCGGGGCCGAGGACCTTCAGCACGTTTCCCGCCGCGGCGAGCAGCTGCGGCGTCATCTCGCGTACCGTCGCGGCCGCCTGCTGTGCCTCGAGCGCTGCCTCGCGGCCGTCCAGCACGGCCTGCGACTGCTCGAGGAACATCGGCCAGGTCGATCCGCCCGGCAGCGCGCCGCTTTCACCCGCGGTGCCGGCCTGCTGGAGCAGCCGCTCCAGCCTGCGTTGCGACTCGGCAAGCGCGTCGAAGGCCGGTGCCGAACCGCGTACCGCCGCGCCGGCCTGCAGCGGGATGTTCTGCGACAGGCTCGCCGCGGCCGCCGCCCGCTCCTGCGAATGCGCCTGCTGGGTCGAGACCCGGCCGGCCAGCAGCAGAATGGCCGCCGCGATCAGCGCGGACACGAGTGCCACGCCGAGCAGCCGGGGCTGCAGCCTCGCAGCGTCGATTCTTTCGCTCATTATGCTCACCCGTTTCCGTCTGTCCTGGCGCCTGTCCGGCTCAGGAAACCGCGGCCTGCATGAACTGCTGGCTTTCCAGCAGGTGACGTACGCTGAATACCGGCCAGACCTCGGTGCCGCGCTTGAAGGCTCCCGCAAGGTAGCGTTCGCAGCGCAACAGCGTCGGCGGCAGGTCGGCGGCGAACTCGCTCTCGTAGAAGCGCCTGAAGCCCATGACTTCGTCGACGATCAGCCCTGCCGGAATCTCCCGGTGATTGACCGAGAGCACGCGCGTCGAGCGCGTCACGTTCGTGTGGCCGGAGCCGAGAAAAGCGCGCAGGTCGATCACCGGCAGCAGCTGTCCGCGGATGTTGGCGAGCCCGCGGATCCAGGGCCGTGCGCCCGGCACGCGTGTCACGGACAGCGGATAGCCCATCACTTCGCGCGTTTCCTCGCGCGCCATCAGAAAGGCCTCGCCACCCAGCCTGAAGGCGACCCCCACCCATTCCGCACCGCTGGCACCCGACTCGGGCTGCCCCTGGGCGGCAGCGCGGGCACGACGGTCGAACTCCAGCAGAAGGTCGAACGGGCGCTCGCGGAGCGAGCGCAGCGTGAAGGAGCGCTCCATCTCAGCCGGCAAGTGCGGCCTCGGCCTTCTGCACCAGCAGGTCCATCGAGACCGGCTTCACTATGTAGTCCACGGCACCCTGGCGCAGCCCCCAGACACGGTCCGATTCCTGCGACTTGGAGGTCACCATTATCACCGGGATCTTCCGCGTCTGCGGGTCATTCGCCAGCTCCCGGGTCGCCTGGAACCCGTTCAGGCCCGGCATCACGATGTCCATCAGGATCAGGTCCGGGTGGAGCTCGCGCGCCTTGCGGATGGCCTCGTCGCCATCGGCCGCAGCGGCGGTGCGGAAACCGTGCTGCTCCAGGGCCTTCTGCATCACGTGAACCTCCGTCGGAGAATCGTCCACGATCAGTACGAGTGCCACGGTCAGGGTCCTCCGGATCGATCTGCCGAATCAGCGACTGACATGTGTCTCGATCGCGTTCAGCAGCTCCTCGCGGGTGAAAGGTTTGGTCAGGTACAGCTCCGAGCCGACGATCCGGCCCCGCGCCCGGTCGAACAGGCCGTCCTTGCTGGACAGCATGATGACCGGAATCGTCTTGAACACCTTGTTGTGCTTGATCAGCGAGCAGGTCTGATAGCCATCGAGGCGGGGCATCATGATGTCCACGAAGACGATGTCCGGCTGGTGGTCGGCGATCTTGGAGAGCGCGTCGAAGCCATCGGTCGCGGTGAAAACCTCGCAACCCTCGCGTACGAGCAGCGTTTCGGCCGTCCGCCGGATGGTCTTGCTGTCGTCGATGACCAGCACCTTCAGGCCGGCGAGCCGGGGCCGGCTGCTGCTGGCTGCGGTTTGTTCCATATCCAGTTAACCCCAAGGATGAGCGTCGCGACCACGACGCTAAACTGCGGACACCCGGTCGCGAGCGTTTTTTAACATATCGGACATGCCCCTGCCATCGAGCGGTTTCGATACCATGATGCCCGTCACACGGGGCACCACCGACGGCCCCGCCCTGGAGCACTGAATGCCCGACAGAGCGCTGCGCGTTGCCGTGGTGATGGACCCGGTCGAGGACATCAAGCCGGCGAAGGACACGACCCTGGCGATGCTGCTGGCTGCCCAGCGCCGGGGCTGGCAGATCGGCTACCTGGAATTGCGGCACCTGTGGCTGCGCGACGGCGTCGCGATGGGCCGCGCCCATCCGCTCGAGGTCCGCGACGATCCGTCGGACTGGTTCACGCGCGGACCGGCAGAGATCCACCGCCTCAGCGAGTTCGACGTGATCCTGATGCGCAAGGACCCGCCGTTCGACACGGAGTACATCTACTCGACCTACATCCTGGAGCGGGCCGAGGAGCAGGGGTCGCTGGTCGTGAACCGGCCCCGGGGCCTGCGGGACATCAACGAGAAGGTCTTCACGGCCTGGTTCCCTGAATGCTGCGCGCCGACGCTGATCACGCGCGACATGGCCGACATGCACGCCTTCCTGCGCGAGCAGGGACGCATCGTCTGCAAGCCACTGCACGGCATGGGCGGGCGCTCGATCTTTGTCGTGGATCTCGGCGACAAGAACGCCAACGTGGTATTCGAGACGCTGACGGACTACGGCAGCCGGTACGCGATAGTGCAGCGCTACCTCTCAGAAATCTCCACCACCGGGGACGCCCGGGTGATCCTGGTCGACGGCGAGGCCGTCCCCTATGCGCTGGCGCGGATCCCGTCGGAAGCCGACAACCGGGGGAACCTGGCCGCGGGCGCGAAGGGTGTCGGCCGTCCGCTCACCGAGCGCGACAGGTGGCTCGCGCAGCGCATCGGCCCCGAGCTGCGCTCCCGGGGAATGCTGTTCGTGGGACTCGACGTCATCGGCGGTTTCGTCACCGAGATCAACGTCACCAGCCCGACCGGCGTCCGGGAGCTCGACCGACAGTTCGGCATCGACATCGCCGGAGAGCTGATGGACGCGATCGAGCGCCGCATGGAGCATTGAGCCATGGGCGCTGTCGCCGGCATGGGACGACCCGGGGACCGCCTTGCGACGGCGGTCTTTCTAGCGGCGCTGGCACACGGGCTGCTGATCCTGGGCTTGCGGTTCTCGGCGGATCCGCCCGAGCGCAGCGCGCTGCCGACACTCGAGGTCCTGCTGGTGTCCGAAGGACCCGCAGAGGACCCGAATCCCGAGGCGGGCTACATCGCGCAGCGCGACCAGCGCGGTTCGGGCACCAGCCGCGACGTGCAGCGCACTTCGCTGCCGGAAGCGAGCGCGAGCGTGCTGGAGCACAGCGGGGTACGCGAGGGCGACGCGCTGGAGAACGCGACGGGCGCCGAGACGGTCGGCCACTCCCAGGTGATAGCGAGCACTGCGGCGAGCTCCGCGCAGTCGCTCGCCGAGGCCGACATGCCCGCGCCCCAGACCGCGAGCCTGCCCATGGAGTCGCGCCCGGTGCCCCAGATCGGAGTCAATGCGATTGCAGCAGACGAGGAGCTTCGCCTGCGCGGCGACCCGGCGCTCGACGACCGGCTGCTGGCGGACGCCCGGGAATCGGAGATCGCGGCCTATCTCGACGGCTGGAAACGTCGCGTGGAACGCCTCGGAACGCTCAATTTCCCGGACGCGGCCCGGCGCAAGTCGCTGTCCGGGAGCCCCGTGATCGAAGTGGCGATCCGCGCCGACGGGCACCTCGAGGAAATCTCGGTGCGCCGCTCCAGCGGCCACCCGGAGCTCGACAACGCCGCGGTCCGCATCGTGCGGCTCGCCTCGCCATTCGACCCATTCCCGCCTGCCATGCGCGATCGCTATCCAATGCTGCGATTCGCGTATGAATGGCGGTTCCTGGGCGGCTCCTAGCACGGCGAACGCACCTGCGGAACAGACGGATCTTGAGCAAAGGCGCCCGGTCACCTGATACTGGGCGCATGAGCAACGCGTACCTCAACAACCAGTTCCTGATCGCGATGCCGGGCATGAACGACCCCAATTTCTCGCACACCGTCACGCTGGTGTGCGATCACGGGCCACAAGGGGCGCTAGGCATAGTGATCAACCGCGGGCTGTCGATGAGCATGGGCGAGGTGTTCGAGCAGCTCGGCGTCGAGCACTCGCGCTCCCGGGTCTCCGAACAGCCCGTGCTGCAGGGCGGACCGGTACAGACTGAACGGGGCTTCGTGCTGCATTCGCCGGGCGAGAGCTGGGAATCGACGCTGGCCGTGTCGGGCCGGATCCACCTGACGACCTCGCGGGACGTGCTCGACGCGCTCGCGCGCGGCGAGGGCCCGGAGCGGGCCGTGATCGCGCTGGGGTATGCCGGCTGGGACGCCGGTCAGCTCGAGGAGGAAATGGCGAACAACTCCTGGCTGTCCGTGGCCGCGGACGAGCAGCTGATCTTCGAGACCCCGATCGAGGATCGCTGGCACGCAGCGGGCCTGCTGCTCGGCGTGGACCTGATGCGAATCACCAGCGATGCCGGGCACGCCTGAGCCGGGGGCACCGGGCGGCATCGTGCTGCTGGCCTTCGACTACGGCGCGCGGAGGATCGGCGTGGCGGTGGGGCAGACGACCACCGGGACCGCGAGCCCGCTCGGCACGCTCAGCGCGGAGTCCGGCCCCGACTGGCAGGCGGTGATGCGGCTGCTGCGTGACTGGGGGCCGCAACGGCTGCTGGTCGGGCTTCCCTGTAACATGGACGACTCGGACACGGTGCTGACCGAGACCTGTCGCGGGTTCGCCGCCGAACTGGAACGGCGCACGGGCCTGCCGGTGGAACTGGTCGACGAACGCCTGACCTCGGTGGCCGCGACCGACGAACTCCGGGAGGCGCGACGCTCCGGCGCACTGGGCCGGCGCGTGAGCCGCGGGGACGTGGATGCCAACGCCGCGCGGCTGATCCTCGAGACCTGGCTGGGCGGACGCAACGTAACGAGCGGGAGCGGAAACAGATGATCGACACCGGCCGCGGGTTGCAGCGGGACGCCGCCGGGCGCCTGCGTCACCTGCTGACACTGGATGGGTTGAGCGCCGAGGAGCTCACGCAGCTGCTGGACCTCGCCCAGTTCTTCGTCCGCCCGATGGGCGACCTGCCTGCACGGGACCGCAGCCTCGCCGGGCGCACGGTCGCGAACCTGTTTTTCGAACCGAGCACGCGCACGCGGGTGTCCTTCGAGCTCGCAGCCAGGCGGCTCGGCGCGGACATCGTGAACCTGGACCTGCACTCCTCCTCGCGCGTCAAGGGCGAGACCGTGCTCGACACGATCTACACACTGCAGGCGATGCAGGCGGACGTGATGGTCATGAGGGACGCCGAGCCGGGGCTGCCGGCCTTCGTCGCGGCCCACGTCGCCCCGCACGTCAGCGTGCTGAACGCCGGCGAGGCGCACGTCTCGCACCCGACGCAGGGCCTGCTCGACGTGCTCACGATGCGCCAGATCAAGGGCGACGTGCCCGGCCTGACCGTCGCGATCGTCGGCGACATCCGCCACTCACGGGTCGCCCGCTCGACCGGCACGGCCCTGCAGACGCTCGGCGTCGGCGAGCTGCGGCTGGTGGGCCCGTCGGCACTGATGCCGGCGGCCGAGGAATTCCCCGGGGCGCGGCGCTGTTCGACGCTCGCCGAAGGGCTCGCGGGAGCCGACGTGATCATGGCGCTGCGGATCCAGCGCGAGCGGATTGCTGAGATGCAGATCCCCGACAGCGAGGCGTTCTGTCGTGAGTGGGGCATCACCAGCGAGAGCCTGCGCCTCGCCCGTCCCGACGCGATCGTCATGCACCCGGGACCCATGAACCGGGGCGTCGAGATCACCAGCGAGGTGGCTGACGGCCCGCAATCTGCGATCCGCCGCCAGGTCACGAACGGCGTCGCAGTGCGGATGGCCGTGCTCGCCACGATCGTCCGCAACGTACAGGCCCGCAACGTCGAGGCCGGACAGCGCTCGGCATGAGCACGGGCACGCACCGCGGTACGATCTTCGTCGAGGATGCCGAGATTCTCGGCCATCAGGCCTTTCCCGGCTCCCAGTTCATACTCCGCCTGGCGGCGCCGAAGTGCGCCAGCGCCGCGACTCCGGGTAGCTTCGCCCACCTGAGCTGCGACCGGCTGATCCCGATGCGTCGCCCACTGTCGATCATGCGCGCCGACCCGGGAGCGGGCTGGATCGAGATCCTCTACAAGATCGTCGGACCCGGCCTCGAGGCACTGTCACAGCAGCCGGTCGGGGCCTCGCTCAGCCTGATGGGTCCGATCGGCCATGGCTTCTCGCCCTCCCGGGCGCGGCCACGGACGCTGCTGATCGGTGGAGGGGTCGGCATTCCACCGATGGTATTCCTGGCAGAGACCTTGAAGTCTCGAACGGACGCGGACTGGCAGCCACTGGTACTGATGGGCTCGGAGATCCCGTTCCCGTTCACGCCGCGACCGTCCCGGATCATCGTGCCCGGAATCCCCGCGGAGGCAATCGGCTGCATGCCGCTGCTCGACGACTGGGGCGTGCCGAGCCGGCTCGCCTCGCTCGCGGGCTTCGCGGGCTGCTACGACGGCTACGTCACGGAGCTGGCTGCACGGTGGCTCGAATCGCTCGACCCCCGCTCCCTCGGGCAGGTCGAGGTCTTCGCCTGCGGTCCGACGCCGATGCTGCAGGCCGCTGCCCGGCTTGCCCGTCGCCTCGCCTTGCCCTGCCAGGTCTCGCTCGAGGAATTCATGGCCTGCGCAGTGGGCGGTTGCGCCGGATGCGCGGTACCGGTGGTCACCGATTCGGGTCTCGCGATGAAGCGCGTCTGCGTGGACGGGCCGGTGTTCGACGCGAACGCGGTGTTTCCGCCCGCGGCGTAAGCCCCAGCCCCCGCAAGGGCGGCACCGCCTGGGCCGCGCGCGCCTGCTGCAGTAGAACGCCGCCCCGTCACGACCGGTCCGGAACCGCTTCGAGTCGCTCCCCGATACTCGCTTGGTCGAATCGGTTCCGGACCGATCGCGCCTGGCGGCGACTGCTGCGCCGCAGCACCCCTGACGCCGCTACGTGTCGCCACCGACGTTGCGAGCGGAGCCTTCCGACCCGGGAATGCCTCGACAAAGCGAGTATCGGGGAGCGACTCGAGGCATTCCCGGGTTGGAAGGCCGTGCGAGCGCGCAGCCAGTGACGGGGCGGCGACCTGCCGCAGAAGGCGCGCGGCAGTCGATCAGCCGAAGTTGATCTTCGCCTCGAGGTTGGTGCGCGAGTCCGCGTTGTTCAGCGCTTCCTCCAGCGTGACCTTGCCGTCCAGGTAGAGCTGGTAGAGCGAGATGTCGAAGCTCTGCATGCCCTTCTCGTTGCTGCCCCGCAGCGCTTCCTTGACGCCGACCACGTCGCCCTTCTTGATCAGCTCCTGGATGTGCGGCGTGTTCAGCAGCACCTCCACCGCCGCGCAGCGGCGGCCATCCTTGCCCATCAGCAGCCGCTGCGAAAGGATCGCCTTCAGGTACTGCGAGAGGTCGAGGAATATCTGCGAGTGCTGGTCCCGGGGGAACATGTTGATGATGCGGTCGAGCGTCTCGGCCGCATTGTTCGCATGCAGCGTCGCGAGGCAGAGGTGGCCCGTGCCGGCGAACGTGATCGCGTACTCCATCGACTCGCGGTCGCGGATCTCGCCGATCAGGATCACGTCCGGGGCGGCGCGCATCGCGCTCCTGAGCGCGCGGTGGAAGGACTTCGTGTCCAGCCCGACCTCGCGCTGGTTGACGATCGACTTCCTGTTGGTATGCAGGAACTCGATCGGGTCCTCGACCGTCAGGATGTGGTCCGAGGAGCGCTCGTTGCGGTAGTTGATCATCGACGCGAGCGACGTGGACTTGCCCGAGCCGGTCGCGCCGACCATCAGCACCAGGCCGCGCTTGATCATGACCAGTTCCTTCATGATCGCCGGCAGGCCGAGCTCCTCGATGCTCGGCATGTCGGCCGTGATGTAGCGCAGCACCATCGCCGGGTTGCCGCGCTGGTGGAACAGCGCGACGCGGAACCGGCCGAGACCGGGCTCGGAGATCGCGAAGTCGATCTCCAGCTCCTGCTGGAAGTAGTCGATCTGCTCCTGGTTCATCAGGCCGTAAGCGGCCTGCTGCACCTGCTCCGCGGTCAGCACCTGCCGGTTGACCGGCATGATCCTGCCCTCGATCTTGATCTTGATCGGCGAGTTCGGCGTGAAGAACAGGTCCGAGGCCTTCTTCTCCACCATCAGCCTGAACAGCGGCCGCGTGTTCAGCACGAAGTTGCGGGCCGTTGCCGCGCCGTCGGTCAGGTCGCTCAGCACGCGTTCCGTGGCTGGCGCGGTGTCTTCGGTGTCCATTGCGGTCATCGGCCCGGTTCCTTATTCCTCTTCCTCGAGGATCTTCAACGCACCGGTTTCCTCCAGGTGCGCCTTGTCCGCCCGCTTGCTGTCGAGCTTGATCCGCAGTCGGATCTCGTTCTTCGAGTCGGCGTTGCGGAGCGCTTCCTCGTAGGAGATCACCCCGGCCTCGAACAGCTCGAACAGCGCCTGGTCGAAGGTCTTCATGCCCAGCCGGTTCGACTTGGCCATGATCTCCTTGATCGCCGCGACCTCGCCCCGGAAGATCAGGTCGGCGATCAACGGCGTGTTGAGCATGATCTCCATCGCCGCGATCCGCCCGCTGCCCGATTCGCGCGGGATCAGGCGCTGCGAAACCATCGCGCGGATGTTCAGCGAGAGGTCCATCAGCAGCTGCTCCCGGCGGTCCTCCGGGAAGAAGTTGATGATCCGGTCGAGCGCCTGGTTCGAGCTGTTCGCGTGCAGCGTGGCCAGCACGAGGTGGCCGGTCTCGGCGAACTGGATGCCGTACTCCATCGTGTCGCGGTCGCGGATCTCGCCCATCAGGATCACGTCCGGGGCCTGGCGCAGCGTGTTCTTCAGCGCCATGTGCCAGCTCTCGGTATCCACGCCCACCTCGCGCTGCGTGACGACGCAGTTCTTGTGCGTGTGGACGTACTCGATCGGGTCCTCGACGGTGATGATGTGGCCGCGGGTCTTCTCGTTGCGGTAATCGAGCATCGCCGCGAGGCTGGTCGACTTGCCGCAGCCCGTCGCACCCACCAGGATCACCAGGCCGCGCTTGGAGAGCACGATTTCCCTCAGGATCGGCGGGAGCTCGAGCTCGTCTATCGTAGGCACCTTGATGTTGATCGTGCGCAGCACCGCGCCGGTGAGCCCCATCTGGATGAAGGCGCTGACGCGGAAGCGACCGATGCCCGGCGGCGCGATCGCGAAATTGCACTCCTTGGTCGCGTCGAACTCCTTGGTCTGCCGGTCGTTCATGATCGCGCGCACCAGCAGCGCCGCCTGCTCCGGCGTCAGCGGCTGGTTGGTCTGGGGCTTGATCTCCCCGTCGACCTTGATGGCCGGCGGGAAACCCGCGGTGATGAACAGGTCCGAGCCCTTGCGCTCGACCATCCGGCGCAGGAGGTCCTGCATGAGCTTGATGCCAGTCTCTCGATCCATGTGCTGCTCCGGCCGGACGGGTCGGACCCGCGGCTCAGAATTCCTCCTTGTGTTGCGCCTTGAAGCGGGCCTCTTCCTTGGTGATCATGCCCTTCTGCAGCAGCTCCTTCAGGCACTGATCGAGGGTCTGCATGCCCGCCGCCTGACCGGTCTGGATCGCGGAGTACATCTGCGCGATCTTGCCCTCACGGATCAGGTTACGTATCGCCGGCGTGCCGATCATGATCTCGTGCGCGGCGATGCGTCCGCCGCCGATGCGCTTGAGCAGCGTCTGCGAGATCACCGCGCGCAGCGACTCCGAGAGCATCGCGCGCACCATCTCCTTCTCCGCCGCCGGGAACACGTCCACGACGCGGTCGATGGTCTTCGCGGCCGAGCTCGTGTGCAGCGTGCCGAAGACGAGGTGTCCGGTCTCTGCGCCGGTCAGCGCGAGCCGGATGGTCTCCAGGTCGCGCATCTCGCCGACCAGGATGACGTCGGGGTCCTCGCGCAGCGCCGAGCGCAGCGCCTCGCTGAAGCCGAGCGTGTCGCGGTGGACCTCCCGCTGGTTGATCAGGCAGCGCTTCGACTCGTGCACGAACTCGATCGGGTCCTCGATCGTGATGATGTGGTCCGGCCGGTTGTCGTTGACGTAGTTGATCATCGCAGCGAGCGTCGTCGACTTGCCCGAGCCGGTCGGTCCCGTCACGAGCACCAGCCCGCGCGGCTGCATCGCGATGTCCTTGAAGATCTTCGGGGCGTTCAGGTCGTCCAGCGTCAGGACGACCGAGGGGATGCTGCGGAACACGGCGGCCGCGCCGCGGTTCTGGTTGAAGGCATTGACGCGGAAGCGCGCCAGCTTCGGTATCTCGAAGGAAAAGTCCGTCTCGTAGAACTCCTCGAAGGCCTTCCGTTGCTTGTCATTCATGATGTCGTACACCATGCTGTGCACTTCCTTGTGCGTCAGCTGCGGCATGTTGATCCGCTTCATGTCGCCGTCGACGCGGATCATCGGCGGAACGCCGGCCGATAGGTGCAGGTCGGAGGCCTTGTTCTTGACGGCGAAAGCCAGCAGTTGGGCGATGTCGACGGCCATCTGTGTTCCTCGCCCTGTCGTGCCGAGCCGGAACATGCACGGCCCACGCGGGCAGGCGCAGTATAAGTCAGGGGCTCGGGGACCAATATGTTAACCGGTCCGCAGTTCTCGCCCGCGAAGCTCGCCGAAGTGCGCCGCCGGATCGAGGCTGCGGCACGCGTCGCCGGCCGGGACCCCTCGGCGGTGCGGCTGCTCGCGGTCAGCAAGCAGCAGCCGGCGGCCGCGATCCGTGCCGCGTTCGAGGCCGGTCAGCTCGAGTTCGGCGAGAACTACCTGCAGGAGGCGCTGCCGAAGGTCCGTGAGCTCGCCGCGCTGCCCATCGTATGGCACTTCATCGGGCAGCTGCAGGGCAACAAGACGCGCGCCGTCGCCGAGAACTTCGCCTGGGTGCACACGCTCGACCGCGAGCGGATCGCGCGACGCCTGAGCGCGCAGCGCCCTCACCACGCACCGCCGCTCGAGGTCCTCGTCCAGGTACGGCTGGACGAGGAGCCCGACAAGGGCGGAGTCGAACCACAGGAACTGCCGCGGCTCGCCGAGATCGTCGCGGGTCTGCCAAGATTGAGGCTGCGCGGACTGATGAGCATTCCTGCCCCGCCGGGGGATGCGCAGCTGAGCGCGCAGCGCATCCCGTTCGCGAGGCTGCGCGCGCTGCTCGCGGACCTGAACGCTCGCGGCCATGGCCTCGACACGCTGTCGATGGGCATGAGCGCGGACCTGGAGGCCGCCGTGGCGGAAGGCGCCACGATCGTCCGGGTCGGGACGGCGCTGTTCGGGCCGAGAGACTGACCGGAGGAACTGCGGATGCGGATTGCATTCATCGGTGGCGGCAACATGGCGAGCGGCCTGGTCGGCGGGCTCCTGTCGCGGGGATGGCCTGCCGGCGACCTGGTCGCGGCCGATCCCTCCGCCGTCCAGCGGCAGGCGCTCATCGAGCGCTTCGACCTCCGCACCACGGCTGACAATGCGGCGGCGGCGCGGGAGGCAGAGGTGATCGTGCTCTCGGTGAAGCCGCAGCAGATGCGCGCGGTCGCGCAGGAACTCGCGCCATCGCTGCAGGACCGGCGCCGGCTCGTGATCTCGATCGCGGCCGGGATCCGCCTCGCCGACCTGGTGAACTGGCTCGGGCCCGCCGCGGCCGTGGTGCGGACGATGCCGAACCGGCCCGCGCTGATCGGAGCCGGTGTGACCGCGCTGCTCGCGCACGAGCGGGTCTCGCCCGAGGAGCGCGCGGCTGCCGAATCGATCCTCGCCGCCTGCGGCGCGACCGTATGGATCGAATCCGAGGAGCAGATGGACGCGGTGACCGCGGTCTCGGGCAGCGGCCCGGCTTATTTCTTCCTGCTGACCGAGGCGCTGGAAGAGGCGGGCATCCGCCTCGGCCTGCCGCCGGGTACCGCGAGGCTGCTCGCCGTGGAGACGGCCCGCGGCGCAGGACGCCTCGCGGCGGAGAGCGGCGAAGCGCCGGCGACGCTGCGCGAGCAGGTCACGTCGAAGGGCGGCACGACCGCCGCGGCACTGGGCGTGATGAACTCGGCGGACTTGAGCGGGATAGTCGCACGCGCGGTCGCGGCGGCGGCCAGGCGCTCGGCCGAGCTCGCGGGCCCGGCACCGGATTGAACGCGGCGGAGGCGCGGAATCAATGCAGGCATTGCTGTTCATCCTCGAGGCGCTGCTCACGCTGGTCGTGATCGCCTTCCTGCTGAGGCTCGTCATCCCGCTTGCGCGGGCGAGCTTCCGCAATCCACTGGGCGAGGCGGTGCTGCGGATCACCGACCCGCTGGTCAAGCCGCTGCGCAGGCTGCTGAAGCCGGCCGGTAACGTCGACCTGGCGGCCGTGATCGCGCTGCTGATGGTGCAGCTGCTCGGCACCGCGCTGCTGAGGCTGGTGGCGGGACTGCCGTTCGACCCGGCCGCAGTCCTCGTCTCCGGCGTTCGCGACCTGGCAAGCACCGTGCTGCAGTTCTACGTCTTCGCGCTGCTGATCTACGTGCTGCTGAGCTGGATAGCTCCCGGCACCCGCAGCCCGGCCACGGACCTGCTCGCCCGCCTCTGCGAGCCGCTGCTGCGGCCGGTACGCCGGATCGTGCCTTCGATCGGCGGACTGGATCTGTCGCCGCTGTTCGTCTTGATCGGACTGCAGGCCGTGCAGATCCTGCTGCGTTGAGAAACGCAACGCGGCCGGCGGTCCGCCGTGACGGCACGGACCTGCTCCTCGAGCTTCGGGTCCAGCCCCGGGCGGCGACCAGTGGTTTCGCCGGCCAGTTCGGCGACAGGCTGCGCATACGCCTGCAGGCGCCACCGGTGGATGGTCGTGCGAACGAAGCGCTGGTCGAGTTCCTGGCGCAGGCCCTCGGCGTGCCGAAATCCTCGGTCGTGATCGAGCGCGGACTCACGGGTCGCGACAAGCGCGTCCGGATCCGCGGAGCCGGCCGCCCGCTGCCCGGGCCGCTCGCGTCGCTGCTCGGCGAGGGTTGAGCGGGCGATGACGGGCGCAAGGCCGCCGGTGTTCGACTATAGTGGGCTCAGGGACGCTGCATTACCGAGGGTAGGGACCAATGTTTCGCAGAATGTCGCACATCGCTGCAATCGCCTGCTCACTCGCTCTGTTCGGACTGGCCGGATGCAACCCGGGCGCTCCCGAGTCGCGCAAGGCCCAGACAGCCGCTCCCAGCGAACCGAGTTTCCAGGATTTCGGCGAGTACCAGGTGCACTACAACGCGCTGCGCACGGACGAGCTGAGCCCCGAAGTGGCGCGCGCCTACGGTATCGAGCGCAGCAGCAACCGCGTGCTGCTCAACGTCTCGATCTTGCGCGAAGGGCCCGACGGGCGCACCGCCCCGGTGGATGGCACCGTGACGGCGCGTGCCTACAACCTGAACGGTCAGCTCAAGGACCTGCAGATGCGCCGGCTGACCGAGGGGGAGTCCGTCTACTTCATCGGCGAGGTCGGCATCGCCGGTACCGAGATCCTGGTATTCGAGATCGAGGCCTCCGCTGCCGATCAGGCAGGCACGTACTCGGTGCAGTTCAAGCGCGAGTTCTTCGCCGGCTGAGCGCTCCGGCACTGAAAAAAAAGGCTCCGGAGCGCTTAAACACCCGTTGATCTTGTGCTATTTTCCGCGCGCGAACAAATATCATGAGCAGGGCCGAAGGCCTGCGACACACCCACAGGAGACATTAAATGGCAAAGAAGACCTCACCGCCGACCAAGTCCGAGATCCTCGCCGCGATCTCAAAGGACACCGGCCTCTCCAAGAGGCAGGTGAGCGAAGTATTCGATTCGCTCTCGACCGTGATCAAGAAGAGCCTGAAGAGCTACGGCGTGTTCACGCTGCCCGGCCTCGCCAAGATGAAGGTCGTCAAGAAGCCCGCCACCAAGGCCCGCGAAGGCACCAACCCCTTCACGGGCGAGAAGATGATTTTCAAGGCGAAGCCCGCCAGCAAGAAGGTCCGGGTCATGCCCTTGAAGAACCTGAAAACAATGGTGAACTGAGCCGACGAGAATTCCCGCCGGGGCGGCTTGCAACCGCCCCGGTCCATTACTCCTCTCCCGCCGGAACCGTTTACCTTCAGTCGGCAGCCGGCCCCGCCAGGAAACCCGCGACCACTTCCCTCAGCTCGCCCAGGCGACCGTGGAAGAAATGTTCCGCGCCCGCCAGGATCCGCAGTTGAGCGGGTGGCTCGAACCCTGCCACCCAGGATTTCACCGAGGCCACCGGCACGAGTTCATCGAGATCGCCGTGCACGACGAGCCACGGGCAGCCGGGACGCGAAGCCGGCATGACCTGTAGTCTCGACACGGGCGGCGCGACGGTGACGAGGCGACCCGGTCGGGCCGTCGCGGCCGCATGCAGGGCCACCGCGGCGCCGAATGAAAAGCCGGCCAGCCAGAGCCTTTCGCATCGCCATCGCCGCCTCGCCCAGGCCACCACGGCGAGCGCGTCCTGCAGTTCGCCGTCGCCGTCCGCATAAGCCCCCTCGCTGCCGCCCACCCCGCGGAAGTTGAACCGCACCGTCGGCGTTCCGAGTTCGTGCATCGCCCGGGCAAGCGTGTGTACGACCTTGTTCTGCATCGTCCCGCCGTGCAGCGGATGCGGGTGGCATACGACGCCGACCACGCCGGGCTGACGGTCCTCGGCTGGGTCCTCGAGCCGACCTTCGATCGATCCGGCCGGGCCTTCGATCACGATCGGCCGCGGCACGGGCGGCCGTAAACGCTCGGTCATGTCGGGCATCCGCAAGAGGCGTGCTGCAGTGTGCCAGAATCAGGCCTCGGTTCATCGATCCGGAGGCAGACCACCATGCAACTGATGTCCAGGAGCTTCGGCCACGGCCAGCGCATTGCGGAGGAGTTCGCGTTCGGCGCGCCGGACCCCAGGCAGCACATCGTGCTGAGCGCCAACCGAAACCCCCAGTTGAGCTGGCTTGGCGTGCCCGCGGCGACACGCTCGCTCGTACTGCTCTGCGTGGACGGCGACGTGCCGACCAGCGCCGATGACGTCAACAAGGAGGGCCGCGTGGTTCCGGCGGAGCTGCCGCGCACGGACTTCTACCACTGGGTGGTCGTGGACATTCCGCCCTCGGTCCGCGAGATCGACGCCGGCGCATGCGCAGACGGCGTAGTCGCGCGCGGGCGACGCAATCCGCCGGGTCCCGCGGGGTCACGCCAGGGCCTGAACGACTACACGCTCTGGTTCGCCGGCGATGCCGACATGGAGGGCAAGTACTTCGGCTATGACGGACCGTGCCCGCCCTGGAACGACGAGCGACTGCATCATTACGACTTCGTGCTGCTGGCAACAGACCTGGCCCGTTGCCCGGTCGAGGGCGAATTCACGGGACCCGAGGTGCGCAAGGCGCTCGAGGGCCACGTGCTGGCCGAGGCGAAGCTGACCGGGACGTACACGCTCAATCCGTCACTGGCCGGGTGACCCTGGCCCCGCGCAATCAGGGCGCGGCGAGCAGCGTCGGCGGGCCGAAGACGAACGCCGCACCGACCGCCGCGAGGAAGCAGGCGAGCAGCACGAGCGTCACGATGACGGCCGGCGCATGGGCCCGGACCATCGCGAGCGCGTCGTCCAGGTCATCGAGCCATTTCAGCAGGCGTTCCATGTCTGAGCTTCTTGGGCCCGCGGCTCTCGCGCGGGCCTATATATATGATACCGCCGCGCCTCGCGCGCGGCCCATCACTTCTTCCCGTCGAAGGCTCCCTTGGCCTTCTCGGCCCAGGTCTTGTAGCTGGACACGCTGTAGAGGGCCTTGGAGATCACCGCCTGCCGGGAAGTCGGGCCCGCATTCGCCCGCACCCGCAGCAGCCAGGCGTTGTAGGCCTCCCAGCCCTCCGCCGCCGCCGCGATCTTCAAACGCCGCTCCCGGCGGGCTTCTGCCGCCTCCGCCGCGAGGACGCCCTGCTTTTTTTCGCTCATGCCGGATGATCCATGCTCTCCGGCAAAGCTAACCGGTCGCCGTCCCCGGCGTCCGGTACTGGGTCACAGGATCTGGATCAGGTGACGATCCGGTAGCAGGGCTGGTATTCGCCCGCGATCTTCATGCGGCGATCGCGCACGAAGCTGCGCAGCAGCGCGTCCAGCGGCCCGAGCAGCTGCGGCGTCCCGCGCAGCTCGAACGGCCCGCCATCCTCGATCATCCGGATGCCGTGCTCCTTCACGTTCCCGGTGACGATGCCCGAGAACGCCCGGCGCAGCTCGGAGGCCAGCTGATGCGGTGGCAGTCCTGGCTCGAGTTCGAGCCGGGCCATCGACTCGTGGCTGACCTCGAACGGCTGCTGCAGTTCGGCAGAGACCCGCAACAGCCAGTTGTAGTTGTAGGCATCGCTGTTGCGACGCCTGAATTCGCGCACCGCGTCCATGCCGCGGGTCATCGCCCGGGCCACCTCGGCAGGATCGCCGATGATCACCCGGAAGCACCCGAGCGCACGCGGCCCGAGCGTGGCGGCCAGGAACCGCTGAATCTCCTCGAAGTAGCCGGCGCTGGAGGCAGGCCCGGTGAACACCAGTGGTAGCGGCTGGCTCTCGTTGGCGGGGTCGAGCAATATCCCGAGCAGGTAGAGAATTTCCTCCGCGGTGCCTGCGCCGCCCGGGAACACGACGATGCCGTGGCCGACGCGCACGAACGCTTCGAGTCGCTTCTCGATGTCCGGCAGTATCACCAGCTCGTTGACGATCGCGTTCGGCGGCTCCGCGGCGACGATCCCGGGTTCGGTCAGGCCCATGTAGCGCCCCGCGCGGATCCGCTGCTTCGAGTGGCCGATCGCCGCGCCCTTCATCGGACCCTTCATCGCGCCCGGACCGCAGCCCGTGCACACGTCCAGCCCGCGCAGCCCGAGCTCGTAGCCCACCCGTTTCGTGTAGTCGTATTCCTCGCGCCCGATCGAGTGGCCGCCCCAGCAGACGACGATGTTCGGCCTGATGCGCGGCACCAGCAGCCCGGCATTGCGCAGGATCCGGTAGATCGCGTCGGTGATGTCCCCGGACTCGCGCAGCTGGACGCTGCCGTGCTCGTAGACCTCGCCGTGGATGTAGAGGATGTCGCGCAGCACCGCGAACAGGTGCTCCTGGATACCCCTGATCATCCGGCCGTCGACGAAGGCCGCGGGCGGCGCATTGCGCAGCTCGAGCTTGATCCCCCAGGCCTTGCGGACGATGCGGATCTCGAAATCCGCGTAGCGCTCGAAGATGACCCGCGCGTCGTCGGTCTCCCCTCCCGCGTTCAGCACGGCCAGCGAGCAGCGGCGGAACAGCGGATAGAGGCCGCCCCGCGAAGAATCCAGCAGGCGGTCCACCTCCTGCTGCGAGAGATTCTCGAGACTGCCGGTCGGCGTGACCCTCGCATCGACCAGATCCACGTCCTCGACGGCCAGTTCGAGGACGTCCGTGCGACGCGTCACGGGCTGATCTCGATCGGGATCCCGAGCGGCGCTCGATTCCAGATATCGATCATGTCGGAGTTGCTGACGGCGATGCAGCCGTCGGTCCAGTCCTTGCTGGCGTAATGCTCCGGCGGCTTGTTCGGCTCGTTGGGCTGGCCGTGGATCATGATCAGCCCGCCCGGCCGGAACCCTGCCTCGTTCGCCACCGCGCGGTCCTCCCGGTTCGGGTAGGAGATCTCGATGGAGAGGAAGAAGCGACTGGAGGGGTTGCGCCGGACCAGCTCGTAACGCCCCTCGGGCGTACGGAAGTCGCCTTCGCGCTGCTTGTGCCCATACGGGTTCAGGCCGAGTTTGATCGGGTACTGCGCGATGACCTGGCCGCGACGCATCAGGTAGAGCAGCCGCTCGGATTTCTTCACGAGCACCTTGTCCGCGAGCCCGCCGCTCACGTCCAGTCTCGGCGCTTCGCCCGACGCTGGAGCACCCGTCATGCCGGAGACCGACGCAAACGCACCGGCCACCGCGCTGATCGTCGTGGCCGGAATCGCCGCGCTCGCGGCCGCCGCCGGCGGGCCGCCTGCCGCTGGCAAGGCGGAAACGGAGCTGAAGCCCTGTGCCGGCGCCGCCACTGTTACCTGCGGCGGAACCATGGCCGGACCCTGGGTGACCGGCCGGGCCGGGGCAGGCGCGCCGGAGACGGAACTGAAGCCCTGCGCGTAGGACGCGAGCGGCAGGCAGGTCAGGGCCACCAGCAGGCCCGCCATGCCGAGGTTTCGGTTTCGATTTCCCATCAGGGCCGAAATTATAGCCATGCGACACGGCAAGTCGTGCGCCGCGACACAATCCCGCAGCACCCGGCAATAAAAACGAGGCGGCCGGGAGGCCGCCTCGAAGGTACGCGCCGCGCCCGGTCAGAGGCGCCCTGGGTCATCAGGTGGCCGGCGGGAATCCAGCCAGAGCGCGTGGGGAACCGGCACCGGAGCCGCCGAGGCTCAACCGCACTTGGAGTCTCCGCAGTTCAGGCAGGTCATGCAGCCGTCCATCATGACCACGGCCGCCGTGCTGCACTTGGTGCACAGCTGCGCCCCCTGCGGGTAATGGCTCTGCGCGAAAGCATCCTGCTGCTTCTGCCGCGCCTCGTACTCGGCGCGCTTCTCCTCGATCAGCTTCAGCCGGTGCTCGTCGAGCTCCGGATCCCGCAGCAGCCCGATCGTCTGCAGGTGCTTTTCGATGACGTGACCGAGCTCGGCGATGATCGACGGCATGAACTTCCCGCCGGCCTGCCAGTAGCCGCCGCGCGGGTCGAAGACCGCCTTCAGCTCCTCGACCAGGAACGTGACGTCGCCGCCCTTGCGGAACACGGCCGAGATGATCCGGGTCAGCGCCACGATCCACTGGAAATGATCGAGATTCTTCGAGTTGATGAAGATCTCGAACGGCCGTCGCTGCTCGTGCTCGGTACCTTCGTTCAGCACGATGTCGTTGATCGTCACGTACATCGCGTGGTCGGAAACCGGCGTCTTGATCTTGTAGGTCGAGCCGATCAGGACCTCGGGACGCTCGACCTTCTCGTGCATCCAGATGACCTTGGTGTCGCGCGAGTCCGCCGGCTGCGGTTCGCGCTTCGCGGCCGTCGGCTGTTCCTCGCCCGGACGGACGACCCTGTACTTGACGATCTTGCTTGCGATCCTGTGGGCACTCATCTGTGTAGTCTCTCACTCGGGCGCGCCGCGGCAGCGCCTCAGAACTTGCCGTAATAGCCTTCCTTGAGGGCGTCGAACAGGTTCGCCGCCGTGTGCGTTTCGCCGTCGTACTCGATCAGCTCGTCGCCTTTCGCCTCCAGCTCCGTGCCGTCGTCGAGCGTGAACACGTAGGTCGTGTTCTTCAGGTCCTCCTCCTTGACCAGCACGCCCTGGAAAGCCTCCGGGTTGAAGCGGAAGGTCGTGCAGCCCTTGAGCCCCTGCTCGTGCGCGTAGAGGTAGATGTCCTTGAAATCGTCGTATCGGTAGTCCGTCGGGACGTTGGCGGTCTTGGAAATAGAGGAATCCACCCACTTCTGGGCGGCGGCCTGTATGTCCACGTGCTCGCGTGGCGTGATGTCGTCGGCCGTCGTGAAGTACTCCGGCAGCTTCTCGACGGCGCTGGTCGAACCCGGCATCGCCTTCGGGTTGACCAGTTCACGGTAGGCCAGCAGCTCGAAGGAGAATACGTCGATCCGCTCCTTCGTCTTGCGGCCCTCGCGGATCACGTTGCGGAAATAGTGGTGCGCGAACGTCGGCTCGATGCCGTTCGAGGCATTGTTCGCGAGAGACAGCGAGATCGTGCCGGTCGGTGCGATCGAGCTGTGATGGGTAAAGCGCGCTCCCACCTCGGCGAGCCGGTCGACCAGTTCCGGCGCCTGCTCGGCGACACGCTGCATGTAGCGGCTGTAACGCGCGTGCAGAATGCGGCCCGGCAGCCTCTGGCCGGCCCGGATGCCGTCACGAAGCATCTCGGGACGCTTGCGCAGCATCTCCGCAGTGACCTCGAACTCCTCCAGCATGATCGGCGCCGGCCCCTTCTCGATGGCCAGATCGAGCGCGGCCTCCCAGCCGGCAAGCGCGAGCTCCTTGGAGACCCGCTCGGTGAAGGCGACCGAGTCCCGCGAACCGTACTTCATGCCGAGCATCGTGGTCGTGGAGCCGAGACCCAGGAATCCCATGCCATGGCGGCGCTTGCGCCGGATCTCCTGCCGCTGCTGCTCGAGCGGCAGGCCGTTGATCTCGACGACGTTGTCGAGCATGCGCGTGAAGGCCTTGACGACCTTGCGGAACTCGTCCCAGTCGAAGTGGGTTTCCTCGGTGAACGGATCGCGCACGAAGCTGGTCAGGTTGATCGAGCCGAGCAGGCATGAGCCGTAGGGCGGCAGCGGCTGCTCGCCGCAGGGATTGGTGGCCCGGATGTTCTCGCACCACCAGTTGTTGTTCATCTCGTTGACCCGGTCGATCAGCACGAAGCCCGGTTCGGCGAAATCGTAGGTCGAGGACATGATCACGTCCCACATCCGTCGCGCCGGCAGGGTCTTGTAGACCTTGCAGAGCACCAGGCCTTCCTCGTTGCACACGTAGCCGCCGTCGCCCGGCCATTCGCGCCAGACGAAGCGCTCGGTGTCGCCGGTGTCGTGACCTTCAACCTCGGCCTCCGTCACCGGGAAGGCGAGTTTCCAGTCGGCGTCCTGCCGCACGGCCTGCATGAAGTCGTCCGTTACCAGCAGCGACAGGTTGAACTGGCGCAACCGGCCGGCCTCGCGCTTGGCGCGGATGAACTCCATCACGTCGGGATGACCGACGTCGAAGGTGCCCATCTGCGCGCCGCGCCGCCCGCCGGCGGAGGAGACCGTGAAACACATCTTGTCGTAGATGTCCATGAAGGACAGCGGGCCGGAGGTGTAGGCACCTGCGCCGGAGACGTAGGCGCCCCGCGGACGCAGCGTCGAGAACTCGTAACCTATGCCGCAGCCGGCCTTCAGCGTCAGGCCGGCCTCGTGCACCTTGCCGAGGATGTCGTCCATCGAGTCGCGCACGGTGCCCGACACGGTACAGTTGATCGTCGAGGTGGCCGGCTTGTGCTGCTGGGCTCCGGCATTGGAGGTGACGCGGCCCGCCGGGATCGCGCCCCGCCGCAGCGCCCAGAGGAACTGCTCGTACCAGTGTTCGCGCAGGTCCTCCCGCTCGACGTCGGCCAGCGCACGGGCCACGCGCTTGTATGTGTCGTCCATCGAGCGGTCGATGGGCGTACCGTCCTTTGCAGTCAGTCGGTATTTCTTGTCCCAGATGTCCAGCGACGCCTCCTGGAAACGGATACTCCTGGCGTCCCGGGTCTTCAATTTGACGGCAGTGCTCATTGCAGCGACACGGCTCCGTAACGAATGCGTATTCGGCAGATCAGGAAAGTCCCCCTGACACGCCGCCTCGAGCCCCGATGGGGAGAGGCCGACGAGCCCGACCGACCCTTTCCGGCCCGGCTCGGACTCCTCGCCACAACGATCGGGAGGACATCGTGCCGGACACAACATATAGGGTCAGGTCGAGTAGGTTATGCACCCCGTCCGGCCCCGTCAACCATTTTCGCGGCCGAAAAATGCACCAAAAACTATTGTTTTATCATATGGTTACAAGCATATGCCGGCAATATCCAGGTGCAACTCGTGGCTCTCCGTCGGCAGACAGCCGGTTGCAGCGTGGACACAACATATTGTGTCCACGCGATGTTCACCGGCAATCCACAGGCTCTGCACCGCGACCCCCGTCCCTGGGAGCGGGCGATCGCTGCATTCCCGGCTGGAACTCGACTCGCAGTACACCTGTCTGAACTGCGGCTGACCGGTAGCGAGGGCCCCGCGGTGCACGCTGCTAGACTTCGCCGACCAGACCCTAGAACCGCCTATCCACCGATTAATTCCTGGGATTTCCTGATGAAAATTCGCTTGAGCTTCGCCGCGGCCCTGATCGGGGCCTGGTCCGCGCTGGCCACCGCCCAGATTCCCTCGCAGGTCGGCGAAACGCCGGTGCCTTCGCTGGCACCCATGCTGAAGACGGTCACGCCGGCCGTGGTCAACATCGCGACCCGGGGGACGGTGCAGGTGCAGAACCCGCTGCTCAGCGACCCGTTCTTCCGCCGGTTCTTCAACGTTCCGAACGCCCCGATGTCACGCGAGTTCCAGAGCGCGGGCTCGGGCGTCATCGTGGACGCGAGGCAGGGCTACATCATCACGAACGCACACGTGATCGAGAACGCCACGGAAATTACCGTGACACTGCTCGACAACCGTTCGCTCGAGGCGAAAGTCGTCGGCAAGGACGAGGGCTCCGACGTCGCCGTGCTGCAGGTCGAGGGCGACAGCCTGACGCAGATCCCGGTCGCGGACTCGGATCTCACCGAGGTCGGTGACTTCGTCGTCGCGATCGGCAACCCGTTCGGGCTCGGCCACACGGTCACTTCCGGCATCGTCAGCGCACTTGGCCGCTCGGGGATAAATCCCGAGGGCTATGAGGACTTCATCCAGACCGACGCCTCGATCAACCCCGGCAACTCGGGCGGCGCGCTGGTCAACCTGAAGGGCCAGCTGGTAGGCATCAACTCGGCGATCCTGTCGCGATCGGGTGGCAACATCGGCATCGGCTTCGCGATCCCGTCCAACATGATGAAGATCATCATGGCCCAGCTGGTGAAGCACGGCGAGGTCAGGCGCGGCGTGCTGGGCGTCAACATCCAGACCCTCACGCCCGATATCGCGGAGAGCATGGACCTCGGCAACGTCCAGGGTGCACTGGTTTCCCAGGTCGTCGAAGGCTCCGCAGCCGAGAAAGCCGGCATCAGGGCGGGCGACGTGATCACTGCGGTAAACGGCAAGGCGGTCAAGGACGCCGCCGGACTGCGCAACGCCATCGGCCTGCTCAGTGTCGGCGACAGCGTCTCGGTCACGACCCTGCGGGACGGCAAGCCGCGCCAGGTGACGGCCGTGGTCGGCAACCGGGACGAGGCCATGGAGGCACGCGAGGCCGGGCTGCATCCCGGCCTGCAGGGCGCCGAACTGATGGACGCGGACGGGCAAGGCGGCGTGCTGATCCGCAGCGTCGCCGAGGGCAGCCCGGCGGCCCAGCGCGGACTCAGGGCCAACGACCTGATCGTCGGGGTCGGACGGACCCGGATCTCGAACCTCGAGGAGTTCACCCAGGCGACCCAGGGCGCAGCGGCCTTCGTGCTGCAGATCCGGCGCGGCAGCGCGACTGCTGGTCATACCGATCCGCTGATGACTCACTCGGTCTGCATGCTCGGCGGCACCGGCTTCATCGGCCGGGCACTGGTTGCGCGCCTCGCCAGGGAAGGGCACAGCGTCAAGGTTCTGACCCGGGACCGGACCAGTCATCGCGACATGCTGGTGATGCCGTCCGTGCGCCTGGTTCGCGCGGACGCGCACGACGCGGCCGTGCTGCAGCAGGAATTCCAGGGCTGCGACGTGGTGATCAACCTGGTCGGCATCCTGAACGAGCGGCGGCTCGGGCGCGGACGGGGCGACGAATTCCGCCTTGCGCATACCGAGCTGCCGAAGAAGGCCGTGGCCGCCTGCCGCAAGGCGGGCGTGCAGCGTTACCTGCACATGAGCGGCCTGAAGGCCGACGCCGAGCGCGGCCCGAGCCACTACCTGAGGAGCAAGGGCGAGGCAGAGGATTTCCTGCGCGCCGAGTGTCGCGGACGCCCCGACTTCGTGATCCTGCAGCCGTCAGTCGTGTTCGGTCCCGGGGACTCGTTCGTCAACAAGTTCGCGCAGATACTCAAGCTCACGCCGGGCCTGTTGCCGCTCGCCTGCGCGAATGCCCGCTTCGCGCCGGTCTACGTGGGCGACGTCGTCGAGGCATTCGTGCGCTGCATGGACCGGCCGGATGTCGTCGGACGGACGTTCGAGCTCTGCGGCCCCGAAGTGATGACGCTCGGCGAGATCGTCGCGTTCACCGCGCGCACGCTCGGGCTGCGGCGGGCGGTGCTGCCGCTGCCCGACCCGCTCGCGCGGCTGCAGGCCGCGTTGCTGGACTACGTGCCGGGAAAGCCGTTCTCGACCGACAACTACCTCTCCTCGACCATCGACTCGGTCTGCGAGCGAGACGGGCTCGGCGAACTCGGCATCGCACGGACGCCGATGTCCGCCGTGGTGCCAGGCTACCTTGGGCGGGGGTCCTCCGCCCGCTGAGCCGATGGCCGGGCCACCGCGCCCGCCGGACGACCAGCGCCGATGCAGACGCGCGCGTGGCGCTCGGCGCGCGGCAACGAGGCCAGCTCCTCAGCCCGCCGGTAGAAGCCGGGCAAAGAGCCCGTCGACTCGAGTTCGCGACGCAGGCCCGGCACGCAGTCATGGTAGGTGGCCACCGCGGCGAGGTGGGCATTGTTCAAAGGACGGGCGAACCACTGGTCATAGCCGCCGTAGCCGTTCCAGCGGTCCCGCAGCTGTGCGTATTCGAACTTCAGACGGCCGAACTCCCGCTGTTTCTCCACCCTGGTTTCCTCGGCCGGACCGGCTTCGGCATACAGCGCGGCCAGCCGGGCGCGCGAGCGGCGCAGCACTTCCGTGAACTCTTCCTCGCGCCCGAGGCGTGCTTCGTAGTCCGCCAGCGCGGGCTCGTCGCCGCGCTCCGTGAACCAGCGCCTCACGCCCTCCTCCTCGACCACCGAAGCGAAGGCCTCGTTGAAGGCGCTGTCGTTCTTCACGTACAGCCGCTGATGCGCAAGCTCATGGAAAACCGTGCCGACGAGGCGTGATTCGCGCCAGCGGAGCATCGTGCTGTAGACCGGATCGGGAAGCCGGCCCAGCGTCGAGTAAGCCGCGACGCCGCCCACGGCGACGTCGAAGCCCTGGTGCCGGAGCTTGCGGGCCGCGGCCTCGGCGTCCGATTCCGCGAAGTAGCCGAGGTAGCTCACGCAACCAGCCACCGGAAAACACCAGCGTCGCGGTGCCAGCGAGAACTCCGGCACGGCGACGAGATTCCACACTGCGTAGGGACGATCGAGCTCGGCGTAATCGCGATAGCTGTCGCCCGCAGGCAACCCGAGCTGCCCGGCCGCGAACTCGCGAGCCTCGCTGAGCAGGCGCAGCTGCTCGCGCGTCGGCTCCGGGACCTCGGCATCCTCGAGCACCGCGTCGATCGGACGACTGCGCGACATCACCTCGAGCTGTCCCCCGGCCGCCTGCACCAGGTAGCAGCCTGACGCGCTCACCAGCGCCAGGCAGCAGGCCGCCCGCGAGGCCAGGCGCCGCAAACGGCTCGACGCCCGGCGTGCCGTCGCGGTCAGCTGGCGCGCTCCCTCGATGCCCTGCGGTTTCGATACGATGCCACGCATGAAGATCCATCTCGTCGGCGGTGCGGTACGGGACCAGTTGCTCGGTCGGCCGGTGTCCGAGCGCGACTACGTCGTCGTGGGCGCCACCCCCGGGCAGATGCTCGACGCCGGTTACCGACAGGTCGGCAAGGACTTCCCGGTGTTCCTGCACCCGCGCACAGGGGAACAGTACGCGCTGGCGCGCACCGAGCGGAAGACCGGCCCCGGCTACTACGGCTTCGCGACCCGATTCTCGCCGGACGTCACGCTCGATGAGGACCTCGCCCGGCGTGACCTGACGATCAACGCCATGGCGCTCGACGCCGATGGAAGCACGCTGATCGATCCGTACGGCGGCCGTGCCGATCTCCAGGCCAGGCTGCTGCGCCACGTCTCCCCGGCCTTCGTCGAGGATCCGCTGCGCGTGCTGCGCGTGGCTCGCTTTGCCGCGCGATTCGCCCCGCTGGGCTTCTCGGTCGCGCCCGAGACCCTGGCACTGATGCGCGAGATCGTGGCCGCCGGCGAGCTCGAGGCGCTGGTGCCGGAGCGGGTCTGGGGCGAGACCGTGCGCGCGCTGGCAGAGGCGAGGCCGACCGAGTTCTTCGCCGTGCTGCGGTCCTGCGGCGCGCTTGCGGTCGTCTTTCCTGAGATCGATGCGCTTTACGGGGTTCCACAGCCCGAGCGGTGGCACCCGGAAGTGGACACGGGAATCCACGCGATGCAGTCGCTGGCCGTGGCGGCCGGACTCTCGGAGGCCACCGATGTGCGTTTCGCAGCGCTGGTGCACGACCTCGGCAAGGCCTCGACGCCGAAGCAGGACTGGCCGCGGCACATCGGGCACGAGGAATCCGGCGTCGAGCTGATCGAGAAGCTGTGCCGGAGACTCCGCATCCCGAACGACCACCGCGAGCTCGCGGTGCTCGCCGCGCGCCACCACGGGCGGATCCACCGCGCGGCCGAGCTGCGGCCCGCCACGGTTCTCGAACTGCTGGAACAGACCGACGCATTCCGCCGGCCCGAGCGCTTCGAGCGGCTGCTGCTCGCCTGCGAGGCGGATGCGCGTGGCCGTGGCGAGCGCCTGCGCGCTGCGCCCTACCCGCAGGCCGCCTTGCTGCGCGCGGCGCTGGCCGCGGCGGCCGCAGTACGGCCCGATCCCGAGGCGATCGCGGGTGAGTCGGGCGAGGTGATTGCCGGCATGCTGCGCACGGCCCGGATCGCCGCGATACGCACGGCGCTCGCCGGACCTGCCGGGCTCAGCTGAAGTGCCAGACGATCAGCGCGGCGAGCAGCAGGCGGTACAGTGCGAACGGCAGCAGCCCGATGCGCTCGATGAACCGGATCAGGAAATGGATGCAGGCGATGCCTGAGAGCGCGGCGAAGAGCGCGCCGACCAGCATCGGCTGCCATGCCACCGGCTCCGTGGAGGTGACGAGCTTCAGGCCCTCGTAGGCGCCGGCGGCGGCTATGCCGGGCACCGCCAGCAGGAAAGAGAACCGGGCGGCTGCGGAGCGGGTCAGGCCGAGCATTCGCCCGGCCGTCATCGTCACGCCCGAGCGCGAGGTGCCCGGCATCAGCGCCAGCGCCTGTGCGACGCCGATCGCGAGCGCCTGTCCCCAGCTCAAGTCGTACTCGTCGCGGTTTCCCTTGCCGAAGCGATCCGCGGCGTACATCAGCAGCCCGAACACGGTGAGCGTACCTGCCACGAACAGCGGGCTGCGCAGGTTCGCCTCGATGAAATCGTCGAAGGCGAGCCCGACGAGGCCGACCGGAACCGTCGCAACGAGAATCTGCCAGGCCAGGCGGCTGTCCCGCGTGTGCTTGCGCCGCAGCACCGAATCGACCCAGGCGACCGCCATCGTGCCGAGCTGCCGCCTGAAGTAGATCAACACCGCGAGCAGCGTGCCGACGTGCACGGCGACGTCGAAGGCGAGCCCCTGGTCCGTCCAGCCCAGGAAATGCGGCACGAGTATCAGGTGACCCGAGCTCGAGATCGGCAGGAACTCGGACAGGCCCTGCACGACGGCGAGGACGACGGCTTGAAGGAGATCCATGTCGGGTAGGGAGCCTCAGAGCTGGTGACTGAAATCGCGCGCGGCGAATCCGCGCAGGGGGGCATCGTAGCCGCGCGTGAAGCCCATGACCTTGAACCGCTCCCCCATTTCGCCAGGAAGCGTGAGCAGCCTGGCCTCGCGGGCGAGCGCGAGCCGCTCGGGAAGCTCCGCATCCCCGCCCTCGGCCACCAGCCGCGCGATGTCGTTCGCGATCAGGAAATGCGCCTGCGTCGTGTAGCCGGCCAGTTCGAAGCCGGACGTCGTCGCCGCCTCGGCCACGGCGGTGAAGTCCACCCAGGCCGTGATGTCCTGCAGCCCCGGCATGAAGAACGGGTCCTCGTGCGCACGATGACGGTAGTGGCAGAGCATCGTGCCCGAGCGCCTCTGCTGCGCGTAGAGTTCACGCTGCGGCAGGCCGTAGTCGATGAACAGCAGCACGCCCGCCGCGACCGCCTCGCCGATCGCGGCGAACCACGACGGGAGGCGCAGGTTGAGCTCGGACACATAGCCCTCGGGAAAGACTTCGCCGCGCTGCAGCTCGATGCGCCTGACGGCGGCCTCGAGCGCCCGGGTCGGGGGCCGGTCAGCCCAGTCGAGGCCGGAGCCCCGCCAGGTCACGCCGAGCCTGCGCAACTCGCCGCCGCGGACTGCGAAGCGCTCGAAGGGCATCGCGTCGAGGACCTCGTTGGCGAGGACCGTACCTGTGAAATCCCGCGGCAGCCGGTCGAGCCAGGCGACCCGGCCCGCGAGCTCCGGCACCGACGCCTGCAGAGCGCAGCGCTGTCGTTCGCGAAGCTCGCCGCTCACCTCGAGAATCAGGTAACGCTCAGGCAGGGATCCCTGGCGCTCGAGTTCCCGGAGCAGCGCCGCCGCCATCGCCCCCGATCCCGCGCCGAACTCCAGCAGCGCGCTGCGACCGAGGTGCTGCTGCACCTCCGCGCACTGCAGCGCCAGGCAGCGACTGAACAGCGGCGCCGCCTCCGGCGCCGTGATGAAGTCGCCGTCCGGCCCGAACTTGCGAGCACCGGCGCTGTAGTAACCGAGGCCTGGCGCATACAGCGCGAGTTCCAGGTAGCTCGCGAAATCGAGAAAGCCGCCGGAGGCGTCGATCGCGGCGCGAATCTGCTCGAGCACTCGCGCCGAGTGCGCGCGCGCCTGCGGCCCGGGATCCGGCAATTCCAGTCCCGCGCTCATGCTCCGCCACCCGCGGCTGCGACACTCCGCGCCGGTTGCGGTATCGTCGCTCGGCAGGAGGGGCCGGCCGCAGGCACGGCGAATCGAACATGCAGGACGTGCGGGACCAGTCCATGGCCGGGCGCTGTGCGCTCGTCACCGGAGGCGCGCAGCGCCTCGGCGCCGCGATCGTGCGCGAGCTTCACGCGGCCGGCGCCAGCGTCGTCGTGCACTACCGCAGCTCCTCGGCCGAGGCCGAGGCGCTGGTCGGTGAGCTTTGCGGACTGCGGGCCGGGTCTGCGCTCGCGGTCGCGGCCGATCTCGGCGACCTCGAGCGCTTGCCGTTGCTGGTCGAGTCGGCGCTCGAGCGATATGGCCGGCTCGACGTGCTGGTCAACAACGCCTCGAGCTTCTATCCGACGCCGATCGGCTCGATCACGGCGGCCCAGTGGGACGACCTCATGGGCAGCAACCTGAAGGCGCCGCTGTTCCTGTCGCAGGCGGCGGCGCCCGCCTTGCGTGATGCGAGCGGCTGCATCGTCAACATGGTGGACATTCACGGCCAGCGACCCCTCAGGAATCACGCGGTCTACTGCGCAGCGAAGGCCGGGCTGATCATGCTGACCCGCTCGCTGGCCCGCGAACTCGCCCCGGAGGTGCGCGTGAACGGCATTGCGCCGGGGCCGGTGCTCTGGCCGAAAGGGGGCATGGACGACGAACTGCGGCAGGAGATCATCGGCAAGACCGCGCTCAAGCGCCCCGGCTCGCCGCGGGACGTCGCGCGCACCGCGCTGTTCCTGGCGTCCGATGCACCCTACGTGACGGGGCAGGTGATCGCCGTGGACGGCGGTCGCAGCATCTGAGGCCGTGCCGGCGGGCCCGACCCCGGGCTGCTGCCTCAGGTCGCAGCATCGGTACCCGGCCAGCCGAGATCTACCGGCTGCATCGGGTGCGCTGCGCGGTCGAAAGCCGCCCAGAGCTCGGCCATCGGCACGCCCAGCGTCGGATGACGCAGCCCGGGGGCGAGTTCGGCCAGCGGGCGCAGCATGTAGGCCCGCCGCAGCAGGTCCGGCCGCGGCAGCAGCAGGCCGGGCTCGTCGCTGACCCGGTCACCGTAGAGCAGGATGTCGAGGTCCATCGAGCGGGGCGCCCATTTCGGTGCATCGCGCGCCCGTCCGCAGCGGGACTCCACCTGCTGCAGACTGGCCTGGACCGCCCGGGGGTCGAGATCCGTGTCGAAACCGACCACCAGGTTGACGAAGTCCTCGCCCTCGAATCCCACCGCCCGGTTCCGGTAGGCGGGCGAGCATTGCAGTCCGGGGAACGCCGCCGCGAGCGCATCGAGTGCGAGGCGAAGGTTGCTGAGCGGCTCGACGTTGCTGCCGGCCGCGACGTAGACCATGGTCAAGCGGCACCCTCGCCTGCCGGGTAGTCCTCGCGGCGCCTCTCGATCTGTATGCCGACGTCGCGCGATCCGCGGATCGCGCCCTGCTTGTTCAGGCGCACCCGCACCCAGGCGACGCCGAACTCCGTGACGATCACGCGCGCGATCCGCTCCGTCAGCGTCTCGACCAGCTGGAACTCGGAGTCCCCGACGAACTGCAGGATCCGCTTCGCGACGCGCTTGTAGTCGAGCGTATCCTCGATCGCGTCGCTTGCGGCCGCGCGGCGGATGTCAGCCGCCATCTCGAGGTCGATCACGACCTTCTGCTTGACGCGACGTTCCCACTCCCAGATGCCGATGATGCAGTCGGTCGTCAGGCCGGCCAGGAAAATCGTGTCCATGCCGCGGTCCAGCTCAGGCGCCTGCGGCCACGGCGGGCGGCACGAGCTCGGTCATCGGCCAGCGGGCGCGGGCGCGGATCGTGAGTTCGTCGCGCTCGCCGCCGGCGAGGCGCAGGTAGCCGAGCAGTGCAATCATCGCGGCATTGTCCGTGCAGAATTCGCTGCGAGGGTATACCACACGCACGCCGAGCCGCTCGCCCATGGCCAGCATCCGCATCCGCAGCCGGTGGTTGGCACCGACGCCACCTGCGACGACCAGCGTGCCCGTCCCGGTCAGCTCGATCGCACGCTGCGCCTTGATCAGCAGTGTATCCACGACAGCTTCCTCGAACTCCCGGGCTGCGTCCGCCCGGGTCTCGGGGTCGAGATCGCGGCCCCGCAATGCCACGACCACGGCCGTCTTCAGGCCGCTGAAGCTGAAGTCGAGGCCCGGACGCTCGGTGAGAGGCCGCGGGAAGCGGAACCGGCCCGGGCGCCCCTGCTCGGCCAGCGCCGCGAGGCGCGGGCCGCCGGGGTACCCGAGGCCGAGCAGCTTGGCGGTCTTGTCGAAGGCCTCGCCGGCCGCATCGTCCAGCGAGCTGCCCAGGATCTCGTAGCGGCCGAGGCCCTCGACCCGGGCCAGCAGCGTATGCCCCCCGGAGACGAGCAGCGCCACGAAGGGGAACCGCGGCGGGTCGTCCTCGAGCAGCGGCGCGAGCAGATGGCCCTCCATGTGGTGCACGCCGACACAGGGCACGCCCCAGGCATAGGCGAGCGACCGGGCGACCGAGGCGCCCACCAGCAGCGCCCCGACCAGGCCCGGGCCACTGGTGTAGGCCACGCCGTCGACGGCATGCCGGGCGTCTGCGGTCCCGAGGACCCGCTCGAGCAGCGGGGCGAGCTTGCGCAAGTGGTCCCGTGAGGCCAGCTCCGGCACGACCCCGCCGTAACCGGCATGGAGCGCGACCTGGCTGTAGACCTCGTGAGCCAGCAGGCCTGCCCCGCCCGGCCCGCCCTCGTAGACCGCCGCGGCGGTCTCGTCGCAGGAGGTTTCGAGGCCGAGAATCTTCATTCTTTGCAATTCCATGCCCCGATCCTTAGAATTCCGGGTCTTTTTCCCGGACAGCTCCGGCGGCGATCCGCCCGGACTGCCCTGCCACGATCAATCCGACGAGGTTTCGATGCCCAGCGTTCGCGTTCGAGAGAACGAATATTTCGATGCCGCACTGCGCCGCTTCAAGCGCGCCTGCGAAAAAGCCGGCGTACTCACGGAGCTTCGGCGCCGAGAATTCTACGAGAAGCCCACCCAGGAGCGGAAACGCAAGAAGGCGGCCGCCGTCAAGCGGCACCAGAAGCGCAGCAACCGCGACTTCTCCGCGCCCCGGGCGCGCAGCTACTGATCCGGGGTCCCCGTGACGCTCAAGGAGCGTATCAACGAGGACATGAAAGCCGCCATGCGGGCCTCCGACAAGGAGCGCCTCTCGACCATCCGCATGGCGCAGGCTGCGATCAAGCAGCGCGAGGTGGACGAACGAACCACTCTCGACGATGCGCAGGTGATCGCTGTCATCGAGAAGATGGTCAAGCAGCGCCGGGAATCGATCGCCCAGTTCGAGCAGGGCGGGCGACCCGATCTCGCGGCCAAAGAAGCCAGCGAGATCGAGCTGCTGCAGGGTTATATGCCCACGCCGCTCTCGGAGGCTGAGCTCGACTCGGTCATCGAGGAGGCGATCGCGGCCTCCGGGGCGAGCAGCATCAAGGACATGGGCAAGGTCATGGCGGCCGTGAAGGCGAAAGCCGCCGGACGGGCCGACATGGGCGCGGTCAGCGCGCGCATCAAGGCAATCCTCGGCGCCTGAGCCTGCGCCCCCGATACCCTGCGGCCTCCCCGCCCGGCTCTCGTCCCGGGCCACGATTGAACTCGCTGATCGATTGCAGCCCGACCGCTTGCGGGCCCGCGGCGCCGACCCCACTATCCCCTAACCCCTATCCCCTAATCCCTATCCCTAACCCCTGTCCCCATCGCCCGTGGCCGGCCGAATTCCACAGCATTTCATCGACGAGCTGATCGCCCGCACGGACATCGTCGAGCTGATCGGCAGCCGCGTGCAGATGAAGCGTGCAGGGCGCGAATACAAGGCCTGCTGCCCTTTCCACGACGAGAAGACGCCGTCCTTCACCGTGAGCCCCGACAAGCAGTTCTACCACTGCTTCGGCTGCGGCGCGCACGGGACGGCGCTCGGTTTCATCATGGAATACGACCATCTCGGTTTCATCGAGGCGGTTGAGGACCTCGCCTCGCGGGCCGGCCTCGACGTGCCCAGGGAAGGCGGAACGGGCGCCGCGCCCCAGCCCAACGACGAGCTCTACGCGGCGCTGGAACGTGCGTCGCTGTACTTCCGCCAGTGCCTGAGCGGCGAGCCGCGCGCACGGGCTTACCTGGACCGTCGCGGCCTCGGGGGCGAGGCTGCGCAGCAGTTCGCAATAGGCTACGCACCGGCTGGCTGGGATGGACTGCTGCAGCGACTGGGAAGCACGGCGGAGGAGCGACAGGTGCTGCAACGTGCCGGGCTGATCGTCGAGCGCCAGGGCGACTCGAACCGCGCCCGGGAAGATGCCGGCTTCTACGACCGTTTTCGCGACCGCATCATGTTCCCGATCCGCGACGTGCGCGGCCGGGCGATCGGATTCGGCGGTCGCGTGCTCGACTCCGGCGAGCCGAAGTACCTGAACTCGCCGGAAACGGAGCTGTTCCACAAGGGGCGCGAACTCTACGGATTGTTCGAGGCCCGCCAGGCGACCCGCAAGCTCGAGCGCATCGTGGTCGTCGAGGGCTACATGGACGTCGTGAGCCTCCACCAGGCCGGCATCACCTACGCGGTCGCGACGCTGGGAACCGCGACGACGCCGGAGCACCTGCAGCGGGTTTTTCGGCTGGTTGGCGAGGTGGTGTTCTGCTTCGACGGCGATCGTGCCGGCCGGGCGGCCGCCTGGCGCGCGCTCGAGAACGCCGTAGGGGAACTCAAGCAGGGCCGGCAGGTTCGCTTCCTGTTCCTGCCGGACGGCGAGGACCCGGACAGCCTGGTCCGCGCCGAGGGACGCGAGGCATTCGAGGGCCGCATCGCGCAGGCGATGCCGTTGTCGCAGTACCTGATACAGGAACTCGGCTCCCGCAGCGACACGGGCAGCGTCGACGGCCGGGCGAGACTCGTCGAGCTGGCCCGACCGCTGCTGGCGCGGATCCCGTCGGACGTGTACCGGGAGTTGCTGGTCTCGGAGCTGGCCGACGTCGTCGGCATTTCGGGCCCTCGGCTGCTCGAGCTGCTCAGCGCGGCAGGCAGCACGGGTGAAACGGACCGCCCGGCCGCGCCGCGGCCGGTCCGGTCACGCGGCCCCGCGGCGCCGTTCGGACGCGGCAACCTCGTCCGCCAGGCAATCACGCTGCTGGTGCACTACCCGTCGGCCGCCGCCACGCTGCAGCAGAAGCCGGCGATCGAGGGCATCGAGCGCCCGGGAATACCGCTGCTGGCGGAGCTTCTGCACCAGCTGCGCGAAGACCCGGCGCCGAGCACCGCGGCACTGCTGGAACGCTGGCGTCCTCGCCCGGAGTACGGACCGCTTTCGCGCCTCGCCTCGGCCGAATGCCTGGTATCGGATGCGGCCGCTGCGGCAAGCGAACTCGCATCGGCGATCGCGCGCCTGATCGAGGAGGAGCAGCCGGCGCAGAGACTCGACTACCTGCTCGGCCAGGCCCGCGACAACGCGCTGACGGACCAGGAAAAACAGGAGCTCAAGAATCTGCTGCAGGCGAAGGGCCAATCCGCTCATCGCCAGCCCACGAAGTGACAGCGGCAGGTAGACCGGAAATGGTATACTTCCGCTCTTTTTCGCACCCTTTTTCCCCGAGGCGCCCATCTTGAGCAAGAAGGCAGGCAAGCAGGCCAGGAAAACCCCCGTTCGCAAGGCTCCGGCAAAGACGACCCAGGCCCGCCGGAAGGCTGCACCGGCGCGCAAGAGCGCAGCCCGCGCCGCCCCCAAGGCGGCGGCCAAGGCAGTCAAGACGGCGAAGGCTCCGAAGGCCCGGACGGTCAAGGCAAAGGCACCGGTAAAGGCCAAGACAAGAGCACCGGCCAAGGTCAAGGCACCGGTCAAGGCGGCGCAGAAGAAGGGCTCGGCCGCCAAGGCCCCGTCCCGCAAGTCCGCCCCGGCCGCCGAGAAGCCGGCACGCAAGAGCCGCCGCGCAGCCGCCGCCGTTCAGGCGCCGCCGGCGACGCCGGCCCCGGCCCCGGCCCCGGCACCCGCTGCGGCAAAGACCGCCCGCAAGGGCGGACGCAAGGCCAGGGGCAAGGCGCGCACTGCCGCCGAGAAGCTCGAGATCATCCTGCCGGCGAGCACACCGGAAGACCGGCAGTCCCAGCTCAAGCTGCTGATTGCGCGCGGCAAGGAACAGAGCTTCCTGACGTATGCCGAGGTCAATGACCACCTGCCGAGCGAGATCGTCGATCCCGAGCAGATCGAAGACATCGTCCAGATGATCAACGACATGGGCATCCCGGTGTACGAGAAGGCGCCGGATGCCGAGGCTCTGCTGCTGCGTGAGCCCGTCGTCACCGACGAAGAGGCGGCCGAGGAAGCGGCTGCCGCGCTCGCCACCACCGTCGACGCGGAGTTCGGTCGCACCACCGATCCGGTGCGCATGTACATGCGGGAGATGGGGGCCGTCGAACTGCTGACCCGCGAAGGCGAGATCGCCATCGCCAAGCGGATCGAGGAAGGACTCGACGCGGTTCGCGAGGCGCTCGCGACCTACCCGCCGACCTACGACCTGCTGCTCGCGACGTTCGAGCCGGTGAAGGCAGGACAGGGTCGCCTGATGGACCTGATCGTCGGCTTCTTCGATCCGAATGCACCGGACGTGATCGCCGAGCCTGTGAATCCGAAGCTGGCTGCCGCCGCCAAGGAAGAGAGCGACGATGACTCGGACGAGGATTCCGATGACAGCGGCGAAGAGGAGGAGCAGGTCGACACGGGACCGGATCCCGAGGAGGCCGCACGCCGGTTCGCATCGATGGCAAAGCTGCACTCGCAGCTCGTAAAGGCGCTCGACGAGAAGGGCAGCCGCGATGCCAGGACCGCGAAGCTCCGCAAGAAGCTCGCGGGCGAGTTCATGGAACTGAAGCTGTCGCCGCGGATGTTCGACGCGCTGATCCTGAACCTGCGCGAGCACCTCAATCGGATCCGAGGCACCGAAAAGGCCATCATGCAGCTCTGCGTGCGCGAGGCCGGGATGCCGCGTTCCGATTTCATCCAGACCTTCCCGCGCAATGAGACCAACCTGCGCTGGCTGGACAAGCACGTCCGCGCCAAGCGCAAGCATTCGGCGGCGCTCGGGCGGTTGCGCGAGGATATCGAGAAGCACCAGCTGCGGCTGCGCGAAATGGAGATCGTCGCGCACCTGCCGATCGCGGAGATCAAGGAGATCAACCGCGAGGTGGCAGTCGGCGAGGCCCAGGCGCGCCGAGCCAAGAAGGAGATGGTGGAAGCCAATCTCCGCCTCGTGATCTCGATCGCGAAGAAGTACACGAACCGCGGCCTGCAGTTCCTGGACCTGATCCAGGAAGGCAACATCGGACTGATGAAGGCCGTGGACAAGTTCGAATACCGCCGCGGCTACAAGTTCTCGACCTACGCGACCTGGTGGATCCGGCAGGCCATCACGCGCTCGATCGCGGACCAGGCGCGCACGATCCGCATACCGGTCCACATGATCGAGACGATCAACAAGCTGAACCGCATCTCGCGGCAGATGCTGCAGGAGATGGGCCGCGAGCCGACGCCGGAGGAGCTCGCGGTGCGCATGGAGATGCCCGAGGACAAGGTGCGCAAGGTCCTGAAGATCGCCAAGGAACCGATCTCGATGGAGACCCCGATCGGCGACGACGAGGATTCGCACCTGGGGGATTTCATCGAGGACACCTCGGTCGAATCCCCGATCGACTCGGCGACCTCCGAGTCGCTGCGCGAGACCACGCACTCGGTGCTGGCCGGGCTCACGCCCCGCGAGGCCAAGGTGCTGCGAATGCGCTTCGGCATCGACATGACCACCGACCACACGCTCGAGGAAGTCGGCAAGCAGTTCGACGTCACGCGCGAGCGCATCCGCCAGATCGAGGCGAAGGCATTGAGGAAGCTGCGGCACCCGAGCCGCAGCGAGCAGCTGCGCTCATTCCTCGAGGACTGAGCTCCGGCGTGAACCGACCTCGATCGAACAGGGCCCCGCAAGGGGCCTCGTTCTTTCCGGCTTCGGCCAGGCGCGGATTATTGTTCCAGTGAGATCATTGGAGGGTCCTCAGCTTCCCGGGAGGGCCCCGCTGGCCCGGGCCGTGATCCTCGTTGACAGCCGACCATATTTCGATAATTCTGGAAATATGAACACATCACGCGCAGTCCGGTCGCTTGCAGCGCTGGCCCAGGACAGCCGTCTGGAGATCTTCCGGCTGCTGGTGCAGGCCGGTCCCGAGGGACTGGCGGCGGGCGAGATCGCGGAGCGCCTGGACCTGCCGGCGAGCACGCTTTCGTTCCACGTCAAGACTCTGCTGCACGCCGGCCTCGTCGAATCGCGGCAGCAGAGCCGCTTCGTCTTTTACTCGGCGAATTTCGATGCGATGGACGGACTGATCGCGTTCCTTGGCGAGAACTGCTGCGGCGGACGCTCCTGCGCACCGTCGCCGCGCTTCGCAGCGGGCAGGAAGGCCGTGTGAGCATCGCGGCGGATGCCGGCGTCGCATAGCGGCGCGGCCCCGCGATCGCGGTTACAGGTCGGAACCGGAGGCAGTCGATGACTGAGATTGATCGCGTCTACAAGGTGCTGTTCCTGTGCACCGGCAACTCCGCGCGCAGCATCCTGGCTGAGGCGCTGCTGAACAACCGTGGAGCGGGCCGGTTCGAGGCGTTCAGCGCAGGCAGTCACCCGGTCGGCCGGGTCAATCCTCATGCCCTCGCCCTCCTCCAGCAGGCGGGCCTGCGGACGGAGGGGCTGCGCAGCAAGTCCTGGGACGAATTTGCGACTCCCGGTGCTCCGGCGCTCGACTTCGTCTTCACGGTCTGCGACAGCGCGGCGAACGAGGTCTGTCCCGTCTGGCCCGGACAGCCGGTGACCGCCCACTGGGGCCTGCCCGACCCCGCCGGCGTCCAGGGCACGGACGCGGAGCAGGCAAAGGCTTTTCACGATACCTACGTGGCGCTGGACCGGCGGATCGGACTGCTGACGAGCCTGCCGATTTCGGGTCTGGACCAGCTGGCTCTCGCACGCCGCGTTGCCGAGATCGGCCGAGCCTGAACGGCGGCACGACGGGCGCGACAGCCAGGCGATCAGCGATGTCCGCACAGTGCGAAATCACGGCGAAGGCCGCCGCAAAAGCACCGATGGGATTCTTCGAGCGCTACCTGACGCTCTGGGTCTTCGCATGCATCCTGGTCGGGATCGGGCTCGGCCAGCTTTTTCCCGGGCTCTTCCAGGCCGTCGCCCGCCTGGAAGTCGCGAGGGTCAACGTGCCGGTCGGGCTGCTGATCTGGGTGATGATCATCCCGATGCTCGTCAAGGTGGACTTCGGCGCGCTGCACGAGGTCAGGAACCACGTCCGTGGCATCGGCGTGACGCTGTTCGTCAACTGGCTGGTCAAGCCCTTCTCGATGGCATTGCTGGCTTGGATCTTCATCCGGCAGCTGTTCGCGCACTGGCTGCCGGCGGAGCAGCTCGACAGCTACGTCGCCGGCCTGATCCTGCTCGCCGCGGCACCGTGCACTGCGATGGTCTTCGTCTGGAGCCGGCTGTCGGGCGGCGACCCGATGTTCACGCTGACCCAGGTGGCGCTGAACGACGCGATCATGGTCGTGGCGTTCGCACCGATCGTCGGCCTGCTGCTCGGCATTGCCGCGATCACCGTGCCATGGGACACGCTCATCGCCTCGGTCGGGCTGTACATCGTGATCCCGGTCATCCTGGCACAGCTCTGGCGACGCTCGTTGCTCGCGAGGGGGACGGCGACCTTTGATTCGGCCATGGCGAAGATCGGGCCGTGGTCGACCGGCGCACTGCTGCTGACGCTGGTGCTGCTGTTCGCCTTCCAGGGCGAGGCGATTCTGCGGCAGCCGCTGATCATCGCGCTGCTCGCGGTGCCGATACTGATACAGGTGCTGTTCAACTCGTCGCTTGCGTACGTACTCAACCGGGCGCTGGGCGAAAAGCACGACGTCGCCTGTCCGTCCGCGCTGATCGGGGCTTCGAATTTCTTCGAGCTGGCCGTCGCCACTGCGATCAGCCTGTTCGGCTTCCAGTCCGGCGCGGCACTGGCGACGGTCGTGGGCGTGCTTATCGAAGTGCCCGTGATGCTGCTCGTGGTCCGGGTCGTCAATTCGAGCCGGGACTGGTACGAGCGCGGCCTGGAACGAAACACGCAAAGCTGAGGCGGGCAGAAATCATTGGCAGCCAGCCGGGTGCCAGGCGGGTCATCCCGGCCGCCGGGCTTGCCAAGCAAGGCCTGTCGGCGGCAGGCTCTGGCTCGCCCGAGGGCCCGTTTCACGAATCGACCGGCCCTGGAGGGCGGTTTGAGATTCCTGTCCGCAACCGGGAGAGGCCATGACCCTGCTGGTCGTTTATGTCCTGGTCGCGCTCGGCTTTTCCTTTTTGTGCTCGATCGCCGAGGCGGTCCTGCTCAGCGTCACGCCGGCCTATGTCGCGCTGCTGGAGCGCGAGGGCAAGCCGTCGGCAACAGTTCTTCGAGAATTGCGCGATGGAATCCACCGGCCGCTGGCCGCAATCCTGACGCTGAACACCATCGCGCATACGGCGGGCGCGGCGGGCGCCGGAGCCCAGGCCGCGGTGGTGTTCGGCAATGCCTACCTCGGCGTCGCTTCAGCCGTTCTTACGCTGCTGATACTGGTCTTCTCGGAGATCATTCCGAAAACGCTGGGCGCCCGGCACTGGCGGGTGCTGGCGGGACCCACAGCCTATGTACTCAAGTTGCTGGTGTGGCTGCTGTACCCCTTCGTGCTGTTGTCGGAAAAGATCACGGGCGGGGCGGCAGAGAGCAATACCTTGGCCGGGTTCAGCCGCAGCGAATTCGCGGCCATGGCCGAACTCAGCGCCGAGGAAGGCCAATTGGCGCGGCGCGAGGCCGAGATCCTGAAAAACCTGATGGCCTTGCGCAAGGTCACTGTCCACCACGCCATGACGCCACGCACGGTCATGTTCAGCCTGCCCGAGACCACCACCGTCGAGGAGTTCTTCCACCGCTTCGACCACGTTCGCTTTTCCCGCATCCCGGTCTATGCGGACGACCCGGACGGGGTCAACGGCTTCGTACTGCGCACCGACATGCTGCTGGCCCAGGCGCGGGGCAACACGCACAAGAAGCTCGGCGCCTACCGGCGCGACATGCCGGCGCTACCTGAGACCATTTCGCTGGCCCGCGCACTCGACCTGCTCACCCAGCAGGAGTCGCACATCGCCCTGGTGGTGGACGAGTACGGCGACCTGCAGGGCCTGCTGACACTCGAGGACATCCTCGAGACTCTGCTGGGCATCGAGATCGTCGACGAGGGAGATGCTTCGGTGGACATGCAGGAAGAGGCGCGCCGCAAGTGGCGCAAGCGGGCGCGCAAGATGGGGCTGCTGGAATAAGCAGCCCGGACTCTACGAACCTTGCCGCGGCACTAATGTTGGGGAAGGTCACTGCCTCGGCAGTCGCAGGATCAACCTGAGTCTATGGTTGGCTGAGCAGCTGGACCCAACCCGTTCGCCCCGGACACAGTGTCAACCATGTGATCGGAATACACCAACGGGCGGTCGACGGATCTGTCGCCCACGACGAGGGTGGTGCAGCAGCGATACCATGGCGGCGGTGAGCGTCTGGTCGTCGGCCAGCGTGTCTGCCCCGGGATTTGGTGGGCCCGGTAGGATTCGAACCTACGACCAAGGGATTATGAGTCCCCTGCACTAACCGCTGTGCTACAGGCCCTTCCGCGAGCCTGTCATTCTAATCACTCGACGGGCTCGATGCGCAGCAGCCGCCCGTCCTTCTCGTCGGTCAGCAGGTAGATGTAGCCGTCCGGGCCCAGCTTCACGTCGCGGACCCGCTGCTCGACGATGCCCTTCAGCAGCACCTCCTCGTGCACGACGCGGTCACCCTCGAGTTCGAGCCGTACGAGCTGCTGGCTCCTGAGCCCGCCGACGAACGCGTTGCCCTGCCAGCGGGGAAAACGCTGGCTCGTGCAGAAGGCGAGCCCGCTGGTCGCGATGGACGGCACCCAGTAGTGCGCAGGCTGCTCCATGCCAGGAGCGGCGGTCTTGTCGCTGATGATCGCGCCCGAGTAATCCACGCCGTAGGTGATGGCGGGCCAGCCGTAGTTCCGCCCCGGCAGCGTCCGGTTCAGTTCGTCGCCGCCCTTGGGGCCGTGCTCGTTGGTCCAGAGGTCCCCGGAGGCAGGATGCAGCGCCGCACCCTGCACGTTGCGGTGACCGTAGGACCAGATCTCGGGCAGCGCGCCCGGCCGGTCCACGAACGGATTGTCAGCGGGGATGCGCCCGTCGCGCTCGATGCGGATCACCTTTCCGAGGTGCGAGTCCAGCGTCTGCGCACGATCCTTCTCCTTGTAGCGGTCGCCGAGCGTCACGAACAGCCGGCCGTCGCGCGAGAACACCAGGCGTGAGCCGAAATGGTGCCGGCCGGCCAGCGCAGGCTGCTGCCGGAATATCACCTGCAGCTGATCCAGGCGGGAATCGGAGAGCCGACCGCGGGCCACGGCCGTCGCGTTTCCGTCCCCGCGCGGCTCGGTGTACGAGAGGTAGATGAGCCGGTTCGCCGCGAAGTCCGGGTCGAGCGCCACGTCGAGCAGGCCGCCCTGGCCGACCGCATCGACCGCCGGCACGCCCGCGACCGGCGCAGCGACCCTGCCATCCGCGCCGACGATCCGCAGGCGCCCTCCTCGTTCGGTGACGAGCACGCCACCGTCCGGCAGGAAGGCCATGCCCCAGGGATGCTCGAGCCCTGAAGCCACCTCGACCAGGCGAATCCGATGCTTCTCGGTCGCGACTTCGGTAGCGAGGGCCTGGCTCGCGACCAGGCCGAAGATCGTGGCCGCAGCAGCCAGGACTCTGGAACTCATGAGCCGGCCTCATCTAGTCCGGCACAGCGCCGGCTCGGAGTAGTTCGCGCGGGGGACCCATCCGGTGTCAAGCGCCGGCTGCCGTGCAGCAATCCCTCGGTCGGCCCTCCGCCGGCCCTAGGCCAGCCTGCGCTCAACGCTCGGGCGGAGTCGCGGCGCCGGCAGACTCGATCGCGTCACCGTCCCTCGGCTCTTTTCGGCCCTCGACGAGGTAGAAGATCAGGAACGCGAGGCCCACGCCCGCGGGGATCAGCCCGAAGTACGCGACGTCGCCGCCCGCCACGGCATTCAGCGCGATGAAGATGCCGGCGCCGATGAAGAACCAGACCAGGCCGGCCAGCAGGTAGCGCGGGCGCTTGTTGCGCTGGATGCCCTGGTAGAACGAATCCGGCAGCGGCGGAATGTCCATGCCGCGCTCGATGGCCGCGAGCCGCTCAGCGTGATGGGCATCGACGATGTCCTTGCGGCGGCGGTACTCGACGATCGCGTAGACGATCGGGATCAGCAGCGACATGAAAATGGCCGTGATGGGGATCATCAGGGCGAGAACGTCCTCGGTCATGGGGCACCCTCCGTTTCAGTTGAGGTTTATATGCGGGCCAGCCGCCGCGGGTTGCATCCATCCGCAGTGCAACCCCAGGGCCCGCTCCGGCGTATAAAGTCGTCATGGAACCCGGGATCGACCAGCAGCTGGCGGCGGGACGCTATACGCGTGCGTTCGAGCTGATCGTTCCCGAGTACCGGGACCGGGTCTTCCGGCTCGCGTTCTCGATCCTGCGCGAACGCGCGGCGGCCGAGGACGCGGCGCAGGAAACGTTCGTGAAGGTCTGGAAGGCGCTGCCGAAGTTCGACGGGCGGGCGGCGCTCGGCACCTGGATCTACGCCATCACGCGCAATACCTGCCTGATGGAGCTGCGTCGCAGGCGACCCACCGTGTCCTTCGACGACCCGGACTCGAGCGAAGCGAGGCATGCGGCTGAAAGCGTCGCAACGGGACCCGCGGAGGACCCTGAGCGGGACAATATCCTGAAGCTGATCGGGCAGCTGCCGGAGAACCAGCAGCAGGCCGTGCGTCTGTTCTATCTGGAGGACCGCTCCTACGATGCAGTAGCCGAGGCGCTCGAGATGCCCCTCGGCACGGTCAAGAACCTGCTGCACAGGGCGAGAAAGCGGCTGGTGCAGCTGGCACGGCCCGCGGAGGCAAGAGCAGCATGAAGAACACAGGCACACACGAAGCCTGCACGAACCGGGAGTTCGCGCTGGCGGAGCTGGTGGACGGGACACTCGGCCGACCCGAGGCAGACGAGCTGCAGCGGCATCTCGAGTCCTGCCCGCGCTGCCGATCCGCTCTGGCCGAATATCGGGCGATCGACGCCCGGCTCGGCGACGCGCTCGCGCCACCGTTGCTGGAACGGGGCTTCGAGGCTCGCCTGCGCGAGCGGATCGCGGCGCTCGCGCTGCCGGAGCAGCAGTCGCGCATGCGCCGGACGGCGCTGGCGAGCCAGGAGCACGAACGCCTGACCCGCGCGCTCGGGCAGCTGGATCGTCGGGCACTGCTGCTCAATTCCGTCGCGACAGCCTCGGCCGGGGCAGCGCTCTGGCTGCTCGTCACGGTCCTCGCCTCGCGCTTCGAGCCGCTGCTGCCGGCCCTCGGCGAGGCCGGGCGTATCGTGACGCTCGGAACCCTGGGCACGGTGCTCGCGGTGGGCTCGATCGGATGGGCAGCGATGCGCGGCCTGGGGCCGCGGCTCAGGCTCGGGACCTGAGCGGCCACCTGGTGCCGCGCCGCAATCGCTGGTGCTAGACCTTGCGCGACCAGCCGTAGCGGTCCGCAGCCTCCCCGTTCTGGATCGCCACCAGCGCCGCGCGCAGGCGCTGCGTCACCGGGCCGACGTCGCCGGAACCTACCTGGAATTCCTGGTCCCCGTAGACCAGCGTCCCGACGCCTGCGAGCACGGCAGCGGTCCCGGACAGCGCTGCCTCGCCATCCCTGACCCACTTCAGCATCTCGGCGACGTCGAAGACGCGTTCCTCGACCTCGAAACCCATGTCGCGGGCCATCGTCAGCAGCGAGTCGCGGGTCACGCCGTGCAGGAAGGTCGAGTCGAGGCTACGCGTCAGGATGTGGCCTTCGCGGATCAGCAGGAAATTCGCCGCCCCGGTCTCCTGCACCGAACCACCCGGGCAGAAGAGCACCTGGTCCACGCCGTGCTTCTTGCGGGCCGCGAGCGTCGGACCCATCGCGGCCGCGTAGTTGCCGCCGGTCTTGACGACGCCGAGGTGCTCGGCGGTGCGATGCGTGCGGTCCTCGACGAAGATCCGCAGCGGCTTCATGCCGCCTGTGAAGTAATCCCAGACCGGGCTCGCGAGCACGATCAGGCAGGCCTCTGCGGGCGGCTGCGAGGCCGCGCCGATGTTGGGCGTAAGCCCGAACAGCAGCGGTCGCATGTACAGCGCACCGGGCGGCTCCGGGACCTGCTCGCGCACGCGGTCGATCACGCCCAGCACCATTTCCTCGAGCTGCCCGGCGCCCGGCTCGGGCAGGTACAGCAGCCTTGCGCTCTGCCGCATCCGCTCGACGTGCTTGTCCATGCGGAAGACATTGACGCTGCCATCAGCCCAGCGATAGGCCTTGAACCCCTCGAAACAGGTGCTCGCGTAGTGCAGCACATGGGCCGCGGGGTGGATCGGGATGGGTCCCGTCTCGCGGAACTCGTGAGCGCCCCAGCGACCGTCGCGGTATTCCGCGATCGCCATTCGATCGGTGAGCACGGTGCCGAATGCCGGACGTGGCTGCGTGTTGGTCGTCATGGTCTGGAGTCCTTGTCGGGTTCGCTGCGTCTCGATCTTCTGTCAGGTCGCTCTAGCGAGGTATGAAGATGGTCGCCGGATGCTCGAGCTTCTGCTTGAGCGCCTGGACCATCGCTGCCGCATCGTAGCCGTCGACGAAGCGGTGATCGAACGAGCTCGACAGATTCATGATGCGGCGCACGGCCACGGCGCCGTTCACGACGACCGGGCGTTCCACCGCCTTGTTCACGCCGATGATCCCCATCTCCGGTGCATTGATGATCGGGGTGGAGACGATGCCCCCGAGCCTGCCGAGGCTGGTGATCGTGATCGTCGAGCCGGTGAGTTCCTCGCGGCCCGCCTTTCCGCCTCGCGCGGCCTCGGACACCCTGCGGATTTCGCCCGCGAGGTCCCACAGCGAGCGGGCCTCCGCATGCCTGACGACCGGCACCTTGAGCCCTTCGGGGGTCTGGGTCGCGACGCCGAGGTGCACCGCCTGGTGCCGGATCAGCATGCCGCGCTCGGCGTCGTGCAGCGCATTGCACTGGGGGAAGTCCTCGAGCACCCTGCAGAGCGCCGCGGCGATGAAGGGCAGATAGGTGAGCGAGGGAACTCCCTGCGGGAGGTCCTCGTTCAAATGCGCCCTCAACGACTCGAGCTCCGTGACGTCGACCTCCTCGACGTAGGAGAAATGCGGGATGTTGCGTTTCGCCTCGCTCATCCGCGTCGCGATCAGCCGGCGCACGCCGATGACCTTTATCTCCTCGGTGCCGGTGCGCGGCGCGGGCGCTGCGGGTCCCGGCCCCGCCACGACGGCGGGCGCCGACTGGCCCTTCAGCGCGGCCTCGAAATCCTCGCGCGTGATGCGGCCGCCGGGGCCGCTGCCACGGACCTCGGCGAGATCAACCCCAGCCTCGCGGGCGCGGCGCCTGGTCGCGGGCGAGGCCATGATCCGGCCGGGTCGCCTGCGCTCCTCTGCGACCGGCGAGATCTCGCCGCTGCGCAGCGTCGATGCAGGTGGCGGCACCTCCGGCGGCGGCTCGGACCGCTGGACCGTCGCCGCCGCGGCCGCGACCGGCGCGGTCGCGACCGCCGCCGCCTGGTCAGGCTCAGCCGCCGCGCCGACGGCCTCCTCGCCGGAATCGGTGTCGAAGACTACGAGCTCGGTGCCGACCGGAACCATGTCGCCGGGCGCGGCATTGAGTGCCAGCACACGTCCCCTGACCGGCGCAGGCACTTCCACGGCCGCCTTGTCGGTCATCACCTCGGCCATGATCTGGTCTTCCTCGACCAGGTCCCCGACCTTGACGTGCCAGGCCACCACCTCGGCCTCGACGGTTCCCTCGCCGAGGTCCGGCATCTTGAATACGTAGCGGGTCATGGGGTCTCCATCACGGCTTTCAGGCCGCTGATCACCCTGGCCTGCCCGGGGAAGTACTCCCACTCGAAGGCGTGCGGATACGGCGTGTCCCAGCCTGCGACACGCTGGATCGGCGCCTCGAGCTGCCAGAAACACTGCTCCTGGATCGTCGCGGACAGCTCCGCGCCGAACCCGGAGAAACGCGTCGCCTCGTGAGCAATCAGGCAACGACCCGTCCTGGCCACCGAGCTGCAGATCATGTCCACGTCCAGCGGGACCATCGACCGGATGTCGATGATCTCCGCATCCAGCCCGAGCTGGCGAGCCGCTGCGGCACAAACGTGCACCATCGTGCCGTAGGTGATGATGCTGACCGCCTCGCCCTTCTGCAGCAGCTCGGCCTTGCCGATCGGCACCGTGTAGTAGCCGTCCGGCACCTCGCCCTTCGGGTGCGTGCTCCAGGGCACCGCCGGCTTGTTCGGATCGCCGTCGAACGGTCCGTTGTACAACCGCTTCGGCTCGAAGAACACGACCGGATCGTCGTCCTCGATCGAGGCGATCAGCAGGCCCTTCGCGTCGTACGGGTTCGAGGGCATCACGACCTTGATACCGCAGACGTGCGTGAAGATGCCCTCGGGACTCTGCGAGTGCGTCTGGCCGCCGCGGATGCCGCCACCGCAGGGCGTGCGGACCGTGACAGGAGCCCAGAACTCGCCTGCGCTGCGATAGCGCAGCCGCGCGAGTTCACTGAAGATCTGGTCGCAGGCCGGGTAGATGTAATCGGCGAACTGCACCTCGGCGACCGGCCGGAGCCCGTTGACTCCCATGCCGATCGCGGCGCCGACGATCGCTCCCTCTGCGATGGGCGTATCGAGCACGCGATGCTCGCCGTACTTGCGCTGCAGGCCGTCGGTTACGCGGAAGACTCCACCGAAAAAGCCGACGTCCTCGCCCAGGATCACCACCGAGGGATCCCGTGCAAGCATGATGTCCATGGCGGAATTGAGCGCCTGGATCATGTTCATCTGTGCCATGACTCAGCCTCGCTCCGCGCGCATCTGCTCGCGCTGCTGCTTCAGGTGCTCAGGCATTTCCTTGAACACGTCATCGAACATCAGGTCCCGGTTCAGCCGCGGTCCGTCGGTCAGCGTGCCGTACTGGACCGCCTCCTTCCAGGCTTCGCCGACCTGCGCCTCGAGCTCCTTTGCAAGCGCTGCATGTCGCTCGTCGGACCACTCGCCGATCGCGATCAGGTAGGCCTTGAGCCGGTCCACGGGATCCCCGAGCGGCCACTTCTCGTAGTCGTCCTTGGGCCGGTAGCGCGAGGGGTCGTCGCTGGTGGAGTGCGCGGCACCACGGTAGGTGACGTGCTCGATCAGCGTCGGCCCGGCGCCTGTCCGGGCCCGCTCGGCCGCCCACTGAGTGACCGCGTAGACCGCCAGGAAATCGTTGCCGTCCACGCGCACGCCGGCCATGCCGTAGCCCGGCCCCCGCGCGGCGAACGAGCGCTGCTCGCCTCCCGCGAAGCCCTGGAAAGTCGAGATCGCCCACTGGTTGTTGACGACGTTCAGCAGTACCGGGGCCTGGTAGACCGAGGCGAACAGCATCGCATGGTGGAAATCGGCCTCGGCGCTCGAGCCCTCGCCGATCCAGGTGGCCGCGATGTCGTCCGTCCCCTTGATCGCAGCGGCCATCGCCCAGCCCACGGCCTGTGGAAACTGGGTGGTCAGGTTGCCGGAGATCGAGAATATCCGCCCTTCGCGCCAGTGGTACATGACCGGCAACTGCCTGCCCTTGCACATGTCGCGCGTGTTCGAGAGCAACTGGCACATCAGGTCGACCAGCGAGCGCCCGCGCACCATGTACAGGCCCTGGTTGCGATACGAGGGGAACAGCATGTCGCCGGGCCTGAGCGCCATGCACTGCGCGACCGAGATCGCTTCCTCGCCGAGCGAGCGCATGTAGAACGAGATCTTGCCCTGCCGCTGAGAACGCTGCATGCGCTCGTCGAAGATGCGGGTCAGCAGCATGTGCCGCAGGCCGACCTGCAGCTCGGGCGCTTCGAGGTGCGGGTGCCAGGGGCCGACCGCACGATGCTCGTCGTCCAGCACCCGGACCAGCTGCACCGAGAGGTGGCTGATGTCCCGGACCCGGGCGTTCACGTCCGGTCGGGCCACCGCACCGGCCGGGGACGTCTCCAGGTAACTGAAGTCGGGTTCCTCGCCGGGCCGTGAATGCGGCTTGGGGATGTGCAGGCGTGACTTTGTGGGCATCGCTTCCTCGCCTTGCTGCGAAGGGATCAGGGTCAGCCTGATAGGTTACCGGCGCCATCCCCGTGCACGCAGAACCTGTTGCATTGCATTGCAGCAATACGGAACACACGTTTCAGGTATCGTCCAGACATGAAAGAAAAATCACACGCCCTGCTGGACCGCCTGGACCGGCGCATCCTGGACCTGCTGCAGCACGAGGCGGCCCTGCCGGTCGCCGAGGTCGCCGCGAGAGCCGGCCTGTCTACGACCACCTGCTGGCGTCGCATCCAGCAGCTGGAGAATTCCGGCGTGATTCGCGGCCGGGTGGCTTTGCTGGACCGCGCCGCGCTGGGACTCGACGTGACGATCTTCGCTCACGTAAAGCTGTCCACCCAGGGCAGAGACGCCATCGCGGCCTTCGCCGAGGCGATCCGGGACCGCCCGGAGGTCCTCGACTGCTACACGACCATGGGGGAATGGGACTTCATGCTGCGCATCGTCACCCGGGACATAAAGGCCTACGAGGCCTTCTACCTGGACCACCTCTCGAAGCTGCCGAACGTCCAGTCGATCAACTCCTCCGTCACCGTCACGGTCATCAAGGAATCCACGGCGCTGCCGATCCTGTAGCAGATAACGCCATGTCGTTCTGCTAGCTTTCAGCCGGTCCAACCGTGCCCTCATCGATGCAACTGATCCTCCAGCTCATCTGGCTGACGCTGCCGCTCGTGATCGCCGGGCTCGCGCACCTGTGGGTCCTGAAGCGCGACCTGCTGCCCGGCCTGCGGCAACGCCCGATCGACGGCGGCGCCCGCTTCCGCGGCCGGCGCTTGTTCGGCGACAACAAGACCTGGCGCGGGGCATTCGTGATGATCCTGACCACCTCGATCGCCGCGGGGCTGCTCGCGGCGCTCGACGATTGCTGCCTCGGACTCGAACCGCTGGTGCCATTCGCGGTACAGCACCCGTTTGCCTGGGGTGCGTTGCTCGGCACCGGCTATATCGCGGGCGAGCTGCCCAACAGTTTCCTGAAGCGCCAGCTCGGCATCGCGCCGGGGGCCATGGGCCAGGGCCTCACCGGCCGGATTTTCTGGGTGGTGGACCAGCTCGACAGCCTGGCCGGCATGCTGCTGTTCGCATGGCCAGTCTGGCAGCCGTCCGCAACGATTATCATCGCACTGGCCGCACTGATGCTGATCGGACACCCGATCGGCGCGCTGATCATGATGCTGTTCGGCCTGAAGGACCGCGTCGGCTGAGCATCCGCACGGCATCGCAGGCTGGAGGATCTTGCATGAAGACGTCCCGCACCACGCTGACCCGCCGTGAACTCGTGCGGTGGATTGCCGGTGGCGCCCTCGCGTCCGCGCTGCCGTCGAGGGCGGATGAGCCCGTGCGGACCATGGCCACCCGACCGGTCCCGGGAAGCCGCGAGGCCGTTCCAGTGATCGGCATGGGTTCTTCGAATACCTTCGACGTCGGCGTGTCCGACGAGGAACGCGCTCCGCTTGGCGACGTGCTCCGGGCACTGGCCGAGGCCGGCGGCCGGGTCATCGACACCTCCCCGATGTACGGCCGCGCCGAGCAGACGATCGGCGACCTGGTCGCGGCCCTCGGCCTGCGGCCGCGCCTGTGGTTCGCCACCAAAGTCTGGACGCGCGGGCGGGAAGCGGGCGAGCGGCAGATCGAGGAGTCCTTCCGCAGGCTGCGCACCGACCGGCTGGAACTGCTGCAGATCCACAACCTGCTCGACTGGCGCGAGCATCTGCCGACGATCCGCTCACTGCAGCAGCAGGAGAAGGTCCGCTACTCGGGCATCACGCACTACCGGGCGGACGCTCACGCGGAACTCGAGCGGGTCCTTGGCGCGGAACGCTTCGACTGGGTGCAGTTCAATTACTCGCTGGCGGAACGCGAAGCCGAGCAACGACTGCTGCCGTTCTGCATGGATCGCGGCGTCGCGGTCATGATCAACCGGCCTTTCGCCGACGGCGCGCTGTTCGCCCGGGTCCGCGACAAGCCGTTGCCCCCGTGGGCCGCCGAGGTCGGCTGCTCGAGCTGGGCGCAGTACTTCCTGCGCTTCGCGATCTCCCATCCCGCGGTCACCTGCGCGATCCCCGCGACTTCAAAGCCGCATCACATGCGCGACAACGCGGCCGCGGGCGCAGCGCCGCTGCCAGACGAGCAGCAACGCCGCCGCATGGCAGAGTATTTCCAGGCGCTCTGAGCGCTCAGAACGGCAGCCGCCGCCACAGGGCGCGGCCGACCAGCCTGGCCTTCGTGCCGAGATCGAAGCGCTCGAGATTCGTCTTCACGATGCCCTCCGTGAAGCGCGTGCGCCTGGAGTAGTCCACCGCGACCTCGACCAGCACCGGCTGGTCCGCGGCGGCGGCCCGGAACGCGGCCTCCAGCACCGGTTCGATCGAGGCGTCGTCGCCGATGCGCAGGAAGGTCGCACCGGTGGCCTGGGCCACGCCGGCGATGTCGAGCGGGCCGAGCACCGTGCAGGTCTTGCGGTTGTACGGGATTTCCTGCGCCTGCGCGATCTGCGCGAGTTCGCCGTCGTTGAACACGAAGACGATCACGCCGAGGCGTTGCGCGCTCGCCGTGGCGAGTTCGAGTCCCGTCATCCGGAACGCGCCGTCGCCTACGATGCCGACGACCTGGGCTTCGCTGCGCGCGAGCTTCGCGCCGATCGTCGCTGGTACGCAGTAGCCCATGCAGTTGAAGTCGGTCGGAGATATGAAGCCGCGCGGGTGGTAGATCGGCAGCAGCTCGGCCGCCAGGAACGTGTGGTTGCCGTCATCGACGACGACCGTGGCGTCATCTGCCAGCCGGCGCCGCAGGCCGTCGAAGAAGCGCTGCGGATTCACGCGATCACCGGAATCATGCGCGAGCCACTGCGCGCGATAGGCCTGCTTGTCCGATGCGATCTTCGCCACCACGCGCTCGCGGCGCGCGGCGGCATCGGCCGGCGCCTGCAGCGAGGCGAGCAGGCGCCGCAGCACGAGCTGCGAATCCCCCTCGAGCGCGACGCGCGCCGGATAGTTCGCGCCGAAGACAGCCGGGTTGACGTCGATGTGGATCAGGTCGGATGGCGGCGTGTAGCCGAAGCTGCCCGTCGCGATCTCGCTGAAGCGCGTGCCTGCGGCCAGCAGCACGTCGCAGTCACGGAAAGCGTTCTCGGCTGCCGGCACGGCAGCGCGCCCGAGGCAGAAGCCGGCATGCAGCGGATGATTCGCCGGAAAAGCGCTCAGGCCCTGCAAGGTCGTCGAGACCGGTGCCCCGAGCCGATCCGCGAGTTCGGCAAGCTCGCTCGTCGCGTGCACCGCGCCCCAGCCGACGAAGATGCCTGGCGAGCGCGCACCCGCAAGCAGGCGCACCGCGTCGTCGATCGACGACTGGTCGCAGGCGGCCGCGGGCGATGGCAACCCCGGCCAGCCGGCGTGCGTGCCTTCCTCGCCGGTGAACAGCTGCAGGTTGACCGGGATCTCGACGAACACCGGCCCCGGCTCGCCGCTCGTTGCAAGCCGCACCGCCTCGAAGATCGTCGGGATCACCTGGTCATGGCGCTCTACCAGCCAGGTTCCCTTCGTGATCGGCTTGAGCAGTGCATGCTGGTCCACGTCGTGAAGCTGGTAGTGCCTGCCCGTGTCGCGACGGATGCCGCCCGCAATGACCAGCATCGGGATGCCGTCGAGGTAGGCTTCGGCGATGCCGCTCGCCGCATGCGTGACGCCCGCTGCCGGCACGATCACCAGCGTTCCGAGGCTGGTTCCGCTGCGGCTGACCGCATCGGCCATGAAAGCCCCGCCGCCCTCGTGCGTGACCAGCACCGGAGTGATGCTCCGGGACTTCTCGAGCTCGTCGTAGATCTCGGTGTTGTGAACGCCCGGTATGCCGAAGGTGTATCGCACCCCGACGGCCTCCAGTGCCTCCCTCAGCAGCGACGCGGCGGTTCGAGCCATGAATTGCATCCCGGGCGGTCGATTCGAACGCGCATCCTAACCCAGCGCCGTCGAATTTCGCGGTACGTCACCCCTGCCGCCCGGCGCTGAACTAGACTCCGGATCTGCCGCAGACGAGTCGGAGCAGCGATGTCCAATGTCAGGATTGCGGTGATCGGTGCCGGCATCGCGGGTCTGAGTTGCGCGCGGGAGCTCGCGCGCACGGACTCCGAGGTCACGGTATTCGAGCGCTCACGCGGGCTGGGTGGACGGCTGGCCACCCGGCGGACCGGCGAACTCGCGTTCGATCACGGCGCGCAGTTCCTCACCGCCCGCAGCCGGCCGTTCGTCAAGTACATCGGGACGGCGGTCCGGTCGGAATCCGCTGGAGCCTGGCGGCCGCGGATCATCGAGGACGAGCGGCAGTTCGACGAGCCGATCGACGATTGGCTGGTCGGCACGCCTGGCATGAGCAGCGTCGTACGCCCGCTGGCGCGGGGACTGCGCGTACGCAGCGGCGTGCTGGTGCGGGAGCTGCTGCGCGGCCGCAAGGGATGGGAACTGGCTACCGATGCAGGCCGGCTGCCCGGCGCATTCGATGCAGTCGCCGTGGCCGTCCCGGCGCCCGGGGCCCTGACCTTGCTGGGCCCGCACGGACGAGTCTTCCGCAATCTCACCAACGTCGGCATGGGGCCCTGCTGGACCACGATGGCGGCATTCGCCGCCCCGCTTGCAGCCGCCACCGCGCAAGCCTACCGCTACACGAGCGGGTCGCTGGCCTGGGCCGCCAACGACAGCAGCAAGCCGGGACGGCCCGTCGGGCCCGAAAGCTGGGTGCTGCATTCGTCTGCTAGGTGGGCGGAGCAGCACATCGAGGCGGACGCGGGGCAGGCGGCGCGACTGCTGCTGCAGGAATTCAGCCATGCCCTCGGCGAGGCGCTTCCGGTTCCGGTCGGCCTGCAGGCACATCGCTGGCGCCACGCGCTGGTGGAACGGCCGCTCGGCCTGCCCTGCCTGGTTGACGAGGAAATCGCCGCGGGTGCCTGCGGCGACTGGTGCACCGCTCCGCGGGTCGAGGCGGCCTTCGAGAGCGGCCGCGCACTGGCCCACTCGCTGCTGCCGGCCGTCGGCCTGTCCGCAGCGCTTGCCCGTCGCCGCTGAGCGGGTTCGCGCCGGCCAGTCCGTTTCAGGATCCCGCGCGGGTGAGGCGAATCCGGGCGCCGTCCTTCGAGACGAGTTCGAAGGCGCTCCACAGCAGCAGGGCCAGCAGCAGCGGAACGACCTCGTAGATCGCGCGGTAGAGCAGCACGGCCGCGAGCAGTTCGTCGGGCGGCACGTGCGGCAGCAGCAGCAGCAGCATCGATTCGAGCACGCCGAGCCCCGCGGGCACGTGGCTCAGGACCCCGACCAGGATGCTCGCCAGGTACACCGCGAGAAACGGCAGGAAGCCGAGATCCGCCGATGCGGGCAGCAGCAGGTACAGCACGCCGGCCACCAGCAACACGTCCGCGAAACCCACGAACAGCTGCAATGCCGTCATCGGCACGCTCGGCAGGTTCACGGCCCAGCCTCCGAGCCGGATCGGTGCCTTGCGCAGGTGCACGAACAGCAGGTATCCGACGTCCTTGGCGAGCCCGAGCAGTCCGAGCAGCAACAGCCATCGGCTCTCCACATGAAAGAGCGGCGCAAGCTTCTCGGCGCCGAACACCAGCGACAGGTCGAACAGCCAGCCAAAGGCGAGCGCATAGGGCAGGCCGGCCATCAGCACCGTCGCGCCCACCTCGGTCGCCGAGAAACCGGCCGGCGTGTACATCCGGTAGCGCAGTGCCCCGGCGCTGAGCATCGCCTGGCCGACGGCATGGCCGAGCGGAAACGCAATCAGTGCCGTCATGACCGGTTTGGAGCGCCCGATGCAGTGCTTGACGTAGCGCACCACGGCAACCTCGTACAGCGCGAGCGTGGCGAAGGCGCCCGCGGCACAGAGCGCGGCCAGGATCAGCGTCCGCGCCGGAGTTTCCCGCATGCTGCTCAGGACGTCCGCGAAGCTGATGCGCTGGAAGGTCCGATAAAGCACCCAGGCCGCAACGCAGGCCACGCCTACGCTCAAGGCAACCCCTAGCAGGGTCTTCCAACGCTTGCGGCGCGGATCTGGCATCTCCGGATTCTACGGGGCACCGCAGGGGCCGCGCGCTTCCCAGGACCAGACGAGAAGACAATGATTCTCATTCATGCCAGCTGCTGCCGAATGCACCTGGCGACGCAACGAACCCGATCGCAGCCGAATGTCGAATCCGGACGTGTCGTACTAAAATGTCGCGAGTTGCCTGTCATTACCCGAGAGCCTCGCGTCGATCCGACGCCACCCCGCTCTGCATCCAAGGAGAGTATGTCAATGTCCGAGAAGAAATTTCCGCGCCGCGCCGTAATCAAGGGCGCATTGTTGGGAGTCGCAGCGATCCCCGTGACTGCGCTGCTCGGTCGTGCCGAGGCGGCCACCGGCCGCGTGGACCCGAACGAGCCTCAGGCCAAGCAGCTTGGCTACGTCGAGGACGCGAGCAAGGTGGACGCGAAGGCCAACCCGAACTTCAAGCCCGGCCAGCTGTGCACGAACTGCCTCCAGGCCCCGAAGGCGAACGAAGGCGATGCCTGGGTCGCCTGCAACATCTTCGGCGGCCGCGAAGTGGCCGGCGGAGGCTGGTGCAAGGTCTACGTGAAGCGTCCGTAGGCCGGCTGCAGGACTCGAACGGGACGGCGCGGCAGGGGGACCTGCCGCGCCGTTTCTTTTCCGGGCCTGCCCTGCCCCTTGAAACCGCGCAGGCCGTTCGCATTTATCCGGGCATGACGGGACCGGCCAGCCGGTCCGAGCCAGGAGGTAGTGAACATGCGAGTAATCAAGTGGGAACCTTTCCGTGACGTCGACGACGTGTTCGAGCGGTTCTTCTCCGACGCGGTGCGCCGCTGGGCGCGCCCTGGAGTCGAGAATGCACCGGCGGGTTACGCCTGGGCGCCAGCCGCCGACGTCAGCGAGACCGAGACCGAGTACCTGATCAAGGCCGAGCTGCCCGAGGTCCGCAAGGAGGACGTCAGCATCACCGTGCAGGACGGGATGTTGAGCCTGTCCGGCGAGCGCAAGCAGGAGAAGACCGAGGAGAACGAGAAAACGCACCGCGTCGAGCGCTTCTACGGCTCCTTCTCCAGGCGCTTCGCGCTGCCGGAGAACGTGGACGAGGAAGGGATCCGCGCCGAAGGTCGCGACGGGGTCATCACGATACGCATCCCGAAGCAGAAGCTGGTCACGCCGCAGCCGCGGCAGATCCAGATCCAGTAGGCCGGCGGATTCCTGCAACCGCGGCATGGGAGGGCGCTCGCGCGCCCTTCCGTGCTTTTGCACCGGTCCGAGCGCATTGCAAGGCGTGACAGTCGGCGCGGGACCTATAATCAGCTGCTTTGCGCCGCGAGGATGCCGCAATGACTGCAACCAGGGGAACCGCTGACCTGTGCGATGAGTTCGCCGAGCGCCTGCGGGTCTGCGAGCCGATCTTCCACATCTACGGCGGGCGCCACGCCTTCGGTGGCCCGATCAGCACCGTGCGCTGCTTCGAAGACAATTCCTTCGTCAAGGAGGCGGTCGAGAGCCCCGGCAACGGCCGCGTGCTGGTCGTCGATGGCGGTGGCTCGAAGCGACGCGCTCTGTTCGGTGACAAGCTCGGCAGTGCTGCAGTCAGTAACGGCTGGGCCGGAGTCATCATCCACGGCTGCATCCGCGATTCCGCCGAGCTCGGCCGGATGGACCTCGGCCTGCGTGCCCTCGGCACGATGCCGCTGCGCAGCGAAAAGCGCGGCGAGGGCGCGCGCGACGTGCCGATCCGGTTCGCAGGAGTGACGTTCCGTCCGGGGGACTTCGTCTATGCGGATGAAGACGGCATCGTCGTTTCGGACCAACCCATAACCTGACGAGCGGGGAGACCTGATGAGCCGCAAAGTCCACTGCAGCTACCTCGGGCGCGAGGCCGAGGGGCTCGAGCGAATTCCGTATCCGGGCGAACTCGGCAAGCGCATCTACGAGAATATTTCCAGCGAAGCCTGGCAGGCCTGGCTGCGCCATCAGACCATGCTGATCAACGAGTACCGGCTTTCTGCCATCGACCCGAAGGCCCGCGAGTTCCTGGTCGAGGAGATGGAGAAATTCCTGTTCGGCGGCGGAGCCGCGGCGCCGGAGGGCTACGTCGCGCCGGATTCCGGACCGGGCTGAGCTGCCCCGACCGCGTGGCGCGCCAGCAGCAGCCAGGCCGCCATGAACGACAGGCCGCCGATCGGCGTGATCGCGCCCAGCCAGCGCGGTGCCCCGGCCGTCATCAGGTAGATGCTCCCGGCGAACACCGCGATACCGGCCAGCATCAGGCGGGCCGACCAGCGCAGGGCAGCAGACTCGCGGGTGACCTGGCCGATGACTCCGACCAGGACCAGACCGAGCGCATGCAGGAAATGATAGAGCACGCCGGTGCGGTAGCTGGCGAGCCTCTGCGCAGACACACGACCCTCGAGCCCATGGGCTCCGAACGCGCCCAGCGCCACGGCGAGGAAAAGCAGGACTGACCCGGCGACGAGGCAGCGTCGCGCCAGCGGTCGCAGCGGGCCCGTCGCTTCAACCATGCAGGCCCGTGTCCTTGCGCCCTGCCGCAGGCTCGGCGCACAGCCTGTGCGCGAACCAGTCGGCGGCGAGCCCTGCGACTTCCTCGAGCGCTCCCGGTTCCTCGAAGAGGTGCGTCGCTCGCGCCACGATGCGCAGCTCGCTCGGGCCGCCCAGTCTCTCGGCCGCGGACTGGTTCAGCTCCAGCACGACCTCGTCCTGTTCACCGACGATCAGCAACACCGGGCAAGTCACCCGGGGCAGCGCCTCGCCCGCGAGGTCGGGACGCCCTCCCCTCGAGACGACGGTCGCCACTGCCTGCGGCCTCTCGGCGGCCGCGATCAGCGCCGCGGCGGCGCCGGTGCTCGAGCCGAACAGCCCCAGCCTGCACGAGGCGGTGGTGGACTGCCGGCCGAGCCAGTCGAGCGTGGCCACGACTCTGGAGGCGAGCATCGGTATGTCGAACCGCAACCTGGCCGTGACGGCGTCTTCCGCTTCCTCCCGCTCCGTCAGCAGGTCCATCAGCAGCGTACCGAGGCCGCGGGCCTGGAGCTGGGAGGCGACGTAACGATTGCGACGGCTGTAGCGGCTGCTGCCGCTGCCATGAGCGAACACGACCATCCCTGCGCCGTTGCGCGGCGGCATCATGCTGCCCTGGAGCAATCGACCACCCGCATCGACTGGAATGTCGATCTCCCGCAGGCCTGGCTGTTCAGTCGTGGCTTGCATCGTCCCTCCTGGCGAACCGCGTCGGGCACCCATGCATCGACGCAGCTGCCATGGTAAACACAGGCTGGCCCAGCTGCTGGAGGACACGTTGGAGCGGGCTAGCTCGAGCGGCTCCTCGTGCGCCTCGATGGGGACTGGTCTGCACCGACGGCGCGCCCGATCAGCTGGCTGATCGGCTTCGCCAGGCCCACCCGCGCCGGCTTCTCCGCGTCGTACCAGCGGTAGCGGTCGTCGTCACGCAGCTCGCTCGACTTGCCGAGGCAGTTCAGCTGCAGCGGAAGCATCTCGTAGTCGAAGTGACTGAAAGCGTGCCGGAGCGGCTCGCCAGGCTGTGCCCGGCCCGCACCGGAGAGCTGCTCGCGGCACCACTGGTCCGCGTGCGCACGCGTCGGAAACTCCGGCAAGCCCCACATGCCGCCCCAGATGCCCGACGGCGGCCGGCGCTCGAGCAGCACCTTGTGCCTGCCGCGCATCACGACTACGACCCAGGCCCGGCGCGTCGGGCGCTGGCTTCTCGGCCTGGGCGAGGGCAGGCGGTCTTGCAGGTTGCGGATCCTGGCCACGCAACCCTCGCTCAACGGACAGAGCAGGCACGCCGGATTGGCCCGGCTGCAGACGGTCGCGCCGAGGTCCATCACCGCCTGGGTGTAGGCGCCGACCGCTGCCCGGGGCGTGCAGGCCTCCGACAGCGACCACAGCCGCTTTTCGACCAAGGCCTCGCCTGGATAGCCCTCCACCCCGAAGCAGCGGGCCAGCACGCGCTTGACGTTCCCGTCCAGGATCGGGTGGCGCTGGCCCGAGGACAGCGCGAGGATCGCGCCCGCCGTCGATCGGCCCACTCCTGGCAGTCGCATCACCTCGTCCGGCGATTGCGGGAACTCGCCGCCGAATTCGGACTCGATCAGCCGGGCCGAGCGATGCAGGTTGCGCGCCCTCGCGTAGTAGCCGAGGCCGGACCACAGGTGCAGCACCTCGTCGAGCGACGCGGCCGCGAGCGCGCCGACATCCGGAAAACGCTGCAGGAATTTCTCGTAATAGGGGATGACTGTCGCGACCTGCGTCTGCTGCAGCATGATCTCCGACACCCAGACCCGGTAAGGCGTCGGCTCGAGCTGCCACGGCAGGTCCTTGCGGCCCTCGACTGCGAACCACTCGAGCAGCCGGTCCGCGAAGTCGCCCGGGCTCAGCTGCATTCGATCGAGGCCTGGGCCCCGGCCCGGCAACCGTCCGGATAGCCGTACTGCTTCCAGTAGTCGACCAGCACGCCGACGCGATCGACCAGCTCCGTAAAACGCGGATCGCGTCGCATCGCCGCGCCTTCCGGGCTCCAGGCGAGGTTCAGGTCGAACTTCCGCATCCATGCCTCGGGATCCTCGTCCAGTGTGTCGAACAGTATTTCGAACACGACGTCGAGCTGCTCGAGCTGGAGATAGGAGTCGACCATCTGGACCTGCTCGGAGATGTCCGGGTCCAGCGCGCGCATGCCCTCGACCATCGCCGGCCGCAGCGCGGGGTCCCGCACGGCCGCCAGCCAGCCCGGTATTTCCGTCTTGATCTGCGGCGGAAGATGCTCCTGCGCGAGCAGCAGCTGCTCGGCTTTCTCCCATTCGCCCCGACGCAGCGCCACGGCGCCTTCCAGGCCCGTGCCCTTCGTGCCGAGTCCCAGTTCACCGGCGAGCCTCGTGTAGCGCAGCGCCTGCTCATCGTTGCCCTTGACGAAATAAGCGTTCGCCAGGTTGGCCGCGATGATCGGCGAACTCGGATCCAGCTCCTGCGCGAGCCGGGCCTGTGCGAGCGCCGCGTCGAGTCGCCCGACCCGGGTGAGCAGGATCGAGTACCAGTGGTGCGGCGTGGCTTCGTTCGGCTCGAGCGAGACCGCAAAGAAGAAGCCGGCCTCCGCATCGAGCAGGTCGCCCCGCTCGGCGTTGATCTCGGCCAGCACCGCGTGGGCCTCGCCGAGGTTCGGATCGATCGCGAGTGCCTGCCGCGCGGAGGTCTCCGCGAGCCGGTGGTACTGCTCCGTGTCCTTGCTCTTCTCGTCCTTGATGTAGCCTGGCAGCACGACGTAGGCCGATGCCAGCGCCGCGTGGGCGCGGGCGAATGCCGGATCCCGGCCCGAGCGCAGACTGGTACAGCTCGATCGCGCGGCGGATGTTTTCCTCGCCGCGACGCTTCCAGATCGCACGTCCCTGCAGGTAGAGCTCATAGGCCTCGACGTTCTGTGTCGGCGCCTTGTCGCGCTGCGCCACCTGCTGTTGTTCCGGGGCCAGCTCGAGGCGCAGCTCCTGGACGATGGCCTGCGCAATCTCGTCCTGCACCTCGAAGATGTCCTCGAGCTGGCGGTCGTAGGTTTCCGACCACAGGTGGAAGCCCGTCTCGGTGTCGACCAGCTGTGCCGTGATCCGGACGGTCGCCCCCGCCTGGCGCACGCTGCCCTCGAGCACCGTCTGCACCCCGAGTTCCCGGCCGACCTCGCGGATGTCGAGGTTCCGTCCCTTGTAGGCGAACGACGAAGTGCGGGAGGCGACCTGCAGCCCCGGGCACGCGGGCCAGCAGGTTCAGCAGCTCCTCCGACATGCCGTCGCTGAAGTAATCACGCGCCGGGTCGCCGCTCATGTTCGTGAAAGGCAGCACCGCGATCGAGTCGCGCAGCTGCACGGCATGGGCACGCCCCAGACCCCGCTCGTAGAGCACATAGCCGAGCAGCCCCATGCACAGCAGCACGACGGCCGCATAGGCCACGCGCAGCTTGATCCGGTCCGAGACGGGCGTATCGCGCAGCTGCTCCGTGCGCTCGATACCTTCCGGACCGACATCGAATATCCAGGCCAGCACCATCGAGATCGGGAAGCCGACCAGCAGGAACACGACCACGAACGTGATCGTCCACTCCGGAAGATGCAGGGCCGGGAACACGACCGAGGACGCCTCGGTGACGGCCCAGGCGATGGCCCCGTACGCGATTGCCACCTTTCCGACGCGCCGGCGCTTCAGTTCCCCGAGAAAAGCCATGGACACCCCGACTCGTGGACCCGCCCGGGCACGCCGCCTGCCGCGTGCCACCGTTGAGTTTCTGACAACGGCTGGAGGCTTGACGTTCCCGGTAACGCCCTATTCTCCATGAATCTGCTGCCGGCGCGAGGCCCGCGGCTCCGTCAGCGGCGGCAGACGTCCACGTCTCCGTTCAGCGTCTTGATCCTCACGCGGCCGGTGCCCTGGCCCTCGCGAAAGCGCAATTCCCGTCCTGGGGCGTACTCACTGGTCCGCACGGGCTTGGGCCCGAAGCAGTTACGGATGTCCCCGTTGAAGGTCGAGACGTCGAACTCGGCGTTGACCGGGCCGTCGAAATCGACGCGGATGTCGCCGCTGATGGCCTCGACGTCGATCCTGGCGTCCGTGGTCAGCTGAGCGCTCATGCTCATGTCGCCGCTGGTGGAGCGCAGCCGGGAGCGACTGACCGCGCCGAGCTGCAACCGGAAATCCCCGCTGACCGTGTTGGCATTGACTTCGCCCGCGACTCGGTCGACCGTCGCGTCGCCGCTGACGGTCGTCAGCGTCAGCAGCGCCGGCGCGCCGCTGCCCCGGATCTCGACGTCGCCGCTGACTGTCTTGCATTCGACGTCCTCGGCAGCCGACTCGGTCTCGATGTTCGCACTCACCGTCTGCAGCCGCTGCGACCCCTGGACGCCGCGCACCTGCACGTCCGCGCTGACCGTATTGACCGCGATGCTGCTGCCCGACGGCACGCGGATCACGAGTTCCGAGCTCTCCACGTTGCGGGATTTCTTCGGCAGGATCACGCGCACGTGGGTGACCTTCCCCGACGTTTCGAACTCGAGGCGCTCGGCGCCCTTGCCGAGTTCGCCCGTCACCTCGACCTCGCGCCGGTCCCAGCCCGAGATGCTCACGCTGCCCGCCGTGTTGGAGACCTCCACGTGACCCGCAGGCTCGGCCGGGCGTCGCTCGTTCAGCGGCGTGCCCGCCAGTGCGGCGGACGACGCGAGAAACATCAAACCCAGCAGCCCGGCAAGTGCCGGCCGGCCGCCGAGATTGCCGGGTATGCGCAACAACAGGCTCATAATCTGATCCTCGTGGATTCTGTCTGGTTAATCGTTCCGTTCAGGCGGGTCAGCTGGTTGACGTTCGCCATCACGCCAAGCTCCGCCTGGTAGGCATTGAGCAGCAGTTCCTCCAGCAGCGGGTCGCCCGGCTGCAGCGCCAGCGCCGCGTTGATCTCGGCAGTGGCCCGCTGCATTTCCGCCAGGTTCGCCTCGAGCTTGCTGCGGGCCGAGGCCGGCATCGCGTCGATGCGCTGTGCGAGCATCTCGGCGAGCTGCTCTTTCGCGACGAGATATTCCGGGTCCAGTGCATGGCCCGGCCCGAACGCGGCGGGCATGACCGCTGGCCCCGCAACGCTGGCGGGCGCTTCGGCCACCACGGGCCCGCGCGGCTTCACCAGCTGCAGCGTCACGATCGACGATGCGGCGACCAGCAGCACTGCCGCAGCAGCCTGCCAGGCCCAGCGCCTCACGCGCCGCCCGGGTGCGGGCTCCAGGCGCGCTGCGATACCCGGCCAGAGATCCCGTGCCGGCTCGATGCTCTGCGGCAGCCCGCCGAGGTCCTGGTCCAGGCGCCGCTCGTCTTCGCTCGTTCGAGGATCCATGGTCACTCCTCCTGTCCACCCAGGCGCTGGCGGAGCAGCTTCCGGGCACGGTGCAACTGCGCCTTGCAGGTTCCCACCGCGACTCCGAGCATCGCCGAAGTCTCCTCGTGCGAATATCCGTACACGCCTGCCAGCACCAGCACGTGGCGGGCTCCCGGCGGCAAGGCGGCGATCGCCGTCTCGAGGTCCCGGGTCGATCCGGGCTCGCCGGTCGTTTCGTCCTGCAGCACGTCACTGAGCTGCTGCTCGATGGTGCCGGTGTCGCCCAGCAGTTCACTGCGGCGACGCGCCTGGCCCAGCACGGCGTTGACCGCGATCCGGTGCAGCCAGGTGCTGAAGCTGCTGCGGGCCTCGAACCGTGACAGGTTCCGCCAGGCCTGCACGAAGGTCTCCTGGGTGAGATCCTCGGCCAGTGCATGGTCCGCAGTCATGCGCAGGCACAGGCCGTAGACCCGCCCCACATGCTCGCGGTACAGGTCCTCGAAGGCCGCGGTCGAGCCTTGCACGGCGGCCTCGACCCGGCCAAGGTCCCGCGCCTTTCGCTGAGCCTTTTCGAACTCACTATCGCCACCTCGATCGAGCAACAGGCACCTCGAAGCATTCCCCGGCCATGCCGGCAGCCCATCCTACACAGCCACGGATGCGGCCAGCGCCGGGTTCATGCCTTCGCACTGACAGTAAGATGCAGCGACCGGCGCCAGGGTTTGAGAGGGAGTGCAGATGAGCGATGCAGTGCGTGTCGAGCGCAATGGTCACGTGGCCACGGTGATCCTCTCGCGGCCCGGCCGGCGCAACGCTGTCGATCCCGCGACGGCCCAGGCGCTGGTCCAGGCCTTCCTGGGCCTGGAGGACGACCCGGAGGTCCTCGCAACTGTGCTGTGGGGCGAAGGAGGGAATTTCTGCGCCGGAGCGGACCTTGCCGCGGTCCGGGCCGGATGGGATCCCCGGAGGCTGCGTCCGCCCAGCGGCGATCCGCATGACGCCCTCGGCCCGATGGGCCCGACGCGGCTGCAGCTCAAGAAGCCGGTGATCGCGGCCGTGTCCGGCTACGCGGTGGCCGGTGGCCTGGAGCTCGCGCTGTGGTGCGACCTGCGCGTGGCCGAGGAAACGGCTGTGTTCGGCGTCTTCTGCCGCCGCTTCGGCGTTCCACTGATCGATGGCGGCACGCTCCGCCTGCCACGCCTGATCGGCCAGAGCCGGGCCATGGACCTCGTGCTCACCGGCCGGCCGGTGGATGCGCGGGAAGCGTTCTCCATCGGGCTCGCCAACCGGGTGGTCGCAGCGGGCGATGCGCGGCCCGCGGCCGAGTCGCTCGCGGCCGAGATCGCCGCCTTCCCGCAGCGCTGCCTGAGGGCGGACCGCGAATCGCTGCTCGCGCAATGGAGTCTCGACACGACGCAGGCACTGTCAGGGGAGTTCGACCGCGGTCTCGGAGTGCTGCAGAGCGGCGAGTCCACGGCGGGCGCCGGCCGCTTCCTCGCCGGCGCCGGGCGCGGCGGCCGCCCGGCAAGCTGAAGCCACCCCGGCCCGCGCCAGGACCGGTCAACCGCCCGCGAGTTCGGACGGATCGACGGGCAGGCGCCGGATGCGCTTGCCGGTGGCGGCGAAAATCGCGTTCAGGACCGCCGGGGTCGCCGGCGGCAAGCCCGGCTCGCCGATGCCGCCCGGGCTCTCCGTGCTCGGCACGATGTGCACGTCGACCCGAGGCATCTCGTCGATGCGCAGCATCGGGTAGTCGTCGAAATTCCCCTGCTCCACGCGGCCGTTGCTGAAACTGATCTTCTGATGCAGCGCGGCGCTCAGGCCGTACGCGATCGCGCCCTCGATCTGGCGCCGGATCATGGCCGGGTTCACCGTTCGCCCGCAGTCCACCGCGGCCACGATCCGGTGCACCCGCGGTCTGCCGCTCGAATCCACCGACACCTCGGCGACTTGCGCCACGTAGCTGCCGAAGGAGCTCGCGACGGCCACGCCGCGATGCTACCCGGCGGGCAGCGGACGATCCCAGCCGGCCTCGCTGGCCGCAACGTCCAGCACGCGCTGCAGCCGCGGCTCGCCGGCGAGCAGTTCCCGGCGGAACTGCACGGGATCCCGGCCGGCCGCATGCGCAAGTTCGTCGATGAAACCCTCGAGGAAGAATGCGTTCTGTGAATGCCCGACCGAACGCCAGAACCAGATCTGCACGCCCGGCTCGGCCCTGGCGTATTCGACGCGCAGATTGGGGATTGCATACGGGCAGTCCTTGATGCCCTCCACCGCCTGCTCGTCGATCCCCCCGGGTAGCGTTTCTACGAAACCTGCCGCGAGCATCAAAGACGGCGCGGCCACGCGCGCGAGCAGCTTGACGACGCTGCCCTGCTCGTCGAGCCCGGCCTCGAAGCGCGCCATCGCGGCGGGACGGTAATAGAAGGCCCGCGTGTCGTCCTCCCGGGTATAGACCAGCTTGACCGGAACGCCGGCCTGCTTCGCGAGCAGCACACAGGCCACCGTGAAGTCGGGCGCGAACCGGCGTCCAAACCCCCCGCCGAGGTACGTCGTGTGCACCTTCACCTTGTCCGGCGATACGCCGGCCAGCTTGGCCACGATATCCCGGTGCGGGCCCGGCGCCTGCGTCGGCGACCAGAGCTCGGCCTCGCCCGGGCGCACCCAGGCCGTGCAGTTCATCGGCTCCATGCAGGCGTGCGCGAGGTAGGGCACCTCGTAGACAGCCTCCAGCTTGCGCGCAACCTGGATGTCCATGTCCCCATCGCTGCGCGCCGCGGTCGCGGGCCTCGCCACCGCTTCGCCCAGGGCCTTGCTGACAGCGGCCGAGGACAGGTCAGCATGCTTGCCAAGGTCCCATTCGACCGCGAGCGCGTCGCGTCCCTGCAGCGCAGCCCAGTAACCCTCAGCGAGCACCGCCACGCCCTGCGGAATCGTGATCACCCGCCGTACGCCAGGTATCGCCTTCGCCTTGCGGTCGTCCACCGAGAGCGGCTTCGCGCCCGGCACCGGGGCGTGGGCCATCACCGCGGTCAGCAGGCCGGGCAGCTTGACGTCGAGCCCGAAGCCGGCCCGACCGTCCACCTTCGAAGGCGTATCGAGACGCGGGAGCTCGCGGCCCAGGATCCGGAACTCCCGTGGATCCTTCAGGCGCGGTTGCTGTGGCAGCGGAAGTTCCGCGGCGCTCGTGACGAGCTCGCCATATGCGATCGAGCGGCCGTCCGGGTGCAGCACACGCCCGCCTTCGGTGCGGCACTGCGCCGCATCCACGCCCCAGTTCGCTGCCGCGGCGGAAACGAGCATCTCGCGAGCCGCGGCGCCGGCCCTGCGCATCGGCTCCCAGTGGCCGCGAATCGCGGTCGAACCGCCGGTGCCCTGCATCCCGAGCAGCGGATTGACGTAGGCCGGGTCCACCGGGGCCTGCTCGAGTCGAACGGCGGTCCAGTCCGCGTCGAGTTCCTCGGCGATCAGCATCGCGATCCCGGTGTGCACGCCCTGGCCCATCTCCGACAGGCCACAGAGGACCGTGACCTGCCCGTCCGGCGTGATGCGCAGGTATGCATTGGGCGCGAACCGATCGGCGGTGGCAGCCAGCACGCGTGGTCCGAGCGGCAGGCTGAAACCGATCATCAACGCCCCGGCCGATCCCTTCAGGAAGTCGCGTCGCGTGGTCGAGATCCCGCTGCTCATGATCCGCTCCTCAGCCCTTGAGCGCGGCGGCCGCGTCCTTGATCGCCGCGCGGATCTGGTTGTAAGTGCCACATCGACAGAGGTTCCGCCGCATCGCGCGGTCGATGTCCTCGTCGGTCGGGGTGCCGTTCCGCGCCAGCATGGCCACGGCCGCCATGACCTGGCCGCTCTGGCAATAGCCGCACTGGGGCACCTCGTTGCGGATCCAGGCGGCCTGCACGGCCTGCCCGAGGCGCGTCTCGGCCATCGCCTCGATCGTCGTGACTTCCTTGCCCTCGACGGCCGAGATCGGGGTCACGCAGGCCCGGGTGGCCTTGCCATCCACGTGCACGGTGCATGCGCCACAGGTGGCGATCCCGCAGCCGAACTTGGTGCCCACTAGTCCGAGTTCGTCGCGCAGCGCCCAGAGCAGGGGCATGTCCGGCGGACCCGCGACTTCGACTCTGCTGCCATTGACCTTCAACGTGGCCATCCGGAACTCCCATGGAGGATGCTGGTGCCCGCCTTATCTTAGCCCGCCTGCGCCGTTCAGGTAGTCCAGTGCCACCGCGAGCAGCGAGCGAACGCCCACGTCCAGCGACTGTTCGTCGATGAAGAAGTGCGGCGAATGGTTGCTCGGGGCGCTGGCGGCGTCCTGCCCCGGCGGCGTCACGCCGACGAAGAAAAAGAATCCCGGGAACGCGCTGCGCGTAGTACGCGAAGTCCTCGGCGCCGGTGACATAGGGTATCGAGACGACCTCGGCGTCCCCGATCACGCTTTTCAGCAGCGGCACCATTCTCGCGGTCAGCCGCTCGTCGTTCACCACCACCGGATTGTTGTCGGTGGCAATTTCGACTTCTGCCGTGGCGCCGGCCGAGGCGGCGATGTCCCGTGCCGTGCGGCCGATGGAATCGATGATCATCTGCCGGGCTTCCGGCGTGTAGGTCCGGAAGGTACCGATCATCTCCACTTCGTCGGGGATGATGTTGTTGCGGATGCCGCCCTTTATCGCGCCGACCGACAGCACGGCGGGATAACGCGTGATGTCGAGCTGCCGGCTGACGATGGTCTGCATGCCGAGCACGATCTGCGACGCGGTCACGATCGGGTCCACCCCGCCCCAGGGTCGCGAACCGTGCGTCTGGCGCCCCTTGACGAGAATACGGTAGCGGTCCGAGGCCGCCATCATCGGCCCCGAGCGATAACCGACCTGGCCCGCGTTCAGCTGCGCCCACAGGTGCAGCCCGAATACCGCCTCGGGCCGGACCTGCTCGAAGATCCCCTCCTCGAGCATCAGCGAGGCACCGCCACGCTCGCCGTCAGGCGCCCCCTCCTCGGCAGGCTGGAAAACGAACAGCACCGTTCCCGGCAGGTCCTCCCTGATACCGGCCAACGCTTCCGCGACGCCCATCAGGATCGCCACGTGGCCGTCGTGGCCGCAGGCGTGCATCACGCCGACCTTCTCGCCACGATATTCCGCCGTCGCGGTCGACTTGAACGGCAGCTCCGACTGCTCGGTCACCGGCAGCGCATCCATGTCCGCCCGCAGCGCGATCACGGGCCCGGCGCGGCCCCCGCGCAGCACGCCGACCACGCCGGTATGGGCGACCCCGGTCGTCACCTCCATGCCCAGCGACTCGAGGTGAGCGGCGACCTTGCCTGCCGTCCTGAACTCTCGATTGCTGAGTTCCGGGTGCTGATGAAAATCCCGCCGCCAGGCGAGCACCTTCGGGGAGACCTCGTTCGCCTTGCGCTCGATCTGCTGCAGATCGACGTCAGCGGCGGCAGGCAGCGTTGCGAACGCCGCTGCGGCCAGCGCGATGGAATACAGCTTCATGGCTCGTCCAGGTGGATTCAGTGACGGGCGGGCAGCATACTGCAGCTGCGGCGGCTCGTGGAGCGCTGGATGCTCGCCAGGTTGAGGCCATCGATCGAAACAGACACATGCCAAGACACCCACTGATCACGGCCCTGCTGGCCGGAATACTCACGATGACTACCAGTTCCACACACGGGCAGACGGTCACGCCAGCCGTGCCCCAGTCCGTCGCGAAGACACAGAAGCCGCCGCTGCATGGCAGCAAGTGGATGGCGATCACCGGCAAGCCGCTCGCCGCCACCGCGGGCGCAATGATGTTCCAGCGCGGCGGCAACGCAGTGGATGCGGCCTGCGCGATGATCGCGGCGACGTCGACGATGTGGGACGTACTGAGCTGGGGCGGCGAGACCCAGACGCTGATCTACGATCCCAGGTCGCGCAAGGTCATCGGCGTCAACGGCCTCGGGATTGCCCCGACCGGCGCGACGCCAGAGTTCTTCCGCAAGCAGGAACTGGACTATCCGCCGGCCTATGGCCCGCTCGCCGCCGTGACGCCAGGCACGCCGGGCGGACTGATGCTGATGCTGTCCGAGTACGGCCGCCTGTCGCTCGCGGAAGTGCTCGGACCGGCCATCGAGCTCGCCGACGGATACCCGATCGAGGCCGATACGGCGGACAGGATCGAGCGCTGGAAGGACAAGCTCAAGGAGTGGCCGTATTCCAGGCAGGTGATGCTGCCGCACCTGGGGCAGCCTCGCGAGGCGCCGAATGCAGGCGAGATCTTCCGCCAGAGCGACCTCGCCGCGACGCTGCGCAAACTGGTCGAGGCGGAGCGGCAGGCGCTCGCAGCCGGGCGGTCCCGCGAGGAGGCGATCCAGGCCGCCTACGACCGCTTCTACCGGGGCGACATCGCAACGGAGTTCGTCCGCGGGGTCGCGGAGCAGGGCGGCCTGATCACGATGGAGGACCTTGCACGCTGGAAGCCGCTGCTCGAGGAGCCGCTCAGCACGAGCTACCGCGGCGTCGAGGTATTCAAGCTCGACACCTGGACGCAGGGGCCGGTGTTGCTGCAGTCGCTGAACATCCTCGAGAACTTCGACCTGGGCTCGATGGGCTACAACAGCGCGGCCTACATTCACACGCTGTACCAGGCCATGAACCTGGCTTTCGCTGACCGCGATTTCTACTACGGCGATCCCTATTTCCCGCCAGAGGAACCGCGGCGCGGACTGCTCTCCAAGGAATACGCGAAGCAGCGCGCGGCCCTGATCAGGCCCGACCGCAACGACGAGCGGGCCGGACCGGGCGACCCCTACCCGTTCCAGGGCCAGCGCAATCCCTATCGCGACTTGCTCGAGCAGCGCGCAGCCGGCGCAGCAGAGAGGTCGACCGCGCTGTCGGCTCGCGAGCTGGAGCAGTTCGAGCAGAGCTTCCGCAGCGGCACCACGAGCGTCGTCGCAGCAGATGCCGAAGGCTGGCTCGTCGCCGTCACACCCAGCGGCGGCTGGGTCCCGGCCGCGATCGCCGGACGCACCGGCATCGGCCTGAGCCAGCGCCTGCAGTCGTTCGTGCTGGACGAGAAGCAGAACCCGTTCAACCTGCTCGAGCCGGGCAAGCGCCCCCGGGTGACGCTGACGCCGAGCATCGCGATGAAGGACGGCAAGCCCTGGCTCGCCTTCGCGGTACAGGGCGGCGACACGCAGGACCAGAACCTGCTGCAGTTCCTGCTGAACATCGTCGAGTTCGGCATGACCCCGCAGGAGGCCGCCGAAGCCGCGAACTTCAACAGCTACCAGATGCGCAGTTCATTCGACAAGCACGAGTCGCAGCCCGGTCGGATCGTGCTGAACGACGCGGTTCCGGTCTGGGTTCGAAAGGAGCTCGCGGCTCGCGGCTACAGGATGGAGTTCGAGTCGAGGACCTCCGGCCCGATCAACGCGATCCTGCTCGATCACGAGCATGGCACGATGTGGGGCGGATCGAGCAATCACGGCGAGGACTACGGCATCGCCTGGTAGCGCCGAGGATCAGGCCACGACCCTCGGGGCGAGCTCCCGGCTGTTCCGCGCACAGTCGTTCATCGCGACGCCGCGGTAGGCATTGCAGTTCAGGTAGAGTCCAGGCGTCCGCTCGAGGCGCGCGAAGATCTCGTCCACGCTGGCGATGTGGCCGGGCGCGTAACTCGGGATGCCGCGTTCCCAGCGCTTCACGAACGTCACGTCCGGATCGCGATCGAGTCCCATCGTCGAGCGGACCCCCTCACGGGCCGTCCGGATCAGGCCGGACTCGTCCTGCAGCGCCAGCTCGGGGCTGCGTTGTCCGCCGATCATCACGCGCAGGCTCTTCGCTCCAGGCGGCGCCCGGTCGGGGAAGATGCTGCTGTCCCACAGCACGCCGAGGATCGGCTGGCGCGAGGACGTCGTCGTGAGCAGACCGAAGCCGTCGAGCGGTTCCTCGAGCGAGCGATAGCCGAACCCGACCACCGCGATCGGCGAGTACTCGATGCCGGAGAGCATCCGCGCGAGTTCAGGGTCCAGCCCGCGCAATTGTTCCGCGGCTGCGAAGGACGGCGAACTCATCACGACGCGATCGACTTCGACGCCACCACGCGCGGTCTCGATCCGGAACTCCTGGCCCTGCCTCTCCACGGCCGTGACCGGCTCGCCGATGTGCCACTCGGCATCGAACGACGCGCGCAGCTGATCGATCAACGTGCTGATCCCGAGCTTGGTGCTGGTCAGGACGCCGCCTGGACCCGCCTCCTTCTTGCGCTTCGCGATCATGCCGCGGAACAGCCCGCCGTAGTCCTTCTCCAGCGCGACGACGAGCGGAAACGCCGCCTTGACCGAGATCTTCTCCGGCGTCGATCCGTAGATCCCGGCTGACATTGCATCGAGAAAGACGTTGGTGAACGCCGGACCGAGGCGCCGGTCGCCGAACTCCCGGAGCGTCTCGTCGCCGCCGTCCTTCCTCGCCGGCACGAAGAACTCCGCCAGCATGCGCAGCTTCTGCGGCAGCGTCATCAGCTTCGACTTCGCGAACAGCTGGGGAGACTCCGGCATCCGGTGCAGCCGGTCCGTGAAGATGTAGCGCTTGCGGGCGAGATCCGAGCTCGGCAGCAGCAGGGATTCCGCCCCGCAGTCGCGGGCGAGCTGCAGACAGTCGGGCTTGTTGGTCAGGAAGCCGTTGCCCCCGCCCTCGAAGCGAAAGCCATCGATCTCGTGCGTCTGCAGCGCACCACCCGCCGATGGCTCGGACTCAAACACGACGAATTCCACGTCCGGCCGCGCGCGACTGGCATAGAACGCCGTCGCCAGTCCGCTCAGCCCCGCTCCGACGATACCGATACGCATGCCTGTCCTCTTCTCACTCGATCATCAGCCACTACGATCCGGGCCCGCGAATTCTCCATCCGCGGCCGGCTCGCGGCAGTCCGTGTTCTCCGAGGGTGCCTTGCGGCTTGCCCGGCGCGGGATGTAGCCGGTCCGGCCCGGCGAGCGAGCCGCACGCTCAGGACGGGTCGCGGGTCAGCTTCTTCTGCTGGTTTCGCACCACGACCGCGACCAGAGTCACCACCGTGATCGGCAGCACGAAGCCGATCATGATGCTGGAGAACTCCGGCAGCGCATCGTGACCCTGCGCATCCAGGATCAGGTAGGTGACATAGGCCGCGTAGTAGGCGATGAAGGCGATGCCAGTCAGCCGGCCGATCTGCCGCCCGGCCATGAAGACCGGCAGGCAGGCGACCGACACGGCGACCATCACCCAGAGATCGAAGTTCATGACCGCCGGCGCAATCGTGAGCCCGCTCGAGCTCACCAGGCCCGATGCGCCCAGGCAGCCGAGGATGTTGAACGTGCTGCTGCCGATCGCATTGCCGACCGCGATGTCGCGCTCGCCGCGCAGCGCGGCCAGCACCGAGGTCGCGACCTCGGGCAGCGACGTCCCGGCCGCGATGATCGTGAGGCCGATGATCAGGTCGCTGACGCCCAGCGCACGCGCGAACGCCACCGAGCTCTTGACCAGCCAGTCCGAACCGAGCACCAGCAGCCCGAGACCTGCTGCGATCAGCAGCAGCTGCACCGCCCAGTGGCGGTCCCAGGCGTCCCGACGCGGCATGGCCTCCTCGTATTCGTGCAGCGTCTGACGGCTCGCCGCCCGCGCCTGGCGCACCAGGAACACGATGTAGCCTGCCAGCAGCACCAGCAGCAGCGCCCCGTCCAGCCGGCCCAGGCGGGCATCCAGTATCACGACGGCCAGCAGCAGCGAGGCGCCGATCATGATCGGCACTTCCTGCCGCACGATCTGAGCGTGGATGACGAGCGGAGCCGCCAGCGAGCTGAGCCCCAGGATCACCAGCACGTTGAAGATGTTGCTGCCGATGACGTTGCCGATCGCGAGGTCGCTGTTGCCGGCGAGGACCGCGCCGACCGAGACCGCGAGCTCCGGCGAGCTGGTGCCCAGCGCGACGATCGTGAGCCCGACCACCAGTGGCGTGACGCCGAACGACAGCGCGATCCGCGACGCGCCGCGCACCAGGCTCTCCGCGCCTGCCAGCAGGGCGAGGAGACCGGCAATGAACAGGATCACGTTGGTCAGCATGGACGCGCAGCCTGGACGAGGAAGCAGGACAGGGAGGAAATCGTAGTCTACCCGGTCCGCGCTGCGCTGGCCGCGGCAGAGGTCGCCGGCGCGCTGCGCTGGGATATGCTGGGGCGATGACATCCCTGCGCCACGCCTGGCGGACCGGCCGTGCCGGCTCGCTGCGCCGTCTGCAGCGCGTCGAGGAACCGATCGCGCCGCCCGGGCCCGGCGAGGCACGTCTGCGGGTCGAAGCCATCGGAGTGAATTTCGCGGATATCTTCGCCTGCCTCGGGCTGTATTCCGCGACGCCGGAGGGATCGTTCGTGCCCGGCCTCGAGTGCGCCGGAGTGATCGAGGCGCTCGGACCGGGGAGCGCGGGACAGCGCTGGCGCGTCGGTGATCGCGTCGTCGCGCTGACCCGCTTCGGCGCATATGCCACGGCCTTGAACGCGAGCCTGGACCACCTGCTCGCGGTCCCGGAAGGCTGGACGACGCTGCAGGCGGCAGCCCACCCCGTCCAGGCACTGACGGCCTGGTACGGGCTCGTGGAACTCGGCGCGGTATCGGCAGGAGACACCGTGCTCGTCCAATCGGCGGCGGGCGGCGTGGGCCTGCGCGCACTCGAGCTGACCGCCGCGCTGGGAGCGCGCCCCGTGGCCGTGGTGGGAAGCGAACACAAGCGCCGCTTCCTGTCGCTCGAACGCGGCCTCGACGCCGCGGCGATCGTGCTGAGGGATGGGCGAGGCTTCGGCGGGCGACTCGATCGCGCCCTGCAGTCGGCGGGATGCGATGGCTTCGACTGTGTGCTCGACGCCGTGCTCGGGCCCGGGTTCCGGCCGTGCTTCGAGCGCCTGAGGCCCGAGGGGCGCTACGTGCTCTATGGTGCGGCCGACTTCATGAGCCGCGGCGCGCGCCCGGCCTATGCCCGGCTGGGGTGGCGCTGGCTGCGCCGGCCCAGGCTCGATCCTCTGGCGATGATCTCGACGAACCGCAGCCTGATGGCCTTCAACCTGATCTGGCTCTGGGAGCAGGCCGACAGGCTGCCCGGGGTGCTTCGCGCCATGGAGCCCTTCTTCCGCAGGCCGCCCGACCCGCTGCTCGCGCTGCCCTTCTCCGCGGCCGCAGACGCGCTGCGGCTGATGCAGCGGGGCGATACGATCGGCAAGCTGGTGCTCGACACCGCCCGCTGACGCGTCTCAGCTCGAGACGGCGAGCTGCTCGCGGTGATAGAGGCGGGCGGCGACGGCCCAGACCAGCGCCACCAGCGCGAGGCTCGCGCCCAGGTTGATCATCCACTCGACGGGAGCGATCGGCTCGCCGCGCAGGATCCGCAGGATCAGCTGGTTCTGGCCGAGAAAGGGCACGGCCAGCATCCATGGCTGGGTTTTCACCGGCGAGACCATCAGGAACAACGTCGGGATCATCGGCAGGAAAACGAGCAGCGGCAGGTAACCCTGCGCTTCCCGGTGACTGCGCGCGAACGCGGCCAGCGCGGTGAGCACGGCTGCGCCCAGCAGCGCCACCGGCAGCACGACGACGAACAGCTTCATGAGCGCGGCGGGCGCCACCTCCATCGAGATGTCCAGCCGCTCGATTGGCATCAGGGCGAACACGACCCTGAACGCGAGCAGCGTCACGAGCAGCGACAGCATCGTGAACGCTGCGGTCGCGAGTATCTTGCCGCTGATGATCGCGCTGCGCCGCGCGGGCGTCGTCAGCAGCGGCTCGAGCGACTGCCGCTCCCGCTCGCCGGCCGTGGCGTCGATCGCGAGCTGCATGCCGCCCACGAAGCCGAGCAGCAGCAGCAGGTAGGGCAGCAGCTGCTGCGAGAAGTCGAAGCGGGACTCCGGGGTGGCGACGTCGCGGCTGCCGAGTTCCAGCGGCCGTGCGACGGCCGGATGGATCCCGCGCGCGACGAGGCGGAGCATGCCGACCTCGCGGTCGTAGCCCTCGAGCAGCGACCGGACCCGCGCAACAGTCGCGCCGGACTGCAGCGGCCGGGAACTGTCGAAGACCAGCTCGACCCGCGCCGGCCGTCCCGCGCGCCAGTCCGCGCCGTAGTCGGCGGAGATGTTCACGATGATCTCGTGCTCCTGGTTACGCACCGCGGCATCCGGGTCCGCGGGCGGCTCGACGATGCGCAGGTTGTGGCTGCCGAGCCATGCGACGAGGTTGGGCGCGTGCTCGGCGCCCGACACGGGCAGCTCGAGCAGGGACTCGAACTTCTCGGCCTGCTTGCGCGCGCCGATCGCGCTCATGCCGGCCAGCAGCGAGGGAACCGCGAGCGGCATGATCACGAACGCGACGACCACCATCCGCAGGTCGCGGAACGCGTCGCGCAGCTCCTTCGCAAAAACTGTCCCGAGCGCGCTCACGCGAGCAGCCCCTCCTCGGTGCCGATGACCCGCACGAAGGCGTCCTCGAGGCTCTCCATGCCCGTCTGCGCGCGGAGCTGGTCGGGCGTGCCGTCGGCCACCACGCGCCCCTGGGCGATCACGACGATCCGGTCGCAGAGCGCCGCCACTTCCTGCATCACGTGGCTCGAGAACAGCACGCAGCGCCCCTGCTCGCGCAATTGCCGAAGGAAACCGCGCATCGCGCGCGTGGTCATCACGTCCAGTCCGTTGGTCGGCTCGTCCAGCAGCACGTTCGGTGGATCGTGAACCAGCGCGCGCGCGATCGCCGTCTTGGTTCGCTGGCCCTGCGAGAAGCCTTCGGCGCGGCGATCGATGAAGTCCTGCATCTCGAGCGCCTCGACCAGCCGGGCGGTCTGGGACTCGATGAAGTCGGACTCGAGGCCCTGCAGGCGGCCGAAATAGGCGATGTTCTCGCGCGCGGTGAGTCGCTTGTAGAGGCCGCGCGCGTCGGGCAGCACGCCGATCTGCGAGCGTACGCGGCCCGGGTCGCGCGCGACCTCGATGCCGTCCACGCTGACGGTGCCGCTGTCCGGCCGGACCAGCGTATACAGCATGCGCAGCGTCGTCGTCTTGCCGGCCCCGTTCGGACCGAGCAGCCCTGTGATGACGCCGTCGGGTGCAACGAAGCTGACGCCGTCGACCGCGCGTACCTCGCCCCTGCGGCTGCGGTAGCTCTTGCGCAGCTCGTGGACCTCTATCATGGTTCCCAGCCGTAGGCGCCGACGAACGGCGGCGTGTAGATCAGCTGTTCGAGGCAACCCGCGTCGAGGCCGCCCGCGTCTGCGCGCTCGATGAAACGCGCGAGCAGCTTCGGCGCGCAGCCTTGGCCGATCACGTTGTGTCCGGCGCCTCGCAGCACGAGGTGGCGACCCCGCGGAAAGCTGCTCAGCACCTCCTCGCCGTACCTCGGCGGAGTCACCGGGTCGAACTCGCCCGACAGCAGCAGGACCGGGTGGTCGCTCGCGACGGGCTCGTGAAAGTCCCGGGGCACCGCGCCACGAGGCCAGACCTCGCACTGCGCCTTTACGAACTCGACGAAGTAGTTGCCGAGCAGCGTCGCCTGGTCCTGCGGATCCGGCTCGAGCAGGTCCGCGTCCTCGCTGCAGCTGACCGAGAGCTGCATGCCGTGCATGATCTGCTCGCCGACGAGGTCCTCGATCATCCGGGCCTGCGCCATCAGGGCCTGCGGCCGCCCGGCCAGCGCTTCGGCGAGCGCCATCGGCAACAGTGCCGCGAGCTGCGGAGAGTAGGAATAGAGCCGCACGACACCGGCGACGACGCCGGGCGTGAGTTCGCCGTCACGGACCTCGAAGCTGAGCGGATCGTTGAACGTGACGGACCTGGGGCTGGCCCTCAGCTCCTCGAGCAGTCGCTGCAGCGAGGCCCAGGGCGAGCCGAAGCGCCGGGCGCAGCCGGGCTCGGCCTCGCAGCGACGGAACTGCAGCTTGAGCGCCGCATCGAGATTACGCGCGTGTTCGCTGCCGAGTGCGAGCGATGGCGGCACCACGCCATCGAGCACGAGCGTGCGGGTCTCGGCAGGAAATCGTCGCAGGTATTCCTGTGCCACCCGGGTGCCGTAGGAAATGCCGACCAGGTTGACCTGCCCGGCACCGATCGCCCGCCGCACGTCGTCGAGGTCGCGTGCGGCCTCGGTCGTCGTGTAGTGGCGGGGGTCCGCGTCGAGCTCGGCGAGACACTCGCTCGCAAAGCGGCGCGCCGCGTCGAGATCCTGCCCGGCGACGTCCTCGGTGATCGTGCTGGCGCCCCGGTCGTCGCGACAGGCGAGCGGATTCGAGCCGCCCGTGCCACGCTGGTCCACCAGGATCACGTCGCGCTCGCGCAGCACCTCCCGGAACGCGCCCTGGACGGCTGGAAATGCCTCGCGGGCCGCCTGTCCCGGCCCCCCGGCCAGCATGAAGACGGGATCGGGCCGGGTCTGCCGGGCCCTGCCGGGCACCCAGGCGAGCGCAAGGCTGATCCGGCGACCCTCGGGGTTCGCGCGATCCTCGGGAACGTCGAGCGAAGCACACTGGGCCGCGACGGTCGTCGGCAGCCCCACCGCAGTGAGCGTGCACGGCTCGAAGCTGAGCGAGCCGAGCCGCCGCGCCGCTTCGGCGCCCGGTGTCGCGCAGAGCGCCAGGGCCAGCACGCCCGCCGCGCAGACGCGCCGTCCCGGGCCGGCCGTGCTGGTGTTTCGCTGAGCAATCACGCCGGCAAAACTAGCATGCGGCTCGCGCCTCCACGATCCCTTTCCGCTAGCATGTCGGGATGCCGATGAACCTGCCACCGGTCACCCGCGCCCTGCTGATCGCGAACGTGGTGATCTTCGTCCTGCAGCAGCTCACGGGCTTTCTGCTTATCGGGCCGTTCGCCCTGTGGCCGCCGCACTCGCCCCAGTTCCCGAACGCGCCGAGCTTCCAGATCTGGCAGCTGCTCAGCTACGGGTTCCTGCACGGCAGTCTCGCTCACCTGTTCTTCAACATGCTGGCGCTGTACATGTTCGGCGGCGAGGTCGAGCGCCTGCTCGGCTCGCGGCGCTACCTCGTCTATTACCTCGTCTGCGTCGTCGGCGCTGCGATCGCGCAGACGGTCGTGACCGGGACCATGGGCGGGCCGCCGCGCCCGACCGTCGGCGCCTCGGGCGGCGTATTCGGACTGCTGCTCGCATTCGGGCTGGCCTACCCACACCGCAAGATCATGCTGCTGTTCCCGCCGATCCCGATGCCCGCCTGGCTGTTCGTGACGCTGTACGGCCTGCTCGAGCTGTACCTCGGCGTCACCGGCTCCGGCCAGGGCGTCGCGCACTTCGCCCACCTCGGGGGCATGGTGGCGGGCTATGCGCTACTCGTGCACTGGCGGCGCGCCGGACGACCGCGCTGATTCCGCGTCGTTTCCGCGGAACGCCGCCTCGAACTCCTGCCTGAGATCCTGCTCGCGGCCGATGTAACGCGGCGAGAAATGGAACGGTACGGCCAGCCGCGCGCCGGCCAGACGCGCGAGCTCGCCGGCCTGGCGTGCGGTCAGGTGGTTCTTGCGCTCGGCGTGCCCGAGGTCCTCGTGCAGGAATACCGCCTCGATGAACAGCAGGTCGGCGTCCTTCGCAAAGTCGATGACGCGCCCGGCATTCCCAGCCGTTCCGGCGAGGTCCGTCAGGTAGCAGACCGCCTGCCCGGGCGACAGGCTCAGGATGCTGCTGCAGAGCTCGCCCAGCGAGAAGCTCCGCTCACGACCGCCGTCGCGATCGCGCCAGCGCACGGCCACCGGCGTGTCCATCGGCGCTCCCTCACGGACCAGGCTGCGCACCTTGCTCAGCCACGGGCCGGTGGGCAGGCCGAGCTCCTCGAGCTTGTTCTTCCAGACGTTGATGTGCACGCCTTCCTCGAAGCGAAAGCCCAGGCAGGGAATGCCGTGGTCGAAGAAGGCCGCAAGGACCCGGAACTGCGGCTCCTCGAGCAGCAGCCCGCCGGCAATCTCGACGCCATCGCAGTCCTCCCTGCGGAACCGCGCGCGACTGCAGAACCTCGCTCTCCCGGCCGTGCCGTCCTCGCGGATCTCCCGCACATCGATGCAGAACTCGACCGGATAGCTCTCGACGAGGTTCCAGGTGTAAGAGGCCAGCCGGTGGCCCACCTGCTCGATGAAGCCGGGCGGCCCGTGCAGCCTCAGGCCCGGGTCCCGGCCCAGGCGAACCCGCAGCAGCCGATCGAAGCCGCTCCAGTGATCCATGTGCGCGTGGGAGACGAATACGTCGGATATGCGCAGGATCTTCCGCGTGGGCAGCGGCGCGAGGTCCCCCAGATCGAAGAGCAGCGCACGTCGCTCGAACTTCAGATCCAGCAACAGCCCAGGATCGCCGAAGGCCGGGTTGACCAGATCAGCCTGGAAGATCGGGCGCATGAGTAGTGTTGCGGTGGCGCTGCGTGCGGTTACGATGTCCGGGCGGAGGACCGCCCGTCACGAGGATATGCCATGGCGAAGAAGCGAAAAACCGTCACGCAGGCCGAGGCCGAGCAGGCCGTTCGCACGCTGCTGGGCTGGGCCGGGGACGACCCTACGCGGGAAGGCCTCAGGGACACGCCACGACGGGTCGCCGAGGCCTACCGGGAGTGGTTCTCGGGCTACGACGTGGACCCGCGCGATTACCTGAGCCGCACCTTCGAGGAGACGGCCGGCTACGACGAAATGGTGGTGCTGCGCGACATCGAGTTCGAGTCCCACTGCGAGCACCACATGGCGCCGATCATCGGCCGTGCGCACGTCGGCTACCTGCCCACGAACAAGGTCGTCGGCATCAGCAAGCTCGCCCGCGTCGTCGATGTCTTCGCGAGGCGCTTCCAGGTCCAGGAGAAGATGACGGCCGAGATCGCGCGCGCGATCAACGAGGTCCTCAAGCCCAGGGGCGTGGGCGTCGTGATCGAGGCCGCGCACGAATGCATGACCACGCGCGGCGTGCACAAGCGGCAGGTGTCGATGATCACCAGCAAGATGCTCGGCTCGTTCCGCACGGATGCGCGCACCCGCAGCGAATTCCTGACCTTCATAGACATCCGGGACCGCGGCTGAGGCCGCATTGACCTCAGCCCGGTACCGGGCGATCTTCCCGGGCCTGACCTGAGCAACAGGAGCCGTTCATGGCCCGCAAGCGTCCCCTGCGCGAGGCCGGCACCGTCGTGGTGCTGGAGCACCACTCGAAAATTCTCGCCGACAACCCGCTGCGGGACCCATCGGTCCGCAGGCTGGCGGTCTGGCTGCCGGCCGACTACGACCGTCGCGCCTCGGGTCCCGGTCGCCGCTACCCCGTGCTGTACGACCTGGTCGGGTTCACCGGCTCGGGCCTCTCGCACCTGAACTGGAAGCCCTTCAACGAGAACGTGGCCGAGCAGGCCGCGCGGCTCGTACGGGAGGCACGGATGGGACCGACGATCATCGTGTTCCCGGACTGCTTCACCTCGCTGGGCGGCAACCAGTACGTCAACTCGAGCGCGATCGGCAATTATGCGGACTACCTGCTGCGCGAAATCGTGCCTTTCGTCGACCGCGAGTTCCGGACGCTGGCCTCCCGCGAGCACCGCGGCTGCTTCGGCAAGTCCTCGGGCGGCTACGGCGCAATGATCCACGGCATGAAGTACGCGAAGCACTGGGGGGCGGTCGCGAACCACTCCGGGGACGCCTACTTCGACTTCGTCTATCGCTGCGACTGGCCCAACACGCTGAACGAGCTGGCGCGCTACCGGCAGCCCCCGCTGAAGGAAGGCTCGGGGCCGCGCTCGGTCGGCGCGACGGCTGAGCGTCGGCTCGTGCAGGGCGAGGACGACGGTCGAGTTCGCCGCTTCCTGCGCGCAGTCTGGAAAAAGAGGAAGATCTCCCCGGCCGAGGGCCATGCGCTGATGAACGTCTGCATGGCGGCGACCTACGACCCAGACCCAGGGGTCCAGCTGGGATTCCGCCTGCCGTTTCACCTGGACACGGGGGAACTGATCGAGGCGCGCTGGAAACGCTGGCTGCGGCACGACCCGGTGAATCTGGTCGGGCGATATGCCGGGAACCTCAAGTCCCTGAAGGGCGTCTACATCGACTGCGGCTGGCGGGACCAGTACCACATCCACTACGGAACGCGACTGCTCGCACGACGGCTGGCCGCGGCGGGAGTACCTCACCGCTACGAGGAATTCGACGACAACCACTCCGACATCGACTACCGGATGGACGTGAGCCTGCCCTACCTGTATCGCGCGCTGAAACCATGAGTCCGCCCCGCCTGGGCATCGCGCTCGGCAGCGGATCGGCCCGGGGCTGGGCGCACATCGGCGCACTCGAGGCACTGCTCGCCCGCGGTTTCACCCCGGCGGTGCTGGCCGGCGCGTCGGTCGGTGCCCTGGTCGGCGGCGCCTGCGCGGCCGGGCGGCTCGACGCGCTGGGGCGCTGGGTGCGCGGCCTGACGCAACGGGAGGTCTGGCGCCTGGTGGACGCCACGTTCCGCGGCGGCGGCATGATGAACGGCAACCGGCTGATGGAAGCGATCAGCCTGCAGATCGGCGACCCCGACATCGAGAGCCTGCCGGTGGGCTTTGCCGCCGTTGCGGCCGACCTCTACACCGGCGAGGAAATCTGGATCCGCAGTGGTCCGATCATGAGCGCCATACGGGCCTCGAGCGGTCTGCCCGGCCTGTTCGCGCCCACGTACTTCCAGGGCCGCTGGCTGATCGACGGCGGCGTCGTCAACCCGGTGCCCGTCTCGCTGTGTCGCGCGATGGGCGCCGACGTGGTCATCGCGATAGACCTGAGCCGCTCGGTGACCCGCCTCGCACGTCGCGTCCACGGCAATTCCACGCGCAAAGCGCCGGACGCGCACGGTGACTCGCCTGACAAGGAGCCAGAAACCAGCGCCGAGATTGCGGTCATCCTCAAGCGCTGGTACGGGCTCGTGGACGGCCTGGTCGAGTCGTTCCGCTCGCGGCGCAACGAACCGGGACTGTTCGAGGCCATGAGCAGCTCGGTCAACATCATGCAGGACCGGATCACGCGCAACCGCCTCGCCTCGGACCCGCCCGACCTCGTGCTCCGACCGGACCTGGCCGACTTCCAGCTGATGGACTTTCACCGGGCCGAGGAAGCCATAAATCTCGGCCGCGAATGCGTCGAAGCCGTCGCTCCGCAGCTCGAGCCCGTGCTGCAGGCACTGGGCGCGGCGAGCGGCGGGCCCGGCGCCGGGGCGGCGCGCTGATCCCGCGGCGGGCCGTACCGGGCGTGCAAGAGCCGTTTTCAAAGCTGCTGGGACTCGCGACCGGGGCCTACGCGACGCAGCGTTCGCTGACCGGGGGCCCGGGTCACCGCGGCCCGCCCACCGACCATTTCAATGGCGAGGTCTTCCGCAACCCGAACCCCGCCGCGACGGCCGGCCGCAGCCTGGCTGACTTCGTTCGCTGGCAGCGCACGGGCCGTCGGACACGCTGGCCGGCGCAGGTCGAAAATCTGGTTCAGCCGTGCCTGCCCCAGCGTCTCGAGGCACGCGAGCTCGCGGTCACCTATGTCAACCACGCGACGCTGCTGCTGCAGTTTCCGGGACTGAACGTGCTGACCGACCCGGTGTACTCCGATCGTGTGAGCCCGGTCCAATGGAGCGGACCGCGCCGGGTCCGGCAACCGGGCCTCGCGTTCGAACAGCTGCCACAGGTCGACGTCGTGCTGGTGAGCCACAATCACTACGATCACCTCGACCTGGACACGCTGCAGCGCCTCGAGCGCGATCATCGTCCTCTCGTGCTGACCGGGCTCGGCAACCAGGCCTTCCTCGCGGAGCACGGCCTGTCCCGCGTCGCCGAGTTCGACTGGTGGCAGCAGACCATGCACGGAAGCGCCCGGATCACCTTCACGCCGGCCCAGCACTGGTCCGGGCGCAGCCTCGGAGGCCGCAACCGCACGCTGTGGGGAGGATTCTTGATCGAGACACCCGAGCGCCGCGCGATGTTCGCCGGCGATACCGGGTACTGGAGACATTTTCGAGAGATCCGCGCGAGGTTCGGCCGCATGGACCTCGCACTGCTGCCGATCGGCGCCTACGAACCGCGATGGTTCATGGCCGACCAGCACCTGGACCCGGATGAGGCCGTACGCGCGCACCTGGACCTGGAGGCACGGCTCAGCGTCGGCATGCACTTCGGCTGCTTCCAGCTGACCGACGAAGGGATCGACGCTCCGATCGTGGCGCTCGAGCAGGCCCGGCGGATACACGGCGTGTCCCGGGAGGCGTTCCGTGCGCCCGAGACGGGCGAGACGATCGTGCTGCGCGACTGAAGCCTCACCCGCATGGAAACCGCTGAGATCTTCAGGTCCTACCGCCGCGCTGCATGCGAGGAGCGCGCCTTCGTGCTGCATGCGGTCGGTATCGCGTCGCAGGTCGCGTGGAACGGGCGCAGCTGGAGCCTGTTCGTTGCCGGCGAGCGGGAGGCGGAGGCCATCGGTCACCTGCTGCGGTACCAGCGCGAGAATCCGCCCCGCCACAGCAGCGCCGAACCGGAACCCGTCCACCGGCTGGCCTGGCTCGGCTCCGCGGCATACGTGCTGGTGCTGCTGATCGTGGGCTACCTGGCCGGACGCGACGCGTTCGGCCACGACTGGTTCGGCGATGGCGGACTGCGCGCGGGGGCGGTGCGCTCCGGCGAGGCCTGGCGGGCCGTCACCGCGCTGACGCTGCACCTCGACGTCGGCCACCTGCTCGCGAACCTGGGATTCGGTACCGTATTCGGTCTGCTCGCCGGGCAGCTGATCGGACCGGGACTCGCCTGGGCCGCAGTGCTGGGCGCGGCCGCGCTCGCCAATTTCCTGAACTCGATGATCCGGTCTCCGGAATATGGCTCGGTCGGCGCCTCGACGGCTGTCTTTGCGACGCTGGGCCTGCTCGCAGCCTACTCCTGGCGCAGGCGGGCGAGCAGGGCCGACCGCTGGGCGTATCGCTGGGCACCGCTGGTCGCAGGCGTCGCGCTGCTGGCTTTCACCGGCGCCGGCGGCGAACGCACCGATGTGCTCGCGCACCTGACCGGTTTCGTCATGGGCGCGCTCGCGGGCGTGCTGCTAGCGGCGAATCGCAGGCCGCTCGCGGAATGGGCGCAGTCGACGCTCGGCGCCGCGGCGATTGTCGCCATCGCGGCCTCGTGGTGGCTCGCGTTCCGCTCCGCCGCGTACTGATGCGCCCGCAGTCCGGGATCAGGCCTTTGGAACGTTCACGCGCACCGAGCCGTCCTTCACGCTGACCTTGTAGGTCTTGAGGGCCTTGGACGCCCTCAGCGTGTTCAGCAGCTGGATGCCCGGCGGAAAACTGGCCCAGTCGACGACCTCGCCGCTCGGGATGTCGAATCGCGCGCGGTGCAGCGGGCACTGCACCTTGCAACCGTCGACGATGCGGCCGCGTGCAAGCGGGGCGAACATGTGGGTGCAGCTCGCCTGCGTAGCATGGAAACCGTCCTCCAGGTGATACAGCACGATCTTCTGATCGCCGGCCGTGAAGGCCTTCATCATGCCGATCGGTACTTCCTCTACGCGGCAGACGGTGTGCAGTGGCATGCTCGTGGCCCGTGTTGGTGCAGAGCGCTAGTCTAAAGGCCCTGCAGGTCCCTGGCGAGCCGACGCCGGCGCGGCGCGGGCGCCACGCGGACAGTGCATTGCGGTTATCCTGCGCGGTGCAGAAACGGCCGGAGCATCGATGGCACTCAAGCAACTGAGCGACCAGCAGGTACGCGACTGGACGCGCGCGCAGAAGGATCGCTGGTGGCTCGAGAACGTCTGGCGCGGCGACATGCCGCAGCTGACGCTGCGTTCCGCGGCCACTGGTTTCGCGCTCGGCGGCCTGCTCAGCATCACGAACCTCTACGTCGGCGCCAAGACCGGCTGGACGCTCGGCGTCGGGCTGACCTCGGTGATACTGGCCTTCGCGATGTACCGGGTGCTCTCGAGGCTCGGTGTTCGCGACCTCACGATCCTCGAGAACAACTGCACGCAGTCGATCGCGACCGCGGCAGGCTACATGACGATGCCGCTCACCTCCGGCCTGGCCGCCTACATGTGGGCGACGAACACGGTGCTGCCGTGGTGGCAGATCCTGTGCTTCAACATCGTGCTCTCGGTGCTCGGCGTGCTGGTCGCGTTTCCGATGAAGCGCCGCTTCATCAACGACGAGCAGCATCCTTTCCCGGAGGGCCGCGCCTGCGGCGTGGTGCTCGACGCGCTGTACGAGCGCGCAGCGGCGGCGGCTGGCATGTTCAAGGCACGGGTCCTGGTCAGTGCCGCGGCGATCGCAGGCGGAGTCGGCTTCCTCTCGGGCGAGAACTACATGAGGCTGATCCAGCAGCAATGGCTGGGACTGAAGTCGTACTGGCACCTGCCGACTCATCTCGATGGCTGGTACTACGCGCTGGTGGACCGCGGCTTCGCACCGCTGCCGAAGCTCGCCGGCGTGGACATCCGCCAGCTCGCGCTCTCGCCGACGCTCGATTTCGCGATGATCGGCGCGGGCGGACTGATGGGCATCCGGACCGCGGCGAGCCTGCTGGTCGGGGCGGTGCTCAATTTCGTCGTCGTCGTGCCGATCATGATCTCGCTGGGCGAGATCCAGCCCCGGGCCGGGTCGATCGCCGAGGGCACCGCGCTGTTCGGCCGGGTGCACATCCTCAACAACTGGGCGCTGTGGTGGGGCATCGTGATGATGGTCGTCGCGGCCATGGTGTCGCTGTTCGCGAAGCCGGAAGTCTTCAAGGAAGCCTTCCGCAGCCTCACGCGGCGCCGCGCGCCGGCCGGCGAGGACGTGCTGCGGCACATCGAGCTGCCGCTGCCGGTCTCCTGGGTCGGCGTCCCGCTCGTCGGTGCCATCGGCGTCTGGCTGGCGCACGACTGGTTCGGCGTGGACTGGGTGCTCGGCGCCGCAGCGATTCCGCTGATACTGGTGCTCGCATTGATCGCGGCCAGCAGCACGGCGCTGACCGCGATCACGCCCTCCGGATCGCTGTCGAAGATCCCGCAGTTCATCTTCGGCTCGATCGACCCGCGCAGCCCGGCGCCGAACCTGATGACCGCGGTGATGTGCTCGGAGGTCGCGAGCAATGCATCGAACCTGCTGATGGACATCAAGCCGGGTTACATGCTGGGTGCAAAACCGCGCCAGCAGGCGATCGGCCACGTAATCGGCATCGTCGCGGGCTCGCTGGTCGCGACGCCGCTGTTCTTCGTGCTGTTCGGCCTGGCCGGTTTCGAGCCGGGAAGCGGCTCCTCGGTCCAGGACACGATGGTCAGCGATCGCTTCGCGTTCCCGGCGGCGCTGCAGTGGAAGGGCGTATCGGACCTCGTCACGGCGATCTTCGGCGGCACCGACAGCGCGGTGCTGCTCACCGACTCCATCGTCTGGTCGATGGTCATCGCGGCGTTCGCGGCGCTGGTCATGGAGGTGCTGCGGATCCGCACTCACAACCGCTTCCCGCTGTCACCGCTCGCGATCGGTCTCGGCGTGGTCGTGCCCCCGGACTCGACGCTGATGATGTTCGCCGGGGCGCTCCTGTTCTGGCTCGCGGCACGCAAGTTCGGCGGCGACAAGCAGTCGCGCGGCTACCAGCTCTGGGTGGACTGCCAGGAACCGATCTGTGCCGGGCTGATCGCCGGCGCAGCACTGGTCGGGATCGGCGACATCCTCGTGCGCGTATTCGTCTTCAGCTGAGCGCTGCCCGAGCAGCGCCCTGACGACGGGCTCAGCCCAGCCGTCCCCTGAAGGCGAAGTACTCTTCGCATACCCGCTCCTGCTGCTCCAGCTGAGGGTAATGGCCGACGTCCTCGAGCAGGGACACGTCCGCCGCCGGCACGAGCTCCAGATATCGCTCTGCCAGGTGCGCGCCGGAGACCGGGTCCACCGCGCCGCAGATCAGCTTCCGGGGTACCCGGGAGTCCACCAGAGCGCCCACCCAGCGTTCACGGTTCACGCGACGCTGCTCCATGTAGTTGATCAGCCCTGCGAGCGCCACCCGCCCGTTGTCGTGGTTGACCAGCATCCACAGGTCCTGCAGTTCCTGCTGGGTCGGGGGCGTGCTGCCCGAGATCGCGCGCATGTTGGCCTCGAACTTCCCGTAGCTCATGGCCCGGGCCAGCAGCGCCCCGAGCACTGGTTGCGCCAGCAGCGTCTGGATCCTGCGCGGTCGATGCGTTTCCGGGAACAGGCCACCGTTCAGGAATACCATGCTGTCGATACGCAGGCGTCCCTCGCGCTCGCGCGCCAGCAACTCCTGTGCCACGGTGTCGCCGTAGTCGTGCGCGAGCACGTGCGTGGATTCGACACCGAAGGCCTGCATCAGCGCTTCGCAGATGTCCGCCTGCTGCCCGATCGGGTAAGCATGCCCGGATGGCTTCTCCGACATGCCGAAGCCGAGCAGGTCGCAGGTGTAGAGCGAGTATCGCTCGGCCAGCCGGGGCCAGAGGCGATACCAGTCGTAGCTCGCGGTCGGATAGCCATGGATCAGCAGCAGCGGTGGCCTGCCCTCCTGCACCGAACTGCGGACGAAGATCCGGTAGCCACAGAGGGTCCGGGTTTCTCCCGAGGTGATCCAATCGTTCAACGGCCTCGAAATCTGCAATATCGACCCTCCCGCCATGCAGACGGCGCCACTGCCATCCGGACACCGACAGTATGCTGAGTTCCTTTCCCGTTGGCAGCAATGTGCTGGTACAGGGCGCGAGCCGCGGTATCGGCCTGGAGTTCGTCCGCCAGCTCGCAGCCGACCCATCCGTCGGCTGCGTCTTCGCGGGTCACCGTCCGGGGCGTCGTTCCGAGTCACTCGCGCGGCTCGCATCCGATCACCCGAAGGTCCGACCACTCGAGATGGACGTGACGGACGAGTCGAGCATCGCAGCGGCTGCCGCGCAGATGCGCGGAGCGACGAGTCCACTGAACCTGCTCGTCAACTGCTCCGGGCTGCTGCACGACTCGGACCGACGGCTGGCGCCCGAGAAACGTCTCGCCGAGGTTGGCAGTGAATCACTGATGCGCAGCTTTGCAGTCAACGCGGCGGGGCCGCTGCTGATGGCGAAGCACTTCGAAGGACTGCTCGCTCGCACCGGCAAGGCAGTGTTCGCGAGCATCTCGGCACGGGTCGGCAGCATCGGCGACAATCGACTGGGCGGCTGGTACGCCTACAGGGGCTCGAAGGCGGCTCTGAACATGTTCACGCGCACGCTGGCGATCGAGTGGGCACGCAGCCGGAAGAACCTGGTCTGCGTGGCCCTGCATCCCGGCACGACCGACACCGACCTGTCGCGCCCGTACCAGGCGAACGTGCCGCCCGGAAAGCTCTTCAGCCCCGAGCGAACGGTGAGCCAGCTGCTCGCGGTGCTCGACTCCGTCACTGTCGAGAGCAGCGGCCGCTTCCTCGCCTGGGACGGCAGCGAAATACCGTGGTGAGCGCCGCTATCGCGCCCGGGGAACTGCCGATCCTGTACCTGGACGACTCGCTGGTTGTGGTAAACAAGCCCGCCGGGCTGCTGGTGCACCGATCGCCGGTCGACCGGCACGAGCGCCGTTTCGCGCTGCAGCTGCTGCGGGACCAGCTGGGCGAGCGGGTCTACCCGGTGCACCGGCTCGATAAGCCGACCTCGGGTGCGCTGGTGTTCGCGCGGGACCGGGCGACGGCACAGTCGCTCGCCGCGCAGTTCGAGGAACGGTCCGTGGACAAGCGCTACGTTGCCGTGGTCCGGGGCTGGCCAGAGGAGCAGGGTCTGATCGACTACGCACTCGACGCTGTCCGGGACGACCGGGTTGTGACGGCGTCCGGCGCGGCGAAGCCAGCGCAGACCCATTTCCGTCGGCTTGCCACCATCGAGCTGCCGCGGCGCGTGGATCGCTACCCGAGCTCCCGCTACGCACTGCTCGAGCTCTCACCACAGACCGGCCGGCGCCACCAGCTGCGCCGGCATCTCGCGCATGTCTCGCATCCGATCATCGGAGATACGACCTACGGCAAGGGCGGCCACAACCGCCTCTTTGCCGAGCTGTTCGGCTCGAGGCGGCTGTTGCTTGCCTGCACGTCGATCGCCTTCCGCCACCCGTTGACGGGTGCGCCGCTCGCGATCGAGGCGCCGTTGTCCGCTGACTTCGCCAGCGTGCTCAGGCAGCTCGGTTGCGCCGCGCTCGACTGATCAGCTGATCTTCGCCCGCGTCTTGTCGGCCAGCGCCCTGATCTCGGCGTGCCGGCCCCGATCGGCAAGTTCCCGGCCCGGACGCGGGTGCGCCTTGGCGGCCCGCTCGAGGTGCGCGAGCGCCTCGCGATATTGTCCCTGCTCGTAGAGCAACTCGCCGTAGAAGTAGTTCGGATCAATTCCGTCCGGATTGATCTCCAGCGCCTGCTGCAGCAGCTTCGCGGCCTTCTGACGGTCGCCGAAACCGAGCGGAAAGCCCGGCACCTTGTAATAGAGCGTACCGAGACTCGTGTAGGCGGAACCATCCAGCGCCCGCGGGTCGATCTCCAGCGCCCCCTCCAGGTTGCCACGAGCCTCCTTGGCGAGGCTGAGCGCGCCGAGTCCACCCTTGGCCCCGGCGTAGCTACTCTCGATGATGCCCTCCCAGATCAGCGCCTCGGCACGTCCTGGATGCGCACGGGTGAGATTCTCGGCACGTGCCTCCAACTGCTCGAATGCCTTGACCTGCGCCTCGCCCTTCGGGGTCTCGTAGTTCGCCTGTGCCCAGGCCTGCTGTAGTTCCAGCAGCTCGGCCTCGAAGCCAGATGCCGCCGTTACCGTCGAATGGCCGAGTGAAGCCGCGAGCACCGCGACGGCCGAGAGCGCAATGTGAAATTTCCTCATCGTCCTTCCTCTCATGTCTTGATGCCGGCCTTGACCTCGGCGGAGACCGGTGCCGCCTGCGGGCCCGGCTGCGCGTAACGCCGGATCACCTGCAGCTGTTTCTTCAGGGCTCCGTCCACGACGCGCGGCAGGATCGCGTTCAGGCGAGCGAACAGCTTCTCCGGCCAGCCGATCACGGCCTCGGCGCGGCCGCCCTCGAGCATGTTGCAAAGCACGGTGGCAACCCGTTCCGGCGGATCCATCGCGACGCCCAGTTCGTCGTTCATGCGCTCCACCGCTGAGCTGTTGATCCCGGTGCGCGTCGCGCGCGGCGCTACGTAGAGCACCCTGATGTTGCTCCCGGCCAGCTCGCGGCGCAGCGCCTCGGTGAAGCCCCGCAGCGCGAACTTGGTCGCCGAGTACACCGAGTAGCCCGGATAGCCGATGCTGCCGAACACGGAGCCGGTGTTGATGATGACGGCCTCAGGCTGCCTCCGCAGCTGCGGCAGCATCGCAAGGCAGAGCTGCAGCGGCGCCTGGACGTTGACTGACAGCGCGAGGTCGATCTGCCGGGGCGAGTGATCCTCGAACATGCCGAAGTGGTTAACGCCGGCGTTGTTCACCAGCACGTTGACGCCTCCGCGCCAGCCGGCGGCCGAGCTGCAGAGCGTGTCGCGGTCCGCGGCAAGGCTCAGGTCCGCGGTCAGCGTTCCCACACGCTCGCCGAATGAGGCGAGGCTGGCTCGAGCGCGCTGCAGTGCATCCTCGTCGCGGTCGACCAGCAGCACGGCTGCACCACGCCGCAGCAGTTCCCTCGCGACCGCGCTGCCGATGCCGCCGCCGCCGCCGGTCAGCAGAACCCTGGCCTCGCTGATGTTCATGCCGTCCTCCGCAGGCCCGCGCCGTCATCGTTCGAAGCACAAGCGGCTGCGTCGAGTCCACGGAACATGCTGCCGTACAGCCAGTAGATGCCCTTCGCGCAGCGGACGACCGCCGCACGGTCCTCGGGATCGTCGAGTCGCTCGAGAATTCCGGCGAGGTGCTGGACGTGCTCGCGATCGAGTTCTCCGTGGCTGCGCAGGTAGCTGAAGGCGTTCGACGGGAGCCCGAGCGTCGACTGGATCCGGTCCGCGGCCCGGATCGCGAGCGCCACGCTCGTACCCTCGAGCACGTGGACCATACCGAAGAAACCGACCGGGTTGCCCCGGCTCACGGTGTCGTAGGCATAGGCGATCATCGCCTGCGTGGGCACCGCTGGTTCGGACGCCGCCGCGGCTTCCCGGTCTCCGCCCGCGTTGTGTATGTCGTTCAGGATCCACTCATCGTGCCCGTCCTCCTCCTCGAGGTAATGGCGAATCTCCTTGCGCAGCCAGCCGTGATGGCCGGGTACGCGCGCGCCGACCGCCATCAGCAGCGGGACGGTGTGCCGCACGTGGTGGTAGGCCTGGGTCAGGAACTCCAGGTACAGATCACGCGTGACCTGTCCGGACAGGCAGCGCTGGATGACGGACGCGGACTCGAGGAACTGGCGATCGCTCGCGGTCTCGCACAGGAGTTGCTCTTGGAATGTCATTGGAATCCTCGTTCAGGAGGCGATCTGCTCGCCGTACAGGGAGTCGATCAGCACCGCATGCCGCTCAACGATGGCCGCACGGCGCAGGCGGCCATTTGCAGTGAGCAGCCCGTTCTCGAACGACAGCCCGCCGGGGATGATGGCCCAGCGACGGACGCGGGCGTAGTCGGGCAAGGAGGCGTTGGCCAGCGCGACGGCGCGCTCGATCGCGACGCCTGAATCCTCGCCATTGCCAGGACACAGCAGCGCGACCGCATGAGGCCGACCCTCGCCATACACGAGCGCGTGCCGGATCACCGTTTGCCGCGTCAGTTCCCGCTCGACCCATTCGGGCTCGACGTTCCGACCGTAGCTGCTGATGAATACGTTGCGGCGCCGGCCCCGGACGTAGATGTAGCCGTCCTCGTCCATCTCGCCGAGGTCGCCGGTGGCGAATTCCTCGCCTGAAACGCGCGATTGTCCGCCCAGGTAGCCCAGCATCGTGACCCCGGACACCAGCAGCTCTCCATCCTGGGCAAAGCGGACCCGGGCGTGAGGCAGCACGCGTCCGACGCTGCCCGGCCGGTCGGCGCCCGGAACGTTCAGGCAGACGACCGAGGCGCATTCGCTGAGCCCATAGCCTTCGTAGGCCGGCAGCCCGACGGCCTGCGCGCGGCGCAGCAGTTCAGGCGAAACGCTGGCACCGCCGACGGCGGCGAACTTCACCGAACCTGGCACGGCCCAGCCGCGCTCGGCTGCGGTCACGATCAATTGCAGCAGCTCGGGCACCAGGACGAGACTCTCGGGTCGCAACGACGAGAGGCTCGCGAGCATCCTCTGCGGATCCACGCCCGAGTAACTCATGCCGGTGTCGGACGCCGGCGGCAGCAGGCAGCAGGCGCCGGCGATCAACGGCGCGTAGATTCCTGCGACGTTCTCGAGCAGCGTCGGAAGGGGCAGCAGGCACAGGTGTCGCCCGGGATCGAGCGCCGCCGCCGCGGCTGCCAGCGAGCCTGCGACCGTCTCGAGCTGTTCAGCGGCGAGGCACACGCCCTTCGGGCCACCCGTACTCCCCGAAGTGTAGGTGACCTTCGCCGTGCCTGGCGGCAGTTGGGGCACGCGGTCGGGCCCCAGCCTGCGGCGCAACAGCGTCAGCCCGGTCCGACCGGAAACAGCCGCGATCCGCCAGTCCGCGAGCATGTCCCGTGCTCCCGCCAGATCCTCCAGCAACAGACTGTCGACGCCGGCGTCATCCAGCGCGTGCAGCAGCTGCGTCTCTGAAAAGTAGGCGGGCAGCGGTACGCAGACCATGCGGCAGGTGTGCAGCGCTAGGTCCGTGATCGCCCAGCCGACGCCGTTGTCCGCAAAGATGCCGAAACGCTGACCGCCTGTTGCGGCCAGCCAGTCACCCTCCTCGGCCACCAGCTGCGCGAGTTCATCGAGCGAAACCTGCCGCCGCCCGTCGTCGAGCGCGATGCGCCTGCCGTTGCCGTGGCGCAGTGCCGCATGCAGGACACTAATGGCCGGACCCTCCCTGCTGAAAGCCAGGGATGATTAGGCTGTCGGGAAGGTAGCCCGCGAACACGCGCGGATCGGTCGCGTAGTACCTGCCCCAGTAGTCGCCGTCATCCGAAAGCCTGTGCGATTCGGCCCGTGCCAGCTCTGTGAGCGGCGCGCCCAGACCCTTCAGGATCTGCTGCACGGCGGCAGTGGCCGTGAACACGATCCACCGGAAGTCACGCGCGAGCAGCAAGCCTGGCAGCGAGGTGGCCGCACGCATGGCATCCCAGCGACTGTGGGTGGCGAGGTTGCCGACCTCGACGATCTCCGCGCGTGACGGAGCGGTCCCTGTGACCGAGGCGATCGCCGATTCGATAGGGATTTCCAGGTACTGCTCGAGAAAGAGCCGCTCCCGACCCGCCTCGCGCAGGCCGGCCACTGCTTTGATCTGCCCCTGGCTGTCGCTGAAAGAAACCAGCTCGGGCATGAAGCTGCGGATGTGCGCTTCGTGCCTGGCGCTGAATGCCCGGGCCACGAATGCCTCCAGCTCCTGACGACCCGGCGACCCGCGCAGCAGGCACTCGGTCCTGAGGCGCTCACCGCGCGGGCTCCACCTCCGCCGTTCCCGGGCCGTGCAGGCCTGCGACTCTGCCGGGACAAGCGCAGCATTTGCTACTGACAAGGCGATCTCCTTGCATGCCATGGCGCCGTTAGACGCAGCCAGCCGGCGAAATCAATCGAGAGATTCTGAAACAGCATTGAAATCCATTGCTATTCAGGCAGTTATGACATGCGCGCAAATCGTGCTGCCCTGGCGGTTGATTTGCCCCCGGCGCTGCGTCTAACTGGAGAAGCTGGAAGGAAAAGCGCGGGTGAGCGAAGACCGTCTATTGGTGCAGAAGATGCTGGCCGGCGAGGAGCCTGCATTCAGCGAGTTCTTCGAGATCTACTTCGGTCGCGTCTACCGGTTCGCGCTGCCGCGGCTGCGGCACGACCAGGATCTGGCCAAGGACGTCGTGCAGGCGACGCTGATCAAGGCGATGCGCAAGCTGGCGGATTATCGCGGCGAGGCCGCGCTGTTCACCTGGCTCTGCCAGATCTGTCGCCGCGAAATTGCCGATCAACTGCGGACGCAAGGCAGGCACGCAGGCAGGGTCCTGCTGATCGAGGACAGCGAGGAAGTGCGTGCGGCGCTCGAGTCGATAGAGGCTCCACCCGGCGACGACCCGCTGAGACGATGTTCGACGTCAGAGTTGAAGCGCCTGGTGCACGCAGTACTGGACCGCTTGCCAAACCGCTACGGCGAAGCCCTCGAATGGAAGTACGTCGAAGGCAGGTCTGTCCAGGAGATAGGTCAGCGCCTTGGCATCGGACATACCGCAGCACAGTCGCTGCTTGCACGGGCACGAGCTGCGTTTCGCGAGGGCCTGGAGGCCGTGTTCGGCGCCTCGGCTGCTGACGTGCTTGCGGGCATCGAATCCTGAGGACGCGCAGATGAAAGACGAACATGACCGGGCCGGCCCCGAGGACGCGGACATCGCCGCGCTGCTCAGAGCGAGCGGTCCACGCCCGCGGCTCTCGGACCGAGAGTTGACCGGGCTGCGACAGGTCGTGCATGCACAATGGCGCACAACCGTGCAACAGCGGTCAGCGCGTCGCGGAAGGGCGTTTCTTGCGGTCGCGGCAAGCGTGACGATGGCGGCAGTGGGCTTGTGGCTGTTGCGCCCGACGCAGACAACCTCCGCGCCGACCGTCGCGTCGCTCACCCGAACCACGGGTCAGGTCGAATACAGGGAGCCCGATGGGACCTGGACACCGGCGAACGCCGGCACGACCCTGAAGGCGGGCACGGAACTCCGGTCGGGCGAGGGTGGACGGTCCGCGCTCGAACTCGAAAACGGGGTGCAGCTGCGCCTCGATTCAGAAACGCTACTGGCTTTCAGCGATACGCGCAGCGCTGCGCTCACCCAGGGCAGTGTGTACGTGGACACCGGCCCCAGGGGGGCCGATCACGCCGGCGACTTCATGATCGAGACACCGCACGGGACTGTGAGTCACCTCGGCACGCAGTACCTCGCGCAGGTTGACGACGAGTCGCTGCGGGTTGCGGTACGTGAAGGGCGCGTGAGCATACTGAGTTCCCGCGGCAGCTTCACCGGCCTGGCCGGCGAGCAGCTACGGCTGTCGCCGCAGGGACTTGAGCGTGCGTCCATCGAGCCATATGGCCGGGACTGGCACTGGGTCGGACAGGTGGTACCCCCATTCGAGATCGAGGGTCGAAACGTCGAGGAATTCCTCGCCTGGACCGCGCGCGAGTCGGGTCGCGGCCTGCGCTTCGCCTCAGCAGAGGCTCGCGACCTCGCCCGCGGCACCTTGCTGCGTGGCTCGATAGAAGGTCTCGAGCCGGAGCGGGCACTGGAAGCGGTGCTGGCGACGACTAATCTGCAACCGCGCATCGAGAACGGTCTCATTCACGTCCACGTCGCCGAATGACAGCGTCGGCCTTCCGGCCAGCGTCCGGGAGGTAGAATATCGCTGCGCCCGCAGCGACCGACGGGCTTTGCCAAGAACGAAGCCGTTGTCCTCCCCGCCGCCCTGCTTCCGAGTCCGTGCACGCAGGTGCCTGTCGCTGCTGCTGGCCGTCTCGATCGCCTGCGTTGCCCGATCCGCCTGCGCTGGTCCACCGTATGCCGGTCGCAGCCTGCGCGATGCGCTCAGCGATCTGGATCTGCAGGGCCTGCAACTCGTATACAACGATCGCCTGGTCCGGGCAGACCTGCTGGTGGAGCTCGAGCCGGCCCCCGGCTCCGCCGTCGACGTGCTCCGGCAATTGCTGGAACCACACGGGCTGGCAGCGCGGGAGATCGGGCCCGGCGTCTACGCGATCGTAGCCGGCAGGCCGGTCCCGCCACGTGCAGGCGAATCGCCCGTCACGCCGTCGGATCCTCAGCCACTCGAAGAGATCATCGTCGCGAGCAGCCGATACCAACTGGCAACGCAGTTACCGGAGCTGCACACGCTGTTCACGCGCGCCGAAATGAACGTGCTCCCACGCCTCGGCGAGGACACGATCAAGGTGGTACACAGGCTTCCCGCGGCGGCGAGCAACGGGCTGTCCGGCCTCGCGCACATGCGCGGCGGCGAGCAGAACGAGACCCGGATCGTATTCGACGGACTGACGCTCTACGAGCCGTTCCACCTCAAGCTGCTGCAGAGCCCGGTGAGCGTGCTCGACGCCCGGGTGGTCGAGGAAATGGACGTGCACGCGGGCGGGTTTACCGCCGAGTTCGGCGAAAGCATGAGCTCGGTGATCGACGTTAGGTCGGTCAGGCCCGCAGCTGACGCGTACTACGAGCTGGGCCTGAGCCTGCTCCACGCGAGTGCACTGGCCGCGCAGCGCTTCGGCGACGGTCGCGGCCAGTGGCTCGCCGCTTTTCGTCGCAGCAACCTCGAGGAAATCGCCGACCTGCTGCAATCGGAGATCGGCGAGCCGAGCTACGTCGATGGCCTGGCGAGAATCGAGTACGAGGTCTCCGACGGCACACGGGCATCGCTGCAGACACTGCTTTCCACCGACCGGGTGCGGGCCAACAACTCACAGGAGACGGAGTTTGCGGAAGCCGAATACCGCAATTCGTATCTGTGGGCCACGCTCGAGCATCGCAGCGCCTCAGGCGTCGCCGGCCGGGCCTTGCTTTCCTACACGGACGTCACATCACGGCGCAACGGACTCGTGGACGAGCCGCTCGGATCGCTGGGCACCGTGGACGACCGGCGCGATTACGACGTGCTGGGCCTGCGGCTCGACGGCAGCTGGACCCGGGACCGATGGTTTCACCGCTTTGGCGCGGAAATACGCTCGCTGTCGGCAGATTACGATTACTCCAGCTCGATCCGGTCCGAACCCGGATACCCCCTTACCGGCACCCCGGCGCTGTCCCTCGAGCGCGACCTGCAGCCGAGACCGTCCGGCGAACGCTACGGCGCGTACCTCAGCAGCCGCCTGCGGGTCACCGACGGCCTGACCGCCGAACTCGGCCTGCGCTGGGACCAGCAGTCTTACAGCGAAGAGGGAAACGGTCCGGTGTCTCCGCGGTTGAACCTGCTCTGGGATATCAGCGATGCGACTCGCATCCGGGCCAGCTGGGGCCGCTACCGGCAGTTGCAGGGGATAGAGGAACTGCAGGTCGAGGACGGAATAGATCAGTTTCTGCCTGCGCAACTGTCCGAGCACACCGTGATCGGGCTGGAGACCGCCCTGCCCTGGCAGCTTTCCCTGCGGCTGGAGGCCTACCGGAAGGAATACGACGATCTCAAGCCGCGCCAAGAGAGCCTCTTCGATCCGCTCGCGCTCGTGCCGGAACTGCGTTGGGATCGCGTGAGGATTGCCCCGGCCTCCGCCCGGGCTGAAGGCCTGGAAGTGCTCCTGTCGCGGCGAACCACCGAACCGTGGAACGGTTGGCTGAGCTATGCCTGGTCCCGAGCGGAAGATCGCGTCGCAGGGAGGGAAGTCGTTCGCAGCTGGGACCAGACCCACTCATTCGGAGGCGGAATCAGCTGGACTTCCGGCCTATGGCAGGGAAGTGCCGCGGCAAGCTATCACACCGGTTGGCCGGTCACCGAGCTGGCCCTCGAAGACGGGCAGTCCGGCATTCGCCCGACCCTCGGTGAGCGCAACGCAACGCGCTACCCGCATTTCGCGTCGCTCGACCTGAGGGTGAGCAGGGAATTCCAGCTCAGGCACGGCGCGTTGTCCTTGTTCGCCGAAATCACCAATGCGCTGGACCGCCGCAATCCCTGCTGCACCGATTTCAGCATCGAGATCTCCGAGGATGGCGACGTGAGGGTTGTGCCCGAATACCGGCACTGGCTGCCGCTCGTGCCCTCGGTCGGGCTGCTCTGGCGTTACTAGCCGACTCCATTCTTCCTGAACCACTCGAGGCATTGCCGCCAGGCCTGCCGAGCCTGCTCCGGCCGGTAGCTCGCGCGGTAGTCGGCATGGAAGCCGTGCGGTGCGCCGTCGAACACGACGATCTCGGAGGGCTGTTTTGCCGCCTCGAGCGCCGCGCGCATCTGCTCGACATCCGTGAGCGGGATGCCCTGGTCCTCGGCACCGTACAACCCGAGCACTGGGGCCTTGAGTTGCGCAGCAAGCTCCAGCGGGTACTTCGGCTGAAGTTCGCTCCCCTCCCCGGCCAGGCGTCCGTACCAGGCGACTCCCGCGCTGAGGCGTGGATTGTGCGCCGCATACAGCCAGGTGATGCGGCCGCCCCAGCAGAAGCCGGTCACGCCGAGTGCGTCCGCGCGGCCGCTGCCGGTCTTCTCGGCCCAGGCCACGGCCGCGTCCAGGTCGGACATCACCTGCGAGTCCGGCACCTTGGAGACGACCTCAGCGAAGATCTGCCGGTAGTCCGTGAACTGGCTGACGTCGCCCTGTCGCGCATAGAGTTCCGGCGCGACGGCCAGGTACCCCTCTTTCGCGAACCGCCGGCAGACGTCCTTGATGTGCTCATGCACGCCGAAGATCTCCTGCACGACCAGCACGACCGGGAACGGTCCGACCGATTCCGGCATCGCGCGGTAAGCCGGGATCTCGCCGTCCGCTACGGGAATCCTGACCTCACCGGCCACGAGTCCCTTAGAGTCGGTGGTAATGGTTCCGGCCGAGACCGGCCGCACGGCCATCGCGAAGCCGAGCGCGAGCGAAGTCATCAGGATCTCGCGTCGGCCTACGCTGACGGGTCCGAGCAGCGAGTCGAGCTCGGCGCGTGTCCACTGGTCGTGCATGGCGAATCCCCTCGTATGGGCCGGTGGGTCAGCGCGGCTCTACGCCGGGCTGGAAAGGTTCAGATTCCGACGCGAGTGCCGCCTGCACCTCGGCCGCCACCGAGTAGTGCGTGAACGGCTCCGGCATGCGCTTCGCCCGGCCGCTGTGCAGGTCTATGCAGACGTAGTGGATCAGCGCGCGCAGCAGCGTCTCGCCATCGGATACGCGCCGGACCTGGAAACGGCGGTCGATGCGCAGGCGACGGTCGTTGTAGACAGGCCAGGTGCCGACCTGGATCTCGTCGCCCTCGAACGCCGGCCGGATGTAGTTGATCTGGGTGCGCCATACGGCCATGCCGCGGTTCAGGTTCCTGCAGACGTCCGGCGAGAGCCCCATCGAATTCGAATGCGCCCAGGCGCAGTCGTCGAGCCAGACCACGTAGACGGCGTTGTTGACGTGACCATAGCCATCGATCTCCGCATGCACCGCGACACGCTCGTGCACGAACGGCGACGGCAGGTCCCAGGCTGTCATGTCCGGCCCCGGTGCATCAGAAATCGAGCGGCCTGAAATCCGCCGGCCAGCCGTCCGGTCCGAGCAGCTCGGTCAGCAGCTCGTCCTTCTGCCGCCAGAGCCCCGCGAGCCAGTCCTGGAAACGCGCACGGAACGCCGGGTCGCCCATGTAGTCGCCGTCGGACGTCCACGGCTCCACAGGCCGGACCCTCACGTCCATTGCCACCGGGTCGAGCCGGCCACAGCACAGGTCCCACAGCGTCGGGGTCTGTTGGCGATACGCGATCGTGACGTCCAGCATCGAGTGCAGCATACCGCCCATCGCCGAGAGCACGAAGGCCACGCCGCCCGCGCGGGGCGGCAGCAGGTTCCGGTACGGCGAATCGAGCGCGGAGTGCTTGGCCGGCGTGAAGCGCGTGCCTTCGACGAAGTTCATCACCGAGGTCGGAATCTGCCTGAATTTCTCGCAGGCGCTGCGCGTGGCCTCGAGGTCCTTGCCGCGCATCTGCGGATGCTTCGCCAGGTATGCAGCGCTGTACCGGCGCATGAACGGGAAATCGAGCGCCCACCACGCGAGGCCGAGGACCGGCACCCAGATCAACTGCTGCTTCAGGAAGAATTTCAGGAACGGCACCCGCCCGGTCAGCGCGGCCTGCAGCACCAGTATGTCCACCCACGAACGGTGATTGGACACGACCAGGTACCACTCCTGGCGCTTCAGACCGTCGAGCCCACGCGCATCGATCCGCAGCACCCCGGTCAGCCGGAAGATCAGGTTGTTGGTGTAGATCCAGCGCTCGGCTATCACTATCAGGACCCGGCTCATCAGCCTTCGCCAGCCGGCGAGCGGCAGCAGGAACTTCGCGAGCGCGACCACGAACAGCGGCGTGCACCAGAACAGCACGTTCAACGTCATCAGCGTGATGGTCACGACGCCGACGATTGTCGAGCCCGCCTTGCCTGCCAATGCCCGCGATCCTCCTGCATCGCCTCGGACCGGATTATGCACGGTCCACATGAACGACGGGTGGCTGCGGGATGCTCGCGTCGCTTGGGCGACTTGCGACAAAGCCACGGGGCGCTTACGGTGGCGACAGTTCCAGGACGGAGAATTCCATGCCGGTCGAACTCTCGGCGCTCGAAGCACGGGTGATCGGTTGCCTGATCGAGAAGCAGATCACGACGCCGGACCAGTACCCGCTGTCGTTGAATGCGCTGACCGCGGCCTGCAACCAGAAGAGCAATCGCTCGCCGGTGCTGCAGGTCAGTGACCGTGAGGTGCAGCAGGTCGTCGACGGACTGGTCCGCCGGCACCTGGTGCTGGAGAAGAGCGGCTTCGGCAGCCGCGTCCCCAAGTATCACCAGCTCTTCTGCAACACGGAATTCGGCTCGCTGCAGTTCACGCCCGCTGTCACGGCCGTGGTCTGCGAACTGCTGCTGCGCGGCCCGCAGACGCCGGGCGAGTTGCGCTCCCATGCCGCGCGCCTCGCGCCGCTCACCGATGTGCTGGAGATCGAGAACGCGCTCGAGGACCTGATGACCCGGCCGGAGGGGCCCTACGTCGCCCGGCTGCCCCGCGAGCCGGGCAGGCGCGAGTCGCGCTATGCGCAGTTGTTCACGGGCCCTGTGCCCGAGCAGGCGGATGCAGCGCCTGGGGTCGAGGCGCGCGCTGAGGACGACCTGTCCGCGCGGGTGGCCAGGCTCGAGGCGCGGCTCGCCGTGCTCGAAGCCGAGCTCGAGTCCCTGAAGTCCCGGCGCTAGTATCCTCGCTCCAGGTCCACGACCGAGAGCATGCGCTCCCCGGCGACGTAGCGACGCAGGTTTTCGCGAGCGACTGCGAAGCGCGCCGCGTTGCCGAGATCGGAGGCGGCCGAGACGTGCGGCGTGATGATCACGTTGTTCATCTTCCACAGCGGACTCGCCGCGGGCAGCGGCTCGGGATCCGTCACGTCCAGCCCCGCGCCGGCGAGCCGTCCGCTTTCGAGTGCGGCGACCAGGTCCTGCTGCACGACACTGCCGCCCCGGCCGACGTTGAAGAAGAAGGCGCCGGGCTTCGCAGCGGCGAAGAAGCGAGCATCGAACATCCCCCGGGTCTCGGGCGTCAGCGGCGTCGTATTGACGATGAAATCCGCGTCCCCCGCGAGCTTGCCGAGCTCACCCGGCAACCCGACGTAGCTGACGAAGTCCGGTCCCTCGCGGCTGCTCGCGCGCGTCGCGACGACCTTCATGCCGAATGCGTGCGCCCGTCGCGCCACTTCGACACCGATGCCTCCGAGCCCGACGACCAGCAGTGTCTTGCCGGACAGCGTCAGCATCTGCGCCGGCTCGGGGAGCTGCCGGGTCCAGCGCGCCGCAATGCGCTCGGGAATGTAGAAGTTGAGCCCCCGTGCCAGCGCCAGCATCATGGCCATCACGTGCTCGGCCATTACCGGGCCAGCGACGCGCTGCATGTTCGTGATCAGCAGGCCGCGCTCGCGCACGGCCGGAATCGAGACGCAGCGCTCGACGCCGGCGCTGTAGGTCTGTATCCAGCGGATGCGGGGGCCGGCCTCGAGCAACTCCGGCGAGCACAGCCCCAGGATCGCGTCCGCCGTTGCGACCTGCGCGAGCGCCTCCTCAGCCGAGGTCACAGCGACGACCTCGACGCCGGGCGCCGCCTCGCGCAGCGCCCCGAGCAGCTCCGGCTGCAGGTTCCACACCAGCACCCGCTCCGGGCGCACCCATCCCGGCCGGGCGGACACGGGCTCGGCAGCCTCCTGAAGACCCAGGTCGCGGACCAGCGTGGCGACCGAAGGCGCAGGCTCACCGGCCACCGCCGGCGATGGTGGTCCCGCCAGCAGGGAGCACAGGCAAAGGCAAGACGCGAGAATCTGTCTGGGTCGCGGCGCCGACATCACGACGGCTCAGGGCTCCAGCCCGGCCGGCACGCCGCCCGGGTATACCTCGGCGATCGCAGCCTCGATCGTGGCGACCCGGTTCGGAGCGCTGGGATGCGTGCTCAGGAATTCCGGTGGCGACTGCCCGCCCGCGGCCTCGTCCAGGATGCGCATGACCCCGATCAGCGCGCGCGGGTCGTAACCGGCCTGCGACATGAACCGCACGCCGAGGCGGTCGGATTGCAGCTCGTCCTCGCGGCCGTAGCTCATGTTCACCATCTGGCCGATCATCTGCGCGAGCTGCGCCTCGCCGCCCCCGCCACCGGCCGCCACCAGCACCGCGCCGGTGATGCCCTGCGTGAGCTGCTCTTTCGCCATGCGCTGGGCGGAATGACGCGCGACCACGTGGCCGGCCTCGTGCCCGAGCACGCCGGCGAGCTGTCCCTCGGTCTCGAGCCTCGTTAGCAGCGCCGCGGTGATGAAAATCTGCCCGCCCGGCAATGCAAAGGCGTTCACGGTGCGCGGATCCGCGAGCAGGTGGAAGTCGAACTGCCAGCCCGTCTGCGCGGCGTCACTCTGCTGCACGACCCGGTTGCCGACCTGGTCGACCAGCGCCTGCGCCTCCTGGTCCGGATGCAGGCCGCCGTACTGCTGGATCATCTGCGGCGCAGCCTTGAGCCCGAGCGCGATCTCCTGCTGAGGGGCCATCGCGATGTGCTGCTCCTCGCCGGTCACCGGGTTGTACTCGGTCGAGCACTGGTACGACAGGAAGGCAAATGCGACGAGCCCGACCCCGATCCATAGCCGTGGCCCGAACAGGCTGCGTCTTTGCTGCGGTTCGCGCCGGCGCATCCCGCCGCCCCGGTATCCATAGGGCATCGGCCCTCGTCGCCTCATCACAGGCATCCTCATTCCCCTCCGAGTTCGCCCTGGGCGAGTTCGTAAGCGTCACTCTCCAGCCACTCGTAGAGCCCGCCGGCGATCGCGCCGAACACCACATGCGAAGCGATCACGGACCAGTGCTTGATCGCGAAGAACTGCGGGAAGAAGTAGGTGAAGCTGTAGTAGGCGATGAAATAGAACGCAAAGCCGAGGATCGCCCCGCCGAGAATGCCGGTCGCGAGCCCGCCGAGGTGCACGACCAGCGCGATCACAGCCGTCATCAGGAAAGCGAGCAGGTAATGCGTCACGATGCAGGCGACCAGCGCGCCACCGTGGAACGTCGCGGGCGGAGCGAGGATCTCCTGGCCCATGAATATCGACGCCACCAGCCGGACGCTGATCCAGAGATTGCCGTCCATCAGCGGCGGGACGACGAACAGATTGAGCAGAAGGAACACGGTTCCCGAGACCAGGCCGGCCCAGAACACGGCCTTCCAGTCCACCAGCAGCCCGTCCGGGCGCGCGACAGCCTCTGACACCAGGATTCCCTCCCGCCTTGAAGTCGACCAACGCACCGCGCAGCCAGCTGCGCCGGCGTCCCCGGCGACAAATCTACCGGATTCGGGCGGACCTGTGGAATCCTGCGTGCGGCTTCAGCCCCAGCCCATGCGCGCCATCTTGCGGCGCAGGAACGCGATCTGGGTCTGCAGCGGGAGATTCTTCGGGCAGACGTCCTGGCAGCCGAGCAGCGTCATGCAGCCGAATACGCCCTCGTCGGTGCCGATGAGCTCGTAATAATCGTCATCCCCGCGCGCATCACGGGGGTCGAGGCGGAAGCGCGCGACCTTGTTGATCCCGACGGCCCCGACGAAGTCCCGGCGCATGCGCGCAGTGCCGCAGGCGGCCACACAGCAGCCGCATTCGATGCAGCGGTCGAGCTCGTAGATCTCGTCGGCCAGGCCGGGGTCCATCCGTTCCTCGATGCGGCGCAGGTCCACTTCCTGCTGCTTGGCGTGCACCCAGGTCTCCAGCCGCTCGCTCATCTCCCGCATCCACTTGCCGGTGTTCACCGACAGGTCGGCGATCAGCTCGAACACCGGCAATGGCGCGAGACTGATGTCGGCAGGGAGATCCTTGGTCAGCGTCCGGCAGGCGAGCCCGGGGCGCCCGTTGACCAGCATCCCGCAGCTGCCGCAGATGCCGGCTCGACAGACGAAATCGAACGCGAGCGAAGGCTCCATCGTTTCGCGGATCTCGTTCAGCGCAATGAACAGCGTCATGCCCGCCGCCTCCTCCAGCTCGAACGTCTGGACTCGGGGCACGCTGGCCGGGTCGCGCGGATCGTGGCGCAGCACGTGGAAACGCAGCTGGCGACCGGCAGTCGCGCTCTGCACGGGGGTGGAGGTCTGGTCCGGTTCGGTCATGACAGGGGCTCGTCGATGCGTTCGTTGCGGCCGCGGAGTGGCTCCGGCAGCAGGTGCTCGTAGGGCATCAGCTGCGACTGCAGGGCGAAGCGGTCCTGTCCCTGCATTCGCTCGCGCAGCCGGGCAATCTCCTCGGCACGCCGGGCCGTGTCGGGATGGTCCACGTAGTTCTTCGCGCCGTAGCCGCGCCAGCCGGGAGGCAGTTCCATGGACATGATGTCCAGCGGCTCGTAGGCCAGGCAGGGCAGCGTGTCGGCCGGGTCGCGCCAGGTCGCGAGCGTACGCTTGAGCCACGCGCTGTCGTCCCGCGCCGGGTGGTCCTCACGAAAATGCGCGCCGCGGCTCTCGGTGCGCGCCAGCGCCCCGGTGGCGATGCAGAGCGCGATCTTCAGCATCTTCTGCGTGCGATAGGCGGTCACGAGTTCGGGGTTCGGGCCGTCCGAGTGCTGGCGCAGGCCGATGTCGCGGCTGCGCCGCAGCAGATCCTGCAGCCGGTGCACCGCCTCCTCGAGGTCCTCGCCGCGACGGAAAATGCCGACCTTGTCGGTCATGACCTGCTGCATCTCGGCCTTCAGCGCGTCGGCGCGCTCGGTGCCGTTCGAGCCGAGCAGCGCATCGATCCTCGCCCGCTCGGCCTCGAGGCTCTCGCGCAGCAGCGCCGTCGGCACGCTCAGCTCGCCGTCCGGACTTTCGCAGAAGTCCGAGACGAACTCGCCGACGATCATGCCGGCGACGACCGTCTCGGCGACCGAGTTGCCGCCCAGCCGGTTGAAGCCGTGCATGTCCCAGCAGGCGGCCTCCCCCGCCGCGAACAGTCCGCGCAGCGTGGGGCTCTCGCCCGTGTGCCGGGTACGGATGCCGCCCATCGTGTAGTGCTGAGCGGGCCGCACCGGCACCAGGTCCACGGCCGGGTCGACGCCGAGGAAATACTGGCAGATCTCCTTGACCTCGCGCAGGTTGTGCTCGATGTGAGCGCGCCCGAGCAGCGTGATGTCGAGCCACAGGTGATCGCCGAAACGCGACTTCGCACCTAGCCCCTTGCGGATGTGCTCCTCCATCCGCCGCGAGACGACGTCGCGCGAGGCGAGTTCCTTCTTCTCGGGCTCGTAGTCGGGCATGAAGCGGTGCCCGTTGGCGTCCTTCAGCAGCCCGCCGTCGCCGCGGCAGCCCTCGGTCACCAGGATCCCCGCCGGGAAAATGCCGGTCGGATGGAACTGCACGGCCTCCATGTTGCCGAGCGCGGCCACGCCGGTCTCGAGCGCGAGCGCCGCGCCGATGCCCTCGCAGATGACTGCGTTGGTCGTCACCCGGTAGACGCGGCCCGCCCCGCCCGTCGCGATGGTCGTGGCCTTCGCGACATAGGCGATGAGTTCCCCGCTGATCAGGTCCCGGACCACGGCCCCGTAGCAGCGCGAGCCGTCATGTATCAGTGCGATCGCCTCCTTGCGCTCGTGCACCGGCACGCCTTGCGCGATCGCCTGGTCGCCGACCGCGAACAACATTGCATGGCCGGTGCCGTCCGAGACGTAGCAGGTGCGCCACTTCTTGGTCCCGCCGAAGTCGCGCTGCGCGACGAGACCGTGTGCCTCGCCACGCTCGGTGATAGTCACCTTCTCGCTGTTGATGATCACCTCGCGGTCGCCCTGCCGGACCCGGCTCCACGGCACGCCCCAGGCCGCGAGTTCACGCACGGCCTTCGGGGCAGTGTTGACGAACATCCGCACCACCTGCTGGTCGGCGCCCCAGTCGCTGCCCTTGACCGTGTCCTCGAAGTGCACGTCCTCGTTGTCGCCCTGCCCCTTGATCACGTTGCCGAGGCTCGCCTGCATGCCGCCCTGCGCCGCCGCCGAGTGCGAGCGCTTGGCCGGCACCAGCGACAGCACCAGCGCATCGTGGCCGCGGCGTCGGGCGCCGATCGCGACCCGCAGTCCGGCGAGCCCGCCGCCGATCACCAGCACGTCCGTATAGACGACCTTCATGGGTGCACCCCGGTGACGCCCGCAGGCAGGTAGGGCTGCCCGTATTGCGGCGCGTGCTCGATGCCGATCTTCATGTAGGCGGCCAGCGTGGCAAGTCCGAGCACCAGGAAGAATGCCGTCAGTGCCCACTTCCAGATGGCGAGGCGCCTACGGGTCGCCGCCGGATCGCCGCGCTCGAACCATCCCCACTTCAGTGCGAGCCGATACAGCCCGACCCCACCGTGGATCTCGACCGCGAACAGCATCAGCAGGTAGAGCGGCCACATCAGGTCGCTCCACACGCGATCGGCCGACATGTACGGGCCGATGCGGTCCGGCTGCGTCAGCATGATGTACAAGTGCACCGAGGCCATGAAGAACAGCGCGAAGCCGGTCACCACCTGCCAGTACCAGAGCGTCGTGTCTGCGTGATGCAGTCCGCGGACGTGGTCGCGCATGCTGCGGTACTGGCGGTAGTTGATCGGAAACTTGCGCAGCGCGAGCATCGCGTGGCCGATGAACAGCGCGAAGATCGTCGCGACCAGCAGCGACACCAGCCAGGGCATCGCACGCCCGAAGATGTGGTAGCCCTCGAAGAACCTCGCCACCGTCCACATCGCATCCTTGCCCAGCAGGATCGACGAAACGAAGAACATGTGCACCCACATGAAGAGCCCGAGCAGCAGGCCGGTCACGCTCTGCAGCACGTCCAGGCGCGCTGGCCAGCGGCTGGCCGCGAGCGGCGTGCCGAGTATGGAAGATCCAGTGGCACCGGTGCCCATCGTGATCCCACCATTGGTCGCTTACGTGGAGGCGGCCATTTCGAGTGATGCCGGCCGAAATAGACTATAGGTGTTTTCCGCAGAGACTCCCGGTCGTTGCGCGCACTGCGGCCTGTAGCTAGGCTGAGCCCCCGAGAATTCCGAGCCGATGCGACTGGACGTGCCGAAGCTTCGATTCCATCTTCACCGCGGACTCGACATCCCGCTCGCCGGCCCACCGCGACCGGAGATCCATGCGGCACCACCTGTGCAGAGCGTCGCGCTGCTCACAGGCGACTACCCGTCGATCAAGCCGGTGCTGCTGGTCGAGGAAGGCAGCCGCGTCAGGCTCGGCGAGCCGCTGATGCAGGATCGCGGCGACCCGAGGCTGCGCCTCGTCTCGCCGGGCACCGGCGTCGTGAAGACGATTCACCGTGGCGCAAAGCGCGCGCTTCGTTCGGTGGTCGTGCAACTCGAAGGCGACGACGAGCTCAGCTTCGAGCCGGTACCGGCGGCAAGTCTCCCGGACCTGTCGCCCGAGATCGTCCGCGAGCGCCTGCTCGAGAGCGGGTTGTGGACAGCCATCCGCGCCCGCCCGTACGGACGCATCGCCCTGCCGGACACCGAGCCCCATGCGCTGTTCGTCACCGCGATCGATACCGAGCCGCTCGCCCCGGACCCGAGGATCATGATCGGCGAATACGGCCGCGACTTCGCCGACGGCGTGGCCGCGCTGGCGCGGCTCGTGTCCGGCGACGTATTCGTCTGCTGCGGCCCCGGCCCGGAAATGAAGCTGCCGGACGATCCGAGAATCCAGGTCGCGGAGTTCTCCGGACCTCACCCCGCGGGCCTGCCCGGCACGCACATACATTTCATCGCCCCGGTCTCAGCGAAGCGCTCCGCGTGGTACGTCGGCTACCAGGACGTGATTGCGATCGGACGCCTGTTCACGACCGGACGCATCTCCACCGAGCGCGTCATTTCGCTCGCAGGCCCGGCGGTGCTCGAGCCGCGCCTGCTCAGAACCAGGCTCGGGGCCAGCACCGAGGACCTCGTGGAAGGACAGCTCGGCGGGGGCGAATGCAGGGTGATTTCCGGTTCCGCGCTGTCGGGCCGGGAGGCGCACGCCTGGTCCGACTTCCTCGGCCGCTACCACAACCAGGTCACGGTGCTGGCGGAAGGCCGCGAGCGGGAATTCCTGGTCTGGACGCTGCCGGGGCGCGACAAGTTCTCGCTGACGCGAACCTTCCTGTCCGGTTTCCTGCCCGACAGGCTGTTCCCGCTCGACACGAACCAGCGGGGCAGTCCCCGGGCGATGGTTCCGATCGGCTCGTTCGAACGGGTGATGCCGCTCGACATCCTCCCCACGCAACTGCTCCGGGCCATCGCGGTCGGCGACACGGATGCGGCACAGGAACTCGGCTGCCTCGAACTCGACGAGGAGGATCTCGCGCTCTGCTCCTTCGTCTGCCCCAGCAAGTACGACTACGGCCCGCTGCTGCGGCAAGCACTGACGCGGATCGAGAAGGAGGGCTGATGCGAGCGCTGCGCAGGTTCCTGGACGACATCCAGCCGCTGTTCGAGAAGGGCGGCCGCCTGGAACGCTTCGCCGCGCTGTACGAGGCGCTCGATACCTTCGCCTTCGGTCCGGGCGACGTGACCCGCGGTTCACCGCACATCCGCGACGCGATCGACGTCAAGCGGGTGATGACCACGGTCGTGCTGGCCGTGCTGCCCTGCGCGGTGATGGGCATGTACAACGTCGGGCACCAGGCCAACCTGGCGCTTGCCCAGCTGGGGCTCGAGGCGGCCTCGGGCTGGCGCGGCGACCTGCTCGTCTCGCTCGGCATCGGCTTCGACCCTTCGAGCATCTGGGCCTGTCTCTGGCACGGAGCGCTTTACTTCCTGCCGATCTACATCGTGACGATGGCCGCGGGCGGCTTCTGGGAGGCGCTGTTCGCCGGCGTGCGCAACCACGAGATCAACGAGGGCTTCCTCGTCACGTCGATGTTGTATGCGCTGATCCTGCCCGCCACGACGCCCCTCTGGCAGGTCGCGCTCGGCATCAGCTTCGGCGTAGTGATCGGCAAGGAGGTGTTCGGCGGCACGGGCAAGAACTTCCTGAATCCGGCGCTGACGGGGCGCGCCTTCCTGTACTTCGCCTATCCCGGATCGCAGTCCGGCGAAGCAGTATGGGTGCCGGTGGACGGCTACACCGGCGCGACCGCGCTGGCCCGCGCCGCGCAGGACGGGCTCGCCGGCATCACCTCGACAGGGCTCACCTGGACGGACGCGTTCATCGGCAACCTGCAGGGCTCGATCGGCGAGACCTCGGTGCTCGCCTGCCTGATCGGCGCCGCGTTCCTTATCTATACCCGGATCGCGTCGTGGCGAATCATGCTCTCGGTGCTGATCGGGATGGTCGTGACCGTGGTCGTCTTCAACGTGCTCGGCCGCGACGCACATCCTTATCTCGCCGTTCCCTGGTACTGGCACGCCGTCATCGGCGGCTACGCCTTCGGGCTGGTGTTCATGGCGACCGACCCGGTCAGCGCCAGCATGACCCGCGCCGGCCAGTGGGTGTACGGCATCGTGATCGGCCTGGCCGTCGCGATAGTACGGGTGCTGAACCCCGCCTACCCGGAGGGCATGATGCTCGCGATCCTGCTGGGCAACGTAACGGCGCCGGTGATCGACTACTGCGTGACGAAGATCAACGTGCGCAGGCGGAGACGACGCATTGAACTCGCCTGAGCAGACCGGCGGAACACGCGGCGGGCGCATCCGCTTCCGCGACCTGCCGAACGACAGCACGGCCAAGATCCTGGTCGTGGCGACGCTGGTGTGCATCGTGTGCGCGGTGCTCGTGTCGTCTGCGGCCGTGCTGCTGCGACCGATCCAGGAACGCAACGCGCTGCTCGCCAGGCAGCGCTACGTCCTCGAGGTCGCCGGGCTGCCGGTGGGGCCGGGCCAGTCGGTCGAGCAGGCTTTCCAGCAGGTCGAGCCGCACCTGGTCGAGCTCGACACGGGCGAGTACCTCGAATCGGGCGACGCGATCGGTTTCGACATCGCCAGGGCCAGCCGCGAGCCGGACACGAGCCGCGCGCTCGGTCCTGACGAGGACCTGGCCAAGATCCATCGGCGTCCCGACGCGATGCCCGTCTTCCTGGTCCGCGGCGACGAGGGCATCGAGACGGTAGTGCTCCCGGTCCACGGCTACGGACTGTGGTCGACGATGTATGGCTACGTCGCGCTCGACGGCCGCGGTGAGCGGGTCAAGGGGATCACCTTCTACTCCCACGGCGAGACCCCGGGGCTCGGCGCCGAGATCGAGAACCCGGGCTGGCAGTCCCAGTGGCCGGGCAAGCGCACGCTCGACGAGGACGGCAGCGTGCTGCTGAACGTCTCCAAGGGCCGCCCGTCACCGGAGCAGGCGGACTACCACATCGACGCGATTTCCGGAGCCACGCTGACCAGTGACGGCGTGGACAACATGATCCAGTTCTGGCTGGGCGAGCAAGGCTTCGGTCCTTACCTCGCGCGCCTGCGCAGCGGTGGAGGCTGAGCGCGATGAAGACCGAATCCCGCAAGACGCTGTTCGAGCCGCTGATCGTCAACAACCCGATCATCGTGCAGATCCTTGGCATCTGCTCCGCACTGGCGATCACATCGAAACTGGCTCCCGCCGTGACGATGTCGTTCGCACTGCTGTTCGTGGTGACGGTCTCGAACGTGGCGATCAGCGCGATCAGGAAGCACATACCGACCAACATCCGCATCATCGTGCAGATGACGATCATCGCGTCGCTGGTGATCCTGGTGGACCAGGTGCTGCGCGCGTTCGCCCCGGAGATCAGCAAGCAGCTCTCGGTGTTCGTGGGACTGATCATCACGAACTGCATCGTGCTCGGGCGCGCCGAGGCATTCGCGATGAAGAACCCCGTCTGGCCGAGCTTCCTCGACGGGCTGGGACAGGGCCTCGGCTACAGCATCATCCTGGTCGTCGTCGCCACGATCCGGGAGCTGTTCGGTTTCGGCACGCTCTGGGGATACACGGTGCTGCCGCTGGTGACGGAAGGCGGCTGGTACCGGCCGAACTCGCTGCTGCCGCTGGCGCCGAGCGCCTTCTTCCTGGTGGCGCTGATCATCTGGGGGGTGCGCTCCTGGAAGAAGGACCAGATCGAGGCGCCTGATTACCAGATCCAGGTCGTGCACCGGACGGAGACGCAGTGATGCAGCACTACGTCAACCTCGCGCTGAAGGCGCTGTTCGTCGAGAACCTCGCGCTCGCGTTCTTCCTCGGCATGTGCACCTTCCTCGCGATATCGAAGAAGGTCGACACCTCGTTCGGGCTCGGCATCGCGGTCGTCGTCGTGCAGACGATCACGGTGCCGGTGAACAACCTGATCTACACCTGGCTGCTGAAGGCCGGGGCACTCTCGTGGGCCGGCCTGCCGGACGTGGACCTGAGCTTCCTCGGGCTCATCACCTACATCGGCACGGTGGCAGCGATCGTGCAGATCCTGGAGATGTTCCTGGACCGCTACGTCCCGGCGCTCTACAACGCGCTCGGGATCTTCCTGCCGCTGATCACGGTCAACTGCGCGATCCTGGGCGGCACGCTGTTCATGGTGGAGCGCTCGTACACTTTCCCGGAGAGCGTCGTCTATGGCTTCTCGAGCGGCGCCGGCTGGGCGCTCGCGATCGTGCTGCTGGCGGGCGTGCGCGAGAAGCTCAAGTACAGCGACGTCCCGGCCGGCCTGCAGGGTCTCGGCATCACGTTCATGGCCGCGGGCCTGATCTCGCTGGTCTTCATGGCGTTCGCGGGGATACAGCTGTGAGCCTCGTGCTGCGGATGGCCGGCAGATGATCGAAATCGTGCTCGGCGTGGTGCTGTTCACGGCCATCGTGCTGGCGCTGGTCGGCGTGATCCTGGGCGCGCGCCGCAAGCTGGTCGCCCAGGGCTCGGTGGAGATTCTGGTCAACGAGCAGCGCACGATACACGCCGCGGTAGGCAGCAAGCTGCTCGGCGCACTGGCCGAGGCGGGCCTCTTCGTCTCCTCGGCCTGCGGCGGCGGCGGTACCTGCGCCCAGTGCAAGGTGAAGGTCCTCGAGGGCGGCGGCTCGCTGCTGCCTACCGAGGCTTCCCGCGTGACCAAGCGCGAGGCTGCCCAGGGCACGCGCCTCGCCTGCCAGGTCGCCGTCAAGCAGCCGATGAAGGTCGAGGTGGCCCGCGAAGTCTTCGGCGTGCGCAAGTGGCTCTGCAAGGTCCGCTCGAACCGCAGCGTGGCGACCTTCATCAAGGAACTGGTGCTCGAGCTGCCGCAGGGCGAGACGCTCGACTTCCGTGCGGGTGGCTACATCCAGATCGAGTGCCCGCCGCACAAGCTCAGCTTCAGGGACTTCGACATCGAGCCCCAGTACCGCCCCGACTGGGATCGCTACAAGCTGTGGCACTACGTCTCCGAGGTGCGCGAACCCGTCACGCGCGCCTATTCCATGGCGAATTTCCCGCTGGAGAAGGAAATCGTCATGCTGAACGTGCGCATCGCGACGCCGCCGCCCAACGCCCCGGACTCGGTACCGCCGGGCATCATGTCCTCGTACATCTTCAGCCTGAAGCCGGGCGACACCGTCACCGTGTCCGGCCCTTTCGGTGAGTTCTTCGCACGCGAGACCGACGCCGAGATGGTGTTCGTCGGCGGCGGCGCCGGCATGGCCCCGATGCGCTCACACATCTTCGACCAGCTGGTGCGCCTGAAGAGCAAGCGCAAGATCACGTTCTGGTACGGGGCGCGCTCCAAGCGCGAGATCTTCTACGCCGAGGACTTCGACCAGCTGCAGCGCGAGCACCCGAACTTCGAGTGGCACGTGGCGCTCTCGGAGCCGCAGCCGGAGGACGACTGGCAGGGACACACCGGGTTCATCCACCAGGTGCTGCTCGACGAATACCTGGGCAAGCATCCGTTTCCGGAGGCCTGCGAGTATTATCTCTGCGGCCCCCCGCTGATGACCAACGCCGTGATCGGCATGCTGGAGGACCTGGGCGTGGATCGCGAGAACATCCTGCTGGACGACTTCGGGCTCTGACATGGGTACGATCGCGGCCAGCGTGCTGGTGTTCGCTCTCGCCTTCCTCGGCCTCGCGCTCGGCGTGCTGCTCGGCCGCAGCCCGATCAGCGGCAGCTGCGGCGGACTGAACCGCATCCCCGGCATCGACAAGGACTGCGCCTGCGAGCGGCCCTGCCCGCGACGCCTGCGCGAGATCGAACGCGAGCGCCTGGCGCGACAGGAGGATCGACGGGCATGACAATCAAGCACGGCGCCAAGGTCCGCGACTACATGACGCGCAAGATCGTCACGCTCTCGCCCGACATGGAAGTCATGGAAGCGGTGCAGATCCTCGTGGAAAAGCGGATTTCGGGAGCCCCGGTCGTCGATCGGTTCGGAACGCTGGTCGGCATGCTCTCCGAGAAGGACTGCATGCGCATCGTGCTGAACGCGGGTTACTACGGCGAATGGGGCGGGCGGGTGTCCGAATACATGCGCTCGCCGGTGACGACACTGGACTCGGACACGTCGCTGGTCGAGGCCGCGCAGCTGTTCGCCGAAAAGCCCTACAGCCGCTACCCGATCGTCGAGGATGCACGGCTCGTCGGGCAGATCAGCCGCAGCGACGTGCTGCGCGCCATCGAGCAGCTCGCCGGGTCAAGGGCGGACCTGCGCACGACGATCCCGAAGCGCGAGGACTGAGCGCGCCGGCGGACCGGCGCCGGCTGCCGGACCGTTTCAGACCACGCCGGAGCGGACGAGCCCGGCGATTTCCTCCTCTGCATAGCCCGCAGCCTCGAGCAGCTGCTGCGTATCCGCGCCCGCCTGCGGAGGCGGCCGACGCAGCTGCGCCGGCGTCCCGCCGAAGCGCGGTGCGGGCGCGGGCTGCGTGATGCCGCCAACCTCGACGTAGGCACCGCGGGCGCGATTGTGCGGATGCGCGGCGGCTTCGGGAAAATTGAGCACCGGCGCGAAGCACACGTCGGTGCCCTCGAGCAGTTCGCACCACTCGGCCCGCGGGCGACTGCGGAACAGCTCGGTCATGCGCTCCTTGTGGCGGGGCCAGTCCGGGAAATCGAATTGTGCGTCCTCGATTCCCTCGCCCTCGAGGCCGCACTTCTCGAGCAGCAGCCGGTAGAACTGCGGCTCGAGCGCCCCGATTGAGATCCACTTGCCGTCGGCGCACTGGTAGCAGTCGTACCAGTGTGCGGCCCCGTCGAGCGCGTTCGCCTGGCGCCGGTCGGCCCACAGGCGCTGGGCGCGCAGGCCCTGCAGCAGCGTACCCATCAGCGTGCAGCCGTCGGTGATCGCCGCATCGATCACCTGTCCCCGGCCGCTCTCCCTCGCACTGAGGATGCCGGCCAGCAGCCCCACGGCCATGAACAGCGCGCCTCCACCGATGTCTCCGACCACGGTCGGAGGGACCGATGGCGGCGAATCACGATGACCGCCATGGAACAGCAGGCCGCTCAGCGCGACGTAGTTGATGTCGTGGCCCGCAGCCTGGGCCAGCGGACCGCTCTGGCCCCAGCCGGTGAGCCGGCCATAGACGAGCCGCGGATTGCGCGACAGGCAAGGCTCAGGGCCCAGCCCGAGCCGCTCCATGACACCGGGACGGAATCCCTCGATCAGGCCGTCGGCCCCCTCCAGCAGTCGCAGCACGACCCCGGCGGCCTCAGGTCGCTTCAGGTCCAGCGTGATCGAGCGCTTGCCTCGACGCGTCAAGTCGAACTCGGGACTGGCATTGAAGGGCAGCGAGCCACCCTTGCGATCCACCAGCACGACGTCGGCGCCGAGGTCGGCCAGCAGCATGCCACAGAAGGGAGCAGGGCCGATCCCGGCCAGCTCGACGATTCTTACGCCTGCGAGTGGGCCCATGTCGATTACAGCGACCGCGCGATGATTTCCTTCATGATCTCGTTCGCACCGCCGTAGATGCGCTGCACGCGCGAATCCACGTACAGCTGGGAGATCGGGTATTCCTTCATGTAGCCGTAGCCGCCGAACAGCTGCAGGCATTCGTCCATCACCCTGCACTGCATCTCGGTGATCCAGAGCTTGGCCATCGAGGCCGTGACGGTGTCGAGCTTCCCTTCCCTGAGACGCTGGATGCAGTCGTCGATGAACACGCGGGCGACGTGCGCGGTGGTCTTCACCTCCGCCAGCTTGAAACGCGTGTTCTGCATCTCGAGCAGCGACTGGCCGAAGGCCTTTCGGCTGCGGGTGTAGTCCACCGTCAGCTCGAGCGCGTACTCCATCGCCGCAACGCCGCCGAGCGCAAGGAAGGTGCGCTCGTAGGGCAGGTCCTGCATCAGCTGGGCGAAGCCCTGGCCTTCGGCCGGCCCGAGCAGCGACGAAGCGGGTACGCGGCAGTCGTCGAAGTACATCTCGGCCGTGTCCCAGCCGTGCTGCCCGATCTTCTCGAGTACTCGACCGACCCGGTAGCCGGGCAGGTCCTTCGTCTCGACCATGATGATCGAGATGCCCTTCGCGCCCCGGCCCGGGTCGGTCTTCGCGACGACGCCGACCAGGCCGGCGTGGAAACCGTTCGAGATGAAGGTCTTCGAGCCGTTCAGCACGTAGTCGTCACCGTCGCGCAGCGCGCGGGTCTTGACGCCCTGCAGGTCCGATCCCGCGCCTGGTTCGGTCATCGCGATCGCGCCCACGAGTTCGCCGCTGGCCATGCGCGGCAGCCAGTCGCGCTTCTGCTCCTCGCTGCCGTAGTTGAGCACGTAGTGCGCGAGGATGCTGTGCACGTTGTGGCCGAAGCTCGTCAGGCCGCAGCGCCCGAGTTCCTCCACCAGCACGGCTTCATGGCGCACGTCGCCGCCGACGCCGCCGTACTTCTCCGGGATGTCGGTGCACAACAGCCCGAACTCGCCGGCCTTGTTCCAGATCTCGCGATCGGTCAGGTGCTGCTCGCGCCAGCCGGCATCCTTCGGCAGGATCTCGTTTTCCACGAAGCGGCGGGCCGCATCACGGAACATCTCCAGCTCGTCGTCCATCCACGGGGATCTGTAGTCGGTCACGGCGTCGCCTCCCGGGCGTGAGCGGCGCCCGCGTACGGCGCCTGCTGTTGCTGCACTGCAATGATAAAGGACCAATCAGAACCGGAAACTGGCCTTCGTGTCCAGAGCCGGTTAGCTTTCGTTGCCTGAGGCGGCGGCGCCTCGCTGAACGCATGCCGAACAGACCAGGGTGAGACGATGCTGGTGAATTCAGGACAGGTGCTGACGGAACGGGCAAAGATCAGTCCGGACATGGAGTCCCTGGTGGACCCCGAGACCGGCGAGCGCTACACGTTCCGGGAAACGAACTCGCGGACGAACCAGCTGGCGAACACGCTGCTGGGGCTGCAACTCAGCCCCGGCGAGCGCGTCGGCTGCCTGATGTCGAACTGCCCGCGCTACGTGGAAGCCTATTACGCCTGCGCGAAGTCCGGCTTCGTATTCGTCGCGCTGAACTGGCGCCTGACGCCGGCGGAACTCTCCTACCAGCTCTCCGACTGCGGCGCGTCGGCGGTGCTGTACGGGCGGGAACAGCGGCCCGTCGTCGAGTCGCTCAGGCAGCAGTTCCCGGCGCTGCGCTGGCTCGAGGTCGACGGCGAGGATGTCTCTGCCAGCATCGCCGCGGCCTCGTCCCATGAGCCGCCGATCGGTGCCAGCGGCAGCGACGTCCTCTACATGATGTACACGAGCGGAACGACCGGGCGACCCAAGGGTGCCGCGATGTCCCACCAGGCGAACATCGCCTGGCTGGCGAGCATGCTCGCCACCTCGGACTTGAGGCTCGGGGACCGACAGGTCACCGTCGCGCCGCTGTTCCACATCGGCGGCCTCGGCATGGTCATGTGCGCTGTCTATCGCGGCGTCACGACGGTGCTGCTGCGGGCCTTCGAGCCGGGCCAGATGTGGGCGGTGATCGAGCGGGAGCGGATCAACATCTGCTTCCTGGTGCCGGCGATGCTGAATTTCATGTACCAGCACCCGAAGCGCAGCGAGGCCGACTATTCCTCGCTCAGGGCCGTGGTCTGCGGCGCAGCGCCGGTCCCGCTGCGGCTGATCGAGGCGTACACGGAAATGGGCATCGACATCAACCAGGTCTACGGCCTGACCGAGACGCACGGCGGCATCTGCCTGCTGGGTCCGGAGGATGCCCGCTCGCGGCTCGGATCGACGGGCCGCGCCTACTTCGGCCTCGACGTCAAGGTCGTCGACAAGGCCGGGGAGGAAGTGCCCCCGGGAATACCCGGCGAGGTGATCACGCGCGGTCCGCACCTGTTCACCGGCTACTGGAACAACCCCGATGCGACTCGCGAGTCCGTCCGCGACGGCTGGTTCTACACCGGGGACATCGCCGAGGTGGACGAGGACGGCTTCATATACATCCGCGACCGTTCGAAGGACATGATCATCTCGGGCGGCGAGAACATCTATCCGGCTGAAGTCGAGGACGTGCTGCTCGGCCACGCCGGCGTCAAGGAAGTCGGCGTCATCGGGCAGCCGTCGGATCGTTGGGGCGAAAGTCCCTGCGCAGTGATCGTGCGGTCCGAGAACTGGCAGCGCAGCGATGCCGAGCTCGTCGAGGAACTCAAGACCTTCGTGCAGTCGCGGCTCGCGCGCTACAAGCAGCCAAGGGCCTTCGAGCTGATCGACGTGCTGCCGCGCAATCCGTCCGGCAAGATCCTCAAGCGGCTGCTGCGGGACCGGTTCCCGGGCCCGGCACCGGAGTGATCGCACGCCCGGAGCGCGCCGGCAGCGACGGCTAGGCCTCGGCGTTCTCGAATACTGCTTTCACCTCGAGGAACTCCTCGAGCCCGAAGGCGCCCCATTCGCGACCGAGCCCGGACTGCTTGTAGCCGCCGAAAGGCGCGAACACGTCCAGGCCGGCGCCATTGATGTGCACGTTTCCGGCGCGGATCCGCCCAGCCACCCGCCGGGCATCCGCCGCGTCCTTGCCGTAGACATAGGAAGACAGTCCGTAGGGCGTGTCGTTGGCGATGCGGATCGCCTCCTCCTCGGAGTCGTACGGAATGATGCAGAGCACGGGCCCGAAGATCTCCTCGCGGGCGATGGTCATGTCGTTGCTGACCTCGCTGAACACGGTGGGCCGCGTGTAGTAACCATGCTCGAGGCCTTCCGGCCGGCCCGGGCCGCCCGCAACGAGCCTGGCGCCCTCCCCGATGCCTTTCTCTATCAGGCTCTGGACGCGGTTCCACTGCGTCTCGCTCGACTGCGGCCCCATCGTAGTCTTCGCGTCCCGCGGATCGCCGGTGACGACCTGAGCGGCAACGGCTGCCGCGATCGCCTCGACCGCGGGCAGGTGGATGCGCGGCACGATCATGCGCGAGGGTGCGTTACAGCTCTGCCCGGTGTTGTTCATCATCACCATCACGCCGTGCCCGACGGCCTGCTCGAGATCCGCACCCTCGAGGATGATGTTCGGCGACTTGCCGCCCAGCTCGAGCGCGACTTTCTTGACCGTGTCGGCCGCCGCCTTGTCCACCAGGATGCCGGCCCGCGTCGAGCCCGTGAACGAAACCATGTCCACGTCGGGATGCGAGGCAATCGCCGCGCCGACCGTGGGCCCGTCGCCATCCACGAGATTGAAGACGCCCTTCGGTACGCCGGCTTCGTCGAAGATCTCCGCGAGGATGTGCGCGTCGAACGGTGCGATCTCGCTGGGTTTGAGGACCATCGTGCAGCCCGCCGCCAGCGCCGGGGCCACCTTGCAGCCGATCTGGTTCGCCGGCCAGTTCCAGGGCGTGATCAGGCCGCATACGCCGACTGGCTCGCGGACGATCAACGTCGAACCCTGCTGCTTCTCGAACTGGAAATTCTCCAGCAGCGCGAGCGCGACCTGGAAGTGTCCCAGCCCGGCCGGCGCCTGCATCGGGCGGGCCACGGTGTCGAGCGGTGCGCCCATTTCCTCGCTGATAGCCTGCGCCACATCGTCGATGCGGCGGGTATAGATCTCGACGATCCTCTTCAGCAGCGCGATGCGCTGTTCGCGCGTGGTCCGCGAGTAACTGTCGAAAGCCCGTCGTGCAGCCGCGACCGCGCGATCCACGTCGGTCTTGCTGCCGAGCGAGATCACGCCCGCCACGCCCTCGGTGGCGGGGTTGATCACGTCCAGCGTGTTCTCCTGGGCAGGGAACACCCATTCGCCGTCGATGTAGAACTTGCGATAGTCACGCATGCCCGGCTCCTCGATATGCCTGCGACCAGACTTTTCAGCATATCCCAGCTGCAGCACCCCCGCACTTCGCCGCCGCGTCGCAGCGATACTTGCTATTTGCGCAGATATGGCGTTCCCTGCCGCGGCCGGCCCGGGCGACTGCAGCGATCGCGACAAAGGTGCAACGGATGAGAAGTGTCATCATGGATATCAGGACGCCGGTAGTCCTGCCTTTCAGGTTGCTCGCGACCTGCCTGCTGGCCACCGGCATCGGGCTCGGCAGCGACGCGGCCGTCGCGGACGATGCAGTCGCCGGCGGGACCGGTGCGAGGCCCCGCGTCGGCCTGGTGCTCGCCGGCGGCGGCGCCAAGGGCGGTGCCCACCTCGGGGTGATCAAGGTGCTGGAGGAAATGCGCGTCCCGATCGACTGCGTCGCGGGCACGAGCATGGGCGCGCTGGTCGGTGGCGGATATGCGGCCGGGCTCCCGCCGGCCGCCATGGAGAGGTTCCTGCTCGGCGTGGACTGGCAGCGCGTGGTCGGCGGGCTGGGACAGCGGGATCTCGAGCCGATCGAGCAGAAAAGGGGCGGCGTCACCTACAGCAACAGCCTCGAGCTGGGACTGAAGAAGGACGGGGTACACCTGCCGAGCGGGCTGATAGACACGAACAACATCGAGAACCTGCTCCGGCAGTACGTTGCCAACGCCCGCAAGCAGCCGGACTTCGACAGGCTCCCGATCCCGTTCCGGGCGGTGGCCACCGACATGGTCAGCGGAGAGATGGTCGTCCTCGGCCAAGGTGACCTCGCGACTGCGTTGCGCGCCAGCATGGCCATTCCGGGCGCCTTTGCTCCGGTCGTGACCGACGACTACATACTCTCCGATGGCGGGATGGTGCGGAACATTCCGGTCGACGTTGCGCGCGAGCTCTGCGCCGACGTGGTGATCGTCGTGAACCTGGTCGAGGAGCAGCCGACGCGCGAGAAGCTGCGGACGGCCTCGCAGCTGCTCAGCCGGAGCTCGGACGTGATGTTCGAGGTCAACGAGAAGGTCCAGCTCGCCTCGCTGGGGCCGCGAGACGTGCTGATAAACGTGCAGGTCGGCGACATCGGCACGGCCGATTTCGTGCGCATACCCGAGACGATCCCGCTGGGCGTCGCGGCGACCCGGCTGGCCGAGGACCGCCTGCGCGGTCTGTCCGTCCCGGCCGAGGATTTCGCAGCCTGGCGGGCGCGCGTCAGCCTCTCGCAGGACGTGGAGGTTCGCGTCGCGGACATCCGCTACGAGGGCCTCGAGCGGGTCAATGTCGAGTACCTCAGCAAGGGTGCGACGGTCGCGGCCGGCGACGTCGTCGATACCGACAGTCTGAGCAGGGAAGCGCAGCGCATGGCCGTGCTGCAGGACATGGAGTCCGTGGGCTACCGCCTCGAGGGCGAACCCGACCGGACGACGCTGGTGTGGCTGCCCGTCGAGAAGGGGACTGGCCCGAACTACCTGAAGTTCGACCTGGGCATGTACGTCTCCACCGGCGGGGACGTCGCGTTCAACCTCTACGGCGAGCACCGGCGCACCTGGCTCAACGAGCGCGGTGGCGAGTGGCGCAACGCGTTGCAGCTGGGCCGGGAAAGCCACCTCTCGACCAGCCTCTACCAGCCGCTGGACCTCGACCAGAGGTTCTTCGTTGAGCCCACGCTTTTCGCCAGCTGGTCGGACGAGGACATCTTCTTCGACGGGGACCGGGTCGCGAAGTACAAGTTCGGCGACTTCGGGGGGCAACTCGACTTCGGCACTAATATCGGCAACCGGATGCAGGCCCGCATCGGCTACCTGTTCACGCACCGCACTATCCGGGTCGAGACGGGCCTGCCGCAGTTCCCCGAGGACGACGCCAACGATGCAGGATTGACGCTGAACGCGATCTACGACTCGCGCGACAGCCGCTTCAGCCCGACCAGCGGGCTGGCCATGGCGCTCGAGTACGCCGCGAGCGACGACGCGCTCGGCGCCGACAGGGACTGGCAGCGGGCCGAGATCGGGCTCGGCCTGGCGGTGCCCGTATTCGGCCGGGACGTATGGTGGGTGACGGCGGCGGGCGGCTCAGACCTCGACGGCGACCTGCCGGCAGACCGAGCATTCACGATCGGAGGGCCTTCGAGCTTTCCGGGCTACGAGCTCGGTGAGTTGCGCGTCAGAGGCTACTGGACCGTCGGCAGCAGCTACCTGTGGAAGTTCAAGGACATCGCGGCCATCCGCGGCGACGCGTTGTACGCGGGCCTCGGGCTGCAGGCCACCCGAACCTACGACCGCGTGGACGAGCTCCCGGGCGAGAACATCTATGGAGCGTCGCTGTTCCTGCGCGGACGGACACTGGTGGGACCGCTGACGGTCGGCATCGGCGGCACGAGCACGGACCAGTGGAGCCTGTGGGTCGCAGTTGGACGACCGATCGGGCACGGCACGATCCTCGAGCGAGGTATCTTCCGCTGACCGTGCCGCAGGTCGCCTCGTTCGTTCAGGGCTCCGAGACGGTTCGCCAGACGCCCTCGCGGCGGGGATCCGCGGCACCCTGGAACTCTCCTGGCGCGCGACGCAGGATGCCGTGCAGCCCTGAGTTCTCGCCCCGTCCGGCCTTGACCGTGACGCCGAACGACGCGAGGCCGTAGAGGACCTGAGGCTCGAACCTGGTTTCCTCGCCGTAGAAGTTCTCGCCGCGAGCGTACAGGTTCGGCAGCTCGATCGCCTGCTGCAGCGGGAGTTCCCAGGCCAGCAGTCCGATCAGTGCCTTGGCGTTGTAGGCGAGGATCGCCGATCCTCCCGGTGAGCCCAGCGCCGCGTATACGCGCCCCTGCTGATCGAGCACGATCACCGGCGACATCGACGAACGCGGCCGTTTGCCTGGCGCCACGGCATTCGCCACCGGCAGCCCGCCGTCGGTCGCGGCAAACGAGAAGTCCGTGAGCTGGTTGTTGAGCATGAACCCGCCGACGACGCGCCCGGAACCAAACAGCGACTCGACCGAGGTCGTCATCGAGGCCACGTTGCCTTCGCCATCCACCACGACGAAATGACTGGTCCCGGCCGGTTCCGAGGTGGCGTCCCGCCCGCGGCGGTAGCCGGGCGGCTCACCCGGCAAGGGTGGCGGTCCGGCCCGCTCGCCGATCAGGCCTGCGCGTGTCGCCACATAGGTCGGATCGAGCAGGCCCTCGACCGGCACTTCGACGAACTGTGGGTCGGCCACGTAGCGATCGCGATCGGCATACATCAGGCGGCTCGCTTCGGCGAACAGGTACCAGGCCCGCGGATCGCCGGGACCCCGCTCGCGCGATGTCCGTGTGCTCGAGAATCGCGAGCAGCTGCAGCAGCGACACGCCGCTCGAGGGCGGTGGCGGCACGCAGACGACGTATACGAGGTAAGGCCTGCAGATCGGATCCGAGATCCCCGGCTGGTAGGCGCCCAGGTCGGCGAGCGACAGCGCGCCCGGGAGCGGCTCGGCCCGGGTGCTGCGGACGATCGCCTCGGCCAGCGGCCCCTCCAGCTGGGCACGCGGACCGCGCTCGGCGACGCTGCGCAAGGTCGAGGCGTACGCGGCATTGCGCAGCGTGTCGCCGGCCTGCGCGACAGTGCCGTCGGGTCGCAAGAACAGGGCCCGCACGTCGGGCAGCGTCGCCTGTGGAAATTCGCTGGAGGCGAAGCGGGCGAGCCGTTGCGGCACGACGTATCCGTCCTCCGCCAGCTTGATCGCGGGCCCGAAGAGTTCTGCCCAGTGCAGCCGGCCGTAGCGCGCATGCGCCTCGCCGAGCATCGGCAGCACTCCGGGGACGCCCGTCGAGCGGCCGCTCAGTACCGCCTCCCGGTACCCGAGCGGCTGGCCGTCCTCGCCCAGGAACAGGCCGGGCGTCGCGGCCGCGGGGGCCGTCTCCCGGCCGTTGAACGCGGTGATCCGTCCGCTCGACGCGTCGTAGTACAGCATGAAGGCGCCGCCGCCGATCCCGGAGCTCTGGGGTTCCACGAGGCCTAGCACTGCCTGCACGGCTACGGCGGCGTCGGCGGCCGTACCGCCGGCTCTGAGTATCTCGAGGCCCGCATCCACGGCCATCGGGTTTGCCGCCGCAACGCCGGCTGACGTCGGCGCGGCGGCCGGCTTCGCGCCCGGGGCCGGCGCTTCCCGTGGTTCGGGTTGCCGGCAGGCGCCCAGCAAGAACGCACCGAGCAGCAGTACCAGTGGCCACCGGAGCCGGCCTCCGCTGGCTGCGGCGGCCTGGTGACGGACAATGCTCGAAGGTCTTCTCATCACCTCTCCGACCGGGAGATACCGGGCCACGCAGGTTCGAAGAGCGGAGACTGCCGCAGTTGCCGCCCCTCGGGCAACGCCGCTGGCGCAGGCGATGGCACGCGGACACTGACCCGGAACACGCAGGCAGGCTAGAGTTCGTTCTCCGCCGGCGAGAATCCCGATGGCCGAAACCATTCCAGCCGACCGCCCGTTGAGTCGATCACTGCGGCCACTTCGCGCACTTCGACCGTATCTCGCGCGCTACCGTGGCACGATGGCACTGGCCCTGATCGCGCTGCTGGCAGCGGCGGCTGCGTTGCTCGCGCTGCCCGTCGCGCTGCGTTACCTGATCGATGAGGGCCTCGGCTCGCGCAGCGCCGCGACGATCAACCGCTATTTTCTCGGCTTCCTGGGCGCCGCGGGCATATTCGGCACTTTCGCCGCGCTGCGCTTCTACCTGGTCACCTGGCTCGGCGAGCGCGTGATCGCCGACCTGAGGCGCGACGTATATGACCGCGTCGTGCGCATGGATCCCGGCTTCTTCGAGATCACCCGCACCGGAGAGGTCCTCTCCCGGCTGACCGCCGACACGACGCTGGTGCAGTCGATCGCCGGCGTCAACCTGTCGATCATCCTGCGCTCCTCGATCACGCTCGTGGGCAGCCTGCTGCTGATGGCCGTGACCAGCCTCAAGCTCGCCGGGCTGGTGGTGCTGATGATCCCGGCCATCATCCTGCCGCTGATCGTGCTCGGCCGGCGCGTCCGGACACTGTCCCGTGCCTCCCAGGACCGCATCGCCGACACCAGCGGGCTCGCTGGCGAGACGCTGAACGCGATACAGACGGTGCAGGCCTATACGCTGGAGGACTCGAGCAGCGAACGCTTCGGCACGGCTGTCGAGGATTCCTTCGACGCCGCGGTCCGACGCACGCGGCTGCGTTCGCTGCTGACCGCGATCTCAGTCATGCTGATCTTCGCCGGCCTCACGTCCGTGCTGTGGGTCGGCGCCCACGACGTGATCCTGGGACGCTTGACGGGCGGCCAGCTCGGGCAGTTCCTGCTTTATTCCGGCTATGCCGCCGCCTCGGCCGCGTCGCTGAGCGAGATGTGGGGCGAGCTGCAGCGGGCTGCCGGCGCGATGGAGCGGCTCGTGGAGCTGCGCAACGCCGCGCCGGCGATCGCCTCGCCACCCGCACCGGTCCCGTTGCCGGTTCCCGGTCGCGGCGCGATCCGCTACGAGCACGTGGTCTTCTGCTATCCATCGCGCCCGGGGCAGCGCGCGCTCGACGACTTCGATCTCGCCGTCGCACCGGGCGAAACCGTGGCATTCGTCGGACCGTCCGGTGCCGGGAAGAGCACGAGCTTCCAGCTGCTGCTGCGCTTCTACGACCCGGACCAGGGGCGAATCCTGATCGACGGCGTGGACATTCGAAGCGCGGATCCGCAGGTCGTGCGAAGCCGCATCGGGGTCGTGCCCCAGGACACGGTGCTGTTCGCGGCGAGCGCCCGGGAGAACATCCGCTACGGGCGACCCGATGCAAGCGACGATGAAGTCGAGGCGGCGGCCCGCGCGGCGGCAGCCGACGGGTTCCTGCGCCAGCTCCCCAACGGCTACGACAGCTTCCTCGGCGAGCGCGGCACGCGCCTCTCGGGCGGTCAGCGCCAGCGCATCGCCATCGCCCGGGCGATCCTCCGGGACCCGCCGATACTGCTGCTGGACGAAGCGACGAGCTCGCTCGATGCCGAGAGCGAAAGACTGGTGCAGTCGGCACTGGAGCAGCTGATGACGGGCAGGACCACGATCGTGATTGCGCATCGTCTCGCGACCGTATTGAAGGCGGACCGCATCGTCGTGATGGACGCCGGGCGGATCGTCGCAGCAGGCACGCATGCGGAACTGCTCAGGCAGAGCCCGCTGTATGCGCGTCTCGCCGCGCTGCAGTTCTCCGAAGCGGGTCGCAACGGAAGGACCGCCGCGTGAGCGCAGGCGACGGAACGCGGGTGAACCCGCTCGGCCAGCCTATCGGCGCGGCAGTGCCCGACTGGAGGCCGCCGCCCCCGCCGCCGCGGCAATCCCAGCCGGGACGGCTCTGCGTGGTGGAGCCGCTGGACCCTCCGCGGCACGCCGAATCGCTGTTCGAGGCCGTGGCGCTCGATGGCGAGGGCAGGATGTGGACCTACATGGGCTACGGCCCGTTTCCGACGCCCGGAGCCTACCGCGAATGGCTGGACGAACAGTCCCGGAGCGCTGACCCGCTGTTCTTCGCAATCGTCGACCGCGCGACGTCGCGGGCCGTGGGAGTCGCGTCCTACCTGAGGATCAACCCCCGTGACGGCGTCGCGGAGATCGGGCACCTGGCGTTCTCCCCGCTGCTGCAGCGACAGGCCGCGGCCACCGAGGCCATGTACCTGATGATCCGCCAGCTGTTCGACCTCGGCTATCGCCGCTGTGAATGGAAGTGCGACGCGCTGAACGGCGCCTCGCGCGCGGCCGCCGAGCGGCTCGGCTTCACGTTCGAGGGTGTCTTCCGGCAGGCGCTGATCTACAAGGGCCGTAACCGCGACACGGCCTGGTATTCCATCATCGACGCGGACTGGCCAGTGCTCGACGTCTGCCTGCGCTGCTGGCTCGACCCTGCCAACTTCGACGAGCACGGCCGGCAGCGCATGAGCCTCTCGGCAATGACCGCCGGACTCAACCGGTCTTCGCGAGTTCCACCGGCCGGCCGAGGCGGGTAGCCGCCGGCACCTCGATGAGCCTGCCGCTGCGCACGTCGTAGTAGTAGCCGTAGATCGGGATCTCCGCGGGCACCAGCGGATGCCTGCGTATCCGCTGCACGTCGTCGACGACGCTCTGCTCGAGGTCGCTGAAAGTGAGCCAGCGGACATAGCGTCCCTCGATCGAACCGCCGCCGCCCGGATCCTGCCACCCGGCCGGCGTATAGGTCGCGGTCCGCAGGCTCTGCGCCAGCAGCTCGCTCATCACCGCGTCGTCGAACAGCTGCATGCCGCAGTCGCTGTGGTGGATTACAAACCACTCCCGGGTACCGAGCAGCTTGTAGGAGATCACCAGCGAGCGAATCGCGTCCTCGCTGGCCCGACCACCGGCGTTGCGGATCACGTGCGCGTCGCCCTCGGCGAGGCCCGCGAACTTCGCCGGGTCCAGCCTTGCATCCATGCAGGTGAGAATCGCGAACCTGCGCGCCGGCGGCAGCTGCAGGCCGGAACGATCGCCGAATTCGCGGCTGTAGGCCTCGTTGGCCGCGAGTACGGCCTGCTTCACTTCGCTCACTTGTGATCCTCCTGCGGTCGGTCTTGCGAACCTGGGCAAGCCTAGGTCACGCTGACGGCAGCCCGCCAATATTGACTGGATATCTGCAAAGACCCGTTGGTCAGGTCGCCTGCCGGCACCCGGCGGAGACCGCGAACAGAGGTGAGATGCGATGACTCGACGACACGCCATGCCACGCCCGCGCGGACTCCTCGGCTGCCTCGCGGCGGTCGCGCTGCTCGCAAGCGGCGCGGGTTGGTCGGAAACGCTGCTGGTCGTGCGCAAGACGGACAATGCGCTCGACCTGGTGGATCCAGGTTCCGGCCTTGCGCTTGCCACGGTCGAGCTCGGATTCGCGCCGCACGAGGTCAGCGTGTCACCCGACGGCCGGCTCGCCGCGGTTTCGAACTACGGTACACGCGAGCGGCCCGGCTCCTCGTTGAGCATCGTGGACCTGGAGACCGCCCGGGAAATCAGGCGCATCGACCTTTCGCCGCACACCCGCCCGCACGGCTTGTCCTGGCATGCACCGGAGCAGATCGCGGTCACGACCGAGGGCTCGAAGTCGCTGCTGCTGGTGGATCCGGACCCGGGCCGGGTCCGGGCGGCGATCGAGACCGGACAGGAGGTTTCCCACATGGTGGCAGTCGATGCGGCCGGGGCTCGCGCCTACGTGGCCAACATCGGCTCAGGAACGACGACCGTGCTCGACCTCGAGTCCGGACGGAAGCTCAAGGACCTGCCGACCGGCGAAGGCTCTGAAGCCATCGCGCTGACGCCGGACGGGCGACAGCTGTGGGTAGGCGCGCGCTCCGCCGGACACATATCCATCGTGGATACCGGCAGCCTCGAGATCGTGGATCGGATTCCCGTTGCCGGCGTGCCGATCCGGATCGCGATCACTGCGGACGGTCGCTCCGCGCTGGTGAGCTGCGCGGGATCGAGCGAGCTGGTCGCGTTCGACATCCCGAGCCGCAAGGAGCGCGCGCGTCGCAAGGTCGACGTCCCGCTCGCCGAGGACGCGGCCGAGCGGCCGTTCGCGGGCCTTGCGCCCGGCAGTGCGCTGCCGGTCGGACTCACGCTGGCGGGCGACGGCGCGAGCGTCTACGTCGCCGCGACGATGGCCGACCGGATCGTGCAGTACGACCTGACCCGCCTCGACCCGATACGCGTGATCGAGGTGGACGGCGAACCCGACGGCATGGCGACGACCGCCGTGATGCCGCGAGCACCCTGCCACGGCTGCGATCCGCCACAGTGAGGGGGAAGCCGGCCCGGACGGCCCAGATGCAAATGAGTCCCATTGATCAAGGCTTGCTGCAGCGCAATTCCCTGATCGCTTAAGTAGTTTTCCGACTGCAGCCACGTTTGCCATCCGAGGATTATCGGCAGCACCCGAAGTGGGGGCTGGCCGGTGTGTCGGGTGACCGACAGATGCGGCCTGGAGCCTTAGCAGGCTTCGGCACATGTTGCAGAAGCCTCGGACCTGGAAACCAAAGACCGGGAGTGGGACATGGGTCGTCAAGAGACTTTCTACGAGATCATCCGCCGCCAGGGCATCTCGCGCAGAAGCTTCCTCAAATTCTGCTCGCTGACCGCGGCATCGATGGGGCTCGCGCCCTCCTTCGCCGGAAAAATCGCGCACGCGATGGAGACCAAGCCGCGCGTACCGGTCATCTGGCTGCACGGCCTCGAGTGCACCTGCTGCACCGAGAGCTTCATCCGCTCGGCGCATCCGCTGGCCAAGGACGTGATCCTGTCCCTGATCTCGCTCGACTACGACGACACGATCATGGCCGCAGCGGGCCACCAGGCCGAGCAGATCATCGAAGACGTGATGCGCGACTACAAGGGCCAGTACATCCTCGCGGTGGAGGGCAATCCGCCGCTCGCGAACGACGGCACGTTCTGCATCCCGGGCGGACGCCCGTTCGTCGAGAAGCTACGCGAGGTCGCAGCCGACGCGACTGCCGTCATCGCCTGGGGCTCCTGCGCCTCCTGGGGTTGCGTGCAGGCCGCGAAGCCGAATCCGACGCAAGCCACGCCGATCGACAAGGTCATCACCGGCAAGCCGATCGTCAAGGTCCCGGGCTGCCCGCCGATCGCCGAGGTCATGACGGGCGTGGTCTCCTACTTCGTCACGTTCGGCGAGCTGCCGGCGCTGGACGCGCGCGGCAGGCCGCTGATGTTCTACAGCCAGCGGGTGCACGACAAGTGCTATCGCAGGGGCCACTTCGATGCGGGCCAGTTCGCCGAGAAATTCGACGACTTCGGCTCCCGGGCCGGCTACTGCCTCTACAAGGTGGGCTGCCGGGGACCGACGACCTACAACGCCTGCTCGACGACGCGCTGGAACGACGGCGTGTCCTTCCCGATCGGTTCCGGCCACGGCTGCCTCGGCTGCTCCGAGCCCGATTTCTGGGACAACGGGCCGTTCTACGAAAGGCTCGAGACCTTCCCGCAGTTCGGCGCCGAGGCGACGGCCGACAGGGTCGGCGCGACGGCGGCAGCCATCGTCGGCGTCGGCATCGCTGCCCATGCGGGCCTGACCGCGCTGCGCCAGGCCAAGGTAAAACCGAACTCGCCGTCCGAGTCGGAACGCAGGCCCGGTTGACCGAGTGGAGAACTGAACCATGAGCATCACGACACCCAACGGCTTCCAGCTCGACAACTCGGGCCGGCGCGTCGTCGTCGACCCGATCACCCGCATCGAGGGTCACCTTCGCATCGAGGTGAACGTCGATCAGGACAACGTGATCCGCAACGCCGTGTCCACTGGCACGATGTGGCGCGGCCTCGAGGTCATCCTGCGCGGCCGCGACCCGCGCGACGCCTGGGCCTTCGTACAGCGCATCTGCGGCGTCTGCACCGGCGTACACGCGCTCGCCTCGGTCCGTTGCGTCGAGAACGCGCTCGGCATCGACATCCCCGAGAACGCGAACACGATCCGCAACATCATGCACCTGACACTGTATGCGCAGGACCACCTGGTGCACTTCTACCACCTGCACGCGCTGGACTGGGTGGACGTGGTGAGCGCGCTCTCGGCTGACCCGGCCGAGACCTCTGCGCTCGCCCAGTCGATCTCCTCCTGGCCGCTGTCCTCGCCGGGTTACTTCCGGGACCTGCAGAACCGGTTGAAGAAGTTCGTCGAGAGCGGCCAGCTCGGGCCCTTCCGCAACGGCTACTGGGGCCACCCCGCCTACAAGCTGCCGCCCGCGGCGAACCTGATGGCGGTCGCGCACTACCTCGAGGCCCTCGACTTCCAGAAGGAAATCGTCAAGATCCAGGCGATCTTCGGCGGGCGCAACCCGCATCCGAACTGGCTGGTGGGCGGCGTGCCCTCGCCGATCAACCTGAACAACGTGGGTGCCGTCGGCGCGGTCAACATGGAACGCCTGAACATGGTCGGCCATATCATCGACCGGACCGTCGAGTTCATCGACCAGGTGTACATCCCGGACCTGCTGGCCATCGCCTCGTTCTACAAGGACTGGGCCAGCATCGGTGGCGGTCTGTCCTCGAAGTACCTGCTGTCCTACGGCGACCTGCCGAGGACCGCGAACGACTACAGCCCTGGCAACCTGATGCTGCCGGCCGGCGCGATCATCGACGGCAACCTCAACGAGGTTCAGGACGTCGACCTGGGCAAGCTCGACGAGATCCGCGAGTACGTGACGCACTCCTGGTACAAGTACGGCGACGAGCAGATGGGCCTGCACCCGTTCCAGGGCGAGACGGTGCCGAACTTCGACATCGGCAACGCCAAGGGCACCAAGACCCGCATCGAGGCCGTGGACGAGTCCTCGAAGTACTCATGGGTCAAGGCGCCGCGCTGGAACGGCCACGCAATGGAGGTGGGCCCGCTCGCCCGCTTCGTCATCGGCTACGTGAAGGGCCAGGACGACATCAAGGGGCTGGTGGACTACGCGCTCGGCACGCTCGGCGTACCGGTCACGGCGCTGTTCTCGACGCTGGGCCGCACCGCGGCGCGCGGCCTCGAGTGCAAGTGGGCGGCCGACAAGCTGAAGGCCGAGTACCAGAAGCTGCTCGCGAGCATCAAGGCGGGCGACACGGCCACGGCCAACATGGACAACTTCGAGCCGCGGACCTGGAAGAAGTCCGCGCAGGGCTATGGCTTCGTCGAGGCGCCGCGCGGCGCGCTCGGCCACTGGATAGACATCGAGGACAGGAAGATCAAGAACTACCAGTGCGTCGTGCCGACGACCTGGAACGCGAGCCCGCGTGACCCGGCCGGCAAGATCGGCGCGTACGAGGCTGCGCTGCTCGACACGCCGATGCACGATCCTGAACTGCCACTCGAGATCCTGCGTACCATCCACAGCTTCGACCCGTGCCTGGCCTGCGCCACGCACGTGCTCGACATGGAGGGCAACGAGGTTTCGAGCGTCAAGGTACGCTGAGGAGTGCTGCGATGAGGAAGATCTACCTCCCTTCGACACCACTGCCGAACCGTGTGAACGAAGGTCACTTCGGCGAGGCGATCCTGCCCCCGATGGGCGTTCCACCGGGACCGGTGTACGTCTACGACGCGGCAATCCGCATCTGGCACTGGGTGACGTTCCTGTGCATCGTCGTGCTGGGCATCACAGGCTACTTCATCGGCTCACCGCCGCCGAGCCTCGGCGGCGAGGCCCATGAGTACTACCTGTTCGGCTGGATCCGCTTCACGCACTTCGCGGCCGGGATGATCCTGGGCGTGGCGTTCCTGCTGCGCCTGTACCGGGTGTTCACGGGCGGCTCGCACGCACGCCAGATCTTCTACATCCCGTTCTGGAGCATCCGCTGGTGGAAGGACGTGTTCGGCGAGATCGGCTGGTACCTGTTCCTGACCAAGCCCAAGGAGTACGTGGGGCACAATCCGCTGGCGCACCTGGCCATGTTCCTGATGTTCGTGCTGCCGATGATCGTGCTGCTGCTCACCGGCTTCGCGCTGTACGCGGAGGGCGCGGGCATCCAGAGCGGCTGGTACAGCGTGTTCGGCTGGGTGTTCCGGGTGCTCGGCGACTCGATGACGGTGCGCACCTGGCATCACGTCGCGATGTGGGTCGTGATCATCTTCGCGATGATCCACATGTACATGGCAATCCGTGAAGACATGACCCACCGGCAGACGACCATCAGCTCGATGATCAGCGGCTGGAGATTCTTCCGCTGAACGACTGATTCCGGGGGCGTTGGGGACGCGCGGGGCCGGCCAGTCCGGCCCCGTGTGCTGTCGGCTCCCGTAACTGGCGTGGCAGCTTGCGCAGGACTCGCTAACATACGCCGCCATGGACGATACGCCCCCCCCGGAATCACCCTGCATCAAGGTCCTCGGCGTCGGCAACCTGCTGTGGGCCGACGAAGGCTTCGGCGTGCGCTGCGTCGAGGCGCTCGACAGGGAATGGGAGCTGCCACCCGACATCGAGGTCCTCGACGGCGGTACGCTCGGTCTCGCGCTCGTGCCGCTGCTGCTCAACGCGACGCACGTGCTGCTGTTCGACGCAGTGGCCCACAGCGGCGAACCGGGGACGCTGATCGTCGCCCGCGACGGCGAGGTGCCCGCGCTGATCAGCGCCAACAAGATGAGCGTGCACCAGGTCGGGATGAACGACATACTCGCGAGCCTGGAGCTGCTCGGGCACCAGCCGCAGCGCCTTACCGTGATCGGAGTGAAGCCCGTCGAGCTCGCAGACTACGGCGGCAGCCTGACCGAGCCCGTCCAGGCACAGCTGCCCGCCGCGCTGCGACTCGGCATCGAGGAGCTGCGTCGCTGGGGCGTCGAGGTGCGCGAGCGCGGCGATGGTCCGGCGCGCGAGGTCGTGATCAGTGCGATCGCCCGTGAACTCTACGAGTCGGGGCGCCCGCCGCCGGAGGTCGCATGCCGGACGGGCGACGAGCGCTTCCTGGCGCTCAGGGGACGCCGGGACGGTCCGGGCGACGACCCGGATGAGGACGCCTGATGAGCGAGATGATCGAGGCGCTGGCCGCACACCCGGCCTGCGAAGTGGTTCGCAAGGCGGCCGTCGATGAGTTCCTTGCGAGCAATCCGCGCGCGCTGCTGTTTTTCACCGGTGACGTGGGGACCCGGCCGGAGGGCCTCGACGTGGCAGTCGTCGTCCGCGAACTGGCCAACGATTACCGGGACCGCATCCGGGTCGGCCTGGTGGACCGGCGGGACGAGTCGGCACTGATGGAGAGGTTCGGCGTCGTCGTGATGCCGGCCGTCGTGTACCTGCGCGACGGACAACCCGTGGAACTGGTGGCGCGCATGCGCGACTGGCCCGTGTTTGCGCAGGCCTGTGAACGGCTGCTCGCTGCCGGGGAAGCAGGGGCTGACGCCAGCCCCGGAGGAGACGCATGACCGAGCACGTATTGACCTGGCACCCGAAGGTTCCGGGGGACTCCTCCGCTGCCGGCGATGGCGAGCTGCGCCTTATAGGCATGCCGACGGGCCTGCTGCGGCCGTCCCGGCAGGCACTCGCGGCCGACCAGCTGACGCCAGCGTCCAGGGCGGTGATGAACGAAGTCCTCGAGGAACTGCGCCGCCGCGCCGGCCCCGGGGCGGCGGACGCGCCGCCGCGACGCATCCACCTCAGCGGCCTCGACGAGACCGGCAAGGCCGCCGTCGCCGACATGCTCGGCGAGGGTGACGTCTGGGCCAAGGTCGGCCTCGACGAGACCTACGTGCGGGTCGTCGAGTCGGTGTTGCCGGGAGTCTGGCGGCTCGAGGCAAGCACGGCCGCCGGCACGACCGGCGAGTGGCTCGAGGTCGGACCGGTACCGGAGCCGATCCTGCGGGCCGCAGCGGAATTGCCGCTCACCTCGATCGAGATCCCGAAGCAGATGCCGCAGGGCGCGATGAATGCCCCTTACCTGCTCGCGGAGCTGCAGGACCGCTCCAGGAACTACCGGGGCGACGCGGAAAACCACGTCATCAACTTCACGCTGCTGCCCCTCACCGACGTGGACGCGCGGGTGCTGACTTCCGTGCTGGGGCAGATCCCGCTGGTGATCCGCTCCGGGGGCTATGGCAGCACGCGGGTCTTCGCGACCGGCCTGCGGCACGTCTGGGCCGTGCAGTACATCAACGGCATGGGCAACGTCATCCTCGACACGCTCGAGGTGGGCGGCGTGCCGGTGGCTGTGCTGGCGGCGCGCGAGGACTTCGAGGACTCCGCCGAGCGCCTCGCGGAGATCCTCGAGGCGTTCAGTTGATGAGCCGCCCTTTCGAGGGAAGCTACCTCGGCGACGGCTCGAAGATCGCCGACGATACTCGGCTCGAATGCGGCGTCTGCTGGTGGGTCTATGACCCGGCCCTGGGCGACGAGGCGACGCAGATTCAGCCCGGCACGCCCTTCAGGCTGCTTCCGGACACCTGGTCCTGCCCGAACTGCTCGACCGACAAGTCGAAGTTCATGGTCATCGGCAGCGTGGCACCGGCCGGCGACGACGCGGCGCAGGGCCTGGCGGACGCGTATCGCCGTGCAGCGCTCAAGGTTAAGGGCCTGCCGATCTACAACCCGACGCTCGCCGTCGAGGCAGTCGGTTTCCGACAGCACGAGGGCCGTCACGTCGGGGTCATGTTGACGCCGTGGTTCATGAACCTGGTCGTAATGCCATCGCCCGAGGATCTCGAGACCTGGGCGGCGGGAGGCACGGTGCGCCTCGCTTTCCCGGCAGGTGCCTACGACTTCATGGTCAGCGAGCTGCCCGAGGTCGGCCTGATCGGCAGCTGCCCGCTGTTCTCGACGATGAGCGATTTCACCGACCACGAGGCAGCGCAGCTCGCGGCCTCGACGGTCGCGGAGGCGCTGTTCGAGCCGGAGCAGCCGGCGCCTGCTCCTACGGTCTCGCGGCGTAAGCTTCTGGGCGGCTGACGGGCTCGAGCCGATGACCAACACCGCGATCCTGGCCGTCTCGGGGCTGCTCGTGTTCGCCTACCTGCTCGACATCTTCGGCCGACGCACGAAGCTGCCCTCGGTCGTGCTGCTGATAGCGACCGGGATGATCGGGCGGCTGGTACTCGACGCGCTGGGCATACATCTGCGCTTCGTCGAGAGGCTGGTGCCGCTGTTCGGCACGATCGGCCTGATCCTGATCGTGCTCGAGGGCGCGGTGGACCTCGAGGTGCGCCGCGAACGGGCCGGCCTCATCGCGCGCTCGTCGGCGGCGGCACTGCTCGGCTTCGGCATCACGCTGGCCGCCTTTTCGTGGGGCATACACACGTTTCTCGGGCTTTCGTGGCCCAACGCCGCACTGGCCGCGATGCCGTTCGCGGTGATCTCGAGCGCCGTGGCGATCCCGAGCTCGCACGGGCTGCCGAAGGATGCCCGCGAATTCGTCACCTACGAAAGCTCGCTCTCGGACATCATCGGCGTGCTGGTGTTCTATTCCTGGCTGGCCGCCGACGGCTCCATGAACGAGTTCGCTACCGACCTGTTCGGCGGCGGCTTCCTCTCGCTGCTGGTCGCGGTGATCGCGGCGCTGGGACTTTTCTTCCTGATCAACCGCATCGAAGGGCACGTCCGGTTTCTGCCACTGCTCGCCGGGCTGATACTGCTCTACGCCATCGGCAAGGCCTCGCATCTCTCGCCGCTGATCATGGTGCTGGTCTGCGGCCTGCTGCTGAACAACCCGCATCTGCTGGAGTGGAACGAGCGGCTCAGGAAGATGCACGGCAAGGGCTATGACGCAACGCTGAAGGAGTTCAAGAGCATCGTCGTCGAGCTCACCTTCGCGACCAAGAGCTTCTTCTTCCTGATGCTCGGCTACTGGACCGACCTCAGCTACATGGCGGACTGGCGGGCCTGGGCACTGGCGTTCGCAATGATCATCACGATCTACCTGAGCCGGGCTGCAATCCTGACGGCGCTGCGCCAGCCGAACTGGCGGGCGCTGACCTGGCTTGCCCCCAGGGGCCTGATCACCGTGCTGCTGTTCCTGACCGCGATGGAGACCGGCGAGCTCGGGGCCTTTCCGTTCGGCACGGTCATGCTGGTCGTGCTGGCGACCGCCATCGCCACGGCGATCGCCCACAGGCGTCCGACCGAGCCCGAGCAGCCGGTTGCAGAAGAAGCCGCTGTGGTCCGGGAGGCAGGACCCGCCGAGGCGGTTGTCGAGGAATTGCCAAAGAGCAGCTGAGGCAGTAGCGTTTCGACTCTCAAGCCGGCGCGAGATGCCCGGTTTTCACGTAGATCAGGCAGCCATCGCGGCTCCAGGGCGCGTGCTGGCTCAGGTGAGGATTCCTGAGCCAGGTGCCCGCCGGATAATCGCCCAGCTCGTCCGAGAACGTGCCCTCGAGGACCAGGATTTCCTCGCCGCCCCAGTGACGGTGAGCGTGGAAACGCGTGCCGGGGGCCCAGCGCACCAGTGCGACGTGCTCCGCAGAAAACTCGTGCAGCGGCAGGACCTCGAGCCCGGGAACCAGGCCCGGCAGCCAGGCCGTGCTGCGCGTGTCGATCACGACCCTGCTAAGGTCCCTGGCGTCGAACTGGCGCAGTTTCACGAATATCTCGCAGCCCTCGGGCGACGACGGGCTGTGAGTGGAGCCGGGCGGGTTACGCACGTAGGTCCCCGCCGGGTACCGGCCGGACTCGTCCTCGAACACTCCTTGCAGAACCAGGAATTCCTCCCCCAGATCGTGGCGATGCGGCTCGAACCGACTGCCGCGGGCATAGCGCACGAGGCTGGTCGCACGTGCGACCTCGCCGCCGATTCGATCCAAGGGCTTGCGATCGACGCCGGGCGCAGGCGACGCCTGCCAGGCGACCGCCGCTGAATCCACTACGACACGCCGGGTGAAGTCGGCATTGATCGCCTCTCTCAACATCCACGTTCTCCCCGGGATCGGCCTCCGGGCTCAGAAGGAATAGCCGAGCGAGGTCGTCGTGCCGTAGTCGTAGTCCGAGCTCGCCGTGTCGCCGGGCTGGTTGTCATAGCTGCCGTACATGCTGATCTCGAAATACAGGTCCTTGACGATCTCCCAGCGGGAACTGAGCCGACCCTCGGAACGGACGCGGCCGGACTCGGTCAGGCTCGGATAGAGCACCAGCGACCCGTAGAGGTTGGCGTTCAGCGGACTGAAGCGGAAATACGAGTAGTTGCTGCCCAGCACCACTTCCAGGCTGTCCCGGTCCGCTTCCGACACGAAGTTTTCGCGCGTCGCCGCCAGCCCGCCGAAGATGGCCCATTCCTGGCTGGTGTCCTGCCTGAGATAGGTGCCGTAACCACCGACCACGGAACTGCGCAGATTGAGTCCGAGCTCGTCGTTGGATTCGAAGCCGAGCGCCGAGATCCAGAAGCGCCGCTCCGGGAGGAAGTAGCGGTAGCCGCCCGTCACCTGGTAGCGCTGGGACTGGTCACCGTTCGTGTCGTTGGTCACCGTCGAGGAACCGTCGATGGACCACTCGCGCTTGCGGGTGCGCGACCGCAGCTGTCCATCGAAGGTGAAAGTACCGATTCTGCTGGCCTTCGTATAGCTGAAGCCGGCGGACAAGCTGCCCTTGATCCGCTGCAGCAGGTCGCCCTGCTCGATCGGCGCAATACGGATGACGTCATGCAGCGGGAGGTCCTTCGTCGTGTCACCGTAGACCAGGGCAATTCCCTCGCCCCCAGCCATGTCCGGGACCTGGCCATAGTGGCGCAGCCCGCTCGAGACCTCCACTTCGAGGTACTGGTTGGTCTTCAGGCTCCGGACGTGCTCCCACTTGATCGAAACCGTGCTCATCATGTCGGTCTTGAAGGTCAGGATCCCCTGCTGCAGACCCTTCACCTCGCCGGTCAGGTGATCGCCGTTCAGGAACTCGATTACGTCGGTCTTCGGCGCCGCATCCGCTGCGCCTGCGACCAAGGCACCGAGCAGCACGATCGATGCACGACGAAGGGCTGCACCGCAGGTCCGGCGAATGCGCCGATCAGGCGCCATGATCGAATCCATCGGCTGATGTTTCTCCCGTAGCGGAGAAATATGCCACAGGATCCGGCGAACACGCCGCCCGGAGAACCGGGCAGCGGGTCAGGACGGTCAGAACGAGAGGCTTATGCCGACCAGCGGTCCCTGCTCGGTCAGGTCGTAGCGCTGGTAGTTCCTGCTGTTCTTTTTGCCGTCTTCGTAGTCGAAGGCGATCAGCCGATAGCCGAAGACGACGCCCAGCGTGTCATTCGCCTGCCAGCGAAAATTGGTGAGCACGTGGTAGCTCAGGTCCGAACCGATGCCGAAACCACCGATATCGCCCCGCAGGTTGAACCGCCAGTTTCCCGCGAACGGGACGTTGTACTGCAGGCCGACCAGCGGATCGACCCAGCTCACGCCCTTGCTCGCCTTGCGGGTGACGATCTCACCCGTGACCGGGACGGTCAACTTCAGCTTGAGATCGTTCGAGAGATCGAAGTAGCCGAGGCTGAACAGCAGCTCGAGGTGCTCGGTCCAGCGCCGGCCCACGGTACCCAACAGCGTCGTCTGCTCGTGGCCGAGATCACCCTTCAGACGCCCGCCCTGGCTCTTCGACGAACCCTCCAGGGACATGTAGGTGGCGTCGATCGTGTAAGACCAGGTGCCGTTGTCGGCGCGGTAGGCGCCCATCGCGCCGAAGTCGAGATGGTCGAACAGCTCGGAGATGCTGATATCCACCGGCACCGTGATGTCACCGATCTGGGCCTCGCCGTCGATGGCCGCACCCATGCCGTAGATGAACACGGTGTGCTCCCAGGCGCCGCTGTGCTGCGCGAGCGCCTGAGTAGGACCGGCGATCCCGAAGGCGATCAGGGCCGCTGGCACGATGAATCTTGATGCGTGCATGGTGGACCAGCCTCCTTGGGCCGAAAGTGGCTACCGGGCATTGTACTGCAGGGTCGCGGAACCGGCTTGCCGGATGCCGCGGGGACTGCGGCGCCGCGTCAACGGCAGAATGAGGGTCCTGTCGCCGGGTCCGGCGACCGTAATCCGACGCTTGCGGATTCATCGGATGACCGGCCCAGGGTGCGGCGGTAAGCTCTAGGCACGAGTTCCACGCCGTATCCCGCGGATACGAACCAACCAGGGAGCGATCTACATGTTCCATGCGCGTGAATCCCTGTCGGCTGACGCCCGCGCCACTCGAGGGACCCTGCTGGCCGTCGCGCTGCTCGCGCTGGGCGGCTGGGCACCGGTATCCGCCGCCGCGGACGCGGAGGCCGACCTGATGAACGATTCGTTCTACCTCTCGCTCGGCGGTTTCCTCGTCGGCACGAACACGAGGGTCAGGGTCAACGGCGACGAGTTCGACGGCGACAAGATCGACCTGGAGCAGGCTTTCGGGGAATCGGACACGAACCGGTTCCGCGTCGACGGTTTCTGGCGCTTCGCCGACCGCCACAAGCTGCGCTTCCTGTGGTTCGACTGGAACGCGAACCGCACCCGGCGGCTCAAGGAAGACTTCATTTTCGACGACGAGCTGTACGAGGCGGACGCGACGGTCGAGCTCGACAACGGCTTCTCGATCTACGAGCTGGCCTACGAGTACTCGTTCCTGCGCCGCGAGCGGCACGAGCTGAGCGGCACGATCGGCCTGCACTACACGGAGTTCGAGCTGTCCCTCAAGACAAAGCTGGACGTCAATGGTGAACCCGTCGGCTCGGGCGGAGCCAACGAAAGCGCCAGCGTCGGCGCACCGTTGCCCGTGATCGGACTGCGCTGGCTGTGGCACATCGGCGATGATTTCTGGTTCGACGTGTCAGGACAGTACTTCGCGCTGTCGATCGACGAGTATGACGGCAACCTGCAGGATTACCGGGTCGCCGTGACCTGGCAGCCGAGGAAGTACCTGGGAATCGGGCTCGGCTATAACGCCTTCGACGTGAACGTGGACGTCAAGAAGGACAGCTGGAACGGATCGCTGGACTGGACCTACTACGGGCCGCTGCTTTTCATAAGCGCGTCGTTCTGAGGGCCGGGACTCAGCCCGTCCTGCCGTTCACTGCGTCCAGACCCTCGCGAAGCTTCCGGGCCCAGTCGCTCACGGCCCGGCGGAAGTCTGCCGTGTTCGAGACGCCCGATGTGACCTGCACCCGGCCGGTTCGCGTGCCCGCCTGCTGGTCCACGACCCGTGCGAGCAACTGCCCCGTCGGCCCGTCGCGCAGCTCCATCACCAGCGTCATCCGGCCCGCCTCGAGCGTATAGCTGCGCGAGCGCCCGGGCGTCACCGCGCCCGGTGCACTTACGTAAATGTCCACAATGCTGGGACTGAGCCGCAGCGTGTCGACCGCAGGCTGCTCGACGATGCGATAACCGCCCCTGGCCAGTTCCTCGGCGAGCACCGCACGAAACTCCCGGGCCATGTCGTCCTTCAGCGACTGGATGTCCTCCGCGCTCATCTGGGATGAGAGGTCGCCCCTGACTCGATTCGGATCCCAGTTCTTGTCGAAGCTGATCTCGACCGGATCGATCAGCACTGTCTGGTAGGACGCGAACTCGACCCCTGGACGGACGTGGACCGCGTCCACTCCCCGGACTGCGCGGTATTCCAGCCCGTCCCAGGCGGCAGGCGGCTGCGGGGCCGCGCAAGCCGTCACCAGCCCGAGCACCATCGTCGCGACCAGCGGCCGTGCCGTGCGAATGTTGTGCACCTGTATCAGCCTCTTGTCGGCCAGCGATTGGGCCAAGGTTCGGATGATATTCGCGACCAGGCTGCCTATAGTCAACGCCAGCGCAAGGTCCGCCACTCCACGGATCCTCGAGCAAGGCATGACATCGAAGAATTCGCCCACTCCGGCCCCGGCCGACAAATCCAGGCGAGCGTGGATCGCCACGGGCATCTTCGCCGCACTCGGTGTCGGCGCAGTGATCTGGTACTTCGGCACGCTGCGCGACCTGCCTGCCCCCGCCTCCGGCGCCGCGCCGGTAGCGACCATCGCCGCCGGGACGTCGCCCGAGTTCGTCGGTTCAAAGGCTTGCTCCGGCTGCCATGCACCCGAATACGAGGGCTGGCAGGGCTCTCAGCACCGGCTGGCCATGCAGCCGGCCACCGAGACCAGCGTGCTGGCGGATTTCGCCGACGTCGCGTTGGAGCAATTCGGCGTGCAGACGCGGTTCTTTCGCGACGGCGACAGGTTCATGGTCCGTACCGACGGCCCGGACGGCGAGATGGCGGATTTCGAGGTCCGGCATACCTTCGGCGTCTATCCGCTGCAGCAGTACCTGATCGAGCTGCCGGGCGGTCACATGCAGGCGCTCTCGATCGCGTGGGACAGCCGACCCGCGGCCCAGGGCGGCCAGCGCTGGTTCCACCTGTACCCGGACGAGAAGATCGGCCACGACGACGAACTGCACTGGACCGGGCGCCAGCAGAACTGGAACTACATGTGCGCGGACTGCCACTCGACGAACCTGCAGAAGAACTACGACGCCCGCTCGAACAGCTACGCGACGACCTGGTCGGAGATCAGCGTCGGCTGCGAGGCCTGTCATGGACCGGGCTCGGTGCACGTCGAGCTGGCAACGCGCGCGGCCGAGGCCGGCCAGCGTCCGGAGCCGAGCGGCCTCACCGTGGCGCTGGACGAGCGACGCGGCGTCAGCTGGAGCATCGACCCGGCCACCGGCAACGCGACCCGAAGCCAAGCCCGCAGCTCCGAGCGCGAGATCGAGGTCTGCGGGCAATGTCATTCGCGACGTGGCCAGTTCTCGAACGGGTACCACGCCGGGGAGCCGCTGACGGACCACTACCTGCCGGCCCTGCTGACGGACGGGCTCTACTATCCCGACGGGCAGCAGCGCGACGAAGTGTACAAATGGGGCTCGTTCCTCTCGAGTCGCATGTACGCGAAGGGCGTCACCTGCTCTGACTGCCACGACCCGCACACGCAGCAGCTGCGAGCAGAGGGCAACATGGTCTGTGCCCAGTGCCATCTCGCCTCGAAGTACGACTCGCCCCGGCACCATTTCCACGAGCCCGACAGCGCTGGCGCCGCCTGTGCCGCCTGCCACATGAAGATCGGGACCTACATGGTCGTGGATCCGCGGCACGACCACAGCTTCAGGATTCCGCGCCCGGACCTCGGCGATTCCTTCGGTGTGCCGAATGCATGCACCCAGTGTCACAAGGACCGGCCGAACCAGTGGGCGGCGGCGGAAATCCTCAAGCGCTACCCGGAGCCGAAGCATGGGTTCCAGGACTTCACCGATGCGTTCTGGCTGGCCGACCAGGGTGATCCGCGCGCGGCCTATCCCCTGATTCAGGTTGCGGCCAATCCGGCCGAATCCGCGATCGCACGGGCTTCCGCGCTCAGCCGCATCGCGCGCCGACCGACCCGCGAAGGAATGGCCGTCGCAATGGCGGCGCTGAAGGACGCGAGCCCACTGGTACGCCGCGCGGCGCTCGAAGTCATCGAGCAACTGCCGCCGCTGGAGCGCCGCAGTGCGCTGCCACTGCTCTCGGATCCCTCGCGGATCGTCCGGATGCAGGCCGCACATGCGCTGGCGCCGCTCGCCGCCGATGCCATCGGCGACGAACATCGCAGCGCCTTCGAGCGGGCGTCCGCCGAATACGTTGCAGCCGAGAGATTCAACGCGGACCGGCCGGAGAACCGCAGCAACCTGGGCGGCTACCTGCTGCTGCGGGGCGATTTCGACGGCGCCGAGGCCGAGTATCGCGCCGCGCTGGCACTCGATCAGCGCTACATCCCGGCCTGGGTCAACCTGGCCGACCTGAAGCGCAGCCAGCAGCTCGAACCACAGGCCGAGGCGATCCTGCGGGAAGGCCTGCAAGTGATGCCTGCGGATCCCGCACTGCATCATGCGCTGGGACTCGCACTGGTACGCCAGCAGCGGCTGGCCGAAGGCGTCGAGGAGCTGCGCAAGGCCTACGAGCAGGCGCCCGGCAACGCCCGCTTCGCCTACGTCTACGCGGTGGGCCTGCACTCCGAGGGGGCGAGGTCCCGGGCCATCAGCGTGCTCGAGCAGGCACTCGAGCGGGCCCCGAACGACACGCAGCTGCTCTCCGCGCTCGCGAGTTTTCATGCCGAGGCCGGCGAGGTCCCGCGCGCCCGGGCGTATGCGGAACGACTGCTGGAACTGCTGCCGGGGGATCCCGGAGTGCAGCAACTGCTGCGCTCGCTCGATCAGCCGGGGGGCTGAGTCGAAAGCCTTGCTAGAATTCGCCTGTCCAGCCACATCGGGGTGACCATCATGCGCATTCCACGTTCGCTGCTTGTGAACTCTCTGCTGGCGCTGACGATTTCGCTGGCCGCCCCGGTGCATGCCGCCGACGTGCCCGAGAGCTGGGACGGATTGGTACAGGTCAAGGCCAAGCGGCTGGAAGCCGTGTACGTGATGCCGGGCGCCGACTTCTCCGGCTACCGCGAGGTGATGATCGACCCGGCGGAAGTGGCGTTCAACAAGAACTGGTCCAAGGACATGCAGCGCGATCCGATGAGCCGCATCAGCGACTCTGACGCGCAGAAGATAGCGGCCACTGCGCAGAGCGGATTCGACGACGTGTTCGCGACGGCATTCAGCAAGGCGGGGCACAAAGTCGTCGACGCGCCAGGGCCTGGCGTGCTGCGCCTGTCCCCCGGCATCGCCAACCTCTACATCAACGCGCCAGACGTCCGCTCGTCCACCGTAGCGAGGCAGTACGTCGTCTCGGCCGGGGAAGCGACGCTGGTGCTCGAGGCGCGCGACTCGGTTACCGGTGCGCTGCTGGCAAGGGCCGTGGATCGGCGCGAGACCCGCAGGTCGGCAGCGCCGACGATCTCGTCGAGCGTCACGAACAAGGCCGATTTCATGCGCCTCTTCGAGCAATGGGCCGACATCACCGTCAAGGGCCTCGAGGACATCGTCGAGCTCGGCCAGGTCCCGCAGGACCTCAAGCCGAAGCAGAAGCTCTGAGCCGCAGCAGCGTCAGCCCAGCGACTTTGCGCGGCGGGAGATTTCCCGCGACTCGACGATCGTGACGCCGCGCGGTTCCCGCAGCGCGAGGGCCACCATCGCCCGGCCGATCTCGCGCGCCTCGACCGAGCTCCAGCCGGCCGGCGCGAAGCGCAGCAGGCGCTCGCTGAGCTTCTCCAGCGGCCGCGACTCCGCGCGCTCGCCGGCGATCAGCGACGGCCGGAAGATGCCGAGGCTCGGCCAGTCCATGACCCTGAGCGCCTGCTCGATCTCGCCCTTGACGCGCGAATAGAAGAAAGGCGAGCCCGGGCTCGCACCCAGCGCGCTGACGATCGAGAAATGACGCGCGCCCTGCTGCCGCGTCAGCTCCGCCAGCCGCCGCGGAAACTCGTAGTCGACTTCGCGGAACTTCGCCTGCGAACCCGCCTTGCGGATCGTCGTGCCGAGCGCGCAGAAGACGTGATCACCCGCCAGGCTCGCTCCGGCTGCCTCGAGATCGGAAAAGTCCGTGATGATCTGGCGAACCTTGCGGTGCCGGGCGGCCCCGCCCAGTTCGCGCCGGGTCAGCAGAATCACATGGCCGTACTCGGGGCGCGCCAGCAAGCTGTCCAGGCACTCGCTCCCAACCAGCCCCGAGCTGCCCGCGAGGATTGCCGTAAGCGGGTCTTTCTTCACGGCGATCCGCCGGCATCTGCATGATTAGGCATTGAGGTGCGTCGAGGCTCCACGGAACGGTCTCTGCATGCTAGCTTCCCGGCCATGACTCTGCACCCGAGAAATCGAGAACACCGCGGCCGCTGGCGGGCAGCCGCGGCCGCGGCCCTTGCGGCCCTGTGGGTATTGGCGACCCTGCCGGTCACTGCGAACGCGCAATCCACCTGGCGCGAGCGGATCAGCGAAAAGCTCCGCACACTCGGCGAGGAACGCCGGGACCGACCGGAACTGCATCCGGATCAGATCCGGTCGCTGGATTTCGTGTACTACCGCGCCGGGTCTCCCGAGCAGCAGGCCGCGGTAACCGTCGCACTGCCGCAGCAGGACGAAGTTGCGAGGTTCGAGCAGAACCGCTCGCGCATGAACGAGGACGCCCTCTCGATGCTCGACGACTTCTACGGCATGGATGAGCGCCTGAAGGCGCTGGCCGTCCGCGACTCCGACGGCGACGGGCTCGCCGACTACCGCGTCAGCGACTACTTCGGCAAGTTCAGCGAGGGTGACGTCGACGTCGACGGCGACCGGGTCCGCAACATCTTCGACAGCCACCCGTACGATCGTGCGCAGGGAGGCCGCGACGAGGACGGGGACGGGGTTCCGGACTCGGGCTTCACCGACGTGAACCAAAACGGCCTCCCCGACCACCTGGACTGGGCCGCCTTGGGACGCGAGGCCGAGCTCGTCACGCTACAGGCGGGCTTGCTGCGAGACTTCAACATCCTGCTCGTCGAGCGCGACGCGGGATTCGACCTGCCGCTCGCGCGTGCGGTGGATGACACGATCCGCAGGCTCTTCGGCAGTCGGCTCGCCGCGGCGCACGGCCTGCCCACGCTGCGGACCGTGGCCGTGGAACACACGGCGCTCCTGAACGAGCAGGTCGCGGTGGAGGCGAACGACGACACCAGCGCCCAATTCCTCTACAACTCCCAGTCGCTGGTGATCTACGACCGCGGGCGCGACGTGCGCGATCCCATCGCGTTGCTGGGGCTGCTCGCTCACGAGATCGGCCACGCCTGGCACATGTCGCTGGACTGGGATCCCGGGAAGCCGGAGAAGGAGAACGCACGCAACGACTTCCCTGCACCCGTGTTCGTGCGGACGGTCCAGCCATTCGGCTGGACGACGGACGGCTATTTCGACGGCGAGCTGAAAGACGAGCTCCCGGTTCGGCCGCAGTTTCTGTACAGCGGCATCTCGGAGCCCGAGTTCGTGTTCCGCGACCGCACGCCGCAGGACTGGGCCGAATGGCTGAACAAGGTCTACGCGAAGCTGGGCGAACCGGAAGACTACCTCGAGAACGAGCAGTTCACGAGCCGGGGCATCGTCGGTGACTACTCCCTCACTTCGCCCTATGAGTGGTTCAGCGACAACCTCCAGGCCTACCTGCTCGTGACGCTGGAGGATGCCGCGGTGGCCGGTCTGGCACCGGAACGCGCTGACGCGGCACGGCAACGGGTGACGGCATCGCTGCGTGAGGTGTGGCCCGGCTACAACCACCGCAACATCGCGCCGGACGTGCGCGAATACTTCGCGAGGACCTTCCCGATCACGCCGGCCGATCGCGAGCTGCTGGTGGAGCGCTACCTCGCGCCGGTCATCGCCGGACCGGGGCCTGCCGGCGATTGAGGCAACCGGCGTGCACGGCCTCGGGCCGGGGCGCTGCTCAGCGTTTGGCGTTGCGGGGCGCGAAACGCGGATCCGTGATCTTCATTTCCGTCACCGGCCCGTATTTCGCGACGGCCTCGCGGATCTCGGCCGCGTCGCCGATCAGCACGAGCACGAGGTCACTGGATTTCGGAAACGCGTTCGCGATCGCCCCGCTCGCCGCGTCGCGATCCACGGCTGACACGCGCTCGGCGTACTGGTTCACGTCCTCCGCGCCGAGTCCGTAGAACATCAGGTCGGCGAGCCGGGCCGCGAGCTGCCCGTTCGTCTCGAGCGTCGGCGGAAACTGGCCGAGCATGTAGGTCCTTGCCGAGTCGAGAGCGTCGGCCGCGAGCCCCTGCTGGTGCAGGCGGTCCAGCGTGGCGAGCGCAAGGTCGATCGCTTCGACGGTCGTGCCGGTCTGCGTGTACGAGATCATCTCGAACGCCCCCGGCGCGGAGAGGCGATCGAACCCCGAGCGGGCCCCATAGGTCAGGCCGCTCTTGATGCGCAGCTCGGTATTCAGCATCGACGTGAATCGTCCGCCGAAGACCGTGTTTACCAGGCTCTGCGCATGCCGCGCCGGATCGAGCCGCGAGGCGCCGACGTTGCCCAGCCAGAAGTAGGTCTGCGTGGCGCCGGGCTTGTCCACCAGCAGGACGCGCCGCCCCTTGACGGCGGCGGGCGCCGGCACCGCCGGTGGCGCTGCACCGGCCTTGCGCCAGCCTCCGAAGGCATCTTCCACCCGCCGGCGCATCTCGGCCATCGAGAAGTCACCGACGACCGCCAGCACCAGTCGATCTCCGCCGAGTTGCTGCTCGAAGTAGCTGCTCACGTCGGCCGGTCCGATCGCAGCCAGCGACTCCTCGTCGCCGCCGACGGGCCGGCCGTATGGATGACCGCCGAACAGCCACGCATCGCCGTACTCGCCGATCAGGGCTCGCGGGTCGGAGTCCTTCGCGGCGGCGATGGACTGGATCGAGCGAGTGCGGACCTTGTCGAATTCCGCGGCCTCGAGCCGCGGCCGCTGCAGCGCGTCCGCGAGCAGGCCGAGCACCAGATCGGCGTCCTTGGAAAGAAAGCTCGCGCCGACGACCAGCGACTCGTTGCCTGCGGCGACACTCAGCTCGGCACCGACGCTCTCGAGCGCCTCTGCGAACGCTGCGGCGTCACGCGTTCCCGCACCCTGCTGCATCAGCTCCGCAAGCAGGGCCGCGCTGCCTTCCTTGCCGGGCGCGTCCCCCAGCGCCCCGCCGCGAATCACGGCCGTGACGGAGATCAGCGGCGTGTCGCGTTTCTCCATCAGCGCGATGCGCGTGCCGTTCTCGAGCGTCAGCTGCTCGAACGCGGGAAGCTGCACCGAGCCGGGCGTTGCGGCATTGGACAGCCCGCTGCCCAGGCAAGAGACACCGATCACGATGGCCGCGAGCACGCGCAGGCGCCTCATTTCGCCCCCGCCTGCGCCGCAACCGGCGCCTGCTCTGCCGTCACCGGCACCAGTGTGCCCACCGTGCGATTGCCGGAGCGAAGTGTGCTCGCGACCGCGGCACGCACGTCCTCGGCGGTGATGCCCTGGTAGACCGCGGGTGCCTCGAAGAGCTTTCGGTAGTCGCCATGGAACACCTGGTAGTCGCCGAGGGCCTGCGCCTTGCCGCTGATCGTCTCGAGGCCGCGCCAGAAGCCCGCGAGCGCCTGGTTGCGGGCCTTCGCGAGCTCGGCCTCGGTCGGCCCATCGGCCGCCAGCCGCGCGAGTTCCTCGTCGATCAGCTGCTCGGTCCGTGCCGGGTCGACGCCCGGCGGCACGACCGCATAGACCCAGGCGAGGCCCGGATCGAAGCCCTGGTCCAGCGCCGTTCCGACCTGTATGGCCGCGCGCTCGCGCTCCACCAGTCGCTGGTGCAAGCGCGACGAGTCGCCGTCCCCCAGGATCGAGAGTGTCACTTCGAGCACCCGGGACTCGCGGTCAGGTGCCGCCGCCGCATGCCAGGCCATCGCGAGCAGCGGCGTCTGGCCCTCCCGCTCGATGCGCAGCCTGCGCTCGCCGAGCTGCGGCGGCTCCCGGGTGGTGACCGGCTCAGGTGCCGCTTGCGCCGGAATGCCCGCGAGGTGCTTCTCGGCGAGCGCGAAGATCTCCTCCGGCGTCACGTCGCCGACCACGAACATCACGGCGTTGTTCGGCGCGTAGTACCGCTCGTAGAAGGCCTGCAGGTCCTCGATCTTCCAACCCTCGATGTCCGAGGGCCAGCCGATGGTCGGAATCTGGTATGGATGGGCGACGTAGGCCGAGGCCTGCATCTGCTCGATCAGCACGCCGAAATTGTCGTTGTCGATGCTCGAGCGCCGCTCGGAATGGACCACGCCCCGCTCGCTCTCCACCACCTTGGGATCGAAGTCGAGGTTCCGCATGCGGTCCGCCTCGAGTTCGAAGATCAGCTCGAGCGCCGTTCGCGGGAACCAGTTCTGGTACACCGTCACGTCCGAGCTCGTATAGGCGTTGTTGCGCCCGCCGTTCGCCTCCATGACCCGATCGAACTCGCCCGGCGGGCGCGTCTTCGTGCCGTTGAACATCATGTGCTCGAAGAAGTGCGAGATGCCGGTGATGCCCGGGCGCTCGTTCCGGCTGCCGACCCGGTACCAGGTGTACATCGCAACGTTCGGGATGTCGGCATCCGGCCAGACGACCACCTCCATGCCGTTCGCGAGCGTACGCGTCGCGACGCGATCCGCGCCCGGCAGCGCAGTCGCGGCGACGTACTGTGGCCACATCGGGCCGAGCAGCGCGAGCGCTGCAGCCACGCACATTTGCCTCATGCCCATCTCTCGCGACTCAGCGCTGTGCCTCGATCCAGCGATCGACCTTGGCTTCCAGCACGTGCAACGGCAGCGCGCCGTCGGCGAGCACGGCAGTGTGGAACGCGCGGACGTCGAATTTCGGGCCGAGCGCCTTCTCGGCCCGGGTACGAAGCTCCCGGATCTTGATCTGGCCGATCTTGTAGGCCAGCGCCTGTCCGGGGATGGCGATGTAGCGTTCCGCCTCCGACACGCGGCGCGCCTCGGCCGCCGAACTGTTGGCCGTCATGTAGTCGAGCACCTGCTCGCGCGACCAGCCCTTCGAGTGCAGGCCAGTGTCCACGACCAGCCGGATCGCGCGCCACAGTTCCGCTTCGAGCATGCCGAAGTACTGGTACGGGTCCGTGTACATGCCGAGCTCGGTTCCCAGCGACTCCGCGTACAGGCCCCAGCCCTCGCTGTAGGCCGTGTAGCCGCCGAAGCGGCGGAACTTCGGCAGGTCCTTCTGCTCGCGCTGGATCGTGATCTGGAAATGGTGCCCGGGGTTGCCCTCGTGCAGCGACAGCGCCTCCATCGCCCACTTCGGGCGTGCCTTCAGATCGTAGGCATTGGCGTAGAAGATGCCGGGCCGCGAGCCGTCGAGGCTGGCCGCCTGGTACATGCCGCCCGCGGCACTCTTTTCGCGGAAGGGTTCAACCGCGCGCACCTCGTAGTCGGCCTTGGGCAGGATCTCGAACAGGTCCGGCAGCCGCGGATCGACCCGATTCTTGATGTCCACGTAGCCCTGGACGAGCTGCTCGCGCGTGTCCCAGAAGAACTTCGGGTCCTCCTGCAGGTAGTCGAGGAACGCGCTCAGGTCGCCCTCGAAGCCGACCTTCTTCATCACGCCGCGCATCTCGCCGTGTATCCGCGCGACCTCGGCGAGGCCTATCTCGTGGATCTGCGCCGGCGTGTAGTCGGTGGTCGTGATCTCGCGGACGTTGTACGCGTACCAGGCCTGGCCGTCGGGCAACGCGTCGAGACCGACGCTGGTCCTGGCCTTCGGCAGGTATTCATCGCGCACGAAGTCGTGCAGCCGGCGATAGCTCGGCAGGATCTTCGTCGAGATCGCCGCGGCGTAGGCTGCACTCAGGCGTTCCCGCTCGGCGGCCGGAAACTCTGCCGGCATCTTCGTGATCGGGCCCCAGAACAGCGAGTCCTCGGGTTTCGCCGCGATCTGGGCCTCGAGCTGCGGCAGCGTCCGCTCCATCAGGATCTTCGGCTGCGTATAGCCCTTGGCAATGCCCTCGCGCATGTTGGCGATGGCCTGGTCCGTCCAGGCTGCGAAGCCGTCCATTCGCTTGAGGAAGTCGTCGTAGTCCTTGACCGTCTTGAACGGCTGGATGCCCTGGCCCGAGCCCAGCTGGGCGAAGAAGTTGGGCACCGAGTAGAACTGGTTCAGCGGTATCAGGTGGGACGGGAACCGGAAGCCCTCGATCTCGCTCTCGCGGGCCGACTTGAAGATCTCGTAGGACAGCAGGTCCTGGCCCGAGAGCTGGCCCGCGTCGATCGTCTCGAGCTTCCCGAGGTAGTCGCGCTCGAGCTTTTCCGCCCGCGCGCGCCACTCTGGCGTGATGCTGATCTCGAAGCGATCGTTGTAGCGCGGATCGCCGATCGAGGTGGCGAGGACGGGGTTGAGGAGCAGGTAGTCCTCGAAATAGGCGTCGAACAGCGCGGCAAGCCGCTGCGCTTCGGACGGCTGGGCGGCCTCTGTAGCTGCGGCGGCCCGGCCGCTCGTGGCCAGGATCGGGGCCAGCAGGCAGAAAAGCGCCCCGGCGAGAAGCTTGAGTCTCGGCGTCATGTGGGTATTCCGTGATCGGAGGGACAGGGGCGTAACTTTGCCGTATTGCGACCCGGTCGGAAAGCATATCCGTGTCCTCACGGATGCTTTTTTCGTCGGATCAGGGCATCGTGATCCCGAGCCACAGGGACGGGAGGATCATGTTCCAGGTTCGTATCCATGGCCGCGGTGGCCAGGGCGTCGTCACCGCGGCAGAACTGCTGTCCGTGGCCGCCTTCCTAGAGGGGCGGCATGCCCAGGCCTTCCCGAGCTTCGGCTCGGAGCGCACCGGTGCGCCGGTGGTCGCCTTCTGCCGCATCGACGAGAAGCCCATCCGGCTGCGCGAGCCGGTCATGGCACCCGATGCGCTGATCATCCAGGACCCCACGCTGCTCCACCAGGTGGACGTGTTCGGTGGCCTGGCGTCGGACGGCTACATCCTGATCAACACCAGCCGGACCTTCGACGACCTCGGCCTCGGTGAATTCGTCGGCGGATTTCCGGCCGAGCACATCTGCACGGTGCCGGCGACCGAGCTGGCCCTGAAGCACGTCGGGCGACCGCTGCCAAATGCGGCGCTGCTGGGCGGGTTTGCGGCGCTGTCCGACCGGATCTCGCTCGAGTCCGTCAATGCAGCAATCCGCGAGAAGTTCCCGGCCAGGATCGCGGAAAACAACGTCGCTGCGGCGACCGAGGCCCACGAGTACGTCATGCAGGAAATGCGGGAGTCCACCAGTGCTGAAACAGATTGAGGGCTCGGCGGCGGTCGCAGAAGCAATCGCGCTCTGCCGGCCACAGGTGATCTGCGCCTACCCGATTTCGCCCCAGACCCACATCGTCGAGGCACTGGGGCGGATGGTCGACGGCGGCCGGCTGGCCAACTGCGAGTTCATCAACGTCGAGTCGGAGTTCGCGGCGATGTCCGTGGCCATCGGGGCCTCGGCCGCCGGCGCGCGCTCCTACACGGCCACGGCCAGCCAGGGGCTGCTGTTCATGTCCGAGGCGGTATTCAATGCCGCGGGACTCGGGCTGCCGATCGTGATGACCGTGGCGAACCGCGCGATCGGCGCGCCGATCAACATCTGGAACGACCATACCGACGCACTGAGCCAGCGCGACTGCGGCTGGATCCAGCTCTTCGCCGAGGACAACCAGGAAGCACTGGACCTGCACCTGCAGGCATTCAGGCTGGGCGAGGAGCTCTCGCTGCCCGTGATGGTCTGCATGGACGGCTTCATCCTGACGCACGCCTACGAGCGCGTGGACCTGCCGACGCAGGAGCAGGTGGATGCCTATCTGCCGCGCTACGAGCCCAGGCAGGTGCTCGACCCCGCCGATCCCGTGTCCATCGGCGCGATGGTCGGTCCCGAGGCCTTCATGGAGGTGCGTTACCTCGCCCACGTCAAGCAGCGCCAGGCACTGGAGCTGATTCCGGCCTGGGCCGACGAGTTCCGCAAGATCTTCGGCCGCGACAGCGGTGGACTGATCCACCGCTATCGGCTCGACGACGCGGAAACCATCGTGGTCGCGATGGGCTCGGTGCTCGGCACGGTCAAGGACACCGTCGATGAGCTCCGCGAGGAGGGCGTGAAGATCGGCGTGCTGGGCATCACCTGCTTCAGGCCCTGGCCGCTCGCTGCCGTGCGCGAGGCGCTCGGCTCCGCCAGTCGCGTGGTCGTGCTGGAGAAGAGCATCGCGATCGGACTCGGAGGCATCGTCTCGAACAACGTCCGCGGGTCCTATCAGGGACCGCCGGAGGCGGTACGCACCGTGATCGCGGGTCTCGGTGGCCGATCGATCACCCGCAAATCGCTGCGCGCGGTCTTCGAGCAGGCCATCCAGGACAAGCTCGAGCGACTGACGTTCCTGGACCTGAACCGGTCGGTCGTCGATCGCGTGCTGGCGCGCGAGCGTGAGCAGCGCCGCTCAGGCCCGATCGCCGAGAGCATCCTGCGCGACCTCGGCGTGGTCGCCGCGAAGATCGGCTGAGGGAGGTCACATGAGCTACCAGCCGATCAGGTTCTACCAGACGGGCACTTTCACGGTTGGCAACCGCCTGCTGCCGGAGGAGCAGCGCTCGGTGCAGGCGAACATGCGCCGCACGAATTCGCTGAACTCCGGTCACCGCGCCTGCCAGGGCTGCGGAGAGGCACTGGGCGCCCGCTACGCGATCGACGCGGCGATGGAAGTCACTCATCGCCAGCTGATCGCCGCAAACGCGACCGGCTGCCTCGAGGTCTTCTCGACGCCGTACCCGGAGACCTCCTGGCAGATCCCCTGGATCCACTCGCTGTTCGGCAACGCAGCGGCGGTGGCGACCGGCATCGCCGCGGCGATGCGCGTGCAGGGCCGCCACGATGTGCGGGTCGTGGCCCAGGGCGGCGACGGCGGCACCACCGACATCGGCTTCGGCTGCCTGTCGGGCATGTTCGAGCGCAACGACGACGTGCTCTACATCTGCTATGACAACGAGGCCTACATGAACACCGGCGTGCAGCGCTCCTCCGCGACGCCGCCGGCCGCGAGGACCAACACGACGATGCCGGTCGGGCCGTCCACGGGTGCCCGCTTCGGGCAGGGCAAGAACCTGCCGGCGATCGCAATGGCACACGAGATCCCCTATGTCGCCACGGCGACCGTCGCGCAGCTGCGCGACCTGGAGGCCAAGGTCAGGCGGGCGATGGAGTTCCGCGGCTCGCGCTACATCCACATCATGGTGCCCTGCCCGCTGGGCTGGGGCCACGGCTCGGAGCAGACCATCCACATCGCCAGGCTCGCGCACGAGACCGGCCTGTTCCCGGTGTTCGAGGCCGAGCACGGCGAGGTGACCAGCGTGTCGAAGATCAGGCGCAAGCGGCCTGTAGAGGATTACCTGAAGCCGCAGACGCGCTTTGCGCACCTGTTCAGGGAACCCAGGCGCGACGACATCATCGAGCAGATCCAGCAGGCCGCCGATCGCAACATCCAGCGCTACGGGCTGCTGGAGCAGGAGGCCGCGCCATGAAGCAGAAACCGTTCGCGATCACGCTGGACCCGGGCTCGAGCCTCGCCAACCACACCGGCAGCTGGCGCACCGTCCGGCCTGAGTACGTCGACCGGCTGCCGCCCTGCAACCACGCCTGCCCGGCCGGCGAGAACATCCAGGGCTGGCTGTTCGAGGCCGAGGCGGGCCGCTACGAGGCCGCCTGGCGCTTGCTGACGACGGACAATCCGCTGCCGGCCACGATGGGCCGCGTCTGCTACCACCCCTGCGAGAGCGCGTGCAACCGCGCCGAGCTCGACGAATGCGTCGGCATCAATGCGATCGAGCGCTTCCTCGGCGACGAGGCGCTGCGCAAGGGGTGGAAATTCACGGCGCCGCCCGAGCGGTCGGGCAAGCGGGTGCTGGTCGTCGGTGCGGGACCTTCCGGGCTCTCCGCTGCCTATCACCTCGCGCGGATGGGGCACCAGGTGACCATTCGCGAGGCGGGTCCGGTAGCGGGCGGCATGATGCGCTTCGGCATCCCGAAATACCGGCTGCCACGCGACATCCTGGAGGCCGAGATCCGGCGCATCGTCGAGCTCGGCGTCGAACTGGAGCTCGACAGCCGGGTGGACGACGCACTCGAGGCAATGCAGTCGGGACGCTACGACGCGGTTTTCCTGGCCGTCGGCGCCCACATCGCGAAGCGTGCCTACATCCCCGCCGGCAGCGCGGCGAAGATGCTCGACGCGATCTCGGTGCTGCGCAGCATGGAGGGCGAGGATCAACCGCTGCTCGGGCGACGCGTGGTGGTCTATGGCGGCGGCAACACCGCGCTGGACGTGGCACGCACCGCCAAGCGCCTCGGGGCGGAGGAATCGATCATCGTGTACCGCCGCACGCGCGAGCGCATGCCGGCGCATGAGACGGAACTCGAGGAGGCCCTGCAGGAAGGCGTGCTGGTCAAGTGGCTCTCGACGATTCGGGAAGCCGGCGACTCCTCGATCACGGTCGAGAAGATGGCACTGGACGAGAAGGGATTCCCGCAGCCGACCGGAGAACTCGAGACGCTAGAGGCGGACTCGGTCGTGCTCGCTCTCGGCCAGGACGTGGACCTGTCTCTGGTCGACGGCATCCCGGGCGTCGAGATCGAGGACGGCGTCGTGAAGGTGGGGCCCGACATGATGACGGGCCATGCCGGGATCTTCGCCGGCGGCGACATGGTGCAGGGAGAACGCACGGTCACGGTGGGGATCGGCCACGGCAAGCTCGCGGCGCGCAATATCGATGCCTGGCTGAGGGGTGAGCGCTGGGTGCATCCGCCGAGTCACGAGCTCGCCAGCTTCGACAAGCTCAATACCTGGTACTACAGCGATGCGCCGAAGTCCCAGCGGCCGGTGCTCGACCAGATACGCAGGCAATCGACGTTCGAGGAAGTGGTCGGCGGCTTCGACGAGCAGACGGCGCAATTCGAGGCCCGCCGCTGCCTGTCCTGCGGCAACTGCTTCGAGTGCGACAACTGCTATGGGGTCTGTCCGGACAACGCCGTGATCAAGCTCGGCCCGGGCCTGCGATACCAGTTCAACTACGACTACTGCAAGGGCTGCGGGCTCTGCGTCGCCGAATGCCCCTGCGGCGCGATCCGCACCGTGCCCGAGGAGATCTAAGGAAAAGGGGAAAGGGGACAGATTTATTTGCACCGGTTGGTGCAAATAAATCTGTCCCCTTTGCTGTCCCCTTTTCTTGCCTTGTCTTGCGGCTACTGGGGCTTCATGAACTTGAGGGTCATGCGGTCGGACTCACCGATCGCGATGTACTTCGAGTGATCGAAGTTCGGGTCGGCGTCCTGGCCCGAGCCATAGGCGGTCGATCGTAGCGCGGGCGGCAGCGTCCAGACCCCGAACGGATGGTCCTTCGTGTCCCTCGGGTTCGCGTTGATCTCCGAGCGGGCGACGAGCTTGAAGCCGGCCTTCTCTGCCTGCTCGATCACGTAGGCCTCCGTGACGTAACCGCTCGCGGCCTTCTCGTCCTGCGGGCCGGGATCAGCCCGGTGCTGCTCGACGGCAAGAATCCCGCCCGGCTTCAACGCAGCATAGAACTCCGAGAAGGTCTTCCCGACCATGCCGGGAGTTCGCATCCAGCCGTGAATCGAGCGCGCCGTGAGAATGAAGTCGAACTTGTTCGGCGGCAGCGGGATGGACTTGGACCCCCAGTCGATCAGCCCGACCTTGCCGTAGAGTTTCTCGTCGGACAGTGACTTCTCGAAGGCCGCGCGCGCCTTCCTGGCGCCATCTGAGGTCTCCGGATTGCCGAGATCGGCCGCGGTCGCAAAGTACTGCCCACCGGTGCGGGCGGCATACGGCGCGAGTATCTGCGTCCACCACGATCCCGAGCCGGGCTGGATCTCCAGGATCGCCATGCCGGGCTTCAGGCCCCAGAAAGTGAGCGACTCGACAGGGTGGCGATACTGATCGCGCGCCTTGTCCTCGGCACTGCGCCAGTCGCCATCGACGACCTCGACCAGCACCGGGTCGGGCTTGTCCATCGCCTCGTGATGCACGGCCTGCAGCGTGGCAGGCGCCATCACCGCGGCAGCTGCCGCCGCGGTCAGTAGCTTGCTGAATCTCATCAGGGAATCTCCTCGGTATGTACGGTCGTCAGGACCGCTGTCCTCGAGCCATGGGAGCAGATTAGCAGAGTGGCCCCCGGCGGATTCAACGGGACCCCGAAAAGCACGAGGCCCCGGGGCTTGCGCACCGGGGCCTCGTGGCAGGTCAGACCTGCTCGTCGCTTACATGCCCGAATCCGTACGGATCAGCATCACACGACGGTTCTGCTGGCGGCCTTCCGCCGTCGAGTTGTCGGCGATCGGCATGGTCTCGCCCTTGCCAACCGAGCTCAGACGCGCCGGGTCCACACCACGCGAGGTCAGGTAGTCGAACACCGACTTCGCACGACGGTCCGACAGGGCCAGGTTGTAGGCATCCGAGCCGATGCTGTCGGTGTGACCCTCGATCAGCGCCGTAGCAAACGGCACGTCGCCCATGAACTTCACCACGCGCTCGAGTTCCTCGATCGACTCAGGCCGCAGCTCGGCGCTGTCGAAGTCGAACAGCAGCTTCAGCGTCTGCTCGAGCGGGCAGCCGACCTTGTCGACCTTCGTGCCGGCAGGCGTGTTCGGGCACTTGTCGTCGACGTCGCACACACCGTCCATGTCGCCGTCGGCGCACTTGGTCGGGGCGGCCGCCGGCGGCGGCGGCGGCGGCGGGGGCGGCGGCGGCTCAGCCACGGGTGCCGGCTTCGGGGCGCCGAAGCGACGACCCAGCATCACGCCATAGGCCATGGGGTTGAGGTCGATCTTGGTCTTGCCGAGCCTCTCGGTCGCAGCGGGTGTTACATCCACCCTGCGGGTGAACTCAGCCGTCGGGGTCAGGTCGATGTATCGGGCGTTGACGTTGAAGAACCACTTCTTCGCCTCGCCGGGGAAGAAGTCGACGCCCACGACGCCCGAGAAACCGATCTCGTCATCGATATTGAAGCGCGTGCCGCAACCGATGAGCAATTCGGCGCCACTGCAATCGCCCCTGGAGCCATAGACGTGCTCGCCGCTGAACAGCGCGTAGGTCACGCCGGCGCCGAGGTACGGCTGAACCGCGGCGTGGTAGCTGCCCGGCCGCCAGACGAGGCTCAGCGTCGGGGGAAGAACGTCCACCGAGCCGATGCGCGTCTTGCCGCCCGAATAGGGGCGGATGTCGATGCCGTGCGTGAACGGATAAGCGACCAGCAGCTCGACGCCGAAGTGGTTCGAGAACATGTAGGTGCCGTCGGCCGTGAAGCTGACGTCATCGTCCACGACCAGCGTGTTGCAGCCTGCGCCGGTAACCGTGTTGCAGTCATTCGGAAAAGGCTTGACGTTATCGCTATCAGGATTCAGCTGATGAAAACCACCACGCACGATCCAGTCACCCTTCTGTTCGCCGGGTGCCGTATCGGCATTGACCGCCAACGGAGCTGCCATAAGAGCAGCCAGCACCGTGGCCGACAGGACTTTAGACGACATTTGCAAACTCCCTTGGCTGTGAGTTCTTGAGCATCCAATGGGATCCACGCGGACGAACTGCCCACGTGATCTCCCACGCTTCGAGGGAGAATCTTATACGACGATTATCTTTTTCGCCACAAGGGTTTTTGCCCCTCAGCCCAACGGACAGGCGAACCCTTGCGGCAGAACATCAGGATTTACGCCTATCATTGTCCTGTTGACGAATCCTGTTGATGCACGAAAGCAACAGATCGGCCGTACCGTGGACAGCCGCGCATTGCGGCGAATTGCAGCCTGCGATCGGCCAGACGGAGTTGGAGAGAGACTGATGCCAAACAAAGTTACCCGCATGACCCTCCCGCTGCTGCTGCTGGCCGCGGCCTGGCCCGCCTTCGCGGCGCCAGCGCCCGGCGAGGCATTGATCCCCTACGAAAAATTCAAGCTGGACAATGGCTTAACGGTCATCGTCCACACCGACCGCAAGGCGCCGATCGTGGCCGTCAACGTCTGGTACCACGTGGGTTCCAAGAACGAGAAGCCGGGCAAGACCGGCTTCGCCCACCTGTTCGAGCACCTGATGTTCCAGGGCACCGAGAACTTCAACGACGAGTATTTCAAGCCGTTCGAGCAGGTCGGCGCGACCAGCCAGAACGGCACCACCAACTTCGACCGGACCAATTATTTCCAGAACGTCCCGACCACGGCACTGGACATGGCGCTGTGGATGGAATCTGACCGCATGGGCCACCTGCTCGGCGTGATCGACCAGGCGAGGCTCGACGAGCAGCGCGGAGTCGTGCAGAACGAGAAGCGGCAGGGCGAGAACCGTCCCTACGGGCGCGTATGGGAGGCCGTGTTTCGGGCGAGCTTCCCGGAAGGCCATCCCTATCGCTGGCTGCCGATCGGTTCGATGGAGGACCTGAACGCAGCGTCGCTCGACGACGTGAAGGAGTGGTTCAACACCTACTACGGCGCAGCCAACGCGGTGCTGGTGCTGGCCGGCGACATCGACGTCGCGACCGCACGCGAGAAGGTCCAGGCCTACTTCGGCGACATTCCCCCGGGACCGGCGCTGACCCGGCCGGAGGTGGCGATCGCGGCGCGCGAGGAGAGCACCCGCGAACTGATGTACGACCAGGTCGCGCAGCCGCGGATCTATCGATTCTGGAACACGCCCCCGAACGGCACCGAGGACGCGGAACTGCTCTCGCTCGCCGGCCAGATCCTCGGCGGCGGCAAGACCTCGCGCCTGTACGAGCGGCTGGTCTACAGGGAGCAGATCGCCGATTCCGCCTCGGCGGGACTGAGCCCGCTCGAGATCGCGGGACTGTTCGCGGTCATCGCGGACGTCAAGGCGGACGTCGCCCCGGAGCGCGTCGAGCGCGCGATCGAGGAGGAGCTCGAGCGCTTCATGGCCAAGGGTCCCACCGAGGCGGAGCTCGAGCGGGCCCGCACGGCGATTCGCTCCGGCTTCGTCAAGGGCCTGGAGCGCATCGGCGGCTTCGGTGGCAAGGCCGACGTGCTCGCCGCCTGCGAGGTTTACGAAGGCGACCCGGGATGCTACCGGCGTTCGCTCGCGATCATCGATGCCGCGACCCCGGAACAGATCCGCGCGGCCGCCGCCCGCTGGCTGGCCCGCGGGGACCACACGCTCGAGGTGCAACCGCAACCGAACTACCGTGCCAGCGATACGAGCCCCGTCGATCGCAGTGCCGGCGTGCCGCAGACACTCGAGTTTCCGGGCGTGGCCTTTCCGGCCATGGAACGGGCGACGCTCGGCAACGGCCTGCCGGTGGTCCTCGCGAGCCGGCGCGACCTGCCCGTCGTGCGCGTGTCGCTGCTCTTCGATGCCGGCTACGCGGCCGACCAGGGCCGCAAGCTCGGCGCCTCGAGCTTCGCGATGTCGATGCTGGACGAGGGGACGCGCAAGCTCGACGCGCTCGCGATCGCTGATCGTGCGGAGTCGCTCGGCGCCGACCTGATGGCCGGCTCCTCGCTGGACTCCTCGTTCGCCGCGGTCTCCGCGCTCCGGGAGAACCTCGATGGCTCGCTCGCGCTGCTTGCCGACGTCGTGCGCAACCCGCAGTTCCCGCCGCAGGAGATCGATCGCGTGCGCAAGCAGTGGATTGCCGGCATCCGGCAGGAGAAGACCAGCCCCGACGCGATCGCAATGCGCCTGTTGCCCCCGCTGATGTACGGCGCCGGACACCCGTACGCGATCCCGTTCTCCGGTTCGGGGACCGAGGCCTCGATCGCGTCGCTGACCCGGGAGGACCTGGTGGCCTTCCACCGGGACTGGATCCGCCCCGACAACGCCACGCTGATCGTCACCGGTGACACGACGCTCGCCGAGATCCTGCCGCTGCTCGAGAAGCATTTCGGCGACTGGCGCGCGACGGGCGGCCCGGCCCCCGCGAAGACGCTGCCTGCCGCGGCCGGAGCGACGGCCAGTCGCGTATTCCTCATCGACCGCCCCGGTGCCGAGCAGAGCAACATCCTCGTCGGCCAGGTGCTGCCGTCCAGCGCTGCGCCCAACGCGCTCGAGATCGGCACGATGAACGACGTGTTCGGCGGCAGCTTCACCTCGCGGATCAACATGAACCTTCGCGAGGACAAGCACTGGTCCTACGGCGCCCGCTCGCGGCTGCCCGAGGCGCGAGGCCAGCGACCGTGGCTGCTCTCGGCCCCGGTGCAGGCGGACAAGACGATCGAGTCGATCAACGAGATCCGGCGCGAGTTGGGCGAGTACCTCGACGGCCGTCCGGCCACGCCGGAGGAAGTCGAGAAGGTCAAGAACCGCGACGTGCGCGCGCTGCCCGGCCGGTTCGAGACCAATGCCTCCGTAAGCGGCGCGATCGCGGAAAACATCGTGCTCGGCCGGCCCGAGGACTACGTCGACACGCTCAAGCAGCGCATCGAGGCCCAGAGCGTGGAGTCCGTGCGCGCCGCAGCCCGCGAGGTGCTGGAACCCGGCGCGATGACCTGGGTGATCGTCGGCGACCTCGCGAAAATCGAGCAGCCGGTCCGCGAACTCGGACTCGGCGAGGTGCAGGTGCTGGACGCTGACGGGAACCGGCTGCGCTGATATCGTCGCAGCCCATGAGTGCCGTCCTCCGGTCGCTGCTGATACTGGCCGCGGCAGCCCTCGCAGGCTGCCAGGCCAGCGGGCCGGCGACCGGCACCGGGGCCGCTGCGCCCGCCGCGCACGACGCAGCTGCGACTCCTGCGGCTGCGGCGACGGACGCCCCGTGGTGGAACCAGCAGGTGTTCTACGAGATCTTCGTCCGCTCGTTCGCCGACTCGAGCAGCGGCCCGCTCGCCAACGACGGGATAGGCGACCTGCGCGGCCTGATCGAGAGGCTCGACTACCTGAACGACGGCGACGCTGCGACCACATCCGATCTCGGCATCACGGGCATCTGGCTGATGCCGGTCAATCCGTCACCGAGCTACCACGGCTACGACGTCACAGACTATTACGGGATCAATCCCGACTACGGAACGCGAGAGGATTTCCTCGAGCTGATGACCGAGTGCCAGCGTCGAGGCATCCGCGTGATCGTGGATCTGGTGCTGAACCATTCGTCGTCCGAGCATCCGTTCTTCGAGGCCGCGCTGGGCGGCGATGCCCGTTACCGGGACTGGTACATCTTCGTTCCCGCCGAGGAGGTGCCATCGTGGCGCGGGCCCTGGAACCAGCAGGTCTGGCAGCAGATGCGCGGCCAGCACTACTACGGCATCTTCTGGTCCGGCATGCCGGACCTGAACTACCGCAATCCCGAGGTGACGAGCGAGGCCTACCGGGTCGCGGACTTCTGGCTGCGGGAAATGAAGGTCGATGGCTTCCGTCTCGATGCGATCCGCCACCTGATCGAGGACGGCGCCGAAATGAACGACACGCCGCAGACGCTGGCCTGGCTCCAGGGGTTCCGCGGGCACGTCAAACGCACCGATGCCGACGCACTGCTGCTCGGCGAGGTCTGGACCAGCACCGAGGTCGTGAGCGAATACCTCGGCTCGGGCGCACTGGACCTCGCCTTCGAGTTCGACCTGGCCGGGGCGTTCCTCGACGCGGCGCGCAGCGGCTCCAGGGCGAAGCTCGCCTACGCGCTCGCGAACGTCGATGCGAGCTACCCGCCGAACGGCTTCGCGACGCTGCTCAGCAACCATGACCAGGACCGGGTCATGAACCAGCTGCAGCACGACGCAGCGAAAGCCCGGCTCGCCGCCGGACTGCTGCTGACTGCGCCGGGCGTGCCGTTCATCTACTACGGCGAGGAAATCGGGCAGGTCGGCGCGAAGCCCGACGAGATGATTCGCAACCCGATGCCCTGGACGCCGGCAGTCAACGGCGGCTTCACCGGGGCGGACGAGCCCTGGGAGCCGCTGCAGGCGGGCCACGAGCGGCGCAACGTGGCGCTGCAGGATTCCGACCCCGGCTCGCTGCTGAACCACTATCGTCGGCTGATACGGCTGCGATTGTCGGAACCTGCGCTTCTGCATGGCGATTTCCGGCTGGTCGAGACGGGCCGCGACGAGGTGATCGCCTGGGAGCGCAGCGTCGGCTCGAGACGGCTGCTGGTGCTGGCGAACCTCTCCGGCCAGCCGCTGGACGACTACGCGCTCGATCCGGCAGTCGAACCTGTCCCGAGAACCGACCTGCTGAGCGGCGAGCGCTTCGCGGCCGGCGAACTGCCGCGACTCGGCCCGAGGCAGGTCCTGGTGCTCGGGCCAGTCGGCCACTGGTGAGCCTGACGGTCCAGATCGCGGTCCTGCTGGCGGCGGCCGTCGTCGCGATCCCGCTGTTCCGTCACTTCGACCTGAGCGCCGTGCTCGGCTACCTGGTGGCCGGCGTCGTGATCGGACCCTGGGGCCTGAAGCTCTTCACCGACGTCGAGGGGATCCTGCACTTTGCCGAACTCGGCGTCGTGCTGCTGCTGTTCGTGATCGGCCTGGAACTGCAGCCATCGCGGCTGTGGATCATGCGCAAGGCGATCTTCGGCGCGGGCACGGCCCAGGTCGTGCTCACGACCGTCGCGCTTGCACCCTTGATTCACTGGCTCGGCCAGCCCTGGACGACGGCACTGGTGATCGGCTTCGCGCTGTCGCTGTCCTCCACTGCGCTGGTGCTGCAGCTGCTCGCCGAGCGCCACGAGCTCACGACGCGGCACGGTCGCTCCGCGTTCGCGATCCTGCTGTTCCAGGACCTCGCGATCATGCCGGCGCTGGTCCTGCTGCCGCTGCTCGCCGGCGCCGGTGCGGCGCAGCTCGACTGGAAGACGCTGCTGCTGCGCGCGCTGGTAGTGGCGCTGGTGGTCGGTCTCGGCCGTCAGCTGCTTCGCCCGGCGCTCAGGATCGTCGCGAACACCCGGGTGCACGAGGCCTTCACGGCCGCGGCGCTGCTGGTGGTCGTGGCCACTGCGGCGCTGTTCGACTCGCTCGGCCTTTCGATGGCGCTTGGCGCATTCATCGCCGGAGTGCTGCTCGCCGACAGCGAGTACCGCCACGAGCTCGAGGCGGACATCGAGCCGTTCAAGGGGCTGCTGCTCGGCCTGTTCTTCATTGCGGTCGGAATGTCGGCCAACATCGGGCTGCTGCTCGACCAGCCGCTCAGGATCCTTGGGCTCACGCTGGCCTACATGGGCCTCAAGGCGGCCGTGATCTGGCTCGTGGCCAGGCTGTTCCGCAGTGACGCGATCACCGCGTCGCGCCTGGCCGTGGTCCTCGCAGGCGGCGGCGAGTTCGCGTTCGTGCTGCTGGCACTGGTCGCGGGCGACGGGCTGGTGGGCCCCGGTGCCGTCGACGTCGCAATCATCGTCGTCACGCTGTCGATGGCGCTCTCGCCGCTGCTGATCGCCGGCACCGCGTCGCTGGCGCGCCGGCTCCGCCCGCCGGCTGAACCGTCGAAGTTCGACCAGGTGCAGTCCGAGGAACCGCGGGTGCTGATCGCGGGATTCGGGCGCTTCGGCCAGATCGTGGCGCGCGTGCTGCGGGCGCGCCACATCCGCTTCACGGCTCTGGAGATCAGCCAGGCGCAGGTGGACTTCGTCCGTCGCTTCGGCAACAAGCTCTACTACGGCGACGCGTCGCGGCTGGAGCTGCTGCGCGCGGCGGGCGCCGGACAGGCCGAGGTGCTGGTGCTGGCGATCGACGACGTCGAGGCATCGCTCAGGACCGCGGAGATGGTGCGCCGGCATTTTCCAGCGCTACGGATCCTGGCCCGCGCGAGAAACCGGCAGCACGCCTTCCGGCTGATCCAGGCCGGCGTGGACGAGATCTGGAGGGAGACCTACGGCTCCAGCCTCGAAGTCGCGGAAGCCACGCTGGTCGCGCTCGGCACGCCGCGAGCCCAGGCCCACACCGAGGTCCGTCGCTTCCGGGATCACGACGAGCAGGCGCTACAGGAGCAGGCCGCGATGATGGACGACGAGGAAAAGCTGATCGCGACGGCCAAGGCGTCCGCGGCGCAGCTCGAGCAGCTGTTCGAAGCCGACGCGGCGGACGATGCCGCCGCAGGAGACCGATCATGAGAATCGAACCGACCAGGACTCTGCTGCGGGGGGTGGCGCTGATGTGCATGGCTGGACTCACAGCTACCGGGAACGCGGCGGACCTGGACCAGGAAGCTGCCGGACGCTTCGCCCGGCTGGCGCTGGAATGCGTCCACAAGGAATACCCGAACAAGATCGCACACGTGCTGCAGGGCGACGCCGACGTCCGGCCGCCGCGCGAGCTGACGCCTGCGTTCTATGGCTGCTACGACTGGCACTCCTCGGTGCACGGCCACTGGCTGCTGGCGCGGCTGGCGCGGCTGTACCCTGAGGCAGAGTTTGCCGCAGCGGCCCGCAGCGCACTGGCACGCAGCCTGACCGCCGCGAACATCGAAGCTGAGGTTACGTACCTGCGCGGCAACGGAAGGAGTTCCTTCGAGCGGCCCTATGGCCTCGCCTGGCTGCTGGCGCTGGCTGGCGAGCTTCGCAGCTGGCGCGATCCAGCGAGCGAATCGTGGAGCGCGGCACTCGCCCCGCTCGAGGCCGAGGCCGCCTCCCGCATCAAGGCGTGGCTGCCGAAGCTGCGGTACCCGATCCGGGTCGGCGAGCACAGCCAGACGGCGTTCGCGTTCGGGCTGATTCACGACTGGGCCGTCGCAGCCGGCGATGCCGCGATGCTGTCGCTGCTCGATTCGAGAGGCCGCGACTACTATCTGAGCGACACAAGCTGTCCGCTGGCCTACGAGCCCTCAGGCCAGGACTTCCTCTCGCCCTGTCTCGCCGAGGCCGATTTCATGCGGCGCATCCTGCCGGGGCAGGAGTTCTCCCGCTGGTTACAGGCCTTCATGCCGTCGATCCCGTCGAGCGCAGCGTCCGTGTGGCTCAGGCCTGCAGAAGTCACCGACCGAAGTGATCCGAAGCTGGCGCACATCGACGGGCTGAACCTGAGTCGCGCCTGGATGCTCAGGGGAATCGCCAGCGGCCTCGAGCCCGACGACGAGCGGGTCGCGGCCCTTCTCGCGGCGGCAGACGAACACGCCGCCGAGGCGCTGCCCGCCGTCACGGGCGAGCACTACGAGGGTGGACACTGGCTCGGGACGTTTGCGGTCTATCTCACTACCACAGCGGGTCGCCGGCCCTGACCACGCCTGGCGCTGGCGCTGAGCCGTCCTCGCGGCCGGCTCAGCGCTTGCGGCGGTAACGCCTGAGCACGCCGAAGGCGACGACGCCGACGATCAGGATCGGGACGATGATACCGACCAGATCACCGGACTCGGCCGCGTCGAGCGCGGCCGTGAACGCCAGTCCGATGACCCCCGCGACGATGAACAGCGGAATCAGTCGGCGCTCCGAACGGGGCGGTGTCGCGCCCGGTGCCTGGTCCGGCCTGCGGCGGAGCCCGCTCTTGCCGAGGCGCACGTTCGCCTGCGCCTGCGGACGTGCGCCGGCGTCGGGATGCTGCTCCGGCATCGGCCAGGGGTTCGCGTCGCGGGATGGCGGCGCAGGCGGCGCAGGCATGCTGGTGCCCGAACTGCGGCTGGACCTGTCCTGAGCTTGCTTGCGGATCATCTGTTCTCCCCGGGGCGACGCCCGCCTAGATTCACAATCATGCAGCAGTTCTGTCAATCACCGGTCACACCGGCCCGCGAACCTGTGCCTGCCCCTGGACACTCGAGCGTCCCCGTCGGCCACCGCGCCGACCGAGCGCGCTCGTGGTCCGGACAAGTCCGCTTCAGTCCCACATCAGACGGAGACCACAGGCATGCACAGCTCCAACATGATTGCCCTGGGCGTGAGCCTCGCGCTCGCGACCGCTGCCGCGCAGGCAGACAGCTATACCGGCCCCCAGAGTTCCGCGACACCCTACGTCGTGCCGACTGCCAGTGGCTGGGAAGTGACTTCGCTCGTCACCGTAGGCGACATGGCGAAGAACTCGCCATACGCGATGGTCGGCATCCCGGACGGCATGGGTGCCGTCGCGGGCAAGTTCGCCGAAAACGGCGGCTACGTGGCCGACAAGGCCTACATGACGATCTTCCTGAACCACGAACTCCGGCCGGGCTCGGGCGTGCCGCGGGCCCATGGCACTGACGGCGCCTTCGTTTCGCAATGGACGGTCCACCTGAACAGCCTGCAGGTGAAGTGGGGCGAGGACCTGATCCGCAAGGTGCTGACCTGGGACGGCAGCGCATTTGCCGACACCACCGGCCTCGCGCAGTTCAACCGCTTCTGCTCGGGCGACCTGCCGCCGCTCACCGGGTTCTACAACTCCGGCAGCGGCATGGGCTTCGCGGGCCTGATCTACATGAACGGCGAGGAGGCCGGCGCCGAGGGCCGCGCGTTCGCTCACGTGGTCACCGGCGACGAGAAGGGCACGAGCTACGAGCTCCCATATCTCGGCAAGTTCTCCTGGGAGAACTCGGTGGCCCACCCGAACGCTGGCGACAAGACGCTGGTGGTCGGCCTGGACGATTCCTCGCCCGGGCAGGTCTACCTTTACGTCGGCGACAAGCAGTCGTGGGGCAACCCGGTGGAGCGCGCCGGGCTGCAGAACGGCTATCTCTATGGCATCAAGGTCACCGACGGAGGCGGCAACTACGGCAACGGCCCGGCCCCGAGCGAGAATGCCGGCGCGATCGAGGGAAGCTTCGATCTGCATCCCTTCACCCGTGCGCAGGCCGCCGGTACTGGCGCAGACCTGCAGGCGCTGTCGGTCGCCGCCGGCGTGACGGAGTTCGCGCGGCCCGAGGACGGGCATTGGGACACGAAGAATCCCAACGTCTTCTACTGGGCCACCACCGGACGCAGCGGCCAGACGGCGCGCCTGTACAAGTTCACGTTCGACTCGATCGAGAACCCGACCAGCGGCGCGATCGAGCTCGTCGTGGATTCGGCCGACCTGACCGGCACCGACGGCGAGACTGCGCGCTCGTTCGACAACCTGACCGTGGACGGCGACGGTAACGTGATCGTCCAGGAAGATCCGGGTGGCAACCCCTACATCGCCAAGACCTGGAAGATCGATCCGGTCGCAAAGACGGCAGTGCAGATCTTCGAGTCCGATCGCTCGCGCTTCGCGCCCGGCGCCCCGGATTTCCTCACCGTGGACGAGGAGAACTCCGGCGTCATCGAGGTGACCGACATCGTGAGCAGCGCCAACTGGTACGAGTCGGGCCGCCGCTACTACCTCGGCAACATGCAGGCGCATTACGGTCTGCCCGGGGAACTGGTGCAGGGCGGCCAGCTCTACCTGATGGCCTCGCCGAAGATGGCAGGTGCGCCGGCCCGGAGTAACAAGAAAGGGAAGTGACCCAGGGACCTGCCGGCACGGACTGCCCGCGGCAGGTACCCCGGACAGGCGAAGGGCGGCCATGAGGCCGCCCTTCTTCTTTACGCTGCCGGGCTGCGCTTCAGAGCGTATGGCGTTGCGGTTGCACGCCTTCGATCACGCCCAGCATCACGCCGCTGCCAAGGTAGAGATCCACCTCGCGCTCGAAGCGGAGCCTGCCGTTCACGACGGCTCCTGACTCGATCGTCACCCGGGGCTTGTCCGGGTTCTTGCTCCACGATGCGCCCCTGCTCTTGCGAACGTGGATCCCACCTTCGACCCGTGAGCCCGAGCCGATCAGGATGTCGCCATTGACCGTCTCGATGCCGCCAGCGACGCTGGCGCCGTACAGCTTCAGCGCGCCGTTGACATTGCCGAGCTGACCGCCGACCCGCGAGCCCTCGCGCAGGCGTATCGTGCCGTTGACCGTCTCGACGTCGTCGCGGACCTGGACCTCCTCGTCAAGCGTGATCGCGCCGTTCACGGTCCCGGCGGACTGCACGTTGCCCCGCGCGTCGATGTGCACCGACCCGTTGACGGTCGTGACCTCGCGGGCGCTCGACCCGGTCCCGATCGTGATGGACCCGTTGACGCTCGAGACGTCGCCGACGGTGCGGCCGGCATCCACGCGGATGCCGCCGTTGACCCGGCTCAGGTTCTCTGCAGCGCCCAGCGCTACGGCGGAAAACGCGAAAAGCAGCGTTGCAACGTAACGCAGCATGGCCCGGCTCCCTGTTGGCATCCTGACTGCTCGATACAGGTTGGATGCCCGGGCCCCGGCAAAGGTTGCAGGGCCTAGACGAGCGGCGTGCCCTCCCGGGCCGTTAGCGCGCGGAAGAGATCGTACAGGCGCAGCGTCACTGCGCCGGGTGCGCCGTCCCCGATCGGCCGGCCATCAACACGGGTCACCGAGGCGAGTTCCCCCATCGTGCCCGAGCAGAAGGCCTCGTCCGCGCGATACACCTCGGCGAGGCTCAGCTCGCATTCCTCGCAGGGGATCGCGTTCGCCCGGCATAGCTCCAGCACGGCGTCGCGTGTGATGCCCTCCGGACAGGCCGAGACCCGCGGCGTCCGCAGCCGTCCGCGCTCGACTACGAAGAAGTGCGTCGCGTTCGTCTCCGCCACGAAACCACGCAGGTCGAGCATCAGCGCGTCGTCGGCGCCGGCGACGTTCGCCTCGATCTTGGCCAGTATCGACTGGATCAGGTTGTTGTGGTGGATCTTCGGGTCCAGGCAGTCCGGCGGGAACCGGCGTACGCTGCTGGTGACGAGGCTGAGACCCTGCCTGGAGTACACGGGCGGCTTGTGCTCGGCCAGCACGATCAGCGTCGGGCCCTCGCGATTGAGCCGCGGATCCATCCCCGAGGTGTACTTCACGCCACGCGTCAGCGTGAGCCGGATGTGCACGCCGTCACGCATCCCGTTTGCCGCGAGCGTGCGCCGGATCTCTTCCGTGATCGCCGCGCGGTCGGGAATGCGCTCGAAGGCCAGTGCCTTCGCAGAGTTGACCAGTCGATCGAGGTGGCGGTCGAGGCGGAAGATGCGCCCGTCGTAGAGGCGCAGTCCTTCCCAGACAGCGTCTCCGCCCTGCACCACCGAATCGAAGGGACTCACGCCGGCCTCGTTGCGATGCAGCAGTCGCCCGCTGATGTTCACGATCAGGTCGCGGTTGCGGTCGTCGAAGGTCTGCAGCACTCTGGACTCCTCAGGCGCGCAGACGGTGCGCGCGAAGCTTCTCGTACAGTGGCCGGCACTCGCGTTCCAGCTCCTCGAGCGGCCCTTCGAGCGGCCGGGCAGGCTCTGCGGCACGCGCTGCGAATCCGGTCGAGCGCTCGACCTTCTCGTACCAGTGCTTCGCCCAGACGCCATCCGTGACCCGCCGTCCGGGCGGCCAGCGAAGCATGCTCGGTGTGTACGACACGCCTAGCGCAGCGCACAGCGCACGCAGCATCGGCTCCGGCGCGGCCAGCAGGTCGGCCGCGTCTATCACCGGCGGCACGCGGCCCGTGCTTCGGAGCACGTGGTCGAAGATCTCTACCTGCTGTGGCAACCCGGTCGCAGGCAGGTCGAAGTCGCCGAGCTTCTGCTCCAGCGAGGCCAGCATGTGGCGCGGGTCGCGGATCAGGAACGCATGCGTCATCCGATCGAGCCAGTCGCGCTCCATGCCGGGCAGCAGGTGGTGCGACATCTGCTTCTGATACAGGACGCTCGACACCTGCCGGCACTGGAGCGAGCAGCGACTCGACCACGCTGCGCCAGTCCGCCTCGTGAGCGGCGATGATCTCCTCCCGGCCCGGATGCGGAAGCCCCGTCACCTGCAGGTAATGCGCATAGAAGGGCTCATCCACCACCCGTGTGTCGGGCCGGTTTCCCCAGGAGCGCATCAGCGCGGTCGAGATGTTGCGCGGTCCCGACCACATCGCGAGACGCAGCACGCCCTCGCCCCGGACGTCGCAGCTGCCGGGCCCCGCGGTCACTCGAGCGGGTTCCGGAAGCGCAATACGAACTGGTCGGTCCGGCCACGGATGACGGGATCGAATACCTGCAGCGAATGATCGTCCGCCGGGTGCCTGAGCATCGCGCTCTCGGCCTCGAACTCGAAGCCGGCGGCAGCGAAGTCGCGCCGCACGATGGCCGGATCGATCCGGTGCAGGCTGCCGACGCTCTCGGTCGGGTCGGCGCCGGCCGCCGCTACGTGGTCCTGCACGACGACCACGGCACCAGGCCGCAGAGCCGAGCGCAATGCGGCAAGCAGCACGGCCGGGTCCGTGGCCGGCCACGACCCATCCTCGGGGCGCCAGTACAGGTCGTGGTAGGACATCACGAACAGCGCCGCATCCAGGCTGTCCGGGGCCAGCTCAAGTGCGTCGATCGCGGCGGTGAGCTGGCGCACGTTCGACAACCGGTCCCCGGCATAACGGGCCGCGATCGGCTCGCGGGCAAACTCGGCATAGGGCGGGTTGTTGTAGGCGATCACCTGCCCCTTCACACCGACCACGCGCGCGAGCAGCTCCGTGTAGTAGCCGCCCGCCGCGAACACGTCCACGACCCTCATGCCTGGCTCCACACCGAGAAACGCGAGCAGTTCTGCCGGCCGGCGCCGCTCGTCCTGGTCGCGGTCAGCAGACGGACGGTCGGCGCTTGCGATCGCCGCTTCGATCGCGGCGGCCGCGGACGGGTCCGGCGGAGCAGTCCAGGCCGCAACCGGGGCCAGTGCCAGGCACAGCAGAGCGAGCCCGGTGTGATACTTCGGCGCGATGATCATGTCGTTGCCCCCGTGGAGTAAGTCCTGCGTCGACGGCGTGATCCGGTCTGCTCCAGCAGACGGTCCAGCACCCGCTGGAAGGCCCGCGCCTCCGCCAGCAGCCAGCGCCGGAAGGCCGCAATCGTGGGTTCGCCCCGGCGCGCTTCCGGTATCAGCAGGTAGTAGTCGAGGTCGAGCTCGATCACCTGTGGGAACGGCATCTGCAGCACACCCGAGGTGATCTCCTCGGCGGCATACGCGAGACGACCGAGCGCGACGCCCTGCCCCGCCGCGGCCGCCTGCAGTACGAGATGCCCGTCGTCGAAGTGCACGCCGTGGCTGGTGTCGAAAGTCGCCTCGCCTGCTGCGCGGCACCATTCGTCCCAGCTCGGCGGACGGCCCGCACGGCGCATGGAGTCATCCTGGATCAGCGGCAGCTGTCCGAGGTCGCCCGGCCTGCGCAGCCCATGCTCGCGCAGCAGTGACGGGGCCGCCACCGGCGTGACGTACTCGCCGAACAGGCGGTCCGCTGCGACGCGGTCCAGCGCACCGCGTCCGAAGCGGATCGCCGCATCGACGTCCTCGCTGTCGAAATCCACGACCGAGCGACCGGTCCTCACGCGCAGCTCGATTCCGGGGAATTTTGCTGCGAAGCGCCCGAGTCTCGGCACCAGCCAGCGCGTCGCGAAGGCCGGCGTCGTGTTCAAGATCAGGACACCCTCGCGCTCGCGGGCCCTGAGCGCGCTCACTCCCCGGCCGAGACGCTCGAAAGCCTCGCGGAAATGGCCTGCTGCAATCTCGCCCTGCTCGGTCAGCTCGATCTGCCGCCCCTTGCGCCGGAACAGGCGCACGCCCAGGTGCTTCTCCAGGCCGCGGATCTGGTGACTGATCGCGGCCGGCGTGACGTGAAGTTCCATCGCGGCCTTCGTGAAACTGCGCAGGCGTGCTGCCGCCTCGAAGGCGCGCAGCGAAGTCAGCGGTGGCAGTGCGCGAGCCATCTGTGAATTCCTCTCAGCGCTGCCGTCGGCAATTTTCTTCCAGTGCCACAGCCAGGGATTCTATAATTGTTCAGATATTTTGACCGGCCCGTGGCCTTGAGAAGGCCGCCGCGAGCTGCGGCTGTGCCCAGGGCCTTCGAGATCCATGCCTGACGAGAGACCGTCGGCGAGACCCGAGGGGAGAACGACACTGCAGCCAGCCTTGCAGGGATCGCCTTTTTGCCTGTTTCTGGACGTCGACGGAACACTGCTCGAGTTCGCGCCGGTGCCTGACGCGGTCGAGGTGGACGACGCACTCCGGGGGCTGCTGCATGAGGCCTCGCGGGCCACTGGCGGCGCGCTCGCGCTGGTCAGCGGCCGCTCGCTCAAGCAACTCGATCAGATCTTCGCGCCCGACCTCTGGCCGGCGGCCGGCCTGCACGGCCTCGAGCGGCGCGACGCTGCGGGAGCGGTGCACCGCCAGCAAGGCCCCGGCGGAGGCCTCGAGCGCGCACGGCCAGTACTGGCTGCACTCGTTGCCGAGCATCCAGAGCTGATCCTCGAGGACAAGGGCGGCGCGCTGGCGCTGCACTACCGCCGTGCGCCGGAACTCGAGGCCAAGGTCACCACCGCGGTGGAGCGGTTGCGCGGCGAACTGGGCAGTGGCTATCACGTGCAGCCCGGATCCCGCGTGCTCGAACTCAAGCCGGCCGGCGTTTCGAAGGCGGACGCGATCCACGCGTTCATGGAGGAGAAGCCGTTCCTCGGCCGTCAGCCGATTTTCGCCGGCGACGACCTGACCGACCTGGATGGTTTTGCGGCCGTCGAGCGGCACGGGGGCCTGTCGGTGTCGGTTGGAGAGCGCGTCCGGGCCCAGCTGAGCCTGCCGGATCCCGCCGCGCTGCGGGTTTTCCTGGCCGGCCTGCTCGAATACGCAGGACAGGCATCTTGAGCAGGCTCGTAGCCGTTTCCAACCGCATATCCGTACCGAAGCGCGGCGCGCCGCCGGGCGGACTGGCCGTGGGCGTGCTGGCGGCAATGAAGGCACGCGGCGGCCTGTGGTTCGGCTGGAGCGGCGAACTCGCCGAGGGGCCTGTCGGACCGCCGCAAATCACGACCCGCGGCCAGGTCAGGTACGCCACGATCGACCTCGGCAGCGAGGATCACGAGCTCTATTACCTGGGCTTCTGCAACAGCGCGATCTGGCCGCTGTTCCACTACTTCCTGGATGCGGCACGCTATCGCGATGCGGAACACGAGGCCTACCTGCGCGTCAATCGACAGTTCGCGGAGCGCCTCGCGCCGCTGCTCGAGCGCGACGACCGCATCTGGGTGCATGACTACCACCTGATCCCGCTTGCGCAGGAACTGCGCGAACGCGGCGTCAGACAGCCAGTGGGATTCTTCCTGCACATCCCGTTCCCGCACATCGAGGCGCTGCGTGCGCTGCCGAGCCACGCCGAGCTGATGCACCAGTTCATGAGCTACGACCTGATCGGCTTCCAGACCCGCCGTGACCTCGATTCCTTCTGCTCGGCCGTGGTGGAGATCTTCGGTGCAGAGTCGCTCGCACCCGACGGCAGCATCCGGGCCTGCGGCCGGCAGCTGCGGCTCGGCGTATTTCCGATCGGGGTCGACGTCGAAGGCATCCAGGCCGAAACAGTGCAGGGACTCGAGAAGCAGTCGGTGCAGCGCATGAGGCGCGTGGCCGGAATGTTCGGTCGTCGCGGCATCATCGGCGTGGATCGTCTCGACTACAGCAAGGGCCTGGTCGAGCGCTTCGAGGCCTATGAACGCTTCCTCGAGCACTACCCGGAGAACCTCGACAAGGTCAGCTACGTGCAGATCGCGCCGCTGAGCCGCACCGAAGTGCCGGCCTACGCCGAGATCCGCAATGCTCTGGAGCAGGTCGCCGGACGCATCAACGGCCGTTTCGCCGACGTGGACTGGACGCCGATCCGCTACCTGAACCGGAATTTCCCGCATGACGTTCTGATGGGCTTCATGCGGCAGTCAAGGGTGGCGCTGGTGACGCCGGTCCGCGACGGCATGAACCTCGTTGCCAAGGAGTACGTCGCGGCGCAGGACCCCGCGGATCCGGGCGTGCTGGTCCTCTCCACGCTGGCCGGGGCCGCGGACGAGCTGACGAGCGCGTTGCTCGTCAACCCGAACGACATCCAGGGCGTGGCCCGCGCGATCGAAGATGCACTGCAGATGCCTCTAGCGGAGCGACGCGAGCGCCACCAGCAGATGCTGGCGACACTGCGCCGCAACGACATCCATGCCTGGCATGGACGCTTCCTCGAAGAACTCGAGTCGTTCGCGCACCACCAGCCGTGACGCGGGAAGCCGGTGCCCCTGCCGGCACCGACGTCGTAGCGTGCTACCCGCCCGCTTGCGCGGAAAGCACGCGAAAGACCATCCGGCCCGCGACGATCAGCAGGAACAGCCCGAAGCCCGCGGACAGCGCACGACGGTCCAGGCTGTGTGCGAGCTTCACGCCGAGCGGCGCCGCGAGCCAGCTTAGCGGCGAAATCACTGCGAATCCCGGCAGGCTCACGTAGCCGACCGTGAGGCCCGGAACGAGGCCGGCCGGAGCCTGCGCGACCAGGTATCCGACCGTGCCGGGAATCGCGATCAGCAGCCCGAGCAGCGCAGCGGTACCCACGGCCCGATGCACCGGGAGCCCGCAAAGGGTCAGCGAGGGCACGCTGAGCGTCCCGCCGCCGATGCCCATCATCGCTGAGATGCCGCCGATCGCGGCAGGCAGGGCCGCCCCGCCAACGCCGCCGGGGATCGACTGGCGCAGCGTACGGCCCTCGAGCGGCAGCAGCATCCGCACCGCGGCCAGCAGCGCGATTCCCGCGAAGACCAGCGCGAGCGTGTGCCCCTCGACCCGCGATGCGAGCAGCGCGCCGGCCAGCGCGCCCAGCGCGATCGGGACCGACCAGCGCCGGATGACTTCGAAGTCCACCGCTCCCCTGCGCGCGTGCCCGCGGGCGGACGCGGCAGCGGTCGGAATGATCGTGGCCATCGATGTCGCGACCGCGATGTGCAGCGCGACCGCAGGCGACACGCCCACCGAGGTCAGCGCGAAGTCGAGTGCAGGCACGATCACGATGCCGCCGCCCACGCCGAGCAGGCCGGCCAGGATGCCGGCGACGATGCCCGCCCCGGCCAGCGCGGCGAGCAGAGGCAGCCATTCGAGCAGCGTGAAATTCACGACCCGGCGATTCTACCCCCGGCAAGCCGCAGTCCCCGGCCGGACAGCCAACCGTTATAGTGAGCCAGAGTCGAAGAACAGGTCGGACGGCCGGGGGATTCCATGACAGGAACCAGTGGTGGCGAGGTGCTGGCGCGCATGCTCCAGGCCGAGGGGGTCGAGAAGGTCTTCGGGATCATCGACGGGACGTACTTCGGCTTCTATTCCAGCCTGCATCGACTCGGCATCGAGATCGTCACGCCGCGGCACGAGACCTGCGCCGCCCACATGGCGGGCACCTACGCACGACTGACCGGCCGCCTCGGCGTCTGCATGGCCAGCAACGGGCCGGGCGTCGCGAACATCCTGCCGGGCCTGGTCGTCGAGCAGGCCGAAGGCAACCGCGTGCTGGCCATCACGAGCTGCCGCAGGCCGCAGATCGTCTATCCGGATCGAGGCGGCGCGTACCAGGCCTTCGACCAGGTCGGCGCGATCTCCCGCATCTCCAAGTGGAGCCATGCGGTCGTTTCGTTCGACCGGGTAGCCGAGCTCGGCCGCACGGCGCTGCGCAACTGCTTCGAGGGCCGTCCCGGGGTCGTGCACCTCGACGTGCCGGAAACGATCATGAATGGCAAGGTCAAGGCGGAAGTGCCGATCTGGTCACCGCAGCAGTACCGCGTCACGACTCCGATCGTTCCCTCGCCAGGGCAGGTCGAGCAGGCGGCCGAACTTCTGGCCCGGGCCGAGCTGCCGATCCTGCACGCGGGAAGCGGTGTGATCCATGCCGGTGCATACGAAGAACTGCGGCGCGTGGCCGAACTGCTGCATGCTCCGGTCACCACCAGCTGGGCCGCGCGCGGCGTGCTGCCGGAAACCTCCGAGCTCGCGATACCGATGCCCTACGTCAAGATCAACAACGAGGTCCGCAACGATGCCGACGTCGTGCTGGTCGTCGGCTCCCGGCTGGGCGAGACCGACTGGTGGGGCAAGCCGCCCAACTGGCGCAAGCCGGCGGAGCAGGCGATGATCCAGGTGGACATCGACGGTCATACGCTGGGCGCGAACAAGCCGGCGGCACTCGCGGTGCAGGCCGATGCACGCTTGTTCCTGCACGCGCTGGCTGAGCGCCTCGAGTCGCGGCGCGCGGATATGAATCTCGACGTCCGGCGTCGTGCGCTGTCGAGAGTACCGCGAGATGATCGCCAAGGAGCGCGCAAAGCTCGACGAGAAGCTCGAGGACATGGCCGTGCCGATGAACCCCGCCCACGTCGCGCACGTCTGCCAGCAGGTTTTCCCGGAGGGCTCGACGCTCGTCGCAGACGGCGGCAACGCGGCCGTGTGGAGCATGTTCTTCCACTCCGCGCGTGTACCGAACACGGTAGTCTCGACGTTCAAGTTCGGAATGCTCGGCGCGGGACTCGCCCAGGCCAACGGCGCCGCGATCGCAAGGCCCGACCATCCCGTCTGCTGCATCATCGGCGACGGCGCAATGGGCTTCCACCCGCAGGAAGTCGAGACGGCCGTGCGCCACGGCCTCAAGGTCGTGTTCCTGGTGCTCTGCGACCGCCAGTGGGGCATGGTGAAGATGAACCAGCAGTTCGCATTGAAGCCGATCAAGACGATGATCAAGAAATCGCTGGGTCCGGACGAGACGATCAAGGCGGACCTCGGTGAAATCGAGTTCGACAAGCTCGGGCAGTCCATGGGTGCGCACGGCGAGCGCGTCGCGGACCCGCGCGAGCTGCGGCCGGCGGTCGAGCGCGCGCTCGGCTGCAGCGGGCCCGCGGTCATCCATGTCGACGTGGACCCGGTGAAGCACATGTGGGCACCGGGCCTGATGTACTTCAAGGACATGCACCAGGAACCGGGCGGTAAATGAACGGTATCGACGCGGTCCGGCTGAATTTCAGTCCGGAATCGCTGGTCGGCCTGAACCTGATCCTCGCGCTGGTGATGTTCGGCGTGGCGCTCGACATGAAGGTCGAGGATTTCAAGGGCATTGCCTCGGCCCCGCGCGCCGTCCTGATCGGCCTGCTCGCACAGTTCCTGCTGATGCCGATGACGGCCTGGCTGCTGACGCTGGCGCTGAAGCCCCAGGCCAGCATCGCGCTCGGCATGATGCTGGTCGCCGCCTGCCCCGGCGGCAACATCTCGAACTTCCTGACGAACTTTGCACGGGGCACGACGGCGCTGTCGGTCACGGTCACGGCTTTCTCGACGATGGGGGCGATGTTCTTCACACCGTTCAACCTGTCCCTGTGGGGCGGGCTCAATCCGGCGACGCGACCGATCCTCACCGAGGTCGCGATCAGTCCGCTCGAGGTGCTGGGCACGATCATGATCCTGCTCGCGATCCCGGCGGTGCTCGGCATGTACGCGGCATACCGCTTTCCCGCCGCGACCGCCCGGGCACGCAAGCCGTTCCGCATCTTCTCGATCATCGTGTTCGCCGGCTTCGTCATCGGCGCACTGGCGGCGAACTGGCAGCATTTCGTGGTTCACGTGCGACAGGTCGCAATGGTGGTGTTCGTGCTGAACGCACTGGGCCTCAGCGTCGGTTACCTGGCTGCACGCTCGGCGAAGCTGCCGGAAGCCGACCGACGGGCGGTATCGATCGAGGTCGGCATCCAGAATTCCGCGCTCGGGCTGATACTGGTCTTCAACTTCTTCGGCGGGCTCGGCGGCATGGCCATCGTTGCGGCCTGGTGGGGCATCTGGCACATCATCGCCGGCCTCACGCTGGCAACCTGGTGGCGGCGGCATCCACCGGCGCCCGCACCTCTGGAGTCGCGATGAAACGGGTACTGGTCACCGGCGGAGCGGGATACCTCGGCGGCCGGCTGGTGGAGATCCTCGCGACCGAGCATCCCGCGCGGCGCCCCGCCTGCCTGGTCGCCACGGACGTCCGGGAAGTGCCGCAGCAGCAGCGGCCGGCCGGCGTCGAGTACGTCGTCCACGACGTTCGCTCCGACGGCCTCGACGCGCTGCTGCGACAGCACTCGATAGACACTGTCGTGCATCTCGCCGCCATCGTCACGCCCGGGGCGAAATCCAATCGCGAGCTCGAGTATTCCGTCGACGTAGTCGGCACGCGCAAGGTGCTCGAGGCCTGCGTGGCCAGCGGCGTCAAGCGCTTCATCGTCACCTCGAGCGGCGCGGCCTACGGCTACCACGCCGACAATCCCGACTGGCTGACCGAGGACGACCCGGTCCGCGGAAACCAGGAGTTCGCGTATTCGCACCACAAGCGCCTGGTCGAGGAAATGCTCGCCGAGTACCGCAACGAGCACCCGGAGCTCGAGCAGGTGGTCTTCCGCGTCGGCACGATCCTCGGCGAGACGACCCGGAACCAGATCACGGCCTTGTTCGAGAAGCCGCGGCTGATCGCGATCAAGGGGTCAGCGAGCCCCTTCGTGTTCATCTGGGATCGGGACGTCGTCGGCGCGATCGAGCATGCAATCGACGGCGGTCCACCGGGCATCTACAACGTCGCCGGCGATGGCGCGCTCAGCATCCAGCAGATCGCGGCCCGCCTCGGCAAGCCGTGCGTGACGTTACCCGCCGGGCTGCTGCAGGCCGCGCTCGCGGTCCTGCATCCGCTCGGCCTCTCGCGTTACGGGCCGGAGCAGGTGAATTTCCTCCGCTACCGCCCGGTGCTGTCGAACCGCCGGCTGAAGGAGGAATTCGGCTACAAGCCGCGGCTGACTTCGAGCGAAGTCTTCGAGCTCTACTGCAGGGCACGGGGACTCGGGACAGGCCGGGCATGAGCCGGCGCTCATTCGATGGCCGGACGGTCCTGGTCACCGGTGCGGGAGGCGGACTCGGCCGCGCCCTCGCCCGCCGGTTCGCCGCGGCCGGTGCGCGCATCGTGGCCGTGGACCGGTATACAGCCGGCATCGACGAACTCGCGCAGGAACTCGTCTCGGGCGGGCACGAGTGTCTCGCACTAGGCTGCGACGTGACGGACGCAGCCGCTGTCGAGGCCAGTTTGACCGAGGCCCGCGGGCGTTTCGGCGGCATCGACGTTCTGGTCAACAACGCCGGCATCAGCCATCGCAGCCCACTCGAGCGAACCCGCCCCGAGGTGATCCGCCGGGTGATGGAGGTGAACTTCTTCGGCTCGGTGCATTTCACGCAGGCTGCGCTGCCGCAGCTGCTCGAGCGCAGCGGCATGATCATCGTGATCTCGAGCGTCGCAGGATTCGCGCCGCTGATCGCGCGCACCGGCTACGCCGCGAGCAAGCACGCGCTGCACGGCTTCTTCGAGAGCCTGCGCCCGGAGGTCGCGCCGGCGGGCGTCGACGTGATGCTGGTGTGCCCCTCGTTCATCAGCACGGGCATCGACCGCAACGCGCTCGGCGCCGACGGGCGTCCGGTGACGCATGCGCAGGTGGTGATCGGGCAGCGACTCACGCCGGAGGCCGCCGCGAACCGCATCTTCGTCGCAGCCGGCCGCCGCAAGCGCCTGCTGCGCATCGGCCGGACGGCGGACGTGGCCTGGTGGGTCAGCCGCATTGCACCGGCCGCGTACGAACGGGGCATGGCTCGGCGGCTGCGCGGGGAGATGGAGGTGCCTTGATGGCATGCGCGGGGGCGACGATGCGGGCGATGGTGCTGCGACAGCCAGGCGGGCCGCTCGAGCTCGAGGAGCGCCCAAGACCTGAGCCCGGTCCGGGCCAGGTGCTGCTGCGCGTGCGAGCCTGCGCCGTCTGCCGCACAGACCTGCACGTCGTGGACGACGAACTGCCGGCGGTGCCCCACCCGATCATCCCGGGTCACGAGATCGTCGGCGAGGTGACCGGGTGCGGGCCGGGGGTTGCCCTCGCGGAGGGTACGCGGCTCGGAGTGCCCTGGCTCGGCTGGACCTGCGGCAGCTGCGACTACTGCCGCGGGGGGCGCGAGAACCTCTGCGACTCAGCACGCTTCACCGGTTACCAGCTCGACGGTGGCTACGCCGACTACGTCGTCGCGGACCAGCGTTACTGCTTCCCGCTGCCCGCCGGCCTCGACGACGCGCACGCGGCGCCGCTGCTCTGTGCGGGACTGATCGGCTACCGTTCCCTGCGGATGACCGGCGAGGCGCAGCGCATCGGCCTGTACGGATTCGGGGCGGCGGCGCACATCGTCGCGCAGGTGGCCCGGCACGAGGGCCGCGAGTGCCTCGCCTTCGTCCGCCGGGGGGACCACGCGGCCGGCGAGTTCGCCCGGGAACTCGGCTGCAGCTGGGCCGGTGCAAGCGACGAGCGACCACCGGTCGCGCTCGACGCCGCGATCATCTTCGCGCCGGCCGGTGAACTGGTGCCCGCCGCACTCGCCGCCGTCCGCAAGGGCGGGACCGTGGTCTGCGGCGGGATCCACATGAGCGACGTCCCCTCGTTCCCGTATGCGCTGCTCTGGGGCGAACGCGTCGTCCGCTCGGTGGCGAACCTGACACGACGGGACGGCGAGGAGTTCCTGCCGCTGGCGATGCGGATTCCGATCCGCACCAGCGTCCAGGAGTTCCCGCTGACCGAAGCCAACGCGGCGCTGCAGCAATTGCGCGAGGGTCGCCTCACCGGCGCCGCGGTGCTGGTCCCCTGAACGCAGCGGGGGCTCGGACGCGCCCCGGAACCTGCGTACAATTCCCGCGAACATCCACGCGTCGATCCTCAGGAACCCGCGATGAAAATCCACGTCAAGCATCCCCTCAAGACGGACGTCGATTCGGCCTTCAAGCTCTGCACGGAGCAGAAGAACCAGGAATCGGTCTACTCCAAGCTCAACTGCGAAAATCCCAGGATCAAGCGCGAGGGCCGGGCGCCGAACGTGAAGCTGCGGATCTCGCGGGTCGTGCCGGCCACACCACCGGCCGCGATCCGCCGGCTGGTCCCGGCCACCAACGAGGTCTCGCACAGCGAGGACTGGGGCCGGGATGGCGACGGCTACAGCTCCGAGATCCGCATCGAGATCAAGGGCGTGCCGGTGAAGATCGCGGGCACCAAGTCGCTGCAACCGTCCAAGTCCGGCTGCACGGTCGAGTGGAACTTCGACGTCACGAGCGGCGTGCCGCTGGTCGGCTCCGTGATGGCCTCGTTTGCCGGCGCCCAGATCGAGCAGAATCTCGAGGACGAATACAAGATCCTCAAGTCGCTGGCCTGAGGCGGTCGCGGATGCTGCGGCGCAGCTAGCCAATTGCGAAACGTGGCTGCCCGGTCGAGGCGCTAGTATCCCCTGATGGCCAGGCTGTCCCCGATCGACGCGGCGTTCTTCCTGCTCGAGACCGAGCAGCGGCCGATGAACATCGGCTCGCTGATTACGCTCGTTCCGCCGAAGTCCGCCCGGGGCAGGTTTGCCGACCGCCTCGTGAAGGCGATGCTCGAGTGCCCGGTCGGTCCGCCTTTCAACTGCATGCTGCAGCCGGGACTGATGCCGGAATTGCGGGAATCGACGGCGATCGACGCGCGCAGGCAGCTTCACCGCCGCCGGCTGCACGCGCCCGGCACGCTGGCACGCCTGTTCGAGGAGGTCTGCGAGATCCACGTCCGGCGGCTGCCGCGCGACGGCGCGCTATGGGAGGCCTACGTCTTCGAGGGACTCGAGAACGGACGCGTCGCGCTGTACTTCAAGACTCACCACGGCCTGATCGACGGCATCGGCTTCATTCGCGTCGTGACCGATACCGTGACCGAATCGCCAGGCTCCAGGGAACCACGTGCCATCTGGGAGGGACTGCGCACCTCGTCGGCGGCCCCCGACCGCGGACGAAAGCCCGCCACCCCTGACGCACTCAGGGACGCGGCCCGGGGTGTCGGCGAAACAGCCGCGGACCTGCTGCGGCTCGCGCTTCGCCAGGGCTTGCGGACGCTCGGCGCTGGCGAAGGTCTCGCGCTGCCGTTCCTCGGGACGCCTGACGTGCTGAAGGCCCCGCCGAGCCCCCACAGGGTGATGGGTCATTGCAGGCTGCCGCTCGAACGCGTACGGAACGCCGCGCGCACGCGTGGCGGCACGGTCAACGACGTCGTGCTCACCGTGCTCGACATGGCGCTGAGCCGGCACCTCGAGCAAATCGGCACGCCGCCGCAGCGACCGCTGGTCGCGGACATGCCAGTCGCGCTGGACGATCATGGAGGTGCCGGCAATCGCATCACGATTCTGCAGGTGCCGCTCGGACGGCCGGCAGGATCGGCGGTCGAGCGCTTCCAGGACGTGATCCGCGAAACCAGGGAGCTCAAGGGCGAGGTCCGGAGCCTGTCAGGCAGCGCGCTGATGCTGTACTCGATCCTGGTGCATTCGGCGGCCAGCAGCATCGAGTCGCTCGGGCTCGGAGCACTGCCGATGCTGGCCAACACCGTCATCTCGAATCCCGCCGGTCTCGAGCGACTCGTCTACTTCAACGGCGCGGAAGTGGAGCTTGCGCTGCCGGTATCCGTGGTCGCACACCACCAGGTGCTGAACATCACGGCCACGACCTACGTGGACGGACTGCACATCACTTTCATCGCGCTGGAGGAGGCGATCCCGGACGTCCAGAAGGTCGCTGACTACACGCGCGAGGCCTTCGCGGAACTCGAGTCGAGCCTGCGAGTCCCGAGACGACGCAAGGCTGCGGGCGGCGGCAAGAGCAAGAAATCGGCGTCCCGGAAAGTCGCGACGCGGGCAGCTCCGCGCAAGGGCAGGCGCAGCCCGACCCGCGTATCCTGAGTCGGCCAGTCAATCGCGTAGGCGGAGACCAATCATGCCCGGAGCAGGCCGGATCGCTCACGAACTCGGAATCGCGCTGCGCCTCGGCGGCCGCGCCCTGAAACGACGCCTTGCTGCCGGCCGGGACGCGCCGCCGAGCGAGGCGACCGTGCACGAGGAACTGCTGCGCTGGCTGGACGGACTGCCGTCGGGACAGACCGCAGCGAGGACGCTGGTCCGGCTCCCGGCCAACGAGCCTCCCTGGCACGACACCGGGCTCGACCTCGAGCGGGGTGACGCGGTCACGTTACTAGCGCAGGGACGTGTCTATCTTTCCAGGGCGCTCGACATCTGGGTCGACCCCTCGTTCCAGCTCTGGGCGCGCATCGGCGAGCAGGGTCCCGTGTTTCGTGGCACACGTTCGACGAACACGTTCACGGCGGGACAGGCGGGGCGGCTCTGGCTCGCAAGTTATTTTCCCGGCGAGTGGGCGGATCGGAGCGGTCGGCTGGGCACGGACCCGGCCGAGTATTCCAGGGTTTCCGGAGGCCTCTCGGTGCTCGTGATCCGCTGGGCGCAAGGGACCGATACAGCCGGTGTGTTCAGGGATGCGATAGCTTCACCGGATACGCCGGAGCTCGTTCGCGACGAGGCCGAACGGCAGCAGTCCCAGACCGAAGCGCCTCCAGGCTGGAGCTACCTCTGGTACCTCGGTCCAGGTGAGATCTACCGTCCCGTCGCGGCGCCGGACTCGCGACCGGCCATCCTCTGCCACACGCATGGCGATGTCGGAATCCTGCGGCGGGACGCCGAAATGCCGCTGCGGCCCGGGCTCGAGCTCGGCTGGCGCTGGAAGGTCGATGAGCTGCCGACCGACCTCGCCGAGGACACGCTGCCTTCCCACGACTACCTGTCGATAGCCGTCGAGTTCGACGATGGCCAGGACATCACCTACTACTGGAGCGCCAGCCTGCCGGTCGGCACCGTATACCGCTGCCCGCTGCCCACCTGGAAGGACAAGGAAACCCATGTCGTCGTTCGCTCAGGTCCGTCGCAGCTCGGGCAGTGGCTCGAGGAATCCCGCGACCTGCATGCCGACTACCGCAGCATCATCGGTGGGCCGGCGAGCAGCGTCGTCAGGGTCTGGCTGATCGCGAACAGCCTTTTCCAGCGCGGCCACGGTCGTTGCGAGTACTCGGCCATTCGCCTGCAGGGTCCGGACGGCATGCTCGAGGTGCTGTGAGCGGCGCGGCATTCGGCCGGCACGATGCAGCTGGTGCATCGCAGCAATAAACACCGGCAGGTTGGCATGAATCCCCGCTGCAAGTAATCTCGAAAGCTCACTGCGGACCGTGCCCGCGCGGGCGCGGCCTCAGAGCACACGAACAAGGGGGATGACGATGCACGGCCTGATGATGGAAAAGCCGCTCCTGATCACGGACATCATGCGGTTCGCGGAGCGCAACTACCCGGACGTCGAGGTCGTCTCGGTCACGCTGGACAACCCGCGGCATCGCTGCACCTGGAAGGACGTTTTCCGCCGGGCGCGCCAGCTCGCCAACGCGCTCACCGCTGCAGGCGTGAAGCCGGGTGACCGGATCGGCTCGCTCGCGTGGAACGACTACCGGCACCTCGAGCTCTACTACGCCGTCTCGTGCATGGGCGCGATCATGCACACGATCAATCCGCGGCTCTTCCCGGAGCAGCTCGAGTACATCATCAACCACGCCGGGGACAAGCTGCTGTTCGTTGACCCGACGCTGTTGCCGATCCTCGCTCCGCTGCAGGGCAAGACGCCTTCGGTCGAAAAGGTCGTCCTGCTTGGCTCGGATGCAACGATCCCCGAAGTGGTCAAGGGCAAGCTCGAGTCCTACGAGACGTTCATCGCGGGGTACCCGGATGAGTACGACTGGCCGGAACTCGACGAGCGGCAGGCGAGTTCGCTCTGCTACACGTCCGGGACGACGGGTAACCCGAAGGGCGTACTCTACAGTCACCGCTCCAACGTGCTGCATGCTTACGCAGGCTGCCTGCCGGACGCGATCGGCGTGAGCGGCAGGGACACGATCCTCGCCGTCGTGCCGATGTTCCATGCAAACGCCTGGGGCCTGCCGTACAACGCGGCGATGGTCGGCTCGAAGGTCGTGTTCCCGGGACCCAAGATGGGCGACCCCGAGACGCTCGTTTCGCTGATGAACGACGAGCGCGTGACGCTGGCCGCCGGCGTGCCGACCGTCTGGACGCTGCTGCTCAATTACCTTGCGCAGAGCGGCAAGAAGCTCGAGACGCTGAAGAGCACGCTGGTCGGCGGCTCGGCCGTGCCGCTCAGCATGATCCAGACCTTCGCCGAGAAGCACGGCATCCAGGTGCTGCAGGGCTGGGGCATGACCGAGATGAGTCCGCTCGGCACAGTCTGCTCGCTGCGCCCGGATATGGAATCGCTGCCGGCCGAGGAGCGCTACCGGATCCACACGAAGCAGGGTCACGGCGTGTTCGGCGTCGAGATGAAGATCGTCGACGACGACGGCAAGGAACTGCCCTGGGACGGCAAGTCCTCGGGCGAACTCAAGGTCCGCGGGAACTGGGTCTGCAGCGGCTACTACGGCCTGAAGGAATCCTCCGCCCACGACGCCGACGGCTGGTTCGCAACCGGCGACGTAGCCGCGATCGGCCCGGACGGCTACCTGCAGATCACCGATCGCGCCAAGGACGTGATCAAGTCCGGCGGCGAATGGATCAGCTCAGTGGATCTCGAGAACTGCGCCTGCGGACACCCGGACGTGCTGATGGCCGCGGCGATCGGCGTCAGGCACCCGAAATGGGAGGAGCGACCGATCCTGCTGGTCGTGCCACGGCAGGGCTGCACACCGGCCCGTGACTCGGTGCTCGCGCACATCGCGGAGCATTTCGCCAAGTGGCAGCTGCCGGACGACGTGATTCTGGTCGAGAGCCTGCCGATGACGGCGACCGGCAAGATCAGCAAGAAGGACCTCAGGGAGAAATTCCGCGATCACCTGATGCAGAAGGCACAGGCCTAGCCGCCTGCCCCAGACGGCCGCGCGTCCGGCCCCTTCAGGGCCCGACGCGTCTGCGCCTCAGTAGATCCACTGCACGCGCGACAGCAGCGTCTTGGTGTTGCCCGTGACCTCGAAGCGCTCGAGGTCGATGTCGCCATACCCGACGCTGAACTTCCAGCGTCGGGTAGCCCACCAGTTCACACCCGCCCACCAGCCTTCCATCGTGCCGCCCCTGGCGAGGCCGTCGTCGAGGTCCACGAGCCCGTAACGCGCGATGAGTTCCACTGCACCCCAGCGCCCCTGTGGCAGCACACGACGGGCGTACCCCGCCTTCTGGTCGTAGGGCCGGTGTTCGCCTGAGAGCACCCAGCCTGCGGTGAGGTAGTACCCGTCGAGTCTCGGATTGCTGCCATCGCGGGTGCGCAGGTCAGCCGTGATGTATTCGCCCAGCAGCGAGTACCCGTTGACGTTCCACAGGACCTCCAGGCCGCCGTGCCAGGCGTGGTCGCCCGCAATGTTGCCGGTGTCCACGTAGTAGTCGGCGACGTTCGAGGCCGGGCGCCCCCGGTAGCGCAGTTGCCCCTCGTCGGCGCCGTAGTAACGCAGGCTCGCGCCGACGTGAAGGTACCGAGCACCGTCCTCGGCCCAGACCGGCAGCGCCGTCAGCCGCAGCGCGAAATCGTTGCCTGCATCGCTGAAGGCTTCGTCCTCGACCAGCCAGTCGTTGTACCAGCCGGCGGCCCAGGTGGCACGCTGCTCAAGAAACGTATTTCCGAGCTGTACGCCGACGTTCCGTGAACGATAGAAAGGACTGAGGAAGCGCTCGTGATGCGGCAGGTTCGCAGCGTCTCCCACCAGTTCGTAAGAGTGCGGCACCTTCATCTTGCCGATCGTCAGCGTGCCGGCCACCGGGCCGAGCTCGGTGGACACGTTGAAATCGCTGGCTGCCCAGTCCCCCTCGTGCGGGTCCTTGTCGAAGCCGTTGTACTCGTAACTGATCTTGTAGTTCCAGCGCCGGAACAGTTCGAAATGCCCGCGCATCATCAGTCGCAGCGATCGCGCCTCGAACTCGTCGAACTGATTGCCGACCTGCAACTTGCTGGCGGCGTCCTGGTCGAAACTGGTGTAGTCGCCCGCGAGCATCGCGAGACCGAACTTGATGGAGAAGCGATCCTTCTGGTCCTCGACGTGCACCGATTCGAGGTGCTTGTCATACACGTCGGGCCACCCATAGTGGGACGCGTCCCTGGCCAGATGCTCGGACTCGGGCGTGAGGTCGGACTCGGGTGATTGTGCCCTGGCAGCGATCACCGGCAGGGTCAGCACCGCGAGCACCAGGGCAGGCGGGAACACGCGGGACCCGCGTCCGCATCGATTGCGACAAGGATTCATGAATGGCTCCCCTGATTGCGGGGGCCGGTCGGCTTCCTTGTTTCTTCCTGCAGTGCCGATGCCCGCGCGCCGCGGATTCTCGATCTGCGCCTGGCCCGCGTCAAATCACTTCCGCGCATCGTCGCGATAACCGGGCGGCAATCCCGGCGCGGCCGGTTTCGGACTCCTCACTCGATCCTGTAACCGTAGAGCACGGATACCGTCACCGCCATTACGAGCAGGACCACGACCTGTGCCGCGTGCACAGCGGGCCTGGAGCTGAGGATGCCGGGCAGCAGCGCAGTGAGGAAGGCGAAGCGTGCCACTTGGGCCGACGACGCGGCAAAGGTGTCCATGATCAGCGCGTCGTTCAGGGTCTGCACGACCATCATCACCACGAGCAGGCCCTGGATCAGCTGCCGCGAGTCGTAGTAGAAGTCGCGCATGTCGTGACGGTCCGTCCCGAGCTCGTCGATCTCGGGAACCGCGAGGTGGCTCACCAGGTAAAGCAGGATCGGCACGATCAGCAGCATCATGCACTCGAACACCGTCCAGCTCTCGATCCCATGGTATTGCCAGAGCGCAAACCAGCTCGCCACGTGGGCGACGAAAATCAGCACCAGCCACGCGCTGTGTACCCAGTACAGCCGGATGCGTTTCCGCCCCTCGATCATCTGTCCGACACTGCGCACGAGCAGCGATATTCCGAGGCCGACGATGATCGTGTACAGACCGATCAGGAACTCGAAGGGATCCACCGCCGCTCCACGTCCAGAGTATTCGCGAAGGTTATGGCACGGAGCGTGTCCCGGCCAGTGCGCCGCGGCGCCTGTCGTCGCTGAGCGTCCCCCTCGGGCGTCCTCGGCGACGGCACCTTCGCGCCTCAGTTCGCTTGCTGACGGGGGTACACCTGCTTCCAATCGTGCTTCATGCTCACGACCTGCCAGCCCCGCTTCGCCGCCTCGTCGAGGCCGCGATTCAGGCGACCCACACTGGATTCGCGGTCGTAGGCGAACTCGCGTTCCACATCGTCGTGATGTACCAGCAATCCCAGCCGCGGTCCTTCACCCGCCGTGGTCCATTCGAGCATCTCGAAGTCGCCGTCCGAGTTGCCGAAGGCCAGGATCGGGCGGCGACCAATGTGCTGATGGATGCCGACCGGCTTGCCTGCCTTGTCGTCGATGAAATTCAGCTTCGGCAGGCGGACGAGCGCGGGCTTGCCGTCGACGACCTTGTACTCGGTCACGATGCTCGATCCGACGACGTTCTCTCTCGGAACCCCATAAACCTCCTCCGAGAAGACCCGCAGGAAGTCGATGCCGCCGCCTGAGACGATGAACACCTTGAAGCCGCTGCTGCGCAGGTACTCGAGCAGCTCGAGCTGAGGCTGGTAGACGAGCTCCGTGTAAGGTCGCTTCAGCGTCGGATGACGGGCCTCGGCCAGCCACTGCCCGACGATGGACTGGAATTCTTCCGTCGTATTGCCGGCATGGCTGGCCATGACGAGCTCCAGCAGCGCATGCTCCCCGCCGGCAGCCAGCGCCTTCATGTCGCCCTCGAGCGCCGCCTTGAACGGCTGCGTGGTCTTCCACTCGGGATGCTGCGGCGCGAGCGCCCGCACGCGGTCCAATGCGAAGGCGAGCTGGAAATAGGACGGCTTCTCCGACCAGAGCGTGCCGTCGTTGTCGAAGACAGCGATACGGGCCTCGGGGGCGACGAAGCGAGGACTCGTGGGCTTGGTAGTCGCTTCTACCAGCTCGATGATCGCGCGCTTCGCGGCGCCATCGTTCCACGAAGCGAGCGGGTCCGCCTGAGCCTGCCCGAAGGACAACAGTAGTGATGCGATCGCCACCAGCACCGATCCGACAAATTGGCTCATCCGACTTCCCCTCCGGTTTGTAAGAACGTCAGGCACGCGCTGTCCGGGACCAGACCCCGCATCAGCGCCCTGCCGGTGCGATCCACTCGTAGTAAGGATTATCCGGCGCAGCCGTCCTGAGGCGACGCAGGCTGTCCTGCATCAGCGCCTCGTTGCCCTCGAGCGACGCCTGCAGAGCCTGGAACAGGAGTCCCAGCTCACCCCGGTGGCGATCGACCGCGTCCTGAAACCCGGCGTCGGCCCCCTGCAGTGGCGGATCGGTGGTCACGGCCACGACCGCCGGCAGGACCCGCGCCATCTCGCCGGGTCGCAGCCACGGCGCCACCTCGATACGCGGCCGGTCGTCGGTGACCGGCGGCGCGCCGCCGACGAAAGCCTCCAGGCCGTCCCGGTCGGTTACCCAGGTAGCCAGCGCCGCGGCTGCGGAATCGACGCCCACCTCGCGAAGCGCATTGGCTGTGCCGGGCCGCCCGAAGCGCTGCTCGACCCGCCCGACGTCGAGGATCACCGGCTGCATCGAGCCGATCAACAGCATCTCGTGCACCTCGGTGGTCCAGAGACTGACGTGCGGAAACGCATCGAGAAAGCTGCGAACCAGCGACTTCGAATCCTCCAGGTTCTGCGTCGGCAGCGGCCACCACTGGGCGACCATGCCCTGGGGCGTCAGCCTTCGCTTGGCCAGCTCGTAGAATTCCCGGGAATACAGGTTGACGACCCCGGCGGCCGACGGTGGCGGCGGCTCGAGCGTGATCAGATCCCAGTTCTCGTCGCGGCGAAGAAGCTCGTGGCGTCCATCGGCGATTCGGATCTCGACCCGCTCATCTGCGCTGACACCATAGTTGCCCGAGAAGCGCGTCGTGGCCTCCACCACCTCCGGCAGCAGTTCCACGCAGCTGCGCCGCGTGAGGTCGGGATCGGCGAGCAGCGCACCGCAGGTGATGCCGGTGCCCAGCGCAATGACCATCGCCGAGCGCGGCTCGCCAGGATGCAGCAGAAGCGGCAGCAGCGCCTGGAGCCGCATGTAGCGGAGCGAGGCAAGCGAGTCGCCGGAATTGGAGACACCGGCCACGTACAGCCGCCGGAACGAACCGGCTTGCGTGGCCTGCTCCAGCACGGCCACGGACCCGCCGGCGCCCTCCTGGTAGAAGTCGAGCCGGCCTCCGCGCAGCTCTGCGAGCAGCGTCCCGAGCCTGTCCCGCGGCAGCGTGAAGGCGGCCAGTACGCTGACGAGCAGCAGTGCAATGGATGCCGTCAGCGCTGCCTTGCTGCGCCCGGGCGAGGCCAGCGTCGCGATCACGCCGACGACAGCGGCAAGACAGGCCAGCAGCAACAGCGTCCGGGCCAGCCCGAGCGCGGGCACCGCGACGAAGCCCACTGCAAGCGTCCCGCCGATCGCTCCTGCCATGTTCCAGGCCGTCACCCGACCCACCGATGCCCCGGCCCGATCCGCCTCGCCGGTCAGGCGCACTGCGGCAGGAAACGCGGCGCCCAGCAGCAGCGTGGCGGGCAGCACGACCACGATCGCAGCGAGCAGGAACCGGCTGTACATGCCCAGTGCATGAGAGCCACTGGCACGCGTCACCGCCCGCCCGAGCGCCTGCTGCGCATCAGCAAGCCAGGGACCCAGCACCGCGTAGGTGAGCACTGCGAGCAACCCGGCCCCGGCGATCAGCAACCCGAACGATGCCCATCGATCCTTGATCCGGTCGGCGACCCGGGACCATGCCGCGCTACCCGCCGCGAGGCCGGCGAGATAAACCGCCAGGACCATCGCGAACGCCGCGCCGCGGGTACTCGTCAGAGGTGCCACGATCTGCGACCAGAGGACCTCGTAGCCCATCGCGATGGCGCCGGCGCACGCATACAGCAAGAGCCCCAGCATGAACCCACGGTCCGGGCCATCGAAACTCGCTGCTGCGGCAGCGCCGGCCGGCAGCGGGTCCGGAGCCCGGCGGGCCAGCCAGAGCGCTAGGCCGGCGGTCAGCAGGCATGCGAGCGCCACCGCAAGGCCCGCGCCGCGCACGCCCAACGCCGGGACCAGCGCGAAGGGCGTGAGCAGCGCGCCCGCGACGGCGCCGGCTGTATTCCACGCATAGAGTGAACCCGCGTCACGGCCCAGCGCCTCGTCGGCCGGCAGCAGCGACCGCATTGCCGCAGGCAAGGTGCCGCCCATGCAGAACGCCGGGATCGCGACCATCGCGGTGGGCAGCAGCCACGCCACCGCGCCGACGCTGGAGTCGAGCCAGACGAACGGCCCGGGGACCAGGGGCATCAGCAGCGTCGTTCCGAGCCCGAGAACCGCCACGGCGGCCTCGAGCCCCGCGTACCACAGCAGGGGGCGGGAACTGCGGTCGACTCCGAGGCCGATGATGGCCGCCCCGGCGGCGAGGCCCGCAAAGAACGCGGCGACACCGATCGAGACCGCGAAGACCTCGATGCCGACGACCAGCGTGAGTTGCTTGATCCAGAGAGTCTGGTATGCGAGCGCCGTCGATCCCGACAGAAACAACAAGAGCCGGGCGACCGCCGGGTCCGTTGAGGGTAGCCCTGCGTCCGCCCGGCCCGGCTTCGACGACTGCCGGGCGACCATCGTGGTCAGCCCGGCTTGCGCCCGTCCATGGGCGCCAGCCTGTAACGATTCATCCGCAGCAGTAACCGACTACTGCGTCGGGTTAGCGGTGAGCGTCTCCATCACGGCATCCAGGTTGAAGCTACCCGGCTTCTGGCGCGGCGGGTAATCCTTGAAGCTCTGCAACCACTTGGTGGCGTACGCCTGGGCCGGACCCATCGCGAACGTACGATCGAACCGCCACTTGTCGTAGCCCATCGCCTCGTGATCGGCCCGCTCGAACGGGTCCATGCGCAGGTCGAAGATCTTGGGCAGACGCAGGGTAACCAGTGGCTCCTCCCACACGTCAAAGCCGTGTGCGCGCTGCTCCATGAACACGACCTTCCAGCGGTCGTAGCGCAGCGCCGCGAGCCCGCCGTCGTCGGTCCAGTAAAGGAACTCTTTCCTTGGCCACTCGGTGGCGGTGCCCTGGAAGGAGGGCATCAGGTTGTAGCCGTCCAGGTGCACCTTGTAGTTGGTGCCCCCGATCGACGAACCCTTGAGCAAGGACTCCTTGACGTCCGACGCACCGGCTGCGGCCAGCAGCGTGGGCAACCAGTCCTCATGGGCAACGATGTCGTTGATCGTGGTCCCGGGCTTGATCACCCCCGGCCAGCGCGCCACCAGCGGTACGCGATACCCCCCTTCCCAGTTGGTGTTTTTCTCACCGCGGAACGGCGTCATGCCACCATCGGGCCAGGTCATGACCTCGGCACCGTTGTCCGATGTCCAGATCACAATCGTGTTGTCGGCGATGCCAAGGGTGTCGAGGAGCCCGAGCATCCGGCCGATGTGACCGTCGTGCTCGACCATGCCATCCGCGTAGACACCGAGACCGGTCTTGCCCTTCGATTCCGGCGCAAGGTGCGTCCAGACGTGCATGCGTGAAGTATTGAACCAGACGAACCAGGGCCGATTGGCCTGGGTCTTCTCGCGGATGAACCGTTCGGCCTTGTCAGCCACCTCGGAGTCGAAAGTCTCCATGCGCTGGCGAGTCAGCGGACCGGTATCCTCGCAACGCTGCTTGCCCCACTTGCCGAAACGCGGGTCCTCCGGAAGCGAACTCACTTCCTTCGTCGCGAAGCAGTGGAACACGCCGCGTGGGCCGAAATTCTTCTTGAAAGCCGGATCCTTTGGATAATCCTCGTTCTCGGGCTCTTCCTCCGCATTCAGATGGTAGAAGTTGCCGAAGAACTCATCGAAGCCGTGCACGGTCGGGAAGAACTCGTTGCGGTCTCCCAGGTGATTCTTGCCGAACTGGCCAGTGGCATAGCCTCGCGCCCTGAGCAGATCAGCAATGGTGGGGTCTTCCGCACGAAGACCCTCGGCAGCACCCGGCAACCCGACCTTCAGCATGCCCGTGCGGATCGGCGACTGGCCGGTGATGAAGGCAGCACGCCCGGCCGTGCAGCTCTGCTGCGCGTAGGCGTCGGTGAACATCGCGCCTTCCCGGGCGATGCGGTCGATGTTGGGCGTCTTGTAGCCCATCATGCCCTGGTTGTAGGCACTGACGTTCCAGAAGCCGACGTCGTCACCAAACATCACCAGGATGTTCGGCTTGCCCGACTGGGCCTGGGCCGCGGACATCAGTACCGCAGACGCCAGAACGGCCCCAAGCTGGGCAACAACGCGGCTGCGCGCGCTCGAAGTGATGCTCATCCTTAAATCTCCCATCCGCAGGTGTGTCACCTAGTAAGAACCCGCGAGGCCCCTAGGTATTTACCGGAATGTAAGTTCGATAGGTCATAGCGTCCAATGCAAACGGCGCCGCATACTCATGCATGCAGGTTATGACGGTGGTTTTTCTTTGCCCATACGGGAGTAGAGGATGAGCTTGGAACTCCGACAACTGCGCCACGTGATAGCGCTCGCCAGGCATGGAAACTTCGCCCGCGCTGCGGAGTCGCTCTCGATCACCCAGCCGGCGCTGTCGCGGAGTATCCAGTCGATCGAAAGGAGCCTTGGTGCGCAGCTGTTCGACCGCAGCTCGACCGGCGCGGTGCCCACGGCCATCGGGCAGCGCCTGGTCGACAACGGCGCTGACATCCTGCGCCGTGCCGAGGATACGGAGCGGGAGCTGATGCTGATGCTGGGGCTCGAGCTCGGCGAGCTGCGGGTCGGTGCCGGGGCCTACCCTGCCGAAATTTCCGTCGGATCGACGGCGAGCCGCTTCATCCACGCACACCCGCGCGTGCGGCTCGAGGTAACCGTCGGCGACTTTGCTCATCTCACGCCGCGGCTGTTGAGCTCTGAAATCGACGTTGCGATCGGTAACCTAAGTCACGTCCAGTCCGACGAGCGCTTCGTCACCGAAGCACTGCCCAGCCACCAGGGCTACTTCTTCGTGCGCACCGGTCATCCGTTGACGACCCTGGCGGAGCTGACGCTGTCCGACCTCCGTGGCTACCCGATGGCGGGGACGGCGCTGCCGGCCGAGATCGCGGAGGAACTCGACGTATCCGACGGCACGATGGGCTATACGCAGTCCGACGGTGCCTTCATTCCCCAGGTGCGGGTCGATACTTTCAGGCTGGCGCGGCAGATCGTGCTGCAGACGACTGCCTTCGGATTCGCGGTCGCCAGCCAGCTCGTCGAAGACGAACATCTCGGGCGGATCAGGGTGCTCCCGCTGACGTTTCCGTGGTTCCGCTCGAACTTCGGGATCATCCGCCTCGCCGCTCGCACACCCTCGCCCGCCGAAGCGGCATTCTGCGCGTTGCTCCGCGAAGTCGAGGCAGAAGTCGTCGCCGCCGAGGCGGCGACTCGCGCCGCTGCGGGACGAGCGATCTGAACGCCGATCCCGTCAGCGGGTCGGCGGCTGCATCGCTTCCATTACCTGCGAGAGATTGAAGCTCGCTGCCTTCTGGCGCGGCGGGTACTCCTTGAACGTCGCCAGGAATCTCGCCACGTAGTTCTGCGCGGGCATCAGCAGATAGGGACGGTCGAGGAACCAGTCGTCGTAGGTGTTGGACGTCACCATGCCGCGCTCGTAGGGATCGCGACGGAGATTGACGAGCAGCGGCACGCGCAGCGTGACGAACGGCTCGCGCCAGGCCTGGAAGGTCGCCTCGGCCCGCTGCTCCATGAAGATCACCTTCCAGTCCCTCCAGCGCAGCGCCGTCAGGTCGCCGTCGTCGGAGAAGTAGAAGATCTCGTCGCGCGGGCTCTTGTCGGTCGCGCCGGTCAGCAGCGGCAGGACGTTGTAGCCGTCGAGGTGGACCTTGTAAGAGCGGGGGCCGAGCTTCGCGCCCTTCAGCAGCCGGTCCTTGACGTTCGAATCACCCGCGATGGCTGCGAACGTCGGGAGCCAGTCCATATGATGGACGATCTCGTTGGTGACGCTGCCGGGCTCGATCTTTCCGGGCCAGCGCACGAATGCCGGCACGCGCCAGCCGCCTTCCCAGTTGGTGTTCTTCTCGCCGCGGAAAGGCGTCATGGCCGCGTCCGGCCAGGTGTTCATGTGCGGGCCGTTGTCGGTCGAATAGAACATGATCGTGTTGTCGGCGATGCCGAGTTCATCGAGCAGCTTCAGGAACTTGCCGACGTGCATGTCGTGCTCGACCATGCCGTCGGAATACTCGTCCTGGCCCGAAATGCCGCGCAGTTCCGCCTTGACGTGCGTGCGGAAATGCATGCGCGTGCCGTTCCACCAGACGAACCAGGGCTTGCCCGCGGCGTGCGCCTCGCGAATGAATCGGATCGCGGCGTCAGAGGTCTCGTCGTCGACCGTCTCCATGCGCTTCTTCGTGAGCGGGCCCGTATCCTCGATCCGCTGGCCTCCATCCGAGGTGGCCCAGGAGTGGATCACGCCACGCGGTCCGTAGTTCTGCCGGAACGTCTTGCCGTTCACCATCACGAAATCGCCGGGGTAGTCCTCGTTCTCCGGTTCCTCCTCCGCATTGAGGTGGTACAGGTTGCCCAGGAACTCGTCGAAGCCGTGCATGGTCGGCAGGTGCTCGTCCCGGTCGCCGAGGTGGTTCTTGCCGAACTGACCGGTCGTGTAGCCCTGGGCCTTCAGAACGGTCGCGATGGTCGGATCTTCCTTCTGCATGCCCGCCTCGGCGCCAGGCAATCCCACCTTCGACAGACCCGTGCGGAACACGCTCTGCCCGGTGATGAACGACGAGCGTCCCGCAGTGCAGGACTGCTCCCCGTAGTAATCAGTAAAGGCCATGCCTTCGCTGGCGATGCGGTCGATGTTGGGCGTGTGGTAGCCCATCAGGCCGCGCGTGTTGTAGGAGATATTCGTGATTCCGACATCGTCGCCCCAGACGACGAGGATGTTCGGCTTGGCCGCGAGCGCAAGTCCCGGGAGGGCCAGAGCGAGGGCTGCGAGGCACTGAACGACGGCGCGAACTGGCAGGGACCGGGAGCTGGACTGCACAGGGGAACTCCTCTGATGGGGCCCGGCGCTCGGGCGCACACGGACTGAAGGGGTGGCGAAAGTTACCGTCAGGCCAGCCTCCTTGTCCAGCCGGCCCGGCGAAAGTCCGTGAGGTGCGACCCTGGCGGCTGCCGAAGCGCCGCACGCTGCGCCGCAACGAACAGCCGGGTCGCTTAGGCGCGAGCCACCAGCATCTGCCGCAGCAGGTGCTCCGCGTCATGCGTATTCATGTTTTTCGGCACCGGGTAGTCACGGTAGGCTTCGATCATCGCAGCATGCGCGATCTCCGCGACGTCCTCGAGCTTGAGCGCGTCAAGTTTCTCCGGAATCCCGACCGTAAGATTGAGCTGCCGCACGCGGTCCGCGAACCGCTGTGCAAGCTCGGATTCTGAGTCCGTGGTCGAGCCCTCCCCTATCGCGCGGGCCAGCTCGGCCATGCGCGCACGGGCATAGGGCGCGTCCTTCAGGAAATCGAGCACGTAGGGCAGCGTGATCGCGTTCGCGAGCCCGTGCGGCACGCCGTACATGCCCCCGACCTTGTGCGAAAACGCGTGGACATAGCCGACGTAGGCCTTCGTGAAGGCAAGCCCCGCGTAAAGCGAGGCGAGCGCCATCCCCTCGCGGGCCTCGAGGTCGTCGCCGTCCTGGTACGACTTCGGCAGGTTCTCGAAGATCAGCCGCACGGCCGAGAGGCAGAAGGCCGGCGTTTCCGGATGCGGCCAGCGGTTCAGGTACGCCTCGACCGCATGCGTCAGCGCGTCCATGCCCGTGGCCGCCGTGATCGGCTTCGGCATCCCTTTCATCATCAGCGGGTCGAGCGCAGCGGCGATCGGCACGAGCTTCGGATCGATCACCGCGGCCTTTTCGTGTCTGACCGGATCCGTCACGACCGCGGCCACCGTGACTTCCGAGCCGGTGCCGGCCGTGGTCGGCACGGCGAACAGCGGCAGCGGCGGCTCGTTCACCTTGAGCATGCCGACGAGCTTCTGCGGCGACTTACCCGTCGTCGCCATCGCGGCGATTACTTTGGCGGCATCGATCGACGAGCCCCCGCCGACGGCGAGGATCGCATCGCTCTGCTGCGCACGCACGGCCGCGTGACCTCGCTCGAGCACGTCGTGAGTCGGGTCCGGCACGATCCCGTCGAAGACTGCGACCTCGATGCCCTTGGCCGAGAGCGCGGCCGTGATCGGCTCGACGAGGCCGAGCTTGACCAGCACCGCATCGGTCACGATCAGAACCCGCCGGCGGCCCGAACCGGCGATCAGATCGCACAGTCGGCGCGTGGAGTCCGGCCCGACGAACAGCACCGGCCTTGGTATCGCGACCAGCCGGGACACCGGTTTCATGAACGGCTTGATGAGCCGATAGAACAACAGGCGTAACTGGAACAGCATGCTCGGCACCTCGATGCTGCGCTGCAAGGTAGCATGCGCGGCGCCAGAGGGCATCGTGGGGAACACGGTCTGCGGCAAGACAAGCCGGCTGGATTGCACTAGATTCCCGCGGGTTCCCGCCATGGCGTCGAGGCTCCAGATGATGAAAATGACGATCTCAACCGGCCTGGCGGCGACGCTGCTCGTTGCGACGGTCCCGCCCGGCCTGGCCATGGCCGAGGCCCCCGCAGCCGCGACCGCTCCTTACTCGCCCCATGTCGGACCTTCACATCCGACCCGGGTGCTGTGGGGTGACACGCACCTGCACACCTCGCTTTCGCTCGATGCACGCGCCTTCGGCGTGAAGCTGGATCCCGAGATCGCGTTCCGCTTCGCGCGAGGCGAGCAGGTCCGCTCGACCAATGGCGAACCGGTGCGGCTTGCCCGGCCCCTCGATTTCCTGGTCGTCGCGGATCACTCGGACGGCCTCGGTGCCATGAACGAGATCATCTCGGGCAATCCGGCACTGATCAGCGATCCGACGATCAGGCGCTGGCACGAGATGATCAACGCGGGCGGGCAATCGGCGTTCGACGCCTACATGGACGTCGTGCTCAAGCTCACCAACGGCCCGGTGCCGGACGGCCTGAAGGACAACAAGGCGTTCGCCCGCTCGATCTGGGAGTCCTACACCGCCCATGCGGACAAGTACAACGAGCCGGGCCGCTTCACCGCCTTCGTGGGATACGAGTGGACCTCTACGCCGGGCGGCAACAACCTGCACCGCGTGGTGATCTACCGCGACGGTGCCGACAAGGCACGGCAACAGCTGCCGTTCACGATGGCGCAGAGCCAGGACCCCGCGGACCTCTGGCAGGCATTGCGCGGCTACGAGGAAGCCACCGGCGGGCAGGTTCTCGCGATCGCGCACAACGGCAACCTCTCGAACGGCCTGATGTTCGCGATGTCGGACTTCGCCGGAAGCCCCGTCAGCCGTGCGTACGCCGAGCAGCGGATGCGATGGGAACCGGTCTACGAGGTGACGCAGATCAAGGGCGACGGCGAGGCGCATCCGTTGATGTCGCCGAACGACGAGTTCGCGGACTACGAGACCTGGGACGCCTGGAACATGGGGCCGGTGAAGAAGACCCCGGAGATGATCCCCTACGAGTACGCGCGGGAAGCGCTGAAGAACGGGCTCAGGCTGGAGCAGACCCTTGGTGCGAACCCGTTCAGGTTCGGCATGATCGGCTCGACCGACAGCCACACCGCGCTTGCGACGGCGGAAGAGGACAATTTCTTCGGCAAGATGACCCAGGTCGAGCCGTCGCCAGCGCGCTGGAGCAAGGTGTGGGCCAGGATCGGCGAGACCGAGGCCGTCGGCTGGCAGATGGTCTCGTCCGGCTACGCGGCGGTCTGGGCCACCGAGAACAGCCGCGAGGCGATCTTCGACGCGATCAAGCGGCGCGAGGTCTACGCCACGACAGGTCCGCGGATCACGGTTCGATTTTTCGGCGGCTGGGACTTCAGCGACGGCGACGCAGCGGCGCCCGATCTCGCGGCGGTCGGATATTCCCGCGGCGTGCCGATGGGCGGCGAGCTACGCCCGGCGGCGCCAGGCAAGGCCCCGACGTTTCTGATCGCCGCGCTGCGCGACCCGGTCGGCGCGAACCTCGACCGTGTGCAGGTGGTGAAAGGCTGGGTGGACGAGAACGGCAGGACGCACGAGAAAATCCATGACGTCGCCTGGTCCGGCGATCGCAAGCCCGGCTGGGACGGGAAGCTGCCCGCGGTCGGCAATACCGTCGATGTGGCGAAGGCTTCATGGGCCAACACGATCGGCAAATCGGAACTGGTCACCGTCTGGCGCGACCCGAAATTCGACCCGCGCGAGCGGGCCTTCTACTACCTGCGCGTGCTGGAGATTCCGACGCCGCGCTGGACGGCGTACGACGCAAAGCGCTTCGGCCTGAAGATGGACGCCTCCGTGCCGATGGTCACGCAGGAACGCGCCTACAGCTCACCGATCTGGTACACGCCCTGAGACCACGATGGCATTCGCGGGCTTCGCGCGAATGCTCGACGCATGGCGGATAGCCAAGGCACGCCTTCGTGCAGGAGTTCCAATGAATGTGCCGCGAGCTACGCTTCAGTTATTGCTGCTGATCGTTACCGCCGGCCTGGCTGCCTGCTCGCCGGGCCCGGGCGCCGGCAAGCCGCAGCCGGGCGGTGCTGCGACGCCACAGACCCTGGCGGTCAACCGCCAGGCGGCGCAATCGCTGCCGCTGGGCGACCAGCAGGACTTCGAGGATGCCCGCCGCGGCTTCATCGGCAACGATCCGTCGCTGGTCATCAAAAACGCCGTCGGCAAAACGGCGTGGAGCATGACCGCCTACGGCTTCGTCCAGGGTGATGCGCCGCCCAGCGTGAATCCCAGTCTCTGGCGCCAGGCGATGCTGAACGGGCAGTACGGCCTGTTCGAGGTCGTGCCCGGCGTGCACCAGGTGCGCAGCTACGATCTGTCGAACATGACGCTGATCGAGGGAAAGACAGGCTGGATCCTGGTGGACCCGCTGACGGCCAACGAAACCGCGGCGTCGGCCCTCGCGCTCGCGCGTCGGCACCTCGGCGACCGACCCGTTTCGGCCATCATCTTCACCCACAGCCACGTCGATCATTTCGGCGGGGTGGCCGGCGTCCTGCCGGACGATCCGGCCGCGGCCGCCCGGATTCCAATCGTCGCGCCGCAGGGCTTCATGGCGGAGGCCACCAGCGAGAACGCGCTGGCCGGCATCGCGATGGGGCGCCGCGCGACGTACATGTACGGCACGCCCTTGCCCCGCTCGGCAACGGGGCACGTCGATACGGGCCTCGGCAAGTCGCCCTCCGTGGGGACCATCAGCATCCGTGAACCCACCGTGATCGTGGATCGCACTCCCCAGGAGATGGACCTCGACGGCGTCCGGTTCGTATTCCAGTACGCACCTGAGTCGGAGGCGCCGGCCGAGCTGACCTTCTACCTGCCCGAGCTGAAGGCGTGGTGCGGCGCCGAAATCGTCTCGCATACACTGCACAATCTCTACACGCTGCGCGGCGCCAAGGTGCGCAACGCCGTCAAGTGGAGCGGATACATAGACGACGCACTGCACCGGTTCGCAGACATGGAGGTCGTGTTTGCGAGCCACCACTGGCCGGTCTGGGGAAATGAGCGCATCGTCGATTACCTGAAGGCGCAGCGCGACGTCTACCGCTACATCCACGACCAGACCTTGCGGCTCGCCAATGAGGGTTTCACGCCTCAGGAAATAGCCGAACAGATCGACCTGCCCTCCACGCTGCGCAGTCGCTTCGCCAATCGCGGCTACTACGGCACGGTAAAGCACGACGCAAAGGCCGTGTACCAGGCGTACTTCGGCTGGTACGACGCCAATCCAGCGAACCTCGATCCTCTGCCGCCGGCCGAGGCTGCAGCCAGGTACGTCGATGCGATGGGGGGCGCCGAGGAAGTGCTGCGGAAGGGGCAGGCGGCGTTCGACGCGGGTGAGTATCGCTGGGCTGCGACCTTGCTGAATCACCTGGTGTTTGCTGATGCCTCGGACGAGGCCGCCAGGGACCTTCTAGCATCCACCTATGAGCAGCTCGGCTACCAGGCCGAGTCCGGCCCGTGGCGCGACGCGTACCTGACCGGCGCATTCGAGTTGCGAAACGGCCCGCAAGGCATGGCCAATGACCCGGCGAATGCATTGGGCCTGTTGCGGGCGATGCCGGCCGCTCGATCGCTGGACTCGATGGCCGTCCGGCTGAACGGTACCGAGGCGGACGGCAAACGCATGACGTTCAACTTCGTATTCGACGACGTGCAGGAATCCTACGTGCTCGAGCTGGAGAACGCGGTGCTGCACCATCGCCGCGCCGATCCGACCCCGGAAGCAGACGCCACGGTTCACCTGACGCGTGATTTGCTCGTCCGGCTCGGCCTCGGGCAGGTCGGCGTCAAGGAGCTGGTGATGTCCGACGAGCTGCGGGTCGAAGGCAGCAGGCTCAAGCTGCTGTCGTTCCTGTCGATGATCGACAAGCCGGACGGGCAGTTCGCAATCGTCACCCCCTGACGGATCCCGGCGTCCGACCCGTCTGCGCGCGGAAGCTGCGCACGAAGCTCGCGACGTCCGTGTAGCCCAGGCGGTAGGCGACCTGTGTCACCGAGAGGCTGCCTTCGGCCAGCATCTGGCGTGCCCGTTCGGTTCGTACCTGCAGCGCAAGATCCCGGAAGCTCGTGCCCTCCGCTTCGAGGTAGCGCGCCAACGTGCGCGTCGAGATGTTGACGAAGCCGGCGAGCTGCTCGAGCGTCGGTCGCGAGTCCTCGGCCTCGCGCAGCATCATTCGGCACCACTCGCTCCAGCGGCGGCGCGCCTGGGTCTGCCGCAGCATCGCCTTGCAGCGCTGCTCCGCCGCCTGCATCGCTCGCGGGTTGGACATCGCCAGCGGCTTGTCCAGCAGCACGGCATCGAGCGACATCCTCAGGCCGGGTACCGTGTCGCCGAAGTGAACGCGCGCCGCGGTGAGTTCCCGGTAGCGCTCCGCGTGAAGCGGACGCTCGATCGAAAGCCAGAGGTCATAGGTCGGCAGGCCTTCGTTGAACATGTGCGCGAAAGAGAAGTGATTCGATGCAGCGATCGTTTCCTCGAACACGCGCATCGCCCGGTGCGTCAGGTCTACGACGGGTCGATACACCAGGTCGACGCGGTCGTCGTGACGCTCCAGCTTCAGCGAAAACATGGGCTGGATCAGGCGCTGGTAACTCACCAGCAGGCGCAGCACGTCACCGAACGTCGGGCTCGTGATCAACGCGAATCCCAGGATGTCATGCGACGTCGGGTTGAGCCGACGACCGAGTTCGAAGCCGAGGTCCAGGCGCCCGCTCGCCTGTTCCGCAGCCGCGAGCAGCGCCTCTACCTGCAGCTGCGACAGCTGGGCCTTCGGCGCGTCGATCGAGCGTATGCCGGCGGCGCGCAGCACGGCGGCACGATCGACGCCCGTGCCCTCCAGGTACTCGACCAGCTGCGCCATGTAGCGCGCCGGAAGCGTGAATCTCTTTGCGTGCTGCTTCCTTGCCATGGCTGCGACACACTCGGGACGGCGCCGGGATGCTGTCTGAAAACATCAGTAGCTTGGCAGAAAACATCAAGAAGGTCAGCCGGCACGGGACCAGAATGGGGCCCACCGAACATTGCGGCTGCGGCCTGCAGCGGGAGAGCATCATGACTGAACTCACTGGCGGCGAACTCCTCGCCCGGGCGCTGGCAAACGAGGGCGTGAAATTCGTTTTCGGGCTCCCCTGCCCGGAAATCGACCCGCTGCTCGCGGCGCTCGAGGTCAACGGGATCCGGCTCGTGCCGATCCGTCACGAGGCCGCGGCCGTGCACATGGCAGAGGGACTCTACAAGACGACCGGCCAGGCCGCAGTGGTGCTCGGCAACCCGGGCCCGGGCTCGGCAAACCTGCTGCCCGGCATGCTGACGGCCAGGCACGAGGGCGTACCGGTGCTCGCGATCACGTCGCAGCACCGCCTCGGCATCGTGTACCCGTCGACGCCCGCCACGTTCCAGGGCCAGGACCAGCTCGACCTGTTCAAGCCGGTCACCAAGTGGAACGGGCCCGTGTTTGAATGGACCCGCATCCCGGAACTCGTCCGAACAGGCTTCCGTGAAATGTGGGCGGGCCGCCCGGGCCCCGTCCAGCTCGAGATCCCGGCGCCAGTGCTCTATGCCACCGGCGATCCGTCCATGGCACCGATCTACCCGGGCGGCAGCGGTCGCGGTTCGCTGCCGCAGCCGTCGGAGGCGCAGCTCGGGGCCGCAGCGGACATGCTTGCCGAGGCAAGGACGCCGGCGATCTTCGCTGGCACTGGCGTCGACCGCGCGCGGGCGAATGCACTGCTGCTAGAGCTGGCCGAGCTGCTCGGGTGCCCCGTGATTTCGTCGATGGCCGGCCGCAGCGTCGTGCCGCACGACCATCCGCTGTACTTCAATTCGCAGAGCCCCGCCGCAGACGAGCTGCGCAGGAACGCCGATGTGCTGCTGGTCGCGGGCTCGCGCGTCGGCAACCTCGACGTGCCCTTCGACAAGTACTGGGGCGATCCGGCCCGCTGCCGGCTCATACAGGTCGACATCGATCCCCGTCACATCGGCGTATCGCGGCCCGTCGCGCTCGGCATCGTCGCGGACGCCGGCGCGACGCTCGAGGGCCTCGCGAAGAAGTTGCGCGGGCGCAAGCTCGCGAGCCACGGCCGAGGCGATGTGACAGCGCAGCGCTCCGTTCACGAGGCCTGGACCGCAGCCATCGGCGATTCGGTTGCCGCATGGTCCGGACCCGGCATCCATCCGGCCCAGGCGATCGGGATGGTCGGCGCGACATTCGGCGACGACGCGATCTACTGCGCCGACGGCGGCATGACCTCGCTCTGGGCCGCGATGGCGCTGCCCTCGACGAAGCCGAACTCGTACCACGGGATCATGGAACTCGGCATGCTCGGGACCGGCATCCCGTCGGCGATCGGCGCCAAGCTCGGCGCGCCGCAGCGCGAGGTCGTCTGCGTGACCGGCGACGGCGCCGCGGGATTCAACGCGATGGAGCTTCAGACCGCGGCGCGGGAAGGCCTCGGGATCACCTTCGTCGTGATGGCCGAGTCCGAATGGACCATGGAGATTCCGAACGAGATGGCGCGCTGGGGCAAGACGTTCGGGACAGCCATGGGCGAGGTCCGCTGGGACAAGCTCGCCGAGGGTCTCGGTTGCCACGGCGAGTACGTGGACTCGATCGAGAGCCTGCCGGCAGCGCTCGCGCGCGCGAAGGCAAGCGCCGGGCCGGCGCTGGTATGCGTGCGAACCAGCAAGGAGGCCAACCTCGCCGTACCCGAGGCCGGAATCGCTCGCTTCTTCGAAGTCTATAACGGGCCCTCCACATGAAGGCGCTGCAAGGTAAGTGGGTGCTGGTCACCGGCGCCGCCTCAGGCATCGGCCTCGAGTGCGCGCGGGCGTTCGCGAAGCGCGGCGCGAATCTCGTCATTTCCGACATCAATGCAGCGGCGCTCGGGAAAGTGCAGAGCGACATCGCGGCGATGGGTGTCGAGTGCCTGGCGCAGACCTGCGACGTGTCGAGCGAGGAATCGGTCGAGCAGCTCGCGGCTGCTGTCCACGAATCGGCAGCACGGCTCGACGTGCTGGTGAACAACGCGGGCGTGGCATTCCTCGGCGGCTTCCAGGAGACGCCGATCACCGAGTGGCGCCGCATCTACGACATCAACGTACTCGGGATCGTCCACTGCACTCGCGCGTTCCTGCCAGCGATGCGCAAGGCCGGCGGCGAGCGGAAGATCGTCAACGTCGCCTCGGCCGCGGGCTTCTCGCCGCTGCCGAACATGTCGGCCTACGCCGCTTCGAAGCACGCGGTGGTCGGGCTGTCCGAGGTGCTGGCGCAGGAACTGCACGACACCGACGTCTCGGTGCTGGTCGTCTGCCCCGGCATCATCAATACCGCCATCGTGCACGTGAGCCCGACGGGCTCAGGCATGAACGAGGCGCAGATCGCCAGGCTGCAGAAGTACTACGCGGACGAGGGGTGTCATCCGGACGTCGTCGCCGCAGACATCGTGCGCAGCGTCGAGCGGGACGACGCTTTCCTGTTCACCGGGCCCGGGGCCAGGCTCGGTTACACGGCCATGAGAATCTCACGACGGCTGGCCAGACGTTTCACGCTCGACGTGGCTCGAAAAAGCGGCTACCTCGCCTGAGCAAGTGCCCCCGCGATGGGGCCGCTTTCATCGTCCTCACCCGTTCCCTGGAGGGGCGTCCTTCATTGGTTCACGGCGTTGGGGGGAATCCCACCCTGCAGTCCCACGGCGAGGTTTCTTAGCGCCATGCTGACCATGCTCATACGCGCGCCGGGAGTTGCGCTGCCGATGTGCGGTGTCAGCAGCAGGTTTGGGCAGTCCAGCAGGTCCGGATGGATCTTCGGTTCATTCTCGAAGCAGTCCACGGCGGCACCGGCGATCGTGCCTGCCTTGAGCGCCGCCGCCAGAGCCGCGTCGTCCACGACGCCACCCCGCCCGGCATGGATCAGCACGGAGGTCTTCTTCATGCGTGCCAGCTCCGGCGCACCGATGAAGTGGTGCGTGGATGGCCGGTAGGGCACCTGCACAACCACGAAATCGGACTCCGCCAGCAGGCCGTGCAGATCGGCGCGCGTTGCTCGCAGCCCGGCTTCCACCTCGGGCGCCAGGGCCTTCGTGTCGCAGTAGAGCACGCGCATCTCAAATCCCAGCGCCCGCCGCGCGATCACGCTGCCGATGCGGCCGAAACCGATGATGCCGAGCGTCTTCTTGCTCACGTCCATGCCGAGACCGAAGGCAGTGAAGTCATCCGCAGTCCATTCCGCTGCCCTGACGAAGGCATCCGCCTGCGGCAGCCGCCGTGCCGCGGCAATCATCATGCCGAAGACGAGATCGGCGACCGCATCGTCCATTGCGCCCGGCGTATTCGTCACGGTGATCCCTCGGCTGCGGGCGACAGCGACGTCGATGTTGTCGTAGCCGACACCGACGTTGCAGATCAGCCGGAGGTTCGGGCACTCAGCCAGGATGCCGGCGTCCACCGGGTCGAGCGCGGTCACCAGCGCCGCGTCGGCATCACGCAGCAGTTCCACCATCCCGGCCCGATCGAGAGGCGTCTCGGTCGGCGGCACGCGGACGTCTCCCAGTTTCGCGACTTGGTCGAGTATGGGCTGGGGCAGCCGCCGGGCGATGGCAATCTTTTTGGTCAATCCTTCATCGCTCCATGCCTGGGAATTCGTTGTCCGTCACCAGCGCCAGGACTTGACGCTCAGTCCAGTACCGCGCCCTCGCAGGCCGGCCGGACGTGCTTGCGATAACGCCGCATGAACCCATCCGGCACCTCGCGCTCGACGGGCCGCCAGCCGGCACGGCGCTTCGCGAGCGTCGTCTCGTCCACGTGCAGCGTCAGCTTGCGGTTCGGGATATCAATCTCGATCAGGTCGCCGTTCTCGATCAGCGCGATCGGACCGCCGTCGCTCGCTTCCGGGCAGACGTGCCCGACGCAGGGGCCCGAGGTGGCGCCCGAGAAACGGCCATCGGTGACCAAGGCCGCCTGCTTGAGACCCTTCATCTTGAGTGCGATGGTCGCGCCCAGCATCTCCGGCATCCCCGGCGCGCCTTTGGGCCCCATGTAGCGCAGGACCACGACATCGCCCTGCTTCACCCGGCCCGCCGCGATGGCTTCGAGCGCATCGTCTTCCGAGTTGAAGCAGACCGCCGCGCCCTTGCAGTGCTGCATCGAGGGATCAACCCCCGACTGCTTGATGACTGCGGTGTCCGGCGCGAGGTTGCCTCGCAGCACCGTGATAGCGCTGACAGCGCGGAAGGCCTTCTCGACAGGCGGGATCACGGCCTCGTTCAGCACGCTCGCCGCGTCGATGGTCGCCTTCAGAGGCTGGCCGGTCACGGTCATGCAGCTCGTGTCGAGATGGCGTTCCAGCCGCTTGAGCACCGCCGGCATGCCGCCCGCGGCCCAGAGATCCTGGATGCCATGGGGCCCGTTCGGGCTGACCGCGAGCAGCGTCGGTACATCTCCCGCTGCCTCGAACTCTGCCATGCCGAGCGACACCCCGGCGGCCTGCGCGACGGCCGGGAGGTGCAGGGCCGAGTTGGTCGAACCACCGATGGCCATCACGGTACGCACCGCGTTGCGGAACGCGGCGGGCGTAAACATCTGCCGGGCGTTCAGGCCCTCCTTGACCATCCCGACGATGCGCTCACCCGTGCGGCGGGCGGCGTCGAGCTTGTCGGCGTGCCAGCCCGGGATGTTGCTGCTGCCTGGCAAACACAGCCCGAAGGCCTCGGCGAGACACTGGAACGTATTCGCGGTGCCCATGATCTCGCAGGCGCCGCAGGTCGAACAGGTGACGCTCTTTGCGAGCAGTTGCGGATCGTCGGCGAAATCGCCGTGATCGATGGACGCGCGAGACGCCTGTACGTTGCGGATGTCCATCTGGCCCGGCCCGGCCGAGAGGTAGATCGCCGGAAGATCGAGACGGGCGACGGCCATCATCATCGCCGGGTTGATCTTGTCGCAGCCCGCGATCACCACGATGCCGTCGTAGGGCTGGGAGCGGATGTGCGTTTCGATCATGTCCGCGATCAGGTCGCGCTGGGCGAGTATGAAGCGCATGCCGTCATGCGCCATCGCGACGCCGTCGCAGGGTGCCGGCACGTTGAACTCGGCGCACTCACCGCCCGCGGCCAGGATTCCATCGTGCACCTTGCGCGCCAGGCGATCGAGATGCGAGTGCCCGGTGGTGAGCTCGGTGTGTGAATTCGCGATCGCGATCAGTGGCCGCGTCCTGAGCTCGTCCGTATTGAACCCGGCGCCGTGCAGCAGTCCCTTGCGGAAGGTGTTCATCAGCGGGCTGGCGCTGTTGGAGATGATGTCGCTGCGCTTTCCGGTGTTCCCAGGGCTCATCGTGATGGTCTCCGAATTTTCGCGCCCGTCGTGATCTCAGTCCGCACTCTCGCTCGTCTCGGCGAGCCTCACGAGTTCGGCCTGCGCGCGATCGATCAGGTAAGCGTGTATCGCGTTGATCTCGTCGATGTTCGTGTACTTCGCAAAGCTCGGCATGCCCTTGTCCGCCCGCGCACCCATCACGATTCCTGCGAAGGCCTGGTGGGTCGCCGCGTCCATGTAGCGCAGGTCCGGTATCGTGCTGCCGCTCACCGCATTGTCGCCGTGACAGACGAAGCAATAGTCGTAGTACAGCTTCTCGCCGCTGGCAACGAGTTCCGGGGTGGCCGTCGCGGCCGGCGGCTCGGGCCTGCGATCCGCGGGCACGCCGCCCGGCGGCAGCGTGGCCTTGCCGCCGAGCTTGAAGGTGAGCACGCGACTGACGTTGCCGACACGACCCTCGAGCTTGGCGATTTCGCCCACTACGATCGGACCGGCGCCGCCCCAGCCGGCGAGCACGGTCACGTACTGCTCGCCGTCGATCGAGTACGTCATCGGTGCAGCGACGATGCCGCTGCCCGCCGGTGCACGCCAGAGCGCGCTGCCGTCGTCGGCCTTGTAGGCCATCAAGTCGCCCATCGCCGTGCCCTGGAACACGAGGTTGCCTGCGGTTGCGAGCGTACCGCCGTTCCAGGCGCCGGGGTATTCGACCCGCCAGGCCGCCTTCTGCTGCACCGGATCCCAGGCGAGCAGATAGCCCTTCAGCATGTCCAGCACGGCCTGCTTGGTCGGCTCGTCCTGCGGCAGCTGCAGCAGCAGCGGATCGATTCCGACGTTGAACAGGCCTGGCCGGAAGCGGAAGTCCTTCACGTCGCCGTAGCCCTGCGGAATCTCCTGGGCCGGTATGTAAACGAGTCCTGTCTTCGGGCTGTAGGACATCGGGTGCCAGTTGTGCCCGCCCTGGTTGGCCGGGAAAATCGTGACCGGCCCCTCGGTGTAGCGCGCGTTCTCGGTCTCGACCGGGCGGCCCGTAGCCATGTCCACGTGCGTGGCCCAGGTGATCTTCACGTAGGGTTCCGCCGAGATCAGCTCGCCGGTTGCGCGATCGAGCACGTAGAAGAAGCCGTTCTTCGGAGCCTGCATCAGCACCTTGCGCTGCTCGCCGCCGATCTCGAGCTCTGCGAGCAGGATGTGCTGCGTCGCAGTGTAGTCCCAGGTCTCGCCGGGCGTGGTCTGGTAGTGCCAGACGTATTCGCCCGTATCGGGCTTCAGCGCGACGATCGACGACAGGAAAAGGTTGTCGCCGCCCTCGGGACTCCTGATCTTCTGGTTCCACGGCGAGCCATTGCCGACGCCGATGTACAGCAGGTCGAGATCCGGATCGTAGGCCATCGAGTCCCAGACCGTGCCGCCGCCGCCGAACGTCCACCACTCGCCGGTCCAGGTCTTCGCGGCCATCTCCATCGCCGGCGACTCGAAGGGCTTCGAGGGATCGCCCGGCACCGTGTAGAAGCGCCAGATGAGGCTGCCGTCGTTCACGTCGTAGGCAGAGAGATAGCCGCGCACGCCGAACTCGGCGCCGCCGTTGCCGATCAGCACCTTGTCCTTCACTACACGGGGCGCACCGGTGATCGTGTAGGCCTGCGACTGGTCCACGGTCACCACCGACCAGAGGAGCTCTCCCGTCGCAGCGTCGAGTGCCTGCAGCCGGCCGTCGAGCGTGCCGACGAAGACCTTGCCCTGCCACAGCGCGACGCCGCGATTGACGACGTCGCAGCAGGCCTGCTGCGCGGTCTGCTTGGGTACCTCCGGGTCGTGCTTCCAGAGGAGTTCTCCGCTCACCGCATCGAGCGCGTAGACGACGCTCCAGGCACCGGTCGTGTACATCACGCCGTCGACGACCAGCGGCGTCGCTTCCTGCCCACGGTTGTAGTCGAGGTCGTAGTACCAGGCGAGGCTCAGGCCCTCTACGTTCTGGTCGTTGATCGAATCGAGCGGGCTGTAGCGCTGCTCGTCGTAGCCGCGGCCGTAGGACAGCCAGACCGCCGGCTCGCCCGCGACCGCACCGATGCGCTCACCATCCACGCCGGTGGCCGGTGCCGAAGCCGTCGAGGTGGGCTTCTGCTCAGGTGACGCCGATTCGGTCGGTGACTTCTTCGAGCCGCAGGCCGAGAGCACGAGGCAGCAGCACGCCGTGAGCGCAAGCACGGATTCGATTCGACTACGGAGCATCGGACTTTCTCCCCTGGATGTTGTGCTGGCGCCGGAGCGCGGTCACTTCGCGAGCAGGTGCGGGCCGAGCTCGTCCAGCGAACCGCAGCCGAGCAGGATCAGGTTGCGCTGCATCTCTGCCCGCAGCAGGTTCAGCGCATGGGTGACGCCCGCTTCGCCGCCGGCCTCGAGTCCGTACAGCGTGGCCCGGCCGAGCATAACGGAGTCGGCGCCGAGCGCCAGCGCGCGCAGGATCTCCGAGCCGCGGCGGAAGCCGCCGTCCACGATGATCTCGAGCCGCGCGCCGAGTTCCGAGGATACCGCAGGCAGCAGCTCGTAGCCCGACACGCAGGCATCGAGCTGCCGGCCCCCATGGTTCGACAGCACGATCGCGTCGGCCCCGACATCGACGGAGCGCTGCGCGTCCTCGAGGCAGAGTATGCCCTTGAGCACCAGCTTGCCCTTCCAGTGCCTGCGGATCAGCGCCACGTCGTCCCAGCAGAACTTCGGGTTGATCTGCTCGGCCAGGTACCTGGCGCCGAGCAGCGCCGAACGCTCGGCCTCGGGCAGGAACTCGGCGAAGTTGTCGAACTGCGGCATCCCGCCGTTCTTCAGCACGACGCCCCAGAGCCACCGCGGGTGCGCGAGCACGTCGAGCTTGCGCGAGAAGGTGAGCTTTCCCGGACCGAGATAGCTGCGCTGGTCCCACTCGCGGGCGCCGAGCGCCGGCACGTCGGTCGTGATCACCAGCGTCTCGATGCCAGCCTCGGCAGCCCGCTCGACGAGTCGCAGCGACACCTCGTTGCTCTTGAGCGGATAGAGCTGGAACCAGTTGCGACCCGGCACCGTCCGCGTCAGCCGGACCACGTCGCAATTCGATGCGGTGCTGAGCGTGAACGGGATTCCCGCCGCAGCTGCGGCCCTGGCCAGCGATATGTCGCCGTCCGGCGACTGCAGGCCGTTGAACCCGGTCGGAGCGATTATCAGCGGCATGCCGGCGGGCTGGCCGAGGATCCTCCTCTCGAGGCTCGGCACGCCGCCGCCCACCAGCGTCCGGGGCAGCCAGGGAGGATTGCTCAGGACCTCGCGATTGCGCTCCAGCGCCACCTCATCCTCCGCGCCGCCTTCGACGTACTCGAACGCGAACGCAGGGACGGAGCGCGCTGCCACCCGCCGCAGTTCCTCGATGGTCGCGGCACGACGGAAGTCACGGCCCGAATAATATGAACGCTGCATGGTTGCTCCCGTGTATGCCTGCCATCTCTACGCTCGGTCGAGCGCCGGTCAATTCGCCGCGTCCGCGACGTCGAACAACTTGCCGGGATTCAGGATCCCGGCCGGGTCGAGCGCGCGCTTGAGTCGCTTCATCAGTTCGATCTCCGCGGGCTTGCGCGACAGCGGCAGGTAGCGTTTCTTCTCGAGGCCGATGCCGTGCTCAGCAGACACGGAGCCCTCGACTGCGCTCAACGGCCGTAGACGATCGACTCGACCGCGGCCCGGGTGGCGGCATCCGGCGCACCGGCCGACACCGTGACGTGCAGGTTGCCGTCGCCCATGTGACCGAAGACCCAGAGCTTGCCGTCGGGCCAGCGCTCGAGCAGGGCCTCGCGGACCTGCTCGACGTAGCCGGCCATGGCGGGGATCGGCAGGCTCACGTCGAAGATGAACAAGGGCCGAAACCGCATCAGTTGCTCGACGTCGTCGCGCAGGCCCCAGAGCGAGTGGTACTCGGCCGCAGACTTGGCGATCACCGCGTCCTCGATCAGTTCGCTCTCGATCGCGGCGCCGAGCGCCTCCTCGAAGCGCTCGTCGTCGCGCGCCTGGTTGCCGCCGAGGGACTCTACCAGCACGTAGTAGGCGTGGTCCTGCGAAAGCGGCGCTGAGGACTTCGCCGGCGGCGTCGTCACGAGCCGGTAGAACTCGTTCCACATCACCTCGAACGCGCTCAGCGTGCCTCCAAGCGCGGTATCGCAGTGCTTCAGGAAGCTCACCAGCTTCCCGGGCGAGGCGCAGGCGACGAGCGCGGCGTTCTGGCTGCGGGGCCGCTCGCGCAGGCGCAGCACGACGCGGGTGATGACCCCGAGCGTACCCTCCGAGCCGACGAAGACCTGCTTGAGGTCGTAGCCCGCGTTGTTCTTGATCATCTGGTTCAGCGAAGAAACCACGGTGCCGTCCGCCAGCACGGCCTCGAGACCCAGCACATTCTCGCGCATCATGCCGTAGCGGATCACGCGGTTGCCGCCGGCGTTCGTGGCCACGTTGCCGCCGACGTGGCAGGAGCCGCGGGCGCCCATGTCCACCGGGAAGAGCAGCCCGTGCTGATCGGCGGTCTCCTGGATCTGCTGCAGCGGAACACCGGCCTGCACCGTCATCGTGCGTCCCTGCTCGTCGACCTGCTCGATCCGGTTCATGCGCTCGAGCGACAGGACGAGGTCGCCGGGCTGGCAATCGACGCCGCCCACGAGGCCGGTGCGGCCACCATGCGTCACGACCGGCTGGCGTTGCTCCGCACAGATCCGGAGCACCGCCGCGACTTCATCGGCGCTGGTCGGCCGGACGACCGCGAGCGCGGCGCAGCTCGTCTGCGGCGCGGTCCAGGCGACGCGTCCCTTGATCTCGTCGCCGGTCAGGACGTCGCCATGATCGAGCGCGGCGCGAAGCCTCGCCAGAAGCTCCAATGGTTCGGCCATGTTCTCCCCCCCCTCGCGCGATGACTCACGGTACCGCTGGCGGCATCAGGGGTCAGGCCGGCTGATGGCCGAGCGGCTTGCAACCCCCGTGATTCGTATCATGCCGCAGCTCGACCCCGCGCCATCCGCGAAAGACGCGCGGAATCCGTGCCACGGGTCACCCCGGGCCCGATGCCGGGCCGGGAAGGTGGCGGCCACCCTCCCGGCTGGTCCCAAACCGGCCGAAGTGTTTCAGAGCGGCTTGAATGACAGCTTTGCCCCGGCGAGCGCCGCCTCGTACATCAGGCCGCCCTTGATGATGCTGAACATAGCCATGCCCTTGTGATAGCCGCCGACGGTCGTCGCGTCCTTCTTGCCGCCGCTCGCGCCGGCGCCGGAACCGCCGGTGCCCGCGCCCACCGAGGCGCCGGCCGTGATCGCGACCGCACTGGCCTTCGCGCCGAACTCGAAATTGCCCGATGTGAACTCCTTGAACGCGCGCTCGTCCTCGAAAAAGACGATCAGGCTGTAGCCCTGCGCCCCGGCCTGCCAGCCGAAGCTCAGCTGCGTCATCTTGGCCGTACCCACCTGCTTGCCCTTCGCGTAGACGCAACCCGAACCGTGCGCACCACCGATGCCCAGCCCGGCCTTGCCGATGGTCGGAAAGACCGCGTAACCATAGGAATTCCCGAAGAAGCTCGCGCTGTCGCCCGCATCCCGGAACAACTTGATCGTCTCGGCGCATTTGCCCGGATCGGCATCCGCGAACGCTGTCGCGACAGGTACTGAGAGCAGCGCAAACGCCATCATCACGCCAATCAATCTTCGCATTTCCATCTCCTGTCACTTCGACTGCTTGATCCGGCAGGACTGACAAGCGGCGCCACCCGGCCCCGCAGCCGGTCCTGCTCAGGTCACGATTGCAGCCTACCGCCTGCGCTGCGGTCGGTGCAGCAGGGTTTTCCCAAGTGCCGCCGGGTCCGCCCTCGTTGCCGAAGCGATCGAGCGTTCGAACTCCGAGCTGCGCAGGCTCCTCGACCGCTACCGACGGAATTCCCGCAGACCTGGTAACAGAAGGCCCCGGGGCTTGCGCACCGGGGCCTCGTGGCAGGTCAGGCCTGCTCGTCGCCTACATGCCCGTATCCGTACGGATCAGCATCACACGACGGTTCTGCTGGCGGCCTTCCGCCGTCGAGTTGTCGGCGATCGGCATGCTCTCGCCCTTGCCAACCGAGCTCAGGCGCGCCGGGTCCACACCACGCGAGGTCAGGTAGTCGAACACCGACTTCGCACGACGGTCCGACAGGGCCAGGTTGTAGGCCTCCGAGCCCACGCTGTCGGTGTGACCCTCGATCAGCGCCGTAGCGAACGGCACGTCGCCCGGTACCCAGTCCGGCGCGTACTGCGCCAGCGCGCTGCCGCCCGGGACGGAAGACACCTACATTCAATGCATCAGCCTGGTCCCTCCACCAAATGCCAGATCCTGTGGTTGATACAGCAGTGGCTCTGGAAATTCCGACGGAGAAGTAGGCAGTAATGCAGACCGATCCTTGCTACACACCCGGCAGGTTGCTCATCACCTCGGCCGGGACCGGTCGAGATCTTCCTCTATGAAACGCAGCACGGCCTCGAGCAGCGCCTCGCGCGGATATGCATTCTGGTCGGCAAATGAACGGGCGATCGCCGGATGCGAACGGTTGACCGGTATCGCGATCGCCCAGTGGTCGGCGTTCAGGAATCCGATCAGCGTGCTGCCCGGCAGGATCTGGTCGCTGTAGATCACCTGGCTGTCGTTACGCCAGTCATTCGCCCCGAGATCCCTGTAGGTCTTCTCGATGATCCGGGAGATCCGCTCCGGCGTCGGCAACGTCACGAGCGAGTAATAGCGCAGGTCCCGGGGCAGCGGATTCGCCGTCATCCAGGCCTTGCGGACATCCGGCCGCAGGCTTTCAACGCCACCGCCGTCTCCCTCGTCGCAGTCCGCGCCCGGCCAGTAGCGGAAGAGCTCCGCGTGGTACTGCTCCACGTCATTGGCGAGCGCGGAGCCGCCCACCGCTCCGGCAAGGCTCACCACAGCCGCCACCCTGCTACGGATCTCCGGGTAGCGGACAATAGCCTCCAGGATGTCTGGCGCACCCTTGGAGTAACCGACCAGCACCAGTCGCGGCGGGCCCGTCTCCTCCGGCATGGCCATGATCGCGTCACGGATCTGGCGGGCGTTCGCCTCGATGCCGGAGAGCGGGTGCACCTCCAGCACGATCTGGCCGTAGTCGTACTTGCGGACGTGATTCGCGCCGACTACAGGGGGACGCAGCCAGTTGACGATGCAACCGTAGCCGATGCCCGGGACGATAGCCGCCACCAGGCGTCGCCGGGACAGTCCAAGCGGGACCGGCTCCCCGGTGCCCGTCGGCTCGAAATCGACCGGAGTCAGCGCCTCTTCGCACGGGCGATAGTCGGGCAGCCCGGTTCCGTGCTGCTCGAGCACTGCGCAGAAAATCTCGCGAAACCGGTCGCGCGCGTCGCTGACGCCGTCGGGAATTTCGACCGTGTAGCTGTCCACCGGCGGCGGGGCCGTTGCACAGCCACCGAGCAGCGCGAACGCCAGGACCGCGTTCAGAAAGACTCTCTGCGACCTCAGGTTCATCGGAACACGACTGCTGCTCAGCCGCCGATCGTCGATTGCTCGCTCATTCCGCCATCGGCATGAATAGCACCATCGGTCCTACCCCCGCAATTCGACCAGCTGCGGAGCCGTGACCTGGACCCTGCAGAATCGGCGCGGGAACTCGCGCAGCGCGCAAGCCGAAGCGCCGGCACCAGGACTTCCCGGCGAAGCTGCCGGGCTTCAGGCCCAGAATCCGACCACGCGCTCGATGACCCAGAAAGCGGCGACCGATCCCACCAGGTAGGCGACCGGGACACGAATCAGCTGCTCTGCGTGCCAGGGTCCGCGCGCGGCAGCGGCCCGACCCGGCAGCAAGCGGCTCACGAGGCTGAGCAGCGCGACGACGGCGACGATGAAGATGATCTGCCCTGCTTCCACGCCGACGTTGAAGAACAGCAGCGCCAGTGGAATGTCCTTCTGCGGCAGGCCGACATCGCGCAACGCACCCGCGAACCCGAAGCCGTGCAGCAGTCCGAAGATGAAGGCGACGATCCAGGGCGATCGTGCGGTGAAGCTGGGCTTTCCCTGCGCCACGTGCAGGATCTCGCCTGCGACGAACACGACACTGAGCGCGATCACCGCCTCGACTGGCGCCTGCGGCACGTGGACCCAGCCCAGTGTCGCGGCCGCGAGCGTGATGCTGTGCGCGATCGTGAAGGCCGTGACCGTGGCGATCAGCCGTTTCCAGTCGCTGACCAGGAACAGCAGCGCCAGCACGAACAGCAGGTGGTCGATGCCGAGCAGGATGTGCTCGACGCCCAGGACGAAGTAGGTCTTCGCCACGCCCAGCCTGCTCGGCGCAGCGATCACCTCGAACGAGGTCTCCTCCGGCGTCAGCCGCGCGGTCTGCGTCGTGCCGTCCGCAGCGCTCGACCCTCACCAGCACGTCGGTACGCAGCGAGCTCAGCCCCTCGATCGTGATGCGCTCGCCGACCAGTCCGCCGGGGCACTGCGCCTGCCAGCGCTCGACGTAGGCGCCGGAGATGAACGAGCCCGAGCTCGGGGCGCCGCTGCAGTTCGGCGGCAGTTGAACGTACATCCCGAGCCGGTACTCACCCCGGGCCGGGACTTTCCAGGTCACGTCGTATGCATCGGTGCCTGCCTCGGTGAGCTCCAGATAGCCGGGGCGCACTTCGTGGGCAAGGGCCGGGGTCGAGGTCACCGCCAGGACCAGCGCCGCGAGCAGCAAGGTCGCCAGTACCCTCACTGCGCGGCCTCGCGGTCCGCAGCCTTGAACTCCTCCAGCAGCTGGCCGAGCTCGCCTTCGACCCGGACGTCGTACTGGCTGCGCATGGCCTGGTAGAACTCGTCGCCGAGCTTCTGGCGCTGCTCGCTCTGCCACTCCCGCGCGACGATGGGACGGATCTGCTGCAGCGACGGCGCCGCGCCGGGAATCCGCTCCGCGACACGCAGCACGTGCCAGCCGAACGACGAGCGCAGCGGCCCGGTCCACTGCCCGACCGGCGCCTCGTCGAGCTGAAGCGCGAAATCCTCGCCGAAAGTGCTGGCAATCTCCTGCGGCGTGGCCGCCTCGAGTCCCGGTGGCAGCAGCGTGGCATCGCCGGTTTCCGAGAGGTCCGCCGGCCCACTTCCGGCCCGCAGCTGTGCAAGCAGTTTCTCCGCATCGCGCATCGCCGCCTCGCCGCGACGCTCCGGACTGAAAAACACCTGCTGGAAGCTCAGCGCGGGCCGGCTCCAAGAACTTCTCCGCGTGCTCGTCGAGATAGCCCTGCAGCTGCTGCTCGGTCGGCTCCACGGCGGTCGCCACGTCCTCGGAGATGAACTCGAGCTTCTGCCGCAGGCGACGGCGTATCACGACGTCGTCACGATCGAGGCCCATCGTCACCGCCTCGCGGTAGAAGATCTCTTCCTTGACGTAGTCCTCGACCAGGCCCGTGAGCTCCTGCGCCGTCGGCGGCCGCATCCAGGTGCGCGCGAAGTTCTCGGCCAGCGCCTCGACCCGCGCCTCGGTGACGACGATCTCCTTCGGCGCCTCGGCATCGCCGCCGACGAGCCGGAAAAGGACGAACAGGCCCGCTCCGAGCAACAGGAAATGAAGCAAAGGCTCCCGCAGCCAGGAACGGGTCCCGGTCGATCCATCACTCACGACTCAACTCCTGAGAAAGAAAAAGGGGACAGATCTATTTGCCAAATAAATCTGTCCCCTTTGAATGTACAGGACCGTGCGCGCAGCCGACGACGCGATCCCGTGCCCGGGGCTCCGTTGCCTCACGCGGCGTGCAGCCGGACCGGCAGGCTCTCGTAGCCCTTGACGAAATTCGAGCGCACCCTCACCGGCTCCCCGACGACCTCGACGAAGCTGAAGCGCTTCGTTATCTCCTCCCAGACGATGCGCAGCTGCATCTCCGCGAGCCGGTTGCCCATGCAGCGGTGGATGCCGAAGCCGAAGGACAGGTGGTGCCTCGCCTTTGGGCGATCGATGATGAACTCGTCGGCCCGCTCGATCACCTCGTCGTCACGGTTGCCGGACACGTACCACATGACGACCTTGTCCTCGGCCCGGATGCGCTTGCCGCCGAGCTCAGTGTCTTCCTTCGCGCGGCGACGCATGTGCGCGAGCGGCGTCTGCCAGCGGATGATCTCGGAGACCATGCCCGGGATCAGCCCCGGGTTCTCGCGCAGCTTCGCGTACTCGGCGGGATTCTGGTTGAGCGCAAGCACTCCGCCGGTGATCGAATTGCGCGTCGTGTCGTTGCCGCCGACGATCAGCAGCAGCAGGTTGCCGAGGAATTCCATCGGCTGGTGGATCATGTCGCGGGTGTGCTCGCTCGCCTGCAGCAGCGATATCAGGTCGTACCCGGTCTCGCGGCCGAGCCGCTCCTGCCACAGCTGCGAAAAAGTGGCGAGGCATTCCTGCAGCCCGGCGATCCGCTCCTGCTGCGTGACCAGCATCGCGCCGGCCAGCTCGGGCGTCGCGACCGCGAGGTCCGACCAGCGCGTCAGCTTGCGCCTGTCCTCGAACGGAAAGTCGAACAGCGTCGCGAGCATCTGGGTCGTGAGCTCGATCGAGACCCGGTCCACCCAGTCGAATTCCTCCCCAACCGGCAGCGAGTCCAGGATCCGGCCTGCACGCTCGCGGATCACGGGCTCGAGCTTGGCGAGGTTCGCGGGCGCGACCACCGGCTGGACCGCAGCGCGCTGCACGTCGTGCTTCGGCGGGTCCATGAAGATGAAGTTGTCGAACTTCATGTCGTCGGTCAGGTCCCCGATCACGATCGTCGGCGATGAGGAGAACACCTGGTGGTGTGTGTCCACGTGCACGATGTCGTTGAACTTCGTGACCGACCAGAAGGGTCCGAAAGGACTGTCGGCCAGGTAGTGCACCGGGTCCTCGCGGCGCAGCCTCTCGAAGTACGGGCGCCATCGGTCGGTCTCGAACAGCCGCGGGTCGCTGACGTCGAGTTGCTCGAGCGGCGTGTCGTGGGGATCCTGCAGCGGACCGCTGTGCACTCTGGGGGGCTGGTTCATAGGCATGCGCTCCTCGGACCGTGCGCCCGGGCTCTACATCTGGTGTTCGGGAAGTGTGACGACCAGGCCGTCGAGTTCCTCGGTCAGCGTGAGCTGGCAGGCCAGCCGCGACGTCGGACACCTGTCCGGGCGCATCGCGAGCATCGCCTCCTCCATCTCGTCCGCATTGCCGACAAGCGCGGACCATGCGGGGTCTACGATGACGTGACAGGTGCCGCAGGCGCAGGAGCCGCCGCAGTCCGCGTCGATGCCGGGCACCATGTTGTCCATGGCTGCCTGCATCAGCGTGACCCCGGCGGGCGCCTCGACCGGGCGGACCTCGCCAGAGAACTCGATGAACGTGACCTTGGGCAAGGCGATCTCCCCTTATCCGTTGTCCCGGCCGGGCAGCAGAGCGAGTCTACCGCCGAACAGGGCCGGCCATCACTCGGCGGCGTGCGGCGCCCGCCGATCGCTCCAGGGCATGGCCTGCTCGAGCTGCGCCGCGAGCCTGAACAGCGTCGCTTCGTCGCCGATGCCCGACGTGAAGAGCATCCCCATCGGCAGGCCCTCCTCGGTCCAGTGCAGCGGCAGGCTCACCGAGGGCTGGCCGGTGACGTTGGCTATCATCGTGTACGGCGCAGAGTCGAAGGTCGGCTGGAACGCCTCGATGATCTTCGCGCGCTGGCTCATCAGCGCACCGCCGGGCAGTGCGCCCGCCACCTTCAAGGCCTGCCGCTGCATGTTCGTGAGCTTGTAGGCACCGATCGACAGCGGTGGCACGCCGACCGTCGGCGTGAGCAGTACGTCGAATCCGGCGGACCAGGTGAGCCACTGCCTCGAGAAGAGCTGCATGTACCAGATGGCTTCCGCGACGTCGGCGGCGGACTGCGCCTCGCCCATCCGGTTCAATATCCAGGTGGCGAGCTCGACGTCGTCGCTGGTCGCAGCTCGGCCGCGCAGTTTCGAGCCGGCACGCAACGTGGCCGCGACGTCTGCGGCCACCAGCGCCGCGTACGCCTCGACGAAGGGTTGCGACTCGAGCGGCAGGCGCACTTCGATCAGCTCGTGGCCGAGCGCGCTGAGCCGCGCGGTCACAGTCTCCAGCGCCTTGCGGTTCTCGGCGTGCATCGTCGTGCCGAGCCCGGGATCGAAACTGAACGCTATGCGCAGCCGGCCGGGCTCGCGCCGGATCTCCTCGAGGTACGGCCGCCCGGCAGGCGCCAGTTGCAGCAGCTGACCGGGATAGGAGCCCGCCGTGGCGTCGAGCAGTGCGGCGCTGTCGCGCACGGTCCGGGAGACGACATGCTCGCCGATGAATCCCCACCAGACGTCCGGTGCCTGCGGGCCGGAGGGGTTCCTGCCGCGGCTGGGCTTCAGTCCGACGAGACCGCAGTTCGAGGCCGGCGTACGGATCGAGCCGCCGCCGTCGTTGGCGTTGGCCGCCGGCACGATGCGGGCCGCAACGGCGGCTGCCGAACCCCCGCTCGAACCACCGGGCGTACGCTCCAGGCTCCAGGGATTGCGCGTCGGTCCGAACAGTTCCGGCTCGGTGACGTTGGTGACGCCGAGCTCCGGTGTATTGGTCTTGCCGAAGATCACCAGGCCCGCTGCCTTGTAGCGGCGTGTCAGTTCCTCGTCCTCGGCCGGGACGAAGTCCTGGAACAGCCTCGAGCCGCAGCGCATCGGTTCACCCGCGTATGCGGTCATCAGGTCCTTGATCAGGAACGGCACGCCGCGCAGCGGACCCGCCGGCAGGCCTGCTGCGATCGCCTCGCGGGCCCGACCTTCCATCAGGTGGATGACCGCATTGATCTTCGGGTTCACCGCGGCCGTCCGCGCCAGCGCTTCATCGAGCAGCTCTTCGGGCGTGACCTGTCCGGTCCGCACGAGCTCCGCCAATGCCACGCAGTCATGGCTGCCATAGTCCGGAATCATCGGTGAGCGCCTCCCGTCTGCCGTCGACCACCAATGATGAACAGGTCTCCCGCAAATGACGAGTCCTGCGGCCCGGGAACCCTTGCAGTAAGCCGCCGTCGGACTGAGACTCTCCGCTGGCTCGATTACGAACTCCGTCAGGACGGGACAGACATGAGCAACCCCGCCGCCGGCACCGCGCTGGCCACCCTGTTCAGCCTGTCGCTCGCAGTTTCCGTGACTGCGGCGGATGACTCACCGTCCAGCGGACGCGGTGCAGCCACCGTCGACGGCGCGCGGATCGCGGCTGCGGATACCGAGCCCGGCAACTGGCTGGCCCACGGACGCACCTACGACGAGCAGCGGTTCAGCCCGCTCGCGCGAATCAACGAAGGCAACGTCGACGGCCTCGGCCTCGCCTGGTCGTTTGCAACCGGGACGCTGCGCGGCCTGCAGGCCAGTCCGATCGTCGTCGACGGCACGATGTACACGACGGGCGTGTGGAGCGTGGTGTGGGCGCTGGACGCGAAGACGGGCGAGCTGCTCTGGACCTACGACCCTCAGGTGCCGCGGGAATGGGGCCGCTACGCCTGCTGCGATGCGGTGAACCGCGGCGTCGCCGTCTGGAAGGGCGCAGTGTACGTCGCGACGCTCGACGGCCGCCTGGTCTCTCTGGACGCGAAGACCGGCGCGAAACGCTGGGAAGTGAACACGATCGACCGCAGCAAGCCCTACACGATCACCGGCGCGCCGCGCGTCGTGAAGGGCAAGGTGCTGATCGGCAACGGCGGCGGCGAGTACGGCGTGCGCGGCTACTTTTCGGCATACGACGCCGAGACGGGCAAGCTCGCCTGGCGCTTCTACACGGTGCCAGGCAATCCGAAGGACGGGTTCGAGCATCCGGAGCTCGAGCGCGCGGCGAAGACCTGGAACGGCGAATGGTGGAAGCACGGTGGCGGCGGCACGGTCTGGGACTCGATGGCCTACGACCCCGAGCTCGACACGCTCTACGTCGGCACCGGCAACGGTTCACCCTGGGCCCGCGACATCCGCTCGCCCGGCGGCGGCGACAACCTGTTCCTGTCCTCGATCCTGGCGCTCGACCCGGACACGGGGCGCCTCAAGTGGCATTACCAGGTGACGCCCGCCGAGAACTGGGACTACACCGCGACGCAGCACATCATCCTCGCCGACCTGCAGATCGGCGGGAAGCCGCGCAAGGTGCTGATGCAGGCGCCGAAGAACGGCTTCTTCTACGTGATCGATCGCGTGACCGGCGAGCTGCTCTCGGCCGACAAGTACATCCCGGCGACCTGGGCGAGCCACGTCGACCTCGAGACCGGGCGACCGGTCGAGACGCCCGAGGCTATCTACAGCGACGAAACGCGGCTGATCGTCCCCGCCGCGTTCGGTGGCCACAACTGGCACCCGATGGCCTTCAATCCCGCGACCGGGCTGGTGTACATCCCGGCGATGCAGCCGATGGGCATTTATCCGCCTTCGGAGGAGTTCAGGACGACCGGGAAGTTCACGCGTCGCGACCTGTTCTGGAACCCGGGCATCGACTGGAATGCCTACACGGACACGATCTACGCGCTGCTGGAGAAATTCGACGGCGCATTGCCGCCCGACCGCGGCTACCTGAAGGCCTGGGACCCGATCCGCAAGAAGACCGTGTGGGAGATCGAGCATCCGGCGTTCTGGAACGGCGGCCTGCTGACGACGGCTGGCAACCTGCTGTTCCAGGGCACCGGTGACGGGCGATTCGTCGCGTATGCCGCGGACACGGGCAAGTCGCTGTGGGCCGTCCCGACGATGATCGGCATCATCGCGCCGCCGGTCACTTACGAGGTGGACGGCGAGCAATACGTCGCGGTGATGGCGGGCTACGGCGGCGCCGGCGCGGTGACGGGTGGCGATCCGCGCACGATGGCTTCCGGCAGGTACCTGAACGAGGGCCATGTGCTGGCCTTCAAGCTCGGCGGCAAGGCCCGGATGCCGCGCATCGCCGAGAGAGATGCGTCCATTCCCGAGCCGCCTAAGATGGAGGCGACGCCCGCCCAGGTCGAGAACGGCAAGTACCAGTACGGCGCCAACTGCATGGTTTGCCACGGGGCACTGGCGGTGTCGGGCGGCGTGGTGCCGGACCTGCGCATGCTGAGCGCCGAGAAGCACTCGATCTTCAAGGCGATCGTCTATGACGGCGTGATCCACAGTGCCGGCATGCCGCGGATGGGCGACCTGGTCACCGAGCAGGACGTGCAAGACATCCAGGCCTACGTGATTTCGAGGGCGAACCAGGACCGCGCGGCTGCAGCCGCGGCGGCCAAATCGAAATAGCGCTGTATCAGGAGGCGCTGCGGCGTACCGCCCTCCGCCATCGGCGTACCGAGGGGGCGACACCCCCTCTTCGCGTCGATCTCAGTTGTTCTTGGCGCCCTGCTCCACCCAGCGGCGGATGATCTCGATCTCCTGCTGGCTCATCTGTGGAGCACCCGCGTGAGGCATCTTGATGGACTGGTCGGCGCGACCTTCTATCAGCATCACCAGGGCGCTGGTGAGCGGGTCCCCAGGCAGCACGACCGGGCCGTACTTGGTGCCCTTCATCAGTGAGTCGTAGCCCTGCAGGTCGAAGCCGCTGGCCTGGTAGCCGAGCTGCCCGGGCATGTGACATGCCTGGCAATATTTCTCCAGCAGCGGAGCCACGTCGGCGCTGTAGCTCACCGTGGCGTCCTGCTTCGACGCGCATGCCGCCGTCACGAGGGCCATGGCCACCAGCGAGCAGATGGCAAGGTTCTGCAGTTTCATCGGGCTCCTCCGCGAGGGATCCGGATCTCGTGACACGCTGTTCCGTGACCGGGCCCGGGGCAATCCGCTTTTCTACCTAGTCCCGCTGCCGCAGCGGCGATATCGCGCGAAACGTCAGGTTGATGCGCTCGCCGACACGCGCGGCGGTCTTCGGCACCGAGTGACGCCAGTGATGCTGGGTCTGACCGGCCATCAACAGCAGGCTGCCGTGCGCGAGATCGACGGTCAGGGCTTCTGATTTGCGCCGACGGTGCTGCATACGGAAGCGGCGCGTGGCGCCGAGCGATACCGAGGCGATCTGTGGATTCCGGCCGAGCTCGGGCTCGTCGTCGGAATGCCATCCCATGCTGTCGCGACCATCGCGATACAGGTTGAGCAGCACGCTGTTGAAGGCCGCGCCGGTCAGCGCCTCGATCCGCGCACGGATCTCGAGCAGCGGGGCGGTCCACGCGCTGGGCTCGTGGCGGGTTCCGGAATACGTGTAGCTCGCGAGCGGGTCCCCGTGCCAGGCAACGAGACGCGGCACCACAGTGCGCCGACCGAAGATCAGGATCTCCTCCTGCTGCCATTCGATGCCCTGGCGGAGCTCGAGCAACAGCCGGTCCGCCTCCTGTCGGTCGAAAGCGCAGACCCAGTAGCGGAGCTGCCCGTCCGCGATGGACAGCTCACGAGCGGCGCCTGCGGCCTCGGATGGGATCGCGTCCATGTACGTAGAATGGCCCGGACGCGCCTGGGATGCACGATGCCCGGACCTGCGCGGCCACCCAGCGCTGGCCGGATTCCCTGTTATGATGTTGCGGTGCAGCATCACTGGAACCAGCACATGCCGAGTCTCCGCGCCCGAATGACGAACGCCTTCCTGCGCCTGACGACCAAGTCGGTCTGGCGGCCCGGTCTCGACATCGACCAGGTCCGGGCCCACACGGCCAGGATGGAGGCCCGGCTCGCGAAGCGGGCGCTGCCCGTGGTCCGCGAGGACCTGCACATCCAGGGCATACCGGCCACATGGTTCGGACCGCCGGAATCCAGCGCCCGGGGCACGCTGCTCTACCTGCATGGCGGTGCGTGGTGCCTGCACCTGCCGGCGGTCTACCAGCGACTCGCGACGACGCTGCTCGAACCTGACCGGGATGCGGGTGCTGCTGGTGGACTACCGGCTGGCGCCGGAACACAGGTTCCCGGCCGGGCCGGACGACTGCCTGACGGTCTATCGATGGCTGATCGAGCAGGGGCACGGCGCGCGTCCACTGGCGCTCGCGGGCGACTCGGCTGGCGGCAGCCTGAGTCTCGTCACGATGATGCGGGCTCGGGACCTGGGGCTGCCTCTGCCGGACTGTGCGGCGTTGCTGTCGCCCTCCACGGACCTGACGATGTCAGGCGCCTCGGCCCGCTACAACGCCGAGGCGGACCCGATGTTCTCGCCGGCCGCTGGGGACCTGCTGCCGGACGTTTACTGCCCCGGCGTGGATCGCGAAGACCCGCTGCTGTCGCCGCTGTTCGGCAACTGGGCCGGGCTGCCACCGCTGCTGTTCCATGCAGGCTCGACCGAGATGCTGCTCGATGACTCGATCCGGGCACAGGACCGCGCCCGCCAGGCCGGGGTCGAGGCCGAGATCGAGGTCTGGCGCGAGCTACCGCATGTGTTCCATGTATTTCACTGGATCCCGGAGTCGCGGCTCGCGCTCCAGGCCATTGCCGACTTCATCACGTCCCGGGCGACCAGCAGGCGCCCGGTGCTGGAACAGGTCACGCCCGCGTACTCGCTCGAGCCGACTCTCGGCGAGGGGATCACCCGCCAGGCGCTCTAGCCTCGACCCAGGAACCTCCCGACTTCGGCCAGCGCACGGTCTGCGTCGGCCAGCACGCCGGCGTGCGTCTGGAAGACGTGCCAGCGTCCGGGATAGACCGAAAGCGTCGAGTCGATGCCCGCGTCCACGAGCCTCGCCTGCAAGCGCTGCGAGTCCGGCAGCAGTACCTCGTCCGAGCCGACCTGGATCAGCGTCGGCGGAAACCCGTTGAAGTCCCCGAGTACCGGAGAGGCCAACGGGTCCCTCGGATCGTGACTGCCGAGGTAGTAGCTGGCGCATTCAGCCACCCACGGCCGCGTGATCATCGCCTCGCCCGGCGGTTCCGGCCCGAGCTCGGCCAGGCTCAGGTCCGTCCAGGGCGAGAACAGCACCAGCGCCGAAGGCAGTGGACGGCCCAGGTCCCGCAGACGCAAGGCCGTCGCTGCGGTGAGCCCACCGCCGGCAGAGTCGCCGGCAATCACCAGGTCGGCGGGCTGGTGTCCGTCGGCCAGCAGGCCCTCGTAGGCTGCGACCGCATCGTCGAGCGCCGCCGGAAACGGATGCTCGGGCGCGAGTCGATAGTCCGCGACGAAAACCCGTGCCTCGCTCGCAAGCGCGAGGTTGCCGGTCAACGCCCGGTGGGTGCGCGGAGACCCTACGCAATAGGCTCCCCCATGCAGGTAGAGAATGACTCGCTGTGGGCTCGACCGGGCCACGACCCGAGGCCCATTCGCCCGGAACGCCTCCGACGGTCGCGGCTGTAAACGCCGCATTGCGCGGCACCAGTGTCAGGCGGGCGACGCGCTCGAGCCAGCGTCTCTGCTGCTCGATCGGGCGGCCTGCCCGGAATCCCGGCTTAAGCGCCAGGTTCAGTGCGCCACGAAGCACGGCAGCCAACGCCCGCTGGCTGATCGTCTCGTTCAGTGCCGACTGATGGACCATTGGCTTGCCCCCGCAACAGCGCCGTGGCCGGCAGGACCGGGCCGGCGATGCGAGGGCTCATGGTTACGCAAGGCGGCCTGCCATGTCACGCAGCCCGCGCGCGCGACGGCTCAGCCGCGGCGTTCCGGCTCTTCGTCGTCCTCGACCAGCGCCAGTCGGGCCGTCGCGACGCCCCGGCGGACCATGCCAAGATCGGCGGCTGCGGCGCGCGAGAGATCCGCGATCCGTCCATCCACGAAGGGGCCGCGATCATTGACCCGGACTACGACCTCGCGGCCATTGGCCAGGTTGGTCACCCGCACGAGGCTGCCAAACGGCAGGCTCGGGTGAGCCATCGTGAGTTCGCCGGAGTCGAAGATCTCCCCGCTCGCGGTCGGACGACCGTGGAATCGCGGCCCGTACCAGGACACGAGCCCTTCCTCGGCCCAGGTTTCCGCAGACCCGTGTTGCTCGCGGTCCGCGCCGAATACGGCCAAAGAGCTCGCTACCGGTCCGGCGAGTCCGGTCAGCAGTAACAGCGCAGTCAGCCAGGCCAGCGCAGGGATGGGGCCGGCGAGGGTAAGCGCGTCGGCTCGGGGATGCATGAGTCACCGTCTATGTTGCAACGCAGCATAGACTACCACACACCCCTAAGGTTCCCCGCAAAGGGGACAGATCTATTTCGCTAAATAAATCTGTCCCCTTTGGTTTTATTAGAAAATATTGAAGAAAGCCTGGTCAGGCCTTTCGTCTGCGGAAGAACCAGATCAGCGCCGCGGCGCCGCCGACCGAGAACAGGAACGTGGTCGCCTGTGGCAGCGGAATCGCCTTCGAGACGAGCTGCCAGACGATGCCGCCGAGGAACGAGCCGGCGATGCCGTAACCGATGGTCTTGGGCCAGCTCATCGGGTCGGGTCCCGGAAGGAGCCATCGTGCGAGCGCTCCGGTGATCAGGCCGCTGAGCACGATCGCCACGAGCAGAAGCAATATGAGTCCGAGGCCGCCACCCACTGCCTGCGCGCCGTTGGTTGCTGCATCCATGTCCGAATCCCTCCCAGCTGTTGGTGATTTGGCGCGCAAGGGTATCAGATGATCATGAAATCACTAATGATTTTCATTCAGGCTTCCGGCGGCCTGCCGGGCCGGGCCGCGCCGATTGCTGCACTGCATTGACGTCGCGCGGCGCAGCGTGTCATATGAGTGTCGTATCCCGGGGCTCGCTCCACAGCGCAGGGGTCCGGCCCACGCAGGCCGAGGCCGCGTCCTGTGCCCGGCTGCCCCAGCTGACCAAGTACAGGCCCTAAACGATGAGCAAGACGGATCACCGGACGCCCGCCGTCCCCCTGACTTCGCCGGCCAGCCCCCGCGCGGGCCTCCCGCCGAGGCAGGGGCTCTATGACCCGCAGTTCGAGCACGACGCCTGCGGCGTGGGATTCGTCGTAAACGTAAAGGGCCACGCGTCCCACCGGATCATCGAGCAGGCGTTGCAGATCCTGCAGAACCTCGATCACCGGGGCGCCTGCGGCTGCGAGGTCAATACCGGTGACGGTGCGGGCGTGCTGATACAGATGCCGCACACCTTCAACCGCGAGATCTGCAGCAAGGCGCGCATCACGCTGCCTGAGCCCGGCGAGTACGGCAGCGGCATCGTCTTCCTGCCGCGCAATCCGACCGTTCGTCGCAAGATCGAGGAGAAGTTCGAGCAGGTCGTTCAGTCCGAAGGCCAGACCGTGATCGGCTGGCGTACCGTCGCGACCAACAACAGCATGCTCGGCGACACGGCCCGCTCCTGCGAGCCGTTCATGCGCCAGGTCTTCATCCGGCGCAATCCGGAGATCACCGACGAGCTCGATTTCGAGCGCAAGCTCTACGTGATCAGGAAGCGCGCCTACAACGAGATCCGCACTTCGACGATGTCCGGCGCGGAAACCTGGTTCGTCGTGAGCCTGTCCTGCCGCACGATGGTCTTCAAGGGCATGCTGCTCACCAGCCAGCTCGACCAGTACTTCCTGGACCTGCACAACCCGGCGATGGAGTCTGCGCTGGCGCTGGTCCACTCCCGGTTCAGCACCAACACGTTCCCGAGCTGGGACCGCGCGCACCCCTACCGCTACATCGCGCACAACGGCGAGATCAACACCGTCCGCGGCAACTCGAACTGGATGAATGCGCGTGAGGCGCGCTTCGAGGCCGAGGCCTTCGGCGAGGACATCCGCAAGATCCGGCCGATCATCAACCCGAACGGCAGCGACTCGGGGATGTTCGACAACACGCTGGAGCTGCTGTACCTGGCCGGCCGCTCGCTGCCGCACGCGATCATGATGATGATCCCGGAGCCCTGGTCGAACCACGAGAGCATGGACGACACCAAGCGGGCCTTCTACCAGTATCACTCGAGCCTGATGGAGCCCTGGGACGGTCCCGCAGCCGTCTGCTTCACCGACGGCAAGCAGATCGGCGCGATACTCGACCGCAACGGCCTGAGGCCGCTGCGCTATTACGTGACCAGCGACGACCTGGTGATCATGGGCTCGGAAGCAGGCGTGCTCGAGGTGCCACCGGAGACCGTGCTGACCAAGGGCCGCCTGCAGCCCGGGCGGATGTTCCTGGTGGACACGGAGCAGGGCCGCATCGTCGACGACGAGGAGATCAAGCGGTCGATCGCCTCGCAGCGACCCTATCGCGAGTGGCTCGACGAGTACCTGCTGCACGTGGACGACCTGCCGCAGGCCCCGGAGATCCCGCAGCCGGATCCGGAAACGCTGATGCAGCGCCAGATGGCCTTCGGCTATACCTACGAGGACCAGCGCACGCTGATCGCACCGATGGCCCGGGTAGGCGTCGAGGCGATCGGCTCGATGGGCAACGACACGCCGCTCGCGGTGCTGTCGAACCGGCCGCGGCTGCTGTTCGACTACTTCAAGCAGCTCTTTGCGCAGGTCACGAACCCGCCGATCGACTGCATCCGCGAGGAGATCATCACCTCCGCGGAAACGCGGCTCGGCGCTGAGGGCAACCTTCTGAACCCGCAGCCCGCGGATTGCCGGCGGCTCGAGCTGCCCTGGCCGATCCTGACCAACGAGGAATTCGCCAAGGTGCGGCGCATGGACCTGCCGGGCCTGAAGGTCGGCGTGCTGCCGACGCTGTTCCGCGTGACCCGCGGCAAGAAGGGCCTGGTCAAGTCGATGGAAGAGCTGCGCCTGATGGCGCGGCGGCTGATCGAGGAAGAAGAAATATCCGTGCTCGTGCTGAGCGACCGGGGTGTGAACGAGGAGTTCGCCCCGATACCCTCGTTGATGGCGGTCGCCGGCCTGCACCACTTCCTGATCCGCGAGGGCCTGCGCACGCGCGTCAGCCTGGTGCTCGAGACCGGCGAGGCACGCGAGGTGCATCACTTCGCCGCACTGATCGGCTACGGCTGCAGCGCGATCAATCCCTACCTCGCCTTCGAGACCATCGACCAGATGATTGGCGAGGGACTGCTCACCGGCATCGATCACAAGACGGCCTGCAAGAACTACGTCAAGGCGGCCTCGAAGGGCGTCATCAAGGTCGCCTCAAAGATGGGCATTTCCTCGCTGCAGAGTTACCGCGGCGCCCAGGTCTTCGAAGCGGTCGGGCTGCGGCAGGACGTCATCGACGACTATTTCAGCTGGACATCCTCGCGGATCGGCGGGATCGGCACCGACGTGATCGCACAGGAAGTGCTGATGCGTCACCGCGCCGCGTTCCCCGAGCGCCACCTCGATCGCCCTGCGCTGCCGGCCGGGGGCCAGTACCAGTGGCGGGCCGACGGCGAATTCCACCTGTTCAACCCGGAGAGCATCCACCGCCTGCAGAAGGCCGTGCGCACCGGCAACTACTCGACCTACCGCTCGTACGCGGCGCTGATCAACGAGCAGTCGAAGAACCTCTGCACGCTCAGGGGCCTGCTCGAGTTCAAGTCCTCCGACTCGATACCGATCGAGGAGGTCGAGCCCGCCGAGGAAATCATGAAGCGCTTCAAGACCGGCGCGATGTCCTACGGCTCGATCAGCAAGGAAGCGCACGAGACGCTCGCGATCGCGATGAACCGCATCGGCGGCAAGAGCAACACCGGCGAGGGCGGCGAGGATCCCGAGCGATTCGTGCCGCTGCCGAACGGCGACTCGAGGAACTCGGCCATCAAGCAGGTCGCCTCGGGCCGTTTCGGCGTGACCAGCGAGTACCTGGTGAGCGCCCGGGAGATACAGATCAAGATGGCGCAGGGAGCCAAGCCCGGCGAGGGCGGCCAGCTGCCCGGCAGCAAGGTCTATCCCTGGGTCGCGAAGACGCGCCACACGACCGCCGGCGTGGGCCTGATCTCGCCCCCGCCGCACCACGACATCTATTCGATCGAGGATCTCGCCGAGCTGATCCACGACCTGAAGAACGCGAACCGCAACGCGCGGATCAGCGTAAAGCTGGTCTCGGAGGTGGGGGTCGGGACGATTGCGGCCGGCGTCGCCAAGGCGCACGCCGACGTGGTGCTGATCAGCGGCCACGATGGCGGCACGGGCGCCTCGCCGCAGACCTCGATCATGCACGCCGGCCTGCCCTGGGAGCTCGGACTGGCCGAGACGCACCAGACGCTGGTGCTGAACAACCTGCGCGGGCGCATCGCGGTCGAGACGGACGGACAGCTCAAGAGCGGGCGCGACGTCGCGATCGCGGCGCTGCTCGGTGCCGAGGAGTTCGGCTTCGCCACCGCGCCGCTGGTCGCCACCGGCTGCATCATGATGCGGGTGTGTCACCTGAACACCTGCCCCGCCGGCGTCGCGACCCAGGACCCGCGCCTGCGCGCGAAGTACCAGGGCAAGCCGGAGCACGTCGTCAACTTCATGCGCTTCGTCGCCGAAGAGCTGCGCGAGATCATGGCGCAGCTCGGCTTCCGCAGCCTCGAGGAAATGGTCGGGCGCGTGGACAAGCTCGAGCCGCGGGCGGCGATCGAGCACTGGAAGGCGAAGGGCCTGGATTTCTCGAACCTGCTCTACTCCCCTGAAGTCGATCCGGACTGGGGCCGCTACTGCCAGGAGGAGCAGGACCACGGGCTCGAGAAATCGCTCGACGTCACGACGCTGCTGGAGCTCTGCCGTCCGGCGATCGAGCGCCGCGAGGAAGTCGCCGCGGAGATCCCGATCCGCAACGTCAACCGCGTCGTCGGCACGATCACGGGCAGCGAGATCACGCGCCGGCACGGCGCGAAGGGCCTGCCGCCGGACACGGTGCGACTGCACCTGCGCGGCTCGGCGGGCCAGAGCTTCGGCGCGTTCCTGCCGCGCGGCATGACGCTGTCGCTCGAGGGTGACGCGAACGACTACCTCGGCAAGGGGTTGTCGGGCGGCAAGATCGCCGTGTTCCCGCCACGCGAAGCCACGTTCGCGCCCGCGGACAACATCATCGTCGGCAACGTGGCGCTGTACGGCGCGACCGGCGGCGAGGTCTACATCCGCGGCATGGCAGGGGAGCGCTTCTGCGTGCGAAACAGCGGCGTCGACGCGGTCGTCGAGGGCGTCGGCGACCATGGCTGCGAGTACATGACGGGTGGCCGCGTCGTGGTGCTCGGCGCAGCCGGACGCAATTTCGGCGCGGGCATGTCGGGCGGCATCGCCTACGTGCTCGACGAGCAGGGCGACTTCGCTGGCCGCGTCAACATGCAGATGGTCGAGCTCGAGGCGCTGGAGGATCCGGCCGAGACGGCCGGCCTGCGAACGCTGGTCGAGAATCACCTCGAGCGCACGTCCAGCCAGCAGGCCCGCCGGCTGCTCGACGACTGGGACGAGACGCTGAAGCGCTTCGTCAAGGTGATCCCGAAGGACTACAAGCGCATGCTCGCCTGCATCTCGCGCGCCGAGGAGCAAGGTCTCGTCGGCGAAGAAGCGATCATGGTCGCCTTCGAGGAAAACGCCCGCGACCTCGCGCGGGTCGGTGGCAACTGAGGCTCGCTCTGCCGGGGACCGCAACGATGGGAAAGCCAACCGGATTCATCGAATACCTCCGGGAACTGCCCGTGGATCGCGCGCCGCTCGCGCGCATCGCGGACTGGAAGGAATTTCACCCTCACATGGAGGAGAAGCGCCTGCGCCAGCAGGGTGCCCGTTGCATGGACTGCGGCGTGCCCTTCTGCCAGACCGGCAGGCTGTTGAGCGGGATGGCTACGGGGTGCCCGATCAACAACCTGATCCCCGAGTGGAACGACCTGGTCTACCGAGGACTGTGGCGCGAGGCGCTCGAGCGACTGCTGCTCACGAACAACTTCCCCGAGTTCACCGGCCGGGTCTGCCCGGCGCCCTGCGAGGGTTCCTGCGTGCTCGGCATCACGGACCCGCCCGTGACGATCAAGAACATCGAGAACGAGATCATCGATCGCGGCTGGGAGGAAGGCTGGATCGTGCCCGCGGCGCCGACGGCGCGCACCGGCAAGCAGGTCGCGGTCATCGGCTCCGGACCGGCGGGCCTCGCGGCCGCGGCACAGCTCAACCAGGCCGGTCACCTGGTCACGGTGCTCGAGCGCGAGGACCGGGCCGGCGGCCTGCTGATGTACGGCATCCCGAACATGAAGCTCGACAAGCGCCAGGTCGTGTCGCGCCGGCTCGAGCTGATGGAACAGGAAGGCATCCGGTTCCTGCTGAACGCCAACGTCGGCGAGAACGTAGAGGGCCAGCTGCTGCTGCGCGACTTCGACGCCACGGTGCTGTGCACCGGCGCTACCCAGCCGCGCGACCTCCCGGTGCCCGGGCGGGAACTCGCCGGCGTGCATTTCGCGATGGAGTACCTGACCGCCAGCACGAAGGCCCTGCTCGACGGCGGGCCCGACAAGAGCCCGCTGCACGCACGCGGCAAGGACGTGGTCGTGATCGGCGGCGGCGACACGGGCACGGACTGCGTCGGGACTGCGCTGCGGCAGGGCTGCAGGAGCCTGCTGCAGATCGAGATCATGCCGCGACCGCCGGTGGAGCGCGCGGCCGATAATCCCTGGCCCGAGTGGCCCAAGGTGTACAAGCTCGACTACGGGCAGGAGGAAGCCGCGGCCAGGTTCGGCGCCGATCCCAGGGTGTACCTGACGACGGTGAAGAAGTTCGTCGGCGACGAGCAGGGCGGCCTCGAGGCCATCGTCACGGTCCAGGTGAAATGGGAGCGCAACGAGCGCGGACAGTTCACGCCGGTAGAGGTTCCCGGAACCGAGGAGACCCGGCCGGCGCAGCTCGCGCTGCTGGCGATGGGCTTCCTGGGCCCTGAACGGTCGCTGCTCGCGGAGCTCGGCGTCGAGTGCGACGGGCGCGGCAACGTCCTGGCGGAGCACGGCAAGTATTCGACCAACCTGCCCGGGGTGTTCGCGGCAGGCGACTGCCGGCGGGGGCAGAGCCTGGTCGTGTGGGCGATCAACGAGGGACGGGGCGCGGCCCGTGAGTGCGATCGCTACCTGATGGGCAAGACCGACCTGCCCTGACGCCGCGGCGGCGGCTCGATGACCCTGCGCCGAGTCGCGGTCAACAGCAGCTGGTGGATCTCCGAGAAGGCCGCCCTGCTGCTCACCTCGCTGGCCACCAGCATCGTGCTCGTGCGCCTGCTGGGCGCTGCGGGCTACGGCTCGCTCAGCTACCTGCTGGCAGTCGTCGGGCTGCTCGCACCGCTCGCGCAGTTCGGGATCAGCGGCCTGGTGGCCCGGGCGCTGCTCGAGCGGCCGGACGAGGAGCGCGCGATCCTCGGCACGGCGTTCGTGCTGCGGCTGATCGGCGCAGCGATCGCGCTGCTCGCGGGACTGCTCTACTGGCTCTACGCGGAGGACGCGTCCCCGGAACGGGCCGTGCTGGTCGTGCTGCTGGTCGCGCAGCTCGCGAGTTCGCTGCAGGTCGTGGAGTTCTGGTTCCAGGCCCGGCTGAAGGCCGGCGCACTTGCGCCGTGGCGAACGGGCGTGATGCTGGTCGCGGCACTGGCCAAGATCCTGGTCGCCTGGCAGACGCGCAGCGCGACGGCCGTGGCCTGGGTGTTCGCGGCGGAGTATCTCGCGATCGGCTTCACGCAGCTGGTCGCGTACGCCCGGGCCTCGGGAAAATCGCTGCGGCCGCAGCTGGCCAGACCCTGGCTCGGCTGGTTCGCGGGTCGCGCCCCCTGGCTGCTGCTCTCGGGGCTCGCCGAGATCATCTACCTGCGCATCGACATCGTCATGCTCGAGCGCATGCGAGGCCTGCAGGATACCGGCATCTACGCCGTCGCCTCGCGGCTGTCCGAGATCTGGTACGCCGTGCCCGTGATGCTGGCGGCATCGATGTTCCCGGTGCTATGGGAACGCCGCCACGACTCGCAAGCCTATTCGCGCAGCCTGCAGACCGCGCTCGACTCGCTGGTGGCGCCGGCATTCGTGCTCGCGATCCTGGTGCAACTGCTGGCCGGGCCGCTGATCGAGTTGCTGTTCGGCGCGCAGTTCGCGGCCTCGGCGGCGGTGCTGCAGGTGCACATCTGGGCCGGGCTCTTCATCTTCATGAGGGCGCTGCTGAGCCGCTGGCTGATCGCCGAGGACCTGCTTCGTTTCTCGCTGGTCACGCACCTGAGTGGAGCCATCCTGAACGTCGCGCTGAACCTGCTGCTGATACCGGCGCATGGACCGATGGGCGCGGCAATCGCGACGGTGATCTCCTACGCCGTGGCAGGCTGGCTGGCGCTATTCTTCGCGGCACCGACCCGGCCGATGGCGATCATGATGACGAAATCGCTGCTGCTGCCGCTGCGCCTGGATGCGCTCCGGGCCTATGGCGCGCGCCTGGCACGCAGGGGAGGCGCGGGATGAGCCACGCGCCGCGACGCCGCCCGGCGAGGCACGGGGAGCAGCCGTGCTGATCGAGGTCAAGGGAGTGCAGTTCGAGAACAAGGGCGCGGAGCTGATGCTGCTCGCGATCCTCGAGCGACTGCGCCGTGAGTGGCCGCGGCTCGAGTTCGCGCTGGCGCCGGATCCGAACACGCCGTTCCGTCGCATCGTCGCGGCCGGCGGCTGGCAGAGGCTGCGCGTCGAGGGCGCCCCGGTCGACGTCGATGCCTGGAGCTACCGCGTGCCCGGTCGGCTGCTCGAGCTCGGCCGGCGCCATGGAATCGTGACCGAGCGCGAAGTCGACGCAGTGCTCGATGCCTCCGGTTTCGCCTACGGCGCGACCTGGGGAGACGCTGCGATGGGGCGCACGGCCCGGGAAATCGACCGGCTGGCGCGTCACGGCAAGCCCTACCTGTTCCTGCCGCAGGCGTTCGGGCCGTTTCGCGTCAATCGCGAGTCGCGTGCTTTCGGTCGCGCGCTGCTCGCGGCCGCGCTGGTCTGCGCGCGGGAGCCGCAATCGAAGCAGCACCTGGCGGCTCTGCACGACGAGCTCGACGATCGCGTGCAGGTGTTCCCGGACTTCACGATGCAACTGGCGGGCGATGTCTCCGCCGCCGGCCGCCACGGGGTGGATCGCGGCACGGCGCTGCTCGTGCCGAACCAGATGATGCGCAGCGAATACAATCCCGAGCCGGCCTGGCGCTCGGGTTACGACTCGCTGATCCTGAGCATCGGGCGGCAGCTGGCGCAAGACGGCTGGCGGGTGCGCGTGCTGAACCATGAAGGCCGCTCGGACGAAGCCGTCTGTCACCTGCTGGCGGAGTCGCTGGCAACCGGCCCGGTGATCGTCGAGCCGGATCCGCTGGCGCTCAAAGGCACGCTCGGCGCTGCAGGACTGGTGGTCTGTTCCCGCTATCACGGCTGCGTCAGTGCGCTTGCCCAGGGCGTCCCATGCCTGGGCACGGCCTGGAGCCACAAGTACGCCGCTTTGTTCGAGGATTTCGCGGCAGGTGAGTTCCTGCTGCAGGACTGCGACGAACAGCAAGCCTCGAAGATGCTGTCGCGGCTGCTGGAACAGCGCCTGGCACTGCCACGGCAGCTGGCCGGGCGGCGCGAGGTGCTGACCGCGCGCAGCGAGCAGATGTGGCAGCAAGCGATCGAAATTCTGCGCCGGGTCGCCAGCGACTGAGGACCTGGTGTTGGACCCTGCGCCGCTCGTCTCCGTGTACATGCCAACGCGCAATCGCGCGAACCTGGTGAGCCGCGCTGCCGCCTCGGTGCTGGCGCAGGACCGCGCCGATCTCGAACTGCTGATCGTGGACGACGCCTCGACGGACGCGACGCCACAGGTGCTGGCGGAGCTCACGGCCGCAGATCCGCGCGTGCGCGTGCTCGGCATGCCGCGGCGCGGCGGCGCTCCGGCGGCGCGCAACCTGGCGCTCGAGGCGGCCCGGGGACGATTCGTCACCGGAATCGACGACGACGACGAGATGCTGCCGAATCGCCTCGGCGACCTGCTCGAGGCGTTCGAGCCGGGCTACGCTTTCGTCTGCAGCGGCGCCTGGCTGCACTCTGGTACCTGGCTCAGGCCATCGCGCAACACAGCGGCGGTGATCACGCTCGAGGAGCAGCTGTTCGGTGACCAGGTCGGCACCCAGATACTGACGCTGCGCGAGCGGGTCACCGAGGTGGGCGGATTCGACGAATCCCTTCCGGCCTGGCAGGACTACGACCTGTGGACACGCCTGATCGAGCGCTACGGCCCGGCGCTGCGCATCGCCGAACCGAGCTACGTCCAGCGCGTGGAGGCCGGCACCGAGCGCGTGACCGAGCGGGGCCCCGAGGGCGCGCGTCGTTTCATCGAAAAACACGCCGTGCAGATGAGCCCGGCGCAGCTCGCGAGCCAGCGGCTCGAACTGCTGATGCTCGAGCGCAGGCGACTCCCGCCGATCGAGGCCCTGCACTACCTTGCACCACGAACCTGGCGCCGCGCGCTGCGCTACATGGTGACATCGAGCTTCCCGGGCCTCAGGAGCCTGGCCGAGCGGTACCGACGCTGGCGCTGGCCGCCGCAGCCGGCAGCGCTGGCGGGATCCGTCGGCACGCGACCGAGAGACGGGACTGGATCGTGAGCGGCAAGCCGCTGGTCTCCGTGTACCTTCCGACGCACAACCGTGCGCCGCTGCTGTCCCGGGCGATCGAATCCGTGCTCGGACAGTCGCACGCCGAGCTCGAGCTGCTGGTCGTGGACGACGCATCGAGCGACGAGACGCCGGCGCTGCTCGAGCAGGCTGCGCGGCGGGACCGACGCATCCGGGTGCTGCGGCGCGAAAGCGCCGGAGGGCCGGCAGCAGCGCGGAACGACGCGATCCGCCGTGCACGGGGCGAGTTCGTCACCGGCCTCGACGACGACGATCGCATGCTCCCGGTGCACGTCGAGCGCCTGCTCGGCGCCTACCGTGACGAGTACTCGCTCGTCTGCAGCGGCTGCTGGCTTGACTACGGCGGGTGGCTGCGCCCGGAGCCGCCGGGCCCGGAGAAGATCGCGCTCGATGTGCTGCTGCACTCGAACCGGGTCGGCAACCAGGTGCTCACCCGGACGGCACGAATGCTCGAGGTCGGCCTGTTCGACGAGTCGCTGGCCGCGTGGGAGGACTACGACCTCTGGACGCGGCTCGTCATCCGTTTCGGCCCGGCGCGCCACCTGCCCGAACGGACCACGATCCGTCGAGTCGATCCCGCAGCCCCGCGCATCACCACCTCGTCACGCGCCCCGGTCGGGGCGAGACAGTACTTCGACCGTTACCGGCACCTGATGAGCGACTCGCAACGTCGCAGCCAGAAGCTGCTGCAGTGCTCGGTGGACGGACGGCGCCTCGGCCTTGCCGAAGCCCGGGAATGCTGGGGCCCGGGCACCCGCAGCCAGGTGCTTCGAACCTGGATCGCGGGCAACCTGCCGTTCTCGAGCGCGCTCAGGGAGGCCTGGTGGCGCCTGAGGTACCGGCGAGCAGGTCCGGCTAGGACATGAACGCGCAGTGCTTCCAGCTCGGTCTTGCCCGCATCCGCCCGAGGTACGCCTTGAGCGCGGGATACGCGTCTATGTAGCTGCCGGCGAGCGCATAGGCATCCAGCACGGGACCGTAGCAGCAATCGACCAGCGAGAAGGTCTCCCCCAGCATCCAGTCCCGCTCCGCGACGTGCGCCTCGAGCACCGAGAGGTAACGTGCCGAACCCTTCTCCGCACGGCTCATCGCCATCGTGTCTGGAACCTTGCCCGTCTTCTGCTTCAGCCAGCCGTTGAACCACAGCTCGCCGATCGGCTCCGAAAGGTGGCGGGCCTCGAAGAACAGCCATCGCGCCGCGTCGCCCTTGCCCTCCGCTGTGGCCGGCCACAACTGCCCGGTGCGCTCGCCCAGGTAGGTCAGGATCGCATTCGACTCCCAGAGCCGGTGGTCGTCCCAGACCAGGATCGGGACCTTGCGGTTCGGGTTCAGCTGGCCGATCAGCGGGCTCTGCTCTCCCCCCTTGCCCAGGTCCACCGTGACCAGCGAGTACTCGAGCGCCATCTCCTCGAGGGCGAGACGGACTTTCTGGGGGTTGAACGACCAGAACCAGTAGAGCGTCAGCACGGCATATACCTCCCTCGGCGCCCGGGACTGCGATGGTTCAAGAATACCTCCAATTGCGCGCCCGCCTGCCTCCGGGCCGCGCCGAATCTGGACCGAGTCTCGATCTGGCCGCACCGGCCGGCCTGGTTGACGCGATGGGCCGGTTCACGCAGTCTGTCGGCCCGCTCCCCGGCTAGATCCACTCCCAAGGCCATCCTTTGCGCCAGGAACCTGCCAAGCGTCCCGGTCCACCTCGCTTTTCCTGGCGACTGCCGATCTCGGTCTGGCTGGTGGTCGGCTTCGCGCTGGTGATCGCCGCGATAGCGACCGGCAGCTTCAAGGCGCTGCGCAGCACCCGCGCCGCGACCGGCGACGTCGCGCGGATGCAGCAGGAGTTCGAGCCGCTGACCCGGACGGCCCGGGACCTCGGCGATGGCAGCAGTCGCTTCGACAACGCCGTGCTCGCCTACCTGCGCAAGGACTCGCCGGAGAACCGCGAGGCCGTAAATCAGTCCGCCATCGAGCTGTCCCGGGCGGCCAACCGCTGGCTCGAACTGGACAAGCCCGGGCTCGAGGACTCATCCATCCGGGTCGTGGAGCAGATCCTGGCCCACCAGGCCGAGGGTTTCCGCCTCGTCGAGCTGCGCGACGCGCGGCGCAAGGCCGGCTCCGGGCTGATCGCAGCCTTCGACCGACTGGACCGCCGGATCGAGGGGGCCGGCGGCCGCGGCCACGTGGTCGGCGAAACGCTGCTGGCCCGCCCCTCGCTCGCGCAACTCGCCCGTGCGCTCGACGCGGCGCGCAACGACGCGGTCAGCTCGCTGGACATGATCCAGCCAGGCCGGGCCACGACCGCAGGCGAAGAGGAATTTGAGCGGGTCCTGTCGACGTACCAGCAGGAGTTTGCCGCGTCGCCAGGACAGGCCTGGCTCGCGTTGATGCGCGAGGATTTCTCCCGCGCGGTCGATCTGCGGCGCCGAGTCGTCCGGCTCGACAACCTGATCGAAACCCGTCGCACGACATTCTCCGACGGCGGCAGCACGCTCTCGCAGCTGATCCGCTCGGATGTCGAGGACCCGGCCTGGGCCAGGTCCCTGCTGGTGGCCGAGCGGGCCAGGCAGGCCGTGCAGAATGCCGAGCGCACGATCGGTGATGCGACGGTCAAGGCCATCATCCTGACGGTGCTCGGCCTGCTGGTCATTGGCTGGGCCGTCACCTGGCCGGTGCGCCGACTGACCGCCGGGACGCGCCGGCTCGGAGGCGGGGACCTCGGCACGCGTGTCCGCCGCGGTGGCGCCGCGGAACTCGACGAGCTCGCGCAGGCATTCAACCACCTGGCCACCGAGCTCGATGCGGCGGAAAAGGCCGTGAAGACCTACCAGGCGCAGCTCGAGCAGCGCGTCGAGGAGCGCACGCTCCAGCTCCAGCACCTCGCGGACCATGACCCGCTCACGAACCTGCCAAACCGCCGACAACTCTTCCAGCGGCTGGAGTCCATGATCGGCGAGGCCGGATCGCGCTCCGAGCGCGTCGCCGTCCTGTTCCTGGACCTCGACAATTTCAAGACGGTCAACGACAGCCTCGGACACGAGTTCGGCGATTCCGTGCTGATGCAGATCGGCGACCGGCTGCGCGAGGTCGCGGGCGAGGGCGGCCTGATTGCCCGCCTCGGCGGGGACGAGTTCACGCTCGTGTTCCCGCTGAGTGGCGCCATCGAGCAGATCGAGTCGCGGGCCGGGCACCTGGTCAACAGCTTCCAGCGCCCGCTGCGCGTCAACCAGCGCGAAGTCGCGATCGGCGTGAGCTGCGGCGCTGCGGTATTCCCCGATCATGGCCGCGATGCCGCGGCCTTGCTGCGGGCCGCCGACACAGCGCTGTTCCGCGCCAAGGAACTCGGGCGCAATCGCCTGTGCCTCTACAATCCGGAGCTGCTGGTCGCAGCCTCCAATCGCTTCCGGATCGAGCAATCGCTGCGCAAGGCCATGGACGGCGGCGACTTCCTGCTGCATTACCAGCCGCAGGTCTGCCTCGGTCGCCGGCGGGCGACGGGCGTCGAGGCGCTGCTGCGCTGGCGGCAGGGCGGCAACCAGATCGTCACGGCCAGCGAGTTCGTCGCCGTCGCGGAACAGTCGGGCCTGATGCTGGACCTGAGCTCCTGGGTCCTCGACCAGGCTGCGCGCGACCTCCGGCACTGGCAAGCCCGGGGCTGGACGGATGCGCGTGTCGCGATCAACGTTTCCGCGCAGCAGTTCATATCGGGCGACTTCATCGGCGAGGTGGAACGGCTCCTCGCCCGCCACGGGCTCGCGCCGGAGACGATCGAGCTCGAGCTGACCGAGAACATGCTGCAGACCGGCGCGATCACGATCGAGACGCTGCGCCAGCTGCGCATGCTGGGCGTGGCCACGGCGCTCGATGATTTCGGAACCGGCTATTCGTCGTTGACGTCGCTTGAGCAGCTGCCGTTGAGCCGCGTCAAGCTGGACCGCAGCGTCGTCGCCGAGGTCGACTGGAACCCCCGTGCATCGGCCATCGCCCGCTCGATCATCGGCTTGTGCCACAACCTGGGCCTGCAGGTCACGGTCGAGGGGGTCGAACGGCCGAATCAGCTCGACTTCCTGCTCGACTGCGGCGACATCTCGGTGCAGGGCTACCTGGTGGCACGCCCCAGCGACGCAGCCGACATCCCGGGTTTCGTCGAGCACAGCGCCGATCGCATCGCCTCGCTGGTGAAGGCGGCCGAGCTGAGCCGTCCCGAGGAGTCCGACGAGGGGGACAGTCGCACGATCCGCCGATTCAGGCGACGGCCCGGCTGAGTACGGTCCGCGCTCACGGCCCGGGCGAAGGCGGCGCCGCGGCCGGGCCCCTGCTGCCGAGCGCAGCGATCCAGCGGAAGAAAACCGGCACGAACAGCGTCGCGATGAAGGTCGCGGCGAGCATGCCACCGATCACGCCGGTGCCGATGGAGTGGCGGCTCGCGGCGCCCGCGCCGCTGCTGATCGCGAGCGGCAGCACGCCGAGGATGAAGGCCAGCGAAGTCATCACGATGGGACGAAGTCGCAGCCGCGCGCCTTCGACCGCCGCCTCCTCGAGCGGGAGACCCTCCTGCGCCTTCAGCTGGGCGAACTCGACGATCAGGATGGCGTTCTTCGAGGCGAGGCCCACGAGCGTCACGAGTCCTATCTGGAAGTAGATGTCGTTCTCGAGGCCCCGCAGGAAGACGGCCAGCAACGCGCCGAACACCGCGAAGGGCACTGCGAGTATGACCGCGAACGGCAGCGTCCAGCGCTCGTACTGCGCGGCGAGGATCAGGAACACCATCAGCACGCCGAGCAGGAACACCGAGGTCGAGGCGCCGCCCGAGACGTCCTCCTGGTAGGACGTTCCCGTCCACGCGAGCGCGTAGCCCTCCGGCAGCGAATCGCGCGCTACTTCCTCGAGCGCATCCATCGCCTCGCCGGAGCTGTATCCCGGGGCCGCGCCGCCGAGCAGCTTCGCCGACGTGAAAACGTTGTACCGCTCGATGGTCTCGGGGCCCGTTACCTCGCGCAGCGCGACGACGGCGGTCAGCGGGATCAGCTCGCCGCTCCCGGTGCGGACGTACACGTCGCGGATGTCGTCCGGGCGCGCCCGGAACTCGGGTTCCGACTGCAGGTGCACGCGGAACACGCGGCCCTCGCGGTTGAAGTCGTTTATATACAGCGCCCCGAAAGTGCTCTGCAGCGTCGCGAAGATCTCGGTCAGGTCCACGCCGAGCAGCTTCGCGCGCTCCCTGTCCACGTCGATGCGGAACTGCGGGACGCTCGCGGAATAGGTCGTCGTCACGCCGACGAGTTCGGGCCGCTCAGAGGCCGCGGCGACCAGCTGCTGCACTGCGGACTCGAGCGCCTTGTAGTCGTTGCCGCGCCGGGACTGCACATAGGCGTCGAAGCCGCCGGTCGTGCTCAGCCCCTCGATCGGCGGCGGCTCGAAGGCCAGCACGAACGCGTCGCGTATTCCCATGCCGAGCCCGAACACGTAGTTCACGAGCGCGGACGGGGAGGTTTCCGGCGTCTTGCGCTCGCTCCAGTCCTTCAGCGGCACCCAGATGATGCCGGTATTGGTGCGCAGGCTGAAGGTCATCACGTCGAGCCCGGCGAACGACATCACGTCGGCGACGGCCGGATGCTCCATCAGCGCCGCAGTCACCGTCTCGCTGACCGCCTCGGTCCGCTTCAGCGACGCGGCGTCCTGCAGGATCGGTATCACGAGGATGTAGCCCTGGTCCTCCTCCGGCGCGAGCGAGCCGGGAACTGCGCGCGAGAGCGCCAGCGTCGCGACCAGCAACGCGGCGAACAGTCCCAGCGCGAGCGCGCCATGACGCAGCAGGTAGCGCACGCCCCGGGCGTAGCGTCCGGTCATCCGCGCGAACCAGTCGTTGAAGCGCTGCAGCGGGCCGTGACCGGTCGCGTCCTCGGCGCGCAGCAGCGCCGCGCAGAGCGCCGGCGTCAGCGTCAGCGCGACGAAGCCCGAGATGGCGACCGAGACAGCGATCGTTATCGCGAACTGGCGATACATCTCGCCTACGAGTCCGCCGAGGAAAGCGACGGGCACGAACACCGCCGTCAGCACGAACACGATCGCGATGACCGGCCGCGTCACCTGCTGCATGGCCTTCACCGTGGCATCGCGCGCAGACAGGCCCTCGGTGACGATGATGCGCTCGACGTTCTCGAGCACGACGATCGCGTCGTCCACGACGATGCCGATCGCAAGCACCATGCCGAACAGCGTGAGCGTGTTGATCGAGAAGCCGAGCAACAGCATCGCCGCGAAGGTGCCGATCAGCGAGACGGGCACGGCCAGCATCGGGATCAGCGTCGCGCGCCAGTTCTGCAGGAACAGGAACACGACCGCGAACACGAGCAGCATCGCCTCGGCCAGCGTCTTGACCACCTCGCGGATCGAGACGCGCACGAAGGTCGTCGTGTCGTAGGGAACCGAGTACTCGAGGCCGGGCGGGAAATTCACAGACAATTCGGCCATGCGCGCCTTGACCGCATCGCCGACCTCGATCGCGTTGGCGCCGGGGCTCAGGAATATTCCGAGCGGGATCGTCGGGCGGCCGTTGCGGCGTGCCGAGAAGTCGTAGTCGCGTGACCCGAGCTCGACCCGGGCCACGTCCGCGAGGCGCACGATGCCGGTGTCGCCGCGGGTCGCCACGACGATCTGGCCGAACTGCTCGGGTGTCTGCAGCCGCCCCAGCGTCGTCACGGTGTAGGTGAAGTCCACGTCGGCGCCCATCGGTTCCTGGCCGATGCGCCCCGCCGCCACCTGCGTGTTCTGCTCGCGCACGGCGGCCACGACGTCACCGGGCGTCAGTCCCAGCTCCGCGAGGCGGTCCGGCTGCAGCCAGATCCGCATCGAGTAGTCCTTCGAGCCGAAGATCTGCGCGTCGCCGACGCCCGGGATCCTGCGCAGCTCGTCGACGACGTTCAGCAGCGCGTAGTTGGACACGAACAGGTCGTCGTGCTGCGGCGAGGTCGAGTCGAGCGCGACGATCTGCAGGAACGAATTCGAGCGCTTGCGCACGGTGACGCCCTGCCTGCGCACCTCCTCCGGCAGCTGCGGCAGCGCGGACTGGACCCGGTTGTTGACGTTGATGGAGGCGATGTCCGGGTCGGTGCCGATCGCGAACGTGACGACGACCGACAGCGAACCGGTGCTGCCGCTGGCCGAGGTGACGTAGAGCATGTCGTCCACGCCGTTGACGGCCTGCTCGAGTGGCGGAGCGACGGTCTCGGCCACGGTCTGGGCACTGGCCCCGGGGTAGTAGGCCTGGATCTCGACCGCAGGCGGCAGGATGTCGGGGTAGGAGGCGACGGGCAGGCTGCCGAGCGCGGCAAGGCCCGCGATCACGATGAACGCGGAGACGACCGACGCGAAAATCGGCCGGTCGATGAAGTAGCTTGCGATCATCCCGCGTCCTGCGCCGCTGCTTCCGGAGCCCTGGAATCGTGGGGACCGGCCCGGTCGGCCGGCGCGATCACGACCGGCGCACCCGGACGAACCTTCAGCACGCCCTCGACCACGACCCGCTCCCCGGGCTCGAGGCCGCCCGAGAGCACGGCCCGGTCGGAGACGACTGCTTCCATCCGGACGGGACGCATGGCCGCTACGTCCTGCTCGTCCAGCACCCAGACGAACCGCCCCTGTGGACCGCTCATCACGGCACGTTCCGGGACGCTGACGCCGCCGGGCAGCGTGATTCCCTGCACCCGGATGCGCAGGAACTGGCCGGGCACGAAACGGCCTTCCGGGTTCGCCATCACGGCCCTTGCGCGCACCGTTCCGGAGCCGGCGCCCACTGCGTTGTCCACGAACGTGAGCCGGGCGGCGCCGGCACTCTCCGCGTCACCCTCGCCAGCGAGCTGCACCGGCACCTCCCCGCCTGCTGCGAGGCGTGCACGCAGCAGCGCGGCCTCGCTTTCAGGAACGGCGAACTCCGCGTAGATGGGATCGGACTGGACGATTCTCGTCAGCAGGCTCGAGTCCTCGCCGGCCGTGACGAGACTGCCTTCGGAGCGGGCCTCGCGGCTCGTGAGTCCCGAAATCGGGGCCCGGACTTCGGTGTAGCTCAGGTCGAGTTCCGCGGCCCTCAGTCGGGCCTCGGCAGCGGCTACGCTGGCAGATGCAACCTCGTAGCGGGACACGGCCTCGTCCCATTGCCTCTGGCTGACGAGCTGCCTGTCGATCAGCGTGCGCACGCGATCACGGTCGCGCCGGGCCTCGGCGAGCCGCGCCCGTTCGACCTCGAGCTCCGCGCGTGCCTGCGCGACGCTGACCCGGAACGGCTCCGGGTCTATCCGGAACAGCACCTCGCCCTGGCGCACCGCACTGCCTTCCTCGTAGCTGCGCTCGAGCAGGATGCCACTGACCCGGGCGCGCACCTCGACCTCTCGAGATCCCACGGCCCGTCCGGAGTACATGAGCTCGAGCGCGACCGGTCCCGCCTGAGCATCGGCGACGGTCACCTCCGGGGGCGGCGGCGCCATCGGCTCGGTGGACCGGGGCTCGCAGCCCGCCAGCGAGGCCGCCGCCAGCACGAAAAGGGCCAGCTTCTGGCACGAAGTCCTGGATCGAGGATAGGGCATCATTTCTTTCCCGGCCGGCCGGAGCCAGGAATGGGTAGTCGACAGGGATCGCTACTATACCGAGGCCGATCGCAATCCGGAGGACGCACTCAGCCGCCACCGCGGCCATTGCGGCCGAGCCACCACAATCCGCGGACGTTGGCACGCCACTCCGGCAGCCGGGCCAGCAGCACGAGCTCCTCGACGCTCGCCAGCACGCTCGCCCCGCAGGCCAGCTTGAGCAGCCAGGGCTGCAGTCCGAACACGAACAGCACGACCGCGAACAGGCCGAGCAGGTTCGCGGCGATCTTCGAAGCGTAGGTATGGAAGCTCGAGAACCGGCCGTAGCGCCAGAACGCGAGCAGCGACTCCATCATCCAGAGCCCCGCAGCCGCGGACACCCAGAACGGATGAAGCAGGAACACCTCCCGGTGCAGCATCCAGACGCCGAACATCGCCGCGACCATCAACAGGTTGTCACCGAGGGAGTCGAGCAACGCGCCGGTACGTGACTCGAGGCGCAGCATGCGGGCGATTGCGCCGTCGGCCGCATCCGTGAGCAGTGCGGGAATCAGCACCCAGGCAAAAGCCGTCTCGCGTCCGGTCGCCGCCAACAGCACCAGCAACGGCGCAGCCGCGATCCTCAGCGAACTCAGCAGGTTCGGCAGCTGCCTCAGGCCGGGACGTGCGCGGGCGGCTCGGCTCATGCTGCAAAGCTTCCGCCGCGCGGACTGCTGCGTCATCGCGACTTGCCGAATCCCGATGCGGACTTTCGCCGCAACGCTGGGTTGCCCCTCGAGGCCTGCTGTGTTCAATTCGCCCGATCCCGCGATGAGTTGCTACCGGTCGTGCACGGGCACCGCCGCAGACAAATGGAGAGCGAACCGAGATGAGGCTGATCGACCGGACATTCCCCGCAAGCCGTGCCGTGCAGGCACTCGCGCGTTCGCTGGCGCTGCTGGTCCTGCTCGCAGCAGCGTCACTGGAAGCGACGGCCGAGGACTGGCAGCCGCCGGTTCCGACGCCGGACGAATTCGACTGGGTCCAGCTGACCTCCGGCGAATGGCTGAAGGGGGAACTCAAGGTCCTCTACGAGAAGACGGTCGAGTTCGACAGCGACAAGCTCGGCCTGCTGGAGCTGGAACTGGAGGACATCGCGATGATCCGGTCCGCGCAGATCGTCAGCGTCAAGGCGGTCGGCGGCCAGGACGCGGTCGGCAAGCTGCTGCTCGAAGGCGCGACTGTCAAGGTCCTCGGCGAGACGGATGCGGAATTTGAACGGGACGGCCTGGTCAGCATCACGGCAGGCGTGCCGAAGGAACGCAATTTCTGGGCAGGCAAGGCCACGGCGGGCGCCAACCTCCGCAGCGGCAACACCGACCAGACAGAGGCGACCGCACGGCTGGTTTTCAAGCGTCGCACCATCGACGACAGGATCGGTCTCGACTACATCGGCAACTACACGATCACCAACGACATCGAGTCCGCCAACAACCATCGCGCCAATGGCGTCTGGGACCACTTCGTCTCGGACCGCTTCTTCCTGCGACCGCTGTTCCTCGAGTACTTCCGCGACCCGTTCCAGAACATCGCCCATCGCGCGACGGTCGGCTCGGGCCTCGGCTATCAGCTGATCGATAATTCACGGACCGAGTGGAGCGTGTTCGCGGGCCCGGCGTACCAGTGGACCCGGTTCGAGGAGGTCGAGCCCGGCGAGGACGACAGCGAGGGGACCTGGGCCATGAGCGCGGGGACCGATTACGATCACGAGCTGACCGATGACATCGACCTTTTCTACCAGTATCGCTTCCAGATCACGAGCGTGGACGCCGGCCGCTACAACCACCACATGATCGGGGGATTCTCGTTCGACCTGACCGACGACCTCAGCATGGAAGTGTCGCTGGTTTGGGATCGCATCGAGGAGCCGCGGCCCGATGCGGATGGCGTGCTGCCGAAGAAGGACGACTACCGGCTGGTGTTCGGGCTGGGTTACGACTTCTGAATCGCGGCCGGTTTGCTCAGCCGGCGGTCCGGCGGCGCGTACTCCCGGCCCTGCGCCGGGACGCTGGCCTGGTCTTTGCCTTCGCCTTCGACTTCGCCTTCGACTTGCGCCTGGTCCCGGCCTGCGGTCCAAGTGCCTGCTTCATGGCCTCGAAACTCTCGTCCAGGCATTCCGCCAGGCCCTGCGGGTCCTGTACCCACGATGCCGCGCCGGTGAACGAAATGATCAGCCGGCCGTCGTAGCTGGTGATCGGGATCGTCAGGCCGGTCACCGGGGCGATGGGCGTACCGCCGCTGAACAGCACCAGCTTCGCGCCCATGAAATACAGCGGCTCCTGCGGCCCGGGAACGTTGGTGATGATCGCATTCGATAATGGCCGCGTGCTCGAGGCGCGAAGCGCGGCCTGCACGGCGATTCGCGATGCCAGCGCGAGCAGCAGATTTGGCGCCTGCTTGCTCATGGCCACGAGCTCCTTGACGGAACTGGCCTTCTGTACTTTCTTCGAGGCACGCGTACCGCCCGTCACTGCGCGCAGGCGCTCGAGCAGGTCCGGCTCTGTCGTGCGCAGGTTGGCCGTCATCAGCGAGATGTCATTGCCGGCGAGGCTTTCGTTGGTGAGCTTGTCCCGACGGATGTTGATCGGACAGATCGCGTAGAGATCCGCCTTGACGATCTTCCTCACGCGCGCGAGGTAACGCCTGAGCGCCTCGCCTACCAGCACCAGCACGACGTCGTTGACCGTGGAGCCCTCGACCGCAAGACGCATCCGGGCGATGTCATCGAGCGGGAAGACGCGGAGCTGGAACACGCGCCGGTAATCCATCTCCTGGTTGAAGATCGTCGCGGGCACCGGCCAGCGGGGCTTGTCGGGTTCGTCGGACGTCTCCGATGTCGCGGCGCTACCCAGGCCCGGCAGGAGCTTGCCCGCAGCCGGCAGCACGATGCCGCCGAGACCCGGCAGCGCCTTGATCAGGTGCTTCTCGAGTTCCCAGATACGGTACGCGTTGTTGACGACCGCGCGAATCGCCATCTCGGGGATCGTCGGCTCCGGCTCGCGCACTCCGACCGGTGGCTTCGGCAGTTCCTGGCCCTTCGCATGGTGGAGGGCCATCATGATGCCGCGGGCCGTGGTGCCGTCCGCGATCGAATGATGCAATCGAGTCAGGATCGCAAAGCTGTTCGGCGGGACCCCCTCGACGTGGTCGAGTCCCTCGACGACGTGCATGTCCCACAGCGGCTTGCTGAGGTCCATCGGGGTGGCCTGGATCTGCGCGACCAGGATGCAGAACTGGCGCCAGTCGCCCGGCTTCGGCAACGCGATGTGCCGGACGTGCGACTCGATGTGGTAGTTGGGATCATCTACGAAATACGGCGCATCCAGCTGGAACGGGACCTCGATGATGCGTCGGCGGAAGACGGGCAGCGGCGTCAGGCGCTGCTCGAAGTACTTGAGGATGTCCCGGTAACGCAGCCGGCCACCTGGCACCGTGGACTGGTCGTAGATCGTCAGCAACGTGAAGTGCGTCTTGACGGTTGCCGTTTCCACGTGGAGAAACGCGGCGTCCTGGCCGACCAGCTGTCGCATCGGGAACCCCCTCGGATGATTTCGAGTCCTGTGCCGTCATTGTAGTCCGGCGCCATGGTGGCGAGGGACGTCGAGCAAACCCGCGGGTGCCTGTCGCAATACGGCACCGGGAACGACGATAATGCCGCCGGTATCCCGAAAGACGCCGAGCGAGGCTTTCGTACTTGAGTTCCCTGACCGAGCCGGTCCCGATCCTGGCCGAAGCAACGCTTGCGTCGCTGTTCGACGGATATCGCGCTCTGCCCGGCCATTTCGACGAGATGAAGGACTCGCAGGGGCAGATCCGGCCGCACTGGCGCAGGCTCGTCGAGGCGCTGCGCAAGCTCAGTCCCGGCGAGATGGATGCGCGCTGGCAGCGGGTCGAGCGCATCCTCTACGAGAACGGCCTGACGCATAACATCTACGCGGAAGGCCCTGCCGCAGAGCGTCCCTGGCGGCTGGACGCGATGCCGCTGCTGATCTCGGGCGAGGAATGGCGGGTGATGGCCGAGGGTCTCGTGCAGCGTGCCCGGCTGCTCGATGCGATACTGGATGACTGCTACGGCGAGCAGAGACTGATGCTCAGCGGACGACTGCCGGCCCCGCTGGTTCTCGGCAGCCGCCAGTTCCTGAGACCCTGCCACGGCATCGCGCCGCCCAGGGGTCGCCGCCTGCACTACTACGCGGCAGACATCGGCCGGCGAGCCGACGGCAGCTGGTGCGTGCTCCGCGACCGATGCGAGCTGGCGGTCGGCGGGGGCTACGCGCTCGAGAACCGGATCGCGCTGCGCAACTGCCTGCCGGACGAGTTCACCGCCAACCGTGTCCAGCAGCTGGCCGGCCACTTCCAGCAGGTGAACAACGGCCTGCTCGCGCTGGCCGCGAAGCCCGACCCCCGCATCGTGGTGCTGACCCCGGGCCCGGGCTCCGCGGACTATTTCGCGCATTCGTACCTGTCCCGCTACCAGGGGTTCACGCTGGTGGAAGGCGCGGATCTCACGGTTCGAGACAACCGGGTCTTCCTGAAGACAGCCGAGGGGCTGCGTCCCGTGGACGTGATCGTCCGTCGCGTGATCGCCTCTGACTGCGATCCGCTCGAGTTGCGTGCAGGCTCCTCGGACGGCGTACCTGGGCTGATGGAGGCGGTGCGGACCGGCGGCGTCATCGTCGCGAATGCACTCGGCAGCGGGCTCGTGGACTCGGAAGGCCTGATGCCGTTCCTGCCCGACCTGTGCAGGGAACTGCTGGGGGCGGAGCTGGCGATGCCTTCGATTGCTTCGTGGTGGTGCGGCGAGCCCGCGGTTCGCACGCACGTCCTCGCGAACCTGGACGCTCTCGAGACACGGGACCTGTTCAGCAGCGTCACGGCGGACGGCAGCCGGGATCGTGGACCCGGCAGGACCTGGCAGGTGGGCGGATCGCGTGAACTGATCGAGCGGCGCGGGTTCGCCTGGCTGGCCAGAGAGCCGATCCGGCTCGCCACGGCGCCGGTCCTGCGCGAGACCGGGCTCGAGGCCGTACCCTACGCGCTGCGGGTATTCCTCGCCGCGGTGGACGACGACTACGTAGCGATGCCCGGCGGCCTCGCTCGCCTCTGCCCGCCGCATCCGGGCGAGGCCTTCGACTTCCGGCACTCGGGCGACGGCAAGGACACCTGGGTGCTCTCCGACGGGCATCCGCAGCGCGCCCTGCCCCGCCGTCCGCTGGCCGCCGCGGCCGTCAGGCTGCGACGGAGCGGCCGCGAACTGCCGAGCCGGACCGCCGACAACCTGTTCTGGGTCGCGCGCTATGCGGAGCGGGCCGAGGGCATCATGCGCCAGGCGCGTGCCGCGCTGATACGCCTCGCCGACGAGGAGCGTCCGCGGGAAGACCTGGAGGCCATGGCCGACGTGCTGCACCCGCTGCTGGACCGCGCGGCGATCGCGCCGCCGACGCCCGCGGAACTGGACCAGGGCCCGCACGCCTACCTCGAGCGCCAGATCGAGGAGCTCGTTTTCGATCCAGACCGTTCTTATGGATTGCGACAGACGTTGTCCGACCTTGGTCGTACCGTCGTGCTTGCGCGCGACCGCCTCTCGGCGGACTCCTGGCACATCCTGCGCGGGCTGCGGGCCGATGACTTCGCCCACCGCCCCGCCGCCGCGCCGCCAGTGCACCGTTTCGACGTCCTGGCGACGGTCGCGAGGCTGCAGGCCGACGTGCAGCGGCTGTCGGCATTCAGCGGCATGTGCATGGAGAACACGACGCGCGCGCTGGGCTGGCGCTTCCTCGACATGGGCCGCCGCATCGAGCGGAGCATACAGACGCTGTCGATGCTGGTGCCGCTCGCCGGCGCGGAGTCCCCGGAGGACGACGGCAGCCTGATCATGGTGCTGGAGATCGCGGACAGCTTCATGACCTACCGCTCACGTTATCTTTCGACGCCACAGCTGGCGCCCGTGCTCGACCTGCTGCTCGCCGACGAGACGAATCCCCGGTCCGTCGCGTTCCAGCTGGCGGCACTCGGCATGCACGTCGAACAACTGCCGCGGGAGTCGGCCGCGGAGAGCCCCGGCATCGAGCTCGCGATCACCAGCAACGCGCTGGAGGCGTTGCGCAGCGCGGACATGGCCGCGCTCTGCCGGCGCGACCGCCAGGGTGATCGCCCGGGCCTGCGCGCCGTGCTGGACCAGGTTGCAGCAGGCCTGCCACAGTTCTCGGACGGCCTGACGCGTGCCTATTTCAGCCATGCCGACGCACGGCAGCTGGCTGCGCGCCGTTCCTCGGAGGGCTGACGAAGTGCACTACTGCGTCCGCCATCGCACGACCTACCGGTATGAGCAACCGGTCTCGATCTCGCACCACGTCCTGCGGCTGATGCCGCGGCAGTGCCCGCAGCAGCGGCTGCATGGCTCGGATCTCGTGCTGCATCCTGCCGCCGCGGTCGGATCGCAGGGCGCGGATTACTTCGGCAATCCAGTCACCTACGCGACGATCCAGCAGCAACACCTCGAGCTCGTGATCGAGGCGCTTTCGAGCGTTGAGGTGAACGCCCCGCCCGTCCGCTCGCCGGAGCGTACCCCGCCCTGGGAGACCGTGTTCGGGCAACTGGAAGGTGCCGGCAGCCGTGAAGCGATCGACACGCTGCAGTATGCGTTCGACTCGCCTTACACGCTCGCGAGCGCCGACCTCGCCGGCTATGCGGGCCGCTCGTTCACGCCGGGGCGCAACGTGCTCGAGGCTGCCCAGGAGCTGACCCGGCGCATCCACCAGGACTTCCGCTACGACAGCAGCGCCACGACGGTGTCGACGCCGGTGGACGAGGTCGTTCGGCTCGGCCGCGGCGTCTGCCAGGACTTCGCACACCTCGAGCTGGCCTGCCTGCGGTCGCTCGGCGTCCCGGCACGCTACGTGAGCGGCTACCTGCTGACGCGACCGCCGCCGGGCCAGCAGAAGCTGATCGGCGCAGACGCTTCACACGCCTGGATTTCGGTTTGGTGCGGCGAGGCCGGCTGGGTGGACTTCGACCCGACCAACGACACGATCGTCGGCGACGAGCACGTGACGCTCGCCTGGGGCCGCGACTACGGGGACGTGAGTCCGATCAATGGGGTAATCTTCGGCGGAGGGGCGCACCGGATCGAGGTCAACGTGGACGTCACGCCGGTGCCGGACGCCACAGGCGGGGAGCACGTTCCCGGATGACCGACTGGAGGGCGGAAGGGCTGCTGCAGCAGTACGACCCGGGCGGGTACTACTGCGAACTGTCTGGCGGAGAAGGCCGCAAGGCCGCGCACACGCTGCAGATACGCAAGCGGCTCGACGGCTACAGCCTGGCCGAACTGCGGCGACGCGCGCTGGCCGCGGAGCGCGAACTGTTCAATCTCGGCGTGACGTTCACCGTCTACACGAGCCGCGAGCAGATAGACCGCATCCTGCCCTTCGACGTCATCCCGCGAGTGCTCTCGGCGCGCGAGTGGGACACGATCGAGCGCGGCGTGGTGCAGCGCGTGACCGCGCTGAACCGCTTCATCGAGGACGTCTACCACGACCAGAAGATCCTGAAGGACGGGATCCTGCCGGCCGAGCTGGTACTGGGCAACGCGAATTACCGGCCGCAGATGCAGGGACTCGCGGTCCCCTATGGCAGTTACGTCAACATCTGCGGAGTGGACATCGTCCGTGGCGGTGACGGACGCTTTCTCGTCCTGGAGGACAATGCGCGCACGCCGTCGGGCGTTTCCTACGTGGTCGAGAACCGTCACCTGACGCAGCGTGCCTTCCCGGACCTGCTGCGCGACATCGGCGTGCGCTCGGTCTCCAATTACGGGCAGCGGCTGATCGCGCAGCTGAGCGAACTCGCGGCCGCTTCCGGCCGGGAGCCCTCGGTGGTGCTGCTGTCGCCCGGCGTTTACAACTCCGCGTATTTCGAGCACGTGTTCCTCGCCCGGGAAATGGGCGTGCCGCTGGTCGAGGGCCGTGACCTCGTCGTCAAGGACGACCGGGTGTTCGTGAAGACCACGGGCGGCCTGCAGCAGGTCAACGTGATCTACCGGCGCATCGACGACGACTTCCTCGATCCCGAGGCCTTCAATCCGGCCAGCCTGCTCGGCGTGCGCGGCCTGTTCCGCGCCTACCGCAAGGGCAACGTGGTGCTCGCGAACGCGGTAGGCACCGGCATCGCCGACGACAAAGCGGTGTATGCCTACATGCCGCGCATCATCCGCTACTACCTCGACGAGGAAGCGATCCTGCCGAACGTCGAGACCCACATCTGCCGGGAGAAGGAAGGCCTCGAGTACACGCTCGCGAACCTTGAGAAACTGGTCGTGAAGCCGGTCGGCGAATCCGGCGGCTACGGAATCATCATCGGGCCGCTCGCGAGCCGCAAGGCGATCCGCGAGTTCCGCCGCAGGCTGCGCGACGACCCGGGAAACTACATCAGCCAGCCGGTCGTGCAACTTTCAGTCTGCCCTACCGTCACGCGCAACGGCGTCGACGCCCGCCACGTAGACCTGCGGCCCTTCGCCGTGACGGGCCGCGACACCTGGGTGCTGCCGGGCGGACTGACCCGCGTCGCGTTGCGCAAGGGATCGCTGATCGTGAACTCGTCACAAGGCGGCGGCTCGAAGGATACCTGGGTCCTTGAATAACCTTCTTGCAAGACAGGCCTGGTCGATCTTCTGGATGGCGCGCCAGGTGGAGCGCGCCAACAATCTCGCGCGCATCCTGGACATCAACGAGAGCTTCAGCCGCGACGCACGCGGCGGGCACGACTGGGAGGCCGTGCTACGGATCTTCGGCAACCTGCAGCAGTTCCGCGAAACCGGCCGCGACGCGGGCGCCGAGTCAGTCATTCACTATTGCGTGCTGGACGAAGGCAACCCGGGTTCCGTCCGCAGCTGCATCTCGATGGCGCGCGAGAATGCCCGTGCGCTGCGGCCGCTGATCTCGACCGAGATGTGGGTCCAGCTGAACGGCTTCCACAACCGGCTGCAGCGGCTGCGCCGTGCGGATCTCAAGGTGGAGAAGCTGAGCCAGCTCTGCGACTACATCAAGGTATCGTGCCAGACGCACGGCGGCATCACGGCCGAGACGCTGTATCACGACGAGTCCTGGTACTTTCACCAGCTCGGCCGGGCCCTCGAGCGCGCGGACCAGACGACACGCCTGGTGGACGTCAAGTACGAAGTGCTGCTGCCGAAAGACCACGGCGTCGGCTCGCCGATCGACGAGGCGCAGTGGAACACGCTGCTGCGCTCCGCCGCGGGGTTTCATGCCTTCCGGCGCATGCACTCGCGGGAGATGTCCCCGAGCATGGTGGTTGGGTTCCTGGTGCTGGACCCGCGATTCCCGCGCTCGGTCACCGCCTGCGTGCTGGCCGCGAACAACTCGCTGCACGAACTGAGGCTCAGGTACGGTCACCAGTCCAAGCGGGCCGCCTCAAACCTGCTGCGCAAGCTGACCGCCAGCCTCGCCGAGGAAACTGCCGAGGACCTGATCGCCCGTGGCCTGCACGAGGCGCTGGAGGGGATCCAGGTGGACATTGCAGGGGTGACGGACGCGCTGGGGCGCGAGTTCTTCCTGCTCGAAGCCGAGAGCGCCGCCTAGCGTCCGGCTGACCGGGCCAGGCCCTGCATTTTTTCGTATACCGCCGCGAGGTGCCGTGGGGCCGCCGGCAACGGACCTGTCCCGTGACTCGCCTGCCACTCCCCGGTGAGGCTAACGACCGGCTGGCCGGCGTCGGCCCAGGCGAGGAATCCGCCCGCAAGTGACATCGGCAGCACGAAGCCGAGGCGCTGCAGTGCCTCGGCAGCGAGCGCCGAGCGGCCCCCGCTCAGGCAATAGAGCAGCAGCGGCCGCTCGCGGTGCGAGAGCGCTTCTTCCCTGTGATAAGCGACGGCCGGATGGCCGTCGACCTCGAACTCGAGCAGGCCCCGCGGAATGTTGACCGCCCCCGGGAGGTGGCCGTCCTCGAATTCATCCGGCTCGCGGACGTCGATGACCGGCACCGGCGCACTGCGCAGCAGCGATGCGAGATCATGCGGCCCGATCTCCCGGATCCGGGCCTTCGCGGCGTCCACGAGTTGTTGAACGGTCTGGCTCACTGTTCGGCTGCGCTCTTCCCGGAGGGCCGGGCTCGGAGCAGAGCATGCAGCAACGCCGTCGCCGCGGTCCAAGCACCAAAGATGAGGGCCTAATGAACAGTGGTTATCAGGCTCCGCGGCGCAGCGCCGTCATCTCGGCGATGATGGCCACCGCGATCTCGGGCGGCGTCTTCGCCCCCAGCTTCAGGCCCACCGGTCCGTGCAGCTGCTGCAGCTGCGCGGTCGTCAGCCCGAACCCCAGCAGCCGCTCGCGCCGCGCATCGTTGCTGCGCTTCGACCCGAGTGCGCCCACGTAGAACGCCGGCGTCCTCAGCGCCTCGATCAGTGCCAGGTCGTCGAACTTGGGATCGTGTGTCAGCGCCACCACGGCGCTGTGCTCGTCGAGCCCGAGCGACAGCACGAGGTCGTCCGGCATCTGCCGCGACACGGTCACGCCCTCCATCGCCTGCCATCCCTCGTGGTACTCGCTGCGCGGGTCGCAGACGATCACCGAGTAATCGAGCATCACGGCCATCGCGGCCAGGTAGCGCGACAGCTGCCCCGCACCGATGATCACCAGGCGCGGCCGTGGCGCGTGAATGCGCCGCAGTTGCTGTCCGTCGAAGCTCACGCTGTCCTCGCCTCCGGACCCGGCAAGCGACACCCGGCCCGTCGACAGGTCGAGCCTGCGCTCGATACCGCGACTGGACTCGATCGCCGCGACGAGCTCGGGCAGCCACTCGGCCTGGCCAAGCGGCTCGAGCACGACCTGCACCGTTCCGCCGCAGGGCAGACCGAAGCGTTGGGCCTCCTCTGCATCGGCGCCGTAGGTGGTCAGCGAGGGCTTCGCGAACGCCGGGTCCCCGTTTCTCAGGCGATCGATCAGGTCGTCCTCGATGCAGCCTCCGGACACTGAACCTGAAACCTGCCCGTCGTCGCGCAGCACCATCATCGATCCGGGCGGACGCGGCGATGAACCCCAGGTCTTCACCACCGTGCAGAGCGTCGCCCGATGGCCGGCCTCGAGCCAGGTCCGGGCCGTTCGCAGCACTTCCAGGTCCATCGCATTCATCTTCGGCACTCCGCTTCGGGCGCAACCCCACGGTCCGGGGACCATCCGCCAGACACTATACTGCGCGCATGGGCCCTGGCAGTCCCCGCGATCGATCGGGCTACCGTCGCGAGAACGGACACTGGCTCATCGAGCTGCGGCCAGGTGAGCTCAGGAAGCTCTTCCACAGGCTCGATCCGGCCCCGTTTCGCGACAAGGACCTCGACCCCGCCGTCGAGGATTACGTGATCGAGGGCTTCCGGGACCTCGGCCTGGAGAGACAGCCGAAGATCGTCATCCACCTGGCGGACACGGAGGCTGAATCGAGCGAAGCGCAAAGCCTGCCGGCCGCGGTCAAGCGCTATTTCGACTACCGGGCAGAACAGGCTCAACTCGAGCTTCGGCGCCTGGTCCGGCGTGGTCTTGCCAGCCTGGCGATCGGTCTCGGATTCCTGTTCACCTGCCTCTGGCTGCGCCGCTTCGTCGCGGACAACGAGATGCTGTCCGAGGGCCTGCAGATCATCGGCTGGGTCGCGCTCTGGCGCCCGGTGCAGATATTCCTGTACGACTGGTGGCCGATCTTCCGCCGCCAGCGGCGCTTCGAACAGATCGCGGCGCTGCCGGTCGAGGTGCGCGGCCGGCCCGGCTGACGCGCGCTGATGCCTAGGGGCAGGCGTCGCCGCCCGGCACCTTTCCGACCAGCAGCAGGAAATTCGTGAACGGCCCCATGTTGCCCATGGCCTCGCCGTAAGGCCCGCTGAACGAGAGCCGTCCGAACATCATGCCCTTCATCGGGCCGTATTCGCCGGCGCCCATCTCCCGCCAGTGCTTCGTCGTCGCGTGCATGACGTAGTCGGCGCCGCTGTCGAGCGGCTCCGCCTGCACCGGACCGCCGTAGACGCACTGCGCCTTGCCGTCCTCGAGCGCGACCCGCAATTCGACCGTCGGTTTCTGGTCGCAGTCCTCGCGGTACACCTGCATGATCTTGTAGCCGCGTCCCTTGTCGTTCTCGATCCAGCCACTTTCGACCAGGTCCCCGGTCAACACGGGATCGGCATTCCAGGCCGAGCAGGCTGCGACCCCCCACTCGCCCGACATCAGAGGCGGCTCGGCCGCGACAGCCGCCACGGCTCCCAACAGTGCCAGCAGTGGAATGGCAGCACGGACCGACGAAGATCGGACTTGCCGCGACAGCAGCCTGCGAACCGAAAATTGAGATCCTGGCCTCGCGTTCATGGGGTGTTCCTCGTTGCGTCAATCCGCCCTTTGGGGCGGCCTGCCGGGTCAATCATGACCAAGCACGGCGACCGATGCATACGCAGTCGCCGCAGTTGCGCCGCCGTCGACAGGGCGGGCTACGGATCAGTGCCGGTCGTGGTCTGTATCGGGAGGGGCCCAGAGTTCATGGGCGTCTATGCGCAGCTTCGCAATTGATTCGTGAGCGTCGAGGCGGGCCATGCGCTCCTCGTGCACCGTATCGAGCGAGCCGATCACGGACAACAGCAGCTCGGTCAGGCCGGTCTCGCCCAGCTCGTAGGCACGTTCCGCGCGCTGCAAGTGACGGGAGGCGTATAGAGCAGCCTTTTCAAGCGGTGCCCAGGCAGCAAGTGCGGCCCGCGCGTCCTCGACGTCCATCTCCGCGATCGTGCTGAGCTCGCGCTTCGCGAGCTCCAGCCGGGCGGTCGCGGCTTCGGCCTCGCGCCTGCCCTCCGCCGCCAGCGCCGAGCGGTAGCGTCCCGGCAGCGGCACGTGAAGCACCACGCCGACCGCTTCCTCGGCACCACCACGCTCGTCGAGCACCCGGATGCCCACGGTAGGGTCGGGCCATCTGTCGCTCGAGAGACGGTCGGCCCGCAGTTGCGCTCCCTGCTCCGCCAGTTCCGCGAGTCGCAGTTCGTGGCTGCGCGCGATTATCAGCGCGGGCCACTCCTCCCAGGGGCGACCGGGCGCTGCAGGCGCCGGCGCGTCCGGCGGGTGCTCGGGAAGATCGAGCGCCGGGTAGGCGATTGCGAGGCTTCGACGCGACTGCCGCGCGGCGATCGCGCTACGGCCGGCCGCCGCAGCCGATCGCTCGGCCTCCGCGCTCGCCAGTTCCAGCTGCATCGTCGAAGCTTCCCCACGCTCGCTCTGCAGGCGCACCGCGCTGGCAACCCGCGCCAGCGAGTCCGCGAGTTCCCGGTCGTGGCGGGTCACGGTCTCGGCGCGCAGCCAGCCGAACCACTCGGCCAGCAGGGCCCTGGCCTCGGCGTGCCGGGCGTCTGCGAGCGAATTCTCGGCGCGCTCCAGTTCGATCTCCCCGAGGCTCCGGTCTACGCGCGCCTTGCCCGGCCAGCGGACCCCGCGCGTTACGCTCGCCTCCCATTCATTGAAGCTCCCTTCGCCGTCGACATCGCGCTCCTGCCACACGCCGCCCAGCGCGAACTCGTGCGGGCCGACCTGCAGCGCGCGAGCGCGTGCTTCTGCCGCGCCCTGCATCGCGAGCGCCTCGCGGACCGCGGGCCGCTCGTCGATGGCGACGCGTGCCGCGTCCTGGCCGGGAAGCGGTGCCGCCGCCTCAGCGCGGCCGGCCGACGGTGCTGCCAGCATCAACGCCGCGATCAACACCGGGGCAGCCCTCACGCGAGCCTCCCGAATTCGGACACCGGCTCCACCCAGTACGCAACGGCCGGGTTCTTCACGTCCTGCCGCAGGCGTTCGAGCACCGCCGGCAGGCGTTGCGGGTCGAGGATCATTATCAGCAGGCGACGCCCGACCCGCCCACGGACTTTCTCTCGGGTAGAGGCCCGGGCGAAACCCTGGCCGTGGCCTTCGGCAGACATCACCGTGAACCCACCGATGTCCTGCGGCATGTCGAGCAGCAACTCAACCAGCTCCTCTTCCAGGTCCGGCGGGAAAGCAACGGTCAGCTTGCTGTGGGCTCCCGTCATGCAACCACCCTCCCGGCCGCAGGCTCGACGCCGAAACGCAGGTACATCAGTGGCAGCATCAGCAGCGTCAACAGCGTCGAGCTCACGAGGCCGCCCACGACCACGATCGCCAGCGGGCGCTGGATCTCTGATCCTGGGCCGGTAGCGAACAGCAGCGGCACGAGGCCGAGGGCGGTGATGCTGGCGGTCATCAGCACCGGGCGCAGCCTGCGCCGGGCGCCCTCCCGGACGACCTCGGCTATCGGCATGCCGCTCTCGGACAACTGGTTGAAGTAGCTGACCATGACGAGTGCATTCAGGACCGCGATGCCGAGCAACGCGATGAAACCGACCGAGGCAGGCACCGAGAGATATTCGCGCATGACGAACAGGCTCAGGATGCCGCCGACCAGCGCGAAAGGAACGTTGGCCAGCACCAACAGCGCCTGGCGAAGGCTGCCGAAAGTGCTGAACAGCACCAGGAAAATCAATCCGAGTGCGAGCGGCACGACCAGCGCGAGCCGTGCGGCGGCGCGCTGCTGGTTCTCGAACTGCCCCCCCCAGGCGATCCGGTATCCCGGCGGCAGCTGGACGGCATCGGCAACCCTGGCCTGCGCCTCCTTCACGTAACCCACCAGGTCACGCCCGCCGACATTGGCCTGCACCAGCGAAAAGCGCGAGGCGTTTTCGCGATCGACCTTGACCGGCCCTTCGACCAGGCTGGGAACTGCGACGTCGGCGACTCGCACGGTACCGCCGGCGGGGGCCGAGATGCGCAGCTCCGCGAATCGCTCCGGCATCGAACGCAGGCGCTCTTCGCCGCGCAGCACGACCGGAACACGGCGACCACCCTCGAGCACGGTACCGACCGGCGTCCCCTCCACCTGCGCCCGAAGCTCGGCCTGCAGCGTCGCCACGTCGAAGCCGGCACGGCCGGCGGCCAGCCGGTCGATTTCCAGCTCGAGGTACTGCACGCCCGAGTTGGTCAGCGTATAGACGTCCTCGGCGCCGTCGATGTCCCGCAGCACGTTCTCGACCCGAACAGCGAGATCGCCGAGCGTCGCGAGGTCGGGGCCGAAGATCTTCACGGCGAGGTCGCCGCGTGCACCAGTCAGCATCTCCGACACCCGCATCTCGATGGGTTGCGTAAACGCATGGTCGAGCCCCGGAAAGTTCTCCAGCACGCCGCGTATCCGCTCGATCAGCGCATCCTTGTCGGGCACCTCCCATTCGTCCTTCGGTTTCAGCACCAGGAACATGTCCGTCTGGTTGAGTCCCATCGGGTCGAAACCGAGCTCGTCAGAGCCGAGCCGGGCGATCGCGTGGGCAATCTCGGGCACCTGCTCGATCAGCGCCTTCTCGAGCCGCAGGTCGGCGGCAGCGCTCTGCTGCAGGTTGATGGAAGGCAACTTCTCGGTCTGCAGCAGCACAGCGCCCTCGTCCATTGTCGGCATGAACGTCTTCCCGGTGGCGACGTACGCGGCGCTGGCGATCCCGATGGCGAGCAGGGCCCCGCCGACCACGGCACGGGGGTGTGCGAGCACCCAGTCGAGCGCAGATGAGTAGGCCGGCATCAGCTTGCGCATCAGCCAGGGCTCCCCGTGGCCCCCGGCCTTCAGCACGAACGAGGCGATGACCGGGATCACGGTCAGCGCGAGCAGCAGCGAGGCGCTCAGCGCGTAGATGATCGTCAGCGCAACAGGCGAGAACAGCTTGCCCTCGAGCCCCTGCAGTGTCAGCAGTGGCAGGAACACCAGGCAGATGATCAGGATGCCTGCCGTGACCGGCCGCGCCACCTCGGCCACGGAGCGGTAGACAACGTGCAGGCGCGGCACCCGATCCACGTGGGCAGTCTGAAGCCGGCTCACTGTGTTCTCGACGACGACGACCGAGGCGTCCACAAGCATGCCGATGGCGATTGCGAGGCCTCCCAGGCTCATCAGGTTGGCCGAGACTCCGGTCGCGCGCATCAGCATGAACGTGACCAGTGCCGCCAGCGGCAGCGTCAGCGCCACGACGAATGCGGCACGAACGTCCCCGAGGAACACGAGCAGCAGGATCAGCACCAGGATCGCGGCTTCGATCAGCGCCCGAGAAACGGTGCCGACCGCACGCTGCACCAGGTCGCTGCGGTCGTAGAACACATCGATCACGACGCCGGCCGGGAGACTCGGCTCGAGCTCAGCGAGCTTGTCCTTCACCCGTGCCACGACGTCGCTCGAATCGGCGCCCCGCAAACCGACGACCAGGCCCTCGACGGCTTCACCGACTCCGTCCTTCGTGACGGCCCCGTACCGCGTCAGTGTTCCGTGCCGCAGTTGCGCGATGTCGCCGACGCGCACGACTCCTGCGGGTGACTGACTAACGACCGTGGCTGCAAGGTCCTCGAGGTCCTGCACGGCGCCGACCGCCCGCAAGACCAGGGCTTCCTCGCCCACCTCGAGGCGTCCTGCACCGTCGTTGCTGTTGTTCCGCGCGAGTGCCTGCTCGAGATCCGCGATCGTGACCCCGGTGGCGGCCATTGCTGCACGGTCGGGAACGATCTCGTACGTGCGCACCAGTCCTCCGAGCGCGTTCACATCGGCCACGCCGGGCAGAGTTCTCAGCGCTGGCCGGATCACCCAGTCGAGCAGCGTCCGTCGCTCATCCAGCGTGAGATCCCCGCCGTCGATCGTGAACATGAAGACATCCGACAGGGGCGTCGCGATCGGCGCGAGCCCGCCGGTCACTCCGGCGGGCAGCTCACCGGAAACGTTGCCGAAGCGCTCGGCGACCTGCTGTCGCGCCCAGTAGATGTCTGTGCCTTCCTCGAAGTCGATCGTGACGTCTGCGATTGCGTACTTGGCCGCGGACCTCAGCACGGTCTGACGCGGTATCCCGAGCAGCTCGTACTCGAGCGGCACGATCACCCTCGATTCGACCTCCTCAGGCGTCATGCCCGGCGCCTTCAGGATCAGCTTGACCTGGGTCGGGGAGATGTCCGGAAAGGCATCGATCGGCAGATTGCGATACGCCTGCAGGCCACCGACCGCGATCAATATCACCAGCAGCAGGACCAGCAGGCGCTGGGAGAGGGCGAATTCGACTGAGCGCTCCAGCACGCCTCACTCTCCCTGCGCGATGGCCTTCAGAGCGCTCACTCCTGCGACGGCGACGCGTCCGCCTGCCAGACCAGGCCCCCGAACGGCAAGTCCTGCGGCGGTGCGAAGCCCTGCTTCGACTTCGACGGGAAAAAACTCACCGTCCCGCGCCAGGAACACGACCTCCCGCCCCGACAGCCGCGTGACGGCACTCGAGGGAACCACGACCATGCCCGCCGGGACTGTCTCGAATACCGTGAGTTCGACTGCCTGACCGGGCCGCAGGCCGGGACCGGCCGGCAACTCGGCACGCAGAGTCGCGCTTCGCGTGCCTGGCTCGACGCTGCGACCGACGCCGAGCACGGTGCCTACCCGGGACGGACTGCCCGCCTCGGCGCGCGAACCGACCGAAATCCGCTCGATAAGCAGTTCCGGCAGCTGCGCCTCGAGCCAGACCTTGTCGCCATCGACAATGAAGAACCCGACGCTGTCCTCCTCCACCCGATGGCCCGGCATCAGCCCGGATTCGATGACAGTGCCGCCGGCCGGCGAGAGCAGCAGGTATTCACCTGCAGTTCCCTTGACCGCCCGGGTCGCCGAAAAAAGCGCACCGAGGCTCGATTGCCGGACCTGCGCGGCACGAAGCTCGGCTTCCGATTCCTGCAGCCGTCGCTGCGGCGAGATGCCCTCGGCGACCAGCGCGCGCTCGCGCGCGACACGGGTTTCAAGTGCACGGATCTGCGCGGCGGCGGACTCCCGCGCGGCCTCGACTTCCAGAAAGTCCCGGCTGCGCAATTGCAGCAGCGGCTGCCCGGGTTCGACCGCCTGGCCTTCCTGCACCAGCAGGCGAACGACCGTGCCGCCGAACGGCACGACGACCGCGCGCGTCGTGTCGCCCGGCAGTTGCACAATCGCCGGCAGGACGGCTACCGGCGCCTCTGCCACGGACGCGACGTCCGCAACCTCGATGCCGAGGGCCTGCTGCTGATCGGGCGTGATCGCGATCAGGCCTTCGCTGGCGAGGCCGCAGCACGCCCAGAGCGACGCGGCGCCGAGAAGCAATGCTCTGTGCACGACTGCGATTCCTCGAGCTGATTCCGCGACCGTTCGAGTCTGCCGCTCGCTCAGCGGGGCAACCATACGGACCGCACAGACATCGCATCGTGGGAAGTCACGATTGCTCTGCCGAGAGATTCCCGCCACGCGCGGCCGCGAGACCACCCCGCGAACTCAGCCGTTCATTCGCTCGTGACCTCGATCGGGACGTTGCGTTGCCTCGAGCGGGCCTCCATCTGCTCGCGATGCCGCGAGATGTACTCGTTGCGCTGCTGCTCCGTGCTCTTCGACCGGAGCTCCTCCCGGTAGCGCTTCTGCTCCTCCTTGCTCATCAGGTTGCCGCCGTAGATCGCCTGCCCCTTCGCCTCCGCGGCGCTGGGCTGGTGCACGCGATCGCGGGACTGCTCCTTCGTGCGCTGCTGGTCGGCGGTGCGCTCCATCTGGCGCTGCTGGGCAGATTGCTGTTGGGTGGCCTGCTGCTGGCCCCGGCCCTGACCCTGGCCCTGTGCCTGACCTTGGCCCTGGCCCTGCCCCTGGCCGCGGTTCTGTGCGATGACCGATGCCGGGGTGAGTGCGAGCAACCCGCTCGCGAGCGCTGCGCCCAACCACTGAACCTGCTGCTTCATGTGTCCTCCTCGTGCTGTTGCCGAGCCCTGTCCATCTGGGACAACGCACCGGCACCAGTCGAGGTTGACTTCTGCTCCTTAAGGCGGGCTTAAGGCCGCCGTGGCGGCGGGGACCTGGCTCATCGCATGCTCGGACATCGCGGTGATCGTCAGCGAGGGATTGACGCCCGGATTGGCCGGCACCGTCGAGCCGTCGCAGACCAGGAAGTCCTGGTAGCCGAACAGCCGACTCCGTGAATCGACCACTCCGCTGGCCGCATCCTTGCCGATGACGACGCCGCCGAGGATGTGCGCGGTCGTCGGGATGTTGGCCCAGGCCTCGAGCACCATGCTCTGCGCATAGCCGCCCGTGTGTGCGGCGAGCCACTCAGCGGCCCGGTTGCCGGCCTCGATGAAGGTCGGGTTGGGTTTCTCCGGGTCCTGCTCGGTGGTGAGCGAGACTCCCCCGAACAGGCCCCGCTTCGCGCGGAACGATATCGCATTGTCGAGGGTCTGCATGACCAGGAAGATCACCGTGCGACGCGCCCAGCCGACCGGCCAGAGCGTCTTCAGGAACGTCAGCGGATGCCGGAGGATGTTGCCGAGCCACATCAGGGGCCGGGTCAGGCGGGTGCCCTTCCCGGTCAGCAGCGTGTACAGCAGCGCCATCGTGTCGCCATGCTTGCCGTAGGTGACGAACTCGATGTGCGTATCGGGCTCCGGGTGAATGCTCGAGCTGATCGCGACGTCGTTCCAGGGCCGGGCCAGACCCTCCGGGAGCGTGACCGCGAGGATGGACTCGCTGTTCGTCCGCACCAGCTGACCGAGCCGGTCGCTGATCCGCGGCAGCGATCCGCCCAGCTTGCACTTCGCGAGCAGCCGGTTGGTGCCGAGCGCGCCGGCCGACATGACGATGCCGCGCGCGGTGAAGGTTCTCGTCCGCTTGCGAAACCAGGCGCCGGGGTGCTGCGTCGTCACCAGGTAACCGTCGCTGCCATCCTCGGAACCGAGCGGCTGGATGTCCACCACCTCGCGCTCAGGCAGGATTTCGGCGCCGCGCTTCTCGGCGAACCAGAGGTAGTTCTTCAGCAGCGTGTTCTTCGCTCCTTCCCGGCAGCCGACCATGCACGCGCCGCAGTAGGTGCAGCCAGTGCGATCGGGACCCTCGCCGCTGAAGTAAGGATCCGGCACCTTCGTGCCTGGATGGCCGAAGAACACGCCCACTGGCGTGCGCGTGAACGTCTGCTCGACGCCGAACTCGCGGCCGACCTCGCGCAGCAGCTTCTGCCCGTCGCTCTCGCGCGGCACCTGCTGAACGCCGAGCATGCGCTCGGCCTCGTCGTAGTGCGGCCGCAGTGCGGCGGCCCAGTCCTTGATGTCCCGCCACTGCGGATTGGTGAAGAACTGCGGGCTGGCGCGGTAGAGCGTGTTGGCGTACACGGTGCTGCCACCGCCGACGGCCGCGCCGCTGGCGATGAACACGTCCTTGAACGGCGTCAGCTGGAAGATTCCGCGCAGGCCGAAGAAAGGCGCCCACAGCCACTTGCGAAGCTGCCAGGTGGTCTCGGCGTAGTCCTCGTCGCGGAAACGCCTGCCCTGCTCGAGGACCCCGACCCGGTATCCCTTCTCGGCGAGTCGCAGCGCAGAGACGCTGCCGCCGAACCCCGACCCGACCACCAGCCAGTCATAGTCGAACGTCACGCCAGCCACGTCAGTTCGCTCCGCTTCGCGCCGTGCCCGGGAGGATCTCCCATGCCGGGCTGAAGTCCGTGAGCATGCCCATCAGGTCGACGAATGGCTGCCGGTCACCGACGATAGTCGCCCTGCCTCCGAGGAATTGCTCGCGGAAAGTGGCCTGGCCCATCAGCACCGCCTCGAGGTCCGAGCGGTTGATCGTGACGGTCAGGTCGGCGTCCGGCGCCTCGAAGCCCTGCACACTGGTGAGCACACCATTGCTGAGCTCGACTACGTACCGCTCGCCGCTGTCGGGCGTGACGAAGTTCATCACGAAGTGCCTGCCCTCGGCTTTCTCGCTGTCGAGCCGGACGGCGAGGTAGTCGAGCCACATCCCAGTCGTGACCGCACGCAGCAGGTCCGGACCCATCGACTGCGGCGGCACGCCGCCCGGCATGCCCGAGCGGAGCTCGAGGGCGCCCGCCAGGAAGCTGTTGCGGACGCTCGGGCTCTCCTGCTGGTAGCCGATCTGCTCGAAGACGTCGGCCAGCAGGTCCTTGGCCTGCTGGTTGCCCGGCTCGGCGTACACGAGCTTGTTCAGGATTTCCTGCGCGTGGCGGTACTTACCGGCGTCATAGAGTTCCTGGCCCTTCGCGACTATCTTCTCCGGGCCACCCATCATCTCCACGTACAGCGGTGCCGAGTCGCTCGGCGAGAGCGGGATCAACGTCGCTGGATTCGCATCCCAGTAGCCCAGGTAGCGATTGATGACCGCCCGGCTGTTGTGCTGCTCCGAGCCGTGGTAGCTACGCGCCGCCCACTGCGACTGCAGGCTCTTCGGAAGCCGGTAGACGTTGTGGACCTCGTTGATGGTCACTCCCTGGTTCGCCAGGTGCAGCACGTGGTTGTTGAGGTGCGCATACGTGTCCCGCTGCGCGCGCATCACTTCCTGAACGCGGCCGTTACCCCAGCGCGGCCAGCTGTGCGAGCTGAACATCACCTCCGCCTGCCGGCCGTAACGGTACAGCGCGACGTTGATCTGCTTCGACCACTCGAGCGCGTCCCGCACCAGCGCGCCACGCAGCGTGTAGATGTTGTGAATCGTGCCCGTGATGTTCTCCGCTGCCCAGAACGCCTTGAACTGCGGGAACCAGGTGTTCATCTCGGCGGGCGCCTCGGTGCCAGGCGTGTTCTGGAACTCCATCACGACGCCGTCGATCGTCAGCTGCTCGAAGTCCTTCTCGATGATCCGGGTGGGCGGGATGAGTCCGAGGTTACCCGCCGCCACGTTCTTGCCGATGGACTGGTCCGCGTGACCGTAGGGACTGCGCGGCAGCAGCACGCCGTACTGAAAGAAAAGGCGCCGGGTCATCGCCGTGCCGGCGTACACGTTCTCGGCGACGGCGTGCTCCATGAAGCCGACCGGCGCGATGATCGGGACCTTTCCGCTGCGCACGTCGGCCTCGTCGACGATCCCACGCACGCCGCCGAAATGGTCGGCGTGGGAATGTGAATAGACGACGGCCACGACCGGGCGCTCGCCCAGCGTCTCGTTCACGAGTTTCAGCGCAGCAGCGGCGGTCTCTTTGGCAGTCAGCACGTCGAAGACGATCCAGCCGGTATCGCCCCTGATGAAGCTGATGTTCGCCAGGTCGAAACCGCGAACCTGGTAGATCCTGCCCGGCACCACCTCGTACAGGCCGTAGGCCATGTTCAGGACGGCGATGCGCTGCAGAGAGGGGTGGATGCTGTCGAAGTCCTGGCCCTGCGAGCAGCCAGTCGTAGCTCCCCATGTCCCAGGCGATGTTGCCGGCCTCGGCCATGATCTGCCTGTACGGCGGTGCCGCGATGAAGCCGCGCTTCGCCTCCTCGAAGTCGCGTTCGTCCTGGAACGGCAGCGTCGCGCGCTGGCCGTCCCGCAGCTCGACCGTGAACTTCGAGGGCGGCTTTCCCTTCGGGTGGAAGTGCCTTCCGTCGGTCGCGCCCGGGTCGCTCGGCGCGCTAGTGCCGCCGGCCGCCACCGCAGCCCCGCTGGCCGCCAGGCCGGCCGTCGCGATCGCGATCCTCAGGATGTCCGTCGCTCTGCCCAGGAAGTCCATCGCGCTGCGCCTCGCATCGTCTGCTTGCACGGGGTGGTTGAGGGTGCGGCAACCGGTAGTTGATTTCAAATGCAATGGGTCTCATCTTTGATACGTTAGGCGCATGTTGATGCGGGCTCTTGCGCATTGACTGGCAGACGCCGGGCCGCGGCGGCCGTCGGGGTCACGCAACCGACATTCAGCCGCAGCATCGCAGCACTGGAAGCGAATCTCGGCGTCCGGCTCTTCGACCGCTCGCGGCGGCGCGTGGAACCCACCGCCGAGGGCCGCGTGTTCCTGGCGCACGCGGCGAATCTGCTCGCGGTGGCGAAGCAGCTGCGCGAGGAACTGCAGGACCTCGGTGGCCTGCGCTCCGGGGAGCTGTCGGTGGCACCGGCCCCTATCCGCTGGAGATCAGCGTGCTCGAAGCGGCGGCACGACTGTCCGCGAAGCACCCGGCAGTGCGCATCGAAATCATCGAGGGACAGTGGCGTGAATTCATGCCGAAACTGCTGGCCGGCCAGATCGACATCGCCGTGGCCGAGACCTCGGTGATGGCCGCGGAGCCAAGGCTGACGATCGAGTTGCTGCCGGTGCACACGGGCGTCGCCTTCTGCCGGCCTGGACATCCGCTTGCCGGGCGTCGCAATCTCAAGCTCGCGGAAATCCTGGCCCACCCATTGGTAGGCGTCCGTATCCCGCCGCGGCTCAGCGCCTTTCTGAGCTACGGCAGCGATGTGGCACGTGCCGATCCTCGCACCGGCGACCTGCTGCCACGGATCACGACGACTTCATTCGCCGGCGCCAGGGAAATCGTCAGGCGCAGCGACGGAGTGGGTTTCGCCGCGCTCACGCAGATCGCGGAGGACGTCAGGTACGGCAGGCTCACGACCCTGGACTTCGACGCCCGCGACATCACGACCGCATATGGCATCGTCCGCCTCGTGGACCGGACGCCCTCCCCCGCCGCGCTTGCATTCATGCAACTGTTGCGGGAAGTCGAGACGAGCAGCGGGCTCAGGGACGGTACTGAAAGCCGGCTGAAGGAGCCGTCGGCGAGCCGGCCGCGAGCTCCGCGAACTCGCACAACCAGCGGCGGGTTTCAGAAGGCGGCACGATCTCCTCGACGAGGAAGCGCTCCGCTGACCGGAACGGCGAGCGCAGGCGGTCCAGCCGCGCACGGATCTCGCGCTTCGCCGCCTCCGGGTCCGCGGCGGCCGCAATCTGTGCCTTGAAAGCAGCCTCGATGCCGCCCTCCGGGGGCAGCGAACCCCAGTCGCCGCTCGGCCAGGCGATGCGGTAGCGAAAACGCGTGTGATTCAACATGCCTGCGCCGGCGACGCCGAAAGCGCGGCGCAGGATCACCGCGCACCACGGCACGGTGGACTGGTAGATCGTCGCGATCGCCCTGGTGCCATCACGAATCGTCCCGGCCTTCTCGGCCTGCGAGCCGATCGTGAAGCCGCCGACGTCGACGAAGTGTACGACCGGCAGCCGGAACGTCTCCGCGAGTTCCACGAGCCGGGTCATCTTGCGCGACGCGGCCGCGGTCCAGGTACCGCCCATCTGGCCCGGATCGCTCGCGAGAACCGCCACCGGCCAGCCGTCGAGCCGCGCGAGTCCGGTCACGATCGAACGGCCCCAGGCCTTGCCGATCTCGAAGAAGCTGCCGCGATCGAGCACGGCCTCGAGGATCGGGCGGATCTCGTAGGGCCAGCGCCGGTCGCGAGGTATCGCCGCGTCCAGCCAATCCTCGGACCGGTCCGGCGGGTCCTCGCAGGCAACTCGAAGCGGAGCGTTGCCCGCACGGGATGGCAGGTACCCCAGGAACCGGCGGGCACGTTGGAAAGCCTCCTGCTCGGTGCCGACGACGTCATCGACGCTGCCGGTCCGATGCATGCAGCTCTGCACCGCCGAGCTCGTCCGCCGTCACCTTCTCGCCGGCGGCCTCCACGACAGGCGGGCCGGCCGTGAACATCTGGCTCAGGCCGCGCACCATGATCGAATAGTGGCTCGCGACCAGGCGCGCGGCACCGAGGCCGGCGATCGGTCCGAGGCCCAGTGAGACGACCGGGACCGCACCGAGGTTCGCTACCACCTGCTCGAAGCCCGGCACGTAGGGCACATAGGTCGCGCCGAGCTTCTCGATGTCGGCGACCGAGCCGCCGCCACCGGTGCCGTCGAGCAGTCGCACCAGCGGCAGCCCGTATTCGGCGGCCATCCGCTCCAGCTGCGCGTTCTTCTCGTGGTGATAGCTCTCGGAAGACCCGCCTCGGACCGTGAAATCGTCCGCACTGACGACGACGGAACGTCCGTCGATGCGGCCTCGACCACCGATGCAGCTGGACGCACGAAACCCGGTCAGCTCACCGGCCGGGTCGTAGCGCCCCTCGCCGGCCAGGCTGCCCCACTCGCGGAACGATCCCTCATCGAGCAGCGCGGCGATGCGCTCGCGCACCGTCAGCTTGCCACGTGAGCGCTGGCGAGCCACCCGGTCCGCGCCGCCCATTTCCGCCGCAAGCGTTCGCCTGCGGCGGATTTCCTCGATCTCCTTGCGCCATCCCTCGTCGTTCATGTCGTGCGAGGGGCCCTCCCTGCAGCCGCGGCCCTGAACTCAGTTGTCGCGGATCGTGACGACCCCTCCCGGCAGCAAGGCCGCGGCAATCTCGCTCTCGGTGAACGGGATCGCGCGCATGTTCTTCTCGGAGTAGCGCTGCATCTGGTCGTTGAAGAACGGCGAGTCGGCGTCCGCGGACTGCGAATAGCTGATCAGGCCGAGCGCGCGCGGCCCGTCCTCGTTGAACTCGAGTCCGAAGTGCCAGCTGGTGCCGTAGGCGATGATCCAGCCCTCTCCCGGATTCGCCGACAGCCCTGCGGTCGACGGGATCGTGGGCGGATTGATGCGCGGCAACCGCGTGTCCTCCTGCACGTCCGAGCCGACGGTGGAGATCGCGTTGAATGCGCCATCCAGCGAGCCGTTGCCGCCGTGCCAGGGGAAGGACGGCCCGAGGACGACGGGCTGCCCGCCGGGCGGCACGCCGCCGGAGGGCTGGGCGTACTGGACGCTACCGAGCGTTGCGTCGTAGGAAATCGCCGCCTCGTCGAGTCGCTCGAGACCGGCCGCGAGCGAGACCAGCATCGGGTCGTTCGCAAGGTTGGCGGGATCGGCCGGCCTCGGAGTAGATGGCGTGCCCACCGGGTCCGCAGGATCGAACGGCTGCGTGAGGTCCGTCCCGAACTTGCTGCGGTAATCGTTGATGAACACCCGGAACACGTGCGCGCCGACGCTGTCGAGGTCGTACACGCCGTCCCAGTCCTTCAGCACCGCGCAGGCACCGTCCACCTGGCGAGTTCCGCCCGACGGCAGGTTGACCTCGTCAGCCCCGATCGCGTCGCAGCGGGCGCGCAACTCGGTCAGGAATTCCTCGGCGTACCAGGTGCGGTTGATGTGCAGCACGCGGGCGATGTCCTCCGCGCCGAACTTGCCGTCCTGCCCGGCGGGCGCCATCGCCGCGAATCCCGGGTCCGAAGGGTTCTGCAGCATGAACGTACCGATCCGTGTCCGCGGTCCCTGCGGATACCGTTCCGCCCCGAACAGCGGCGAATACCCCTCGAGCGGCGCCGCGGGATTGGTCGCCCAGTAGCTGTCGTTCGAGTTCTGTACGAAATCCGAACGCACGAGCTGGGGCTTTTTCTCGAACGGCACACGGCCATCGCAACTGCCTTCGACCCAGTCGTCACGCGAGGTCGAGCCGTCGAGCAGCGTCAGGCCGGCGTTGAAGAGCCCCGCGTAGGCGGGAGATCCCGCGATCTTGGCCTGAACCACCGCAATCGCCTCGGCCGAGAGGTTCGGTACCGAGGAGCTGTCGATGTAGTACGCGTTGCCCTGGTCGTCCGCGTAGGTCGAGTTGACCCACAGCGTGCTGCCGCAATCGCGGAAGACGTCCTTGAACTCCTCGAGATTCGTGGCCCGCGCCATCTGCAGCCAGGTATCGAGCAGCCGCGTCGCGCTCGCGTTCGCATCGCGGTACGCGTAGGCCGTGCCGGCTGCGCCCCAGGCCGGCAGGCCGCCACCGGTGACGAGGTCGGCCGCGAGCATCGGGCCGTATTCGGAATAGTAGAACGTCTTGGTCAGCGGAACCGGGACGGGCAGGCCCACGTCGGCCCAGACCTCGAAGGTCTCGGTCGTGATCGGTCGCTCCTCGCCGTCCTTGATGTAGGTGAGGTTGTCGCCAGGCTTCAGAGTGAGCTCATACAGCGTGAACCGCCGACTCGTGGTCACCGTGTGCGACCAGCCGAGATGCTCGTTGAAGCCGATCTGGGGTGTGGGCGAGCCGAGCAGCCCCGCACCGTGGAAGTTGATGTAGTCCGGCACCGTGACCTGGCTTTCGTAGAAACGCCGAGTGCCGGTGTACGGGAAGTGCGGATTGCCAAGCAGCACGCCGCGGCCGTTCTCGCTCAGCTCCGAGCCGATGCCCCAGGCATTGCTCGCGAGACCGATGTCGGTGAAATCGGTGCGGGCGGAGGCCATGCGGCGCGCGGACTCGGCGAGGTCCGCGAACGGCTTCGCCTTGCCCTTGTTCGCTGCCGACGAACCCGGCGGACGCGGCGCCGGGTCCACGCCCGGCGGAACCGCGACGAACATCGCGCCGGTGGTCCACAAGGCACCGCTCGCATACTGCGCGACGATGCGCATGTGAGCCACCAGGTCCTCGATCGTGATCTGGAATACCCAGGGCTGGTTGCGACACTCGGCCGGGAAATCGGCCGGGCTCGTATCGCGCACGTACTTGTTGTAGCCGGCCGCAAAGCCACGTATCAGCGCGCGGCTTTCCTCGCTCATCGCTGCGTACTCGGCCGCGGCTTCGCTCTGGATGTGCTGCGCCTTGTAGGTGAAATCGTTGATCAGGTGGATGTTTCCGGGGCCGACGCCGAAATACCGCGACCGCTCGCTGCGGGCCCGCACGAAGGCATCCGCCAGCAGGCAGACGTTGTCCTGCGCCTGGGCGTAGCCGGTGCCGAAGGCCACCGACTCGAGGTTGTCCGCCTTGATGTGTGGCACGCCGTTCGTCGTGCGCCGGATCGTGGCGACCGGTCCCGTGGCCGGTGCGGTGATCTTGCTGGGCGGCGGGAGCGTAACCGGTGGCGGCGGCTTGCCGGGCCCGTCATCGCTGTCGTTGGAACAGGCCGCGAGAAAAAGCGTTGCCGCCAACGGGGCGACGAAGTAACGGAACGTGCGCTGCGAGAACCCACGCGACCGCGAGCAATAAGTACCCATTGAATCTCCCCTGCTCCGAGTTTGTTCTGCGCCACTGCGCCAACCGCGCAATGAAGCCCTTCTTCTAGCACTCATCCGCGAGAAAATGAACCCCCGCGAGCCTGGGGGGCGAACACGGGCAGCGCCGGTGGCCTGGCCGGACCGAGCGGGTATCCTCTGAGGCCGGCCCAGGAGTTCCCGATGCAGACGACTTTCACGATCCGCACACGCGGCGCAGGGCTGCACGAGTTCACGGACGACGTGATCCGTTTCGTTCGCGAGAGCGGACGCGAGCAGGGCCTGCTGACGCTGTTCGTGCAGCACACGTCCTGCTCGCTCTGCATACAGGAGAACGCCGATCCCGATGTGCAGCGCGACCTCGATGAGTTCTTCCGCCGGCTGGTCCCGTCCTCGGACGATCCGTCGATGCACTGGCTCGCGCACACCACCGAGGGGCCGGACGACATGCCGGCCCACATAAAGGCCGCGCTCACGCCGGTGTCGCTGTCGATCCCGGTGATCTCAGGCAGGCCGGCGCTGGGCACCTGGCAGGGGATCTATCTGTTCGAGCATCGAGAGCGGCCCCACCAGCGGCGCGTCGTCGCACACCTCGGCGCCTGAGGCAACACGACGGAGATCTTGAGGAATGAGCGCAGGCAGTACCGATCGCCAGACGCACTGGCAGCGGGTCTACCAGACCAAGGACGCAGAGACTGTCAGCTGGTATCGGCCGCAGCTCGATACCTCGCTCGAGCTGCTCGAGCTGGCGGGCCTCTCGCCCGAATCGCGCCTGCTCGACGTAGGTGCCGGCGCCTCGACGCTGGTCGATGACCTGCTCGTACGCGGACTTCGTGACATCACCGTACTGGACATATCCGCGGAGGCGCTGGCCGTCGCCCGGCAGCGCCTCGCCGAGCGCGCAAGTGGGGTCACCTGGCTGACCGCCGACCTGCTCTCGGCCGCGCTGCCGGCCGGCGGTTTCGACCTCTGGCACGACCGGGCCGTCTCGCACTTTCTCACCGACGCCTCAGATGTCGCCCGTTACGCTCAACAGGCCGCCGCAGCGGTACGCACTGCAGGGCACGCGGTCATCGCTGGATTCGCACCCGATGGTCCCGAGCGCTGCAGCGGACTGCCGGTCGCGAGGCGCTCCGCGCGGGACATCGCCGCGATGCTGGGGCAGGCTTTCGAGCTCGTGGACGAACGCCGCGAGCGTCACCTGACCCCGGGCGGAGTTCCGCAGTCATTCGCGTATGCGTTGCTGCGGCGCAGATGAGAACTTTGCGCGGATTGCAGCGCTGCGGGCAGTCCGCCAAACCGGCTTGCTCTGATCAGGACGACCCGGGCTGCCGCCATTGGCCCAGGGTGCAGGCCGAAACAGCGGACATAGGTGGGCCACGCGAAGGCGACGCCGGCGAGCAGTACGGCGACGACCGCCGACCGCCCGCCGGAGCGCACCGTCACGGCCGCAGCGGGTCGACGCCGGGCAGGAACCCGGCCGACGCATGCAAACCGTTACCCACGAGACGCGTTATCGGCAACTGCTCTCGAAGGCGTTGGCGACTGACGAGACGTGGCGGCTGGCGTTGAAGTGAACTACGACGCAGCGGGAACCCTTGCCCCAGTACGAGTAGACCTCGTCCCCCTGGACTTCGTTCTTCCCCTGCTTCCAGCCGCGCCTGATCAGTTCGTCGTCGACCTCGCCGCCGACCCGGCGGCCATTCACGAGATCCTGCAGGTCGGCCGGCGTCTCGGTCACACTGCCGCCCGACGGGGACGATGACGACGATGCCCCGAAGGTCACGGTCACCTTCTTGCCGCCCTCCCACTTGAACTCCTGAGTGTCGCCGCCGGCCTGCGTACGTACGACCTTGTTGCCCCTCTGGTCCTTGAAGTGGTTCGGCTGGTTGCCCGGGCTCAGGCTGTAGGTCTCGCCGTTACGCAGGTCGAGATCGATGTAGCCCTGACGCTGCGAGAAGGTGCAGGGCCCCGACTGGCCGTGCTTGGTCTGGCCATCCTTGCGGACCTGGCACATAGCCTCGCTGGAGTCGGCGTAAGCGGGTGAAAGCCCGGCGCTCAGCGCCAGTGCTGCGAGGGATGCCGACAGGAATGCTGCCTTTCTCATGGAATCTCCAAAACAATTGTTGAACTGCAGAACGATGCGGAACAGGACCCAACGAATCCTCAGCCGACCGGCGCCCCGACGCGGGCGTGACGCTCCGCGCGGCCGCTCGTGCGATCACCCCCCGAACACGAACGCATCCGGAATCTCGTAAACCTCGACCGTACCGATCCGCACGATGGACCAGTCGTCGCGTCGCTCGACCTTGAACGGTGACTCGGCGTCGGTGGAGAACACCTTGCCATCGCGGAAGGTGATCACGCGGCTGCCGCCGTCAGGCGTGGTGACGTGCACGGAACCGCCGCCGGGCGAGCGCTTGACGCCGGCCTCACACCGGCTCATCGGCTTGCCGGGTTCAGCGACGCACGGGATCTGCGCCGTCGCGTGGTAGCTGGTACCGGGCACCAGCGCGTCGGTGCTGCCCGCAGCGTGGGTCGCGCCATGGGCGGCGCCCGTCACGATCATCTCGAGGCGGTAGTTGGCCACTTCATTGCGGCGCGCGGCGCTGCGCATCATGTACACGCGGATCCGGTAGTCACCGGTTGCGGGCAACTCGCCCTCGAACTGGTTCCCGCTCGTCGAGCCGTTGAAGAAGGCGACCTCGGTCTCGCCGGGCGCCAGGATATTGAAATAACTGGCGGAATTGTCGGTTGCCATGCTGGCGTTCATGTACTGGCCCTGCGACGCGCGAAGCAGGTAGTCGACGGTTTCGTAGCCCTTGATCGTCCCCTCGACGGTCGCGCTGGTTGCACCCTTGGCGAACTCGACCCGCTGGGTCCGGATGTTGCCTTCGGCCTGCGCCGAGGAGATCAGGACCGTAGACAGCACGACGGCGAACGGGAAGGAAAGGGCACGGCAGAATGTGCTCAACATGGTCATTCTCGGTTGCGGGTCAGGATGGGATGCATGCTGCAAGCGACGCCGGCGGCGCTCGCGGGGCAAGTCGCTGTGCCGGCGCGGAAAGCTATCGCACGAAGGGGCCGCCCGCTATCCGATTTGCGTACGCTCGAAGCACCGTCAAGTACCGCAGGCGGCCCCAGATGGGCGAGTCTCCATCAGTCCGCAGCGGAATCACGGGCCAGGATGGAGCGGGTGATGGGAATCGAACCCACGTGAGTCGTCCAGCTTCGCTCACTCAGTCAATCACTTGCGCAGAGCAACGCTCCGGCGTGTGATCGACGTGTGACGGTGCGACGAGCAATGGCACATCATCGTGCGCCGCATCGAGAAACCTGCGATGCGGCGCACGATCGGATATCACCGTCAGCGGATGCCCGCGCCTGAAGCCATCACGTCAGCGACTTTCAGCATCGCCTCGGACGGGCACGTGTCCCCAGCGCCATGATCATGGCCGTCCGCACCCTCCATGGACACAAACATGGCCGTGACGTTCGGTGCCGCGGCCGAGGCACGCTTCGCCTTGGCTGCGTCGAGGCGGAAGATGGTCTTGCCTTCTTTCACCGTCTCGACCACTTTGATGTCGGCGATGCTGGTGGGCGCGACCGCCGTGGGATCCGCGGACAGGATGGCAAAGTCGGCGAGCTTGCCGGGCTCGAGACTGCCCTTCGTCGCTTCCTCATGATGTGCATAGGCGGACCAGATGGTCAGCGCCTTGAGCCCGGTGATCGGATCGACCCGATGCTCGGGCCCGACGATGCGTCCCGAGCCGCGGGCGCGGCGGGTGACGGTCGCGTCCAGCACGCGCATCGAGTTGGGGAAGGCCACTGGCGCGTCGTGGTGAGATGTGAAGATCATGTTGCGCTTCATCGCCCAACCGGTCGGCGAGATGTTCATGCCATCCACCGGGCCTGCGGTGTGGTCGAGGTGCCAATCTCCCCAATAAAAGGTGTGCATCGGAAAGAACGAGGGAATGACGCCCAGCTGCCGGAAGTTCTCCAGCTGGTCTTCCCGCAGGAACTGGCCATGGATCAGAACGGGGCGCAGCTTCTGGGCATCCGGGAAACGTGCCTGCGCAGCACGGTGTGCGGCAATCAGCAGGTCCGACGCGCGTTCGCCATTGGCGTGCGCCAGGACCTGCACGCCGTTCTCGGCGGCCCAGAGGATCGAGTCGAAGGCCTGCTCGGCCGTGACGGCTGGGTAGCCCGAGTAGCCAGGCGGGTAATTGCCGACCGGCTTGTAATAGGGCCGGTCGCGCCACGCGGTGAACCCTTGCGGGGAGCCATCGAGCGACAGCTTTGCTCCGGCCACGCGGATGCGGTTCACATAGGTCCTGCTCTGGTTGGCCTTGATGAAGTCGCGGTCGATGAGCATGTCCGGATAGACCATGACATCGACCGGAATGCCGCCCTCGGCTGCAACCTGCTGCAGCACCCTTGTGACGCCCGGGCTGGCGCGGCCCTCCTCCGCTGTCGTGTAGCCGAAGCTGGCCCACAGCTTCGCGCCTTCGCGCGCAAAGGTCTTCAATCCGTCGGGGCCCAGATTCGCGAGCAGCTTCAAGAGCACGGCGCTCGAGGCATTTTCCTCGAGCACGCCATCGGGCTCCTGGCTACCCTCGCGACGGCGAATCACCCCGCCGGGCGGATCCTTGCTGGCTGCCGTCACGCCGGCTACTTCCAGCGCCTTGGAGTTGACCGCGCTCAGGTGCCCGGACTGGTGAACGATGGCGACCGGCACGTCCTTCGAGACCACATCGAGGTCCTCGCGCGTCGGGTGCCGCTGCTCCTTGAGCGTTGCCGGGTCGTAGCCGAAACCGATGATCAGGTTGACCTTGGCAACGCTATCGGCATTGGCCTTGGCCCAGCTGCGGAGCGTCTCCTGCAGCGAGGCAATGTCCTTCACCTCGCCATCAGGCGGGGCGAGCAGGTTGGCGGAAAGCGCCTGCAGGCCTCCCATCATCATGTGGCCGTGCGCATCGACGAAGCCCGGCACCAGCGTGCGGCCCTTCAGGTCGATGACCTGGGTCTTCGGGCCACGCGTCTTCATGACCTCCTCGCGCGAGCCGACGGCCAGGATGCGGCCGCCTGCCTCGGCGACTGCCTCGGCGCGCATGGCGTTGTCGTCCATGGTCAGGATGGTTCCGCCGGTCCAGATGCGTTCAGCCTTGGTCCCAGGGGATGGGTTGGAGCTGGTCACCCCCTGGTTCTGACGGAAAAACTCCCAGGCATCGACCACGCGACCGTCCGGAAAGCGACAGACCGACCGCGCGCCGGTCGTGCTGCTCTCGATCTGGTATTGACCTCCCTTCTCGACGCAGAAGACGGCGGCCGGGTTGGGCAGCCCGACCACGGCGGCAACGGCGGTGCCAGCAAGGCCCGCTGTTGCGGCCAGGATCAGGGCCGCGAGCGAGCCAAGAGATGCCAGAGTTCTCGTCAGATGAACCATGTATCTTCCCCTTCAATCAACCCAACGAGGTTGTCGTGTGCATGAGGCGGCACTTTTCAGTCGCGCCTCTGGTACGGGTCCGGCAGCGCCCCGAGCTGCGCCTGCTGGGTCAGGTGATATTTTCCGTCGAGATCGCGGAAGACGATGGTGTGCCAGACTTCGCCGTTGTCGAGCTCGAACTCGATGGCGTAATTGAGTCCCGCAACGACCTGGGTACGCACCTCGCGAATGCGGCGCAGCCCGGCAGCCGTGTTCATCTGGCCCAGAACCCAGTCCAGCGCCGCTCGCGCATCCTCGCTCGGTTCTTCCTGTCGCGACCAGCCACCCGCGAGCCTGTAGTCCTTCATCGAACCTCCATCAACGCGATCCGCTTCCGCCGAAGGGCGCGGCCCTGACGCGCAGGCCGCCAGCGCCATCAGGGCCAGGGGCGGCAAGAAGCCTGCCAGGGTGAATCATCACTCGACCTCCTTGCAAGACGACACGAAAGGCAGGAGACGGGGCCAGCCGGCACGGCAGTCCTACCGACTGCTCTCCGCCGCCAGATCCGCGGGCATCAGCGGCGTGGTGAGCACTTCGTAAAAGACCTTCCACGCATCGTCGGACCCGGGGCGTGCCCGGCTCAACACGCAGTCGCGGACCAGCTGCTTGCCGTAGTTGTAGTTGATTACATAGGCGCGCTGGGCGTCAATGAAGTCGAGGCGCTGCGAGGCCGTCGCCCGGGTTTCGAGTCCGAATTCCATCAGCCACTGCACGACCTGCTCCCGCGGCATTCCGGCGTAGAGATACCTGCGCGCCACCTCATTGCGGGCGAAGTTGAGCTCGTCGAGCAGGTCGATGTAAATGACCGCTTTGACAATCGCGACCGCCCGACGATCCGGATTGACTCAGGATACGGGTTCAGCGACCAGCCGCACGCCGAGTGCAGCGCAGACGCGCGACGAAGCGACGCTGGGCTGTCTTGTCGCCTAGACCTTTCAGCCAGACATCGAACTCGGGCAAGGTCTTGATGACGTACACGCAGGAGTTGCAATCGAACGATTACAAGCCGGCAAGATCGCCATGAACGACGAAGGGCCCCGAGGGGCCCTTCCAAGTCATTGAATCTCGGTGGAGCGGGTGATGGGAATCGAACCCACGTTAGCAGCTTGGGAAGCTGCAGTTCTACCATTGAACTACACCCGCAACGGGCGCTGATTTTAGGCGGGATCCCGAGGCTCGGCAAATCGCCCGGCGCGTGAAGAGGCACCGGCTGCGGGGCGAGGCTGCCGCGTCAATACCATCTCCCGGTACTGGTACCGACACTGATGTGACCGTGATTGCCGATCGGAATGCCGACGTTCACTCCGACACCGACGTTGCCGGAGCAACCGGCCAGCGACAGCGTCGCGGCGAACACTGCGAGAAAGACTCCGCGACGAATGTTCTTGCGCATCTCAGTACCTCGATTCGATTCAGCTCTTGACCTGCTGCAGGACCACGAGCGCGCCGGAAGGATCGGCGACGATCGCCATCGTGCCCTCGCGAACCTCCGGCGTGGGACGCAGCAGCACCTTGCCGCCCAACGCCTCGGCGCGCGCAGCGGCCGCAGCCGGATCAGCGACTCCGAAACTCGTGAGCCATACCGGGGACCAATCCGCGGTCGGATTGCGGAGGATGCCTGCGCGCTCCACGCCCGCGTGCGACAGCATCGTGTATTCACCCCCGCGACGCGGCAGTGTGCTCACCTGGAACCCGACGACCGAACCATAGAACCGCGATGCCGCGCCCGGGTCGTTCGACAGCAACTCCGTCCACACCCTGCGCCCCGGGCGAGGAGCAGTCGTAGCGTCGTCGGGATCTCCGATGCTGCTGCGTGCAAGCCCGATGACCGCGCCCTCGGGGTCGATGATCACGGCCACGCGGCCGATCCCGACCTCACGCGCCGCGACCGCGATCCTGGCACCTGCCGCACTGGCCTGCGCGATCGCGGCATCGACGTCGGCCACTGACACATAGGGCAGCCACCGCGACAGTCGCACCCCGTCGGCACGCCTGGTCACTGGCACGAGACCTGCGACGTAGGTGCCGCCGGATCGCGCAATCACATATTCCTGGCCCGCGGGCCCCCTCGTCTCCTCGAAGGTCCAGCCGAGCAATTCCCCATAGAAGCGCCGGGCCGCCGCGAGATCCTCGGTGACGAGGTCGGTCCACACGATCTTGCCGAGCAGAGGGTCCGTGGAGAAGGTCATGCCGGACGAATCGATTTTCGACGGGACCGCACAACCAGACGCCAGCAGCGCCGTCGCCATCAATGCGACGAGCCTGGAACCTGGAAAACCTGGGGAACGAGTCATGGATGATTCCTGGATGATCGCGGCGGCTAGACCCCGCCACGGGGCTGAAACTGCCGGGGATTGCAGCAAATTGAGGACGTCCAGTCCATGTCTATTTGCGCAGGTCCAGCGTAAGCGGAAAGTCCGGGTTCATCTCCTGCGCAGGCACCTCGACCGGTCCCGGCGAATGACCGAGTTCCGAGAAGCGCGCAAGGCGCCGGCTCTCCGCCTCGTAGGAATTCACCGGGAAGGTCTCGAAGTTGCGGCCGCCCGGATGCGCGACGTGGTAGGTGCACCCGCCGAGCGAGCGACCGGACCAGCGATCGAGGACTTCGATCACGAGCGGCGCATGAACCGGAATCGTCGGGTGCAGGCAGCGTGCTGGCTGCCAGGCGCGGAAGCGCACGCCGGCCACGGCCTCGTCTATGGCCCCGGTCGAGCGCAGCGGGACCTGTCGCCCGTTGCATGCGACCACGTGCCGCGACTGCGTGAGGCCCAGCACGCGGACCTGCAGCCGCTCGAGCGACGAGTCCACGTAACGGGCCGTGCCGCCGACGGCGCCCTCCTCCCCGAGCACGTGCCAGGGCTCGAGCGCCTGCCGAAGCTCGAGATGCACGCCGCCGCGCTCGACCTCGCCGTAGCGCGGAAAGCGGAACTCGAAGTGCGGCGCGAACCATTCGTCCTGCAGCGCGAAGCCGGCCTCGCGCATGTCCCGCAGCACGTCCAGGAAGTCCTGCCAGACGAAGTGCGGCAGCATGAAGCGATCATGCAGCGACGTGCCCCAGCGGACCAGCGGCTGCGTGTACGGTTCCCGCCAGAACCGCGCGATCAGTGCGCGCAGCAGCAGCTGCTGCGTCAGGCTCATCTGGGCGTGCGGGGGCATCTCGAAGGCACGGAACTCGACGAGGCCGAGGCGGCCGGTGGGTCCGTCCGGCGAGTAGAGCTTGTCGATGCAGATCTCGGTGCGGTGCGTATTGCCGCTCACGTCGATCAGGATGTTGCGCAGCAGCCGGTCGACGAGCCACGGCGGCACCGGCGTACCGTCCGGGGGGCGCTCCATCTGCCGGAACGCGATCTCGAGCTCGTAGAGCTGGTCGAGCCGCGCCTCGTCGATGCGTGGCGCCTGGCTCGTGGGACCGATGAAGAGCCCGGAGAACAGGAACGAAAGCGACGGATGGTTCTGCCAGTAGCCGATCAGGCTGCGCAGCAGGTCGGGACGACGCAGGAACGGGCTGTCGGCCGGTGTCGCGCCGCCTACAACGACGTGGTTGCCGCCGCCGGTGCCGGTGTGGCGGCCGTCGAGCATGAACTTCTGCGCGTCGAGGCGGCTGAGCCGGGCCTCCTCGTACAGCGTCGTCGTGATGCCCACCAGCTCCTGCCAGTCGTGGGCTGGATGCACGTTGACCTCGATCACGCCCGGGTCCGGCGTGACCTTGATCACGTTGAGCCGCTCGTCGGCCGGCGGCGTGTAGCCTTCGACGTGCACCGGCAGTTCGAGACGCGCCGCCGTCTGCTCGACGCAGCCGATCAACTCGACGTAGTCGTTGGCCGACTCGGTCGGCGGCAGGAAGACGCAAATGCGACCGTCGCGTGGCTCGACCGCAAGCGCAGTGCGGACGATCCCGTCGGCACTTGCACGGCCCTGTTCCATGACCCGCTGCGGATCGGCTCCGGGCGCGGCCTGGCCCGGGATCGCGAGTTGCTCGTCCTCGGCAGCCTGCTGCTGTGGCAGCGGCTCCCGAGGCGCGAACGGATCCGAGGGCGTGAAATACGGATAGCTCTCCTTCGGCACGTGCGGCAGCGCCTCGAGCGGCAGCCGGAAGCCGATCGGCGAGTCGCCCGGCACCAGGAACAGCCGGCCCCGGCGCGTGGTCCAGCGCTCGCTGTACCAGGACCGCTTGTGCGGCGCATTCCAGCGCTGCAGCGGCAGCACGTAGCCCACCGGCTCGGCCAGCCCACGCTCGAAGACCCGGGCGAGCCGCGCCCGCTCTTCCGGGTCCTCGAGCCGCGAGTCGAGCGGATCGACGTTCTCCGGCAGTCGCTGCTCGCGGGTGAGGTAGGGTACCGGGTCCTCGAACGCGGCCGTCACGCGGTCCTGCTCGACGCCGAGCGACTCGGCCAGCGCTTCGGTGAAGGCCTTCGCGTCCTCGAGCGTCGCATTGCCCGCGGCGTCCTGCTGGGCGATCAGGCTCGCGTCCCGCCACAACGGCTGCCCGTCCCCGCGCCAGTAGAGCGCGAACGCCCAGCGCGGCAGCGATTCGCCCGGATACCACTTGCCTTGCCCGAAATGCAGCAGCCCACCGGGTGCAAACCGGTCGCGCAGCCGCTCGATCAACTTCGCGGCGAGCGCCCGCTTGTGGGTCCCGAGCGCCGCCGTATTCCACTCGGCTGCATCGACGTCGTCGATCGACACGAACGTGGGCTCGCCACCCATCGTCAACCTCACGTCACCCTCGTGGAGCTTCTGATCCACCGCGTGCCCGAGTGCGTCGATCGCCGACCACTGCTCGGGTGAATAGGGGCGCGTGACACGCGGCGTCTCGACGATGCGCTCGATGTGCATCGTGAAAGAGAAATCGACCCCTGCCGAGTCCGCAGTGCCGGAGATCGGCGCCGCGCCGCTGAAATGAGGCGCGCAGGCGAGTGGGATGTGCCCTTCACCGGTCAGCAGCCCGGAGGTCGGGTCGAGGCCCACCCAGCCGGCGCCGGGCAGGTAAACCTCGGTCCAGGCGTGCAGGTCGGTGAAGTCCTTGTCGGTGCCCGAAGGCCCGTCCAGCGCTTCGACGTCCGGTTTCAGCTGGATCAGGTAGCCGGAGACGAAGCGCGCGGCCAGCCCGAGGCGCCGCAGCACCTGGACCAGCAGCCACGCCGAATCGCGGCACGAGCCCTTGCGCAGCTGCAGCGTCTGCTCGCAGCTCTGCACGCCCGGCTCCATCCGGATCACGTACTCGACGTCCTGGTGCAGCCGGCGGTTCAGCTCGACCAGGAACTCGACCGTCGCGACCGGGCCAGAAGGCACCGCCGCGACCCACTGCTCGAGCAGCGGACCTGCGGGCTCGAGCTCGAGATAGGGCTCGAGTTCCTTGGCGATCCGGGGCTCGTAGACGAACGGATACTGCTCCGCCTCGGGCTCGAGGAAGAAATCGAACGGGTTGAAGACCGCCATCTCGGCGACGAGGTCCACCTGCAGGCGGAATTCCCTGGTCTTCTCCGGTATCACGATCCGGGCGAGATAGTTGCCGAGTGGATCCTGCTGCCAGTTCAGGAAATGCCCGGCGGGCTCGATCCGCAGCGAATAACTCAGGATCCGGCTGCGCGAATGCGGCGCCGGCCTGAGGCGGATCACCTGCGGTCCGAGCGTCGCAGGCCGCTCGTAGCGATAGCGGGTCTCGTGAGTCAGCGCGACGTGAATGGACATTCGGCTCCGTCAAGCGAGCTGGATTGACGACGAGTCGTGGCGGCATGCACTTTCGCTTCCGCCGCGATGCATCGTCAAGACGCCGGGCATCTCGCGCTAGCGCTGGCCGCCGCGCCCGCCGCCGAAGCTGCGACCGGAGCCATTTGCACCGGCCCGTCGACGCTGGGGCTGGTGGGCACGCAAGGCCGGACGCGGCTGCGCGTGATGTGCGGCCGGCCGGCTGGCTCGCGCCGGCTCCGGCGCGACGACCCGGATTGCCGAGCGGTCGAACGGCAGCACCTGGATCTTCCGGCCCAGCACGCGCTCGATCGCGCGCAGGCGATCGTGCTCGTCGTCCGAGACCAGCGACAGCGCCTGCCCGGCGCTGCCGGCGCGGCCCGTGCGACCGATCCGGTGCACGTAGTCCTCGGGCACGTGCGGCAGCTCGTAGTTCACGACCTGCGGCAGCTCGCTGATGTCGAGACCGCGTGCCGCGATGTCAGTCGCGACCAGCACCTGCACCTTGTAGGCCTTGAAGTCCGCGAGCGCCCGCGTGCGCGCGCTCTGCGACTTGTTGCCGTGGATCGCGGCGCACTGGAGGCCGTCGCGCTCGAGCTGCTCGGCCAGCCGGTTGGCACCGTGCTTGGTCCGCGTGAACACCAGCGTCTGCGGCGTCGTGCCTTCGCGCAGCAGGTGGCTCAGCACGGCTCGCTTCTCGCCCTGCGTCACCATGTGAACGCGGTGCTCGACGAGTTCCGCCGGAGTGTTGCGCGGCGAGACCTCGACCGTCAGCGGGTTACGCAACAGCCCGTTGGCCAGCGCGCGGATCTCGTCGGAGAACGTCGCGGAGAACAACAGGTTCTGGCGGTTCTTCGGCAGCATCCCGAGCACCCGGCGGATGTCCCGGATGAAGCCCATGTCGAGCATCCGGTCCGCCTCGTCGAGCACGAGGTAGCGGATTTTCGTCAGGTCGATCGCGCGTTCGTTCGCATGGTCGAGCAGGCGTCCAGGCGTGGCGACGACGATGTCGACGCCCTGGCGCAGCGCATCCACCTGCGGCCTCGCGCTCACGCCGCCGAAGATCAGCATGGTGCGCTGCTGCAGGTGACGGCCGTAGAACTGGAAGGATTCACCGACCTGGGCGGCCAGCTCGCGGGTGGGCACGAGCACCAGCGTCCTCGGTGCACGCGAACCGCGCGGGTTCGGGTGCTCGTCGGCCATCTTCTGCAGCAACGGCAGCGCAAAGGCCGCCGTCTTGCCGGTGCCCGTCTGGGCAGCGGCCAGCAGGTCGCGGCCCTCGAGTACCGAGGGGATGCCGCGGGCCTGGATCGGGGTGGGCTGGGTATAGCCCTGTTCCTGCACCGCGCGCAGGAGTTCGGCCGAGAGGCCGAGCGTATCGAAAGACATAGATTCAAGGTCCATCGCGCTTCTCCCGCGCAAACGGGAACCGGACGAAGCGACTCGTTCGTGTATCGGGATCGAAGACGCGAAATGCAGACGACGATCAGTCTGCAGGAGGGGCCGCGAGGGTCCCCACAGATCGGGGGACGCCGTAGAACCTCGGGCGCAGACCGGACTGCGCGGCGGCAAACTGCTGCGCACTCTAGCAGAAGCCGGGCTGGACCGCGCAGATTTCAAAGGGATCCAGACGATAACGAGGGGACCCGAGCCAGCCGTCGTGGTAGAAAGCGCGGGGGGATGTCACCGTCCCCGCCCCAGGCAGCCGGGTTGCAAGGGGTCATCGCGGACTGCGCGGGGGATGACTTGGGCGATTCGGTGTACCTGTTCGGCGAGAGCTCGGTCGGCCAGCGAGCTTCGCTTCGTGCCCTGCAGATGCTGGGCTGGCGTGCATCGTCCGCGGCCCCTCCGGGCCCGAAAGGCCTGGTCGTCGTCTATCCACATACCTCGAACTGGGACTTCCTCTACGGCGTGCTGTTCCGGTTCGGCACGGCCATGAATGCGCACTGGCTCGCGAAGCACACGCTGTTCAAGGGTCCGGTCGGCGCATGGATGAAGCGCATCGGGGGCATCCCGGTGGACCGACGGCAGCCCCAGGGCATCATCGAGCGGCTGATGGAGGAGTTCCGCAAGCGCTCGTGGATGTGGCTCGCGATCCCTGTGGAAGGCACGCGCGGCTACACCGACCACTGGAAATCCGGCTTCTATCATCTTGCACTGGCCGGGAACCTGCCCGTGGCGCTCGGCTACATCGACTACTCCACGCGGACGGTGGGCGTGGACACCTATGTACGGATGAGCGGCGACCAGCAGAAAGACCTTGCGCTGTTCCGGGAGTTCTACGCCGACAAGCACGCCCGTCACCCGGAACTGGCCGGGCCGATACGCCTGAAGCCGCGGCGCGGAGAAGGTTGAAACCGACGGAATTGCAGTCGCGCCGTGGTCAACACCGATTGCACGCCGGCCCCGGGCGCTGGCAGCATTCGCGCCCGGCCGGGTCACCATCCGGTCGTTTCCGATTCGACACAGTAACGGCACGGCCTTGCGCGCCCTGGAATTGCTGCGAGACGACATGAGCAACAGCAGGACCTGTTCTTTCCTCCTGGCCGGCGTGGTCGCAGCGACACTGGGCGCGAACGCCGCTGCTCAGACCGACCCCGCATCCAGGCAGCCGTCCCGGGAAGCCAGTGAAGGCGCGGCGCTGGAAGTCATTACCGTGACGGCGCAGAAGATCACCGAGGACCTGCAGAAGTCGGCTTCCGCGGTGACCGCAATCCAGGGTGACATACTGGTTGCAGCCGGCGTGCACGACATCCGGGCCGCACAGAACCTCGTGCCCTCGGTGCGCTTCCAGGCCGAGAACGCCTCGACCGAGATCTACATGCGCGGCGTCGGCTCCACGCTGGACCTGCCGAACATCGAGCCGCCGACGGCGTTCAATTTCAACGGCGTCTACATTCCCCGCGAAGGCACCAGCGTCGGCTTCTTCGACATCGCGCGGCTCGAGGTGCTGCCCGGTCCGCAGGGCACGCTGTACGGGCGCAGCGCGCTCGGTGGCGCGGTCAACGTGAGCTTCAAGCGCCCGACCCGGCAACTCGAGACCGAGGGCGTACTCGAGGCCGGCAACTACTCGCTGCTGCACGGCACGCTGGCGCAGAACCTGCCGGTCACCGATGACCTCGCGCTGCGTGCCGCGTTCGACTACATCGACCACGACGGTTACCTGCGCACCGGAGCGGACTCGAAGGACGATTACGCCGGAAGGCTGTCGGCGCTGTACCAGCCGCGGGACGACCTGGAACTGTACTTCTGGGTGCACGGGGCGAAGAAGGACGGGAAGTCGCCGAACCTGGTGCGCCGCGGCTACAACGACGGGAACTTCGATGGCGATCCGATGGCCTTCGACCACGACGATCCCTGGAACGACATCATCTCGCCGGAGGCACCGACGGCCTCGGGCCAGGACTACGAGAATCTCGTCACCGGGGCCGAGGTGAACTGGGATCTCGGCGATATGACGCTCACCTACATCCCCGGTTACTTCTACCTCGACTGGGCCGCGGACTACTGGCTCGAGGACATCCCGGCCTTCCTCTCGGCGCACTACAACCAGGTGACGCAGGAGCTGCGGCTCGCGAGCGATGCCGGTGGACGCTGGCAATGGCTGGCGGGGCTCTATTACTACCGCGTCAGCAACGACGGCGACTTCATCGTCGGCGGCTTTCCGCTCGCGCAGATCTCCCACAACCGGCGCGAAGGCCTTGCGGGCTTCGGTCAGGCCACCTACGGCCTGACCGACACGCTGCGGCTCACGTTCGGCGGGCGCTACAGCCAGGACGACATCGAGGGCAAGGGCCAGACGGCCTTCGGCGAGTCGTACGAGGCCAGCGAGGACTACGACAACTTCGACTGGAAGCTCGGGCTCGAGGCGGACCTCGGCGCCCGGTCCATGGCTTATGCAACCGTCCAGACCGGCTATCAGCCGGGCACCTACAACCTGTTCCCCGGCACCGCGGAGCAGGACAACCTGGTGGACCCGGCGGACCTGACCGCCTACACGATCGGCATCAAGAGCCGCTTCCTCGACGACCGCCTGCAGGTAAACGACGAGTTCTTCTATTACGACTACCGCGACCTGCTGGTCCAGTCCTTCAACCTGAACACGGGCCTGCTGACCACGTTCAACGCGCAGAAGGTCAAGATCTACGGCAACCAGCTGGACGTGCTGTTCCAGGCGACGAGCAGGGACCTCTTCAACCTCTCGGTGGGCTGGCTGCACGCGGAGTACGATGACTTCATCGTCCCGCCTGACGTCAACATCGGCATGGACAACCGCGACTTCGGCGGCTACACGCTGCAGTACGCGCCCGAATGGACCGTGTCGGCCGGCTACCACCACGATTTCGAGTTCTCGCGCGGTTATCTGCGGGCGCGCGTCGAGACCCGCTACGAGAGCTCGTTCTGGGGCACGTTCACGCACAGCCGCGGCACGGAGCAGGACGACTACACGAAGAGCGACGCGTCGCTGACCTGGCACTCGGACGACGCCGACTGGAGCCTCGGCGTGTGGATCCGCAATATCGAGAACGAGGCTGTCCTCGCAGCCACGACTACCGGACAGTACGGGCCTTACGGCAATGCGTTCATCGAGCCGCCGCGCACCTACGGAGTCCGCTTCACGTTCGGGCTCTGAGCGCGGCCTTGGAGTATCGGCTGCCGGACGGCGCCGGCGTCAGTCGTCCCGGCGTTCCAGGTCGCAGTAACGCGACCAGATCCTCGACAGCTCGGTCTCGTGTTCCTGGGCGGCCTGGCGGTCGCCACGCCTGGCGGCGGCCTGCCGCCTGGCTTCCTCGATGCTTGCCCGGATCGCGAGGGACTTCATCTCCGTCGCAGCGTCTTCCATTTCGATCATGCGAATTTCCGGTGAATGACTATCGCTCCGTGTGAAGCTACCCCCGGCAGGATCGACCGGACCGCGATGGAATCCACAATTTGCCGTTTCTGCGATCACGGCCGCCACGCTGCGCATCCCGGCGGCGCCCTCGGACGCGGCGATGCAACGGACGCGGCAGCGGCTGCTGCCGCGGAAATTAGTCGTCGCTTTTTCGGCGTGAACGAGGTGAGTGGCGGTGCTAAGTTTGATTCCATGAAAGCCCTGCCGCCTGTCCCGGAAATGCGCCGTGCGTTCCTGCGCGGCGACGCGAGCTACGACGGCGTGTTCTTCACCGGCGTCCGCACCACCGGCATCTTCTGCAGGCCGTCCTGCACCGCGCGCAAGCCGCGGCCGGAGAACGTCGAGTTCTTCGCGACGCCGCGCGAGGCGAGTTTCTCGGGCTACCGTCCCTGCAAGCGCTGCCGCCCGCTCGACGCCGATGGACAGCCGCCTGCATGGGTCCGGCGCCTGCTCGAGAAGATCGATGCCTCTCCGGCCACGCGGATCCGGGCGGCGGACCTGCGCTCGGCCGGCATCGACCCGGCGCGCGCGCGGCGCTATTTCGTCAAGCACTACGGCATGACGTTCCAGGCCTACTGCCGCGCCCGTCGGCTGGGCGATTCATTTCGACTGATCAAGGAGGGTGCCACGGTGAGCGAGGTCGCGAGCGAATCAGGGTTCGAATCGGAGAGCGGCTTTCGCGCGGCATTCGCCCGGGCCTTCGGCACGACGCCCGGCGAGGCCGCATCGGGCGATGCCATTGCGCTCGACTGGATTCCGTCGCCGGTGGGGCCGCTGGTGGCCGGCGCCAACTCGGAGGGGCTCTGCCTGCTCGAGTTCAGCGACCGGCGCATGCTCGAGGCTCAGCTCGAGACGCTCCGCCGCCGCGTAGGCAGGATCCTGGTGCCGGGCCGTAATCGCTGGCTCGAGCAGCTCAGGACGCAGCTCGGCGAGTATTTCGACCGCCGGCGACAGCAATTCGACCTGCCGCTGGTGATCCGCGGCACCGAGTTCCAGGAGAAGGTCTGGCGGGCCCTGCTGACGATTCCCTACGGGGAAACCTGGTCGTACCGACAGCTCGCCGAGCGGGTCGGACAGCCCGCCGCGACCCGGGCCGTCGGCACGGCCAACGGCATGAACCGCATCGCGATCGTGATTCCCTGTCATCGTGTCGTGAACGCCGATGGCCGGCTGGGCGGATACGGGGGCGGCGTGTGGCGCAAGCAGCTGCTGCTCGACCTCGAGCGGGGCAGCGGGCCGCAATGACCAGGCCCTCGCCGCAGCGCCAGGCGCTCGACCTGTATCCGTTCAAGGTCGAGATCCTGGCCCGTTACGCCGACGTCGACCCGCTCTGGCACATCAACAACGTCGCGATCGCCCAGTACTACGAGGAGGCGCGCGTCGTCGACGACGCGCAGGATCATGGGCGAAGCGCGCATCCCGACGGGCCCGGGCCTGCGGCTGCTGCTCGCACGGCAGAGCATCGACTACATCCGGGAAGCAAGTTATCCGGGCAACCTGACGGTGGGCGTGGGCGTGCTTCGGATCGGAAATTCCTCCTATACGCTCGGCATGGCGATGTTCCAGGACGGCGGCTGCGTCAGCGTATCCGACGCGGTGCTGGTGGTTGCCGATGCACGCGGTCCGATCAGCCTGCCCGAGGCGTACCGCGAGCGCATGCAGGCGCTGCTGCTGCCGAGCGGGCACGGGGCCTGACGGCACGCGGTCGGCAGGCTGCATTGCGGACGACTCAGTCGGGTCGCAGCAGCACGATCAGCGTCGCTCCGATTGCCAGCAGGATCCCGACCAGCACCGGCCCGAAGGGCTGGTCCAGTGCCAGCGCGGCGACGAAGGCGCCGACGTAGGCGAGCACGCCCGTGCCGAGGCTGATCCACAGGCAGTTCCGCCAGTTCTTCGCCAGCCGGAAGGCAACCCAGGCGGGCACGAACACCAGCGCGAATGCGCCCATCAGTCCGAGGCTCGCGGCACCGATCGCCATGCTGAGCGCAGCCAGCACGTCGAAGCCGACGTGCCACTGCCAGGCCGGCAGTTCATTGGCGATCTCATGACCCGGGAAGAGGTGCGCCCTGATCAGGCGGGGCATCAGCCACGGCAGACCGAGGGCCACGAGCAGCCCGACGATTACTGCGACGGCCAGCTGGGGCATGCCGGCGAAGTAGAGTTGACCCTCGACGAGCGCGTGCCCCATCACGCTGCCGAGCGACGTGTTCGACGCCACCAGCAGCGTCGCCGACCACCCGACCAGGATCATCAGCGCATACACGGTGTTGCCGCTGAACCCGCCGAGACTCTTGACCAGCGCCGCCGCGACGGCGCCGAGCGGAGCGCCGAGCACGGCGGGCACACCGAGTGCCATGCCGATCAGGCTGCCCGCCCCGGCGAGATGGGCCAGTCCCAGCGCCGCGAGCCACTCGTCGCGCAGCCTCAACAGGACACCGATCAGCGGCAGCACGAAGGCCAGCACGAGGCCGACCGCAAACGGGACGCGGAACAGCGGATCGAGAAGCAGGTCCATGCTCAAGCGCCGACCTCCAGCACACTGCTGCAGGCGCGCTCCAGGAACGCCCGCTCGTGGCTCACGATCAGCACTGCGCGACCCTCGAGCCCGCCTTTGAGCGTCTCGACCAGAATGTCTTCGCCCTGCGGATCGAGGTTGTTGGTCGGCTCATCGAGCAGCACGAGTTCCGCGCCGCCGGCGATCGCGACCCAGACGCTCAGGAGCTGGAACTGCCCGCCGCTCAGCGAGTCCACCCGCTGGTTCAGCCAGCCGGAGAGTCTCGGCGGCGCACAGATGCGATCGGCTCGCGCATAACGCAGGTAGTCCACGCCGCTAAAAGGCATCTCGTCCGGTCGCACGGGCTGCTGCTGCTGCCACGCCAGGCTCAGCCCGCGGCGCTTCTCGATCTGGCCTGAGAATATCCTTGCGCCGTTTGCGATCGCCTTGAGCAGCGTGGACTTTCCCGAGCCGTTCGGCCCGGACAGTCCGACGACGTCGCCCGCCTCCATGCGCAGCGAGAACGGGCCGACCACTGGCACACCGTAGCCGGCGACCAGATCGACCGTCCTCATCAACGGCTCGGCCATCAGCGGCCCGCCGCGAGCGCATCGATCCAGCGATCGATGTGGTCCAGATAAGCGTCACCGTCCGCATCGAGCGCAGGTTCCAGCGGCAGCCGCGCAGTCGGCCATCCCAGCGTCTCGGCCAGCGCCTGCGGCGCGCGGTCCGGCTGGTAAGTCGTGTACAGCACGATGCCTTTCTTGCCCGACAGGCTGTTGGTGAGGTTCTTGATGTGTGCCCCCGTCGGCGGGATGCCGGGCACGGGCTCGAGCATGCCCAGCAGCCGGATCCCGAAACGGTCCAGCAGATAGTCCACGTCCAGGTGGTAGGCCACCGCACCGGGCAGCCCTGCGGTGCGCTTGCGCCACTCGGGAAGGCGCTGCTCAACCTTCAGCTTGAACGACGCGGCCCTGCTGCGATAGGTGTCCGCATTCGCGGGATCGAGTTCCGCCAGGCGCTCGGCCAGCGCGAGGCCCACCTCCGCCATGCGGACGGGATCCATGGTGATGTGAGGGTTGCCCATCGGGTGCACGTCGCCCATCGCACGGTCAGCGGCGAGGCCTTCGCCGAGCAGTCTGACCTGCGCCGCCGCCTCGAAGTATCCGGGCTTACCGGGAAGTATCTTCGGATTGGCCGCCTGCTGGATGGCGGTCGGCAGCCAGCCGACCTCGAGGTCCGCGCCGATGGCGGTGACGAGTTCGGCTTCGCGCAGTGCGCGCATCATGCTCGGGCGCACCTGCAGCGCATGCAGGTCGCGGTCGGGCGGCGCGAGAATCTGCAGACTGGCGTGCTCACCGGCGATCTCGCGGACCAGCATGCCCGTGCTGGTGCTCGAGGCGACGACGTCGAGCGCCGCCTGCGCCCAGCCGGGCACCAGCAGCGCGATGATCAGCAGCAGCGTGTTCTGAATTCGCATGTGGGTCTCCTTCCCGTTCAGAACGGATGGGCGCCGTGGGAGCCCATGCTCACCAGGAACTGCAGCCAGAACGCATTGAACGAATCGCGCAGGCCGGGCTCGACCAGCACGTCCGCGTACTCGTACTGCAGGCGGAACAGCGAGAACTCGGTGGGAACCCAGCTCAGGGCGACCGTCCAGCGGTCGGAGTCACCGAAGCTGCCGCCCTCCTCGCCCGTCGCTCTGTTCGTGAGTCCCAGCGCGTCATAGCGCAGGCCGAGCTGCCATCTCGGGGCGATGCCGTAGAGGCCCTGCACGTACAGGCCATCCGTCGTCATCTTGCGCCGGGATCCCACGTCCTCAGGATGCCCGCCCGTCACGCGCAGATCCTTGATCGAGCGCAGGTATTCAGCCTGGATCTTCAGGTCACGGTGCCCATCGAGCGCCGCGTCGTCGTATTTGTAGACGAGGTCCACGCCCCACAGATCGGCGTCGCCTTCGAGCCCGGTCTCGACGGCTTCGAGCCCGTCGCCAGGCTCCACGCCCGTTTCGTGCTCGTGCTCGTGCTCGTTGATCTCCTGGTGCTGACGGTTGTGGGCATATGAAACGCCCAGCTGCAGGGCATGCTCGTAGCCGAGATCCGGCGACACCTTCGCGAACGCCGTCCACATTCTGGGGCCGTCGTCACGATCCGCGAGGCCCAGCTCCTCCCGCTCCCCGTCCTCCTCGACGTAGGTCCCGAAACGCTCCTGTTCACCCTGCAGCAGCTCGAAGCCGAGCAAGGTGTACACGGGCCAACCCGGCAGCCAGGTGAGCTGTATGCCGGTGTCCTGCAGCCCGTGGTCGCCGAGCAGGTTCAGGTAGGCGAGGTTCTGGTCGGCGAAGTCCCACTGGTGGGGGTGCTGACGATTGATGTAGCCGAAATCGCTCAGGAACTTGCCGCCCTTGAGCTTGAGGCCGTAGGGAAGGCTCCTTGTCTGGAACCAGGCCTCCTCGAGATGCACATCCCCTTCGCCATCGATCGCAAGGTACGCCGCGCCGTCGACATAGGGGTCCACGGCTGCCGTGAACGCGAACTCCGCTTCGCTGATGTTGAACCCGTTGCCACCGCCGCTGTGCCCGTGGCCGTCGCCGGAGTCGCCGTCGTCTTCGTGCGAATGCGCGTGGCTGCTCCGCGACGGCTGGAATGCTGCCGCGAGCAATTCGGATCCCTCGCCACCGATGTCATCATGGTAGAAATTGCCGTTCAGGATCACGGACATCTGCGGATTGAACGCATTGCCCGCCGTGACGGTGCCGCCGGCCGACGATGCCGGCGCCGTGCTGGCGACCGGGGCAGCGATGTCCGCCGATCCTGATCCGGTGCTGGCAGCCTGTTCGGCCACCGCAAGGCGTTGCTCCAGTTCCGCGATACGCTGCTCGTAATCGGACCTCAGCGTCTCGATCATCTGCCTCAGCTCGTTGAGTTCATCGCCTTCCGCCGCCTGCGCTGCGGTGGGTCCCGACAGGGCCCCCAGCGCAAGAAGCACGGGTAGTGCTCGGTTCATCTCTCATCTCCAGGAAAAATCGAAAGCGGCGCGCAGCGCATCGCGCTGCTGCCGTGCCAGCTCAAGCCGACGTCTGGAGGGAGGGTGGAGCCCGTGAGCGGTAACTGGTGAAGTAGTAGCAGGGAGCAGCGACGGGATCCGTCGCGGCCTCCTCAGGCGATCCGAGTGGGAACACCGGCGGCTTTGCGGTGCCGGCGATCGTGTGATCGAGTCCGTGGCCTAGAACGCAGATCGTGCAGCCCGTGGCGTCGCCATCGCCGGCCAGCACGTGCACGCCGTGCGCCGTCAGCAGCCACTGCGCCGCGAGCACCGCCACTGCGAGCAGCAGGATTCGACGATAGTGGCTGCGAACTTTCGGCCGGGGGAACACAGGGGGCTCCAAAGGGCTCAGGGTCGGGTCGCTCGGCGATATCCGGTCAATCTTACTCGCCGGCCGTCCGCTGGCAAGAGTCGCGACCAGGCCGCCTCACCGCTGCGCCGCCGTCTCTTTGCAACCAGCGGGTCCGGCAGTCGTATGCTTGCGGCTGGATCAATGGAACGGGATCTGATCATGCGCTCGCTCTCGGAATTCCTGAAGACCACGCTCGTCGGCGGCATCGTGTTCCTGCTGCCGGTCGGGATCGTCCTGATCGTCGTGCAGCAATTGCTGCGGCTGGTAAAGCAGCTCAGCGAGCCGATCGCGGCGCATTTCCCGGGCGTGTCCCTGCTGGGCATGGGAATACGAAGCATCATCGCGATACTGGTGCTGGTGCTGATCGCGTTCATCGCGGGACTCATCTCGCGCACTTCCGCCGGCCGGCGCATCAAGGACTGGGTGGAGAACTCACTGCTCGGAGGGCTGCCGCAGTACCAGATGGTGAAGAGCATGGCCGCGGGCTTCGCGCAGATCGAGAGCGCCGAGGGGCTCAAGCCCGCGCTGCTCAACATCGAGGAGGGCTGGCAGATCGGTTACCTGCTCGAGGAACTGCAGAACGGCTGGGTCTGTGTCTTTCTTCCGGATTCGCCGACGCCGATGTCCGGCGCGACGCTGCTGCTGCCCGCAGAGCGGGTCCGCCCGCTGGAGATCTCGATGACCGAAGCGATGCAGCTCGTGAAGCGCATGGGACTAGGGTCGGCCGAAGCGCTGAAGGGAGTGGACCTTCGGCTTCCGGCAGGCCACACAGGATGATCACGTACCGCGCGGACGTGATAGTGATCGGCGCCGGGATTGCCGGCGTCACGGCCGCAATCGAGCTGCTCGGGCGCGGCCGCAAGGTGCTGCTGCTCGACCGCGACGTCGAGCAGAACCTCGGCGGACTCGCGAAGGAGAGCTTCGGCGGCATCTGGTTCGCCGGAACTGCGCTGCAGCGACGCTACGGCATCCGGGACGGCGCGGAGCTGGGGCTTCGAGACTGGCTGAGCTTCGCCGAGTTCGGACCGGAGGACCGCTGGCCTCGCGCCTGGGCCGAGGCCTATGTCCAGACCGCGAACGAGGAAGTCTTCGACTGGCTGCGCGGCCTCGGTGTCGAGTTCATGCCGATGCCGCTTTGGGTCGAACGCGGACTGCATGCGCCGGGAAACTCGGTGCCCCGCTGGCACATCGTCTGGGGCACGGGACATGAACTGTCGCTGGTACTGAACCGGCATCTTCTCGGGCACCCGCGTCGCGATCTGCTGGAGCTGCGCTTCGAACACCGTGTCGAGGAACTCATCGAGAGCACAGGCAGCATCATCGGCTGCCGGGGCCGCATGGAGGGCGGGCAAGGCGAGTTCGAGGCCTTGGGCGATGCGGTCGTCGTCGCCTCCGGGGGCATCAATGGCAACCTCGAGCGAGTCCGCCGGCACTGGCACGCGGACTGGGGCCGGCCTCCCGAGGTGTTGCTGAACGGCTCGCACCGCTACGCGGACGGCCTGATGCACGATGCCGCGGCCGCGCACGGCGCCAGTGTCACGCACCTGGACTGGCAGTGGAACTACGCTGCCGGCGTCCGGCACTGGCGACCGAGGAAACCCGATCACGGGCTGTCGCTGGTGCCGCCGAAATCTGCGCTGTGGCTGAACTGGCGCGGCGAACGCATCGGACCGATGCCGCTGGTGACCGGTTTCGATACCCACGACCTGGTCGCGCAGATCTGCCGTCAGCAACGGGCCTATTCATGGCAGCTGCTGAACCGCCGCATCGCGCTGAAGGAAATGGCGATCTCGGGCGCTGAATTCAATCCTTCCTTCCGCGAGAAGAGTCGCCTGAGGGTGGCGCGCGACCTGCTGCGCGGCAACCAGTGGCTGTACGCGGAGATGACCAGTCATTGCCCCGACGTGATCGTCGCCGACACGCTGCCGGAACTGGTCGAGAGGATGAACGGACTGGTCGGGGACGGGTCGGTCGATCTCGCGGCCGTCAGCGAGGCCGCGACCAGCTACGATGCATGCATCGACCGCGGGCCGCGGTTCCACAACGATGAGCAGCTGCGGCGCATCGAGTTCACGAGGCGCTGGGTCGGCGACCGCCTGCGCACCTGCAGCTTCCAGAGGATCCTGGAGCCGAAGGCAGGACCGCTGATCGCGATACGGGAGTTCATCGTCAGCCGCAAGAGCATGGGCGGGCTGCAGACGGATCTCGACTGCCGCGTGCTCGACCTGCGCGGCGATTCGATCCCGGGGCTCTACGCCGCGGGCGAATCGGCCGGATTCGGGGGCGGCGGCATGAACGGCAAGCGCGGCCTCGAGGGCACCTTCCTCGGCGGCTGCCTGCTCGGCGGACGAATCGCGGGCCGCGTCGCCTGATCGCTGCGGTGCCCGGCCCTGCCGGGCACCGCACTAACCAGGCCTGCCTCAGGCGGCGCGACGCTCCGCGATCCTGTCGGGCAGGTTCTTGATCTTGAAGCTGAAGAACACCTTCAGCAGTCCGATGATGATCGCCCAGGCCGCGACGATGTACACGATCGAGACCGCACCGGCACCCGGATTCAGCACGATCAGCACGCCGAACAGCACCGACAGTCCGCCGGTCAGGTACAGGAGCCATTCCTTGTCCGTCGTCTTGCGCACCTTGATGCCGAGCATCACGAGCAGCGCGCCGAGCAGGACCGCCTGGAAAGCCACGATCAGCACGAAGGCCATCATCGCCACGGGCGGGTTCAGCAGCGCGTAGAGACCTACGCCGATGCCCAGCCCGCCGATCAGCAGCATCAACCACCAGCCGTCCTTCTCGCGATTGCTGATCGCACCCCAGGCGTTGAACGCGCCGTCCACCAGCACCGAGGCCGCGAAGAAGATTGACAGCACGACCCAGCCCGCCAGCGGCTGGATGAACGCGAGGACCCCGAAGACGACGGCCGCGATGCCGCCGATCAGGAACACCCACCAGGTGCGCTTGCACAGCGCCTTTGCATCCATGCCGGCCTTCGCCAGCAGTCCTTCAGCACTTGCCATTTTCACTCCCTGACGCGATTGCGCCTTATGATTGTCTTGTGATTCTGTCAAATCTACCCGCTTGACCAACTCAGCGCCAGACCAACCCGGGTCCTCGCCCGTCGCGGACGAGGTCGAGCGACATCACCGCTCGGTGCGCAGCTTCGTCGTGCGCACCGGTCGGATCACCGCCGCGCAGCAGCGCGCATGGCGCGAGCTGTGGCCGGTGTACGGCATCGAGACCGACGACGGGCTGCTGGACCTCGATCGATTGTTCAGTCGCTCCGCGCATCGAACGCTCGAGATCGGTTTCGGCAACGGCGAGTCGCTTGTGGCGCTGGCGGAGGCTCATCCCGAACAGGATTTCCTCGGCATCGAGGTGCACCGGCCCGGCATCGGTCACCTGCTGCTGATGGCGGAGGAGCGCGGCCTCGGCAACCTGCGGGTCGTCTGTCGCGACGCGGTCGAGGTGCTGGGCTCCTGTCTGCCCGATGCATCGCTCGACGAGGTGCTGCTCTATTTTCCCGACCCATGGCCGAAGAAACGCCATCACAAGCGACGCATCGTGCAGCCGGGCTTCGTCGGGCTCGTCGCACGCAAGCTCAAGCCGGGCGGAATGTTCAGGCTCGCGACGGACTGGCAGAACTATGCCGAGCACATGCTGGAAGTGCTCGGCGCCTGCGCACTGCTCGAGAACGAGTCGCCGCAAGGCGGATACGCGGAGCGGCCCGCGAACCGCCCGCTGACGCGATTCGAGAAGCGCGGCCAGCGGCTCGGCCACGAGGTCTGGGACCTCGCCTTCCGCAGGCGCCCGGCCCGGCAGCAGCGGCCCGACACCGAGAATTTGACCAGTTCGTCGAACAACTTCGCGTGCGGAGAATCCGCTACTTGAACTTGCCGCCGGTCGGGACTACAAGGGAACTGTCATTAGAGCAAAGCGCACCAGATAGAAAAGGTCAGCAGAGGGAGCGACGATGAGGAACCCCACTCCAGTCATCGGTGAGTGGTACCGGCACCCCGGTGGAGAATCCTTCGAGGTCGTGGCAATCGATCCCGACGACCGAACCATCGAGATCCAGTACTTCGACGGCACCGTCGAGGAACTCGACGTAGACCAGTGGCGCGGCGAGCCGATCGAGAGCGCCGAAGCGCCGGAGGACTGGACCGGCTCGGTGGACGTCGAGCCCGAGGACTACGAGAACGAAGTGGAAGTCGAGCCGCTGCAGGCTGCCGGCTGGGGCGATCCGCTGCGCTTCGTGGACCGAGGTGAAGTCGGCGGCTACTCCGAGATCGAACTGCCCGAGTCGCCCGACGAACTCGAGCGCTACTGAGCCGCCGGGGGCCCAGCAGAGAACTTCAGCCGCCCGTGGACGGCGGCGACCGGCGGGTGATCAGGTAGAGCAGCACCAGCGCAGGCAAGCCCAGCGCCGAGGTGTACACGAAGAACCACGGGTAACCGATCGCGTCCACGACGAATCCCGAGGTGCCCATCAGCAGCTTGCCGGGCAGCGCATACATCGAAGAGAACAGCGCGTACTGGGTCGCCGTGTACGCGGCGCTCGTCAGGCTCGACAGATATGCGATCAGCGCGGTCCCGGCGACGCCCATCGCGAGGTTGTCCGCGCTCACCACCATCGCGAGCCCCGCGATTCCCGGATCCCCCTGCCAGGCGAGCGTCATGAAGAGCAGGTTCGATCCGATCACCAGGATGCTGCCGAGCGCGAGTGAACGAACAGTACCGAGCTTCGCCACCGCGACTCCGCCGAGCACGGTGCCGAGGATCGACATCACGACGCCGAAGCCCTTGGCCACGGCCGCGATCTCCTTGAGCGTGTAGCCGATATCCAGGTAGAACGGGTTCGCCATCACGCCCATCGTGAAGTCGGTCAGGCGATAGCTGGCGATGAAGGCGAGTATCAGCAGCGCGAGGCTCGTGCCGTAGCGCGACAGGAAGTCGGTCAGCGGGCACACGACTGCGCCGACGAACCAGGACCCGAGCTGGCGGGCGAAGTCAGGCCAGTGGGCCCGGCTCTGGAGCCAGTCGATCACGCGCTCCTCCTGGGCGATCGTGCGCTCGGACACCGACGGCCGCGGCTCGGCGATCAACAGCGTCGTCAGCACGCCCACGCCGACGCAGCCCGCCATCGCCGTGTAGGCGGCGGTCCAGCCGAAATCCGCCGCGATCCAGAGCGCTCCCGCGCTTCCGACCATGATCGCGATGCGGTATCCGAGCTGGTACGCAGCGGCCATCACGCCCTGCATCGGCTGCGGCGCAGTCTCGATACGCCAGGCATCGATCGCGATGTCCTGCGTCGCGGACGAAAAGGCCACCAGCAGCGCCAGCGCCGCCATCACGCCGAGATGCGCGGTCGGGTCGGTATGCGCCAAGCGGAACAGGCCTAAGGCGATCCCGGCCTGAGCGAGCAGCATCCAGCTGCGCCGGCGGCCGAGCAGGCGGCCGAGCAGCGGTAGCGCGAGCCGGTCCACGACCGGTGCCCAGAAGAACTTGATCGAGTAGATGATGCCGACCCAGGAAAGCATGCCGATCGTGGCCCGCTCGATGCCGACCTCGCGCAGCCACGCGGAGAGCGTCGAGAACACCAGCATGAACGGCAGCCCGGCTGAGAAGCCGAGGAACAGCATCGCAAGCACGCGCCGGTCCCGGTACGCGCCGAGCGCGTCCAGCCAGCCCAGCCACCCGCTGCGCGGCCCGCCGGGCGCGTTGCCGCCTGCGCTCACAGGTCGTAATCGACGGTAAGTGGCGCGTGGTCGGAGAAGCGCTGCGCCTTGTAGATCGCCGCCGCCTGCACGCTGCCACGCAGCCGCGGGCTCAGCACCTGGTAGTCGATCCGCCAGCCGACGTTCTTCTGCCAGGCCTGCCCCCTGTTCGACCACCAGGTGTACTGCTCGGGCTCGGCATTGACCTCACGGAACCCGTCCACGTAGCCGGCCTCGTCGAACAACTGGTCCAGCCACGCCCGCTCCTCGGGCAGGAAGCCCGAGTTCTTCTGGTTCGCGCGCCAGTTCTTCAGGTCGATGGGCCTGTGCGCGATGTTCCAGTCGCCGCACAGGATGTAATCGCGTCGCCTGCGCTTCAGCGCGCGCAGGTACGGCATGAACTCGTCGAGGAAGCGGAATTTCGCCTGCTGACGCTCCTCGCTGGAGGAGCCCGAGGGCATGTACAGCGAGACGACGCTCAGGCCCTTGAACTGCAGCTCGACGTAGCGACCTTCGGCGTCGAATTCGCGGGATCCGTAACCGGCGATCACCCTGTCAGGCTTGCGCCTGGAGTAGATCGCGACGCCGCTGTAGCCCTTCCTCTCGGCGTCGAAGTAGTGGCAGTGATAGCCGTGCGGATGGAAGACCGGGTCCTCGAGCTGCTCGAGCTGCGCCTTGGTTTCCTGCACGCAGACGACGTCCGCGTCCTGCCCGTCCATCCAGTCGAAGAAACCCTTGCGCGCCGCCGAGCGGATGCCGTTCGCGTTCAGGGTGACGATGCGCATGGGCGCGCAGTATAAAGTACGCATGCACCAGCCAGACTTCATCCGACTGTGTCTCGACCTCGGCGTGTTGCGCTTTGGCCAGTTCACGCTCAAGTCCGGTCGCGTGAGCCCCTATTTCTTCAACGCGGGGCTGTTCAACACCGGCGCGGCGATCGCTGCGCTCGGCCGTTTCTACGCCCATGCCGCGGCGATTTCCGGCATCGAGTTCGACATGCTGTTCGGACCGGCCTACAAGGGCATCCCGCTCGTGACCGCCACCGCGTCGGCGCTGGCCGAGCACGAGCGGCGCAACCTGCCCTTCGCGTTCAACCGCAAGGAAGCCAAGGACCATGGCGAGGGCGGCACGATCATCGGCGCGCCGCTGCGCGGCCGCGTGCTGATCGTCGACGACGTGATCACCGCCGGCACGGCCATCCGGGAAGCGGTCGAGATCATCGTTGCGCAGGGCGCGAGCCCGGCGGGCGTACTGATCGCGCTGGACCGCGAGGAACGCGGCCAGGGCGAGCGCTCCGCGGTGCAGGAGGTCCGGGAGACGCTGGGCCTGCCGGTCGTCAGCGTGCTGCGCCTCAAGGACCTGCTCGAGCATCTCGAAGGCACGGGAGAGGCCGAGGTCCTCGAGTCGGTCCGGAGCTACCGCGACCGGTATGGCGTATGAGCAGGGCCGTCGTTCGACGCAGTTCACAAAGCTGGAGGCGCGCTCTAGGGGCCCGCGAGCTTGCAGGCGCACAATCCCGAGCCATGTGCGGGAGCCATGACTTCAGGCTATGCCTGGCCGCGGCGCTGGTCGCCGGCCTGCTGCACGCCGGCGCCGCTGGCGCGGCGCAGGGCGGCAACCAGGGCAAGGAAGCGTTCTATCGCTGCCGGGACGCCCGCGGGCAGCAGCACCTCGGGCAGAGCATTCCGCCCGCATGCATGGACCGCGATGTGGACATCCTCGACGACAGCGGCCGCGTGATCCGGACGATGCCCGGTCGGGCCTCGCTCGAGGCCGAGGCACGCCGCAAGGCGGAGGCCGAGCACGCGCAGCGCGCCAGCGAGATGGCCCGGCAGCGAGACCGGACCCTGCTCGCAACCTACCTGAGCGTGGCCGACATCGAGCGCCTGCGCGACCAGCGGCTCGAGCTGCTCGAGCAGCAGTCCGAGGTCACCCGCCAGTACATCGTCAACCTGCGCGAACGCGAGGGTCGCCTGATGCAGGAGGCCGCGAGGTTCCGCCCCTACAGCGACAAGAGCAACGCGCCTGCACTGCCCGAAAACCTGGCCGAGGAAATCGTGAACACGGTGAACGGCCTGCAGGTCTACGAGCAGGAACTCGCCAAGAACACCGACGAGCAGGCCCGCGTGCAGCAGGAATTCGGCGACGACATCGCCCGCTTCAGGGAGCTGAAGGGCGTCAACTAGTCCCGGAGCTGCCGAAGCCGCCCGAACCGCGCCGGCTCTCGGTGAACTCCTCGACGACTTCCAGAGCCACCTGCACCACCGGGACGACGACCATCTGCGCGATCCGCTCGCCGGGCGAGATCGTGTAGGCGGCGCTCCCCCGGTTCCAGCAGGACACCATCAACTGTCCCTGGTAGTCCGAGTCGATCAGGCCCACCAGGTTGCCGAGCACAACGCCGTGGCGGTGTCCGAGCCCCGAGCGGGGCAGGATCACCGCAGCGTATCCCGCGTCCTCGAGATGGATCGCGATACCGGTGGGAACGAGCTCCGTCTGTCCGGGCGCGAGCGTGACGGGACCATCGATGCAGGCGCGCAGGTCGAGTCCCGCCGAGCCCTCGGTCGCGTAGTGCGGCAGTGGAAACTCCTGGCCGATGCGCGGATCGAGCAGCTTCACCTGCAACGATCGACGCGGCCCGTCGGGCATGCTCACGATTCTCTCACCGGCTCACCGCGCCTGGACCGCGACGACGCGGCCCGGCCGCTCCCGGCCGGACGCGGCATACCGCTCGGCGATCAGCTCGACGAGACGCCGGGCGAGCTCCCGCTTCGGCGCACGCGCGAGTTCCCGTGCGCCGCCCGGCCAGTAGACCGTCAATGCGTTGTCGTCGCAGTCGAAGGCCAGCCCGTCACCGACCTGGTTTGCGGCGATCATGTCGAGGTTCTTGGCGCGGAGCTTGGCGAGCGCGTTGCGCTCGACGTCCTGGGTCTCGGCCGCGAACCCGACCGTGAAAGGCCGCGGCGTGCGCACCGCGACGGTGCCGAGTATGTCCGGCGTGCGTGACATCGAGAGCGTCATCGTGTCGCTGGTCTTCTTGATCTTCTGCGCCGCCGTCTCGGCGGGACGGTAGTCGGATACGGCCGCCGCCGCGATGAAGATGTCCGTGCCGGGGAGCTGCTCGTCCACCGCAGTGAGCATCTGGTCCGCTGACTCGACGTCGATGCGTCGTACACCGGGAGGCGTCGGCAGGTTGACGGGGCCACTCACCAGCAGCACTTCCGCGCCGGCGTCGCGGGCCGCGGCCGCGACCGCGTAGCCCATCTTTCCGGAGCTGCGGTTGGTGATGAAGCGGACCGGGTCGATGCGCTCGCGCGTCGGGCCCGCAGTGATGACGACCTTGCGACCCGCAAGCAAGCCGTTCCCCAAGGCGGGGAGCACCGCGCCGGCCAGCTCCTCGGGCTCGAGCATCCGGCCCGGCCCACTCTCACCGCAGGCCTGCCCGCCCTCGGCCGGACCGAGGATCGAGATCCCACGCGAACGCAGCGTCTCGACATTCGCCTGGGTCGCCGGATTGACCCACATCAGCCGGTTCATCGCAGGGGCGAGACTGATCGGCGCGTCGGTCGCGAGACAGAGCGTCGCGAGCAGGTCGTCGGCCAGGCCGTGCGCGAGCCGTGCGATGAAGTCCGCCGTGGCCGGCGCGACGAGCACGCGGTCGGCCCAGCGCGCGAGCTCGATGTGACCCATCGCCGCCTCGGCCGCCTCGTCCCAGAGGTCCGAGCGCACCGGGCGACCCGAGAGCGCCTGGAAGGTCTGCGGCGTGACGAAACGGCGCGCGCCGGCCGTCATGACGACCTGTACCTCTGCGCCTCCATCACGAAGCCGTCGCAGCAGTTCGGCGCTCTTGTACGCGGCGATGCCGCCGGTCACGCCGAGCAGGATCCGGATGGGCGCCGAGGGCTGCATGGCCGGATTATGGGGCGCGACCCGATCGAGCCGCAAAGGGGAAATCCGCGACCGGGGCCCAGTGGTCTGAGCTCATAACCGGCCGGACTGAGCGGATTTCAGCGCTGGCAGCGCGGACAGTAGTAGGTCGAGCGCTGTCCCTGCACGATGTGGCGCACCGGCGCTGCGCAGCGCCGGCAGGGCTCGCCCCCGCGTTCGTAGACGTAGAGCTCCTGGCGGAAATACCCGGGAGCCCCCTGCGCGCTGACGTAATCGCGCAGCGTGGTCCCGCCGTGGCGGATGGCGCCTTCGAGCACCTCCCGCACCGCCCCGACGAGCCGCCCGAGGCGCTCCTCACCGACCCGGCCTGCGGCACGGCGCGGATGTATGCCCGCATGGAACAGCGCCTCGCTCGCGTAGATGTTGCCGACCCCGACCACGACGCGCTGGTCCATCAGGAACTGCTTCAGCGCGACGCGGCGGCCGCGCGCCTTGCGTGCGAGGTAGTCGGCATCGAATTGCGGACCGAGCGGCTCAGGTCCCAGCGAGGCGAGCAGCGGGTGCCGCGCCGGGTCCTCGCGCGTCCAGTGCAGGCTTCCGAAGCGCCGCGGGTCGTTGAATCGCAGGCACCGGCCGTCGTCCAGCAGCAGGTCGTAGTGGTCGTGCTTGCCGGGCTCGATGCCGGAGTCGAGCACCCGCAGGCTGCCGGACATCCCAAGATGCAGGATCAGCGTGCCGCTCTCGAGCCGCAGCAACAGGTACTTGGCCCGGCGTCCCGTCGACAGCACGCGCTGCCCGGCGACCGCTCGGCCGACCGCAGGGCCGACCGGCCATCGCAGGCGCCGCTCGCGCAGAACCAGCTGATCTATCCGTCGCCCGCGCAGGGCGCCCTCGATGCCGCGGCGAGTGGTCTCGACTTCGGGAAGTTCGGGCATGGGCTCGACGAGCGGTTCGGCCGGCCGGCCGGTCCCCGGAGACGAAAAACCCGCCGACGGCGGGTTCTTCGATCTCGCTGGCGGCCGGCGGGAGCCTTACTTGATCTTGGCTTCCTTGTAGGCGACGTGCTTGCGCGCCTTGGGGTCGAACTTCTTCACCTCGAGCTTCTCCGGGTGGAGCTTCTTGTTCTTGGTCGTGGTGTAGAAGTGGCCCGTGCCGGCCGTTGAAACGAGCTTGATCTTGTCACGCATGATCCTGTCCTCCGCTTCAGACCTTCACGCCCTGGGCGCGAAGCTCGGCGACCACGGTTTCGATGCCCTTCTTCTCGATCGTGCGCAGGCCGTGGCCTGACACCTTCAGGCGCACCCAGCGCTTCTCGCTCTCGAGCCAGAAACGCTGCTTGTGCAGGTTCGGCAGGAAGCGGCGACGCCTTCTGTTGTTCGCGTGCGAGACCGTGTTGCCGGTCGTCGGCCCTTTGCCGGTGATCTGACAGATTTTCGACATGGCTGGATCCTCAAGCCTGGAGTCCCGGCGCTGTTGCCGGACCCCGGAAAACGAGCCGGGCTTTATACCAGCAGAGCGAGGCCCGGGCAAGGCGGCAGGGCACCGGCAGCCGCGGGCCGCCCCGGCCTGCCAGCCGCATCTGCAACATAAGATATTGAGTCTACTGATTTTTAGAGCAGCCCGCGCTCCGCGAACGATACGCAGCTGCCGTCGCCGACAACGACGTGGTCGAGCACCCGTATGTCCACCAGCGCCAGCGCGTCCCGGAGCCGTTGCGTGATCAGCTCGTCCGCCTGCGAGGGCTCGGCCACGCCCGAGGGGTGGTTGTGCGCGAGTATCACGGCCGCGGCGTTGCGGGCGAGCGCCAGCTTGACGATTTCCCGGGGATGCACGCTCGCGCCGTCGATGGTCCCGCGGAACACCTCGTCGAAGCAGATCACGCGGTGGCGGTTGTCCAGGAACAGGCAGCAGAACACCTCGTGCTCCCGGTCCCGCAGCTGGGTGCGCAGGAATTCCCGCGTCGCCCGCGGGTTCGCGAGCGGGGGGCCACTGCGCATCTGCTCTGCGTAGTGCCGGCGCGAGAGCTCGAGCGCGGCCTGCAGCAGCGCGTAGCGCGCGAGGCCGAGACCGCGCACGCTGCAGAACGCTGGCCGATCCGCCGTGAACAGCCCGCGCAGCGACCGGAACTCGAGCAGCAGCTGCCGGGCGGTATCGAGCGCGGAACGCCCGGGTGAGCCGGTCTGCAGCAGCACGGCCAGCAGTTCCGCCTCGGTGAGCGCCTGCGCGCCGAGCGTGAGCAGCTTCTCGCGCGGCCGTTCGGTTTCGGGCCAGTGGCTGAGTCTCATGGGCCTGTTCCTCGGGGTGGCCCATGCTGCTGCAGCACCCGCCGTGCAGGCACGCCGGAAAAGCGACGGATCCCCGGAGATTCGCGCCGGCGCGGCCGGAGCCGCCCTCCGCCGTCCGGGTGGCCGGTCAGCGACCGGCGAACTTGCCGCGCAGCGCCGCGGCCACGGCGGGATGCACGAACTCGCTGACGTTGCCGCCGAGGCTCGCGATTTCCCGGATCAGCGTCGAGGAAACGAAGTTGTACTGCTCGGTCGGCGTCAGGAACACGGTCTCGACCTCGCCATCGAGGTGCCGGCTCATCGTCGCGAGCTGGAACTCGAACTCGAAATCCGACACGGCCCGAAGCCCGCGCATGATCACGTTGAGCCCCTGCTCGCGCGCAAAATCGACAGTGAGTCCCGTGTAGCCCGAGACCTCCACGTTTGGCAGATCCGCGACGACCTCGCGCGCGAGCGCGACGCGCTCCTGCAGCGAGAACAGCGGCGCCTTGGACGGATTGGCCGCGATCGCGATCACGACCCGGTCGAAGATCCGGCAGGCCCGCCGCACCAGGTCCAGGTGACCATGCGTGATGGGATCGAAGGTCCCCGGATACATCGCGCTGCTGCCCATCGCTCCCCCCAGCCCAGTTCCTAGTTCTTGGTGACTTCGCGCCGCGCCAGATGATAGCCCACCCCGCCAGCCCGCCCGCTGCGCAGCAGCGTCCATCCTGGCGGCAAGGCGGGTTCCCCGGCGCCCGCCGAATCCTCGAGATAGGCGAGCCCGCCGGGCCGGAGCCAGCCACGCTCGTCGAGGATCCGGCAGACCCCCTCGAGCACTCCGGTGCCGTAGGGCGGGTCCAGGAAGACGATGTCGAACGGCTCGGAGGGGCCGGACAGGAACGCCGGCACGTCGGCCCGGACCACGCGGCCTGCTTCCGCTCCCAGCCCCCGGAGCGCCGCCTCGAGCGACCGCGTCGCAAGCGGGTCCGCATCGACGAACACGACCTCCCGCGCCCCGCGGGACAGCGCCTCGATCCCGAGTGCGCCGCTGCCGGCGTACAGGTCCAGGCAGCGGCTGCCCGCTGTATCCAGCTGCAGCCAGTTGAACAGCGTCTCGCGCACGCGGTCCGGCGTCGGACGGATCCCCGTCCCGGCGGGAAACTCGAGCCTGCGGCCCCGCCAGCGGCCGCCGATGATGCGCAGCTGCCCTCCGGCGCCGGGCCCCCGCCCCCCGGGGCGGGCCCTCGAATTCTTGCGTTGGGTCACGCCGCAAGCGTAGGCTTCGGAGGGTTGATTTCACAACGCGCGAACCAACGCGCGGTCCGGCATTTAAAGAGGGGATGAAATTCCATGACCGAGTCCAGGCGCAGGATTCTTGCTTCGATCGCCGCAGTATCCGCCGCGATCGCGCTCTCCGGCTGCGAGCCAACCCAGGACGGCGACCCGATTCCGCCGCCACCGTCGAAGTCGTTCAGGGCACTGTTCAGCCTGACGTCGGGTTTCGTGCCCTGGCCGCACGACGCGTTCTTCGCGGGCAGCACGGACGGCACGCTGAACATCCCGGCGCCGCTCAATGCGCCGCCCTTCACGACGATGGGCGCCGAGCTGAACACGCTCGACGGCTTCGGCACCTCGGCGATCATCAACACGACCTTCGAGCAGGAGATCGACGGCTCCTCGCTTTCGGGCAGCAGCGTTTACATGATCGAGATGTACCTCTCGAACACCACGAAGCTGCCGGCCGGCGCAGGCGAGCTGCCGCCGGGCGCCACCTCGCCTGTGAGCCGGGTGCTGGAATACGGCACGGACTTCATCGCAGAGGTCTCGCCCGACTACGACAGCTTCGGCCGGATCCTGCGCATCACGCCGCTGAAGCCGCTGCGAGCCAGCACCGGTGGTCTCAACATCGGCTACTACGTGCTGCTCACCAATGGCATCAAGGACACGGCCGGTCGCTCGGCCCGCGCGGACGCTCTCTATGCCGAGCTGAAGGGCGCACCGGCAGACTGCGCGGGCATCACCGACCCGACCTCGCTCGCGCTCTGCGCCTGGACCAAGGCCCACTTGTCGGTCGCCGCGCGCTCGAACTGGTGGACCCGGCCTCGGTCGTGCTGTCCTGGAACTTCACGACGCAGTCGGTCGAGGACACGTTCGACGTGCTCGCGGCGCTGGTGCCGGCTCAGCCGACCGGCGTGCAGCCGACGGGCTTCAAGACCTCCGACGTGAGCCCGGCGCTGCAGGGCAAGGCCGACATCTTCGTCGGCACGACGCAGCTGCCGTACTATCTCGAGGCCGCCTCGAGCCCGGGTGATTCGAACGCCGTGCTGAAGAGCTACTGGAAGGCCGCCGGCCCCTCGCCGGTGCCCGGCATCGACCCCGCGAGCCGGAACCTGACGCGTTTCAACCCGGTGCCGGGCAAGACGACCGACGTGACGGTGCCGCTGCTCGTGACCGTGCCGAACGCCACGGCCGCCGGTGGCGCGGGCTGCCCGAGGCCGACCGCAGGATGGCCGGTCGCGATCGTGCAGCACGGCATCACCGGCAACCGCTCGCAGGCGCTCGCGATGGCCGACTCGTTCGCTGACGGCTGCTTCATCGTCGCGGCGATCGACCTGCCGCTGCACGGCATCACCGACACGGCGAATCCGCTGTACGCGGGCCCGATCGAGCGTACTTTCAACGTCGATCTGAACGCGGACGGGAAAATCGATGATTCGGGCACCCATTTCATCAACCTGTCGAGCCCGCTGACGGGCCGCGACAACCTGCGTCAGGGCGAGGCCGACATCATCGTGCTCACTAAGTCGCTGGCGAACCTGGACGTGACCGGTGATGGTCAGCCGGACGTGGACCCGGCGCGGATCCACTACGTAGGCCTGTCGCTCGGCGGCATCGTCGGCGGCGCGCACGTGCACCACTCGGACACGCGAACGGCGACGCTGGCCGTACCGGGAGGCGTGCAGACCAAGCTGCTGCTCGATTCGGCGACTTTTGGCCCGGTGGTCCGAGCCGGCCTCGCAGCCGCCGGGCTCGTCGATAACTCGACGATTTTCAACAACCGGATCCTGCGCGACTTCCAGACCGTGATCGACCCGGGCGATCCGATCAATCACATCTGCGCCTGCTCGGCCCAGCAGCCGGTGCACTTGATCCAGGTGGTCGGCGACACGGTCGTGCCGAACAACTCGACGCAGCGGCTCGTGACGGCCGGCAATCTCCGGCAGATCACGACGCCGGGGCCGAACCCGGTCGGTCCGACCGAGGGCGTCTGGGTCAACTTCACCGAGGGCTCGCACGGCTCGCTGTTCGACCCGACCGCGAGCCCCGCGGCAACGGTCGAGATGCAGAAGCAGACGGTCGGCTTCGCGGCCTCGGCCGTGCTGCCCGGCGGGCCGTTCGTCGTCGTCGAGGATACCTCGGTCGTCGAGACCGACTGACGCACCGGCCGGACACCACGGCCTGCGAGGAGAAGGGCGGGGACATCCCCGCCCTTCTCTTTTTCCGGCATTCGCTACAATCGTGCGCTGTGCTCCGCCGCCGGATTCCCGATGAGCCTGTTCAGCTTCAAGTCGAAGAAGACGCCCGAGAGCGAGCCCGAGCGGAAGCAGCCCGGCTTCATCGCGCGCATGCGCGCGAAGTTGAACCGAGGCGATTCCTGGCTGACCTACGACCTCGCGAACCTGCTGCCGGGCGGGAAGATCGACGAGGACGTGCTCGACGAGCTCGAGTTGCGGCTGATCGGCGCCGATGTCGGCATCGAGACCACCGGGAAGATCCTCGCCGGGCTCCGGGGCCAGGTGGCCCGCAAGGAACTCGGCAATCTCGAGGCGCTGGTCAAGGCGCTGCGCTCGGCGATGCTCGCGATCGTCGAGCCCGTGAGCGTCCCGCTCGCAATCGACACCACGAAGCAGCCCTACGTGATCCTGGTCGTGGGCGTTAACGGCTCCGGCAAGACCACGACGATCGGCAAGCTGGCACGCGCGCTTCGTGACGAAGGCAAGGATGTCGTGCTGGCCGCGGGCGATACCTTCCGCGCGGCTGCGATCGAGCAGCTGCAGATCTGGGGCCAGCGCAACCAGGTGCCGGTCGTCGCGCAGTCGCCGGGCGCAGATCCGGCGGCCGTTATTTTCGACGCGCTGCAGTCGGCGAAGTCGCGTGGCGCCGACGTGCTGATCGCAGACACGGCGGGGCGCCTGCACACGCAGAGCAACCTGATGGAAGAGCTGAAGAAGGTGAAACGCGTGCTCGGGCGGCTCGACCCGTCTGCGCCGCACGAGGTGCTGCTGGTGCTGGACGCGGGCCAGGGACAGAACGCGCTCGCGCAGGCGCGGCAGTTCAACGATGCGCTCGGCGTGACCGGCATCGTGCTCACCAAGCTCGACGGCACCGCGAAGGGCGGTATCGTGCTGGCGATCGCGGACCAGCTCGGGATACCGCTCAGGTACATCGGCGTCGGCGAGTCGGCCGAGGACTTCGGCGTGTTCGAGGCCGGGAGCTTCGTCGACGCAGTGCTCGAGCCGCAGCGCGGCGGCGCGAACCCAGGATGATCCGTTTCGACCACGTCTGGAAGCGGTACCCGAACGGCCGGGAGGCGCTTTCGGACCTCTGTCTCGACGTGAACCGCGGCGAGATGGTGTTCCTGACCGGGCACTCCGGCGCCGGCAAGAGCACGCTGCTGAAGCTGATCGCGTTGATCGAGCGCCCGAGCCGCGGGACGCTGGTCGTGAACGGGCAGAACACTTCCGCCGTGCCGCGCAGGAAGGTCCCGCCGTTCCGCCGGCAGCTCGGGATCGTCTTCCAGGACCACAAGCTGCTGATGGACCGGCCTGTCTACGACAACGTCGCGCTGCCGCTGGTGATTGCCGGCGTGCCGGGCAGGGACATCGGCAAGCGCGTCCGGGCGGCGCTCGACCAGGTGGGACTGCTCGGTCGGGAGAAGAGCACGCCGATCGAGCTCTCGACCGGCGAGCAGCAGCGCGTCGGGATCGCACGCGCGGTCGTCAGCAAGCCGGAGATCCTGATCGCCGATGAGCCGACCGGCAACCTCGACCCGGATCTTTCCGTCGAGATCATCAACATCTTCAAGCGCTTCAACGAGGTCGGCGTGACCGTGCTGGTCGCGAGCCACGACCTGCACCTGATCGAGCGTTACGGCGCGCGGCGGGTCGTGCTCGAGGGCGGCCGCACGCTCGATTCGCCGGATGCCGCGCTGCCGCTGCCCTCCATCGTGACCGACCTCGCGCGATGAAGCAGTGGCTCGAACGGCAGGTCCAGACCTTCGTCGGCTCGCTTGGGCGGCTGTGGCGCAAGCCGTTCGCTACGCTGCTCACCGTGCTCGTGATCGGCATCGCGCTGGCGCTGCCGGCCTGCCTGCACGTGCTGGTGCAGAACGTGCGGGCGGCCAGCGGCGGCTGGGGCAACGCGCTCGACATGTCCGTGTACATGAAGCAGTCCGCGACCCTCGAGCAGGCCCGGCAGACCGAGAAGCGGATCCGCCAGCGACGGGACGTCGCCGAAGTCACGCTGGTGCCGGCCGACGAGGCGCTCGAGGAGTTCAGCCGTAATTCGGGCTTCGGAGAAGCGCTCGGGGCGCTGAAGGAAAACCCGCTGCCGCACGCGCTGATCGTGCGGCCGGCCGAGGACTTCCGCGAGCCCTCGATAGTCGCGAACCTGAAGGATGAGCTCGGCAAGCTCCCGGACGTGGACCTCGTGCAGCTCGACACGGAGTGGGTCACCCGCTTCAACGCGATCCTGGACGTCGTGCGACGGGTCGTGTTCCTGGCCGCGGGGCTCTTCGCGCTCGGCGTGCTCGTGATCGTCGGCAATACGATCCGTCTCGACATCGAAAACCGTCGCGAGGAAATCGAGGTCACGAAACTGGTCGGTGGAAGCGACCGGTTCGTGCGCCGGCCGTTCCTCTACAGCGGCGTCTGGTACGGGCTGGGCGGCGGCCTGATCGCCTGGCTGATCGTCGCGGTCGTGATCCTGGTGCTCGGCGACCCGGTGAGCCGGATCGCAGGCCTCTACGGGAGCGGCTTCGACCTGCACGGGCTGGGCCCGGAGGGCAGCGCGGCGCTGGTGGGCGGTGGGGCGCTGCTCGGCTGGCTCGGCTCGTTCATCGCCGCGACCCGGGAACTGCGCGGCATCGAGCCCCGCTGACGCCTGCCCGACAGGCCGCCTTATGAGAATAACTAACTGATTTATATAGCTTTTGCTTCCTCTGCCCGGACTGTCCGGGCGGGAACTTCCCGGCGGCTTAGCACTCTAACTCTCGGACTGCTAAGATTCGAACCCACCTGGGGAGGACACCAAAGTAACGATGACCACTACCGCCCTGATTCCGCGCAATCCGAGCGAACTCGCCCTCGTCGGCCCGATCGGCAGTTTCGATGCCTATGTCGATGCCGTCAGCCGGATACCGGTGCTCAGTCGCGAGGAGGAACTCGAGCTGGCCACCCGTTTCAGGCTCGACGACGACCTCGACGCTGCCCGGCAGCTGGTGCTGTCCCACCTGCGCTTCGTCGTGCACCTTGCGCGCGGCTACGCGGGTTACGGCCTGCCGATCAGCGACCTCGTGCAGGAAGGCAACGTCGGCCTGATGAAGGCGGTGAAGCGCTTCGACCCGACGGTGGGCGTGCGGCTGGTGTCGTTTGCAGTCCACTGGATCCGAGCAGAGATCCACGAGTTCGTGCTGCGGAACTGGCGGCTCGTCAAGGTCGCCACGACCAAGGCCCAGCGGAAGCTCTTCTTCAACCTTCGCAAGAAGAAGCGCCACCTCGGCTGGCTCAGCCGCGAGGAAACCGCTGCGGTCGCCCGCGACCTCGGCGTTTCGACCGCGGAAGTCACGGAAATGGAGCGGCGGCTGTCGTCGCGCGACCTGTCCTTCGACCCGGCACCGGACTCGGGCGACGACGAGGAGAGCTACTCCCCGTCGGCCTACCTGCCCGCCCCTGATTCGGATCCTGCGCTCGCAGTTGAGCGTGCCGAATGGGACGACGACGTCAGCGAGCGCGTCGCGGATGCGATGACCCGGCTCGACGACCGGAGCCAGGCGATCCTGCGCGCCCGCTGGATGGGCGAGGACAAGGCCACGCTGCACGAGCTGGCCGAGGAATACGGTGTGTCGGCGGAGCGCATCCGCCAGATCGAGGCGAACGCGATCAAGAAGCTGCGCAAGCTCGTCGCGCCCGAGGCCGCCTGAACCCGGCGAGCGCTGCAGCGCTCCCCTGCGCCTGGCGCTGAAGACCCTCTCCCGAGCCGGGCCCGGGAGAGGGCTGTCGTTCCACCCCGCTCAGCCCTTCTTGGCCTTCTGCAGGTTGTCCTCGGTGACCGGGACGATCGTCAGCTCGACGCGCCGGTTCTGCGCACGACCGTCCTCGGTCGAGTTGTCGGCGACCGGGTGATCCGGGCCGGCACCGATCGTGACCAGGCGCTGGGCCGGTACGCCGCGGCTCACCAGGTAGTTCTTGACGCTGTTCGCCCGACGCTCCGACAGCTTCATGTTGTAGTCGCGGCTGCCCGTGCTGTCCGTGTGACCGGCGACCTGGATCACCGTCTGGTTGTAGTCGATCAGCGTCTCCGCGACCTTGTCGAGCACTGAGTTGAACTGCGGGTTCAGGTTTGCGCTGTCAAACCCGAAGGTCACGTTGCCCGGCATGTCGAGCGTGATGTTGTCGCCCCTGCGCACCACGTCCACGCCGGTGCCGGCCATCTGCCGGCGAAGAGCCGCTTCCTGCTTGTCCTGGTAGTTGCCGACCGCGCCGCCGGCCAGCGCGCCGACACCGGCGCCGATCAGCGCGCCTTCCCAGCCGCCGCCGATCAGCAGGCCTGCGACCGCGCCGCCCGCCGCACCGATGCCGGTACCCTTGCGGGTCTTTTCCTTCTCCGGGTTGGTCGCGAAATCCTCCATCGCGGCGCAGCCCGCCAGCGCCACGGTGGCGGCGACGACGGCCACGATGCCTGTCTTCGATCGAATCATCGGTAACTCCTCGGCTTTCCTGTGGGTGCGTCGGATCGGGCCCTGCAGCACGTCCTGCTGATCCCACGCTGCCGGCAATGATCGCCCGCCCGTCGTCAATCGGCAATGCCGGTGGCTCGCACAGCGATGCGATGCCCGTTCCGCAGCGCGGCGTGGACGACCGCAGCCTCCTCGAAAGCGATCGCGTGCAGCTCGGCGGTCCGAAGCGGCGTGGCCGCATAGCCGCCCGCCACCGTCAGGACCAGCGGCAGGCCGAGCGCGGCACACCGCTCGAGCACGTGCCGATCTCGCTGGCGCAGGCCCGAATCCGACAAGCGCGAGCCGCCCATAGCGGTCTCCGGCGACCGGATCGACGCCGGCGAGATAGAACACGATGTCGGGCAGGAAGCGAGCCAGGATTCCTGAGAGGTTTCGCTCCAGTGCATCGAGGTACTGCGCATCGCCGGCGCCGTCGGGCAGGCCCACGTCCAGCGTGGACCTCGACTTGCGGGCCGGGAAGTTCCGCTCGCCGTGCATCGAGAACGTGAACACGTCCGCGTCGTTCTCGAAGATCGCGGCCGTACCGTTGCCCTGGTGCACGTCCAGGTCCACCACCAGTGCTCGCGCGATCAGGCCGTCTCTCTGCAGCACGCGGGTCGCCACGGCCACGTCGTTCAGCACGCAGAAGCCTTCGCCGTGATCCGCGAAAGCGTGGTGGGTTCCGCCGGCTAGGTTGCCCGCGACTCCGTCCTCGAGCGCAGCCCTCGCAGCCTCCAGCGTTCCTTGTGCCGCGAGCCGCGATCGCCGCCACAGCTTCGGCGACCACGGCACGCCGATCCGGCGCTGCTCGGCGGCGTCGAGTGTTCCGCGAGCCAGTTGCTCGAGGTACTCGGCCGTATGCACGAGCCGCAGATCCTCGAGGCTGCACTCCGCAGGCTCGATGACGAACCGGGGATCCAGGCTCCCGCCTGCGACCAGGCGCTCGTACAGCAGCGGGTATTTCGCCATCGGGAAGGGATGCCCGGCGGGCAACTGCAGCAGGTAGTCGGCGTGATAGCAGCAGCGCATCCGTGTTCCCGGCCCCGGCCCGTCGGAGGGGTCAAAGACGCTAAAATAGCGGTTGATCCATTTCCCCGCACGAAACAGCCGTGCCTGCTTGATCAAATACAGGAGTCAGGCATGAATACCCGCTCGTTCTTTACCCGCCTGCTTTCGCTCGCGCTTACCGCGCTGCTGATCGCTGGCTGCGCGAACCAGATGGAACCCGCCCGCAAGGCGATCGCCGACGTCGAGGCCGCGCTGGCCGCGGCTGGCGCCGATGCCACCAAGTACATCCCCGGCCAGGTGCGGGCGGTCGAAGCGCAGATTGCGAACCTGAACACCCTGTTCGACCAGCAGGACTACAAGGGTGTGCTCGCGGCCACACCGGCGGCGCTCGCGCAGGCCGAGGCACTGGCCGGCGCAGCCTCGGCGGCCAGGCAGGCCGCGATGGAGGCCCACGAGGCGGAATGGGCGTCGCTGATCGCCACGTTGCCCGGGGCGCTCACCGCGATAGACGCGCGCGTCAGCATTCTCGCGAAGGCCAGGAAGCTGCCCGACGGGATGACCGCCGAGCAACTGCAATCGGTGCAGCAGGGATTCGCGGAGACCAGCGACCTCTGGACCCGCGCGACGGCGTCGCATGCCGTCGGCGAGCTCGAGCAGGCCGTAGCGCTGGGCGTCTCGGTTAAGGAACGCGCCGATGGCTTGCTGGCTGCGCTCGGCATGAGCACGGGCTGAGCCGGGCCCGGTCCGCGCTGAACGGGCCGCCTCGCACGGCCCGTGTTCTTTCTTTGCGCCGGACACATCGCTTGCGGAGAATAGCGGGATCGCCCCCGCTGCCCGAACCAGGAGCATTAACGTGGCCGTCTCCCCCGTCGACCTGAACGCCAGACAGAAATCGGGCCGCGCGCTCGACCCGCTCGACCTGTACGACGTACGCAGCCTGCTATCCGAGGAGGAGCAGATGGTGCAGGACTCGGTCGCCCGGCTCGTGGACGAGCAGGTGCTGCCGGTGATCCAGCATCATTTCGAGGACCACACGTTCCCGCGCGAGCTCGTGCCGGAACTCGCGGCGCTGGGGCTGTTCGGCAGCTCGCTGGAGGGCTACGGCTGCGCCGGCATGAACTCGGTCAGCTACGGGCTCACCTGCCAGGAGCTAGAGCGTGGGGACTCGGGGCTGCGCAGCTTCGTCTCGGTACAGTCGAGCCTGTGCATGTACCCGATCCACACCTACGGCAGCGAGGAGCAGAAGCAGCTGTACCTGCCGCGCATGGCGCAGGGAGAACTGATCGGATGCTTCGGGCTGACCGAGCCGCAGGGCGGCTCGGACCCCGCGAACATGAAGACACACGCGCGGCGCCGCGGCGGCGACTGGGTGCTGAACGGCGCGAAGATGTGGATCACCAACTCGCCGATCGCGGATCTGTTCGTCGTGTGGGCGAAGACCGAGGAAGGCATCCGCGGGTTCCTGGTCGAGAAAGGCGCCAGGGGACTGGCCGCGCCCGAGATCGAGAAGAAATTCTCGCTGCGCGCCTCCTCGACCGGCGCGATCTTTCTCGAGGACGTCGTCGTGCCGGAGGCGAACCTGCTGCCCGGCAGCTCGGTCGGCATCAAGGCACCGCTGTCCTGCCTGACGCAGGCGCGCTACGGGATCACCTGGGGCGTGATCGGCGCGGCCCAGGCCTGCCTCGCGCAGGCGCTCGACTACACTCAGACACGCGTGCTGTTCGGCCGTCCGCTCGCGGCGACACAGACGATCCAGATCCGCCTGGCCGACATGGCGCGGCGGATCACGACGGCACAGCTGCTGTCGCTGCAGCTCGGCCGCCTGAAGGACGAGGGCCGGATGTCCCCGTCGCAGGTCTCGCTCGCGAAGTGGAACAACTGCCGCATGGCGCTGGACGTGGCCCGTGATGCGCGCGACATCCTCGGCGGCGCCGGAATCAGCGCCGAGTACGTGCCGATACGCCACGCGCTGAACCTCGAGAGCGTGATCACCTACGAGGGGACCGAGACCATTCACCAGCTCACGATCGGCCGGGAGCTGACCGGCATCAACGCCTTCTGAAAAGGGGACAGATTTATTTGAATCAAATAAATCTGTCCCCTTTTTACTTGCGTTCTACCGCGTACTCGGCGGTCACTACGGCCTTGACCACTTTCTCGACCGTGCTGGTGTCATAGCTGCCGTAATCCTCGGTTTCGGTCGAGTTCGGCCGGGTGATCTGGAACACCCCCTGCGAAGCGGAGCGCAGCGGACCCACCGTCACGCCGCTGTTGTCGGCGAATTGCTGCGCACGGAGCAGTGAATCCCTCATCGCAGCCCCGATCAGCCGGACCTTCACCTCGTTCAGGTTTCCGTAGAAATACTGCGGCGGCCATGAATTGATCTGCACGCCGTCGCTGATCAGCGACGAAGCCCCGTTGGCCAGGCGGCCGATCAGCTCTACGTCGGTCGAGCTGATCTCGAAGTTGCGGTCCAGCTCGTACGCGGACACTCGACCAGTCTGCTGGCCCTGGGCACCGACCTCGTAGATCACCCGGGTCGACGCGGGCGAAACGCTGGGGCTCGCAGCCTCGCCGCCCAGCGCCCGCAGCCGCTCGAGGACCTTTTCTGTATCGGCCTCGAGGCGTCGGTATCCCTCCTGCAGGTCGGAGGCGCGGACGTTGACGGTACCGCGCCAGGTTCCGGCATTTGAGACGACCCGCTCCTCCGCGTATCCCTTGACCCGGATCCGGTCGCCGGCGAGCTTTGTCCGCTCGAGGCTCCTCGACACGATGGAAGCGGACAGGATCAGTCCCGCCGCGAGAGCCAGCCCCAGCAACAGCAGGCCGAGGTTCGCGCTTCCGCCGTCCCGGCGCCGGGCAAGAACGATCGATCGCATGGTCTCCGTGCTCCCTGGTCCTGCCGGCGAATCCTTGCACAGCAGTTCGCTGTACCCAAGTGGGCGACGCATGCCGTCGTTCCGTCGGCATTCTTTACGATTTTGTCGTGACAACCGCCACCGGACCGGCGGGGATGCGACAGTAATCCCATAACTAATTGATTAATAAAGGCTATCGACCTATTGGCACGGGGCTTGCTCCGATTCAACTGCCCGCCGACCGACACGGCAGGCACTGTGATCAAACTAGGTGTGTGAGTGAGTGAGCCAAGTCCGCAGGGGATGACCAGGAACAAGAAATCGAACAGGGAGTGAAGAGCAAGACCCCAACCGTAGGGCGCTGACAAGAAGACCAACCGACAAGAAATAGAATCTGAGCGCCCCCGAAGACCCCGGCCCCGCGACAGCGGGGTCTTTTTTTTGCCGGTATTCTTGGCCGGATGGCCGAACTTCCCCTCAACCCGCACGCGATTGCGATGCTCATCTTCACGGTGATCGCGTTCCTGATGTTCACGCGCGAGCGCATCCCGATCGCCGTGACCAGCCTGACGATCATCGCCTCGCTGGCCCTTGGCTTCTACCTGTTCCCCTTCCAGGGGCCGGACGGGGAATTCCGGCCGCAGCAGATCTTCTCGGCCTTCGGCCACGAGGCCCTGATCGCGATCTGCTGCCTGATGATCCTCGGGCGCGCACTGATGGTCACGGGCGCGCTGGAGCCGCTCGCGCGGCTGCTCGCGCGACTCTGGGCCTTCAATCGACAGCTGGCGATGCTGGCCGTGCTCACTTCCGCACTGGTCCTCAGCGCCTTCATCAACAGCACGCCCGTCGTGGTCATACTGATGCCCATGATCATCGGTCTTGCGCTGCGGGCGGGGGGATCGCCCTCGACCACCCTGATGCCGATGAATTTCGCTGTCGTCGTGGGCGGCATGGCGACGACTATAGGCACCTCGACCAACCTGCTGATCGTCTCGCTCGCGCGTGACCATGGTGCCCCCGACATCGACGTGTTCGAGTTCACGCACCTCGTGGTCTGGCCGTCGATTCTCGCCCTGCTGTACCTGTGGCTGATCGCCCCGCTGTTGCTGCGAAAGCGCGGCAATCCCCTCGCAAGCATCGCGCCGCGACGTTTCAATGCCGTACTTTACGTCGGGCCGCGCAGCCGGGCACAAGGCCGTACGCTTGGCCGCGTCCGCAGGTGGACCGGGAACAAGATGCAGGTGCAACGCGTCCGTCGCGGGGACGAAACGCTGGCGGCACTCGATGGCCTTCGGCTCGAACAGGGCGATCGACTGTTGGTTTGTGATACGTCCTCCTACCTGAAGGAATACGAGCAGTCGCTCGGCACGACGCTGTACGACGCGGGCGACATCGACAAGCTGCCGCCGGAGGCGCATCCAGCAATGGCCCAGGACCAGCAACTGGTCGAGGTCGTGATCACCCAGGAGTCGCCGCTGCACAACCGCACGCTGCGCGAAGTGCGCTTCGCCGATCGTTTCGGCGTCGTGATTCTCGCGATGTACCGTCCTGCGGACGAGGCTTCGCTGCATGGCGAGATCGTCGACCGCAAGCTGCGCTCGGGCGACGTGCTGCTGGTACAGGGACCTGTGTCGCGCATCGACCTGCTGAAGCGCGAAGCGGGCGTTCTCGTGCTGGACGGGACCCTGGACCTGCCGCGCACGCGCAAGGCGCCGGTCGCCGTGACCATCATGGCGCTGGTCGTCACGGCCGCCGCGCTCGGCTGGCTGCCGATAGCGATTTCCGCGCTGCTGGGCGTGCTCGCACTGATCGTCACGGGTTGCCTGAAGTTCGAGGGCCTCGGCCGCGGCCTCAGTGCGGAGGTCGTGCTGGTCGTGGTCGCGAGCCTGGCGCTCGGCCGCGCATTGACGGCCACCGGGGGCGCGGACGTGCTGGCAGCGGCGTTCATGTCCGTCGCAGGCGGGCTTTCGCCGCAGGCGGTGCTGGCCGCGGTCATGGTGTTCCTCGGCATCCTGACGAATTTCGTGTCGAACAATGCCGCGGCCGCAATCGGTACGCCGGTCGCGCTTTCAATCGCGCAGCAGATCGGCGCACCGCTGGAACCGTTCATCCTGGCCGCAATCGTCGGCTGCAACCTGTCCTTCGCTACGCCGATGAGCTACCAGACGAACGTGCTGATCATGCAGCCCGGAGGCTACGTGTTCGGCGACTTCGTGCGTGTCGGGGGACCGCTGGTGATCCTGATGATCATCGCCTTCTCGATGCAGCTCGTGCGCGCCTATCCGATCTGAGCACGGCGCGTCGATCAAGATCCGCTCACAACAGGGAGCCCGGACAAACTCATGCCAGACACCCCCGCCGACACCGCTTTGCCGGAAATCATCGCGCACCGCGGCAATGCCATGGAATTCCCGGAGAACACGCTCCAGGCGCTGGAGTCCGCGGTCGAGCTCGGGCTGCGGCACGTCGAATTCGACGTGCAGCTCACGGCCGACAAGGTTCCGGTGGTCTTCCACGATGCCGACCTCAAGCGCGTCGCGGACCGGCCCGAGCCGCTGCACGAGGTTTCCTGGTCACAGCTTTCGGAGATCCCGGTCGGCGAGCAGCATCGTTTCGGGCGTCGCTTCGCGTTCACCTACCCGCCCTCGCTGGCGCAGACCGTCGACGCACTCGCCGGCTGGGAAGGCGTCACGGCCTTCGTCGAGATCAAGCGGGCGAGCATGCGGCGTTTCGGTCGGGAGACCGTGCTGCGCCGTGTGACTGACGTGCTGCGACCGATCCTCGACCGCTGCGTGCTGATCTCCTTCGACCTGCCGAGCGTACAGATCCTGCGCACGATGACCGGCGCCCGGATCGGCTGGGTCGTCGAGAAGTACGACGACGATTCGCGGGACGCCGCCGCGCAGCTCGCGCCCGATTTCCTGTTCTGCAATCTGGAGCGGCTACCTGAAGGCACTTCCCAGCTCTGGCAGGGACCCTGGTCCTGGGCGCTGTACGAAGTTCGCGACCTGAAGACCGCGCGACACTGCCAGCAGATCGGCACGACCTACGTCGAAAGCATGGCGGTCCGCGGGCTGCTGACCGCCTACGGCAAGCACGGGCGCGGCTGGTAGGCGGCGGCGCCGGCTGCCCGCGCATGCTGTACCTCGCACTGGACCAGGGAGGACACGCGAGCCGCGCGCTACTGTTCGACGGCTCGGGGCAGCAGGTCGCGACCGCACACGTGCCGGTTGCGACCCGTCATGACGGCCTGAGCGTCGAGCACGACGCGGACGAACTGGCCCGCTCGCTGCAGCTTGCCGTGGAGGACGTGCTCGAGAGCCTCCCGGCCCGCGATCGCAGCATCGCCGCCGCCGGCCTCGCGACCCAGCGCTCGACAATCGTCTGCTGGGAACGAAAGAGCTCAAAGCCCTTGTCTGCCGCTGTTTCCTGGCAGGACCGCCGCGCGCACCAGTTCGTCGAAGGCCTGCGGGCGCTGGAGCCACGGATCCGGGAGCTGAGCGGCCTTGTGCTGTCTCCGCACTATGGCGCGAGCAAGCTACGCTGGTGCCTGGACAACCTGCGGCCGGTCCAGCTGGCGGCGCGCCGCGGCGATCTGCTCGTGGGTCCGCTCTCGAGCTTCCTGCTGGCCCGGCTGCTGACCGAAAGACCTGCGCTCACGGATCCGGCGAACGCCGCCCGCACACAGCTCTATGACCCGGCACGGGGCGACTGGTCACCGACCCTGCTGGAGCTGTTCGGCGTGCCACGTGAGCTGCTGCCAACCTGCGTGCCCACGCTGCACGAGTTCGGAACGCTGGCGCTCGCCCGGGGCGCCTGCCCGCTGCGTGCCTGCACCGGAGACCAGGCGGCAGCGGCGTTTGCGTTCGGCCCACCGCGCGAGGACACGGTCTATGTCAACGTCGGCACGGGAGCCTTCATCCAGCGGATCGTACCGTCCGGAACAGCTCTCCCGGATGGCCTGCTGAAGAGCGTGCTGATGTCCGACGGCAAAGCGTCTCTATATAGCCTCGAGGGCACCGTGAACGGCGCAGGCAGTGCAATCGACTGGCTCCGCGCCGAGGTCGCGCTCGACGTGGATCGCACGCTTGCTGCGCTGACCGAGAGCACGCCAGCACCGACGCCGCTGTTCCTCAACGGGATCGGCGGGCTGGGCGCACCCTACTGGAGGCACGATTTCCAGAGCGAATTCATCGGTCCGGGGGACGAGCAGAGTCGCGTCCGTGCCGTCGTCGAGAGCGTTGCGTTCCTGTTGTGCGTGAACCTCGAGCGAATGAACGGCGACCGGCGACTCGAGCGCATCGTGATCTCGGGCGGTCTCGCCCGTTGCGACTACCTGTGCCAGGCACTGGCCGGGCTGAGCGGGCTGCGCGTCGAGCGCATGCGCCAATGCGAAGCCACGGCGCGGGGCGTCGCATTCCTCGCCGCCGGTCTCCCGGAAGGCTGGACCGATGTTCCGCTGGAACGGTCGTTCGAGGTCGAGGCCGGGGCTGCGCTTGCCGCCAGGTTCGCCGAGTGGCGAACGGAGCTCGAACGACGCCTGGACTGAAGCCGCGGCAATCAGGCAGGACCGAGGGTCTCGATGATTTCCCGTGCCAACCATGACTCCTCGCCCCCGGAGTAATAGCCGCAGTGCCCTCCGTAGCGGGTGCGTGTGATCGTCAGTGCAGCCGCACGCGCCAGCCTCGAGAGATCCTCGGCCGGGATGATCGGATCGTCGTCGGAGGCGATGATCCGTGTGCGCGCGGCGAGCTGCGCGAGCGCCCCGCCGGTGATCGCGTAGCCCTGCAGGTAGGCCTGAAGGGTCGGGAATCCACCGTACCTGCAGACCAGGTGTTCGGTCATCTCGGTGAGCGTATCGAGGCGCAGGATTTCCGAGAAATCGTAGCGATCCGGCCACGCCTGCTGCTTCCTGCGCAGCGAGCGCCGCCACTTCAGCACGAAGTAGCTGCGGTACAGTGCCAGCCCCGTCTCCAGCCGGCGCAGCGTGTGCTCGGGATCGAGCACCGGGCAGACAGCGACGATCCGTTCGAGTTCGAGCCCGGCTTCGCCGGCGCGCGCGCCCACCCGCAGGAAGAAATTGCCGCCCAGCGAGAACCCGACCAGGTTCAGTCCCTGGTCCGGGTGCAACTGCTGGATGCGGCTCACCGCGCCGACGACCTCCTGGATGCGGCAGGAGTGGAAGAGCTCCGGGTTGAGCGCGTGGCTGTCGCCATGATCGCGGAGATTGAGCCGCAGCACGTCGAAGCCACGCTCAAGCAGCTGCTGGCCGAGCGCGAGCACGTACATCGCGTCAGCGCTGCCTTCCCAGCCGTGCAGCAGCAGCACGATCCGCCGGGCGGCCGGCAGGCCCATGCTCTCGCGGCTCGCGTGCTGGCCCAGCAAGCGCACGCCCTCGCCGCAGTCGAGGATCCGGGGGCGCGAGGCCTCGAGCAAGGCCCGGCAACGGCGCAGCACGGCTGGCCGCAGCAGCGGCAGGCTCGGAACGATGGACTGCAGGTGAGGATTGGCGATCCACCGCGGCGGCGAGAAAACCTCCGCCTCCGCGGCGTCCGCGCGATTCAGCTCGGCCTCGATTCCCACGCCCTTCCTTTCGTGACTCGAATCGAACCGGATCCCGGCACGCGCTCCACGTAATCGCGGCCGAGCAGCTGCGAGGGCGTTCGATATCCCGCCTCTCCCGCGTATTCCAGCATGAACTGCAGCGCCCCGACCGCCGATTGCACGGTGAAGTCATAGCCGTTCGCGACCTCGATACGGGCGCTGCGCAGTTCGCCACTGGGGGCCTGCACCTCGCCCCAAACCCGGGTCCTCGAGCTCGCCCTCTGGGCCGCGTCCGGGCCACCGGTACCGATCCGCGACTTGAGCAGCGTCTGGAATGCTCCCAGCCGAAGCAGCCCGCCCAGCCAGTTCAGGCGCCGCAGCGCCGCGATCCGCGCCTGCGGCATGCCCATGTAGACCTCGATGTTGGGAATCCCGGTCGTGAAATAGGCGGTGCTCACGTCGCCCCAGGGAATCGTCACGGCCGACCGTGGCTGTCCGTCACCGAAGTCGATTTCCCGGACGCGAAAGGCATGCGCGACCTTCACGATCCGTCCCGAGCTGCGGATTCGCCCACCCTTGGCGAGCCCCTCCACGGTGGTCCGTGCGGTGCCCCGGCTCGGGGATCCGAGCGTGTCGAAGCCGAGCGCGAGGTAGGTCGCATCGGGCAGCGCAGCGGCAAGCGTCCCGGCCAGGCAATCGGTAGGCACGACGTCGAAACCCGCGCCGGGACAGATCACGATGCCGGCGCTGCGGGCCTCGGCGTCCTGGGCATGGGCGGCCTCGAACACGTCGATCTCGCCGGTGATGTCGAGGTAGTGCACGCCTGCCGCCAGGCAGGCCGAGATCATCGGCGCCGCGGTAGCGGAAAACGGGCCCGCGCAATGGAGCACGGCCCTGCAGCCCGCCAGCGCGTCGGCCAGTGCCGCCGGGTCGTCCAGGCCCAGCGTGCGCCCGGGCAGCCCGAGTTCGCTGGCCAGCGCGGCGATCGCCGCGGCATTGCGGCCGGCCAGCGTCGGACGCAGACCACGCCGCAAGGCCTCGCGGGCGATCAGTTCCCCCGTGTAGCCGTTGGCGCCGTAGATCAGGCAGCGGCTCATTCCGTGTCGGGCAGCAGCCTGAATTCGACGCGGTTGTTCTGTGCCGCCACGGTGTTCCAGTCGCCCGCCTTGGTCCCCTCCCCGATCTCCGGGTAGGCGATCGGCTCCCGGCGTCCAGCGCTCGACACTTCCACCCGGATCGCGCCGCCAGTGCGCTGACGCAGGCTCGCGACGAAGTTCGCGAAAGCCACCGACTGGAACTGGGGCAGCGACAGCGAGTCCACGAACGGGTTGCCGACGAGGTCGCATTCGCGCACCAGTGTCGCTGGCTCAGCCACGGAGAAGCCGTCCATCGGATCGCCGTCGAGGCAGAAGTCGCCGACGTAAGCCTCCATCAGGATGCGCCCCTGGAACTGTTGCGCAGCGAGCGTCTCGGCAAGGCTCCGCAACCTCTCCAGCCGACGACCCGAAAATGGCGCCTCGCCGTAGGGCACGAACTCGATGGCCATCGGGCCGCTGGTCGCCGTCGCGGCTTCCGGAACCGGCGGTGGGAGCGGTTCGCCGGCCAGACCCGGGGGCGAAGCCTGGGTCCACAGCGCGAGCGCCTCGTTCACCGTCTCGGCCTCGGCAGCGGCAGCGGCCTCGGCAGCCCGGGAGTCCGCCAGCTCACGGCCGAGCTGCTGGTTGGCCCCGAACAGTTGCCAGCACAGGTAGGCCAGCAGCAGCGACGGCAGCACGGCCAGCAGGGCCGTAGTCAGGATCGGCCACCATTGCCGGGGAGGCGGAGGCGGTGGCAGCGGCTCCTCGACCGGCGCGACCGGTATCCTGGCCAGGACCTCCTTGATCTCGCCGTTCAGGCGTCGAGCGAACGCCTCGAACGTCGCCAGCACGAACCGGCGCTGTTCCGCCAGCTGGTCCTTCACGAGCTGCTGCATGGATTGGCGGAGATTCGCCTGCAGCACGAGGATCTGCGGCTCGGACATCGGCTCCCGGTCCGCATCGGTGCCAGGGGCCGGGGCTTCTTCCCCGGCCGAGTCCGCGACAGGGGCCGGCCGGGGCGGTTCGGGCTCCTGCCCGGCCGGTTCGAACAGTGCGGAGCGACCCTGCCGCCGGTCCGGGAGCAGATGCAGCTGGTAAAGCAGCCGTGACACGTCCGCGGGCCGGACCGTCTTCGGCAGCACGCCGATCGCGCCCAGCGCCCGCGCCTGGCTCACGTAGAGCTCGCCTTCCTGGGACGTGTACATCATCAGGGGGATCGTCGCGGTCTGCGGATTGCCCTTGATGATCTGGACGGCCTGGAACCCGTCCATTCCCGGCATCAGGTGGTCGAGGAAGATCACGTCCGGACGCTTGTGCTGCAGGTATTCGAGCGCCTGCTCGGCCGACTCCGCGGTGTCCACCGCGAGGCCGTGCTGCTCGAGCATCCGGCTCAGGATGACCCGGGCCGAGCGCGAGTCGTCCACGATCAGGGCACGCTTGCCCATCGGCATCGCCACTGTCCCCCAACGAATCCGGCAGCAGACAGCCGCCACGAGTACGGGCTTTCTACCCTGATCCGGCGTTGAAGCCAATCCCGGGAAACTCCGCTGCCGCCGAGCCACCCGGGAGTTATCCTTGCCGGCAGTACCGAAAACGACAATGGAGGCATGAAATGCCCTACGCCACTGCGGACATCCGCAATATCGCATTCGTAGGCCAAGCAGGCGCGGGCAAGACCCTGCTGGCCGAGGCCTTGCTCGCGCAGTCTGGAGCCGTCCGGGCCAAGGGCTCGCTCGAACGGGGGACCACGGTCTGCGACTTCGATCCCCAGGAAAAGGCCCAGCAGCACTCGCTCGACGCCGCGATCTGCGGCTTCGAGTCCGAGGGACGTCGCGTCAACATCATCGACACGCCCGGATACCCGGATTTTCTGGGTCGAAGCCTGGTCGCACTGGAGGCGGTCGAGACGGCCGTCATCGTGGTCAACGCGACGAACGGCGTCGAGCCGATGACCCAGCGGATGATGGAATTCGCCCGCGCGCGTCGCCTCTGCCGCCTGATCGTCGTGAACAAGATCGACAGCCGCGAGGCCCGCACCCAGCAGGTGCTCGAGGAAATCCGCGAGACGTTCGGGCGCAACTGCCTGCCGCTGAACCTGCCCGCGGACGGGGGCCAGTCGGTGGTCGACTGTTTCTTCCAGCCGCCCGGCAAGCCGGCCGATTTCTCCTCGGTCGAGGAGGCCCACACCGAGATCATCGACCAGGTCGTGGAGGTCGACGAGAAACTGATGGAGGTCTACCTGGAGCAGGGCGAGGAACTCTCCCCCGAGCAGCTCCATGATCCCTTCGAGAAGGCCTTGCGCGAGGATCACCTGGTGCCGATCTGCTTCTGCTCCGCCGAGACGGGCGCCGGCATCCCGGAGCTGATGGACGTGCTGCTGCGACTGATGCCCAACCCGGCCGAGGGCAACCCGCCACCGTTCCTCAAGGGCGAGGGTTCGGCCGCCGAGCGGGTCAAGATCGCCCCGGACCCGGACAAGCACGTCGTCGCGCACGTGTTCAAGATCAGCATCGACCCGTTCGTCGGCAAGCTCGGCATCTTCCGCGTGCACCAGGGCACGGTGAAGTCGGGAGCGCAGCTGTTCGTCGGTGACGCGCGCAAGCCGGTCAAGATCGCGCACATCTACCAGCTGCAGGGCAAGGAGCACGTCGAGATCCCGGAAGCGATCCCGGGGGACATCTGCGCGGTGCCGAAGATCGACGAACTGCACTTCGACGCGGTGCTGCACGATTCCCATGACGAGGATCACTACCACCTCAAGTCGGTGGCTTTCCCGCCGCCGATGCTGGGACTTGCGATCCGGCCGGAGAAACGTGGCGACGAGCAGAAGCTATCCGAAGCGCTGCACCGGCTGGTCGCGGAGGATCCCTGCGTTCGCGTAGAGCACCACGCCGCACAGAACGAGACCGTGCTGTACGGACTCGGCGACCTGCACCTCAGAGTCATGCTGCAGCGGATGAGCGAGCGCTACGGCGTCGGCGTGCAGACCAATCCGCCGAGCGTGCCATACCGCGAAACGATCACCCGGCCCGCGGAGGGCCATCATCGCCACAAGAAGCAGACCGGCGGCGCCGGTCAGTTCGGCGAGGTGTACCTGAGGGTCGAGCCGCTCGAGCGTGGCGCGGGCTTCGAGTTCGTCGACGACGTCGTCGGCGGAGCGATCCCGGGCCAGTTCATACCCGCGGTAGAGAAAGGCGTGCGGCAGGTGCTGACTGATGGTGCGATCGCGGGCTTCGAGCTGCAGGACGTCCGCGTCAGCGTGTACGACGGCAAGCATCACGCGGTCGATTCGAAGGAAGTTGCGTTCGTCTCCGCGGGCAAGAAGGCCTTCATCGCAGCGATCAGGGAGGCGGGGCCGATCGTGCTCGAGCCCATCGTCAAGGTGACGGTCAGTACGCCGGCCGAATCGATCGGCGACGTCACCAGCGACCTCTCGACGCGACGGGCGCGCATCAACGGACAGGACATGCTGCCCGGCGGCCGGGCCCAGATCAGTGCGATGGTGCCGCTCGCGGAGCTGCAGGACTACCTCTCCCGCCTGAAGGCGATCACCGGGGGCGAGGGCACCTACACGATGGACCTGAGTCACTACGACCCGGTGCCGGCGCGCAAGCAGCAGGAACTGGTATCGGCGTTCAAGCCTCAGGAAGATTCGGACTGAGGACAGGAAATAGCGGGTAGCGGGTAGTGACTGCCTGCTAGTCACTACCCGCTAGTCACTATTCACTATCCACTACCCGCTACCTTGGCGTCCTCCGTCCAGCTGCACTCGAGCAGCCCGGCATCGACGAGGTCCCCGGGGCCCTGGTAGCGACGGCTCGCGGGGCCCGTGAAATCGGCGCCGTCAGCCTTCATGCGCCGCATCAGCTCGGAGTAGAGCTCGTATTTTTCACTCTTGCCCGCATACGAGCGCAGCCGCAGCGCCTCCTCGGTCTTGCTGGCCCACGCGTGCGTGAACTTGAAGTGCGCGAAGGCGAGCAGGACCTCGCTCGACGGCCGCACGTTTGCGTGATGCGTATCGGTGGTCCACACCCCCTCGCGCCAGCGGAGTATCGGAGTCTTCATCGTCGCGGACTTGCCTGGCAACGGCTGCCGCAGGCTGTGCAGCCAGCCGGGCAGCCAGCGCGGCCGGGGCCGCGGGCGAACGAGCCCGTACTGCCCGAAGAGCCGCCGGGAAGCGCTGCCGTTGATCCGCTTGGGCGGCATGCCCGGGCGGAATTTCACCAGCGGCAGCGCGTCGAAATACGGGTACAGCGACACGAGATCGTCGAAGCTGCGGGGCTCGGCCGAGCCCTGCAGGTCACCGATCGAGGCAGGGTAGAACTCGACCAGCGAGGCCACGACGCTGTCCACGGCTCGCTCCCCGAGCATGCGGAACAGTGCGCCGAGGCTCTCGATCCCGGGGGGCAGCAACAGGAACTCGTCGGCGTCCGCATACACGGCGTACTCGCCGCGGCAGTAACGCTCGGGTATCACTCGCTTGAAGAGCACTCCGGCCCGTTCGCGCAGCACGCGTCCGTCCGGCATCCGGACCTCGATCTCGTCGCCATAGTGCAGCGGCGAAGCGAGCAGTGCGCAGTCGGGCTGGCCGCTGAAGTACTCGATCGAGCCGTCCGAGGAACCGTCGTCGAGGATCAGGAACTGCTCGACTCCCAGGCGGCGGTAATGGTCGAAGAACGCCTCGAGGAAGAAGCGCTCGTTGCGCATCACGGAATACAGCGTGACCCGCTCCCTGCGAACCTCTCCATGCCGCACGGCGAGCTGCCTGCCGAGTTCGTCGAACGGGATCAAGATTGGGCTGCCGTGCGAGGCGCGTTTCGGTTAAGGGAATTCTATACTGACGTTTGACCCGGTCACGACCCCGCCGCGGACGTACACCGGCAGGCCGCCCCGGGGCAGCGTCGCTCGGCAGCAAGGACTGGACCCGAATGATCATCAACCATCGCTACCGGTTCATCTTCCTGAAGACCAAGAAGACCGCCGGCACCAGCGTCGAAATCGCCTTGTCGCAGTACTGCGGGCCCGACGACATCGTGACGCGGCTGGGCAGCCGGGACGAGCCCAAGCGGACCGCCCTCGGCTACCAGGGTCCGGTCAACTACCTGATCCCCCGCTCGCAATGGACCGACCGCGACCGGGCCAAGCATCTGCGCCACACCCCGCATCGCCTCAAGCGTTCGCTGATGGGCAAGGAGATCAACCTGCGCAAGGAAGTGAGCTACTACAACCACATGCCCGCCGGGGAGGTGCTCGCCAGGATCGGGCCCGAGACCTGGAGCGAGTACTTCAAGTTCTGCTTCGAGCGCAATCCCTGGGATCGCGCCATATCCGCTTACTTCTGGGAAAACCGCAACCGCAAGCAGATGCCTGACTTCTACGGCTTCCTGCAGCGCATGCAGCGCGAAGAGAAGCTCTCGAACTTCGACACCTACGCGATCGACGGGAAGATCGCCGTGGACCAGGTGATGCTGTTCGAGCGAATACCAGCGGAACTCGACGAGCTCGTCGGCATTCTCGGGCTGCCGGGCCCGCTCGAGCTGCCTCGGACCAAGCAGCAGTTCCGGCGCGACCGGCGACCCTACCAGGAGTTCTACTCGCCCAGGGAGCGCGAACTGGTGGCCGAGGTCTGCTCGCGCGAGATCGCGGCCTTCGGGTATCAGTTCGACGCGCCGCCCGGGGGCGAGGCCGGCTCGCCACGATAACCGTAGAAGGGGTCGAGTTCCCGGTCGATGCGCCGATCGAGCCAGGCAATGTCCTCGCTCGACAGGTAGTCGCGGTAGCCGCCCACCTTGCCCCTGCGCGTCTTGAACGATTCGAGGTCGCCGCTGCGACCCGCAGCCAGCGGCGTGCCGTCGGCCTTTCGTCCGGCCTCGCGGGACTGCATCGCTGCGAAACGCGCATGCTCCACCGCCCGGTCGATGGTCGACTCGCTGCAATCGGGCAGGCCGATGAAAGCAGCCACGCGGCGCAGTTCCCCATGGGGATCCGCGTGGATGTCCTCGTAGCGGAGCAGCATGAAGTCCCGCGGTACCCCCCGCTCGCGGGCCCAGACGTTGTAGTAGCGGATCATCGAATCCACCGAGCCACGCGGCTCGCGCAGGTAGCTCGAGAGGTCGCCCTGGTAGCTGCCTTCGCGCCGGGTCACCTGGAAGTAGTTCGACACCGCCACGTCACGCGGATCGCGCACCAGCAATATGACCCGGCAGCCGGCGAACTCCCGGCGGTCCGCGCCGATCTCGGTGGCGGTCTTCTTCTGCGGCGACCCGTCGTGCTTGGCGAGAATGCGCGGCACGCCGGGCGGCAGCACGGTCCGCCCGTCGAAGCGCTCGCTCTCGAGCCCGCGCAGATCGAATTGCTCAGCGAGCAGCTTCGCGAGCATGACCCGCAGCCACGTGCGCCCCGCCTTCGGGAACGACAGCAGGAACACGTCGGCCTGCCGCGGCCGCCTCCAGCGCCGGAACCATCTCACCGGCGCAAGCAGTTCGAGCCTGCTGGTCACCAGGAACCCGGTCGGGGGCTGCTGAAGCCGGAATCGGGTCCGGCTCACGCGGGATCACTCCTCATGCCTGTCGGGCTCGATACGGTGCTCGAGTCCCAGCGACTGCCTGAGCCGTCGCCAGGCGTGGCGCCACGGCCTGTTCGTCCGGCTCGGGTTCGCGTGCGGCCAGGGCGTCGCCGGGACCGGCGCCTCGAGGAATGAGCACAGGCGGTCCCAGCTGCGCTCCCTGGTCGGATCGAACTCCAGGTATTGCCCTGCCCGCCCGCTGAAGTGCTCGCGAACCGCAGCGTTGTGGGTCCGGTAGGCGTCGAGCCAGGCCTGCCGGCTCGCTTCGTCCCGGGATGGATCGGCGTGCTCGCCGAACATCCACAGGCGCATCGGCCGGATGCGGCGGTCGCGGTAGAACTTCACGCAGCTCGCGATCCACGGGTCCTCGTCGCGCAGCGTCAGGATGTACCGGGCTTCCGGATACAGCCCGTAGATCTGGCGCCAGATGTGAAAGTAGGGATTGTCCGTGAAGGCGTCGAACATCTCGAAGGTCGGCAGCCGGAAATCGCCGGCGTCGATCTGCCGGATCAGCGTCGCGCCGTCGTCCGCGCCGGGGTAGCTGCCGGGCTTGTCGCCGTTGACCGCGTTGTAACCGAGGATCTTCAGCGCCTCGAACAGCGTCGTGGTGCCGGTCTTGTAGAAACCGATGCCGAAGACCTTGCCGCCGAGCCGTGCAGAAGCGTCGGCCACGTCTTAACCGCCCTGGCCCGAGAGACCCTCGACCTCGTCCGCCAGCGCGAGCAGCCACCGCTCGGCGGAGGTCCGCTGCCCGGGCGTCAGTGTCGCATCCAGCTCGATCAACATGTCGGCGAAACCCTCGCGACCGTGTTCCACCGCGCTGCGGTAGGCCGGTGTCCACAGCTCGTCGGGCCGTGCGATCAGCTGGAACATCCTCGCCTCGAAATCCGCCGCGGAGTGCCGCCCGGCCAGCGCCGCCGCCAGGGCCTGTCGCCATGCCCGGCGATTCTCGTGCCATTGTTCCATGATCGACGGATTATTGGCCAAGTAGGCCCGCAGCAGCTCGCGCTGCCCGTCTTCCAGCGGGCCGACCAGTCGCTCCAGCGCGCGCCTGAGGCGCCTTTCGCGTTGCAACTGCCGCTGCCCTGCGTCGCGTTTCATATGCTTCCGCCAGCTCTTCTCGTCCTGCTCGGCGAGACTCCCGAGCAGCTCATCCACCTGGGCATCGCTCAGGCCTCGAGCAAGCGTCGTGTAGCCGGGCGCCGCCTGCTCGAAGACGTCCCGCCAGTACTCCTCGGCCCGCTGCCCCGCTGCCAGCAACTGGTCGCGCTCGAGCCCCGCATCCAACGATGCGGCCATCGCGCGCAGGAATGCCGCGTATCGGTCGAGCTCGGATTCGCGGTGCCATGCGAGGTTACTGCTGAGTGTCTGCTCCAGCGCTGCAGCCTGCTCCTCGTCCAGCGAGACGAGGCCCTCGAGGTAGAACCCGACCACGCTGTCGAGACGGTTATAGACCACCGGGAAAGCGGCGCTGCAGGCCGTGACCGCGAACGCGATCGCGACGACCAGCAGGCCACGGAGCAGACCGGCGGTCCGCTGGTTCATTGACAGTCGCTGTCTCAGGTCCCGCACACTCTTGTTCCCCGCGGCTGCGGCGCGCTCAGAAGCCGAACCCCTCGCCCGGTTCCAGCGGCTCGGGCTCCACTGGTTCGATGAGATCGGCGCCCTGGTTGCGCGCGTTGTTCACCCGGGGGCTGACCGGATGACACTGCAACTGCTCCGGATCGCAGGGTCGCAGCAGTGGCTGGAGCATTTCCACCGCCTGGCCTCGGCTATCGAGCCACTGCGGATGGGTCGCCGGTGGCAGTATCACCGGCATTCGGTCGTGTATGTGGGCCACCGACGCCGTCGCGGCGGTCGTCACGATCGCGCAGGACTCCAGTGCCTCGCCGGAGACGCGATCGGTCCACCGCTCCCACAGCGCGGCCATCGCGAACGGCTCGCCGCTGGCCTGCCGGATGAAGAACGGCTGCTTGCGCCCGCCCGAGCGCTGCCACTCGAAGTAGCCGTCGGCCAGCACCAGGCAGCGGCGCCGGCGGAACCCGACCCGGAACGACGGCTTGTCGGCCAGCGTCTCGGCCCGGGCGTTGATCATCCGTGCCCCGATCGACCGCTCCTTTGCCCAGGATGGCACGAGACCCCAGTAGAGCATCGCGAGCTCGCGACGGGCCGGATCGCCGGTCTCCCGCAAGGCCGCGACGAACTGCGTAGGCGCGATGTTGTAGCGCGGCTCGACGGCAGGCGCATCCGGCACGCCGAACAGCCGGGTCACGGCCTCATGCGGCGAGAAGAATGCGAAGCGTCCGCACACGGCCTGGGCCCTACTCCCGCAGGCCCGTGCCCCGATTCATCAGCCATACGCAGGACGCGAACAGCAGGATCGTCGCGGTCACCATCACCGTGAACGCGACTGCGACGCTCACGTCCGACTCGCCGAGGAAGCCGTAGCGGAACGCATTGACCATGTACAGCACCGGGTTCGCGAGCGAGAGGTGCTGCGCCCATTCGGGCAGCAGGCTGATCGAGTAGAACACTCCGCCGAGGTAGGTGAGCGGAGTGAGGATGAAGGTCGGAATGAAGGAGATCTGGTCGAAGTTCTTCGCGAAGACCGCGTTGATGAAGCCGGCGAGCGAGAACACCAGCGAGGTCAGCAGCACAGCGCCGATCACGATCAGCGGGTGCTCGACGTGCAGCCGCGTGAAGAACAGCGCGATCACCGCGACGACGAGGCCCACCAGCAGTCCGCGCAGCAGCCCGCCGGCAACGTAGCCGAGCACGATCAGCCAGTTCGGCAGCGGGGCCACCAGCAGTTCCTCGATGTGCCGCCCGAACTTCGCGCCGAAGAAAGAGGACACGACGTTGCCGTAGCTGTTCGTGATCACCGACATCATGATCAGCCCGGGCGCGATGTACTGCATGTAGCTGAAGCCGCCCATGTCGCCGATGCGCCGGCCGATCAGGCTGCCGAAGATGATGAAATACAGCGTCGCGGTGATCGCCGGCGGCACCAGCGTCTGCGCCCAGATGCGGACGATCCGGCCGAACTCGCGAATCACGATCGTGCGGAAGCCGACCAGCCGCGCATCCACCGGGTCGCCTCGCGCGGGCACTGCTTCGCCGGCGGCCTCGCTCATGCGCCCGCCACGGCCCGGGCCTTGCCGGTGCCGACGTCCCGACCCTCGACCAGGCGCATGAAGAGTTCCTCGAGGCGGTTCGCCTTGTTGCGCATGCTGAGCACCTCGATGCCGAATCCACTGAGCGCCGCGAAGACCTCGTTCAGGTTCTGCTCCTTGCTTACCTCCACCTCGAGCGTTCGATCGTCCGTCAGCGAGATGCGGTAGCCCGGCAGCACCGGCGCAGCGCTCACCGGATCGCGCAGGTTCAGCACGAACACTTCGCTGTGCAGCTTGCGCAGCACGGTCGCCATCCGGTCGTGCTCGATGATGCGTCCCTCGTCGATGATGGCGATGTTCCTGCAGAGCGTCTCCGCTTCCTCGAGATAGTGAGTGGTGAGGATGATGGTCGTGCCGTTCGCATTGATCCTGCGCAGGAAGTCCCACATCGAGCGTCGCACCTCGATGTCCACGCCAGCCGTCGGCTCGTCCAGGATCAGCAGCCGCGGCTCGTGCAGCAGCGCGCGGGCGATCATCAGGCGGCGCTTCATTCCACCGGACAGCGACCGCGAAACGGCATCGCGCTTGTCCCACAGCTGCAGCTCCCTGAGCCAGTACTCCGCCCGCTCCCGGGCCAGCCGGCGCGGCAGGCCATAGAAACCGGCCTGGTTCACCAGGATCGTCAGCACCTTTTCGAACTGGTTGAAGTTGATCTCCTGCGGCACGACACCGAGGCAGGCCTTGGCCGCCTCGAGCTCCCGGTCCACGTCGTGGCCGAAGACCTCGACCTGGCCCGAAGTCTTCTTGACCAGCGAGCAGACGATGCCGATGGCTGTCGTCTTGCCCGCGCCATTCGGTCCGAGCAGCGCGAAGAAGTCGCCCTCCTCGACCGCGAGGTCGATTCCCTTGAGCGCCTGGACGCCGTTGTCGTAGGTCTTGACGAGCTGCTTCAGTGACAGGGCGTGCATGCTGCGGGAGGTACGCAAAAAAGGGCTCGAAGGTTACTTTCGGGGTCGCCGAGCGGCAAGGCAAGGCGCCGGGCGCCAGCGGCGTGCGGCGGACCGCTTGTCGTCCGGCCCCCGGCATCGCATCGTACGGACATGCTAACCCGGGCGCTGGCCGACCTCGTCCTGCTCGTGCACGCCGCCTTCGTGCTGTTCGTCGTGCTGGGCGGATTCGCGGTGCTCAGGTGGCCCAGGCTCGCCTGGATTCACCTGCCGGCCGCCGCCTGGGGCGCCCTGATCGAGTTCGCCGGCTGGATCTGCCCGCTCACGCCGCTCGAGAACCGGCTCCGCCGCGCGGCTGGCGACGCGGGCTACCAGGACGGCTTCGTCGAGCACTATCTGCTCGGCTGGCTGTACCCGGAAACGCTGGACCGCTCGATGCAGGTCGGACTCGGCCTGGCCGTGCTCGCTGTCAACCTCGTCGCATACGGCTGGGTAGTGGCACGCCGCCGCGCGCGGACGACCCGTCGCTGAGGATCGATCCCGGCAGGCACAGGCCGAACCAGTGCACCCATTGCAGGCCCGCGGCAGAGCCCCTGGCAACCGCATCGGCCAGCGCGGGCCAGAACTTCGGATGCGCGCTCCATCTCGGGCGGACCAGGTCGGACGACGATGCGAGCGCTGCGCAACGCGACGGCGTCAGGTCGGCCAGGCTGCGCTCGGACCCGGAGGGGAGGCCGAAGGCAAGCCGCGCCGTGTGCGGCGCCGAGCCGATCAACTGGGCCAGGAATGCCAGCGCCTGCTGACCGAACGCAAATGCCGCGCCTGCGCCCGTACCCGGTTCCAGGCTGTGTCCTCGCCACTCGGACTGGTCCGCGACGCCGGCCGACACCGGCAGGACCTCGACCAGAAGGCGCAACTCGAACAGCGCGAACGGACAGTCCGCAGCCAGCGACAGCCCTTGCGGTTCGAGCCCGAGGAGCCTGTCGCGAGCCGCCGCGGGCAGTTCGAAGCGTTGGTCAGTCGCATGCTCGGGCAGCAGCGCCAGTTCCAGGAACCAGCGATTCAGGTCGCCCAGGTCCCGCCTGACAGGCCCCCACAGTAGTCCTCGCCGGGCTCGCCAGCCTGGCTCTGGGGATTCCCGGGTCCAGCATGAGTGCATGACAGTTTCTCCAAATATGGTCTAAACGGACCATATTTGGTTATAGACTGCCATATGTGGTTCTGTTGGACCATATTTGGCGGGAAAGCACAAATAGAGGGTCAAGGGAGCCATGCGAATCACTGACTGCCGCTACGACCGTGACCGGCTGCGCCTCGATGTCGCGTTCCGCCTGATCGGCCACGAGGCCCGCACCCGGACAATCCGGCTCGCCACCAGGCTGTCGGACGACCGCATTCGACGGCTCTACCGGGAATACGTTCAGGCCGACCCGGGTTTTGAGGTCCGCCGGCGACGTGGCCGATCGCCGCGCCAGATGTCGCATTTCCGGCGATCGCTGGTCCATGAGTTCCAGGCGGCGGCGCTGGCATCGATGCTGCGTGCCTGTGGTCTGCTCTCCAGCGGCGGGCTCTTGCGGAACCCGGAGCCCACTGATGTCGCTCTGCTCTGCGATATCTACGAAACCTACCAGAAATTGTGCCTAAATGTCTTGATAAGCTTCGAACACGCCTGGTACTTGACCGAAGTGTTGGCACGCGGCGACGAGTTCCTGCTTGCGCCCTGCCCCGACTGCGACGCGTACTGGATCCGGGACTCGCTCTCGTTACTGCCATACAACTGCGCCGCCTGCCGCTCCGGCGATACGGCCGGCTTGATCGTGGCGCTGGCTCCAGACGCGGATTGCCCGGGCGGTTGCTAAACTGCTGCGGGCCCCGCCCACCGGTGACCCTTGCAAGCTCCCAACGTATTCGCTGGTCCCTACCTCGACCGCGCCGCCGAACTGCGCAAGGACGCCGCGTTTCTAGAATCCGCGCTTCGCGACCCTGAGTCCTGGATCGTCCCGCTGTGGCGGTCCCGCAGCCTGATCGAGAAGACCGCGGACGGCGCGCGGGCCGTGATGCTTGCCGGGAGTCACCAGGTACGGGCACGGATCGAGGACTCACAACTCGTGATGCTGGGCCGCTTCCGCGGACGGATCTGCTTCGCTGCGGAACTCGAGGCCTGTGAGCCTCCTCCCGTCACGCCCAATGGCGCCAGCTTCGAGGACCTCCGGCTGGCCGGCGGCCTGCTCTGCCCCGAGGAGGCCGGCCTGCTGGCCTACGCGAGGGCGATGGTCCACTGGCGCAGCCGGAGCCGCTACTGCGGCCGCTGCGGAGCGACAACCGTAGCCGCGTCCGCAGGTCACGTGGCCCGCTGCAGCAATCCCGACTGCGGCAACGAGCAGTTTCCCAGGCTCGACCCCGCCGTCATCGTGCTGGTCACCGATGGCGAGCGTGCCGCGCTCGGTCGCCAGGCCGCATGGCCGGCCGGCCGGTACTCGACAATTGCGGGCTTCGTCGAGCCCGGCGAGAGCCTCGAGGACGCGGTCCGCAGGGAGGTGCTCGAGGAAACCGGGCTGCGCGTGTCCGAACTGCGCTACCACTCCTCGCAACCCTGGCCGTTTCCCTCCTCGCTGATGGTCGGATTCGTCGCCACCGCCGAGCCGGGGTCGGTCATCCGGGTCGACGATGAGCTCGAGGATGCCCGCTGGTTCAGCCGTAAGGACATCGCTTCGGGCTCGCCTGGCCTGCCGCCGCCGCAGTCGGTTTCGTTCCGCCTGATCGAGGACTGGTACGACTCGGGCAGCGATGTCCCGCTCAGGCAGACGCCGGGCGTGAAGCTCTGGACATCCCGCTGAAGCTGATCGCGCAGTTCGTCCTTGTCTGGTGGCACGGACGGCTTACGATGCACTTCTGTAAGTAAGCCCGGATCAAACCCAGCATGGAATTCTCCCCAGCTTCCGTCCTGAGCATTGCGCTCGGCATCGCACTGGCCGCGGCGACCGGATTCCGGGTGTTCGTGCCGCTGCTCGTGGCCGGCCTCGCGGCGCGGGCTGGCATGATTCCGCTCACAGACACGTTCCAGTGGCTCGCGAGCACACCGGCGCTGCTGATGCTAGGCACTGCCGCCGTGTTCGAGGTGCTCGCCTACTACATCCCGGGCGTGGACCATGCGCTCGACCTGGTGGCGGGTCCCGTCACGGTCGCGGCGGGCGTGGTCGCCAGCGCAGCGGTGATGGCGGACATTCCGCCCGAACTGATGTGGCCGCTCGCGGTGATCGCCGGAGGCGGCATCGCCGGACTCACCAAGGGCTCCGCAGCCGTGCTGCGCGCCAAGTCCGGCCTGCTGACCGGCGGCCTCGCGAACCCGGTCGTATCGACGGTCGAGACAGCCAGCGCGACCGGCCTCTCGATACTGGCGATCGTGCTGCCGCTGCTCGCGCTGGTCGCAATCGTCGCGCTGGTCTGGTGGTCGGCACGCAAGGCAGGCCGCATCGTGTTCGGCCGCGGCCGGCGTGCCGGGCAGCCGGAAACGCCGACCCACGGCCCCTGAACAACCCGGCCGCCAATGTGCCTCGTCGTCGTCGCCTGGTGCGCGCATCCCCGGTACCGCCTGGTCGTCGCGGCGAACCGCGACGAGTTCCATGCGCGACCCACGGCGCCGCTTGGATGGTGGGCGGACGACCGCCACGTGCTCGCCGGGCGCGACCTGCAGGCCGGGGGCAGCTGGCTCGGCCTCACCCGCAGCGGTCACTTCTGCGCGCTCACCAATTTCCGCGAAGCGGCTGCGCGGCGCGAGCAGGCGCCGTCGCGCGGGCGGCTCGTCGCCGACTACCTGACGCGGCGCACCGCGCCCGAGGGCTACCTGCGCGAACTGCTCGCAGAGCGGGACCGTTATGCAGGGTTCAACCTGCTGGCCGGCAATGCCGAGTCGCTGCACTATTTCTCGAATCGCGACGAGGGCATCCCCAGGCGCCTGCCGCCCGGCATACATGGCCTGAGCAATCACCGGCTCGGGACCCCCTGGCCCAAGCTGCGGCGTACTGAGCAGGCCCTTCAGCAACTGCTCAAGCAATCGGGAGTCACGAGCGCACAGCTGCTGGACCTCCTCGCGGATCGCGGCGTCGCGGATCTGGACGAGCCGCCCGACACCGGGCTGCCGCCGGGGCTCGAGCGTGCTCTTTCCGCGCCCTTCGTCGCACATCCGCTTTACGGCACCCGCGCCTCCACCGCGGTGCTGGTCGAACATGACGGCCGGACCATCGTCCACGAACGGCGCTTCGATGCGCACGCCCGCGAGAGCGGCAGCACCCGCATCGAGTTCATGGTCGGGGAGATCCCCGTGGAGAGCCGCGAACAGAACGCCGCAGCAGCAGGCACCGCGTCCGCCTCGCCGCAGGACGACTGGCCGGAATGACATGAGAAATCGCGGGTTCCGCATGCTTCGTCGCTTCGCCGCCGGCCTGCTCGCGCCGCTCCTGGTGCTGCCGCTGCTTGCGCACGCCGCCGACCGCATCCGGATCGAGATCGACGGCGTCGACAGGAACATCGCGGACAACGTCCGCGCCTACCTGACGCTCAGTCGCTACACGCAGCGCGAGGACCTCGCCGATGACCAGGTGCGCAGGCTGGCGGACCGCGCGGTCGACGAGGCCGCGGATGCGTTGCGGCCCTTCGGCTACTACGAGGCCGAAGTGCGCAGCCGCACCAGCCGCGACGAGCCCAACTGGGTCGTCCGGCTCAAGATCCGCCCGGGCACGCCGGTCACGATGCGCACGGTGGACGTCGTCATCGACGGTGCCGGCGCCGAGGATCCAACGCTGCGCCGGGTGATAGAGTCGTCGCCGCTGCAGGTGGGCGGCCGGCTGGTGCATCCGGACTACGACAACCTCAGGGTCGACCTGATGCGCGCGGCGCGCAACCACGGCTACCTGGACGCCAGGCTGACCCGCCGGGAGCTCGTGGTGGACCCTGACAATCACCAGGCCGACGCCCGGATCACGCTGGACACCGGCGGCCGCTACAGGTTCGGTGAGCTGCACATCGAGCAGGACGTGATCGATCCGGACCTGCTCGCGGGCTTCGTGCGCTTCGACGCCGGACAGACCTACTCACAGGAAGGCCTGCGCAGCACGCAGTACGCGCTGGAGGATTCCTACTATTTCTCCGAGGTCATCGTCACGCCGGGCGATCGCGATCCGACCAGCCTGACCGTGCCGGTGACGATCAGCGGCGAGCGGATCAGGCCGAACCGCTACAGCGTCAGCGCGGGCTACGGCACCGACACCGGTTTCCGTGGACGATTCGCCTGGGACAACCGGCTCGTGAACCGACGCGGTCACCGCTGGCGGCTCGAGACCACGCTGTCGCAGATCCGCCAGGAACTCGTCGGCCGCTACGTGATTCCGATCGGCGACCCGAGCCTCGAGAAGCTGGAGTTCTCGGCGGGCTACATCAACGAGGAACTCGGCGACCTCGAAAGCGAGCGCTACGAGGCCGTCGCGAGCCTGACCCATGCGCTGGGGGAATGGCAGCGGGTGCTGTTCCTCAAGCTGAACCAGGAACAGACGACCTTTCCAGACCGGACACAAAGCGACGTGCTGCTGCTGATCCCCGGCATCAGCTACGCGAGCATGCCGCCGAATTTCCTGACCGGCTGGGTACGTGACTCGGCGTACTACTTCGAGCTGAGCGGCAGTCCGCAGACGCTCGGCTCCGACGCCTCGTACCTGCGCTTCTACTCGCGCGCAGAGAAAGTCTGGCAGATCGGCGGGCCGTGGCACCTGCGCTCGCGCGGCGAACTCGGCGCCAGCTGGATCAACGAGTTCTCGGAACTGCCCGCATCGCAGCGGTTCTTCGCAGGTGGCGACGGCAGCGTGCGTGGCTTCGGCTTCAACGAGCTCGCCGGATCGGACGGCGAGGGAGGCGAGCACCTGCTGGTGGGCTCGCTGGGCCTCGAGCGGGACTTTCCCCGCCAGCTGCGCGGCACCGTGTTCGTGGACGCGGGCAACGTGCTGAACGACTGGAGCGATCCGCTCGAGTACTCGGTCGGCATCGGCGTGCGCCTGCGCCTGCCGATGCTGATGCTCGGCCTCGACGTCGCACAGGCGCTCTCGGAGCCGGGCAAGCGGCCGCGTATTCACCTGAACATCACCCAGGTGTTCTGATGCGGCGCTTCCTCCTGGTGACCGGGATCCTGCTCGCGCTGCTCGCCTGCGGTGGCGGCGCGCTGCTCTACCACCTGCTGCACACGGAGCGAGGACTCCAGCGCCTGCTGTCGCAGCTCGATCGTATCCCCGACCTCGACATTGCCGTTGAGGGGGCCACCGGAACGCTGGCCGGGCCGCTGACGATCGACCGCCTCGTCATCGATCACCCGGCGGCACGGATCGAGGCCCGCAGCCTCGCGGTGGACCCAGAGCTCGGCGGCCTGCTCGCGGGCAGGATCGAGCTCGGCGAGCTGTCCGCCGGCAGCCTCGAGGTGGAACTGCGCGAACGCGAGCCGCAGCCGCCGAGTGAGCCGCACTTCCTGCCCCGCCTGCTGGAACTTCACGCCGGGCTCGTCCGCATTCGCAACGTTGGCCTCACGCTGGCCACGGGGCAGCGGATCGCGCTGGAGGAGATCGAGGCGACGGTCGATGTCACGCGCTGGAGGATCGACCTTCCGAGGCTCGTGCTGCGCGACGCGGCCGGCGAAGTCGCGGGGGCGATCACGCTGCGCGCGAGCCTGCCGCTCGGCATTCGCAGCGCGCTGGAAGGGCGCTGGCGACTTCCCGACGGCCACGAATACCGCTTCACCGGCAGCACCCGGGGCAAGCTCGACCGGTTGGGCGTCGCGCTGGGCCTGTCCGAGCCTGCACGCCTGTCGTTCGTCGGCAACCTTCTGGTCGGGTCCGGCGAAACGCGCGCCGTCGGCACGCTGCGCGCCGAAGAGTTCGACGGTTCCCCTTGGCTGCCCGCCGGGCGATTGCCACCGATCAGCGGCTCGATCGCGCTGGACGCCGGCCGCAATGCCATCGGTCTAGACGGAACCGTGAGCTCGTCCATCTTCGGCGCGGGCCCGCTGCGCCTGCAGGGCGGCGGACGCATCGATGGACGCGTGCTCGAAATAGCCGGGCTGCGCGCCTGGCTACCACGGCTGGCCTCCGAGCTGATCGCCTGGGGCGAGGTGGAACTCGTGGACGGCGCACCTCGACTCGCTCTCCAGGGAGAGTGGACCGCGCTGCAATGGCCACTCGCGGAAAGCGCCGTCGTCGAGAGCCCGTCCGGGTCCTTCCTGCTCGAGGGCGGGCTGCCCTACCGCTACCGGTTGCAGGCCAGCGCCCGTGGACCGCAGCTGCCATCGGCAGTCTTCGACGCCGATGGAACCATCGAGCAGTCCGCAGTGGTGGTTGATTCAATCTCGGGAAAGGTGCTCGACGGCGAGCTGCGCGGCAGCGGCCGTCTCGACTGGAGCGGCGAGCAGCGTTGGAACGTCGCGATCGACGGCCGGGATCTCGATCTGTCGAAGCTCCGCGCAGACCTGCAAGGCCGGGTGAACATCGCGGGGCAGGCTGAGGGCTCCGGCCTCAGCGCGGATGGCCGCTGGACCGCGCGCATCGACCGACTGTCCGGAACGCTGCTTGGGCGTCCACTGACGGGCCGCGGCTCGATCGCGCACCGCGCTGGCGCCTACGACCTGGACCGGATCCGCGTGGCCAGCGGGCCCTCGCACGTGGACGTGGACGGACTCTGGGGTCCGTCGGTCGACCTCGAGTGGCAGGCAGACCTCGAGTCACTGGGCATCGTCACGGCGGGGCTCGGCGGCTCGATGAGCGGCCGCGGCACGGTCCGGGGACCACAGGCCCGTCCGCGCATCGAAGGCAGTTTCCGCGCCCGGGACCTCGTCTACGGCGCTCTGCAGGCGGATCTCGCGAGCGCCGAGTTCGATCTCGACCTCGGCAACGCGCATCCGTCGCGCATCGACGCCCGCATTCGCGATGCGGCAGCCGGAGCGCTCGAGTTCAGCGCGATCACGCTGCATGGCGAAGGACCGATCGACGATCACGGCTTCAAGATAGCGCTCGACTCACCCGGCTCCACGGACGGGCGCGTCGCTGGATTCGAGGCCAGGCTCGAAGCCGCGGGGCGGACCAGTGTTGACGAGCGCCGCTGGTCGGGCGACATCGAGCGTATCCGGGTGGACTTCACCGACGACACCGCGGAGCTGATCCAGCCGGTGGCGCTGACGATCTCGCCGGACCTGCTGCGCTCGGGCCCGCTCTGCCTGGTCGCCGGAGAGGCACGGCTTTGCGTCGAGGGGGAGTGGCAGCGTTCACCGGCTTCCTGGCGAGGCCTGTTCAGCGCGCAGGACTGGCCGCTCAAGCGCCTGCTGCGCACCTTCCTCGGCTGGCGGGAGTTCGACGGCAGGCTGCAGGCCAGCGGCTGGCTGGCAAGCGAGCCGGGCCGGGACTGGGTGGGCGGCGCGACCGTGCTGCTCGATGAGCCGACGGTCGACATTCCGCGCAACAAGTTTCGAAGCGATCGCGTGCGTCTGGGCGGCGGCCGGCTCGACGTGTTCGCCGACTCGACCGAGATCCGCGGCGCACTCGACCTCGAGCTCGTCGAGGGCACCGAGGTCCATGGCAGCATCACAGCCCTGCGGCTCGACGGGCACACGCTGCCCGACGCGCGGCTCAGTGGCGCGCTCGATCTCGAGTCGACGGCGATCACGGCCCTGCCGCTGTTCGTGCCGGAGATCGATCGCGCCGACGGCCGCCTCGATGCCGGGCTGCAGATCGGCGGGACGCTGGCCGCACCGGTATTCAGCGGCGAATTCCGCCTCGCGGACGCGCGCCTCGACCTCTACCGCACGAACCTGACGCTGAAGAACCTCGCACTGGACGGAAGATTCGTCGGTGACGAGCTGACCTTCACCGGCCGCGGGGACAGTGGCAAGGGCCCGCTCACGCTGAACGGACGGTTCTCCTGGCCTGACGGCATCATGACCGGGAGCATGCGAATGCAGGGCGAGGAACTGCTGATCGCCGACACGCCGGAGTTCCGCGTCCTCGCCTCGCCGGACATCACCTTGAATGCCGGACCCGACGGCTTCGACGTCGAGGGCGAGGTGCTGATCCCGCGGGCCAGGATCTCGCCGAAGGATTTGAGCGCCACGGTACGGACCTCGCCCGACGAGCGTGTCGTCGGCCTGGACGAGGAAGACGTTGCGCCGAGCACGCTCGACCGCGTGCGCAGCCGGATCAGGGTGATCCTCGGCGACGAGGTGACCATCGACAGCCACGGGCTCCGGGCTCGCCTCGGCGGCGACGTCACGGTGACGACGAAACCCGACGACATCCCGCGGGCGACCGGCGCGATCAACGTGCTCGAAGGGCAGTACAAGGCCTTCGGACAGGACGTCAGGATCACGCGGGGGCGGCTTTCGTACAACAACTCGGCGCTCTCCGACCCGGAACTGGAGATCGTCGCTGAACGCGTGATACGCGACGAGGACGTCACGGTCGCGGTGAACGTACGCGGACGGCTCGCGGAGCCGTTCATCACGATCAGCTCCACGCCCGCGATGCCCAGCAACCAGGCGCTGTCATACCTGCTGACCGGCCGCTCGATCGACACGCTGCAGTCGAACGAGGCGACGTCCGTCGACCGTGCCGCCGAGACCCTCGCCATCAGCGGCGGCGGATTGCTGCTCGGCACCGTGGGCAGCAAGATCGGCCTCGACGAGGTGACCGTCGAGAGTCGCGGCACCGATGACACCGAGGTGGTGCTCGGCAAGTACATCTCGCCGAAGCTGTTCGTAAGCTACGGGATCTCGATCGTCGAGGCGATCAACACGATCAAGCTGCGCTATACCATCAACAAGCACTGGTCCTTGAAGGCAGAGGCCGGACTCCAGCAGAGTGCCGACGTCGAGTTCCGCATCGAGCGCTGAGGCGACGCCCGCACCACGCCCGGCAGCGGCCAGGGCCGATTGAGGAGGAGATTCATGGATCTGGGAGCATTTTCCGTCAGCCTGAGCGTCAGCGACATCGCGGCGTCGCGGGACTTCTACGCCAGGCTCGGCTTCGAGCCCGTCGGCGGGAACATCGATCAGAAATGGCTGATTCTCAGGAACGGGGACCACGTCATCGGGCTGTTCCAGGGAATGTTCGAGAAGAACATGCTGACGTTCAACCCCGGCTGGGACCAGCACTGCCGCGAGACCGGGACTTTCACCGACGTGCGCGAGATCCAGGCGGCACTCAAGCGCGGCGGCCTCGCACTTGCCAGCGAAGCCGACGTGAACACGAGCGGTCCGGCGAGCCTGATCGTCATCGACCCCGACGGCAACCCGGTGCTGATCGATCAGCACCGCTAGCGGGCCGGCCCGCCCCGCAGGCGGCCGGCTCAATCGAACTCGGCAGGCAGCGAGGGATCCAGCCAGTGTGCCTGCATGCGCAGCACCTGCCGCGGCGTGCTTCGTCCCTGGGACATCGGCGGCAGTGCGCCAGGCTCGAAGAACGCGGCGGCTTCTGTCTCGTAGCTGCCCCGCGCCTCGCCGCCGGTGATCTCGCAGATGAAGAACGCCTTCCAGGCATGGAACAGGTACTCGCCGTGCCCATGCCGGCTGCGGTCGTAGAGCGCCGCGAGCTTGACCGCCCGTGCCCTGAAGCCCGATTCCTGCTCGATCTCCTTCTCGATCGACTGCGAGGGGCTCTCGTTCACGTCTGCCCATCCGCCCGGCAGCGTCCAGAGCCCGTCCGCGCGCTCCCGCACCAGCAGGACGCGGCCGTCGCGAAAGACCGCCCCGCGTACCTCGATCTTCGGGGTCACGTAGCCTTCCTCGCGGTTCCAGAGCGCCCGGAGGCGGTCATGGTCGGCGGGTGATTCGCCGCCGAGCAGCTCCACGGCGAGCTGCTCGACCTGTTCGTAGCGCTCCCGGTCGTATTCGCTGACGCAGAAGTGCAGGCCGGTGCGAGCCAGTGCCTGCAGGCGGCGTGCAATCCGCAGCTCATGTTCAGCCATCGTGTCTCCCTCGGGTCCGCGGCTCAATGATGCGCGATACCGGGCCGGCCTGCAGCGCGCAGCCTGCGCACCGCGACGAGGCGGCTGCTTGACCTGTCATGCATATTTATGCGAGATTTGTTCAAGTTTATTCACCGTTACCCGTGCCGATGGCCGCAGAACTCAATGCCCAGTCGCTGCGCAGGGACGCCATCGTGCGCATCCTGCGACGCAGTGCCGTCGGTCGCCAGGCCGAGCTCGTCGAGCTGCTGCGCAGCGAGGGCCACGACGCCACGCAGTCGAGCGTCAGCCGCGACCTGCGCGAGCTCGGCGTGGTCAAGGCCGGAGACCGCTACATCGTGCCCGAGGCCGAGGATGGGCTCAGGCCCGGCCAGTTCGAGTCGGTGCGCGCATTCGTCAGGAGCTGTCGCGCGGCCGGCGGCAACCTGGCCATCGTGCGCACGACACCCGGCTCCGCACAGAGCGTCGCGCTGGCGATCGACAAGGCCCGCTGGCCCGAGGTCGTCGGCACGATCGCCGGAGACGACACGATATTCATCGCGACGGACGGCGCGCGCGCGCAGCGGCTGCTGCTCGACCGCCTCCTCGCCACCCTCGCCCGCTGAGACCCTCACCATGACCAACACCAAACCGGGCGATTCGCCCATCCTGCTCGCATTCTCCGGCGGACTCGACACGTCGTTCTGCGTGCCCTGGCTGGCCGAGACCTGCGGCCGGCCGGTCGTCACGCTGACCGTGGACACCGGCGGCATCGACGCCGAGACGGCCGGGACGCTGGAGCAACGCTCGAAGGCGCTCGGCGCCGTGGCGCACCACCTCGTGGACGCGCGCCCGGCTTATTTCGAGCAGGTGCTCAGGTTCCTGATCATGGGTAACGTGCGCCGCGGCAACCTCTATCCGCTTTGCGTCGGAGCCGAGCGGGTGCTGCAGGCACAGACGGTCGCGCAGTGGGCGCGCAAGCTCGGCACCGACGCAGTCGCGCACGGCTCGACCGCAGCGGGCAACGACCAGGTGCGCTTCGAGGTGGCGCTGCGCACGCTGGCGCCTGAGCTCGAGATCCTCGCGCCGGTCCGGGACCGCGCCTTCAAGCGGCCTGAGCAGCTCGAGTACCTGGAGCAGCGCAGGCTCCCGGTGCCGCCGTTCGGCGCGGCCTACTCCGTGAACCGCGGACTCTGGGGCGTGACGATCGGCGGCAAGGAGACATTGACCTCGACCGGCTCGATCCCGGACGAGGCCTGGGTCCTGACGCGGGACGCCTTCCGTGATCCGCAGCCGGCGGAGCGGCACGCGGTCGGCTTCGAATCCGGCGTGCCGTGCTCGCTCGACGGCCAGGCACTGGACCCCGTGAGCCTGATCGAGCAGGTCGAGGCGATCGGCGCACGCTTCGGCGTGGGCCGTGGCGTGCACCTCGGCGACACGATCATCGGCTTCAAGGGACGGGTGGCCTTCGAGGCACCGGCGGCGGAAGTGCTGCTCAATTCGCATCGCGAGCTCGAGAAACTCGTGCTGACCGCGCGGCAGGCGCGCCTGAAGGACGCGGTCGCCGCGACCTACGGCGATCTCGTCCACGAGGGGCAGCACCTCGATCCGGTGTGCCGCGACATCGAGGCGTTGCTGCTCTCGACCCAGCAACGGGTCAGCGGCGAGGCCCACCTGCTGTTCCGGCCGGGCATGGTCTTCGTCGAGGGTGTCGAGTCGCCGTATTCGCTGATGAAGGCGTCGAAGGGCGCCTACGGAGAGGCGGCCGGCGAGTGGACGCCCGAGGACGCCCGTGGCTTCTCGCGGATGCTCGCGCTGCCCGGCATCTTCTACACGCGCGCCGGCCGCGACTGAGCCGGGATCTCGACGCAATGAACCAGATGAGAACCGTCGTCGTCGACAAGGTCGCCTCGATCGCCCAGGCCTGCGGGCTCGGGCATGAGCTGCGGATCGCCACCAGCGACATCCCCTGCGAGGAAGGAGTCGTGCTGGTCGTGGAGATCCTCAGCAACAAGTCCACCTACAACACGCTCGAGCTCACCAGCGGCCGGATGGCCAAGGTGTCCCGGGGCGACATCGTCGTAGGCGCGCTCGGTCACCGGCAGGCGTTGTTCGGGTACTCGGGCCACGTTCCGGAGTCGGTGCGCGCGGGCGACGTGCTGCAGGTGCTGAACATCGGTGGCGTGCTCGGCGTCTGCGACTCGGTGAACCCCGAGAAGGGCAAGCCCTTCGACTGCCGCGTACTCGGCTGCGTGCTGCAGTTTCCGTTCCTCGGCGAGCGCATCGGCGTGCCCGCGCGGATCGGCCACAGCAGGTTCGACGCCGGCGCGAGGCTCGAATCGCACGGCGTGCCGGTGATCGCGCTCGCAGGCACCTGCATGGAGGCCGGCAAGACGGCGGCCGCCTGCGCCATCGTCAGCCGCATGCGCCACCGCGGCCTCGCGATACACGCCTTCAAGGCCACCGGCGTCTCGCTGCGGCGGGACATCCTGGCGATGGAGGACGCCGGCGCCCGGCGCAGCACGATCTTCACGGATCTCGGCATCGTCACGACGACGGCCGATTCCGGGCCGGCGCTCACCCGCACGATGCTCTCGGAAATGTCGCAGGGTCGCCCCGACGTGGTCGTGTTCGAGCTCGGCGACGGCCTGCTAGGCGCCTACGGCGTCGAGGCCATCCTCGCCGCGGACGACATACGCGAGTCGATCTCGGCGCTGATTCTCTCCGCGAACGACCCCGTCGCGGCCTGGGGCGGCGTCAAGCTGCTCCGCGAGCGCTTCGGCATCGAGCCCTGCGCAGTCACGGGGCCCGCCACCGACAACGCCGTCGGCGTGCGGATCATCGAGGAGCAGATGGGCGTGCGGGCTTTCAACGCCATCACCTCCGGCGCCAAGCTCGGAGACCACATCATCGAGCAACTCGGCCTCGACCAGCGCTTTCCGATGGCGGCCGCGAAATGAACGCCCGGATCCCGGCGGTCGTGCTCGGCGGAACGGGCTACGTGGCTGGGGAGCTGCTCAGGCTGCTCGCCGCCCACCCGTTTCTCGACCTCGCCGCCGTGGCATCGGACAGCCAGCCCGACGAACCGGTGGCGCAGTTCTTCCGGCACCTGCAGCCGGTACTGCCGCACATGCGCTTCGTGGGGCATGACGAGGCCGTCGAGTACGTGACGGCAAATCCAGTGACGGCCGTGTTCTCGGCGGCACCGCACGGCGTCTCCGCCGCGCTCGTCGACCGGCTGCTCGGCGCTGCGGAGCAGGCCGGCACCGCGCCGCGGGTCGTGGACATCTCGGCGGACTTCCGCTTCCGGTCGCCGCAGGCCTACGCGGCGGTCTACCGGCACGAGCACGGCGCCGCCGGGCGCCTGCCGGAGTTCAGCTGCGCGGTGCCCGAGCACCTGGACGCACCCCAGACTCCCCACGTCGCGCATCCCGGCTGCTTCGCCACGGCGGTGCTGCTCGCAAGCGTGCCGCTGCTCTCGCTGGGCCTCGTCGAGCCGCGACTGTTCGTCTCGGGCGTAACGGGCAGCACGGGCTCGGGCAGAAGCCCGGGCGCCGGCACGCACCATCCCGAGCGCCACGGTGACTTCTATGCCTACAACCCGCTGGCGCACCGGCACGCACCCGAGATCGCCGCGCTCGCGCTCGAGGCCACCGGCACCGAGGCTGAGTTCTGCTTCGTACCGCATTCGGGCCCGTTCGCACGCGGCATACACGTGACCGTGCAGGCCGCGGCCCGGGAGAGCCTCTCGGGCGAGGAACTCGTCGAGGCCTTGCGCGACTTCTACGAGCAGTCGGTGTTCGTGAAGGTGAGCGGCCAGCCGCCCCGGATCAAGGACGTCGTCGCGAGCAATTTCGCCCGGCTATCGGCCGTCTCCCAGGGCGGCACCGTGGCGGTGATGTGCGCGATCGACAATCTCACCAAGGGTGCTGCGGGCGGCGCAGTGCAGTGGATGAACCGGCTGCTCGGCCATGACGAGACCGCGGGCCTGATGCTGCCCGCGCCGGGCTGGACCTGAGGCCGGTGGCCAGATGAACCCTGCGTCCGCGGATTCATTGCAGCAGTCCCGCCTCGCGCCCGTGTATGCGCAGTGGCCGCTCGAAGTCGTCGGAGCATCCGGCGTTCACCTGCAGACCCGGGACGGACGTCGGATCCTCGACCTCTACGGCGGGCATGCCGTGGCTGCGCTCGGCTATTCGCACCCGCGCTGGCTGCAGACGCTCGAGAGCCAGGCCCGGACGCTGCTGTTCCAGAGCAACGCCGTGCCGCTCGACGTGCGCGAGCGCGCCGCCCGGCGCCTGGTCGAGTTCGCGGGCCTCGGGCTCAAAACGGTCTTTTTCGGCAACTCCGGCGCCGAGGCGAACGAGAACGCACTGCGCCTCGCCACACGGATCACCGGGCGTCGCAAGGTCATCGCGGTGGAGGGGAGCTTCCACGGACGCACCGCGGCGGCGGGCGCAGTGACCTGGGGCTCGGCAGCCAGGTGGTACGGGTTTCCCCAGCCGCCCTTCGAGGTGGAGTTCCTGCCGCGCGGCGATCTCGACGCCGTCGCGATGCGTATCGATGCCCAGACCGCCGCGGTGATCGTCGAGCCCGTCCAGGGCGTAGCCGGCGCAGTGGACCTGGGTCGTCCTTTTCTTGCGGCGCTCCGCGACCGCACCGCCGAGACCTGCGCACAACTGATCTTCGACGAGGTCCAGTGCGGGGTCGGACGAACCGGCCATCCCTTCGCCGCGAACATGTACGGCATCACGCCCGACATGATCACGACCGCCAAGGCGCTGGGCGCCGGCTTCCCATGCGGCGCGCTGCTGCTGGCGGATCACCTGGCCGCGAACCTCAAGGTGGACGACCTCGGAACCACTTTCGGCGGCGGGCCACTGGCCTGCGCGCTGATCGAGACGGTGCTGGACGTCATCGAGTCCGAAGGCCTGCTCGAGAACGTGCGCAGGCTCTCGCAACTGATCCGGGAGAGCTGCGTGGTCGGCCCGGTCACCGCGACGCAGGGGGCAGGCTTCCTGCTCGGGTTGCGCACGCGCCGACCCGCCCGCGACGTCCAGCGCGAGCTGCTGGAGCGCGACATACTCACCGGCACCAGCGCCGACCCGAACGTCGTGCGCGTTCTCGCGCCCTACGTGCTCGAGCAGCAGCACGTTGAGGCGCTGCGTGACGCTCTGGCGTCTCTGCCGGAATGATGACGCGAATGGGTGCTCGCAGAATTGACCCTGCACACCGTACGTCGGTCGCGATCCAATTCTTCCGAACCGCTATTTACTAGTCACTATCCGCTTCCGCCATGAACCGCTTCCTCGACCTCGCCGATTTCTCCCGTGACGAAGTCACCGACCTGCTCGCCCTGGCGCGCAGACTGCAGGACCATCCCGAACCGCGGGCGCTGGCCGGCAAGGTGCTCGGCCTGCTGTTCCTGAATCCCTCGCTGCGGACGCTTTCCTCGTTCCAGGCCGGCATGATGCGGCTCGGCGGGTCGGCCTTCGTCGTCACGCCCGGACAGGGCACCTGGCAGGTAGAGACGCACGACGGAACCGTGATGGACGGTGCGGCCGCCGAGCACGTACGTGAGGCCATCCCGGTACTCGCCTCGTACTGCGACGCGCTCGGCATCCGCGCCTTCGCCGAGGGCCAGGATCTCGCCGAAGACCTGGGCGAGCGGCGCTTCCGCCTGATGGCCTCGCTCTGCGAGAAGCCGTTGATCAACCTGGAATCCGCTGCCAATCATCCCTGCCAGGCGCTGGCGGACTGGAAGACGCTCGACGATGCAGCAGTACCGCGGCAGGGCAAGTTCGTGCTCAGCTGGGTCCATCACCCGCGTGCGCTGCCGCTGGCGGTGCCTGCGGCGACCGTGCACATGGCGGCCCAGCGGGGCATGGAGGTCGTCGTGCTGCGACCCGATGGCTATGCGCTGCCTGACGCGATCATGGACAAGGCGCGCGCGGCCGCCGGAGCCAGCGGCGGAACGGTGAGCGAAAGCTCCGACCGCGCCTCGGCACTCGCCGGTGCCAGCGTCGTCTATGCGAAGGAATGGGGCTCGCCGCAGTGCTATGGCGACGCGGATGCGGACGCCCGGATGCGAGATTCGCTGCGGGACTGGCAGCTCGGTGAGTCGTGGTTCGAGCCCGCCCGGCCGGACTGCCACTTCATGCACTGCCTGCCGGTGCGCCGCAACGTCGCGGTCGCGGACGAAGTGCTCGACGGCCCGCGGAGCCTCGTGATCAAGGAAGCGGCCAACCGCATGCTGGTCCAGATGGCCGTGCTGTATCGGATTCTCAAGGGGTGAACGCCACGATGATCGGACACAAGGTGGAACAGGCGGTGACGGTACGTGCGCTGCGCGGCGCCGCGCCGTACATACACATGTACAAGGGCAAGGTCTTCGTCATCAAGACCGGTGGCGGCGCGTTCCGCGAGCTGGGCACGATGCGCGCGTTCGTGGAACAGGTGGCGATACTGCACCACCTCGGTATCCGCGTCGTGCTGGTGCACGGGGGCGGCCCCCAGCTCGACGAGGTCACTGCGCAGCTGGGCGTGGAGACCCGCATGGTGCAGGGCCGGCGAGTGACCGACGCGGCCGCGATCGACGCGACCAGCATGGTGCTGAACGGCCTCGTGAACACGCGGCTGCTGGCGCTGTGCCGCGAGTTCGGCATTCCCGCGGTCGGGCTGAGCGGCGTCGACGGCGGCCTCGTGCTCGCGCATCGCCGCCCCCCCGTGACGCTCGCGAGTGGCGAGACCGTGGACTACGGCATGGTCGGGGACATCGACGGCGTCGAGCCGGCCATACTCGACCGGCTGCTCGACGCAGGATTCCTGCCCGTCGTGAGCCCGCTGTCGGCCGATGCAAGGGGGCAGCTGCTGAACATCAACGCAGATACCGTTGCTGCAAACATCGGTTCAGCAGTGAATGCGGAGAAGCTGATCCTGTGCACCGGCGCACCCGGCATCCTCGAGCGACTCGACGACCCGCATTCGCTGATCTCCTACACGGACGTGGCCGGGCTGCGGCGACTTCGCGAGGAGGGAGCCCTATCGGACGGCATGCTGCCGAAGGCGAGCGCGATCGAGGCCGCGATCCGCGGCGGCGTGCGCCGCGTGCATGTGATTTCCTATGCCGCGCAGGACGCGCTGCTCGCGGAAATATTCACCAACGAAGGCACCGGGACGCTGGTGGTCGCGGACACCAAGGCGCTGAGCGCCGCGGAGCAGGCTGCCGGATAGGAGCTGGCCGTGAAGAGACTCTGGGACAAGGGAACACCGCTCGATCAGCGCGTGCTCGAGTTCACGGCCGGCGAGGACCACGCGCTGGACGACCGCCTCGTGGCCTACGACGTGCGAGCGTCGATCGCTCACGCGGAGATGCTGCGCGAGTGCGGGCTGCTGCAACAGGACGAACTGGACCGGATCCGCCAGGGCCTCGAGGACATCGCGGCTTCGCACGCACGCGGCGAATGGTCGGTCACGCTCGAGATGGAGGATGGACAGACCGCGCTCGAGACGCTGCTGACCGACAAGATCGGCGCGGCCGGCGCGCGGCTGCACGCAGGCCGGTCGCGCAACGACCAGGTCCTCGCGGCACTGCGCCTGTACCTGCGCGAGGCAGTCGAGTCGCTGGCCGAGGACGGACGCCAGCTCGCCGACGCGCTCGACACGCTGGCACGGGAACAGGGGGCGGTGGCGCTGCCCGGCTACACGCACATGCAGCAGGCGATGCCCAGCTCGGTCGCGCTGTGGGCGGGTGGATTCGCAGCCGAGATCCGCGACGACGTGGACGCGCTGCGCCACTCGCATCGGCGGATCCTGAAGAACCCGCTCGGTTCCGCGGCCGGTTACGGGACACCGCAGCTGCCCGTGAACCGTGACCTGACGCGCAAGCGGCTCGATTTTCCTGCGAACCACGAACCGGTGACCGCGGTGCAGCTGTCGCGCGGCAAGGCCGAAGCCGAGGTCCTCTTCCAGGTCGCGCTGCTGATGCAGGACCTCGGGCGCCTCGCGTCGGACCTGCTGCTCTACTACACGCGCGAGTTCGGGTTCGTGGAGCTGCCCGATGACTTCACGACCGGCTCCTCGATCATGCCGCAGAAGCGCAACCCCGACGTCTTCGAGCTGGTGCGCGGCCGGACCGCTACGGCCCAGGCCTGCCTGGTCGAGGTGCTCGGGGTCACCGCCAAGCTGCCCTCCGGCTACCATCGCGACCTGCAGCTGATCAAGGCGCCGCTGTTCCGCTCGATCGACCTCTGCGGGGAATCACTCAGGATCATGGCGGCCGCGGTCCCGCGGATCCGCTTCCGGCCGGAACGCATCCGCATGGACGAGGACATCCATGCCGCCGAGCAGGCGAACGCGCTGGTGGCGAGCGAGGGGATCCCGTTCCGCGAGGCCTATCGAAAGGTGGCGCAAAGGCTCAGGAAGGACTGATACGATCGCTCGCCATGAAACAGACCGCGCTCGCACTGCTGCTGCTCGTCCTGGCCCTTCCCGCATCCGCCGCGCCGGATCACTCCCGGCTCGGCAAGGACCTGACCCCGATCGGCGCCGAGCGCGCCGGCAATGCGGATGGCACGATCCCGGCCTGGGAAGGTGGCCTGACCGAACCGCCGCCCGGATGGACCCCGGAGCAGGGCTACGTCGATCCCTTCCCGGATGACAAGCCGCTGTTCACGATCACCGGCGAGAACGCCGCGCAGTACGAGTCGAAGCTGACGGCCGGGCAGCTCGAGATGCTGCGCAAGTTCCCGGAGTTCCGGATGAACGTCTACCCGACGCGGCGCACGGCGGCCTTGCCGAAGGCCGTGACGGACCGCGTTCGCGAGCGCGCCGGCCAGGTGCGGCTGCAGAGCTTCGGCTTGCAGGACCTCGGTGGCTCGACCACGCCGTTCCCGATTCCCCAGAACGGGCTCGAAGTAGTCTGGAATCATCTCGTGCGCTACCTCGGCGGCGGCGTCATCGGTGCCGGGCATTCGTTCCCGGTCCGCGCAAGTGGCGACTACTACAAGATCGGCTTCCGCGCGATGCGCATCTACTCGGAGAACATGGACAAGCCGGATCCGAACCGGCTGTTCTACGCGCTCGGCTATTTCACCGAACCGGCCACGTTGAGGGGCACGATATTCCTGGTGCACGAGCCCGTCGACCAGGTGGCGGAGCAACGCTCGGCCTGGATCTACAACGCCGGTGCGCGTCGCGTCCGGCGTGCGCCGGACCTCAACTACGACGGCGTCAACGACGGCTCGGAGGGCATGTTCGTCACGGACCAGGTGGACGGCTACAACGGCGCGCCGGACCGCTTCGACTGGAAGCTGCTCGGCAAGCGCGAAATCTACGTTCCCTACAACGTCTACAAGCTCGGCGACAAGTCCATCAAGTACAAGGACATCATCCAGAAGCGGACGATCAACCCGGAGCTGGTGCGCTACGAACTGCACCGCGTCTGGGTGGTCGAGGGAACGCTGAAGCCGGGCCAGCGCCACGTCTACGGCAAGCGCACGTTCTACTTCGACGAGGACAGCTGGACGCTGCTGATCGAGGACGCCTACGACACGCGGGGCGGGCTGTGGCGCTTCTCGCAGCACGGGCTGATGCAGTGCTATGACGCGCTGGTGCCCTGTTACCGTTTCGGCATCTACCACGACCTGACGAGCGGCGCGTACCTGACCGGCGGCTTCGACAACGAGATCAAGGAACCGCGCCAGTTCAACGCCAAGGGCCGGATCGCCGACTTCCAGCCGGATGCGCTCAGGCGGCTCGGCGGGACGCTCTGAAGCCTGAGTCCGCCTCCGGGTGACGCCTGCATTCGAAGCGTCCAGATTCCAATGGAACGGCCCGGGACACGCCACTGCCGGGGTCGCACAGGCTCCACAGGAACCTAGGACTCGGCGTCGGGCTGGACCTCGGGACGAGCGGCCGCGAACGCCGGCAGGCTCTCGAGATGCTCGCTGACGGCTTGCAGCCGTGGAAAGGGCGCGAGGTCCGTGTCGAAACGTCGCGCGTTGTAGACCTGCGGCACGAGGCAGACGTCCGCGAGCGTGACGGCGGATCCGAACGAGTGCCGCCCGTCGGCGGAGTGCCGGCCGATCCATGCCTCCAGCGCGGCGAAACCCTCGCCGATCCAGTGGCGATACCAGCGCGCGACCGCCTGCTCGTCCTGGCCGAGTGGTCCCTTGAGGTAGGCGAGCACTCGCAGGTTGTTGAGCGGATGGATGTCGCAGGCGACGGCGAGCGCCATCGCACGCACGATCGCACGGTCCTGCGCATTGCGTGGCAGCAGCGGCGGTTCGGGGTGAGTCTCCTCCAGGTACTCGCAGATCGCGAGCGACTGCGAGAGCACGTGGCCGTCGTCCACGAGCGCCGGTATCAGCCCCTGTGGATTGAGCTCCAGGTAGCCGCCGCGGAGCTGCTCGCCACCGTTGCGCAGCAGGTGCTTCGGCACCGTCTCGTAGCCGAGTCCCTTGAAGTTCAACGCGATGCGCACGCGGAAAGCTGCCGAGCTGCGCCAGTACGAGTAGAGCGTGATCGTCACGCGGCAAACCTCCCCGGGGCCAGAGTCAGACGATCGTCGTGCGCAGCGTCTCGAGCCGGTCGATGCCGCCGACGAGGCTGTCGCCGGGCCTGACCGGGCCTACGCCGGCTGGAGTGCCGGTGAAGATCAGGTCGCCCGCCTGAAGCTCGAACAGCGTCGATAGCTCGGCGATGATCTCCGGCACGCTCCAGATCAGCTCCGAGAGGTCGGCCTTCTGCCGGGCCTCACCATTGACCTCGAGCCAGATGGCACCGCGCTCGAAGTGCCCGACTTCCCGCGCCGGGGAAATCGCGCTCACCGGCGCCGAGTGATCGAAGCCCTTCGAGACGTCCCAGGGCTGGCTCTTCTCCCGGGCAAGGTACTGCAGATCGCGCCGCGTCAGGTCGTTGCCGACCGCGTAGCCGAACACGTGGTCCAGCGCGCTTGCCGGACCGATGTCGTGCCCGCCCCGCCCGATCGCCACGACCAGCTCGATCTCGTGCTGAAGGTCCCGCGTGCGCGGCGGGTAGGGAACCGCCGCGCCGTTCGCCACGACGGCGTCGGCCGGCTTGCTGAAGAAAAACGGCGGTTCGCGCTCCGGGTCCATGCCCATCTCGCGGGCGTGGGCGGCATAGTTGCGGCCTACGCAGTAGATGCGATGCACCGGGAAACGCGAGTCGGTCCCGACCACTTCGACGGTGGGAAGCTCGGGGCGGTGGATCACGAATTTCATCATTGATTCCCTCGGGGACTCACTGGCCCGCAGCCGGCCCTAGAGCCGGCAGGAAGACTTCCTGGACGAGGATCGGGGCGTCCACGAGCCGGTACACCGCGCGCCGTGCCCAGAGCGGGCCTGCGAGGTCGGCGCCCTGCGCCGCCGCGGCGAAAAGCGCATGCCCCGGTCGCAGCTCGCAGTACTCGAGCGTCTCGCGGCGGACCTCGCCCACCTGGGCCAGGTATTCACCGAGGCCCGTGTCGCCGAGTTCCCGCAGCCAGGGATGCTGGCTCACCGTCGAGTCCGGAAAGACTGACCGGGCGAAGACCCAGCGCGCCTCGTGGCAACCGATCTCGACATCGCGCAACAGGCAACCGCGGTCCCCGATGCCCATGCGCAGCTGCCATTCCGGCTCGAGCGGCGCCGGCCTGAGCCCCAGCAGCCTGAACCGCATTCCCGGACCACACACCGCACGAACGCGCGCCGTGAGCAGCCCCGGTTCCGCCAGCCAGGGCCGCAGCTCCTGCGGCACGCGCTCCTCGCAGTCCGCGAGCATCCACCACGAATCCGCGGGCCGTGCATCGGACGGCCGGGCTTGCGGATCGAGCAGACGTCCCGACATGCCGCGCCTGTCCCTGTCAGAAATGCTCAGCCGGAAGCGCCATGACGGCCGCGCTGCCGACCCGGACCGCAGCGCCATGGGCATGGATCCGCGGCATGACGTTCTCTGAGTAGAACTTCGCCATCACGAGCTGGGCATCGAGGAAGGCCTTGTCCCCGCCCGATCCGAGCTGCCCGATCGCGACCAGCGCGCCTCGCGCGAGCTGCCAGCCACCGATGACGTAGCCCGTCAGCATCATGTAGTCGAAGGCAACCGAACCAGGCAGCTCCGGGTCGCGCTTGGCGTTGGTGAGGATGTAGGTCGAGCACTGCACAAGTTCATCGAGCCCCCGGGCCAGGGACTGCCTGACCGAGGCGAGCTCGTCGCCCGCGTTGGCGAGCGCCGAGTCCAGCGAACGCATTTCCGAGACGAACTCGGAGACGGTTGCACCTCCGTCCCGCAGCAGCTTGCGTCCGACGAGGTCCAGTGCCTGGATTCCGTTAGTACCCTCGTAGATCGGCGCGATCCGCGCGTCGCGATAGAACTGCGCCACGCCGGTCTCCTCGACGTAGCCCATGCCACCGTGGATCTGGATCCCGAGCGAGGTGGTCTCGAGCGCGACCTCGGTGCACCATGCCTTGGCGATCGGCGTGAGCAGCTCCGCGCGGCCCTGCGCCACGCCGGCCTGCTCCGCATCGGCACCGTGGCCACCGCGGTCCAGGCAGGAGCCGGTGTAGATGCAGACGGCGCGGCTGGCCTGGGTCAGCGAGCGCATCAGCAGCAGCATCCGGCGCACGTCGGGGTGGCGGATGATCGTCACGCGGCCCTTGGCTCCCGGTGCGCCGCCCTGGACGCGCTCCCGCGCATAGCTCACGGACTTCTGGTAGGAGCGCTCCGCGAGGCCCACGCCCTGCACGCCGACGCCGAGGCGCATGTAGTTCATCATCGTGAACATCGCGCCCAGCCCTTCGTTTTCCTTGCCGACCAGGAAGCCTTCGCATTCGCCCCTGTCGCCGAAACTCATCACGCAGGTCGGGCTCGCATGGATGCCCATCTTGTGCTCGACCGACACGGGCCCGACGTCGTTCGGCTCACCGGGCGATCCATCCGGCCCGAGCCGGTACTTCGGCACGAGGAACAACGAGATGCCCTTGGTACCGGGAGGCGCATCCGGCAGCCGCGCGAGGACGAGATGGACGATGTTCTCGGCCATCGGGTGGTCGCCCCAGGTGATGTAGATCTTCTGCCCGCTGATCAGGTAGCGGTCGCCCCTGGGTTCGGCGCGGGTCGTCAGCGTCGAGAGGTCCGAACCGCTCTGGGCCTCGGTCAGGCACATCGTGCCAGCCCACTGGCCGCTCACGAGCTTGTCCATGAACATCGCCTTGAGCTCGGGCGTCGCATGCCGCTCCATGGCGAGGATCGCCCCCTGGGACAGCTCCGGACACAACGCGAACGCGACGTTGGCTGCCGCCCACATCTCGTCGCAGGCGACCGAGACCGTCTTCGGGAATCCCTGGCCGCCGTGGGTGGGATTGGCGGCGATTGCCGGCCAACCACCCTCGCAGAACTGCGCATAGGCGTCGGTGAAGGCCTGTGGCACCTCCACGGCCCCGTTGACGACCTGCACGCCCTGCTGGTCGCCGATCCAGTTGGTCGGGGCCAGCACCCCGCTCGCGAATTTCGAGGCCTCCTCCAGCACGGCCTCGACGGTATCGAGATCCACCGAGGAGAAATCCGGCAGCGCCACGACCTCCTCGAAGTCCGCGAGATGCTCGATCGTGAAGCGAAGCTGCTTCAGCGGTGCGTGGTAATCAGTCATCTGCCGGCTCCTGGAAAGTAGATTTTGCTTTGCAGCAATTCTGCACCGTGACGGGTCACGATGCCATCAGCGCGGGCCGATTGCCGGCTCAGAGTACAATCCCTGACCGGTGCGGACACGAGTGATCCGATGAGCATCTGGTTCCGGAAAATAACCGTCGACGAGGTAAAGGGCATGGCCCGGCAGGGCATGGCCAGTCACCTGGACATCGAGTTCACAGAGCTGGGCCCGGACTATCTCAGGGCCACGATGCCGGTGGATTCACGGACCCAGCAGCCCTACGGACTCCTGCACGGTGGCGCTTCGGCGGCACTCGCCGAAACCCTGGGCAGCGTGGGGGCCAACCTGTGCGTGGACGGCAGTCGCTATTACTGCGTGGGCCAGGAGATCAACGCCAATCACCTGCGCCCGGTCCGCGAGGGCCGGGTCACCGGTACCGCGAAGCCGCTGCACCTGGGGCGACGCTCGCAGGTCTGGGACATCCGGATAGAGGACGAGTCCGGCCGGCTCAGCTGCGTCTCCCGGCTGACCCTCTCGGTCGTGGAAGGCCGCGCACCCTCGACCGGGGACAGGAGCCCGCAATGAGACCTGCTCACCTCGCAGCCATGCTCGCTGCAGCTCTCGCGCTCGGCGGCTGCGGCCTGAAAGGGCCACTGTACCTGCCCGAGAAGCCGGGCGAGGTGGTGATCAGGGGGGCCGCGAGCCCCGAAGAGCCCGGGACCGCTGAACCTACCGGCGGGACGACCGTCCCGGCCGAGACCCTGCCCTCGCCGCCCAGTCCCCAGAACCCGCTGTGAGCGACGCGCCGACGCTGGTGCTGGTGGACGGCTCGTCCTACCTCTATCGAGCCTTCCATGCCCTGCCGCCGCTGACGAATTCCTCGGGCGAACCGACTGGGGCGGTGCTAGGCGTGCTGAACATGCTGGGCAAGCTCGTCAAGGAAACGGATCCGGCGCGGGTGGCGGTCGTGTTCGACGCGCCGGGCAAGACCTTCCGAGACGAGCTCTTCGCCGAGTACAAGGCGCAACGGCCGCCGATGCCCGACGAGTTGCGCTCGCAGGTGCAGCCCTTGATCGAGGCCGTCGAGGCGCTCGGCCTGCCGATGCTGCGCATCGAGGGCGTCGAGGCGGACGACGTGATCGGGACGCTGGCCCGGCGTGCAGCCGCGGCCGACATGAATGTCGTGATCTCGACCGGCGACAAGGACATGTCGCAGCTGGTCGGACCGAAAATCTCGCTGGTCAATACCATGACCGGCACCTGGCTCGACCGCGACGGCGTGAAAACCAAGTTCGACGTCTACCCGGAGCAGATCATCGACTACCTCGCGCTGGTCGGAGACAGCTCGGACAACATCCCGGGTGTCCCGAAGGTCGGGCCCAAGACCGCGGCGAAGTGGCTGAACCAGTACGGCTCGCTGGACGAAATCATCGCGCACCAGCAGGACATCGCCGGGAAGGTCGGCGAGAGCCTCCGCGAGCACGTCGCGCAGCTCGAGCTGTCCCGGAAGCTCGCAACGATCGACTGCGAGCTGGAACTGCCGGTGGGCCCGGCGGACCTGCGCAGGCAGGACCCGGACGTCGCAAGGTTGCGGGATCTCTACACGCGGCTCGAGCTGCGCTCGCTGTTGAGACAGCTGTCCGGCGAGGCGCTGGCCGAGCCATCGGGAGTAGCGGTGCCAGCCGCCTCCGCGCCTGCGGTCCAGGCCCAGGCCCAGGCCGAGCGCGACTACGAGACCGTCCTCGACGAGAAACAGCTCGAGCATTGGCTCGAGCAGCTGCAGCAGGCGGAAGCGTTCAGCTTCGACACCGAGACCACCTCGCTCGACTACATGCAGGCGGCGATCGTGGGTGTGTCCGTCTGCATCGAGCCGGGCCGAGCGGCCTACGTTCCGCTGGCTCATGCTTACCCGGGCGCGCCCGAGCAGCTCGAGCGCTCGATGGTGCTCGAGCGACTGCGGCCGCTGCTCGAAGATCCCGGCCGCGCGAAGCTCGGCCACCACCTGAAGTACGACGCCCACGTGCTGCGCAACCACGGCATCGAGCTGCGTGGAATTCGCTACGACACGATGCTCGAGTCCTACGTGCTGAACAGCACGGCCACGCGGCACGACCTGGACTCGACCGCGCTCCGCTACCTCGGGATCGAGACGATCCACTACGAGGACGTCGCCGGGAAAGGCGCAAAGCAGCTGACCTTCGACCAGGTGCCGCTGGAGCAGGCCGCCGAATACGCCGCCGAGGACGCCGACGTCACGCTGCGGCTGCACCGTGCGCTGTGGCCGCAGCTCGAGCAGCTGCCGCGGCTCAAGGCGCTGTACGAGGAAATCGAGCAACCGCTGGTGCCGGTGCTGCTCGACATGGAGCACCTGGGCGTGCTGATCGACGCGGACATGCTGCGTCGGCAGAGCCACGAAATCGCCGGGCGGCTCGTCGAACTCGAGCGGGAGGCGCACGCGGCCGCAGGTTCGAGCTTCAACCTCGACTCGCCCAAGCAGCTGCAGGAGATCCTGTTCGGGCAGCTCGGCCTGCCGGTAAAGCGGCGCACGGCCAAGGGGCAGCCCTCGACGGCCGAAGACGTGCTGGAGGAGCTGGCGAGCGATTACGAGCTGCCGCGCATCATCCTCGACTACCGGGGCCTCGCGAAGCTGCGCTCCACTTATACCGAGAAGCTGCCGGCACAGGTCGATCCGCGCACGGGCCGGGTCCACACCTCTTATCACCAGGCCGTCGCCGCGACCGGCCGGCTCTCCTCGACCGACCCGAACCTGCAGAACATCCCGATCCGCACGCCCGAGGGGCGGCGGATCCGGCAGGCGTTCGTGGCCCCGAAGGACCACCTGCTGATCGCGGCGGACTATTCGCAGATCGAGCTGCGCATCATGGCGCACCTGTCGGGCGACGCGGGCCTGCTCAGGGCCTTCGCCGAGGACCGGGACATCCACCAGGCCACCGCGGCCGAGGTCTTCGGCGTGCCGCTGGACCAGGTCGGTGCCGAGCAGCGGCGTGCGGCAAAAGCTATCAACTTCGGACTGATCTACGGGATGTCGGCGTTCGGACTGGCCCGCCAACTCGGCATCGGGCGTGGCGAGGCCCAGCAATACGTAGAGCTGTACTTCGCGCGCTACCCGGGTGTGAAGCGCTACATGGACGAGACCCGCGCGCTCGCCCGGGAGCAGGGCTACGTCGAGACGGTCTTCGGCCGCCGGCTGTACCTGCCGGAGATCGGCTCGCGTAACAGCCAGCTCCGCCAGTACGCCGAGCGCAGCGCGATCAACGCACCGATGCAGGGCACGGCCGCGGACATCATCAAGCGCGCGATGATCGAGGTGCACGACTGGCTGCGACGCGAGGACCTGCCCGCGCGGCTGGTGATGCAGGTGCACGACGAGCTGGTGCTAGAGGTGAAGGCGAGTGCTGCCGACGCCCTCGAGCGGGGGCTCCGTGCACGGATGGCAGGAGCCGCTGACCTCGCGGTGCCGTTGAAGGTCGAGGTGGGTCGCGGCGCCAACTGGGACCTGGCTCACTGACGATTGTTGTCTGGGTGCAACAGATATCGGGTTTTTACGTCTTCACGGGTACAATGACTGTCGCGGGAAAACACCCGCCACGGAGGAGAACCACCATGCGCAGAACGATCCTCGCGGCCTCGGCCGCTGTTTCGATGATTTTCGCGTTCCCGGCGCTTGCCGTGGACAACGGCATCTACCTCGGCGGCAGCGTGGGCCTGGGAAGCGTGCAGTTCGACGACCGGATCGAAGGCGAGAAATTCAGCTACGACGCGGACTCGGTCGGCTACAAGTTGATTGCAGGCTGGCGATTCCTTGACTGGCTGGCCGTCGAAGCCAACTGGGTGGATCTCGGCACCGGCGACGACAAGATATTCGGTGAGAAGATCGAGACCAGCGCGGATGGTTTCTCGGGCTCGGTCGTGGGCTTTCTGCCGGTCGGTCCGGTGGACCTTTTCGCCCGCGTGGGGGCGATCGCCTGGAACGCCGACATCAAGGTTCCCGGCCTGCCGACCGAGAGCGATGACGGCACCGACCTCACCTACGGCATCGGCGCCCAGTTCCGGATCTGGAGCCTGAGCCTACGGGCCGAGTACGAGCAATTCGACATCGCCGACGCGGATACCGTCGATATGATCTCAGTCGGGGTCACCTGGACGTTCCTGTAACTAATTTTTTGTAATTCGGCCTGATTACAGGGTTCATAAAGCCATTTTATGAAGCCATTATTGACTTTTCTGCAGCGGGGAACTTCGCCGGTGAGGAGCGTTCCAAGCTACTGAGCATCCCCACGATGCTCCGCGCCGCGCCTGCCTCCCTGGGCGCCGCGCGAGCCCGGTCATCCCCCAACGCCGGGTGTGTCTTCCCCGGTTGGGCCTGACGGCCCGACCGGGGTTTCTTTTGCCAGCGCGCCGCGCAGCATCTTCTCGAGCACCGAGCGGGCCTCTGCGACGCCGCTGCCCTTCAGCGCCGAAAAGAGCTGGACGGTCGCGCCGTCGCCGACGGCCTGGCGAACCGTGCGCAGCGCCTGCTGCGCCGCACCGCGCCCGAGCTTGTCCGACTTCGTCAGCAGCAGGTGGACCGGCACGGCCCGCGTCCGGGCGAGGCCGAGCATCTCGAGGTCGTAGTCCGTGAGCGGGTGCCGGATGTCCATCACCACGATCGCGCCGCGTAGCGAGCTGCGGTCGGCGAAGTAAGCCTCGATCAGGCGTCCCCAGTGCCGGCGCATCTCCCCGGGAACCGCGGCGAAGCCGTAGCCCGGCAGGTCCACGAGCCTGCGTCCCGGTTCCAGCTCGAAGAAATTCACCAGGCGCGTCGCGCCCGGCGTCTTGCTGGTGCGCGCCAGGCCCTTGCGCTGCGTGATCGCATTGATGGCACTGGACTTCCCGGCATTCGAGCGTCCAGCAACCGCGACCTCCGCACCATGGTCCGACGGGAACTGGCCCGGCTGCTGGGCGCTGGTCAGGAATTTTACTCGGGGATACGCGGGCATCTGCGGGGTACCTGGGCCGCGTTCAGGACGCGCTAGTGTACAATTTAGGGCTGCCCGGTGGCCCGCCGATGGATCCCGGGACAACAACTGAAACCGTCTGTCGGAGTGCTTCTATGACCGCGAAGCTAGTTGCCACCGTGTCGCTGGTGGCCGCCCTGGGCTGGAGCCTGCCCACGCTCGCCGCCGGTTCGGCGGACGCCGGCCAGGCGAAGTCCGTGACCTGCGTGGCCTGCCACGGGACCGATGGCAACAGCATCAGCCCGGAGTGGCCGAACCTGGCCGGCCAGCACCCGTCCTACCTCGTGAAGCAGCTCAAGGCCTTTCGCGACGGGCAGCGCGAGAACGCGCTGATGTCGCCAATGGCGATGGGACTATCCGACCAGGACATCGAAGACCTCGCTGCCTATTTTTCCGCACAGAAACTGCGGGGCGGCGAGGCTGAACCCGCCAAGCTCGCGACCGGCCAGCGCGTCTATCGCGCCGGAAACCTCAAGCGCGAGGTGGCTGCCTGTGCGGGATGCCACGGGCCCGCCGGACTCGGCAACCCGACCGCCAACTATCCCGCGCTGCAGGGCCAGCAGGCGACTTACGTCGCCGCCCAGCTGCGCGCCTACCGGTCCGGCGCAAGAGCGACCGACCCCAACCAGATGATGCGCAACGTGGCTGCGGGCTTGAGCGACGAGGAGATCGACGCGGTCGCCTCCTACGTCCACGGCCTGCGTTGAACCCTGGCGCGCCACACCGGTCTTAAGAACGCCATGAACAAGCTGATCACCAAGTTTGCCCGCCCGCTGGTTGCGGGCGCAGCCCTGCTCGTCGCGCAGCAGGCCGCCCATGCCGCCGAGCCCGTCGAGGGCGTGCAGTACAAGCTGCTGAAGCCGGCGCAGCCGACCAGCGTGCCTGCCGGCAAGGTCGAGGTCGTCGAGGTCTTCTGGTACGCCTGCGGCCACTGCTACCTGATCGACCCGCGGGTCGAAAGCTGGAACCAGAAGGACCGGGCGCCCTATGTCGAGCTGGTCAAGATGCCTGCCACCTGGAACTCGCTGCTGAAGACGCACGCGCGGGCCTTCTATACGGTCGAGCTGCTCGGCAAGCCGGAGCTGCACGGGGAGATCTTCCGCGAGATCAACGTGCGCGGAAACAAGCTCGATACGGCGGAGAAGCTCGAGGCGTTCTTCGTCTCCAAGGGCGTCAGCAAGGAAGACTTCCAGAAGGCCTACAAGTCCTTCTCGGTCGAGTCCAAGGTTCGCCAGGCGGAAGACCTCAACAAGCGCTACCGGATCACCAGCACGCCGACATTCATCGTGAACGGCAAGTACGTTACCGACGCAGGCATGAACGGCTCCGAGCAGCAGCTGTTCGAGACCATCAACGCACTTGCGGCCCGGGAGAAACCCAAGGGCTGATCGCCTCCGTGGACCCATGCCTCGAACGAAGCCCCGCCCCAGCGGGGCTTCGTTTTTGTGCTAAAAGAACGTCCATCCCGCAGAATCCACACCCATGCTCCGACTCCTCGTCCCGACCGGCAGCGGCTACCAGTGGATCGAGCACGCGCCTCCGGCCCCGTTTCCCGGGGAATTCCTCTGGGCCGACCTGTTCGAGCCGACCGTAGAGGAAGAGAAAGCCGTCGAGGCGCTGCTGACGGTGGACGTTCCGACCCGGGACGAGATGAAGGAGATCGAGACATCGAACCGGCTCTACGAGGAGAACGGGGCCGTCTACATGACGGCCACCGTCGGCACGCGGCTGGACACCGGAACGCCGGGCAGCAGCCCGATCACGTTCATACTGGCCGACGGGCGGCTGATCACGAATCGCTATGCCGATCCGATGCCGGTCCACCGGTTCATGAGCCACGTCGTGCGCTCGCCCGCGGCCTGCACCTCGGCGCCGACGCTGCTTGCGGGCCTGCTCGAGGCGTTCGTGGAGCGGATCGCCGACGTCCTCGAGAAGGTGCAGCTGGAACTCGACGCGGTCTCGCTCGCGATTTTTCCGCGCAGCCAGGACGTGTCGGCGGACAGCCACGACCTGCAGGCGATGATCCACAAGATCGGCGCCAACGGCGACCTGATCAGCAAGTCCCGGGAGAGCCTGGTGAGCTTCCAGCGACTGCTCGTGTATGTGCAGCAAAGCACGAACGTGACGCTCTCGCAGGACCAGAAGGGTCGCTTCAAGTCGGCGATGCGGGACGTGCAGTCGCTGTCGGATCACGCGAGCTTCCTGAGCGGCAAGGTGTCCTTCCTGCTGGACGCCGTGCTGGGGCTCATCAACCTCCAGCAGAACAACATCATCAAGATCTTTTCGGTGGCCGCGGTGATGTTCCTGCCCCCGACGCTCGTCGCGAGCATCTACGGCATGAACTTCCACCACATGCCGGAACTCGACCGCGCCTGGGGCTACCCGCTCGCGCTGCTGGCGATGCTCGCCTCGGCCGTGATTCCCTATCTCTACTTCAAGCGCAAGGGCTGGCTATAGGCCGTACAATTTCCCAATGGCGAAACAAACCATCAACAACATGGCGGTGTTCTGCGACTTCGAGAACATCGCGCTCGGCGTCCGCGACGCCAAGTACTCGAAGTTCGACATCGACAAGGTGCTCGAGCGGCTGCTGCTGAAGGGCAGCATCGTCGTCAAGAAGGCGTACTGCGACTGGGACCGCTACAAGGAATTCAAGGCCCCGATGCACGAGGCGTCCTTCGAGCTGATCGAGATCCCGCACGTGCGGATGTCCGGCAAGAACTCCGCCGACATCCGTATGGTCGTGGACGCGCTCGACCTCTGCTACACGAAATCGCACGTGGACACGTTCGTGGTCGTCAGCGGTGACTCCGACTTCTCGCCGCTGGTGAGCAAGCTGCGCGAGAACAACAAGCTCGTGATCGGCGTCGGGGTCAAGAGCTCGACCTCGGACCTGCTGATCGCGAACTGCGACGAGTTCATCTACTACGACGACCTCGTCCGCAAGGACGAGCAGCGCCGCGGACGGCGCAAGACGGCCGCGAAGCAGACCGGGTCCGGGCCGGCAAGGCAGGCTGCGGCCTCCGCGACGGCGCCGGCCGCGAGCGGCGGCGGCGAGCCGTCCGGGCCGCCGACAGAGGCGCAGAAGACCGAGGACGACAAGAAGCAGGAAGCCTTCGAGCTGGTCGTCGCGACGTTCGAGGCGCTCGCCGAGGAGCGCGAAGAGGACGAGAAGATCTGGGGCTCGATGATCAAGCAGGCGCTGAAGCGCCAGAAACCCGGCTTCAACGAGACCTACCACGGCTTCCGCTCGTTCAGCCAGCTGCTCGAGGAGGCCAAGGCGCGCAAGCTGCTCGAACTCGAGAAGGACGAGAAGTCGGGTGGCTATATCGTGAAGTCAGCCGGAGGCTGACGGCACGGGCCCCGCAGCCGACCGCGAGTCCACTGCCGAGCTTGCACCGGATCGCCACGGTGACAGCGGTCGACGAGGCCATGACGGAGACACGATGACGAAGGCTCACGATGCAAAAGACCGCCTGCGCCAAGAGCTGCGCGACTACCTGGCCGTCAGTGCCTACCTGTTCGTGTGCTTCAGCGCAGTCCTCTTCTACGGCGCGGCGGTTCGCGGCGGACCTGCTCCGGGCCTGGGCCTGCTCGGGCTGGCAGCTGCCAAGGCGCTGATTCTCGGCAAGTTCACGTTGATCGGAGAGGCCGTCGGCATCGGTTCGCGGCTCAAGTCAGGGACCCTCGCGCGCTACATCTTGCGCAAGCTACTGCTGCTCTTCGTGCTTCTTCTTGTGCTGACAGCGGCCGAAGAGCTCATCGTCGGCTGGATACACGGCCGCTCGAGTGCCGAAACGCTCGGTGAATTCGAACAGCGCTCGCCGGCGGAGATCCTCGCCTCCTGCCTGCTGCTGCTGCTCGTGCTGGCGCCATACGTGGCAGTGACCGAACTCAGTCGGGCCCTCGGTCCAGGCGCGCTTCGCCGCCTGCTCGCCTCGCCACCTGACAACGTGAGGACCAAGTAATCCACGGCCGGAAGGCCTGTTCTACATCCGCGGCCTCGAGGCCTCCGGCGCGTCGAGCAGGCGTTTCGCCATCCGGTTGGCGTCGCGCGAGGCGTGCGCAAAGAACTGCCGCAGGCCCGTGCACAGGTAGTTGAGTCCCGGCTCGCCCTCCGGCGTGCGCAGCAGCCGGTTCTTCGGGCACTCGCCCCAGCAGTCCTCGAGGCAAGGACATTCCCGGCAGTACCTCGGTAACTTCTCGGACTTCGCGTAGGCGAAACGTACCTGTTCCGGGTCGAAGACCATGCTGCCGAGTTGCCGCGAAAGCAGGTTACCGCGCCGGCACTCCGGGTAGACATAGTGATCGCAGGCATAGACACTGCCGTCGTGCTCGACGGCGAGCCCCTTGCCGCAGTACTCCGCATAGACGCAGACCGGCGCGGGCTGGCCCATGCGCTGCACGACCAGCGTCTCGCAGAAGTTGACCAGTATCCTGCCGACGTCGCGGCTCAGCCACTCGTCCCAGACCTTGCAGAGGAAATTGCCTTATTCCTGCGGATCGACAGACCAGTCCGTGACCACGGAATCCGGATGTCCCGGCCTGGACTCAGGTGTTCCGAGCATCGGCAGTTGCTCGGGATCCCAGCTCTCGGGTGCGGCGGTCTCTTCGCGTTGTGGCGGTGCACGCAGCAGAGTGTGTTGAAGGGCACGTCGAAGCGCCGCAGCAGGCTCGCCGCCCTGCCAGGAGAACACGACCTCCCCGGCGGTGACGCTGTCGATGTAATCGCGCACGAAGTGCTCGAGCACCTCGTCGCTCATGTGTTTCGGACCGGGACCGCCGGGCAGCTCGCGCTTGCTCAGGTAACAGCAGTAGGTGCAGTCGAGGTTGCAGGCCGAGCCCGCCGGCTTCGCCATGACGTGAAAGCGGCGCGTGGCCATGGTGCCGAGTGACTGCGGGATCGAGTACTTGTCCAGAGGCAAGGCCGCAGCGCCGCACTTCCTTTGAACCGGCACAGCCGCTAGTGCGGGTTTTCCCCACGCAAAACCGATAGTAGCGGCCTGGCGTGCGCTACTCGTATCGGGGGCTCTACCGACGGTGATCTGCGGCCGGCGCAGGAAATCGAATGGGCTGGCGCGCCCGACAGGATTCGAACCTGTGACCCCTGCCTTCGGAGGGCAGTACTCTATCCAGCTGAGCTACGGGCGCGTGGCCGGGTCCCCGAAAGGGGCCGCAGATCATAGCCCTGCCAGCCCTTCCAGTCCATTTGGAGACGCGCGCCTCGCGATTCGACACGCTATACTTCGCGGCCGATTCCCTGCGCCTGCCCTGGGGAGGCCCCGTGAGCGCTTCGCACGACCGCAAGTTCTTCGACACTTTCATGCTGATACTGGGCATCCTGCTCGGCGTGACGATCGGTCTGATCATCCTGGCCCGGTTCATCGTATCCAACACCACGGGCAGCCGGACGGCCGAGGACCCGATGTACCAGCAGGAAGTCGCCAGGCGCATCGCGCCGGTCGCGAAAGTGGCCGTATCGGGCGCGGACAACACCGCGCTGGCGGCCGCGGAGACCGCGCCGGTCGTGGCCGTGGACCTGCCCGGCGAGGAGGTCTACAACCAGGCCTGCGTGGCCTGCCACGGTGCGGGCGTGGCCGGCGCGCCGAAGTTCGGTGATGCGGCCGCCTGGGCGCCACGGCTCGCACAGGGAACGGACACGCTGAACACGCACGCGCTGCAGGGCTTCCAGGGGAAGGCCGGTTACATGCCGCCGAAGGGCGGCCGCACCGACCTGACCGACCAGTCCGTGATCAATGCGGTCGAGTACATCGTCCAGGGCTCGAAGTAGCCCCTAATCGTCCGACTGGCGGAACTCGACGCCCAGCGACCGCAGCTTGCGGTACAGGTGCGTCCGCTCCATTCCGACCCGCTTTGCGAGCTGACCGACCTTGCCGTTGCAGAGCTGCAGCTGCTGCGTCAGGTAGGCGCGCTCGAAGTGCTCGCGCGCCTCGCGCAATGGCAGCGCGAGCAGGTCCTGCTTCACCAGCGGCTCATCGGCCGGGGCCTGAGCCACGATCTCCCGCTCGATCTCGTCGAGACGGACTTCTTCGTTGCCGCCCTGGATCAACAGCCGGTGAACCAGGTTCTTCAGCTCGCGCACGTTGCCCGGCCAGGGGTAGTTCCGCAGGCGGTTCTGCGCAGCGACGCTGAAACGGCGGAACGGCAGCTGCTCCTCGTCGACGAGGCGATCGACGTAGTAGCGCAGCAGCTCCGGCACGTCCTCGGCGTAGTCGCGCAGTGGCGGCACCCGCAGCGCGAGCACGTTCAGGTGCGAAAGCAGGTCCACGCGGAACGGCTCAGCCCCGCGCTTCTCGAATCCGGGCTGGGCGCAGGAGATAACCCTGGCATCGACCTTCTGCTCGGCCGTCCCGCCCCTGCGCCGGAACGTACCCGCATCGAGCGCCGCAAACAGCAGGCGCTGCGCCGCAGGTGAAAGATCCTGCAGCTCGTTGATGAACAGCACGCCGCCGGCAGCCTGCTCGATCAGGCCCTTGCGGATCGCACCTCCCGACTCCTCGCCGTACAGCGTCGCCTCGAGGTCGCCCTCCGGCAGCGCGCCCGCGACCAGCGTGACGAACGGACCGCCGGTGCGCGTGCTCTGCGAATGAAGATAACGGGCGAAGGCCTCGCGCCCGGTGCCCGATTCGCCGGTGATCAGCACCGGCGCCTCGTGAGGCGCCAGCTGCTTCACCTGTTCGCGAAGGTCGCGCATCAGGCGGCTGCGTCCGACCGGCGCGACCAGCGGCGGTATCAGCTTGCGAACCGTGCGGCGTCGCCGCCGGCCCTCGTCCAGGGCGGCCTGCACCGTGTGCAGCAGCTTGGCCAGCGACAGCGGCTTCTCGACGTAGTCGACGGCACCGAGCCGGGTTGCCTCCACTGCCGTCTCGACCGTGCCGTGTCCCGACATCATCACGATCGGTGCTGCCAGCGTCTGGTTGTTCTGCCACTCGCGCAGCAGGCTGATGCCGTCGGAATCCGGCATCCAGATGTCCAGCAGCACGAGGTCCGGCGCCTGTGCTGCGCAGGCGGCCCGCGCCTCGGCCGCGCTCGAGGCGACTTCCACCTCGTAGCCTTCCTCGGTCAGGATCTCCCGAACGAGCTCCCGGATGTCCGCCTCGTCGTCAACGACCAGAATCCGCGCTGCGCTCATGCGCTCTCCCTCCTAGGTTCACCGCGCTGCGAAGTGCGCTGCGCGGCCTCGTTCGTCTTGCTTTCACCCAACGGCAACTCGATCCGGATGCGTGCGCCGCCCTCAGGGCGGTTCTCGGCCTCCACGTGACCACCATGCTCCTCGACGATCTTGCGCACGATCGCGAGTCCGAGGCCGGTGCCCTTCGCCTTGGTCGTGACGTAGGGATCGAAAGCCTGGCCGATCAGGTCCCGCTGGAATCCCGGGCCGTTGTCCTCGACGTCGATCGCGATCACCGCCTCATCGTCGTGAAGCGCGGCGCGCGTGGAGACCATGATCTCGCCCCCGGGTCGACCCTCCAGCGCCTCGACTGCATTCGTCAGCAGGTTGTGCAGCAACTGCCTGAGCCGCCCCTGGTCGGCCACCAGCGTGGATGCCGCGGGGTCCAGCGCCACGCGGATCCGGATCCGGCGGGCGGGGTCCTGCCCGCGATACAGCTCGGTGACCTCGGCGACGAGCCGGTTCAGGTTCACCGGCGCCATCTCGAAGCGCGGCGCGCGCGCGTACTCACTGAACGCGTTCACCATCTCCTTCATCGCCTCGACTTGCTGGACGATCGTCTCGGTGCTCCGATCGAGCAACACCGCCTGTTGTCCTTCCAGCGAAGGCATCAGCTTGTGACGCATCCGCTCGGCCGACAGCCGGATCGGCGTGAGCGGATTCTTGATCTCGTGCGCCAGGCGTCTCGCCACCTCACCCCAGGCCGCCTCGCGCTGGGCCCGCAGCATCACGGTGATGTCGTCGAATACGAGCACGTAGCCGCCCGGCTCGGCCGCCTCGCCCGGCAGCGGCGTGCAGGCGCACATCAGCACGCGTCGTCCGCTCGATGACTGCAGGGTGAACTGCTCGCGCCATTCACTGTCGCCCGCCTCGAGCCGTGCCCGGCAGGCCTCCGCGAATTGCCTCGGCAGGCTGTCGGGCTCGCCGAGCTCGCCGAGCTGCTGGCCTGCCCGGCCCTCGAGATCCTCACCAAGGATCACGCTCGCGGCCCGATTGGTGGTGCGTACCCGCAGCTCCGGCTCGAGAGAAACGACGCCGGTCGAAAGGCGCGCGAGGATGATCGCCAGGTTGGCCCGCTCGTTCTCTGCCTCCTGCTGGGCGCGCTGCTGGTCCTCGCGCGCCCGCCGCAGGCGACGCGTCATGTCGTTGAACGAATGCACCAGGAAGCCCATCTCGTCGTGCGAGGTGAGCGGCAGGCGCGTGTCGAGGTCGCCCTCGGCGACCGCACGCGTCCCCTTGACCAGGTCCTGGATCGGCTGCACCAGCTTCTGCGCGGTGAAGATCGCGCCGTACCAGGCCGCGAGCAGCGAGAGCAGCAGCACGACGGTCAGCGTCAGGATGAAGCTCGCCTTCAGCGGCGCGCGCAGGTAGTCCTTCTCGCCGAACTCCTGGTAGGCGCGCTGGACCGTATCGGCCAGCGCCGCGAGCCGGTCCGAGACCGGGTAGATCGCCTGCAGCACGACGCGCTCGCGGCCGGGCATCGTCGCCCCGACGTTGACGGCGGTTCGCACCGTATAGCCACCCCCGGCCTGGGGCTCGAGGCTGACGAACGGACGGTTCTGCCGCAGCTGCAGCAGCACTTCGCTCGGCACCTCGTCCGGCACCACGTCCGCGCTCAGTCCTTTACTCATCGCGATGATCGAGCCGCTCGCGGTAGCGACGGTGACTTCGCTCGCACCCACCTGTCGCCGCAGCGATTCGAGCAGCCCCGGCATGGTCCCGCCGGCGCTCGCGAGCTCGTCGGCGATCAGCTCCGTGTCGGCGAGGTCCTCACGCATCCGGACCTCCAGCGCCGACCGGCTCAGCACCAGCGCATCGTTCAGGCTCTGGCGGATCTCGACGTTGAACCAGCTGTCGATGCCACGGTTCAGGAACTGCACCGCGAAGAAATACACCAGCAGGATCGGCAGCGTGGCCAGCACGCCGAAGGTCCAGACCATCCGGGCCTTGAGGCGCGAGCCGATCACGTGCTGTCGCCAGTCGCGGATCAGCTGGCCGAGCTTGGTCGCGAGCAGGCCGACCAGCACGACGAGACCCGCGATGTTGATCATCAGGATCCAGGGATGCAGCCGGCTGAACTGCTCGGAGTTCTGCGCGGTCTGCACCATGAACAGGATCGCAGCGAGCCACAGCAGGCCGCCGATGCCCATCACCGCAGCAGAGGCGGCTCGCTTCAGGGCCGTACGTTCCATGCGTACCACTCGCTTTCGCCGCTCCACTCGTCGGTCCAGAACAACAGCCATTTCAGCGCATCGGGGACGGTGGACAGGTCCACGATCGCCCGGACGCGGACCTCGTATCTCGATCCCTGCTCCAGCAGCGCCGAGTCGATGACGGGCAGGCCACGCAGCTCCGCGACCCGGCTGAGCGCGGCCTCCAGCGAGCTGAAGTCCTGCTGCACGCCTGTGTTCAGATTTCGCAGCAGGTAGCGCTGGCTCAGCGCGTGGTAGCTGATCTCGTAGCTCTGGGTCAGTCCCGCGACACCTGCGTCGAGCCAGTAGCGACGGTCACGGTGAATCTCGACCTCGTAGTCGAGGCGCAGCGTCAGTCCCGCCTCGATCGCGGCCCGGGCGTCCTTCGGCAGGTGGAGGTCGAGGCGGGCATCGAGCTGATAGACGTCCTGCTCCAGCCTGAATGCGGCCTCGAGCACTTCGACCCGTGATTTCGACCAGGCCGGTGGCGCCATGGCCGTTGCGAGAAAGCACAGCAGCCAGCAAGCGGCAAGTCTCTGCAAACTCCACTCGCTGCTTCGAATCGCTGGGTCACTGTGGCTCATTTCCAACGGTCAAGCACGCTTCCTCAGGCAAGCATAATAGAAGCCGTCCGTCCCGGCCTCCCCCGGCAGCAACTGGTAGCCAGGTCCCGAGCCCGGTGGGCGTCCGGGCCAGGCGCCGGTGAGTCCGCCGGTCAGGTCGTCGCCGTCAGGCCGCTCCGCGAGGAATCCGCCGACCACGTCCTCGTTTTCGGCGACCAGGATCGAGCAGCTGGCATAGAGCAGCAGCCCTCCCGGCCGCAGCAGCGCCCAGGCAGCCCGAAGCATCGCGGCCTGCCGCCCCGCCAGCCCGGGGATGTCTGCCGCACGGCGCAGCAGCTTGATGTCCGGGTGCCGCCGGATGACACCGGTCGCGGAACACGGCACGTCCAGCAGGATCCGGTCGTAGGGTTGGCCGTCCCACCAGGCGGCCGGATCCAGCATGTCGCCGGCCAGCAGCCGGGCCGAGAGGCCCAGGCGCTCCAGGTTCTGGCGCACGCGCTCGAGCCGGGCTGCGGACAGGTCCAGCGCCGTAACGTCCGCCTCGCCGCGAACCCGTTCGAGCGTGTGACAGGTCTTGCCACCCGGAGCGGCGCAGGCATCGAGGATGCGCTGCCCGGCCGCCGGCTGCAGCAACTCCACCGTCAGCTGCGCGGCCGCATCCTGCACTGAAACGCGACCCTCGGCGAAGCCTGGCAGCCGGCCCACCTCTACCGGGGGTTCCACCGCGAGCGCGTCCGGCGCAAGTTCGTGCCGCCGCACCGAGAGGCCTGCGGCCTCGAGCTCAGCGGTGCAGGACTGCCGGTCCGCGCGCATCCGATTGACGCGCAGCCACAGTGGCGGGTGCTCGTTGTTGGCCTCGAGGATGCCCGGCGCTGCCCCGGGACGATCCCGCACGAGCATTTCCACCAGCCAGGCGGGGTGCGAGCTGCGAACCGCCAGGTCCGCGTCGACCCGCGCGAGCAGCGCCGGACGCTCCCGCTGGAAACGCCTCAGCACCGCGTTCACGAACCCTGCGGCCCGCGGGTGCCCGAGTTCACGCGCGGCGTTGACGGTCTCGGCAACCGCCGCGTGGGGCGCGAATTCGTCGAAGAGCAGCTGGAAAAGACCCACCTCGAGCAGCGCCCGAAGCTCGGGATCGAGCTTCTCCGGCGGCCGGCTCGAGAGCTGGCGCAGCACGGCCAGCAGCCGGTGGTGCCAGCGCACGGTTCCATAGCTGAGCGCGCGCTTCAGTCCACGGGCCGAGCCCGTTTCCGGATCTGCCGCGAGCAGGTCGTCGAGTGAACGGCCGCGATCGGCCACCTCCGCCACGATGCGCGCGGCAGCGGCCCGGATGCTCGCCGACGTTGGCGCGGCGCTCATTGGCCCAGGCGGGCGCCGGTGAGATCGTTGGACTTCAGGAACTCGGCGACCGGGAGCACGCGGCCGCCCGGTAGCTGCAGGCGCTCCAGGCGCACGATGCCCTGGCCGGTCACCACCAGCGCGCTGTCCCTGTTCACCTCGATCACCTGGCCCGGCGGTCCTGGTCGCCCGCCATCGACGGGTCGTGCCATCCAGACACGGAGCTGCCGTCCCAGCCAGCGGGTTTCGGCCACCGGCCAGGGATTGAAAGCGCGCACCTGCCGGTCAATCTCGTCCGCACTGCGGGACCAGTCGATCAGCGCCTCTTCCTTGCTGATCTTCGGCGCGTAGGTGGCGCCCTCTGGCGGCTGCGGAACCGGCGTGATGCGCCCCGAGGCCCATGCCTCGATCGCAGCGACGACAGCCTCGCCGCCCATCGCCGCCAGACGGTCGTGCAACTCCCCGGCGGTCTCGCGCTCCCCGATCGGCGTGCGCCGCTCGAGCAGCATCGGCCCGGTGTCGAGCCCGGCGTCCATCTTCATTATCGTGACGCCGGTCTCGACGTCGCCAGCGAGGATCGCGCGCTGGATCGGGGCGGCGCCGCGCCAGCGCGGCAGGATCGACGCGTGGATGTTGATGCAGCCGAGCGCGGGGATATCGAGCACCTGCTGCGGCAGGATCAGCCCGTAGGCCACGACGACGATCAGCTCCGGCCGGTACTCTGCGAGCCTCTCGCGCGCGGGTGTATCCCGCAGGCTCTGCGGTTGCTCGACCGGGACACCGAGTTCCATTGCCCGGCACTTGACCGCGCCGGCGGCCACCCGGCGGCCCCGGCCGGCGGGACGGTCGGGCTGGGTGTACACGGCGAGCAGTTGGTGCCCGGCCGCATGCAGGGCATCCAGCGCCGGGACGGCGAATTCCGGCGTACCGGCGAAGACGATCCGCACTGGTTGTTGCTCAGATCGCGGGAGCGTGCTCCCTGTCCGCGCTCGGCTGGCGCTGGGCGCGTTCACGGCGCTCCTTCTCCAGCTTCTTGCGGATACGGGTGCGCTTCAGTTCGGAGAGATAGTCGACGAACAGCTTGCCGTCGAGATGGTCCACCTCGTGCTGGATGCAGATTGCGAGCAGGCCTTCCGCCTCGATCTCGAAGGGCTTTCCGTCACGGTCCAGCGCACGCACGGTGATCCGCTCGGCGCGGGTGGCGAGCTTGTCGTAGATGCCGGGCACCGAGAGACAGCCCTCCTCGGCTTCGACACTGCCTTCGCGCCGCAGGATCTCGGGATTCACGAAGGTCCGGGGCTCGTTCCGCTCCTCCGAGACGTCTGTGACGAGCACCCGCTGGTGAACGTCGACCTGTGTGGCGGCGAGACCCACGCCCCGGGCCGAGTACATCGTCTCGAACATGTCGTCGATCAACCGCCGGATGCCGTCGTCGACGGCCTGTACCGGAACCGCTTTGGTGCGCAGTCGGGGATCCGGGAATTCGAGGATGGTGAGCTTGGCCATTCTTTCTAAAATGCTGATAAAGTTAACGAGGACTTGAACTTATCCGCCGCTGGAGCCGCCGCCGGGCCCTGTCGCCGCCCGGGGTCCCGGTCCGACTTGAGACGTGGTCGGCAGCCTCCGTGCGGCGATCCCGATTATAAGGCGACGGTAACGACCCCGACACCCGATGGAGAAAGGGATGGATCGTAGCCTGCGCCTCACCTCGACCGCTTCGTTCGGCCGGGGCCACTGGATCCGCGCGCTTGCGCTGGCCGTGGCCGTAGCCGCTCTCGGCAGCGCCGCGAATTTCGCGACACCTGCCACCGCCGCAGCCAGCTCGGACGTTTCGGGCACCTCGATGTCGGTGCCGCTGGCGGCGAATGCCCCGGACACCTACGTGGTCAGGAAGGGCGACACGCTCTGGGACATCGCCGGGGTGTTCCTGCGCGACCCCTGGTACTGGCCCGAGATCTGGTACGTCAACCCGACCATCGAGAACCCGCACCTGATCTATCCGGGCGACGTGCTGAAACTGGTCTACGTCGATGGCCAGCCGCGCATCACCGTCGCGAGCGCCGGTGCAACGCGGCTCTCGCCCGAAGTGCGGACCTCGCCGCTGACGGGCGCGGTGCGTGCGATCCCGTACGACCTGCTGATGGACTTCGTCGGCCGGCCCCAGCTGCTCGACTCAGACCAGGTCCGCAAGGCGCCCTACGTGGTCGGCATCCGCGACCGCCACATCGTCGGCTCGACCGAGAACGAGATCTATGCCAAGAAGCTCGGCCAGCCGGCCGCAGGCGCGCGCTACACCGTCGTGAACGTCGGCGACGAGTTGCGCGATCCGGACGACGGCGACCGCCTCGGCTACATCGGTCACTACGCCGCCACCGGCGAAGTGATCCAGACCACGGGCGCCGTAGTTCCGGGCGCGCGATCGATCTTCGACATGAAGCGCGAGGAACCACTGACCCACCTGCGCGTGCTGCAGACCGGTCGGGAGATCCTGCAGGGCGACAAGCTGTTCCCGGCCGAAGCGGACTACGGCGAGGACTTCGTCCTCTCGGCGCCCAGCAACGAAAGCGTGCTCGGCCAGGTGATCGCGGTAGTCGATGGCGTGCACGTCGCCGGCAAGTACCAGGTGCTCGCGATCAACCGCGGCAGCCGAGACGGCCTCGTGCCGGGCAACGTGCTGGGTGTGTTCTATCGCGGCGAGCTGGTTCGCGACCGTTACAGCCGGCACCAGGACTGGCAGGCGTTCACGGCCGACTATGACCGCGTGCGGCTGCCCGACGAGCGCAGCGCGACGATCATGCTGTTCAAAGTGCATGAGCGCATGAGCTACGGCTTCGTCGTCGAGTCGGCCCAGGTGATCACCCGCGGCGACTTCGTCGCGCACCCGGCGTTCGGCCACCGCGATGCAGGCATACGCAGCTACGGCAACCTGAACTGAACCCGGCCCTGTCGCCGCGTATCGCGGCGGACCGGGCCGATTTTCGAGAGCCTGCCGGGAGGGATTCCCGGTAGGCTCTCTTCGCATGAGCGACCCGAAGCCCTGGTTGATACTCGCCCGGGCGCCCGGCATCGAGGCGCGCACGCTGGCCGAGGCCGGCGGTGCCGCCGCGTTGCTCGGCGAGTCGCAACGCGCGCTCGCAGCGCTGGGCCTCGGCGACGCGGCGATCCGCGCACTGAAGAACCCGGATCCTGATGGGCTGCTTCGCGACGAGCGCTGGCTCGCCGGGCCCGGGCGCACGCTGGTGACCTGGGGCTCCACGGATTACCCGGCTCTGCTAGCCGCGATTGCGGATCCGCCGCCGCTGCTGTTCGTCGAGGGTGAGCCACTCGCGATATCACTGCCCCAGCTCGCGATGGTGGGCGCGCGGAACCCGACCGCGCTCGGTCGCGACACGGCCTCGCAGTTCGCCGGCCACCTGGCCCGCGCGGGCCTCGTCATCACCAGCGGTCTCGCGCTCGGTATCGACGCGGCGAGTCATCGCGGCGCGCTGCGCTCAGGCGGCAGAACCGTCGCGGTGCTCGGCTGCGGCCTCGACGTGGTCTATCCGCGCGAGAACCAGCAGCTCGCGCTCGAGATCGCGGCGAGCGGCGCGCTGGTCTCGGAACTGCCGACAGGCACGCCGCCGCTCAGGCAGCACTTCCCGCGGCGCAACCGCATCATCAGCGGGCTGTCGGTCGGAACGCTGGTCGTCGAGGCCGCACTGCACAGCGGCTCGCTGATCACGGCGAGGCTCGCGGGGGAACAGGGACGCGAAGTCTTCGCAATCCCGGGCTCCATACACAACACGCTCGCCCGCGGCTGTCACCGGCTGATCAGGCAGGGCGCGAAGCTCGTGGAGAGTGCCGACGACATATTCCACGAGCTCGGCTCGCTGCTCGCGGGCCTCAGGACCTCGGCCGATGCCGAAACACCTGACGCACAACAGGATTCCGGGCCGGAGTTGGACAAGGAGTATGAAATCCTGTTAGATGCGCTCGGCTTCGAGCCGGCCGGCGTGGATACGCTGGTCGCGCGGACGGGCTTCAGGCCCGATGCGGTCGCATCGATGCTGCTCATCCTCGAACTCGAGGGTCGGGTCGAACAGCAGCCTGGCGGGAATTTCTGCCGCAGGCTGCCGGGGAAAGGTGAATGAAGGAAGGCGTCCTCGACATCCTGATCTACCTGTTCGAGAACTACTTCGACACCGACCTCGACGAGGATCTCGAGCCGGACCGCGACACGCTGAAGCAGGAACTCGAGCACGCCGGCTTCCCGGCCGAGGAGGTCGAGCGAGCGCTTTGCTGGCTCGAGGAGCTGGCCGCCGACCCGGCACGTGCGGCGCCGGTGCCCACCGCGCGGGCCATTCGCGTCTTCGACACGCTGGAGCAGACGCGGCTCGACACGGACTGTCGCGGCTACCTCGTGCACCTCGAACACGTCGGGATCCTCTCCCCGACGCAGCGCGAGCTGGTGATCGACAGGCTGATGGCGCTCGATGGGGACGACATCGACATCGAGAAACTGAAGTGGGTGGCGCTGATGGTGCTGTTCAGCCAGCCCGGCCAGGAAAACGCCTATGCGCGCATGGAGGACCTGGTGTTCGATGAGCGAGGCGGGGCGATCCACTGAGCTCGCCGCGACGCGGTCCGGATCCGATGCCGCGGCCCGCCGCGGCTCGATTGTTTATGGGGCATGTGAAATCAGGGTCTGAATGAGCAGGAATCTCGTCATCGTCGAGTCGCCCGCCAAGGCGAAGACCATCAAGAAGTACCTGGGCAAGGACTTCGAGGTGATGGCTTCGTACGGTCACGTGCGCGACCTCGTACCCAAGGAAGGCGCCGTGGACCCATCGCGGCAGTTCGCGATGCGCTGGGAAGTCATCGACAAGAACCGCAAGCACGTGGACGCGATCGCGCGCGCACTGAAGAAGGCGGACGCGCTGTACCTCTCGACCGACCCCGACCGTGAAGGCGAGGCGATCTCCTGGCACCTGCAGGAGCTGCTGAAGGACGCCGGCGCACTCGAGGGCAAGGACGTGCACCGCAGCGTGTTCTACGAGATCACGCGCAACGCGGTGCAGGAGGCCATCGACCAGCCGCGCGAGATCGCCGACGAACTCGTCAAGGCCTACCTTGCACGGCGCGCGCTCGATTATCTCGTGGGCTTCAAGGTGTCGCCGCTGCTGTGGAAGAAGGCCGGGCTAGCCGGCGCCTCGGCGGGACGCGTGCAGAGCCCGGCGCTGCGGATGATCTGCGAGCGCGAGGAGGAAATCGCCGCGTTCGTTCCCCGCGAATACTGGACCATGGACGCCGAGGCCGAGAAGGCCTCGCAGGTCTTCGGCGCGCGGCTCGTGGAGTTCGCCGGCGAGAAGGTCGAGCAGTTCACGATCACCACCGCGGAACGGGCGGAGCAGGTGCGTCGGGCGCTCGAGCGCGACAGCAGCGGCGCGCTGACAGTCGCGAAGGTGGACAAGAAGCAGCGCAAGCGCAACCCCTCGCCTCCTTTCACGACCTCCACGCTGCAGCAGGAGGCCTCGCGCAAGCTCGGTTTCGGCGCACAGCGGACGATGCGCACCGCGCAGCGGCTCTACGAAGGTCTCGACTTCGGCGAGGGCCCGGTCGGACTCATCAGCTACATGCGTACGGACTCGGTGAGCCTGGGCGCGGAGGCGATCGCCGACATTCGCGGCGTCATCGGTCGGCTCTACGGCGCCGAGTCGCTGCCGGGCTCGCCGCGGCTGTATCGCACCAAGTCGAAGAATGCACAGGAAGCGCACGAAGCGATCCGCCCGACCTCCGCGGCGCGCACGCCCGAGCAGCTCTCGGGCAAGCTCGAGCCGGACCAGCACAAGCTCTACACGCTGATCTGGCGTCGCGCGGTGGCGAGCCAGATGGAGGCGGCCGTGTTCGACACCGTGGCGGTGGACCTGAAAGCCGGCGCGACGAACACGTTCCGGGCGAACGGCTCGACGCTCGTCTCGCCGGGCTTCCTGGCCGTCTACCGCGAGAGCTTCGACGACGCGAAGCTCGACGAGGAGGACGAGCGCCGGCTGCCCCCGCTCGAGCAAGGTGAGACGGTCAAGCTGCTCTCGATCAAGCCCGAGCAGCATTTCACCGAGCCGCCGCCGCGATTCTCGGAGGCGAGCCTGGTCAAGGCGCTGGAGGAATACGGCATCGGCCGGCCTTCCACCTACGCGAGCATCATCCAGACCTTGCTGTTCAAGAAGTACTGCGAACTCGTCAACCGGCGCTTCATTCCGACCGACCTCGGCAAGATCGTGAACCGTTTCCTGACCGGCAATTTCGAGCGCTACGTGGACTACGGCTTCACCGCCGCAATGGAAGACGAACTCGACAACATCTCGCGCGGCGAGGAGGACTGGGTGCCGGTGCTCGAGCGGTTCTGGGAATCGCTGCAGAAACAGATCCAGGTCGTCGACGAGACCGTCACGCGGTCCGACGTCGCGATGGCCCGCGAACTGGGCGTAGATCCCGCGAGCGGTCGCCCGGTCAGCGTGCGCTACGGCAAGTACGGCGCGTTCGCGCAGCTCGGCACGCGCGACGACGAGGAAAAACCCAAGTTCGCGAGCCTGCGGCCCGGCCAGCGCATGGACTCGATCACGCTCGACGAGGCGCTCGAGCTCTTCCAGCTGCCGCGGACGCTCGGACAGACCGGGGAAGGACACGACATCAAGGTAGCGGTCGGCCGCTTCGGCCCCTACGTCCAGTACGGCCCGAAGAAGTACGTCTCGCTGAAGAAGGACGACGACCCCTACACGATCACGCTCGAGCGCGCCGAGGAGCTGATCCGCGAGAAGCAGCAGAGTGAAGCGAACCGGATCATCCGCGAGTTCCCGGAGGCTGGCATCCAGGTGCTGAACGGCCGCTATGGGCCGTACATCACCGACGGCAGCAAGAACGGCAAGATCCCGAAGGACAGGGACCCGAAGTCGCTGACGCTCGAGGAGTGCAAAGCGATCATCGAGGCCGCGCCGGCGAAGTCGGCCCGCTGGGCAAAGAAGTCCGCAGGCAGGAGCGCCACGAAGGGCGAGGCTGCCGAAGCGGCGGGCAAGACGGCTGCCAGGGCCGCTCCCGGCAAGAAAGCCGCGGCGAAGAAGAAAAAGAAGAAGGCGAGCGTGAAGAAGACGAGCGGCACGCGGAAGAGCGCGACGGCGAAGAAGACCTGAGGATATCGCGCAGGGCCCCGCTGCTGCCGCGCGGCAGACAGCCCGCAGCGGCGCAGGCGACCGGCGCAGGAGTAGGCCGAAGAATGAGTGCCGAGATCCCGTCAACGTCCACCGTCATCGCGTTCCTCAGGGACCTGCACGACCGGATCACCGAAGCGCTCGAGCTCGCCGACGGTTCCGCGCGTTTCCGCCGTGATGCCTGGGAACGTCCCGAGGGCGGCGGCGGCGAGAGCCGCGTGCTCCGCGAGGGTGCGCTCTTCGAGCAGGCCGGCATCAATTTCTCGCACGTGATGGGCGGCAAACTGCCCGCCTCCGCGACGGCGCAGCGGCCCGAACTCGCCGGTGCGGCTTTCGAGGCCACCGGCGTGTCGCTGGTGATCCACCCGAGAAACCCCTATGTGCCGACCTCGCACGCAAACGTGCGCTACTTCGTCGCGATCAAGGAAGGCCAGCCGACAGCGTGGTGGTTCGGCGGCGGATTCGACCTCACGCCCTACTACCCGTTCGAGCAGGACGTGCTCCACTGGCACCGCACCGCGAAGGCGGCCTGCGATCCCTACGGGCCCGAGGTCTATCCGAAGTACAAGGACTGGTGCGATCGCTACTTCTACCTGAAGCACCGGGGCGAGACGCGAGGCGTGGGGGGACTGTTCTTCGACGACCTGAACGACTGGGGTTTCGAGCGGTGCTTCGCCTTCATGCGCAGCGTGGGCGATCACTACCTCGCCGGCTACCTGCCGATCGTCGAGCGACGCAGGAACCTCCCCTACGGCGAGCGCGAACGGAATTTCCAGCTGTACAGGCGCGGGCGCTACGTCGAGTTCAACCTTGTCTATGACCGTGGAACGCTGTTCGGGCTGCAGAGCGGCGGCCGCACCGAGTCCATCCTGATGTCGCTGCCGCCGCTGGTACGCTGGGAATACGACTACCGGCCCGAGCCCGGGACGGCGGAGGCGAGCCTGTACGCGGATTTCCTCCGCCCGCGCGACTGGCTGAAAGAGCTCCCGGCCTGAACGGGATTCCCGGTCGCTGCAGCGCGGACCCGGGATTCGAGGCTCCGCAGAGCGCGTGAGACACCGGGCCAGCACGCAACCCGGTCTTATGTTGCATCGAGGCGCAATTCGCTGCCTGTACACCTTGTTTTTCGGGCCGCACCTGTTTAGGTTCCACCGCACGGCCATCGGTCGGAGGGCACACCCGTCGCGAGACGGGGCCGCAAAGCCACGGGTCTCCGGAGTTCCGCGAGAGGGCCGGGCTGCAGGTACCGGATCAAAATGCGAGGCCTTTTCGGAGGCACCGCGTGAGAATCTGCCGCCCGACGACCGTGCCTGTCATCTACAACAGAGGGGATCCCAAGTGAGCAAACATTCCGGATGGAAGCTCAGTGGTGCTGTCGGCTGCGTGACTTTTCTCGCAGCCGCGACCGCACCCGCGAGCCTCGCAGCGGACCGCAGCGCAATCAGCGCCTCGGCACCGCTTCCCGCCTCGATCGAGACGCTCAAGCTGCCTCGGACGGAAAGCGCGCTCGGCAGCCAGCTGATGCGGTTCGATCCGTCGCTGGCCACCGCGACCGGCCGCGTGCAGGTGATGGTGCACCTGCGCTCGCCGGCGGTCGCGAAGCAGGGCGGCCGCTCGCCGTCCGAGCAGATCATGGCCAGGGAAACGCTGAAGGCCGAACAGCAGACCTTCAAGGGCAAGCTGAAGAAGCTCGCTCCGAGCGCGAAGGTCGTGGCGGACGTGCAGATGGTCGCGAACGCCGTGTTCCTCGACGCGGACGCGAAAGAGGTCAGGAGCCTCGCGAACGATCCGAACGTGACCCGCATCTCGCGAGTCGTCGACTACCAGATGGACCTGTCCGAGACTGTGCCTTACATCGGCGCGACTGCGGTGCAGAACGCCGGCTTCGACGGCAGCGGCGTCCGCGTCGCAGTGCTCGACTCGGGCATCGACTACACGCACGCCGCGCTCGGCGGCCCCGGCACGGCCGCAGCCTACGAGGCGGCCTGGGGCGTCGGTATCGGTGATCCGCGACAGACCTCGCGCGACGGCCTGTTCCCGACCGCCAAGGTCGTCGAAGGCTACGACTTCGTCGGCGAGCTCTGGCCGACCTTCGGCCCGCTCGCGCCGGACGACGATCCCATCGACTTCGAAGGTCACGGCTCGCACGTCGCCGACATCATCGGCGGCGCGGGCGGCGTCGCGCCCGGCGTGGACCTCTACGCGGTGAAGGTCTGCAGCGCTGTTTCCAGCTCCTGCAGCGGCATCGCGCTGATCCAGGGCATGGAATACGTCGTGGACCCGAACGGCGACGGCGACACCTCGGACCGCATGGACGTGGTCAACATGTCGCTCGGCAGCAACTACGGCCAGTCGTATGACGACGACCTGGCGTTTGCGGTCGACAACGCCACCGCTTTCGGCGTGATGACGGTCGCCTCGGCCGGCAACGGCAGCGACAAGCCCTACATCACCGGCACGCCGGCTGCTGCGGCGACCGCATTGTCGGTGGCGCAGACGCAGGTGCCGAGCGCCTTCCTGCCGAAGTTCGACGCAGTCGCGCCGGCAGCGATCGCGGGCACCTACGACGCGGTGTTCCAGCCCTGGTCGGCGCCGCTCACGAGCGTCATCGAGGCACCGATGCAGTACGGCAACGGCGCCGGCGGCAACCTGAACGGCTGCGCGCCGTTTGCCCCTGGCTCGCTCACCGGATTGATCGTCCTGGTCGACCGCGGCGCCTGTAACTTCACGCTGAAGATCAAGAACGTCGGCGATGCCGGCGGCCTGGTCGGCATCATCGGGCTGATCGCTCCCGGCGACCCGTTCGCCGGTGGCGACGGTGGCGACCGTCCGATCGATATCCCGGGCTACATGATCAGCCAGTCGCTCTCCAATCTCTTGAAGAGCGGTCTGCCGAACACGGTGCTGCGCTTCGATCCGAACAACGGCATCCCGCTGGTCGGCACGATGGTCGGCAGTTCGTCGCGTGGTCCGCGTAATCCGGACAGCATGATCAAGCCGGAAATCGGTGCGCCGGGCGCGTCGGTTTCGGCGATTGCCGGTTCGGGCACCGGGACGGGGCCCTTCGGCGGCACCTCCGGCGCTGCGCCGATGGTCTCCGGCTCGGCGGCACTGGTGCTGGACGCCTATCCGGGCCTGAGCCCGGCCGAGGTCAAGGCACGGCTGATGAACAACGCCGAGATCATGGTCGAGACCGCGCCGGATGCGGGCCTCGCTCCGATCAGCCGGATCGGCGGCGGTGAAGTCCGGGTCGAACGGGCCGTCAAGGCGCCGGCTGCGGCCTGGGACGACGAGACGCTGCAGGGCGGGCTGAGCTTCGGCTTCGTCGACGTGAGCCAGAACGTGGTCAACGCTTCACAAGAAGGTGCGCGTCCGCAACTACTCGAACAAGGCCATCACCTACACGGTGCAGCCGATGTTCCGCGACCCCGCCAAGGCCGGTGGCCCGGTGTCGGTCAGCGGTCCGTCCAGGGTGAAGGTGCAGCCCGGCAAGGACGCGGTACTCCCGGTCAAGCTGACGATCAGCGGTGCCGACCTGCCCACCAACGCGATGAGTTCCGGCCCGGAAGGGGCCAACCCGGCCACGTTGACCTTCAACGAGTTCGACGGCCAGCTCATCCTCGACGACGGCAAGCACCCGATCCACCTGCCCTGGCACCTGCTGCCGCGCAAGGCGGCCGAGCTGAAGGGCCGGCAGGTGCTGACGTTCAAGAGGGGCCAGGACCTCGTGTCGCTCAACAACATCGGCGTCGGTGACGCGCAGACGGCGGCTTTCTCGCTGCTGGCGGTGAGCCCGAACCTGCCCGAGGGCGGGCCGGGCGCAGGCGAGCCGACCCCCGATACACGGGCCTTCGGCGTCGCGACGTTCCCGGTGCCGGCCGGCTTCTGCTCGGCGAACGACTCGTTCGTCTGGCAGTTCGCGGTCAACACCTGGGAGCGGCAGAGTCACCTGCTGCCGGTCAGCCACATCGTGTTCCTGGACACGAACCAGGATGGGGTGGATGACTATGCGATCCTGAATCGCGACTTGTCGGGCCTCAGCACGATCTCGGACGGCCGCCAGGTGAGCTGGGCGCTGAACCTCGCCACGGGCGCGGCCAACGCGTTCTTCTTTGCGGAGCACGCGACCAACACCGGCAACACGGTGCTGACGGTCTGCGCGGAGCAGCTGGGACTGGGTGCGGCGGATCTGGGTACGACCCGGGTCAATGTCGCGCTGCTGACCCAGGACTTCTACTTCGGCGGTCCTGGCGACCTGATCGAGGGCCTGACCGTGACGCCGTTCGGCGAGCGCTACGTGGCCGTGCCGGACGACATCGCCGGCAACAGCAACGGCTCGATGGCGGTCTACGACTTCGGGCCGCTCGAGGGCAACACCGAGGAACTCGGCATCATGCTGATCACGAACAGTGATCGGGGACCGGGCAACCGCGGTGGCGCCGTGCAGGAAAGCGAGGCCATGTTGTTCATGGCCAAGTAGACCCGTCGGCTTCGCCGACAAGTCGGGGCCCCTCCGCGAGGAGGGGCCCTTTTTTGTGCCTTATGTAATGCGCGGGCAACACATAGCACGCACTGTTGCGTTTGCGCCGAGGCCCGCGTAACTTCCGGCGCACGGTAAGCGCCGAAGAGCACACCCTCTGCGAAGAGGGGCCGCAAAGCCACAGCTCTTGATCACTACAGAACAAGAGGGCTGGGTTACCTGATTGGAGTCATCGAACCACACCGGCAACGGTGCGGCATCAGGGTTCCACGCTGTCGGGAACGTACCGGTGCAGCGGTTGTCTGCGCCCGGCGACCTGGTCCCCGCCTGCCAGCCTGAACACATCACCCAGTGTTTTCCTGCAGGAGGAGACATGCGCAAGAAGTCATTGCTGACATTGTTCTCGACGGCCGCGATCACCGCCGTCGCCGCGATGTCCGTTCCAGTCACGGCGGTCGCAGCGGCCCCAGCCGCGCCACCAAGAGCCGCCGCGAAGACCGTCAACAACAATGCTTACATCGTCCAGCTCGCGGAGTCCCCCGTCGTTGCCTACGATGGAAACATAAAGGGCTTGAAGGCGACCCGGCCGCGCAAGGGCGAGAAGATCGACCCTAACAGCCCGCAGGTCGTGAACTACCGGAGTTTTCTTGAGTCGCGGCACGACGAAGTGCTCACGAGCGTGGGAGGCGGCAGGAAACTCTACAGCTATGGCTATGTCTTCAACGGCTTCGCGGCAGAGCTCACCGCCGAGCAGGCCGACAAGCTCGCCCAGGCCAAGGGCGTGCTCGCGGTGACCAAAGACAGCATCGCGAAGATGGACACCGTCACGACGCCCGCCTTCCTCGGCCTGAACGCCCCGGGCGGACTCTGGTCGGAATTGAGCGGCAATGCGGACGGCAACCCGGTCACCGCACGGGGCCCGAACAGTGGCGGCGCGGGCGAAGGCGTGGTCGTAGGCATCATCGACTCGGGCATCTGGCCCGAGAACCCGAGCTTCTCGGACCGCGACGCGAACGGAAAGCTGGTGTTCCAGCAGCTCCCCGGCTGGCACGGCAAGTGCGTGCCCGGCGAGCAGTTCAACGGCTCGGACTGCAACCAGAAGCTGATCAGCGCGCGCTACTACACCGCCGGCTACGGCGGCGCTGCGGAGATCAAGGCGGCCTTCCCCTACGAGTTCATCTCGGCGCGCGCAGCCGACGGCCACGGCGTGCACACGGCGAGCACGGCCGCCGGCAACTACGGCGTGACGGCGACGGCCGATGGCATCAACCTCGGCAAGATCAGCGGCATGGCGCCGCGCGCACGCGTCGCGGTCTACAAGACCTGCTGGGGCATCGCGCCGGAAGGCGGCTGCCCGAATTCCGACAACGTGGCTGCGATCGACCAGGCCGTCGCCGACGGCGTGGACGTGATCAACTATTCCATTTCCGGCACCAGCACCAACTTCCGTGATCCGGTCGAGATCGCGTTCCTGTACGCGGCCGGCGCGGGCGTATTCGTCGCCGCATCGGCCGGCAACAGCGGTCCCACAGCCAGCACGGTCGCTCACCCCAGCCCCTGGATCACGACGGTCGCTGCGAGCACGCACGACCGCTACTATGAAGGCACGGTCACGCTGGGCGACGGAACGACCTACAGCGGCGCTTCGCTGACGGGCCCGGTCGGCCCGGCACCACTGGTGCTGTCCGACGACGTCGGCCTCGCTGGCGCAAACCCGACAGAGGTCAACCTCTGCTACCCCGGCACGCTCGACCCGGCGAAGGCGTCCGGCAAGATCGTGGTCTGCGACCGCGGCGTCATCGCCCGCGTGGACAAGAGCCTCGCCGTCAAGCAGGCGGGCGGCATCGGTACCGTGCTCGTGAACGTGACTCCCTCGTCGCTCAACGCGGACCTGCACTACACCCCGACGGTGCACCTGCAGAACACCGACCGTGCCGCGGTGCGCGCCTATGCGGCGATTCCGGGCGCAACGGCAAGCCTCAGCCAGGGCACGCCCACCGTGGGCACCGTCAATGCACCGCTGATGGCCTCGTTCTCCTCACGCGGCCCGCTGCGCGCGGGCAATGGCGACCTGCTCAAGCCCGACATCACGGCGCCGGGCGTGGACGTGCTCGCGGCCTACTCGCCGGTGGAAGGCGGTCACGACTTCGAGTTCCTGAGCGGAACGTCGATGTCGAGCCCGCACGTCGCGGGTCTCGCCGCACTGATGAAGGACCTTCACCCGGACTGGTCACCGATGGCGATCAAGTCGGCACTGATGACGACCGCCTACCAGACCGTCAAGACCGGTCCGGCCACGGGCGCCGTGTTCGGGAATCCGTTCGACTTCGGTGCCGGCCACGCCGACCCGAACAAGGCGATGGACCCGGGCCTCGTGTTCGACTCCAGCTTCGGCGACTGGCTCGGCTTCCTGTGCGGCACTCAGCTGCCGACGTCCTTCTGCAGCAGCGCGGGGGTTCCGGTGCTCGATCCGAGCAACCTGAACGTGCCGGCGATCGCAGTGGGCGACCTCGCCGGTGCGCAGACCGTGGCCCGCCGCATCACGAACGTCAGCGGCCGCAGGGCCACGTTCACGGCAGCCCCCTCGGCTCCGGCAGGCATGGTGATCGGCGTCACGCCCTCCATCGTTACGCTGAATCCCGGCGAGAGCGCCACGCTGACCATCGTCATCACGAACAATAGTGCACCCGTGAACACCTACCGGAACGGCGCGATCGTCTGGACGAGCGATCTCGGTCATATGGCTCGCATTCCGGTCGTGATCAAGCCGGTGGCGCTGAGCGCGCCGCCCAGCGTGAGTGGCAGCGCGAGCGGCATCAGCTACGGCGTGACCTTCGGCTACACCGGGTCGTTCACGGCAACGCCGCGCGGCCTGGCAGCGGCGATCGTGAGCCCCGGCATGGTGGCGCAGGACCCGGACCAGGAGTTCGACCCGACCGATCCAACGGGCACGGTGGCGATCCCGGTGGTGATCCCCGCGGGGACGACCTACCAGCGCTACGCGCTGTTCGATGCTGACGTGGCCCCGGGTACCGACCTGGACCTCTACGTATACCAGGGATCGTCGCTGGTCGGCTCCAGCACCAGCGGTACCTCGGCCGAGGAGGTCAACTTCTCGTTCGCGACCCCGACGGGCGGCCCGATCGCGTTGACGGTGTATGTGCACGGCTGGGGCGTGCCGGCGGGCACCTCGCCGTTCGCGCTGCACGACTGGTCGATCCCGGCCACCGACGTCGGAAACATGGCGGTCAGCGCCCCTGCCAGCGCCACTCTCGGCGCCAGCGGGACGATCAACCTGACGTTCAGCGGCCTCGCGGCCGGCAGCAAGTACCTCGGTTCCATCGTCTACGGTGGAGCTTCGGGCATGCCGGCCCCGACGATCGTGAGAGTGGATCCGTAAGGTCCGCCTGACTCGACTGGTCTCGTGACCAACGCCCCGGGGAGCAATCCCCGGGGCGTTTTTCTTTACAGCTACATCTCGGCCGCGCCCGGCAGCGGATCCTGGGAGGCCCCGTCCGGACACAGGATCCAGTAGCCTCGCCGGTTGGCGTGGTAGTCGAGGATGCGCTCGCCGGCCCTGACCTTTATCCGGTAGCCCGGCACCAGCGCCTGCGTGTATTCCATGCCCGGGCGCGGACAGCCCAGCGACCCGTCGGACCACGTCACCGCCTCGGCGCTCTGCACCTCGAGATCATCTCGCGCGAGTCCCGTCCGCTCGACCGCATCGGCCAGCACCGCCTCGACGATCGATTGCATCGGCAACTCCCTGCCCGGAGGCGCTATCGGCCGATCCACCTGCGCAGGTGCTGCGCAGGCCGTGAGCAGCAGCAGGCCGAACAGGAATCCCGCTGCGGCAGGCCCGACTCCACCATTGCCAAGCATCTGCCTCATGACGGATAACATCCACCACGCATCCGGTCATTGCAAGCCTGCCGATGAACTACCGCCACGCCTTCCATGCCGGCAACTTCGCGGACGTGCTCAAGCACGTGCTGCTGACGCTGCTGATCGAAGACCTGAAGAAGAAGCCCGCCGCCTTCCTCTACCTCGACACTCATGCGGGCCGGGGTCGCTATGACCTGAGCGAGTCGCAGGCGCAGCGCAGCGGCGAGTACAAGACCGGCATCGGCCGGCTGCTCGAGCTGCCGCCCGCCAGTCTTCCGCAGGAAGTGAAGACCTATGTCGGGCTGGTGAAACAGTCGGCGGGCCCGGACCGCAGCCCGATCACGGCCTACCCGGGCTCACCGCTGATCGTGGCCCTGCTGCGCCGCGACGCGGATCGCATGGTGCTGTACGAGTCGCAGCCCTCGGAAGCGCAGGAACTGCGCAATGTACTTCGCCGCGAGCGCCGCCTGTCGATCCTCGAGCAGGACGGTTACGCCGGCCTCAAGGCCCAGTTGCCGCCGAAGGAGAAGCGCGGACTGGTGCTGATCGATCCACCCTACGAGTCGGAACGTGAATTCGACGCGGTGCTCGAGGGCCTCGGGCTGGCGCATGGCCGCTGGCCGACGGGCATCTACTGCATCTGGTATCCGCGGACGGGGCGGTCGGCTCCCGAGAGATTCCTTGGGGAACTGCAGCGATCCGGCATCAGGCGCATCCTGAACCTGACGCTGGATGTCCTGCCCGAAGGGAGCCCGCTCGGCATGGGCGGCGCGGGGCTCGTGATCGTCAACCCGCCATGGCAGCTGGACCTGCGGCTGAAGCAACTTCTGCCGCGACTGCACGCGCTGCTCTCGGAACACGGCGCCGGCGGGTGCAACGTGCATTGGCTGGTGCCCGAATAGATGCCCTCACCCCAGCCCTCTCCCGCTGCGCGGGAGAGGGCGCCGGGCCCTCGCATTGCGAGAAGGAGCCAAGCCCTCGCCCATTGCAATACCGTCTGGCCCGACACCGCCACGCCGCGAGCGGGGAGGAGACTTACTTCATCCGGGCACAGGTCGCGTAGCGAAAGCAGCTCACGAGGTGGTCGTTGACCATGCCGGTAGCCTGCATGTGCGCGTACATGATGGTCGAGCCGACGAACTTGAAGCCGCGCCTCTTCAGGTCCTTGCTGAGCGCGTCGGACTCGGCGCTGGTCGCGGGCAGCTGCTTCATGTCGGTCCAGCGATTGACGACGGGCTTCCCGCCGACGAAGGCCCAGAGATAGTCGTCGAAGCTGCCGACCTCGTCCTGCACCGCGAGGAAGCAGCGCGCGTTCGTGATCGCACTTTCGATCTTCAGACGGTTCCTGACGATGCCGGCAAAGCCCATCAGCCGCTCGACGCTGCGCTTGTTGAAACGCGCGACGCGCTCGGCGTCGAAGTCCGCGAAAGCCTCGCGATAGCCCGCACGCTTGTTGAGGATCGTGGACCAGCTCAGGCCTGCCTGCGCGCCCTCGAGGACCAGGAACTCGAACTGGCGCCTGTCGTCGTGCACCGGCACGCCCCATTCCTCGTCGTGGTAGCGGACGTACTGCTCGCTCATCCCCGAATAGGACCAGGGACAGCGGGGCCGGCCATCGGGAACATGCGTGTTCTTCAACGTCGAAATGCCCTCACCCCAGCCCTCTCCCGCGCAGCGGGAGAGGGTGGACGGAGCCCTTGACCTGGCCCTCTCCCGCTGCCGCGGAGAGGGTGGACGGAGCCCTTAACCTGTGCCTCTCCCACTCCGCGGGAGAGGGTGGACGGAGCCCTCACCGAGCCCCTCTCCCGCTCCGCGGGAGAGGGTGCCCGCAGGGCGGGTGAGGGTCTCGAAGAAAACCAGCTCAGCCCTTCTTCTTGTCGGCGCCGCACTTGCCCTCGCCGCACTTGCCTTCTTCGGCCTTGTTGGCGCCGCAGTTGCCCTCTTTCATCTTGTCGCCGCCGCAGCTGCCTTCCTTGGCCTTGTCGCTGCCGCACTTGCCTTCGCCGCACTTGCCTTCCTTCGCCTTGTCGCCGCCGCACTTGCCCTCGGCGCCCTTCGCGCCGCCGCAGGAGCCTTCGGCTGCATACATATAGGCGCTGCCGAGCGTGGTCAGCGAAAACGGGTTCGCGCTCGCCACCGAGGCGGTCGCGAGCGATCCAGCGATCGCGGCGCCGAGTGCAATGGCAAGGGGCTTGATGGTCTTACGGTCGTTCATGGGTCTCTCCTGCTTGTCGTCTGTGAGTTTCTGAGGTCCGGGCCTCGGGTCAATCCGAATTCCATTCCACCGCGGCCAGCACGCGCGCGACCACCTGCTCGAGATCCACCTCGTCGCTGCCGATGATCGCGATGCTGCCGGGTCCGGCCGGCACGATCCTGCCCTTGTAACCGTCCTCTTCGAAGCTGACCGGCGCGGCAGATTTTTCATTACGCAGCACCATCACGGTCACCGGACCGCCGTCTGACTCGACGACGAGGTGAGGCACGCGATCGCCCCTGAACGGGCAGCTGCGCGCGTAGTGCACGACGCCGATTTCCGGCCTGAGGCTGATGCCCGCCCGGGCCAGCACCTTGCCGAGCCTGGCCGGATCCGCTGGTTCTCCGGTGACCAGCAGCGCCTCGGGCTCGTGCTCGATGTGCTCAACCAGTTGCCGGGCAATGGATTTCTCCGGGCCACCCACCCAGAGCAGCGTGCCGACCAACACGCCTCCGATGATGCTGGCCGCGAGCGCCATCCAGCGACGCCGCTGGCCCGGGACAGTGGTCCCGCTGCCCGCAGCGCCCGCGCCAGCCGCGACGGTGGATGCCGGCAACGGGACTCGCAGCGCCTCGAGAATGAGCCCGTCGAGCCGCTGCAGCTGGCCGAGGTAGCCGGCGCAGCTCGCGCAGCGCTCGGCATGCGCAAGGGCCTCGGGCCCGAGGCCCCCGGGGTCGGCACCAGCCACTCTGCGAAATTCGAGGCATTCCATACTGCAACCTCCCGGCCTGGCGGGCCGACTACTCGTCCTCGCCGCCTGCGGCCTGGCCCAGCTGCTTGCGCAGCCGCTGCCGTGCGCGAAACAGGCGCGTCAGCACGGCGCCCTGCGTCAGCCCCAGCTGATCGGCGATCTCCGTGGTCGACAGCCCCAGCAGTACCTGCATGACCAGCGGCTCCCGATAGTCCTCCTCCAGCGCGAATATCGCGCGCCGCACTTCCAGGATCTCGTTGCGCTCGGCCACCGCCAATTGCGGGTCCTCCAGTTCGACCAGTTCGTCCACCGGCACGGTCGGCAGGCGCTTGCGCTCGTACAGCCGGGCGTGCTCGCGCCGCACTATGGTCAGCAGCCAGGACTTGGCCTGGCCGGCGTCCTGCAGGCTTTCCCGGGACCGCCAGGCCCGCAGCAGCGACTCCTGGACCACGTCTTCGGCCACCTGCCGGTCCCGCGCCAGCCAGAAGGCGAATCGATACAGGTCGGCCCGCAGGTCGTCGCAGAGCCCTGCGAACCTCGCTTCTCCGTCCTTTCCGGCAAATGGCGCGTTCATGTATAAAGACCGGGCATCCGACGGCCTTATTTCGACTCGTTTCGACCCGGGTCCGGGCAGTGCTCAGGAGCGCCTGCATGCCCCGGAAGGCCCCGCACCATATCCGCCGCGACCCAGGGGTGCAAACGGGGTCCGCGGCAAGGGATCTCGAGATGACCGACGACCATACTCCCCACCAGTATCCCCGCGTGCGAATGCGCCGCATGCGTCGCGACGGCTTCTCCCGCCGACTGATGCGGGAGACGCTGCTGACGCCCGCCGACTTCATCTACCCCGTGTTCGTCACGGAGGGAACCGGACAACGCGCCGCCATCCCTTCGATGCCCGGCATCGAACGGATGAGCGTCGACGAGCTGGTCGATGAGGCGAAGCAGGTATGGAGGCTCGGCGTGCCGGCCGTGGCGCTGTTCCCGGTCACGCCCGCGGAGGCGAAATCACTGGACGGACGCGAGGCCTGGAACCCGGACGGACTCGCCCAGCGCGCGGTCCGGGCCCTGAAGAAGGCCCTGCCGGAACTCGGCGTGATCACCGACGTCGCGCTCGACCCGTTCACGACCCACGGCCAGGACGGGATCATCGACGAGTCCGGCTACGTGGTGAACGACATCACGGTCGAGGCACTGGTGAAGCAGGCGGTATCGCACGCCGAGGCCGGCGCAGACGTGGTCGCGCCCTCGGACATGATGGACGGCAGGATCGGCGCCGTGCGCGACGCGCTCGAGGCAGCTGGACACATTCACACCCGCATACTCGCCTATTCGGCCAAGTACGCCTCGAGCTTCTACGGCCCGTTTCGCGATGCCGTCGGCTCCGCCGCAAACCTCGGCAAGGGCAACAAGTACACCTACCAGATGGATCCGGCCAACAGCGACGAGGCGCTGCGCGAGGTACAGCTCGACCTCGACGAGGGCGCCGACATGGTGATGATCAAGCCGGGAATGCCTTACCTCGACATCGTTCGGCGCGTGAAGGAACGCTTCGGTGCACCCACCTTCGTCTACCAGGTGAGCGGCGAGTACGCGATGCTCAAGGCGGCAGCCGGTCACGGCTGGCTCGATGAGCGCGCGGTCGTCCTCGAATCGCTCGTTTCGATCAAGCGCGCCGGCGCGGACGGGATACTGACGTATTTCGCGAAGCAGGCGGCGGGCTGGCTGCAGGAGCAGGGGTTAGGGGATAGGGGCTAGGGGATGGGAGCCGTCGAAGATCGTCCATCGAGCCGAGCGACCAGGCTCCGTCACTAACCGCTATCCGCTAGTTCCTATTCACTATCCCCTTATCCCCTATCCCCTATCCCCTGATGCCCGCCTCCTACGGCCTTTTCGGTTACCCGGTACACCACAGCTGGTCGCCGTTCATCCACGGGATGTTCGCGCGGCTGACCGGGCAGGACATGGAGTACCACCTGTACGAGTCGCCGCCCGAGCGGTTCCGCAGCGAAGTGCTGGAGTTCTTCGGCAGGGGCGGCCTCGGCATCAACGTGACGCTGCCGCACAAGCGCGCGGCCGTGGACCTCGTGAACGAGCTCACGGTGCGGGCCCAGCAGGCGGGTGCGGTCAACACGATCGCGCGGCAGGGCGGGGTCCTGCTCGGTGAGAACACCGACGGAGCGGGCCTGGTCGCCGACCTGGTGAGGAACCTCGGCTTCCGAAGCCGCAGACCCCGGATCCTGCTGCTCGGCGCCGGCGGCGCCGCCCGCGGGGCGCTGGCGCCACTGCTGGGGCTCGATCCGGCGACGCTGGTGATCGCGAACCGCAATGCCGGGCGTGCACACGAACTCGCCCGCGAATTCTCCGAACTCGGCCCCGTTACGGGCTGCTCGTTCCAGGACCTGGGGAGCCAGCGTTTCGACCTGATCGTCAACGCGACCTCGGCGAGCCTGCGCGGCGAGGTGCCCGATGTCCCGACCGGGGTCGTGGATACGCTGACGACCTGCTACGACATGGCCTACGGCCTGGGGGACACGGCCTTCACGGCATGGGCACACCGGCTCGGGGCAGGCAGCGTCGCGCAGGGCTGGGGCATGCTGGTCGAGCAGGCCGCGGAGTCCTTCGAGCTGTGGCGCGGCCTGCGCCCGCCCACGGCCCCGGTGCTCGAAGCGCTGCAGTCCCGCGGCGCGATTCGCGCAGGATCCTAGGCGTAGTCCTTCTTCAGCCGGGCGTAGTACGAGGCCATCTGCGGTATCCGCTCGATTTCCGCGGGCGTCAGGTCCCGCGCCCTTCGCACCGGGTTGCCGAGGTAGAGTCCGCCCGATTCGAGCCGCTTGCCCGGGCTCACGACGCTGCCTGCGCCGATCATCACGTCGTCCTCGATGATCGAGCCGTCGAGCAGGATCGAGCCGATCCCGATCAGGCAGCGGTTGCCGACCGTGCATCCGTGCACCACGACCGCATGGCCCATCACTACGTCCTCGCCGATCACCAGCGGAAAGCCGGCCTCGTGCCCGGGATACGGCGAGGTGACGTGCAGCACGCTGCCATCCTGAACGTTGCTGCGCGCGCCGATGCGTATGTGGTTCACGTCACCGCGGATCACCGCCATCGGCCAGACACTGACCCCGTCGCCGAGCTCGACGTCGCCGATCACCAGCGCGGTCGGGTCGATGTACACGTCGGCGCCGAGCCGGGGCTCCACGCCGCGAAATGCCCTGGTCGGCATGACTGGTTTCCTGCTGTTTTGCGACCCATAGTCTAGACGCTGGGCGCCCGATGCCGGCAAGCTTGCCGACGGCCGGCGATCCAAGCCGGCGTGGAGCCTGCCCATGATGGTCGTCGCCGTGCTGTTTGTCGCGCTGCTGGTAGTCGCCGCGCTGTACGTCATCCGCGTCTACAACGGACTCGTGGCGCTGCGCGAGAACGTGCGCAAGGCCTGGTCGAACATCGACGTGCTGCTCACGCAGCGGCACGACGAACTGCCCAAGCTCGTCGAGACCTGCAAGCGCTACATGAGCTACGAGCAGGAGACGCTCGAGCGGGTGATGCAGGCCCGGTCGGCCGTCTTTGCCGCACAGGAGCGAGGCGACGTGGCTGCCGTCGGCGCCGCCGAGCAGCAGTTGCGGGAGGGTCTCGGCCGACTGTTCGCCGTGGCCGAGAACTATCCGGACCTGAAGGCGGACCAGAGTTTCCGGCACCTGCAGAGCCGGATCAGCGAACTCGAGGAAGCCATCGCGGACCGCCGCGAGCTCTACAACGAGTCCGTGAACCTGAACAACATCCGGATACAGACCTTCCCGGACCTGATCGTGGCGCGGATGTTCGACTTCAGGCAGGCGCAGCTGCTCGAGTTCAGCGAGGAGCAGCGGCGCGACGTGGACCTGAGCAAGCTGTTTGGCTGAGGACTTCTGGTTCTGGATCATCACGCTCGCGGTCGCCGTCATCGGCGGCGGCCGGCTGGCCTTCCGCGCGATGCACACCGCGCGGCTCATCGAGGACACGCCCACCTCCAGGGTACGCTCCGCGGCCCAGGGATACGTCGAACTGAGCGGCCGCGTTCGCGGCCTGCAGGGCGCGCCTGGCGCAGCCCCGCTGACCGGGCGGCCCTGCGTCTGGTGGCGGTTCCGCATCCAGCAGAAGGTCGAGCGGCGCACCAGGTCCGGACGACGCGAATCCTGGCGGACGATCAACTCGGGACGCTCCGAGCAGCCCTTCCTGCTCGACGACGGCACCGGCGAGTGCATCGTGCAGCCGTCGGGCGCCGAGATGCTGATCAGCGAGTCCACGACCTGGTACGGCGACGCGCCGTGGCCGGCCCGGGAGCAGCCAGGCCGCGGGTCACGTGCCCGTGGACGCGAGTACCGCTATCACGAGGACCGCATCTACGAGCACGAGCAGGTCTATGTGCTCGGCCAGTTCCGCACGGTCGGCGGCGCAGGGGCCGGCAGCCTGCAGGCTGAGACTGCCGCGCTGCTGTCCGAATGGAAACGCGACCAGGCGGCGATCGTCGAGCGCTTCGACGAGGACGGCGACGGTCGGGTGAGCCTCGCGGAATGGGAGCGCGCCCACGAGCTGGCCAGGAAGATCGCGCTCGAGCGACGCTCTGAAAGGCCGGTCGAGGCCACGCTGCACACCGTAGGCAAGCCCGCGGATGGGCGGCTGTTCATGATCGCAGCCTTTCCCGAGGGCGACGTCGCGAAGCGCTACCGGCGCAAGGCCGTCGTCGCGTTCACCGGTTTCGCGATCAGCGTGTACGCGCTGGCCTGGCTGCTGCAGCAGGCCTTCGGCTAGGCCTAGAATAGGGGTTTACCCGCCCAGGCCCTGGATGCAACCGATGGACACAGCTGCCACTGCCGACCTGCACCTGCCGAGCTTCCGAGCGGTCGAACCCGCCGCCGTCGAGCCGATGATCCGCGAGCTGCTGGAGGATAACCGCCGCAGGCTCTCCGAGCTGCTCGCATCCGGTGCACAGGGCTGGGACGGCCTCGTGGCGCCGATCGAGCAGATGCATCACCGGCTCTCGCGGATCTGGTCGCCGGTCAGCCACCTGAACGCGGTGATGAACAGCGATGCGCTGCGCGAGGCCTACAACGCCTGCCTGCCGCTGCTGACCGCGTACCACACGGAACTGGCCCAGAACGAGCAACTGTGCGCGGCGTACCAGCGCGTGCTCGACGCGGAGGGTGCGCAGCTCTCGGGCGAGCAGCGCGCGCTGCTAGAGCAGGCCTTGCGGGATTTCCGGCTCTCTGGCGTGTCGCTGCCGCCCGAGCGCAAGCAGCGCTTCCGCGAAGTGATGGAGCGCCTCTCGATGGTGCAGTCACAGTTCGACGACAATGTGCTGGACGCGACCAACGCCTGGTCGAGACACGTGACCGAGGAGTCCGAGCTCGCGGGGCTGCCGGCTACCACGATCGACCGCAGCCGGCGGGCGGCCGAGTCCGCGGGCCGGCCCGGGTGGCTCCTTTCGCTCGACGCGCCGAACTACCAGGCCGTGATGACACACGCCGAGAGCGAGCCACTGCGACGCGAGTTCTACCAGGCCTGGGTGACGCGGGCCTCGGACCAGGGGCCGAACGCGGGCCGCTGGGACAACAGCGCGCTGATGACGGAGATCCTGGCGCTGCGCCACGAGGCCGCGAACCTGGTCGGTTTCGGCAATTACGCCGAGTACTCGCTCGCGACGAAAATGGTGCGTGAGCCCGCGGAAGTGCTGGATTTCCTGCGCAGGCTCGCGCGTCACAGCCGGCCGGCTGCCCGACGCGAGTTCGCCGAGCTCGAGGAGTTCGCCGGGCGCAAGCTCTCCGCCTGGGACGTCGCCTTTTACTCGGAACGCCTGAAGCACGCGCGGCTCGAGGTCTCGGAAGAAGCGCTGCGCCCCTACTTCCCGGTGCCCCGGGTGCTCGCCGGCCTGTTCACGGTTGCCTCGCGGCTCTACGGCATACGCGTCGTCGCCCGCGACGACGTCGAGCTCTACGACCCCGACGTGCGCTACTTCGACATCGTGGACCCGCAAGGCTCGCCGCTCGCCGGCTTCTACCTCGACCTCCATGCCCGGCCGAAGAAGCGGGGTGGCGCCTGGATGGACGAGTGCGTCGGCCGGATCCGGATGGGGGATACGAGCGCGCTGCCGATCGCCTACCTGGTGTGCAATTTCACGCCGCCCGCCGGCGAGCGCCCGTCGCTGCTGACGCACTACGAGGTGCTGACGCTGTTTCACGAGTTCGGCCACGGGCTGCACCACATGCTCACCCGCGTCGATTACCCGAGCGTCGCGGGCATCAACGGCGTTCCCTGGGACGCGGTGGAACTGCCCAGCCAGTTCATGGAGAACTTCGCCTGGCGCGAGGAAGTGCTGCCGCTGATCTCAGCACACGTGGATACCGGCGAGCCGCTGCCGGCCGAGGTGCTGAAGCGGCTGCAGGCCACGCGCAGCTTCCAGGCTGGCATGCAGACCGTCCGTCAGCTCGAGTTCGCGCTTTTCGACTTCCGCCTGCACGCCGAGTACCGGCCGGGCACGCCGCCGCGGATCGCCGAGACGCTGGCCGAAGTGCGCGAGGAAGTCGCCGTCGTGACGCCACCCGAATGGAACCGGTTCGCGCACGGCTTCCAGCACATCTTCTCCGGCGGCTACGCCGCGGGCTACTACAGCTACAAGTGGGCCGAGGTGTTGTCGGCGGACGCCTTCGGCGCCTTCGAAGAGCAGGGTGTGTTCGACCCGCTGACGGCCCGGCGCTTCCTGCACTCGATACTCGAGCGCGGCGGCGGACGCGATGCGATGGACGCATTCGTCGAGTTCCGCGGTCGCGAACCGCAGATCGAGCCGCTGCTGCGACAGATGGGTCTGGCAGCGTGATCGTGGCGCGCTTGCGGCCCGGGGCGGGCCGATGACCGGCTTGCGGACCGTCACCTGGAACGTGAACTCGCTGCGGGTGCGGCTGCCGCAACTGAAGGACTGGCTGGCCTCGAATCCGGTGGAACTGGTGGCGCTGCAGGAGACCAAGCTGCCCGACCAGGACTTCCCGCGCGAGGAGATCGAGGCGCTCGGATACTCGGTCGCGTTCAGCGGCCAGCGCACCTACAACGGCGTCGCGATCCTCTCGAAGTCCGCGCTCGAGGACGTTCTGCCGGGTATCCCGGGATTCGAGGACGAGCAGAAGAGGGTACTGGCCGCGACCTGCGCAGGCCTGCGGGTGATCAACGTGTACGTGCCGAACGGGCAGTCGGTCGGATCGGACAAGTACGAGTACAAGCTGCGCTGGCTCGAGGCGCTGCGCCGTTACGTGCTCGACGAACTCGGGCGCCATCCACGGCTCGTCGTGCTCGGCGACTACAACATCGCGCCGGAAGACCGTGACGTGCACGACCCGAAAGCCTGGGAAGGCTCCGTTCACGTGAGCGAGGCCGAGCGTGCGGCACTGCGCGCACTGCAGGCGGTCGGCCTGGTGGATGTCTTCCGCCTATTCGAGCAGCCCGAGAAGATCTTCTCGTGGTGGGACTACCGGAGAATGGCGTTCCGCCGCAACGCAGGTCTCAGAATCGACCTCGTGCTCGCGAGCGATGAACTGGCCGGAAAATGCGTGTCCAGTCACGTGGACAAGGCGCCACGCAGGCTCGAGCGGCCCTCGGACCACGCGCCGGTCGTGGCCGAGTTTGACATATAGGGCGAATCGCACCGGTGTCGGAAAATTTGACTCTGGTGTTTCGCAGGCGATGGTCTAGACTCGGAATCACTGCAGTGAAAACGATCGCCTGACAAGAAGAACCGATGCAGTACCGGCGCAGCGATTTTGACGTCACCAACACCGTGCAGGTGAGTTCGGTGGCGGCCGTGAGGCGCGCCGTAGAGCGCATCTTCTCCGATACCTGGCCCGACGCTCCGATCGACAAGCTCGGCGTGGCGTTCAGCGACTTCGAGCGGCTGTTCAACGGCCAGTTTCCGGGCTATTTCGGCTGCGACACGGTCTACCACGACCTGCAGCATTCGCTGGACGACACGCTCGCGATGGCCCGGCTGCTCGCGGGGCACGACAAATCCCATGCGGCGGAGGAGCGACTCGGTGGAGAGCGCGCGGTGATGGGAGTGATCGTCGCGCTGTTCCACGACGCCGGCTACATCCGCCGCCACGACGACACGGAGCATCGCAACGGAGCGGAGTTCACGCTCACGCACGTGAGCCGCAGCGCGGAGTTCCTCGCTCGCTACCTGCCGACCATCGGCCTCGGCCAGTGGGCGCCCGTCGCGGCGCAGATCGTGCACTTCACCGGCTACGAGATGGCGTTCGAGCAGATCCGGCTCGACGATATCCTCGATCGCAAGGTCGGCTACCTGATCGGGACGGCCGACATGCTGGCCCAGATGGCCGACCGGTGCTACCTGGAGAAGTGCCGCGACCGGCTGTACCCCGAATTCGTGCTCGGCGGTGTCGCGATCACACGCGGCGAGGATGGCGGAATACGGGCACAGTATGCCTCGGGGCTCGACGTGCTGCGGCAGACGCCGGAGTTCTTCCAGACGACGATGCGCACCCGGCTGGACGGAGAGTTCCGCGGGGCCTACCGCTACTTCGAGGCGTTTTTCGATGGCCGCAATCCCTACCTGGAGACGGTCGAGCGGAACATCGCCTACCTGGAACAGGTGCTGCAAGAGCAGAACTGGGCCATGCTGAGGCGCGACCCCCCCTGCTTCACCTGGGAAAAGAACCCGCTGCAGAACATGCGCAGCCTGGTCATCGCCCGGCTAAAGAGCGTGATGCTGCGCGCCTGACCGACCGCATCTCGCCGCTGCGACAGAAAACCGGCTGCGCCCGCCGGGGCGACAAGGGAAACCACCGACGGGCGCATCGCTACCCGGCGCCTCCAGGCGTCCGGAGCGAACGGCGCCCGGATCAGGATCCGGGCGCCGGCCGGCCAGGGGGGACTCGCTTTATCACAGCCGGTTCCTGCTCTGGGCGATAGCCGGCTGTATCAGCGCGCCGTTGGGCGCGATCCGCCGCAGACTCAAGTCGAGCAGGAACGGATACGGTGTCGGCTCCGCCGTCGTCACCGATTCCGTTTCGTGCTCCTCGTTGACCTTGAGTCCCACCTCCACCGTATAGACGACCTCGGACGGCGTGGACGGCAGGATGCACGCGAGCCGCGGGTCACGCTGCCAGCCCGGCGGTGGTGCCGGCCTGCTGGCGCTGCAGAGCGCCTCGCCAGCGGGATCGAGCACCTTGATGTAGAACTTGAACGGTCCTCCACCGGAATCGTCGCTGCAGCCGCCGCCTTCGTGCTCGCTGGGCGGCTCCTCGGCCGCCTCTGCGCCCTCCTCGTGGTCGTGACTCGACATCGCGCGGTAGATGTCCGCGCTGAGCGACGCGAACAGGATCTCGCCGCCCTTGCTCTTGAGCCCCCAAGACACAGTCTCGCTCGGTGTGTACAGCACCGCCGCAAGCGAGTCGGTGTCAGCCTCGCGAACCACCTGCGCAGCCGCGGTGCTCGCGTAGATCGAGCAGCCGACAGCCAGCAGGCATGCCAATGCAATCCTCGTCCTCATGGCCCTACCCCCAATTCAGTTGCCCCGGCGACTCGCCGCTCGACCGGACTCGGCCGGCCGGGCGGCGCCTGCGCGGTGAAGCGGCTGATCGCCGGCTCCACCGCATCCGGTGGCTTACTTGGTCTTGCGGCCCTTGCCGCCGCCTCCCTTGTTCGCCGAGAGGCAGATGTCGATGTAGGTCAGGTTGAATCCACCTGTCTGCGGGCTCACGACCGGCGAGTAGATCGGGTATGAGCTGTCACCCTCCTCGTCCTCCGCCAGGACAGCGTCATGTACGCTCAGCGCACGCGGGCCGAGGCCGGTCGTCACTGATCCGGGTGCCATCGTCGTCTCGGCCTCAGCGTCGTCCCAGGGCGCCCCGATCTTCGTGTCCGACCGGAACACGACTTCTGCGTTATCGGTGTAGAAGGTGAGCCGCCACCATCCGGCCTTGTTCAGGTCCGCCGGCTCGACGTCGAAGGTCTTCAGCATCCAGTTGTAGCCGTAGACGTACTTGCCGCTGATGTTCAGCTCGGGCGTGTAGGCGATCGGGTCGTGGTTGAACACGGCGCCATCCCAGCCCGCTCCATTCCAGACGTTGATCGTGTCCTTGTAGGGCGACGAACCGCCCTCGACGCCGATGGTCGGGCAGGCCTCCGCATCCGCGCCGAGCTTCGAGATCAGCAGCTTCGCATTGGTGGTCCTGATGATCGCGAACGGGTGCTCGTAGGAATACGGGACGCCGGTGTCATCGACACGCAGGCCCCACATCTCCGTCCGGCCCAGCCCGAACGCGTGCCACATCTCGTAGCCGGTGTAATAGCCCTCCGGCCCGCCCGGGTTGGTGTAGAAGGGCATGGTCTCGACGCGGACGACCGACGTCGCGGCCGACGTGCGGCTCTCGAGCGCATCGCCCCAGTCGACGTGCGAGGCCTGGTCATTGAAGCTGGCCGCCGGTGCGACCGTATCGGCAGACCAGACGTTTCCGCTCACCTTCTGGAAGAACATGCGCTCCGCGCTCGTGCCGCATAGCGCCACGCACTGCGGCGAGTCCTTCTCATAGAAGACCGTGCCCAGGTCGTTTGCGCAGGACAGGTTCGGATACTCGGCGCCCTCGGTCGTGTCCGGACAGCCGTAGGAGAAGTCCGTGCCGAGCACGGCATGGTCGAACTGGATGTCGTAGTACGCCTCGGCACCACCGCCGACGACCACGGAGGGATAGGCGAGGTTGTTCGACACCTCGAACGGCGGCTTGTTGCCACCGCCACCGCCGCCGCCACCACCACCGCCACCGCCGCCACCTCCCGGTGCGCCGATCGCGCTACCGAACGCGGCCAGGCTGCCGACGAGCGCCCATGTCACAGCGTTCTTCAGATTGATACTCCTCATGACGATCTCCTTGTCTGTTCGTCTTCCCTGACTGCGGCGGCCGGTCGGGTATCGCCCGGTCGCTCTCCTTGGGTCCTGTCCCTGCTGGAAGCCCCTGTTTGTTCGACCGCCAGCCAGGCGACGCCCATGCTTCCTTTTGTAGCCCTGTGCGCTTAAGGACGGCTTAAGCGGCGGCAAGTGCCGAGCCGCCTAGCGCTTCGCGCAGATATGGCTGCGCGAAGCGCCAATCTGGGGCGACCGAGACCCTGCCAGCCCTGCAACACATACGGATGGCGGCAGCGGCAGCGACTGAGCAGAGTTGCAGGTATGCGCGTGCTGGTCGTGGATGATTCGCTGCGGCTCCGGCAGGCTCTCGCGTACGGCCTGCAGAGTTTCGGCATGACGGTCGAGACCGCCGCCGACGGTGCGGAGGCACTTGCGTTCCTCGACGGTCCGCCCTTCGACGTCATCGTGCTCGACCTGATGATGCCGAAGCTGAACGGCATCGAGGTGCTCAAGACGCTGCGTCCCCGCCGCGAGAAGCCACGCATCCTGGTGCTCTCCGCCCGCGACCAGGTGGACGATCGCGTCGAAGCGCTCGATCTCGGCGCGGACGACTACCTCGTGAAGCCCTTCGCGCTCGAGGAGGTGCGGGCCCGGATCCAGGCGCTGGCGCGGCGTCCGCCCGGCGACGCGACGCCTGTGCTCGAGGCCGGCAAGCTGCGAATCGACACGACGACGATGCTGGCGCGCGTCAATGGCAGCGTGCTGAGGCTGACTCCGAAGGAGTACGCGCTGCTCGAACTGCTGCTCCGCCGACGGGGCCACGTGCTGAGCCGTGCGCAGATCTTCGGGCAGCTCTACGAGAGCGACAGCGATGTCGGCGACAGCGTCATCGAGGTGCTGATGAGCACGCTGCGTGCAAAGCTCGCCGGAGCGGGGCTGCCGGATCTGATCGAGACGCGGCGTGGTTTCGGTTATGTCGTTGCTTGAACGCGCGCGTTCCTCGCTGAAGGGCCGCCTGCTGCTCAGCCTGGCCCTGGGACTGGGCCTGTCCGTAGTATTGGGATTCTTCCTGCTGCACGTGCTGATTCGTAACGCGCTCTACGACCAGCTCGACTCGGAGATTCTGCTGCACCTGGACGGAATCGCAGAGTTCGCGCTCGAGAACCCGGGCCGCGAGGACACGGCGGAGTTCGACCCTGAGTTCCGCGCTCGGGCTCACCAGGACTATTTCCAGGTCTGGGACGGCACTGGCCGGGTACTCGCCCGTTCGGACTCGAGCCGCGGCCGCGATCTGCCCTTCAAGGCCCTGGACCCCGGCCGCACGACGGCGCCCTTTGCTGTCACGCTCCCCGACGGGCACCGCGGGCGCGCGATCGCTCGATCGGTCCTGCTGCCGGCAGGCGACCCGCGCGGCACTCTCGCCGTCGTGATGGCCGCAGAGACCGAAAAGCTGGACGCGCTCGAGGCGAGCGTCCACCGGCTGCTCGCGCTCGGCGCGGCCGCGATCGTGCTGGTCGGCCTGCTGGTCACGAACTGGTCGGTGAACCGCGGGCTCGCACCGGTGCGGGAGCTGGCCCGCATCGCGGAATCGGCGGACCCGGCAGACTTCTCCACCGAACTGCACACTGAAGGACTTCCCACGGAACTCAGGCCGGTGGCGGGCAGGCTGGCCTCGCTGGTCGAACACCTGTTCGCCGCACTCGCACGCGAGCGGCGATTCTCGCGCAACGTCGCCCATGAGCTTCGCAATCCGCTTGCGGAAGTGCGCATGCTGGCCGACGTCGGCGCGATGACCGCTTCGCTCGAGGACGCTCGTGCACGGATGGGCGAGATCCGGGAAACCACGCAGGAGCTCGAGGAGATCGTCCGCTCGCTGCTCACGCTCGCACGGATCGAGTCGGGGCGGGAGAATCCCCAGACCGAGCCGATCGACCTGGTCGCGGAGATCCGCCGTGAGCTGGCGCACGCAATGCCGGCCGGCGAGCCGGGCGCGCTCCGACTGGACCTGCGGCTGCCCGCGGAGTACTGGGTGCTGGCCGACTCGTCGCTACTGAAGCGCCTGCTGACGAATATCACAGGCAACGCGCTGGAGCATGCTCCGAAGCGGTCCACGGTCGAGATCGGCATCGACGAGGACGGACTGCTCTCGGTGAGCAACGAGGCCCCGCAACTCTCCGAGGGCGACATACCGAAGCTCGGCGAGCGCTTCTTCCGGGTCGACAGCTGCGACGAGGCCGTGCACGCGGGGCTCGGCCTGAGCCTCGCCCAGGCGATCGCAGCCGTGCTCGGGTTGCGCTTCGAACTGCGCCTCACGCCCGAACGCAGACTGGTCGCGAGGATCAGCGGCTTCGAGAAGCTGCCCGGCTGAACAGCAGATCCAGCAGCGCGGAGACGTCGCGCTCGGCCGAGAGCAGGTCGCGGTGCTGCGGCCGGATGAACCCGTCCGCCGTGGCTCGATCCAGATAGCTGATCAAGTCGTCGAAGAAACCCGCGACGTTCAACAGGCCGCTGGGCTTGTCCTCGAGGCGAAGCTGGGTCCAGCTCAGCACCTCGAACAACTCGTCCAGCGTACCGATGCCTCCGGGCAGCGACAGGTAGGCGTCCGACAGCTCGCCCATGCGTCGCTTGCGCTCACCGAGGGTCTCGACGATCTCGAGCCGTGTCAGCCCGTCATGCCCGACCTCCCACTCGTAGAGGAATCTCGGGATCACGCCAATGACCTCGCCGCGCGCCTCGAGCGCTGCGTTTGCCAGCAGGCCCATCAGCCCGACCTTGCCGCCGCCGTACACGAGACGCCAGCCGCGACGCGCGATCTCGCGTCCCACCGCCACGGCTGCATCGGCGAACCGCGGGTCGCTGCCATGCGCGGAACCGCAGAAGACGCAGAGGGAAAAGAGGGGCGAGTGTCTCATTCGGACTACACGAGCGGATAGTGACTGGCGGATAGTGACTAGCGGGTAGTGACTAGCGGGTAGTGCCGGAGCTTCAGTCGCCACCGCTCTTCTGGCTATCCGCTAATCACTAGTTACTAGTCACTAGTTACTAGTTACTAGTCTTCCCCGCTCCCTTCAGCGCGCGCAGGAACGCCGCCGGATCCTCGCCGCGCTCGAGGATCTCGACCAGCGCCGAGCCGACGACCACTCCGTCCACGTGTCCGGCCATGCGCGCGACCTGCCGGGGCTCCCGGATGCCGAAGCCGGCGCATACCGGCACCGCAGAGACGGCGCGGACGCGATCCATGTAGGCGAGCACCTCGTCCGGCACCGCGACGCTGCGACCGGTCGTACCGGTCATCGTCACTGCGTACAGGAAACCGCCGCTCGCCGCGCTCAACCGCTCGAGCCGCTCCGGCGGCGTGACCGGCGTGACCATCTGCACCAATGCGAGGCCCGCGGGCCGGAACGAGTCACGGATTTCCTCGCTTTCCTCGAAGGGCAGGTCCGGGACGATGAAGCCCGAGACGCCTGCGCGCAGCGCCGCGGTCGGCAGCCGATCGAAGCCGTACGCAAGCAACGGGTTCAGGTAACTCATCAGCAACAGCGGCGCAGCGGGACGCGGCTCGAGACCCTCGAGCTGGGCCAGCAGCCAGGGCAGGGTGAACCCGGCGCGAAGGGCGGCGTGGCTCGCACGCTGGATCGTCATTCCGTCCGCCATCGGATCGGTGAACGGCACGCCGATCTCGACCACGTCCGCCTCCGAGGCGATCGCGCGCAGGTCGCGCACGAAGTCCTCGGGTCGCGGGAAGCCGGCAGTCATGAATCCGACGATCGCCGGCCGACCCTGTTCGCCGGCACTGCGGATCGCAGCGCTGATGCGCTCGCTGGGCGTGCCCATCAGGCTCCCTCCTTCAGCAGCGTGCGCTGCAGGATCGGCATGTCCTTGTCCCCCCGCCCCGACAGGCCGATCAGGATGCTGCTGCCGGGGTGGTTCCTCGCGAATGCCTTAGCGCCGGCGAAGGCATGGGCGCTCTCGACCGCCGGCAGGATGCCCTCGGCCTCGCAGCACTCCGACAGCGCCGCGAGCGCATCGTCGTCGACGACCGCCTCGTACTGGACTCGCCCGATGCTCATCAGCAGCGCATGCTCCGGGCCGACGCCCGGGTAATCGAGTCCCGCCGACACGGAATGTGTCTCGCGCACCTGCCCGTGCTCGTCCTGCAGCAGCAACGAATAGCAGCCTTGCAGCACGCCGGGCGTGCCGAGCGCCAGCGAGGCCGCGTTCTGGCCGAGCCCGGTGCCGGTGCCGCCGGCCTCGAGCCCGAGCAGCCGAACCTCGAGGTCCCTGAGAAACGGGTGAAACAGCCCGATTGCGTTCGAGCCGCCGCCCACGCAGGCGATCGCCACGTCCGGCAGGCGCCCCGTCGCTTCGAGCATCTGCGCGCGGGCCTCTACGCCGATCACCGACTGGAACTCCCGCACCAGGTACGGGTAGGGATGCGGCCCGACCGCGGAACCAAGCAGGTAATAGGTGCCATCGGGGTCCGACACCCAGTCGCGCAGCGCCTCGTCGATCGCGGCCCGTAGCGTCTGGTCGCCGCTTCTGACCGGTACGACCTCGGCTCCGAGCAGCCGCATCCGGCCGACGTTCGGCGCCTGGCGCTCGACGTCCACGGCGCCCATGTACACGACGCAGGGCATCCCGAGACGCGCGCAGGCGGCAGCCGAGGCTACGCCATGCTGCCCGGCGCCGGTCTCCGCGACGATGCGTCTCGCGCCGAGCCGCTTCGCGAGCAGCGCCTGGCCGATCGCGTTGTTGATCTTGTGGGCCCCGGTATGCGCGAGGTCCTCGCGCTTCAGCCAGATCTCCGCACCCCAACGCCGCGACAGCTCACGTGCCCGGGACAAAGGCGTCGGGCGCCCCACCCAGGTCCGGAGTTCCGACTCGAGCTCGGCGCGAAAGCCCGGCTCATGCAGGATCGAACGCACTCCGGCGTCGAGCCGGTCCAGGGCCGGCACCAGCGTCTCCGGCACGTAGCGGCCGCCAAAGGGGCCGAAGCGCCCGCGCGCGTCCGGGAAGGCCCCGCGCAACGTGGCCGCCAGCAGCGCATCGCGGTCGATCTCGAGCACATTCGCCTTCATCTGCCTGCCTTCTCCCGCGCGGCCTGGACACTCGCCAGCCGCGCCGTTTCGATGAATTCCCTTATCAGGCCGGGGTCCTTCACACCGCGGCGCAACTCCACGCCTGAGCTGACGTCCACGCCGAACGGGCGCACCCGGCGCACGGCCTCACCGACGTTCGAAGCGCTGAGGCCACCGGCCAGCACGAGTTCTGTCTCGCTTGCGAGCCCGGCCGCTGACTCCCAGTCGGCCGGCTCGCCCATTCCGCTTCGGGCGCTTTCGACCAGCACGCGCGCCGGCAGCGGCTGCGGCCATGGAGCTCCGCTGCGCAGCACCGGAAGCACCTGCTGCTGCGCGGGCAGCGTGAGCGCGCGCAGGTCCGCGTGATCCGCCTGTATCCAGTCCGGCCGCAATCGCTCGATCACCGCATCCACGAGCGCCTGCGCCGGATGCAGAAAGACGGCGACCCGATCGACGCCCGCCGGCACCGGGGCCTGCAGCGCTGCAGCGGCCTCGAGCGACAGATTTCGCGGTGAAGCCTCGTAAAAGACGAAGCCGACCGCCTGGGCGCCCGCCTCGCTCGCAGCCTCGATGGCCTGGACCGTCATCATGCCGCAGATCTTGATCCACAGTGGCGACATCAGCTCAAGGCTTCAGCGCGGCGCGACCCGCGGCCAGCAGCTCGCGGACGCCGCGCTCCGGGTCGTGGCTCTGCATCAGGCTCGTGCCCACCAGCGCGAGCCGGTAGCCGAGCCGGGACACGCTGGCTGCCTGCTGCGGCGACTGGACGCCGCTCTCGGCCACCGGGAGCCACTCCGGCGGCAGCTGCGAGCGCAGCGCGAGGAAGCGTCCGGGATCGATCCGCAGGCTCTCGAGATCCCGGCAGTTGAGTCCCATCAGGACCTGCTCCGCGCGGCCCACGCGCTTCGCGGCGAGTTCGCGCGCAAGCTCCAGGTCCTCGGCATCGAAGGCCTCGAGCAGCACGAAGAGACCATGCTCGGATGCGCAGTCGAGCATCTCCTCGAGCTGCCCGCGACTGAGCAGCTTGACGATCAGCAGCGCGCCGGAGGCGCCCCAGGCACGCGCCTCGAGCAGCTGGTAGGGATCGACCAGGAAATCCTTTCGCATTACCGGCACGCCGTAGCGCTGCAGCGTGTCCGTGGCCAGCTTAAGGTGCTCGAGATCACCGTCGAAGCGCGTCGGTTCGGTCAGCACCGAGACGACCGCGGCGCCGCCCTCGGCATACGCCTCGAGTCGCCTGACGGGATCGATGGTCTCGGCAGAAAGGTCGCCGAGTGAGGGCGAACGCAGCTTCAGCTCCGCGATCAGGTCGAAGCCATGCTCGCTTAGCCTGAGCGGCGGGGGCGGCGGCTCGGCGAGCGCCGCAGCACGCAGCGCGGCCAGCGGTACGCGCTCGCGGGCCTGCTCGACCCTGTCGAGACTCGTACGTTGCATTTCGGAGAGGAGGCCCATTGGGAGCGGAGAGGGGTTAGGGGATAGGGGTTAGGGGATAGACGCGGAGGCTGCAATAGTCCCGTCGAGAGTGAATTCGCTTACGCAGGATTGCGCAGAGTACCGCGTCAGGTAATGCATTCTTTCACCATCCCCTGGTCCCTACCCCCTATCCCCTTCCGAATTCCCTCAGCCTCTCCAGCATGCGCACCGCATCGCCGTTCTCGATCGCCGCCTGCGATTTCGCCACGCCGGCAGCCGTGGTCGCCACGGCACCGACCAGCTCCAGCGCGAGCGCCGCGTTGAGGACCACCGCGTCGCGGTGCGGCCCGCGGTCGCGCCCCTCGAACACTGCGCGCAGTGCGGCGGCATTGTGGGCAGCATCGCCGCCAGCGAGTTCGGACGCGCTGCAGCGATTCATGCCCAGCTCGCGTGCGTCGCGCAGGCTGTGCTCGACCTGCCCGGGCCGAACGTCGTAAAGCTCGAAGGGTCCCACCGGCGTCGCCTCGTCCCAGCCCGGATCGCCATGAATCACGAACGCGCGCTGGATCGGCATACCGGCCAATGTCTCTGCCATCAGCTTCGCCGCCTCGGAACTGTAGGCGCCGATCAGGCTGAACGGCGGTTCTGCCGGGTTCGTCAGCGGTCCGAGCATGTTGAATACCGTGCGCACGCCCAGCGCCCGGCGCACCGGCGCGACGTTCTTCATCGCCGGGTGGTAGTGCGGCGCGAACAGGAAAGTGAAGCCGGTGGCCGCGAGGCAGTCGCCCGCACGCGCTTCCTCGAGTGGCAGCGGAAGCCCCAGGCACTCGAGCAGGTCCGCGCTGCCCGAGCGACTCGATACCGAGCGGTTGCCGTGCTTGACCACCCTGACGCCCATGGCAGCCACCAGCAGTGCGGCCGCGGTGGAGAGGTTGAAGCTACCCGAGCCATCCCCGCCGGTGCCCACGACGTCCACGGCCGGCGGGCCGGCCGGAAGCCGTGGCTTTCTCGCGAGACCGCGCATCGCACGCGCGAAGCCGCGCAGCTCCGCGGGCGCGATGCCCTTGGAGCGTAGCGCCGCAAGCAGCGCACCGGCCATCGCCGGCTCCAGCGAGGCGTCTGTCAGTGCGACCAGCAGCTCAGCCGCCTCCTGCTCGCCGAGGTCCTCGCGGCAGAGCAGGCGCTCGAGCGTGCCCGGCAGTGCTGTCACGTGCTCGCTCCCGTGTCGCGGCGACCGGCGTCGAACCGCAGGAAGTTCTCCATCAGCCGCGGCCCGTCAGGCGTCAGGATGCTCTCCGGGTGAAACTGCACGCCCTCGACGACCAGTTCCCGGTGCCGCACGCCCATGATTTCGCCACGGTCCGTGAGCGCCGAGATCTCCAGCACGTCCGGCAGCGATTCACGGCGCGCGATCAACGAGTGGTAGCGGCCGGCCTCGAAGGGCTCGGGCAGCCCTGCGAACACGCCCCGGTCGTCGTGGCGGACCATGGAGACCTTGCCGTGCATCAACCGGTCGGCCCGGACGATCTCCCCGCCGAACACCTCTACGAGCGACTGGTGTCCGAGGCAGACCCCGAGCACCGGGATCGTGCCCGCGAAGGCCCTGACCATGTCCATCGAGACACCCGCGTCCTGCGGCGTACCCGGTCCCGGCGAGATGCACAGGTGCGTCGGGTCGAGAGCCATCGCCTGCTCGACCGTGATCGCGTCGTTGCGGTGCACCAGCACGTCGGCGCCGAGCACCAGGAAGGCCTGTACCAGGTTGTAGGTGAAGCTGTCGTAGTTGTCGATCAGCAGCAGGCGGGGCGTGCTCATCACAGGCCCTCCCGCGCGATCTCCATCGCGCGCCGCAGCACCGCACTCTTCGCCAGCACCTCGCGGTACTCGTTCTGCGGAATGCTGTCCGCGACGATCCCGGCGCCGGCCTGGAAACTGTAGCTTTCGCCGTCGAAGACCAGCGTGCGAATCGCGATGGCCTGGTCCATGTCGCCACCATGGCCGAAGTAGCCCACGGTTCCGCCGTAGAATCCGCGTCGTACCGGCTCGAGCTCGTCGATGATCTGCATCGCGCGCACCTTCGGGGCGCCGACCAGCGTTCCTGCCGGGAAGGCCGCGGCGAACAGATCGAACGCGTCCTTGCCATGGGCCAGCCGTCCCTTGACGCCGCTCACGATGTGCATCACGTGACTGTAGCGCTCGATCGAGCGGTAGGGCTCGACCCGCACCGAGCCCGCAGCAGCGACCCGGCCGAGGTCGTTGCGCGCGAGATCCACCAGCATCACGTGCTCCGAGTTCTCCTTCGGGTCCGCGAGCAGTTCCTCCGCCAGCGCGAGATCCTGCTCCGGATCCGTGCCTCGGGGGCGCGTACCGGCGATGGGGCGCATCTGCGCCTCGCCGCCCTGAAGCTTCACCAGCGCCTCGGGCGAGGACCCCACCACGACCCGCCGGCCGAGTTCGCAGTAGTACATGTAGGGCGAGGGATTCAACAGGCGCAGCGCGCGATACACCTCGAAGGGATCGAGGTCGCAGCGACCCGCGAAATTAACCGACAGCACGAGCTGGTAGACGTCGCCGGAAGCGATGTATTCCTTGCTGCGCGCGACGCGTTCGAGGAACTCGGCCTCGGTGAGGCTGGGTTCGGGCTCGCCGAAGCTCGCGGCCCAGGCGGGCCCGGGCAGGCCGCCCCTGAGGGCACGGATCACTTCCCGCCGCAGGCTCTGGCGCTCGTGTTCGTTGCCGGCGTGCAGCAGCGCTGCGCGGCGCGTAAGGTGATCGAAGACCAGCAGCGAGCGCGGCGCAAGGTAATGCGCGTCCGGGCAGTCGTCCACGCGGCGAGCCAGCGACGGCAGTCGCTCGAAGTAGCGGACGAGGTCGTAGCTCGCCACGCCGACCAGCCCGCCGAGCAGCGGGAACCCCCCACGGTCCGGAGTCGGCCGCGGCGCCGCCGCCAGCGCGCGTCGCAACGCGGCCAGCAGCTCCTGCTGGTCCGCAGGACGGGGCAGCCGCTGCTCGCCTAGGGACAGGCCTTCCGAGTCGAGCCGGAACTCGAGGCAGTCGCCGAAACCGATGAAGGAGTAGCGCGCGAGGCGCTCGCCGCCCTCGACGCTCTCGAGCAGGAACCGCGGCCGGAAAGGCTTCAGCTTCAGGTAGGCCGACACCGGGGTGTCGAGGTCGGCGGCAATGTCGAACAGGCCTGCGGTCACATCGGTTCCTCAGACTGCGAGGACCCGGGGACGCGCAACAAAAAACCCATCCCCGGAGGTTTGCGGAGATGGGTCCCAAGAATCCTGCGAAACGAGACGTACGCGGGCGGCCCCTCTCCTTCAGGAGTGGCGCCACCACCAGGGGCGATCCGTCGAGCGTTCCGGGAATGCGTTCATCTCGCACCGCAGTATCCACGGGCGATTGATGAGCGTCAACAGGCTGCGCCGGCACGATCCGGGACCGCCTACAATCGCGTCCTGCCAGTCAACCGGATGGATACCAGTGCACCCTCTCTCAATGGGCGGCGTACGCCCGGAGCGGATCGCCGGGCTCTTCGAAGCCGAGCGCGCCGAGTACGTCCAGAAGCACCCGCGCTCGCTGCAACTGGCGGGTCGTGGCATCGCGGGCTTCTATGCCGGCGTGCCGATGCACTGGATGCTCGACTGGTCGATGCCATATCCGTTCCTGGTCGAAGAGGCACGGGGCTCGGTGCTGCGTGACGTCGATGGCAACGAGTACGCCGATTTCTGCCTGGGCGACACGGGCTCGATGTTCGGCCACTCGCCGCAGCCCGTCGTCCGTGCGATCCGGCGTCAGGCAGATCGCGGGCTCACCTACATGCTGCCGACCGAGGACGCGATCGCGGTCGGGCGCCTGCTGCAGCAACGCTTCGGGCTGCCGCACTGGCAGGTGGCGACGACGGCCACCGATGCCAACCGCTTTCGCGCTGCGCGTTGCCCGAGCGGTGACCGGCGATCGAAGATCCTCGTCTTCAACGGCTGCTACCACGGGACCGTCGACGAGACCTTCGTCCGGCTCGTGGACGGACGCCCGGCGAACCGCCCGGGCCTGCTCGGCCAGGCCGCCGACCTGACCTCGCTCGCCCGCGTGGTGGAATTCAACGACCTCGCGGCGCTCGAGCGCGAGCTCGCAGACCGGGACGTCGCCTGCGTCATCGCCGAGCCCGTGATGACCAACTCCTGCATGGTGCTGCCGGAACCGGGATTCCACGAGGGTCTGCGGCGACTGACCCGCTCCGCCGGCACGCTGCTGCTGATCGACGAGACGCATACCATCTCGAGCGGGCCCGGCGGCTACACGCGCGCGCATGGACTCGAGCCGGACCTGCTCGTGGTCGGCAAGCCGATCGCCGGCGGGGTCCCGGCCAGCGTATGGGGCTTCACCGAGGACGTCGCGCGTGCACTCACCGAAGCACGCGCGCAGCTGCCGCCCGGTCACTCCGGGATCGGCACGACGCTCTCGGCGAACGCGCTGTCGCTGGCCGCGATGCGCGCGACGCTCGAGCAGGTGATGACGCCCGAAGCCTACGCTCACATGGACCGGCTGGCCGCGACGCTGGCCGGCGGACTCGAGGACGTGGTGCGGGACTTCCGCCTGCCCTGGCACGTCGTACGGGTGGGCGCCCGGGTCGAGTTCATCTGCGCGCCGGGGCCGCTTCGCAACGGCTCCGAGGCCGAGGCCGCGCATGCGCCGGCGCTCGAGCGCGCCATTCACCTCGCGCTGCTGAACCGCGGCTGCCTGATCGCGCCGTTCCACAACATGATGCTGGTGGCACCGTCCACTACGCAGTTGCAGGTGGAGGCGCTGCGCAAGGCGTTCGAGAAGGTGGCGTCACGACTTGCGGGCGACACCTGACCTTCAGGGATCCTCGACCAGGTATCCGCTGGCTCGCAGCTGTCCGACCCATCCGTCAGGATCCAGGATCTGCCCGATCCGCAGCACCGCCACCGTCGAGGCGTTCCGGGTGAGCGCATCCTCCGCGGCTGCCACCCACTGCGCTCCGAGGCGCTCGGGCCAGTCCGTGTAGCCCCGGTCCTGCATCACCTGGGCATTCATCACCGCTTCGATGCAGGCGCTCGCGTTGTCCACGTGCGTCAGCTCCCGCAGCCGGGCAACGTCGCCGGTCGCCCAGGCATTGGCGCGCAGGCGCATCAGGTCGAGGTCGGATTCCAGGCGCTCGATCGTCTTTGCGAAGCACTCGAGGTCGTCGAGCGGCGCCTGCTTGAAGTCCTTGATCACCTCTCGAGGCTTCTCGAGCTTCACTTCGAGCTCCGGAGTGGTCACCTCGACCTTCGCCTTGCGGGCGAGCTTCTTCACGGCCGGCCAGACCGTCCCGTCCGGATCGAGTCCCGATGCGCGCAGCGCACTGTCGTAGAGTTCCGCAGCCGCGAAGATGGGCCGCCACGTCTCGACGTCGTCGTCCCGGCCGATGTATTGCTCCTTAAGCGGTCGCCAGCGCGCGTACAGTTCGGCGGGGATCACCTCCTGCAGTCGCTCGCCACCCGGGTTCTTGCGCACGCCGACCAGGGACGGCAGCAGCGCGAGCCCGCCGAGCGGACCGACTTTCGCGTTCATCGCGGGCGGTGCGATCAGCTGCTGCGACTGGGCGAGCCTGGCCTCGAGCTCGGCCGACCGCCAGCGCATCTTCTTCGGCAGCGGTCCGTGCGTGCCGAGCACCCACAGTACATGGCCTTCGCTGTCCGACGGCCGCGTCACTTTCCACAGGCCCGGGCCGGGCTGCTCGCCGGTCACGAGGATTTCCTCGATCGGCGCACCGGCTACTTCGTCGGCCGGTTCTGCGGCCCGCGCGGCCGGATCGCCTGCAACGAGGCCCAGGCCGAGCAGGAAACCCGCCAGCGCCCGGCGCAGCGAAGTGCCCGAATTCATTGCAGCAGTCAGCCGCGACCGGCCTCGTAGCTGCGGATGAACTCCTCGGGCGGAGTGCTGGCGATTTCCGCCGCAATCGCCTCTAGCTCGAGGTCCTGCAGGGACTTGAACCGAATGCAGGATCTGCCCATGTCGATCTTGCGGCCGGCGCGGGCGAAGGCCTCCTTCAGGCGCCGTCCGCGGGACTCTTCCATGTAGGCGCAACTGAGATACAACGCGTAGTGGTTCTTCTGCGCGGCCAGGGCGACGTACATCAGCGGCTTGCCGTTGTAGGTGTCCGGATAGCGAGTGAGCGGTATTTCCCAGGTGATCATCCCGTAGCCCATTGCCTCACGATAGCCTCGCGGCATGTTGGACCGGATCAGCCTGCGCAGGGCGACGACGATGCTGCGCCTGTCCGGCGGAAGCCCGGCGAGATATTCTTTCACGCCCGCTGCTTTGATCGAGGTCATGCGGCCGGCACTCCCGCTGCCCGGGTGGATGGTGGGTGACGCTTTCCACGCGCCTCGCTACTTTAAGGCGGTACGGGCATCACGCACGCATTTTCGCTAATCTTCGGCCGTGAACGAATCCTGGCAGACTCTGATCCGCAACGCACTCGTGTTCGATGGCAGCGGCGAGACGCCGCGCCGCGAGGACCTCGCGATCGCCGGAGGGGTCGTCGCGGCGCGCGGTCCCGCGCTGGATGCCGCGCGTGCGGACCGCATCATCGACGCGGACGGACGCTGGTTGATGCCGGGGCTGCTGGACATCCACACCCACCTCGACCTCGAGGTCGAACTCGCGCCCGGGCTTCCCGAATCCGTCAGGCACGGCACCACCACGGTCGTGGTCGGCAACTGCAGCCTCGGCACCGTCTTCGGCTCGCAGCGCAGCAATGGCGAGGACCCGATCCTCGACTGCTTCACGCGCGTCGAGAACATACCGAAATCCGTGCTGCGCAGGGTGGTGGACCGCATGGACTGGCGGACCAGCGGCGAGTACCTCGACCACCTGGCCCGGCTGCCGCTCGGCCCCAACATCGTCCCGCTGGTGCCGCATTCGATGCTGCGCGTCGAGGTAATGGGCACCGCGGCGGCCGTGAGCCGCGAGCCCGCGCCCGCGGAGCTCGCGCGCATGGGCGAGCTGCTCGAGGAGGCGCTGCGCCAGGGATATGCGGGTTTCTCCACCGACTCGATTCCGTTCCACTACCTCGCGAACGCACCGCACACCGACCGGCGCATCCCGGCCCAGTACGCAACGCGCCGGGAACTGAAGTCCCTGCTGCGCGTCGTCCGCGACTACGACCGCGTCTGGCAGTGCACGCCGGACATCGAGCACCGGATCGGCACGGTGCTGCGCTTCCTGTTCACAAGCGGCCGGCTGTATGGCCGCCCGCTCAGGACCTCGGCGCTGACCGCGATCGACCTCGCCCACGACCGCAGCACCTGGAAGCTCTTCCCGCTGATCGCCGGCGCGCTCAATTCGCGCCTGCTCGACGGTCGGTTCCATTTCCAGGTGCTGGGCACGCCGTTCCGCATGTACGCCGAGGGCGCCATCTGTCCGATTTTCGAGGAGTTCGAATCCTCCCGCATGCTGATGGCCTGCGACATCGAGGACGCGTCGCAGCGGCGCGCGATCATGCAGGGCGAGGGCTTCGGCGAGCTGTTCGTGCGCGAGTGGCACGACCCTCGCCTGGTGTCGACGTTCAACCGCGACCTCGATGCGCTGAACGTCGAGCGCTGTCCTGTCGGCGAATGGCAGGGGGAGACGCTGGCTGCGATCTACCGACGCCTGCTGCGCTTCCAGTCGGGCGATCGCGCGAGCGCGCGCTCCGCGGCCGAGGCCGAGGCGCTCGACTCGTTTCCGGACCCGATAGGGCGGGAGGGCGCATTCCTGCTGCAGCTGATCCGTCGCTACGACCGCGAGCTGCGCTGGTGGTTCGTCGTCGGCAACGACCGCCCGGAAATCCTGCGCGAACTGCTGTTCCACGAGCACATGCTGCCGGGCTTCAACGACAGCGGCGCTCACCTGATCAACCTCGCGTTCTTCGACGGCAACCTGCTGACGCTGCAGCTCGCGGCACGGGAGTCGCAAGCCGCCGTTGCGCAGGCGGTCCGGCGGCTGACGCGCGAGCCGGCCGAGTTCTTCGGCGTGGACGCGGGGCGAATCGATCCGGGCTCGCAGGCGGACCTGGTGCTGATCGACCCGGCGGCGCTCGCGCGCTACGACACCGACGCCAACCGCCGGATGATCTACCGGGAAATCTTCGGGCACGAGCAGCTCGTCAACCGCTCGGACGGTGTCGTCAGCTCGGTCTTCATCGCCGGAGAAGAAGCCTGGGACGGGCGTGAGTGCACGCCGACGCTCGGGGCACGAAGGCTCGGTCGCCCGCTCACCAGCACACGGAGACCGGCAGCCCATGCACAGCTGCACTGAATGGCACACCGGCTTCGAGAGGAACACCCCGATGCGAATGACTTGTGGTGCGCTGCCCGGGCTGCTCGCGCTGCTTGCGGCCACGCCGCTGCAGGCGCAGGAGATGGAGCCCCGCAATTACAGTCCGGCGCCCGTCGGACTTCGCATCGCGGGCCTCGGCTACAGCGAGTCGCGCGGCGACATCAACTTCGATCCGTCGCTGGCAGTCGAGGACGCCGAGGCCACGATTGGCGCAACCCTGGGCTTCTTCGCCTCGACGTTCGCGCTGCTCGACCGACCCTGGCGGGTGTCGGCGCTGCTGCCGTATTTCGACGGGGAACTCACCGGCAGTCTGGCCGGCGAGGATCGCCGGATCGCGCGCTACGGCCCTGGCGATGCCCGGGTGACCCTGGCCGTCACGCTCGGCGGGCTCGAGCCGCTCTCGCCCGCCGAATTCGCCCGGCGCGAGGCGCGCACCACTTGGGGCGCCTCGCTGACGGTCGCTGCGCCTACCGGTGAATACGACCCGGACCTGCTGATCAACATCGGCGCGAACCGCTGGTCCATCAAGCCGGAGATCGGCATCTTCCACCCGATGGGCAAGTGGACGCTGGAGGCGAGCCTCGGCACCTGGTTCTTCGGCGACAACACGGACTTCGCAGGCGGCGCGACCCGCAGCCAGAATCCCCTGACCAGCCTGCAGGCGCACGCGAGCTATACGTTCCGGCCGGGCCTGTGGCTCGCCGCGACCGGTACCTGGTACGGCGGCGGTCGGACCAGCGTCGATGGGGTACGCAAGCAGGACTTCCAGTCCAGCAGCCGGGTCGGTCTGACGCTCTCGGTGCCGCTCACCCGGCGACAGTCGCTGAAGCTCACCGGCAGCAGCGGCGTGGCGACCCGGGTGGGCAACGATTTCGACAGCTGGCTCATCGTCTGGCAGTACCGCTGGTTCCGGCCGACGAGCTGAGCCACTGGAGACTCGACTGCGGCCGTCCGCCGCCTGGTCCGCTCAGAGCGCGCCGACCGCGCGTGCCAGCTTGAGCCTCGCGAGCCCGGCGCCGAGCAGTGCGTCGTCGCGGTTCGTCAGCGCCCGGATCCTCAGCGACTCGGCCTCGAGCAGCTGGGTCTGAGTGCCGAGGCCCGCGCCGTAGCGCTCGCGTGCGATACGGAGGTTCTCCTCCGATTGCTCGGCTGCGTCTGCAGTGACGGCCACGCGCTGGCGGGTCTCCTCGACCTCGAGCCAGGCCTGGCGCACCTGCAGGCCGATCAGCGACTCGAGGTCCAGCCGCTGCTCCTGCACCGCGCGCTTCGAGCGCTCCAGCGCCGCGGCGCGCTTGCGCGACTGGCCGCCGTCGAACAGCGCCCACTGCACGCCGACGCCCGCGTAGAGCACGTCCTCGTCGTCGAGGAAGCCGTTCTCCAGGTAGCTGTACGAGCCGGTCAGGCTCACCTGGGGAAGCACCCGGGACCGCTCGGTCCTGGCCAGTTGCCCGAGCGCCTCGCCCTGCTCAGCGAGTGCGTCGATCTCGCTGCGTCGCTCGACGGCCATCGCGACCAGTGAGTCGAGGTCGGTCGGCAACGGCTCGGGCTCCGGCAGCACCTCGGCCAGTTCGACCGGCCGGTCCAGCGGTTGACCGAGACGACGGTTGTAGTCGGCGAGCGCGATCTCGGCGGCGTTTGCCGTGCGCAGGCGGTTCTGGCGCGCGTCGGCCAGCGCGACCTGCACCGCGAGCAGGTCGTTCTTCGGCACGAGTTCGCGCTCGAACATGCTGTCGACGTCGCTTGCGAGCGCCTCGAGGCTCGTCACGTTGCTTTGCGCAACGGCGAGTGCCCGTCGGGCGCGCAGGACGCCGACATAGGACTCGGCCACCGACAGCTTGAGTTCCTGCTGTGCCCCTGCCAGCCGGGCGTCGGCGCCCCGGCTCTGCGCCTCGGCCGCGGCGATTCCAGCGGAAATCCTCCCGCTCGTGAACACCGGCAACGTCAGCGATGCCGTTCCCATCAGGAACTCGTCGCCCGGGAAAAGTGGCGGCGGCGTGAGCGGCAACCCGGTGAACGAGAAATCGAATGCGGGCGAATCGTCGAGCCAGGTGTAGCTCCCGCCGAGCGCCAGCACCGGCCAGCGCTGCGCACGGGCTGCCTCGGCCTCGAGACGTGCCGCCTCAGTCCGGCTCGTTGCCGCCGCGAAGCCGCGGTCGCGGTCGAGCGCCATCCCCCAGGCCTGCTGCAGCGTTTCCGCCGCGCCGGCCCTGCCCGCGAGCAGCGCGACGGCGATCGCCGCGATCAGCTTGCCGCTGCCCGCGGGGCTCATCCGCAGTTTCCCCGCCCCGGACTCACCGCGACCTCCTCATTGCTTGAGCGTCTCGATGCCGAGCGTGCCGAGCACGTATTTCTCGTAGATCGGCGTGATCGAACCGGTCTTCACCTTGCGCAGGAAGTACTTCTCGAAGGCGACCTTGGCCAGGTGCACCCACTTGCCCTCCTTCGCCCAGGTCACGTTGCGCGGCGGTATCTGCGGCAGCGCCACGAAGGCGGCCCCGGTGTCGCCGAAGTCGGCCAGGCAGATCGCGTTCCAGGTGCCGCGCGAACTGGCGGGCTTGCCGGCCAGCTCGGCCGCGACGTTCTCGCAGATCGCGTGGACCATGGACTCGATCATGTAGCCCGTCTTCGGCGCGCCGGTCGGAACCGGCGTCGCCTCGACCGGCGGAATGGCCACGCAGACCCCGGCCGAGAAGATGTTCCGGTACTTCTTGCTGCGCTGGTGCTCGTCGATCAGCACGAAACCGCGAGGGTTGCACAGCTCCGGCACGGCGGCGACCGCGTCCACGCCCTTGAAGGCGGGGATCACCACCGAGAACTTGAACGGCAGCTTGTGCTCCTTCTTCACGTTCCCGTCCTCGCCCATCTCGCTGGCCATCAGCATGCCGGGCTCGGCCGAGGTCATCTTGGCGTTCGTGATCCAGCTGATGTGCCGCTGGCGCAGCGTGGACTCCATCAGGCCCTTGCTGTCACCGACGCCGCCCAGCCCCATGTGGCCGATGTAGGGCTCGGAGGTCACGAAGGTCATCGGCACGCGGTCGCGGATCTTCCGCCGACGCAGGTCGGTGTCGAGGATCATCGCCATCTCGTAGGTCGGCCCGAAGCAGCTCGCACCCGGGGCCGCCCCGATCACGATCGGTCCGGGGTCCTTCAGGAATTCCTGGTAGCGGTCCCAGGCCTGGAGCGCATGGGCGTGCGTGCAGACGGACTGCGTGTGCGCCTCGGGCCCGAGCCCCGGAACCTCCTCGAACGCGAGCTTCGGGCCCGTCGAGATCACCAGGTAGTCGTAGTCCATCGTCGTGCCGTCCGAGAGCGTGAGCTTCGAGGCGGGCGCGTCTATCGACTGTACCATCAGCGGCACGAAGCCGATGTCCTTGTCCGCCAGCGGCCGAGCCAGGTCCACCCGCGTCTGCGGCGCGGTGCGCCAGCCTACCGTTATCCACGGGTTGGAAGGCGTGAACTCGAAGAACGGCCCCGTGCCGATCAGCGTCACGCTGTGCCCGCTGCCGACCCGCTTCTTCATCTCGTATGCGCAGGCGACCCCGCCGAGTCCCGCGCCCATGATTGCGATCCTGGCCATGTCTGTTCCCCCTTACTGCACGCCGGCAGTGGCTGGTCTGCGGTTGCGATAGCTGTAGTAGAGAATCGGGATCACCACGAGGGTGAGCGCCGTCGAGACGAGGATGCCGAAAATCAGCGACACCGCAAGGCCGTTGAAGATCGGGTCATCCAGGATGAAGAACGCGCCGGTCATCGCCGCAACCGCGGTCAGCGCGATCGGACGAGCCCGGACGGCCGCGGCGCTGATCACCGCGTCGGCCAGCTCCCGCCCCTGCGCCAACTCTACGTTGATGAAGTCCACGAGCAGGATCGAGTTGCGCACGATGATGCCTGCGAGCGCGATCATCCCGATCATCGAGGTCGCGGTGAACTGCGCGCCGAGCAAGGCGTGGCCCGGCATCACGCCGATCACGGTGAGCGGGATCGGCGCCATGATCACCAGCGGCACCGCGTAGGAGCGGAACTGGGCGACCACCAGCAGGAAGATCAGGATCAGTCCCACCGAGTAGGCGAGCCCCATGTCGCGGAACGTCTCGTAGGTGATCTGCCACTCGCCGTCCCACTTCAGGCTGAAGCGGTAGGGATCCTCGGGCTGGTTGATGAACCGCTGATCGAGCGAAAACCCTTCGGGCAGGCGCTCGTCGAGCGCGCCGACGATCTCGAACATGCCGTACAGCGGGCTGTCGGTGTCGCCGACCGAGTCCGCGGTGACCCAGGCCATCGGCAGCAGGTCCTTGTGGTAGATGGAGTTGTCCCAGGCCCGTTCCTCGACGACCGCGATCTCCGAGAGCGGTACGCGGGCACCGCTGCGTGAGCGGACCTCCAGCGCGAGCACGCTGGCGATGCTGGCCTTGTCCGGCACGCCAAGTTCGAGCCGCACCGGAATCGGGTAGTTCTCCCTTCCCATGTGCACGTAGGTTGCATCCGCGGCGCCGAGCCCGGCGGCCAGCACCTGCACCGCCTCCGCCTGGCTGACGCCCAGCAGCGCCGCCTTCTGGCGATCGATGCCTACGACCAGGCGGGGACTCGGCGCCTCGACGCTGTCGTCGACGTCGACGATGCCATCGGTCTCGTCGAAGATCTTGCGCAGCTCCCGCGTGAGCTCGAGCTGAGCGCCGTAGAAGGGCCCGTAGATCTCCGCGACCAACGGCGCCTGTACCGGCGGGCCGGGCGGCACCTCGACGACCTTGACAGCCGCCCCGCTGCTGCGCGCGATCTGCTGCAGCCGCGGCCGGACGTCGAGCGCGATCTCGTGACTCTTGCGATCGCGGTGGTGCTTGTCGACGAGGTTGACCTGGATGTCGCCCAGCTCGGGTCCCGAGCGCAGGTAGTACTGCCGCACCAGGCCGTTGAAATTGATCGGCGCGGACGTCCCCGCATACACCTGGTAGTCGGTCACCTCCGGCGTCTTCGCGAGTTCCGCCGCGAGCGCATCCAGCACCCGGCCCGTCTCCTCGAGCGCCGTGCCCTCCGGCATGTCCACGACGACCTGGAATTCCGACTTGTTGTCGAAGGGCAGCATCTTCATCACGACCCATTTCGGGATCACCAGCGAGACCGCGAGCAGGATCGCGACCAGCGTGCCGAGGTAGAGCTTGCGTCGCTGCCGCTGCGCCCGCGGACCGCGCAGGAACGGCGACATGACCCGCTCGAACCAGCGGGCGAGCCGCGTCTCATCGGCGTGGCCGTGCGCATGCGCCTGCTTCAGCATCCGCCGGGACAGCCAGGGCGTGAACACCAGCGCGACGGCCAGCGAGATCAGCATGCCCATGCTGGCGTTGATCGGGATCGGGCTCATGTACGGCCCCATCAGGCCGCTGACGAAAGCCATCGGCAGCAGCGCCGCGATCACCGTGAAGGTCGCGAGTATCGTCGGGCCGCCGACCTCGTCCACGGCCCTCGGGATCAGCTGCCCGAGCTCTCCACCGAAGGCCATGTGCCGGTTGATGTTCTCGACGACCACGATCGCATCGTCCACCAGGATGCCGATCGCGAAGATCAGCGCGAACAGCGAGACGCGGTTGATCGTGAACCCGTAGGCCCAGGAGGCGAACAGCGTCGCGGCCAGCGTGATGACCACCGCCGCGCCCACGACGACCGCTTCGCGCCAGCCCACCGTCAGCCAGACCAGCAGCACGACGGACGCGGTCGCGAACGCCAGCTTCTGGATCAGCTTCTGCGCCTTGTCGTTGGCGGTCTCGCCGTAGTTCCGGGTGACGGTGGCCTCGATGCCATCGGGGATGTAGGTGCCGCGCAGCAGCTCGATCCGTTCCAGTACCGCAGTCGCCACGTCGATCGCGTTCGCGCCGGGCTTCTTCGAGACCGCGAGCGTCACGGCCGGGGCAATGCCCTGCAGGTCGATGCCCTTCTGCCCGGCCGCCGGGCCGGCCCCGAAAGTCACGTACTGCTCCGGCTGATCGGGACCGGCGCGAACCTCGGCCACGTCCTGCAGGTAGACGGGACGTCCCTGGTGCACCGCGATGACGAGCTGCGCCACCTCGTCGCGGTCGGCGAGGAACTCGCCCGCCTGCACCGGCACGCTCGTGCCACCGCGCACCAGGTCTCCGGCCTGCAGCACGAGGTTCGCGGCCTCGAGCGACCCGATCAGCTCCGTGACGGTGAGTCCATAGCCCGCGAGGCGCTGCGGGTCCAGCGTCACGTGGACGGTCTCGTCCGGGCCGCCGATCGTGTAGACGTTGCGGGTGCCCGGGACGCGCTTGACTTCCGCCTCTATCGCGTGCGCGACCTGGCGCAGCTCGTGGGAGCCGCGCTCGGGGTCCCTGGTCCACAAGGTCACGCTCAGGATCGGCACGTCGTCGATGCCTTTCGGCTTGACGAGCGGCTGCAGGATGCCGACGCCCGGCGGCCGCCAGTCCTGGTTGGAGTAGATCGCGTTGTAGAGGCGGACGATCGCGTCGGTGCGATCCTCGCCGACCTCGAACTGGACGGTGATCACCGCGCCGCCGGGTCGTGACACCGAGTAGATGTGCTCGACGCCGGAGATCTCGGCGAGGACCTTCTCCATCGGCGTCGCGACCAGGCTCTCGACCTGCTCGGCGCTGCCGCCCGGGAACGGGATGATGACGTTTGCCATCGTGACGTTGATCTGCGGCTCTTCCTCCCGCGGCGTCACGAACACCGCGAACAACCCGAGCAGCAGCGCGGTGAGCCCGAGTAGCGGCGTCAGCTCGCTGTCGAGGAACAGCCGGGCGACGCGGCCACTGAAGCCGAGCTTCTCATTCATCGTCGCGGGTCGGTCTGCGGGCCAGTAGCCCGGCCGCGGCGGGATCGAGCGCGACCGTCTCGCCGGGCTTCAGGCCCGCCAGGATCTCGATCCGGTCGTCGCGGACGTGCCCGAGCCGCACCTGCCGGAGCTTCACGGTCCCGTCCGGGGCCAGGACGTAGACGGCGCGCATTTCGCTCCGCTGGACGACCGCGGAGCGCGGCAGCAGCAGGCGGCCGGCTTCACCGGTCACCAGGCCGACCTTGACGAACATGCCCGGAGCGAGCCCGGCCACGTCCCGGGGCAGTTCGATCCTGGCACGGAAGGTGTTGGTCTGCGGCTCGGCCGAGGGGAACAGCGTGACCCCGGTGGCATCGATGCGCCGGCCGTCGACGTACACCACGGCCTTGCGCAGGCTGCGGACCTCCTCGACGATGCTCTGCGGCACCTCGGCCACGACCCGCAGCGCGTGCAGCGACGCGCCTGACATCAGCGGCGAGCCGGGCGCCACGACTTCGCCGAGCTGGACGTGCTTGGCCGTGACGACTCCAGAATAAGGCGCCCGGATCTCGGTGTAGGCCACGCCCTCGCGCGCGGCCTCGAGCCCGGCACGCGCGGCCGTCAGCCGCGCGACGGCCGCGTCCCTGGCTGCAGTAGCCTCGTCGAGCGTCGCCTTCGCGACGACCCGACGTTCGTACATGTCGCGGATGCGCTGGTAACGGGTCTGCGCCTCGGCTTCGCGGGCCGTGGCTTCCTTCAGCGCAGCCTGGGCCTGGCTCAGGCTCGCAACCTGCTCGGTGCTGCGCAGACGGATGATCACCGAGCCTTCCGGAACGAAGTCGTTGACGTCGAAATTGATCTCGGTGACGCGACCCGAAGTCTGCGCCGAGACCGTGGATTGATGCACAGCCTCGACGGTGCCGTCGAGCAACCGCTCGGTCGGCGCCGACTCGATGTCGACGGTCATCGTGGCGAGGCCGGCGGAGCGGCCCGCGGCGACCTGAGACGTCGCCGTGCCGCTCAGCAGGAACATCGAGCCAAGCAGCAGTGCCAGAGACCGGGCCCGGGGCATCAGGCAACTCCTACTGGAAAGCGACGCCAGGCCGGACACCGAGCCTGCGGAGGATCGCCGCCAGCGGGCAGAAGCCGGTGAACGCCGACTGCAGCAGGTTGGCGCCGACGAAGGCAGTGAACCAGTACCAGTAGGCGCTGACGAAGTGCCCGAGCAGCAGGCTCAGCAGGATCATCAGCCCTGCGAAGGCGAGAACGATGCGATCTATGCTCATCAGGCGAACCTCTGCAGCCGAGCTGCGACCGAGATGACAGGTTGAGCCAGCGACAGGCCGGTGACCATCCGGAGTTTCGACGACCTGCCGCCCGGCCTCAGCGACGACCGTCGTCGATCAGGCGCCCGGTTTGCGGGTCGATCCGGATCACCGGCAAGCCCGCCGCCTTCCAGGCCTGCAGGCCACCCTCGAGGTTCGTGACCTCTCCATGACCCTCCGCGACCAGCCGGTGGGCGGCCATCGCCGAGCGCTTGCCCGAGGCGCAGTGCAGCACCAGTCGGCGCCCCTCGAGCGGCAGCGCCTTGGGATCGAAGGTGGACATCGGGTACAGCAGCGCCCCGTGAATGCGCTCGAACGCGTACTCGTGCGGCTCGCGCACGTCCACCAGCAGGATTTCGCCGCTCTCCCACCAGGCCCGGACCATGTCGGGAGTGGCGTTGGCGACGCGGGTATCGTGTGGGCTCATCACGGGCGACCTTTGCTCGAATTCCGGGAGGCGACAATATTAGGACTTGCTAATTTAGTCAACACTGAAATAAACTGCGCTCCCGGAGACACAGGATCCAGGATGTCGCCCGCTGAACGCCGCCCCGCTCCGCTGCCGCAGCCCGACAAGAGGCTGCTCGAGCAGATGCACGAGCACGCCGGCGAGGCTGCAGACCTGCTCAAGGCGCTCGGCAACGAGCAGCGGCTGCTGATTCTCTGCAACCTGCTCGAGGAGCCCCTCTCGGTCGGCGAATTGAACCGTCGCGTGAACCTGAGCCAGTCAGCGCTCTCCCAGCACCTGGCGCTGCTGCGCGAGGCCGGCCTCGTCGACACGCGGCGCGAGGCGCAGTCCATCTATTACTCCCTGCCTGCAGGACCCGTGACGCGGGTCATGGGTCTGCTGCAGGAACTGTACTGCGTGCCTGCTCCGGCCGGCGGCTCCGGCCGCAGCAAGCCGCGTCGGCGCCGCTGCGAATAGCAGCGAACCGCCGGGGAATCTCCGCGTGCTGCTCGCAGTGCTCGGCGCACTCGCCATCGGGCTGAGCCTGGGCCTGCTGGGCTCCGGCGGCTCGATCCTCACGGTCCCGGTACTGCATTACCTGCTGGGTCAGCCGGAGAAAGTCGCGATCGCCGGCTCGCTGCTGGTGGTGGGGCTGATCGCAAGCGCGGCAGCGATCCCGTACTCGCGGCACCGGCAGGTGGACTGGCGGAACGTCGCCTGGTTCGGCCTCCCGGGAATGGCCGGGGCCTGGCTCGGTGCGACGCTTGCGCACTTCGTGCCGGGCACGCTGCAGCTCGCGCTGTTCGCCGCGGTGATGCTGGCCGCAGGCTGGCGCATGCTGCGAGGCGCGGGCCTCGAGCGGCCCGACCACGACCCGCGACGCCTCGCGGTCGTGGCGGGCGGCCTGGGCGTGGGAATGCTGAGCGGGCTCGTGGGCGTCGGCGGCGGGTTCCTGATCGTCCCGGCCCTGGTGCTGCTGGCAGGCGTCCAGATGTCCAGCGCAGTGGGCACCAGCCTCGCGGTGATTGCGCTGAACTCCTACACGGGCTTTGCCAAGTACCTCGGCCTGCTGGATTCGCAGGGCCTCGAGCTCGACCTCGGAGTGCTGCTGGTCGTCGCGGCGCTCGGCGTGGCGGGGAGCTTTGCCGGCAGCCGGCTCGGGCGACGGCTGCCACAGGCCGTGCTGCGCAGGATCTTCGGCATCTTCCTGCTCGCGATGGCCTCTTTCATCGCCGTCGACGTTGCGCCGGAGCTGCTCGCGGGCCGCTAGCGCGGCTTCTCCAGCGCCGCGAGGCGCTGCTCGAGCGCGGCCAGCTTCTCCCGCGTGCGCTTGAGCACCGCCGTCTGGACGTCGAATTCCTCCCGCGTGACCAGGTCGAAGCGCGACAGCCCCGACTGCAGCACGACCTTGAAGTTCTGCTCGAGGTCACGCCGCAGCGCGACCATGCCCTCGGGAACCGAGCCCGCCAGTCGCCTGGCGAGGTCGTCGATCAGCCTGGGATCGAAAGCCATTTTCAGAGTCACCGCCTGGCAGGTTTGCGAGGCTGCCAGTTTATTCGAAAGCGTGTACCGGTCGGGGTGGATGGGCCGGCCCGCCGCTGCGCGGGGCCGGCGATGTCGCTGCCGAGGCTGCGCCCCGCCTTGATGCGCGCCGCGGCAGCGGCCGCTCCATATTGGTGCGCCCGGGGCCCCGAGTGACCCGCCCAGGCGCCTGCGGCCGCCGAATCGTGGTCGTGGCACGCTTCCTGCATCACTCGCTCTCGAATGCCCGACAGGCGTATCGAGGGTGGCCCCGGATGAAACTCATCACCGCGATCATCAAGCCGTTCAAGCTCGATGAAGTGCGGCAGGCCATCGCCGACATCGGCATCCAGGGCGTGACCGTTACCGAGGTACAGGGTTTCGGTCGCCAGCGCGGCCACACGGAGATTTACCGGGGGGCCGAGTACCGCATCGACCTGGTGCCGAAGACGAAGGTCGAGATCGCCGTGGACGACACCGTCGTCGAGCAGGTGATCGAGGCCGTCACCAACGTCGCGCGCACGGGACGCATCGGCGACGGGAAGATCTTCGTCACCCATCTCGAACAGGCCGTGCGAATCAGGACGGGCGAGCAGGGCGCAGAGGCTGTTTGACCCGTCCCATCGAGAGCTTCAGACCACTATTGATCGTCCGAGGAGAACCAAAGTGATCCCTTCCAGACTCCCGCTCAACAGAGGGCTGCGCTACGCATTGGCCCTGGCACCACTGATGGCTCCGGCCCTCGGCCTCGCCCAGGATGAGACACCGACGCTGGATTCCGGCGACACGGCATGGATGCTCACGGCCACCGTGCTCGTGCTGTTCATGACCATTCCGGGCCTCGCACTGTTCTACGCCGGCATGGTGCGTTCGAAGAACGTGCTGTCGGTGCTGATGCAATGCTTCGCAGCGACTGCGCTGATGACGGTGCTGTGGACGCTCTACGGCTACAGCCTGGCGTTCGACACGACCGGCATGGTGGCCGGCGAGTTGAACCTGCGCTCGTTCATCGGCGGCCTCGGCAACGCGTTCATGGCCAATGTCGGGCTCGATTCGCTGACGGGCACGATTCCAGAGTCGGTCTTCGCGACGTTCCAGATGACCTTCGCGATCATCACGCCGGCGCTGATCGTCGGCGCCTTCGCAGAACGGATGAAATTCTCGGCGTTGCTGCTGTTCCTCGCCCTGTGGTTCACGTTCGTCTACGCGCCGATGACGCACATGGTCTGGAGCGGCGACGGCGCGCTGATGTGGGACTGGGGCGTGCTGGACTTCGCGGGCGGCACCGTCGTGCACATCAACGCAGGTATCGCCGGCCTGGTCGCAGCGCTCGTGCTCGGCAAGCGCAAGGGCTTCCCGGTCACGCCGATGCCGCCGCACAACATGACGCTGACCGTCGTCGGCGCCTCGATGCTCTGGGTGGGCTGGTTCGGCTTCAATGCCGGCAGTGCCGTCAGCGCGGGATCCTCGGCCGGCATGGCGATGCTGGTCACGCAGATCGCCACCGCCGCCGCGGCGCTCGCCTGGATGTTCGCGGAGTGGGCTTCCCACGGCAAGCCGAGCGTGCTCGGCATCGTCTCCGGCGCGGTCGGGGGACTCGTCGCGATCACGCCGGCTTCCGGCACCGCAGGCCCGATGGGTGCGCTCGCGATCGGCGCGATCTCCGGCCTGCTGTGCTTCCTCGCCGCGACCCGCCTGAAGCGCAAGCTCGGCTACGACGATTCGCTCGACGTGTTCGGCGTGCACGCCGTCGGTGGCATCGTCGGCGCCGTGCTGACCGGCGTGTTCGCCTTCCCCTCGCTCGGAGGCGTGTGGGATCCGGGCGATGCGACGATCGGCGGCCAGGTCTGGGTGCAGATCAAGAGCGTGCTGTTCACGGTCGTGTTCTCGGGCGTGCTCTCGTTCGTGCTGCTGAAGATCGTGGACGCGGTGGTCGGGCTGCGCGTCACCAGCGAGGAAGAGACGATGGGTCTCGACCTCTCGCTGCACGACGAGCGCGGCTACAACCTCTAGCGCAGAGTGGCCCGGGGCGCCACCGGCGCCCCGGGTCTTGGTTCTCCCCCGTTTGGGCACCTGCAGAGGTGCCCCTTTTTTTGCCTGGCGCTGGCGCCCTGGGCACCGGGTCTCAGTTTCGTCGTCCCGCGACCCCGGTCCGCGGCAGCGGGCGGGCGTCCTGCTAGACTCGCGGCGTTGCGTTGGAGGCAATCGCATGAAGCGAACGTTCACGCTGCTGATCGCACTGTTGCTGGCCGGGATCACACAGGCCTCGGATGTCTACCGGACCACGGACCCGAAGGGCCAGCCGGTCTACACCGACCGGCCGGAACGCCTTCCTGCCGAGAAGCTCGACATCGCGAGCCGCTCGACCGACGTCGTCGAGGTGAAGAGCCGCTACGATGCCGAGATGAAGCGCCATGCCAAGGAAGAGGAGACCGCCGGCGCGGTCGTCGCCGGGGCGGAGGATGCCCGCAAGGCGCGTGAGCTGACCGCAGAGGACAAGGCCAAGCGCTGCATCGACGCGCGGCAGAAATACGAGTCGCTGATGAACGCCCGGCGGATCTACGAGCGCGGCGAAACCGACGACGACCGGCGTTACCTGGATTCCGATGAAATCGACGCGGCGCGCGAGAACGCCCGCAAGTCGATGGAAGAGCTCTGCGCCGGATCATGACGACGGCGCCGAAGGTCGGGTTCGTCGGGCTCGGGGCGATGGGGCGCGGCATGGCCCGCTGCCTGCATCTGCGCGGGCTGCTCGAGTGCGTGTGGAACCGGTCCCGAGCGGCGTCCGATCAGATCGCCAGCGAGCTCGAGGTGCGCATCGCGGCGACCCCGGCCGAGCTGGCCGCGACCTGCGACGTCGTCGTGCTATGCGTTTCGGCCGATGACGACGTGCTCGAAGTCGTCGACCAGCTGGCCGGGAGCCTCAGGCCGGGCGCAATTGTGATCGACTGCTCGACGGTGAGCGCCGATACGGCGCGAGAAGCGGCTCGGCGGCTCGGCTCGCGGGACGTGGATTTCCTGGATGCGCCGGTCAGCGGCGGCGTCGAGGGCGCCCGGCAGGGGACGCTCGCGATCATGGTCGGCGGACCCGAGGCTGCGTTCGAGCGCGCAAGGCCGGTGCTCGAGGCCATGGGTCGAACCGTGACGCGCTTCGGCGGCACCGGGGCGGGCCAGGCCGCGAAGGCCACGAACCAGATCATGTGCGCAGGCATCATCCAGGCCGTGGCCGAGGCGATGGCATTCGCCAAGGCCGAGGGCCTTCCGCTCGAGGCGCTGATCGACACGCTGGGCCAGGGGGCCGGCTCGAGCTGGTATTTCGTTCATCGCGCCCCGAACATCGTGCGCGGCTCCTACCCGCCCGGCTTCCGGGTACGCCTGCACGAGAAGGACCTGAGGATCTGCCGCGAGATGGCCGCGCGCCACGGCGTGCGGCTGCCGCTGGTCGAGGCGGCCCTGCATCAGTACCGGCAGCTGATCGAGCAGGGACACGGGGACGAGGACATCTCGACGGTGTTCCGGCTCACGGACGCGCTGTTCGAGGCCGGCGACCGCGGAGCCGGGGAGCCGCCGGGCGGATGAACCCTGCGCCTGGCGCGGCGACGCCCGGGCGCGACGAGCGCGGCTTCTACGTGCCCGATTTCTGCCAGCCGCGAGCAGTGCTGGCTATCGTGCTGATCGCCGCGTTGCTCTCCTTCGTCCTCGCGCTGGCGCGCCAGTCGCTCGCCGGCTCATTCTGGACCGACCTCGCGCGCACCTCCGCGTACCTGCTCTGGACCGGGCTGCTCTGCGCCGGCGTGCTCTGCGTCAGCCGGCGCTGGCTGGCCAGTATGCCGCTGCCCCGTGCCACGGGACTCGCGCTCGGCCTGATGGTCGGCACCGTCGCGCTGGTCTCGGAAGCGGTCTACTGGTTTGGACGGCTGTGGGCTGACCGGCTCGGGATCGCCTCCAGCCTGTTTCCGCAGCAGCACTGGTCGTTCCTGGTCCCGAACCTGCTGATCGCCGGCATCGTCGGCGCACTTGCGCTGCGCTACTTCTATGTCGCCAGCCAGTGGCGCCAGAGCGTCGAGCTGGAGGCGCGTGCCCGGGTGAATGCGCTGCAGGCGCGGATCCGTCCGCACTTCCTCTTCAACAGCATGAATACGATCGCGGCGCTGACGCGCAGCGACCCCGGGCGCGCCGAGGAAGCGATCGAGGACCTCGCGGACCTGTTCCGCGCCAGCCTGGGCGAATCCCGGGCGAAGATCAGCCTGCGGGAGGAACTCGAGGTCGCGCGCATCTACCAGCGCATCGAGCAGCTGCGGCTAGGGGAGCGGCTGAAGGTGAAATGGAACGTCGGGCAGCTGCCGGCAACGGCTGTCGTGCCCGGCCTGCTGCTGCAGCCGCTGCTCGAGAACGCAATCGGCCACGGCATCGAGCCGCTGCCTGAGGGCGGCACGATAAAGGTCACCGGCAGCACCGTGGACGGCAACGTCGTGATCGAGGTTGCGAATCCCGTGACGACCGCAGGCCGGGTCGCAAGGGGCGGAAACCGGATGGCGCTCGAGAACATCCGCCAGCGACTCGAGCTGCTCTTCCCGGGCCGTTCGGCGGTAGAGGTGGAGGAAGACACTGGCCGGTACCTCGTCCGGCTGCGCTTCCCCTGCGTGTTCGCCGAAGACGGCCCGGGCGAGACGGGACGGTGACAGGCGACGCCCCGGCGAAGCAGAATGCCGGGCCCATGGACACGATCCCTACCGCGCCGGACGAAGCGGCCCTGCGGGCGCTCATCGTCGACGACGAGCCCCCGGCAAGGGACAGGCTCCGGCGCCTGCTCGAAGAGATGCCTCGGGTCAGCGTGATCGCTGAGGCTGGCAACGGCCGCGAAGCGCTGGAGATCTGCGCCGCGCTCGCTCCGGACGTCGTGCTGCTGGACATCCGCATGCCCGGCATGGACGGCATCGAGGCTGCGCGACACCTCGGCCGGATGCAGACGCCACCCGCCGTGATCTTCACGACTGCCTACGACGAGCACGCGCTCGAGGCCTTCGAGACGCAGGCTCTCGGTTACCTGCTGAAGCCGGTGCGCCGGGAGAAGCTTGCACGCGCGATCCGCCATGCGGCGCGGCTCGCGCCGCCCCAGCTGCTCGGGCTGGCGGAGCGCACCCGGCTCGGTCGGCGACGCACGCACGTCTGCGCGCGCCACGGGGAGCAGCTGCGGCTCATTCCGGTCGAGGACGTGTATTTCTTCTGCGCCGACCAGAAATACGTGACCGTGCGTCACCGGGGCGGCAGCGACCTGATCGACGAATCGCTGCGGGCACTGGCCGAGGAGTTCTCGCCCGATTTCCTGCGCATACACCGCAATTCACTGGTCGCGCTGCGCCACGTGCGCGCGCTGGAGCGCAATGCCGAGGGCCAGTACCTGGTGCGGTTCAACGAAGCCGAGGAGACGCTGCCGGTGAGCCGGCGCCACGCCGCGCAAGCCCTGCGGCAGTTCAGGAGCGGATTGAAGACATGGAACCCGATCGCAACGACCTAGGCGAGACCACGGTCACGATCCCGGACCCGGAGTCCACCCACCCGGACCGGTTCTGGTGGCGTGTGGGCGGACTGCTGCTGGTCCTCGGCCTGCTGTATCTCGTCTGGCGGATCATCGAGCCGCTGTGGCAGCCCGTGGTCTGGGCACTGCTGCTCGGCGCGCTGCTTGCGCCGCTGAATGAGAAGCTGACCGCTCGACTCGGAAACCGCCGACGGCTCGGCAGTGCGCTGACGACGACGTTGACCGTGCTGTTTTTCGTGCTGCCGGTGACGATGATCGCGGCCGCGGTAGCGGTGCAGGCGAGCCACCTGCTGGACAGGATCGACGCGCTGACGCCGAACGCGACCGGCCTCGCCACGCTCAACCTCGAGGCGTGGCCGATAATGGAGAAACCGGTAGCCTGGATCGAGGAGCACGCGCACGTGACGCTCGAGCAGCTGCACGGCTGGGTGCTGGCCGGCACCAAGAAGCTGCTCGAGGCACTCGCCGCATCCGGCGGTGCAGTCGTGATGGGCGCGGTCGGAACGATCGTCAGCTTCGTGCTGATGCTGTTCATGCTGTTCTTCGTGCTGCGGGACGGCCCGGCCGTCGCCAGCCGGGCCACCAGCCTGCTGCCGATGGCAGAGGATCGGCGCGCAAGGGCCTTCAGCTTCCTGGCCGACGTCACGCGCGCGGTGTTCGCCGGAATCGGAGCCACGGCGCTGGTGCAGGGCATGCTGGTAGGCCTCTCCTTCTGGATCACGGGCCTGCCCTCGCCTCTCGTGTTCGGCGTGCTGGCAGCGCTGTTCGCGCTGGTGCCGATCGTGGGCACGACGCTGATCTGGGTACCCGCCGCGATTTATCTCGCCACGCAGGGTGACTACTGGCAGGCGATCTTCATGGCCGCTTGGGGTACGCTCGTCGTGGGCATGGTCGACAATTTCCTCAGGCCGATGCTGATCTCGGGTCGTGCGGACGTGCCGACGCTGGCGGTCTTCCTCGGCGTGATGGGCGGCCTGTCGGCCTTCGGTTTCATAGGGCTGTTCGTCGGCCCGATCGTGCTGAGCCTGGTCGTCGCTTGGTTCCGCTTCGAGGCAGCGGAGCTGTCCGGGAAGGCGGAGACACGGGACTGAGCCAGGCAACGCACCGCGGACGGAGCTCACATTGACCGAATCAATACGGATCGCGACCCGTCGCAGCAAACTCGCCCTCTGGCAGGCCGAGCACGTTGCTGCGCTGCTGCGCGACGCGCATCCCGGACTCGGGGTCGAACTCGTACCGATGAGCACGCAGGGCGACCGCGTGCTCGATCGCGCGCTTGCCGAGGTCGGTGGCAAGGGCCTGTTCGTCAAGGAGCTGGAGGTGGCGCTCAGGGAGGGGCGTGCGGACATCGCCGTGCACTCGATGAAGGACGTTCCGAGTCAGCTGCCCGACGGATTTCGGATCGCCGCGGTGCTGGCGCGCGCCAACCCGCACGACGCGCTGCTGTCGATCCGCCATGCTCGATTCGCGGACCTGCCGCCCGGCGCACGGGTTGGGACCTCGAGCCCGCGCCGCCAGTCGCAGCTGCGACACGCGCGCGGGGATCTCACCCTGGAACTGCTTCGCGGCAACGTCGATACGCGTTTGCGGCGCCTCGAGGAAGACGGACTCGATGCGATCCTGCTCGCTTGCGCCGGGCTCGAGAGGCTCGGCCTCGGCGAGCGGATCACGGAGGTGCTGGACCTCGGCATCTGCGTGCCCGCCGTGGGCCAGGGAGTGATCGGCATCGAATGCCGCGCGGACGACGCCCGCAGCGCGGAGCTGCTGCAGCCGCTGCACCACGCTGAGTCCTCGCTCAGGCTCGAGGCCGAGCGGGCCTTCGCGCGCCGGCTCGGCGGCAGCTGTCACTCGCCGATTGCGGCCCATGCGACGCTCGAGCACCAGCAGCTGACGCTGCACGGCTTCATCGGTTCGCCGGACGGCAGCGAGACCTACCGCGACCGGATCGCCGGTCCGCAGGGCGATGCAGAGGCGCTCGGTGAACTGCTGGCCGCGCGCATGCAGGCCGCCGGCGGAGGTGCACTTCTCGAGCGGCTGGCCGCGGACGCTGACCGCGGCCCGTGAAAGCGTCGCTTGCGGGACTCACGGTAGTGGTCACCCGCCCTGCCGCACAAGCCGGTCCCTTCATCGCGTCGCTGCAGGCTGCGGGAGCCGAGCCGATCGGGATTCCGGCGCTGGTCATCGAACCAATGACCCTCGACCCGGCCGAGGCGCGGGCCGAATGCGACTGGCTAATCTTCACGAGCGCCAACGCCGTGGAACACTACCCGGGCCCGCTGCCGGCCGCCGGCAAGCCGCGGATCGCGGCCGTCGGGCGCGCAACGGCCCGGGCGCTCGCCGAGCGCGGCATCGCAGTGGACACGTTGCCACGGGGACGGTTCGACTCCGAGGGGCTGCTCGCGCTGCCGGAGTTCGCCGCGCCGCTCAGCGGCAGCGTGCTGATCGTCCGCGGGCAGGGTGGTCGCGAACTGCTGCGGGAGGAACTCGAACGGCGCGGCGCCGAGCTGCGTGTCGCCGAGGTTTACCGGCGCCGCCGTGCCACGGCCGAGCCGCGCACGCTCGAGCTGCTCGCCGGGGCCCTCGCAACCGGCCGGCGCATCGTGACCGCGGTCACCAGCGTCGAGATCCTGGAGGGTCTGCTCGCGCAGCTGCCCGATGCAATTGCCGGTTCACTTCGGGCAACGACGCTGCTGGTGCCGGGCGAGCGTGTCGCGGCAGCGGCGGCGCGGCTCGGCTGGCGGGGGCCGCTGGTGCTGGCTGCCAGCGCCGAGGACGCGGCCATGCTGCAGGCCATCGAGCGCGCCACGTCGCATGGCGAGCGCGCGGGACCTGCATGATACGATCCTGAAGGCGGTCAGCGCCTTCGTCCTCACACGCCCCGATGTCCGCAGAAATTGAATCACTGAAGACGGAAAGCAGTCGGCGCCGTTCGACGGCCGTGAGCCCGGTGCTGATCGTGCTGACCGTGCTGGCGCTGCTGCTCGCCGCTCATGCACAGTGGCGTTTCGGCCAGCTCGACGGTCGCATCGAGCGCCTGCGTGACCGGCTCGTCGAGCTGCGCGATGCGCAGCAGCAGCTTTCGGACCGCCTGGAGGCCGCGAGCATCCAGTCGTCGACGGACACGGCCCGGCTGCGCCGGCACATCGAAAGCCTCGCCGAGACGCCGCTGCGGGTCGCCGAGCTCGGCCGCAGCGTCGAGGAACTGCGGGCCCGGACCGAGGCGCCGCAGCGCGTGTGGATACGCGCCGAGGCGCTTTACCTTCTCGAACTGGCTGAGCGACGACTCAAGCTCGAGCGCGATACGGCCACGGCGATCGCGGCGATGGAAGCGGCTGATGCGCGGCTGGCTACCGTTCGAGACCCGGCCATCGAGGCCGTTCGCACGCAGCTTGCGCGGGAGCTCGCTGCGCTGCGGGCAGCGCCCCAGCCGGACCTCGCGGCCGTCTATACGCGCCTCGCCGAGCTGGAGCGCGCCGCGACCGGCTTTCCGGTGCTGGGTGTCCCGATCTCGACCGCACGTCGGGTCGAGCCGGTCGAAGCCGAGCCCCGCTCGCCGGTCGAGCGGGCCTGGTACCGCGTCCGGCAGGCCAGCCGGGACATGCTGTCGCTGCGTCGCGTGGATCCCGACACGGCAAGGCTGGTGACGCTGGAGGAGGAGGCGCTGCGGCGACAGCACCTCGAACTGCTGCTGTTCGCGGCGCGTGTCGCGGTCATGCAGCAGGACCGGGCGGTCTACGTCGACGCGCTCGGCGCCGCGGACTCCTGGCTCGCGCAGTACTTCGACGCGAGCGCAGCCGAGGTTGCCGCGGCGCAGGCCGAACTCAGCGAGCTCGCGGGCATCGACATAGATCCCGAGTATCCGGAAATCGGCGCAGCTGCGCGGCTGCTCGGGCGAGTGGGCGGGAACGCCGGCGGCGACGACCAGGAAGCGCGATGAAGGGGGCCGCGACGGTCGCGCTCGTGCTGCTCGCCGGCGGCCTGCTGGCCCACCTGCTGCTGACCGATCCGGGCTATGTCTCGGTCCGCATCGGTCGCACGCTGTTCGAGACGACCGTGCCGGTCGCGCTGCTGCTGCTGTTCGGCGGACTGGCCCTGCTGGGCCTCGTGCTGCGCGCGGTTACGATGCGGCGCCGGATCGCACGGCTCGGGACCGAGCGTCGCCGACGCCACGCGCGCCGGGATGCGCAGCTTGGCATCGTCGAGCTCGCGGCCGGCAACTGGAAGCGCGCAGAGGACCTGCTGGTGCGGTCGGCTGAGGAATCGGACTCGCCTGCCGCGAACTTCCTGCTCGCAGCTCGCGCCGCCGACCTGCTGGACGCTACGGAGCGGCGCGACCAGTGGCTGACCCGGGCGCAGGAATACGCACCAGAGCAGCGCGCGGCCCCGATGATCACGCTCGCCGAGATGCAGATGCGCCGCGGCCAGGACGCAGCCGCGCTGCGCACGCTCGAGCAACTCGATGCCTCGGGGGATCTCAACTCGCGCGGGCTGGAGCTGCTGGGGCGTCTCTACCAGAAGCTCGGTCGCGGAACCCAGCTGCACTCGCTGCTGCCCCGCTTGCGCGACGCGCGGGACCTGCCGCAGGAAAGACTCGACGACCTGCTCGCGCAGGCCCAGCTCGAGGGACTGCGCGGCGCCGGCGAGGCCGGGGACCCGGCCGCGCTGGAGAAGGCCTGGTCCGACCTGCCGAGGTCGTTGCGCAAGCTGCCGCAGGCGCGTCTCCAGTACGCCCGGGCCGCGATGGCCGGCGGCGATCACCAGCGGGCGGAGAAGACTCTGCGCGAGCTGATCGAGGAGGGTGCGGACGCTGCCGCGGTACGGGCCTACGGCGATCTCCAGCTCGCGAACCCCCTGCTGCCGATCGAGCAGGCCGAGGGATGGCTGGCGCGCAGCCCGAAGGATCCTGAGCTGCTTTCGAGCTGCGCCAGGCTGTGCCTGCGGGCCGAGCTGTTCGGCAAGGCCATCGCCTACCTCGAGGCGAGCAACGCGATCAGGCCCAGCGCGGAGACCAGCCTGCTGCTGGCGGAGCTCTTCGTGCAGATGCGCGAGCCCGAGCGTGCGATGGCTGTACTGCGCGATCACGCGACGCGCGCCGTCGGGCGACGCCTGCAGGTGCCACGCTTGCGTCTGCCCCGACGCTGAGCGGAACCGTCAGCCGCGGCGGGCCTGTTCGATCTTCGCGAGCGTATCCGGCGCATAGTCGAACGAATCGAAGAACAGCTGCTCACGTGGCAGTCCACGGCCCGGGAACGTGCTTCTTATCGCCTCGATCATCGCCGGTGGCCCGCTCGCGTAGACGTCGAACGCGGCAAGCGCCGGCCAGTCCGCGAGTACGGCCTCGTGCACCAGGCCGCGGCGCCCGGTCCACGCCGGATCGCGTTGCGCCTCGCCTGACAGCACCGGGCGGTAACAGAAACCGGCCCGGCTCGCCTCGACATCGCTGAGCCAGCCGTGCTCATAGAGATCCTCCCGTGCTCGCGCGCCCCAGTACAGCGTGAGCGGACGACGATCTCCGGCGGCCAGCAGCTCGCGCAGCATTGCGCGCAGCGGCGCGTACCCGGTACCGCCGCCGATCATCAGCGCGGGCCGCGGCGACTCGCTACGGAACCAGAACTGCCCGAGCGGCCCTTCGATCCGCAGCAGCGTGCCCTCCTTCATGCTGCCGAACAGCTGGGCGGTGAACCCGCTGCCGGAGGCCCGGCGCACATGCAGCTCCAGCAGCCGCTTGTCCGCGTCCGAGCCGGCGATCGAGAAGCTGCGGCGGCGACCCTCGGACAGCATGACATCGAGATACTGTCCCGGCCGGAAGTGCATGCTCTCGACCGCAGGCAGCCTGAGAAAGACGGCCATCACGTCATCTGTCTTCCGCTCGAGTCGCTCGATCCGGCAGGGCAGGCTCTTCACCTGCACATCCGGCGCCGGGCGGACCTCGCGGATCTCTATGCGCAGGTCGCTGGTCGCCCGCGCCTGGCAGAGCAGCACGTAACCGTCACGGGCCTCCTCCTCCGTCAGCCCGGGTGGCCGGGCGGCGGGATAGGCGTATGACCCGGACAGCACGCGCGCAATGCATGACGCGCAGTGTCCGCCCTTGCAGCTGTGCGGGAGATTGAGACCGGCCCTGAGCGCCGCGGCGAGCACCGGCTCTGCGGTATCCGCCGCGAAGGTCTGGCCGGTCGGGACCAGCGTGATCTGTGGCATGCGCAGAGAATGCCACGGCCGGGGCTCCAGCCGGACCATTGACGTATCCTGTAGGCAATCGTGACTCCACGGCCTGAATCTTCCGTCGGGAACGGCCGGCTCCGCCCCTGCCTCGTGGTGGGCTGCGGCTACGTCGGCTCGCGCCTCGCCGCCCGGCTGATGCACCAGCGCAGGGTCCTGGCCCTGCTGCGCGCCGGGCCGCGCGCCGACCTGCTCGAGACGCGTGGCGTGGAAGTGCTGCGGATCGACCTCGACCGAGGCTTTGCAGCCGAATCGCTAGCTCGAGCGGCCGGCGCCGACGTCGTCTACCTCGCGCCACCGCCCGACTCGGGCGAGGACGACCCGCGCCTCGAACGGTTTCTCGCGGCCCTCGACGACAGATGGCGCCCGGGCTGCATGCTCTACATGAGCACCACGGCCGTCTACGGTGACCGCGACGGCGGCCGGGTGGACGAAGCGACGGTACCTGCTCCCGGCAGCGCCCGAGGTCGCCGGCGCCTCGCCGCGGAGCGCCGCGTCCAGGCGTGGTGCACAAGCCGCGGCTGCCGCCCGGCACTGCTGCGGGTGCCGGGCATCTATGGGCCGCAGCGCCTGCCGCTGCCACGCCTGCTGCGCGGCGAACCGCTGCTCGAACCGCAGGACGCCGGACCGGGCAACCGCATCCACGTAGACGACCTGGTCGCGGCCTGCCTGGCGGTGCTGGACGGCTCCGTCGACGGAATCATCAACGTCTGCGACGGCGACCACCGCAGCACCACTGAATTCATGCTGGAGCTTGCACGGCAGGCCGCGCTGCCGCCGCCGCAGCTGGTGGGGTTGGACGCGGCGAGGGAATCCATCAGCCCGGGCATGCTCGAATTCCTCGCAGAGTCGCGCGTCGTGGACAGTCCGCGGTTGACCGGTGAACTGGGCCTGAGGTTGCAGCACCCCAGCTTCGAGTCCGGCATCCGCTCCAGCCTCGCGGAAGCCGCGGCCGACCGCGAGGCGGACGCTGCCGGGCGGCGCCAGCTCGGTCCGCAGTGAGCGATCGGGAGGCAATGCAGCCCCGCCATCGCCTGGGCTATGCTGCACCGATGCAGCTCCGCTTCACGAAGATGCACGGCCTCGGCAACGACTTCATCGTCTTCGAGGCCGATTCAGAGGATCAGCTGCCTTCAGCGGAGCAGATCCGCCGCCTCGCCGATCGTCGCACCGGGATCGGCTTCGACCAGGCCCTCGTGGTGTTGCCGCCCCGCCGCGGCGATGCCGACGCGTCTTATCGGATCTTCAACGCCGACGGCTCGGAGGTGGAGCAATGCGGCAACGGCGCGCGCTGCGTCGCCCGCTTCGTCGCGAGCCGCCTGCAGCGGCTCGACCGTCCGCTGCTGCTCGAGAGTCCGGGCGGCCTGGTCAATGCACGGCTTCGACCCGATGGCCTCGTCTCGGTCGCGATGGGCGTGCCGGACTTCGATCCGCGCGCTTTGCCTTTCGAGGCAGCCGAAGAGGCCCCGACCTACGAGATAGAGCTTGCTGCGGGGCGCGTGGAATTCGGCGCTGTCTCTATCGGTAATCCCCACGCGGTGATCCGCGTACCATCGGTGCGTGACGCGCCGGTGGACACCATCGGACCCGCATTGGAGAATCACCCGAGGTTCCCGCGGCGGGTCAACGTTGGATTTCTCGAGATCGTCGCGCCGGATCGTGTCCGGCTCCGGGTATTCGAGCGTGGTGCCGGAGAGACCATGGCCTGCGGGACAGGCGCCTGCGCGGCCGTCGCGGTCGGGCGGAGGGACGGACCTCTTTCAGAGGAGGTGACTGTCGAGTTGCCGGGAGGACGGCTGCTCGTGCGCTGGCCCGGCCCGGGCCAGCAGATCTGGCTGACCGGTCCGGCCGAGACCGTTTTCGAGGGCCGTGCAGAGTTCGCGGACAGTCCACCGCAAGGAGAACCATGAACGAGCAACCCATCCGCGAAGCGCAGGCAGACGACCTCCCCGAGGAGGCCGTCGCTGACTACCTGCTGGCCAATCCTGATTTCTTCGAGCGACATGGCAACGTGCTGGCCCGGTTGAAGCTGCCTCACCATCGCAGCAGCGCCGCGATTTCGCTGCACGAGCGGCAACTGCAGGTCCTTCGGGAGAAGCACGCTGCGCTCGAGGGCAAGCTCAGGGAGCTGATCGAGAACGCGCGCGCCAACCAGGCCGTGGTGGACCGTGTGCACCGTTTCTCGCGCCGGCTGCTGAGGAGCCGTGACCCGCGCAGCGTGCTCGCGGCGATAGACGCGTCGCTGCGCGAGGATTTCGGGGCTTCGGACTGGGTGCTGCTGCTCACCGACCCCTCGCTGCAGGCACTCGCCGGTATCGACTTCCCGCAGTTGCGCCTCGTGGCCCGGGATGCACCGGAGCTGCGCGTGTTCGCGACCTTCTTCGAATCCGGGCGCCCGCGCAGCGGGCACATCCGCGAGAACCAGCGCGACTACCTGTTCGGGGCCGACGGCGCGCAAGTGGCCTCGACGGTCCTGATCCCCGTGGGTGAGCGTGGCGCGCTCGGCCTGCTCGCGATCGCCAGCCAGGACCCCGAGCGCTACAAGCCGACGATGAGTACCGACTTCCTGACACGCATCGGCGAACTGCTGACCGAGGCGATCGCGGCCCGGGCGGCATGATGAGCTCGACGCTCGAGCAGAGCGTCGGGCGATTTCTCGAGAGCCTGAGCGGCGAGCGCCGGCTCTCGGTCCACACCTCGGACGCCTACCGGCGCGACCTCGCGTCGCTGCTCGATTACTGCGCGACACAGGGCGTGGACTCCTGGCGGCAGCTCGACGCCCAGCACCTGCGGGGCTTCGCTGCGTGGAATCACCGCCGTGGACTCTCGCCGCGAAGCGTGCAGCGGCGGCTTTCGGCGGCGAGGAGCCTGTTCCGCTACCTGCTGCGCGAGGGCGAGCTCGCGAACGATCCCTCGGCCGACGTGCAGGCCCCGCGATCCCGCAAGCGCCTGCCCGTCACGCTGGACGTAGACATGATGTCGCGGCTGCTGGAATTCCGCACCGACGACCGCCTCGGCGTGCGCGACAAGGCGATCATGGAGCTGTTCTATTCATCGGGACTGCGGCTCGCCGAACTGCTCGGCCTCGACCTCGCGGATCTGGACCTGCGCGATCGCACCGCCCGCGTCCTCGGCAAGGGCAGCAAGACCCGGATCGTACCCGTGGGCCGCCATGCCACTGCAGCGCTGCAGGCGTGGCTCGCCGAGCGCGGCGCCATCGCGAAGCCCGACGAGAGCGCGGTGTTCGTCGGCGTGGGCGGCCGACGGCTCGGTCCCCGGATAGTGCAACGGCGGATCGCGCGCTGGGCGCGGCTGCGCGGCCTGCCCGAACACGTTCATCCGCACATGTTCCGGCACTCCTTCGCCTCCCACCTGCTCGAGTCCAGCGGCGACCTGCGGGCCGTGCAGGAACTGCTCGGCCATGCCAACATCAGCACGACGCAGGTATACACGCACCTTGATTTCCAGCACCTGGCCCGGATATACGATGCGGCCCACCCCAGGGCGCGGCGCCGCGGCCGCGCCGGATCAGCGGCGTCGGGCGAAACCGGCGAGGATTCATGAGCACGACAGATCAGGGCCTCCGCTTCGACCCGCACGGCACGACCGTGATCTGCGTCCGTCGCGACGGGCGCGTGGCGATGGGCGGCGACGGCCAGGTGACACTCGGCAACACGGTGATGAAGTCGAATGCGCGCAAGGTGCGCAGGCTGCACGAGGGACAGGTGCTCGCGGGCTTCGCCGGAGGCACGGCCGACGCGTTCACGCTGTTCGAGCGCTTCGAGGCGAAGCTGCAGCAGTACGGCAACCTGACGCGCGCCGCCATAGAGCTGGCCAAGGACTGGCGGACGGACCGCAGCCTGAGGCGGCTCGAGGCGCTGCTGTGTGTCGCGGACCTGACGCACTCGCTGGTGATCTCCGGTAACGGCGACGTGATCGAGCCGCAGCACGACCTGATGGCCGTCGGTTCCGGGGGACCCTACGCCCAGGCCGCGGCACTCGCGCTGCTGCAGAACACCTCGCTGGACGCCCGCGGTGTCGTCGAGCGCGCGCTCGGCATCGCCGCCGAGATCTGCATCTACACCAATGCCAGCATCACGCTCGAGACGCTGGGGGACTGAGGAGTGTCGTCGATGACCCCCCGGGAGATCGTCCAGGAGCTGGACAAGCACATCGTCGGACAGCAGGCCGCGAAGCGTGCGGTCGCGATCGCGCTGCGCAACCGCTGGCGCAGGATGCAGGTCGACGAGGAGCTGCGCGCGGAGATCACGCCGAAGAACATCCTGATGATCGGTCCGACCGGCGTCGGCAAGACGGAGATCGCCCGGCGTCTCGCCCGGCTCGCGAACGCACCGTTCGTGAAGGTCGAGGCCACGAAGTTCACGGAGGTCGGCTACGTCGGACGCGAGGTGGACTCGATCGTCAAGGACCTCGTCGACGTCGCGGTGAAGCTGACGCGCGAGCAGGAAATGGACAAGGTGCGGCACCGGGCCATGGACTCCGCCGAGGAACGCGTGCTGGACGCGCTGCTGCCACGCCCGCGCCCGGTCGGCTTCGGCACCGAGCCCGCGAGCCCGCCGGAACAGGGACGGCGACACGCGGCAGCGCTTCCGGAAGATGCTCCGCGAGGGCCAGCTCGACGACCGCGAGGTCGACGTCGAGCTGCGCGTCGTGCCGATGGGCGTGGAGATCATGGCGCCGCCCGGCATGGAGGAGCTCTCGCAGCAGCTGCAGGGCCTCTTTTCCAGTCTCGGTGGAGAGCGCACGCGCACGCGCAAGCTCACCGTGCGCGAGGCGATGAAGCTGCTGACCGAGGAGGAAGCCGCCAAGCTGATCAACGAGGAGGAGCTCAAGGTCCAGGCGCTGCGCAATGCCGAGCAGAACGGGATCGTCTTCATCGACGAGATCGACAAGATCGCGCGCCGCCAGGAAACGATGGGCGCGGACGTTTCCCGCGAGGGCGTGCAGCGCGACCTGCTGCCGCTGGTCGAGGGCTGTACCGTCAGCACCAAGCACGGCATGGTGAAGACGGACCACGTGCTGTTCATTGCCTCCGGGGCGTTTCACACCTCGAAGCCCTCCGACCTGATTCCCGAGCTGCAGGGACGCTTCCCGATACGCGTCGAGCTCGAGGCGCTCAAGGCCGAGGACTTCGTGCGCATCCTCACCGAACCCGACGCCTCGCTCTGCACGCAGTACGCGGCGCTGCTCGCGACCGAGGGTGTGCAGCTCGAGTTCGATCCCGGCGGCGTCCGCCGCCTCGCCGAGGTCGCCTACGACGTCAACCAGCGGACGGAGAACATCGGCGCCCGGCGCCTGCACACCGTCATGGAGCGACTGCTCGACGGCGTTTCGTTCGAGGCCTCGGACCGCGCCGGCAGCAGCCTGGTCGTGGACGCGGACTTCGTGGAGCGTAACCTCGGCGAACTCGCCCGCGACCAGGATCTCGCGCGATACATACTGTGAGACCATGAACGACAGAACCGCCACCGAGATCAAGCTGCGCACGCGCTCGCGCGTGCTCGAAGTCGCGTTCGACGACGGCTCGCGATTCGAGCTGCCGTTCGAGTACCTGCGCGTCTATTCGCCCTCGGCCGAGGTGCGCGGCCACGGCCCGGGACAGGAAACCCTGCAGGTGGGCAAGCACGAGGTCGGCATCCGCTCGGTGGACCCGGTCGGCAACTACGCCGTGCGGCTGGTGTTCGACGACGGGCACGATACCGGGCTCTACGTCTGGGACTACCTGCACGAGCTCGGCGCGACCTACGAGGAGAAATGGCGCTCCTACCTGGACCGCCTCGCAAAGCTGGGACTCCCCTACCCGACGCCGGTGCCCGGCAAGAAGGGCCTGGGCCATCCCGCGCGCTGACCGCAGCGGGCGCCACGGCACACGCTGCGGGTAGAATGTCGGGCTCCATGAGCGAACCGACCCGCCAGCCCCCCGACAGCAACCGCGCCGATACGGTGGACTTCGGCTACGAGCAGGTCGCAGCCCCAGAAAAGGCCAGGCGCGTCAGGGCGGTATTTGATTCGGTCGCCGACAAGTACGACCTGATGAACGACCTGATGTCGGCGGGCGTGCACCGCCTGTGGAAGCGCTTTGCGCTCGCACAGACGGGATTGCGGCCCGGGCAGTCGGCGCTCGACGTCGCCGGCGGGACCGGTGACCTCGCCGCCGGCATGGCGCGGCAGGTGGGCGAATCCGGGCTCGTGGTCCTCTCCGACATCAATTCGGCGATGCTCGGGATCGGACGGGACCGGCTGCTCGACGAGGGACTGCTCGGCAACGTCCGCTGCGCCATCGCCGACGCGGAGCGGCTGCCCTTCGCCGACGCGAGCTTCGACTGCGTGACGATCGGCTTCGGCCTCAGGAACGTGACGGACAAGGCCGCGGCGCTCGCCTCGATGCGCCGGGTGCTCAAGCCCGGTGGCCGCCTGCTGGTTCTGGAATTCTCCAAGCCCGTCGTGCCGGTCCTGCGGTCGGCCTACGACGTCTATTCGTTCAGCATCCTGCCGTGGCTCGGCCGGCGCGTCGCCGGCGACGCCGACAGCTACCGCTACCTGGCGGAGTCCATTCGCCGCTTTCCGGACCAGCAGGCGCTGCTCGGCATGATGCGCGACGCCGGCCTGGAGGATTGCCGCTACCACAACCTGAGCGGCGGCATCGTGGCGCTGCACAAGGGCCACCGGTACTGAAATGCTGCTCGAGCGACTGGAGCAGGCGCTGAACCGCAACGTCGCGGATTCGCGGCGGGCGCAATCGCTGGTCCGGCAGCTCGATGGGCGAGTGATGTCGCTCGTCGCCGAGGACACGCCGCTCACGCTCTACTTCAAGGCCGGTGACGGGCGGCTCTCGATCGTCACGCGGCACGAGGGCGACGTCGATGCGAGCCTGGCCGGCACTCCGCTTTCGCTGCTGATGCTCGCCGGCCCGCGGGCCGAGGGAGGGCTGAGGGGCGGCAGTGTGCGCATCGAGGGCGACGCGGAGGTCGCGCAGAGGTTCCGGGAACTGCTCGCTGTCGCGCGCCCGGACGTGGAGGAGGAACTGGCACTGGTGCTGGGTGACGTCGCCGCGCACCGGATCGCGCGCTTCGCGCGCGGCGTGCTGCAGTGGGGCCGCGCGGCCACCGATTCGCTCGCCACCAATGTCGTCGAGTTCCTGCAGGAAGAAGGCCGCGATCTCCCGACCCGCGTGGAGACGGAGGAGTTCCTGGCCGGCGTCGACCGGCTGCGCGACGACGCCGAGCGGCTCGAGGCACGCCTGGCACGGCTCGAACGGCGCTCGACGAGCGCGAGTGACGACGCATGAGGCTGCGCACGCTGGGCCGCCTGCTGCAGATCCAGCGGGTGCTGGTGCGCCACGGCCTCGACGAGATCATCCTGGCCACGCACCTGCTGCGGCCGCTGCGCTTCGCCTTCTATCTCTCCCCGGCGACCTGGTTCGAGCGGCGCAAGGGCGGATCGACCGGCGAGCGGATCCGGCTCGCGCTCGAGGAACTCGGGCCGATCTTCGTGAAGTTCGGCCAGGCGCTGTCAACCCGCCGCGACCTGCTGCCCGCCGGGATCGCGGACGAACTCGAGAAGCTGCAGGACCGTGTACCCCCCTTCCCGGGCAGCGAGGCACGCGCACTGATCGAGCGCGCCTACGGACGAACGCTCGACGAGGTCTTCGAGCAGTTCGACGAGCAGCCGCTGGCCGCCGCGTCGATCGCCCAGGTCCATACGGCGAGGCTACGCTCAGGCGAGGAAGTCGTCGTGAAAGTCCTTCGGCCTGGCGTCCGTGCGCGCATCGAGACGGACCTGGCGGTGATGTACCAGCTGGCGCGGCTCGCACGCGACTATGCCAGCGAGGCAGAGCGGCTGCGCCCGGTCGAAGTGGTCCAGGAGTACGAGAAGACGATCCTCGACGAGCTCGACCTGATGCGCGAGGCTGCCAACGCCGCCCAGCTCAGGCGCAATTTCGAGGGTTCCGACCTGCTCCACGTCCCGCAGGTCTACTGGGACTACTGCCGCAGCAACGTGATGGTGATGGAGCGCATCCATGGCGTGCTGGTCAACGATCTCGACGAGCTTCGCGCCCGCGGCGCGAACATCCAGCTGCTCGCCGAGAACGGCGTGAAGATCTTTTTCACGCAGGTGTTCCGCCATAACTTCTTCCACGCGGACATGCACCCGGGGAACATCTTCGTGCGCCTCGAGGACCCCGATCGCCCCCAGTATGCCGCCGTGGACTTCGGCATCGTCGGGACGCTGGACGCGAGAGACCAGCACTACCTGGCCGAGAACTTCCTGGCGTTCTTCGACCGCGACTACCACCGGGTCGCGCGCCTGCACGTCGATTCCGGCTGGGTTCCTGCCGACACCCGCGTCGACGAACTCGAATCGGCGGTGCGCACCGTGTGCGAGCCGATCTTCAACAAGCCTCTGTCTGAGATTTCCTTCGGCCAGGTCCTGCTGCGGCTGTTCGAGACGGCGCGTCGCTTCCAGATGCGGGTCCAGCCGCAACTGATCCTGCTGCAGAAGACGCTGCTGCAGATCGAAGGACTCGGCCGGCAGCTCTACCCCGAGCTCGACCTGTGGAAGACCGCGCAGCCGGTCCTCAAGGAGTGGGCTGCCGACCGGCTGAGCGGTCGCACGCTCGCGCAGCAGCTGCGGCAGCAGCTCCCGGAACTGAGCGAAGCAATCCGGATGACTCCCCAGGTGCTGCAGCAATTCCTGCAGCAGGCCTCCGAGGGCAATTTCCGGCTCAAGGTGGAGCAGGCGGGCATCGAGCAGCTGCGACGCGAAATTCGCGCAAGCGCGAGACGGCGGGATTCGACGCTGGTAGCCGCCGCGACGCTGCTCGGCGGCATCGTCTGGCTGGCCGTGGGCGCGGCGCCGATCGCCGGAATCGTGCTGCTGGGCGCAGGCCTGCTCGGCATCGTGCTGGCGCGCACCGGCGACTGAAACGCGCCGCTTCGGCCCGCGGGCGGACTGCAGGCGAAGAAACGTCGTCGGTCGCTCAGGCGCCCCCGGAGCTGACAGCTTCCGGCCGCAGCTCGATCCAGGTCGCGCGGGCACGCGCGCAGAGCTCGCCGTCCTCGTCGAAAATGGCGGTGCCCGCATAGTGCTTGCGACCGTCGGCGGCAGCGATCCGCCAGCCGATCACCGTGCAGGGTTCACCGACGTGCACCGGACGGTCGACGTGCGCGAGCATCTCGCCGAGCAGCATCGTGCGCCGGCCACCGGAGACCGCGAAGTAGCCTGGGCAGTCGAGCGCGGCCCAGTGATGCTCGACCGCGACCTTGTCCGTACCCTCGCCGAGCCAGTCGGACGGCAGCCATGGTCCGGCGACCATGCCGTTGTCCAGCATGCCCGGAAAAATGCGCAGGCCGTCGCCGCGGCGGCGATGCGGGCCGCAGACGAAGCACTCGGGAAAGGCATGCTCGCGGAAGCCGGCGTAGTGCTGCGACGCCCAGACGGCCTGCACGTATTCGGGCGGCGGTGGCACGTCCAGCTCGAGCCGCGCGGGGCTGCCGGTCGCCACGATGCCCTGCGGTCCCTCCAGTCGCCATTCGCCCGAGGGATCTTCGATCACCGCGAGCGGCTGCTCCAACGGAGGCGGACGGAGCAGCCTGGTGCGCAGGTCCGTACCCGCGGCGACCGAGAACGCGCCGCTCACGTAGCCGCCGTTGGCGGAATCCGGCGGTCCCCTGAACCGGCGCGGGATGCTCAGCGTCTGCACGGCCTCAGTCATGCGAGTGTCCGCATTTCCAGCACACCGCGAACTGCGGCTCGATCGATTCGCCGCAGTCTGCGCAGGTCCAGGCCGGGCCGCTCGGGCCGGCGCGCGTGAGTTCCGCGATCAGCTCGCGCGCTCGCAGCAGATCTGCGGGGTTGCGGATCCAGAGCTCCGGCCAGCACTCCACGAACGGAATTTCCCCGACGACTCCGGCGAGCCGGTCATTGCGCACCGTGCAGCGGATGCCAGCCGCCTCGAGCACGTTTCGCAGGTGAGCGATCTCGACCAGCGACTCTGCCGTGTAGACCTTGCGCATCTGCAGACTAGGATAGCCGAGCCGGGCGCTCAGGCGGGCCCGACCTGCGCCGGTGGATCCACCGCCAGGATGAAGCGCGTGTAGATCTCGGGCAGTCGCTCCAGCACGCGCTCCTTGCCCAGCATCTCGCTGCCGGAGATCGCGCGCTTGAGCACCGGAAGAGTCAGTTCCTCCAGCGCCCGGGTGGCGACGGGCGCGTAGCTCAGGTGCCAGGGCTCGACGCCGGCGCCGCAACGATCGCTCGCGTACGGATGGTAGAAACCGAAGCGCGCTACGTTCTGCTCCAGCCACGCGGCGAGCCGGCCGAACACGCCGTCCGGCGCGTACTCCGAAGGCAGCAGCTGCACCTGGTAGCCCGGCGGCATCGCCGCGGCATCGATGACATCGAGGTCAGAGCCCCAGTGATGCCTGCTTCCGCCGGGGACAGCCGACCAGCACAGGATGGCGTCCACGCGCTGCGAATCGTCGATTCCGGAAGGGTCTATCGGTCGGCCCTCACGGTCGTGCAGCACACGATCACCCCGCCACTTGCGATTCCACAGCAGTACCTGCCGGTCGAAGTCGCGGAACGCCGACACCGGCACCAGGTCGATTCCCTGCCGCGCCGCGTCCTCGCGCATCGCCAGGAAGGACGCGACCGACTCGTAGTGCAGCACGGCACGCGGCTGCTCGAGCTCCACGACATGGGTCCTTGCGCGGCCGGTCAGTTCATATTCGTTCATCGGCGGATCGTCTTTGTCTCCCGCCGTGAGGATAGCTGACACGGGCTCCACCGCCAGCGCGATGCGCAGGTGTCGGAAAATTTGCCAGTATTAGGTCCAAAATCGCGCCGAATCCGCGTTTCCACCCGGGCTCCGCACGACTATCATCGCCCTGGAGTACAAAGCAACAAGAACGGCTGCGGGGCGCAGTGGTCTAATGACCCACAGCCACAGGAAACGGGAGACCCGAGCCGAGCATGCGCGGGACGGGCTTAAAAACACGCTACGTACTGGCCGTGCTGCTGATGGGCCTGCTGGTCACGGCGGCTGTCGCGGCCACGGTGGCGCTCGGTGAGCGCCACGAGAGGCGTCACGTCGTCGATCTGCTGAGTTCGATCGAGCGGATCGGCACGCCCGGCGATCCAGCCTCGCTCGCGGACACGCGCGAGCAGCTCGCCGAGTTCGAGACTCACGTGCTGCGCAGCCACGTGCTGCCGATCGTCGGTATCGGCATTCTGCTTTCGCTGCTTGGAGCCGGCGTGACACTGCTGCTGATCCAGCGGATCGACCGTGCGATGACCCGGCTGATGTCCAGTGCCGAACGCATCGGCAGCGGCTTTCATCAGGAACCGGTGCCGCGCAGCGGCGTGCGGGAGGTTGCGAAGCTGGAGGAGGCACTCGAGGGGATGCGCGAAGCGCTGCGCAGTACCACGATCTCCCGCGACTACCTGAACATGCTGCTCAACAGCATGCGGGATGCGGTGCTCGTCGTCGCGCCGGACGGCCGGATCCGCAATGCGAACCAGGCGGCGCTGCAGCTGTTCGGCTGCAAGCGCGAGATGCTGGTCGACCAGGACCTGTTGTCACTGATCGCAAGCGAGCACAGGGCGGCCTTCGACCCAGAAAAGGTGCGCGGGGGCCTCGGGGAGACGGTGATCCGGACCAGCCCGGGCCAGACGATACCGGTCTCGGTCTCGGCGGCGGAGATCGGGGATCCCGGGACCTCGTTCCGCGGCACGATCTACGTGCTGCGCGACATCACCGAGCGCAAGCGCGCGGAGCGGCGCATCCGCTACCTCGCGCGCTTCGACGCGCTGACCAAGATGCCGAACCGGATGCAGTTCCAGCACCTGCTTCACCAGGCCATCACGCGCCGGCTGCGCCAGTCTCAGGGCGTGGCGCTGCTGTACGTGGACCTGGACAACTTCAAGGACATCAACGACACGTTCGGGCACGGCGCCGGCGACCGCGTGCTCGAGATCGTCAGCGAGCGACTGACGCGGCTGCTGCCGAAGGACGCGGTGGTCGGCAGGCTTGCGGGCGACGAGTTCGCCATCTTCGCGGAGGACGGCTCCGATCCGGCCGCGCGTCACCAGCAGGCCGCGTCCCTCGCGCGGCTCGTGCTCGCGGAGATCGCGCGTCCGCTGCACGCCGGCGAGTACGAGATCGAGGTCACCGCGAGCATCGGCATCGCGACGGCACCCGAGGACGCGGACAACGTCATCGACCTGATCCGCGACGCCGACGCGGCCATGTATCACGCGAAGCGTGCCGGGCGCCATTGCCACGTCTTCTACACGCCGGAGATGAACGCATCGGCCGTCGAGCGGCTGCTGCTCAGAAGCAAGCTCCGGCGCGCCGTGGAGCGTGGCGAGTTCATACTGCGCTACCAGCCCAAGGTCGACCTGGACAGTCGACGGGTCGTGGGCGCCGAGGCACTGATCCGCTGGCGCCTGCCAGGACATGGCGACATCGCGCCATCGCAGTTCATCCCGCTGGCAGAGGAATCGAGGCTGATCCTCGACATCGGCGCCTGGGTGCTCGACCAGGTGTGCAGCGACTATTCGAGCTGGTGCCGGAAGGTCGACGACCCGGGCCGCGTGGCGATAAACCTGTCGCTGAAAGAGCTGAGCCAGGCGAGCTTCATTCCGCGCTGCCGCTCGGTGTTCGAGAAGCATGGCGTCTCGCCGGCCTGCGTCGAGCTCGAGATCACCGAGACGACGTTGATGCTGGACGCGGACCGTACGCTGCCGTTGCTCGATGAGCTCCGCGCGATGGGCGTGCACCTGTCGATCGACGATTTCGGCACCGGCTATTCCAGCCTGAGCGCACTGCAGCAGTTCCCGATCGGGACGCTGAAAATCGACCGGTCCTTCGTCACCAACGCCGCGAGCGACCCGGACGATGCGACGATCGTTCGCACGATCATCGAGATGGGACGCAGCCTCGGACTGCAGGTGCTGGCCGAAGGGATCGAGACGGACGAGCAGCGTGCGTTCCTGCTGCACAGCGGCTGTCAATATGGTCAGGGGCGCCTGTTCGGGGAGCCGCTGTCCTCGGGGGAGTTCCTGGACCTGATCCGGCGGCAGGATACCGGCGAGCACCCGGTCCTCCAGCAGCCCGCATGACCCCCCTGCTGGTCCGAGGTAAGAAATCCGGGGCAAAAAGAAGGGCGGGCCGAGGGCCCGCCCGAACGGGGGTCATCGTTGACGAGCGAAGGTTCCCATAGCCCAACCAGCTTGTCAACTATTTGTCCAGCCTTTGGGTGAATATTATCTTTACATCCTTCCGGGCGGACGTATCATTGCCGGTCATGTTCTCAATCAAGGCGGTGTCCGAGGCCACGGGACTCAGCGTAGAAACGCTGCGCGCCTGGGAACGGCGCTATTCGGTCGTCGTTCCGGAACGGGACGCTTCGGGCCGAAGGGTCTACCGTCCCGAAGACGTCATACGGCTCAGGCGACTCCGCGAAGCAACGGAGCGCGGGCACCCGATCGGGCGCCTGTCGCAGCTAGACGAGCACCAGGTCGCGGAGCTGTTGCAGGCACCGGCGGACAGCAGCTCCGCTACACCGGGCAACGTGCTCGTCCGGCGGATCCTCGAGGCAGCGGAACGTTTCCGCCCGGCGGACTGCGAACAGTGCCTGACGCTCGCCATCTCGCTGATGAGCGCGCAACAGCTGTTCGACGAGGTTCTGAAGCCGCTGCTCACCGAAGTGGGCAATCGCTGGCACCGTGGGCAGTTCTCGATTGCCCAGGAGCGACTGGTTTCCGGGGCCGTGCGCAAGCACCTCGGCCTGTTTCTCGACACCTTCGATCGGAATTCGCACGGCCGTGCGATCGTCTTCGCGACGCTCGAGGGGGAACGCCACGAGCTCGGCCTGCTGATGTCGGCGATCCTCTGTGCGAGCCGCGGCTTCAAGGTGCACTACCTCGGGCCTGACCTGCCGGCAGCGGAGATCGCCCGTTACGCGCGCGAGGTCGGCGCAAGCGTCGTCGCGCTGAGCGTCGTTCTCGAGGACGGGTTGCCGGTGCTGACCGAAGCACTGCGCGAACTGGTCGCCGGGATCAAGCCTGATCAGGCCGTGTGGCTCGGCGGCTCCGCGATCGAACGCCTCGACGCTGCCGCGACACCCGAAGGATGCACGATCGTCCGCGACCCGTTCGAACTGGAGCGGCGACTGGAAATGCTGGCCGCCTGATTGCGCCGTGCCGGTGCCGGATGCGCCTTGCGCCATTTCCACAGCGCTTCGCGCTCGGCCTCCGGCAACGCCCACAGGCCAGCGTGCGCAACACGCCCCACTGGCGACCAGTTGCGACGCTCGGCGGGTTCAGGGGCGCAGTTCTGCGGAAGTCTCGCGAAGACTGCCGAGCAGCGTGGCGAACGCCGCGTCGGTGGCCTGCTGGAAGGCTCCGATCAGCGCCGGCCGGCGACGCTCGCTGGCCGTCGCCGATGCAGCCGCGGAAAAACTCGCGACCCGCCGGCCATTGCGCAGGTCGACCAGGCTGGCCTGGAGTTCCACGTCCACGCGCGGCGCATGTCCTTCCCCGGCATCGACAGCCTCGAAACGGCGCAACTCGAGGTCGAGCAGCAACTCGGTCGGGACGCGGCTCGGAGCCGCCACCGTGGTCGCGAACCGGCCGTCGGCCGCGAGCGCCTGCACCAGCAGCTGCTGCAGCATCGACGGCGCCGGTTCCGCCCAGCGCACGCCGGCGAAGTAGTCGAACCCCCGTCCCGGCTGCACCACCGCCAGCCGGTCGGTGTCCAGCGCGGCAGAGGCCCGGGGCCTGGCGACCACCAGTGCGAGCTCTAGCGGCTGGCCACCATGTTGCACTTCGGTCGCACTGAGACGGTAGACGGCAGGCGGCTCGGCGTTCGATTTCAGCAGGCCGCCCGAACAGGCGCTGCAGGCCAGCGCGGCAGCCAGGACCAACGCGACGCGCATCATGGTGCTATCTCCACGCCCGTTTCCTCGCGCTCGCGCAGCAGCCTGGACGGGTTCTCCCGCAGGCTGCTCGCGAGTCCCTGCACTTCCGCGCTCGCCTGCCTCAGGTCTACCAGCAGCTGCTGTAACTCGACGAGACTGCTACCGGTGAAACCCGCGAGGCTGGACTCGTTGGCGGAGATCACACGCTCGACGCTCGAGGCGAGCGAGGCGACGCGCTCCGTCGCCGTCCGCAGGCTGTCGAGCGATGCCGCAAGCTGCGGACCGGAACTCTCGAGCAGGCCGTTCGCCTGCTTCAGCAGCGTGCCGGTGTCGCTCGACACCCGGCGCAGTTCCGCGAGCAGCACCTGCGCCTCGGAGGCCACGGCGGGCAACCCGCGGGAGGTTTCCTCGAAACCGGCCAGTGCGCCACGGACCGCGGCGATGTTCTCGTCGGAAAGCACGCGCTCGATGCGCTCGACCACGGCGCCCACGTCGCCGACGAGGTCCGGCAGCCGCTCGAGGAACGCCTCGATGTCGCCCTTGCGCGACAGGATCACCGGATAGCGGTCGCCCATCGCGAGCGGCTGGCTCGAATCCGCCTCCGGGTCGAGCTGCAGATCGATGAACAGCAGGCCCGTGAGCCCCAGCAGGCCGAGGCGCGCACGGGTCGCGCCGGAGATCGGCGCGGTCGAGTCGATCTCGGCCAGGATCTTCACCCGGCCTGGATTGTCGGTGTCCACGCGCAGGTTCTCGACGCGGCCCACGTCCACGCCGAGATATCGTACCGGGCTGCCCTGGGCGAGACCGCTGACCGAGCCGTCGAAGTAGACCTCGTACATTTCGTATTCCCGGCGGTCGCCCCTGCCGGAGTACCACCAGACGAATGCGAAGGCTGCGGCCAGCACCAGCAGCGCGAAGGCCGCGACGGCCGCGTATTTCGCGTCACGTTCCATCCCTGCCCTCCGCCGGATCCTCCATCGACCTGCCGCGTGCACCGTGGAAATACTCCCGGATCCACGGGTGCTCGCTCTTCACGATCCCCTCCAGCGTATCCACTACCAGCTTGCGGTCGACGAGTACGCCGACACGGTCGCATGTCCTCGCCAGGGTGTCCAGATCGTGGGTCACCATCACCACAGTGAGCTCGAGCGTTTCGCGCAGGTAGATCACCAGGTCGTCGAAGGCGGTGGCCGCGATCGGATCGAGCCCGGCGGTCGGTTCATCCAGGAACAGCAGCGGCGGGTCCAGCGCCAGCGCCCGCGCGAGCGCTGCGCGCTTCACCATGCCGCCCGAAAGCTGCGCCGGGAATTTCGCAGCGGTTTCGAGCGGCAGGCCGACCATGCGCAGGCGCAGCTCGACCAGGTCGTTCAGCGCCTGCTCGGAGACGTCGACCGCCTCCGCGATGGGCAGGATCACGTTCTCCGCCACCGAGAGCGAGGTGAACAACGCCCCGTGCTGGAAAGTGACCCCGTAGCGGCGCTTGACCTCGCGAAGCTCGCGCTCGCCCATCGAGGTGATGTCGCGCCCCTCGACCTCGACCGTGCCGGAATTCGGCCGATGCAGGCCCAGCATCGTCCTGAGCAATACGGACTTGCCGCTGCCCGAACCGCCGACGATTCCGAAAATCTCCCCGCCATGCACGTCGAAGCTGACCCCATCGTGCACGAGCTGCGCACCGAAGCGGTTGACCACGTCGCGTACGCGTATGACCGGCGGGGCCTGGTTCATCAGAAGTCGATCTCGAGGAAGAAGATCGCGAAGATCGCGTCAGCGAAGATCACCAGGAAGATCGACTGCACGACGGCCACGGTCGTCAGTCGTCCGAGCTCGCGGGAAGACTCCCGTACCTGCAGGCCACGCAGCGTACCGGTGAGCGCGATCAGCAGCCCGAACACGGGCGCCTTGACGAGTCCCGCCCAGAAAGTCGTTTCGCCGATGGCCGCATCGAGCCGCATGACGAACTGGGGCCAGGGCAGGTCGATCAGGTACCTGGTGAGCAAGGCGCCACCGGCGAGGCCCATCGCGTCGGCGACGATCGTGAGCAGCGGCAGCGCGATCACCAGCGCCACGACCCGCGGCAGCACCAGGACCTCGTAGGGATTGATCCCCATCGACTCCAGCGCGTCGACCTCGTCGTTGAGCTTCATCACGCCGAGCTCGGCCGCATAGGCGCTGCCGGTACGGCCGGCGACCATGATCGCCGTGAGCAGCACGCCAAGCTCGCGCAGCACGCCGATCGCGACGAGGTCCACGGTGAAGATCTCGGCGCCGAAGGGGCGCAACTGCTGCGCACCGATGTAGGCAGAGATCACGCTGATCAGGAAGGCGATGACCGCCACGACCGGGATCGCCTGTACGCCGGTTTCGTAAACGTGGCGCACTACGGACGGCACCCGCCACCGGCGCAGGCTCGCCCAGGCCGCGGCGGCCGTGGTGATCAGCTGGCCGCCGAAGGTCAGCGCCTCCACCCAGCTGAGCACTCGCGCCTCGATGGAGCGGCCGAGGTCGATCAGCCAGCGCCGTGGCGTGCTCGCCTCCGGCGCCGGCAGCGCCCCGCGCTGCTGCCCTGCGAGACGGTCGAGGTAGGCGGAATGCTCGGGCGGCGAACCCTCGGTGCGGACGGTCACGCCGCGCGCAGCGAGGCGCTCGCTCGCACGGCGGATCAGCCACGCCGGCCCGATGTCCGTCTCGCCCACGGAGCGAAGGTCCAGCAGCAGCTCCGACGAACCGGTACGCTCCGCGTCGCGCAGTACGGACTCGAGCTGCGCGGCGTCGGCCATGCGGAGATCTCCCGCAAGCCGCAGCCGCGAGACCGCCGGATCGAAGTCGGCCTGGAATCCCATTCGGGTATCTAGCGCGTGAAGTGGGCCACCGGTGACGGATAGGACTCGCGCATCGTGGCATCTCCTCCTGCGAAGCGAAAGCCGCCGGAATGCTAGCATCGCAACGCATGGCAGGTGAGGGGCAATGGCCGGCGAGATTCTCTCTCAGATCCTGATTCTGCTGGCCGGCTCGGTGCTGGTGCTGAGCCTCGTGCGCCGCTTCGCGCTGCCGCCGATCCTCGGCTACCTGGTCGTCGGCATGCTGCTGGGCCCGCATGCCCTCGGGCTCGCCGCGGACGACGAGGCGATCCGGCTGCTGGCCGAGTTCGGCGTCGTCTTCCTCGTGTTCACGCTGGGACTCGAGTTCTCGCTGGCCCGAATGGTCGCGATGAAAGCCGAGGTGTTCGGCATCGGTGGCCTGCAGGTGTTGCTGACGACCGCCGTGTTCGGCGGAGCGGCCTGGGCCTTCGGCATCCCGGTGCCGGTAGCCATCGTGCTGGGCGGCGCGATCGCGATGTCCTCGACCGCCATCGTGCTGCGGCAGCTCGGGGAACAGCTGGAGCTGAACAGGACCCATGCGCGACTGTCGCTCGGCATCCTGCTCTTCCAGGATCTCGCCTTCGTGCCGCTGCTCGCGCTTGCGACCGCGGTGTCGGGCGGCGGCGAGGTGCTCAGCCCGGCGTGGCTGCTGGGCATGGTGGGACGGGCGCTGCTGGCGCTGCTGGTCGTGCTGATACTGGGCCGCTGGCTGCTGCGGCCGCTGTTCCACGAGATCTCGCGCCACCGCAGCTCGGAGATCTTCACGCTCACGGTGCTGTTCGTAGCGCTCGGTGCCGCCTGGGCGACGCACGAGCTCGGCCTGTCCATGGCTCTGGGCGCTTTCCTCGCAGGCATGCTGCTCGCCGAGACCGAGTTCCGTCACCAGACCGAGGCCGTGATCAAGCCGTTTCAGGACATCCTGCTGGGACTCTTCTTCATCTCGGTCGGCATGCTGCTGGACCTGCGGCTGCTGTTCTCGCAGCTGCCCCTCGTGCTGTTGCTGCTCGCTGCGCTGCTGGTCGTCAAGGCGTTGATCGTGTTCCTCGTGGTCAAGCGCTTCGTGCCGAACTCCCACAAGGCGCTGCGCACCGGGCTGATCATGTCGATGGGCGGCGAGTTCGGCTTCGCGTTGCTGACGGTGCTGCTCAACGCGCGGGCCGTGGACAGCGCGATCGTGCAGCCGCTGCTGACGGCAATCGTGCTGAGCATGATGCTCGGGCCGCTGCTGGTGCGCTACAACGGCCGCATCGCGGACCGGCTGCTGCGCCGGCGGACCGTGGACCCGTCGGAAGTGGCGCTCGAGACCGCGGCGACCCGGGACCTCGCGCGCCGCGAGCACGTGATCATCTGCGGCTTCGGCCGGGTCGGCCAGAACCTCGCACGGGTGCTGGAGCAGCGCGGCTTCGAGTTCATCGCACTGGACCTGGACCCGCACCGGGTCCGCGAGGCCCGCCAGGCGGGCGACCCCGTGGTCTACGGCGACTCGGCGCACCCCGAGGTCCTCGAGTCGCTGGGCCTCGCCCAGGCCAGCGTGGTCGTAGTGTCTTTCCATGCGCCGGACACGGCGCTGCGGATCATCCGCGTGGTCCGCCGGATGCGCAAGGACGTGCCGATCCTGGTGCGCGACGAGGACGACAGCAAGCTCGACGAGCTGCTGGCGGCCGGAGCGACGGAAGTGATACCGGCGACGTTCGAGACCAGCCTGTCGCTCGTGTCCCATGTGCTGCTGTTCCTGAACACGCCGATGCGCGAGGTCGTGCAGCTGACCGACGAGATCCGTCACGATCGCTACGGGATACTCCGCAGCGTGTTCCGCAGGTCGGGCGCACGCGCGATCGACGAGACGCACTCGCTTCGCCAGCAGCTGCGTACCGTCATACTGCCACCCGGCGCCTATGCCGTCGGGCGAAGCATCCGGCGCCTCGGGCTGCACGAGGGCGAGGTCGTGGTCAACGCGCTGCGCCGCGACGGTATCGTGGGCCGGGACCCCGATCCGGAGACGCTGCTGCGCGAGGGCGACGTGCTGGTCCTCTACGGTACGCCGGAGCAGCTCGAGATCAGCGAATCGAAGCTGCTGATGGGTTGAGCCGCCCGCCTCGCCCGGGCCCGGTCCGGCAGGTAGGATGCCTGCCATGACTTCGCTAGGCACGCCTCTGGCCGCTTCCGCTACCCGGCTGCTGCTGCTCGGATCCGGCGAACTGGGCAAGGAAGTCGCGATCGAGGCACAACGTCTCGGTGTGGAAGTCGTCGCCGCGGACCGCTACGCGAATGCGCCGGCGATGCAGGTCGCCCATCGATCGGTCGTGCTCGACATGCTCGACCCGGGCGCACTTCGGGATCTCGTGCTGCGTGAGCGGCCGTCGCTCGTCGTCCCGGAGATCGAGGCGATCGCTACGCAGGCGCTGATCGAGCTCGAACGCGAAGGCGTCCGCGTGATACCTACCGCAAGGGCGGCCCGGCTGACCATGGACCGCGAGGGCATACGCAGGCTCGCGGCGGAGACACTCGGCCTCGCCACTTCCCCGTATCGCTTCGCCGGCGACGAACAGGAATTCCGCGAGGCCGTGCGGTCGATCGGGCTGCCCTGTGTCGTGAAGCCGGTGATGAGTTCCTCTGGCAAGGGCCAGAGCGTGGTCCGCAGCCCGGACGGGGTCGACGCGGCCTGGCAGCTCGCACAGTCCGCAGGACGGGCCGGGGCCGGACGTGTGATCGTCGAGGGTTTCGTCGCGTTCGACTACGAGATCACGCTGCTGACGCTGCGTCACCCGGGTGGCACGAGTTTCTGCGCACCGATCGGACACCTGCAGGTGGACGGCGACTACCGCGAATCCTGGCAGCCCCAGCCGATGAGCGCGGCGGCGCTCGAGGAGGCGCAACGGATCGCGGCCGCCGTGACCGCCGAGCTGGGCGGCGCAGGGATCTTCGGCGTCGAGTTCTTCGTGCGTGGCGAACAGGTCTGGTTCAGCGAGGTCTCACCGCGACCTCACGACACGGGACTCGTCACGCTGGTCTCGCAGGACCTGTCGGAGTTCGCACTGCACGTGCGGGCGATTCTCGGGCTTCCAGTACCGGCGATACGTCAGCTCGGCCCTGCCGCGTCCTCAGCAATCCTGCTGCAGGGTGAATCCAGCGACGTACGCTTTCATGCGCTCGATCGGGCGCTGGCTGAACCGGACGTTCAGCTCAGGCTCTTCGGCAAGCCCGAGGTGCATGGCAAGCGGCGGATGGGCGTGGCCCTGGCACGTGCCGGGGACATTGCCGGCGCGCGAGAGGCAGCGAGGCGCGCAGCCGAGGCCGTCGTCGAGCACGCGGAACTGCGCTGACCCCGGCCCCGCACCCGCCGCCGCTCAGCGGTCGGCCTGCAGGTGCGCCTCGAGCAGCCAGAGCTGCTTGTCGAGCTCGCGCGAGACGCCGGTGAACAGGTCGCTGGTATCGGCATCACCGGCTTTCGCCGCTTCGTCAATCGCCTTGCGAACCGACTTCGCCAGTCGCGCGAGTGCTTCGGCGAGCGCGTCGAGGTGCGCGCGGCCTTCGCTGATCTCGATCGCATAGGGTTCCAGCCTGCTGCGTCCGGCGACCGCCTGCAGCGTACCCTCGGCGACGCCGCCGAGTGCCGTAGCCCGTTCAGCCATCTCGTCGATGTGGCCGGCGAGCGAGCTCGCGATGCTGTCGAAGAGTTCGTGCAGCGAGATGAACTGCGGGCCCTTGACGTTCCAGTGAGCATGCTTGGCCTGCAGTTGCAGGTCGATCGCATCCGCCAGGTTCGCGTTGATCAGGCCGACGATCTTCTCCCGGGACTTCCTCGGCAGGTCTATCCGAGTGCTGTGCATGTCGCTTCTCCTTCATCGTGAATTTCAGGGATCAATTGTCCCGTCGGGTGCTGGCAGGCCCAACAGAACCTCGCTATCGGGGACATGCAGGCGGTCTATCGCGACGACGATACGTCTTTAATTCTTTTTTAATCAATTGCTTAGCGAATTGCCGAGGCTACGATCCGGCGCTGGAGCGCAGCCTTTGACGGACGCCTTTACAAAAAATACACATGCGACTATTTTCTGACATGATGTCAATGTCAGCCAGGACGGGCACATGTCGTACATCGCAGAACGTCGCCAGGAGGAGCGGGATCGTCGCCGGGTCGAGATCCTGGACGCTGCCGAAGCGCTCTATGCGGAGCTGGGCTGGGATGCCGTCACGATGGACAGGGTTGCCCGGCGCGCGCGCCTGAGCCGTGGGTTGCTGTACGTATATTTCCGCGACAAGGCGGACCTGCACCTCGGACTCGTCGAGCGGGCGCTGGACACGCTTCGAGAACGCTTCGTGGCTGCCCGGCAGGGAAAAGGCACCGGCCTCGACGCGGTCGAGGCCATCGGCAGAGCCTACCTCGAGTTCGCACGGGAGCTGCCCCACTACTTCGACGCCTGCGCCCGGTACCAGGCTCACGTCGGCCCGGATGACAGCAACACCGACTCGAGCGAGGTCGCCTGCGCGAACGCCGGTCACCGGGTGCACGAGACCATCGTCGGGTCGTTGAACGAAGGGGTCGCAGACGGCTCGATTCGTGCCGACCTGGGTGACCCGTATGTCACCGCGCTCGCGCTCTGGGCATTCACCCATGGCGTGATCCAGATCGTGGCGACCAAGACTGGCCAGATCGAGCACGAAGGCATCGCCGTCGAGCAGTTCATCGGCCACGCCTTCGACATGGCGCTGCGATCGCTGCGGCCCTGAGCCCGGCGGCAGCAATCCGAGGCAAGCCATGCGCACACGGATACCGACGTCACTGCGGTTCGCGCTGCTGGCACTCGCCGCGGCCGCATCCGCCCTTCCGCCCCATTCGTTCGCCCAGGGTTCCCGGCCGGCCGAGCCGACCGATCCCGGGCGGATCGAGCAGGCATTGCAGGAAGTGCTCGACGAGGCGCTCGCGGCGAACCTCGAGCTGCGGGCTGGCGGCGCCACCGTTCAACAGCGCATGGCCGCGCTGGACCAGGCCCGTGCGCGCTACCTGCCGGTGCTGGACTTCGTCGCACGCTATTCGGTAGCGGACGGCGGGCGGGCGATCGACCTGCCGCTCGGTGACCTGCTGAACCCGGTGTACGCGACACTGGATGAGCTGCTGATCGAGAGCGGCCGGCCGCCGCAGTTCCCCCGGGTGGAAAACCAGCGGGTCGACTTCCTGCGCCCCGAGGAGCAGGAAACCAAGTTCGTGCTGGAACAACCAATCTACGCGCCGCGAATCGCTCCCGCGGTCGAGGCGAACCGCCAGGAGCTCGCGCGCGTCGAGGCGACCCTGGCCGCGCTGCGCACGCGCGTCACACGGGACACCAAGCAGGCCTACTACCGCTGGATCGCGACGCAGCAGACCGTCGCCGTGCTGGATGCCACCCGCGAACTCGCGCGGACCAACCTGCAGTCGAACGAGAGCCTGTATCGCAACGGCAAGGTCACCCGCGACCTCGTCTTCCGCGCCGAGGCCGACCTGCTCGAAATAGAGCAGCAGCGCATCGCTGCGCAGAGCGGTGTGCGGATCGCGCAGAGCTACGTGAACCTGCTGCGCAATCGCCCGCTCGCGGACGCGCTGCCCGACGCGACGATCGACGAGCAGACCGTGCTCAGGTTCCGCAATCGCTTCATCGAGCGACTCGCCGGCCGGCCGCTGGACCTCGCGCTGCTGCAGGACCTCGCCACCGAGCGGCGCGCAGAGCTTCGCGGCCTGGACGCCGCCGTGGCCGCGGGCGAGGCACAGCAGGACCTCGCGCGCGCAGCCTTCAAGCCGACGTTCGCGCTGGGCGCCGAGGCCGGCATCCAGGGCGAGGACTACGGCTTCGGCGAGGACGAGCGCTATGTGCTCGCCGCCGTGATCCTGCGCTGGAACACCTTCCGCGGCGGAGCGGACCGCGCGGCGCTGCGCGAGGCGCGTGCGCTTACCGAGGAGCTGCGCGCGACGCGCGAACTCGCGACCCAGCAGGTCAGGCTCGACGTGCAGCAGGCGCTCGAGAACCTGCAGGTGGCCGATGCCTCGCTCGAGACCGCAATGAAGCGCAGCGAGGCCGCGGAAGGTTCCTTCCGGATCACGAGTCGCAAGCGTGACCTCGGACAGATCAACCAGGCCGAATTCATCGATGCGCGCCGGGCGCTGACCGACGCACAGCTCAACCTGACCCGGGTGCGTGCCGAATTTCTCGCCCGTCTCGCCGAACTTGAATTTGCGGTCGGCAGCAGCCGCGCCGCGGAACAGGAGTTCCTGCAGTGAAAGTCCCGCGTCTGTTGCTGTCGATGCTGATCGGCCTCGCGCTCGTGGCCTGCGATCGACCCTCGGCACCCGCTTCCGAATCGGTCGCGCCGCCTGCCCCGGTGCGGGCCGAGGAAGTCAGGGCGGTTCCGTTGCGGAACCAGGTGCGAGCCGTCGGCGTGCTGGCGCCTCGCGACGAGGTGAGGCTCAGCTTCAAGCTCGGCGGCGTCGTGGACCGCATCCTGGTCGAGGCGGGTGACCGGGTGGAGGCCGGTGACCTGCTCGCGGTGCTCAAGCGCGCCGAAGTCGACGCGGCCGTGGCGCAGGCCAGCGAGGCGGTCGAGAAGGCGCGCCGGGACCTCGAGCGCGCACGCAAGCTGCGCGCAGACGAGGTAGCGACCGAGGAGCAGGTCGAGGACCTGACGACGGCCTACAAGGTCGCGAGCGCCAGCCTGCGGACGGCCCAGTTCAACGCGCGCTTCGCCCGCATCGAGGCTCCGGCGGACGGCGTCGTGCTGCAGAGGCTGGCCGAGGAAAGCGAACTGGTGCAGGGTGGCCAGCCGGTCCTGGTGCTCGGCGCCACGGAGCAGGGCTGGGTCGTGCGCGCCTCGCTGGCGGACCGTGACGCGGTACGGGTCGTGGTCGGAGACACGGCGGAAGTCAGTTTCGACGCATTTCCGGGGCGCAGTTTCGCCGGCCGGGTGTCACAAATAGCATCGAGCGCGGACCCTCAGACCGGCACCTTCGAGGTAGAGATCGACGTGGACCAGGGGCGCGCGCGCTTCGTGCGCGGACTGGTCGCAAAGGTGGAACTGTCGCTCGCGGGCCGTGACGGCGACGACGCCGTGGTCGCGGTGCCCATCACGGCACTGGTGGAGGCCGACGGACCCGTGGCCCATCTGTTCGTGCTCGATCCCGAGCAGGGCGTCGCACGCAGCAAGAGCGTAAACGTGGGCCCGATCATCGGCGAGCGGGTCATCGTGCACGCCGGCCTCGTGCCGGGCGAGCAGGTCATCACGGACGGAGCGGCCTGGCTCACCGATGGCCGCTCCGTCAGCGTCGTCGGCGATCGCGGCTGAGGTCGTCCGCGTGAAGATCTGGGAATTCAGCGTCAGGCGCTGGCAGTTCACGCTGGTGCTGTTCGGGCTTCTGATCGCGATGGGCCTGAACGCCTACCTGAACATTCCGCGCTCGGAGGATCCCGAGTTCCACGCGCCCGTGCCGACGGTCGTCGCCGTCTACCCGGGCGCGGACCCCGCGGACATCGAGCGCCTCGTCATCGACCCTCTCGAGGATGCGATCAACGAGCTCGACGAGATCAAGCGCATGGACAGCCGCTCGATGGACGGCGTCGGCGTACTGCAGATCGAGTTCCACTGGGACCAGGACGCCGACGAGAAGTACGACGAGGTCGTGCGCGAAGTGAACCGGATCCGTCCTGAGCTGCCTGCCGACCTCGCAGCACTGGAGGTCCGCAAGGCAGGCTCCGGGCTCGTCAACATCGTGCAGTTCGCGCTGGTGAGCGAGGACGCGAGTTACCGGCAGTTGAAGGAACTCGCCGAAGAACTGAGCGACTCGATCGAGACCGTGCCGGGCGTCCGCCAGAGCCGGGTATGGGCCTTTCCCGAGCCCGAGGTCCGCGTAGCGGTGGATCTCGAGCGCATGGGCCGGGCGCGCGTGACGCTCGGGCAGGTCGAGGCTGCGGTGCGGGGTGAGAATGCGACGATTCCCGGTGGAGCCGTGGACGTCGGGCTGCGCAAGTTCAACCTCAAGACCTCGGGCAGCTACGACACGCTCGAGGAAATCTCCGAAACCGTCGTCGCGAGCCGCGAGGGCCGGATCGTCAAGCTGCGCGACATCGCCGAAGTGTCCTGGGACACGACGGAGGAACGCTATACCGGTCGCTTCAACGGCCGTCGCGCCGTGTTCGTGACCGCGAACGCCAAGGACGGCGTCAACGTCTTCGCGGTGCGCGACGGAATCTATGCGACGCTCGGGTCCTTCGAGCAGCAGCTGCCCCGGGGCGTTACGCTCGAGCGCGGGTTCGACCAGTCGCAGAACGTCCGGCACCGGCTGAACCGCCTCGGGATCGACTTCGCGATCGCGATCGCGCTGGTATTGCTGACGCTGCTGCCGCTCGGCCTGCGGGCAGCGGTCGTGGTGATGATCTCGATCCCGCTGTCGCTGGCCATCGGCCTGTCGGCGCTGTATTTCACGGGGTTCTCGCTCAACCAGCTGTCCATTGCAGGCTTCGTGCTGTCGCTCGGGCTGCTGGTGGACGACTCGATCGTCGTGGTGGAGAACATCGCGCGCCACCTGCGGGAAGGCCACTCGCGGATCCGCGCGGCGATCCTGGCCACCGACCAGATCGCGCAGGCCGTGCTCGGCTGTACCGTGACGCTGCTGTTCGCGTTCCTGCCGCTGCTGTTCCTGCCCGAGGGCGCCGGGCTCTTCATCCGTTCGCTGCCAGCGGCCGTGCTCTACACCGTGGCCGCCTCGCTGTTCGTCGCGCTGACCGTGATCCCCTTCCTCGCGAGCCGCGTGCTGAAGGCGGACGGCGCACATGCCGAGGGCAACCGCTCCCTGCGCGGCCTGATGGGCGGCATCGAGCGCTATTACGCGCCGGCGCTGCGCAGGGCCATCGCCCACCCGATAAAGACGCTGCTGATCGCGCTGGCCATCGTCGCAGGCTCACTCGCGCTGGTGCCGGTCATAGGCTTCAGCGTCTTCCCGCCCGCCGACATTCCGCAGTTCAGGATCACCATCGAGACCCCTGACGGCGCGAGCCTCGCCGATACCGACCGCGCGCTCCGCTACGTCGAGCAGGAGCTCGCGCGTCGTCCGCAGATCAAGCACTGGTTCGCAAACCTCGGCCGGGGCAACCCGCGCGTCTACTACAACATCTTCCCGGAAGAGACCAACGCGAACGTCGCGGAAGTCTTCGTCGAGCTCGAGGAGTTCGATCCCCGGGAGAGTCCCCGGCTGTACGACGAGCTGCGCGAGGTGTTCGCAGGCTACCCGGGCGCACGGATCATCGTAGAGTCCTACCAGAACGGACCGCCGATCAACGCGCCGATCGAGATCGGGATCAAGGGCCCGGACCTCCAGACGCTGCGCGGGCTGGCCGACGCTGCCGAACAGATCATCGCCCGGACGCCTGGAACGCGGGACATCGAGAATGCCGTGCGCAGGCAGCGGACAGACCTGGAACTCGGCATCGATTCGCAGAAGGCTGCGCTGCTCGGCGTCGCGCCGGTGGAGGCGGATCGCACCGTCCGGGCGGCGGTGGCGGGCCTCAATGCAGGCATGTTCCGGGAACCCGACGGGGACGAGTACCCGATCACGCTGCGGCTGCCGATGCAGGGCCGGCCGACGCTGGAGATGCTCGACCTGATCGAGGTCGCCTCGGCCACTGGCAGGACAGTGCCGCTGCGACAGATCGCAAATCCGGAATTCTCCTCGGCACCGAGCCTGATACGCAGGCACGACCGCGAGCGGGAAGTCATCGTCACGGCTCATCCGGTGACCGGCTACAACACCGGCAAGCTCACGCAGGCCGTGCTGGAGCGGCTCGAGGCGCTGGAACTGCCACCGGGCTACACGCTGCGGGCCGGCGGCGAACTCGAGGCTCGACAGGAGAGCTTCGGCGGGATCGGGACCGCGGTGCTGGTCGCGGTGTTCGGAATTCTCGCAGTGCTGGTGCTCGAGTTCGGCAGCTTCCGCTCGATGCTGATCGTGGCCGGCGTGATCCCGCTCGGCGTCGCCGGCGGCCTGGTAGCGCTGCTCGCAACGGGCTACACGCTGTCGTTCACTGCGACGATCGGCCTCGTGGCGCTGATCGGCATCCAGATCAAGAACTCGATACTGCTGGTGGATTTCACGAACCAGCTGCGCGAGCAATCGGTGCCGCTCGAAGAAGCCGTGACCCGCGCGGCAGAAATCCGCGTGCTGCCGATCCTGCTCACCTCGGCCACGGCGATCGGCGGGCTGATTCCGCTCGCGATCCAGGGGTCGGGGCTTTATTCGCCGCTCGCCATCGTGATCATCGGCGGATTGATATCCTCGACGCTGCTCGGTCCGCTGGTGACACCGGTGATGTACAAGCTGCTGCCGCCGAAGGTGGAGCCAGAAGGGGATAGGGATCAGGGGTCTAGGGGATGGTTCCGCATCACTAGCCCCTAACCCCTAGTCCCTATCCCCTTTCCTCAGCAGCAGTTCCTCCGGATCCAGCCCGAGCCGCTCGATGGTGGCCCTTACCCGCGGCCACTCGGTTTCGAGGAAGCGCTGTCGTTCGCCCTGCATCAGCTGCGTACGGGCACCCTCGGTGACGAACATGCCGCGCCCGCGCCGTTTCTGGACCAGCCCTTCGTCGACCAGCTGCTGGTACCCCTTCAGCACGGTGAGCGGATTCAGCGTGAACTCCGCCGCGACGCTGCGCACGGACGGCAGCGCATCGCCATCGGACAGGCGACCCTCGAGAATCATCTCGACGACCTTGTCCCGGAGCTGGCGATAGATCGGTTGAGTGTCGTTCCAGTGCGAATCCATTCAATCCGGGGCTTGGGTGCTGTGCTGCTGTAATGTAGCAGAACACCCTTGATGGACAGCCAGTTCAGCCGCCGAGGTGAAGGCTGCAGGAAGGCGTCGCGCCAAGTTTCGACGCAATGCTGGCCGAAGTCGCCAGCGGTCCCGACGCGACCGACAGCCCGGCGAGAATCCACACGACTGCGGCGACGATGGTCGCCACTAGACGGCTTGCGCTGCGCATCTGTGTCCCGTCCCTGTCTCTTTTACCGTGGTTATCTACTGTTGTAGTTGAACTATAACAGTATTCAATTGTCAAGCCGTTTCCTGCCCCGGGAATCAGGGCAGTCCCTTACGCGGGCGGGGGGGTACCCGCTGCTAATATGCCCACCCCGGTGGCCGCCCGGCCGAATCCGGGTACGTCTAATAATCAGTGGAGAGCCCTCATGAAGACTCCTGTCAACGTCGCGATCACGGGCGCGGCGGGCCAGATCGGCTACGCGCTCGCCTTCCGGGTCGCCTCCGGCCAGATGCTCGGCCCGGACCAGCCCGTGAACCTGCATCTGCTCGAGATCACGCCGGCGCTCGGCGCACTGCAGGGCGTGGTGATGGAACTGAACGATTGCGCGTTCCCGACATTGAACAGGATCGTCGCGACCGACGACGCGAACGTCGCTTTCAAGGATTGCAACGTCGCGCTGCTGGTGGGCGCCCGTCCCCGTGGTCCCGGCATGGAGCGCAAGGACCTGCTGCTTGCCAACGCCCAGATCTTCTCGGCGCAGGGCAAGGCTCTCGACGCAGTGGCGGACCGCAAGGTGCGCGTGCTCGTGGTCGGCAACCCGGCGAACACGAACTCGCTGATCGCAATGAAGAACGCCCCGGGCCTCGATCCGAAGAACTTCACGGCGATGGTCCGCCTCGATCACAACCGCGCGCTCTCGCAGCTCGCCGAGAAGGCCGGCACGCACGTCACGCAGATCCACAAGATGATCATCTGGGGCAATCATTCCGCAACGCAGTACCCTGACCTGCATCACGTCATCGTCGATGGCAAGCCGGCCCTGTCGCTGGTGGACGAGGCCTGGTACCGGGAGAAATTCATCCCCACCGTGCAGCAGCGTGGTGCGGCGATCATCAAGGCCCGCGGCGCATCCTCGGCGGCCTCGGCCGCATCCGCGGCGATCGACCACATTCACGACTGGGTCAAGGGCACGCCCGAGGGCGACTGGGTCAGCATGGGTATTCCCTCCGATGGCAGCTACGGCGTGCCGGAGGGCGTGATCTACGGCTTCCCGGTCACCTGCAGTGGCGGCGCCTACGAGATCGTCCAGGGTCTCGAGATCAACGACTTCAGCCGCGGGCGCATGGATGCAACCTACAAGGAACTGACCGAGGAGCGCGACGGCGTCAAGGATCTGCTCTGACATCGGGTCCGGGCGGCCTTGCCGACATCGGCATTGCGCCGGGCAGCCCCGAGACGCTGCCCGGCGGCGCCACGCTGGCGAACGACCCCTATCTGTTTGAATGGCAGGGATTACTGCATCGCAAAAGAGCACAGCGAGCGAAACGGCTCATCCAGATCCCGGGTCAGCTGCGAAAGAAGTCCGTGCCCGGCCTGAAGAATTCGAACTTGCGGCACTGCAGCAAACTTCGGCATAGTCGGGCATGACACCGGGCCCGGCCCGCCTCGAGGACTGCTGCTCGTGATGACCTTATTCTGGTTACTGCTCTTTTTCGGCGGCGCGCTCTACCTGACCTACCAGCGCGTATCGCTGGCCAGTTCGACCGTCGCGGCCGGCCTCGCGCTGCTCGCCTACAGCTATTTCGGCAGCGCCGGCCTGCCCTGGCTGATCACGCTGTGGATCGGCTTCGGCCTGCTCGCATTGCTGAACCTCGATGCGCTGCGAACGCGCTTCGTCACTAAACCGTTCCTGATGGTCTACCGTCGCATGCTGCCCTCGATGTCGACCACGGAACGCGAGGCGCTCGAGGCAGGCACGGTGTGGTGGGACGGGGAGCTGTTCACCGGCAAGCCGGACTGGCCGAAGCTGCTGTCGGCGAAGGCGCCCGCGCTGACGGCCGAGGAGCAGGCTTTTCTGGACGGCCCCTGCGAGGAGCTGTGCCGGATGCTCGACGAATGGGACATCACCCACCGCCGTGCCGACCTGCCGCCTCATGTCTGGGACTTCCTGAAGCAGAAGGGCTTCTTCGCGATGATCATCCCGAAGAAGTACGGCGGCCTCGGCTTCTCCGCCTATGCGCACTCCTGCGTGCTCGTGAAGCTCGCGAGCCGCAGCGCAACGGCCTCCTCGACCGTCGCGGTGCCGAACTCCCTCGGACCCGCGGAGCTGCTGCTGCACTATGGCACCGAGCAGCAGAAGGACCACTACCTGCCGCGGCTCGCCCGTGGCGATGAAGTGCCCTGCTTCGCGCTGACCGGGCCTCGCGCCGGCTCGGACGCGGCGTCGATCCCGGACACGGGCGTGGTCTGCCGGGGCGTCTACGAAGGCCGGGAAGTCATCGGCCTGAAGCTCAATTTCTCGAAGCGCTACATCACGCTCGCGCCGGTCGCGACCGTGATCGGCCTAGCCTTCCGGCTGTACGACCCCGACCGCCTGATGGGCGGAGAGAAGACCGACTACGGCATCACCTGCGCGCTGATCCCGCGCAACACGCCGGGCGTGAGCATCGGCCGGCGGCATTTCCCGCTCAACATCGCCTTCCAGAACGGACCGCTTTCCGGCAAGGACGTGTTCGTGCCGCTGGAGTTCATCATCGGCGGTCCGAAGATGGCCGGCCAGGGCTGGCGGATGCTGGTCGAGCAGCTGTCGGTCGGTCGCTGCATCTCGCTGCCTTCGAATTCGACCGGCGGCTCGAAGGCCGGTACCTACGCGACGGCCGCATACGCTCGCATCCGCAAGCAGTTCAGCCAGCCGGTTGGCAAGTTCGAGGGCGTCGAGGCCGCGATCGCCCGGATGGCGGGCTACACCTACATCATGGACGCGGCGCGCTCCGTCACCTGCGGCGCGATCGACGGCGGCGAGAAGCCGGCGGTGCCGGCCGCGATGCTCAAGTACCACTGCACCGAGCTCGGTCGCAAGGTCGCCAACGACGCGATGGACGTGCAGGGCGGCAAGGGCATCTGCCTGGGTCCGAAGAACTACCTCGGACGCGGATACCAGGTCATCCCGGTCGCGATCACCGTGGAGGGCGCCAACATCCTGACGCGCAGCCTGATGATCCTCGGCCAGGGTGCGATCCGCTGCCATCCCTACGTGCTGAAGGAAATGAACGCGGCGCGCGAGAAGGACAAGGCGAAGAGCCTGCGCGAGTTCGACGAGGCCCTGTTCGGGCACGTCGGCTACACGCTCTCCAATGCAGCGCGCTCGCTGGTGACCGGCGCCACGCTGGCACGGTTCAGCAGCACGCCGGAATCGACCGCAACACGGCGTTACTACCAGCACATCAACAGCTTCAGCGCCCGCTTCGCGTTCGCGACCGACGTCGCGATGCTCACGCTCGGTGGCTACCTGAAGCAGAAGGAGCATCTCTCGGCGCGACTCGGTGACGTGCTGTCGTCGCTGTACCTCGCGTCGATGGTGCTGAAGCACTACGAGAACCAGGGACGACAGGAAGCGGACCTGCCGCTGGTCGAATGGAGTTGCCGTACGCTGCTGTACACGGCGCAGGAGCAGTTGCACGGATTCCTGCGCAACTTCCCGAATCGCTGGCTGGCCGCGCTGATGCGCCTGGTGATCTTTCCGCGCGGGCGAACTTATTTCGCGCCCAGCGACCGTCTCGGTCGCAAGATCGTCGAGCAGCTGATGGTGCCTTCCGAGTCGCGCGAGCGGCTTGCCGACGGCATCTACAAGACGGTGGAGCCGAGCAACCCGATCGGCCTGCTGCAGCAGGCGCTCGAGCTTTCCGTCCGGGCTGCGCCGATCGAGAAGCGACTGCGCGTCGACGGCGTGAAGACGGGTCGCGTCACTGCGCTCGATCTGCCCGGGCAGATCGAGCAGGGCCTGGCCGCCGGGATTCTGAGCGCCGATGAAGCTGCGCTGCTCCGCGACTACGACCAGAAGGTGATGGAGCTGGTCCACGTGGATGATTTCACGACCGAAGAGCTGATGGCTGGCGTGCAGGTCGAGGAAGGCGCCCGACCGCTGCGTCACATCGCCTGACGGCTCCCGGTCGCAATCGAGGACTCCCGGGGCGGCCCCGAGGCGCGCCGCCCCCGGGCAGTCCCCTTTGTTAAGCTGCGCGCGTGAGCGACGCGCTGCCAGGCTCCCCCGGTGTCACCTACGAGGTCGAACTCGAGGCGGACGCCGCAATCGAGCAGTCCTTCGACACCTGGCTTCGGGACCATGTCGCCGACGTCCTGCAGTTCGACGGCTTCCTTTCGGCCGAGATACTCACGGCCGACGCAGGCTCGCCCGGGCAGATCCGCCGGATCGTCCGGTACCGGCTACACGACCGCGCGGCCCTGGATGATTACCTGCGCAATCACGCGGCCCGGATGGACGCGCTGGGAACCGAGCGCTTTGGCGGCCGCATCTCTCTCGAACAGCGAACCCTGGCTTCCCGCGAGGAGTTCATCCGTGGCCAGTTCTCGACGGAGAACTGCCTCAACTGCGGCGAGGTGCTGACCGGCCAGCACTGCTCGCACTGCGGCCAGCGCGCCCGGGTACGGGTCCTCTCGCTCTGGGGACTGCTCAAGGACCTGTTCGGCGACCTGTTCGAGTGGGACTCGAGGGTGTGGCGCACGTTGCGACCGCTTGCGTTCCGGCCGGGACTGCTGACGGCGGACTTCCTGCGCGGTCGGCGCATGCACTACACGCCGCCGTTCCGGATGTACCTGATCCTGAGCGTCGGCTTCTTCCTGCTCGCCAACCTGGGCACGGACCCGGGCTCGGGCATGCGCTTCGACGTGGACGAGACGGGCGACGCGAACCTGAACCTGCAGCTCGGTACACGGGACGGCGAGGCACCGTCTGCTGCTGAAAAGACCGACAAGCCTGCACCGGACGCCACGCAACCGGCGACCCCGCCCGGGCCCGCAGCTGGAGCAGCTCCACCTGAGCTCGACGCCGAGATGGTGGCCGTGATCGACGCCATCGTGAAACGGCTGCCGGAGTCCGAGCGCGAGCAGGCTCGCAGCGAATTCATGGGCAAGCTCGGCTCGCTGACGCCCGAGCAGCTAGAGCCGGTCAAGAAGACGCTGAAGGACCCCTGCGGCGAAAACAGCCTGAGACTCGAGATGAGCCCGGGGCTCCAGCGTTATGAGCCGCTCCTCAGGGAAGCCTGCCGCAAGATCGTCGCCGACTCGCCGAGCTTCGGCCGCGCGATGTTCGAGAACATCCCGAAGATGATGTTCATCTTCCTGCCACTGATCGCGGCGGTCATGTACGTGCTGTACATCGGCTCAGGGCGTTACTACGTCGAGCACCTGCTGTTCGTGGTTCACTTCCACGCGTTCTTCTTCCTGGGCGGCCTCGCGATCCTGCTGCTGCAGCTGCTGCGGAGCGCAACCGCCGAAACGGCCCTCGGCAAGGGAGTCTCCGCTGCCGAGGGCCTGCTGATGGCGGTTTTCGTCATCTACCTGCCGGTCTACCTGTACCGGGCGATGCGCAGGGTGTACGGGCAGGGGCCGATCATCACGTCGGCCAAATACGCGGTGCTCGTCATAGCCTATGTGGTCTGCCTGAGCCTCACGGCCATCGGGCTGCTGCTGTACACCGCGCTGACGCTCTGAATCCCTCTCAAGCGGCCCGGGCCAGGTTCGCGTTCGCGAACTCCCAGTTGATCAGCTTGTCGATCACCGCCGCGACGAAATCGGGCCTGCGGTTCTGGTAATCCAGGTAGTACGCATGCTCCCAGACGTCGATCGTCAGCAGCGGCGTGACGCCCTGCGTGAGCGGCGTTTCGGCATTGGGCGTCTTGACGAGCTTGACGGCGCCCTTGTCCGCGACCAGCCAGGCCCAGCCGCTGCCGAACTGGGTCACTGCGGCGTTCGTGAACTCCTTCTTGAAGTTCTCGTAGCTGCCGAATGCACCGTCGATCGCCTTCGCGATCGCACCGGTCGGCGCGCCGCCGCCGCCAGGCTTCATGCTGTTCCAGAAGAAGGTGTGGTTCCAGACCTGCGCGGCGTTGTTGAACATGCCGGCCTTGTCGGCCTTGCCGGCGACCGCGGCGATCAGTTTCTCGAGCGGTGTATCCGCATGCTCGGTTCCTGCGACCAGCTTGTTCAGGTTGTCGACATAGGCCTTGTGGTGCTTGCCGTAATGGAAGGACATGGTCTGGGCCGAGATCACCGGTGCGAGCGCATCGGGCGCATAGGGCAACGGGGGCAGTTCGATGTGGTGGGACATGAGGTCTCTCCTGTGAATCTCGGGGGGTCGGCGCGGCAGACCGCGTCGTGAAACGATCATTATTCGCCGGTTCGCAGCCCGACTCAAACCGGATGAGGCGGGCGGCGCGGGCGGCCGGGCCACCCGCGGTGCTAGCATCGTCAGGCGACCTGGACTCGCGCGGCTTCGGAGCAGCGATGGATGGGCGGGTGATCCTGCACGTGGACATGGATGCTTTCTACGCATCCATCGAGCAGCGTGACGATGCGTCGCTGCGGGACCGCCCCGTGATCGTGGGCGGCACAGGCGCAAGGGGTGTCGTTGCGGCCGCGAGCTACGAGGTGCGCAGCTTCGGCGTGCGCTCGGCCATGCCGGTGCGCGAAGCCCTGCGCCGCTGCCCGCAGGCGATCTGCGTCCGGCCGCGCATGGCGCACTACGAGGCGGTTTCGCGCCAGATCTTCGCAATCTTCAGCGAGTTCACGCCGCTCGTGCAGGGACTGTCACTGGACGAGGCCTTCCTCGATGTCACGGCGAGCGCGAAGCTGAACGGCGACGGGGAACGGGTCGCCCGGGAGGTCAAGCGTCTCGTGCGCGAGCGGACCGGGCTTGCAGCATCGGTCGGCGTCGCACCGAACAAGCTCGTGGCCAAGATCGCCTCCGACCTTGAGAAGCCGGACGGGCTCGTCGTGGTGCGCGCCGCCGAGGTCAAGGCGGTGCTCGACCCGCTGCCGATCCGCAGGCTGTTCGGGCTCGGCGCGAAGACCGCGGCGAAGGTCGAGGCGCTCGGCATTCGCACGCTCGGCCAGCTGCGGCTTGCGGAAGTTGCGAAGCTGCGGACCGTGTTCGGTCGCCATGCCGAACTCGTCCGGCAGCGCGCAGCGGGCATCGACGAGCGACCCGTCCGGCCGGACCGGGACGAGAAGCAGATCAGCGCAGAGGAGACCTTCGATGCGGACATCGCCGAGCCTGCGCGACTGCGCTCGGAGCTCGTGCACCTCGCCGACAGGACGAGCGCGCGACTGCGCGCGAAGGGGCTCACGGCAAGCTGCGTGGTGGTCAAGATCCGCCGCAGCGACTTCGTCACCTGCACGCGGCAGAGGCATTTCGAGCCGCCGACCCAGGAGACGCAGGTGCTGACGGCACTGGCGCTCGAGCTGTTCGACTCATGGCGTGCGGCCGAGCCGGGCGCGGCGCTGCGGCTGCTCGGCGTGGGCGTGAGCGGACTCGCGCCTGCGTCCCAGCTCGAGCTGTTCACCGCGGCGCAGACGACCAGGAACCGGGAACTCGACGCGGCGGTCGACCGGATCCGCGAACGCTTCGGCCGGGTCGCTGTCGCCAGGGCGAGCACGCTCGCCGCGCCGACCGCGCAGCCGGCCCAAGGACGTCGCCGCTGAGGGGCTGCGGCAGCGACCCGTGCGCCGCGCCCGATCCCCGGGCACGGGACCCCACCGGCGCTAGTCATACCGCACCCGGGCAGGCATCATTGTGGACCGCCAAGGCGCCGGAAACGGCCCCAAACCCAGATGTACACGAGTTTTTTCGGGCTCCAGGAAAAGCCCTTCGCCATCACGCCGGATCCCCGCTACCTCTACCTGAGTGAGCGGCATGCGGAGGCGCTCGCGCACCTGCTCTACGGCATCAACGAGGCGGGCGGATTCGTGCAGCTGACCGGCGAGGTGGGCACCGGGAAGACCACGATCATCCGCAGCCTGCTCGAGCAGCTGCCGTCCCACGCGGACGTGGCGCTGATCCTGAACCCGCGCATCACGCCGGCGGAGTTCCTGCTCACGATCTGCGAGGAACTCCACATCCAGGTGCCGGAGGCGGGTCGTGGCAGCACCAAGACGCTGATGGACCTGCTCGGCCGCCACCTGCTCGAATCGCATGCGCGCGGGCGCCGTGTCGTGCTGATCGTGGACGAGGCGCAGAACCTCAGTCCCCAGACGCTCGAGCAGGTCCGACTGCTGACGAACCTCGAGACCGCCACCACGAAACTGCTGCAGATCATCCTGATCGGGCAGCCGGAACTCAGGGCCTTGCTCGACCAGCCCGACCTGCGGCAGCTGGCGCAGCGCATCACCGGGCGGTACCACCTGAACCCACTGTCAGCGGAAGAATCCGCCGGCTACGTGAAGCATCGGATGCGGGTCGCAGGCGCCACGGCCGAGGCCTTCTCGCACGCCGCGCTTCGTGAGGTGCACCGGCTGAGCGGCGGCATTCCCCGCGTGATCAACGTGATCTGCGACCGCGCGCTGCTCGGCGCGTTCACGCGCGAGGATCATCGCATAGGCGCGGGACTGATCCGCCAGGCCGCGTCGGAAGTGTATGGCCGTCCGGTACCCGCGCCCTGGCTCAAGTGGGGAACCGGCGCAGCGCTCGCTGCGGCGCTGGCGCTGGTCGGATTCGGGCTTTGGTCGCTGAATCGCGACCGGCCGGCCGGGCCCGCGGCAACGATTGCCAACGTCGAGCCGGCGGATACAGCCGAGACGCCGACGCGGGTCGCGACGGCCGCGCCGCAAGCGGAGCCTGCCGAGCCGGTCCTCGCGCCCACCCCTCCGGCAATCGAGCACCTGCTGGTGCACCGGGCCAACGAGACGACTACCGAGGCCGCGCTCGGAACCTTGTTCGCCTTGTGGGGAGCCAGCTACGACCCGGGGCTCGGGCGCGGCTGCGAACAGGCCGTCGGCCAGGGCCTGGAATGCCTGTTCCAGAAGGGGTCCTGGGCGCAGCTGCGGACCCTGAACCGCCCTGCCATCCTGACGCTGACCGACGACGTCGGACGCACGCACCAGGTCGTACTGGCCGGGCTGGACGACGAAACGGCAACGATCGAGCTGGGCGCGGACCGGATCGACCTGTCCATCACCGATCTCTCGCGTTACTGGTTCGGCGATTTCCTGCTGCTCTGGCGCCCGCCGATCGCCGTCGTCAAGGCGCTGGGCCCGGGCATGCGCGGCGAGGACGTGCGCTGGCTGCGCGAGAGCCTGCAGCTGGCGGCAGGTCTCGCGCCCGCGTCGGTCGCGAGCGACGTGTACGACGAGGACCTCACCAGGCGGGTGCAGGATTTCCAGCGGCAGCATCGTCTGGCGGTGGACGGCATCGCGGGCGTGCAGACCCAGATCGTCCTGGACACGGTACTGAACGCCACCGGCTCGCCGACGATCGTGGACGAGGCGGCCAGGGGCTGAACCAGCATGTCCTTCATCCTCGACGCGCTGCGAAAATCCGAGCACGAGCGCCATCGCCAGACCGGCCCGACGCTGGCCGAAACGGCCGTGGCGCCGGCCCGCAAGGGGAAGAACTTCTGGGCCACCGGCGTCATCGCACTGCTGGTCGTGAACCTGTTCGCTTTCGGTTTCCTGCTGCTGCACATGTCGCGTGACAAGCCACCCGAGCCCGCGGTCCCGGCGGCGCCGCCGACATCCGGGCCCGCGCGCGAAGTCCCCGAGCGGACCTCGGTCACCCGGACCCGGCCCGTGCCCGCCGAGCCATCACCGATGATGCGACCCGCGCAGTCGCGGCCGGCGACAGGCCCCGGACGCAATCCGCTCGAGGACGAAGTCGCCGCGCGCGAACCCCGGATCGACCGGGACCTGCAGCGCAGTGCCGCGGCTCCGCCCGCGGGCCCGCCCGCCGTGAGTGCCGCGCCAGGCCGCGGCGGCAGCGTGATCTACCAGTCGCTGCCCGAGGCCGATCCGGTGACCGCCGCGGGCCTGCCGACGTCCCGCAGGGCCGCTGCCGACCTGCCCACCGCCGACGAGATCATGGCCCCGAGCGGACTGCCGGAGCTGCAGCTCGAGCTGCACGTGTATGCGAACGACGCCGCACAACGCTTCGTCTTCATAAACTCGCACAAGTACCGCGAAGGCGACAACCTCGCCGAGGGCCCGCGCGTGGAGCAGATCAGGAGCGACGGAGTCGTCCTCAGCCTGCGCGGCAGTCGTTTCCTGCTGCCGCGCGACTGAGGGATCCCGCCTTGAGTTCCCGAGTCGCGATCGTCGACGGACTCGACGGAATCCGTCTCAACCACGCGCTCAAGGCGGGCATTCATCGCGTCCTGTTGCGCCAGGAACACCTGAACAAGATCAACGTGTTCCCGGTGCCCGACGGCGACACCGGCACCAACCTCGCGCTGACCATGAGCTCGGTCCTCGGCACGCTCAAGCGCTGGCCCGACCGCCACGCCGGGCAGACGCTGACACGAGTCGCGGACGCCGCGCTCGACGGGGCGCGTGGCAACTCCGGCGCGATCCTCGCGCAGTTCTTCCTCGGGCTCTGCGACAGGCTGGGTCATCTCGGTCGGCTGAGCCCGCGCGACTTCGTGGAAGGCGTCGCGGGCGGCGCCTCCTATGCGAGGGAGAGCCTCAGCGACCCGCGCGAGGGCACGATCCTGAGCGTGCTGACCGATTTCGCCCGGGCGCTGCAGGAGAGCTCGGTGGAGGGCGCGCAGGATTTCCGGGCGCTGCTGCGACGCGGCGTGGCGGCGGCCCAGCTGTCGGTACGACGGACCACGCAGCAGCTCGAGGCGCTGCGGCGCGCGAACGTCGTGGACGCAGGGGCATTGGGCTTCTTCGAGCTGGTTTCCGGCATGCTCGAGTACCTCGAGAGCGGATCGGAGGACGATCCGGTTGAACCAGTGCCGCTGGTGATCGACTCGACCGCGGAAGCCACGGCAGGAGAGGAGCAGGACCTCGAGCACCGCTACTGCACGGAATGCATCGTCCTCTCGGACCGGGTCGACCGGCGCCGCCTGCGCGAGGCGCTCGCGCCGATTGGCAGCAGCCTGGTCATCGCGGGACTGCAGCACAAGGTGCGGATCCACGTGCACGCCAACGACCCAGCCGAGGTGTTCCGCATCGCGGCCCGGTTCGGCCAGGTGTCCAACGAGAAGGCCGACGACATGCTGCGCCAGCAGCACTCGGCGCACGCAGGCACCCGACGAGTGGCGGTCGTCACCGATTCCGCGGCGGACATTCCCGAAGAGGAGCTCGATCGCCTCGACATCCACATCGTGCCGCTGCGCGTCCATTTCGGCGAGCGGAGCTACCTGGACAAGATCGGCATCACGCCGGAGGAGTTCTTCGAGGAGATCCAGGCCAATCCGGAGCCGCCGACGACGTCCCAGCCGCCGCCCGGAGACTTCCGCCGGCAGTTCGAGTTTCTCGGCTCGCATTACGCGTCGGTGATATCGGTGAACCTGACCCGGAGGGTCAGCGGCACCTGCGCGGCCGCCGAGACGGCCGCAACCCGAACCCGCACCCACGGCCAGGTGACCGTGATCGACAGCATGAACGCCTCGCTGGGCCAGGGACTGGTCGCGATGTTCGCGGCGGAGTGTGCCAGGGCCGGGATGGACGGCGAGCAGATCGCCGCGGCGACCCGCGCGATCCTGCCCAGGACGCGGACCTTCGGCCTGGCGGGATCGCTCGAGTATGCGGTGCGCGGGGGACGGGTTCCGCGCTGGATCAAGAACGTCGCCGATGCGCTGCGGCTGATGCCGGTCCTGCACAACGACTCGCAGGGCCGCGTGACGGCCGGCGGCGTGCTGTTCGGACGACGACGCCTGAAGGAGAAGTTCGCCGCGTTCGTGCTGCGGCGGATGGACGAGGATCGCCGCTACCGCCTGCTCGTGGGTCACGCGAACTGCGAAGGCGATGGACAGTGGCTGCTGGATCGCCTGAGCGGGCCGAATGTGGCCTATGCTCGGCTGCTGCCGCTCGGCAGCGCGCTGGGCGCCCACGGCGGTCCGGGCATGCTGGTCGTGGGCCTGCAGGAGTACGAGCCACCACAATGAAGATAGAAACCCTTGCGATTCACGCCGGGCGTGCGGTCGACGCTGCGACCGGCGCCGTGCGCGAACCGATCCACCTCTCGACCACCTTCGAGCGGTCGACCGAGGGCGGATATCCCCACGGTTTCAGCTATGCGCGAGCGGACAATCCGAACCGCGCCTCGCTCGAACGGGCGGTCGCGGCACTGGAGTCCGGGACCCAGGCAGTGGCCTTCGCCTCCGGCTCGGCCGCCTCGCTGGCCGTGTTCAGTCTCGCGGCACCCGGCGGCCGCATCCTGTGTTCCGAGGACTGCTATCACGGTACCGCAGCGCAGCTGCGGGAACTGCTGCCACGCTTCGGCATTCGCAGCGACTTCGTGGACATGACCGACCTGGCCGAAGTGGATCGAGCCCTGGGGGCCGGTGCATCGCTGCTCTGGCTGGAAACGCCCTCGAACCCGCTGCTGCGGATCAGCGACGTCGCGGCCATTGCGGACCTCGCCCACGCGCAGGGCGCCCTGCTCGCCTGCGACAACACCTTCGCCAGCCCGGTGCTGCAGCGTCCGCTCGAGCTCGGCGCGGACCTCGTCATGCACAGCTCGACCAAGTACCTCGGAGGACACAGCGACATGCTCGGCGGCGTCGTGGTGCTGCGCGACGCGGGGCCGCCGCTCGCAAGGCTGCGGGAGTTCCAGTCGTCCGGGGGCGGGATACCTTCTCCGTTCGACTGCTGGCTGCTGCTGCGCAGCCTGGCGACGCTGCCCTGCCGGGTGCGCGGCCAGGCCGCGAATGCGCTGGCGCTGGCGCGCTTCCTCGCCGCAGACCCGCGCGTGCTCGCGGTCCACTATCCCGGCCTCGAGTCGCACCCGGGGCACGAGCTCGCAGCGCGGCAGATGAACGGCGGCTACGGCGGGGTGGTTTCCTTCCAGGTACCGGGAGATGCCGCGGCGGCGCTCGCCGTCGTCGCCAGGACCACGATCTTCACGCGGGCAACCAGCCTCGGAGGCGTGGAGAGCCTGATCGAGCACCGCGCTTCCGTCGAAGGGCCGCTCACGACTACACCGCCCAACCTGATCAGGCTGTCGGTCGGGCTCGAGAACGCCGACGACCTGGTCCGCGACCTCGACCAGGCGCTCGGCTCCTGAGCGTGGCCCTCAGCGAATAGCCGGCGGAGCGCAGGCCTCGGCTGCGCCCTGCGCGGCCTGCAGCGCAGCGACGCAGGCCGCCGGGTCCACGGGGCGCTCGACCGGCAGGTCGGCCCGCTGCCAGGCCGCCATGTCGCCTTCGAGCAGTGACGGGGCAGCGTAGCCGTTCGCCAGCAGCACGTCGGCCGCGATCCTGGCGCGTCGGCCGCTGCGGCAGTAGAGCACCAGGTCCTGGTCCTTCGGGATCTCGGCGAGCCTGCCGGCCACCTGGTCGAACGGAATGTTGACCGCGCCTGGAACGTGGCCTGTCGCGTATTCCTCGGGACTGCGCACGTCGAGCACGAAAGCCGCCGAGACCGCCTGCGACTGGCGCTCGCTCAGCGCCTCGGCAGAAATGCTCGTCGGCGACTTCTCCCCGGCGAATGCGCCGGCGATCAACAGGCAGCCCGCCGCCGCGACCACGCCCTGCCTGAACCTCATCGGATCGGCACCCCGGCTCTGACGTCCCGCGACTGGCTCAAGACTTGTCGTCCAGCACGAAGGTCAGCTTCAACCTGACCTTGTACTCGGTCACCTTGCCAGCCTTGACGGCCACTTCCTGGTCGGCGACCCACGCTCCGGTGATGCCGTGGATCGTCTTGCTGGCCCGCTTGACGCCGCTTTCGACCGCATCGGCAAAGCTCTTCTTCGACGTGGCAGTGATCTCTGTGATTTTCGCGACGGACATGATTGGCCTCCTGGGTCTGACCGGCCGACTGGCCGGAGATGCGCCGCCGGAACTGGCGGCTCGCTGACGGATGCGCCGCAGCAAGCATCACCAGCGCTGCGGAACCCTCTGCAACTTGCTCACATCGTAACCGAGATCGGCCACGCGCTGCGCGAGCCTCGCGTAGTCCGCCTCGGAAATCTCGGGCTCCCGCGCCATGATCCAGACGTAGTCGAGCGCGCTGCGCGCGATGATCGTCTCGGTGTATTCGGGGTCCACGTATGCGATCAGGTATTCGGCCTTTATCGGCCATACGAACTGCATGCCCCACACGGCGTTGGATTCCTGGTCCCGGACGAACCCCCGGGGACGCATGACTTTCTCGGGGCCGTCGAATGCGTCCTGGCGAAAGGTGAACGTCGTCGCGATGCTGCCGTCCTGGTCCAGCCGGTAGGACTCGACGGCGTTGTGCGCCCCCTCCTCGAGGAAGGTTGGAATGTTCGCGATCACGTACCAGTCGCCCATGAAGCGATCGAGATCCACGTCGCTGGCCGTGGGAATCGACGGAGCTGAGGTGCAGGCGATGAGCATGAGCAGGCTCGAGGCGGCGCCGACCAGGCGACTGACAGGCATGATTTGATCTCCCTCAACGCTACATTTCGTCCACTGCTCAAGGCCGGTTTCAGGCTGACATCGCAGGCTGGTTTCTTCAGTTTGACTGGACAAGCCACGACACGGACAGCTTGATGACAGGTAGATTTCACCTTATTGTTAACGAATTGTTTACACGAGGCGCGTGCCATGGCCGGCCAGCAGGATCGCCTGCCGCTCAATGCCCTGCGGGTATTCGAAGCGGTCGCGACCCACTTGAGCTTCACTGCGGCTGCGAAGGAACTCGGTGTCACGACGGCGGCCGTCAGCGCCCAGGTCAAGGCGCTGGAAGCGGATATCGGGGTTCCGCTCTTCCGCCGGCACACGCGTGCCGTCGCGCTCACGCAGGAGGGGGCGGAGCTGCTGCCGGGCGTCGCCCGGGGACTCGAAGAGCTGCGCCGCGCCGTGGACCGGCTGCGCCGGGAGCGGGTCGGCGGCCTGCTGAACCTGAGCGTGCCGAACGAGTTCCTGCAGCGCTGGCTGCTGCCCCGCCTGGGCGAGTTCACCCGCCGTCACCCGGAGATCGAGGTGCGCTTCGGCCCGCCCCGGGCGGCGCTCGATTTCAGCCGCGATGATTTCCACGCAGCCATCATTTACGGCCTCGGCCCCTGGCCGGGCCTCAAGGCCGAGCGCCTGCTCGATGAATGGGTCTTCCCCGTCTGCAGTCCTGCGCTGCTGGCGCAACTCGGCCCCATCGAGACGCTGTCTGATTTCACGCGCTACCCGTTGATCCACAGCCGCTCGGAGCCCTGGGTCGACTGGTTGAGACGGGTGGGCGGAGATACGACCCGCGCCGAGACGATTCCGCAGCTGGAGGACTCCTCGGCAGCGCTCGCGGCGGTAGAGCAGGGCGCCGGGGTGGCGCTGGCACGGTGGTCGCTGGTGGCCTCGGAGCTCGCCGCGGGGCGCCTGGTCCGGCCGATGCTGCCCAGCGTTCAGCAACGCCGGGCCTGGTACCTGGTCGCGCCCCCGGAGCATTTTTCGCTGCCGAAAGTCGTCCGGTTCCGGACCTGGCTGCTGGAGTGCTGCCAGGAATTCGCCGCCCCGACCGGCGAGACGCTCGGACCGGGCTGAGCCGATCAGCGCAGCTTCAAGCGCGAGATCACGGGCCGATGGTCCGAGCCCACGTCCGGCCCGACGCTCGCCGCCTCGACGCACAGTCCGCTCGAAACGAGCACGTGATCGATGCGCAGCGCGAGCGGCCAGAAGCCCGCCATCCAGGTCGGGTGCCAGGCACGACGCGGAAAAACATCCTGCAGTCCTCCTCGGTCCAGCAGCTGCTCGTAGCGCGGCGCATGGGGACTGAGGTTCAGGTCGCCGAGCAGGACTGCCGGCGTATCGTCCGCGCGCACGTGGTCCGCTGCGCCGAACAGCGAAGCGTCGCGGCTGCGGGCCAGCTCGGGCAGCAATGGCCAGCGGGTGTGCAGCCCGATGAAACGCAGCCTGCTGTCACCGATTTCGACGGTGCCGGTCAGCGACGGCAGGCCGTCCCCCGCGAGGTCGACGCTCGCTGCGCTGAGCGCGTACCGGCTGATCACCCCGATGCCGTAAGCGTCCTGGCGCGGGAGCAGCCACTGGTGGGGGTATTCATCGCTCAGGCGGACGAGAGCACCGGCCCATTCGTCGGTGACCTCCTGCAGTATCACCAGGTCCGCAGGCCCGGATGCGAGCCAGGAGACGAACGAATCCGGGTCCGGGTTCCGGAACCAGAGGTTCACGGTGGCGACCGTGAACGCCGGGCCGTCGCAGGCAACGCGCGCTGCGCCCGCCTGCGAGCTCGGCACCACCGGCCAGGCATGGAGCGCGGCCAGCGTGAGCGCGAGCGCGGCCGGCCGCCAGCGCCCGAGCCCGGCCAGCAGCATCGCGACCAGGATCGACGCGACCATGTACTGCGGCCGGAAATGCACGAACAGCTCGAACGGCCACCCGAGCGGCGACATCACGGCCAGCAGGCTCGCTACGCAGAGTGCAGCGAGAACGGCCAGTCCGACGACGGCTGCCGGGGACCGGAGTCGTTGCTGCTGAAAAGTCGCGGATCGGCGGCCGCGCATCATCGACTAGCCTATCAGGACGAATCTGCGAGATGCTTGCCCGATGTCTCAGGAATCAAGTCCCCGCCTGCAGGTGAACGGGCGCAGCAGGGCGCACACTGCCGCACTGGCCCTGCTGCTCTCGATCGCTGGCTGCAGCGAGCGGAGCGAACCTGAGCGCCTGCCGGGTCTCGCGATCGATCCCGGATCGGTCACGGTCTCCGGCATTTCCTCAGGAGGCTACATGGCGGCGCAGTTTCACGTCGCCTACTCGGACCTGGTCGGCGGAGCAGGCGTACTGGCGGCTGGGCCGTACTACTGCGCGGAGAACTCGCTGCGGCTTGCCCTCGGACGCTGCATGAAGGACGGCGAGGGAATTCCGACCGACCGGTTGCTGGAGATCACCAGTCACCTTGCCCTGCGCGGGGAGATCGATCCGATCGCCGGCCTGGCTGACGACCGGGTCTGGATTTTCCATGGCGCTGACGACGAAGTCGTCGCGACGCCGGTCGTGGATGCATTGCAGGCGTACTACGAGGCGCTGGTGCGGCCGGAGAACGTGCTGCGCGTGGAACGCAGCGCCACAGGCCATACCTTCCCGACGGTCGGCAAAGGCCGCGCCTGCGGGCTGACGGAGTCACCGTTCCTGGGCAACTGTGGCTTCGACGCCGCTCGAGCGTTGCTCGAGCAATTGTACGGCCCGCTGCAGTCGGCCGGCGGGAACGACCTCTTCCGGGACCTGCGCGAGTTCGATCAGAGGCCCTATTTCGAAGCCGCGGCGAGCCGCGCGTTCGCGGAGCACGGGTGGCTGTTCGTGCCCGAAGACTGCGGGCCCGGGGCCCGCGCGCACTGCCGCCTGCACGTGGTCTTCCATGGCTGCAAACAGGGGGTGACCGAGATCGGCCGCGAATTCGTCGAATCGGCAGGATACCTGGAGGTCGCCGCGGCGAACTCCATCGTGCTGCTGTTCCCGCAGGTCGCGCCGAGCTACCAGCCGCTGAACCCCAACGGCTGCTGGGACTGGTGGGGCTACGAGGGCGAGGATTACGCGCTGCAGCGCGGCGCGCAGATGGCGGTCCTCAGGCTGATGATCGCCGACCTGCTCGGCGAGCAGCGCTGAATCAGAGCAGCGCGCGGGAGCGCTGTGCCCCGTAGACGACTTGCAGCCTGCGCACGCCCTTGACCCGCCGCGAGGAGCGGCGGATCTCCTTCATCAGCCGGAGCAGCAACCGGGCCTCAGCACGCGTACCGCCCGCGCAGTACTCCTCGCTGAGCCCGAGGTGAAGCACCGTCACGTGCTCGACGTCGGCGCGCATGTAGACCGCAACCCCGATCGGCCGCCCCGTCTCGGGCTCGACCGCGAACAGCGACTGCACGTCGCCATGGCCGCCCACCCTGACTCGCAGCCAGCCCTCCTGCTCGCGGATTTCTGGAGGGCCGTAGCGGTCGATCGCGTGGGCTATTTCATGCGCAAAGCGGGACTGGCAGCCGTTGAAGAACAACAGGCGTTCGAGGGCCGCGCGCTGATCGCTGGCCACCCGCGAAGCGAAGGTGATTGCTTCCCCCATAACCGTCGCACCGGACCGGTCTGCCGGCCTTCTCCGGACCCGCCGGGGATCATGAATCAGTGGGTGGACGCTGTCGAGCGCACCGGCGGAGATCCGCTATGCGCCGGACTTGCGGCCCGATCGCGTCGGATCGGTCCGGAACTTTGAATTGCCTCGGGTTTTTCGCGACCGGCAGTGGACTGCACCGCGGCCGTGGTGCGCAATCCGGTTTCGAGCTCGAAGCCCGGCCTGGGCCCGACCGGGCCAACGCCGGCGGCCCCCAGCGGACCGGCTACTCAAGACAGACCCGGGGCATCAGTGGCCACGCAGCATCTGCTACTCCAGACCAGGACAGGGACCCGGCCCGCTTCGGGCGCCCTGGTCGATGTCGTGGTCCTCTCACCCGACTCCGCCTTGTTCCAGTCGATCCGGGATGCCGTCGGCGAGCGCAATCCCGTCTGGCGGGCCCGTTCTGCCGAGGAGGCCGTCGACCTGCTGCTGACCGGCCGCTGCGGAGTGCTGCTGGTGGACATGGCTGCTGTGTCGACGAACCCCGGCTCGTTGATCGAACAGATCAGGGACCAGTTCCCGGACGTGGTCACGCTGGTCGCCGGCCGCAAGGACGACGAAAACCTGCTCGCGCGGCTCATCAGCGACGGCCTGGTGTACCGCTTCATGCACAAGCCCTTGTCGCCGAAACGCGCCGGGATGTTCCTGAATGCAGCCGTCCGCCACTACGTCGAGCAGAACCAGGGGCCTCCGGGCGAATCGCTGCTGCCGCTCGGGCGGGGGCTGGGCGCCCGCAAGGGGCGGACGCTCCGGATGCTGACCGCCGTCGGCATTGCGATGCTGCTTGCCGGTGCCGTCCTGCTGGTCGCGCGGGACGAGCCCGTCGTCCCGCAGCCGCGATCACCCGGCCTGCCCGGCTCCGGGACGACCGTCGCCGCGCCGCGCCAGGCTGACCCGGTGCTCGCGAGTGCACGCGCCGCGCTGGCAGCGAAGCGCTTCGAGTCGCCGCCGGGCAGAAACGCGCTCGACCTCTACCGTGCGGTGCTGCTCGCCCGGCCCGACAACCGGGAAGCGCAGGATGGCCTGGAGAAGACCATAGCCGCGATCCTCGTGCAGGCGGAAGGGCAACGCGCCGACGGCGACGCCGCGCAAGCGCAGCGCCTCGTCGATCGCGTGCTGGCGGCGACCCCGGATCATCCAAGGGCGCTGCAGATTGCAGCCGAGCTCGCGCCTCGCCGACCAGCGCTCGACGCGCCAGCGGCGGACACTCCGCCAGTCGCGGTGCCGCATCCGGCGACCGCGCCGGCGAACGCCGGCAACGCCCGGGAGCCGGTCGTCGCTGCGCCCACCACGGAAGCTCCCTCAGTCGCCGACCCGGCCCGTCCTCCCCCTTTTCAGATCCGCGAGCCACCCATCGTTCGCCCGGACCCGCTGCTGTCGGCACAGACGCAGCACGCTCCGCCTCCACCCGTGGGCTCGCCCGCGCTACCGATGCAGGGACCGGGCAGCTTCGGTGGACCGATCAGCTCGGGCCATCCGACCGTGGGCGTCGAAGACGACCGACCCGCTCCTGTGCAGACCGAGACCGCAGCAGCTGCTTCCGCGGCCCGCGCGTTTGCGATCGCAGCCCCGTTGCGGCCGCTGGGCGAGCTCGAGCGGCTGCACGCACCGAATCCCGTCTATCCGCCCCGGGCGCTGCGAGACGGGGTCGAGGGCTGGGTGGAGCTGGAGTTCACGGTGACGGAGACCGGGGCGGTCGGCGACGTGCTGGTCCTCGATTCGCAGCCTGGCGGAGTCTTCGAGCGCGCCGCGATCGAAGCGGTCGCGTCCTGGCGTTTTCGCCCCCGGACCGTGAACGGCAGGCCCGTCCAGCAGCGCTCGAACATCACGATCCGGTTCGAGGTGGAGGGCTGAGCCTGCTCCTGAGCGAGGCGCCCCGGGTCCCGAGCCTCCAGGCCACGACGGCCCAGACGCCGGCGATCGCGGCGCCGAACCAGGCGATACCCGAGACGCCGAGTCCGATCGTCTTCAGCAGTGCATGCAGCGACGCGGCGGTAGCGTCACCGCCCCTGTAGACGAACGTGTCGATCAGGCTCTTGGCCTTGTATCGCTCTTCCCGGGAGACGACCGTGTACAGCGTGTCGCGCGATGGTCGCGTGATCGAGTACTCGCCGATGCGTCGCACCATCATGACCGCGACCAGCACGGCGAATTGCGGATAGAGCGCGAGCACGGCGTAGCCGGCGGCCATCAGCACCGGCACCGAGACCAGCAGCGTGCGCAGGCCCAGCCAGCGAAACAGCCGGCCGAACAGCAGCAGCTGGGTCGTCAGCGAGCCTGCCTGTACCCAGAAGTCGATCGTGCTGAAGAAGCGTGTCCGCTCGTCCCGGCCGGCGAACACCTCGGCCACCATGGCCTGCTGCTCGAGGTACAGGAAGGTCGACACCCAGGTCAGCAGCAGCACGAACAGTGCCAGCAGCGCCAGGTACGGGGAGCTCGCGACCTGGCGGAACGCGGCCAGCGCCGTCCCGCCGAGGCGCGCATCCCGGTCGGCGCCCGCCGCGACGTTCTCGCCGTGACGGCGGTGCCAGCGCAGTACCCGCAGCAGGAACGCTAGCGATGCCGCGAGCAGGAAGGCGGAGACGAGCAGCAGGTTGATCGTGCCCAGCGGCTGCACCAGGCGCTGGCCCAGGAACGGGCCGAACAGCCCGCCGAGGCTGATGCCCGCCGCGATGAAGCCGAACAGGCGGCCGGCCTGGTCGCGGCTGAACACGTCGGCCATCAGGCTCCAGAAGACCGCGACGACGAACAGGTTGAAGACGCTCACCCAGATGAAATAGGCGCGCGCGATCCAGGTGTGGTCGGCCTGGGCATTGAACCAGGCATGGAAGCCCAGGATGTTCAGGATGAAGAACAGGTAGACCCAGGGCAGGAACGTCGAGCGCCGGAAGCGCGAGGTGAGCCAGCCGTAGACCGGCTGGACCGCCAGCATCGCGAGGAACGTGCCCCAGAACAACGCCGGCAGCGTCGAGACGCCCGAGGTGATGCCCATCGTCTCGCGAATCGGCCTGAGGATCGAGTAGCTCGAGAACATGCAGAACGCGCAGAGGAACGCGGCGATCATGCCGCCGAATTCCTGCGGCCTCGCGTTCAGCAGCCGAGCGAGCCGCGCGAGCCAGCCCTGCTCCCGCGAGCGGCCGCGAGCAGCGTGTTGCGGCGGGATCGGCTCCTGGCTCAAGACGCCGCGCCGAGGTCCAGGTGCCGGCCGCGCTCGGCGATCTCCACCTCGATGCCCCGCTCGAGCAACGCCTCGCGCAGGCCGGCGGAGGCCGCGTTCTCGCCATGCACGAGCCACACGGGCGGTCGGCCACCCACGCCCTCGTACCAGCGCAGCAGGTCCGCCTGGTCGCCGTGCGCCGAGAAACCGCCGAGCGTGTGCACGCGCATCGCCACGTCCAGCTTGCTGCCGTGAATGCGCACCGACTCGCGGCCGTCCACCAGCGCCCGCCCGAGCGTGCCTTGCGCCTGGAAGCCCGTGAAGACCAGGTGGCACTCGGGACGCTCGAGATTGTGCTTGAGGTGATGCACGATCCGCCCGCCGGTACACATGCCGCTTCCGGCGATGACGATCGCGCCCTGCCTGATGCGGTTGACGGCCATCGACTCCTCGGCCGTGCGGCAGAGCTTCAGGTTCGGCAGCGGTGGCAGGCTGTGCGCACGCCTGCGGAAGTGGGCCGCCTCCTCGTCGTAGAGGTCGGCATGCTCCCAGTACACGCCGGTCGCCTCGATGGCCATCGGGCTGTCGAGGAAGATCTGCCAGTCGTCGAGAGCCCACGCCTCGAAATGCGTGCCGAGTTCGTAGAGCAGCTCCTGGCTGCGCCCGACCGCGAACGCCGGGATCAGCACGTTGCCGCCGCTGCGGCGAGCCGCCTCGATGATCTCCCCGAATTCGACCAGCGTCTGTTCGCGTTCGCGATGCATGCGGTCGCCGTAGGTGCTCTCCATCAGCACGAGGTCCGCCCCTTCGCCCGGCTCCGGATCGCGAAGGATCGGCGAGTCGTACTGGCCGAGGTCACCGCTGAAGACCAGCCTGCGCTCGAGGTCGCCCTCGGTCAGGTCCAGCCAGACGCTTGCCGAGCCGAGAATGTGGCCGGCATCGCGAAACCTCAGCGCCACGCCATCGCACACGGCAACAGCACGGCCATAGGGAACCGTGCGGAACTGGCGCAGCGTCGCCTCCGCGTCCTCGGTCGAATAGAGGGGCTCGATGCGCCGCTCGTCGCCGTTGCGCGCCCGACGACGGTTTTCCCGCTCGGCGTCGCGTTCGGCGAGCTTCGCGCTGTCGGCCAGCAGGATCCGTGCGAGGTCGCGGGTCGCCGCGGTGGCGTAGATCGGCCCGCGAAACCCCCGCTGCCGCAGCAGCGGCAGTCGTCCGCAGTGGTCCACGTGCGCATGGCTCAGCACCACCGCATCGACGGACCCGGGCTCGAACGGGAACGGTGCGCGGTTGCGCTCGTGCGGGGTCGCTCCGCCCTGTATCAGGCCACAGTCGAGCAGCACCGTGCTGCGGCCGACGCGCAGCACGTGGCAGGAGCCGGTTACCTCACCGGCCGCACCGAAGAACTCGAGCTGCATCCCGCCGGCTCAGGCGATCCTGCTGCGCAGGGCTTCACCGGCCTGGTGATCCTCTCGTTCCCGGAGCAACTTGACGCAGGCCTTGACCACACGCGCATCGTAACGCCGTCCGGCCCGCGACTGGAGTTCTTCGATGCAGTCGGCCGTGGTCAGTGCCGCACGCTGAGGTCTTGGCGAGAGCATCGCCTCGACAGCGTCGGCGACCGCGACGATCCGCGATTCGAGCAGGATCTCCTCCGCCTTGAGCCCGCGCGGATACCCGGATCCGTCCATGCGCTCGTGGTGCTGGCGCACGACCTCGGCCACCGGCCACGGAAACTCGATGTGGCGCAGCGTCTCGTAGCCACGCTCGGCGTGCGTCTTGACCAGCTCGTACTCGGCCGGCGCGAGCGGCCCCGGGCGCCAGAGGACCTCGCGCGGAATGTGCAGCATGCCGACGTCGATCAGCTGGCCCGCGACCCGCAGGCCGCGCACCGTATGGCCCGGAAGCCCGAGCGCGGCACCGATGTCGGCGGCCAGGTCCGCGACACGATGACTGCGGCCGGTCTTGTTCGCGTCCTGGCGCTCGGCCAGTTCCGCCAGCGAGGCGACCGCGCCGAGCATGACCCGCTCCATGTGATCCATCGCGCTCACGACCTCGGCGTCGGAGCGGCGACGACGCAGCGCCTTCCATGCGACGTCGGCCAGCTGTGAGCTGCGGCGTCGGTCGTCCTCGTCGAAGGGCGTCGGCTTGTCGGCGACGAGCAGCACGCCCGCTACGCGGCTGCCGTCGAGCAGCGGCACTGCGAGCTGCCGGACGAACTTTTCGGGCAGGCCGCACTGGACCAGCACTCCGGTGCCCTCCGGCACGTCGCGCAGCACGGGCTGCTGGGATTCGAGGCACTCCAGCAGGGCCGAATCCGCGGGCGGCGAACCGCGCCAGCGGGCCATCGAACCCTGCTCCTCCAGATCCAGGCGCGCCGCCAGTTCCAGCTGCTTCGGTTCAGGCTGCACCAGGAACAGCATGGCGAGCGGTCCGCCGGTAACCTGGGCAGCGATTTCTACAGTGGTTCTCTGAATCTCCGTTTCCGACAGCGACTGTCCACGCTGCGCGAGGTCCACCAGGCTGCCGAGGCACTTCTGGTCCAGCTCGGTGCGCCGGGCAGCGCGCTTGCGGTGCGTGACGTCGCGCACCGCCACCACCCGGAAGCCGGCCGGCTCCCCGACCGGGCTCCCGGCGAGCTCCACATCCAGCACGGAGCCGTCGGCCCGTTGCCAGCGCAGCTCCTGCAGCATCTGGCCGTCGCCGCCGATCGCGGCGGCACGGATCGTCGTCTCCGCACCGGGACTGCGCAGCTCGAAATCCGAAATGCGCCGTCCCTTCAGCTGGCCAGCATCCTGCGCGAGCAGCGTCGCAAGGGCCCCGTTCGCATAGCTGAGCCGGCCTTCGCCATCGACGATGCAACTCGGCACCGGCGACTCATCCAGCGCCCGGGTACGCAGCGCGTCCCCTTCCCGGGCGTCGGACAGGGCCCGTTCCAGTGCTGCCTCGCGCTCGGCCAGCAGCCTGCGCACATCGGCGGCCTCCGACTGCACTCGATCGCGCTCTGCGCTCAGTTGCCCGAGCCGGGCCTCGAGTTCCGGTACGCGGGCGAGCTCGGCACGGGCCTGCTCGGCCGCATCGCGCGCGCGCGTCTCCGCGCGCCCAAGTTCGTTCCGGGTCCGCTCCAGCTCGACGACCCGTGCCTGCAGTTCGCGGATCTTGGCCGAGTCAGTCGCTACCAGTTCGGCTCTCTGCCGCTGCTCCTGCTCGAGCCGTTCGCGCAGCTGCCGCTCGGCTGCCTCGAGTTCGCGGTTGGCCGCCTCATGCTGCTGGTTGGCTGCCTCGATCTCGCGCAGGCGCTCCTCCAGTTCGCCGAGCCTGCGCCGGTCGCGCTCGCGCTTCTCCAGCAGCTCAGGCACCAGCGCCGGCATGCGCATCGTTCCCGAGCCCGGGTTCTGCTTTTCGATGAACTCGGCAAGTTCCTCGAGCGTCGCGCCGCGAGCCATGAAGCGCTCCGCTCCGACTTCGGCCGCGAAGGATTCGTACTTGGCGCCCTCGACCCGGAAGGAATGCATCACGACCGGGACGTGCTGCAGCAGCGGGTCCTCCTTCAGGCGCCGGCATAGCGCGAAGCCGTCGAGCCGCGGCAACAGCACGTCGCTGACGACCACGTGCGGCGGGTCATGCCGCGCGATATCCAGCGCCTCGACGCCGCTGCGGGCCTTGAGCACGCGGTGACCACGCGCGACCAGCAGCGTTTCGACCGGTGCGAAGTCCTGGTCGCGCTCGTATGCGAGAAGTATTGTCTTCATGGCGCGCAACGTCCCCGGCGGTCGCTCGGGACTCCCGCGAAACGGGTCCGGGCCTTCATTGTCGACTCCGAAACAGTACCGTGATCGAGTATGCGCCGGGACTGCCGGTGCACCAACCAAACGCCCCGCGCAGCCGTCTCGCAGCTGCGAGCCGGGTCACATTTTCCGTGGTGCGCGCCGTGGTTGATGCCGGTTGTCGATCGGTCCGGCGCAGGCATAGCATCGAAGGTGATGGATCGCTTCGCTGACGAACTCTCCCGCTGGATCTGGGAACAGCGCTACCAGTGGCGCAGCGCGGACGCGCCGCCAGAGGACGGCCCGGGCGGCACCTGGGCCCGGGTTGCCGCAGCCGTGGCCGCGGCGGAGGGCCGTCGCGCCGGGGACTGGGCCACCCGTTTCCGCGAGTTGCTCGCGGACTTCCGCTTCCTGCCGGGCGGCCGCATCCTGGCCGGGGCCGGCACCGGCCGCTCGGCCACGCTGCTCAACTGCTTCGTGATGGGACGCATCGAGGACTCGATCCCTGGGATATTCCGTGCCCTGGAGGAAAGCGCGGTCACGCTTCAGCAGGGTGGTGGCATCGGCTGCGACTTCTCGACGCTGCGTCCGAGGGGCAGCTCGGCGACTTCGGCGGGCACGATCGCCTCCGGGCCCGTGTCGTTCATGCACGTCTGGAACGCCATGTGCGCGACCGTGCTCGCGTCGGGCGGTCGGCGCGGCGCGATGATGGCCACCTTGCGCTGCGACCACCCGGACCTGCTCGAATTCATCGACGCGAAGCTGGAGCCGGGCGCGCTGAATTACTTCAACCTGTCGGTTCTGGTCACCGACGACTTCCTCAAAGCGGTGCAATCAGAGGCGTCCTGGCCACTGGTTTTTCCTGCGGGCGCAAGCGACCCTGAGGATGCGCCTGCGACACTGGTGTCACGATCCTGGCCCGGGCACGAGGGCAGCGTGCCCTGCCGCGTCCACCAGGTCGTGCCGGCTCGGCAGCTCTGGAATCGACTGGTTGAGACGAGCCACGCGAGCTCCGAGCCCGGCGTGCTGTTCGTCGACACGATCAACCGCGGCAACAACCTGCGCTGGCTCGAAGACCTGAGCGCGACGAATCCCTGTGGCGAAGCGCCACTGCCCCCTTACGGCGCCTGCGACCTGGGCTCGCTGAACCTGACCCGCTTCGTCCGCGACGCGGGCTCGAAGCGCGCGAGCCTCGACATCGAAGCGCTGGAAGCGACCGTCCCGACGGCTGTGCGCTTCCTCGACGCGGTGCTCGACGTGACGCGCTACCCGCTCCCGCCACAGGCCACCGAAGCGCGCGCGACCCGCCGGATCGGGCTCGGGATAACCGGTCTCGCCGATACGCTGGCCGTGCTCGGCCTGCACTACGACAGCGATGCTGCACGGGACCTGGCCGGGCGCACGATGCGTCGCATCTTCACGGCCGCATACTCGAGCTCCGCTGATCTGGCGGCCGAGAAAGGCGCTTTTCCGAGCTTCGATCGCGAGCGCTACCTGGCCAGCGACTGCGTGCGCCGGCTGCCGCCGGCAGTGCGCGACCGCATCTCCGTGCAGGGCATCAGGAACAGCCACCTGATATCGATCGCACCGGCGGGCACGATCAGCCTGCTGGCCGGAAACGTCTCGAGCGGCATCGAGCCGGTGTTCCAGTTCGAGGGCCGCAGGACCGTTTTCAGCCGCAGCGGGGAGCCAGTCAGCCTCGCGACCATGGACTGGGCAATGCGACGCTGGCGCGAGTCCCATGGCGATCGGCCGCCGCCCCCGCAGTTCGTGACCGCCACCGAATTGAGCCCGGAAGCGCATCTGAGGATGCAGGCGGCGTTGCAGCCCTGGGTGGACGGCGCGATATCCAAGACCATCAACCTGCCCGCAGACGCCGACCCCGGCACTTGCTCCGCGCTTTTCACGCGCGCCCATGCGCTGGGCGTGAAAGGCTGCACGATCTATCGGCCGGGGACGCGGCGCGGACAAGTGGTCGGCCTCGGTCCCGCCGGTTCCTCTGCCGGCGGATGCTGCGACGCGGGATGAGCGGTCGTGGCGCGGCACGGTCGGGCAGGCGCACAATCAGCCGGTCGCCGGCCCGCGCCGGCCCGGGTGTAGCGAATGAACCTGCGGGTCCCGTCCCTGAATGCCGCATTGCTGGTCCTGCTTGCGGGCTGCGCCTCGCCCTGGACCGTCGACAAGTTCGAGGCGCCTGAGGCGGACATCGCCGGCCGGACGAGTTTCGCCTGGAAGAGCGGCGACATCGCGACGGGGGCACCGGTCGGTGAGAAGCTTTCGGCCGAGGCGGACTCCAGGCTGCGCGGCGCGATCATCGAAGGACTGCTAGGCAAGGGCTACGTGCAGTCATCCGGGTCCGGCCCGGCCGACATGCTGATCAGCTACCAGCTCGCCGGTTGGCAGAAGTTCGTCATCGCGGAGGATCGGCGCATCGGGGCGCCCCTGCCCACCGAGGTCCTGGAGCCCGGCCGCGCCAACCTGCCGCCGGCCTCGGCGACCGCGGTGCCCGAGGAGCAGACCTTGCGGCAGGGATCACTGATCGTTTACGCGGATGATCCCGTCACCGGCAAGCTGCTCTGGCGGGGCCGGATCACCAGCGAAGGGCGCGTCACCTCCCGCGAGGCGGGCATGCGCACGCTCGTGGACATGGCGAGGCGGATCGTCGCTGAGTTCCCGCCGCGGCGCGTGGCGCCCTGAGCCGGATCAGTTGCCGGAATAGTCGGGGGCGCCGCCCGGCTTCCACTTGATGTTGCAGCCGAGGCTCGGCATCTGCTCCGGATTCACCTCGCGCCCGGCGAGCACCGCGTCCACCGCGGCTCGCAGGTCGGCACCGGTCACCGGCCGGTCGCTGCCGGGCCGGCTGTCGTCGAACTGGCCGCGATAGACCAGCCGCCGCCCGGCGTCGAACAGGAAGAAATCAGGCGTGCAGGCAGCGTGATATGCCTTGGCGACCTGCTGGGTCTCGTCCAGCAGATACGGGAAGCCGTAGCCGAGTTCCTCGGCCTCCTGGCGCATCGCCTCGGGCCCATCCTGGGGATAGGCGTCCAGGTCGTTCGAGTTTATGGCCACGATCGCGAGTCCGCGCGGCCGGTATTCGCCCGCGAACCGGGCAAACCCGGTGCGGATGTGCTTCACGAACGGGCAGTGATTGCAGATGAACGCGACGAGCAGCGCCGGTGATCCGGCGAAATCCTCCAGTGCGTGGCTGCGACCTGCGAAATCGGGCAGCTGGAATTCCGGGGCGCGAGTCCCGAGCGGAAGCATTGTCGAAGGGGTCCTTGCCATCTTGGGTCCTCAACGGCGCATGATGAGCAGCACGCCGACGACCAGGAGCAGGGCCCCAACGAGGCGCGACGGCGTGACGGGGTTCTGCGGGAATCCTATCGCACCCAGGTGATCGACGAGCAGGGCGGCAACCATCTGGCCGCAGAGGATGATCGCGAGCATGACGGCTGCGCCGAGGCGCGGACCGAGCACCGTCGTGGCGGCCACGTAGAGCGCCCCTAGCAGGCCGGCCAGCCAGGCCCAGTTCGGCACGGCTGCGAGGCCGCCGGCCGGGATGCGTGAGCCGCCCGCGAGCGCGAGCAGCACGAGCGCGAGCAGGCCGATGACGAAATTGACGATGCTCGCCAGGATCGGCGAGCCCAGCGCCTCGCGCACGGTCGCGTTCATGCCGACCTGCACGGTCAGCCCGGCCCCGACCAGGAAGGCCAGCAGGTGCGGCCAGTAGTTCATCGTTCACCTCACCGGCAGTCGCCGGACTTCAGACCGTGCCACGCGCCCGATGCCTGAACAGCCAGGCGCAGCTGCCGAGGCCGACGACCCATGCGACCACCCTCGCTAGCGCCGCCCACGCCGTATCCAGATCGAGCATGCCCCAGCGCGAGAGAATCTCCCGCCAGTCGTGGTGTGTCTGCGGGTCCAGTCCGCCGATCAGCGGCAGCGCCATCGTGCGCGCATCGGCCATGTAGGTCGCGACGTTCAGCAGGCTCTGGCTGGCCCAGCCAAGGCAGAGCGCGAAACCTGCGGTATGGCGGCGCGACCAGAAGGCGAAGGCTGCGGCGAGCGGGAAGAAGAGCTGGGCCAGCGTGCCACCATAGACGGCCATGCGATTCGAGACGATGCCGATGATCACGTGGCCCGCTTCGTGAAACACCAGGTTCGCGTGGTCGAGGATGGGCGTCCAGCGATCACCGAACGATCCCTGCAGCAGCATCCAGAGCACGAAGGCCACGGAGGCGAGCAGCGCTGTGTTGCCCACCGGCGGCCAGGGCGTGGCAGCCGTTTCGCGGAGTCGCTCGCGCCAGGACACGTCCGGGGACCGCTGCCGGGTGGTAGCCCGATTCAGGCGGCAGGCTGCGGTGCCTGCGGCCCCCGGCGGTTCCAGGCGGCCAGGATCAGCGCGCCCATGCCTGCGAGCAGCACCGCGAACTGGATCCAGTTGCCGACGTAGGGAATCTGCCCCGCGAACCACAGCAACAGCAGCGCGACGAGCAGGGCCAGGAATCGCCAGCCGGTCGTCGCTGCCCGATTCGCCCCGAACAGCGCGAGGATCTTCTGGCCGATGAACGTCGCCGTGGTCAGCCAGCCGAGGAACAGCAGCAGCAGGTACGCTGTGAGCAGGATCAACCCGACCGGGATCCCGATCACCGTGATCAGCAGCAGGATCACCAGGATCGGGGCGCACACCAGCGCGGCGAAGCCCAGACCCAGGCTCTTCAGAGGATCCCGGCCGACGAACTGCGCAGCCCGCTGCGCGAAGCCGGGTGCGACGAGGTTGAACGCCGCAGCGGCGATGAACACGCCGACGAACCAGAAGAACGAGCCGATTCCCCGGGCTGCGTCATGCAGGTTGTCCCTCGGCGGGTCGAAGGACAGGTTCACGTCCGACTCGTGGAACTCGATGCCGCCGGAGATCTCGGCACCCGGCGGCACGCTGGGTTCGGAGGGTCCGTGGTAGATGAGCCGGCCCCCGATGCGCGTCTCGGGGCCGATGCTCAGGTCGCCGGAGCGCAGTTCCGCGTCCCCGTGCACGACACCGTTCAGACGAACGCTGGCCGCAGACACCTGCAGGTAGTCGTGCGTGTTGCCGTCGAACTGCACCTGGCCTCCGGTCAGCGAGGCGGCGCCGGCGATCACAGTCGCAGGGCCGACAGTCACGTCGCCGCCCGCGATCCGCACGTTGCCGGACACGATCGCGTCCAGGCTGACGGTGCCACCGGCGGCATAGACGTCGTCGCCGATGTTCCCGCCGATCGAGACTTCTCCGCCCGCGGCGACGAGATCGCCCTCGATCTGCGTGGCGATCGCGACCTGGCCACCGGCCAGGAACGCGTCCCCTGCCACCGGTTCGGTCAGGTTCAGAATCCCACCAGCGGCGAACCGATCAGAGCCGAACCGACGGGAAACGGAGTCGCTCCCGTCATGCTCCCAGCCGCAGCCGGCGATCGACGCCAGCGCGAGGGCCATTACTGCAAGTGAGCTGCCGATGCTGCGCATCGGCATACGATACCGTTTTTCGGCGTTTGGTAGTTTCGGGGAACGCCGCAGCGTGCAAAAACACAGAAGCCGCGAGCGGCGGTTGCTGCACGCGGCTTCTGTGTTTCTTGCGGCCTTCCCTGGCCGGCCCTGAACCCCCCGTTCGGGCATCCCCACTCAGGAACTGTATCCCCCTGGCTGCGCCCTCAGCCAAGCCACTCCTTTTTACGCTGCTTCGCGGCCCGGGTCATCATGCGCTGCAGCATAATTCCGGGATGATCCGACACACGGCCCTGATCACATCGCTACTCGCGACGACCGCGTGCGCAGCGCTGCGCCCCGACTGCGAGCTGGAGCCCGCGTACGCCGCCGCCGACATCGGTCCCGCGGCCTGCGCCATTCTCGATCAGGATCGCCTGCTGGTGATCCGCCATCTCTACAGCGGAAAGCTCGATCTGCCGGGCGGAATGGCCAAGCGCGGCGAGAACGCCCGGTGCACGGCCCAACGGGAAGCCTGGGAGGAGACGGGACTCCGCGTCATCGTCCTTGAGCCCCTGCCGGGACTCGGGAATGTCTACCGCTGCGCACTCGCTGACCCGCAAGCAGCCGGGGAGGATCCGTCGCTGCCGTGGTGGTCGCTAGGCGAGGTGACGGATCTGCGTTGGGTGGATCCGGCGACGCTGACCGCCGCGCAATGGCGCTACGGTGAGCGGGTGGAAATTCTCAAACGCGCGTTGTTGTCGCAGGCAGGCGACGAACCAGCGCCGGCACGGCCGCAGGACTAGACGCGCTCGGCGAGACCTTCCGTCAGGTAACCGACGAACCGAGGAGTCTTGCCGAGATAGCTGCTCTGCACCTCCGTGATCGCGAGCCCCGACTGCTCGACCATCTGCCTGATCGGGCGGGCAAGGTGGCAACCGCCGGCCATCGGCTTCCAGTAGGGCTCGAGCCGCCGCTGCAGCCGCGCGACCCGCGGCTCGGGCGCGAGGCCATGCTCCATGAACACGAACTTCCCGCCCGGCCTGAGCACGCGCCGGATCTCCTGCAGTGCATGGGAAGCGTCCGGGATCGAGCACAGAGTCATCGTGCTGACCACGGTATCGAAGCTTGCGTCCTCGAAAGGCAGGTGCTCGGCATCGAGGTGATGGAAGTCGACCTCGATGCTCGCATGGTCGATTCGCGGCATCGACAGCCGGTCGAGGTCTGGATCGGGATCGATCGCCTCGATCCTGCGGACAGAGGCCGGGTAATGGGGGAGATTACGCCCTGTGCCGAAGCCGATCTCGAGGATGCGGCCGCTCGCATGCCGCAATACCCGGCGCCGCGGCTTGCGCAGCGCCGGGCTGGCCATCGCCAGGTCGAGCAGGTACGGGAAGATGTAGTGGTGATAGAGCGACAAGGGCGGAGCCTCAGGGCTTCGTCGCCACCGCCGGCCAGATGACGCTGATGGCGCCGCGCAGTTCACCCGGCGCAAATCCCGTGGCGCGATCCTCGGGATATTCGCGCGCGATCGCCGCGGCGACAGTCGCGTCGAGCGTGCTGCCGTGACAGGTGACGCACACGGCATCCATCGGCAGCGCCTGCATGTACCGCCGCTCGACCATCCCGCCGCGATTGATCTCGAAAGCGGCCTGCAGCGGCAGCTCGAAGCCGCCGCTCGCGAGCTCGGAGCTGAACTGCTCGAGCAGCAGCTTCTCGAACGGGTCCGGCGCGTTCGCCGGGTTCCGTACGCGCAGCGCCGTGCGTCCGACGTCCGCCCCGGATTCGCTGGAGAGCCGGGCGGCGATTTCCGGCGCCCTGGTCTTGCAGACGCCGATGGCGCCCACCGGCCCGTCCTTCTTGATGGCCTTGCCGAGTTCCGCCTTGAGTTCGCTGCCCAGCGCCTGCGCCATCGCGCGGCTCTGCGCGATCCAGTCGGCATTGGGCGCGTCGGCCAGGACGGCCATCGGCAGCGCGGCGAGCATCGTGAGCAGGGTGCGGATGATGGTGCGCATCTCAGGGGGTCTCCATTTCGTCGCGACTTCGGTCGCCTCGAGTTTCAGCAGAACACAGGCAAGCCCGTGCCGACAATTCGCAAAGCTGTCGGGCCGCAGGCCTGAATCGGCGCAATGAATACAAGTGATTGATAATGTGCACATTATATTCGGCGTATCGCTTGACGGCATTGTGTCTGTTCAGGCTCGCCTGCTGGCCGCCGGGAACTTGGTGGGTGCGGTCCCGGTAGCGCTGCGGTAGATTGCGCGCCCTGTTGACAAACGGGCTCCATTGGCCCGCCGGGCTGGATCATGGGACGCATCTTCGAAGTCAGAAAGCACACGATGTTCGCGCGCTGGAACCGCATGGCGAAGCAGTTCAGCCGCATCGGCAAGGACATCACCATCGCGGTCAAGAAAGGCGGGCCGGATCCCACCGCCAACCCGGCGCTGCGTCGCGTTATCCAGAACGCACGCGCGGTGAACATGCCGAAGGACAAGGTCGAGGCGGCCATCAAGCGTGCCCAGGGCCGCGATGCAGCAGACTTCGACGAGGTGCTCTACGAGGGTTACGGGCCGCACGGCATCGCCGTGCTGGTCGAGTGCGCGACCGACAACACGACCCGCACGGTGGCCGCCGTGCGCAACATCTTCAACAAGCACGGCGGCAATCTCGCGACCGCCGGCAGCGTGGCCTTCCAGTTCCAGCGCATGGGCGTGTTCCGGCTGGATCCGACCGGCATCGACCAGGACGACCTCGAGCTGCATCTGATCGACCACGGCCTCGAGGAAATGGGCGAAAGCACCGGCGAGAAGGGCGAACCGCAGCTCGTGGCCCGCTGCAACTTCGAGAATTTCGGCGAGATGCAGAAGGCGCTCGAGGACAGGGGCATCACGCCCGTGTCAGCCGAACTCGACTATATCTGCCTCTCGCCCGTCGAGCTGCCCGAGGACCAGTCGAACGAGGTGATCGAGATGCTCGACAAGCTCGAGCAGGACGAGGACGTCCAGAAGGTCTACCACTCCCTCGCCTGAATGGGGAAAAGGGGAAAAGGGGACAGATTTATTTGCGCAAGTAGATCCGAAAATAGATCTGTCCCCTTTTCCCCTTTTCCCCCTTTTCCCAAATAAATCTGTCCCCTTTTTCGTGGTCTAAACTGGCTGTCATGGAAGCTGCGCGAGAACTGTTCTCATACCGCAAGCACTGGGCGCAGCGGTTCGGGCCCGCGCCGTTCCTGCCGATGTCGCGCGCGGAAATGGACGAGCTGGGCTGGGACAGTTGCGACGTCATCATCGTCACCGGCGACGCCTACGTGGACCACCCGAGCTTCGGCATGGCCATCGTCGGCCGCCTGCTCGAAGCGCAGGGATTTCGCGTCGGCATCATCGCGCAGCCCGACTGGCGTTCGACTCGCGACTTCATGGAGCTCGGACCGCCGAATCTGTTCTTCGGCATCACCGGCGGCAACATGGACTCGATGGTGAACCGCTACACCGCGGACCGCCGGATCCGCAGCGACGACGCCTACACCCCGGGCGGTGCGGCAGGCGCACGCCCCGACCGTTGCGTGATCGTCTACTCGCAGCGGATCCGCGAAGCCTACCGCGACGTACCGGTAGTGATCGGCGGCATCGAGGCGTCGCTGCGGCGGATCGCTCATTTCGACTACTGGTCGGAGAAAGTCCGTCGCTCGGTGCTGCTCGACGCCAAGGCGGACCTGCTGGTCTACGGCAACGCCGAGCGACAGATCTGCGAGATTGCGCACCGGCTCGCCAGGGGACAGCGGATCGAGGAAATACGCGACCTGCGCGGCACGGCATTCCTTTCCAGGGGACTGCCAGAGGGCTGGATCGAGATCGACTCGACCCAGGTCGACACTCCGGGGCCGCTCAATCCGCCGGTGGATCCTTACTCGATGTCGCCGGGTGCGGCGGCCCCGGCAGCGGACGCGGCTGGACGATCAGGTCGTAACGCAGCTGCCGGTGGGGCCGGCCCGCCGACCGGGTGTGCGGTCGACCAAGCGAGTATCGGGGAGCGACTCGACCGAGGTCCGGGGCGGCGAGACGCGCCCGCCCGCGCCGAGCACGTGGTCCAATTCACCCGCCAGGTGCCGAACGCCGACCGCAGCCGCAGCGTCATCCGCATGCCCTCCTGGGAGCAGGTCGCCGCGGACCCGGTGCTGTACGCGCACGCGTCCAGGATCCTTCACCTGGAATCGAATCCGGGCAACGCCCGCTGCCTGGTGCAGCGGCACGGCGACGCCGATCTCTGGCTCAATCCACCGCCGATCCCGCTCTCGACACGCGAGATGGACGCGGTCTACGAGCTGCCCTACCAGCGCGTGCCGCATCCAAGATACGGCGACGCGAAGATCCCTGCCTACGAGATGATCCGCTTCTCGATCGCGATCCAGCGCGGCTGCTTCGGTGGCTGCACGTTCTGCTCGATCACCGAGCACGAGGGACGCATCATCCAGAGCCGCTCCGAGGACTCGATCATCCGCGAGATCGAGACGATCCGCGATGCCGTGCCAGGTTTCACCGGCGTGATCTCGGACCTCGGTGGACCCACGGCAAACATGTACCGGCTGCACTGCAAGTCGAAGGAAATCGAGTCCGCGTGTCGGCGTCCGTCGTGCGTCTACCCGGGCATCTGCCCCAACCTGAACACCGACCACGCACCACTGATACGGCTGTACCGTCGAGCGCGTGCGCTGTCCGGCATAAAGAAGGTGCTGATCGCCTCCGGCGTCCGCTACGACCTCGCGATCGAATCGCCCGAGTACGTCAAGGAGCTGGCCCAGCACCACGTGGGCGGCTACCTGAAGATCGCGCCGGAAGCGATCGGCGAGGGCCCGCTGTCGAAGATGATGAAGCCCGGCGTCGGCACCTACTATCGCTTCAAGGAACTGTTCGACAGGTACTCGAGCGAGGCCGGTAAGGAGCAGTACCTGATCCCGTATTTCATTGCCGCGCACCCGGGCACCACGGACGAGGACATGCTCGAGCTCGCGCTCTGGCTGAAGCGCAACGGCTTTCGCGCCGACCAGGTTCAGGCATTCCTGCCCTCGCCGATGGCCACCGCCACGGCCATGTATCACTCGGCCCGGAATCCGCTGCGCAAGGTCGCCCACGATTCGGAGCGCGTCCACATCCCGAAGGGGCTGCGCGTGCGGCGGCTGCACAAGGCCTTCCTGCGCTACCACGATCCGAACAACTGGCCGATGCTGCGCGAGGCGCTGCGTCGCATGGGCCGTGCGGACCTGATCGGCAACGGCCGCCAGCACCTGGTGCCGACCTACCAGCCGGTCGGCACCGGGCGCGCGCAGGAGGGTCAGCGCAAGCCCACGGGCCACACCCGGCCACAGCGGTTCAGGACCCAGCACACCGGGCTGCCGGTCACGCCCGATCAGCCGTCCCGCGGCCCCGCACGCAAGCGCAAGTCCTCCGGGCGGCGCTGATCCACGGCGGCACTGGATGAACCCGCGCGTCAACGCACGACGCTCGCGCTGGCTGCGGATCGGCCTCGAGGTGCTGGTCGTGATGCTGGTGTTCGCGGGCCTGACGGCCTGGCGCGCCCGGGATCTTCTGCCGGCGGACCAGCGCAGCACCGCACCCGCTTTCGCGCTCGCCGACCTGCAGGGCACGGGCTGGACGACGCAGTCGCTGCAGGGCAAGCCCGCGGTGATCTATTTCTTCGCGCCCTGGTGCGGCGTCTGCGCCGCGAGCTCCCCGCAGCTGCGGTGGTTCGACCGCCTCGCGGGTGACTCCGTGCAGCTGGTGCTGATCGGCCTCGACTGGCAGCGGCCCGAGGAACTCGAGGAATACGCAGCCCGTCACGAGTTGCAGGTTCCAGTGCTCGCCGGGAACCCATCGGTCGCGGCCGACTACCGCGTCCGGGGCTATCCGACCTATTACGTGATCGATTCCGAGGGCCGCATCGCCGCACGCGACGTCGGCTTCACGACCGTCGCGGGACTGTGGCTGCGCACCCGCGGCCTCTGAGACCCGGGCGGTCCCGCCTCAACCGATTTCGCGCATTTCCGCGGCCGACAGCCTGAGCCCCGCCGCGTCGACGTTCGCCTCGAGGTGCTGCACGGATGCGGTACCCGGAATCGGCAATATTGCAGGCGAGCGTGTCAGCAGCCATGCGAGCGCCGCGTCGGCGAAGCTCCAGCCCCGAAGCCGGGCGATGCGCTCCAGCGCGGCGCGGCGCGGCGCGGCGCTGTCGTTCGGGCTCTGGGTCAGCGGTGACCAGGGAATGAAGACGAGCCCGTCGCGCTCGCACACCTCGAGCACGGGATCCGAGGAACGGTCCGCCACGTTGTAGCGGTTCTGCACCGACACGATCTCGACGATGGCCCTGGCCCTCGCGAGCTCTGCGGCATCGAAGTTCGAAACGCCGACGTGCCGGACCTTGCCCTCGGCCTTCAGGCGCGCGAGCTCTCCGACCGAGTCTTCGAGCGGCACCTTCGGATCGATCGCGTGGAGCTGGTACAGGTCGATGCACTCGAGCCTCAGCCTTGCAAGGCTCGCCTCGCAGGCTGCGCGCAGGTGCTCCGGGCGGCCATCCCGGTCCCAGCGCTCGCGCGCCGGCCGCACGATGCCGCCCTTGGTGGCGATGACGAGTCCGGGCGGGTATGGATGCAGCGCCTCGGCGATCAGCCGCTCGCTGGTGCCAGGCCCGTAGGAGTCGGCCGTATCGATGAAGTTCACGCCGAGTCGCGACCGCGCGCCGCAGCAGGCCTCGCGCGGCCTCCGGGTCCGGTGGATCGCCCCATATGCCCGCTCCGGTGACGCGCATCGCGCCGTAGCCGAGCCTGTTCACGTTCAGCCGGTCGCCAATGGCCAGCTTGCCTGCATCCGCCGCCGTGCTCATGCCGTACCTCCCCGGACCAGGCCGAGCTTACGCCACTACTTCGTGATCGCGGCGCTCTTGACCAGCGCCCAGGCGCGCAGCCCGACCGTGAGCCCGAGTTCCCTGGCCGAGCGGTGAGTGATCCGCGACAGCAGGCGGCTTTCCCCGACTTCGAGGCTGACCAGGACCTGCGAGGGCGCGGCCGTCACCTGCACCAGGTCCGTGATCGTGACCGGCAGGATGTTCAGCACGCTGATCGCCCTCGGCCGCTCCAGCGCGATGCTCACGTCCCTGGCCCGGATCTGCACGCGCACGTCGGTTTCGCGGGGCAGTTCCGCCGTCGCGATCCACAGCTCGCCGCCGGAAAAGCCTACGCAGGCGAGGCTCGCCTCCTGGTCAATGGCCGTGACCTTGCCGACTACCAGGCTCTCCGCATCCTCGTCCTGCGCGAAGGGCAGGCGAGGATTGCTGATCACCTCGCGCACGGGTCCCTGGGCGAGGATGCGGCCGCCGTCCAGCCAGATCATCCGGTCGGCGAGGCGCGCAGCCTCCCGCAGGTCATGGCTCACGTAGATGCAGGGCACGGTCAGGTCCGAGAGGACCCGCTCGATCGCCTCGAGCACCTCGCCCTTGGCCGCGAGGTCCAGCGCCGAGACAGGCTCGTCGAGCAGCAGCAGACGCGGGCTCGCGAGCAGCGCACGACCGATCGCGACCCTCTGCCGCTCACCGCCAGAGAGATTCCCGACGCCGCGATCGAGCAGCGGCAGCAGTCCCAGCGGCTCGGCGAGGCGCTCCAGCGTCAGCACCGGCGCGCGCTCCCTGGCGCGGCGCAGTCCGAAGAGCAGGTTGTCGCGCACGTCGAGGTGCGGGAACAGGTGCGCCGTCTGCGTCACGTAGCCGACCGCGCGGCGATGCGGCGGACGGTCCAGCCCGCCGGCCGAATCGAACCAGGGCTCGCCGTTGAGGCTCAGCGAGCCGCTTCGAGGACGCTCGAGCCCGGCCATGCAGCGCAGGATCGTGGTCTTGCCCGAGCCTGAGGGCCCCGACAGCGTCGTGACGCCGCGCGCCGGCAGCTCGAAGTCCACGTCCAGCGAGAACGCTCCGCGCTCGAGCTCGAAACGTGCCGCGAGGCCGCTCACCTGAACCGGGCCTGCCGCCGCGTCCTGCCGGATGAGTACAGCAGCACGAGCACGACCATCGAGAAGACGAGCAGGCCCGCGGAGTACAGGTGGGCCTCGGCGTACTCCAGCTGCTCGACGTGATCGTATATCGCGATCGAGACCACGCGCGTCTCGCCTGGGATGTTCCCGCCGATCATCAGCACGACGCCGAACTCGCCCAGCGTGTGCGCGAAGCCCATCACGGCCGCGGTGATTGCGCCGGAGGTCGACAGCGGCAGCACCACGCCCAGGAAGCGGTCCAGCGGACCCGCGCCCAGCGTGGCTGCGCTCTCGAGCTGCCCTTGCGGGATCTCGCGAAACGTATTCTTGAGCGGGTTCACGACGAAGGGCAGCGAATAGATCACCGAGCCGACGACGAGCCCCGCGAAGCTGAACACGAGCCGCAGGTCCAGCGCCTCGAGCAGGGGCCCGAGCGGCCCCCTCGGACCGAGCAGCAGCAGCAGGTAGAAGCCGAGAACCGTCGGCGGCAGCACCAGCGGCAGTGCGACGACTGCCTCCACGAACGGTCGTGCCGGCGAGCGCGTCCGCGCCAGCCACCATGCGAGCGGCAGGCCGAGCAGCATCAGGATCACGGTCACCGTGATCGAGAGCCGGATCGACAGCCAGAAGGGACTCAGGTCCATGGATTGCCGCCGCCTCGCACGCCTTCAGGGTACCGGCACGGAATAGCCCGCCGCCTCGATCAGCGCGAGTGCCGGCGGCGTCTTCAGGTAACGCAGGAACGCCTGCGCAACCGGGTCGGTCGCAGCGTCTCGCAGCAGCACGGCCTGCTGCTCGATCGGGCTGTGCAGCGAGGGGTCCACCGCCAGGCGCTCGCCGTCGAGCGTCCGACCCGTATTCCTCTGGTATTGCAGCAGCTGCGCACTGGAGACGAAGCCAGCGTCCGCTGCTCCGCTCGCTATGAACTGGAAGGCCTGCGCAACGCTCTCGCCCTGCACCAGCCGGTATTGCTGCGCGGCGTCGATGCCGGTCGCGCGCAGCACCTCGAGCGCGGCCGTCCCGTAGGGCGCCGACCGCGGGTTCGCGATCGCGAGGCTGTGCAGGCTGTCGTCGGCGAGCTCGGCCCCGAGGTCGGCACCGACTCGTCGGCCGGGGCGCCAGAAAACCAGCTGCCCGAGCGCGTAGGTGAAGCGGCTGCCCGGCACGGCGAGACCTTCCCGCTCGAGCCGCTCCGGGCGCTCGCGGTCCGCCGACAGGAACACGTCGAACGGGGCGCCCTGCGCGATCTTGCCGTAGAGCAGTCCGCTCGCGCCCGAGGAAACGAGGCAGCGGACCGGATGCTCGACCGAGAACGCCTGGCAGAGCTCCTCGGCGGTCTGCTTGAAATTTGCCGCGACCGCGATCCGCAGCTCAGCGGCTGCGACGCCGTCACCGAGCAGCAGGCCCAGCAGCAGCGCGGCAAGCGGCCAGCCCCGGCCGATGGCCCAGCCACACTGGTGATTACCGCCCCGTCTGCGCCGGCTGTCCACCCGCGAATGGTAGGGGATTACGGGAGGGCGCGGAGAACCTGCGCGGAAGGACTTTTTCCGTGACCGACGTCACCGTCCCGGCCGGAGAACCAGCGGCACCCGTCCAGCGGCGCTAGCTTGAAGCCGTTCAGACGGAACTCTCTACGGGGTCGGACCGGCCCAAAGGAGGACCGCATGATGTCGACGAGCAGAGCGGCACTGGCAGCCATCATCGCACTTCCCTGCCTGGGCCTCGCCGCGCCGCCCGACTGGGCCCCCGCGCACGGCTGGCGCAAGAAGCATGACGCAGCGTACGCCGGCTACAGCGGCCGGAACTGGGACTACGACTATGGCGTGCGCAGCGGGCGCTGCGATCGGGCCGAGGTCGGCGCGATCGTCGGTGGCGTCACCGGCGCGTGGATCGGATCCGAGGTCGCCAGCGGCGGGGACCGGCTGGTGGCGACCGTGGTCGGCACCGTGATCGGTGCGGCCATCGGATCGGAGATCGGTCGCCGCATGGACGCTGCGGACCGCTCCTGCGTCGGCCACGCGCTGGAGCTGGCGAACGCCGGGCAGACGGTGAGCTGGAAGAACGGGACGACCGGCGTGGTCTACCGGCTCACGCCGATCGACGGCGCGACCCGCGAGGACGGCTGCCGCAAGTTCCGCCTGATCGCCCACGACTCGCTGGGCCTGTCGGAGGGACGCACGACCGCATGTCCGTCCGCCGACGGCACCTGGAACCTCGCGCCGGAAATCAAGATGAGCCGTCGCTAGCGACAGGGATAGGCATCCCGGAGCGCCTCGTACATGACCTCCGCGATTGGCCGCGAGGCGCTCTCGGGATGACGGTCGAGATGCTCCAGAGTCGTGCGCACGAATTCCTTCGTCGAATGCGAAGGCGGGCTGCAGATGGCGAGCAGCGTCGCAGGCCCCTCCTGCTGGAAGAGCTGGAAGACCTCGTCCGGATCGAGCTCGTAGCGGATCGCGAGCCGCGAGCCGAAACTGAGCGCACCGAGCTGGCTGCCGACCTGCATGCCGCTCAACAGACCCTTGGTCACGCCGACGCAGTAGGTGATGTCCAGATCACTGGCGTCTTTGTCCCCGTCGAGAGCGGCCAGATAGGCCGTGCAGTAGCTGCGCCACTCGCTGGCCGGCGGCGACTCCTCCGCGGCGCTCGCTGCCGCGCCCGCGAGCGCGATCAGCGGCAGCAGCAGCGCTTGCATTGATCGTCGGTGCTTGCTCAATGTTCCTGCTCTCCGGTCGCTGCGAAGGTCATCGTCGGCGCGACGACCGGCATTATCCCGCAACCGCGGGCGCAGCGAGCGGATCGAGCACCTCGGCCACGTAGGCCGGCACGACCTGCCCGAGCGGCAGGTCGTGGCCGGCGCGCTCGGACATGTACCAGCGGTGCTCGAGCAGCTGGTGGAAGATCTCGGCCGGCTCGAGCTTCTGCGCCTGGTCCGGCGGTATCGAGGCCAGCGTCGGCAGGTACACCTCGTCCATCCAGCGCCGGGCAGCCTCCCGCTCGGGGATCTGCCGGCCTTCCACGCCCTCCTGCCAGGCGCGGAAGTGGTCGAGGTCGTTCAGCAGCCTGCGTGCCTGGTTCTCCTGCACATCGAGCCCGGTCAGCGCAGCGAGTCGGCGCCGGTGATGGCCGGGCTCGACGACCTGCACCCGCAGGCGGATTCGATGGCCGCCGTCGATGGCCTCGATGTCGAGTTCTTCGACGTCGAAGCCCAGTGCGTTCAGGCGATTGATGCGCGAGTCCACCCGGAACTGCTCCTGGGCTGCGAAGATCTCCTCGCGCGTGAGCTCCACCCAGAGTTGCTCATAGCGGGACACGAGGTCGGCTCCGAGCTGCACCGGATCGAGCCCCTCCGGCAGGCCGAACCCGGCCTGGATGTCCATGAACTCCCCGGCCACGTTCTCGGCAGCGATCTGCAGGTCGTGCCGGCGCTGGCCGTCCGACAGCGCCGGGTGCATCTCCCCGGTCTCGGCGTCCACCAGGTAGGCCGAGTAGCGGCCCGCGTCCAGGCGGAACAGCGCGTTCGACAGCGAGCAGTCTCCCCAGAAAAAGCCGGCCAGGTGCAGTCCCACCAGCAGGTCCGCGAGCGCGTCTAGCAGCTGCCCGGCCTGCACGTTGCTCACACCTCGCGAGATGACGAGCCGCAAAGGCATCGAGTGCTTCAGGTAACGAGTGACCAGCAGGCCGCGCGGCTCGTCACCGGCCGGGACGGGTCGATCGGTCACCAGCCCCACGGGCTCGACGACCGGCAGGTCGAGTTCCTGCAGCGAGCGGAGCAGGCGGTACTCCCGCTGTGCGACGTGCTCGAGCAGTTCCTTGATCGCGAACACCGAGCCCTGGTGCTCGACGAAGCGCACCGGGTTGCGGTGCAGGCCCCGGGCGGCGTCCGTGCAGAGCTCCGCGGGCCACTCCGACAGCGGTTCCGTCCAGGGCAGCGCGAGGCCCGCCGGATACTCCTCCGTGTTGGCCAGCCGGAAACGCATGGCCAGCCCGTCTCGGCCCGCGGCTCAGCCCGGACGGGCCCGGCACATGTCGGCGAACAGCGCCCGCGCCGTGTCCCGCGTGAAGATCTCGTCGATCGAGGCGGTCATCTTGCGCTGCCAGTTGGCGTGCTCGTCGCGCGTACCGGGCACGTTGACCGGGTCGGTCATACCGACCAGGTCCTCGGCCTGCAGGACGGCCAGCGCCGCAGCGCTCCTGCCGAGGTACAACTGCGTCGCGTGTGCAAGCGCATCGGTGTAGGGCCCGTCAGGACTCGACGGCGCCCCGGGCGCGAGGCCGGCCGCCCCGAGCGCGGCGAGCAGCTGGGCACGATCACGGACACGTTCCTCCAGGACGTGGCGGCGGATCTCCTCGTTCGGATAGAGCTGCAGCCGGTCGCGCAGCTCGAGGTCGCGGCCCTCCCAGTAGCCGCGCAAGGTCGGCAGGTCGTGGGTCGTGATCGTCGCGATCGAGCGGCGCAGGTACTCCTCGGGACTCCGGAACCGTCCGTCGCCATGCTTCTCGAACAGCAGGACCTTGTAGTGGTAGACGGAAAAGGCCGCCATCGCGTGGCGCATCTCGTCGGGGACCGTGCCGAGGTCCTCGCCGACGACCAGGCAGCGGTTCAAGTGCTCTCGAGCGCCAGCACCGACATCAGGTCCTCGAGCGGGTAGTGCACGTAGCCACCCTCGGTCGCGTCGAGGCCGACCGGCACCCACCACTGCCGGAACAACGCCATCACGTGATCGAGCCGCAGCGCGCCGAAGTGACGCATGTTCGCCGCGATCAGGTTGCGGAAGGGCCGGTAGGCCGCGGCCCGCAGTTCATAGGGATCCTGGGGCGGAATGCCCCAGTCCTGGCCCTTCAGCGCGAGCGCGTCCGGCGGCGCACCCACGCCCGCACCGTTGCGGTAGACCTTCTGCTCCGACCAGGTTTCCGAGCCGCTCGGATTCACGCCGACCGCGTAGTCGCCGTAGAGGCCGATCGCCATGCCCTCGCCGAGCGCCACGCGCTGGGCCTCGGCCAGCTGTGTATCGGCGAGCCACTGCAGCCATGCGTGAAAATCCACCAGCTCGGCGTTGCCGAGCTCCCACTCCGCCACCGCCGGGTCATCCGGCCGGCGGTATTGCTCGGGCCAGACCGGCCAGCCCCAGCGTCCCGGATCATCGCCGCGCAGCCACTCGTCGAGCGCATCGTGCAGCGCGTGCAGTCGCAACGGAACGCCCCGCTCCTTGCGGAACTCACGGAACGCGCGGGCGCGCGCGGAATCCTGCGCCAGGTGTTCGTCGCGGAAATGCCGGAACAGCAGCCGCAGCACCGGCAGCTTCAGGCGCGACACGCCCGGGTAGTCCACCGTCGACGTCGCTCGCAGGCGCGCGATTTCCGCAGCGAATTCAGGCCTTCCGACCATCGCCTGCGCCTCGGCGCATTCGCCGAACTCCGGCAGCTTCGGCACGGCGATGTACAGCACGTTGAGGAAATGGCGGCTCGAGGGACTGTAGGGGCTGAAATGATGCGGGTTAGACGGGAACAGCGCGTGCAGCGGGTTGAGCCCTACGAAAGCCGCGCCGTTCGCCGCCGCCTGCCGCAGCACGGACTCGAGGTCGGCGAAGTCCCCCATTCCCCAGTTGGCCTCGGAGCGCAGCGTGTAGAGCTGCACCGCGACGCCCCAGAGGCGCCCGCCGTCCGCGAGCGCGTCCGGCTCATGGCAGTGGTTGGCGGCGACGATCAGGCTGCATCCGCCGCGCTCGCCATCCGGGGTCGTCAGCTCGAGCTCGTGGTAACCGCTGGGCAGGTCCTCCGGCAGCGCCAGCGTGCGGCGCGTCAGGCTGCGCCCGTCGATGTGCTGGCGCTCCGTCTCGCCGAGGTCTGCGGCGCGGCACGCGCCGGACCGCGCAGACCCGTCGTCCAGTTTCACGCTCCAGCGCACTTCGCCTTCGAGCGCGTCGGCCGGAACGATCACGGACACGCCGCTGGCCCCGGGCCGCACGACACAGACGCTGGGCAGCAGGCCCTGCCAGCGCCCGGCCTCGATCCGCCCGATCTCGCCGGCAACCGCCTCGGCATCGGTCACCCTGCAGCCCATGGCCGCGAGGATCGCGGTCTTCGACGCCGAACCGACCGTCTTCAGCTCCCCACGGTAGTCGTAGTAGCGATCGCCGATGCCTCGCAGGCGGGCCAGCTGGTCTAGCAGTGAATCGAGCATCCTGGGATCGACCGCCTGGGAGGACTCAGAGTTCCGCGAGGATCTTGCGGCGGAGCTCGTCGTATTCGGTCTGCGTGATCAGGCCTTCCTCCAGCAGCTGGTTCAGCGTCCGCAGCCGCGCCGGGACGCTGCGCCGCTCGGACCCGGCTGTCGTCCCGTCATCGGCGGCTCCGCCCGCACTCGCGGTGCTGTCGATGCGCGCGGCCTGCTCCATCGTCAGCGGCTGCCCGGTCCCCGCCACGGCTTCCTTGCCATCGGGTGCCACGCCCGGCACGGCCGCGAGCCGGCCCGCGACGGCATCGTAGTCGTTCAGCACGGTTACCTGCACGTCCTCGTCGGGCGCCAGGATGTCGACCACGGGTGGCGTCGCCTCGTCCGCGGTGCCGGGAATCCCGAACTGGGAGAAGCGATTCCCGCGTGCGACGGTCATCGTCATCATCTGCGGCTTGCGCGGCCCGATCGCTCCCGGCCGTCCGGTCATCTCGAGGTCCGCCCCGGTCACGACGACCGTGTAGGCCCAGGACTCGCTCGGCGTGCCGCCGAGGAATTCCAGTGGCACCATGAACTCGATGCGCCGCCCCTGCACCTTGACCCGGTCAGGGAAGTAAAAGTACTCGGCGACCTGCTGCTCGGAACGCGCCTGCAGCGACTGCAGTTCGTCCTTCGTGACCCGCCCCTTCGCGGCGCGGAGCTCGCTCTCGAACTGATCGTCGAAGCTCATCTGCAGCATGGCCCGGGCCATGTCCGGTCGCGGTGTCAGGATGACGCTGCGCTCCCATGCCGAGCCGCGATCGATCGCGACGCGGCGACCCGGGACCGCATCGGTGCGGCCCGAGCCTGCGATGCGGTCCGTGTCGATGTAGATGTCCACGTTGAAAGTGTAGAAGCCGTGGCGGGCCAGCCGGTCCACCGGCGTCTGGCCGAGCTCGGTGACCCGTCCCGCCGGGCTGCGGATCGGCTGCGCCATCTCGATCGTGAACCAGACGCCGTCCGACTTCTGCTCGGCCGAGAAGCGGTACAGGTCGAGATCACCGGGCTCGAGATCGTCGCGGTTGGGATAGATCAGCACGCCGGAGCCGTGGTCGTCCCCGCGCGGGTCCTCGAAGACGAACAGCGGCGCAGCCGCGGCCGACGTGCCGGCCAGGGACTGGACGGCGACCGCGAAAGCTGCCAGCAGTGATCGAGGCGATATTCGCAAGAGCTGGATCCGATGGAAGTCCGGCGCGACCGCCGCCGTGGCGATCGCGCCGGAGTGACAGACTGGCGCCGGTGCTAGAAGCCGACCTTCATCCAGACCTTCATCCGGTACTGGCCGTAGTTGTGCGTGCTGGTTGAGATGTCGCCCAGCGCCGTCGAGATCACGTTCGTCCCGGCGCCCGGCCGCAGCCTCACGCGCCTGCCGTCCACGTCGGTGTAGAAGTACGGGTCGTACTCGCCCCAGAAGTAGTCGAACGTGCCGCCGAAGTCCACGCCGGACAGGAAGTAGCTGAATGTGAGCCCGAGCCGGTTCTTGGTGTGCTCACCCGTGACGTACTCTGCGAAGCTCAGCGGCGCGCCCTCGAATCCCAGGCCTACCGGCGCGACGTCGATCGTGCCGTCGATCAGCTCGACCTTGTGCAGCTCGTAGATCAACGCAGCATACAGGTCGGGCGTCAGCTGGTAGCCTGCGCTGACGCCGAAGGTGTCGTAGTCGGCCTTGCGGTCGTCGCATCCTACGCAGCCCCCGAGCCCGACGTTCGGAATCCAGTTCGGATTCAGCGACGGGCCCGCGATCGGGAAGCCGTCATAGGCGTCGGTCAGGAACTTCGATTTCGTGACGCGATCGTCCTCGTCAGAGATGTACTTGTAGCGGGCCATCAGGTCGAGGCCGTTGCCGACGTCGAGCGTGTACATCACCTTGAATGCCAGGATCTGCATCAGGCGGTCCTGGTAGGGCGAATAAGGCGACCGGTAGTCGCCGCCGAGGCCCCAGGCGTTCGTACCCTCCATGCGCGGGTAGATGCAGCCCACGTCCTTGTCCTGTCCGCCGCAGGCCTGCCAGTTCGTGTTGAAGTCGATGTAGCTGTACTCGGCGGAAAGCTGCCAGTCGCCGAACTGCCACTTCGGCACCAGCGTCACGCCCCTCCAGCCGATGACCGAAAAAGCCACTGGCTCGTCGAAGTCGGTGAAGTCGTTGTCCGCCATCGTCGATACGACCTGCTGCACCTCCTCGTTCCAGCCGCCGTAGCCGATGCCTGCCGCCCCCGGACCGGTGCGGCTGCCGAAGTTGTAGTCGGGCAGGCCCCATTGCCAGGTGCCCTCCTGGCCCCCGGTGATCAGCACGTCGGATTCACGCCTTGCGGCGGTGATGGCCTGGTAATCCGACCCGATGTCGAAGAACTGCACGCTGAGCGAGAGCCCGTCGACGAACAGCTCGTTGAAATCGATGTTCAGCGTCCAGGCGTCGTCGCTCGCGTCTTCCTTCAGCATCGGGCTGAAGCGGCAGCTCTCGAGGTTGTTCGAGTCGCACTCGGACCCCGCGATGTTGTAGTTGCTGTAGTAGTAGGCGCCCTTGATGTCCATGAAACCGAGCCCGGAGTACTGCCCCCGCAGGCCCACCACCGCGTTGTCCCAGCGGCTGCGTACGCCGATGCCGTTCAGCGGATTGGAGTCGTTGTTCTCGTCGAGTTCCTTGTCGCGGGCATACATGCCGATCAGCGTCGCGTTCCAGTCCGGGCTCGGCGCGTAGCTGAGCTGCCCGACGTAGTTGCCGTCGTTGGTATTGAGATCACCGGTATTGAACTCAGCGCCCTGGAAATAGCGCGCCAGCGAGACCCAGGCGAAGTCCCAGCGCAGCTGGCGGTCCAGCGCCGAGCCCTGCAGCAGCACGCCCGAGGAGTTGTCACGGTCGATGTAGCGCGACTTGCCCTGCGTGAAGGCGTCGAACATGCCCCAGTCGTTGCTGCCGATCGTGGCCGAGTCGAGCCAGTCATAGCCCGGCGTGATGCGGGCCCAGACGCCGCGCAGCTTCACGTACTGGGCCGAGCGCGGGTCGTCCTCGAAGGTACCGAAGCCGCCGTAGTTGGCCCAGAAATTCTGGTTGAAGCGGCTCTTCAGGCGTCCGCCGATCTCGACCTGCTTGGTGACCTGCGAGTTGAACATCAGCTCGAACTCGATGCCCTGGCCCTGGTCGCCGCCGGCCTCGCCGGGCGTCGTCTCGGCGTTGTTGTACAGCGCGTTCTCGAAGCGCCGGTTACCGTCCAGGAACTTGGTGTAGATCGTCCCGAACCACTTCAGCTGCCCGAGGCTCGAGTCCTGCGCCTGGCCGGCCGTCGGGACCGTGCTCAGGACCGCGGCGACTGCAGCCGACAGCGTTGCGTTGCGAAGCTTCATGGTCATCCCCCGTAGGCTCGCCGCCACTCCTTACTTGCGCACCATCATCAGCGTCGCCGGCTTGACCGACTCGCCTTCCGGACCGCACTCGTATTTCAGCATGTCGTACTGGGCCTGCACTTCCTCGGCCGCTCCGGTGCCCTTGCCGGCCAGTATGTCCATCACGTGCGGGTCGCAGTTGCCGTCGTTGCCGCCGCCGAAGCGATGCTGGCCCTCGAACTCGTTGACCTTGCGGGTGAGGAGGTCCGACTTGTCGGGGAAGCCCTCGTTCGACTGCACGACGACCTGGTAGCCCCAGGTGGCGGGATCGCCGCCGCCGAGATCGTCCAGCTTGACCTTGCCGCTGATCGTCCGGCCTGCGCCACTGGTACGACGCGGCACGACGATGTCACCGGCCATGCCCGCCGCCTTGGTCTTGATCTCGGCCCCGACGCGCGAGGCCGGCTGCGGCGAGAGGATGACCACTTTCTCCCAGGCGCTCTCGGGGGCGAAGGCGATGTTCAGTCCCGGGAGGCTGTCGGTGTGGCCGCTGCCCGCGACGCCGTCCTTGTCGATGAAGATGAACACCATCTGCGTGGCGAAGCCGCCGCCCATGCCCCAGGGGTCGTCTAGCCGCTGGTTCATCGTCACCTTGAAGTCCGGGTTGTTGCCACCGGTGACTTCGAACTCGACCAGGTCGAACGAGCCCGGCGCGTAGGCCGCATCGGTCGGGTAGATGTAGTTCCCCGGGCCCTTGTCGTCGCCGGCCGGATCCATGAACTTGACGCCCTCGGCATGGGCGGCCCCGGCCAGCGCGAGTCCCGCCGCCAGCGCACAGATCGAAACGCGAGACTTCTGGTTCATGGTCATCTTGTCCTCTCTTCTTTGGAATCCCGTTCAGTCCCCCCGCTGGGGCCCCATCCTCATCCCTTGACTCCGCCGGCGGTCAGGCCCGAAACGAGGTACTTCTGCAGGAACAGGAACAGCACCACGATCGGCAGCGATACGATGATCGATCCGGCCGCGAAGTAACCCCATTGCGAGGTGAAACCTCCCACGAAGAATTTCAATCCGACCGGCGCCGTGTACTTCACTTCCTCCTCGAGGAAGGTCGCCGCCAGGATGAACTCGTTCCAGCCGGTCATGAACGAGAACAGCGCGGTCACCGCCACGGCCGGCTTCGCCAGGGGCAGGATGATCCTGAAGAAGATCGTCTGCCGCGAGGCGCCGTCCATGATGGCCGACTCCTCAATCTCCAGCGGGATCGTATCGAAGTATCCCTTCAGCATCCATACGCAGAAGGGTATCGCGGTGACGGAATACACCAGCACCAGCCCCAGGAACGAGTTGCCGAGCTTCAGCCAGCTGACGATGATGATGTACAGGGGCACCAGCAGCAGCGTGCCCGGGAACATCTGGGAGATCAGGAAGGACAGCATGCCCTGGCGCCGTCCCGGGAACGAGAAACGGGAGAAGGCGTAGGCCGCCGTGCAGGCCAGGAACACGCCCAGCACGGTCGTGGCGGCCGCAACGATCGCGCTGTTCAGGATCCAGCGCAGGAAGGGCTGCTCGGTCAGCACGTCGGTGAAATTCTGCAGCGACAGGGTCTCCGGCCAGGGAATGATGGCCCGCAGGCGGTCCAGGAAGCCCGGGTCCGGCGGGACGTCGGAAAAAGCCAGGTTCTGGGTCCCGGAAAACGCGACGCTGAACACCCAGAGCACCGGGTAGATCGCGAGCAGCGTGAACGTGATCAGAGCCGCGTGCAGCAGCAGGTGCGAGCGGTCCTTCCTTTGAAACCGTTTGCTCATTTGTGCATGGCCTCGGTGGCGCGGGTCACGCGCGTCTGGAACACGCCGTAGACCAGCAGGATCATGAAGATCACGACCGAATAGGCCGCGGCGTAGCCATAGCGGTATTCCTCGAAGGCGATCTTGTAGGCCTTGGTGACCAGGATCTCGTTCGCGCCGGCCGGCTCGCCTCCCGAGACCAGGTAGATGATGTTGAACATGTTGAAGGTCCACACCACCGAGAGGATCACGGCCGGTATCAGCGTCGGCTTCAGCAGCGGCAGCGTGATCCGCCAGAACTGCTGCCAGCGGCTGGCGCCTTCCACGGTCGCAGCCTCGTACATGTCCTGGGAGATGGACTGCAGGCCGCCGAGGATCACCACCATCATGAACGGGAAACTGAGCCAGCCGTTGGTCGCGAGGCCAGTCATGAACGAGGAGAACACGCCGTCGAACCAGGCCACGGGCTCGCCGCCGAACATCTGGATGGCCTGGTTGATCGCACCGAACTGCTGATGAAACAAGGCCTTCCAGATCAGCGCCGTGATGTAGTTCGGGATCGCCCAGGGCAGGATCAGCAGCACGCGGTACACGGGCTTGAAGCGCAGGCCCGGCGTGTTCAGCGCCAGCGCGAGCAGCATGCCGAGCGTCACGCCCACCGTGACGTTGGACACGGTCCAGCAGATGGTGATGAACAGCGTCCAGTAGAAATTCTGGTAGTTGATCACCCAGCCGGCGTCGGTGTGCCTGGCGACCTGTACGTCGCCGAGGATGTCGATGTAGTTCTGCAGACCGACCCAGATCTCGCTGAGCGGCAGGTTGGTGTTGAAAATCGTCTGCCCGGTGAAGGACAGCACGATCCCGTAGCCGAACGGGAAAAACACCAGGACCAGCATGCCCAGCATCGCCGGCGTGACATAGGCATAGGCGTAGCGATGCTCGGCCACCGTCTCCTTGAGGCGCCGCGCCAGCCCCAGTGCGAAGAAGGCCAGGATGCCGGCGCCCAGCGCCCAGTTACCCCAGAGCGCCCTGGCGAGCGGACGCCGGAACTCCTCGGCCGCGGCCGCCTCGGCCTCGGCAAGCGCCGAGCCGTCCGGCGCGAGCAGCCCGCGCGGCCGCTGGAACACGTCCACGTCCCAGGTGTTGACGGAGTCGCTGAACGTGCCACCGATTCTCGCGCGGAGATCCCGGAACGCCTCCCCGACCATCCCGTTCCCGTCGGCGGCGAGCTGCTCGAGCGAGGAGACGCTGCGCCCGGCATACCAGTACCAGGCAGCCGAGAACAGCCCGAGCGCGACCAGGAACAGCGTCCAGCGCAGCGCCCGCGAGGGTTCGCTGCCGGAACGGTTGAGCGCCAGCGCGAGGACGAGGAACAGCGCGACCGGGAGCACCACCAGCGGCAGGAGCCCGGGACCCGCAGCTGCCGCAGCCGGAACCTCGGCCAGTGGAGCCTCGTGCTGCACGAAGCCCGCGATGGCGCCGTCGACGAGGTACGGCACCGTGATTCGCACCCGGCCCTGGGCCGGACGGTTCACGTCGATCTGCGGCTTACGGTATACGCCCTCGGCCGAATTCGTGTCCGCAGCCGCGCGCAGCTCCTGGCCGAGGTCGTAGAGCCATTTCTCCTCCTTGCCGAGCCGCCGCGGCAGCTCGCCCTTCGTGTCCGCGGGATGCGTGGACGCCAGCAGCCGCGCGCCGGCCAGGCGTACGACCCGGATCTGGTCCTCTCCCGGCGAGCGCGCGGTCCAGTCCGAGATTCCGGCCTGCAGTGACGACAGGTCGTCGGGTTGCGCGGCCAGCATGCCCGCGACGTAGTCGGCGAGCGCGCTGCCCTCGATGATCGCGATGCGCGACTGCTGGTCCGAGACCAGCTCGTCCCGGGCCTGGCGATGGAACCAGCCGCCGAGCAGGCCCGCCGCGAGCAGCGCGAGCAGCAGCCCGAGCGCCGGAGGCTGCAGCAGGAAGCCGAGCGCACGTCTGGCCGGGCTCTGCGCGACCTCGCGCGACTTGACTCCCGGTTCCGCCAGCTCGCTCACGACGGGTTCCCCTGCGGCCGCTCAGCGACCCTTGCGCAGTTTCGCGATGTTGCCCTCGACCGTCTGCTGGGCCTCCTTCAGCGCCACTTCCGGCGTGGCCGAGCCCTTGACGATCTTGTTCATCGCGGTCGTCACGGGCGACCACATCAGCGTCATCTCGGCGTAGTTCGGCATCGGCACCGCCGTGTCGAGCTGCTTGCGGAAGCCGCTCAAGGTCGGATTGTTCGCGACCTTCGGATCGTCGTAGACGCTCTTGTTGGTGGGCAGCTGGCCACCCTCCAGCGCCAGCACCAGCGCGGCGTCCCTGGAGACGAGGTACTCGGCGAATTCGTACGCCTTCTCCTTGTGCTTCGAACCGGCCGAGACGTAGACGCCCTCGACGGTCAGCCAGGGGCGCATCGGCTTGCCGCCGGCTTCGTCCACGGTCGGCAGCGGCGCAATCGCGTACTTGACCTTGTCCTGCACCTCGCCGAGGAACCACGGCCCCGAGAACACGATCGCCGCCCGGCCCTCGTTGAACAGGCTCGCGATCAGCGTCGAGGAAGGATCCGCCGGCAGTATCCCGTCCCTCTTGTACCAGTCGAGCATGGTCTTGACCGCCGCGATGTTCTGCGGCGAGTCGATCGTCGGCACCGGACCGGGCCCGAACACCTGCCCGCCGAAGGCGTTCATCAGCGCGGCGTGGAAGAAATAGTTCGAGTACTCGTAGGCGAGGCCGAACCGGCCGGTGGAGGCGTCCGTCATGCTCCTGGCGAGCTTGATCAGCTCGCCGGTCGTCTTCGGCGGCGTCTTCACCAGCGCCGTGTTGTAGATCATCGCGATGCTCTTGTAGTTGAGCGGCAGGCCGTACACGGTGTCGCGGTAGGTCATCGCCCGCATCATCCCGGGCACGAACTGCGCGGTGACCGCGTCGTCCAGGAAGAAGTCGATCGGCTCGATGGTCTGGCCAGCCTCGACCCAGCCGCCGAGGCGGTCCTGCGCGAAGATGAACACGTCCGGGCCCTTGCCACGCGGCACCGAGGCGGTGATCTTGTCGGCGTAGGCGTCGTAGGGAACGGCGAGCGTCCGCACCGCGACGTCCTTCTGGCTCGCGTTGTACTGCGACACGACCTTCTCGAAGGCTGCCTTTTCGTCGCCCCGGTACGCGTGCCAGACGGTCAGCTCGGTCGCCGCCTGTGCCGGAAGCAGCATGCCGACCAGCAGCGCCGCACTCGCGACGAGGCTGGCCAGGAAACCGCGCATCGGCCTGTTCGTTTCGAATCTCATCACTCAATTTCTCCTTCGGCAGCGCCTGCCCCCGGGGGCTCACCCGGGCAGCCGCTGCTCCGTCTCGGCGTCGAAAAGATGCAGCGCGTCGGCATTCAGGACCAGGTCGATCTGCTCGCCGAAGCCCGGAATCCTGTGCGCGCCGAGCTTCGCGATGACCATGTCCTCGCCGCAGCGCAGGTGCACGATGACCTCGTGCCCGATCGTCTCGACGATCTCGACCGGACCGCCGACCTGCGCCGTGTTCTTCCAGGGGTGGACGCCGTCCTCGCCGACGTGCTCCGGCCGCACGCCCACCAGCACTTCGCGACCGGCATGAGGCTTCACGCCAGCGCGCCAGCGCTCGACCACCGGTGCCTCGAAGCCGCCAGCCACGAGTCGCGAGCCGTCCTCGCTGACCCGCGCCCGCACCATGTTCATCGGCGGCGTGCCGATGAACTTGGCCACGAATACGTTCTGCGGCTGGTCATAGAGCTCGAGCGGCGTGCCGACCTGCTTCAGGTTGCTCTTGCGGTCCGCGCCCATCGGCGCGAGCACCGCGATCCGGTGACCGAGCGTCATGGCCTCGACCTGGTCGTGCGTGACGTAGACCGTGGTGGTCTTGAGCCGCTGCTGCAGCTTCGAGATCTCGGCCCGCATCTGCACCCGCAGCTCGGCGTCGAGGTTCGAGAGCGGCTCGTCGAACAGGAAGACCGAGGGCTTGCGCACGATCGCGCGCCCGAGCGCGACGCGCTGGCGCTGTCCGCCGGAGAGCGCCTTGGGCTTGCGGTCCAGGTAGGGCATCAGCCCGAGGATGCCCGCGGCTTCATCCACCAGGCGGTTTATCTCCTCCTGCGCGACCTTGCGGATCTTCAGGCCGAACGCGATGTTCTCCCGCACCGTCATGTGCGGGTAGAGCGCGTAGCTCTGGAAGACCATCGCCACGTCGCGGTCCTTGGGGTGCACGTCGTTCACGACACGATCGCCGATCACCATCGTGCCTTCGGACGGCTCCTCGAGCCCGGCGATCATCCGCAGCGCAGTGGACTTGCCGCAGCCGGATGGCCCCACGAACACCATGAACTCGTGATCGTGGATCTCGAGATCGAGATTCTCGATCACGCTGACTTCGCCAAAGCGCTTGGCTATTCCCTGGAAGACGATGCGTGCCATGGATTGCTGCCGGACCCTGCCTCGTACCTTACTGCTTCACGTAGACCTGCGCACTGCGGGGCGGAACGACCAGCGTGAGCATGCCGCCGTCCACGCCCAGCTCGGCGCCGCTCAGCGACTCCAGCGCACGCGACCAGCCGGAAGGAGCCGCCACGCTGGCGGTCGCCTCGGCGGCGCCGCGGTTCACCGCCACGACGACCGTGTTTCCCGAGGCCGCGTCCGCGCGCTCGAACACCAGCAGGTCCCCGTCGCTCGACAGGCGACGGAACGCGCCACGCGACAGCGCGGGGTTCTGGCGACGGATTTCGATCAGCCGCTTGTAGTAGCCGCGCAGCGCCTCGTCCCGCTTCTGGCCCTTGCCCGGCAGGACGTCGCGCGCGCCCCAGGGCATGTCGCTGCGGTTCAGCGGCCAGACGCTGCCTTGCCGCGCGACCTCCTCGCCGTAGTAGATGGTCGGGATGCCCAGCGAGGTCATCTGCAGCGCGACGCAGAGCCGGAAAGCATCGAGGTCGCCACCGAGGTTGTGCAGCGCCATCGGCTCATCGTGCGAGGAGAGATAGTGCGCGAGCTGGTAGCCCTCGCGCACCTTGTGCCGCTTCTCGAGGTATGCGGCGAAGGCGATCGTGCGTCCCTTGCCCTGCACGAAGCTCTCGCAGCTGCCCTTGAACGTGAAATCGAAGCCGGCGTTCATCTCGTCGTTCTCGAAGTACTCGTCGAGCACCGTCGCCGAGCCACCCCAGACCTCGCCCAGCAGGTAGAAATCCGGCCCGACGCGTTCCCGGGTCTCACGGCGGTGCCGCTGCCAGAACTCGTGCTCGACGTGCTTGACCGTGTCGAGCCGGAAGCCGTCCAGCCCGGTCCGGCTTGCGAGCCCCAGGTGCGCATCGAGCAGGTAGTCCTGGACCTCCGGCAGCTCCGTGCGCAGGTCCGGGAGGCCGCCCACCTGGCAAAGCAGGTCGTCGGCGCTGCACTCGACCGGCTTCGTGCGGAACCAGCCGCGGGTCGCGGGATCGTTCAGGTAGTCGGCGTCGTAGCCGGCGTGGTTGTAGACGACGTCGAGCAGCACCTTGATGCCGCGGGCATGTGCCGCGTCCACCAGCGAGCGCAGGTCCTGCTCGCTGCCGAACTGCGGGTCGAGCCGCTGGAAGTTGTTGGCCCAGTAGCCGTGGAAGCCGCAGTGCTCGAACCAGCCGCCGGGAACGGTCACGCCGGTCGGCGGCTGCGCCGGCGGACAGAACGCGATCTGCTCGACGACCGGCGTGATCCAGATTGCAGTTGCGCCGAGATCCGCGATCTCGTCGAGCTGCGCCGTCAGTCCGGCAAGGTCGCCACCGTGGAAGCCGCCAGGGTTCGCGCGATCGACCTTCGCATTGTTTGCGGCGTCGCCGTCGGCAAAGCGGTCCAGCACGACGAAGTACAGCACCGCATCGGACCAGTCGCGTTGCGGCAGGACCGCGACCATGGACGTCGGTGCCGTAGCGGCCGTCCTGGTGCCGCCGGACCCTGCGCAAGCGACGAGGCCCGCCGCCACCAGCGCACCGCAGAGCAGCCACAGCGGAGCGCTGGCTCTGCGCGCCGCAACCCGCTCCCGATGGTCTCCCATGTCGCGCATTCTGTCGCGCCGGCCGCCTGTTTTAATTGTGACCCGGAATCACGCCGGGGTAACCGCAGACTTGCACGGTGCAATGCAAAAAATCAACCCTAAACAAAGCCTTGTCAGTGTTTACCGAGATGCTGCACCGGCGCGATCGACCGTGGCGTGCGCGGCACGGGACGCGAGCCCCTTCACGGCAGCCCGACGCCGGCAGCCGTCGTGTCATGCACGCTCAGAAAATCGTGTAGATCAGCGAGGCGAGCGCCGACTGCTGGCTCATCACGACGAGCCCGCCGAGCAGCACCAGCACGAGTATCACCGGGAGCAGCCAGAACTTCTTGCGCACGCGCATGAACGCCCAGAGATCGCTCAAGAATTCACGCATTCAGAACGGCTCCTCGAGTCGCGTCGCCTGTTCCCGCGGCAGGTCCACCCGGTAGGTGGTGGCCTCGGGGTCGAAGCCGGTACGGTACTGCAGTCGGCCGAGGCTGCGCAGCACCCAGCCCAGCGGCAGCAGGATGCCAAAGAACACCGCTCCGAGCAGCACCCAGGTATTCACGATGCCGATCACCCTCGCGACCGGCCGCAGCGCCCGGTAGATCGGCAGCACGGCCGGCGGCCAGGCGAGCGCGAGTCCCGCAACCACGCCACCGGCCACCAGCGGCCAGGCAGGCCGGGGCCGCTCGCCGAGCCACGGCAGCACCAGCCAGAAGACCAGCACCAGCACCAGGCCGAGCCCGAGCCCGAACTCCCGTAACGGCCGCGTATCGCTGCTCTTGAGGTCCTGCATCCGTCCGACTCAGTCCGGCGCGAACTCGCGTTGGCCGGCCAGCAGCGGGTGGCCGGCCGGCTGGTCCTCCCGGCGCAGCAGACACGAGCCCATGACCAGGTAATCCATCGCCGTGCCCATGAAGCATCGGTAGGCGTCCGTCGGCGAGCAGACGATCGGCTCCCCGCGCACGTTGAAGGAAGTATTCACCAGCACCGGGACGCCGGTCCGGCGATCGAAGCTCTCGAGCAGCGCATGGAAGCGCGGGTTCACGGCCGCGTCAACGGTCTGCACGCGTGCGCTGCCATCGACGTGCGTCACGGCCGGCAGCGGCGAGCGTACGGCCCGCAGCCGCTCGAGTCCCCGCAGTCCGCCGGCACCGGCGCCGGTATCGCAGCCCCGGACCCCGGCCACCAGCAGCATGTAGGGACTCGGCCGGTCCAGGTCGAAGTAATCCCCGACCCGCTCAGTCAGCACCGCGGGTGCAAATGGCCTGAAGGATTCCCGGAACTTGATCTTCAGGTTGAGGTCCCGCTGCATGTCGGCGCTGCGCGGGTCCGCGAGGATCGAGCGATGACCGAGCGCGCGCGGCCCGAATTCCATGCGCCCCTGCATCCAGCCGACCACGGCTCCGTCGGCAAGCAGCCCGGCCACCTGCCCGGCGAGCTGCGCTGATGGAATCTGCCGGTACGGAATCCGCTCGGCGTCGAGGAAGGACGCGATGTCCCGGTCGGACCATTCGGGGCCCAGTGCCGCGCCACCCATGCCATCCGGCCGTTCGGGTTCGCGGCCTCGCTCGCGCCCCGCGTACCAGGCGACCAGCGCGGCGCCGAGCGCCCCGCCCGCGTCGCCCGCGGCGGGCTGTATCCAGATCTCGTCGAAACCGGCCTCGCCGAGCAGCCGTCCGTTCGCAACGCAGTTGAGCGCCACGCCGCCGGCGAGGCACAACCGTCGTTCGCCGGTCTCGCGGCGCAGGCTGCGCGCGAGGCCGAGCACGATCTCCTCGGTCACCTGCTGGATCGAGGCCGCGACGTCCATGCTGCGCTGGTCGACGGGATCCTCGGGCCTGCGGGGCGGGCCGCCGAACAGCGCGTCGAACCGCTGGTTGGTCATGCGCAACCCCGTGGCGTAGTCGAAGTAGCGCATGTCCAGCCGGAAGCTACCGTCGGGCTTTACGTCGACCAGGTGGCTGCGGATGGTGTCCACGTAGCGCGGCTCGCCGTAGGGTGCGAGTCCCATCATCTTGTACTCGCCGGAGTTCACCCTGAACCCGGTGTAGTACGTGAAGGCCGAATACAGCAGGCCCAGCGAATGGGGGAACTGGATCTCCCACAACGGGTGCAGCCTCGCGCCCTCTCCCTGCCAGGCCGAGCTGGTCGCCCATTCGCCGACGCCGTCCAGGCACAGGACCGCGGCGGACTCGAACGGGCTGGGATAGAACGCAGACGCCGCGTGCGAGAGATGGTGCTCGCTGAACAGCAGTCGCGGCAGGCGTGACTCGCCGCCGGCGAGCTCCCGAGCTGCCGACGCAGCTCGGTCTTCAGGAACAGCTTCTCCTTGATCCAGACGGGCATCGCGGCGACGAAGGAGCGCAGCCCGCGCGGCGCGTTGGCGAGATAGGTCTCGAGCAGCCGCTCGAACTTCAGGAACGGCTTGTCGTAGAAGACCACCGCATCGAGCGCGTCGAGCCCGACGCCGGCATGCTGCAGGCAATAGCGCGCGGCGTTCGCCGGAAAGCCCGCGTCGTGCCGGCGCCGCGTGAAGCGTTCCTCCTGCGCAGCGGCCACGACGCGGCCGTCGACCACCAGGGCCGCCGCGGCGTCGTGATAGTATGCGGAAAGACCGAGAATTCGCTGCACGCGCGCCCCTGCCTGCGTCCTCGCCAATCTACTCGAAATGCGGATCCCACGCGTCGTGCCTGACCGGGTCGCCGCCCTCACCGGCGGGTGACCGCGCTTGATTGCACGTCGGCACCGCCTCTACCTGGTCATCACGCTGCTGGCGCCCGTGCTGCTGTTCGGGCTCGCAGAGCTCGCGCTGCGCGCGACCGGGACCGGCGCGCTCGAACCCCTGTTCGTGCCGGTCGAACAGGCCCCGGGATACCTGCAGCCCAATCCTCAGGTGATCCAGCGGTTCTTCCCGGATCCCCGCCAGGCACCCGAGGTCAGCGTCGACACGACATGGTTCCCGGCCGCGAAAGCACCGGGAACGCTCAGGATCTTCGTGCAAGGCGCCTCCAGCGCCGCCGGTTTTCCCTACGGTCGATGGGCCTCGCCGGCGGCGCTGCTGCAGCAGCGCCTGCAACGCGCCTACCCCGACCGCGAGATCGAGATCATCAACACCGCGATGGCCGCGGTGACCAGCTACGCATTGCTCGATTTCGCCGACGAGATCATCGAACAGCAGCCGGACGCGGTCGTCATCTACGCCGGGCACAATGAATATCTGGGCATCGGTGGCGTCGGCTCCTCGCTGGTCAGCGCCCGTTCGCCGACACTGGCACGGGCCGTCGCCCGTCTGCGGAGACTCCATCTCTACCACGGCTTCGAGCGGCTGGTCGGCCGTCTGGCACCAGCGCCCGAGTCTCTGGCCGATCGCGGTGGCACGCTGATGGCGCGCGTCGCGGCCGAACGATCGATTCCGCTCGGGTCGCCGCTGTACGAACAAGGTGTCGAGCAGTTCCACGGCAACCTGTCGCGCCTGCTGGAAACTTACGGCGAAGCCGGGGTGCCTGTGTTCATCGGCACGCTGGCGAGCAACGAGCGTGACCAGCCGCCGTTCGCGGACACGCCGCCGGCCGGCGGCGGCGCCGCGGCCGCAGAAACGTTCGCGCGGGCCCGTGAACTCGACCGACAGCGTGACCATGCGGCGGCGCGCGAGGCCTACCGCGCCGCCCGGGACCTCGACGGGCTGCGATTCCGGGCGCCGTCCGAGTTCAACAACGTGATTCGCTCGGTCGCGGAGCGGTCGGGCGCGACTGTCGTCGACGTCGAGGCCGCGCTCGCTGCGGCCAGCGCACACCGCATCGTCGGTCGAGGAGCTGATGCTCGAGCACGTGCACCCGAACGTCGCCGGCTACTTCGAGCTCGCGAGCGCTTTTTATGCCCCGCTCGTGGACTGGCTGGGCCGGCCACCCGTGAGCGTCGATGACGACACGGCCCGCGCCGAGATACCCGTGACGGAGGTGGACCGCCTGCACGGTGAATATCGCCTGGCGATGCTGAAGAACGACTGGCCGTTCGTGCCGGAGCGCCGGCCGACCGAGCTGCCTGCAGCCGGAAACGACATCGAGGAAATTGCGCAGCAGTGGTTCCTCGGGCGAGCGACCTGGGCCGAGGCGATGAACAGGGCGCTGGCCGCTTACCAGCAGGCCGGTAACTCCGAGGAGGGCGCACGCGTCGCGGTCAACCTCGCGGAGGCGTTCGTCAATGCCGACGACGTGCAGCACCTGGCGGGCCGGCTGCTGCTGCGGGCCGGCCAGCCCGAGCGCGCACTGCGCTACCTGCAGCGCGCCTTGCGCCTCAACGAGCAGCCGGTCGAGTACTGGCTCAATGTTGCGCAGGCGCAGTACGGCCTCGGCCGACGGGACGAATCCATCGCCACGCTGGAACGGGTGCTGGCCGAGCACCCGGGCGAGGAGCGCGCGAGCTACTGGCTCGAAGTGATCCGGCGCGAAGCCGGACAGTGACCCCCTGGTCCCTGGCCCTTGATCCGGCCCTGTCCGGTGGGGACCGCGATCCTCCGCCTAGTTCCCGGCAAGGTCCCCGAGCACCTGCCGGGCCGTGACATTCCCCGGCTCTATCGCGAGGACCTGCTCGAGCACCGCACGACCCTCCGCCTCGCGGCCACTCAGCAGCAGCCCGTGCGCGTGCACGAGCAGGTGGTTGACCGAGCGCGGATCCAGCTCGATGGCCCGTCGCGAATACCGCAGCGCCTCGCGCGGCCGGTCCAGTTCGATCAGCGCCGCCGCGGTCGCGAACTGAAGCTCAGCGGAGAACGGGAACGCATCGGCGAGGATCGCCGTGACCTTCGCATAGCCGTTCGCGTCACCGACCGCCCGATAGTGCCGTCGCAGCGCGTCCTGCGCCTCGGGCCAGGAGCTGCGCTGCTGGTAGAGCTGCTGTGCGAGACGCTCGCCCTCCGATGTCGCCGCCGGCAGCTCCGGGGCCCGGGAGTCCGTCGTGAAGGGCCAGCCGGCCCGGACGCGCAGTACCTTGTAATCGCCGAGGTAGCGATCCACGTCGCTGACCGGCATCCCGTCCCGCGCCTGCGAGTCCGTCAGCGCAGCGCGCGGCGACTCGATCAGCCCGGAGCCGAGCAGCGCGTCGTGGAAGGCGTCGGCCAGCAGGAAATATCCGTCGAGGTTCGGATGTACGTGCTCGAGCAGCAGCCGTTCACCGATCAGCCCGTGCTCGCTGGCGTCTGCGAAGGCGGCGTGCACGTCCACCACGGTCGCGCCGTAGGCCTGTGCCACGCGCCGGATCACCTCGTTGAATTCAGCGGGCGCGCGGAAGCGCAACGGATCGAGGTCGCGCGCCCAGGCATAGGAATCGCGGGCGGCGGCGAAATTGCCCGCCTGCTCGGCGTCCTGCGCCGCATGGTAGGCGGTACGGGCAGCGCCGGCAGCGTCGCTCTGCATCCCTGCCAGCACCGCAAGCGGCGGCTGGTCGCGTTCGTTGCTGATGAGCGTACCGATGAACACCGGCACGCCCGCGTCCCGGTACCTGCCCAGCAGGCGCGCGAGGTTGCCCTCGAACTGCTCGAGGCCGCGAGCGAAGGACTCCGAGCCGAGCGAAATCGAGCGGTCGCCGGCAACCCGCGCCATCAGCGAGTCGCCCTGCGCCGGCCCGGCTGCAGTGGCCGCGGGGCGCCAGCGTGCCCAGCCGCGACCGAGGAGCTGGAACAGCCGCAATTCGCGTACGGCCAGGAATGCGCGCGTCAGGCCGGGCGTCGCGGCGAGGCGCATCGCGGAGCCCACGCCCAGGATGCCGAGGAACTCGTTGTGGCCGACGTACACGAGCACCGCGTCCGGCTGCTGCTCGATGATCTCGTCGGCGAAATCCACCAGCGCGTAGGAATTGACCGCGGCCATCGCGGTCGAGATGACCTCGATCTCCCGCTCCGGGAATTCGCGCTCGAGCCGCTGGTCGAGCACGCCCGCGAGCGAGGCGCCGAGCCCGTAGGGAAAGCCGGCAGCGCTGGAGGCACCCTGCACGAACACGCGGAAGGTCCCGGCTGGCTTGCGGGCCGGGAAATAGGCCGTCTCGATGCTGACGGACGGCGCCTGGGCCGGATCGGCGAAGAAGCGGGTGACGACGCGCGGGTTGGCCTGCAGGTACTCCGGATGCTGCGGGCTCGGCATGAAGAGCGGCTCGAGATCCTGGCCGAAACCTGCCGCGCGCAGTCCGAGTTCGGCGAGGCCGAGCAGCAGCAGTGGCGTGAGCAGCAGGATCGCCCAGAACACGGCGCGCCGCAGCGGCCGGGGCCCCGCGGCTACTTCGGTCGCATCCGGGCTGGTGGCTGTGATCGCCTCGCGCTGCTTGCGCTTCTTCCTGCTGCTGCCCACGGTCTCGATCCGGGTGTATCAAAAGAAGCGGCCCGGCACCCCCGAGGGTGCCGGGCCGTTACGGTGTGAGCCGTTCAGCGTGATCGCGTCACGGACCCGTCACCAGCAGCTCGCCGGAACCGGCGTCCTGCAGGGTGAAGCGGAAGCGGTAGGTGCCGCCGCTGGCCGGTGCGATCCTCAGGTTCGGCGAACCGGCACGCCGCAGGCCAGGCGCGAGTGGCGCGCCGACCGTCACGTCGTTGCCGGCCGAGCCTCCGCCGCAGTCCACGGTCGCCCAGTCGGAGCTTGCGATCTTGAACTCGTTCGCTCCCGCTGCGATCACCTTGTCGATGCTGAAGACGCCGCTACCAAGGTAGCTCATCTGGTTCTGCGGCCCGTCGGACCAGTCGCCGCCGAGACCGCGAACGAAGATCGGCACGTCCACAGGCACTTTCTCCACAGTGAGCTGCAACGCTGCCGGATTCGCGGCATCGACCGCGAACAGGTAGCTGCCGGCCGCCGGGAACGTGATGCCTATGTTCTGCGAGTCATTCGCGCAGGTGAGTGGATAGGGCGTCCCGATCGCGACCGACGTGCCGCCGGTCGCACCGCCGCAGTTGGTCGCACCGCCGGTCGTGCCGCCCAGTCGTTGTCGGCGATCTTGAACTCGTAGGAGGCCGCCGGCAGGCCATCGATGACCGCACGGTAAGTGCCTACGCCGTCCCAGCGAGCGGGGCCGTAGGCGCGGGCCGTTGCCCCAGTCGTTGAAGCCACCGCGCACGTACAGCGTGAGCGGCGTCGGCGGCGTCTTCGAGACCGTGAGCACCGGGTTCACCGTGCTGGCAGCGTTCAGGCTGAACGTGTAGTCGCCGGCCGAAGGCGCCGTCATCGCGAGGTTGCCCGAATTCGTTCCGGCATTCCAGCGTCAGCGGAACGCCCAGCCGCACGTTGCCGCCCGCGGCACCCGCGCCGCAGTTGGTGTCGGCCGTCCAGCCGGCGTCGGCGATCTTGAACTGCCAGTCACCGGCCGCCACAGGCGCAGACACCGTGTAGTCCGTGCCGCCGAGGAAGCGCAGCCGATACTGCTCGGTCGGCGTCGGGTTGCCCCAGTCGTTGAACCCGCCGCGCACGAACAGGTCGCGCGGGTACGGCGCGCAGGAGGTCTGCGAGGCCAGGCGAAACACGGCCGTGGTCCTGGCCGGCACGAAGAAGCCTCTGGCGTCGTGCCGCGCCGACTGCACCACCGGATCGGTCGAACTCGCGAGCACCGGGTGCAGGCTCCAGGTCTCGCTGCCGAACAGGTTCAGCGTCCGGTCGTCGTCCGAGGCGTTGAAGACGACCATCAGCGCACCCTCGCCCGGCTGCAGGCCCGGCTCGGTGCAGCCATCGATGCGCATCGCGACCACGCCCGGGAACTGGAACGGACCCGTGTTGAAGAACACGACACGCTGCTCGATCTGCGCCTGCGTGCGCAGGCGGAACAGCGGCGAGCTCTTGCGGATCTGCAGCATCTCCTGCACGTGCTCGAATGCGCGGCTCTGGTCCGACGGCATGGGCGTGGTCGTGACGTCCAGGTACTTGTTGGTGAGTATCGGCCACTCGCCCTGGTTCTTGTCCGCGATCGGCAGCCCCTTGCCCCACTTCGTGCCCATCAACGTCCAGTCGAGCTCGTTGAACCAGTCGCCCGAGTCGTACGAATCCCTGTCACCCGACTTCGAGCGCAGGATGTCCGAGCCTGCGTGCAGGAACGGAATGCCCTGGCCGAGCAACACGACGGACAGGGCCACGTTCTGCGCACGTACGCGCTCCGCCGTCGGCGTACCGGCCGGATGCTTGTAGGCGCTGATGTCCCACAGCGTCTGGTTGTCGTGCTTGGAGACGTAGTTGATCGCTTCCTGCGGGTCCGCCGTGTAGCCGGACTCCTGGCCGCGGTAATCGACTTCGGCGCCTGAGACCGTCGCGCCGGTCGCGTCGGTGAACCGGTAGCCCGCGAGGCCGCCCGCGAGCCAGACGCGAATGTTGTCGGTATCGGCGATCAGCGCCTCGCGCTCGGCCGTGCTGCCGGTGTTCTCGCTGTTCGGGTCATAGAACCAGCCCGAGTTGTAGCCCTGGTTCTTGACGTACGCAATGCCGCTGTCGAATGGCCCGCCGCCGCGCACCGGGTCGCGGATGCGATCGCTGAAACTGCCGATGCCGGTACCGGCCAGGTTGGCCTGGCGAGCGGCAACGAAGCGCCTGTCGTCCTCGACTCCGCAGCAGTTCCAGCCCTCGCCGTACAGGTACACGTCGGGGTCCACCGCCTTGACGGCGTCCTCGAAGCGCAGCATCGCCGCGAGCGGATGCATGCTCATAAGGTCGAAGCGGAACGCGGAGATCTTGTAGTCGCGGACCCAGCTGACGCCGGTGTCGACCATCAGCTTTTCCATCATCCGGAACTCAGAGGCCGTGTCCGAGCAGCACGAGTTCGTCGTCACGTTGCCCGAGTTGCGGTCGCGGCGCTGGTAGTACCCGGGTACGATCTTGTCGAGCACCGAGCGTCCGCTCTGGCCGGCCGCGTTGGTGTGGTTGTAGACCACGTCGAGCACGGTGCCGAGCTTCAGCTCGTTCAAGCCCTTTACCATCCGACGGAACTCGAGGATACGCGCCGTGCCGTTCGGATCGGTCGAGTAGCTGCCCTCCGGTACGCCGAAGTGCAGCGGATCGTAGCCCCAGTTGAAGCCGTCGAGGCCGCGCATCCACTGCACGATCTGCGCCGGGCGGTCGAGTTGTTTCACCGCGACCGCGTCCTCGATCGCCTGGCGGATCGTCTTGCCGGCATCCGTCGCGCAGAGGCTCGCGGCATCGTCATTCCTGGCGCACAGCCGCTCGACCGGATCATCGAGATTCACCTGGTTGGCGGGGTCCTCGGGCACCGTGGCGAAGTCGAAGGCGGGCAGGACGTGCAGGTGCGTGAGCCCGGCGTCGGCCAGCTTCTGCAGGTGCTGGCGTCCCGCCGTGCCCGGCACGTCGAATGCGGTGAACTTGCCGCGATCTGCGGCCGGGACGCTCGCATCGGCGATGCTGAAGTCGCGCACGTGCATCTCGTAGACGACGATGTCCTCCGGGGCCTCGAGCGCCGGGGGCGCGAGGCTGTCCCAGCCGGCCGGCTTCAAGTCCGGGTCGTCGAGGTTCACGAACTGGCTGCGGGCACTGTCCGTGGACAGGCTCACGGACCAGGGGTCGGTCACCTCGTTCGTGACGATCGAGTCCGTCGCGTACGAATACACCTTCAGCGTGATCGTGTAGAACTTGCGGTCCCAGTCGGCCGAACCCGCGACGCTCCACACGCCTGAGGCCTCGTCCAGCGTCATCGGCACGGACTCGAGCAGGCTGCCCGCCGCGTCGTAGATGTTGACGCTGACGCCGGGATCCGCGAGCGCCGTCGGCGCCCAGACCGCGAGCGACGGCACGCCGGAGGTGTAGCTGACGCCCAGCGGCTTGCCGTAGGCCGCCGCTGCGTACAGGTCGTCGAGCGCCCCGGCCGTCTGGACCAGCGTGCCCTGTATCGCATCGCCGTCGACGTTGCGGCCGATCGCGATCAGCTGCCCGCGGGCCAGTTCGCCGGCTCGCTGCACCGCCGCAGATGGCAGCGACCAGGCCTTCAGACTGTGCAGCTCCCTGTTGAACTCGGGCTGCGGATTCGTGCCGGCCGTGAGCGCCAGCGTCTCGAAGTTTCCGGTGATCCCCTGCAGCCCGGCATTGATCGAGGCGTCGGGCGAGAAGAGCAGCTCGACCTTGGTCACCTCGGCGGCCGGATCCCAGAGCAGCGTCGCGGCATCCACCCAGTGCGCCGCGGCCCCACTGATGCGCAGCGTCGTGCCGCCACCGGGCGGCACCGGGCTCACGTCGTTCACGCCGGACACGACGAAGACGACGTTGCCGGTCTCGGCGATGCGGATCACCTGGTCCGGGCCCGGGTCCTTCTCGTCACCCCTGTGGATGATGAAGCCGAGCGCCGTCGGGAAGGTGTCGATCGAGTCCGGGTTGTTGCTGTAGCGCGGGTTCTCCTGCCCGGGCAGCGCGATGCGGAAGTAGGCGCCCCATTGCGGATCGATGCCCTCGAACGGGAACTCACCCGGCGTCGGAAACACCGTCCAGGAGTCGCCCGGCGGGTCGAGCGGGAACAGGTGCAGGCCCCAGCCTGCATAGTTTTCGTCGGGGCGCTTGTAGAACAGGATCACCTCGTTCTCGTTGCGCGGCAACGCGGCCAGGCTTTCGTCCGGATCTCCAGGCGTGCCCTGGCGTGCGACCGGGCTGCCCGAGAACGCATAGACGTTCTCGCCTCCGCCACCGTTGAACGTGATGGTCTCGGAGCTGCCGTCGGCGTTGACGACGGTCATGATCGCGTTCGCGAACGGGTACACCGCCACGCCGCTCGCCACGCAGCCGAAGGCCGAACTCGTGGTCGGCGCGCAGGCGTAGCTCGTACCGTCCACGCTGATCGTCGTGCCGGCCACGCCGCCGGTGGGCCGCGAATAGTAGATGTCGACGGCGCCCTGTGACGGCGCGAAGCGCGGGTTCGCCGTCCAGCTGAACTGCTCGATGCCGATGTCTCCGGCCGTGCCGAGGTTCTCGATCTCGATCCGGGTGATGCGCGGGTTGCCGCCCTGCTGCAGCTTGTCCACGTCGACCCGGCCGAGGCCCTCGATGGTCTCGAGCAGCGCGGGCTCCGCGCCCGGGTTGAGCACGTCCACGCCGTAGATGCGGATCACGGTCGAGTTGTCGGGCTCGGTGGGCGGCTGGCCGCCACCGCCGTCATCGTCCTGCAGCGCGACCAGGAAGGTCGGCGCGTCGGGGTTCGTGACGTTGAAGGTGAACTTGTAGTCGCCGGCGGTTCCGATGCTCAGCAACAGGTTCTGAGACAGGGCATCGCACTGTCCGGTGAATACGACGCCCGGAATCACCGGCGTCGGATCGGTGTCGGCCCCGCAGTTGGTGGGACCGGTCCAGCCGGCATCGGCGACCTTGAACTGGAAGTCGCCGGGCTCGAGCGGGATCGTGACCGCGAGCACGTTGTCCGACTCCTCGGACATCAGGTTCTCGGGCAGCGCGGCCCAGTCGCCGCGCACGCTGCCGCGCACGTACATCGGGATGTCGAAGGGCGGGTCCACCTTGGCCGCGACGCCGGCCAGCAGCGTCGTCTTGCGGCTCGCGCCGGCCGCCGCCGCAGCCGCCGTATAGTTGTCCTGGGTCGCGAACCTGACCGCGTCCGCCGGCGTGCCGAAGTCGATAACCGCCGTCTGGCCCGAGCGCACGATCCACGCGCCGTTGCCGTTCGCCTCGCCGCCCGAGAACCGGCCGTGAGTGGGCGGCGTGCCGAGCACGAAGTAATCGCCGGTCGCGGTGAAATCGAAGGTCTCGGTGACCGTCACCGGCGGCGGATCCGTCGGGACGCTCGGGCCCTGGTCCAGGTCGGCCGAGCCACTGCTGCCGCTGCCGCAGCCGGAGAGCACTGTGGATGCAAGCAGCGCAGGAGCCAGGAACTTCAGCAATTGTGCGAACGAGCGCGACATGGACACACTCCTAAAACAAACATGCGTTCGTATTTTCTGGGCGACCCGCGGATCGCTGGGTCGCGCGGGCCAGCTCCGGAAAGCCTTTTCCAGGTTGCTGGCGCACGATGAAACTCGTCGTGCAAATGGCGAGCACTCCCCTTTGAGCTCGGGCGATCCACGACCGAATCCAGGCCTCGTCCCTTGCAGACTGTCGAATGGCCGGCTTCCTCGGCGACGATGCCACTAACGCATGGTCATCGCAAGAGCCCGGGCATTCGTACAAGCCGCGTTCAACGCGCCGATTCCGAAGTGGATTCGAGCAGGATCGTGCTGCGCGACTCGAGGTGGAGTGTCTCGTTGCAGCGCAAAATGCGCGTATCCTGCGACGGACCCGGAACGGCGGTGTCGAACAGCGCGCGCCACGCGGTGCCCGACGAACACGTCGGCAGCGGAATATCGTGGGCACCTGATTCGGCATTGAACAGCACCAGCAGGTCGCCCGCGGCGTCCTCCCGTCCCCCGGGCGGGCGGGCCATCATGACCCCGAGGCAGGCGAGCGTCGGGTCATTCCAGTCGGATTCGGACATCTCGCGGCCCGAGGGATGCAGCCAGGTCACGTCGCGCGCCGCGGCCCCGCGGCGCGTGCCCTTCAGGAAGGTATCCCGCCTCAGCCACAGGCGCGAGCGCCTGAGGTCGATCAGCGTCCGCACGAAGTCGAGCAGCTCCGTGCTGCGCTCGAGCAGGCTCCAGTCGAGCCAGGAGATCTCGTTGTCCTGGCAGTAGGCGTTGTTGTTGCCGAGCTGAGTCCGGGCCAGTTCGTCACCGGCGAGCAGCATCGGCACCCCCTGCGACAGGAAGACGGTCGCGAGCATGTTGCGCATCTGGCGCAGGCGCAGCCGGTTGACGGCCGGGTCGTCCGTCGGTCCCTCGACGCCGTAGTTCGCGCTCAGGTTGTGCGAGTGGCCGTCGTCGCCGTTCTCCAGGTTCGCCTCGTTGTGTCGCCGGTTGTAGGAGACGGTGTCGTGCAGCGTGAAGCCGTCGTGCGAGGCGACGTAGTTGACGCTGGCCGTGGGCTTGCGCGCATGCTGCCGGAACAGGTCGCTGGAACCAGCGAAGCGCTCGGCGAAGCTGCCGAGCAGCGCGCGGTCGCCGCGCCAGAACGCGCGGACCGTGTCGCGGTAGCGGTCGTTCCACTCGGACCAGCCGGCCGGGAAGTGCCCGAGCTGGTATCCGCCGGGACCGACGTCCCAGGGCTCGGCGATCAGCTTCACGTAGGAGAGCACGGGATCCGAGCGCAGCGCGGCGAAAAACGGCGCGTTCATGCTGAAGCCGCTGCTGTCGCGCCCGACGACCGGCCCCAGGTCGAAGCGGAAGCCGTCCACCCGCATCTCCTCGACCCAGTAGCGCAGGCAGTCGAGCACCAGCGCCCGCACTTCCGGACGGTCGAAGCGAACGGTGTTCCCGCAACCGGAGTGGTTCTCGTAATGCGCCATGCCGTGCGGAAACAGCCAGTAGAACATCCGGTTGTCCACGCCGCGCAGGCTCAGCGTCGGCCCGTGCTCGTTGCCTTCCGCGGTGTGGTTGAACACCACGTCCAGGATCACCTCGAGTCCGGCCTCGTGCAGCGCCCGCACCATGGTCTTGAATTCCCGGACCGGGTCCTCGAAGGCGTAGCGGCCCTCCGGTGCGAACCAGGCGAGCGGGTTATAGCCCCAGTAGTTGGCGAGTCCCCTGCGGTCCAGGAACTCCTCGCTCACGAAGGCGTGACAGGGCATCAGCTCGATCGTCGTCACGCGGAGCTTCTTCAGGTAGTCGAGCACGGCCGGCTCCGCGAGCGCGAGGTAGGTGCCGCGCAGGTGTTCGGGGACCTTCGGGTGCAGCCGCGTGAAGCCCTTGACGTGGAGCTCGTAGATGATCGTGTCGCGCCAGGGCACGTTCGGGGCCCGCACTCCGCCCCAGTCGAAGCTGGTGTCGACGACCCGGCTCTTCGGCACGTACGGCGCGCTGTCGTTGTAGTCCGCGACGGCATCGTTGCCGGGCTCTGCGCCGCACAGCGACGGATGCCAGCTGAACTCTCCCTGCAGCGCCAGCGCGCACGGGTCGATCAGCAGCTTCGAGGGATTGAAGCGGTGCCCCTCGGCGGGGTGGTAAGGCCCGTGCACGCGATAGCCGTACAGCATTCCCGGGCGGCCGAAGCGCTCGGGCAGGAAGCCATGCCAGATGTCGCCCGTTCGCGACGGCAGCTCGAGGCGCGCGGTCTCGTGACTGCCGCGCGGGTCGAACAGGCACAGCTCGATGCGCTCCGCGTTGGCCGACAGGATCGCGAAATTGGTGCCTCGTCCCGTCCAGTTCGCGCCCAGCGGCTGGGGCGAGCCCGGCTCGAGGTGCGGCTGCGGCGCGACGGTCGAATGCGGGTCGTTTTCCATGTCCTAGACCTGTCCTGGCCACTGCGAACCGACGCGGGCAAACGCGTCGCGCAGCGCCGAAAACTCCGGCTCCGCAAGCGGACCTGCCGCCGCGATCTCCGCGTTGCGGAAAATGTGCCGGACGTCGGTGCCTCCGACGATACAGCAGTCCACCCCGGGCGCGTAGGCGGCGAAGCGCAGGGCCAGCGCATCCCAGTCGGCCGGCCGTGCACCGGTCACGGCGCGCAGTTCGGCGAAACGCCGCCAGTACTCCAGGTGCACCGGGTCGTCCGGCGGACTGCCGAGCGCCCACGGTCGGCCTGCCAGCGGACGCTTTGCGATCGAGCCGACCCCGCGCGACCGTGCGTCCTCGATCAGCCGAAGGCCCTGCTGGTCGCACAGGTTGACCGAGACCTGCAGGCCGCGAAAGGAGCCGTCCGCAGCTGCGCAGCGCAGTGCCTCCCCGTCGCCGGAGTAGGCCACGACGCGCAGCTTGCCGAGCTCCGCCGAGCGCAGCAGCGCCCGCGTGACCTCGCCTTCGATCAGCGTCTCCACCCCGCAGGAATGCAGGTGGACGATGTCGATCACGTCGGTCCGCAGCCGCTCGCGCGCGGCGTCTACGCCCGCGATCACGCAGTCGTAGCTCCAGTCAGCGACGCCGTCGATCCCGTAGCCGACCTTCGTGGACAGCAGGAACTCGTCGCGCCGCGCGGCCAGGTGCCGGCCGATCCGCTGCTCGGCGAGCCCGTAGGAGCGGGCCGTGTCGATCAGCGTCAGGCCCGCGTCCAGCGCCGCGTGCAGCACGCGGGCCGCGTCCTGCTCGGGCAGCGAGCGGTCACCGACCTGCATCGCGCCGAATCCGAGCACCGGCACCTCGAGACCCGTGCCTCCGAACGGACGGCGCCGCACCGCTCGGACCTCAGCGGTCGGGCCGCAGCAGGACCGCCGCGAGCGGCGGCAGGTGGACACGCAGCCGGTAGGCGTAGCCCTGTACCGGGTGGGCATCGGCCTCGACGCGTTCCTGGCGGTTGTAGGCCGAGCCGCCGAAGCGCTCCGCGTCGGAGTCGAAGATCTTCAGGTAGGGGCCTGGCTCGGGCACGCCGATCCAGTAGTCGTCACGCGGCACCGGCGTGCAGTTGAAGACGCAGACCAGCGGCGGCTCGGATTCCTGGTCCGGGTTGCGTCGCAGGAACGCGAACACGCTCTGGTCGGCATTGTGCAGGTCGATCCACGCGAAGCCGGCCGGATCCGCATCCCCGGCGTGCAGCGCACGAAGCGAGCCGTACAGCCGGTTCAGCTCCCGGTTCAGCTCCAGCAGCCCCCGGTGTCCCGGATCCTCCAGCAGCCCCCAGTCGAGCGAATGCTCGTCCTGCCATTCCCGCCACTGCCCGAACTCGGAGCCCATGAACAGAAGCTTCTTGCCGGGATGCGCGGTCATGTAGGTGCGCAGCCAGCGGTAGTTCGCCCGCTTCTGCCACTCGTCGCCGGGCATCTTGTCGAGCAGCGACCCCTTGCCGTGCACGACCTCGTCGTGCGAGACGGGCAGCACGAACTTCTCCGACCACGCGTACATGAACGAGAACGTGATCAGCTGGTGGTGATAGCGCCGGTGCACCGGGTCGAGCGCGGCGTAGCGCAGCGTGTCGTTCATCCACCCCATGTTCCACTTGAAGTGGAAGCCGAGCCCGCCGAGGTGCGCGGGCTGCGTCACGCCGGGAAAGGCGGTGGATTCCTCGGCGAAGCTGAGCGCGCCGGGGTGATAACGGCCGATCGCGGTGTTGAGCTGGCGCAGGAAGTCGATGGCATCGAGGTTCTCGCGACCACCGTAGCGGTTCGGCACCCACTCGCCTTCGCGGCGGCTGTAGTCCAGGTAGAGCATCGAGGCGACCGCGTCGACGCGCAGGCCATCGAGGTGATAGCGGTCCAGCCAGTACAGCGCATTCGCCACCAGGAAGTTGCGGACCTCGTGACGGCCGTAGTTGAAGATCTTCGTGCCCCAGTCGCTGTGCTCGCCGAGGCGCGGATCGGCGTGCTCGTACAGGGCGGTTCCGTCGAACTCGGCAAGGCCGTGGTCGTCCCGGGGGAAATGCGCAGGCACCCAGTCGATGATCACGCCGAGGCCGGCCTGGTGGCAGCGGTCCACGAAGTACATCAGGTCGTGTGGCGTGCCGAAGCGGGCCGTCGGCGCGTAGTAGCCGACGACCTGGTAACCCCAGGACCCGTCGAACGGATGCTCGGCGACGCCCATCAGCTCGAGGTGCGTGTAGCCCAGCTCGACTGCATAGGGGATCAGCTCGTCGGCGAGTTCGCGCCAGTTCATGAACGGCGGCGCACGCCCGTCACGGCGGCGCCAGGAACCCGGGTGGATCTCGTAGATGTTGATCGGCTGCTTCAGGTATTCGCGGCCGGCGCGCGCCTCCATCCAGGCCTCGTCCTGCCACTGGTAGCCGTCGAGCTGCGCCACGACCGAGCAGTTGTCGGGCCGCAGCTGCATCGCGAAGCCGTAGGGATCGGCCTTCAGGATCGTGCGGCCACTGCGCGTACGAAGCTCGAACTTGTATGGCGTACCCGGCCCGATCCCCGGCACGAACAGCTCCCAGATGCCGGAACTGCCACGCACCTGCATCGCGTGCTTGCGCCCGTCCCAGAGGTTGAACGGGCCGACCACGCTGACCCGCTCAGCGTTCGGGGCCCAGACGGCGAATCGGGTGCCCTCGAGGCCGTCGAGCACGATCGGGTGCGAGCCGAGCTTGTTGTAGATGCTGTAGTGGTTGCCCTCGCCGAACAGGTGCAGGTCGAAATCCGAGAGCTGCGGAGCGAAGTAGTACGGATCGTGCTTCACGAGCTCCGTCGAGTTGCGGTAACGGATCCGCAGCCGGTACGGCTTCAGCGGCCGCAGATAGGTCACCCGGCCCTCGAACAGCCCGGCCGCGTGGACCCGCGCGAGCGGCGAGGGCTCGGCGGCCCCGTCCTCCCAGATCACCTCGACGGAGTCGGCGTCCGGCTCGAGCACGCGCACCATGCACAGCGGCTGCTCGCCCTTGCGCGGAAACTCGTGGTAGCCGAGCAGCGAGCGCGGCTCGGGGTGGCGCGCCTCGATGAGCGCCTGAATGTCAGCGGCGGACAACCTGGGATCGACGGCCACCCGGGGAGTCTAGCCGCCTGGCGTCCTCAAAGCACCGGCTTGATGCGCCAGATGCGTTCCGCGTACTCGCGGATGCTGCGGTCGCTCGAGAACCTGCCCATGCTGAGCGTGTTGATCACGGCCTTGCGGGTCCACTCGTCGCGCTTCAGGAAGAGCGCATCCACCTGGTCCTGTGCCTCCACGTAGGCCGCGTAGTCCGCCAGCACCAGGAAGGGCTCGCCCTCGCTCAGCAGGCGGTCGACCACCGGCTTGCCGTCGGCCAGGTTCCCGGGCGTGAAATAGCCCGAATCGATCAGCTCGAGCGTGGCGCGCAACTCGGGATCGTCCCGCACCACCTCGCTCGGCGAGTAGCCGCGTGCCCGGCGGGCCACGACCTCCTCGGCCGTGAGGCCGAAGATGAAGATGTTCTCGGGACCGACCTGCTCGCGGATCTCGATGTTGGCGCCGTCGAGCGTGCCGATCGTCAGCGCGCCGTTCAGCGAGAGCTTCATATTGCCGGTTCCAGAGGCTTCCATGCCGGCCGTCGAGATCTGCTCCGAGAGGTCCGCGGCCGGCATGATCTTCTGAGCCAGCGAGACGTCGTAGTCCGGCAGGAACACGACCTTCAGCCGGCCGTCGATGCTGCGGTCGTTGTTGACCGTCCTCGCGACGTTGTTGATCAGCTTGATGATGGACTTTGCCATCACGTAGCCAGGTGCCGCCTTGCCGGCGAAGACCACCGTGCGGGGCACGAACTCGTCGCCGGGATTGGCACGGATCCGGTTGTAACGCGTGATCACGTACAGCAGGTTCAGCAGCTGGCGCTTGTACTCGTGTATGCGCTTGACCTGCACGTCGAACAGCGACTGCACGTCCACCTCGGTGCCGACGCGCTTGAGGATCACTTCCGCGAGGCGCTGCTTGTTCTCGAGCTTGATCTCGTGGAATCGCGCCCGGAAGGCGGGATCCTCTGCGGCCCAGCGCAGCCGCTCGATCTCCTCGAGATCGTTCTCCCAGGCATGGCCGAGACGCTCGGTGAGCAGCGCCGAGAGGCCCGGGTTCGACTGCTTGAGCCAGCGACGGACGGCGATGCCGTTCGTGACGTTGGTGAACCGCTCCGGGTAGAGCTCGGCGAAGTCCGCGAAGATCGTCCGCCGCATCAGCTCGGAGTGCAGCTTGGCCACGCCGTTGACGGTATGGCTACCAGCCACGGCGAGATGCGACATGCGGACCATGCGGCCGTGCGACTCGTCGATCAACGACATCCGCTGGCGCCGTTCCGTGTCGTTCGGGTGGCGCGCCGTTATCGTCTCGAGCAGGTCGCGGTTGATCAGGTAGATGATCTGCAGGTGCCGGGGCAGGATGTGCTCGAAGAAGGTGACCGGCCAGACCTCCAGCGCCTCGGGCAGCAGCGTGTGGTTCGTATAGGAGAAGACCTGCCGCGTGATGTCCCAGGCCCGGGCCCATTCCATCTCGTGCTCGTCCACCAGCAGGCGCATCAGCTCCGGGATGGCGAGCGCGGGATGCGTGTCGTTCAGCTGGATGGCCACCGCCTCGGGCAGTGACTCCAGCCCGCGGCCCTCCGCCAGGTGCTGGGCGAGCATGTCCTGCAGGCTCGCGCTGACGAAGAAATACTGCTGCTTGAACCGCAGTTCCTTGCCCTGCGGCGTCGTGTCGTCGGGATACAGGATCCGCGAGACGTTCTTCGCCTCGACCTCGGCTACCGAAGCCTCCGCGTGGCGGCCCGCGTTGAACACTTCGACGTTGAAAGGCGCGATCGCACGTCCGGTCCAAAGCCGCAGGTGATTGACGGTCGGGCTGCGGTTGCCCGGGATCAGCTGGTCGAAGCCGACGGCCCAGATGTTTCGCGTATCCACCCACCGGTAACGCGTGCGCCCGAGCGCGTCCTGGGTCGCGAGGCAGCGCCCACCGTAGCGGATCACGTAGCGCGCGTCGTCGCGCTGGATCTCCCACGGGTTGCGATGGCGCAGCCAGCTGCTGGCGATCTCGCCCTGCCGGCCTTCCTCGTCCACGACCTGGGTGAAGATCCCGTAGTCGTAGCGGATGCCATAGCCCACGGCCGGCAGCTGCAACGTGGCGAGCGAATCGAGAAAGCAGGCGGCCAGCCGGCCCAGCCCGCCGTTGCCGAGGCCCGGGTCGAACTCCTCCTCGGCGACGCGGTCGAGGTCGAGGCCGAGCTCCTGCAGCGCCTCGCGCGCCTCCTGCACCAGTTCCCCGTCGAGGCTCGAGAGGCCGTTCACCAGCGAGCGACCGAGCAGGTACTCTACAGACAGGTAGCAGACCCGCTTGACCCCGGCCTGGCTGATGCGCCTCTGCGTCGCGAGCCAGCGCGCGGAGAGTTCCTCACGGACCGCCATCGAGAGCGCGTCATATACGTCGCGCTGCGTAGCCGTCTCGGGATCCTTGCCCAGCGAGCGCGTCAGCCGGTCGTGCAGCGCGGCGCGCAGCGTACCGGGCGACAGGCCGATACCTGAAAGCAACGTCGTATTTCTCACGGGCGGGCTCGGCTCCCTGGACGCAGTCCGGTCACAGCACTTCGAGCGTGCGCTCGGCCACGATTCGCCAGGCGTTGCCTTCGCGCACCAGCGTCAGCTCGCGGCGGACGCCGTCCTGGCCGAAGCGCTGCACGAATGTCACCACCCGGCGATCGGCGCCCGCGGCGGTCACGGTGACGTCCTCGATGTTCGCAGACGGTGCGCGGCCGGAACTCACCTGCCGCTCCCGCTGCTCCAGGTAAACCGCAGCGCCGCCGGCGCCGGGCGCCTCGAAGTTACTGGCGTACATGCCCATCACGGCATCGACCTGGCCCTCGCTCCAGGCGCGCGCCCAGGCCCGGACCGCGTCTTCGGAGGAGTCGGCTGCGGCCCCCGGCCGGGCAAAGAACGGCGGCGGCTCATCGAGGCAGCGCGGCTCGGGGTCGAGACGCGCGGCATCGGCGGCGACCGGTGGAATCTCCAGCGGAGACAGTCGCTCGCTGGGTGTGATCTCGGGCGGCAATCGCAGCGGGGGCCGGTCCACGGCCTGCAGGTAGGCCTGGTCACCTCCGCAGGAGCCCGTCGTGCTGCAGGCGCTCAGCAGCGAGGCGAGCAGCAGCGGCAGCAACAGGGTCAGGGGCGACGGACGCATCGAGGAACCAGGCGAGTGACCAGGGAAGGCGCGCATTGTACAGAGGCGCCGCAGGCGATGCCGACAGTCGCCACCGGGTGCTCAGATCCGGTCGAGGTCCCAGAGCTGCGCGATCGTGCCGCGGCGCACGAACATGCCGGATCCTGCGTTCAGGAACGCCGCGGCCAGGCGCCGGCGATACCAGTCGCTGGCCCGCAGGTGCACGTCCCGGTCGGTCAGGCGCTTGTCGCAGTAACGGTCCCAGTCCTCCCGGGTCAGCGCGCCGAAGTGCAGCGCGCCTGCGCACAGCTGCCCGAGGTTGCGCATCGCCGCGCCGGCCTCGCGATCGTCGAGGTATTGAAGTACGTCGTAGCAGATGACGAGGTCGTAGGGTCGCCTGGAGCGATAGGTGGCCGCGGATCCGAGTTCCCAGCCGTAGCGCTCGCAGAGGTAAGGGCTTACCTCGAGACCGGTGTACTGGGCGCCGGGGAAGCGCCTCAGCAGCTGCCGCCTGAGCAGCCCGAGTCCGCAACCGATGTCGAGGATCGATCGCACCTCGAGTTCCAGGTGGCGCATGAAAGCCGCGATGAAGTTCGCGCGGCGCGACATCTCGGCCCCAGTGACTACCCGGGTCCTCGGATCACGGTAGTAGCGCCGGTAGAAACCGGCGTCGAATCGTTCAGACGGACTTTGCTCTGGCACGGACGGCAGCATAGGCATTCCGCGACGGAGCCACCAGACGGGCGTGCTTCAATTAACAAAAAGATGCTAATAGCGCGTTTTGAAAAGCAATTAGGCTCTATTGTGCACTTTTATTGTTCAATATTGCCGCTCTTCGATACGTCCGCGACCCACCAGACCATCCAGCGTGCCGCCCGGGCGGATCCATTGAGGAACGCGGATTCCGCCCCCACCTAGGGCGGCATGAGTTCCCAGAGGCGGACCGAGACATGAAGCGTCGCAATCCAGGCGCGCCGTGGATGTGGGCGGAGGCCGTGGACCTGCTCGAGCAGGCTGAGCGCCTGCAACGGCAGTTCTTCCGGCTGTCCGGGGGCGCGGATCGACCGGGGTGGGAGCCGCCGGTGGACGTGTATTCGAACGGCGACGAGATCCTGGTCGAAGTCGCGCTGCCCGGTGTGCCGGTGGAGCGGGTGACCGTGATGCTGTCTGCGGAGGAGCTCGTCGTACGCGGCGAGCGCAGCCTGCGCCGGCGGCCCGCAGGCGCGTCGATTCACCGCCTGGAGATCCCCTACGGGCGCTTCGAGCGGCGAATAGGCCTGCCCCCGGCCCGCTGGGAACTTGCCGCGCAGGAATTCGCAAACGGCTGCTTGCAGCTGCTGCTGGCCCGCCGCTGAGCGGGCAGAGGTGACCGAATGAGCACGAATGAGCAACAGGCCATGAACTCTACGGAGGAACGACGCGAGGCGCCGAGCCTCCCGGAGGACATGCTGATCATCCTGCCCGTACGGAACATGGTCCTGTTCCCCGGCGTCGTCCTGCCGGTCGCGATCAAGCGGGATCAGACCGTGGCCGGCGCGCAGGAAGCGGTCCGCACCGACAGCAAGGTCGGTTTCCTGCTGCAGAAGGACCCCGGCACCGACGAACCCGGCTTCGACGACCTGTACCGCGTCGGCACCGCAGCCTCGATACTGCGTTACATCACGGCGCCCGACGGCACCCACCACCTCGTGTGCCAGGGCGAGCGCCGCTTTCGAGTCATTGACCGGGTCGGCGGTTTTCCGTACCTGGTCGCCCGCGTCGAGTACCTGAGCGACTCCGGCGCGGCGCACCCCGAGGTCGAGGCGCGCTCGCTGCTGCTGAAGGAAAAGGCCGCCGAGGCGATCTCGCTGCTGCCCCAGGCGCCCGCCGAGCTTGCGAACAGCCTGCAGGCCATGGAATCGCCCTCGGCGCTCGCCGACACGATCGCGAGCTTCCTCGACGTCAAGCCGTCCGAGAAGCAGCAGATTCTCGAGACGCTCGAGCTGCGCGAACGGCTCGAGCGCGTCGCGGACCACCTGACCAAGCGGGTCGAGGTGTTGCGGCTCTCCAGGCACATCGAGCAGCAGACGAAGGAAGCCATCGACGACCGGCAGAAGGAGATCCTGCTGCGCGAGCAGATGCGCCAGATCCAGAAGGAGCTGGGCGAGGACGGCGGCGCGGCCGAGGAGATCGGCGAGCTTCGGGAGGCCATCGAGAAGGCCGGAATGCCCGAGGAAGTCAAGGAACACGCCGAGAAGGAACTGAAGAGACTCGAGCGCATGAACGAGGCGAGCGGCGAGTACTCGATGGCCCGCACGTACCTGGACACGCTGCTGGCGATGCCATGGTCGAAGCTCGATGAGGAGGTCATCGACATCGAGCGGGCCCGCGAGATCCTCGACGAGGACCACTACGGCCTCGCGAAGATCAAGAAGCGCATCCTCGAGTACCTGGCGGTACGCAAGCTGAACCCCGAGGGGCGCAGCCCGATCCTCTGCTTCGTCGGACCCCCGGGCGTCGGCAAGACTTCGCTCGGCCAGAGCATCGCGCGCGCGCTGGGACTGAAGTTCCAGCGGGTGAGCCTCGGCGGCGTCCATGACGAGGCCGAGATCCGCGGTCACCGCCGGACCTACATAGGTGCGCTGCCCGGCAACGTCGCGCAGGCGCTGCGCAAGGCCGGAACCCGCAACCCGGTGCTGATGCTGGACGAGATCGACAAGCTCGGCCGCGGCATCCAGGGCGACCCGGCCTCGGCGCTGCTCGAGGTGCTGGACCCCGAGCAGAACTCCACTTTCCGCGACAACTACCTCGGCGTTCCGTTCGATCTGTCGAAGGTGCTGTTCATCGCGACGGCGAACCAGCTCGACACGATCCCAGGTCCGCTCCGGGACCGCATGGAGATCATCGAGCTGACCGGGTACACGGAAGAAGAGAAGGTCGAGATCGCCCGCCGCTATCTCGTGCGCCGGCAGCTCGCGGCCAACGGACTCGAGCCCGGGCAGGCCGCGTTCACGGACGAGGCGCTCGCACGGATGGCGCGCGACTACACCCGGGAAGCTGGCTGCCGGAACCTCGAGCGCGAGATCGCGGCCGTGCTGCGCAACATCGCGGTCCGGATCGCCGAGGGCAAGGAAACCAGCGTCAGCGTCGACGCGGACGACGTGCCCGAGATCCTCGGTGCGCCCCGTTTCGAGAACGAGGTCGCGATGCGGGTCAGCGTGCCCGGCGTGGCGACGGGACTCGCATGGACCCCTGTCGGCGGAGACATACTGTTCGTCGAGGCGACGCGCGTCCCGGGCGGCGGCAAGCTGATCCTGACGGGCCAGCTCGGCGACGTGATGAAGGAGAGCGCGCAGGCAGCGCTGAGCCTGGTCAAGGCCCAGTCGGCGGACCTCGGCATAGATCCGTCGCTGTTCGAGAAGAGCGACATCCACGTGCACGTGCCGGCCGGTGCCATCCCCAAGGACGGCCCGAGCGCTGGCGTCGCGCTTTATACCGCGCTGGTGTCGCTACTGACCGGACGGACGGTCCGCAACGACGTGGCGATGACCGGCGAAGTCAGCCTGCGCGGGCTCGTGCTGCCGGTCGGCGGCATCAAGGAGAAGACCGTTGCGGCACGCCGGGCCGGCATCCGCACGGTGCTGCTGCCCGCGCGCAACCGCAAGGACCTCGAGGAGATCCCCGACAGCGTGCAGGGCGACCTGCAGTTCGTGTGGCTGGAGCGCGTCCAGGACGCGACCGAGGCGGCATTCGAGCCGCCTGCGGGCGAGGAGTCGGACCGGCTGGCACCCACGGGCACCTGAGCCGCGCAGGCGAACGACTCGACGGGAGCGGACGGCTCGGGTCAGCGCGTCAGCGACAGCGGCTGCCCGCAGCTCGGGCACCGCCTCTGGCTGCGGTCGAACGAGGCACCGCACTGCCGGCAGCTGCGACGCATGTACAGCTCCACCAGCCGGCCTTCGCAGGCTCCTGCGGAGCGGCGATCAGCGTCACCGTGATTGCAGTTCAATGGTCTTTTCAACGGGATGCCTCCAACAGCCCGGACGCCCGGGACGGATGGGAACCGTTCTCGTTTAATTAATAGCTCAGCCGGCCTCGACCCGCAAGCCCGAATCGTATTCGGAATCGGCCCGACGCGGCGCCGCTGGTCCGAATTGTGGATCCTGCAGGTCAGATGCGGATGGCCTTCCAGGCCTGGGACCGCCACCGAAGGAACAGTGCGGTGCCCAGCGCGGCGACGTAGGCCAGCAGGGCCAGCCAGCCGCCGACGGCCCCGAGCCCCTGCTGCGGCAGGAAACCGACGAATCCCTGGCCGGGACCGAACGACAATGAGTGTGCCAGCGGAATGAAGAAGCCCCACGAAAGCCCGATGGCCAGCGCGGCGGGCACGGAGGCATCCCCGGCCCCGCGCAGGCTGAAGGCGCTGCCGAGGTTCAGGCCGTCGAACAGCTGGTAGCCCGCCGCGATCCACAGCAGCACGGTGCCCAGCCGCACCAGCTCGGCGCCGTTCACGTCACCGGGCGACAGGAACTTCGGCAGCAGCCACGGTCCGAGTGCCGCGACGACCAGTCCAAGGCACCCCATGAAACACACGGCGAGGCCGATGACCCTGTTGCCGAGGTGCTGCGCCCACTCGCGGTCCCCGGCGCCGATCGCCTGTCCCACCAGCGTGGTTCCCGCGAGCGCGATGCCGACCCCGGGCATGTAGATCATCGACGTGAGCATCATCACGAGCTGCGTCGCCGCACCGTCGACCTGGCTGAGGCGGACCTGCATCAGCTGGAACACGGCCATGCCGAAGATGTCGGCAGCATAGAGCAGGCCCATCGGCAACCCGATCCGCAACTGCCGCCGCAGGCCGCGGGCATCGAAGCGCCAGGTGATGTCGCTGCGATAACGCGCGCGCACGGACCCACCCATGAACACGACCAGCGCGAGCAGGGTCCCGAGCAGCATGCTCAGGTTCGTCGCCCAGGCGGCTCCCGCCATGCCATAGCCGAGTTCGAAGATCAGCAGCTGATTCAGTCCGACGTTGGTCAGCGCGACGACCAGCATCGTGGCCAGCGTGATTGCGGGCCGCGAGATCCCGTTGAAGAAGCCGAAGATGGCCCAGAGCATCACGCCGATCGGCGCGCCGAGCATGCGCGGCCACCAGAACTCGAGCGCGAGCCTGCGCACCTCGGGCTCGACGCCCGCCGCGGAGAGCGCAGGCCCGGCCGTGAAGCCCGCGACCGCGAACAGCGGCAGCGTGAGCAACGAACCCCAGATCGCAACCCACAGCGCGTGGCCGGCCCGGCGGTGGCGGCGCCCGCCTTCAGCCTGGGCAACCAGTGTCTGCACCGCCAGCCCGACGCCGCTGAACAGCACGATGTAGAAGATGACGAGCCAGTAGATCGAGGCCATTCCCGCCATCGCGGTCGAAGAGATGTGCCCGACGAACCAGGTGTCGGTGAGGCTGATCAGCGCGTGCACGCTGCTGTTGAGCATCAGCGGCAGCGCGAGCGCCGCGATCGCGCGGTAGTCGACGCGAACCCGGCCGCTGCCATCGATCCTGCGGGCCGGCAGGGCGCGGCCAGCCGCCCGCGCGTCCTCGGTGGCAGCCATGTGACGGTCTCGCAGCCGTGAGGGTCGCGCATTCTGCCAGATCGCGACGAATATTCTGCAGACCGGCTGCCACGGATGCGGCCGCAGTGCGACAATTTCATGCTTCTTCCTCGCGACAGGCCCCGGGCAGCCGACATGCGAAACACATCTGGTCCTCGGCTGCGGCTCGCAGCCGCGATGCTGCTGATCTGCGCCGCCGTCCTTCCGGCGCGCGCGCAGGAGGCCCCACCGGCCCAGCCGGCCCAGCCGGCCGTGCAGCAGAAGAAACAGATCATCACGACCGCCGAGATACCCGCGCGCGCCGACGCGGACGAGCAGTTCGCCCGCGATATCACCGCACGGACACAGAAGGCGCCACCGACCGCGCAGCTGGAGGAACAGTTGCGGACCATCGAGGCGGGTATCACGCGACTGTCCGGGCGACTCAAGGAGTTGGACCTCTCGAATCTGCCGCCGCTGCGGCTGGACAGTCTCGAGCGCCACTGGAAATTCTACGACCGGCAGCTGAGCGAATGGCGCAGGGAGCTGCAACGTGTGACCGTGCCCTACACGGATGCGGACGAACAGATCTCGACACGTCGCTCAGCCTGGGACGACACGCGCGCGGCCGGGGTGCTCGATGCCGCGACTCCCGCGCTGGCGCAGCGGGTGGACCAGGTGACCGCAAAGCTCGAACGCGCGGAGCAGGCTTTGTCGCAACCACTGGACACGGTGATCCGCCTCGGCAGCAGGGCCAGCCGCCTGCAGGGCGCCACACAGGCCGGAATGAAGGCTGTCACCGCAGCCATCCAGTACCAGGACAGCCGCCTGCTGATCAGGGATGCCGCCCCGCTCTGGGAAGCCGCTCACGAGCCGCGCTCGAGCGATGCGCTGCAGAGTGCGCTCGCGGGACTGCGGATCGAGAGCGAGTTCATGCAGGAATACGATGCGGCGAACGCGCATCGCCAGGCGGTCTACCGCATTGGCGCGATCCTGCTTCTACCGCTGATGCTGTGGCTCAGTCGCCGCAGCCGCAAGATGGTCTCGGACGATCCCGAGCTGGCGGGATCCGCGAACGTGCTGCTGCGCCCGATATCCGCCTGGCTGGTGCTGGTGCTGGTGGGCGTCGTGGTCACCGATCCCGACGGCCCTTTGCTTCCCCAGCAGGTCGCGCTGTTCGTGGCGCTGATACCGGTGCTGCGACTGCTGCCGCAGGAGGTCTTCAATACGCTGGGCCCCTGGCCGTACATCGGCACGGCGCTGTACCTGCTGGACCGGATGGGATTCCTGCTGATAGGTCATCCGTTCTGGCACCGCGTCCACCTGCTGGTCGTAACCGTTCTCGCGCTCGGGGCACTGGTCTGGCTGCTGCGGCGGTCCGCGAGGCCTCCGGCCGAGCAGGTCCATTCGCGCATTGCGGTCGCCGTGCGGGTCGTCGGATGGCTCGCGAGCCTCGCGCTGCTCGTGTCGCTGGTCGCGAACCTGATCGGCAACGTCTCGCTGGCCATCATGCTGACCAACGCGACGCTCGACAGCGGCTACCTGGGACTCGCGCTCTATGCCGGCGCGACGGTGCTCGCGGCGATCGTCAAGCTGCTGTTCGCGCGCCGCAAGGTCGGCCCGCTGAACATCGTCAGGCAGCACACCGGGCCGCTGCTCGGCAGCTTCGGCAAGCTGATCAAGGCTGCTGCGCTCGCCCTCTGGGTACTAATCACGCTGAACGAATTCCGCATCCTTCGACCGCTGGCGGACAGCCTGCGGAGCGTGCTCGGCTATCCGCTCAAGATCGGCGAGATCTCGCTGACACTCGGCAACATCGTGCTGTTCGTCCTCTCGGTGTACGTGGCCTTCTGGCTCGCCCGGACCATCCGGGCCGTGCTCGCCGAGGAAGTGCTGCCGAACATGTCGCTGCCGCGCGGCGTGGGAAACAGCGTTTCCACGCTGACCTACTACGGCGTGGTGCTGCTCGGCTTCATCGCGGCACTCGCGGTAGCAGGATTCGAGGTCGGCCAGTTCGCGATCGTGTTCGGCGCGCTGGGCGTCGGCATCGGCTTCGGTCTGCAGAACGTCGTGAACAATTTCGTATCCGGACTGATCCTGATGTTCGAGCGCCCGATCCAGCCAGGGGACGTCGTGGAGGTCACCGGCACTTCGGGGCGGGTGAGGGAAATCGGCATGCGCGCAACGACGCTGAGGACCTTCGAGGGTGCGGACGTGGTCGTGCCGAACGGCAGCCTGCTCTCGGAGAAGCTGATCAACTGGACCCTGAGCGACATGAACCGCCGCCTCGACGTCAACGTCGGCGTCGCCTACGGGACGGACCCGACGCGTGTGCTCGACCTGCTGCTCGACGTGGCCCGTTCGACACGGGGCGTCGCGACAGAGCCCGAGCCGATCGCGATTTTCATAGGCTTCGGGGCCAGCTCGCTGGACTTTTCGCTACGTGCATGGACCAGCAACTTCGCGGAATGGCTGAGCATCCGCAGCAACCTGACCGTGGCCGTTCACGACGCGATCGTCGGCGCGGGCATCGAGATCCCGTTCCCGCAGCAGGACCTGCACCTGCGCAGCATCTCGCCGGAGGTCCGGGCCGGACTCGCCGGGACGGACTCCCCCGGCCCGGCCTGAGGGCGTCGGGAGATCGCAGCGCCGTGCTCGTCGAAGCGGACCTGCTCGGCCCTGCCACGCGCGCGCTGACGCTCGTCGCGGGACTCGCCGCCCTTGCGGTGGCCGTCGCTACCGCTCCGTGGCGAGCATGGCTCGAGGACCGCGAGCGGCAGTGGGTCTGGCTCGCGAGCCTCGCCATGCTGCTCGCCGTCTGGTCGATGCGTGCCGGGTTCACGCCGGGGCTGTCGCTGCGTTTCCTGCTCGTCACGACGCTGACGCTGATGCACGGCTGGCAGCTCGCGGTCGCCGGGGCCGCGCTGGTGCTGCTGGTGACCTGCCTGACCGGCCAGACCGACTGGAGCAGCTTCGGCGCGAACCTGCTCTGCATGGCCGTGATTCCCGCGCTGTTCACGGCCTGGTTTCACGAGCTGGTGCACGACCGGCTGCCGCACAACTACTTCGTGTACTTCTTCGTGACCGTTTTCCTCGGCTCCGCGCTCGCCTACAACCTCGCCGGGCTAGCGCGGCTCGGGCTGCTCGCCGCCAGCGGAACGCTCGACCCGGCGCACGTGCTGCCAGAGTACTTCGCCGTGCTGCCGTTCATGAGCTTCGGCGAAGCCGTGGCCAACGGCATGCCGATGGCCATGGCCGTCGTGTACCGGCCGAAGTGGGTGATGAGCTTCGACGACCGGCTGTACCTGAGGGGAGGGGATAGGGGTTAGGGGATGGGGGATAGTGTAGGAGGCGGGTAGCGACTATTCACCATCCCCTAACCCCTATCCCCTATCCCCTTCCGATAAAATGTCCTCCCCGCCCATCGCAGACCCGACCCCGACCATGCCTACCTACGACTACCACTGCCCCGCCAACGGCCGGATCGTCGAGGTCAGCCACAAGCTCGCTGAGCAGGTCGCCAACTGGGGCGAGCTCTGCCGCCGCGCAGGAATTCCGCTGGATGGCACGCCCGGCAAGGCGAAGGTCGAACGACTGATCACCGGAGGCAACGTGATCCATTCGGGCTCGCTCGGCAGCCAGCGCGAGCGCCCTTGTGACAGCGGCCCCTGCGGCGCACCGGCCTGCGGCGGTGGCAGCTGCAGCTTCGACTGAGTCGTCGCCGGCCATCCGCCCGCCGCCACTCGCGATTCCCTACGTGACGGCCGCTCCCCGCATCGGTTTCGTATCGCTCGGCTGCCCGAAGGCGCTGGTGGACTCCGAGCGCATCCTGACGCGGCTGCGAGCGGAGGGTTACGAGGTCGTCGGCAGCTACGAGGACGCGAACCTCGTGGTCGTCAACACCTGCGGATTCATCGACGACGCGGTGCACGAGTCGCTCGATGCCATAGGCGAAGCCATCGCGCGCAATGGCCGGGTCATCGTGACCGGCTGCCTCGGCGCGCGGCCCGAGACCATCACGGCGCGACACCCGAGCGTGCTGAAGGTCACCGGCGCGCACGCCTACGAGGAGGTCGTCGCCGCCGTGCACGAGCAGCTGCCGCCGCTGCACGATCCGTTCACCGATCTCGTCCCGCCGCAGGGTATCCGCCTGACACCGCGGCACTACGCGTACCTGAAGATCTCCGAGGGCTGCAACCACCGCTGCACTTTCTGCATCATCCCGTCGATGCGCGGCGACCTCGCGAGCCGCCCGATCGGCGAGGTGATGCTCGAGGCCGAGCGACTGGTGAAGGCCGGCGTCAAGGAACTGCTGGTGATCTCACAGGACACCAGCGCATACGGCGCCGACCTGCGCTACGCCACCGGGTTCTGGGGCGGCCGGCCGGTCAGGGCACGCTTCGCGGACCTGGCGCGGGCGCTGGGTTCGCTCGGCGCATGGATCCGGCTGCACTACGTGTATCCCTATCCGCACGTCGACGAGGTCGTGCCGTTGATGGCGGAGGGCCGCGTGCTTCCCTACCTCGACATCCCGTTCCAGCATGCGAGCCCCCGCGTGCTGAAGCTGATGAAGCGGCCCGCTCAGGCGGAGAACACGCTGGAGCGCATCCGGCGCTGGCGCGAGATCTGTCCCGGGATCACGCTGCGCAGCACGTTCATCGTCGGGTTTCCCGGCGAGACCGAGCAGGACTTCGAATTGCTGCTGGAGTGGATGGCGGAGGCACGGCTCGACAGGGTGGGCTGCTTCAAGTACTCGCCGGTGGCGGGCGCCGCCGCCAACCAGCTGCCCGATCCGGTGCCCGAGCAGCGAAAGCAGGAGCGCTACGAGCGATTCATGGAGCTGGCTGCCGCGATCTCTGCGGAGAAGCTCTCGGCGAAGGTCGGGCAGCGCATGCGGGTGCTGGTCGACCTGGTAGACGAGGAGGGTGCGATCGCGCGATCGGCCGCCGACGCGCCGGAGATCGACGGAACGGTACGCATCGCCGAGCCCGGCGACCTCGAGCCTGGCGACTGGGCCGAGGTCGAGATCACCTCTGCCGACGACTACGACCTGACGGGAGAGCTCCGCCACGATCACTGAACGAAGCCACCGGCGGCCGGCGCAGGCCCGTCGGCCCGAGCAGCGACGCCGCATGCTGGCGGTCACTGCGCGGGCCGCCTGCGTACTGCTGGCATCGTCGATCGCGCTCGCGACCCACGGCCAGCCGGCGACGGCGACCGGCCCGCAGGCGCCGCCCGCCCCCGATCCGGCGGCGGTTGCGCTTCAGCAGCGCGTCGTCGAGCTGCAGCACGACCGCAGACGCGGCGTGCGCGACGCACGGATCGTGCTCGCGGACATCGTCGCGGACTTCTACCAGCGACAGGGCTATCGCAGATACTGGGACGATCCGCGCAGGCTGGAGCTGCTGCTGGTCGAGATCGAGCGCCTGCGCGGCGACGGCCTCGACCCGGCGGACTATCACCTGCCGACGCTGCAGTCGTTCCGTGACGAATGGCGATCGACAGGCTCGCTCTCGCTCGAGCAACTCGCCGAACTCGAACTGCTCGCGACCGATGGCACCGTGCTCGCGCTGTACCACCTGTTCGCTGGCAAGGTGGACCCCGAGAAGCTCAGCTCGCAGTGGAACTTCACCGACCGGCCCATCGGATCGGAGACTCCGGACCGGCTGCTGGCACGGGCATTGGGCGAAAGCCCGTTGCAGGCAACCTTCGAGCGGGCCCGGCCCGCTCACCCCTGGTACCGTCGCGCGCGGGAAAGCCTCGCGGAATACCGCGCCATCGCCGAAGCGGGCGGCTGGCCCGCGGTGCCGGAAGGTCCCTCGCTCGAGCCCGGCGCCGACGATCCGCGGCTGCCTGCGTTGCGGCAGCGCCTGTACGTCACGCGCGACCTCGGGGAAATCCCGGACGTGGTTACCGACTTGTATGATCCGGCGACCGTGGAAGCCGTGAGGCACTTCCAGCAGCGCCACGGCCTGGCCGTCGATGGTGTCGTCGGTCCGGCCACGCTCGAGGCGCTCAACGTCCCGGTGGAGCGGCGCATCGAGCAGATACGCATCAACCTGGAGCGGGGACGCTGGGTGCTGCACGAGCTGCACGGCGAATTCGTGCTGGTGGACATCGCCGGCTTCGAGGTGAGCTACCACCGCGACGACGAGGTGCTCTGGAGTTCCCGCGCCATCGTCGGGCGTCCGTATCGGGAAACGCCGATCTTCAAGGCGGAGATCGACCACGTGGTCTTCAACCCGACCTGGACCATCCCGCCCGGGATTCTCGCCAAGGACAAGCTGCCGGTGATCAAGCGCGACCCGGGCTACCTCGAGCGCAACAACATCCGGGTCATCGACCGCAACGGCCGGCAGGTGAGCCCCTATTCGGTCAACTGGCGACGCTACAGCGGCTCGGCCATCCCCTACCAGCTCGTCCAGGACCCCGGCCCCGCAAACGCGCTCGGCCTCGTCAAGATCATGTTCCCGAACCCTTACCTGGTGTACCTGCACGACACGCCGAGCAAGGAACTCTTCGAACGGGACACGCGGACCTTCAGTTCGGGCTGTATCCGGGTGCAGAAGGCCTTCGAGCTCGCTGAGCTGGTGCTCGACGACACCGGGCGCTGGAACCAGCAGACGATGGCGGAGATTGTCGCGAGCAAGCGCACGCAGACGGTCTGGCTCGACAGGAAAGTGCCGGTGCTGCTGTTGTACTGGACAGCACAGCCAGGGCCGGACGGCCAGACGATCTTCCGCAAGGACGTCTACGGCCGCGATCCGGCCCTGCTCGCCGCGCTGGACAGCGGCTTCCGGGTGCCGCAGCGTCGCGACTGAAACGACCGTGCACGAAAAAGCCGGCGGGCCCGTCGGGCGCCGCCGGCCAGTTCATGCCGCAGGAGTCGTCTTTGGCCCGCTCTCAGCGCCCGCTGTCGGTACGGATCAGCATCACGCGCCGGTTCTGCTGCCGCCCGGCCTCGGTCGAGTTGTCCGCGATCGGTTGCGACTCGCCCTTGCCCAGCGACTGCAGCCGGGCAGGATCGATGCCCCGCGACACCAGGTAATCGTAGACCGACTTGGCGCGGCGCTCGGACAGACCGAGGTTGTACTCTTCCGTGCCGATGCTGTCCGTGTGACCCTCGATCAGCGCGGTAGCCTCCGGGATCTGGTTCATGAACTGCGTGACCCGTTCGAGCTCGCGCAGCGATTCGGGGCGCAGCTCGGCGCTGTCGAAATCGAAGAACAGCATCAGGCGCGAGACGAGGCTGCAACCGTGGCGATCCACCGTGTCGCCGGCAGGTGTATTCGGGCATTTGTCGTCCACGTCGCAGACCCCATCGCCGTCGCCGTCGGCACAGGGACCGGCCGCAGGGGGCGCCGCCGCCGGCTCGGGTGCAGCCATCGCTGCCGCAGCCACCGGCGCTGCAGCGACGTACTCCGGCTCGTGCCGGCCGAACCGGTAACCCACCATCAGGCCCACCATCAGCGGGTCGATGGCCACCCTGAACGCGTCGCCCGGAACCTCGCGGATCTTGGCCTCGGTATCGATGTCGATCCAGCGGACGTCGAGGTTCAGGAACCAGCTGCGCGTGACTGCGAAATCGAGCCCCGCGATCGCAGCGGGCCCGAGATCGTCGTCCAGCTTCATGTCCGAGGGGTCCTCGTCGAAGAACATCGCGGCCGTGACGCCGGCGCCGAGGTAGGGACGCCACCGCCCGTCCGGGTTGAAGGTGTAGATCCAGCCGAGCGTCAGCGGCACCATGCCCGCCTCGGCCGTTCCAAGTCCTTCGAGGTCCATGTCCAGCTGGAATGGAGCGGAGCCGAACAGCTCCATGCTCCAGTGCTCCGTGAAGTGGTAGGCCACGGCCAGCGTGAACATGGCCGAGTCGTCCACGTCGATCTCGCGCCTGCCGAAGCCGTCGTCGAGGTCCAGCGAGCCGTTCGAGCCCTTGGGGCTCAGGTAGTGCCCGCCCGCCTTGACGCTCCAGTTGCTGCCGTCATAGGCCCGTGCCGGTCCGGACGCGATCAGGGCGCCGGCCAGCGTGCAGGCCAGCAACATCGACATGCTTTTCATCGACTCTCTCCGTTAAGAGGCGCGCAAGCTATAGCAGGACCCGAAGGGGCTCGCAACGAACGGGCCGATGCGACGCGCCGGCGCTGCGACCTGGATCACGCAAGCACGGACCGGAGCTCAACCGTGGTGGTGACCGCCCGGGCCGTGCACGTGGCCGTGCTCGAGCTCCTCGGCCGTCGCGTCCCTCACCTCGGCCACCTCGACCGCGAAATTCAGGCTCTGGCCGGCGAGCGGGTGGTTACCGTCCACCATCACCATGTCGCCCTGCACCCTGGTCACGGTCACGACCCGGGCCTGTCCCTCGGAGGTCTGCGCGTGGAACTGCATGCCGGGCTCCACCTTGGACACGTCGCCGAAAGCGCGTCGCGGCACGCTCTGCACGAGCCGCTCGTCGCGGTCCCCGTAGCCCTCAGCCGGCTCGACCTTCACGTCGAGCTTGTCGCCCACCGCGCGGCCTTCGAGCGCCTTCTCGAGCCCGGGGATGATATTGCCCTTGCCGTGGAGGTAGGCGAGCGGGTCCCCGCCCGAGGAACTGTCCAGCACCTCGCCGGAGTCGTCGGTGAGCGTGTAGTGAATGAGTACGACCTTGTCCTGCGCAATCTGCATGCGTGACCTCCGTGGGATTGATGGTGGCAGCGCCGGGGCGCCCCGGTTTCAGACCGGCCGACCGTCCTTAAGGCGCAGCCAGCCGCGAGCGACTCGATAGATGATCCAGATCCCGACGACCAGGATGCCGAGCAGCCAGGTGACGATGCCGAAACCGAGCAGCAGCACCAGCGGCGCCGAGAACAGCCCGATCAGCAGTATCCACAGCAGTGCGAACCAGAAAGTCCGCAGCTGCCAGCCGAAGTGGCTGTCTAGATAGGTTCCGCGGACGTCACTGCGCTTCACGTAGTTCATCACTACCGCGATGATCGACGGAATGCCGAAGACGAAGGCCGTCGCGACGAAGGCGGAGCCGAACACGCCGATCAGCGCGCTCGCCGCGTGCAACGCGTACATCCAGTGCGTGTAGCTGATCAGTGAGGGGTCGACCGGGCGGGTCGCGGCGGTGTCGGTCACGTCGGCGGCCTCGGCGGGCGGAATACCCGGAGAAACCGCAGTATCGCAGATTGGCGGCAGGCGACCAAATGCGCCCGGTCGTGCTCCCGGATCCTGGCGCACCGTGAACCCCCGGGTGCCGCGGCGCGAAAGGGGCTGCGCCGCAGGGCGGACACGTGCATCCTAAGCGGCTTCTCTTGCAGTACCGCTGCCTGTCGCGAGGAATGGTTCATGAAATTCCCGACCAGCATCCGAATACTTGCGCTCGCGGTGGCGAGCTTCGCTGCGGGCTCCGTGGCGGCGAACGAGCTGCCCGAGGTCGTCATCCTCGCGACCGGCGGCACGATTGCCGGCGCACAGCCGAAGCAGGGGGACCCGGGATACAAGTCCGGCAGCCTCTCGGTCGAATCGCTGATCGCGGCGGCGCCCGGCATCGACAAGATCGCCCGCATCACCGGCGAGCAGATCGCCTCGATCGGCAGCCAGGACATGAACGACGCGGTATGGCTCGAGCTCGCCAGCCGCACGAACGAGCTGCTGGCGACGCCGGCGGTCGACGGCATCGTCGTGACCCACGGCACCGATACGCTCGAGGAAACAGCCTATTTCCTCAGCCTCGTAGTCAGGAGCGAGAAGCCCGTGGTGCTGGTCGGCTCGATGCGCCCTGCGACTTCAACGAGCCCGGACGGCCCGCTGAACCTCTACAACGCCGTGGCCGTCGCGGCCGATGCCGGCGCCAGGGGACGCGGCGTGATGGTCGTCTCCAATGACGACCTGTTCGCGGCGCGCGAGATACAGAAGACCAACACCACGGACGTGCAGACGTTCGTGGCGCCGAACCGCGGCCCGATGGGCGAGGCCTACTACGGCAAGCCCTGGTACTTCGGCAAGCCGGCGACGCGCCACACCTTGAACAGCGAGTTCTCGCTCGAGGGCGTCACGACGCTGCCGCGGGTGGACATCGTCTACGCGCACGAAGACGCGGACGGCGCACTCGTCGAGGCCGCCGTCGCTGCAGGCGCGAAGGGCATCGTGCTGGCTGGCGTAGGCGACGGCAACGCCTCCCGGTCGATGGTGGATGCACTGGCGGCCGCCGCGAAGTCGGGCGTCGTGGTCGTGCGCAGCAGCCGCGTCGGCAGCGGGATCGTCCGCCGGAACATCGAGATCAACGACGACGAGCTCGGCTTCGTCGCCGCGCTCGAGCTGAGCCCACAGAAGGCGCGGGTGCTGCTGCGGCTCGCGCTTCTCCGGACGAAGTCTCCTGCCGAAGTGCAGAGGATTTTCTCCGAGTACTGAGTTCCACGCATTGGATAGCGCGTAGTCGAACTGACCGGCAGACAGTCCATCGGACTCAGTGGTAGTCCTCCACCGCGTCGGCCGTGAGGCGCACCCGGTAGCGGGTCACGACTTCCGGCTGGTCGATCGGCCCTGCGCGAGCTGACGCCTGAGAGTCTTCAACGCAGCGTCACTCGACACGTAGCGACCGGTGCGTCGCGCCTTCGCTGCGCTTTCGAGACCGCGCTCGACGAACTCCTGCTGTACGTTGCGGTACTCGATGGTGCGAGTCACGGCATCGTGAACGAACGAGGAGAGTGATTCGCCGGGTGCCTTCTGGCAATTAAACCTGTCGGATCCGGGCCACTAAGCGCTTGATCCAATTAGGCCTGACGCAGGCGGTCGCTGACAATAAAAGCAGTCGCGATTGCACTCGCCTGTCGCGGAACGTCCGCTTGTCGAAGCGGACAAGGACTCCAATCGACCCGGAGCGGAAGTTCGATACCGCGGAAAGCGGACGCTAACGTTCGAGCTAACCGGCCTCCGGAGGCTCCGGTTGAGCGAGTGGTTAGGCCTCGGTTTCATGGCACACAGCTTCGATGTTGTGCCCATCAGGGCCAATGACGAATGCAGCGTAGTAGCTGGCGTGATGAGTAAGGTCGAAGACCGGGTGGCCCGTTGATCTTCGCCGCCCGCGGAAGACGTGCGGCGACGCAATCCCGACTGCTCGCGATACCGAGCGCCGTTGCGCCTTCGGTTCCGGAAAGCTGCGCGATAGAAGTCCTGGACTTGTTTGCGACTCGCAGCCGAGAAAGCCAAGTGAAGATGCGCCGGCTTCGCTTTGGATTGATACATGCACAGTGAAACCGTGCCCTTGGGTTGACTCAGCTCGACCCCGTCAGGCGGCCACTCTCTGACATCAGTAACACCGAGAGGCTTCAATGCAGCAATGAAGAAGGACCTGCTTGCTGCATAGTCGCTGACGCCAAATTTGACGTGATCAAACATGGCTTCTCCTGAGAGGCGCGACTCTGCGCAACCGAAGTCCTGGGCTGCTGGTGAAATGGCTGTTGAGGGTGGCGACAGGCCGCACGGTGCGCTTCCTCCGAGGCCTAATTTTGATTTGAGCGATATGCATGTCGGTTCAATTCTCCGATGTCGCGCGTATAGAACCGGCCGATGTGCCAGCCAAACCGGCTCCGATGTGCTCCCGGGGCAGCCCCGCAGGTCGTGGGTGCTGCGTCGTTCCGTACGGACTTTATTTAACGCATACGGACTTTATTCCCACAATCTCCGCTGGCAGGAGACCGTAAAGCCTTGAACTAGCGAGCTAGTGTTTTCGGGCTTGGGTGACCTTTGCTTGATGGCGACTATGCCTTGAAAGCCTTTAAAGACCACCGTCGGCGACTCGTCGGGCGACATCAGGAAACAATATAGTCGGAAACAAAAGCCGGCGGCGGATGACGGTGTCGTCCTGGTCGAGCCCCATCGCGATTGCCTCGCGATAGTAGATCTCCTCCGCGATGTGGTCGTCGACGAGTCCCTTGATCTCCTCGGGCGTCGGACCACTGGGGTTCCTTCCGACTCGGATCAGGGCGTGTACCAGATGGGCGAGGTCCAGGCGCGCTCTTGGATCGTGGCCGGCACGTCGTCGAGCAGAGGGAGGTTGTTACGTACCGCGTCGTGGGTGGTCCAGCGCGGCGTCGGAATCTCGAGCACGCGCACGTAGTAGAGGGCGGGCGTGTTCGGATCGAAATCCGGATCCGTCCACGTGCCCATGAGTTCCGCACTGCCGATGCTGTTGGTGTAGGTGGCCTTGGACGTGTCGACGGTGTTACCCACCGGCGGAATCTTGCCGTCCTTGCCCGGCTTGCGCTCGCCGCTCCAGACGACGTCGATCACCTTGTCCTGCGGCTCGCCCTTCGCGTCCACCATGCCCTTGATGATCTGGATGCGGTCGAGGTTGGCGCCATCCGGATCCATCGAGGCCCATACAGTGAACGTCGGCGCCTTGGCTACCTTCGAAATGGTGCCGCCCATCGGCACGCCATTGCGATAGCCCTGTTCGACCAGTTCACGCGGGTTGGTCGACGCAGTGCCGAGTTCAGGGCCACCAAAGAAACGCACCTTGATGCGCGGACCCGACGTCACGAAGGTCTCGCGGGCCGCCATCGCATCCCAGATCGCGCCGCGCGTGTTGCGCGTCGCCCAGACCGCGGCGATCGAACCCGGGTTCGACTCCTTCGCCTTGATCCAGCCATCGATCTCGCCTGAGCGCCGCTCTTCCAGCGTGCCGTCCGCGGGGCCGTGGCTGCCGATGTAGTCGTCCTCGGCGACGTCCGAGGGCAAGCCGTTGTGGTTGTCGGTGCCGCCAATGAAGCCGGCCTGGTACGGATTGACCCCGAGCTTCGCCTGGTAGTCGAGGCCCTTGGTCACGGCCCAGCGCACGAAGTATTCCTTCTTGAACTCGCGCCCGCTGAACGATCCCACGCTGTCGGCATTCTCGAAGCCCGCGAACTCGTCGGCCGGCCAGAATTTCCGATGAACCTCTGAGTTGCCCTTGATCTGCATCATCTCGATCAGCCGCTCGAAGTGGCTGCGCAGGCGCGCGTAGTCCGCCGTGATCGGCTTGCCGGAATTGTCGATCGGCTCGAACATCAGCCCCTTGCTGCCATTGGAGTTGTGCGGAATTGCCAGCAGCCGCGAGCCCTTCTGCTCCTGCTCGGCCATCCACGCCCAGAGCTTCTCCTCGTCGGCGCTGTCGAGCGCCGAGAACGGCATGTCGGGGACGTTCAGGTCACGGAAGATTACGTTGCGATGCATGTTCCCGGCCTTCGGCGCGGCGGTCCACTCGTAGCCCACCAGCGTCGTGAACTTGCCGGGCCGGTAGTTGTCGATCACGGCCTTGACTTGGACGTCCCTCCAGGCGCTGCGCGTCGTCTCGGGACCGGCATAGAACGGCGGGTGGCCGGGGTTGTCGCCACGGTTGTTTTCGACGACGTACTTCAGGAACCAGGCCCGCTGCTCGTCGACGGTCTTGAGGTTGCGCAACTCCTCGAGCATCGGGTTGTCGCCACCCTTGGCGCCCGGCACCTGCGTCGAGTACATCTCGCCGATGAACTCGGCGTGATCGGAAACGGCCACCCAGTCGAGCGGCCGGCCAATGTTGTGCTTCTGGCCGTTGACGACGACGTCCTGCCCTGCGCGAACTTGTAGGCCTCGTCCGGCGTGATCCGCGCCCCGCCGATGTATGCGTCGAGCGAGTAGGACGTGTGCACGTGCGTCTCGCCGAAGTAGGCTTCCTTCAGCGGGTTCTCCGCAACTGCGGCTTCGAGATCCGCGACCGTCGGCGCCGGTACCGTCGTAGCCGCGGGCGCCGCAGCCACCGCGGCGTCCTTCGACTTGTCAGTCTCGCGGCTGCAGGCAGCGAGGCTCGCGACCACCGCGCAAAGCACCGTTGCGGTCACGGCTGCGGCAGCAGGCCGTATGGCGGTCAAATGGGTATTCATCGACTTGCGCACCTTCAGACAGTTGCTTTTGGACATGATCTCGCTGCAATGGCTATGGCGTGTACCAGATCGGAGAGGTCCAGGCGCGTTCCTGCTGCGACATCGGGACCTCGGGCGACATCTCGAGGCCGAAGCGCACCTGGTCATGGGCGGTCCAGCGCGGCGTCGGGATCTCGATGACGCGCGCGTAGTAGAACGCGCGCACGGTCGGGTCGAAGTCCGGATCCTTCCAGACGGCTCCGAGTTCGGGGTCACCGATCGTGTTGGTCCAGGTCGCAGTGGCGACATCCACCGTATTGCCCACCGGCGGCAGCTTGCCGTCCTTGCCGGGCCGGCGCCTGTCCGCGTCGCCCCAGGCGACGTCGTAGACGCGCTCCTGCGCCTTGCCGTCCTTACCGACCCAGCCCTTGATGATCTGGATACGGTCGAGGTTGCCGAACATCGGGTCCTTCATTGCGGCGACCAGGAACGTCGGCGCCTTGCCCGCGGGAGCCTTGGCGAGGTCACCCCCCATCGGCACGCCCTTCTGGTAACCGACCCAGGCGAAGTTGCGGTTCTGCAGGTCCGCGGATTGGTAATCCCAGCCGCCGAAGAAGCGCACGGTCAGGCGTGTCCCAGAGGTGCCGTAGACCTCCTTGCGCTTCATCGCGTCCCAGATCGCCTCGCGGGTATTCTCCGTCGCCCAGACGACGGCGTAGCCGGCCGCGAGGTAATGCCAGGTGTAGCGCGTCTTGCCGAAGCCCTGCTTCGAGACATGGTCCCATCGATGCGGACTTGGCTCCTGGTTGACGTGCTTGCCGAAGAAGTTGTCTTCCTCGATCGCGGTCAGCGAGTTGTGCACGTCCGTGCCGCCCACGATGCCGAACTTGAACGGGTTCACGCCGAGCTTCGCTTCCTGCTCGAGGCCGCGCAGCAGACCGGCGCGCAGGTACATCGTCGGGCGCATCTCGGGCGACTCGGGTTTGTCCTCGAGCGTCAGGTTGCCGTATTCCCAGCCGGCAACGCCGAGGTCGCCCGCAAACTCGTCATTCGGTGAGAGCGTCGGATGCGTCTCGCTGTTGCCCTTGGTCTGCACGACCTCCTGCAGCACTTCCCAGCGCGCGCGGCGCTCGGCGTAGTCGCGCGTCAGCGGCTGGCCGGAGAAGTCGGTCAACTCGAACATTCGCCCGTTGGAGAGATTGCCGTTGTGCGGGATCGCGAGCAGGCGGCCGCCCGTCCTGGTCTCGTACTGGTCCATCCACGCCCAGAGCTTCTCCGGGTCTTCGCTCTGCCAGGCGGAGAACGGGAATACCTGGTCGGCCTTGTCCTTGCCGTCGCGGAACAGCACGTTGCGGTGCAGGTTGTTGCCGCCCGGCACCGAGGTCCACTCGTAGCCGATCATCGCCGTGAAGCGCCCGGGATCGTTGTATTTCTCGGCGGTCGCGGTGTACTGCTGCCAGACGGATTTCATGATCGGGCCGACGATATCAGGGTCCTTGATGGGCGCGGGCAGCGTGTTCTGCGCCTGGCGGGACACCACGTCGTTGGCGGCGTCCGCGGCAGCCTTCCCGCCTTCCTTCATCGCCTTGTGCCATCCAGCCAGGATCGGATCCTGTGTAAACGCGGGATTGCCTTCATAGACCTGGAACATCAGCCCAAGTCCCTCGGCGTGGTCGGAGATCACCAGGAAGTCCAGCGGGCGCGACAGCCTGGCCGGGACGCCCGTGGACGAGACGACTTCCTCGCCGCGAGCGAAGCGATAGGCCTCCTCCGGGGAAAGCCGGTTGCCTGCCATGAACGCGTCACCCGAGTTCGACGTATGGTGGTGGGTGTCGCCGAACAGCGGGCGCGTCGGATACTGGCGGCCCGCGTAGGGCGAGTAGCCGCGCGCGGCTGGGGTCGCCGGGGTTATCGCCTCGGGCGGCACGCCGTCATAGTGATCGACGAGCTTGCCAGACTGTTGCGCGCCGGCCGTAGATGCGAGCGCCAGTCCGATGCCAAGTGCAAGCGCGCGAATGTGCATTGGTCAATCCCCCTTGGTTTGCGTCCAGTCCTGCGTCGGCTTCTGCGTAGTGGCCAGCGGGACCGAGATCGTCAGGAACACCGAGTCGCCCTCCAGGCGGTTCTTGACCTCGAACTCGTGGTACCAGCGCAGGTCGATCGTGACCGGGCGCTTTGGGTTCTGCATGAACTGGTAGGAGATCTCGGGACCGAGCGCGATGGCGCGACCCTTGAAGTCACCGAGGATTTCGGGGTTGTTCGAGTCGCCGGTCAGCTGCTCATACCAGTACCCGACCAATCCCATTGACCAGTGATTGGGCAGGTGCTGCTTGCCCGCGAGTTCGAGGTGCATCTCGGTGCCGGTGCTGTAGTCGGTATCCTCGTTGTCGCCGTTGAAGGTGAAACCGAGCACCGACGAGAGTTCCCGGCCACCCTTGAAATTGGCCATGGTGTAGGCGCCACCGACATCGACTGCCCAGCGGTTCTTGCCGACGTTGGAGATGCGGCCGACTTCGTAGTCGCCGACCGGGATGAACACCGAGGCATAGGTGCTCCAGGCCCGGAACTTGTCCCCCGTGCGCCTCTTCCAGCCGAGCGAGCTGCCGAGCGCCGGGTCGCCGAAGCCCGTCGCCGAGTCGTCGATCTTGCGTCCGATCTCTATGCCACCCGGACCTTCGACAGTGCCGTCCGCGGTCACGTCCACGTTGCCGTAGGGCAGCACGCCGGTGAATGCCAGGCGTCCGCCGAAGACGGTCGTGTCCGCGACATACGTGAACTGGGCGATGTTGATCAGCGCCTCCGCATCGACGTTGCCCACGATACGGTCCCCGAGCGGGGTGAGCTCGGATCGGTCGGCGGTCAGGAAAAAGACGTCGTTCGTCAGGTACCAGCCCGGCTTCGGCACGAGGGCCGCGAGCGGACCGCGCTTGCCGAGCAGGTAGACACCTGCGCCGCCGTCCGCCGCGTCGGCGGCCGGAGCAAAGCCAGTGAGTGCCAAGGCCGACAGGGCGGCGACGCGCAGCGGACCCGATCTCATGATGACGTGCTCCCTTGGCGGCCTGGTCCAGCGACTGGCCGCTGCCGGCCCCGGCCGCGGGCTTCGCCTCCTGCGCCAACGCGGTTCCGCCGAGCAGCAGCAGGGCTACAGCGACGGCCTCGGTCATCCTCACGCGCTGAACCCCAACATGAACCCCACCAATGGAACTCATGCCTGTTCGTCACTGACGCATATAAAGTCCAAGTCTAGGGAGGAGCAGGGCTGCTCGGAATATCGAAGATCGGCCACTGGTGATAAATTTCCCTATCGGTCCAGAAGAAAGGGGGGCGTGTGAACGTCCGGGACCTCCTCGATGTAAGGGTGATCTGCGAGACCGGAAGCCTCCGCAAGGCGGCCACGGTGCTGGGCATCACGCAGCCCACGCTGGGCAATCGAATTGCGCACCTCGAAGACCAGCTCGGCGCACCGCTCTTCGACCGCAGTCGCGGACAGTCACGGCCGACTGATCTCGCGCTCTTCATCGCGGGGAGAGCGGAGACCCTCTCCGAAGATGCGAAGCGGTTGACTCGTGAAATACGGCGGGTGGCCTCCGGGAACACCGGCCTGGTACGAATCGGCCTGGGACCCGCCCCGACCCGGTTGCTGCTCGCCGGAATCGTTGCACGCATCAACGATCGCTGGCCCAACATCAGCCTGGAAATGGTGTCGGGGCACACGGCACAACTCGCCGACGCACTGTTGCGGCGTGATTTGGACCTGCTGGTCTGTCCGCCGCTGGACGTCCGGCAGGAAACGATTGCATCCGAACCACTGCTGGAGGCGGGCATCGTCATCATAGTCAGTGCAGGCCACCCAATGCTGGCCGAGCCGCCGTCTGACATCAGCGGGCTATTCGAACACCCGATTGCGATCCCGTTTCTGGAGACACGCTACCTCAGCATTCTGCGCGACGATTATGGCATCGACCTGAACGCGCAGGCCGGGCGGGTCGTGTGTTCCGACTTCGAGATGCTGGTGCGAGTCGTGGCGAACAGCTCTCGTTTTTTCACCGCCGGTCCCCGCTTTGCGTTCGCCAACGAGATCGAGGCGGGACAACTGCGCGTCGTGGACCTCGACGTGCCGTTCAAGCACATCATCCAGCTGCATACAAACAGGGATGCGTATCCCCTGCCTGCGGTGACGCAGGTGACGGACATCATCCGGCAGTCGTTCGCCGATATCCGCGCGACCGAGGTCGCTCGGTGATCAACCCGTACCGCTGACCCGGCCTGCCGCTGATCGGGGGGAGTAAAGTCCGTACGGGCTCCCGTCGCACACGAACACTGGCGCGAGGACCGTATGCCGAGCATGGAAAGTCGTTGGCGCCTCAATCACACTACACGGAACACTCCTGGAACGTCCGCTTCGCGCTATCGGCAAGGACTCCAATCGACCCAAAGCGGCCTGACCGAAGTGCCTGAAATAAGAAGCCCGGCGCATGGCCGGGCTCCTCGCTCAAATCATAACAGCGGACGCTCAGTTCGCTTTGCGTCTCCGGCTCAGGCCAAGACCCGCGAGGCCGAGGCCGAGCAGCGCGAACGAGCCCGGCTCCGGAACTGTGCTTGGGTTGCGCACGGAGATCGTGAACGAAGTCGTCCCGGCCTCCTGGTCGCCTTTGTTGTTTGTGACCCGCAGCCCGAGGATGTAATCGCCGACGCTCGGGACGCTCAGAAATGAGAAAGGCCCGGAACTGTCGTCGAAGAAGCCGTCGTTGTCAGTGTCCCATTCCCAACTGTCGATGGAGAGCGTTGGGTCGGTATCGTATGAACCGGTGCCGTCCAACTGGATCAGCTCATTGACCAAAGCCGGATTCGGCGTCGCCGTCGGAACGGCAATCGGCACAGCCTCGGCCACCTGCCCACCGAGCAGACCAATGGCGATCAACGCAGCGATTCCTGCTTTCATGGGGCTCAATCCCAGAATCTTCGACTTCATGTTGCTCCCCTTAATCGTTGTCCCTACCCGATTCAAGTCGGGATTTTCCGCCTTATATACCCTGAGAAATCGGCGCGTCTGTAAAGAGTTCCGACACGGCGAGCTTTTGACATAACTGCGGTAGTCAGCGGATTAGAGGACCGCTGTTGTCGGTGCACGAGTAACTTGCAGGAGCACGTGCTACGCCCGCTTCTGGCCGATTTTCCCCGTTCGTCGAACGGCCGGTTCAAGAATACTTTAGTCGGCAGCCGGCGGGTTAGCGACCGTCGCTCGAGGCGGTCGCTCCCCGGCCGGCCGCGCTACACCTCCGTTTGCTCGGCAAGCTCCAGGGCATCATCGACCTCAATGCCGAGGTACCGAACCGTGCTTTCGAGCTTGGTGTGCCCGAGCAGGAGCTGCACGGCGCGCAGGTTCCGCGTGCTGATCCACGCCCTAAATCAATAATCCGCTCCACCTCATCCAGACTGACGTCATCGTCGCGCCGATCGTAAAGCCCCGTGGTCCGCGCCGATTCATGATTCGCCATCCGTTGTGCAACTTCGAGCTTGCCGCCGTTTCGGACACACTCGGTGATCCCGGTGGCCCGCGCGTTGCGAAATTGCTCGCTCCCCTCTCGGGTGCAGCCACCGTCCTCGTACCCTGAAGCGGCGCTACGCCCCATCAACCCCCAGCTCGAACTCGTCCATGATCTTCGCGAGTCCCGGATGCGCGAGCAGCGGCGTCACCGAGCCGATCTCGAAGAGGTCCCGGCAGCGATCGAACAGGACCACCGCCTTGTTGGGTCCCAGGAAGCGAGACAGGTACACGATCCCGTCCGGCTGCTGCGGATGATTGTGAAGGGCCCGGGCCCAGAGCTGCGTTGTAGCGTAGTCGTCCACGCTTGCAACGCGGTTATCGGTTCGTGCGGCCACCAGACCGTCGCGGTACAGTTTGATCAGACGTAACGGACGGGCCGCCCGGTCAGTGTCGAGCACCACGACGCGCCGGTCCTCGAGCTCGGCGTAGTCGAGCGTGATCTTCGCCGCTTTCGCGTTGGCCGGGGTGTCCCGCAGCACCGACTCCACGAACGACGTTTCGAGATCGAACGCCGCATACAGAACCCCGAACTCGCCAGCCGGCGCGTCGAACCGGTATCTGGCGCTCCTGCGAAACCCATCGTGGGTCGCCGGGGCTGGCCAGGCGAGCCGAATGAGTGCCCCGGCACGCCGTCGCACCGAATACAACTTCAGCTTCAGGTCGGACAGGTTCGCCGGAGGCGGATTGAGGCGGGACATGGCGGCAGTCTAGCGACCATGTCCCGGGGGCTGCTTTTCTCTCAGTGCCCGCCCTGCTCACCGGTGGCCCAGGTCTCGGCCGCGCGCCGCACGGCATCGCCCTCCCCCGCCTTGAGCGCCTCAACGGGTGTCCGCCCGCCGAGACCCGGTGCCGGTTGCAGGAAGAACCGGTACCGCGACCACGGCCCGATTGCGGCAAGCGCGGCAAGCGTTGACTCGAACGCCGCCCGAATCGTCGCGTCCTCCAGCAGTTCACACTGCCAGGCCGGATACCGCACGCCACGCTTGGTGCCCAGCTCGAGTGCGAGCAACTGGTCGGCGACCCGCCGTTGGTCGACCCTCGCCCGGGACAGGTTCAGACGCTCGGCAATTTCCTCGCCCCTGAGCATGTCGGGCCGCTTCAGAATCTCGACCTTGTTTTCCTCGGCCCGTGCAAACGCACGCGCCAGGGCCGCGCGGTTTGCGGCAGGGATCTCCGCCCCGTCATTGTCTGGCGCTCTCTGAGCAATCGGGTTTCCGAACGCACCGGCCCGGCGCAACTCCGCCAGGACTTGATCACTCGACGTCGCCGAGTCACCGGCTGCGGCCAGCCGCTTCTTGACTCGTTCGAGCATCCTGGCCCGCTGCTCTTCCGGGATACTCGCGAAGTGACGAGTGGCTGCCGCAGTGGTCATCGCCACCAGCTCACGCAGGGCGGACGTACCTGCGTCCCGAACCGGCCGGCGCTCACGCACGTGGGCTGTTGCTGACTTGTCGCTCATGTCGGGTTCCGTCTGCAATCGGGCTCAGCGGCTATTATCGTCCAAGTCGACAAATTCGTCTAGTTCGTCCACTTCATCCGTCGCTGGCGCTGCGTAGCGCGAACGACTGTCAAACCACGCTTTACAGTCCCTCCTGCATCACAGTCGCATGATCGGGGCCAATAAAGTCCGTACGGCTTCTCCCGTCACACACGACTACTGGCGCGAGGACCTCATGCTGTGGACGGGAAGTGGTTACGCCTCGATCTTCCTGCTCGCATGGGTCTGCGAATGTCCGCTTCGCGCTATCGGCAAGGTTTGGAGTCGACCCGAAGCGGACATCGACCGATCAGTCGCGGAACGGCTAGTCAGCCGGATCGACGTTCCGCCTGTCGAGGCGGCTTGTGAGGACGCCGCACCACGGCGTAAGCGTACGGCGGACATCAGACGACCACGGCACGACTGCAGGCGCTACCCAGTGGCGGAAGTTCAGCATGCAAGGCGGCCGCCGTGACTCACCAAATCGCGGCACTCACGACGGAATGCCGGGGTTCGCGCGCTTAGCCGAACCGGGCGCTGGCGCCGGCGCGCCCCCAGCGCCAGACCCGCCAAACCCACCATCAACAGCAGCACCGTCGCCGGTTCCGGCACCGGCACCGGTTCCGACGCCGGGCTCAGCAGCACGGCGCGGTAGCCCAGCGTGTCGCTGTATCCGCGGCCGACGATGAGGCCACTCTCGCTGATGCCAGTCGCTTCCAAGATGCTCCAGCCGGCGCCGCCCAGCGGGTCGAGCCGGTCATTCAGGTCCACCAGCCCGTCGGCCAGGCTCCATGCGAAGCCCCTGGAGAAGGCGGTGCCGGCGGTGCCGACGGTGACACCTTCATCATTGATCGCATTGGCGATCGCGGCGTTGGTGCCGGGCAGCAGACCGATTTCGGTGAAGCCGACACCTGCCTGCCACACCGCAGCGGTCTTGTCGCCATTGGCCAGCGGCAGCTGCATCGCCACCTGACCGAGGCTGTTGATGTCGCTCGCAAACGACTGGCCACCTCCGCCGCCCCACTCCGCGGCCAGGTCGATCGCCGTGCCGTCGGGTGCCCAATAGACGGCACGCCGGCCGGTCGGGGTGTTCCGCTCGCCGACCACGGCGCCGGCATTGTTGATGCCGCGCCCGTTGCTGTTCTGGGTGCCGGCGGGCAGGTCCTGCAGTTCGAAGATGTCGGTGGGTGACTTGAACAGCGTGGCGTGCTGGAAGCTCTGGTTGCCGAAAGTTGGGTGCCCGACGTACTGCCCACTGGCCTGGCCGACGACCCAGCCCTGGGCGTTGATCGCGTAGCCATAGCTGTAATTGCCGCCTCCTGGCAGGTCACCCATGTCGACCACGCCACCGGATGAGGACCAGCGCATGGCGCGGGTGCTGCCGAAGTTCGTATCCCAGACATAGCCGGCGATGTCGCCAGCGTTGTTGATGGCGTTCGCCCGTGTCGTGCAGCCCGCAGCGCAATCGAATGGACCCAGGATCTGCTGCGTTCCCAGGCCCGGCTGCCAAACGCCGTCCGGGCCCAGCTGCTGCGATGTACGCCACGACAGGTCGGGTCGCGATGACGCCGATCGAGTTGCTCGCGCGGCGATGGTCGTACCATCGTCGACGCAGCCTGCAGGTTGCCGCGAGCTGAGCAGCTCAGCTGGCAGCCGACACGCGAAGCGAGACGGTGCGCAGCTGTGTCGCCGATCGTGCTCCTGGGTTTCGAATGCGACGACGACTTGCACGCCGCGGCCGCGCTTGCCATCGCCGAGACCTTCGGGCTGCTCGACGCCGCGCGGGCTGCTGCGGCGGTGGCGTGCATCCGCGCGGGGCTGGCCGGTGCTGCCGATGAGGCGCTCGACCACGCCGAGCCCGAGGCCACGCTGGCCTGGTGCACGGCGGCAGCCGAATGGTGTGAGCGCAACGGCCTCGACCACGAATTCAGCCGACTGCAGCCGCGGGCGGCCGTGGCCGACGCCAGCGCCGCCGCGTCGCCATGGGCGCGCGTGCACTGGCGCATAGCCGCGGCTTGGCACCACGAGTGGTTCGGCCGCCGCGGCGACGTCACCGCGCTGCTGGACGAGGCCGTGGAGCTGGCCCGCGCCGCCGGCGACCTGGGTCTGCAGGTGAATGTGCAGATGAAGCAGGCGCGGCTCGCGCTTGCCCGCAGCGACCCGGTCGCGGCGGTGGCGCTGGCGCAATGCGCTGCCGCCCACGCCGACGAGACGACGTCGCCGCTGTGGCTGGCCGATGCCGCCGATGTCGAGGCGCGCGCCGCCATGGTGCGCGGCGAAATGCACCGCGCGCTGCAGCAGGCCCGGCGCGCCCGCGGCCTGGCCGAACTGGCACGGGCGACGCCGAGCTACTCCTTCACCTATCGCCTCTACGAAGCCTATGCGTTGCTCGCGCTGGGCGCCTGGGACGAGGCGGTGGCGCTGGCGCGCGAACTGGCGGCGATCGAACTACCCCCGGGCATGCGCAAACGCACGGCCTTGCTGGCCGACCTGTTCGACCTGGTGCGTGACGAACGCACCGCAGGCGGCTGGGCGGCAGCGCAGGTCGAGAGGCTGCGTACCGTCCTGGCTCGCCTGCGCGAACTCGACTGGCCAGACGCGCTGCCCGTGCTGCCGGCGCACATGGCGCGGCTGTGGGCGCGGGCACTGGAGGCCGGCGTCGAGACCGACTGGGTGCGCGCCTCGATCGTCAGCCGTGACCTGCCGCCGCCGGAACCCGCCTGGCCCGAGGGCTGGCCGTGGTCGGTACGGGTCTCGGTGCTGGGAAGCTTTCGCTGCAACGTGGACGGCGCGGACCTCGCTGCCAACGGTGGCAAGGCATCAGGCAAGCCGCTCGCGCTACTGCGTCGTGTGGCGGTCCAGGGCGGATACGAGGGCGTCGGCGCCGACCTGCTCGCCGCCGCGCTTTGGCCAGGCGAGGGCCGCGACGGGCGCGACAAGGCGCTCGAAATCACGCTGGCGCGACTGCGCCGCTTGCTCGGCCGTGCCGACGCCGTGCTGCTGTACGAGCGCCGGCTGCGCCTGAATCCGCAGCGGGTCTGGCTCGATCGTGTTGCGCTCGAACGCCTTCTCGACGGGCTCGCTGCGCCGACGGTTGGCCACTGGCCGGCGGTTTGGACGCTGTGGCGCGGGCCGCTGCTCGCCGGCGAGCCGAGCACGTCCGAGCTCGACGCTGCCCGCAACGGCCTGCGTGCGCGCATGGCTGCCGCCTTGCACGCCGCTTCGGCGCATCCCGGGCATCGGGCACGTTGCCTGCGTGCGCTGGCAGTCGATCCGGAGCTTGCCGACTGGCTCTGAGGTGGGGCGATGCGTTATCAGCGCCCATGTCCACCCATCGTCAAGGCAGCGCCTGAAGGTAGATTCGAACGAGCGTCGGAAACGTCGCCGTAAAGCGAGTCGGTGGTCCGCGACCAAAAGCCCCCAGCGGGCGTTCGCCGCAACCGTTCAGTCTCTCCGCGTACGGCCACCAAGCGGTCCGTCGCGAGTGACGCCTACTGGCCGGGACGAGCCAAAGCGGAGCTCAAATTGACCGCCGTAAACCAGCCATCCAAGGCGGTCCAGCGGGAGAAATTCTGAGCGGATCACCAGGGGCCGGTTATGGCCGACTCCGGCCGGCGAGGCCGACTCCGGCCGGTGAGGCCACCGCCACAAAGCGGCCGTTCGCCATTGTGGCCGGGCCTTACGGACTTCGCATTCGACCAATGAGGTCCTTGTTCCGTACGGACTTTGTTCGCCGCATACGGACCTTAGTCCCCCGATCACCGCGCCGCCGAGTGTGGGCGCGCTACTCCACCGTCACGCTCTTCGCGAGGTTCCTGGGCTGATCGACATCCGTGCCCTTGAGGATCGCGCAGTGGTAGGCCAGCAGCTGCAGCGGCACCGTGTAGACCGCAGGCGCCTGGAAATAGGTCACGTGCCGCGGCATCCGGATCACGGTCACGCCCTCGGAGGACTCCATGCCGGATTCCGGGTCGGCGAAGACGTACAGCTCCCCGCCGCGCGCGCGCACTTCCTGCAGGTTCGACTTCAGCTTCTCGAGCAGGTCGTTGTTCGGCGCGACCGCGATCACCGGCATGTCCCGGTCCACCAGCGCGAGCGGCCCGTGCTTCAACTCGCCGGCCGGATAGGCCTCGGCGTGGATGTAGGAGATCTCCTTGAGCTTCAGCGCGCCCTCCATCGCGATCGGATGCATCGGCCCGCGACCCAGGAACAGCGCGTGATGCTTGTCCGCGAAACGCTCGGCCAGCGCGCGGATCTCCCCGTCCAGCGCCAGCGCGCTCTCGATCAGCGACGGAATCCCGAGCAGTCTCTGCACCAGGCCCCGCTCGCGCTCGGCATCGGCGCTGTGGAACTTCGCGAGCGCGATGACCAGCATGTTGAACGCCGCGAGCTGCGTCGTGAAAGCCTTGGTCGAGGCCACGCCGATCTCGGGGCCCGCACGGGTCAACATCACCAGTTCCGATTCCCGCACCAGCGAGCTTTCGGGCACGTTGCAGATCGCGAGCTGCGACAGGTAGCCGGCCTGCTTCGCGAGCCGCAGCGCCGCGAGCGTGTCCGCGGTCTCGCCGGACTGCGACACGCTGACGAACAGCGTGTTCTTCGGCACGACCGGGTTGCGGTAGCGGTACTCGCTCGCGATCTCGACCCAGCAGGGCAGCCGGCAGATCTGCTCGATGAAATACTTCGCGACCATGCCGGCGTGATAGCTCGTGCCGCAGGCGACGATGCGTACCGCCTCGGTGCGCGCGAAGACAGCGGCGGCGGCCGGGCCGAAGGCTGCCTCGAGCAAGCGGGTGCCGGTGACGCGCTCGTCCAGCGTCTGTGCGACCGCACGCGGCTGCTCGTTGATCTCCTTGAGCATGTAGTGGGCGTACTGGCCCTTCTCGGCCGCGTCGGCCGAGAGCTCGCTCTCGTGGACCGGGCGCTGCACGGTGCTGCCGTCCGTGTCCACCAGCCGCACGCCCTGCCGGCGAATCTCGCCGACGTCGCCTTCCTCGAGGAACATGAAGCTGCGGGTCATCGGCAGCAGCGCCGCGACGTCCGAGGCGACGTAGTTCTCACCCTCGCCTATACCGATCACGACCGGGCAGCCCTGGCGCGCGACGACGATGCGATCCGGGTCGTCGTGCGAGATGACCGCGAGCGCATAGGCGCCCTCGAGCTCGGCGACCGTGGCGCGCACGGCCTTCAGCAGGTCGCCGGTCAGGCGAAGGTGGTGATCGATCCGGTGGGCGATCACCTCGGTGTCGGTCTCGGAGGTGAACTCGTAGCCGAGCCGCTCGAGCTCGCCGCGCAGCTCCTCGTGGTTCTCGATGATGCCGTTGTGCACGATCGCGATGCCTTCGCGCGAGATGTGCGGATGCGCGTTGCGCTCGCTTGGCACGCCATGCGTGGCCCAGCGGGTGTGCGCGATGCCGATTTCGCCGTGCACCGGGTCCGCGTCCAGCGCGTCCTGCAGCGCGCGGACCTTGCCGACCGTCCGGCGACGCTTGAGACTCCCGTCGCCGTTGCGGACGACGACTCCCGCCGAGTCATAGCCCCGGTACTCGAGCCTGCGCAGCCCCTCGATCAGGTCCGGTACGACGTCGCGACCGGCGACGGCTCCAACGATTCCACACATGGGGTGTTCCTTGTCTGGGGGGGCAGCGAGGCTAACAGAATTACCCTGAGGATCAGAAACCTGGCCCCGATGACGGGCCACTCGGGCCGCCCGGTGCTGCGCAATTCTAGTACGGGCGCGGCCCCGGCCGGCGACGGCCTGGCTCACAGTCTTTGGTTAGACTCCACTGCGGGGCCCGAGAGCCCCTACCCGTAAGCCACAGAGTCCCGCAATGACCACCATTCTTCTTCGAACCCTGGCCGCGCTTGTTCCAGCCCTGCTGCTCGCCGGCAGCCCTGCCGTCGCCGAGCAGCAGCCACGCCATCCGATCACGCACGAAGACGTCTGGCTGATGAAACGGCCGGGCGCGGTGGCCGTGAGCCCGGACGGGCGGTGGATCGTCGTTTCGGTGTCGGAGCCTGCGTACGAGGACGACAAGAAGCGCAGCGACCTGTGGATCGTGCCGAGCGACGGCAGCACGCCCCCGCGACGCCTCACCTCCGGCAAGTCCGCCGAGGGCGACCCGGTGTTCAGCCGGGATTCGACCCGGCTCGCGTTCTCCGGCAAGCGCGAGGGCGACGAGACGCCGCAGATCTACCTGCTCGAGCTCTCTGGCGGCGAGGCGCAGAAAGTGACCGACTGGGTGACCGGCGCGCGCGCGCCGCAGTTCAGTCCCGACGGCCGCTCGATCCTGTTCGTCGGCCTCGTCTACCCTGACGCCGGCAGCGACGAGGACAACCGCAAGGCGGCCGCCGAGCGCAAGGAGCGCAAGTACAACGTTCGCACGTATGACAGCTTCCCGATCCGGCACTGGGACCGCTGGCTCGACGATTTGCGCCCGACGCTGGTGGTGCAGGCGGTCGACGGAGCGGCGCCCGCGCGCGATCTGCTGGCCGGCAGCGCGCTGCGTGGCGAGCGGGGTTTCGGCGGCAATCTCGGCCAGTCCGGCGAGACGATCGAGGCCGCCTGGACGCCCGACGGCAGCGGGATCGTCTTCGCCGCCACCACCGATCGAGACGAGGCCGCGCGCGCCGAGGTGCTCGATTCGCTCTGGCTCGTGAGCCTCGGAGGCGGTGAGCCGCGGCGACTCACCGGCAACGAGGGCGACTACTCGGCACCCTCGTTCACCGACGACGGGCAGACGCTGCTCGCCAAGGTGCGGCCCGCTTCGGACCGCTACGTGTACAAGGCCTCGAGGCTCGTGAGCTGGTCCTGGCCGTCGGCCGGGCAACGGCGGGTGCTGACCGCGGACTTCGACGAATCCGTCGGCGACTACGCGGCTGCGCCGGACAGCCGCCGGGTGCTCTTCCTCGCGGACCGTGCCGGCCATACACAGCTGTTCGAAGCCTCGCTCGCGGGTGGACGGCCGACCGGCCTCGGCAAGCTCGATTCAGGCACTTATTCGAAGCTCGCGGTGGGCGGGCCCGCGGACGCCCCGGTCGTCGCGGCGCTCTGGTCCAGCGCCACCAGCCCGCACGAGGTCGGCCGGATCGATCCCGCGACCGGGCGCTGGTCGGCACTCTCCGCCTTCAATGCGGAGCGCGCGGCCGCGATCGACTGGCTCCCGGTCGAGGAATTCTGGTTCGATTCGAAGCGCGGCAAGCGCATCCACAGCCTGCTCGTGCGCCCGCCTGCGTTCGACCCGGACCGGAAGTATCCGCTCTTCGTGCTGATCCACGGCGGCCCGCACGGGATGTGGAAGGACGACTTCATCTTCCGCTGGAACTACCACCTGCTGGCCCAGCCGGGCTACGTGCTGCTGCTGACGAACTACAGCGGCTCGACCGGCTACGGCGAGGACTTCGCGCGCAGCATCCAGGGCGACCCGCTCGAGGGTCCCGCGAACGAGATCAACCAGGCTGCCGACGAGGCGATCCGGCGCTACGCGTACATCGACGGATCACGCCAGGCCGCGGGCGGTGCAAGCTACGGCGGACATCTCGCGAACTGGCTCGCGGTGACGACCGACCGCTACCGCGCGCTGGTGAGCCATGCCGGACTCTACGACCTGCGCAGCCAGTGGACGACCAGCGACGTCGTCTATCATCGCGAGCGCAACATCGGCGGGCCCGCCTGGAAATCATCGCTGAAGACCTGGCGCGAGCAGAGCCCCTTCTACCGCTCCGAGAAACTCGGCACGCCGATACTGCTGACCTACGGCGAGAAGGATTTCCGGGTGCCGCTCAACAACGGGCTCGAGTTCTGGACCATCCTGCAGCGGCAGGACGTGCCGAGCCGTCTCGTGGTGTTTCCGGACGAGAACCACTGGATCCTGAAGGGCGAGAACAGCCGCTACTTCTACCAGGAGGTACACGACTGGCTCGCGAAGTACCTCTAGGCCGGCGTCGGCCCACCGCAGTCCGCGGCCGGCGGAACAGGCCGCCCCGGCGGATGGACCCCTGGGGCATGCGGACCCGCGGGCTCGTCAGGCCTTGTCTTTCTTCTGCGGACGCTTCCAGTCCTCGAGCGTGAGCTGCTTGCTGCGCTCGAGCGTGAGCTTGCCGTCGGGCGCGTCCTTCGTGATCGTCGACCCCGCGCCGATCGTCGCCCCGGCGCCCACCTTCACCGGCGCCACCAGCATGCTGCCCGAACCGATGAAGGCCCCGTCGCCGATCTCGGTACGCCACTTGTTGGCACCGTCGTAGTTGCAGGTCACGGTGCCGGCGCCGACGTTCGCCTTCTCGCCGACCGTCGTGTCTCCCAGGTACGTCAGGTGATTTGCCTTGCTGCCGGCACCGATCTCGCTGTTCTTCACCTCGACGAAATTGCCGATGTGGACGCCGCCTGCGAGCCTGGTACCCGGGCGGAGCCTGGCGAACGGGCCGATCGTGCAACCGGGCCCGACGACCGCGCTGTCGAGCACGCAGTTCGGCAGCACCGTCGTATCCTCGCCGATCTCGACGTCGCGCAGATGGCAGTTCGGGCCGATCCGGACGCGGTTGCCCAGCTTCACGTTGCCCTCGAGCACGACGTTGACGTCAATGAAGACATCGCGACCCACTTCCACTTCCCCGCGCGCGTCGAAGCGCGCGGGATCGGCGAGCGTCGCACCCGCGAGCATCAGCGCTGCAGCACGCTGCCGGCGATAGGCCGCCTCGAGCTCCGCGAGCTGCAGCTTGTCGTTGACGCCCATCACCTCGTTCGCGGTCGGCGCGACGACGGCCTTGACGTCGAGGCCGGCCTTCACGGCCATCACGATCACGTCGGTCAGGTAGTACTCGCCCTGCGCGTTGTCATTGCGCAGCGACGCGAGCCACTGGCGCAGCCGGCCGGCCGGCGCGCACAGCAGTCCCGTGTTGCATTCGTGGATCGCGCGCTCCTTCGCGTTCGCGTCCTTGTGCTCGACGATGCGCACGACGCGCCCGGACCCGTCGCGCACGATCCGCCCGTAGCCCGTGGGGTCGGGAAGCATCACGCTCAGCAGCGAGACTGAGTCCTCGCCTGCCTCGGCGACCAGCCGAGCGAGCGTGTCGAGCTGCACCAGCGGCACGTCACCGTAGAGCACCAGGACCATTGCGTCGTCCGGGATCGTGGGCATGGCCTGCATCACCGCGTGGCCGGTTCCATGCTGCTCGGCCTGCAGCGCCCAGTGGACGTCCCGGCCCTCGAAGGCCGCCGGTACCGCACCGCCGCCATGGCCATAGACGACGTAGGTCGCCGCCGCCTGCAGGCCCTGTGCCGCGTCGAGGACATGGCCGAGCAGCGGCTTGCCGGCGAGCGGCTGCAGCACCTTCGGCAGGTCGGACTTCATGCGCTTGCCCTGGCCTGCGGCGAGGATCACCACCGATAGCGTCATCTGCTCATCCCGTCGGGAGTTTGAAGCGCGGATTCTACCGGAGCCCCCGGCGACGCGAGCTGCAGGCGCCGCCCGCACGGGGTTCTATGTTTGATGTAGGCTTGCCGGGCACCCGTACGCTGCGACGAAAACACCCGGTATTCGAGGCACGCGATGACAAGCTCACGCATGGTCTGGCTCTCGGGCGCGATGCTCGCGCTGCTCGCTCCGGCCGCGCCCGTCGAGGCAGCGACGACGAGCGAAGCCACGAGCCACGAACCGGCAAGCTTCGTCTATCCCCAGCGGCGCGAGGTAGAGGGTTACTCGTTGCTGATCCACGCGCCGCAGATCCGCGCATGGCCGGACTTCCAGAGCTTCGAGGCCGAGGTCGCGCTGGAACTGACTCCGCCCGGCGCGTCCCGACCGCTGCTCGGGACGGCACAGGTCAGCGGACCGGCTACGCTCTACCTGCCAGAGCGCCTGGTCCTGGTGCGCTCGCCGGTGGTCGGGCGGGTGGAATTCGCCGACGATGCGACGGCCGCGGACACCGCCGCCGTCAAGCGGGCCGCGCGGCAGGGGGCGCTCGGCGTCCCGCTGGACCTGTTCCTCGCCTACCTCACCGACGACGTCCTGTCGAACCCACCCCCGGCAGGGTTCAATACCAGTCCGCCGCCGATCGAAGTTCGGTCGAAGCCGAGCGTGCTGCTGTTCGTCAACGGCCGGGCGGTTCCTTCTGAGATTCCCGGCACCGGTCTCGAGCTGATCGTCAACGCCAGCTGGCCGACCGTGCGCGATCCGGCGGGGCCCGGCGCCTACTACCTCCTCGAGCGCGACCGCTGGCTCACGTCCCGCGAGCTCGAAGGCCCCTGGAGCGCGGCGAAGTCGCTGCCGGCCGGGTTCGCGCAGCTGCCTGCGGGCGAGGAGTACGCCGCGATCCGCAGTGCCGTGCCGCTCGAGCCGAGCTCGCGCCCGCTGCCCTCCGTCTTGTTTGCGAGCACCCCGACCGAGCTGATCGTCACGGATGGTCCACCCGCGCTGGAGACCATTCCGGAAACGGGCGGCCTGCAGCGGGTCCGCAATACAGACAGCCCGCTCTTCAAGCTCCAGTCCGACTGGTACTTCCTGGTGGCCGGCCGGTGGTTCTTCACTCGCAGCCTGGAGCGGGGTCCCTGGAGTTTCGCGCAGCCATTGCCGGAGGCCTTCGCGAAGATTCCGGAGGATGACCCGAGCGCGGCCGTGCGCGCCTCGGTTCCGGGAACCGTCGAGGCGAAGATGGCGGCGCTCGAGGCCTCGCTGCCGACCAGGACGCAGGTCCGCAAGGGCAGTGCGCCGCCGGTCGAGGTCACGTATGCCGGCGAGCCGGATTTCGCAGCGATACCGGGGACGCAGGTCGCCCGGGGCGTGAATACCGGCTTCGACGTGCTGCGGTACGAAAGCCGCTACTACCTCTGCTACGCGGCGGCCTGGTATGTCGCAACTACACCGCGGGGCCCCTGGGCAGCGACCGCCGACGTGCCGCGCGCCATCTACGAGATTCCGCCGAGCTCACCCTCGTTCGCGATCACCGACGTCAAGGTCGAGCAATCCGCGGGCGACAGCATCGAGTACTCCTCGACGGCTGCCTACGCGACCGGCATGTTCGTAGCCTTCGGGGTCGCCTACTACGGCACGGGCTGGTACTACCCGCCGTACTATTACCCGCCCTATTACTACCCGTACTGGCCCACTTACGGCCACGGCAGCTGGTACAACCCGGCGACCGGGCGCTACGGCTCGCGCTCGGTCTGGGCGGGACCCTACGGCGGCTACTCCTACAACCAGGCCTACAACCCACGCACCGGCCGCTACGGCTACGTCGAAACGGCGTGGGACGGGGACGAGTGGGCCAGCTTCGGGGAAAGCTACAACCCACGCACCGGGATCGGCACGGAAACCGAGCGTTACTACAACGAGGACAAGAACCGCGCGACGATGGAACGCACGACCGAGCGCGGCGACGAGTGGCTCAAGACCGAGCGGACACGGGACTTCGACGAGGGAAAGACCACGGTCGATCGTGAGACCTCGGGCGGCGGCTCGAGCCAGACCGTCCGCCAGGACGGCAACAGCATCAAGGCCGCCGAGGGCGCGGGCGGTGGCCAGGCCATCTCTGTTTCGGGCGAAGGTCCCGGACGCACGACGATCGCCCAGAGCGGCAGCGGCGACCTGTATGCCGGCCACGACGGCAGCGTGTACAAGAAGACGGACGACGGCTGGCAGCAGTATGGCGGCGGCGAGTGGTCGCCCGCCGGGGTGGACGATTCAGCGACTCGGCAGACGCAGGGCCGTGACGTCGGCGCCGAGCCGACCGCACGCGCGTCCTACCCGACGGGGAGCGACTCGCGACCGAGCTCCTACGAGGCGACGAGCCGCGCAAGCCAGCCCTCGAGCCTCGATCGCGACCATGCGGCGCGGCAACGCGGCAATGCCCAGTTTCAACAGCGGACGGCGGGTCGCGGCGGGCGACGCGGGCGTTGAGTCGGCGCAGTAGTCGCAAGGTACCGGACGATACCGGCGCAGCCGGCAGCGCGCCCGCACTGCCGTCCGACTCCTGATCAGAAGCGCTCGGGGACGTACTTGAAAGGGTACTCCACGGCTTTGTAGCGGCCGATCCTGCGCTTTGGAAACTTGACCTTCGGGGCAGGCACGTCCTTGTAAGGCACCTGGTCCAGCAGGTGCCGGATCACGTTCAGGCGCACGCGCTTCTTGTCCTCAGACCTCGCGACGTACCATGGCGCCCAGTCGCTGTCGGTCGCTGCGAACATCTCGTCGCGCGCCTTCGTGTAGTCATCCCACCGGTCGTAGGACTTGAGATCCATCGGGGAGAGCTTCCAGGTCTTTCGGTCGTCGTCGAGCCGGTCGCGCAGGCGTCGCTCCTGTTCCTGCGGACTCACCTCGAGCCAGTATTTCAGCAGGATAACCCCGGAACCTATCATCAGTTTTTCGAACAGCGGCACGACTTCGAGGAATCCTCGCGCCTGCTCCTCGGTGCAGAATCCCATCACGCGCTCGACGCCCGCACGGTTGTACCAGCTGCGATCGAAGATCGCGACCTCGCCGGCCGAGGGCAGGTGCGGCATGTAACGCTGTGCGTACATCTGCGACTTCTCACGCTCGGTGGGCGCAGGCAGCGCGACGACGCGGAACACGCGCGGGCTCACCCGTTCGGTGATCGCCTTGATGGTGCCACCCTTGCCGGCACCATCACGCCCCTCGAAGACGATGCAGACTTTGAGTCCCGTGTGCACGACCCACTGCTGGAGCTTCACGAGCTCGACGTGCAGGCCCTTGAGCTGTCTGGCGTATTCCTTGTTCTTCAGAGGTGCGCCAGACGCGCGGTCAGCGGCGACCGACCTGGCCTTCTTCTTGTCGCGCTTCTTCTGGTGCTTTCTGCCGTTCGCCATGTGAACTCTCCGCCTAGGTACGGATCAGGTACGGACTAATTTCCGGATCGTCCCGCTCCGTCGCACGGGGTATCCAGCCAGCGCCGCCGATCCGACAGCCCGGGTCCTTCACTGCTCTCCCGCCGCGACCGTGCTGACGGAAGCCGCCGGCGCCGGCTCGGAAAAACTGCCGCCCAACGCCAGGTGCAGGTTGACGCGCTGGATCAGCTGCTCGCTCTGCACGCGCAGCAACGCCATGCGTGCCGACTGCACCTGCACCTGCTGCTGCTGCACCGCCCGCAAGTCTACCCGGCCGACGCGATAAGCCGACTCTTCGTACTCCAGCACTCGTTCCTGGTCAGCAACTACCTCGCCGAGGAGCTGCTCGCGCTCTGCCAGCACCTTTGAGGAACCGAGTGCATCCTCGACCTCGCCGATCGCGCGCAGCGCCTGGCTAGCGTAGCGTGCGAGCGCTTCGTTCTGCTCTGCAGTGCGCGCCGCCGCCTGGGCCTTCAGTTCCCCGCCTCGATAAAGCGGCGCAAACAGCGTGGCGCCGGCCCCGGCGGAAGGATCCTGGTAGTCCTGTTGGAGCTGCAGCACGTCGCTGCTCAGCGTCGCGATGCTGGCATTCAAGGTGACCCGGGGCAACTGGGCCGCCTTCGCCTCGCCTACGCGGTTGAAGGCGGCAGCCACGCGACGCTCCGCGGCGATGAGATCGGGGCGGCGCTCGAGCATCGCGAGCGTCATGCCGACCGGCACGGGTGCCGGTACAGCCGGTAGGGATGCAGCGGCCTTAAGTTCGGTCGCGGGGTAGCGGCCGAGGATCGTCTCCAGCGATCGCAGCGCCTGCTCGTGCGTGAGTCGTGCCTGCCGTGCAGCGTCCTCGAACGATCCTAGGTTCGCACGCGCAAGTGCCACCTCCTTCCTGCTGCCCGCCCCGGCCCCCTCCCGATCCCCCGCGAGACGGAGAAGCTCCCGGGCCGACTGCGCCATGGACTCGGCAGCCCCGAGTTGCAGCCTGGTCTCGGTCGCAAGGAACCAGCTGCGGGCGACCTGCGCCGCGAGGGACTGGCGGGCGAACTCGTAGTCGGCGCGCGCCGAGGCGAAGTCCTCCTCGGCCGCGTTCCGGCCATAGCGGATGCGACCCCAGAGGTCGGGCTCCCAGGACACCCCGAGCATCAGGCCCTGCAGCGCGGAGCTGAGGTCCCCGCCGCCGACCTTCAGGCCGCCGGTGCCGAAGATGTTCAGCCAGGGGTACAGGGACGCCCTTGCCGCGTCCGCGTAGGCGGCCGCGCGTTCGACGCGGGCCGCAGACGCGCGCAGGTCCGGGTTGCTGCCGATTGCCTCGCTGACGAGAGCGTCGAGCTGCGGGTCGCCGAAGCTTGCGAGCCAGTAATCGCCTGTGGCGCCCCCGGCCGTCGGAGCTGCGCTCCAGGACGAACGGATCTCCGTGCCCTCGAGCGCCTGTTGCCGGATTTCATCCGGCGGCGGCGGTGCGGTCACGGCACAGCCGTACACTGAGGCAATGACCGCAGCTGAAAGGAGGATTCGCGCGACTTCCATGTCCGTCAGTGCAGCTTGAGAACCAGCCAGTCGAGCTTGGCTCCTACCCGCATGAATACCTTGCGGAGGATGTGGATCATCTCGCCGTGATGCGTGTAAACCGCACCGTTGCCACGCGCGCCCGGCGCCAGGAACAGCTCGGCGTCCTTGCCCATCGGCTGCAACTTGACCGCAAGACGCTGTTCCGGCGCAGCACCAAAGCCCGTATTCGGGAGCATGCCGCTGATCGGCAACTGCCCCTGGGCCGTCGCCCAGATGATCGCATCCACGCTGCACTTGATGATTCGCCCGGGATACGTTCTCAGAGCGATCTCGGCCTCGTTGCCAGCCTCGATGTTGCGCACCTCGTTCTGCGCGAAAAACGCCACGACCCATTGTTCGTCTTCGACGAAGGTCATCGCGGGAACGGGCGGAAACGGCACAGTCATCACGCCCGGCCGCAGTGCCAGCGCGACCACGGTGCCGTCCGCAGGTGCGTAGGTCACGGCCTGCTCCAGCTGCCACTTCGCGTCCGCCGCCTGCGCCTCGGCCTGCGCGATCTGCGCCAGCACCTTCGCGACTTCGTCCTGCACGCCGGTCGGGGTCTTCGCCGCAAGTCTCTCCTGCACCTGGGCGACTGCGGCGTCGGCGGCGAGCAGGTCGTTCTCGAGCCGCGCGACATCCGTCTGTGCCTGATCGAGGTCGAAGCGGTTTCCGGCGCCGGTATCTGCGAGCTGCTGGAAATCCGAGACCCGCCTTCGAGCGAGCGAGAGCTGTGTCGTTACGACGCCGCGCCGGCTCACGGCTTCCTTCAGCTGCTGCGACAGATTGCGCTGGTTCGCGGTGGCCGAGATGAGCTGCGCCTTCAGCGCGTCGGCGTTCGCCTCGGCCGCGCGCAGCTGGATCTCGAATGGCGTCGGGTCGAGCCGGAACAGCACGTCACCCTTCTTCACCGGTCTGTTCGGTTCGACCGGAACCTCGATCACCTTGCCGGCGACGCGCGGATTGATTGGCAATACATAGTTCATGACCCGCACGTCGGTGGAGGACGGCGCGTCGATGTTGAGGAACAGCACCAGGATCGTCAGGCCCACGATCGGGATCGTCGCGCTGATCACCTGGCTGGTGATGTTCCAGGGCAGCCACTTGAACTTGATGAAGATCAGCCAGACGAAGAACGAATAGATTCCGAGCAGCAGGATTTCCATCAGCCGCCCGCCTCCTGGTCGAGCTTCGCCTCGAGCGAAGCCAGCTGCGACCGGAGCTTCTCTATCTCCTGGCGGGTGGTGCCGGGCCCGGCAGCGGTCGCGGGCGCTGCGGACCCCTCGCCCTCGTGCTCGTCGGCGACGTCCGTGCCGTAGGCCATCTTGTAGAGCACCGGCTTCGAGTATGCCCACAGCCAGGCCAGTGGCCAGAGCAGACCACCGAACACCAGCGACAGCAGGCAGAGGACCTGGATCGCCTTGGCCTGCGGGTGGCGTCGCTTCTCGGCGATCTTCTCCGGCAGGATGTGCACCAGCCAGAACACGGTCAGGACCACGATCGGCACTACGATCAGCACGACCCACGCAATACCGTTCGCTACGGCATCGAGTGTCTCGCCCTTGAACATCGAGGCCTGAGCGGACGCGGACGCGAGCAGGGCGGCGAGCAGGAATGGCGCCGCCTGGATACGGTCCTGAAGCTTCGTTCGGCTCATGGAGCAATCACCGGGCTGGGAGGGCCGCATCATAGGCCATCGGCTGCGTGAAATCGAACCGGCGCAGGCAGGCGCAGGACACCGTCAGCAGAAGCTCGCGGCGGTGCCGAGCATGGTGGCCGCCATCACGACCTGACCGGCCAGCAGCGCGTCGAGGCTGGACTCGGGATCGGGGACGCACGGGGTTTCATAGTCCGTAGATGTCCAGTCCCTGTCTGGTTTTGTATAGGACTGACGCAGCGATAATGATGAACTAAGCAGCGTAGCCGACGTCCTCCGCGGCGGGCTGCGCTGTGCTCAATCACTGGATCAAGGAGCCTCAAGCATGGCATCGATCAAGAGTTTTCAGGCGCCGGTTCTCACCCGGGCAGTCAGCGGCATCCTGCTGCTGGCGACCGCAGGCGCGACGGCTCAAGCCGCCGATACCGAGCGCTCGTTTGATATTTACGGTTTCGCGCAGGCTGATTTCATCCAGGACATCGGCGGGCGGCTCGATCCGGACTGGGATGACGCATTCCGTCCCTCGAAGATCTGCCTCGACGGGGCCTGCGGCGGCGACGGGCAGTCGAGCCTGAGTGTCAAGCAGAGCCGCTTCGGCGTGTCCGGCACGATGCCGACCGGCTCGAACACCGCGCCGCTCAGCTTCAAGTTCGAGTTCGACATGTTCGGCGTCGGGTCGGACGCCGGCCAGACGACCTTTCGGCTGCGGCACGCCTACGGCGAATGGGGCTCGCTGCTGGCCGGGCAGACCCACAGCCTGTTCATGGACATCGACGTGTTCCCGAACACGATCGACTACTGGGGCCCCTCCGGCATGGTGTTCTACCGCAACGTGCAGATCCGCTGGACGCCGTGGCGCACGGACAACAGTCGTTTCGCGATTGCCATCGAACGCCCGGGCAATGACATCGATCCGGGCAACGTCCGCCTGACCGAGGGCTTCGAGGGCGCCGAGATCAGCAACGACGAGGAGCTGCCTGACCTGACGGCGCACTGGCGCACGAACGGCGACTGGGGACACGTCCAGGTGGCGGGCATCCTGCGCAAGGTGGGTTACGAATACCGCGGCACGCCGCAAGAGAAGTGGCGCTCCGGCAGCGAGCCCGGCTGGGGCGTCACCGTCAGCACCAACATCAAGCTGCTCGAGCGTGACCGCATCATCGGCCAGGTGGTCTATGGCGAGGGCATCGCGAGCTACATGAACGACGGCGGCATGGACCTCGCCCCGAGGTTGGTGCGTCCCGAGCCGGACCTGAAGGTCAGCGCCGAGACGGTGCCCCTCACCGGTGTCGTCGCATACTACGACCACTGGTGGAGCGACAAGTGGTCCAGCTCGATCGGCTACAGCTTCACCGAGGTCGACAACACCAACTTCCAGGACCCGGGCGCATTCCACAAGGGGCAGTACGCCTCTACCAACCTGCTTTTCTACCCGGGCGAGAACCTGATGGTGGGCGGCGAACTGATGTGGGGCGAGCGTGAGAACAACGACGGAGCCTCCGACGACGACGTGCGCTTCCAGTTCAGCGTCAAGTACAACTTCGGCACCAGCTTCTGAGCAGGAGAGAAGGAACCATGAGACTCCAGAAAGTATCGATTGCGGCCGTGCTGGCCATGGCGTCGCTCGCGACGGGCGTCGCGGTTGCAAAGGACATGTCCGGGGGGCTGAGCGAGGCGAAGATCAACGCAGCGCTGGATGCGGCCTATGCGCAGTTCAAGGACCTGAAGGAGGGCGCCAACGCCGACTACATCCCGGCGCTCGCGAAGGTGGACTCGAACATCTACGGCATCGCGCTGGTGACCAGCGACGGCCGCGTCTACACCAAGGGTGACGTGGCCTCGGAGGTGTCGATCCAGTCGATCTCCAAGGTGTTCACGATGGCCAAGGTGATCGAGGAGCGGGGCACGGGCGCTATCGCCGACAACATGGGCGTGGATGCCACCGGCCAGGTGTTCAACTCGATCGTCGCGGTCGAGCAGTACAAGGGCTCGGAGATGAACGCGATGGTGAACCCGGGCGCGATCACCGCGACCAGCATGGTCTCGGGCAACTCGCGCGAGGAGATCTGGAACAAGATCCTGGGCTATTACGGCGACTTTGCGGGCCGCCCGCTGTCGGTGAACCAGGAAGTGTTCAAGTCCGAGTCCGAGACCAACCAGCGCAACCAGGCGATCGCGATGCTGATGTATGCCTACGGGCACATCAAGGACGATCCGCTGCGCGCGACCGACATCTACACCGAGCAGTGCTCGGTCAACGTGAACGCGAAGGACCTCGCGACGATGGCCGCGACACTCGCGAACGGCGGCGTGAACCCGGTCACCGGCAAGGTGGTGATGAAGAGCGAGAACGTGCCGGAGGTGCTGGCGGTGATGGCGACGGCAGGCCTGTATGACGACTCGGGCCAGTGGCTGTACAAGACCGGGCTGCCGGGCAAGAGCGGCGTCGGCGGCGGCATCATCGCCGTGTCGCCCGGCAAGTTCGGCATCGCGGTGATCTCCCCGCCGCTCGATGCGGCCGGCAACAGCGTCAAGGCGCAGAAGACCATCGAGGCGGTCTCCAACGCGCTCGGCGGTAACCCCTATGTTGTGACGCCTGTGACCAGGAAGTAACAGTATCTCACTGTCGATGAGGGCCGGGGCGATGTCGCCCCGGTCATTTACGCGACCCATCGAGGTTCAACCATGCCCATCCTGAGAGTTCTAGTTACTGCGGGGCTTGCACTGTCGGTCACGCTCGCAAGCGCACAAGACGCGGCGCCCGTCACGATCGAACAGCGCCTTCAGCAATTAGAGGCCGAACAGGCGGTGATGAAGCAGCAGCTCGCCGAGCGGGAGGCGAGGAGTGATACAGGAGCTCAGAGATGAGCTGAAGCTACCGGGGACGGCGCGACGGCAACGGCAGCTTGGCCGGCGGTCGCGGGGACCCCGACTCCGGACGCAGAACCCCCAAAGGACAAACCGACCGAGCGCATCGAGACCTGGGGTTTCTTCGATCCCGGTAAAGGATTCCTGGTGGGACGAAACGACTACGGTGAACTCTCGCTCAGTGGCTACGCGATGCTGCGCTACATGAGCCAGCACGACGAAGACCAGCTATTCACCGACCATCTCGGCCGGGAGCGGCCCGTCGATGTACGCGAGGATTTCTTCTCACACCGGATCATGGTTTTTCTGACGGGTGGATGGTTGATCCGAAGCTCATCTATACGATTTTCCTGTGGACGGTGAACACGACCGACCAGAATGCGATCTTCGCCAATATCGGCTATCAGTTCAGCCGGAAATTCAGTCTTTACGGTGGTATCGCCGGCAACCCCGGATCGCGATCGCTGCTCGGTTCCCATCCGTACTGGCTGGGTCATGACCGCGTCATGGCCGACGAGTTCTTCCGTCCGTTCTTCGGCAGGGGCTCTGGGCGCAAGGTGAGGTGATTCCCGGGCTCTGGTATTCGGCGATGGTCTCAAACAGCAACAGCGCGCTGGGTGTGACGGCCGCGACGCTGGACCGCAAGCCGACACTCGGCGGCTCGCTGTGGTGGATGCCGACAACCAACGAGTTTGGCCCGCGTGGCGCTACGGCGACTTCGAGTACCACGAGCAGCTTGCGACGCGCTTCGGCATGTCCTTTACGGACAGCCCCGAGCAGAGCTTCCGCAATTACGGAAAGAATGCGTCGAACACCACGCTGAGGCTGGCCGACAGCGTAAACCTGTTCGAAACCGGCGCACTGGCACCGGGCGTGACGATCGACGAGGCCGATTACCACGTGCGTCGCAGTCGATGCCGGTTTCAAGTACAGGGCATCTTCCTCCAGGCCGAGTTCTACCGGCGCTGGCTGGACAATTTCCAGGCCGACGGTTTGCTGCCGGTGGGCTCGATCAAGGACACGGGCTTTTACGTGCAGACGGCTTTCTTCCCGATCCCAAGAGATGATCGAACTCTATGCCGCGACGTCGCAGATCTATGGCGACGATGATGCGGGATTCGGCAACAGTTCGGAGTACATCGTCGGAATGAACTAGTATCCGTTCAAAACGACACGCAATCATCGTCTGAACGTACAGCTGATGGACATCAACAACTCCCCAGCGAGCAGCACCTTCGGCTACTACGTCGGTGGCCAGGATGGCTGGACGTTGGCGTCGTCGTTCTCGATCTTTTTCTGAACCGGACGGCGCGAGGTCGCGGTTCCATTAGTTCGTTGCTGAGAGGAGTGATCTGCATGCGAACCGGGTTCAATCCACAGCCTCTGGCCGTCGCGCTCGCGGCAGCATTTGGTCTGGTCGGCCTGCAGACCGGAAGTGCGGGAGCCGAAGCCGCGTCGCCCCCGGAGTACCTGTTCAACGATTCGCACTTTCACCTGACCAACTACGTACAGAAAGGTACTGACATCCGTCGGTATCTCGAAATCATGGGAGACAAGATCGGCCGTTCGACCTTGTTCGGCATCCCGCTGCAGCAGACCTGGTCCTATGAGAACTCTGGAGACTATGCGCCGACCTACTACCTGCAGTCGGACGCGCCCCTTTACTACTACTCGTTCACCGATGCCTTTATCGCGAACGCCTATCTGAGTCTCCCCGCGGAGAAGCGCGAGCGCCTCGATCCGATGATCACGGGTTTCAACCCGGCGGACATGTATGCGACGGATCACGTCAGGCGCGTGCTCGAGACTTACCCGGGCGTCTTTACGGGAATCGGCGAGTTCACGATCCACAAGGAGTTCGTTTCGTCCAAGGTTGCTGGCGACATCGCCAGCCTGACCGACCCAGCGCTCGACCGGCTGCTCGACTTCGCGGGCGAAGTCGGGCTGGTGGTGATCCTGCACAACGATATCGACATGCCGTTCGCGAAGGACGACCAGGTACCGGTATTCATGACCCAGTTGGGGAGTCTACTTCGGCGTCACCCGAAGACGACGATCATCTGGGCGCACATGGGTCTCGGGCGCGTCGTGCACCCCGTCAATTTCCAGGCCTCGGCGGTATCGACGCAGCGCAGCGCCGGTCAGTTCGACATGATCGAGGCGGCGATCGCGGATCCGACGCTGAGCCACGTGTACTTCGACATCTCGTGGGACGAGGTCGCGAAATACGCAGTGGCCTCGAAGGAGTCCCAGGCGAGGACCGTAGAGATGCTGAACCGTCATCCGGATCGCTTCCTGTTCGGCACCGACAACGTCGCGCCGCCGGACCAGGCCACTCAGCTGCGCGTCTATGACATGTGGGCGCCGATCTGGGCGAAATTGACGCCTGAGGCGAGCCTAATGGTCAGGAAGGGCAACTATGAGCGGATCTTCGATTCGGCACGAGTGAAAGTGCGTGCCTGGGAAAATGCCAACGTCAAGTAGCTTGCGTCTACAGATGTCACTCGGACTCGTCGCGCAAGCCATTTGGCGAGGAGACCAGCATGAACGTGAAAGAAGGACATGATAGATCGATTTCTCGTCGGAAGGTCCTGAGCGCCTCGGCCGCTTTCGTCGCGGGGGGCAGCCTCGGGGGCGGACTGACGGCCCTTGCCGCCGGACCCGAGGCGCCGACCGGCACGCCGCCGCTGCCCTGGAAGTGGGTCAAGCTCGACCCGCTCGAAGCCGGCCGGCGCGGCTACCGCTACTACAAGGAGAAGGGCGGCTGCGGATCGGCGAGCTACCTGTCGCTGCTGAGCCTGCTCAGGGAGAAGGCCGGTCATCCATGGACGACGATGCCGGACATGCTGATGGTGCACGCTGCGGCGGGCTTCGGCGGACACGGCACGCTGTGCGGCGCCCTGGCAGGTGCGTCCGTGATCATCAACATGGTCACGTATGGTGAGAAGCGCGATGAGTACCTGCAGAACAACGCGATCGTGGACCGGCTGTTCTGGTGGTATGCGGAACAGGACTTTCCGACCGACCGGTTCGACGACATTTCGCCGCTGCCCAAGCAGATCAGGGTGAAAGCGATGTCTCCACTCTGTCATACCTCGGTGTCGAAATGGTCGCTTGCAGCCGGCGTGAAGGATCTGCACGACCAGGCGAAGATCGAGCGCTGTGCCAAGGTGGCCGGCGATGTCGTCTACATCGTGACGACCGCGCTCAACGAGTTTTTCGACGGCAAGTGGGCAGCACCCGCCTGGCAACCCTCGAAGGGGATCGAGCACTGCATCCAGTGTCACGGCCCGGGTACGTCGACTCAGAAGCCGCGAAGGTGGAACCAGCAGGGTCACATGGAGTGCCTGATGTGCCACGGCGACCATACGGCGTAGCAGCGGCCCAGGCGGGCTGCAGCCGCGACGGACGGGGGTTCGCTGCGATCAGCTGAGCGAATGTCGCTCGCGCCAGCGCGCCGGCGTCGTGTCGCTCCATCGGCGGAAAGCGCGGGTGAAGGCGCTGGCGTCGGCATAGTCCAGCGTAATCGCGATCTCGGCCACCTCCAGCTCGGTGTTCTCGAGCATCTGCCGCGCGATTTCGAACCGGACCTCATCTGCGAGTTCACGGAAGCTCGTACCGTAGGCCCGTAGTCGGCGACTCAGCGTGCGGCCATGCATGGAGAACAGCGCGGCGACGTGGTCCGCGCCACCCTGTCCGGCGATCAGGGCGGCCCGCAGAACGCTGCGCACCTGTTCCGGGAACTCTTCGGCATGCTTGGCCTCGAGTTCCTCGATCTGCCTCTTCAGCAGTCTCTGCAGCCCGGCATCGGCGTCGGGCAGGTGATGATCGAGCCAATCCGCGGAGAACACGAGCGCGTTCTGCTCGGCATCGAAGCGCAGCGGCGCCGCGAAGAACTGCTGGAACGGTCGGACGTCGTCCGGCCGGCGGTGGGCGAACCGGACCTCCAGCGGCCGCCATTTAGGGCCACAGAGGCTGCGCATGATGTTGTAGAGCACGGCGAGAGCGCCGTCCCCGATCTGGTCAGCGGCTGGGACATTCGCCTGATAGACGTCGTAGCTCAATGTCACGGTCTGGCCTTCGAGCGTAACGGCGGTGGTCGTACCCCCGTGGTGCAAGTGGATGTACACGGTGAGTCTCTTGAGGGCGGTCCGCACATCCGGCGAGTACCTCGTGACCAGGCCGACGAGTCCCAGGGAGTGCAGGCCGCCCAGCTGGCCGACCAGGAGCCCGAAGTGCCGGCAGCCGGTCCGGGCGATGCTGATGCTGACCAGGCGCCCGAGGGCCGAGAGCGAAATCAGGTTGTCGGGGTCATCGAACAGCGTTGAATCGATCCCCGCCTCAGCGAACACAGTGGCGGGCTCTGCGCCCAGGTTCCTCAGTACTGACGGTAGTCCAGCCGGCCCTGCGACCATGACCGTCGGTTCCGTGCGGAGCCGGTTCAGGATTTTCCGATCCATACCCCCTCGTGCCTTCTACGCGAATCCCGGAGAAGAAACACTTAGCAGCCGTGTCCGAAAATGTCCAACCGATGTCGGCAATTGTCCAATGGCGACGCGGCGACTGTGCTTGACTGGCAGTTGTTGTTTTTGGCGACGGCCCCGAGGGGTCGGTCGAGTTTCGCGTATGCCCATCAACTTTGAACGGGAAGCAGGAGTTGCAGCATGAAGAGTCTGAGAGCGTTGTTTACGGCGACCTGCCTGGCGGGCGCGCTTTGCCTGACGACTGTTGCGCTTGCACAGTCGCCGGCCCCGAAGGGCGAGGAGCTAGTGTCGGCCGTCGAAGTCACGGCAACGGTGGCCAAGATCGACCATAAGACGCGCGAAGTGACGCTCAAGACGGAGGAAGGCGAGGAGTTCAGCTTCGTCGCTAGCGACGAGGTGACGAACCTCGCCCAGGTCAAGAAGGGTGACATCGTCACCGTCACCTACGCTGAGGCGCTTGCGTACGAGGTGATGAAGGGCGGACAGCCGATGGCCCCTGAGATGACCGTGGCGGGCGGGGCTGCCGAGCCTGGCATGAAGCCGGCGGGCGCCATCGCGCGGCAGGCCACCGTGACAGTGCTGATCACGGCGATCGACCCGAGCGTCCCCTCGGTCACCTTCAAGGGACCGCAGGGCAACACGCGGACCATCAAGGTACTGCACCCCGAAAAGCTGCAGGGCGTGAGCGTCGGGGATACCGTGCAGATCACCTACACCGAGGCGCTCGCGCTCAAGGTCGAGGCTAAGCCGAAGAAATAGCTGACGCTGGCGGCAACCCCTCCGGAATTCCCTGGTCACCGGAGACCTTGGCCGCCCACCGGATTCCCGGCGCCGGGCCCGGATCAGTTGTTGCATATTCATCAAATCGATCTATCATGTGCGAATCGCACATGATAGGTTTGATGATGCACGGTGATCTCGCAACTCGGCCGGACCCGGGCCGTGTACTGGCCTCCGGCCTCGTCAATGCGGGCAAGGAACTGGGCCTGACGCAGGCGGAACTCGGTGCCGTGATTGGCCGAGACCGGACCGCATTGAGTCGCGGCCAACTCGACCCGCAGAGCAAGCCAGGGGAACTCGCCTTGCTCTTGATCCGGGCTTACCGCGCGCTCTTCGCGCTCGTCGGCGGTGATACCGCCGCGATGCGGCACTGGATGCATACCGAAAACCATCACACGGGCGGAATTCCCTGCGAACAGATCCGCAGCATCCAGGGGCTCATGCGAGTCGTCGACTACCTGGACGCGATTCGCGGCAAGGCGTGACGGTAGACATCTGGGCGGCCTGCCGAACCGGGGCTCGCCCGCGCACGCTTGGAGGGGAAATCCTGCGGTTGGTTGAAAGCCAGGAGCAGGTGGCCACCAGTCGTCTAGTGGCAACGCTGGCCGAGCAGGAACTGCTGGAGGCCATGATCGAGGCCAGCAAGCCCCGGTCGCTGACGCCCGCGCCGGGTCTCCATTACCTGCTGACCACGCCGTTTCGCTACCCGCCCTTGCGGTACGGGTCGCGCTTCGGTGGCCGCCACGAGCCGAGCCTGTTCTATGGCTCGCGCGGACTCAGGACGGTACTTGCCGAATCAGCCTACTACCGCTTCGTCTTCTGGCAGGGGATGAGCGAGCCGCCGCAGGCGCCGTTGCGCATCCGACATACGCTCTTCGGGGCACGATTACGAGCCCGACGGGCCTATCGGCTGCAGCTCGCCCCATTTGACTCGCACCGCAGCGTGCTCGCCTGCCGCGACGACTATCAGCCCACCCAGCGCCTCGGTCATGCCTTGCGAGAGGCCGGTGCCGATGCGATCGAGTACGTCTCTGCGCGCGATGCCGAGGGCGGGCTGAACGTCGCACTGTTTGCGCCGTCGGCTTTCGCATCGCCGCGGCCAAGCTTCCAGCAGGAATGGCTCAGCGAAACACGGCCCGACCAGGTGAGCTTTTACGCCCGGCCGGAGGCGGGCCTGCAGAGTTTTCCGCTGTCGCAGTTCACCATCGAAGGACGGCTGCCGATGCCGGCGACCTGAGCATCACCGCCGAAGGCGGCACGCCCCCGGTAGCGTCGCCTGATGGACGGTCGGCGACGGGCCCTTCAGCGCCGAATCTTCCGCATTTTCTGGATAGCCTGAAGCTGCGCCGCAACCGCCGCGAGCTCGGCCTCGGCCGTCGCGATCTCCTGCTTCTCGGTGCGGGCCCGGAGTGCTTCCTCGGCGGCACGCTTCGCCTCGAGCACCTTGGCCTCGTCGAGGTCAGTCGCCCGGATGGCCGTATCGGAGAGCACGTTCACGTGATCGGGCTGGACCTCGAGGATTCCTCCCTGCACGAAGATCATCTCCTCGTCTTCCCTGCCCGGCACCTTGATGCGGACCGTGCCCGCCTTGATCTGCGTGATCAGCGGCGCGTGGCGGGGGTAGATGCCCAGCTCGCCCATCACGCCCGGGAGCACCACGAACTCCGCGTCACCGGAGTAGATGGACTCCTCAGCGCTCACCACATCGATTCGCATCGTTGCCATTGCTTATACCTGCCGGCAGAGCGGATAGCGGATAGCGGATAGCGGGTAGTGAGGAACGTGCCGCAACACGGCTCTCCTCGCCCTTATCCGCGACCCGCTAGTCACGATTCACTTCCTCACTGCAGCTTCTTGGCCTTCTCGACGGCCTCGTCGATGGTGCCGATCATGTAGAAGGCCTGCTCGGGCAGGCGGTCGTACTCGCCTGCGACGATGGCCTGGAAGCCGCGGATCGTGTCCTTGAGCGGCACGAACTTGCCCGGGCTGCCGGTGAAGACCTCGGCGACGTGGAAGGGCTGCGAGAGGAAGCGCTGGATCTTGCGTGCGCGTGCCACGATCAGCTTGTCCTCGGGCGAGAGCTCGTCCATGCCGAGGATCGCGATGATGTCGCGCAGTTCCTTGTAGCGCTGCAGCACCGCCTGCACGGCGCGCGTCGTCTCGTAGTGCTCCTCGCCGATCACGTTCGGATCCACCTGGCGGGACGTCGAGTCGAGCGGGTCCACGGCCGGATAGATGCCGAGCGAGGCGATGTCGCGCGAGAGCACGACGGTCGCGTCGAGATGCGCGAAGGTGGTGGCGGGCGACGGGTCCGTGAGGTCGTCGGCCGGCACGTAGATCGCCTGTACCGAAGTGATCGAGCCGACCTTGGTCGACACGATGCGCTCCTGCAGGCGGCCCATCTCCTCGGCCAGCGTCGGCTGGTAGCCCACGGCCGAGGGCATGCGGCCGAGCAGCGCCGACACTTCCACGCCCGCGAGCGTGTAGCGGTAGATGTTGTCGATGAACAGCAGGATGTCGCGGCCCTCGTCACGGAAGCGCTCGGCCATCGTCAGGCCGGTCAGCGCCACCCGCAGGCGGTTGCCCGGCGGCTCGTTCATCTGGCCGAACACCATCGCTACCTTGTCGAGGACGTTCGACTCCTTCATCTCGTGGTAGAAGTCGTTGCCCTCGCGGGTACGCTCGCCCACGCCGGCGAACACTGACAGGCCCGCGTGCTGCTTCGCGATGTTGTTGATCAGCTCCATCATGTTGACGGTCTTGCCGACGCCGGCGCCGCCGAACAGGCCGATCTTGCCGCCCTTCGCGAACGGGCAGATCAGGTCGATGACCTTGATGCCGGTTTCGAGCAGCTCGACCGAGGGCGAGAGCTCGTCGAACTTCGGCGCGGACTGGTGAATCGCGCGACGCTCCTCGCCCTTGATCGGGCCGGCCTCGTCGATCGGACGGCCGAGCACGTCCATGATGCGTCCGAGCGTGCCCTCGCCGACCGGCACCGAGATCGGCGCGCCTGTGCTGCGGACCTTCATGCCGCGCTGCAGACCGTCGGAGGAACCCATCGCGATCGTGCGCACGACGCCGTCGCCTAGCTGCTGCTCGACCTCGAAGGTCAGCCCCTTCTCGATCAGCGGGTTGTCGGTGTCCTCGAGGACCAGCGCGTCGTAGATGTGCGGCATCGCGTCCCGCGGGAACTCGATGTCGATCACCGCGCCGATGGTCTGAACGATGGTGCCCTGAGCTTGTGACATGGTCGTGTCCTGAATCTGTTGCCTTGCGTGAATCCAGTTGCCGCCGCTAGACGGCCGCGGCGCCGCCGACGATCTCCGAGAGTTCCTTGGTGATCGCAGCCTGGCGGCTCTTGTTGTAGATGAGCTGCAGCTCGTCGATGATGCTCGCAGCGTTATCCGAGGCGGCCTTCATCGCCACCATGCGGGCCGACTGCTCGCAGGCGATGTTGTCGGCCGCCGCCTGGTAGACGAACGTCTCGAGATAACGCACCAGCAGCTCGTCGAGCACCGTCTGTGCATCGGGCTCGTAGAGATAGTCCCAGCCGCCTGCGCGAACCTTGTCCGTTTCGGCTTCCGCACCGTCCGGGTCTGCAGATCGAGCGGGATCGGGATCATCGTCGCGTGTGACCGGGTCCTGCTTCATCGTGTTGACGAAGCGGTTCGAGAAGATGTGCACCTCGTCGAGCCGCCCCTCGAGATAGCCGTCCACCAGCATCTTCACGGGGCCGATCAGGCGATCGAGCGCGGGACGGTCGCCATAATTGATGACCTGCGAGACGATCGTTGCGCCCATCCGGTTGACGAAGCCGAAGCCCTTGTTGCCGATCGTGCAGTACTCGACTTCGATGCCCCTGGCGACCCATTCCTTGTGCTGGTTCAGCACGATCCGCAGCAGGTTCGTGTTCAGTCCGCCGCAGAGTCCCTTGTCGGTCGTGATCACGACGGCGCCGACGCGCTTTACCTCCGGACGCCGGGTGAGCAGCGGGTGCTTGTACTCGGAGTTGGCCTGCGCGGCGTGCATCGCGATCGCGAGGATCCGGCGCGCATAGGGTCGCCCCGCACGCATCCTCTCCTGCGCCTTTTTCATCTTCGACGCGGCGACCATTTCCATCGCCTTGGTGATCTTGCGCGTGTTCTGCACGCTCTTGATCTTGGCGCGGATTTCCTTGGTTCCGGGCATGACTGCTCCCGACGGTGCCTCAGTAGGCGCCGTTCTTCTTGAAGTCCTCGATCGCCGCGGTCAGCGCCTTCGCATCGTCGTCGCTCAGCTCCTTGGTCTCCTCGATGCGATCGAAGAGATCCTTGAAGTTGGTCTTCACGTGCTGGCGCAGCCCGGACTCGAAGGCCAGCGCGCGCTTGACCTCGACGTCGTCGAAGTAGCCGTTGTTGACCGCGAACAGCGTCAGCGCCTGCTCGGCCACCGACATCGGCGAGTACTGCGGCTGCTTCATCAGCTCCGTCACCATCCGGCCGCGATCGAGCTGCTTGCGCGTCGCATCGTCGAGGTCCGAGGCGAACTGCGCGAAGGCCGCGAGCTCGCGGTACTGCGCGAGCGCGAGGCGGACGCCGCCGCCGAGCTTCTTGATGACCTTGGTCTGCGCAGCGCCACCCACGCGCGAGACGGACACGCCGGCGTTGATGGCGGGACGGATGCCGGCGTTGAATAGGTCAGTCTCCAGGAAGATCTGCCCGTCGGTGATCGAGATCACGTTGGTCGGCACGAACGCGGAGACGTCGCCCGCCTGGGTCTCGATGATCGGCAGCGCGGTCAGCGAACCGGTCTTGCCCTTCACCTTGCCGTTCGTGAAACGCTCGACGTACTCCTCGTTGACGCGCGCCGCGCGCTCGAGCAGCCGCGAGTGCAGGTAGAACACGTCGCCCGGGTAGGCCTCGCGGCCCGGCGGGCGGCGCAGCAGCAGCGACACCTGGCGGTAGGCCCAGGCCTGCTTGGTCAGGTCGTCATAGATGATCAGCGCGTCCTGCCCACGGTCGCGGAAATACTCGCCCATCGTGCAGCCGGAGTAGGGCGCGATGTACTGCATCGCGGCCGACTCGGAGGCCGACGCCGCGACGACGATCGTGTAGGCCATCGCGCCGAATTCATCGAGCTTGCGGACCACGTTCGCGATCGTCGAGGCCTTCTGGCCGACCGCGACGTAGATGCAGATCAGGTCCTTGCCCTTCTGGTTGATGATCGTGTCCACCGCGACGGCCGTCTTGCCCGTCTGGCGGTCGCCGATGATCAGCTCGCGCTGGCCGCGCCCGATCGGCACCATCGAGTCGATGGACTTGAGCCCCGTCTGCACCGGCTGGCCCACGGACTTGCGCCAGATCACGCCCGGCGCGACCTTCTCGATGATGTCGGTCTCGGCGCCCTCGATCGGGCCCTTGCCGTCGATCGGCTGGCCGAGCGCGTTGACGACGCGTCCGATCAGCGGCGGGCCGACCGGCACATCGAGGATGCGCCCGGTGCACTTGACCGTGTCGCCCTCGGTGATGTGCTCGTAGTTGCCCAGGATCACCGAGCCGACCGAGTCCCGCTCCAGGTTGAGCGCGAGGCCGTAGGTGTTCTGCGGAAACTCGAGCATTTCGCCCTGCATCACGTCCTGCAGCCCGTGAATGCGGCAGATGCCGTCCGTCACCGTCACGACGGTGCCGACGCTGCGTGCCTCGGTGGCCGCCGTGAAGTTCTCGATGCGTGCCTTGATCAGTTCGCTGATCTCAGATGCCTTGATGGACATTTGCCGTTCCTCTGCAGGCCGGGTCCGCCACTCGCGGAAGGCCCGAAAATTTCTCAGTCAGTCAGTTCCGTTTCGAGCCGCGCGAGCTTGCCCTTCAGCGAGCCGTCGATCGCGAGATCTCCTGCGCGCACGACCGCGCCGCCGATCAGCGACGGATCGACAGTGCAATGCAACCGCACGTCGCGTTGCAGTCGTTTGCGCAGCGCATCCGCCAGCCGCTGCCGCTGCCGCTCTTCGAGCTCCGTCGCGGAGACCACCTCGACGTCGGCGACGTTCTCGGCCTCGGCCTTCAGTTTCTCGAAGCGCTCGGCGATTTCCGGCAGGTAGGCGAGGCGGCCGTTCTCGGCGAGCAGCGCGAGCAGCGCCCGGCCATTGTCGTCGAGTCGCTCGCCGCAGATACCCGCGATGAGGTCCCGCAGCTGGTCGGAGCTCACTCCGGGGCTGCCCTCGAGCTTCTCGAACTCCTCGCTCGCGACGACCGCGCTCGCGGTTCCGAGCCAGGCAGACCATTGCGCGAGCTTGCCCTGGTCCCTCGCGAATGCGAAGGCCGCCTTCGCGTAGGGCCGGGCGATGGTGGCTCGTTCGGCCATGCGTTGCTACTCCTGTCGCCTCGGGCTCAGGCCCGGGCGCCCTCGATCTCGCTGGCGAGCTGGTCGATCAGGTCGGCGTGAGCCTTCGGATCGATCTCGCGCTGGAGCAGGCGGGATGCACCGGCGACGGCCAGCGTGCCGACGTCCTTGCGCAGCGAATCCCGCGCACGCGCCTGCTCGAGGCTCGCTTCCTGGCGGGCATCCGTCAGCAGCCGCTGACCCTCGGTGATCGCGGTTGCCCGCGCCTCCTCGATGATCTCAGTCGAGCGGCGGTTCGCCTGGTCCACGATCTTCAGCGCCTTTTCGCGCGCTTCGGTCACGATCTGTTCAGCGTCGCCGTTGGCCTGCTGCAGTTCCTTCTGGCCCCGCTCGGCGGCCGCGAGGCCGTCGGCGATCTTCTTCTGGCGATCCTCGATCGCGCGCAGAAGCGGGGGCCAGATGAACTTGACCGAAAACCATATCAGGATCAGGAAAACGATCGCCTGCCCGATGAGCGTCGCATTGATGTTCATGGCGACCCTCTATCCGGGTGGGCTCAGCCCTGGAAGCTGGCGAGCAGCGGGTTCGCGAACGCGAAGAACATCGCGAGCGCGACGCCGATCAGGAACGCGGCATCGATCAGGCCGACGAGCAGGAACATGCGGCCCTGCAGCGTCGGGATCAGCTCCGGCTGGCGGGCGGCCGCCTCCAGGAACTTCGAGCCCATGATGCCGATGCCGATGCAGGCGCCGATCGCGCCGAGGCCGATGATCAGGCCGAGTCCCAGCGCGGTGAAGCTCTGGATCTGAGCGATGTACTGTTCCATCTGTAGTCTCCAGTCGTGCGGTTGCGTTAACGATATAGCCGGCTCAGTGATGCTCGGTGGCCATCGCCGTGTAGACGATCGTGAGCACCATGAAGATGAATGCTTGCAGCGTGATGATCAGGATGTGGAAGATCGCCCAGGCCGAGCCCATCAGGATCTGTCCGAGCATCGAGGAAACGCTGGCGAAGTTGAATCCGGCCCAGGTCGCGCCGAGCAGCGCGATCAGCATGAATACCAGCTCGCCCGCGTACATGTTGCCGAACAGCCGCATCGCGAGCGACACGGGCTTCGACAGCAGCTCGACGATGTTCAGCACGAAGTTCGGGATCCACAGCAGCGGATTCGCGCCGAACGGGGCCGTGAACATCTCGTGCATGTAGCCGCCGGCACCCTTGGCCTTGAAGCCGTAGAAGATCACGATAACCAGCACGGTGATGGACATCGCGAAGGTGGTGTTCGCGTCGGCAGTCGGAACCACGCGCCAGTAGTGAATGCCGAACCAGCTCGCGATCAGGCCCGGGAGGTCGAGCGGCAGCAGGTCCATGGCGTTCATCAGGAACACCCAGACGAAGATCGTCAGCGCGAGCGGTGCGAGGAAGCGGCGGTCGAGATGGAAGACTTCCTTGACCTGGGTGTCGACGAACTCGACGACCATCTCGACGAAGGCCTGCCATTTTCCCGGGACGCCCGAGGTCGCCTTGCGGGCCGCGGACCAGAACATCCAGATCGCAACGAGCCCGAGCAGCACGGACATGAAGATCGTGTCGACGTGCCAGGTCCAGAAGCCCTCGCCCACCGACAGGTGCTTCAGGTGGTGGCTGATGTACTCGGTGCTGTTTGCGGGGGCTTCGCCGGCCATCGTCAGTCCGCCATTCCAAGTTGTCGTTGCGTCTTCCGCCCGCCAGCGCGAGCGGCCCCAACCCAATAGCCCAGGAAGGTGGCCGCGTAGGCCCCGATCAAGGGCAAGGCCTCGATCCCCGGTGACCGCAGTGCCAGCGCCAGCACCGCGATCGTGAATACCACTTTCACCAGCCAGCCGGTGAACAGTCCGAGTGCCGCCCGTGTCGCGGTCATCCCGCTACCGCCGCGCAGCATCGCGAGCGCCATCAACGTCGTTGCGGCGACGCCGATGCCTGCGCCGAGCAGCGCCGAGGTCCCTGCAGCCTTACCGGCTGCGGTCCAGCAGGCGCCCGCGACGACCACTCCGATCAGACCCTGAACGAGCAGCACCGCGCACGCTTCGCGTCGGCTGTCCTGCATGTCGAGCTTGGTCGAGGCCCTCAATCAAGACTCCGGGCAACAAAAAAGCCACTGCATGTGCCGGGCGCTCCGGCCACGGGTGGCGAGTTCGTTCAACCGTTACCCGGGACGGTTCACGCCATGCGGCGCGGCCTCCGGAAGGCCGCAAATTATATCGGTTCTTTTTGCAGTGCTTCAATTGTGTGTGCACTGCGTCATGTACCGACCCGGTGCCGGGCTTACGTATTTCGGTAACTCGGTTGCCGGCCTGATCCACGAGCGTATGGATCGAGGAGGGGAGCTCGTCCAGCCGCGTCTTCGCCGGAGGACAGGTCCTGCGGCGGATATAATTAAATATCCTTTAACAATAGGCCAAATGATTCGCTATCTGGACTAATGTCTATATAGCCTGAGTAGTAAGTGTGAATGGCAGTGCCGTAGCGCAGCGAGCCGGGATGCCGGAATACCGAAGCCGGCACCGAATCGCAAGCCCGGCACCAAATCACCAAATCACTGCAGATGCGCGAGGATTCCGTCCAGCTCGTCGAGGCTGTTGTAGTCGATCACGAGTTTTCCGCGCCCGCTCGCACTGTGCTTGAGGCTGACCCTGGCGCCGAGCTTGTCGGCGAGGTCGTGCTCGAGCCGCTGGATGTTCGGATCGACCCGGGGTGCCTCGGTCTCCGGACGGGTCGGCTTATCGATGATGCGCCGGACCAGGGCCTCGGTCTCGCGCACGGACAGGCCCTTTTTCGCGACCAGCAGAGCCACCTCGGCCTGCTGGCGGGCCGCCGCGAGGCCGAGCAGGGCCCGCGCATGTCCCATCTCCAGCTGCCGCTGCTCCACGAGCTGCTTTACCTCGTCAGCCAGCTCCAGCAGCCGCAGCAGGTTGCTGACTGCGGCCCGGGAGCGACCCACCGCGTCGGCCGCGGCCTGGTGCGTCATGTCGAACTCGCGGATCAGCCGATCGAGCGCGCGCGCCTCCTCCAGCGGATTGAGGTTCTCGCGCTGGATGTTCTCGATCAGCGACATCGCGACCGCGGCCTCGTCCGGAACGCTCCGCACCACGGCCGGTACGTCATGCAGGCCCGCCATCTGCGCCGCCCGCCAGCGCCGCTCGCCCGCGATGATCTCGTAGCGCTGGGTCTCGCCGGGGCGCTGCGCGCCGACGGGCCTCACGACGATCGGCTGCACGATCCCCTGCGCCCGGATCGAGTCAGCGAGGTCCTGCAGGCTCTCCGGCCGCAGGTCGAGCCGCGGCTGGTAGCGGCCGCGCTGCAGCAGGTCCACGGGAATCCGCGCCAGCTCCTCGCCCCGCGGGGCAGCCGGCGCCCCGGCGCCGTCCGGCCCGCCGGGAGTAGGAGTGGTCGTGCCGAGCAATGCCTCGAGTCCGCGCCCCAGGCTGGGTCTTTTGGTTGCCATGCCGGCAGTTTAGCGGAGCGACTGCCCGGCCCGCGACGCGCAGCGACGGTCGCGGACGGTCCGTTCCTCAGTGACCGGCGGCCGGCGTCTCGAGCGCAGCATCCGGCGCCGGCTCGCTGAGCTCCTCGTCGCGGCGGATCAGCTCACCGGCCAGCGCGAGGTACGCGAGCGCACCGCGGGAATCCTTGTCGTGGAACATCGCGGCCTTGCCGAAGCTCGGGGCCTCGGCCAGGCGGACATTGCGGGGAATGATGCTGCGGAACACCTTGTCGCCAAAATGCATGATCAGCTGGCCTGAGACCTCGTTCGAGAGGTTGTTGCGCGGATCGAACATCGTGCGCAGGATCCCCTCGAGCTCGAGTCCCGGGTTGACGCTCGCCTTGATCTGCTCGACCGTGCCCATCAGCGCACTGAGGCCCTCGAGCGCGTAGTACTCGCACTGCATCGGCACGATGACGCTGTCCGCCGCCACCAGCGCGTTCAAGGTCAGCAGGTTGAGCGCAGGCGGGCAGTCGATCAGGATCACGTCGTAGTCGTCCCGCAGCGGGTCGAGCGCCTGCCGCAGCCGCAGCTCGCGACCGATCATCGTCATCAGCCGCACTTCCGCCGCGACCAGGTCCTGGTTCGCGGGCAGCAGCGTGAAGCCGCCCGGATCCACCGGCAGCAGCGCCGCCTTTACGTCTGCATCCCCGAGCAGCACGTCCGTCAGCGAGCTTCTGAGCGAGCGCTTGTCGACACCGCAACCCGTCGTCGCGTTGCCCTGCGGGTCGCTGTCGACCAGCAGCACGCGCCTGCGGGTCGCAGCCAGCGACGCCGCCAGATTGACCGCTGTCGTGGTCTTGCCGACTCCGCCCTTCTGGTTGGCTACTGCGATGACGCGCTTCATGGACCGCAGAGCATAGCCGTGATCAATCGGCCTTGTCCTGCGAGCGGCGAAGTTCGACCAGGTGGCGCTCCTCCGCGAGGTCCGGCACGGCGAGGCGATGCACCGCGGCGACCCGCCAGCCGCTCAGCCTGAGGGCGAGTTCCGCCTGGGGATCCCGGCCCTTCATCGCCAGCAGCCGGCCACCGTCCGCAACCAGCGCGCCTGCGAACTTCACCAGGTCCGCGACGGGGCCCACTGCGCGGGCGACCACCGTGTCGAACCGTTTCTCCGGGCGGTAGCCTTCGGCGCGCGCGTTGACCACCGTGACGTTCTCGAGCCCGAGCGCATCGCGGACGTGCTCGAGGAATCGGCATTTCTTGCCGGTCGCCTCGATCAACGTGAACTGCAGCCCGGGATCCACGATCGCGAGCGGGATGCCGGGAAAGCCCGCGCCGCTGCCGACGTCAGCGATCCGCTGACCTCGAAGCCAGGGCCGGATCGCCAGGCTGTCGAGCAGGTGCTTCGTGACCTGCTGCGGTCGTTCGCGGATCGCGGTCAGGTTCATCTTCGCACCCCACTCGTCCATCAGGTCGAGATGAGCGAGCAGCTTCGCCACCTGACCGGCGTCGAGTTCGATGCCGAGCTCGCGTGCGCCTTCCTCCAGCGTGACAGTCAAGCGATCCTCACTGCGCAGTCGCGCGGGCGTCGTGTCGGCCGGTTGGCCGGAGCGCCCCGCGGCGCCTGACGGGCCGGGCCATCGCAGCGGACATGGCGTGCTAGAACGCGTCGCCGGGCACGTGTACCCAGCCATCCATCAGGACCCGCGCGCTGCGGCTCATGATGGCCTTGGTCACTGTCCACTCGCCTTCGACCAGCTTCGCCTCGGCACCGACGCGGAGCGTTCCGGAGGGGTGGCCGAAGCGCACGGCCTTGCGCTCGCCGCCGCCCGCAGCGAGGTTCACGAGCGTGCCGGGCACAGCTGCCGCGGCGCCGATGGCCACCGCGGCCGTCCCCATCATCGCGTGGTGCAGCTTGCCCATCGACATTGCGCGCACCAGCAGGTCGATGTCGCCGGCCGCGACGCGCTTGCCGCTCGAGCAGACGTAGTCCGCCGGCCCGGCCACGTAGGCCACCTTCGGCGTGTGCTGGCGCATCGCGGCTTGCTCGACGCGCTCGATGAGCCCCATGCGCACGGCACCATGCGCACGGATGTTCTCGAACAGCTCGAGCGCGCGCGGATCGCCGTTGATCGCGTCCTGCAGCTCGGTACCCTGGTAGCCGATGGCCCGGGCATCGACGAACACGGTCGGAATGCCTGCGTTGATCATCGTCGCCTTCAGCGTCCCGATGCCGGGAACCTCGAGGTCGTCGACGAGCTGACCCGTCGGGAACATCGCCCCCTCGGCGCCGTCCGCCTCGGCGGCCGGATCCATGAACTCGAGCTCGACTTCGGCGGCCGGGAAGGTGACGCCGTCGAGCTCGAAGTCGCCGGTTTCCTGCACGACGCCGTTCGTGACCGGCACCCTCGCGACGATGGTCTTGGCGATGTTCGCCTGCCAGATGCGCACCGTGGCGACTCCGTCCTGCGGCACGCGGTCAGCTTCGATGAGTCCCCTGGCGATCGCGAAGGGCCCGACGGCGGCGGAAAGATTGCCGCAGTTGCCAGTCCAGTCGACGAAGGCCCTGTCGATCGACACCTGGCCGAACAGGTAGTCGACGTCGTGACCGGGCCGGGCGCTCGGTGACAGGATGACGGTCTTGCTGGTGCTGGAGGTCGCGCCGCCCATCCCGTCGATCTGCTTGCCGTATGGGTCCGGACTGCCGATCACCCGCAGCAAGAACCGGTCGCGCGCCTCGCCCGGGGCCTGGCAGCGCCCGGGCAGGTCCTGCAGGCGGAAGAACACTCCCTTGCTGGTGCCGCCCCGCATGTAGGTCGCGGGAATGCGGATCTGCGGCGGGTGGCTCACTGGATCTCTCAGGCGGCGCGGGATGATTCGAGGAAGTCCTGGGCGAAGCGCTGCAGCACCCCGCCTGCCTCGTAGATCGAGACTTCCTCGGCCGTATCGAGCCGACACGTCACCGGCACCTCGAGCCGCTCTGCGCTGCGACGGTGGATCACCAGCGTCAACTCAGCGCCCGGCCTGCGCTCACCGACCACGTCGTAGGTCTCGGTGCCGTCGATCCCCAGAGTCCTGCGGTTCGTGCCGGGCTTGAACTCGAGTGGCAGCACGCCCATGCCGATCAGGTTCGTGCGGTGGATGCGCTCGAAACCCTCGGCCACGATCGCCTCCACGCCCGCGAGCCGCACGCCCTTGGCCGCCCAGTCGCGCGAGGAACCCTGGCCGTAGTCGGCGCCGGCGATGATGATCAGCGGCTGCCGGCGATTCATGTATGTCTCGATCGCCTCCCACATGCGCATCACCTTGCCGTCCGGCTCGACCCGGGCCAGCGAACCCTGCTTCACCTTGCCGTCCTCGAGGACCATCTCGTTGAACAGCTTCGGATTCGCGAACGTGGCGCGCTGCGCCGTAAGGTGATCGCCGCGGTGCGTCGCGTAGGAGTTGTAGTCCTCCTCCGGGAGGCCCATCTTCGCCAGGTACTCGCCCGCCGCGCTGCCCGCGAGGATGGCGTTCGACGGCGAGAGGTGATCGGTGGTGATGTTGTCCCCAAGCACCGCGAGTGGCCGCAGGCCCTGGAGCGTGCGTTCACCGGCCAGCGCCCCTTCCCAGTACGGGGGCCGGCGGATGTAGGTGCTTTGCGGGCGCCAGTCGTAGAGCGGGCTGGCCCTCGGACCGCTCTCGACCCGCGCGTCGAACATCGGCTGGTAAACCTGGCGGAACATCTCGGGCCTGACGCTCGAGCGGACGATGGCGTCGATCTCCTCGTCCGAGGGCCACAGGTCCTTGAGCGTGATCGGCCGCCCCTGCGCGTCATGACCGAGCGGATCCTTCTCGATGTCGAAGCGGATGGTGCCGGCGATCGCGTAGGCGACCACCAGCGGCGGCGAGGCCAGGAATGCCTGCTTCGCGTAGGGATGGATGCGACCGTCGAAGTTGCGGTTGCCCGAGAGCACCGCCGTCGCGTAGAGGTCGCGCTCGATGATCTCCTGCTGGATCTTCGGGTCCAGCGCCCCCGACATGCCGTTGCAGGTGGTACAGGCGAAGCCCACGATGCCGAAGCCGAGCTGCTCGAGCTCGCCGAGCAGCTTCGCATCCTTCAGGTAGAGTTCGACCGCCTTCGAGCCGGGCGCGAGCGAGCTCTTGACCCAGGGCTTGCGGGCGAGGCCATGGCGATTCGCGTTGCGCGCGAGCAGGCCGGCCGCGATCACGTTGCGCGGGTTCGAGGTGTTGGTGCAGCTGGTGATGGCCGCGATGATCACCGCACCGTCGGGCATCCTGCCGGGCTGCTGCTCCCAGTGGCCCGCGATGCCCTTCGCGGCGAGTTCGCTCGTCGCCACGCGTGCATGCGGGTTCGAGGGGCCGGCCATGTTCCGCACCACGCTCGAGAGGTCGAAACGCAGCACGCGATCGTATTCGGCGCTCTCGAGGCTGTCCGCCCAGAGACCAGCGGTCTTCGCATAGGTCTCGACCAGCTTGACCTGCGCCTCTTCGCGACCCGTGAGCCGCAGGTAATCGAGGGTCTGCTGGTCGATGAAGAACAGCGCCGCCGTGGCGCCGTACTCCGGCGCCATGTTCGAGATCGTCGCGCGGTCGCCGAGCGTCAGCGACGCCGCACCCTGGCCGTAGAACTCGAGGTAGGCACCCACGACCCGCGACTTGCGCAGGAACTCCGTCAGCGCGAGCACGATGTCGGTCGCGGTGATGCCAGGTTGCCGCTGACCCGTGAGCTCCACGCCGACGATCTGGGGCAGGCGCATCCAGGATGCCCGGCCGAGCATGACGCTCTCGGCCTCCAGGCCGCCAACGCCGACGGCGATCACGCCGAGCGCGTCCACGTGCGGCGTGTGGCTGTCCGTGCCGACGCAGGTGTCAGGGAATGCGATGCCGTCCCTGGCCTGGATCACCGGTGACATCTTCTCCAGGTTGAGCTGGTGCATGATGCCGTTGCCGGCCGGGATCACGTCGACGTTGTCGAAGGCGCGTTTCGTCCAGTCGATGAAATCGAAGCGGTCCTCGTTGCGCCGCTCCTCGATCGCGCGGTTCTTGGCGAACGCATCGGGGTCGTCGCCACCGCATTCGACGGCGAGCGAGTGATCCACGATCAACTGCACCGGGACGACCGGGTTCACCTTGGCCGGGTCGCCGCCCTGTGCCGCGATCGCGTCCCGCAGGCCGGCGAGATCCACCAGCGCCGTCTGGCCGAGTATGTCGTGGCAGACCACGCGGGCCGGGAACCACGGGAAGTCCCGCTCGCGCTTGCGCTCGACGATCTGCTCGAGACACTCGCCGAGCAGCGCCGGGTCGCAACGGCGCACCAGGTTCTCGGCATGCACGCGCGCCGTGTACGGCAGCTTGTCCCAGGCTCCGGGCCGGATCGATTCGACCGCGGCGCGCGCGTCGAAGTACTCAAGCTGCGTGCCTCGCAGCGGCTTGCGGTAGGCGTCGTTCACTTCCGCTTCGCGATCGGCACGAACTTTCGATCCTCGGGGCCGGTGTAGTTGGCGCTCGGCCGGATGATCTTGCCGTCGATGCGCTGCTCGATGACGTGCGCGCTCCAGCCGCTCGTGCGCGAGATCACGAACAGCGGCGTGAACATCGCCGTCGGCACGCCCATCATGTGGTAGGACACGGCCGAGAACCAGTCGAGGTTCGGGAACATCTTCTTGATGTTCCACATCACGGACTCGAGCCGCTCGGCGATGGAGAACATCTTCATGTCGCCGGCTTCGGCGGAGAGCTTTTTCGCGACGCTCTTGATGACCTCGTTGCGCGGGTCGCCGATCGTGTAGACGGGATGACCGAAACCGATCACGACCTCCTTGTTCTCGACGCGCCGGCGGATATCCGCCTCCGCCTCATCGGGCGTCTCGTAGCGCTTCTGCACCTCGAAGGCCACCTCGTTGGCGCCGCCGTGCTTCGGGCCGCGCAAGGCCCCGATCGCGCCGGTGATGCAGGAGTACATGTCGGAGCCGGTGCCGGCGATGACCCTTGCGGTGAACGTCGAGGCGTTGAACTCGTGCTCCGCGTAGAGATTGAGCGAGATGTTCATCGCCTTCACCCAGGAATCGGGCGGCGGCCGGCGATGCAGCAGGTGCAGGAAGTGACCGCCGATCGTCTCGTCGTCGGTCTCGACGTGGATGCGCACGCCCGAGTGGCTGTAGTGATACCAGTAGGCGAGCATGGAGCCGAGGCTCGCCATCAGCCGGTCGGCGATGTCGCGGGCGCCGGCGAGGTTGTGGTCCTCTTTCTCGGGCAGCGCGCAGCCCAGCACCGAAACGCCGGTGCGCAGCACGTCCATCGGATGGCTGGCGGCAGGCAGCGCCTCGAGCGCCGAGCGCACCGGCGTCGGCAGCCCGCGCAGGCTCTTGAGCTTGATCTTGTAGCCCGCGAGCTCCGCCTTGGTCGGCAGCTTGCCGTGCACCAGCAGGTACGCGACCTCCTCGAAGTCGCAGCGCTCCGCGAGGTCGAGGATGTCGTAGCCGCGGTAGTGCAGGTCATTGCCGCTGCGGCCGACCGTGCAGAGGGCCGTGTTGCCGGCGGTCACGCCCGAGAGGGCGACGGATTTCTTCGGCTTGAAGCCCGATGCGGTCTTGCTGTTGCTCATGGTTGCCTGCTCGCTGTGCTTGGTGCAGAAACGTCCGGGCTCACTGCTCGCGGCCCTCCCGGCTGAAGAGCTGGTCGAGCTTGCGCTCGTAGTCATGGTAGCCGAGGACATCGTAGAGCTCGGCGCGTGTCTGCATGCGCTCGAGCACGTTCTTCTGCGACCCGTCGCGCCGGATCGCGCCATAGACTTCTTCCGCGGCCCGGGACATGGCCCGGAAGGCGGACAGCGGATACAGCACCAGCTGCACGCCTGCGCTGGCGAGCTCGGCGACCGAAAAGAGCGGCGTCTTGCCGAACTCGGTGATGTTGGCCAGCACCGGTACGGTGATCTTACTGGTGAACTGGCGATATTCGTCGAGCGTGGTCAGGGCCTCGGCGAAGATCATGTCGGCGCCTGCCTCGACGTAGCACTGCGCACGGTCGATCGCCGCCTGCTGTCCCTCCACTGCGTGGGCGTCGGTTCGCGCCATGATGACGAACTGCGGATCGGTGCGCCCGTCGGCAGCGGCCTTGATTCGGTCAGCCATCTCGTCGGCGCCGACCAGGGCCTTGCCCGGTCGGTGCCCGCAGCGCTTCGCCTGCACCTGGTCCTCGAGGTGGCAGCCGGCCGCGCCGGAGCGGATCAGGTCGGCGATGGTCCGCGAGATGTTGAATGCCGTGCCCCAACCAGTATCGGCATCCACCAGCAGCGGCAGGTCGCAGGCGGAAGTGATCCGACGGACGTCCTCACAGACGTCGTTCAGGCTGGTGATGCCGAGGTCTGGAAGGCCGAAGGAAGCGTTCGCGACCCCGGCACCGGACAGGTACAGCGCACGGAAACCGGCCCGCTCCGCCAGCAGCGCCGAGAACGCATTGACGGTGCCGACGACCTGCAGCGGGCGCTCGTGACTGAGGGCATCCCGGAAGCGGGCGCCGGCGGAGGCTGGAGCGCTCATGGGCTGTTCTCTTTTCTGCAGTGCGGATCGCCCCGCATTGTAGCGCGGAACGCCCTCGCAGAAAGCCGGCCGCCCGGAGCCGGCCGGCTCCGGGCCCCGCTCCGTCGGGCGGTCAGCCTGACCGGCCCAGCATCCCCGCCTTGCGCAGTTCCTCGACGATCAGTGCCGCCGAGTCCTCGGGCGGGCTCCTGGTCGTATCGATGTAGATCTCGGGTTTCTCCGGCGGCTCGTAGGGCGAATCGATGCCGGTGAAGTTCTTCAGCTCGCCGCGCCGGGCCTTGGCGTACAGGCCCTTCACGTCGCGCCGTTCGGCTTCGGCCAGTGGCGTATCGACGTGTACTTCGATGAACTCGCCGAACTCGAACAGCGAGCGCGCCATGCGACGCTCGGCGCGGAACGGTGAGATGAACGAGACCATCACGATCAGGCCCGCGTCCGACATCAGCTTGGCAACTTCCGCGACGCGGCGGATGTTCTCGACGCGGTCCGTGTCGGTGAAGCCGAGATCGCGGTTGAGGCCGTGGCGGACGTTGTCGCCGTCCAGCAGATACGTGTGGCGCCCCAGCGAGTGCAGCTGCTTCTCGACCAGGTTCGCGATCGTGGACTTGCCGGCTCCCGAGAGCCCTGTGAACCACAGCACGCAGGGTTTCTGGCCCTTCACTTCGGCGCGGGCCGCCTTGTTGACGTCCAGCGCCTGCCAGTGGATGTTCTGCGAGCGCCTGAGCGCGAAATGGATCAGGCCTGCGCCGACGGTCGCGTTGCCGAGACGGTCCACCAGGATGAAGCCGCCCGTGTCGCGATTCTCGGCGTACGGATCGAACGGCACGGCGTGATCGAGCGAGACGTTGCAGACCCCGATCTCGTTCAGCGTCAGCTTCTTCGCGGCGAGATGCTCGAGCGTGTTGACGTTCACCTTGTACTTGGGCTCGGTGATCGTCGCGGAAACCTGCCGCGTGCCGATCTTCAGCCAGTACGGGCGGCCGGGAAGCATCGGCTCGTCGGACATCCAGATGATCGTGGTCTCGAACTGGTCGGCCACGCCGGCCGGCAGCGTGGCAGGACAGAACAGGTCGCCGCGACTGACGTCGATCTCGTCCTCGAGCGTCAGCGTCACGGACTGGCCTGCGATCGCACGCTCCAGGTCGCCGTCCATCGTGACGATCCGCGCCACCCTGCTCTCGCGGCCGGAGGGCAGCACCCTGACGCGGTCGCCAGGACTGACCGCGCCCGCCACGATCGTGCCCGCGAAGCCGCGGAAATCGAGGTTCGGGCGATTCACCCACTGCACCGGCATCCGCAGCGGCCGGTGCTGCAGCGTATCGGCTACGTCCACCGTTTCCAGGTAGCCCATCAGCGTGGGGCCGTGATACCAGGACGTGTGCGCGCTGGGCTCGGTGACATTGTCGCCGCGCAGCCCCGACACCGGAATCGCGACGACGTCGTGCAGGCCGATCTGCCTGGCGAAGTCGCGATACTCATCGACGATCGTCTCGAAGATCTCCCGCGAATAGTCGACCAGGTCCATCTTGTTGACGGCCAGCACCACCTTCTCGATGCCAAGCAGCGAGACGATGTAGCTGTGCCGTCGCGTCTGCGTCAGCACGCCCTTGCGCGCATCGATCAGGATCACGGCGAGCTCGGCGGTCGAGGCGCCGGTGACCATGTTGCGCGTGTACTGCTCGTGGCCGGGCGTGTCCGCGACGATGAACTTGCGCTTGTCGGTCGAGAAGAAGCGGTAGGCGACGTCGATCGTGATGCCCTGCTCGCGCTCGGCCGCGAGTCCGTCCACCAGCAGCGCGAAGTCGATCTCGCCGCCCTGTGTTCCGACCTTCTTCGAGTCGGCCTCGAGCGCAGCGAGCTGGTCCTCGAAGATCATCTTCGAGTCGTACAGCAGGCGGCCGATCAACGTCGACTTGCCGTCGTCGACGCTGCCGCAGGTGATGAAGCGCAGCAGGCTCTTGTGCTCGTGTGCCTGCAGGTACGCCAGGATGTCCTGGCCGATCATGTCGGAGACGTGGGCCATCAGAAGTACCCCTCCTGCTTCTTCTTCTCCATCGAAGCGGACTGGTCGTGGTCGATGACGCGTCCCTGGCGCTCGGAAGTCGTCGTCAGCAGCATTTCCTGGATGATCGCCGGCAGCGTGTCCGCGGCGCTCTCGATCGCGCCGGTCAGCGGATAGCAGCCGAGCGTCCGGAAGCGCACCTTCCTGAGCGCGGGCTTCTCGCCCGGGTGCAGCGGCATGCGCTCGTCATCCACCATGATCAGCGTGCCGTCGCGCTCGACCACCGGCCGCTCCGCGGCGAAGTACAGCGGCACAAGCGGGATGTCATGCAGGTAGATGTACTGCCAGATGTCGAGCTCGGTCCAGTTCGACATCGGGAACACCCGGATGCTCTCCCCCTTGTGCTTGCGCGTGTTGTACAGGTTCCAGAGCTCGGGACGCTGGTTCTTCGGATCCCAGCGGTGCTGCGCCGAGCGGAACGAGAAGACCCGCTCCTTGGCGCGGCTCTTCTCCTCGTCGCGCCGCGCGCCGCCGAAAGCCGCGTCGAAGCCGTACTGGTCCAGCGCCTGCTTCAGCGCCTGCGTCTTCATCACGTCGGTGTGGATCGCGGAGCCGTGCGTGAACGGGTTGATCCCCTGCTCGAGCCCCTCCGGATTCGTGTAGACGATAAGCTCGAGACCGTGTTCCTGCGCGATCCGGTCACGGAACTCGATCATCGCGCGGAACTTCCACTTCGTGTCGACGTGCAGCAGCGGAAAGGGCGGCTTCGCTGGATAGAACGCCTTCATCGCGAGGTGCAGCATCACCGCGCTGTCCTTGCCGATCGAGTACAGCATGACCGGCTTTGAGCACTCGGCGACCACCTCGCGCATGATCTGGATGCTCTCGGCCTCGAGCCGCTGCAGGTGCGTCAGCGTTCCGGGCTGCAGCGCCTTGTCATCCGGCGCGCTCGCGCCGACGTGTGACTGCTGGTTCATTCAGGAAATCTTCACGACAATGCGACCCGTGATCTTGCCTTCGACGTAGGCCGGAAACTGAGCGGGAAGTTCCGGAAAATCGACGAGCTTGCCGCTGATCCGCGCAAGCGCGGTGGGCTTCAAGTCCGAGGCGATCCGCTCCCAGACCGCGAGGCGCAGTTCCCTCGGCGTCTCGACCGAGTTGATCCCGAGCAGGTTCACGCCGCGCAGGATGAATGGCATCACCGTCGTATGCAGTTCCGGGCCTGCAGCGAGGCCGATGCTCGCGATGTTGCCCCAGAAGTCTACCGTGCGGGTGAGCCAGGCGAGCGTCTCGCCGCCGAGGTTGTCGATCGCGCCGGCCCAGAGCGCCTTCTCGAGCGGACGGCTGCCGGGCTGCAGCTCCTGCCTCGGCAGCACCCGCGCAGCACCGAGTTCGCGCAGGTAGTCGGCCGCGTCCGGCTTGCCGGTCAGCGCCACCACCTCGTAGCCGCGGCCAGCCAGCATGTTGACCGCGAGGCTGCCGACGCCGCCGGTCGCGCCGGTCACCAGCACTGGCCCGTTGCCCGGGGCCTGGCCGTTCTGCTCCATGCGGTGGATCGCGAGCGCGGCCGTGAAGCCGGCCGTGCCGAGCTGCATGGCGGCCCGCTCGTCCAGGCCCTGAGGCAGCGGAATCACCCAGTCGCCCCGGACACGGGCGTACTCGGAATAGCCCCCATCATGTGTCTCGCTCAGGCCGCAGCCCGTCACGAGCACCTTCTGGCCGGGCTGGTAGCGGGAATCCTCCGAGCTGACGACCTCGCCGGCCAGGTCGATGCCCCCGACCAGCGGGAAGCGCCGCAGGATCGGTCCCGCGCCGGTCGCGGCCAGCGCGTCCTTGTAGTTGATCGTCGAATAGGCGACACGGATCACGACCTCGCCCGCGGCGAGGTCGTCGAGCGTGAGCTCCTCGAAGCGGGGCTCGATGCGACCGTCGTCGCGATGAATCCTGAGCGCGCGGAACTTGTTCATGTCTGTCGATCCAGCCATACCTCGAGACCCGAGGTGTTGAGACGAACGTCGTCGTCGAGAAACCAGTGCCTGCGTTTCGAGTCACCGGCATAGCCGTGCTCGTCGAGCCGGCGATCGAGGAATTCGAACATGTCGCTGGCGATGCGATCCGAGCGGTCCGGCGCGGTGGCATGCCGTCGCGCGATCGCGACGAATTCATCCACGCCGAGGTGAAGATCGCGCGCCAGGCGTTCGAGGTCCTCGACCGGCCCGAAGTGCGTCTGGAAGATCCGCCTCGGCCGGTATGCCATCAGGCGGTCGACCGAGGCATGCATCGCGTCCGGGTCGAACTGCACCGGCGTCGTGGTCGGGAGCATGAAGGCGCCGGCGGCCGTGTCGAACTCGTGGTAGCAGATGCCGAAATTGTCGCCGCTGTAGATCTCGGCATGGTCGAGATCCACGACACAGTGGTGATGGCGGGCGTGCCCCGGAGTATGGATGAACTCGAAGCTGCGCCGGCCGAGCTTCAGGCGGTCGCCGTCCGCTGTCGTCACGACCCGCTCGGCCGGGATCGGCAGCAGTTCTCCGTAAAGCTCCCGGAAGGCGTCTTCCCCGTAGACCTCGATCGAGCCCGCGATCAGCCGGGCCGGGTCGATCATATGGGGCGCGCCGCGCGGATGCAGCACTGCCCGGGCCGCGGGCAGCGCCGCCATCAGCTGTCCGGCGCCACCGGCATGATCGAGGTGCACGTGGGTGAGGAAGACGTAATCGACCTGCGCCGGGTCGAGGCCCAGCTCGTCGAGCGCGGCCAGCAGCCTCGGCACCGACCTTGCGGTACCGGTATCCACGAACGCGGCCCGTCCACCCTCGACGACCAGGTGACTCGCCGCGTGTCCCCGACGCTGGTACAGCGTGTCGATCAGGTAGACGCCGCCACCGAGCGGCTCGGCGATATGGGCAGCGGGAGCGGGTGCAGCCTCTGTGGTCACGGTCGGCGGCTCCTGTCGGTCGTTGCTCGGACCGTTAAGGGTGCGACCTGCGCCCGGCCAAGACAAGCAGGCCGGGCAATGGCCCGGCCTGCGATCGATCGCTCGTCAGGTCCGCATCAGCGGCCCGAGCACTTGCCGGCCTTGCGAATATCGGCGGTAGAGCACAGGCCAGGGCGCTGCGAGGAGTAGTACTCGGCCAGCTCGAGGATGTCCTGGTCGGTCAGCGGGGCCGCCATGCCGCCCATCACGGCATTCTTGCGCTGCCCGCTGCGGTAGGCCTTGAGAGCCTGCGCCAGGTAGTCCGCATGCTGGCCGGTGAGATTCGGATATTCGGGCAGTATGCCGACGCCGTCGTTGCCGTGGCAGGCCACGCAGGTCTGGCTCGCTTTCGGTGCCGTGCCGACGGCCCGGCCGGTCGGCTGCAGTTCCTGGCCCGACAGGTAGGCTGCCATGTCCTGCATGTCCTGTTCGCTCATGCTGGCCGCATGTGCATGCATCGTCGAATGATTGCGCTCCTGGCTCGCATACGCCTTCAGCGCGACCACCAGGTAAGCCGCATGCTGGCCGCCCAGCTTCGGCACGCTGTAGACCGGGTAGGCGTTCTGGTAGTTCGGGATGCCATGGCAGCCGTGGCAGGTGTACGCCAGCTGCTCGCCACGGGCGACGTCGCCCGCGAAAGCCAGGCCAGGCGCGGCGAGCAACGCGAAGGACAGGCTCAGCGAGAGCCAGGCCGATCTCCAGATCATTTCCAACTCCATGCGGCATCGGCCTCCCCGCGGCCGAAGGCCCGGCATGGTAATCAAAAGCCTTTCGCGAGTCGAATTCAGGGCCAGGCCCTGGAGCATGCCCTGCCGTAGACTGGCGGGAGTAACCAGCACGGCCATCCCGGAGGTCCGCCATGTCGATCAGGTCAATCGTTCTTGCCGGCTGCGCGGCCGCGAGCCTGCTTGCCGGCCCCGCGGCCCACGCCAGCGAGGATCCCCAGCGGACCGTCGCCGTGGCCGGGCGCGGCGAGGTCACTGCACAGCCGGACATCGCCTTCCTCACGCTGGGCGTCGAGGCACGCGACCCCTCGATGGAGGTCGCACGCAAGTCAGTGAACGACACGATCGGCCGTGTGCTGGCCCTCTGCAAGGACCTCGGCATCGATTCGAACCTGGTCGGCGCGACCCGCCTGCAGGTCCAGCCCGACTACAGCTGGAACGAGCAGCAGCGCAAGCGCGTGCTGGAGGGCTACGTCGTGAGCCGGCAGGTCAGGGTCGAGCTGCGGGATCTCGAGAAGCTCGGCGCGCTGATCGAGCGGGCCATCGATACCGGCGTGAACCAGGCCTCCGATCCGATGCTGGACTCCAGCCGCAGAAAGGACCTGGAACGTGAAGCGCTGGCCCGTGCCGTCGAGGACGCGCGGCTCAACGCCGAGACGCTGGCCCGCGCGGCGGGCATGGGGCTCGGACCCGTCAGGCACCTGAACGCCGGCGGGGCGCCGCCGGTCACGCCGATGTACCGCTCCACGATGGCCATGGCGGATGCGCCGGCCCCGCCGCCGCCCGCGGAGGCCAGCTACCAGGTCGGCGACATGCGGTTCACGGCCAGCGTATCGGCGGAATACGACCTGCTGCAGCGACGCTAGCGCGCCGGCTGCGGCGGCGCCAGCCGCAGCGTCTCAGGAGGGCAGGCGGTCGACGATCAGGACCGTCCCGTCCACGCCGGTCACGCGTACCCTCGTCCCGGCGGCCAGGTCGGGACCGCGCAGGCGCCAGCGGCGGGTGCCGACCCGGGCCCGGCCCCTGCCCCCCCGGATGTCCTCCTCGAGGGTCAGCACCTGGCCGATGTAGCGCTCTGCGGTACGAACCGGCGAGGAGGGGCTCTCGAGGTCCCGCTGCTGCACCCGGTACTCGCGCCAGAAATACAGCCCAAAGACCGTCGATGCGAAAAGCAGGAACCAGGTCATTCAAATCGTTCCGGAACGGACTGCCGCCATGCTCGCAGCGGTTTCCCGATGGCTCAACTCCCGGCCGCGCTGCGGAAAAGGGAACTGTGATTGGCCACTCAGTTCGCGTCGTCGAACCAGAGGTCCTTGCTGTACTGCACGTTCATGACGTTGTCGGACCAACCCCGCAGGTAGGGTTTCACGAGGTGCTTGTTGACGTAGAAGTAAAGCGGCAGCACGGGATGATCGGCCAGCATCGTCGCCTCGGCCTGCTCGAGCAGCAATCGTCTACGCGCTGGTTCGGGCTCCTCCCTCGCCTGGGCCAGCAGCTCGTCGTAGCGCGGGTTCGAGTAGCCGGTCAGGTTGATCCCGAAATCGCTCTGCAGCAGCTGGGCGAATGAGTAGGCGTCGTTGTAGTCGCCGATCCAGCTGGAGCGGAATACCTGCGTCTCGGTCCGTGCCTGGATGCTCTGCAGCAGGGCCCGGAATTCCTCCGCATGCAGCGTCGACTGCACCCCGAGGGTCTCTTTCCACATCGCCGCCACCGCCACCGCGAGTCGATTGTGGACCTCGCCGGTGTTGTAGCGAATCTCGACCTCGAGCGGTCGCTGGTCCGAGTAGCCCGCGCGACTGTACAGCTCGCGTGCCTCGGCTACCCGCTGCGCGTAGGGCCAGTCGGCATAGTCGAAGCGCTGTGGCGTGTAGTCGGCCGTGCCCGGGGGCACCCAGCCATAGGCGGGCGATTCGCCCACGCCGGTGACCGCGCTGGTGAGTCTCTCGCGGTCGATCACCATCGACAGTGCCCGCCTCAGTTCCGGCGAATCCCGGAACGGAGGACGCGTCAGGTTGAAGCCGTAGTAGTAGACGCTCAGCTGCGGCGAGACGTGCAGCTGCGATCCGAGATTCTCCCGGATCCAGCGGAACTGCGGCGGCGGGACCACATAGGTCACGTCCAGCTGCCCGGCCCGGTACTGTCGGAACTCGGTCGCGGCGTCATCGACCTGCAGGTAATGAACCCGCTCGAGCCGGGTCGCGGCATCGTTCCAGTAGTGAGGATTGCGCCGTGCTGCGACGTGCGAGCCGACGACCCATTCCTCGAGCACGAATGCCCCGTTCGACACCAGCTCCCCCGGGGCCGGGAAACCCGACCCGTCCCCGGCCAGCACACTCGCGTGGACCGGAAAGCTGCTCGGGTGCGAGAGCAGGCCGAGCACGTACGGCGCCGGGTGTTCGAGCGTCAGCACCACGGTATTCGGGTCAGGCGCCGCGACGCCGAGCTCCTCGGGCCGCTTCTCGCCGCGCGAGACCTCCCGGGCATTCAGCAACGCCTCGAGCGCCTGTGCATACGGTGAAGCGGTCGCGGGATCCACGAGCCGTCGCAACCCCGCGACGAAGTCCGCCGCTACGACGGCGATCGCCGTTCGACCAGCGCAGCCCCTCGCGCAGCCGGAACGTGTACACGCGACCGTCCTCGGAAATGCTCCAGCTCTCGGCGGCGGCCGGCACCGGCTGGCCGTCCACGCCGACGGCGGTCAGGCCTTCGAAGACGTCGCGCAGGATGTTCATCGACGCGTCGGTGCGCGCGCGCTGTGGATCGAGCGAGTCCGGTTCGCGACCGTTGCCGCGCCGCAGCGTCTGCCCGGCCGCAGCGGCGGCGCCTTGCTCGTTCGCGACAGGCGCCGGGTCGGGACCTCCGCAACCGGACAGCACGGCAAGCGCAAGCGTGAGAACCGCGCCGCATCTTGAGCGGCGGCACTCAGCCACCGCTGACCGCCCTTCGATCCGCGGCAGAGCGCAGCTCGTGCCGTTTCAGGTGGACGAGCAGCAGCGAGATGGCCGCCGGCGTCACGCCCGGAATTCGCGCAGCCTGCCCGACCGTCGCCGGCCGGATCTCTGCGAGGCGCTGCCGAACTTCGTTGGAGAGTCCCGTAACTGCGCCGTAGTCGAGGTCCTCGGGCAACCGCGCGTCCTCGTTGCGTCGCTGTCGCTCGATCTCCTCGTGCTGCCGCTCGATGTAGCCAGCGTATTTCGCCTGGACCTCCACCTGCAGCGGCACCTGGGAGCACAGCCGTTCGTCCTGCTGCCACCAACGTGGCCCGCCGCCGAGCGCGTCGACCAGCTCCGCATAGCCGAGAGCCGGGCGACGCAGCAGCTCGAGCGCACGCTGCTCGCGGCCGAGCTCACCGCCGAGCGTGCCGGCGAGCTGCTCCGCAGCCGGGCTACCCGGCCGGATCCAGCTCGTCTGCAGCTCGGCGAGTTCCTCGTCCACCGCCTGCCGCTTGCGCTCCAGCAGCTGCCAGCGCTCCTCGCTCACAAGACCCAGCTCCCGGCCAACCGGCGTGAGCCGCAGGTCGGCGTTGTCCTCGCGCAGCGTGAGCCGGTATTCGGCGCGGCTCGTGAACATCCGGTAGGGCTCAGGCGCGCCGCGCGTGATCAGGTCGTCGATCAGCACGCCGATGTAGGCCTCGCTGCGCCGCGGCCACCACGGCGCGCGATCCTGCACGGCCAGCGCCGCGTTGATGCCGGCGACGATGCCCTGCGCCGCTGCCTCCTCGTAGCCGGTCGTGCCGTTGATCTGCCCGGCAAAGTACAGTCCGGCGACCGGGCGCGTCTCGAGCGAAGGACGCAGGTCGCGAGGGTCGAAGAAGTCGTACTCGATCGCATAACCCGGGCGGGTGACGTGCGCCTGCTCGAACCCCCGGATGCTGCGCACGAACTCGATCTGCACGTCGAACGGCAGGCTGGTCGAGATCCCGTTCGGGTAGATCTCATGCGTATCGAGCCCCTCGGGCTCGATGAAGACCTGGTGCGAAGGCTTCTCGGCGAATCGCGCGACCTTGTCCTCGACCGACGGGCAATACCGTGGACCCACGCCTTCGATCAGGCCCGTGAACATCGGTGAGCGGGCCGAGCCGGCCCTGATCAGTTCGTGCGTACGCTCGTTGGTGGCCGTGATCCAGCAGCTCACCTGTCGCGGGTGATCCGCACGGCGACCGAGACAGGAGAATACCGGCACCGGCTCGTCGCCCGGCTGCTCGATCAGCCCGGAGTAATCCACGGTTCGCCCGTCGATGCGTGGAGGCGTGCCGGTTTTCAGGCGCCCGACCCGCAGTGGCAGTTCGCGCAGGCGCTCGGCCAGGCGGTTCGAGGCCGGATCGCCCGCGCGGCCGCCAGCATGCTGCTCGAGTCCGACGTGTATCCGGCCGCGCAGGAAGGTCCCGACCGTGAGGACCACGCAGGGCGCGGCGAATACGAGCCCGGTACGGGTCACCACGCCGCGGACCTTGTGGCCCTCGAGCACCAGGTCGGCTATTTCCTGCTGGAAAAGCTGCAGCCCCGGCTGGTTCTCCAGCATGCTGCGGACCGCCCGCTTGTAGAGGCTGCGATCCGCCTGCGCCCGGGTCGCCCGGACGGCGGGCCCCTTGCTCGCATTCAGCGTCCGGAAGTGAATGCCCGAGAGGTCCGCGGCCCGGGCCATCGCGCCGCCCAGCGCGTCGATTTCCTTGACCAGGTGGCCCTTGCCGATGCCCCCGATCGCCGGGTTGCAACTCATCTGCCCGAGCGCCTCGATGCTCTGGGTGACGAGCAGCGTGCGGCATCCCATCCGGGCCGCCGCCAGGGCCGCTTCGGTCCCCGCGTGGCCGCCGCCGACCACGATGACCTGGTAGTTCTCGGTGAATCTCACTGCAACGCTCTTTCCAAGGGCCGCCAATTGTACGGCGGGCGCTCACGCCGGGAGCAGTCGGCCTGACCGATCCGGTCAGCTGGCGAGGTCACCGGCCCGCCCGGACCGGGGCACCCGGGCCACCAGCGCCGCGCGATGCCTCGCCAGCTCACGCCGGTATGCAGACAGGCGCAGCGCCGCGAAACGCCGCGCCTGTCGCTCGAAACGATTCTCCCAATAGCCACGCCGCAGCGATTCGAGCAGGTAGCTCATGATGCTGAGCCGGCCGCGATTCCACTGCCGGAGCACGTGGAAATACTCGTGCAGCACCAGCTGCGGGTCGGCGAGGAAATCCTCCAGCGAGCCGGCGAGCAGGATGCGGTTGCGCCGCGTCGTCGCCCGGGCACCCAGATGCAGCCGCGCGTAGCGCGAATTCTCGATCAACTCCACCTGGTGCGCCGGTTCGCCGAACAGCTCCTCGAGCGAGGCGAGCAGCTCCGGCGGCAGGCAATCGGCGGAACGCACGGCACGGCCCACGATCGGTCTCAGCGGCGCGGCACGATCAGGATCTTGCCATTGCGCTCGCCGGAGGCAGCGGCAGCCACGGCTTCACGGATCTCGCTGAGGTCGTAGGTCGCCTGGACCCGGGCGTGCAGCTTGCCGGTGGCGATCAGCCGCGCCACCTCCCCGATCAGGGCCGCACGCTCCTCAGCCGTCGCGTCCCGGTACCAGAGCGCGAGCCAGAAGCCGCGCAGCGTCAGGTCGCGGAAGACGAAGGCACTGGGCTGGATCACGCAGGGCTGCCCGCTCATGCGCCCGTAGTTCACCAGCGTCGCGCCCGGTGCGAGGCACTCTGCAAGCCGCCCGATCGCCTCGCCGGCGACCGCGTCGATCCCGAGCCTGATCCCGGCGCCGCCGGTGGCCTCGGCGACCCGTCCAGCGAGCCCGTCGCCGTCGACCAGCACGACGTCGCCCCCGGCCTCGCGCACCGCCTCGACCGCGTCATCCCGCCGCACGATGTTGACGGTATGCAGTCCGCGGAGCCGTGCGAGCTGCACGAGATAGGTACCCACCGCGGAGTTGGCCGCGTTCTGCAGGACCCAGTCGCCCGGCTCGAGGTCCACGAACTCGCGCAGCAGCAGCAGTGCGGTGGGCGGGTTCACGGTCATCATCGCGAGCTGCTGCGGGTCCGCTTCGTTCGGCAGCGGCACCAGCGTCGACGCGTCCGCGACCAGGTGCGTGCTCCAGGTACCCGACTGCGGTGGCAGCAGCACGGTCTGGCCGACGGGCGGCCCGGCAGTCGCTGGACCGAGCTCGGCGATTCGCCCGACGCCTTCGTTGCCGCCGATCGCGGGCAGCGGCGGCAGCAGCCCGTATTCGCCGGTCAGCGTCAGCACGTCGGAAGGATTGATCGGTGCTGCGAGCACCTCGATCAGCGCCTGCCCAGCCTGCAGCGTCGGCCGCGGGAACTCGACCGCGCGAATCACGTCCTGCGGTACAGGTCCGCGGCGATCGTACTGTGCTCTGAGCATGCCGTTACTCCTCAAAAGGGGACAGATTTATTTGCAGCGATGCTCGCCATTATGGCGACCGGCAGCACTGCGCACGCTTCGATCGTGCCGGTCGGCCCGATGTCCGTCTACTTGCCGATGCAGAAGCTGGCGAATATCCGGCCCAGCAACTCGTCGCTCGAGACCTCGCCGGTGATCTCGCCGAGCCCGCGCTGCGCGTCGTGCAGTTCCTCGGCGACCAGTTCCCCCGCGTGCCGTTCCACGAGCAGCCGATGGGCCTGCTCGACGTGCGCGCGGGCCCGCCGCAGCGCATCGAGGTGACGGGTGCGTGCGGAAAGCGCTCCGCTGCCGGCAGGATGGAATCCGACGCAGTCCTTCAGATGCCCGCGCAGCAGTTCCACGCCCGCTCCGGTCGCGACGCTCAGTCGTATCTGCGGCGGGCTGCCTGCCGTGCTCGCCGGCGGCTCGGTCGTCCTGTCGATCTTGTTGAAGATCAAAGTACATGGCACCGGGGCAGGCAGCGCGGCGAGGTCCTCGTCGAGCGCAGCCACGGCCTCGGCATCGCTCGCATCCACAACGAACAGAACGCGATCGGCCCGTTCGATCTCCCGGCGTGCACGGCGGATCCCCTCGCGCTCGATGTCGTCCCCGGCCGGACGCAGGCCCGCGGTGTCGAGCACGTGCAGCGGCAGGCCGTCGATCTCGATGCGCTCGCGCAGCACGTCGCGTGTCGTGCCGGCCGTAGCCGTCACGATCGCCGCGTCGTAGCCAGCGAGCCGGTTCAGCAGGCTCGACTTGCCCGCGTTCGGGCGTCCCGCGATGACGATCGTCAGACCATCACGCAGCAGGTGGCCCTGCCTCGCGGTTTCCGTGATCGCGGCAAAGCGCGACCGGATCAGCTCCATTCGCCCGGTCAGCGCGTGGTCCCGCAGGAAGTCGATCTCCTCCTCCGGGAAATCGATCGCCGCCTCCACCCAGATGCGCAGCTCGGTTACTGCCTCGGCGAGCTCGTGCACCTGGCTCGAGAACTCACCCTGCAGCGACCGCAGCGCTGCCCGGGCCGCCTGCGAGGATCCACTGTCGATCAGGTCCGCGATCGCCTCGGCCTGAGCCAGGTCCAGCTTGCCGTTGAGAAACGCCCGCTGCGTGAACTCGCCTGCCTCGGCCGGCCGTGCTCCCAGTTCCAGCACGCGCTGCAGCACCAGGTCGAGCACTACGGGCCCACCGTGCCCTTGAAGTTCCAGCACGTCTTCGCCGGTATACGAGTTCGGTGCCGGGAAGAAGAGCGCGATTCCCTCGTCGATCGGCTCACCGGAGCGGTCGAGGAACCTGTGCAGCTCTGCCATGCGCGGCACCGGGACATCACCGAGCAGTGCCGCTGCGATCGCTCGGCACCCGGAACCCGAGACGCGCACGATGCCGATGCCGCCGCGGCCAGGGGCGGTGGAAATGGCTGCAATGCTGTCAGAGCGCGACGCAGGCATGGGACGCCAGTATCTATGGGTCGCTCGAGCCGCCTGCCGCAGACTGCGGGGCCACGCCGGGAGCCGTCGGCCTCAGTCGCGCTTCTTGGCCTCGGCTTCGACGACCCGGTTGATGTTCCACTGCTGCGCGATCGACAGCAGCGTGTTGGTCAGCCAGTAGAGCACCAGGCCCGCGGGGAACCACGCCATCATCACCGTCATCACGATCGGCATGAAGGCGAAGATCTTCGCCTGCATCGGATCCGGTGGCGCCGGGTTCAGCTTGAACTGACCGTACATCGCCGCACCCATCAGCGCGGGCAGCACGAAGTACGGATCGCGCGAGGACAGGTCCTGGATCCACAGCATCCAAGGCGCCTGCCGCATCTCCACGCTCTCGAGCAGCACCCAGTAGAAAGCGAGGAATACCGGGATCTGCACCAGGATCGGCAGGCAACCGGCGACCGGGTTGATCTTCTCCCGCTTGTAGACCTCCATCATCTGGCGCGCGAGCTGCTCGCGGTCGTCCTTGTAGCGCTCCTGGATGTTCTTGATGCGCGGCGCGATCGTGCGCATCTTGGCCATCGAGCGGCCGCTCGTTTCGGTGAGCTTGTAGAACAGCAGCTTCAGCAGGATCGTCACGATGATGATCGCCCAGCCCCAGTTGCCGACGAAGCCGTGCACCTTCTGCAGCAGCCAGAACAGCGGCTGCGACAGGATCGTCAGCTTGCCGTAGTCCGCCGTCAGCTCGAGCCGCGGCCCCACCGTCTTCAGTTGCTCCTGCAGCTTCGGACCGACGAACAGCGTTTCCTCGAAGCGCGCCGTCCCGCCAGCGGGCACGGTCTCGAGCGGGCCGCGATAGCTGATCACGGAATGCCCGTTCTCCGGTGACAGCGTGAAGTCATAGGCCTTGCCGGCCGGCGGCACCGCGGCGGTCACGAAGTGGTGCTGCATCTCCGCCATCCAGCCGTCGGCGAAAGCCTGCGTGTAACTCGCTTCGTCCTCGTCCGTGATGTCGAGCTTGCGGTACTTGTCGCCGTCGTAGATGGCCGGCCCGCGATAGGCATAGCTCTCGACGTCGAACATCGAGCGCTTCTGGGAATAGACGTGGCGGGCCAGCTGGACATATGACGCCGCCTGCCATGGCGCGGCGCTCGCGTTCTGAACGGCGTACTCGACGTCGATCGCGTAGCTGCCCCTGCGCAGAACGTAGGTCTTCGTGACCGATACGCCCTGCCCATCGGTCCAGCTGAGCGGCACGCGCAACTCGTCCTGACCGGCCGCGAGACGGTATTCCTGTGCCGGACTGGTGAAGGCCGCCAGGTGGGTCGGTTCGGCTCCGCCGCCCGCCGCCCGCAGCCCGCTGCGAACCACGTGGTAGTCCGCGTCCGCGGTGCTCAGCAGCCGCACCGGCGGACTGTCCTTCTTGCGGTCCTGGGGATAGGTGGGCAGGTCGGCACGGACCAGGCTGCCTCCCTGCAGACTGATGTCGAGGTCGAGCACATCCGTCAGGACCCTGATCTGCGCCTGTGGCGCTCCCGGTTCCGGCAGCCGCCGGGCCGGCGGGGCCTCGGCACCACCGGTGGGCAGCGCCGGCAGCTGGGTCTCGGCCTGCGGCGTCCCGGCCACTGCCGGCGTCGCTGGCTGCGAACCGTCGGCCGCGGTCGGCGCAGCGGCCCCGTAGTCGTTGTTCCACTGGATGACGTTGGCCCAGACCAGCAGCGCGAGCGCTATCCAGAGGTAGATACGAGGGTTATCCATGCTTCGGTGGCTCGCAGTAAGGCGTTCCCGCCTCGGGCACGGGGTCATAGCCCCCTTCGTTCCAGGGATGGCAACGCCCGATCCGACGCACGGCCAGCCAGCTGCCGCGGACTGCGCCGTGGCGCTCGATCGACTGCTGGGCGTAGCAGGAGCAGCTGGGATAGAAACGGCAGTTCGATCCCAGCATCGGGCTGATGAACCACCGATACAACTGGATCAGGGCGCTCAGCAGCTTGCGCATCGTTCGCGGACCTTCCGCCAGTGGGCCGAGAGGCTCGCCGAGATCTGCCGGAAGTTGGCCTTGGCCGCGGCAGGACGGGCATTGACGACCAGGTCGAGCGCCGGCAACTCCGACTGGTGGGTACGAAATGACTCGCGGATCAGGCGCTTGAGCCGGTTCCGGCAGACCGCGTTGCCGGCAGCCCGCACGCCGACGGCCATGCCAAGTCTTGCGTGCGCGAGCCCGTTCGGTCTGGCTATAACCACGAAAAACTCGTCCGAGGATCGGCTGCCCTGGCGGTGAACCCGGTCGAACTCACCGCGACTGGTGAGGCGCCGCTCGCGCGGCAAGCCGCGCATCGGGCCTGGCGCAGAGCTTGCTGGCCCGCCAGCGTTCAGACCGAAAGACGCTTGCGGCCCTTGGCGCGGCGGCGGCGGAGGATCGCTCGGCCACCTTTGGTAGCCATGCGCGCACGGAAGCCGTGGGTCCTCTTGCGATGCAGTTTGCTCGGTTGATAGGTGCGCTTCATGAGACGGCTCCGTGGTTTCCGGATTCCACACCAGAATCAAGGATGTACTGGTGGAAAATGGGCGCGGAAGCATACGCAGCCGGGCATCCGGCGTCAACCGAGGTCCGCGCTGGCAACGCCGCTCGGGCCGAGGATATCCACAGGCGTTGCGGGGGTATACACTCCGCCCCCTTTCCCCATCCCCACCGGGCCACAGCATCGAGAAACGCTGGTCGTGGAAGCGTCGCTTTGGAACAAGTGCCTGAGCCGCCTGGAAGCGGAGCTGCCCGAGCAGCATTTCAACACCTGGATCCGGCCACTGCAGGCCGTCGAGGACGGCGATACGCTGCGCCTGTTGGCACCGAACCGTTACGTCGTCGACTGGGTGAACCAGCACTGCGCCGGGCGCATAGGCGAGCTGCTCGAACAGATGGTTCCGGCAGCGCCTCAGGTGGTTCTGGAGATCGGCTCGCGGCGCGCGCCGCTTCCTGAGCCCAGCGCACACAGCCCTGAGCCGGGGATTCGTGTCCGCCGGGAGGAGGAGCTGCCCCAGATCGGCGGCCGGCTGAACCCGGAGTTCACGTTCACGAATTTCGTCGAGGGCAAGAGCAACCAGCTCGCCCGCGCGGCGGCCGTGCAGGTGGCCGAGAACCCCGGCCGGGCATACAACCCGCTGTTCATCTACGGCGGCGTCGGGCTCGGCAAGACCCACCTGATGCATGCGATAGGCAACCAGATACGGACGCACAATCCGGCGGCCCGGATCGCGTACGTGCATTCGGAAAGGTTCGTCGGCGACATGGTGAGAGCGCTGCAGCACAACACCATGAACGACTTCAAGACAGCTTATCGGAGCCTCGATGCGCTGCTGATCGACGATATCCAGTTCTTCGCCGGAAAAGAGCGCTCGCAGGAAGAGTTCTTCCACACGTTCAACGCCTTGTTCGAGGGCCAGCAGCAGATCATTCTCACCTGCGACCGTTACCCGAAGGAGGTCGACGGGCTGGAGGAACGGCTGAAGTCGCGCTTCGGCTGGGGCCTCACCGTGTCGATCGAACCGCCGGAACTCGAGACCTGCGTTGCGATCCTGATGAGCAAGGCGGCAGCAACCGAAGTGCAGTTGCCCGAGGAAGTTGCGTTCTTCATCGCCAAGCGAATCCGCTCGAACGTTCGCGAACTCGAGGGTGCACTGCGGCGAGTCGTGGCGAACTCGCAGTTCACCGGGCGCCCGATCACGCTGGATTTCGCCAAGGAAGCCCTGCGCGACCTGCTGGCGCTGCAGGAGCGCCTGGTCACGATCGAGAACATCCAGAAAACGGTGGCCGAGTACTACAAGATACGGGTCGCAGACCTGTTGTCGAAGCGGCGCAGCCGGTCGATCACGCGTCCGCGGCAGGTCGCGATGGCTCTTTCGAAGGAGCTCACCAACCACAGCCTGCCCGAGATCGGCGACGCGTTCGGCGGCCGCGACCACACGACGGTGCTGCATGCCTGCCGTGTGATCAAGGCACTGCGCGAGTCCCAGACGCGAGTCAACGAGGATTACCTGAACCTGTTGAGAACGCTGGCAGGTTGATGTGATCAGGCTGTGGATGAATCGTGCCGAGGAACACCCCACATTTCATCCACAGGCGGCGGACAGGTAAGGGCGCAGTTGTCCGGTGGTTTGCGCTGGCCGCAAACGACTGCTGATGCTCGGAAAATATGCGTTCTGCACAGACGAGCGGTGTGCTAGAAACAGCAACAACAGAATTTAAGATAAATCTAAGAAGTTATTTCCGGAAGCGAGCTGATGAAGATCATTGCGAAGCGTGAAGCGATACTGAGTCCTCTGCAGGCTGTGATCGGAGTCGTCGAGCGACGACAGACGATGCCGATCCTCGCGAACGTCTTGCTGGCAGCCAAGGGAGGACGGCTCTCCGTCACCGCAACTGACCTCGAGGTAGAACTCGTGGCCACCTCCGACGTCGACGTACAGCGTGGAGGCGAGGTAACGGTACCGGCGAGAAAGCTGCTCGACATCTGCCGGGCCTTGCCTGAATCGACCGAAATCACGCTGAACCAGGAAGGCGAACGCATGGTGGTGCGAGCACGGCGCAGCCGATTCGCACTCGCCACGCTGCCGGCCGCGGAGTTTCCCACGGTCGAGGAGATCAGCCCGCTGCAGACGCTCGAGGTGACTCAGCAGGACTTCAAGAGGCTGCTCGAGAAAACCCATTTTTCAATGGCGCAACAGGACGTACGTTACTACCTGAACGGAACATTGCTCGAAACAGCGCCGAAATTGCTTCGATCTGTCGCAACTGACGGACATCGTCTGGCATTGTGCGAGATTGAGCTCGGCTCGAGCGGGCAAACCGGCCAGCAGGTGATCATTCCGAGGAAAGGTGTGCTCGAATTGCAGCGGATTCTCGGCGGCGAGGAGCAGAATCTGCAGTTAGCTATCGGAACTAACCACGTTCGCGTGCAGATTGGCGAAGTTCGATTCACTTCGAAGCTGATCGACGGTAGATTCCCGGACTATACCCGCGTCATTCCCAGCGCGCCTGAGCGGAAGGTCAGCGCCGTGCGCGAGGATCTGCGTCAGGCATTGCAGCGGGCCGCGATTCTCTCGAATGAGAAATACCGGGGAATCCGGTTTGCGCTGAAGCCGAATTCCCTGGTAATCCAGGCGCATAACCCGGAGCAGGAAGAGGCCGAGGAAGAAGTCGAGGTGAGCTACGACGGGGAGCCGATGGAAATCGGCTTCAACGTGAACTATCTGCTGGACGCGCTCGGTGCGATTGACGGTGAGCAGGTAGAGATTGGCCTGACGGACGGCAACAGCAGTTGCCTGATACGCAGCCCGGCGGACGATCGCGCCAGGTTCGTCGTCATGCCGATGAGGCTTTGAGGTCAGCGATACCTTAATGGGGCTCTGCCGGCTCGGCGTTCAGGACTTTCGCTGCATCGCCAACGCAGAGCTGACTGTAGACGGTCGCTGCAATCTCATCAGCGGAGAGAACGCCTCGGGCAAGACAAGCTTGCTGGAGGCCATTTTCTTTCTGGGCCGCGGGCGGTCATTCAGGACGACCCGGTATGACGAGCTGTGTCGCAAGGGCGCAGCCGGCCTTACAGTTACCGGGCGGCTGGAAAGAGGCGAAGGCCAGCTATCCCCTCGGGGTGAGTTGTGATCGCTCGGGGATCTCGGCTCGCTACGCGTCCCGAAATGTCTCCGGACTCGCTGAGTTGGCGACGCTGCTGCCGGTGCAGGCGATTGACCCGGACGTTCACCAGATTGTCGAGGGAGGTCCCCAGGAACGAAGACGATTCCTGGACTGGGGCGTGTTCCACGTGGAACCAAGATTCGTTGATGACTGGCGTCGATATCAGCGAGCCTTGCGGCAACGGAACGCGGCACTGAGACAGGGCCTTGATGCGCGATTGGTGCGCGCATGGGATCCCGAGTTCATCGAGGCGGGCAACCGGGTCGCTGAGCGCCGGGCTGCTTACCTGGCCGTCCTGCGCCCCTACGTGCAGCGGGCAGGGGAGCGTCTGTTGGGTTCGAGCCTGGAGTTGGCGCTGCATCGTGGCTGGAAGGAGCGCGTGGGTCTCGATGAGGCGCTGGATGCCTCATGGATGCGGGACCTGGAGAGGCGCAGCACCCAGGTGGGGCCACATCGAGCCGACCTCGCGATCGGACTGGGTGGCGAGCCAGCCAGGGGACGAGTGTCGCGTGGTCAGCAGAAACTGGTGGCCTCGGCGATGCTTCTGGGGCAGCTGCGCTGTGACGCGGACAGTGGGTCGCCGCTCGCGGCGCTGCTTGTGGATGACCCGGCGGCCGAACTCGACTCCACGAACCTCGCAAGGCTGCTGGACGAGGTCGTGCAGCTGCCGGCACAGCTGTTCGTCACGGCACTGGATCCCACACATCGGGCACTTCGATCCTTGCCGACAGGTGCGAGGTTTCACGTGGAACATGGCGAGATCAGCGCTCTGGTATAATCGGCCGTTAACCCACGCAGGCCTCCCATGTCCGGCAAAGACACCTACGATTCGAGTAAAATCAAGGTCTTGAAGGGCCTCGACGCGGTCCGTAAGCGACCGGGCATGTACATCGGCGATACGGATGACGGCACCGGCCTCCACCACATGGTGTTCGAGGTCGTCGACAATTCGATAGACGAGGCGCTGGCCGGGTACTGCACGGATGTGAAGGTGACGATCCACGAGGATCAGTCGGTCACGGTCGAGGATAATGGCCGTGGAATTCCTGTGGATATTCATCCAGAGGAGGGGCGCTCTGCAGCTGAGGTGATCCTCACCGTGCTGCACTCGGGCGGCAAGTTCGACGATTCCTCCTACAAGGTGTCGGGAGGCCTGCACGGGGTGGGCGTGTCTGTCGTCAACGCGCTTTCCGAGACCCTCCAGGTCACGATTCACCGCGACGGCCAGGAGCATTTCCAGGAATTCCACCTTGGCGTCCCGGTTGCACCGCTCGCCGTGGTCGGCCCGAGCGATCGTCGGGGAACCACCATCCGCTTCACGCCGAGTGACACGATCTTCAGCAACATCGAGTTCGAATACGAACTGCTGCAGAAACGACTACGTGAACTCTCTTTCCTGAATTCAGGGGTGCGTATCGAGCTCAATGATGAGCGCGACGACCGTGGCGAGGTCTTCCATTACGAAGGCGGGATCAAGGAATTCGTCCGCTATCTCAATCGCAGCAAGACGCCGGCCCATGATGCGATCGTATGGTTTCGCGGCGACCGCGATGGTATCGGCGTCGAGCTCGCGCTGCAGTGGAACGACTCCTACCAGGAGACGATGTACTGCTATACGAACAACATCCCGCAGAAGGATGGCGGGACCCACCTCGCCGGATTCAGGGGGGCGCTGACGCGCACGCTGAACGACTACATCGAGCGGGAGTTCGCCAGCCGCAAGGACCGCGTGCCCACCACCGGCGACGATGCCCGCGAAGGCCTGACGGCGGTACTCTCGGTAAAGCTGGCCGATCCCAAGTTCTCGGCGCAGACCAAGGACAAGCTGGTTTCCTCAGAGGTCAAGGCCGTCGTCGAGTCCGTAGTCGCTGAAAAACTCTCGGAATTCCTGCTCGAGAACCCGTCACAGGCGAAAGCTGTCGTCGCGAAGATGATGGACGCGGCACGGGCGCGCGAGGCGGCGCGCAAGGCGAGGGAGCTGACGCGCAGGAAGGGCGCACTCGACGTCGCCGGACTCCCGGGCAAGCTCGCTGACTGCCAGGAGAAGGATCCAGCACTGTCGGAGTTGTTCATCGTCGAGGGCGACTCGGCCGGCGGCTCCGCAAAGCAGGGCCGCGATCGCCGCACCCAGGCCATCCTGCCGCTCAAGGGCAAGATCCTCAACGTCGAGCGCGCGCGCTTCGACAAGATGCTGTCCTCGGCCGAGGTCGGCACGCTGATCACCGCGCTCGGCTGTGGAATCGGCAAGGACGACTTCGACATCGCGAAGCTGCGCTATCACCGCATCATCATCATGACGGACGCCGATGTGGACGGCTCGCACATCCGTACGCTGCTGCTGACGTTTTTCTACAGGCAGATCCCGGAGCTGATCGAGCGGGGCCACGTGTATATCGCCCAGCCGCCGCTCTACAAGGTGAAGAAGGGTAAGTCAGAGGTCTACGTGAAGGACGATGCCGAGCTGAACGAGATGCTGCTCAAGGCGGCGCTCGATGGAGCAGAGCTGCACGTGACAGAGGGTGCCGACGCGATGCCCGCCAGCGCTCTCGAGGGCCTCGCCCGACGCTACATGGACTTCCAGGCAGTGGCGCGCCGCTCCGCGAGGCGTTACGACGAGCATGTGCTCGAGCAGATGCTGCACATGCCGGAGCTTGCTGCAGAGGACCGCGACGACCCCGCAAAGCTGGCCGGCTGGGCGCAGGCGCTCGAGCAACGACTCAATGCAGATCAGACCGCCGGGCGCGAGTACCAGCTCAGCGTGAAGGGCAGCACGTCCCCGCAGCTCGTCGTCGCGCGGACTGAGCACGGCAGCGTTACCGAGAAGAGCCTGCACAAGGAATTCTTCAGTTCCGTCGAGTACCGCCGCATCTCCGAGCTTTCGCGCACGCTGATGGGGTTGATCGGGCCCGGGGCCTTTGTGAAGAAGGGCGAGGCCCGGCAGGAGATACGGAGCTTCCGCGAGGCGCTCAACTGGTTGTTGGAACAGGCGCGCAAGGGCCAGACGATCCAGCGCTACAAGGGCCTCGGTGAAATGAACCCGGGCCAGCTCTGGGACACGACGATCAATCCCGAGACGCGCCGGCTGGTGCAGGTGAGGATCGAGGATGCGCTCGGCGCAGATGAGATTTTCTCGACGCTGATGGGTGACCAGGTCGAACCCAGGCGGGAATTCATCGAGCGAAACGCGCTGTCAGTTTCGTATCTGGATGTTTGATGTTATTTGATTATCGTCAGATAAATACTAAACTCCAAAATCATAATAATAAGAATATCTTGATATTCATCTCGGCAGCGGCGCTGCCGGCGCCTGCCGTGTGCACGGGAGAATCTGACCGTCGCGTGTACTCCGGGGAACATTGTCCGGTCCTGCACTGACGCGCGGCACCCCCATGACCGAACTCGACGCGGGCGGGCAGAAACCGAGGTGGCGCGGAGTCCAGCACCAATGGGCGGCCGTGTTCACGCTCGGCGCGGGCACGGCCCTGGTCGCGCTCGCGCCCTCAGCCCATGCCCGGATTGCCGCAGCGATCTACGCGGCCAGCCTGTCACTGCTGTTTGCCGTCAGCGCGGTCTATCACCGGTTCCACTGGACACCCGGGGTGCGCAAGTGGCTGCGGCGGGCGGACCACGCTTCGATCTTCCTGTTGATCGGCGGCACCTATACGCCGATCGCAATGCTCGCACTGGACCCGGAGACGGGAAAGCACCTGCTGATCGCGATCTGGACGGGCGTCGCGGTCGGCGTGGCCGTGTCGATGCTCTGGCCCGGCGCGCCGAAGTTCGTCACGGCTGCGGTCGCGGTCGCAGTCGGCTGGACGATCGTGCCCTACCTGGGCAGCATCGGTCGGTCGCTGCAGCCGGCTGAGATCTGGCTGATCGTGCTGGGAGGCGTCGCCTATACGCTCGGGGCGATCGTATATGCGGCCAAGCGACCCAACCCCCGGCCGCGGGACTTCGGTTATCACGAGGTCTTCCACGTGCTGACGCTGGTCGGCGCGTCGCTGCACCTTGCGGCGGTGCTTGCGATCGTGCGCCGTGCCGCCGGCTAGCGCAGGCCGTGACCGCAGGGTATTGGCCAGCGGCCCCGCCGCCTGTCTAGAATTCACCGGCAATAGATAGCGACATCCACCATCGAGGCCCGCCATGAACAACTTCGAGCAGCAGAAAGCGAAATTCCGTAACGAGCCCGGCTTCATTGCGGCGCTGGACCAGAGCGGCGGCAGCACGCCAAAGGCATTGCGCCTGTACGGCGTTGCGGAGACCGCGTATTCGAACGACGCCCAGATGATGGATCTGATTCACACGATGCGTTCGCGCATCGTCACCAGCCCTGCCTTCACCGGGGAACGCATCCTGGCGGCCATCCTGTTCGAGGACACGATGGACCGGGAGATCGAAGGGCGACCCACCGCAGAGTACCTCTGGGATGTGAAAAAGGTGGTTCCGATACTCAAGGTGGACAAGGGCCTGGAAGCAGAGGCGAGCGGCGTGCAGTTGATGAAGCCGATGCCAGGCCTGGACAAGCTGCTGGCGCGGGCCAGGGCCAAGGGCATCTTCGGTACCAAGATGCGTTCGGTGATCAAGCAGGCAGACCCGGCCGGCATCAAGGCCATCGTCGATCAGCAGTTCGCGGTCGCCAGGCAGATCATCGCTGCAGGCCTGGTGCCGATCATCGAACCGGAGGTCGACATCCGCTGCCCGGACAAGGCCGCGGCCGAGGATCTGCTGAAGGCTGAGCTCCAGGCGCGGCTGGATGAACTGGCCCCCGGCCAGCTGGTGATGCTCAAGCTGACACTGCCGGAGAAGGACAACCTCTACGCTGACCTGATCGCTCACGAGAACGTGCTGAAGGTTGTCGCGCTCTCCGGGGGGTACTCGCGCGACGAGGCCAACCAGCGGCTCGCGCGTCAGAAGGGCATGGTGGCGAGTTTCTCGCGGGCCTTGACGGAGGGTCTCACCGCCCAGCAGTCGGATGCGGATTTCAACGCCGCGCTGGACGAGTCCATCGAGAGCATCTACCAGGCTTCGAAAACCTGAGTTCCAGCGACCGTTATTAATTGGCTTGTGATTAATAGGGCCTCGACAGCGAGACGATCGAGGCCCGATTGACTAGCCTGGCTTGCCGCCCGGTTGCGCGACGATCTGCGCCACCGTGGCCTCGATCCAGGCCTGCACCCGGGCGTTGACCTCCCGGGGAGTGAGTCCGGTCGGATCGATCGGAGGCCCGATCACGACGCGCACCGTGCCCGGATGCTTGATCAGGCCGCGGCGTCGCCAGAAGTAACCGGAGTTGTGGGCGATGGGTACGACCGGCGCGCCGGTCTCGGTGGCGAGCAGCGCGCCGCTGATACCGTACTTGCGGGTCTGGCCGGGCGCGGCACGGGTTCCTTCGGGATAGATGATCACGCCGAGCCCGTTGGCCAGGCGCTCCCGCCCCTGGCGTACGACCTGGTTGACGGCGCGTGCACCTGCCCCGCGGTTGATGGCGATGGGCCTGAAGCGCATCACGGCCCAGCCGACCAGCGGTATCCAGAGCACCTCCCGCTTGAGTATCCATGAGGCGGGCGGCACGACGATCATCTGCGCGAATGTTTCCCAGGTGGAAGAGTGCTTCCACATCGAGATGAAGGGCCGGTCAGGCAGGTTTTCCTGTCCCTCGATGCGGTAGTCGAGTCCGCAGACGGCCTTCAGCAACCAGAGCAATGTGTTCGCCCATGCCTTCGGGACGCCGTAGAGCTTGTCGAAAGGCAGCCACATCAGGCAGAGGACAACGACGGCATAGAAGGCCGTGACCAGCGCCAGCAGGACCACGAACAGAGCCGAGCGCAGCCAGAGCATGGTCGGGGGTTCCGTCGGCGTTCGATCAGCCTGGTAGCCGCGAGAGATCGGCGACATGCATGAACAGCGCTCGCAGTCGTCCGAGCATCGCCAGGCGATTGCGACGCAGGCGCTCGTCTTCGGCCATGACCATGACGGAATCGAAGAACGAGTCGACCGCCGGCCGCAGTGCGGCGAGCTGCAGCAGCGCCTCCGTGTAGCGGCGGGCGCCGAACTCCGGCTCCACCTTCCGCGCCATCGCGGCGATCTGCTCCGCCAGGACCTGCTCGACCGGGTCGATCAGCAACTCTGTGTCCACGGCTTCGCCCACGGACTCCTCGGACTTGCGCAGGATGTTCGCGATGCGCTTGTTCGCGGCGGCCAGGCTCTGCGCGTCGGGCAGGTCCAGGAACTCGGACAGCGCCCGCAGGCGCGCGTCGAAGTCCAGCGGCGAGGACGGCCTGGTCGCGAGGACGGCGTCGAACATCTCCGGCGTGACCGCGGACGCCGCTTCACCCTCGACGTAGTAGGCCCGCAGCCGGTCCATCACATAGTCGTAGATCTCGGCGGCCGCTCCGTCGGCGGCCGGGAACGGCAGTGCAGCGAGCGCGTCCGCGATCAGCTGCGGCAGGTCGAGATCGAGTCGCCGCTCGATGGCGGTACGCAGCAGACCGAGCGCAGCGCGCCGCAGGCCGAACGGATCGCGGTTTCCTGTCGGTTTCTGCCCGGCCGCGAAAATGCCCGCGATCGTATCGAGCCGGTCCGCAATGGAGAGCGCCATGCCGGTCGGTGTCGACGGCAGCACATCGCCGGCGAAGCGCGGCAGGTATTGCTCGTATATTGCGTCGCAGACCTCCGCCGGTTCGCCGTCCTGCGAGGCGTAGTAGCGCCCCATCACGCCCTGCAGCTCGGGAAACTCACCGACCATGCCGGTCAGCAGGTCGCACTTGGCGAGCTCGGCTGCGCGGTCGGCCAGCGCAGGATCCGCGCCGGTGGCCGGCGCAATCGACCTGGCGAGCGCGCGAACGCGCTCGGTCTTGTCTTGCAGCGACCCGAGACGAGCCTGGTACGTCACACGCGCGAGTTCCGGGCAGCGCGCCGCCAGCGCGGTCTTCCGGTCGGTGTTCCAGAAGAACTCGGCATCGGCGAGCCGCGGACGTACGACCCGCTCGTTGCCCGCGATGACCTGGGCCGGGTCACGGCTCTCGATGTTCGCCACCGCGACGAAGCAGGGCATCAGCCGGCCCTGGGCATCGCGTATCGGGAAGTATCGCTGGTGGTCCTGCAGCGTGGCGATCGGCACCTCCTCGGGGAGCTCGAGAAAGCGGATGTCGAAACGCCCGGTCAGCGGGACTGGCCATTCCACCAGCGCCGTCACTTCCTCGAGCAGGCTCTCCTCGATGACGGCCTGGCCACCGACGGACGCGGCGGCGGCGAGGACGCCCTCGCGGATCGTCTCGCGCCGCTGCTGCAGGTCCGCGAGAACCTTGCCGCGGCGTTGCAGGCTGGTCGCATAGCTTGCGGGGCTCGCGATCGTAATCGGACGAGGGGCCATGAAGCGGTGCCCATGACTGGTGCCGCCGGCTTCTACGCCCAGCAGACGGCAGGCCACGATTTCCCTGCCGAAGCGCGTGAGGACCCAGTGCACCGGACGTACGAACTGTTCCTCGCCGCTGCCCCAGCGCATGCGACGTGCCACTGGCAGTGCGTCGAGCGCGGTCGAGAGGATTCCCTGCAGCAGGTCGATCGTAGCTGCGCCGGACTCGCTGCCGCGATAGACGACCCAGCTGCCCTTCGGTGATTCGAGGCGATCAAGTGCGGACACCTCGACGCCGCAACTCTTCGCGAACGCGAGGGCTGCCTGGGTCGGCGCACCGCTCGCGTCGAAGGCGGCCTTGACGGGCGGACCCGCGTCGTTCGACGGTACGGTCGGGCTGGCGATCGGCAAGGCGTCTCACCCGAACGGCCAGGCGCCTGGGCGTCGCGAACATTTCAACGGCGCCGTGCGGAAGTGCTGCAGCGTCCAGTCCCCGCTCGACGCCCTCGGCGAAAGCCGACGCGAGTGCCAGCAGGGACTTCGGTGGCAGTTCCTCGGTGCCGATCTCTACCAGGAAGTCGCGGTACCGGCTCATCGCCCAGCCCCCGCAAAGGGGACAGATTTATTTTCTGCAAATAGATCTGTCCCCTTTTCCGTGTCTGCTTGCAGCATCGGGAAGCCGAGTGCTTCGCGGCTGGCGAAGTAGGCCTCTGCGACGCCTCGGGCGAGCGTCCGCACCCGCAGGATGAACCGCTGGCGCTCGGTCACCGAGATCGCCCGGCGTGCATCGAGCAGGTTGAAAGTGTGCGACGTCTTGAGCATGCGCTCGTAGGCCGGCAGTGGGACGCCTGCCTCGAGCAGCCGCTGGCACTCGGCCTCGAACGCGTCGAATTGCCGGAACAGCTCGTCCACGTCCGCCAGCTCGAAATTGAACCGGGACTGCTCGACTTCATTCTGGTGATAGACGTCGCCGTAGGTGACGCGTCCGAGCGGCCCGTCGGTCCAGACCAGGTCGAACACGCTTTCGACACCCTGCAGGTACATCGCGAGGCGCTCGAGCCCGTAGGTGATCTCGCCCATCACCGGGCGGCAATCGAGGCCGCCGACCTGCTGAAAGTAGGTGAACTGCGTGACCTCCATGCCGTTGAGCCACACCTCCCAGCCCAGGCCCCAGGCGCCCAACGTCGGGGATTCCCAGTTGTCCTCCACAAGGCGGATGTCGTGCACGAGCGGGTCGATGCCCACCGCACGCAGCGAGCCCAGGTAGAGCTCGATGATCTCCAGCGGAGAGGGCTTGATGACGACCTGGTACTGGTAGTAGTGCTGCAGGCGGAAAGGATTCTCGCCGTAGCGGCCATCGGTCGGGCGGCGCGACGGCTGTACGTACGCTGCGCTCCACGGCTCCGGGCCGATGGACCGCAGGAAGGTCGCCGTGTGGAACGTACCCGCGCCCATTTCCATGTCGTAGGGCTGCAGGATTACGCAGCCTCTTTCCGCCCAGTAATGTTGCAGGGCCAGGATCAGGTCCTGGAAGGTGCGGGGCCGAGTGGGCGCCTTTCTGGGCATCTGTGTCCGCCGGGATTGGAAAAAAGCGGGTAAGTATAGCGAACGCCCACGGCGGCCCGGCCGTGCAACTTCGCGATTGCGGTGGCAGCATGAATGGGCGAGGGCACCATGAACACGACGACTGATTCCATCGAGTCTTTCCTCGCTGCGCCCGCCTTCGGAGTCGTCGGCGCCTCGTCCCGGCGTCACAAGTACGGCAACAAGGTGCTTCGCGCCTACCAGCAGAACGGCCTTGTCGCGATCCCGGTCAATCCGCGGGAGGAGTCCATAGAGGGCGTCGACTGCGTCTCGAGCGTGCTGGACCTGCCGCAGCACGTACACAGCATCTCAATAATCACGCCGCCGGCGGTCACCGAGCGGGTCGTCGACGAAGCGATCCGCAAGGGCATCGAGAACGTCTGGATGCAGCCCGGTGCCGAGAGCGAAGCGGCTGTTGCAGCATGCCGGCGGGCAGGTATCAACGTGATTGCCGACGGAAGCTGCGTGCTGGTGGTGCTGCGATACCGGGAGGGCTGACTGTCCTGTGACGGCGGATGGGCAGCAAGCGCGGCTATCAAATAAATCTGACAAGATTTCCTGATATCAAGGCTTCTGACTCGCTATCTGCCAATCCACAGTAAACAATGGTCTGGCCCGGCACCAGGCAGCGCTGGCGCCATGGTAGCGACGTACAGATGATTGACCAGTCGAGCCCTGTGGCTGCGCCATTACGGCGCATGTAGCGACAATAATGCACCATTATGGTGCGTCCATTGGTACCGAGCCAACGATGATCTGACGATTGTCCGGCTGATCGCGCTATTATGGTGCTTTGGCACCGGACTTGCATCAGGCCGGGTCCCTCAGTCCATCTCCCAGGAGCAAACATGACCACCGCTGCCGATGTCCTCAAGCTCATCAAGGAAAAGGAAATAAGTTTCGTCGACCTGCGTTTCACCGACACCAAGGGCAAGGAACAGCACGTCACTGTGCCCACCCGTGTCGTGGACGAGGCCTTCTTCGAGGATGGCAAGGGATTCGACGGATCGTCGATCGCCGGCTGGAAGGGCATCCAGGAGTCGGACATGATCCTGATGCCCGACCCCACGACGGCCCTGATCGACCCGTTCTTCGAAGAGTCGACGCTGCTGATCCGCTGCGACGTCGTCGAGCCGACGACCATGCAGGGCTATGACCGCGATCCACGTTCGCTCGCGAAGCGCGCCGAGGCGTACCTGGCATCGACTGGAATTGCCGACACCTCGCTCTGGGGCCCGGAGAACGAGTTCTTCGTGTTCGACAGCGTCCGCCACGGCAACACGATCAACGGCTGCTTCTACGAGATCGATTCGTCGCAGGCCGCCTGGAATTCGGGCGCGCAGTACGAGGGCGGCAACCTCGGCCATCGCCCGTCCGTCAAGGGCGGGTATTTCCCGGTGCCCCCGGTCGATGCGTTCCAGGACCTGCGCACCGCGATGTGCATGGCGATGGAGGATCTCGGCCTGAAGGTCGAGGTGCATCATTCCGAAGTCGCGACCGCCGGCCAGGGTGAGATCAACGTCGCCGCGAACACGCTGACGAAAAAGGCCGACGAGGTGCAACTGCTCAAGTACGCGATTCACAACGTCGCGGCCAGCTATGGCAAGTCCGCTACCTTCATGCCAAAGCCGCTGGTCGGTGACAACGGCAACGGCATGCACGTCAACCAGTCGCTGTCGAAGGGCGGCAAGAACCTTTTCGTCGGCGACAAGTACGGTGGGCTCTCGGAGCTCGCGCTCTACTACATCGGCGGAGTGATCAAGCACGCCCGCGCGCTGAACGCGCTGACCAACGCGAGCACCAACAGCTACAAGCGGCTGGTGCCGGGCTTCGAGGCGCCGGTGATGCTGGCCTACTCGGCCCGCAACCGCTCGGCGTCGATCCGCATTCCGCACGTGATGAATCCGAAGGGGCGTCGTATCGAGGTCCGCTTCCCGGATTCCTCGGCCAACCCCTACCTGGCCTTCTCGGCATTGCTGATGGCCGGGCTGGACGGCATCAAGAACAAGATCCATCCGGGTGACCCCGCGGACAAGGATCTCTATGACCTGCCGCCCGAAGAGGCGCGTGCGATTCCGACCGTCTGCCATGCGCTGGACCTGGCGCTCGATGCGCTGGACAAGGACCGCGCCTTCCTCAAGGAGGGTGGTGTCTTCACCGACGGCATGATCGATGCCTATATCAACCTGAAGATGCTCGAGGTGACCAGGCTGCGAATGACCACGCACCCGGTCGAGCTCGAGCTCTACTACAGCGTCTGAGGGGAAGGGGCGCCGGCCATTCGGCAGCGGGTGGCGGGCGCCCCGACTTTTGACGCACTTCGCGGATCCAGGACGGCGTCTTTGTCAGGCCCCACGGCGAGGGATATGCTGATCCACCATGAAAATCTGCGTGGCATTGCTCTGCAGCCTGCTGGCCCTTGCGGCCGTCGCGCAGGAGTCCAAGCGCGATGTCTGGGTCTGGACGGACCAGAACGGCGTGACCCAGTACTCGGACCGGCCGGTGCCGGGCGCGAGGAAGCTGCAGTTGTCCACCGCAGCCCCCGAGCCACCGCCAGCCGGTGCGTCGGTAACAGCGGCGGCGGCGACCGCGGCGAAACCGGCTGTCGAACAGGTGGAATATCAGAGCCTCGAGATCTGGCAGCCCGACAACGGCGAGTCCTTCTTCGGCGCGGATGCGACCGTCGATGTCAGGATGCGGACCGAGCCCGGCGTGGCAGACACGGACGTACTGCGGCTCTATCTGGACGGCAAGCTGGTCGAGGGCGCCCCGGATTCCCTCGAGTACACGCTCTCGAACCTCGAGCGCGGAGCACATTCGATAACGGCTGTGATCACCGACGACAGGGGCAACGAGAAGATCCGCAGCGAACCGCGTGTCTTCCACATCAAGCAGCCGACGGTCATTCAGCCGCAGGCCGTCGGGCCCAATCTCAAGCCCAAGCAGCCTCGCTCACGCTGAGACCGCTCAGCGGCAGCCCGGCGCACGGTCACTCCCCCGGGAGCGACCGTGGCAGCTGAGCCGCGCGAGCTCGCCGGGCGACCGCTCCCTGCGGAACTGGCCGTACTGCTCGACGGACTTTCGACCTGCGTCATCTGGCTGGATTCGGACGGCGCGATCCTGCATCTGAACGAGCCTGCCGAGGACCTGCTTGGCATCAGCCGGAATCACGCGACCGGGCGTGCGCTGCGCGAGCTGCTGCGAGGGAATCCCGAGATCGACGCAGTCATCACGCGTGCACGCGGGGCGGGAGCGCCGTACTCACGTCGCGAACTGCCCTATGAGACCGTGCCGGGCGGGCCCACGCGCTTCGTCGACATCACGGTGACGCCCTTCGAGCAGCCCGGACGCGAGGGCGGGGCCCTCGTCGAGCTCGTCGACGTAACGCAGCACCAGCGCATACTGCGCGAAAACGCACTGATCACGCAGCTTGGTGGGAGCCGGGCGATGGTTCGCCAGCTCGCGCACGAGATCAAGAACCCGCTGGGCGGCCTGCGGGGAGCGGCCCAGCTGCTCGAGCGCCAATTGAAGGACCCCACGCTGCACGAGTACACGACCGTGATCATCAGCGAGGCCGATCGTCTCGCCGCACTGGTCGACTCGCTGCTCGGTCCCGGCCAGCCGCCGCGCAAGGAGCCCGTGAACATCCACGAGCTGGTCCAGCATGTGGGACACCTGCTCGCTGCCGAGGTCCCCGCGGGCGTGACCATCGAGCGCGACTACGACCCGAGCCTGCCGCGCCTGCGGCTCGACCGGAACCAGATCATCCAGGCGCTGCTGAACCTGGGTCGCAATGCGATCCAGGCGGTGGGCGATCGTGGCCGGATCCTGCTTCGCACGCGCGCGATCACCAACGCGAGCATCGGCAGCCGGCGCTACCGGGTCGTCGCGAGCATCCAGGTCGAGGATGACGGTCCCGGTGTCCCGGTCGAGCTGCAGGACACGGTCTTCTACCCCCTCGTCACCGGGCGGCCTGGAGGCTCCGGGCTCGGGCTCGCCGTGGCACAGGATCTCGTCGGGCGGCACGACGGACTCATCGAGTTCGACAGCCGTACCGGCCGCACCGTATTCACCATTCTGCTGCCGTTCGACAACCATGAACTCGGCGAAACCGCTTAACGTCTGGGTCGTCGACGACGACGCCTCCATCCGCTGGGTGCTCGAGCGGGCCCTCCGGCAGGGCGGCATGGAACCCACCGCCTTCGAGGAAGCCGCAAGCGCGCTCGCGGCGCTGCGCCGCGAACAGCCGGACGTGCTGGTGACCGACATCCGCATGCCGGGAAGGAGCGGACTGGAGCTGCTGGAGGAGCTCCGGGCCAAGCGACCGCGCCTGCCAGTGATCGTGATGACCGCGCATTCCGACCTCGACAGCACCGTTGCCGCTTTCCAGGGCGGCGCCTTCGAGTACCTGCCCAAGCCCTTCGACATCGACCAGGCGATCGAGCTCGTCAGGCGCGCAGCCGCCCAGGGCCAGCGCTCGGAGACCTCCGCGGCGGAATCCCGCCGGATCCCCGAGATGCTGGGGCACGCGCCGTCGATGCAGGAGGTGTTCCGGGCAATCGGAAGACTATCGCGCTCGAGCATGACCGTGCTGATTACCGGCGAGTCGGGGACGGGCAAGGAGCTGGTCGCTCGTGCACTGCATCGTCACAGTCCGCGCGCGGCCAAGCCGTTCATCGCACTCAATACCTCCGCCTTCACGGCGGACCTGCTCGAATCGGAACTCTTCGGCCACGAGAAGGGTGCCTTCACGGGCGCGGCGGAGCTGCGTCGCGGACGGTTCGAGCAGGCCGACGGCGGCACGTTGTTCCTCGATGAGATCGGGGACATGTCCCCGGCGCTGCAGACGCGGCTGCTGCGGGTTCTCGCCGAGGGCGAGTTCTATCGCGTCGGGGGGCAGATGCCGGTGCGCGTCGACGTGCGCGTCATCGCGGCGACTCACCAGGATCTCGAGCAGCGGGTCGGACAGGGGCTGTTCCGCGAGGACCTGCTCCACCGGCTGAACGTCATCCGGATCGAGGTGCCCCCGCTTCGGCAGCGACGGGAGGATATCCCGGAGCTGCTGCAGCACTACCTCGACGTCGCGGCGATGGAACTCGGCGTGGCGCCCAAGGTGCTGGCACCGGAGGCGCAGCGCGCGCTGCTCTCGTTCGACTGGCCGGGCAACGTTCGGCAGCTCGTCAACGCCTGCCGGCGGCTGACGGTGCTGGCCGCCGGCCGTGAAATAACACGGGAGGACATCCCGTCGGACCTCGGGGGCGCGCAGGCCGAGCCGGCCGGAGGCCCGGACTGGTCCCGGTCGCTGGCGAGCTGGGCCCAGGGCCGGCTGGCCTCGGGTGGCGCGCCGCTGCTGGAAGAGGCGCTGCCCGAGTTCGAGCGGACGCTGATCCGCGAGGCCCTCAAGGCAACGCAAGGCGGGCGCCAGGAGGCGGCCAGGCTGCTCGGCTGGGGCCGCAATACGCTGACCCGGAAGCTCAAGGAACTGGGGCTGTAGAGGCGCCGGGTACGCCGTCCGGCTCGATCAGCAGGTGCAGGCCTGCACCGTCCTGCGCGGCGCATCGAGCGTGCCCACCAGTTCACCGGCCGACGCCATTCCATTGGCAGCCAGGTACTCCGCGATGCCTGTGTTGATCTTCCGGCAGGCCAGCGGATCGTAGAACAGCGCGGTGCCGACGCCGACCGTAGTGGCGCCGGCGATGATGAACTCGAGTGCGTCCTGGGCAGTCTGTATGCCGCCCTGGCCGATGATCGGAATGTCGTGTGGCCGGGCGACCTCGGCGACCTGCATCACCTTGAGCAGCGCGATCGGCTTGATCGCGGGCCCGGAAAGCCCGCCCTGCACGTTGCCGATGACCGGCCGGCGCGTCGCGACGTCGATGGACATGCCCATGACGGTGTTGATCACCGACAGCGCATCGCTGCCGGCCTCGATGCAGCAGCGGGCGTTCTCCCGTATGTCCGTCTGGTTCGGCGAGAGCTTGGTGACCAGGGGCTTGCGGGTCACCTTGCGGCAGGCCGCCACGACGCGCGCCGACATCTCCGGGTAGTTCCCGAACTGCACGCCGCCTTCCTTGATGTTCGGGCAGGAGATGTTGATCTCGATCGCGTCGATCGGTGAATCGTCGAAGCGCGCCGTCACCTCGACGTAGTCCTCGATCGTCGAGCCGCAGACGTTCGCGATGAACCGCGTTTCGCTGAAATCGAGCTCGGGCAGGATCTTCCCTATCACCTGCTCGACGCCCGGATTCTGCAGGCCGATGGCGTTCAGCATGCCCATCGGCGTTTCGTAGACACGGTGCGCCGGGTTGCCGAGCCGAGGCTCGCGCGTCGTGCCCTTCAGGACGATCGCGCCGACGTCGGCGTTGCTGAATCCCTCGACCCGCGTGTACTCCTCGCCGAAGCCTACGCATCCCGACAGCAGCACGATCGGAGAGGCGAGGCGCAGGCCGCAGAAGTCGACGGCCAGGGACGGCGGCAGGGGTCCTGAGTCGGCAGGCATGGCGCGCAATTGTACGTGAACGCGATGTACCCGGACCCGCCCGCTGGGCTCTCAGCCGGTGATGAACTTCTCGAGCTGCTCGATCGTCTCCTGCTGCTCCTCGATGACGTGCCGGACGCAGTCGCCGATCGAGACCATGCCGACCAGCCGGCCCTCGTCCGTCACCGGCAGGTGCCGGATCCTGCGCTCGGTCATCAGCTCCATGCAGCGTCGAACCGACTCGACCGGAGTCACAGTGACGACCGGCGAAGTCATGATCTGCCACACGGGCGTCTCGGCGGAGGATCGTCGCAGCAGGATCACCTTCCGGGCGTAATCGCGCTCGGAGATGATTCCGACCAGTTCACTTCCCCGCAGCACGGGTAGCGCGCCCACACGTCGATCCGCCATGATCTGTATCGCCGCGAGCACTGGCTCCTCGGCCTCGATGGTCCAGATCTCCTCCCCCTTGCCGGCGAGCAACTGACTGACGATGGTCATTCCCGCGTTTCTCCCCCAGGCCAGGTCGCCTGGCCCGCTTTCAAACCGATTCTAAGGCAGCCACCCGCTCCGTGTTCGATACTCCAGGCCTGCGCATTCCGATGAGCCGCGCAGCACGCAGTCTCAACCTGTCCAACGCGGTGGCCATCGTGCTCTACGAGGCCTGGCGACAGCTCGACTTCAGCCCTTCTCCGCCTTGATCGCGCGCAGCATCAGCGCGTTGACCGCGTCCCGCGGCGGGAGGCCGGCGTAAAGCACGCGATAGATCTGCTCCGCGATCGGCATCTCGACGCCGTGCCGCGCTGCGACCTCGTGCACGGCCCGGGCGGCCAGCACGCCCTCCACGACCTGGCCAATCTCGGCCTGGGCCTGCTCCGGCGAGCGGCCTGCGGCCAGCGCCAGACCCATCCGCCGGTTGCGCGACTGGTCGTCGGTGCAGGTGAGCACCAGGTCGCCGAGTCCGGCCAGGCCCATGAAGGTCTCGCGATCGGCGCCTAGCGCCACACCGAGCCGCATCATCTCCGCCAGGCCGCGCGTGATCAGCGCCACGCGCGTGTTGGCCCCGAAACCGAGGCCGTCGGAGATGCCCGCGCCGATCGCGAGCACGTTCTTCACGGCCCCGCCGACCTCGACACCGACCATGTCGCCGGAAGCGTAGGCGCGGAAATTCTCGCTGGAGATGCTGCGCGCGAGGTCCAGCGCGAAACGCTCGTCCTTCGAGGCCACGGTCATCGCGCTCGGGAGGCCGGCGCCGACTTCCCGGGCGAAAGTCGGGCCGGACAGCACCGCGGTCGGCACCTGGGGACCAAGTACCTCGGCTGCCACCTGGTGAGGCAGCTTGCCGCTTGCAAGCTCGAATCCCTTGGTCGCCCAGGCCACCCGCTGCCCAGGGCGCAGCAGCGGCCGGACTCGCTCGAGCACTTCGCGGAACGCGTGACTGGGCACGACCACGAGCAGCAGCTCGGCCTGCCGGATCGCGCGCTCGAAGTCCGGCTCGATCTCGAGTCCGTCCGGCAGCGGGACGCCAGGCAGGTAGCGGGCGTTGAGCCGGTCGCGGGCCATCGCCGCGAGCTCCTCCGTCTCGATGCCCCACAGCACGCTGCGGTGGCCCGAGCGCGCCAGGTGCACGGCCAGCGCCGTTCCCCAGGACCCGGAGCCGAGCACGGCGACCGTGGGCAGGGAGCCGGGCGGCTTCGACTCCACGGTCATACGGCTCGCGTCTCAGTTGACGGCGGGGTTCTGCTGTGTGGCCTGCTGCTGCGCGGCCCGTGCATGCAGCGCCTCGAAGGTCACGAGCGGCAGCAGGAACGGCGGAAAACCGCCCTTCGTCACCAGCTCCGACACCGTCGAGCGCGCGTACGCCATCAGGTAGTTGGGCGCCATGATCGTCAGCACCTGGTTGACGTCATTCGACGGAAGATTGCGGATCAGGAACGCGCCGGCCTGCTGCAGCTCGAGCAGCCAGACGGTCTTGTCCCCGATCTTGGCCTCGAGGTTCACCTGCAGCACGACCTCGTGCAGGTCCTGCGCCAGTGCGTTCGCGCGGGTGGCGAGATTGAGGTTCACTGAGGGGCTGGTCTGCTGCTGGGACTGCTGCTGAACGAACGGGCCGTTCGGCGCCTCGAACGAACAGTCCTTGATGTAGATCGCCTGCGGCGTGACCACCGGTGCGTTCGGGTCCGCGGCCGGCTGGGCGGCCTGTTTGTTTTCCTCGGTCATGGTTTGCTCATCCTCTTCGGAAGTGGGTTCCGGCCCCGCGGGGCGAATAGTTCATGCGCGGCCCAGCAGCTGGTCGAGCTCGCCCGTCCTTTCGAGGGCGTGGAGCTCGTCGGAACCGCCGATGTGACGCTCGCCAATGAAAATCTGTGGGACGGTGCGCCGGCCGCCGCTTCGCGCCAGCATTTCCTCGCGCCGCTGCGGATGATCGCTGACGTCGACTTCCTCGAAAGCGACGCCTTTGCGCCCGAGCAGGTGCCTGGCCCGCAGGCAGTAGGGACACCAGGCGGTCGAGTACATCGTGACCTGCGGGACGGCGACGGCCATGCGGCGGTCACTTGGCCTTCCGGTCCGAACGGACCACCGGCAGGTTTTCCGATTTCCACGCCTGCATGCCACCACGCAGGTTCAGGACCTTCGCGAAACCCTGTCCACGCAGCACGCGCGCGGCGGCGCCGGAGCGCATGCCGCTTTCGCACACCGTGATGACCACCTTGTCGCGGTATTTCTTCAGGCTCTCGAGGCCCTGTGGCAGTTCCGACTGGGGAACGTGCCGTGCGTCGAGCACGTGGCCCGCATCGAACTCGTCCTTGCTGCGTACGTCGAGGAGCAGGGCGCCCTGGTTCATCAGGCGCACCGCGTCGGCCGGGCCCACGGCTTCGCCTCCGCTGCGCGCGCGGCTCAGCTCGTACGCCAGCACGAACGCGGCCATGACTGCCGTGCCCCCGACCAGGAACGGGTGCCGGGCGGCATATTCGAGAAAGAGCTCCATGCGAAAGCCGGGGAAAACGGGGCCGCGGATTATAGCAGCCTCGTCTGCCACGTTAGACTTGCGTCCACTGATTCCCTCCCAGGTGCCCTCGAGGTGACCACCACCGCATGCCATCAGCCTGCCAGGCGTACCAGTCGGCGCCGGGCCATGCTGGCACTCCCGCTCGTGCTCGGCCTGCTGGCCGCGGCCCTGCCGCCGTCGGTGGCCGGGCGCGAGGCCACACCCGCGCAGAAGGAGGCCGAGCTGAAGAAGGTCCAGGCGCGCATCGAGAAATTGCGCAAGTCCGTGAACGCGGATATCGGCAAGCGCGACAAGCTGAGCGTGCAGTTGCGCGATTCGGAACTCGCCGTCCAGTCGGCCAGGAAGCAGCTCGAGCAGACACGCTCGCAGCGCATCGTCGCGGAGTCGGGGCTGCGCGAGCTCGAGCTCGAGCAGGCCGAGGTCGAGCGGGACCTCGATGCGGAGCGCAGGGCGCTCGCGGGGCAGCTCAGGGCGGCCTATGTGAACGGCCGGGAAGAGCAGCTGAAGCTGCTGCTGAACCAGGAAGATCCGTCCGGCTTCGGCCGCATGCTGGCGTACTACGGCTACTTCGGCCGGGCGCGCGCCGAGCGGATCGGGAGCATCAGCGACAAGCTGGAGCAGCTCAAGCGGCTCGGTGACGAGATTGCGACGGAGACCGCCCGACTGCGCGAGCTCGAGCAGCGCCAGCAACAGGAGCTCGCCTCGCTGGATGCCGCGAAGGATGACCGCGGCAAGGCTGTCGCGGCGATCGAGCGGGACATAAAGAGCCGCGGTGGCGAAATCAAGCGGCTGCAGTCGCAGGCCAGCGCGCTGGAGAAGCTGGTGGTCGAGCTGCGCAAGGCGCTCGAGGCCAGGCCGGTCGCCAGGCAGGCGCCGTTCGAGCCGCTGCGGGGCAAGCTGCCGTGGCCGGTGCAGCAGGGCAAGGTGCTGGCACGCTACGGGCAACCGAGGGCCGGTGGCTCGCTGCGCTGGCAGGGGATGCTGATCGGCACTGAGCGGGGTGCGCGGGTGCGCGCCCCCTATGCGGGTCAGGTCGTCTACGCCGACTGGTTGCCGGGGATGGGCCTGATGATGGTCCTGGACCACGGCGGCGGATACATGAGCCTGTACGGCCACAACGAGGAGATCTTCCGCAAGCCCGGGGACAGGGTGGACGCCGGCGAGGTCATCAGCTCGGTCGGTGATTCCGGTGGCAGCAATCAGCCGGCGTTGTACTTCGAGGTTCGCCGTGGCCGGGAACCGGTCAACCCGGAGAACTGGCTCAAGAAGCGCTAGGCGCTGGATTACGTCCAGCAGCCCCCTGAGGGCCCCGTCGCGAGCGGCAGCTCGTTGAGCGAACTGCGGCGCAGTTCCGGGTTTCGCGGCCCGGCATCGGGGAACATTTATGTCCAAACCGCAGCCACCGGACCAGTGTAAGGACCCCCGGAATGCAGCACGCCGAAGCGCTGAGCGGCACGCCGCTGCCGATGAGCGCGACTTCGCTGGATCCCTACGGCCAGCTCATCAAGATGCTGATGCCGCGGGCACAGTCCATTGCCATCTACGACCGGGTGGGGCTGCCGGTCTGGCTGAACGACGGGCAGGAATCTCCGGCGCTGCAGGAGCTCGTCGGCGATGCCTTGACCCGGGACCTCGCGTCCGACGAGCACTACGAAGGGCTCTGCGAGCCGACCGACCGCGACCATGCGGCCTATGTGTTCCTGCTGCGCGACGCCGAAGGAACCTTGCTCGGCGCAGTCGGACTGCTCAGCCGAGAGTCCCACGCGCGCGGCGATGCCCGCCCGTTCGCGCTGGTGCAGGGAATGCTGCGGCCCGCGCTGGTCTGCCTGCAGCGGGAACTGGGCTCGCAGTACAGCATCGGCGACCTGCAGCGCAGCCTCAGTCTGCGCGACCGTGACCTGGAACTGCTGCTCGGCGCAGCGCAGGACGAGGCCGTCGGCGGTGACTCCCAGGACGATTTCGCGCAGCTGGTACAGGGCTGCGTGGATCATCTCGGCTGCGCGGTCGGGGCGCTGCTGATTCCAGAGAAGAACATTGCAGTCTGCCGGACCGGCGAGGGCACCTCGCCACGGGTCGGTGCGGAGGTGCTGACGCGCACCCATCGCCATCTGCTTGCATGGACGCAGCTGCACCGGCAGACGATGACCGCCAACAAGCCCAGCGCCGGTGGCCAGCTCGGCCCGGTCCCTTACAAGATCATCTCCTGCCCGGTGATGCACGGTGCGCAGCGCGTGCTCGGCCTGCTGGTGCTGTTCAAGCCGCCGTCAGCTCCTGACTTCGACTTGCGACAGGTGCGGATCGTCGAGCTGCTGGCACGACGCGTCGCCTACGTGCTGCTGAACGCCTACGATCCGGCCTCCGGACTGCTGACCCGGCCGGCTTTCGAGAAGCGCGCCCAGGCGCTGCTGACGCCCGAGGCGATCCAGGGCAGTCACTGCGTGGTCTACGTGGACCTCGACCGCATGCACGTGCTCAACGAGAACCTCGGCATGCACGTCGGCGACGAGGTCATCGTAAAGGTCGCGGAGGTCATTCGCCGGAACCTCGCGCCGCGCATGCTCGCCTCCCGGATATCGGGCGACCGCTTCGCGCTGTTCGTCCCGGATGCGACGCTGGAAACGGCCCAGCAGGTCGCGGAAAGCCTGCGGGAAGGCCTCGGCCGGCTCGACTTCGTCGTCGAGAAAGGCGCGGTAGAGGTCACGGCCAGCTTCGGTGTCGCACGGATCGTGGACGGCAAGCACCCTCTGTCGCATGCGCTGGCCGCGGCCGAGATTGCCTGCAAGGCGGCCAAGGACCGTGGTCGTGACCGGGTCGAGACCTACGAGGACGCCGACCAGAGCATCGTCCGCCGCTACACCGACGTGACGCTGGTCGGGACGCTGCGGCAGGCGCTTGCAGAGGACCGGTTCCTGCTCGAAGCGCAGCCGATCGTGCCGCTTAACGGCATGGACTGCGGCCCGAAGTACGAGCTGCTGCTGCGGATGCGTGACGAGCGCGGCCAGAGCATCGCGCCGGAGAAGTTCCTTTCGGCCGCGGAGCGCTACCAGCTCGCGCCGGCCATCGATCGCTGGGTGCTCAGTCACGTCCTCGGCGTGCTGCGGAGCAACGCAAAGCTGCTCGCGGCCCGGCGGGTGTGTTTTGCCGTGAACATATCCGGGCAGTCGCTCGGCGACCAGGAGTTCTCGTCCTTCCTGGAGGAGGCGCTGCGCAGCACCGGCCTGCCGTCGCAGCTGCTGTCCTTCGAGCTCACCGAGACCGCGGCGGTCGCCAACATCGTCCGGGCGGAGGCGTTGATGCGACGGCTGCGGGAGCTCGGGTTCGACGTGGCGCTGGACGATTTCGGCCGGGGCCTGAGCTCCCTTTCCTACCTGAAGACCCTGCCGGTGACGCACCTGAAGATCGACGGCAGCTTCGTACGGGACGTCGTCGACGACGACCGCTCGCAGGCGATGATGAGCGCGATCGTGCAGCTGTCAAAGGCCATGGGGCTGCACACGGTCGCGGAGTGCGTCGAGAGCGAGCAGATCCACGGGCTGGTCCGGAAGCTGGGCGTGGATTTCGGCCAGGGATTCTCGATCGGCCGGCCGGTGCCCCTGGAGGGCGTGATCGCGGGGCTGGTCGGGGCTAATATCGGTCCGGGAGGCCAGTCACCGGATCAAGCGTGAGCCAGAGATTCCACACCGCTGTCGCCTTGCTCGCTGGAGCCATGGTCGGTTCCGGCCTGATGCTGATGCGCGGCGTGCTGGCGGACCGCGAACCTCCGCCGCAGGTCCCGCCGCCGGTCGCGCTCTCGCAGCCGCGGCTGCTCGACGAGGTCATCGAGAGCATTCGCAGCAGCTATGTCGAGCCGCTCGGCGAGGCACAGCTGGAGCAGGCCGCCGTCGAGGGCCTGCTCGCGAGCCTCGATCCCCACTCCGATTTCCTGGACGCCGCGGAATACCAGGAGATGCAGGTCGGCTCGGCCGGCCGCTACTCCGGGGTCGGTATCGAGGTCGAGGAACGCGACGGTCTCGTCGTGGTCGTTTCGCCGATCGACGGATCGCCGGCCGCGCGAGCGGGCCTGCGTCCGGGCGACGTGATCCTGGCCGTGGATGGAGAGCCGGTGCCCACGGACGACCTGGCGGCTGCGGTCGGGCACATGCGCGGATTCGCCGGGTCGCGCGTCAGGCTCGCCGTACGGCGCGAAGGTGCCGCGCAGCCGCTGCTGTTCGAGCTGGAGCGGTCCGAGGTAAGGCTGCAGACGGTCAGCTCTGCCATTCTCGAGAACGGCTACGGCTACCTTCGAATCAAGCGGTTCACCGAGGCGACCGCTGACGAACAGCAAAAGGCGCTGGCAGCTCTGGTCGAGACGAACGGCGCGGGGCTCGACGGGCTGGTACTGGACCTGCGCGGAAATCCAGGCGGTGTGCTCGAGTCGTCCGTGGCCGTGGCGGACGAGTTCCTGGAGTCGGGGGTCATCGTGATCGGCGATGGCCGCAGGCTGGACGCGCGCTTCCGGATGAGCGCGACGCCAGGCGATGCGCTGCACGGCGCGCCAATGGTCGTGCTGGTGGACGCAGACTCGGCGTCCGGGGCCGAGATCGTCGCCGGCGCGCTGCGTGACCACGGACGCGCGACGCTGATCGGACAGGCGACCTACGGCAAGGGCTCGGTACAGACGATCATCCCGCTGAGCCAGGGACAGGCCATCAAGCTCACGACGTCGCGGTACCTCACGCCGTCGGGCGCCTCGATACACGGCCAGGGCCTTTCACCGGACATCCTGATGCCCGCGAGCGAGGGCGGCGCCTCCGCGCACGCAACCGCACCGCCCGGCGTCGATCCGATGGTCCGCTCGGCGCTGCAATACCTGCGGGACCGACGCCTGGGCGGCCAGCTGGCCCGCGTCGGGGAACGCTGAGCGTCGCCGCGTCCGGCGAGGCACCCCATGGCATGCGTGATCGTTCCTCTGGCCGAGGGTTTCGAGGAGATCGAGGCCGTCACGGTGATCGACCTGCTGCGTCGAGCCGGCATCGAGGTGCAGACCGCCGCGCTCGCGAGTCTTCGAGTCACCGGCTCGCACGGTATTGCCGTTGAAGCGGATGGCCTGCTGGAGGACCTGCAGCACGAGGCCTTCGACATGATCGTGCTGCCTGGCGGGATGCCCGGCGCCGATCACCTGAAGAACGACCCTCGCGTGCTGTCGCTGCTGCGCAGTTTCGACCAGCAGGGACGCTACGTCGCAGCGATCTGCGCCGCGCCGGGGGTGCTCGCGCATGCAGGCCTGCTCGAGGGACGGACCGCAACGAGCTTCCCGGGCTTCCTGGGCGCGGATTCGGCGCCGGGGATAAGCTTGAGCGACGCGCCCGTCGTCAGCGATGGCCGGCTCGTCACCTCGCGCGGGCCGGGCACCGCGATGGACTTCGCGCTCGCGCTCGTCGAGCTGCTCGAGGGACGCCGCACCAGGCTCGAAGTCGAGAGCCGGCTGCAGCGACCGGCCTGAGGCGCTGCCCGCGGCTTGTGCCGCCCGCCGATTCCTTTACCATCGTCGCAGGCAGAGGCTGCGGGACCCGCGGCCTCAGGAGCACATCATGACGGGTTTTCTCATGCGCGCGGCGATCTCGGCACTCGGCCTGTGGATCGCGAGCCACCTGCTGTCCGGCTTGTCGTTCGACTCGCCGGCGAAGCTGCTGATTGCCGCGCTGGTGCTGGGAGTGGTCAATGCGCTGGTGCGCCCGATCGCCTTCATCCTGACGCTGCCGCTGACGATTCTCACGCTGGGCCTGTTCCTGCTCGTGCTGAATGCGGGGATGGTCGCGCTCGTGGCATGGCTGGTGCCAGGCTTCCAGGTCGCCGGGTTCTGGACGGCCTTGCTCACGGCGCTGGTCGTGAGCCTGGTGTCCTGGGCGGCCTCCAGCATGATCGGCTCCAGCGGCAAGCTCGAGATCTTCACGGCCAAGCGCTGAGCTGACGGTCCTTCGGGGCTTTGCGCAGCCGGCGGTTCGCGAGCCCGGCGCAAAGCCGTGGCTGGCACGGTGCTCAAGCGCGTCGGATTCCGACCCGGAAGAGCATGAGCGCCAGCACGCCGACCACGAGCAGGCCGAGCCATTCGCCGAATTGCAGGCCGGGCGGGAGCGCGATCACGTCCGCGCGGCCCGACAGCACGATCGGAATGGCGATGACGATTCCCATCAGCGCCTCGCCGGTGATCAGGCCGGCCGCAAACAGCACGCCGTTGCGCTTCGCCCGCTCCGTGTCCGGGTTCTCACCGTGCACGCGGAGTGCGCGCTCGACCAGGTGGGCGACCAGGCCTCCGACGAAGATCGGGACCGCGAGCTCCAGCGGCAGGTAGATGCCGACCGCGACCGCGAGCACCGGCGCGCGGAAGTTCGAGCCACGCCTGGCGAGCCACTGGTCCCAGGCGATGACGGCCGCGCCGATCAGTCCTCCGATCGCGATCATTCCCCACGGCAGCTTGCCGCCGAAGATTCCCTTCGCGACCGAGGCCATCAGCGTCGCCTGCGGTGCAATCAGCGGGTCCGGATGCTCTGCGGAGGGAACCCCGATGCCGTAGGCCTTCAGCAGCAGGTTCAGCACCGGCGCCATCACCAGCGCGCTCGAGGCGGCGCCGATCGCCAGCATCACCTGCTGACGCCAGGGGGTCGCGCCGACGATGTAGCCGCACTTGAGGTCCTGCAGGTTGTCGCCGCCGATGCAGGCCGCACAGCACACGACGGCACCGATCATGATCGCCGCCACCGGCCCGAGAGCAGCATCGCGTCCCATCAGGACCAGCAGCACGACCGCCGAGAACAGAATCGTCGCGATCGTGATGCCCGAGACCGGATTGTTCGAGGATCCCACGAGTCCCGCCATGTAGGCGGACACGGAGGTGAAGAGGAATCCCGCGACGATCATGATCAGCGTCATTGGCAGGCTGATCCACAGCTCGCCGACGATCGACTGGTAGAGCAGCGCGAGCGGAACCGTGAACAGCACCAGCCCGAGCAGGATCCACTTCATCGGCAGGTCCTGCTCGGTGTGGGCGATCACGCGCCCGGCACCCGCTCTTGCAGCCTCGAGGCCGCTGCGGATCCCGGACACCAGTGAGCCGCGGATCGAGATCAGCGCCCAGATGCCTCCGACCAGCATCGCGCCGACGCCGAGGTAGCGGATCTGTGCCGACCAGATTGCGCCAGCCACCGTCTCCGCGTCTGCGCCGGCCAGGCTCTGCGCGAGCGCTGCATTGCCATCGAGGAACCAGGCGCTGTAGATCGGGATCGCGATGTTCCAGGAGATCATGCCGCCGATCAGCACGAGCACACCGACGTTGAGGCCGACGATGTAGCCGACGCCGAGCAGCGCCGGCGAGAGGTTGGTGCCGAAATAGGCCACGGCCTTGCCCCAGAAACCGGCCGCCGCCGCGGTGTCCGGGATCAGGCGCAGCCCGCTGCCGGCGGCGAGCTTGGCGAGGCCGCCGCCGATGGCCGCGAGTCCCAGGATGCGGACGCCCTGCTCGGGATTGTCACCGGCCTTGAGTACTTCCGCGGCGGCCTTGCCCTCGGGAAAGGGCAGCTGCTGGTCAACTATCAGCGACCGCCTCAGTGGTACGGAGAACAGCACGCCGAGCAGGCCGCCGAGGCCGGCGATGGCCAGCACCCACAGGTACTCGAAGTCCACCCAGTGCCCGAGGATCACCAGCGCCGGGATCGTGAAGATCACGCCCGAGGCAATCGACGAGCCCGCGGAGGCGCCCGTCTGGACGATGTTGTTCTCGAGGATCGTGCCGCCGCCGAGGAACCTCAGTACCGCCATCGACACGACCGCTGCCGGGATCGCGGAGGCGATGGTCATGCCGGCGAACAGGCCCAGGTAGGTGTTCGCGGCCGCCAGGATCATCGCGAGCACGATCGCGAGCGCGATCGCCCGGCCAGTCATCTGCGGCGGAACGCTGTCAATCATGCTGTCTTCGGCTCCTGGCCTGCGCAGCGGCGCCCTGCCGCGCCGGAAGAACGCGGTCGACCATCAGTCGCCGGCCCTTCCGGTGCTGTCGCAGGCTGTCACCAGCCGCACTGCTGGCCCTTGTTCTGCTCCTCGAGGTAGCTCATCAGCGGCTGGAAGTACTCGATGATGGCCGAGGCATCCATCTGCCGGGTGCCGGTCAGCTTCTCGAGCGTGTCGGGCCAGGGCTGGCTCGAGCCAGCCGCGAGCATCGCACCGAAGCGTGCGCCGGCCTCGCGGTTGCCGTAGATGGAGCATTCGTGCAGCGGACCGGTGAAGCCTGCCGCATCGCAGAGGGCCCTGTGGAGCTGGAACTGCAGGATGTGCGCCAGGAAATAGCGCATGTAGGGGCGGTTCGCCGGGATGTGGTACTTGGCCCCCGGGTCGAAATCCGCCTCGCTGCGAGCGACCGGCGGCGCGATGCCCTGGTAGTCCGTGCGCAGCTTCCACCACGAGGCGTTGTACTCGGCCGGGCTGATCTGCCCGGAGAACACCTGCCAGCGCCAGTCGTCGATCAGCTTGCCGAAGGGCAGGAACGCGATCTTGTCGAGCGCGAGCCGCATCTGGGTGTTGATCACCGCCTCGCGACTCGGCGCGGTGGCCGGCACGAGCCCGATCTTCGCCAGATAAGCCGGCGTCATCGACAGGTTGATCGTGTCCCCGATCGCCTCGTGGAACCCGTCGTGGGCACCGGCCTGGAACAGGATCGGCTGGTCCTTGTACCAGAGGTCGTAATAGATGTGACCGAGCTCGTGATAGATCGTGAACAGCTCGTCCTGCGTAGGCTCGATGCACATCTTGATGCGCACGTCGTCCTTGCCGTCCATGTGCCAGGCGCTCGCGTGACAGACGACGTCGCGATCGCGGGGCTTGGTCAGCATCGAGCGCTGCCAGAATGACTCCGGCAGCGCGGGAAAGCCGATCGACGTATAGAAATCCTCCGCCGACCTGGTCATCTTGACGGCGTCGTAGCCCTTCTGCTTCAACGCCGTGTCCAGGTCGGGCGCCGCGACTCCCGGGTAGGGTTCGACGAGGTCGTAGATCTCGCCCCACTGCTGCGACCACATGTTGCCGAGCAGCTGCGCCGGGATCGGCTGGCCGGCCGGTACCTTGTCGCTGCCGTACTGCTTCGCCAGCCTGCCGCGCGTGTAGCAGTGCAGCTGGTCGTAGAGCGGCCTGACCTGGTTCCACAGGCGCTCGGCCTCGGCCGAGAACTGCTTCGGGCTCATGTCGTAGCCGGCCCGCCAGTGCACGCTCATGTCGTCGTAGCCGAGGTCGCGGGCGCCCTCGTTGGCGAGCTCGATCAGCCGCGCGTAGTCGGCGCGCATCGGCCGCGCCACGGAATGCCAGCCGGTCCAGGCTTCCGTCAGTGCCTGGTAGTCGCGGCTGTCTGCGAGGACCCTCTCCAGGTCGTTCAGGCTCCGGCAGGATTCAGGGCCTTGCGGGCAGTACTTTCCGGCGCCGTACATGCCCTCGAGCCGGGTCGTGATCTGCGTGAACTCCGCGAGCCGGGCGGGGTTCTTCGGGGCCGGCGTCTCGACGCCGAGTCGCAGCTGTGAAAACGCCCTTGCCGTGCGCGGATCCAGCGCCGAGGCCTGGTAGCGCGTCGATGCGTCGACGACCGTGGAGTAATGCGCCAGGAAGCGCTCGCTGGCCTTGGCGTTCAGGAACTCCGTGTCCGGCGTGATGTAGGTCGAGTAGGCCCAGCCCGCTGCGTTCAGCTCGTCGGCGAGCGCGCGCAGTTCGTCGCTGATCCGGGCGATGAACGCATCGGCAGGTTCGTCGGGCGCTGCGCCGAACGCGCAGGTGCTGCCCATCGCCAGCGCTACGCCGGCCGCGATGATTTTCATTCTCGACATGCCCCGTCTCTCCTCAGGCGTGTTTCACGTCTTCTGCACCATGCATCCAGCGCACCAGCGTGCCCGACAGCGTCCAGAGCACGACCGCGAAAACGAACAGCGTCACGGCAAGGCCGCCGAAGATGGCCAGTTCGCCGAGACTCTCGGCGTACGAACCGATGATTCCCGCGAGCCAGTTGGCGACAAAGTTGATCAGGAACCAGACGCCCATCATCAGCGACGCGAGCCGCAGCGGCGAGAGCTTGGTCACCATCGACAACCCGACGGGCGAGATGCACAGCTCGCCGGTCGTGTGGAAGAAGTAGGCGATGACCAGCCACCACATGCTCGCCTTGCCGGTGGCGGCCTGCTCGTACACGGCGCCCACCATGGCCAGGAAGCCGATGCCGGTGAGGATCAGGCCGAGCACCATCTTTCGAGGCGTGCTGGGATTGCGGCCCACCTTGCCGAGGCTGCCCCACATCATCGAGAAGATCGGCGCGAGGATCACGATGAACAACGGATTCAACGACTGGAACCAGCCGGCCGGAACCTCGAATGCGCCCACCATGCGGTCGGTCTTCTCGTTGGCGTAGATGTTCATCAGGCCGCCGGCCTGCTCGAACGCAGCCCAGAACAGCACCACGAAAACGAACAGCATGAAGATCACCCGCAGGCGATCCCGCTCGTCCGGGGTCAGCGGCGCCTTCTTGCCGCCGCTCTTCTGGAGCGCGCGGTGCGCAGCCGGCTCGACGCCGATGTCGCCGAGGTAGCGCCGGGCCAGCGCCAGCTGGATGATCACCGAGATGATCATGCCGACGCCCGCCGCGAAGTAACCGGCGCGCCAGCCATAGGTCGGGTCTTCGCCGAGCGTGGAGCAGACCAGCGGCGCCAGGAAGGCACCCGCGTTGATGCCCATGTAGAAGATCGTGAAGGCGCCGTCCCGGCGCGAGTCGCCCTCTTCGTAGAGGTCGCCGACCATCGTGGATATGTTCGGCTTGAAGAAGCCGTTGCCGATCACCAGCAGCACCAGGCCGACGTAGAACAGGCTCAGGTTGCCGGGAATGGCCGACGCGAGCGTGAACTGGCCGGCGGCCATCACCAGGCCGCCGATGATCACGGACTTGCGCTGTCCCAGGAAATTGTCCGCCAGCCAGCCGCCGATCAGCGGCGTGAAATAAACGAAACCCGTGAACAGACCGTAGAGCTTCAGCGCCTCGGCCTGCGACCAGCCGAAACCGGGGTTGGCCACCTCGACACCGGCGACCAGCGACAGCACCAGCAGGGCCCGCATGCCGTAGTAGCTGAAGCGTTCCCACATCTCGGTGGCGAACAGCAGGAAGAGTCCCTTTGGATGCCCGAGCCAGGTGTCGTTGGCGACGGCGGGGAGCGAGGAGCTGGGAGTATCGGCCATGGTGTTGTGCTTCTGGATACCGGCGGCGCCGACCGGCGCGCGAAGGCCGAGAGTCTCGGCCATTTGGGGCTGCCAGAGCAAGATCCCGCAGCCGGTTCATCAAACGCGCCAGGCCGGTCGTCGCCCGCCGAGTCCCAGCCGATCGGGGCCGGTCCGCTATTCCGTGGTTTCCCCGCGTGCGCCGGCGGCGACCCGGTCCCGCGTCAGGAACTGGGCCAGTACGATCCCGATCTCGTAGAGCAGGTACATCGGCACGGCCATGAAGCTCTGCGAAACCGCATCCGGAGGCGTCAGGAACGCTGCAAAGACGAAGATGCCGAGAATGATGTAGCCGCGGTGTTTCTTCAGCGTCTCGACCTTCACCAGTCCGGTCGCCACCAGCAGCACCGTGGCCACGGGAACCTCGAAAGCCATGCCGAAGGCAAAGAACAGCAGCATCGTGAAGTCGAGATAATTCGACATGTCCGTCATGACGCGCACGCCGTCCGGCGCCGAGCTCGTCAGGAACCCGAACATCAGCGGAAAGACGATGAAATAGGCGAAAGCCACGCCGACGTAGAAAAGCACGACGCTGGACGCGAACAACGGCATCGCAAAGCGCTTCTCGTTGCGGTACAGCCCCGGGGCAATGAACGCCCAGGCCTGGTAGAGGATGTACGGCATCGCGATGAAGACCGACATGATCAGCGCGAGCTTCAACGGCGTCATGAACGGTGCGATGACGCTGGTCGCGATGATCGAGGTGCCTTCCGGCAGCTTTTCGACCAGTGGCTGCGCGACGACCGTGAACAGTTCGTTCGCAAAGAACGCGAGCGGAAGGAACACGATCAGCACGGCGACGATCGCGCGGAGCAGCCGCTGCCGCAGCTCCAGCAGGTGCGAGATCAGCGTGCCTTCGGCGAGCTGCTCCGACTCACTGGGCTCTGGGCTCATCGGGCTTGTCAGGTTCTGCGGGTGGTTCAGCCGGGGCGGCGGCGGGTTGCGGTGCCGGTTGCGGTGCCGGCTTCGGAGGCTGCTGCGCGGGCTTGGGCTGGTCCTTCAGCGGGTCGTACTGCACTTCCTGCTCGAGCTGCGTACGCAACTGCCGGGCCATCGCGCGCGCCCGGCCCGCCCAGCGACCGAGGTCCGCGGCCAGCTTCGGCAGTCGTTCGGGCCCGAGCACCAGCAGGGCGATCCCGAGGATCAGTACGATCTCAGTGAAGCCCACCTCGAACATCGCGTCGTCAGGCGCTCGTCTTCGTCTCGGACTTGCCCGCCTCGGTCCGCTCCGCGAAGTCGGCATCCTTGCCGGTGAGGTCGTTGATCTGCTTGGTCTGCTCGTCGTCACCATCGTTGACGGCCTTCTTGAAGCCGCGGACGGCGGCGCCGAGGTCAGACCCGACGTTACGCAGCTTCTTGGCGCCGAACAGCACCAGCGCAATCAGCAGAACGATCAGTAATTCTCGAAAGCCGATACCCATTTAAATGGTCTCCGGTGGCGATCAGGCCAAATCGCGATGATACGCGAATAAAGGGTTCAAGCCCCCGTGGACGCCGGGGGCACACGCAACAGGAACGTGACCGGGCCCTCGTTCCTCAGGTCCACCTGCATCTCGGCCCCGAACCGCCCGGTGGCGAGCCGCCCGCCGAGCAACTGCCGGGCCGACTGCACGGTGTATTCGAACAGCTGCCTGCCCTGCTCGGGTGAGGCAGCGGTCGTGAAGCTCGGCCGCATGCCCTTGCGGGTATCCGCGGCGAGCGTGAACTGCGGAACCAGCAACAGCCCACCTTCCGTGTCCTGGAGGCTCAGGTTCATCCGCCCCGCCGAGTCGGGGAATACACGATATCCGACCAGCCGCTCGAGCAATCGTTCAGCCTCGGCCGGGCCGTCCCCGGGTTCCACGGCCAGCAGCACCAGCAGTCCCGGACCGATCTCGCCGACGACGTCGCCGTCCACACGGACCGAGGCCTGGCTCACGCGCTGCAGCAGACCGATCATCAGGCGAACCTCCGAACTATGACGATCATCGTGCCACTATGGATGAAAAAAGATCGCTCAAGATAATCGTCAGACCACATAGATTACAATAATGGCCAACAAATCGACATTGTTGCCCACAATGACTCCAAGTGCAGCCTGTATTGCGGAAGGCCCTCAGAATTTTTGCGATAATTGCGCCAATTGTGGGATGTTGTAATCGGCACTAGGCGAATCTGTTGTCAATAAAGTTCGTCTAGATGACCCATCAGCCCCTGTAAAGTAAGACATCGTGGGCCGATAGTCTGGCCGTCTGTCGAAAGGAAGCTTATCTCACGCCTGCGGCAGCGGATCACCGCACGCCGAGCCGTACAAGGCCCGGCGGCCGCATGCCGGCTCCCCGGCAGGCTCAGAGAGGCGAGAGTTCGCGCGCGCGCTCGAAGGCTTCCTCGGCCTGGGGATTCTTGCCGCGCGCCTTCAGTGACTCGCCGATCAGCTGCCAGGCCTCGGACTGCGTGCGGTCGTCTCCGACCGACATGGCCAGGGCCTTGCGGCCCATGCTCTCCGCCTGAGGCAGATTGCCCTGGTCCATGCGCAGACGGCCCATTTCTATCCAGAGCAGCGGATTGTTGGGCTCGATGCGCAGCGCACGCTCGAGCGAGACGTTCGCCCCGGGCAGGTCCCCCTTGCGCCGCTGCGCCTGGGCCTGGCTCACGAGTGCCTGGCTGGCAGGCTTCAGCGTGGCCGGGGCCGCCGCCGGACGCTCCCTCGGCAGCGGCATCGGCGCCGGAGCCTGGATCTGCAGATCATCCCCGGGCAGCATCCCCCCCACGGGTTCCTTGACCGATTCGAGCTCCGGCGCTGAGCCCGCCGCCCGGCCCTGGGAAGCCCCGCTGGTCGATGCCGCCGGGGACTCCGGTTTGAACGGGGCAATCGAGCACGCTCCGTTCAGAAGCAGCAGGCCAAGCAGCAGGCATCGCAATACACGCATCGGGAACGCCTTGGCCGGGAACGGGATGCCCGCCGCCTGGCCCTCTGTCAATCGGGCCTGCGATTCTCCGGCCCCGCTGGCCCCCAGATCAAGGCTGCTTGTAACGGCGGCGTCGCTCGACGGCATCCGCCGGCGACGGTCGAAGCAGCTGGTCGGTCTCATCCTCGACAGAATCACCCGGCAGGCAGCTCTCGCTGGGCTCGAGCCTCGCGCCGATCGTGAACGGCAGGCTCAAGGCTGAACCAGCACAGATCGGCGAGGTCTCCCTGCCCGTGTAGTAGTCGATCCAGCGGTCCTCCATGTCCTCGGGCATCAGCGGCTCGAAGGCGCTGGTATCGATCGACGCCATCAGCTTCGTCCAGACGGGCAGCGCGCCGGTCGTGCCCGTCAGCGCGGTCGGGGAATTGTCATCGTGGCCGACCCAGACCACGATCAGGTGCGTGCCGGAAAAACCAGCGAACCAGCTGTCGCGGTAATCATTCGAGGTACCCGTCTTGCCCGCGACGACCAGGTTGCCTGGCAGCTGTTGCCTCGCCGTGCGGCCCGTGCCACGTTCCATCACTTCGATCAGCATGCGATCGAGTGCGTATACCGCCTCCGCCGACGCAGCCTGGGTGACCTCGAGCTCGGGTGCCCTGAGAGGCTGCCCCGCCTCATCGACCACGGCGCGCACCGCACGCAGCGGCGAGCGAAAGCCGCCGTTCGCGAGCGTGTTGTAGATCTGGGCCACCTCGATGGGGCTGAGGTCGACGGCCCCGAGCAGCATCGACGGGTATTCCGGCGGCGCCTCCTCGAGCCCGAGGTCCTGGAAGGTCTGCGCGATTCGATCGAGCCCGACCTCGAGCCCGAGGTTCACGGTCGCGAGATTCAGTGATCGTGTGAGTGCCTCGACGATCGTGACCGGCCCGTTGGAGCGCTTGTCGAAGTTGTTCGGCTCCCAGAGCTGGCCGTTCGGCAGCTTCAGCTGCACCGGTTCGTCCTGGACGATGCTCGCCGCCGTAAATGCGCCGCTTTCGAGCGCCGCAAGGTAAACGAGCGGCTTGGCCAGCGAGCCGATCGGTCGGCGGGCATCGAGTGCGCGGTTGAACCCGTCCATCGAGGCGAGGCGGCCGCCGATCATCGCGGTGACCTCGCCCGTCTGCGGCGAGGTGACGACCACGACACCCTCGAGCCCGTGGGCCTCCTCGCGCTTCGACCCGTCCTGCCGCTTGAGTTCCGCGGTCAGCGCGGCCTCGGCCTTCTCCTGCAGCAGCGGGTCTAGCGTCGTGAACACCGTCAGACCGGCTTCCGTCAGGTCCTCCTCGCGATAGTCACGCCGCAGCTGCCGCCGAACCAGGTCCAGGAAGGCCGGGAAGAAACTGCCGCCCCGGCGCACGCTGCCGGTCACCCCCAGCGGCCGGCTCGCGGCCGCCTCGGCCTGCTCGACGCTGACGACCTGCTGTTCCGCCAGCAGGCGCAGCACGAGGTTGCGCCGCTCAATGGCTCGCTCTGGATGACGCCGTGGATCGTAATAGGAGGGTCCGCGGACGATCGCGACCAGCAGCGAGACTTCGTGCAGGTCGAGTTCGCTCAGCGGCTTGCCAAAGTAGAACTGGCTGGCGAGGCCGAAGCCATGGACCGCGCGCCGGCCGTCCTGGCCGAGGTAGATCTCGTTGATGTACGCATTCATGATGTCCGCCTTGTCGAAGCGGGCCTCGAGAATGATGGCCATCACCGCTTCCTCGGCCTTGCGGCGCAGCGTCCGGCGACTGTCGAGAAAGTAGCTCTTGACGAGCTGCTGGGTGAGAGTACTGCCGCCCTGCTCGACCTGGCCGGCGCGGATGTTGGCGAACAGTGCCCGCATGATCGCGAGCGGATCCACGCCCAAATGCTGGTCGAATTTGCGGTCCTCGACCGCCTTCAGGGCCTCCGGCAGCAGCGGCGGCACCTCGCCCGGGGAGACCACTATCCGGTCCTCGCCGTGCGTCGGGAAGATGCTGCCGATCAGCAGCGGATCGAGCCGCGCAACCGGCACGTCGCTGCCCCGTGAGTCGCGCAGCGAGCTCATCGTGCCGCCGCTGAAATCGAGGCGCAGCGACTGAGCGGGCTGGAGTTCGTCCGAGAAGCGGAACTCGCGCAGGTGCACGTCGACGCGTCCCCCCTTGCGCCGGTACGTCCCGGGACGGTCGGTGGTCTCGGACGACAGATACCCCAGTCGCCGCAATTCCTCGGTGAACCGCTCGGCAGAAAGCGACTGCCCGACGTAGAGGTCCAGCGGCTGTGCATAGACCCGCGCCGGGAGCGTCCAGCGCCGACCCTCGAACTGCGAGGTGATGCGGTGACCGAGCACGGCCACGATCACGATCCCCGCGATCAGCAGCAACAGCAGCAGGACAGCAAAACCCTTTTGCCAGCGCCGGCGAGTCGCCCTGGAGCGCTTCGAACGAGCCATCTTCAGCTCACTTCTGCCAGTAGGTGGCGGTCAAGAGTATCAGCAGCGTGAAGATCTCGAGCCGGCCGAGCAGCATCGCCAGCACGCAGACCCACTTCTCGAACGCGTTCAGCGACGCATAGTTCTGCGCCACTTCGCCGAGGCCCGGCCCGAGGTTGTTCAGCGTCGCCGCGATCGCGGAGAAGGCGCTGACCTGGTCGAGGCCCGCCACCATCAGCAGCAGCAACAGCACGGCGAAGGACCCGACATAGACGGCGAAGAACCCCCACACCGCGTCAATGACCCGCGCCGGGACTGCGCGTCCACCGATGCGGATCGGCATCATCGCGTTGGGATGCACCAGCCTGAAGACCTCGCGGCGGCCCTGCTTCATCAGCAGCAGCGCGCGGATCACCTTCATCCCTCCGGCGGTCGAGCCCGCGCAGCCGCCGACGAACGACGCGAATATCAGCAGCACGGGCAGCGCGCCGGGCCAGTGGTGATAGTGCGATGTGGTGAAGCCCGATGTGGTGCCGACGGAGATGGCCTGGAACGTGCCGTCCATCGCGAGTTCCAGCGTGTCCTCGTAGTCGCCGTCGATCAGCAGGTAGGCCACCGTGATGAAGCTGATCGTGGCCATGAACTTGAGGAACGCGACGCACTCCGGGTCACTGAAGTACGCGCCGAATCGGCCGCTTCGCCAGGCCGTGAAGTGCAGCGCGAAGTTCGTCGCGCCGATCAGCATGAACAGGATCGCGACCGCTTCGATCGCGGGATTGTCGTAGTGACCGAGGCTTGCGTCGTAGTGCGAGAACCCGCCGATCGAGACCGTGGAGAATGCGTGCCCGATCGCGTCGAACCAGTCCATGCCGGCCAGGAAGTAGCCTCCCGCGCAGGCCACCGTGATCGTCAGGTAGACGACCCACAGCATCTGCGCGGTCTGCGTGACGCGGGGCGTGAGTTTCGAGTCCTTGACCGGCCCGGGCGTCTCGGCCTTGTACAGCGACATGCCTCCGACCCCGAGCATCGGCAGCAGCGCCACGGCCAGGATCACGATGCCCATGCCGCCCAGCCACTGCATCTGCTGGCGGTAGTACAGAATGGAGCGCGGCAGATATTCCAGCCCCGTCAGCACGGTGGCCCCGGTCGTCGTGAGTCCCGAGATCGACTCGAAGACCGCGTCAGTGACGGAAACGACGGGTTTCGGAGAAATCACCAGCGGCAGCGCCCCGGCCGTGCCGAGTACGACCCAGAACAGGGCCACGACCATGAACGCGTCGCGCAGTCGCAGGTCGCGCCGGTCCCGCCGAGCCGGGTACCAGACCAGCGTGCCGATCGCGAGCAGCACCAGGAAAGCCGTCAGGAAGGCGCCGTGGCTGCCGTCACGATACAAATACGACACGCCGACCGGCGGCAGCATCGTCAGGCTGAAGACCATCAGCAGCAGCCCGAGAATTCGTTGGATCGCGGCGAAACTCATCCTCAGTCCCGGGCTTGCATCCTCGGCGCAGCCGGCAGGCGCTCAGCCCCTCCAGAAGGCCGGGCTCACGAGCACCAGCAGCGGAAAGATCTCGAGCCGGCCTAGCAGCATCGCGAGTGTACACAACCACTCGCCGGCCGCATTCATTGCCTGGAAATTCGTCGCAACCTCGCCGAGACCCGGCCCGAGGTTGTTCATGCACGTCGCGATTGCGCTGAAGGCCGTGACCTGGTCCACGCCCGTGCCCATCAGCGCAAGCATCAGCAGCGTGAAGACGATCAGGTAGATGGCGAAGAACCCCCAGACGGCCTCGATCACGCGCGAGTCGATCGGTCGTCCGCCGAGCTTCACGACCACTTCCGCGCTCGGATGGATCAGCCGGCTGACCTCGCGGCTGCCCTGCTTCGTGACGAGCAGCCACCGGATCACCTTCATGCCGCCGCCGGTCGAGCCGGCGCAACCCCCGACGAAGCTGGTGAAGATCAGCAGCGTCGGCAGCATCCCGGGCCAGAGCGAGAAGTCCTCGGTCGTGAAGCCGGTGCTGGTCTGGACAGACACGGCATGGAAAAGCGCCGAGCGGACCGCTTCGGCCGGGTCCGCATGGGCACCCGTCAGCACCAGCACGACCGTCGTGAACAGCGTGGTCGCGAGCAGGATCGCGACGTAGGCGCGGAACTCCTCGTCGCGCCAGTAGTCGCCAACGTGACGATAACGCCAGGCGAGGAAGTGCAGCGAGAAACTCGCGCCGCCCAGCACCATCAGCACGATCGTGACCAGTTCGACGCTGGCGCTGTCGAAGTACCCGATGCTGGCATCGTGGGTCGAGTAGCCTCCGGTCGATACGGCGGCGAACGAATGACCCACGGCGTCGAACAGAGACATGCCGGCCAGCCAGTACGCCAGCACGCCCGCCAGCGTGATCACCAGGTACACGCCCCACAGCGCCTTGGCCGTGCCCGTGATGCGTGGCGTCAGCTTCGTGTCCTTCATCGGTCCGGGCGTCTCGGCCTTGAGCATCTGCATGCCGCCGATGCCGAGCAGCGGCAGCAGCGCGACCGCCAGCACCACGATCCCGATCCCGCCCAGCCACTGGATCTGCTGGCGGTAGTAGAGGATGGAGCGCGGCAGCGCGTCGAGTCCGGTGAGTACCGTCGCGCCGGTCGTAGTGAAGCCGGACACGGACTCGAAGACCGCCTGGCTCACGGTCATCCTCGGATCGTCGGCGAGCACGAACGGCACGGCGCCCGCCAGGCCGATCACGCACCAGAACAGCGCGACGACCAGGAACCCGTCCCGCAGCCGAAGCTCGCCGTGGCGCCTGCGGGCCGGAAACCACATCAGCATCCCGACCGCGAGAACGATCAGGAACGCCTCGATGAAAAGCTCCGCCTGTCCGTCCCGGTAGTAGAGCGAGACCGCAGCGGGCGCCAGCATGCTCACGCTGAACACCGCCAGCAGCAGGCCGAGGATGCGGCGGATTACGCCGAGATTGAGATGACTGCGCATGGCTGCCGGGCTGCCGGGCCGCTTGTTCTCCGACGGGACGCCGGAATCGCGACCTGATTCGGCTCAGTCCTGGAAAAGCTTCTCCACGGCTTCGACGTGGCGGCGGTCGGTGAGAAACACGATGACGTGGTCGTCGGCTTCGACCACGGTGTCGTGGTGAGCCATGATGACCTTGTCTTCACGCACGATCGCGACGATCGTCGCGCCTGCGGGCAGCGGGATCTCCTCGACCCGGCGGCCGACGACCCGGCCGCCGCGTGGCCCGTGCGCGATGGCCTCCATCGCTTCCGCCGCTCCGCGGCGCAGCGAGTGCACGCGCACTACGTCGCCGCGCCGTACGTGCGCAAGCACGGTGCCGATCGTGACCGTCTGCGGCGAAATCGCCACGTCGATGGCGTCGCTCTGGCTCTGCATCAGCTCGGCATAGGCGGGCCGGTTGATCAGCGCCATGACCCGGTGCGCACCGAGGTGCTTGGCGAGCATGGCCGAGAGGATATTGGCCTCCTCGTCGTTGGTCACGGCGCAGAACACGTCCGCGCTGTCGATGTTCTCCTCGACCAGCAACTCCTCGTCGGCGGCATCGCCGTGCAGCACGACCGTGTTGCGCAGCACCTCGGCGATCCTGCGGGCCCGCTCAGGGTTTCGCTCGATCAGCTTTACCTGGTAGCGATCCTCGATGCGCTGGGCGAGCCGCAGGCCGATGTTTCCGCCACCGGCGATCACGACGCGCTTCACCGAATCCTCGACCCTGCGCATCTCCGACATGACCTTGCGGATGTCGTCGGTCGCAGCCACGAAGAACACTTCGTCGCCTTCCTGCACCACCGTGTCGCCGTCGGGGAGGATGCTGCGACCGGAGCGGTAGATCGCCGCGACGCGTGAATCCACCTTCGGCAGGTGATCACGCAGGTTGCGCAGCTGCTGGCCGACCAGCAGGCCGCCGCGCACGGCTCTGAGACCCACAAGGCGCACCCTGCCATCGGCGAAGTCGAGCACCTGCAGCGCGCCCGAGTACCGGATCAGCCGCTCGATGTGGCGGGTGACGACCTCCTCGGGACTGATGTACACGTCTACCGCAAACCCGACGCCGGGCTCGCTCGGGGGCTGGTCCGTGTCGAAGAACAGGCCCTGGCGCGTGGTGTAGTCGAGCGCACGTATTCTTGCGATCTTGGTTTCCACCTTGAACAGCGACCAGGCGATCTGGCAGGCGACCATATTGGTCTCGTCGCTGTTCGTCAGCGCAATCACCATGTCGGCGTCGGCCGCGCCAGCCCGCCCGAGCACACTGGGGTAGGCGCCGTTCCCCTCTACGGTCCGCAGGTCCAGCCGGTCCTGCAGGTCGCGCAGCAGCGCACCGTTGGTGTCCACGACCGTGACGTCGTTCGCTTCCTCGCGAGCGAGGTGATAAGCAGCGGTACGGCCGACCTGGCCCGCCCCAAGGATGATGATCTTCACTGCGCGTGACCTGCAGGATGCGGTACCGTCGGGACAGCGGTGTGCATGGATTCAGGGACCGGTCCGGCGCCCATTCTAGCGCTCAGACGACCTCGAGGTTGGCATAGCCCATCATCAGCCACTTCGTGCCCTGGCGCTCGAAGTTCACCTGCACCCTGGCATGGGCGCCGTGGCCCTCGAGGTTCAGCACGACTCCGTCGCCGAACTTCTGGTGGCGCACGCGCTGGCCGAGCCTGAGGCCGCCCGGCTCCTCGTCGACGAATCGCTGCGCGCGCGAGCCCGGGCCGTGCCGCTGCGGGACGTGGGTGGGCCGGGAGACCTGGATCCGCGGCCGGACCTCCTCGATCAGTTCAGCGGGAATCTCGGCAATGAACCGCGATGGTGCGCCATGGCTGTCGACGCCGTGCATCCTGCGCTGTTCCGCATAGGTGAGGTAGAGCTGGCGCATCGCGCGGGTCGTGCCGACGTAGCACAGGCGCCGCTCCTCCTCGAGGCCCTCCATGTCCACGATCGACCTCTGGTGCGGAAACAGGCCGTCCTCGAGGCCGCAGAGGAACACCAGCGGAAACTCCAGGCCCTTGGCGGAGTGCAGCGTCATCATCTGCACGCAGTCCTCCCATTCCTCCGCCTGCCCCTCCCCGGACTCCAGCACAGCGTGCGAGAGGAACGCCGCGAGCGGTGGCATCGAGTCGTCCTCGGGCTCGAAGCCGCGGGCCGCGCTGACCAGCTCCTCGAGGTTCTCTAGCCGCGCTTCGCCGCGGTCAGCTTTCTCCTTGCGGTAGTGCCCGGCGAGTCCGCTTGCCTGGACGACGTGGTCGACCTGCTCGTGCAGCGGCAATCGGCCGGTTTCCTGGTCCAGCCGCTCGATCAGCTGCAGGAACGCGAGCAGGCTCGCAGCCCCGCGGCTGCCGAGTTCCGACATGCACGCTCCCGAGGCGCGCCACAGCGAGGTTGCGTTCGCACGGGCATACTCCCGCAGGACCTCGAGCGTACGCGCGCCGATGCCGCGTGTCGGCAGGTTGACCACGCGCTCGAAGGAGGGGTCGTCGTCCCGGTTCGCGATCAGCCTCAGATACGCGAGCGCGTCCTTGATCTCAGCCCGCTCGAAGAAGCGCAGGCCCCCGTACACGCGGTAGGGGATGCGGGCCGCAAGCAGGTACTCCTCGAACACGCGCGACTGGGCGTTGGAGCGATACAGTATCGCGGTCTCCCGCCGCTTGCCGCCCCGTGCCGTCCAGTCGCGGATCCGGTCGACGACGAACTCCGCCTCGTCGCGCTCGTTCCAGGCCCGGTAGAGGCGGATCGGCTCGCCCTTGCCGTCCAGGGTCCACAGCTTCTTGCCGATGCGCCCGCCGTTGTTGGCGATGATTGCGTTGGCCGCTGCCAGGATCGTGCCGGTCGAACGATAGTTCTGCTCGAGGCGAAAGAGCTGCACGCCCGGGAAGTCCCGTCGGAAGCGCTGCAGGTTCTCGACCCGGGCGCCGCGCCAGCGATAGATGGACTGGTCGTCGTCGCCGACCACGAACGGAATGCTCTGCTCGCCCACCAGCGCCCTCATCCAGGCGTACTGGATCGCGTTCGTGTCCTGGAACTCGTCCACCAGGACATGCCCGAATCTCGAGCGGTAGTGCTCGGCGAGCCCCGGCACCTCGCGCCACAACTCGTAGCTGCGCAGCAGCAGCTCGGCGAAGTCCACGACCCCGCTGCGCCGGCAGGTCTCCTCATAGGCCTCGAAGAGACGGATCATCTGCCGGCGCGTCGGATCGCCGTCGTCCTTCATGTCCTTCGGGCGCAGGCCCTCGTCCTTCTGAGCGTTGATGAACCAGCAGATCTCCTTCGGGATCCAGCGGGAGTCGTCCAGCCCGAGGCCGCGGACGAGCTTCCTGACCAGGCGCTGCTGGTCCTCGGCATCGATGATCTGGAATCCCTGCGGCAGGTCGGCCTCGCGCCAGTGCAGCCGGAGCAGCCGGTGCGATATGCCGTGGAAGGTGCCTATCCACAGCGGCGCGGCGGGCAGCTCGAGCTGCGACTCGATGCGGCCGCGCATCTCGCCTGCGGCCTTGTTGGTGAACGTCACGGCCAGGATGCCGGTCGGCGAGACGTTTTCCACCTGCACAAGCCAGGCCACGCGGTGCGTGAGCACCCGCGTCTTGCCGCTGCCGGCACCGGCGAGCACCAGTGTCGGGGCCAGCGGCGCAGTGACCGCCTGCCGCTGAGCGTCGTTCAGCGGCTCCAGGATGTGGGATACGTCCATGGGAGTCCGCCGATTTTAGCAGGGCACCGGTCGAAGCGAGCCGCCCTCGTGCAGCAGGGCCCGGCGCTGCGTCAGGCGACGCTGCTCGAGGAGCGTCCGGCCTGAGTCGGCATCCAGCGCGCAACCAGCAGGGCGCCGATGAGCGCCAGGACGAAGTCCAGCCAACCATAGGTGGGCGCGGCGACGCCCGCCTGCAGCAGGCAAAGCAGCGTGACGAATACGATCATCAGGCTCGCTGCGACGCGGGGTCGCAGTCCCGCCACGGCCAGCAGCCAGGCCAGCGACGTGTAGGCGAAAGCCTTCGCGGCGAGCTGTGGTACGGGCGGCGACTCCTGCATCAGCCAGAGCGAGAGCCGCTCGAGATCCATCTGGGGACCGGATCCGCGATCGAGGCCGCGCAGCGCCGACCAGGCGAGCCACAGGCCCAGCGTAGCCGCGATCAGCGTGGAGCGGGCGCGGTCCTCGAGCTGGCTCAGCATTACCAGCGCGGGCAGCAGCAGCGCGAGCGCCGCCAGTTCCGCGACGATCAGCGTGTTGCCGGCGATCACCGTCCGGCCCACCAGCACGGCCGCGATCACGACCAGGAAGCCGTCCACCGCACGCTGCTGCCGGGCGAGGTGAAACACCGCCTGTGCCACGACCAGCCAGCCCACGAAGAAGCCGCTCAGCTCGGTGAGGTCCAGCCGCGGAGTGAACAGCGGTCGCGCCGCCTGCTTGAGCTGGCGCAGCGACGGGTCCGGGATCAGGGGCCACAGCCGTGCGACGAACCACAGCACCAGGATGGCGAGTGCGACAGCGCCCGAGCGGCCCTTCGGGGCGAATTTGGGCGTCATCCGCCCGCCCAGCGCCTGCCAGGCGGATCCGGCGACGCCGCCTGCGAGCGCACCGGCGATGTTCAGCGACAGGTCGGTCAGGCTCGGTACGCGTGGCGCGATCGAAGCCTGGGCCAGTTCCATGCCGAGCGAGAGCAGCAGGCCGCCGACCAGCGCAGCGAGGATTCCCTGCAGCCTGCCGAAACGGGGCTCGACGATCAGTGACATGCAGAACCCGAAGGGCAGGTACAGCAGTACGTTGTTGAACATGTCGGCCCGCGAGGCGCGGGCCCAGCCGAGCGTCGACAGCGCTTCGGCGATGGAGCGGACCTCGGGCGACAGCCGGAACGGGTAGAGCGACGCATAGGCGATCATCGCGACCGAGATCCCGAGCAGCATCGGTGCCGCGAAATGGCTGCGCCTGCTCATCCGTCGCCTCGGTTACCTGGGCGCTGCACTGAGCGGTCGCAGCCGCTCGCCCTGCAATGGAACGTGCATCGTCGCTACTCGCCGCCGGCGAGCGCGCGCTGGCCGGGATGCTGGCCGAACACCATCTCGAATATCACGCCGACCTGCGGCACCAGTTCGCGTGGCTCGTCCCTGACTCTTGCGCAGCCAGCCGGCACCGCCACGGAACTCGATGAACAGCCAGTCGCGCAGGAAGCGCTGGCGGTAGATCGTGAGCAGTTTGTATTCGACAGGGTTGACGTCGCGGCCCGTCTCGCCGCGCACCGATCCGCGCAGCGCGACCGCGCGCATCTCGCCGACCCTCTGGTACAGCGTCAAGCCCGTGTTCCAGTAGAGTCCATCGGTGTCCTCCGAGAGCTTCAGGAAATTGCTCCAGCGCAGCAGCCGGCCCTCAGCGAGCAGCCGCTCGACATCGACCCGGCTGCTGGTGCCGAACCCCTCCTCGTTCTCCCAGAACACGGTCTGCCGCAGCCTGACCATCAACTCGTCCACGGGCTCGGCGAGATAGCGGTAGCTCGCCTTGACGTACGGGTTGAGCGGCGACTGCAGCTTCAGCCCCACGCCGAGGCTCAGCCGGCTGCGGCGTCCGCGGATCGGATCGTAGCCGAAGCCGAACAGCCAGCTCGTGTCCTGCTGGTCGGTCCCGAAAAGCGAGCTTTCCGCGAACTCGCGCGGCGCGTCCTCGATGAACTCCTCGTCGGTCTCCCGGCCGACGATGGCCTTCAGCTGCCGGTCGAGCAGCGGCGTGGGAAAGGTCGCCCGCAGGCGCAGCTCCTGGTCCAGCCCGTCCCGTTCGTCCCATACCAGGCCCACCCGCAGGCGGCCGTGGACGGCTCGCGCCTCGACGATTTCCTCGTCTTCCCGGTTGCCGAAGAACGTGTCCACGCGCCAGGCGGTGACGCAGACGCTGCGCTCAACGCCTGTGCGCATCTTCTCCAGCATCTCCTGGTCGTCGGCCAGCTCTGGACAGGGCGCGAGGCGCGATCCCTGGGTCTCGGCAGCCTGATCCTGCTCCGGGGCCTGCGGTACCGGGGGGTCCCCGAGCTCGGCAACCTGATCCTGCTCGGCGGCCTGCGGCGGTGGCGGGTCCTCCGCCTCGTCAGCGCGGACGGCGATTCCCGCTGTGAGCAGTGTCGCGAGCCACGCGACCGTGATCAGCCGGACGGCCGACTGCCGCCGGCGTCTGCCTGCACGGTCAAAGCGGCGAGGATGCGCGCGCATGGTCTCCAGATTAGCTTCGCTTGCCTGGTCGATAAACCGCAGTCGCGGTGTCCGGCCGTAGAAATCAGACCCGGATCAGGAAGTAGTGGTCGATCAGCAGGGCGGCGAACAGCAGCATCAGGTAATTGATCGAATAGCGGAAGACCTTCATTGGCAGGTGCGAGGCGGCTTGCGGTCGCCTCAGGACGACGGCGTAGCGCAGGAAGGCCGCGCCGAGCACGACGGCGGCCGCAAGGTACAGCAGCCCGCTCATTCCCGTCAGGTAGGGCAGCAGGCTGACTATGAAGAGCAGGATCGTGTAGAGCAGGATGTGCAGCCGGGTGAATTCGACGCCGTAGGCGACGGGCAGCATCGGGATGCCTGCCCGCGCATAGTCGTCGCGGCGGGCGATGGCGAGCGCCCAGAAGTGCGGCGGGGTCCAGACGAAGATGATCAGGAACAGCAGCAGCGCATGGGGGTCGATGCTGTTGGTCACCGAGGCCCAGCCGAGCACCGGCGGCGCGGCGCCGGCCGCGCCCCCGATGACGATGTTCTGCGGCGTCACGTGCTTGAGCCACACCGTATAGAGGATCGCGTAGCCGATCAGCGATGCGAACGTCAGGCCAGCGGTCAGCGGGTTTACCAGGAGCCAGAGCACCAGCATCGAGAGCGTACCGAGTATCGCCGCGTACGTGATGGCCTGGCCGGTGCTCACGTGGCCGGTCGGGATGGGTCGCCGGGCGGTCCTCGCCATCTTCTCGTCGTAGCGACGATCGAGTACATGGTTGATCGCCGCTGCACTCGATGCAGCGAGCCCGATGCCGAGCATGCCGAACACCAGCGCGTCGAGCGGCGGCAGGCCTGGCACCGCGAGGAACATTCCGACGGCCGCCGTGAATACGATCAGCGCAACGACCCGGGGCTTGCCGAGTTCGAGGTAATCGCGCCAGTTCGTGGCACGGGAGGAGGCGAGCTCAGCCTGGCGCGATTGCGACACGTCGGGGTCCGTGATCGGCGATTCAGTCATCTTACCTGCGAAGGACGTCAGCCCGCGTCGTCCAGGCGAACCGAAGCACCGCGACAGCGGCGAGAACCAGCAGCGCAGCCACCGCGTTGTGGGCTGTGGCCAGCGGCAGCGGCAGGGTCTTCAGCACCATGGTGGGCCCGAGAATGAGTTGCAGCGCCAGCACGAGCGCGAGTGCGACGCCGCTGCTGCGCATGGCAGAGGAGCGGCCCTGCCGGATCGCGAGCCAGGCCAGCCAGCCCAGCACGACCGCGGTCACTATCGCTCCCAGCCTGTGTGTGTAGTGGATGGCGACGCGTGCCGGGTGATCGAGCACGCCGCCTTCGTAGTCGATTCCCAGGCCCCGCCAGAGCACGAAGGCATCGCGGAAGTCCATCTCCGGCCAGTACGACAGCTGGCAGGTCGGGAAATCCGGGCAGGCGAGCGCCGCGTAATTCGTGCTCACCCAGCCGCCGAGGGATATCTGTACTGCCAGCACGAGCAGCCCGATGACGCTCCAGGTTCGCAGTCGCTGCTGCTCGCCCCGGGAGTGTTGTGGTCGCGAGGGCAGCGCCAGCCACCACAGCAGCGACATCGTCATGAGTCCGCCCAGCAGGTGAGCTGACACGACGGCCGGCTTCAGCAGCAGCGTGACGGTCCACATGCCGAGCAGGCCCTGGAAGACCACCAGCAGCACGAGCGCGGCGGGCAGGCGGACGGGTTGTGCGCGGTTGTGGCGGTTGCGGAACGCGATCGTGGCGATCACTACGATCAGCAGCCCGAGTCCCGCTGCCAGATAGCGATGCACCATTTCCTTGAACGCCTTGTCGGCCTCGAGCGGCCGGTCCGGATAGGCAGCATTTGCGCGCTCGGCGTTCTGCACGGCCTCGCCGACGGTCAGGTGACCGTAGCAGCCCGGCCAGTCCGGGCAGCCCAGGCCCGCGTCGCTGAGGCGTACCCAGGCGCCGAGCACGATGACGCACAGCGCTAGAAGCGTGCCCAACAGGCAGAGGCGGCGGAAATTGACCAGGGTCATCGGTTCATCTCATTACAAATGGCATCGGCGCGGATCGCGGACTCGAGGGCCTGCGGTCCATGCTGCTGGCGTCTCCCCTCATCCGATGTGCGACAGGCGCAGCAGCTTCTTCAGGTCCGTCAGCAACGCCTTGTCGGGCGCCGTGGCCGCGTAGCTGAGCACGAGATTGCCGAGCGGGTCGACGAGATAGATCCGGCCGGCGTCGGTCGCGGGAACGCCGTCGTAGACCGGGAACGGCGCGAGCAGTACGTCGCCCGCTTCCCCGTCGAGCTGCGCCACCAGCAGGTCAGGATGCTCGCGCTCGAGGAAGGTCTCGTCGCAGCAATGTCCTGTGACCAGGAAAACGCGCTGCACGCGGTCCATGTCCTTGTTGAGCGCGATCCGCGACTGGCGGGTCAGGTACAGGGCCTCGCGGCAGCGCGGGTCGCAGGCACCGTCGCCGATGTAGATCATGGCCCACTTGCCGCGCAGGAAGCCGGGGTCCGTCGCGCCCTCGCCGGGCCGCGGCAGCGAGACCTCGGGCAGCGGGCGCGCGGGTTCGAGCAGCTCGCCTTTCGCGACGCTGCCGGCCGGACGCAGCGAGTCGGCCCCGTAATACAGGTAGAAGGCGACCGCCAGAGGAACGAAGAACAGCGCCGCGAGCAGCAGCAACTGTCGCTGACCTCGTCTCTGATTCTGCTTAGGAGTGTCCATGCTTACCTGTTGTCGCCTGTTGCGTCACGCCTCGTCGCGCCTGAGGCTGAGGGCGACGAAGATCACCGTCAGCGTTAGCGCCAGCGCAAACCACTGGATTGCATAGCCCAGGTGCCGCGCGGGCCCGAATCTCATGGCCGGCCGCCACTCGCGCTCGAAGCCATCCGCGGCGTCCGCGTCCAGCAGCAGCAACAGCGGCTCGACCGGCGCACCGAGCACCGTCTCCAGCTCGGGCCGGGTTGGGAAATTTAGCACCCTCGGCCAGCCGGTGGTGCCCGGCGCCGCCGCTTCACCGAGCCGCAGCCCTGGCGCGGGCAGCTCGTCCAGCTTGCCCGATACCTCGCGCTCGTTCGACGGGACCGAGACGTCGGGCAGATCTTCTCGAGTCGCTCCCAGTGGAACCCAGCCGCGATCGACCATCAGCAGCGCGTCGCTGCCCGATCGGCGCAGCGGTGTCAGGACCCGGTAGCCGGGCCGTCCCGCCGCGGACGGCATGTTGTCCAGAAGTACCTGCTGCGCCGGGTCATAGCTGCCTCGAACGCGGACGTGCTGGTAGCGCGGCAGCTCGGCCACGCCCCGCGCAGCGAGCTCGACCGAGGTCTCGCTGCCGGCGGTGAAGGACTCGACCATCGCCTGCTTGTCGCGGTAGCGGCCGATCTGCCAGTAACCAAGCGACACGAAGGCAGCCAGCAGCAGCGCCGTGACGGCGATGCCCCAGCCGCGCGGCGCGAACACGCGATTGCCGATGCGCCAGCTCATCTATAATCGGGGCTGACGCATCGGATGCGCCCGCCGCATGATCAAGCTGCTCATCGTCCTGACCCTTGCTGCCATCGTCGCGAGCCTCGGCACGGGATTGTTCCACCTGGTCAAGGACGAGGGACAGTCCAAGCGCATGGTGAACGCGCTGACCGTGCGCATCGCCCTGTCAGTCCTGCTCTTCGTGCTGCTGTTCGTCGCCTGGAAAGCCGGTCTGATCGAGCCGCACGGGGTCGGACGGTAACCGCGGGATCCTGGTCGTCTGCGGGAGGGGTGCGACGCGTGCGGCCGCTGCGCGCCGGCCTTCAGAGCCAGTAGACGAAGATGAACAGGCCCAGCCAGACCACGTCCACGAAGTGCCAGTACCAGGCGACGCCCTCGAAAGCGAAGTGGTGCTGAGGGGTGAAATGACCCTTCATGACGCGCAGCCAGATCACCAGCAGCATGATCGCGCCGACGGTCACGTGCAGTCCGTGGAAGCCGGTCAGCATGAAGAAGGTCGAGCCGTACACGCCGCTGCCCAGTGTCAGGTTCAGTTCCCTGTAGGCGTGGATGTATTCCTCGGCCTGCAGGCCGATGAACAGGAATCCGAGCAGGAACGTCAGGGCCAGGAAGATCTTCAGGATGCCGCGGTTGCCCGCCTTCAGCGCGTGATGGGCGATCGTCAGCGTCACGCCCGAGGTGAGCAGGATCGCGGTGTTGATGGCCGGGATGCCGAAGGCCGGGATGGTCTCGAATTCGCCCCCGATGGCCGCCGGTCCGTTCGTCGGCCAGGTGCCCTCGAAGCCCGGCCATAGGAACTGGTTCGTGAGGAAATTCGAGCCCTCACCCCCGAGCCAGGGCACGGACAGTTGCCGGGCGTAGTAGAGCGCGCCGAAGAACGCGGCGAAGAACATCACCTCCGAGAAGATGAACCACATCATCCCCATCCGGAACGAGCGGTCCACGCCGGCGTTGTACAGGCCGCCCTCGCTTTCGCCGATGACGGTGCCGAACCAGCCGAAGAACATGTAGGCGACCGCCAACAGTCCGAGCAGCATGATCCACGGCGCAACGTTGATGCCGTTCAGCAGCATCGCCACCCCGAGCATGGTGACGAACAGCGAGATCGAGCCGACGATCGGCCACTTGCTGCCGTGCGGGATGTAGTACTTGCCCGCGTCGTGCGCGGTGTGTGCGTGAGCCATCGGCTTCAGCCTTCCTCTCTTGTCTCGGACACCTGCCGGCCCGGCGGCCGACCCCCAGTCTGATCAGCGTGCTGCGAGCTTCTGCTCCGGCAGCGTATACATCGAGTAGGCGAGCGTCATCCGATCCACCTGCGGCGGCAGGTCGGGATCGACGATGAAGCGCACCGTGAATTCGCGTTCCTCCGCCGCGGCGAAGCTCTGCGGCGTGAAGCAGAAGCACTCGGTCTTCTGCAGGTACTTGGCAGTGTAGGAGGGCGCCACGCTCGGCACGGCCTGCCCGGTCACGGGCACTTCGGCACGACTGCGGATGCGGAACTTCGCTTCGTAGAGCCGCCCGGGCTGCACGGTCAGCGTGCCGGTCGCCGGGGTCAGCTCCCAGTCCGCGCCGGGCGCCACGATGGACAGGAACTCGAGCGCGACCTCCCGGCCCTCGCCGCTGCGCGATTCCTGTGCGGCGGAGGGCTCGTCGTTGACCCGGATGCCGGCGGCCTCGCAGATCACGTCGTACAGCGGCACGAGTGCGAAGCCGAAGGCGAAGCTGCCCGCGGCCATCAGCAGCAGCCGCCGGGTCAGCGACGCGTTCTCGCGGCGGGTCTCGGGCCCGGTGCTCAAGGCTGTGCCTTCATGATGCCGGACGCGATGAACGCCACGTAGATCCCCAGCGCGGTAAGCGCCAGCAGGATCGCCGTCCGGCGGATCCGCCGTCGTTCGTCATCACCGGGTCCCCTGTCCATCCGTTTACCGGACGACCGGCGCTTCGTCGAAGGTGTGATACGGCGCCGGCGAGGGCACGGTCCACTCCAGGCCGTGTACCCGCGCGCCGTCCCAGACCTCGGCGGTCGCCTGGGCGCCACCGCGGGCGCACTTCCAGATGATGTAGACGAACAGCAGCTGCGACAGCCCGAAGCCGAAGGCGCCGATCGAGGACACCATGTTCCAGTCGGCGAACTGCGTGGAGTAGTCCGGGATGCGGCGCGGCATGCCGGCGAGCCCGAGGAAGTGCTGCGGGAAGAACAGCACGTTGACGAAGATCGCCGACAGCCAGAAGTGCCAGTTCGCGAGCTTCATGTCGTACATGTGGCCGGTCCACTTCGGAAGCCAGTAATAGACGCCTGCCATGATGGCGAAGACGGCGCCCGGCACCAGCACGTAGTGGAAGTGCGCCACGATGAAGTAGGTGTCGTGGTACTGGAAGTCCACCGGGGCGATGGCCATCATCAGCCCGGAGAAGCCGCCGATCGTGAACAGGAACAGGAAGGCGAGCGCGAACAGCATGGGCGGTTCGAAGCTCAGCGATCCCCGCCACATCGTCGCCGTCCAGTTGAAGACCTTCACGCCCGTCGGCACCGCGATCAGCATCGTGCTCAGCATGAAGAACAGCTCGCCTGCGAGCGGCATGCCCACCGTGAACATGTGGTGCGCCCAGACGATGAACGAGAGGAACGCGATCGAGGCGGTCGCATAGACCATCGCGTCGTAGCCGAACAGCGGCTTGCGCGAGAACGTCGGGATGATCTCCGAGACGATGCCGAAGGCCGGCAGGATCATGATGTAGACCTCGGGATGCCCGAAGAACCAGAAGATGTGCTGGTAGAGCACCGGGTCGCCGCCACCGGCGGCGGCGAAGAAGGTCGTGTTGAAGAAGTGGTCGGTCAGCAGCATCGTCACCGCGCCGGCGAACACCGGCATGACCGCGATCAGCAGGTACGCGGTGATCAGCCAGGTCCACACGAACAGCGGCATCTTCAGCAGCGTCATGCCGGGTGCCCGCAGGTTCATGATGGTCACGATGATGTTTATCGCGCCCATGATCGACGAGGCGCCGGCGAGGTGGATCGCGAAGATCGCGAGCGGGAACGCGTCGCCCGTCTGCAGCACCAGCGGCGGGTAGAGCGTCCAGCCGGCGGCCGGACCGCCGCCCGGCATGAACAGCGACAGGATCAGCAGCGTGAATGCAGATACCAGCAACCAGAAGCTGAAGTTGTTCATTCGCGGCAGCGCCATGTCGGGGGCGCCGATCTGCAGCGGGATCATCCAGTTCGCGAGGCCGACCGTCGCGGGCATCACCGCGCCGAACACCATGATCAGCGCGTGCACCGTGGTCATCGTGTTGAAGAAGCCCGGGTCGACGAGCTGCATGCCGGGTGCGAAGAGCTCGGCCCGGATCACCAGTGCCATTCCGCCGCCGATGAAGAACATCAGCAGGCTGAACACCAGGTACATCGTCCCGATGTCCTTGTGGTTCGTCGTGGTCAGCCAGCGCATGATGCCCTTGGCCGGGCCGTGGTCGTCGTGGCCGTGGGCGGCGTGGGCGGTGTCGTGATGTGTCTTGTTGGCACTCATGGTTCGTTACTCCGCGCGCGCGACCCGCAGGGCCGCCAGTTGGTCAGCAGTCTGCTCCAGCGCCGCGCTGCGGGCCGGGGCCTCGCGCGAGGCCTGCCTCGCCGCCTGCTGCTCGAGCAGCCAGGCGTCGAACTCGTCGGGCGGCAGCACCTGCACCACCACCGGCATGAAGCCGTGGTCGCGGCCGCAAAGCTCGGCACACTGGCCGCGGTACGTGCCCGGGAAATCCGCCCGGAACCACATCTCGTTGATGTAGCCGGGGATCGCGTCCTTCTTCATGCCGAAATCCGGCACCCACCAGGCGTGGATCACGTCGTTCGCCGTGATCAGCACGCGGACCTTGCGACCCTGCGGCACGACCAGCGGGTTATCCACCTCGAGCAGGTAGTTCTCGACGCTGCGGGGATCGACGCCGGAGCCGAGCTGCCGGGCGACGTCGCTCGACCTGGCCAGCGTCGAGAAAAAGGACACGCCTTCGTCGACGTACTCGTACTGCCACTTCCACTGGTAACCCGTCACCTTCACGGTGAGCTCGGAGCCCCGCGTGTCGTCGATCTTCACCAGCGTGCGGGTGGCCGGGATCGCCATCGCCACCAGGATCAGGACCGGGATGACGGTCCAGATGATCTCCGCCTTGGTGTTGTGGTCGAACGTCGCCGGGACGGCGCCCTTGGACTTACGGAAGGTGGCGATCGAGTAGATCATCACCGCGAACACCGCCACCGCGATTACCACGCAGATCCACAGGATCAGCATGTGCAGTCCGTAGATCTCGCGACTGAGTTCGGTCACGCCGACGCGAAGGTTCAGATCCGACCAGGCGGCCATGGCCGGGCTGGCCGCCAGCAGCGAGGCCGCCCCCGCGGCGAGGGCATGCTTGAAACGATTCATTGGCAACCGGACTCCCGTTTAGTTGCGTTGTCCGCCCGGGATCGCCGGGCGGTGACCAGATTCTTTACCCAGGAACGACTCATCCCGAGAGCGCCGGGGTCTCGCTCGTCCTGCCGACGAGCTGCCTGAGGCGCGCCGCCAGCGCGCGCCGCTCTTCTTCCGTCAGGAAACTGCCCACTTCGCAGGCACGTCCATGCGACTCGATTACCAGCCGGCTTGGGTGCAGCGCCGCGAGCGGGCCGTGGAGTTTAACCCTCGCCCAGTGGCGAGGAAACACCGTTCTGCCGGAACCGGCTGCCGCCTGCCGCTCGACCACGACCTCCTGATCCGAGACGAGGATCACTTCGCGCTCGGCGCCCCGGCGCATGCTCGCGTGGACGGCCCAGGCGAGCAGGCCGATCTCGAGCCCGGCGAACGGCAGCACCGGCCACATCCCCTGCGAGGCGAAAAACCCGGCAACGGCGAACGTCACGCCGCCGAGCCCGCCAACGAACAGCTTCGCGCCATGCGGCGTGAGAGAACAGTTCGGGGCCAGCTCGATCCGGTATCCAGGCGAGAGGCCCTCGGCTGCAGTGTGCTGGGTCGTCACCATGTCGATGCGGAAGTCGAAATTCCGCGCACTCTACCGGGCCGGGGGTCCGCCGGCAACGCGCAAGCTGCGGAAAGGATGGAAGTTTTTCGGGCTAGTTCCCGGTTGCCAGACGCTGGAACGTGGCGTCGAGCCGCGCTCCATCCAGCAGTTCCGCGACCCGCTCCGGATCGCGGGCGTCGAGCCGCGGCAGGACCGCGAGCGGCTCCGCGCCCAGCAGGCGGCTCAACGTGGCCAGGTTTTCCTCCAGGCGGTCGAAGGACGGGTCGACGAGGTTGCCGACCCACCCGAGGTACGGGCAGCGACCGTAGCGCTCGATAGCCTCCAGCGTCAGCCGGGCATGGTTCAGGCACCCGAGGCGTAGTCCGACCACCAGGACGACCGGAAGTGCGAGCTGTTCCGGCAGGTCGCTGAGGAATCCCAGCGGATGCAGCGGCAGGCGCCAGCCTCCTGCGCCCTCGACGATCGCGAGATCGGCCCCGGCCGAGGCCCGTTCGTACCAGGCGAGCAGCTCATGCAGCAGGACTGGTCGCCCCTCGGCGGCCGCGGCGATGTGCGGCGCGATCGCCGGTTCGAAGCAGTAGGGGTTGGTCAGCTCGTAGGGAATGCGCAGCGAACTTGCTGAGGACAGCGCCAGCGCGTCGTCGTTGCGCAGGCCGGCGGGTGTCCTGTCGGCCCCGCTGGCGACGGGCTTCAGGCCGACGGCGTTCCAGCCCTTGGCGCGGGCCAGACGAAGCAGGCCGGTGGCGAGGATCGTCTTGCCGACGCCGGTGTCGGTACCGGTGATGAAGAGGCCTGGAGTCATGGGTAGGGGGCTGAGGAGAGCGGGATAGGGGATAGGGGGTAGTGACTAGGGAACAGTGAATAGCGGATAGAAGGACTGCGGGTACTGAAACTACCTTCGTGCCTAGCGGCCCAGGCCGCGCGACAGTCGGCGCGACACAGGAGGTCTTAATGAAGTTGATGTATATCAATGCGAGATTATCTGGGCTGATTTTCGAAACAGTACCAATATTGGTTTGATAATGACTCTGTCATTCCAGACAGGTCCTATCCGCTATTCACTACCCGCTCACTTCCCACGAGCCACCATCCCCTAACCCCTAACCCCATTCCGTACCCCTTTTCCCAATCCTCTGCACCGGCACCCGGACTTCCCCGCTCGTGGCAGCCGGTGGTCGTGACCCGACGGGTCCCCAGGCCTGGCCGTAGACGACTTCGAAGCTCGCGGGCAGGCGCCCATCGCAGCGCAGTTGCTCGTAGCTGTCGATCATCCGGGCGAGGCTCCGTCGGCCGGTCAGGCCACGGGGACGTCCCGCGTTGGCGTTTCGCGCTCCCATCGCCTTCAGGTCCAGCATCAGTTCGCGCACACCGGCGTAGGTCAGCGTGTATCGCTCGACGTCCAGCACCGGCTCGGCCAGGCCCGCGCGAACGAGCGCATCCCCGAGGTCATGCATGTCAACGAAGCGGTTCACGTGCGTGTAGCCGTCCGCGGTGGACCAGGCTTGCCTCAGCTCCTTAAGCGTGTCTGGTCCGAACGTAGTGAACGTCAGCAGCCCCCCGGGTGCCAGCACCCGCCGGAACTCGCGCAGTACCTCGTCCAGGTCGTTGCACCACTGCAGCATCAGGTTGCTGAAGATCAGCTCCACGGTTCCGTCGCCGAAGGGCAACCGGGCCGCATCGCCACAGACTCGAGCGAATCGGCGCAACAGCGTCTGGCGGCGGCCGGTTTCGAGCAGCATGCCCATGGCCAGGTCGAATGCGACGACCCGGGCTCTGGAGTAGCGACGCTTAAGGGCCAGCGCGCCTGCGCCGGTACCCGACCCGACATCGAGCGCGACGCGCGGGTCGAGCCGCACGAATTCGAGTCGCTCGAGATGGCGACGGCGCACTTCCCCCTGCAGTACCGCGACCGCGTCGTAGCTGCCGGCGGCCTGCCCGAACGAGCGCCGGACCCTTGCGAGGTCCAGCAGGAACTCTGACTCGGCCTCGAGCGGCGCCTTCATGCTGTGCTGCCCTGGCGTCCGGGCGCGGCGGACGCGGTGCATCGATCCAGGAACGGCCGAAGTTCCGCCAGGAAGGCGTCCGGATGCGACAGGAACGGCGCATGCGCAGAGCGTGGCATCAGTGCGAGGCTGGCTTGTGGCAGGGCGCTGGCCAGCGCGCGGGCCGCGCCGGGCGGCGTCAGCCGGTCGTTCTCGCCTGCCACGACCAGTGCCGGGATCGCGATCGTCCCGATCCGACTGCGCAGATCCGCGCTGCGCAGGATCTCGAGTCCGGTAGCGAGCGCGCGGGGGTCGGGTGGTCCGTGGCTTTCGAGCTGACGACGCATCAGCCGCAGCGTCGAGGCGGCCTGCTCGTCTCCGCGGGTCTGCAGGGCCAGGAAGTTCTGCACTGTCCGCGCGTGATCGACCCGCAGGCTGCGCGCGAAATCCTGCAGGACCTCCGGCGGCACGGCGGGCTCCCAGTCCTTCGCCTGCACGAAGCGCGGCGTCGTGGCGACGAGCACGAGTGCTCGGATCGCGCGCGGCCAGCGCCCGGCGATCTCGAGTGCCAGCAGCCCGCCCAGCGACCAGCCGAGAACGACGGCTCCGCCCGGAATCGTGGGCCGGACCGCAGCCGCGAGCTGCTCGAGGCTGCGCAGGCCGGGCGACCAGGCACTGCGCCCATGGCCAGGCAGGTCGACCAGGTGCAGCCGATAGCTGTCCTCGAGCGCGTCCAGCCAGCTCCCCCAGAGCCCGCCGTGCAGGGCCCAGCCGTGCAGCAGCACGAGGTCCGGCCCGTTGCCTCGTTGTTCGACGTGGAGAATCACGCGAGCAACCCTGTGCGGACCAGGCGCGACAGCGCCTCCAGCAGTCGATCGAGTTCGGCATCGCTGTGGGCTGCCGACAGCGTTATCCGGAGACGGGAACTGCCTTTCGGCACCGCGGGCGGACGTATCGCCGCAATCCACAGTCCCGCATCCAGCAGCGCTTCGCTGGCCGCGACTGCCGCGCGTTCCTCCCCGATCAGGATCGGCTGTATCGGCGTGTCCGAGTCCAGCAGTCGCAGACCCAGCGTGCCGGACTCGCGCCGAAAACGTGCGATGAGATCCACGAGCCGCTCCCGACGCCAGTCCTCCTCGCGGCACAGCCGCAGCGCTACCCGGGTGGCGGCGGCGACCGCAGGGGGCAAGGCGGTCGTGAACATGTAGGTGCGGGCGCGCTGGACGAGTACCTCCACGAGGTCCTGCGCCCCGGCGACCACCGCTCCGGACGCGCCCACGGCCTTGCCGAGCGTACACATCAGGACAGGGACGTCCTCTTGAGTGAGCCCCTCGAGTTCCAGAGAGCCGCGCCCGTGCGCCCCCAGTACCCCGAAGCCGTGCGCGTCGTCCACGAACAGCCACGCGTCCCGGTCGCGGCAGGTCGCCGCCAGCGCAGGCAACGGTGCGAGGTCGCCGTCCATGCTGAACACGCCGTCGCTCGCGACCAGCGTCGCCCCTTCGTGCGGCGCTGACAGCTCACGCTCCAGCGCCGGGACGTCCCCATGCGCATAGCGGGCAAAGCGGGTACCTGACAGCCGCCCGGCATCGAGCAGCGAGGCGTGATTCAGGCGGTCCTCGATGACGCGGTCGCCGGGCTGCAGCAGCGCCGAGCCGACGGCGAGGTTCGCCATGTAACCCGTCGAGAAAAGCAGGGCCCGGGGGCGTCCGAGGAACTCGGCCAGTTCTTCCTCCAGGGCATGGTGCTCCCGGCTGTGACCGCTGACGAGGTGAGAGGCGCCGCTGCCCAGGCCCCAGGTGCGCGCCGCCTGCGCCAGCGCCTCGCCGACACGCGTGTCACCGGCCAGGCCGAGGTAGTCGTTGCTGCAGAAGACGACGACCTCGCGGCCGTCGATCCGGGCGCGCGCCGTCCCGGCCATCCGCGACTCGACGACACGGCGCCTGCGCAGGCGGCCTGCGGCCTGCGTTGCCGACAGCATCGAGGACAGGCGCCCGTTCAGGCTGTTCATGGATCGTCCCGGGTTCAGGAGCTGCCGGCGGACTCCTCGGCGGCCAGGCCCAGCCGCGCAAAAAGCTCCTCGTCCCGGTCGCGCCCGGGATTGGGCGTGGTGAGCAGCTTCTCGCCGTGGAAAATCGAGTTTGCGCCGGCGAGAAAGCACAGCGCCTGCACTGCATCGCTCATTTCGTTCCGGCCGGCCGAGAGCCGCAGGTGCGAGGCGGGCATCAGCAGCCGGGCCGTAGCGATCGTTCGCACCAGCTCCAGCGGGTCCAGCGGCGGCAGCCCGTGCAGCGGCGTCCCCTCGACCTGGACGAGCTGGTTGATCGGCACGCTCTGCGGGTGCTCAGGCAGCGTGGCCAGCGTATGCAGCAACTCGACGCGGTCACGCGGCGACTCGCCCATGCCGAGAATTCCGCCGCAGCAGACCTTGAGTCCCGCATCACGGACGGCCTGGAGCGTGTCGAGCCGGTCCCGGTAGGTCCGTGTCGTGACGATGTCGCCGTAGAAGGACTCGGACGTGTCGAGGTTGTGGTTGTAGTAATCGAGCCCGGCGTCCTTCAGCTCGCCGGCCTGCTCCGGTGTCAGCATGCCGAGCGTCGCGCAGGTCTCGAGTCCCAGCGCGCGAACCTCGCGCACCATCTGTTTGATCTGCTCGAGCTGGCGCGGCTTCGGATTGCGATAGGCCGCACCCATGCAGAAGCGCGTGGCTCCGCGGCGCTTCGCCGCTTCGGCTGCGGCCACGACTTCACGGGTCTGCAGCAGTTCCTCGCGTTCGAGCCCGGTGTCGTGGCGGACACTCTGCGGGCAATAAGCGCAGTCCTCGGGGCAGCCGCCGGTCTTCACTGAAAGCAGCGTGCTGACCTGTACCCGATTCGGATCGAAATGCTGCCGATGCACACGCTGGGCGTGGAACAGCAGATCATTGAACGGCAGGTCGAACAGCGCCTGCGCCTCGGCGAGGCTCCAGTCGGTTCGCACTGCACCGAGACGGTCGAGGTCGATCATCGTGAGAATTCCCCGGTTTCCGCGACAAAAGCGCAGTGCGACGAGAGGTCGGGCCGCCGACACTGCGGCGGTGCCGAAGTATTTCGGGGAGCCCTGAGGCTGTCAACCGGATGCGACCGTGAAGGTTGACAGCCTGCTCGATCGGTTGAGCGGCGCATTGTTCGCTCCGCGCTGCCTGCTCTGCGGGCTGCCGGGGCAACTTCCCTGTCTCGACCTGTGCCCGGCCTGCGAGCACGGCTTGCAGCTCCTCCCGCAGCCGGCCTGCCAGCGATGCGCGCTGCCAGTCGATGCTGGGTGCTCGTCTCCCGTCTGCGAGGCCTGCGAGCGTACGCCGCCACCGTTCGAGCGTTGCGTCGCGGCGTTCCGCTACTCCTTTCCGGTCGACGCAATGGTGCGCGACCTCAAGTACCGTGGCCGTCTGCCGATCGCCCGCGTGCTGGGTGAACTGCTGGCCCGCTCGATGCTGTCGCAGAACCTGCACAGCGATCTCGACCTCCTGCTGCCCGTGCCTCTGCACCCGCTGCGTCACGCGGATCGTGGTTTCAACCAGTCCGCGGAAATCGCGCGCTGGTGTGCGCGCCGGCTGGGCCGGCCGCTCGAGCTGTCGGCCGCCCGTCGAATCCGCGCTACGGCGCCGCAGGCGGCACTGTCGCGCATCGACCGCCGCGAGAACCTGAGGCGGGCCTTCGCGGTCGACACCCGCGTGAGGGGCCGGCGGCTCGCGATCGTCGACGACGTGGTCACCAGCGGCAGCACGGTACGTGAACTCTCGAGCGCGCTGCTCGCGGCCGGCGCTGAAATCGTCGTCGTCTGCTGTGTCGCGCGCACCGTCGACGGAGCCCGGGATGCCACAAGCGCCTGACCTGCCCGGCACTGGAGTTAGACTAGCGCTCAATCTCAGCCGGACAGCGGGCCCATGTACGACAGGATCAAAGACGCTTCGCCCCTTGCTGCCGTCCGGCAGTTTCTGAAGCTGGAATCCGCCAGCGGCATCCTGCTCGTCGCCGCCGGCGCATTCGCGATGCTGGCCGCCAATACGCCGCTGTCGGGGTGGTACGAGAACCTGCTGCAGATACCCTTCAAGATCCAGCTTGGCGACTTCGCGCTCGACAAGCCGATCCTGGTCTGGATCAACGACCTGCTGATGGCAATCTTCTTCCTGCTGATCGGCCTCGAGATCAAGCGCGAGGCCGTGATGGGCGAGCTCTCGGAGCGCGACAAGGTGGCGTTGCCGGCCGTGGCTGCGATCGGCGGCTTTGTCGTTCCGGCGGCGATCTACGCCGCGATCAACTGGGGCGGCCCGACCGGGATCCGCGGCTGGGCGATTCCTTCGGCGACCGACATCGCGTTTTCGCTCGGCGTGCTGTCGCTGTTCGGTCCGCGCGTCCCGCTCGGCCTGAAGGTGTTCCTGATGACGCTCGCGGTCCTCGACGACCTGATGGCCATCATCGTGATCGCTGTGTTCTACACCAGCGACCTGTCCGTGACCGCGTTCGTACTGGCCGGCGCAGCCGTCGCGCTGCTGCTGGTGCTGAATCGCTTCGGCGTCATGAGGATTGCGGCCTACATCCTGGTCGGCACTGCGCTCTGGCTGTTCGTGCTGAAATCCGGTGTACACGCCACGCTCGCGGGGGTCGTCACCGCGATGTTCATCCCGGCGCGCAACCCGGCAGACCCCGAGCATCCGCCGCTCACGCAGCTCGAGCACGCGCTGCACCCCTGGGTGGCCTACGCGATCCTGCCGATCTTCGCCTTCGCCAACGCGGGCGTGAGCCTCGAGGGACTGCAACTCGCCGACCTGCTGCAGCCGATACCGCTCGGCATCGTGCTCGGCCTGTTCGTAGGCAAGCAGCTCGGCGTGTTCGTGTTCGCGTGGGTGGCTGTCAGGAGCGGACTGACCCGGCTGCCGAGCGGCGTTACTTTTCCGCAGGTCTACGCCGTGGCGATCATCTGCGGCATCGGCTTCACGATGAGTCTGTTCATCAGCATGCTCGCCTTCGAGGGCGTCGGCGACGGGTATCTGATCGACACCAATCGCCTCGGGATCCTGGTCGGGTCGCTGCTGTCGGCCGTCGTGGGTTACCTGGTGCTCAATTTCGTGCTGCCGAGGGGCCGCAGCCCCGAGGCCTGAACCGAGGCCTGCCGCGGGCGGCACGCCGCGCCAGAAGCGTTCAGGAGCGGAACACGTAGTCGAGCACGATTCCGGCGAATACCACGAAACCGAACAGGTTGTTGTTCAGGAACGCGCGGAAGCAGGCGGCGGGCTCGCGATACCTGATCAACAGCTGCTGGTGAACGGCCAGGACTGTGGCGGCGAGCAGGCCGACCCAGTACCAGCGTCCGAGCGAACTCATCCAGCCGACAAGCGCCAGACCGCCGAGCGCCCCGGCCTGCAGCGCGGCGACGATCAGCCGATCAGACCGGCCGAACAGGATCGCCGAGGATCGGATGCCGATGACGAGATCGTCCTCGCGATCCACCATCGCGTACATCGTGTCATAGGCCGTGGTCCACAAGACCACCGACAGGAACAGCGCCCAGGCCTCGGGTGGAACGGAACCGGTCTGTGCCGCGAACGCCATCGGGACCGACCAGCCGAAGGCAGCGCCCAGGTAGACCTGTGGCAGCGAGAAGAATCGCTTCAGGAACGGGTAGGTGACGGCCAGCACACCGCCTATCAGCGCCAGTACCTGGGTCGGCCGGTTGAGCGGAATCACCAGCGCGAGCGCTATCAGGGCCAGCACGGCGAACAGTCCCAGTGCCTCGGCCGGCGAGACGGACTGGGTGGCCAGAGGCCGGTCTGCGGTGCGACGCACGTGCGGATCGAACTCACGGTCGGCGAAGTCGTTGATCACGCAGCCCGCCGACCGCATCACGAAGGTACCGAGCACGAAGATCACGAACAGTCGCTCATCCGGATGACCGTCGGCGGAGATCCACAGTGCCCAGAGCACCGGCCAGAGCAGCAGCCAGATGCCGATCGGCCGGTCGAGCCGCATCAGCCGCGCATATTCGCGCAACCGGGAGCGCTGCTGCGGCGCGGCAGCCGGGCTCGATTCCCTTTCCATGTCCGTGGTATGTCTCATGCGATCCCGATCCGCGGCGTCAGACTTTGCCGAACCGCTCCCCTTCGCCCACCCAGCGGCGTTGCAATGCGGCTATGTTCGCCGCTGGGCCGTCAAGCATCAAATCCGCGGCATGTTGAACGGCCGGCAACAGCTCCGCATCCCGGACGAGGTCGGCCACCTTCAGCTGCATCAGGCCCGTCTGGCGGGTGCCCAGCAGTTCACCAGGACCGCGCAGCTCGAGGTCCCGCCGCGCGACCTCGAAGCCGTCGCTGGTTTCGCGCAGCACGGCGAGGCGCTCGCGTGCAAGCTGGCTCAGCGGTGGGCTGTAGAGCATTACGCAGCTGCTTTCGACGGAACCGCGGCCGACTCGTCCTCGCAGCTGGTGCAGCTGGGCGAGCCCCATTCGCTCGGCATTCTCGATGATCATCAGGCTGGCGTTGGGCACGTCGACCCCCACCTCGATGACGGTCGTGGCGACCAGCAGGTCCAGGCGGCCCTGCTTGAACGCACCCATCACTGTTTCCTTGCGACGGCCCGGCATGCGCCCATGGACGAGCCCGATGCGCAGCTCCGGCAGCGCGGAGGCCAGCGCCGCGGCCGTCTCCTCCGCAGCCTGGTGACGCAGCACTTCCGATTCGTCCACCAGCGGACAGACCCAGTAGGCCTGCCGGCCCGCGCGGCACGCCGCTTCCACCCGGGCAACGACCTCGTGGCGCCGGGTCTCCGGCAGGGCGACGGTGCGCACCGGCGTGCGACCCGGAGGCAGCTCGTCGATGATCGAGACGTCGAGGTCCGCATAGGCGGTCATCGCCAGTGTCCGGGGTATGGGCGTGGCCGTCATCACGAGCTGGTGGGGACAGCGGCCGTCCGTCCGGCCTTTTTCGCGAAGCTCGAGCCGCTGGTGCACGCCGAAGCGATGCTGTTCGTCGACGACGACCATGCCGAGCCGGGCGAATTTCACGTCCTGCTGGAACAGCGCGTGAGTCCCGATCGCGACCTGTATGGCGCCGCTGGCGAGATCCTGCTCCAGTGCGGCCCGCATCCGGCCCGGCTGCCTGCCCGTGAGCAGCGCGACGCGCACACCCAGCGGTTCGAGCCAGCCAGCGAAGCTGCGTGAGTGCTGCTCCGCCAGCAGCTCGGTCGGGGCCATGACCGCGGCCTGCAGGCCGTTCTCCACGGCGCGAAGGGCTGCGAGCGCAGCGACTACCGTCTTGCCCGATCCGACGTCACCCTGGACGAGCCGCATCATGGGCTGCCCTCTCGCGAGGTCCGCCTCGATCTCCCGCCATGACCGCGCCTGTGCCGAGGTCAGCTCGAACGGCAGGCTCTCGAGGCAGCGGGCGACGAGGTCGCCGGCCGCGGGCAAGGGCCAGCAGTGCTCCTTCTCGGCGGCCTGGCGCAGCAGGCGAAGACTGACCTGGTGCGCCAGCAGCTCCTCGAAGGCCAGCCGCTGCTGTGCCGGGTGCCGACCCGAATTGAGCAACTCGATGTCCGCGTCCGGAGGCGGTCTGTGCGCGTATCGAAGCGCCGCCTCGAGCTGCGGGAGGTCGCAGTGCTCCAGTGCGTCGGCCGGCACGCACTCCAGCAGTGATCCCGGACCGAGTTCATTGAGTGCGAGGTCCGACAGCATGCGCAGGCGACCTTGCTGTACACCCTCTGTAGCCGGATAGACAGGGGTCAGTGATTCCGATGCCGTCGTCGCTGCCGCGCCGCCCAGCCTCCTGTACTCGGGATGGACCATCTCCAGTCCCGTGGGGCCGAGCCTGACTTCGCCAAAGCACCTCAGCCGTGCCCCCCGGACGAGGGCTGCCTGCTGGGCTGCCGAGAAATGGAAGAACCGTAGCGTCAGGAAGCCGGACCCGTCGGCCATCCTGCACAGCAGCGCCCGACGACGACGGAAGACGACCTCGGCGAGTTGAATGTCGCCCTCGACGACCGCCCGCTGGCCTGGCCGCAGGCCGCCGAGCGGTACGACACGTGTGCGGTCCTCGTAGCGCAGAGGAAGGTGAAACAGCACGTCCTGGACCGTGTGCAGGCCGATCCGCGCAAGCCTGGCCGCGAGTGCCGGGCCTACGCCCCGCAGCGTCGCCACAGGCTTGCCGGCCAGGCCCGGGTCCCGGCTCTCGCCGCCTGCGGCGCTCCGGGGCGGGTGCGCGTAGTCGGTCACCCGCGGTCTCCGGGGTCAGAGCTCCAGCACGCAGTCCATTTCAACGGCCGCGCCGCGTGGTAACGCAGCGACACCCACTGCCGCGCGTGCCGGATAAGGCTCCGAGAAGTACTCGGCCATGACCTGGTTCACGAGCTGGAAGTGGCCCAGGTCGGTCAGGTAGACGTTGAGCTTCACCACGGAGTCGAGATCGCCGCCAGAGGCGAGGGCCACTGCTCGCAGGTTGTCGAAGACGCGCCTGACCTGGGCTTCCATGTCACCCGCCACGAGCTGCCCGGAAGCCGGGTCGAGCGGGATCTGGCCCGACAGATAGACCGTGCTGCCGGTGCGGACAGCCTGCGAGTACGTGCCGATGGCCTGCGGAGCGTCGGGAGTGCTGATGGGCGTTCGGGACACGGGGGACTCCGGAAAATAAGGGGTTGGGGGGCAGGGGTAGGGGATGGTGAATCGAGTAGCGGATAGGAACTAGCGATCGAAATATGGAAGGGACAGTCGTCAGAAAGCGCATCCGGGGAACCGGCACGCTTCGGCGGCCGTCGTCGCCACGATCCGCCTATCCCGCTAGTCCCTAGTCCCGTCCTTCCCTCACGCCAGCGTCCGGTTCACCTTCAGAACTTCCGGCATGGTCCTGACCGCCTTCATCACGCTGGCCAGCTGGCGGCGGTCCCGGACCAGGACCTCGAACACGAGTGTCGAGGTGTCGCTGTCCCGCTCCAGCAGTGAAACGCGATCGATGTTGGTCTGGGTCCCTGAAATGGCCGCAGCCACCTGTGCCAGCACGCCCATCCGGTTGGTGACGTCGATGCGGATCTCGACATGGAACAGTCGGTCGATGCCTGACTGCCAGGTGACCGGCAGCCATTTCTCCGGATGCTTGCGGAACGAGGCCAGGTTGCCGCAGCACTCGCGGTGAATCACCACGCCGCGACCGCTGGACAGGCTCGCCAGGATCGGGTCCTTCGGTATCGGGAAGCAGCAGCGGGCATAGTTCACGACCAGGCCTTCGGTGCCGGCGATGGCCAGAGGCCCTGACGAGCCCTCGACGGCTTCTTCCGGCTGCTCCGGCAACAGGCGGCGCGCCACGAGCGGCGCCATTCGCTCGCCGAGCCCGACCCGCTCGAAGAGGTCGTCCCGTTCCTTGAGCCCGAGGTCGCGCACCAGCCCATCGAGCGCCTCGCCCGGGATCTTGCGCAGGCTGAGCGAGAATTCTTCCAGTGCCTGGTTCAGCAGGCGGCGGCCGAGGTCCACGGCCTCGCTCCGCTTCAGGTTCTTCAGGTACTGGCGGATCGCCGCGCGCGCCTTCGCGGTGACCACGAAGTTGACCCAGGCGGGGTTCGGCGTCGCTCCCTTGGCGGTGATGATCTCGACGGTCTGGCCGTTGCGCAGCGGCGTGCGCAGCGGCACGAGCCGGCGGTCCACCTTGGCCGCCACGCAGCGGTCGCCCACGCCGGTGTGCACCGCGTAGGCGAAGTCGACACAGGTCGCGCCGCGCGGCAGCCGCCGTATGTCGCCCTTCGGCGTGAAGACATAGACCTTGTCGGGGAACAGGTCGACCTTGACGCTCTCGAGGAATTCCTCGGAATTGCCGCCCTGCTGGATCTCGATGAGTTGCTGCAGCCACTTGCGCGCATCGTCGCTCTGCGAGCGCGAGCTGCCGTCGCCGGTCTTGTACTGCCAGTGGGCCGCGATGCCGGATTCCGCGACCGAGTGCATGTCGGCGGTGCGGATCTGCACCTCGATCGGCGTGCCGTTCGGCCCGAACAGCGTCGTGTGCAGCGACTGATAGCCGTTGACGCGCGGGATGGCGATGTAGTCCTTGAAGCGCCCCGGCATCGGCTTGTAGACGCTGTGCACTACGCCGATCGTCCGGTAGCAGGTATCCGCTCTGTCCACGACGATGCGGAACCCGTACACGTCCACGATCTCGTTCAGCGACACCTTCTTGCGCCGCATCTTCTGGTAGATGCTGTAGACGTCCTTCTCGCGCCCCTCGACGGTGCCATCGATTCCGGCCTTCTCGAGCGCGGCACGCAGCGAATCGGCTATCCGTCCGACGAACTGTTTCTGGTTTCCCTTGGCCTGGCGCACCGCGGCCTCGATGACCTTGCAGCGCTTCGGATACAGTGCCCGGAAACCGAGATCCTCGAGTTCGCGCTTGATCGCGTACATGCCGAGCCGGTTCGCAATCGGCGCGTAGATCTCGAGCGTTTCCCTGGCGATCGCCCGCCGCTTGGCCGGCGGCATCGCGCCCAGCGTGCGCATGTTGTGCGTGCGGTCGGCCAGCTTGACCATGATGACGCGGATGTCCCGCACCATCGCCAGCAGCATCTTGCGGAAGCTCTCGGCCTGCGCCTCGGCGCGGCTCTTGAACTGGATCTGGTCGAGCTTGCTGACGCCGTCGACGAGTTCGGCGACTTCGGCACCGAAGCGCGCGGTGATCTCGTCCTTGGCGGTCGCCGTGTCCTCCATCACGTCGTGGAGGATCGCGGCGATCAGCGTCTGCGAGTCGAGCCGCAGGTCCGCGAGCAGGCCAGCCACCGCGACCGGGTGCGTGATGTAGGGCTCGCCGGAACGACGACGCTGTCCCTTGTGCGCCTCGTGCGCGAACTCATAGGCTTCCTCGACCCGCTCGATCTCCTGGGCGGGGAGGTAGGCTTCGAGCTTGGCGATCAGCTGGCTGATGCCGATGGACCGTCTTCCGTATGGCAGCAGGCTGCGCAGGGAAGACGTGACGTCCATGGCTCAGGCCCTGGGCCGGGGATCAGTCTCCCAGACCGATCTGCGGCGCCCGGAACTCGCCCATGAACTCAGGCTCGGGCATCAGCTCCTGCGGCGGCCGGTCCGGTTCCTCGAGGATCTCGAGGCCCACGTGACCCGCCGCTACTTCCCGCAGAGCCAGCACCGTCGGCTTGTCGTTCTCCCAGTCCAGCGTCGCCTCGGCGCCGTTCGCCAGCCGGCGCGCGCGCTTGGCGGCCACCAGCACGAGCTGGAACAGGTTCGGTACGTTCTGCAGGCAGTCTTCGACGGTAATTCGGGCCATGTGCGGTCTGGTCAATCAGAGGGACAAGGGGCGAAAGCATAGCACAGGAGACACAGGGGTTAGGGGTTCGGGGATAGGGGTTAGCGGATCGCCTGGCGCTCTGTGATCGTCACTGTCCGCGACCCGGCCGCGACTACCCCTATCCCCTATTCCCTGTCCCCTTCCGTCAACTCCGCCGCGACCTCGGTGAGCCCCGGCCGGTCCCGGCGGGAGGCGTGGCCGTCGCCCGCGACGATCGCCTGCAGTTCGGCCAGCGCGCGCTCGAAATCGTCGTTGACGACCACGTAGTCGAATTCCTGCCAGTGGGTCATGTCCGAGGCCGCGTCGCGCAGGCGTCGCCGGATCACCTCTTCGCTGTCAGTGCCGCGGCCGCGCAGCCGACGCTCGAGCTCCGCGCGGGAGGGCGGCAGGATGAACACGCCGACGGCCTCGGGCAGGCCGGTCCGAACCTGTTGTGCGCCCTGCCAGTCGATCTCGAGGATCAGGTCCTGGCCGGACGCGAGCGCGTCCTCGACCTGCCGGCGCGAGGTGCCGTAGTAATTGTCGAACACCAGCGCGTGCTCGAGGAACTCGCCGGCCTCGACCATGTGCTCGAACTCGTCCTTCGGCACGAAGAAATAGTCCCGGCCGTGGACCTCGGACGGGCGCTGCGGACGCGTCGTGTAGGAGATCGAGAAGCCGAGCGAGCGATCTCGCTCCATCAGCGCGCGCACGAGCGAAGTCTTGCCGGCGCCCGAAGGGGCCGCGATGACGAACAGGCGGCCACGCCCCGGCGGGCTATTCAATATTCTGCACCTGCTCGCGCATCTGCTCGATCAGGACCTTCATGTCCACCGCGGCACGCGTCGTCTCGGCGTCCTGTGACTTCGAGGACAACGTGTTCGCTTCGCGATTGAGTTCCTGCATCAGGAAGTCGAGCCGTCGTCCGGCGGGCTCGCCTGCGTCCAGCACGCGCCGCACCTCGATGACGTGGCTGCCGAGGCGGTCGAGTTCCTCCTCGACGTCCATCTTGTAGGCGAGCAGCGCGATCTCCTGCTCGAGTCGCTCGGGATCGAGCTGTGTCCCGATCTGCGCCACGCGTTCCTCGACCTTGGCACGGATCCGTGCGCCGACTTCCGGGAGCCGCGCCCGCACGGCCGCAACGAGTGCGAGCAGTTCCTCGCAGCGACCGGCGATCATCTCCCCCAGGCGCGCGCCTTCGCGTTCTCGCGCCTCGTTCAAGTCCGCTGCGGTTTCCTCGATCAGCCCGAGCGCCGCGGCCGCGATCGGCGAGGAGTCCCGTTCGGCCTCGCGGATGACACCCGGCCAGCGCAGCAGGTCGAGCGGGCTGGTCGGCCCCGGGATTCCGCCGACCATGCTGCCGACCTCGGAGGCCCGCTTCATCAGCTGCTCGACCAGCGGCTTGTTGAGCTCGAGCGCCGGGGCGGTCGCCGCCGAGCCCTTCAGGTAGACGGCGGCGTCGACCTTGCCGCGTCTCAGGGCGGTCCCGAGGATCTTGCGCGCCTCGTTCTCGATGCTCCGCAGGTCCTCAGGCAGCCGGATCGACAGCTCCAGGTAGCGGTGGTTCACCGCGCGGAGCTCGCAGATCAGCGTGCCCCAGGGTCCGGGGCTCTCGCGCCGGGCGAAACCGGTCATGCTGCGAATCATTGGTGTACCGGGGACTTGCAGGAAGGGCCGGGCGATCGATCGGCCGAGGCCCACTTACGGGAGCGCCACGGCCGGTGCTATAAACGGGACTGGATATTACATGAGAAGCAGCGTGCCGGAGCCAGCCCTGCAGATCGAGCACGCGGACCTCAGCCTGCTCGGCAATCGCGAAGAAAATCAAGACCGCGTGGCGGTCGCCATCGGGGACGGCACGACATTCCTGTGCGTAGTGGACGGGATGGGCGGGCATTCGGACGGCGCGAGGGCGGCCGAGCTTGCGGTGGACTGCATGCTCAGCGAGTTCTGGGAAGCCAGGCACCCGCTGTTCGACCCGGCGGGCTTCCTGCACCTGACGATCGGTCGCGCCCATGAGGCGGTGGCGGAGCTCGGGCGCGGCCTGCCGTCGGACGTCCGGCCGCGCGCCACCTGTGCGGTCTGCATCGTGCAGCGCTCGGGAGCGCACTGGGCGCACGTCGGCGACAGCCGCGTCTACCTGCTCAGGGACGGTGCGGTCCTCTACCGGACCCGCGACCACAGCCACGTCGAACTGCTGCTGCGCACCGGCAGGATCACGGAGCGCCAGGCCCAGGAGCATCCGATGCGCAACTACGTGGAGTGCTGCATCGGCGGTGATCCGACCCTGCCCGAGATGACGCTGGGTGGTCGCAGGGCGCTGCTGCCGGGAGACGTGCTGCTGCTTTGCTCGGATGGCCTGTGGGGCGGATTGTCGGAGGAGCAGATCGCCTCGCTGACGCTCAGCCCGCCTGGCGGGCTCGAAGTCGCCCTGAAGGAACTCGGCGAGAGATCGTTGCGTGCGACGGCGCCGCATGCGGACAACACCACGGCCGCGGCGCTACGCTGGCTGGGACCCTGACCCCTGGGAGGACGAGCGATGGCGAGACCGAGCGGCAGGGCACCGGCTGAGCTACGACCCATCCGCCTGACGAGAGCCTTTACGCGCCATCCCGAAGGCTCGGTGCTGGTGGAGTTCGGCCAGACGCGCGTGCTGGTGACCGCGAGCATCGAGGAGAGCGTGCCGGGCTTCCTGCGCGGGCGGGGCCAGGGCTGGGTCACCGCCGAATACGGGATGTTGCCGCGCGCCACGCATACCCGCTCGCCGCGGGAAGCGGCCCGGGGAAAGCAGGGAGGGCGGACGCTCGAGATCCAGCGGCTGATCGGTCGATCACTGCGTGCGGTCGTGGACCTGCGCGGTCTCGGCGAGCGCACCTTGACCCTCGACTGCGACGTGCTGCAGGCCGACGGCGGCACGCGGACCGCCGCGATCACCGGCGCCTACGTCGCGCTGCACGACGCCGTGGACTGGCTGCGCCGCCGGCGGGGCCTGGCCGCGAGCCCTTTGCATGGGCAGGTGGCCGCTGTGTCCGTCGGCATCGTCGCAGGGCAGCCCGTCGTGGACCTCGACTATGCGGAGGACTCGGACGCCGAGACGGACATGAACGTGGTCATGAACAACGGCGGCGGATTCGTCGAGATCCAGGGAACCGCCGAGGGGCACGCGTTCCGCCGGCATGAGCTCGACGCGATGCTGGACCTGGCAACCGGCGCATGCGAGCGCCTGTTCGCCGTGCAGGCCGCGGCGATCGCGGCGCAGCCGGGAGCGCAGATCGAATCGTGAGTATTCCGCGCGAGATCGTGCTCGCCTCCGCCAACGCCGGCAAGCTCCGCGAGATGCGCGCGATCCTTGCCCCGCTCGGGCTCGCGGTGCGTGCGGTCAGTGAATTCACCGACGGGTCGGCCGTCGAGGACGGCCTGAGCTTCGTCGAGAACGCGATCATCAAGGCGCGCTTCGCGGCCGAGGCCTCGGGACTGCCGGCGATCGCCGACGACTCGGGGCTCGAGGTCGATGCGCTCGGCGGCCAACCGGGCATCCGCTCGGCGAGGTATGCCGGGGCCGAAGCGGATGCTCGCGCCAACAACCAGAAACTGCTCGAAGCGCTGAGCGAGGTCCCGCCGGCGCAGCGCAGCGCGCGGTTCCGCTGCGCGATGGTGTTCATGCGCTGGCCGCTGGACCCGGCGCCGCTGGTTTCCCAGGCGTCCTGGGAAGGGCGGATCGCAACGCAAGCCCACGGCGCGGGCGGGTTCGGCTACGACCCGCTGTTCCTGCCCGCTGGCCTGCCGGGAACCGCGGCGGAGCTCGACCCCGACGCGAAGAATATGCTGAGCCACCGCGGCAACGCGCTGCGCGGGCTGGTCATAGCGCTCGCAGAGATGGCACAGGATCGATGAACGAGAGCAGCGGTCTGCCGCTCTCGCTGTACGTCCACCTTCCCTGGTGCGTCCGGCGCTGCCCTTACTGCGATTTCAACGCACACGCCCGGCCGAGAACCGGCCTGCCCGAAAGCGAATACATCGTTGCGGTGATCGCCGACCTCGAGGCGTCTGCGCCGGACTGCGGTGGACGCAGGCCCGGTTCCGTGTTCTTCGGCGGTGGAACTCCCAGCCTGTTCTCGCCACGCTCCGTCGAGCGCCTGCTCGAGGCGGCCGATCGGGTGCTCGGGCTGCCAGGCGGGGCCGAGATCACCCTCGAGGCAAACCCGGGAACCATCGAGCACGGCCGCTTCAGCGGGTATCGTGCAGCGGGGGTCAACCGGGTGTCGCTCGGAGCCCAGAGCTTCGACGACAGCAAGCTCGCCGCGCTGGGGCGCATCCATTCGCACAGGGAAATCGAGACGGCGGTCGGCGAGCTGCGCAAGGCAGGCCTCGGCAACTTCAACCTCGACCTGATGTACGCGCTGCCGGGACAGACGATCGAGCAGGCGCGGCGCGACATCGAGCGTGCGCTCGAGCTCGATCCGGCGCATGTCTCTCACTACCAGCTCACGCTCGAGCCAGGCACACCGTTCTCTCGCAGGCCGCCGGTCCTTCCCGACGACGAGGCAGCCTGGGAGATGCAGCTGGCCTGCTCAGAGCGACTGGCCGCGGCGGGCTTCGCGCAATACGAAGTCTCGGCGTGGTCCAGACCCGGCATGCAGTGCCAGCACAACCTCAACTACTGGCGCTTCGGGGATTACCTCGGGCTGGGGGCGGGTGCGCACGGGAAGATTTCGGACCGGCGCACCGGGCTCATGCGGCGCACGGCCCGCGTGAGCGACCCCGCGTCATACCTTGCGGCAGGATCGCAAGCGGAGCGCATCGCCGAGGATCGCACGGTGATGGCCGAGGAGCTGCCATTCGAGTTCTGCCTGAACGTCCTCAGGCTGAGCGGAGGATTCGACGGTGGCCTGTTCGTGGAACGGACAGGGTTGCCCCTGGCCTGCCTCCAGCCATCCCTCGACGAGGCGTGCGCCCGTGGCCTGATGGAGCGCAATCCGGCCGGCCAGTGGACTGTCACCGATCTCGGCAGGCGCTTTCTCAACGACCTGCAGGCGCTGTTCCTGCCGTCGGCAAGTCCGCAGCGGGTCGAGCAGCACGGCAGCAGGTCGCCGCGGCGGGCAGACTTATGCACAGATGGAGTGCGTGCAGCAGATTCGGCACCTTAGCCGGCATATTCGAAGTGACATATTAGGGGGCGCTCATAACTGCATGAATTATAATTATAATTTGGCGTGGTCAAAATTTGACCAAAGCAAAGATCCCCACGGCGGACTGCGGTGTGGAGGTGGGTGCAGCAAGGAACTCCACAGATTTATCCACAGGTTTTGTGGATAAATGACGATTATTGACCCCCGCTCGGGCCGCGGACCCGGGTCCGTGCAGCCCCGGCCGGCCTCCGAGCTTGTCCCGGCAGGGCCTGACGCCTATACTTGCCGCCCCTTTTTTCCCGACTTCTCGCAGGAACGGCGGCCATGAAGAGCGGCATTCATCCCGATTACAAGCAGATCACGGTCACCTGCAGTTGCGGCAATACGTTCGAGACCCGCTCCACGATGGGCGAGGACCTTCAGATCGAAGTGTGTTCGAACTGCCACCCGTTCTACACCGGCAAGCAGAAGATCGTCGACACGGGCGGACGCGTCGATCGCTTCCGCAAGAAGTACAGCCGCGGCTGAGCCGGGCCGACTACCAGGTTTTTGCGAGCGGGGCGCCTCTGGGCGCCCCGCTGCGTTTGGGGTCCCACGCTCCTTCGTCCGGGGATGCGCGAGCGGGACTTTGTCGGCCGAACCACGGACTCTACACTCTGTAACGGACATGCAAGAGAAGCGACCGATGTTCCTCGAACGCCTGCGGCTCGCCGCAATGCTGGCGGCTGCGTCACTGCTGACGGCCTGCGCAACGAACCCCGTGACCGGCAGCACCGACATCGTCACCATGAGCGAGGCGCAGGAGGTCGAGCTCGGCCGCCAGATGCATCCGAAGATCCTGCAGCAGTACGGGCGCTTCGAGGACGAGTCGCTGCAGGCCTATGTGAACGAGGTCGGCCAGCGGATCGCGCGAAGCAGCCATCGCCCTGGCCTGCAGTACACGTTCACCGTGCTCGACAGCGACGAGGTCAACGCGTTCGCGCTGCCGGGCGGCTACGTGTACATCACCCGCGGCATCATGGGCTACCTGAACTCCGAGGCGGAGCTGACCGCCGTGCTCGGTCACGAGGTCGGCCACATCACTGCGCGGCATGCCGTCCGCCAGCAGACCGGCGCGACGGCCGCCGGCATCGGAGCCACGCTGATCGGCGTCCTCACCGGCAGCGGAGATCTGGCCGGCCTCGCCAACATGGCGGGTACGGCGCTCATTCGTGGCTACGGGCGCGACATGGAACTCGAGGCCGACTCGATCGGCGCCGACTACCTGAACCGGCTCGGCTACGAGCCCGCGGCGATGGTCGACGTCGTCCGGCTGCTGAAGAACCAGGAGATGCTGGAAGTGCAGATCGCGCGGCAGGAAGGCCGCCAGCCGCGGGTGTACCACGGCGTATTCTCGACACATCCGGACAATGACAAGCGGCTCAACGAAGTCGTGGCGGCGGCCGGCACGGCGCCCCCGGGAGAGCGCCGGCCGGAGGGCCGCGAAAGCTACCTCGACCGCATCGCCGGCCTGCCGGTGGGGCCGAGCCGGGCCCAGGGCGTCGTACGTTCGTCGAGGTTCTATCATGCGGACCTCGGCATCACGGTTGCGTTCCCGAGCGGATGGCAGGTGGACAACCTGCCGAGCAAGGTCGTCGCTGCCCGCCCGGAGAAGGACGCGTTCCTGCAGCTGATGGCGATGCCGGTGCCGCCGGGCCTGGCACCGCGGGAGTTCCTGGCGCGAAACCTGAGCGGAGTGGCGCTGTCGGGCGCGGAGCCGCTCGAGGTGAACGGACTTCCCGGCTACAGCGTGATCGCGCGGGAAATAGCCCTCCCATGGGGAAACCGCGGCCCGGCCCGTTACGCGGTCGTTTACTACAACAACCTGGCCTATGTGTTCCTGGGTGCCTCGCGCCTCTCGGCTGCCTTTGCGGCCAACGATCCGATCTTCATGTCGAGCATCCGGACTTTTCGGCGGCTGAAGAGCAACGAGTTCCGCCTCGGCGAACCGAACCGGATCAAGATAATCAGGGCCACGTCGGGCATGCGGATGGAGGAACTGGCGCGGACCTCACCAATCAAGGCGTATCCGCTCGAAAGGCTGCGCCTGCTCAACGACTTATATCCCGACGGGCAGCCCGCGGCGGGCGAGCTGCTGAAGATCGTCCAGTAGTTTTACGAGCTTGATTAGGTCGCCCGGTCGTGCAAGGCTCCGGGGTGGCTCGGGGGTCGTCCCGGGCTACCCCGCAAGAGCAAGAGAAACACGATGAGCGGCAGCAAATACGAACTGGTCAATCTGGACACCGGCAAGAAGTCGGTACTCGAGTCACGCGTCGGAACGCTGGGCCCGGACTGCATCAACATAAGCAGCATCACCAAGGACCTCGGCGCATTCACGTTTGACCCGGGCTTCATGGCCACGGCGTCCTGCGAGAGCAAGATCACCTACATCGACGGCGATGCCGGCATCCTGCTGTACCGGGGTTACCCGGTCGACCAGCTCGCGACCAAGTCGAACTTCCTCGAAGTCGCGTACCTGCTCAACTACGGCGACCTGCCCTCGCAGGCGCAGCTCGAGCGCTTCGACGGCTCGATCCGGCGTCACACGATGCTGAACGAGTCGCTGCTGCGTTTCTTCAACGGCTTCCATTACGACGCCCACCCGATGGCGATGGTCGCGGCCGTCGTCGCGTCGATGGCCGCCTTCTACCACGACTCGATGGACATCCATAACCCGCGACACCGGGAGATCTTCGTCCATCGGATCATCGCGAAGCTGCCGACGATTTCGGCTGCCGCCTACAAGCACCTGCTCGGGCAGCCGTTCGTGTACCCGCGCAACGACCTGGACTACTGCACGAACATGCTGCAGATGTTCTTCTCGGTGCCGTCCGAGGAGTACGAGGTCGACCCGATCGCCGCACAGGCGATGGACCTGCTGTTCATCCTGCACGCCGACCACGAGCAGAACGCGAGCACTTCCACCGTCCGGCTGGCCGGCAGCACGGGCTGCAATCCCTACGCAGCGGTCTCGGCCGGCGTGTCCGCGCTCTGGGGCCCGGCTCACGGCGGCGCGAACGAGGCGGTCCTGCGGATGCTCGAGAGCGTCGGCACCGTGGACAACATCCAGAAGTTCCTGGACCGCGTGAAGGACAAGAACGACAGCACGCGGCTGATGGGGTTCGGCCACCGGGTCTACAAGAACTTCGACCCGCGCGCACAGATCATCCGCGAGATGTGCCACAAGGTGCTCGGGCGGCTGGGCCGTACCGACAACCCGCTGTTCGAGCTGGCGCTCCGCCTCGAGGAGATCGCGCTGAAGGACGAGTACTTCATCTCCCGCAAGCTGTACCCGAATGTCGATTTCTACTCCGGGATCATCTACAGCGCGCTCGGCATTCCCCGCTCGATGTTCACGGTGATGTTCGCGATCGCGCGGACAGCCGGCTGGGTGGCGCAGTGGCAGGAGATGATCGCCGAGCCGACCATGAAGATCGGACGCCCGCGACAGCTCTACACCGGGGCCAAGCAGCGCGACTACGTCGACCTCGACAAGCGCAGCTGAGCGCGCCGCACAGGTCACTCGAGCAGCGACTCGACCTCGGCCGCGCTGGCGCGTCGCATGGGTCGACCGTCCACCGGGCTGGTGGGCGACTGGCGTATCCCGTCCACCGGAAAGACGACCGCATCGACGGTCTGCCGGCCGGCCACGAAGCGAACGGCCGGGTAGGCGACCGTGCGGTCGCGCTCGAACCTCAGGCGGCGCTCGAGGATCTCGTGGGGGACCCCCCGTTCCGCGAGGCGCAGCGTCACGGACTCGGTCGTGTCGGCGAACAGGTGCAGGTTGATGTCGGAATGCGCCGAGGCGGTGCCCGCGAGCACCGGTCCGACGAGCCGTGGCTCAAACTCGGCCATCAGCTGCATCGCCTGCAGCGCCGAGCGACGCAAGTCGGCGAGGTCCTGCTGGTGGCGGTCGGATGCGAACAGCCGCTGGTGCGCGACCAGCGCGGCCTCGATCTCGCGGTTCCGCGGCAGTATCGACGCATCCGTCACGCCGAGTCGCTCGGCCGCCTTGCGCTTCGCGAGCAGGTAGTCCTCGACACCCTGTTCGCGCATGATCCGGGCGGCCTCCTCGGCCACCGCTGCCCGCAGCATCTCGGCCCGGGGATTCGGTCGGCGGTTCATCGTGGCTGCTCAGAAAATGGATTCGCTGCCCTGCACGGGCACGACCGATTCTGCCTCCACTTCTGACGAGTAATCCATCGCGCCGGCATCGGGCACATAGCGCTGGAGGAAGGACTCGAAGACCGCGCCGCTTGCACCGGCGCGCGTCGGCCGACCCGTGCTGCGCGAGACCCACATCCGCACCACCCCGGCCGGCTCGGGCTGACGGTGTTCCGGCCGGCCGTCGAGCGCGTCCTTCATGAAGTAGATCCACATCGGTAGTGCCGTGCGGCCGCCTTCCTCACCGGCTCCCAGCGAGCGTTCCTGGTCGAATCCTATCCAGCTTGCGGCCACCAGGTCGGCATTGAAGCCGACGAACCAGGCGTCCCGGCGATCGTTTGTGGTTCCAGTCTTGCCGGCCAGGTCCCGCCGCTGCAGTTCCTTCGCGCGCTGTGCGGTCCCGCGCTGGATCACGTCACCTAGCATGTCCGTCATGATGTAGGCGTTCGCGGCCGAGATTGCGCGCGGAGCGCAGTCTGCAGAGGCCTCGTCCGGCATCGGGCCCTCGTCGCCGGTCGCGGCGTCCGTTTCGCGACAGGCCGTCACGGGGCGCGACTGCTCGATGACGGCGCCGTCAGCGTCGAGCACGCGCTCGATGAAATACGGTACGACGCGCAGGCCGCCGTTGGCGAAAACGGCGAATCCACGCGCCATGTCGAGCGGCGTCACCTGCCCGGTACCCAGCGCCAGCGTCAGGTTCGGCGGGATCGCCTCCTGGTCGAAACCAAATGCGGTGATGTGTCGCGCCGCGAATCCGATGCCGACGCCGCGGAGCAGGCGGACGGAGATCAGGTTGCGCGAGCGGGCCAGCCCCTCGCGCATCGGCGTCGGCCCGTAGAAGCGGCGGCTGTAGTTCTGGGGCCGCCATTCCTCGCCGCCTTGGCCGGCCTCGATCACCAGCGGCGCGTCGTTGACCAGCGTCGCGGGCGTAAAGCCTTTCTCAAGTGCCGCCGAGTACAGGAACGGCTTGAATGCGGAGCCCGGCTGGCGCTTTGCCTGAACCACCCGGTTGTACTTGCTCGCCCCGAAGTCGAAGCCGCCGACCAGCGCCCCGATCGCGCCGTCGTTCGGGTCCATCGCGACGAGCGCGCCGGATACTGCCGGCAGCTGGGCCAGGCGGTGGCCACCTTCCGCCCGTGGCTCGACGTAGACGACTTGCCCGGGCGCGAGTATTTCACCGGCGGACTTAGGGGCAGGGCCGAGCCTGTCATCCTCCAGCGCGGCACGGGCCCAGGACATGTCCTCCCAGCCGAGCAGGATTTCACTTCCGTCCCGGGTCAGCATGCGTGCACGGCGCTCCTCGACTTCCACCACCAGCGCGGGCTGCAGGTTCGCTTGCCGCGGGTGGTGTTCCAGCGCCTCCGCAAACGCCTGCGGATCGTCGAGCCGGGCGGCGTCCACGGTCCCGGCCGGCCCGCGGTAGCCGTGGCGACGGTCGTACTCTAGGATCGCGCGCCAGGCCGCCGCATTTGCCGAGGCCTGCATCCCGCTTTCTATGGTGGTCACGACGCGGTAGCCGTCGGTCAGCGCGGCCGCACCGTAGCGCTCGACCATCCAGGCGCGTGCCATCTCGCCGACATAGCCGGCCTCGAGCTCAATGTCCGGGCCGTGGATCCGGCCCTCGATCGGTGCCGCGAGCGCCCGTTCCCGGGCCTGTGCGTCGATCTTCCCGGTCTCCTCCATGCGGCGCAGTACGTAGGCCCGTCGCCCGGCGGCGCGCTCCGGGCTCGCGACCGGGTTGTCGCGCGACGGCGAACGCGGCAACCCGGCGATCAGCGCCGCCTCGGCGAGATCGAGTTGCCCGAGGTCCTTGTCGAAGTAGACCTTCGCCGCTGCGCCGACGCCGTATGCTCGCTGCCCGAGGAAGATCCGGTTCAGGTACAGCGTCAGGATCTCGTTCTTGCTGAACTCGCGCTCGAGCCGCAACGCGAGGAACACCTCCTTGAGCTTGCGGCGCAGCGTGCGCTCCGAAGTCAGGACCGTGTTTCGCGCGAGCTGCATCGTGATCGTGCCACCACCTTCGCGCACGCCGCCTGCGGAGACGTTGCTTGCGACCGCACGCAGCAGACCCTGCCAGTCGACACCGGGGTGCTCGTAGAAGCGGTCGTCCTCGGCCGCGAGGAACGCACCGACCACCACCTCCGGGATGTCCTCCCAGGCCACGGGAATGCGGCGCTGCTCGCCGACCTGTGCGATCAGCTTTCCGTCACGCGTGAAGACCTGCAGCGGCAGCTGCAGCCTGATGTCCCTCAGTTCCGCCGCCTGCGGGATCTCGGGCTCGAGGTACAGGTAGGCTCCTGCGAATCCCATGGCCACGGCGACAGCTACGGCGAACAGGGTCGTGAGCGTGATCACGAGTAATTTCGAAACGATTCGGTTCATTGCCAATTCTGAGATGCAGTCCTTGCCGGCCCTCTGGGGGATGTGCATAGTAGCCCGCGACGCAAGGGCAAACTCATCGAAAGATGGGGGCGCAAAGCCACCGGTCTACGGGCTCGGCCTATGACAGCGGGGTTGCCGGTCGGGACCTTACCGAAGTCGCCAATCGAGCGCGACCACAGTCCGAGACCGTCAAGCTCTCCGCCACGCCGGATCCCCGGCACCGGAAGGTCCGCACCAGCCCGCGTACGTGGATCATGAATTGCACGTCCGACAACGGGGCGTGCGCGGCGAGAGGCGGGTTTTGCTATGGCGCTCACAATTATTTTTGGCGATACGCTGTTATATAGTGGCGCAGGGGCATGAATTCCACTCCACAATTGCTGCGCAAGCTTTTGAACTAGAAGGACACAGTCGTGCTGTTTCAGCGCAGGTACCGACCGGTCATAGGCCTCGATATCACGACCTCCTCGATCAAGCTCATCGAGCTTTCCAGGAGTGGCGACGGATACCGGGTGGAGTCGTACGCGGCCGAGCCGTCGCCGCCGAACGCGATCAACGAGAAGGCCATCGTGGACGCCCAGGCAGTCGGCGATGCCGTGAGACGCGCCGTCAAGCGTTCCGGCGCCCGCGGCGGCGACTGCGCGGTGGCTATCAGCGGCGACGCGGCGATCACCAAGATCATCCAGATGCCACGCAGCCTGCGCGAGAGCGAGCTCGAGTCGCAGGTGGAGATGCAGGCCGACCAGTACATACCCTTCCCGATGGAAGAGGTCAGTTACGACTTCGAGGTCGTCGGGCCGTCCGAGAAGGATCCCGACATGCTCGACGTGCTGCTGGTCGCGACACGTTCGGAGAACGTAGAGCAGCGCCAGGCCTCGGTCCAGGCCGCCGGTCTCTCCGCGCGGATCGTCGACGTGGAAGCCTTCGCGCTCGAGAACGCCTGCCGCCTGCTGACCCACCAGATGCCGGACGGCGGCCTCGAGCGCACCATCGCGGTCATCGACTTCGGCGCGAGCAGCACCACGTTTTCGGTGCTCCGCGACCTGAAGGTCACCTACACGCGCGACTTCGCCTTCGGCGGCCAGCAGCTCACCGAGGAGATCATGCGCAGCTACGGCCTGAGCATGGAAGAGGCCGGCCGGGCCAAGAAGGAAGGCGGCCTCCCGGCCAACTACCAGGCCGAGGTTCTGGATCCGTTCATCGACGACATGTGCCAGCAGGTGAGCCGCAGTCTGCAGTTCTACCTCGCCTCGGGCAGCGGCCGCGAGCAGCCGGAGCTGCTGCTGATCTGCGGCGGTTGCGCCAACATCCCGGGCGTCGCCGATGTCATCTCGAGCCGGGTCGGCATCCCTGCCGAGCGTGGCGATCCACTGGGACAGATGAAGATCTCCTCCCGGGCCCTGGCCCAGGGGGTAAAGAAGGACGCGACCGCCCTGCTCACGGCCTGCGGCCTGGCGCTGAGGAGCTTCGACTGACATGCCGAGAATCAACCTTCTGCCGTGGCGCGAGACCGAGCGCAAGCGCAAGCGCCAGGAGTTCTATATGTCGCTCGGCGCCGCGCTCGCGACCGCCGCGCTGGTGACGCTGCTCGGCCGCTGGCAGATGAGCGCCTCGATCGCGCACCAGGAAGAACGCAACGGCATCCTGAAGGCCGAGATCGCAGAGCTGGACAAGAAGATCGAGGAGATCATCGATCTCGAGAACCAGAAGCGCCGCCTGCTCGCCCGGATGGAGATCATCGAGACGCTGCAGCGCAGCCGACCGGAAATCGTCCACATCTTCGACGAGCTGGTGAGGATCATCCCCGAGGGCGTCTACCTGACCTACCTGAAGCAGACTGGAACGCGCTTCGAAATGCGTGGCGTGGCGCAGTCGAGCACGCGGGTGTCGGCGTTCATGCGCAACATCGACAGCTCGGAGTGGCTCGCGGACCCGGCGCTCAGGATCGTCGAGACCAAGGGCAGCGGCGTCGGACGCGGGGCTGAGTTCACGCTTCTCGCGAGCCAGCGGCCCCAGACTCCGCCCGAGGGAGAGGAAGGGGCAGCCCAGGAGAAGGTGGCCGCCAAATGAACAAGCTCAAGGAACTGTTCGACCAGCTGCGGAGTCTCGATCCCAACGATCCCGGTCGCTGGCCCTTCGGCGTCCGGATCGGTGTAGTCATCCTGCTGTTCGCGCTCGCGGCGTCCTTCGGCTACTACTACTTCGTCTGGAAGTCGCAGCGACCGATCCTGCTCGAGGCGCGCGCCAAGGAGACCGAGCTGTGGAGCACGCTCGAGACCAAGGCCAGAAAGGCCGCCAATCTCCAGGCGTACAAGGAACAGCTGGCCGAGATGGAGAAGTCCTTCGGCGCGATGCTGCGGCAGCTGCCGAACAAGACGGAGGTCCCGAACCTGCTGGTCGACATCTCGCAGGCCGGCCTCGCGGCGGGCCTCGAGGAGAAGCTCTTCCAGCCCCAGGGCGAGACCCGCAAGGATTTCTACGCCGAGTTGCCGATCACGATCCGGCTCACCGGCGCCTACCACGAGATGGGAGCCTTCGCGAGCGCGGTCGCCGCGCTGCCGCGCATCGTGACGCTGCACGACATCGAGATCACACCTGCAGGCAAGGGCGCGGCGACGGGCGACCTGACGCTGAACGTGACGGCCAAGACCTATCGTTACCTCGACGAGGAGGAGCAGGCGAAGAGGGCGGCGGACAAGGCTCGGGCAAGTCGGGCGGCCAAGACCAAGGCGAAAGGCTAGAGCGGAGACGATGAAAATGAGAAGCGCAAGACGCATCGCTATCGTCGCCGCGGTTGTCGCGGGCCTCGCGGGTTGCTCGAGCGACATCGACGAGATGCGTACACGGATCGACGAGATCAAGAGCCGCCCCGGCGGACGAATCGAACCGCTGCCCGAGGTGAAGCCCTACGAGACCTTCACCTATGCCGCGGCCGACCTGCGCTCGCCGTACCAGCCGGGGCTGCCGGCCGAGACGAGTTCCTCGACCGCGATCCGGCCCGACGTCAGCCGGCCGCGCGAGTTCCTCGAGCAGTTCTCGCTCGATACGCTGGCCATGGTCGGCACGCTCAGGCTGAAGGGGCGAACGTACGGCCTGGTGCAGACCCGAGACGGCCTGGTGCACCGCGTGCTGCCAGGCAACCACCTGGGCCAGAACGACGGCCGGATCACGGCCATCGCTGAAAACGAGATCTCGCTCGTCGAGATCATCCCGGACGGAATGGGCGGCTTCATAGAGCGACCCGCCGCGCTCGCGCTGAGCGACTGATCTGCAAGGAGACCCGAGCATGACCGCTGCTTCGTTGCAAACGAACCACCGCCGCGAAGGCAAGCGCCGGGGCATCCCGCGCATGCCGGCGTTGCTGACCGCGCTGTGCGGCACCGCAGCGCTCTTCGCGCAGACGGCGTTCGCGCAGTCCACGCGCCTCGAAAGCGTCGAGGTGGAGCCTCAGCCGGGTGAGCGGGTACAGGTCCGCCTGGTGCTCGACGGCCCGGCGCCGCAGCCCGTGACGTTCACGATCGACAATCCCGCCCGGCTGGCCGTTGACCTGCCGGACACGGCGATCGCGCTCGACTCGCGGCGCATCGACGTCAAGAGCGGCGGTGTCGACACGATCGTCGCGGCCGAGGCCTCGGGCCGGACCCGGCTCGTGTTCGGTCTCGACCAGATGATGCCCTACGAGACCCGTGTCTCGGGCAACTCGATTTTCGTGACGCTGGGCCGTGGCCAGGCGGCACCGGCGGCGCCGGCCTCCGCGGCCGTCGCGACGGGCACCTCGGTGGCAGCTGCAACCGCCGCCGCCTCGATCCAGAAGGTGGATTTCCGCCGCGGCGCGGACGGCGCAGGCCGCGTGATCGTGAACCTGAGCGACTCCAACGTGCAGGCCAGCCTTCGCCAGGAGGGCGGCCGGATCGTCGTGGACTTCCCGCGCACTGCCGTGCCTGACCAGTATGCGCAGCGCTTCGACGTCGTGGACTTCGCCACGCCGGTCAATTCCTTCGACGTGACCCGCACGCCGGTCGGCGTACGCATCATCGTCGCAGCCGGCGGCGACTACGAGCAGCTCGCCTACCAGAGCGACCGGGAATACGTGCTGGAGCTCCGGCCGAGGCCCAAGACCGCGGTCGTCGATCCCTCCAAGAGGGAGTACAAGGGCGAGCGCCTGACGCTCAACTTCCAGGACATCGAGACCCGCGCGGTGCTGCAGCTGCTCGCCGAGACCAGCGGCCAGAACATCGTCGTCAGCGACACGGTGCAGGGCAACGTGACGCTGCGCCTGCAGAACGTTCCCTGGGACCAGGCGCTCGATATCGTCATGCGAACCAAGGGGCTCGACAAGCGCCAGGAGGGCAACGTGATCTACGTGGCCCCGGCCGAGGAACTCGCGGCGCGCGAGCAGCAGATGCTCGAGTCGCAGAAGGCGCTCACCGAGCTCGCGCCGGTACGTACCGAGTACCTGCAGGTGAACTACGCCAAGGCCTCGGACCTCGCTTCGCTGATCAAGTCGCAGGGCAAGACCTCGCTGCTGTCCGAACGCGGCAGCGTCGCGATCGACGAGCGCACCAACACGCTGCTGCTGCAGGATACGGCCGAGCGGCTCGCGGACATCCGCCGGCTGGTCTCGACGCTGGATATCCCGGTCAAGCAGGTGCTGATCGAGGCACGGATCGTGATCGTCAGCGACGACTTCTCGCGCGACCTCGGCGTACGCTTCGGCGGCGCGGTCGTCGGCAACTACGGTAGCAGCGACGGCCTGATGTACATGGGTTCCTCGGGCCTGAACTCGGCCGACGGGGACCGCGGCCCGATCATCTCGCCGAACGGCCCGGGCGGCGTCGGCGTCGACGGCAACAGTGTCGCGACGCTCCCCGTGCCCGACCGTTACCTGGTGAACCTGCCGATCGCCAATCCGGCGCTCAAGTTCGCCATGACGCTGCTCGACTCGGACTACGTCGTGGACCTCGAGATCACCGCGGCCCAGAGCGAGGGCAAGGGCGAGGTCATCTCGGCCCCGCGCGTGATCACGGCGAATGGCAAGGAGGCGATCATCGAGCAGGGCACCGAGATCCCCTACCAGGAGTCGGCCTCGAGCGGCGCCACGACCACTCAGTTCAAGAAGGCCGTGCTCTCGCTGAAGGTGACCCCGCAGGTCACGCCGGACGACCGGATCATCCTCGACCTGACGGTCAGCAAGGACAGCGTCGGCCAGAACGTGGCGAGCGCGACCGGCGGCTTCGTACCCAGCATCGACACGCGCGAGATCACGACGCAGGTCCTGGTCAATGACGGCCAGACGGTGGTGCTCGGCGGCATCCTCGAGACCGAGCGCCGCGAGACGGTCAGCAAGGTGCCGTTCCTGGGCGACATCCCGGTGATGGGCGCGATGTTCCGCAGCAAGCAGAAGCAGGACAACAAGGACGAGCTGCTGATCTTCGTCACGCCGAAGATCCTTCGCGAGGGCGCGGACATCTACTGACGTATCCGCCCGCGGATGGGAGAATGAGCGGCCGCAGCGAACCTGCGGCCGCTTTTCTTTGCGCATGACGGAACGCAGCAATCTGTTTCTCATCGGACCGATGGGCTCGGGCAAGACCGCCGTAGGCCGGCAGCTTGCCCGCCGGCTCGGGCTCGAGTTCGTCGATGCGGACGCCGAGCTCGAGCGGCGTACCGGCGTCGACATCCCGTACATCTTCGAGAAAGAAGGCGAAGCGGGCTTCCGCCAGCGTGAGCGGGAAGTCATCGACGAGCTGAGCGTGCGGCCAGGGATCGTCCTCGCGACCGGGGGGGGCGCGGTGCAGGACGCCGTGACCCGGGAACGACTGCGGGAACGGGGGCGTGTCGTGTATCTTCGGGCTTCCGTGGACCAGCAGCTGCTGCGCACCCGACACAGCGATCACCGCCCCCTGTTGCGCGGCGACGACCCGCGCGGCACGCTGGAGCGGCTGATGACGATCCGTGCGCCACTGTACGAAGAGATCGCCTGGTTGACCGTGGACACCGACGGGCGACGGGTCAGGTCGGTGGTCGAGGAAATCGCCCGGGGTCTGGCGCTTGCACAGGACGACTGATGGAGAAGCTGAACATCGAGCTCGGCGAGCGCAGCTATCCGATATTCATCGGTGCGGGCCTGCTGGGCGAACCGGATCTGCTCGCCGAAGCCATACCAGCGCGTGACCTGCTGGTCGTTTCGAACGGGACGGTCGCCCCGCTCTACCTCGGGCGCATGCTGGCGGCGCTGCCCGGCAAGCGCGTGCGCGACTTCCTGCTGCCTGACGGCGAGCGGTTCAAGACACTCGAGTGGACCGGCCGGATATTCGATGCGCTGGTCGAGGCCCGCATGAACCGGGACGCCTGCGTGGTGGCGCTCGGCGGGGGGGTGGTCGGCGACATGGCCGGCTTCGCGGCGGCCTGCTACCAGCGCGGAATCGACTACGTGCAGGTTCCGACTACGTTGCTCGCGCAGGTGGATTCCTCGGTCGGCGGAAAGACCGGGGTCAATCATCCCGGCGGCAAGAACCTGATCGGCGCCTTCCATCAGCCGCGGGCGGTGGTCTCGGACACCAGCAGCCTCGCGACGCTGCCGGCACGGGAGTTCCGGGCCGGACTGGCCGAGGTGATCAAGTACGGTCTGGTGGCCGACGCGTCGTTCCTGGGCTGGATCGAGTCCCGTCTGGACGCGCTGCTCGCGCTGGAGCCCGCCGTGCTGGCGACTACGATCCGTCGCTGCTGCGAGATCAAGGCCCGGATCGTCGCGGCCGACGAGCGCGAGCATGGGCGTCGTGCACTGCTCAACCTGGGGCATACGTTCGGCCACGCCATCGAGGCGGCCGCCGGCTACGGCGAATGGCTGCACGGCGAGGCGGTGGGCGTGGGCATGCTGCTCGCCGCCAAGCTCTCCGAGCGGCTCGGCTGGCTCGACCGGGACGAGGTTGCGCGCCTCGGCGAGCTGCTACGCCGCGCCGGTCTTCCGGTCAGGGCGCCGGCGATCGGCGCGGACCGGGCGCTGCAGCTGATGTCGATGGACAAGAAGGTGCTCGAGGGGCGCATCCGGCTGGTCCTGCTGCGCGGACCCGGCGAGGGTGTCGTCACGGCCGAGTACCCGGCCGAGGCGCTCGCTGCGACACTGCAGCAGTTCGAGGTGGCGGCATGAACACGCCCGCCGAGGGTCTCGCGCCCTATGCTCAGCACGAGACAGGCTCAAGGGGCCGCCGTTTCCCGGAGCCGCCGCCTCGCCATCGAACTGAGTACCAGCGCGATCGCGATCGCATCGTCCACTCGACGGCTTTTCGTCGCCTGGTCTACAAGACCCAGGTGTTCGTCAATCACGAGGGTGACCTGTATCGAACGAGGCTCACCCATTCGCTCGAGGTGGCACAGATCGCCCGCAGCGTAGCGCGGGCACTGCGACTGAATGAAGCGCTCGCGGAGGCCATCTGCCTCGCCCACGACCTCGGGCACACGCCTTTCGGCCATGCCGGGCAGGATGCGTTGAACGAGTGCATGCGGGATTTCGGCGGCTTCGAGCACAACCTGCAGTCGCTGCGCGTGGTGGACGAGCTCGAGGAACGCTACGCGGAGTTCCCGGGCCTGAACCTGACTTTCGAGACCCGCGAGGGCATCCTGAAGCACTGCTCGGCCGCGAACGCCCGGCAGCTCGGCGAACTCGGCGAGCGGTTCCTGCAGCGCCGCCAGCCTGCGCTCGAGGCGCAGCTCGCGAACCTCGCCGACGAGATCGCCTACAACACGCACGACGTCGATGACGGCCTGCGTGCCGGACTGATCAGCATCGAGGACCTGCGTGGGATCGTGATCTTCCGCCGGCAGTTCGACCTCGTCAGCGCCGAGTATCCCGGTATCAGCGGTCGGCGGCTGGTACACGAGGTCGTGCGGCGCATGATCGGCTTCGTCGTCAACGACCTGATCGACTCCTCCGGCGAGGCGATTGCCGCGGCGGATCCCGCCAGCGTAGAGGACGTTCGCGCCGGCTCCTCGCCGTTGCTCAGGTTCAGCGACGAGGTGCTTGCAGAGCACCTCGAGCTCAAGCGTTACCTGAGGCAGCAGCTCTACCGTCACTACCGCGTCCTGCGCATGACCAACAAGGCGCGCCGCGTGGTGCACGAGCTGTTCGATGCCTTGCTCGCAGACGTGGAGCTGATGCCCACCGAGCACCAGGACGTCGCGAAACGAATGGAGGCGGAGGCCGGACTGCCGGGACGGGCGCGGGCCGTGGCCGACTACATCGCCGGCATGACCGACCGCTTTGCGATCCTCGAGCACCGCAGGCTGTTCGAGCCCGCGGAAAGGACGTGAGGAAGGGGATAGGGGTTAGGGGATAGGGGATAGAAGAGTGATAGCGGATAGTGACTAGCGGATAGCGGATAGTCAGAACACGTCGAGCCGAGCGACCAGGCTCCGTCACTAACCGCTATCCGCTAGTTCCTATTCACTATCCCCCATCCCCTATCCCCTAACCCCTAACCCCTCCCCTCCACCCCCGGTCGGTTATCATTCCCCACCTACCGCATCGCTTCCGAAGAGCCCCCGCATGAGCACCGCCTCGACGCCCATTCCGCCGCGCGAACGGCTGATCTTCGCCATGGACGTGGCGGGGCCCGATCAAGCACGCCGCCTCGCCGAGCAGCTCGGTGATTCGGTGGTCTTCTACAAGCTCGGCCTCGAGCTGTTCATGGCGGGGGGCTATTTCGAGCTCGTCGACTGGATGGTCGCGCGCGGCAAGAAGGTCTTCGTGGACCTCAAGTTCTTCGACGTCCCTGCGACCGTGGCCGCGGCGGTACGTCAGCTTCGCGACCGGGGCGTCGGCTTCGCGACCGTACACGGCAACCAGGCCATCATGGAGGCAGCCGCGGCGGCGAAAGGCGATGTGAAGATCCTGGCGGTCACGGTGCTCACGAGCCTGGACCGTGGCGACCTGGACGATCTCGGCTTCGCTTGCGACGTGGAGAAGCTGGTGCTGTCGCGCGCACGACGCGCGTTCGAGGCTGGCTGCGACGGCGTGATTTCCTCGGGCCTCGAGGTGCCGATGCTCAGGCGGCACGTCGACGGGCGCCTGGTCGTGGTCACGCCGGGCATCCGGCCGGTGGAGAACAAGCCGGTCGACGACCAGAAGCGCACGGTGGACGTCGCGCAAGCCTTCGCGAACGGCGCCGACTACATCGTCGTCGGCCGACCGATCCGCGACGCGGCCGATCCGCGCGCGGCGGCCGAGGCGGTGCAGGCCACGATCGCCAGTGTTTTCCCGCAAGCAGTCTGAGCGCGAGGCCATGGCATTACAGAACGACCTGCTGCTGCGCGCCCTGCTTCGCGAACCGACGCCGCGCACTCCCGTCTGGATGATGCGCCAGGCCGGACGCTACCTGCCCGAGTACCGGGCGACGCGGGCCCGCGCTGGCAGCTTCATGCAACTGTGCATGACGCCCGAGCTGGCCTGCGAGGTGACGTTGCAGCCCCTCGCCCGTTACCGGCTCGACGCAGCGATACTCTTCTCGGACATCCTTACGATTCCGCACGCGATGCAGCTCGGCCTGGAGTTCGAGGCCGGCGAAGGACCCAAGATCGCGCGACCGGTGCGCACGCCGTCCGACATCGACCGCCTGCCGATCCCCGATCCCGAGGTCGAGTTGCGCTACGTGATGGACGCATTGCGGCTGATACGCAGCGAGCTCGGCGGGCGCGTGCCTTTGATCGGCTTCGCCGGCAGTCCCTGGACCGTGGGGACGTACATGGTCGAGGGCGGCAGCAGCAAGAGCTTCCAGCACATAAAGCGCATGCTGTACGCGGCGCCGCAGCAACTGCACCGGATGCTCGACGTCGTCGCCCGGGCCACGCTCGCCTACCTGAACGCGCAGGTGGCGGCAGGCGCGCAGGCCGTGATGATCTTCGACACCTGGGGCGGCGTGCTGACACCGGCCGACTATCGCGAATTTTCGCTGGCCTACATGCGCCAGATAGTCGAGGGCCTGACGCGGGAAAGCGAGGGCCGCCGGGTGCCGGTGATCCTGTTCACCAAGGGTGGTGGTGCCTGGCTCGGGAACATGGCCGACGCCGGTTGCGACGCGCTGGGCGTGGACTGGACCACGGACCTCTCCGACGCGCGCCGCATGGTCGGTGATCGGGTCGCGCTGCAGGGCAATCTCGACCCGAGCGTACTCTATGCGCCTGCGGAGCAGATCCGCCAGCGCGTCGCAGCGGTGCTCGCGAGCTATGGCCACGGCCACGGCCACGTATTCAACCTCGGCCACGGCATCCACCCGGACGTGCCGCCGGAGCACGCGCTCGCGATGGTCGAGGCCGTACACGAGTTTTCACCCAACTATCACGGGTAGCGCAGATGGACATAGACAAGATCTCGATCGGCGAGGATCCGCCGCACGACGTGAACGCGCTGATCGAGATCCCGTCGGGCGGCGTCCCGGTGAAATACGAGCTCGACAAGGAGTCCGGTGCGCTCAGGGTGGACCGCTTCCTGAACACGGCGATGTTCTACCCGGGAAACTACGGCTTCATCCCGCACACCCTCTCCGGGGACGGCGACCCGGTGGATGTCATAGTGGTCGTGCCGAGCCCGGTCGTCGCCGGGGCCATCGTCCGCGTGCGCCCGGTGGGCGCGCTGCTGATGAAGGACGAGGCTGGCGACGACGAGAAGGTGATCGCAGTTCCGGTGGACCAGCTGCACCCGTTCTACTCCGGTGTGCGTTCCTACAAGGACCTGCCGTCGACGTTGACCGACCAGGTGGCGCACTTCTTCCAGCACTACAAGGACCTGGAGAAGGGCAAGTGGGTCACGATCGTCAGCTGGGTGGGTACCGAGCGCGCCGAGAAGATGATCCTCGACGGGATCCACCGGGCGGCGGGCAGCGGCGACGACGTCGCGGCGCATTTCGTCGCACGATCCTCGATGGGCAAGGGCCCGCGCAGGCGTCGCCGGTAGGCCGGAGTCGTTCCGCAGCTTCTCATCGGGCCGGCACGCCCGATACTGGCGCCGGCGCGCTATCGGATCCCGGCTGGCTCAGGGGCCCGGCGCTGCCGAAGCGGGTACGGGCTCACGCAGTTCGTCCAGCAGCGCGGTCCGCTCATCCAGTGCAGCACGGTCGGGCACCCGCGACGTATCGACCAGCGGTTCGAGCAACTCCAGCATCTGCAGGTCGCTGATTCCGGGCCTGGAGGTCGGCCGATCGGCACAGGCCTGCTGTTGCTTGATCCGCAGCAGGTCCACGATGCGCAGGTCGGCGGCATCGAGCACGGCATGGCCGCTGCGATCGTCGACTCCGCCGAGCGAAGGGATCAGCAGCAGGTCCCAGGTCGCGATTGTCGTGGCGACCATCAGCGCCACGTTGGCTGCAATGCGCGCCTCGCGCGCGGCCGCGGTCAGCAGCTCCCCGCCGTCGTCTCGAATGACCCAGCGCACCGTGTCCGCCTTCAGGATGGCCGTGTCCAGCGAGGCGCAGTCGCGGATCATTTCCTGTTCCGCCCCGGACAGGGTCGGGTGCCGTATGGTCGGCTGGTAGCTGCAGGCTGCGAGGCACGTGCAGGCGAGCGCGCCGAAAACGGCTGCGACAGCCGTCCGCCGTCGCTCCATGTTGCGCATCAACCGCGTGACCCTCAGAGCGAGGCAGGCATCGGAGGCCCGACGATCAGCAGCGTACCGAGCCCGACCGTGACGACGGCGAACACGGCTGCGCTCGCCGCGACGCCCGGGTGGAATCGCGTGACCTCCAGCAGGGCAATCTCGTCATAGGGAATCTCGACCGCGATCCCCGGCGCGCGGGTTTCCTTGCGAGCTGGCTGCAGCGTCACACCGAGGAAACGGTCCTCGAGCACCTGCTGCACCTGCAGCGAGACCCGGTCCCTGCCGGTCGTGACGACACGGATCTCGTCGCCGGCCTTGACCCGCAGTTCGCGCGTTGCCTCGACGGTCTCAGGCGCATGCGAACGGGTTGCGCAGGCCGTGCAGAACGCCGCGAGCGCAAACGCGATCACGCGGTGCGGAGCAAGACCCGCAGGCATTGACGTCGCTCCCGATCAGCCGGTTCTGCCTGGCTCGGCAGGCGGCCTCGGCGCGAATCTACTCCTTCCCGCGCAGTTCGTCCCTGAGTTCCCGCCGCAGTATCTTGCCGACGTTCGTCTTGGGCAGCTCGTCGCGGAAGTGGACCCGCTTCGGCACCTTGTAGCCGGTCAGCGACTTGCGGCAATGCTCGATCAACGCCTCCTCGGTGAGGGCCGGGTCCTTCCTGACGACAAACAGCGCGACGACCTCGCCGGCCCGGTCATCGGGTTGCGGCACCGCGGCCACCTCGAGAACGCCCGGGTGGGTGACCGCCACGCTCTCCACCTCGTTCGGGTACACGTTGAAACCCGATACGAGGATCATGTCCTTCTTGCGGTCCTCGATGAACACGTAGCCGCGCTCATCCATGTAGCCGATGTCGCCGGTGCGCAGGATGCGGCCGTCGATCATCACCTTGGCCGTCTCCTCGGGGCGGTTCCAGTAGCCCTGCATCACCTGCGGACCCTCGACGCAGATCTCGCCTCGCTCGCCGATCGCCTGCTCGCGTCCCTCATCGTCGCGGATCGTCACGATCGTCGAGGAGATCGGCAGTCCTATCGAGTTGTTGAAGTCGACTCCCGGCGGGTTGATGCAGGCCGCGGGCGACGTCTCGGTCAGGCCCCAGGCCTGGGTCAGGATGTTGCCGGTGACCTGCTTCCAGCGTTCCGCGACGGCGCCCTGCACGGCCATGCCGCCGCCCAGGCTGATCTTCAGGCTCGTGAAGTCCAGCTGGTCGAAACCGGGCGTGTTGAGCAACGCGTTGAACAGCGTGTTCACGCCGCTGAAGAAAGTGAACCGATACCTGCCGAGCTCCTTGACGAAGCCGGCGAAATCGCGCGGATTCGCGATCAGGAGATTGTGCCCGCCGAGCAGGGTCATCGTCAGGCAGTTCGCGGTCAGCGAGAAGATGTGGTAGAGCGGCAATGCCGTCACGACCAGCTGCTGCTCGTCAGGATTCCAGGCCGGGGCGATCCAGGCCTCGGCCTGCAGCACGTTGGCAACCAGGTTGCGGTGCGTGAGCACCGCTCCCTTAGAGACGCCCGTCGTGCCGCCGGTGTACTGCAGGAAGGCCACGTCCTCGTGATCGAGCTCGGTCGCCGAGAGGTTCTCGTAGCGACCCTTGGCGAGCACTTCGCCGAACCCGACGGCACCCGGCAGGCTCCATTGTGGCACCTGCTTGCGGACGTGGCGCAGCGCGAAGTTCACCAGCGCCGACTTCGGGAACCCGAGCAGGTCCCCGACGCCGGTGACGATGACCAGCTCGAGGTCTGTCTCGTCGCGGACCTGCTGCAGCGTATGCGCGAAATTCTCCAGGATCACGATCGCCCGGGCACCGCTGTCGCGCAGCTGGTGCCGGAGCTCGCGCGGCGTGTACATCGGGTTGACGTTGACGACCGTCAGCCCGGCCTGGAAGGCACCGAACACCGCGACCGGATACTGCAGCACGTTCGGCAGCATGACGGCGATGCGGTCGCCCTTCTCGAGCCTGGCGACCTGCTGCAGGTAGGCAGCGAACTGCCTGCTCAGCCGCTCGAGCTCTCCATAGCTGAGCGTCCGGTCCATGCAGGTGTACGCGGGCCGGTCACGATGACGGGCGACGCTTTGCTCGTAGAGTTCCTTCAGCGACCGGAACTGGTTAGGGTTGATCTCGGCCGGCACCCCCGGCGGATAGCTCTTGAGCCAGATTTTCTCCACGCGAATTCCCCCGAGGTGCAGGACCACGGGCCGTGGTCGCTGGTCTGGTGCGAGCTATATAGCAGTGGTGGGCCGGCTTTTCATCCCTGGCCGTGCCGCGGGCGAGTGCGGATCAGCCGGTCTGCAGGATCGGCTCCAGTGCTGTCCATACGGCCTCGAGCATCAACGGCTGGGCGGCTGCGTTCGGGTGAAACCCATCCTGCTGCATCAGCGAATCATCGAGTGCGATACCGTCGAGCAGGAACGGCACGAGCGGCAGCGCATGTTCCCGGGCGAGCTCGGAATAGAGGCCGTAGAAGGCCTCGGTGTACGGGCGTCCATAATTGGGCGGAATGCGCATGCCGACCAGCAGCACGCGTGCTCCAGCCGCGCGCGACGATTCGATCATGGCCTCGAGATTGTCGCGTATGCCCTCGGCCGGGAGTCCGCGCAGCCCGTCGTTTCCGCCGAGCTCGATCACGACGATGGCTGGTCGGTGCCTGTCGAGGGCTCGTGGCAGCCGGGCCAGCGCACCGCCGGTGGTTTCGCCGCTCGAGCTGGCGTTGACCACGCGGTGTCCGTAACCTGCCGAGCGCAGCCGCTCCTGCAGCAGGTGGACCCAGCCCTGCTCCGGCCGGAGCCCGTATCCGGCACTCAGGCTGTCACCGAGCACGAGGATCACGTCGGACGCAGGCTGGGCACGGCCCGGGCCGACGACCAGGAACGAGCAGATGAGCGCGAGGCAGATGGAACGAAACGACACGGTGCTTTCTGCGGCGGAGGTTCGCAAGGAGGTTAGCAGCCCCGAGGGAACGCTCGCCATCCTGTCGGAGGTGAGCCTCGAGATCGGCCGCGGTGACTCGGTCGCGATCGTCGGGCCCTCCGGGGCCGGAAAATCCACGCTGCTTGCGCTGCTCGCGGGGCTGGACGAGCCCACCGGCGGCAGCATCCACCTGGCCGGACACGAAATCTCGGCGATGGACGAGGACGGCCGTGCCGCGGTGCGCGCCGGTCACGTCGGCTTCGTCTTCCAGTCCTTCCACCTGCTGCCGTCGCTCACGGCGCTCGAGAACGTGATGCTGCCGCTCGAGCTCGCCGGGCGACGCGATGCCCGTGGCGCCGCGACCGAAGCGCTCGATCGCGTCGGCCTGAGCAGTCGCCGCGGACACTACCCGAGGCAACTCTCGGGCGGAGAGCAGCAGCGTGTCGCGATCGCGCGGGCCTTCGTGACCGCTCCGGACGTGCTGTTCGCAGATGAGCCGACGGGCAACCTCGACGCGGGAACGGGCGAGCGGGTCATGGACCTCATTTTCGGCCTGAACGAGGCGACCGGCACGACACTGGTGCTCGTGACGCACGACCGTGAGCTCGCCGGGCGCTGCGGTCGAGTCATCCGCCTCGATGCCGGTCGCATCGTCGGCGACCCGGCGTGACGGCGCTGCGACTGGCGCTCAGGAGCCTGCTGCGCGACCTCAAGTCGGGCGAGGTCGCCGTGCTCGTGCTGGCGCTGATCGTCGCGGTCGCCTCGATCACCGCGGTCGGCTTCTTCACCAGCCGCATCGCTGGCGCGATCGAGCGGCAGGCGAGCGAGGTGCTGGCCGCCGACCTGCGGCTCGAGTCCGCCCGGGAAATGGATCCAGCCTACGAGGAAGAAGCCGCCCGCCGCGGTCTTCGCACGGCGCGCATCGTCAGCATGCCCAGCGTCGTGTTCGCCGGAGAGGAGTCCTCGCTGGTCGCGTTGCGCGCGGCCAGCGAGGGTTACCCGCTGCGCGGACGACTGAAGATCGCGGATGCGCCGTTCGAGCCTGCACGAGCGGTCGATGGCATCCCCGGACCCGGCGAGGCCTGGGCGGACTCGAGGCTGCTGGCCCGGCTCGGTATCCCGGTGGGCTCGAAGCTCGGCGTCGGCGCACATACGGTCACGGTCACGCAGGTGCTCGACTACCGGCCCGACCAGGGTTCGGGCTTCGCAGACCTGTCCGCGACGCTGCTGATCAACCTCGCGGACCTTGGGGCGACCGAGCTCGTGCAGCCGGGCAGCCGAGTTCGCCGCGCACTGTTGTTTGCGGGGGAGACGCGCCCGGTCGAGGACTTCCGCGAGTACCTGGAAGCGAACAGCCGGACCGGCGAGCGGCTCCAGTCCGTCGAGGACGCGAGCCCTCAGATCCGTGCCTCGAGCGATCGCGCCGGGAGATTCCTGTCGCTGGCGAGCATGGCGAGCGTGCTGCTCGCCGCGATTGCCGTGGCGATGACGGCGCGTCGCTACGCGCAACGGCACCTCGACAGCGCAGCGCTGCAAAAGTGCATGGGAGCTTCGCAGGGCCTGGTGCTCAGGCAGACGCTGATACAGCTCGTGGCCGTCGCGCTGGTTACGGGCGTAGTGGGCACGGTGGTGGGCCTGCTGGCCCAGTTCGGGCTCGAGTGGCTGCTGCGGGATCTCGTGCGCGGGGACCTTCCGCCGCCGACGATCGATGTGGCCTGGCTGGGCCTCGGCACGTCGGTGGTCGTGCTGACCGGATTCGCGCTGCCGCCCATGCTGCAGCTGAAGCGCGTGCCGCCTGCGCGGGTGCTGAGGCGCAACCTGGAGCCGCCACCGCTGCGCTATGCCGTCGTCTACGGCTTCGCGGTGGCCGCAGTGCTCGGTCTGCTGCTGTGGCTGGTCAAGGACGCGAGGCTCGTCGCATACCTTGCGGCCGGCATCGGCGGGACTTTCGCGCTGCTCGGCTTCGCCGGGGCGCTGCTCGTGCGTTCGCTCGAGCCCTTCCGAAACCGCGCGGGCGTCGCCTGGCGCTACGGCCTGGCAAACATTGCGCGCCGGGGCCGGGAGAGCATCGCGCAGCTGGTGGCCTTCGGGCTGGGGCTGATGGTGCTGTTGCTGCTCGTGCTGGTGCGGGACGACCTGCTGGACGAGTGGAAGGCGAGCCTGCCTGGCGATGCCCCCAACTACTTCATGATCAACATCCGGCCGGACGAAGGCGAGGCGGTGAGCCGGTTCTTCTCGGAGAGGGGCCTGCCCGCGACGGAACTCGTGCCGATGATCCGGGCACGCCTGGTCCGGATCAACGAGCGGGCCGTCGAGGACATCGAATTCGGGTCTGAGCGGGCGACGGGTTTCGTTGAACGCGAGGCCAACCTGACCTGGGCAAGCCGGCTGCGCGAGGACAACCGGCTGATAGCGGGCCGCTGGTGGGATACGCAGCGGACCGGGCGAGCCGAGGTTTCCGTCGAGCGCGAGTATGCGGAACTCCTCGGCCTGCAGCTCGGCGACGAACTCGAATACGACGTTGCCGGCGAATCGGTCGCCGCCCGGGTCACGAGCCTGCGTGAAGTGCAGTGGGACTCCTTTCGTCCCAATTTCTTCGTCGTATTCTCCCCCGGTGTGCTGGACGGGGTCACGGGCACGCTGATCACCAGCGTGCACCTGCGAGCCGAGCAGCGGCCGGCGCTGGTGGACCTGGTCCGGGAGTTTCCCGAAGTCACGATCATCGATATCGAGGCGCTGCTGTCGCAGGTCCGCGAGGTCATGGACAAGGCCACGCTCGCCGTCGAATACGTGTTCGGGTTCACGCTCGCGGCCGGACTCATGGTGCTGCTGGCGGCGGTCCAGGCGACCCGGGACGAGCGTCGCTACGAGAGCGCGATGCTGCGCACGCTCGGCGCCAGCCGCCGCGTCGTGTTCCAGGGCCTCGCGACGGAATTCACGGTGCTGGGGCTGCTGGCGGGACTCCTCGCGGCGACGGGTGCGACCGTTGCAGGATTCTTCCTCGCCCGCGAGGTCTTCAACCTCGACTACTCGCCCGACCCGGCGGTCTGGCTAGCGGGGATCCTCGGCGGTGCCCTGCTGGTGGGCAGCGCAGGATTGCTCGCCACGCGCTCGGTCGTGACCCATCCGCCGGTGACGACACTGCGACGGAACTACTGAGCTCGCATAGCGGTTTGATCGCGTCGCGCCTGGGTCGCCTCAGCCAGCGCTGACGAGTGGTCCCGGCTGGGCAGAGGTTTCGAGTCGCTCCACGTGATTCGCTTTGTCGAAACACCTGCCCAGCCGGGACCAGTCGCCACCGGGCTGACGGTCACTTCGGCGGCGCGATGCTCAGCCTGACCCAGCCGGCGTCCATGCGCTCGCCGCGCCAGGTGTAGCCCTGCAACCGGATGCGGTATTCGCCCGGCCCGAGCGCTGAACTGTTGAGCGACAGGCGCAGTTCATGGTTCGAGTCGGGCGCGATCCGGTGCACGACCATCACGCGGCCGTGGCCGACCTTGTCCATCGCTACGGAGAATGTCCGGTAGTCCGAATACGCCACCGGCAGGTAGATTTCCAGCAGCGCCGGCGGCTCGGGCCACTTCAGCACGGCGTCGGGCTCGGCCGACCAGCTTCTCGGGTTCGGCGTGATCCGGAGGGCTTCCTCGCGACTGGCTGCACGCAGCGTCAGCGTACGAACCGCCGCGTCGAGCCCGTCGGCCCGGGCCCGCTGCTGCCGCGCCGACGACCAGCTCGCGATCAGCAGCAGCAACAGCAGCGCCGCCAGCGCGGCGAGAGTCGCCGGCACGACGGCCCGCTGCCACCAGCGCAGCTCGGGAATCGCGATCGGCGGCAGGTCGCCCTGCGGACCCGGCAGCGGCAGCTCGACCTGGATCGCCGGCCGGCGGCGCCGTTTCGGGGCCTTGCCGCGGCTCATGCCATTGCTCGCCTCGCGGGGTCATCGAACTCGAACGGGTCTGGAGTCGCTGCGAACATACGCTTCATCGCCCGCATCTCGCGATCCTGGATCGCATCGAGGAACTCCCGTGAGCCTCCCATGGCTTCGAATGCGTTCAGTCCATGCTCGAGGAACTCCTGGAGCTCGCCGAATCCCGCGGCATGGGCGGGTCCCCGCGCCAGCCTGACCAGCCCACGGATGACGGGTTTGCGTACCACTCCGTCCAGGTAGCTGCCGATCTCGCCGAGCAGCTCGATCTGGCGCTCGCGATCGGCGCGTCGATCCGCCTTGCGGTAGGCCTTCGAATAGTTTTCCACGTTGATCGGACCCGCCGGCAGCGCCCTGGCGACCTCTGCATCGAGTTCCTGCGAGAGGACTTCGAGCTCGATGGCGAGCGTCAGCGACCGCAGCGCCTGTGCAGGCAGCAGCCTCTCCATGACGCGCTGGACCTTGAGCAGGTCCCGGTCCCGTGCCCGGGGGTCGCCACCCGAATAAAGCTCCTGGAAGAAGAACTCGACGGCCTTGCGGTAGCGCGGGCTCTGGTGCAGGTCTGAATGGCTGCGCAGGAGCCGCTCGGACTGCCAGCGCTGCAGTTCATCGAGCCGCGCCTGCAGCACGGGTTCGTCCGCGAACACCTCGCGCAGCGCCGCATTGCGGTTCAGCAGCCTGCCGAGTTCGCCACTGTCCTGCCGGGCATCTCTGCCGGTCTCGACGCCGAGGATCTTCATGACGCTCTCAGGAAGCGAGCGCCCTGAGGCCTGACTCGAGCCGGTCCAGCGCGTTGTGCAGCGTGCCCGTCAGCGGGTGCAGCCGCCGCTGCCGCTCGGCGACTGCGACGGCGAAGCTCCTCGAGCGCCGCCGCAGCAGGTCGCGCCTGAGCGTGATGCCGTGACGGGCCAGCATCGGCTCGAGTTCGTCCGCGGCGGCCAGCAGGTCGCGGCGCGTCCGCTGATAGGCGCGCTCGGCCAGCCCCTTGCGATCGGCATAGCTGAAGACGTTCTTGAAGAACATCTCCGGGTCCGTGCGGTCCGGCTCGAACAGCAGCTGGTCCGTCTCCGGGTAACGCGCCTGGTAGGTGGCCATTCCGACCTGCATCCTGGACTGGATCATGGAGCGGAAAGTCTGCGACAGCACCGTGAGCAGGCCGCCCCGGGCGAGATCGAGCCTGCCGTCGCGACGCGCGCGACCGTTCGCCGAGGCTGCGTCGAAGGCGACGATGGGGTTCATGCAGATCAGGAAATCGACGCCGCTCTCGAGCAGCACCGAGGCGTTCATGGTCCGCAGCAGCGCGCCGTCCACGTAGGTATGGCCGTCGATCTGCACCGGAGGGTACAGCCCAGGCAGCGCCGTGCTGGCCTGGATCGCGAGCGAGATCGGGACATGGTCGTACCCCGGCTCGCCGAAGCGCACCGACTCCCCGCTGTCGATGTCCGTCGCTACGACGAACAGCCTGCTCGGCAGCCTGCGGAAGTCGTTCGTGCACCCGTAGCCCGAGAACAGGTCCGCCAGGAAGCGCTCCATCGGGCGGTTGTCGAACAGGCCGTTCGGCACGATGCGTCCGAGCGGGATGATGGCCTCGGCCCAGCCCTTGCCGGGGTCGCTCAGGTACTGCTTCAGCAGGTCGAGCGACAGCGAGGGGACGCTGGCGATGCGCGCGAGGTACTCGCGCAGCGCCGGGCGGATGAACAGGCCCGGCTTGACCGGGAATTCGAGCGAGGCGTTGTGGATGAACACGACGCCCATGTCCGCCGTGTCGTAGCCGTTCGCGAGGCCGGCGGCCACCATCGCGCCCGAGCTGACTCCGACGTACATGTCCAGCTCGGTCAGGTCGAAGCCTTCGAATGCCTCGTCGATGGCCTGCAGCGCGCCGATCTCGTAGAACGCACCCAGGGGCCCGCCCCCGGCGAGAGCGAGGCCGAACCGGCGCTTGCTAACCGCCGTCGTGCGCTTCCGGGCGGGCTCCAGTTTCAGCATGATCAGTCCCGGCCCGGCGCTCAGCGCGAGCGCGCGCCCCGACGCTTCGCGGGTGCCTTGCGCTTCGACTTCGCGCGTGCAGGGCTTTTCGCCTTCTTTCGCGCCGCGGTCGGGCGCGCCGCAGGCCTGGTCCTGGCGCGGCCGCGCGGCGCTGACTGGGTCAGCGCGACCACGTTCTCGTTCAGTTCCGCGACCCGCCGGGCGAGCAGCCGGATCTCGTCGGCATTCGGCACGCCGAGTTGCTGCAAAGCCCGCTGAACCCGGTTCTGGAACAGCAGTTCCAGGTTGTCCCAGGTCTCGCCCGCCTGCTCGCGTGCACTCTCGAGACGGTCCTGGACGTTGACCTGGGTGTCCTCGAAGGCATCCTGGATCATCTTCCGCGCCGCAGATCGCGAGCGGTTCAAGAGCTTGAGACCGTCGGCCACCGCGTCCTGGAATGCCGCAGGCCCCTCCTTCTGGGCCCGCGCGATCGCACCCATGCCAGCGAGCCAGATCTGCTGCACGCCCTCGATGACCACCGTCGGCGCGCTCGCGGCAGCGCCGCGCTTGCCCGTGCCTGCCTTCCTGCCTCCGGACGCCTTCTTTGTGCTGCGGGTCGCCATCGCCTACTCCTCGCGGCGCGCGGCCGCCGGCTCACGTTCCAGGTCTTGCACGAGGAATGCTAGACCGATGCTGCACCGTGTCAATCCGCGCTCTTGCGGTCTCGTTCCTTGAGCGCCAGCAGCCCCACCGTGGTCGCGAGCAGCAGCCGTTCGAACTCCGGCGCAAAGTGATCCGCGATCCGGCGGGGTTCCACGGACAACTGCTGGTCCGCGATGACGCCGAAATGAACCTTGCCCGCGTAGCTGAGCACGCTGATGCCGACGCCGATCGAGCCGCTCTGCGGCACCCAGAAATACATCTCGGAGATCCGCTGGCCGCAGAGGTTCAGCGGGGCCTGCGGACCGGGTACGTTGGAAACTACCGTGCTGGCCTTGCGGCTGAACAGCTCGATGGCCGGTCCCTGCATTGCGTTGGGCATGGCACCCATCAATCCGAGCGTCATCAGCGACATCGCGGGTTGCAGCGAGCCCTTCAGGCTCGCCATCGTGTCGTGCACCGTGAATACGCGTTGCAGCGGATTGCTGATTCCCAGCGGCAGCTCCACGAAGACCAGCCCGAACTTGTTGCCGAGCGTCAGCGGCTCCTCCGCCTGTCGCAGGTTGACGGGCATGGAGGCCCGCAGCACGAGGTCCCGGGTGTCGAAATCCAGCTCCCGCAGGTGGCGCCCCAGCGCGCCTGCCACAGTGGACATCAGTACGTCGTTCACCGTGCAGCCGAGCGCCTGGCCGATGGTCCTGACCTCGTCGAGCGGGACCGGATCGGTCCAGGCGATGCGTTTCACGCCGCTCATCGGGCCGCGCAGCGGCGAGTCGGGGTCGTCGGGCATCGCGAGCGCCTTCGCCAGCTCTGCCGCCATGCCTCCCGCCCGGCCGGCAAGCTCGGCCGCGCGCAGCGGATGAAACAGCTGGTGGACGCCTTGTTCGAGCAGGTGGGCGCCTTCGGCGAGCACGTGCTCGAGGATGTCGCCGGCCGGCAGCGCGAACTCGTCCATCCAGGGCGCGAATTCCGGCAGGTCCAGGGTTCCTCGCTTGCCCGTGCGCCGTGGGGCGGTCGACCGTGCAGCCATGGCCGGCCCGGCGTCCTGCTCCGTCATCGACAACAGGACCCGGATCATCGCGATGCCGTCGGCGTAGCAGTGGTGAACGCGCATGATCCAGGCGCTGCCGCCGCGGTAGCGCTCGATGAGATGCAGCTGCCACATGGGTCGCCGTGGGTCGAGGGGCTTGCTGGCCAGCTCCGCTGCCAGTGCCTCGAGCTCCCGCTGGCCGGCGTCACCCGGCAGGACCGCTTGCGCCAGGTGCGCATCGAGATCCAGATCCCGGTCCTCGACCCAGGAAGCTCCCAGCGCGTCCGCCACTGGACGGTGGCGGAACCTCGGAAAACACAGAAAGCGCGACTGGACCATCCGGCGGAAGTCCTCCGGCCGCACGGGCGTCTCGGTGGCACCGACGCCGACGATCATCATCATGTTGACCGGCCCATCCATCCTGAGCCAGGCCGTATCGATGCTCGACATCCGCTCATGTGCCTGCATCTGGATCCCCATCCCCGCTTGTCCCGGTCGCCTGCTCCCGGTATCAATGCTAGACCAACCGCCGCTCCGAACGACATTGACCTGTCCGGGCCGGCCCCCTAAGGTTACGTGCAAAAGACCGATGCCTGCGGGCAGTTCCGCGGCGCGGCGCAAGGGGAGATCTCAATGAGCTATTTCGTGACCGGTGCGACCGGGTTCATCGGCCGCTTCCTGGTGCAGTCGTTGCTGCAGCGTGGCAGGAGCACGGTCTACGTGCTGGTGCGTCCCAAGTCGATGGGCAAGCTCGACGAGCTCTACGAGGCCTGGGGCAAGGACAGCCGTCGTCGTGTCGTTCCGGTCAAGGGTGACCTGGGTCTGCCGAAGCTCGGCGTGTCGAACAGCGACCTGCGCAAGCTCAAGGGTAAGGTCCGCCACCTCTATCACCTCGGCGCGGTTTACGACATCGAGGCCAGCGCCGCGGCCATGGAGAAGGCGAACATCGACGGCACGCGCAATGCGCTCGACTTCGCGCACGCGGTGAACGCCGGCTGCTTCCACCTGGTGAGCTCGATCGCGGCAGCGGGGCTGTACCGGGGCACGTTCACCGAGGACATGTTCGAGGAGGCCGAGGGCCTCGAACATCCTTACCACCGGACCAAGCACGACTCCGAGGCCCTGGTGCGGGCCAACGAGCGCGTCAAGTACCGCATCTACCGCCCGGGTATCGTGCTGGGGCACTCGCAGACGGGTTACATCGACAAGATCGACGGACCCTACTATTTCTTCAAGGCGATCCAGAGGCTGCGCGAGTCCTGGCCGCGCTGGATCCCGCTGGTCGGGATCGAGGGCGGCTACATCAACTGCGTTCCGGTGGACTTCGTCGTCGCGGCGCTGGTTCACCTGTCTCACCAGCGCGGTCTCGACGGTCGCTGCTTCCACCTGACCGACCCGAAGGTGCGCCGCATCGGTGAGACGCTGAACGTGTTCGCCCGTGCAGCGCACGCCCCGGAAACGGCCGTCCGCATCGATCCCCAGGTGTTCTCGCTCGTGCCCGAGCAGGTCTCGAAGTCGATCCAGCGTACGCGTCCGATCCAGAACGTGTTCGACCAGGTCCTGCGGGACCTGCGCATCCCGAAGTCCGTGCTGGAGTTCATGGACTACCCGACCCGGTTCGACTCGAGCGAGACCCGCAAGCTGCTCGACAAGGCCCGCATCAGGGTCCCGGTTCTGGAGGACTATGCCTGGCGGCTGTGGGACTACTGGGAGCGGCATCTCGATCCAGACCTCTCGATCGACCGCAGCCTCAAGGGCGCGGTCAAGGGCAAGGTCGTCGTGATCACCGGTGGATCGTCGGGCATCGGCGAGGCCGCTGCGATCCGCGTCGCGGACGCGGGCGGCAAGGCCGTGATCGTGGCCCGGGACCCCGAGAAGCTCGCCGAGGTCAAGAAGACCATCACCGCGCGCGGTGGCTTCGCGAAGACCTACTCGTGCGACATCACCGACTATGCCGCGAACGACCAGCTGGCCAAGGACATCCTGAAGGACTTCGGCCACGTGGACGTGCTGATCAACAATGCCGGGCGCTCGATCCGCCGCTCGATAAACCTGTCCTACGACCGGTTCCACGACTACGAGCGCACGATGCAGCTGAACTACTTTGCCTGCGTGCGGCTGACGCTGAACCTGCTGCCGTCGATGACTGCCCGCAAGGACGGCCAGGTCGTGATGATCTCCTCGATCGGCGTGCTCACCAATGCGCCCAGGTTCTCCTCCTACGTGGCCTCCAAGGCCGCGCTCGAATCCTTCGCGCGCTGCGCTGCTTCGGAATTCCACGACGAGGGCGTGCACTTCACGATCATCAACATGCCGCTGGTCCGTACGCCGATGATCGCGCCGACCAAGATCTACGACGAGATGCCGACGATCATCACGCCGGAGGAGGCTGCCGACATGATCGCGGACGCGATCATCCGCAAGCCGCAGCGCATTGCCACGCGGCTCGGCGTGTTCTCGGAGATCCTGCACCTGGTGATGCCGAAGATGTCGGAGGTCGTGATGAACTCCGCCTACAGGATGTTCCCGGATTCGGCAGCAGCGCAGGGCAAGGGGGAGGGGGCCGAGCCGCGGCAGCCGACGCGCGAGGCGATGATCTTCGCCTCGCTGATGAGAGGAATACACTGGTAGAGCGGACGATGCAGCGGGCCGCGCGCCAGGCGATTTCCGGCCGTGATTGGCACGAATTGCCGCTCGACCGGTGCGCGATGAAGTGAAAACATCGCGGCTGCGCAGTGGGAACCGGGACGTTGACGCCCGCACCCGCAGCATGGCCGGGGTTGGGCCACGCCAGGGTTGGCGGACTGCCAGGGAAGGAAAGAAACGCGATGACCATCTATCTGCTCGGGCTCGTGTTGTTGCTGCTCGGTGTGCTCGTGGCGGGCGTCGTTCGCAGGCGCGGTCAACGCCGTTCGACCGAGGCGCTGCTGGAGCGCGTTCGTACCCGTAGCAGCGGGGTGCCGCACGTGTCGGCCAACGTGAAGGGCGCTTCCGCGGCTGACGCCCGGCGGCCGGGCAGCGCCGCCGACTGAGCCGGCGCGGCTAGGGTTCGCGGGACAGCGCGCGCAGCGCCGCGGCCGACTGTTCCCAGTGGACCCCGTCGAACGGCTCGATTTCGATCGCCTCGATCGTCGCGCGGTCGAGGCAGCGCACGTTGACGCTGAAGCCATCCGGATTCGATCGCGGCACGTAGAAGGACTTGATGCCGCAGGATCGGCAGAAGAGGTGCTGCGCCGTCCCGGTGTTGAAAGTGTATCCGGCGAGCGCCTCGCGGCCCTGCAGCAGCCGGAACCGGCTGGCCGGCACGATCAGGTGCCAGTAGCCCGTCATCGTGCAGATCGAGCAGTTGCACTCGTGCACCGTCAGGCGGGCGGGCGCTTCGACTTCGAAACGCACCCGGCCGCAGTGACAGCCACCCCGATGGATCGTGTGTCCGGTCATCGCTGGATCTCCCGGAAGGACTTCGTGCAACGGCAGCCCGGCCGCGATGGTCGCCCTCCGGCAGACGCATCGCAAGCCTCGTCCTGGCAGCCGGCCGCCGATCAGGTACGATCACCTCGCCATGCGTGCCGACACTCTCCGTTCAGTACTGCTAGTCAAGTCCATCGAGGAGGCAGATCAGCCCGGTACGGTGCTGCCTGCGGCAGACCGTGACCGCGCGACCCGCGAAACGTTGCGCGAGCGCGGTACGACCGCCGAGGCACTGCTCGAGCCTGCTGGCGAGCGCAAGCTGCTGGCAGCAACGGCACAGCGCTCGGTCCGGCTCATGCCGCTGCTGGAGCAGCGCTTCCCGGTGCTGCAGTCGTTCGCAACCCGGGAATACTGGCCGGCCTGGGCGACGATCCTGGTCCTGGTCGTCGCGTTCGCGAGCGGAGTGGGACTGTCGGCGCTGGACGGCTCGAAGAGGATCGACATCCTGGCATTCCCCTTCCTCGGCGTGATCGCCTGGAACCTGCTCGTGTACCTCAGTCTCATCGCGTTCGCGCTGCGCCGCCTGGTCGGCCGTGCCGACCCACGCGGAGGAGAGGACTCCTGGGCAGGCAGGTGGATGCGGCGCCGTCTTGCGCCGCTGCTGCGGCGCACCCGCAAGGTCCATGCCGATCTCGGCACGGCCTTGTCGGAGTTCGCCGCCGAATGGGCGACCGCGGCAAGCCCGCTGCTGTTCACGGCCGGGCGCCGGGTTTTTCACCTCGCAGCCGCCGTGCTGGCGGTGGGCCTGATCGCCGGGCTCTACCTGCGCGGAATCGTGCTCGAGTACCGCGCGGGCTGGGAGAGCACGTTCCTCGGACCTGAGGGTGTCAGGCAGTTGCTCAGGTTCCTGTTCGGGCCCGTGGCCGGCTGGTCCGGAATCCAATTGCCGCAGACCGCCGAGCAGGTGGCGGCGCTCAGGTGGACCGCCGACGGTGGCGGTGGCGATGCCGCGCCGTGGATCCACCTGATCGCACTGAGCCTCGGGCTCTATGTCATCTTGCCGCGGATCGTACTCGCCGTGCTCGATTCGCTGGAGCTGCTGCGCCTGCGCCGCATGATGCAGCCCCCGGCCTCGGTGCTGCCTTACGGACGGGCGGTGTTCGCCAGAGGCAGCGAACCGCGGCGCGGCGGCGTGTTGAGTGTCACGCCGTATGCCTACGAGCCGTCGCCTGCCGCGCTCGCCGGGCTCGAGCGGCTGGCGGGCGCCGAGGGCGAGCCGGGCATGCGGCTCGACCTGCGGAGCGCGCTGCGCTACGGCGAGGAGGATCATGCGGCGGCGGTACTCGATGCAGGTGCGCACCGCGTGGCCGACGTACACGCCTTGCTGTTCAGCCTTGCGTCGACGCCGGAAGAGGAAAACCAGGGCCTGGTCATCGCGGCTGCAAGGGACTCGGCGGCGCGCGCAAGGCCACCCGCCCGGCTGCGGGTCATCGTGGACGAGTCGCCCTACCTGGCGCGCCTGGGCGGCGACGCCTCGCTGCAGACCCGGATCGAGGAGCGACGTGATCTCTGGCGCAGATTCGTCGCGGCTCACGGGCTCGAGGCAGAGATCCTCGACCTGGGTGCGGCTGGCGCGGCCGAACCGAGTGCATGACGACGATCAGCCTGAGCCTGATATCGCACACCAACGTCGGCAAGACGACGCTGGCCCGGACCTTGCTCAGGGCCGACGTGGGCGAAATCCGCGATGCGGCGCACGTCACCGAGATCTCGACGCGGTTCACGCTGATCGAGACCACGCAGGGCGACCGCCTCGAGCTCTGGGACACCCCTGGCTTCGGTGACAGTGCGCGTCTGCTGCGCCGCCTCGAGCAGCGCGGAAAGGCGCTCGGGTGGTTCCTGTCGGAGGTCTGGGACCGCTACACGGACCGGCCTTTCTACAGCAGCCAGCAGGCCATCCGGAACGTTCAGCAGGAGGCCGATGTCGTCCTCTATCTCGTCAACGCCGGCGAGGACCCCGCTACGGCCGCCTACGTTGACGCCGAGATGCAGCTGCTCGGATGGATAGGCAAGCCAGTCCTGGTCCTGCTCAACCAGCTCGGGCCGCCACGACCTGCCGTGGTCGAGCGGGCCGACGTCCAGCGCTGGGCGGTGCACCTCGCGGCCCATGGCTGCGTCAGGGACACGCTCGCTTTCGATGCGTTCGCGCGTTGCTGGGTCCAGGAGCACGTGCTGCTCGATCACATCCGGCTCGTGCTGCCCGCCGCGAGCCAGGCCGGGTTCGACCGCCTCGCGGCTGCCTGGCGCGAACGCAACCAGCAGGTGTTCCGCAGTTCGACCGAAGTCCTTGCGCGGCAGCTGCTCGAGACGGCGGCCGATCGGGTCAGCGTCCCGGTCCGCGGAATCGGTGACACGGCACGCGACTGGTTCGGCAGCGTCATCACAGGCAAGGACCGGGTGGATCCGGCCTACGAGCGCGCGATGGCCGAGCTCGCCTCCAGGCTCGACGGCAGCCTTCGCAGGGCCACGGACGAGCTGATCGTGCTGCACGGGCTCACCGGACGCTCGGCGCAGGAGATATTCGACCGGATGGGATCGGAGTTCGCGGTGTCCGAGGGTCTCGACGAAGGCAAGGCGAGCTTGCTCGGTGCCGCGGTGTCCGGTGCACTGGGCGGCCTGGCCGCGGACATCGCCGCGGGCGGGCTCACGTTCGGCGCCGGGGCTTTGATCGGCGGGATGCTGGGACTCGCAGGCGCGCGCGGCATTGCCAGGGCCTACAACCTGTCGCGTGGCACGGACGCGAGCGTGATCCGTTGGTCCGGCGAGTTCCTCACCAATCGCGTCACTGCGGCCGTGATGCGCTACCTCGCCGTGGCGCATTTCGGCCGGGGCAGGGGCGACTTCGTCGAGGGCGAGTACCCCGCGCACTGGCGCGAGCTGGTGCAGGGCGAAGTCGCATCTCGCGGCCAGCGACTTTCGAGTGCCTGGTCCGCTGCCGAGCAGGCCGATCGAGCCGCCGCTGTGCGTTCGGACCTCGAGGCACTGCTCGGTGAAATCATCTCGGGAGTGCTGGCTCAGCTTTACCCGGATTCGACCCGGCCACGCATCGCCACCCGCGACGTGCCTCGCTAGCGACTGCTTCGATCAGCGCTGCGCCGGCGCCGCGTCGGGCATCGTGCGCCCATATGCATACATATCACCCATATAGGTGATTTCTACCGATTCCAAATGTGGTCTATTGCGACCATAAGAGGCCTCAGGCCGATTCAGGGACGACCCTCGTTTAATGACGGACCGAGCCAGGCCGCGCCGACGCGCTACGACTGCGCGTGGGCCGCAGAGCCGCGCGAACAATGGGGGCCGCGTGGTGCCAGGGACGGTGCCGCGCGGTTCCTTCCAGACTCTTCCGCCTGGACCGGACGGTTTTCCGGAGCACGTCAGGTTCATCCTCGACCAGTTGAACCGGGGCGTGGTGCTGCTCGACAAGGTCGGACAGGTGCTCGATGCGAACGCCTGTGCGCTCGAGCTGATCCGCGCGCGCGACGGCCTGGTCGTCCGCAGCGGGCGCCTTGCCTTCTCCGACAAGGCGGTCAATGGTCGCGTCGCCGCGCTGCTCGAGGCCATGAGTCCGCCCGGGGAGGCGTCGGTGATGAACGTCTCGGCGCAGATCAGGCGTCCCGGCAACAAGCGCCCGCATCGGATCGTCGTGCTGCCGGTTCCGAGGTCGGCCGACGAGTCCGGGATGTTCGTCGTATTCGTCTACCCGGGCAGCGGCGCGGCACGCATCTCTCGCGACCTGCTCAAGCAACTTTATTCGTTCACGCGTGCCGAGGCCGACGTGGCCGCAGAGCTGTTTGCAGGTCAGCCAGTGGAGCAGATCGCGAGGACGCTCCACGTCTCGCCGAACACCGTCCGGACACACCTGAAGCGGATCTTCTGCAAGTGCGAGGTGCAGTCGCAGGCGGAGCTGATGCACGTGCTTTCGCTGGGGCCGCTGGCTCCGTAGAACCCCGGGTTGGTCAGGACACGACGACCTTCAACGCGCGATGGCGCAGCGTGAACACGGCGGGAGTGTGCCCGACCAGCTGGCCGTCGGCCTGTACCGGGGCCCCGGGCTCGGCCGCGATCCGGACGGACGCAGCACGACGGTGGCGCACGCACGGGTCCGCGAGGATCGTCCCGAGGTAGAGCTTCGGCAGCTTGACGAGCACGCGCGCGAGACCGATTTCCTCGATCGCGACCAGCTCGAACATGCCGTCGTCCAGGCTCGCCTCTGGCGCGATGTGCATGCGGTTGCCGCAGTAGCGTCCATTCGCGACGAACGTGACCAGGAATTTCCCCGCGATGCGAACGCCATCGGCCTCGATGTCGAAGCGCGGGCTGCGATAAGACGAGAGTCCCCGCAGGGCGCCTCGCAGGTAAGTCAGCCCGGACGGGACCAGCGCCGGCAGCGTCGCGACCATCTGCGCGTCCAGGCCCGAACCCGCGACGTTGATGAACCAGCGGCGATCGGCTCGCGGCGAATCCGGGAACTCGATCAGGCCGACGTCGTGCAGCCGGGTCCTGCCTGCTGACAGGCAGGCTGCGATGGCCCGGGGATCGCGGATGATCCCCAGGCTGCGGGCCCAGTCGTTACCGGTCCCGAGTGGCGCGACGGCGAGCGTCACCTCGCTGGTGTCGGCGAGGCCGGCATTCATGATGCCGTTGACCGCGTCGTGCACCGAGCCATCGCCGCCCGCAACCAGGATCCGGCGATGCCCGGACTGCACCGCCCGCAGCGCCTGGGCCTCTCCCTCGCCCGGTCCCGTCGTCCACGCGACGGTGAGCGGCAGCGAAGCACGTTGCAGTGCGGTCTCGATGGACGACCAGGCGCTTCGGCCCCGCGCTCCGCCCGAGCGGGGGTTGACGATCGCCAGCCAGCCCTCCCGGTCGTTGTCCAAGTTCGCCGCTGCGAATCAGCGCACGGGTGGCGTGCAGCTTTCGGACACGAACTGCTGTTGCGCGCGCAGCTGCTCGCGCGCGACGTCCGCGCCCGGCTCCATCATTCGAGCGAGCTGCTGCCGGGCCTCCGTGCAATCCGGACCATTCGCCATGCGCAGGCGCGCGGCCATCTCCTCCTCTTCGCGACGCCGGGCGGGATCGCTGCTGCAGTTGCGGCTCACCGTCTGCTGGAGACGGTTGAGTTCCGAGGACGACGTGGGCTCGGCGCCACTCGTCAGGCGCTCGAGCGCCTCCAGCGCAATGACGCACTCCCGCACCCTCAGGTTGGCCAGGACCTCGGATCGGCTCGCGGCCTGCACCGGCGACGCGCCGGACGGCGTAGAGCGTGCGGCCGCCTGGCCGCGTGAGGCCGGCTGGCTCGGCGCGGAGGCCACGCTGAGCTTCTCGTACTGCACGCCGGGGGGCGGCTTTTCACTGGAAAGATGCAGCGTGCCTGCGGCATCCACCCACTTGTAGATCGTGGCGGCACCGGCGGGCGTTCCCGCGACCAGGCCCGCCGCCAGCAGGCAGAAAAGCAGTGCGCTATGCGTCGGGCGTTTGCATGCCATCGGTTGCGGATGATACGCGGGATGGCTCCCGGCGAAACGGGGCACGGTGCACAGACCCGATTTGGCGGGCCTTCAGGCGCAGCCCGATCCCACCGCTGCGCCGGCCCCGTCAGGCGTAGCGCTTCAGCAGCTTCGCGAGACCCGCGGAGCCCGGGTGCAACTTCTGGTACGGCACCTGGTTCAGGGGCACGTCGGTCGTATTGGCCATCTCGTGCATGTCCGGACCGCTCGATGAGACGAAGATCAGCCCGGTGACGTGTTCGCCCTGCCTGAGCCTCGTGCGCAGGTACTCGAAGGCCTTGCCGCGATGCGTGGGATCGTAGTCACTGTCGAGCTTGCGCAGCATGATCTGGCTGCCGTCGTGCATCTGCACCGGCAGCACCTCGCCCTCGCCATAGGAGACGGTGATCTCCTGCCGTGGCGGGATGTAATCCGCATGGACGGCCTCGTGGTAGTGCTCGCGGGTGAACGCGTAGCTCTTGGTCGAGCCGACGTGGTCGTTGAAGGTGACGCAGGGCGATATGATGTCGATCATCGCGAAGCCCTTGTGCATCAGCCCCGCCTGGATCAGCGGCACGAGCTGCTCCTTGTCGCCGGAGAAGCTGCGGGCGATGAAGGTGCCGCCGAGGCTCAGCGCCGCGAGACACGGATCCACCGGCGCCTGCAGGTTCTCCTCGCCCTTCTTCGACTTCGTGCCGATGTCGGCCGAAGCCGAGAACTGCCCCTTGGTCAGGCCGTACACGCCGTTGTTCTCGCAGAGGTACAGCATGTTCACGTTCCGCCTGATCGCGTGAGCGAACTGCCCGAATCCGATCGACAGCGAGTCGCCGTCGCCCGAGACGCCGACGTAGTAGAGTTCCCTGTTCGCCGCATTGGCGCCGCTCGCGATCGAGGGCATGCGCCCGTGCACGCCGTTGAAGCCGTGCGAGCCGCTCGCGAAGTAGGCGGTGGTCTTCGACGAGCAGCCGATGCCGGAGAGCTTGACCAGCTGCTCCGGGCGCATGTCGAGACCCCACAGCGCCTCGATGATTGCCGCCGTCACGGAATCGTGGCCGCAGCCGGCGCAGAGCGTCGACATCGACCCCTCGTAGTCGCGGCGGGTCAGCCCGAGCTCGTTCTTCGGCAGGTCCGGGTGGCGGACGCGGGGCTTGTTCATGAACGACATGCAGGGTCTTCCTATGCCATCAGGGCGGCACGACGGCTGTCGCCGAGCTCGGCGAGCACGGCTTCCACGATCTCTTTCGAGGTCATCGGCAGGCCGCTGTAGTGCAGGATCGAGGACAGTCTCGATTTCTCGACGGCCGTCTCCAGCACCAGCAGCGATCGCAGTTGCGCGTCACGGTTCTGCTCGATGACGAACAGGCGCTTGTGCGAGGCGAGGAACTGCTCGACCTCGCTGGTGAACGGGAAGGCGCGTATGCGCATGTAGTCCACGGTGATCCCGTACCGGCTCAGGATGTCCATGGCCTCGTGTGCCGCGCCGTGGCTGCTGCCGATCGCGACGAGTCCGACGTCGCAGTCGCCCGGTCCCTCGATCACCGGGCCCGGTACCAGCGTCTGCGCGCGATGGAACTTGCGCAGCAGCCGGTCCAGCACGAACTGATACTCGGCTGAATCCTCGGTGTAAGCGCCGTACTGGTTGTGGCCCGAGCCGCGCGTGAAGTAGGCGCCCTTCGGCGTCACGCCGGGCAGCGTGCGGTAGGGAATCGCATCGTCGTCCACGTCGAGATAGCGGTGGAACCGCGGCAGGGCCTCGATCTGTTCCTTGGTGAGCACCTTGCCGCGGTCAGGGCGGTAGGCGTCGTCCCACTTGAGATCCGGGCACATCCAGTCGTTCATGCCGATGTCGAGGTCCGAGAGCACGAACACCGGCGTCTGCAGTCGCTCGGCGAGATCGAAGGCCTGGACCGCGAAATAGAAGCACTCCTCGGGATCTGCCGGGAACAGCAGCACGTGCTTCGTGTCGCCGTGCGACGCATAGGCGCAGAGCAGCAGGTCGCATTGCTGCGTGCGCGTCGGCATTCCCGTCGACGGCCCGACCCGCTGCACGTCGAACAGCACGGCCGGGATCTCCGCGTAGTAGGCAAGGCCGATGAACTCGCTCATCAGCGAGATGCCGGGCCCGCTGGTCGGCGTGAAAGTCCTTGCGCCGTTCCACGACGCGCCGAGCACGATGCCGATCGCCGCGAGCTCGTCCTCGGCCTGGATCACGGCGTAGTTGTTCCTGCCGGTCTCCGGGTCCACCCTGAGCTTCGCGCAGAAGCCCTTGAAGGCATCCATCAGCGACGTGGACGGCGTGATCGGGTACCAGGCCCCCACCGTCGCGCCGGCATAGACGCAGCCGAGCGCGGCCGCGGTGTTGCCGTCGATCATCACGTGGCCGGCCGTCCTGTCCATCCGCTCGAGCCTGATCGGCAGCGGGCAGGGCAGGTGCTGCTTCGCATAGTCGTAGCCCAGCTGCACCGCCTTCATGTTGGCGTCCACCAGCGCGGGCTTCTTCGCGTACGTTTCGCCGAGCAGCTGGCGCATCACCTCGAGGTCGATCTCGAACAGCGCCGCGAGCACGCCCGCGTACATGATGTTCTTCATCAGGATGCGGTTGCGGACCCCGACGAAGTTCTCGTTGCAGATCCTCGCGAGCGGCACGCCGAGGATCGCGATGTCCTCGCGCCGCAGGACCGTCGGCCGCGGCCAGGACGAGTCGTAGAGCAGGAACCCGCCCGGGGAGACCTCGCGCACGTCCTTGTGGTAGGTCTCGACGTTCATCGCCACCATGAAGTCGACGCGACCCGAGCGTGCCACGTAGCCGTCGCGCGTCACGCGGATCTCGTACCAGGTCGGGAGCCCCTGGATGTTCGAGGGGAAGTAGTTCTTGCCCATCACCGGGACGCCCATCCGGAAGATGGACTTCATCAGCAGCGTGTTGGCACTGGCCGAACCGGTGCCGTTCACGTTCGCGAGCTTGATGACGAAGTCGTTTACGCGGTCTTGCGGCGTTGCGGGCTGGGCCATTTGTGGTCGATCGCGTGGGGCAGGTGAATGGTGGACTTCTGCATGTCCCAGGCCGCCGTCGGGCAGCGCTCGGCACACAGGCCGCAGTGAACGCAGAGATCCTCGTCCTTGACCATGACGCGGCCCGTCTGCTTCAGCGGCGAGGAGACGAACAGCGGCTGCTCGGGTTTGAGGCGCGGCGCCTTGAGTCGACCGGTCAGCTCTGCTTCCTCGCCGTTGCGGGTGATCGTCAGGCAGTCGGTCGGGCAGATGTCGATGCAGGCGTCGCACTCGATGCAGAGCCGGTCCTCGAACACGGTCTGGACGTCGCAGTTCAGGCAGCGCTGCACTTCCTCGAAGGTCTGCTCGGCCGTGAAGCCGAGCTCGACCTCGACGTCGAGCTGCTTGAAGCGCTCCTTCAGGCTCACGTGCGGCACGATGCGCCGCTCGACGGGGTTGTAGTCGTTCTTGTACGACCACTCGTGCAGTCCCATCTTGCGGCTCGAGAGCTTCATCGTCGGGGGCAGGCGGCTGGTGACCGGCTCGCCCATGCAGTGGTTGTGGATCGAGATCGCGGCCTGGTGGCCGTGCTCCACGGCCCAGATGATGTTCTTCGGGCCGAACGCGGCGTCGCCGCCGAAGAACACGCCCGGCCGCGTCGACTGGAACGTGACCGGATCCACGACCGGGACGTGCCACTGGTCGAACTCGATGCCGAGGTCGTTCTCGATCCAGGGGAAGGCGTTCTCCTGGCCGATCGCGAGGATCACGTCGTCGGCCGGGAAGAAGGCCTCGCCGACGGTCCGCTCCGCGATGATCCGGCCGCGGGCATCGAATTCGTACTGCATCTTGTCGAACGTCATGCCCTTGAGCTGGCCGTCCTCCACGACGAAATTCTTCGGCGCGTGGTTGACGATGATCTCGACGTTCTCGGCCTCCGCATCCTCGAGCTCCCAGTCCGAGGCCTTGAAGAAGCCGCGCGGCTTGCGCGCCATTACCTTCACGTCGCTCGCGCCGAGCCGCAGCGACGAGCGGCAGCAGTCCATCGCGGTGTTGCCGACGCCGATGATCAGCACTCGCTGGCCGATCCGGTCCGTGTGCTTGAACGCGACCGACTCGAGCCAGTCGATGCCGATGTGTATGCGCGCGGCGCCTTCGTCCCGGCCGGGGATCCGCAGTTCCTTGCCCTTCGGCGCACCGCTGCCGACGAACACGGCGTCGAAGCCATCATTCTCGAGCAGCTTGCGCAGGCTCTCGATGCGGGTGCCGTAGACGATCTCGGCGCCCATGCTGGTGATGTAGCCGATCTCCTCGTCGATCACGGTTGCGGGCAGCCGGAACGCGGGGATGTTCGTCCGCATCAGCCCGCCGGGCTTCTGCCACTGCTCGTAGATCACCACTTCGTAGCCGAGCGGCAGCAGGTCGTTGGCGACCGTCAGCGAAGCGGGTCCCGCGCCGATGCAGGCGACGCGCTTGCCGTTCTTCTGCGCAGGAACGACCGGAAGTCTGTCCACGATCGCGTCCTTGTGATCGGCTGCGACGCGCTTCAATCGGCAGATCGCCACCGGCTGGTCCTCGACCCGGCCGCGGCGACAGGCTGGCTCGCAGGGCCGGTCGCAGACCCGGCCGAGGATGCCGGGGAAGACATTCGACTCGCGATTGACGATGTAGGCGTCGCTGAAGCGGCCGAGTGCAATCAGCCGGATGTACTCCGGCACGTCCGTGTGCGCCGGACAGGCCCACTGGCAGTCGACGACGCGGTGAAAGTGGTCCGGGTTGGCGGTGTCGGTCGGTTTCACGATGCTCTGGACGGGTATCTGGACCGCGACCGGCAGCTTAGCGGTTTCCATCCGCCGCGCAACCACGGCTCAGTGATGCGGTGCAATAACCGCGCGCACCCGCTGCGGTGGTGGCGGTCCCGCTCCCGCGGCCAGATTCTGTGAACTGCGCCACACATTGGGCACCCGGGGCGCTATGTTCAGCGGGTCTCCAAAAGAAGGCACGGTTGCGGTTCACGCCGTCGGCCGATGCCCGGGATTGGGAAGGGAGTCGCGATGAGGTTCCACCGCGCTGCAATGCTGGCCGTCCTCGCCTGGCCGTCGTGGGCGTTTGCGGGCGAGGCCGAAGCGCGCTTCACCGTGGCGGCCGTCGTGACGCCTCGCGCGACGCTCGAGCTGCTTGCCGCGCCAGACACGGTGGAGATAAGCGAAGGAAACCTGCAGCGAGGCTACGTCGACCTCGAGACGCGATACCGTGTCAGGAACAATGATCCGCGCGGTTTCCTGCTGCACCTGCACCCGGCAGCCGGCTACCAGGGCTCGGTGCAGGTGAGCGGGCTCGGCTACGAGATCGAGCTGCGCGGGGACTGCGTCGCGCTCAGGCAGCCCGCGGCGGTCCAGGGCCGGGAGCTGGCCTTGCGGGTCAGGTTGAGACTGCCGGAGTACGCCGCTGCAGGTCGAATGCCCGTACCTGTGTCGATCTCGGTCACTTCTCTTTGACCTCGACCGGACCGCGGCCGCAGCGCGAGCCTAGAAAGTCAGCGTGACGACGATGCTGTCGGAGAAGCTGCCGAGCGCCGCGTCGACGCCGGCCGGGATGCGACCGTACACGGTGTGCACGTTGGTGAGGCTGGAGTGCGCGCCGGGGTTCACCTTCATGCCACCCGAGACGACCTGGCTGCCCGCCGAGCCATTCCCCCAGGCGAGGCTCCGCGCCGCATCCGTGTAGAGGTTGTATGGCAGTCGCTCGTTGCCGAGCGCCATGTAGCGCTGCAGGAAGCTGCCGCTCGTGCCGGTGGAGAGCGCGACGTCATAGCTCACGTTCGTCGCGCCGCCCGGCGGCAGGTAGTCGCAGGTGACCTCGATCCTGCCGGCCGAGTCCGAGGGCATCGGGTCCAGCGGATCGTAGAGACCAAAGTTCATGCCCACGACGGAGACGCTGCAGCCGGCACCGGCCAGCAATTCGACAGGGATCGCCAGCCCGAGCACGACGGTCGCGAGGAGGCAGATGCGCCGCGGGCTCACGGGCTCTGCTCCGGCAGGCAGGCCACCCGGCCCAGGTCACGGATCGGGTCCGCTGCGGCGGTTGCCTGGAGCTCGAAGCGGCATTGCCCGCCACGCCATCGCGCGACACCGCCGGTGGCGCCGGCGTCCTCGGCATAAACGAGTCCGTCGAGCGCGACCGGCCAGGTCCGGTCCGCGATCTCTACCACGGCCCCGGGCGGCACGGCCGAGCCGTCGGGCAGCCGTAGCCGGAACGTCGCGGAGGACTCCCGGCTGACCGGAAATTCGACGACCGCGCCGCTGCGGTAGGCGGGTGTCAGTTCGATCCTCGCCCGGTCAATGCCCGCCTCGATCGGCAGCTCCAGCGGATCGATGCTGATCGGATTGGATTCGTACGGGCGCAGGTTGTCGAGCAGGATCCGCCCCTTCGAGTCGGTCCGGCCGATCGGCTGGTTGTCCGCGAACACGGTCAGGCCCTCGTAGCCCGCTACCTCGACGACTGCAAAGCTCCGGTCCAGCCAGCGGGTCGGCATCACGCCGGCCTCGGTGATCGCGAAACCGCCGAGCGCACTGGCCCGCCAGCCATCGCTGTCGTTGCGATGCGCGTACTCTACTTCCGCCTGAGCGGCGCGGCCGCGATAGCTGGCCCCGAGCTGCGCGTCCTGGTTGCTGGAGACAGAAACCCTGTAGCCGTGGCCCGTGCCCGCCGGGGCGCTCTGCTGCAGCGTGGCGACCGCCTCGACGCGCTCGCCGTCCTCGAGATCCGGTGAGTAACGAAGTCCTGCACTGGCAGTGCGTCGGCCGCCGAGCGGGGTGGTCCAGTACAGGAGCAAATCCGTGTCGTCATCCTCGCCGCGCTGATGATTTGCGGAGACGCTCAAAAAGCCGTAGTCGCCGAGCGAGAGCGAGTAGCTTGCGCCGAAGGATTCCGACTGAGGGGCGGACCAGTAGCTGCGCATCGCGTAGGCCAGCTGCAGGCTGCCGAGCCGGGACAGGTTGAAGCCGAGCCCGCCAAAGACGTTCTGTCGGAAGCGCAGCGTCTCGGCGGCCGTGCCGAGCTGCGCGAAGGATTCCGAGGCGTACTGGGTCCGCAGGAAGACGCTGACCCGCTGCGCGCTGCGCTCGAAGCCGAGACCCGCGAGCCATCCCTGGTCGCCGCCCTCGCCGCCCACGGCCGCGGTCAGCGTGGCGACTCCAAACCAGCCCAGCCGAACGGCCGTATCGAGTCCGACGGCGAGCGGTCCGTCCTGCTGTCCCTCGGCGTGAAGTTCGGCGGTGAGCTGGTCGCTCAGCCCGTGGCGGTACGTGCCTGAGCCGACGAGATCGCCGTAGGCGTTGCCCAGCTGGCCGTAGTCCCTGCGGATTGCACCGACATCGATCGAGTACTCGCTGAGCCCGGCCCGCAGCAGCGCCGGGCCGGTGTAGTAGGGCTGCGCGATCACCTGCTGGCGGCCGAGCGCGTCGGTCACGACGACCTGGACTTCGCCGGCGCCGTTCAGCGCCGGGATGCCGTCCAGCGTGAACGGTCCCGGAGGCAGCTGCTCGCTCGACACCTGGCGGCCGTTGACGAACACGTCCGCGGTCGAGGGCACGGTGGCCTCGCCGGTCGCCGTTACGAACGGCGTCGTCACCAGCGTCGGTTGCGTCGCGAAGTTCGTGCCGAACTTCACTCCCGCAAAGCGCACCGCGCGACCCCAGGCGCCCGGGGAGCTGATCGCATCACCGATCTGCAGCGTCAGCATCTGCTCGGGAAAATCCCGCGTGAAGGTCGTCTCCAGTCGCAGCGCCTCGGACCTGCGGGCATCGCGGCGGATGGCCATGCTCGTGGTCAGCACGCCGGCCGGAGCGAAGGCGCCGAATTCCAGCAGGCTGCCCTGGCTCGACTCCCCGCCACCCTGCGCGTACAGCTCGTAGTTCAAGAACGCGCCGGGTGAAACGGTGGGTTTCGACGATCGCGCATGCCGCGTGGATCGCTCGGTCACCTCGAACGCGCCTGCGGGAAGCAGCAGCTGTGCGCTCTGCGTCGCCGGGTCCAGCGTGAAACGCGCACCGGTCTCCGGTCCGTAGCGGTAGAACCGGACGCCGTCCACCGAGACGCCCCCCTTCGCAGGGATCCTGAGCCGCAGCCGTGAAAGATCGGATTCCCGGATCAGCAGCGCGCCGTCGGAGTCGAAGCGGACCACCAGCGTGACGGTCGCGGGATCCGAGTTGACCTGGAGCTCGATCACCGCCTCGGAAAAAGGCTCCGGGGTCTGGGCGCCGACCCTGAACGCCGCGAGGACGATCGCTACGGCCACCGGGAGCGTTGCGCGCATGCAACGATCACCTGCTGGCGAGCGCGAGTTCCGCCTCGATGTCGCCCTGGTCGGTCAGCCCCTTGAGCCGCAGCTGGCGCCCGTGAGTGCCAGCTGACCCGTTTCCGGAATCCGTCCCTGCCCGCAGCGTCCAGGACCGCCGCTGGCCCGGCAGCACGTAGCTTGCGACGGGTTGATGCAGGACCTGCGCGGGATTGCCCTCGGCTGCAACTTCGAAACCCAGCAGCCGCAGGTGCGCCGTGCCATCGTTGCGTGCGGTCACGACCAGGTTTCCGTCCGGATCGGCGGCCGCGCTCCAGGCGACGTTCGGCGATGTCGCGGCGACGGCCTGCACGAACACCGGCAGGCTCAGTCGTAACGCCACCGTGAGACCGGTGGACTGCGGCGAGGAGCGCTGCGGCACCTCCTGGAGGACCAGCCGGTAGCTCAGCTCGCTCGAGGGATCCGCCGGCCTGCGCAAGGCCACGCGCAGCAGCTGCGATCCGTCGCCGGCGAGCGTGAACACGACCGGTGAAACGATCAGGTCCTGCGTTTCGATCAGCCGGTCCTCGCCGTCCTGCTGCTCCCAGAGGTAGACCTGTGCCTGCACGACGACGCTGTCCGGCGAGCCGTTGCGCAGCGTCAGCGCGGCCGTCCGTCTGGCCTCGCCCAGTTCGACCTTGAGCGGCGAGATCGCGAGGGAGCCGGCCGCCGCGGGCGACGAAATCAGCCCGCCGGCGGCCAGCAACAGGATCGCGATCAGGATGCGTGCAGGACCCGTCACGGCCAGAGCGTCAATATTCGACGGTCACCGTGATCGTGTCTGAATATGCGCCGACCGGGACGGCCTGGTTCGCTGCGCTGATGGGCAGCTCGCCGTACACGGTGTGCTGGATCGCGTTCGGTACACCGAGCCCGTTGCCGACATCCGAAACCGTGCCCGTCCCGCCGCTGCCGTCGCCCCAGATCGTGTTCACGGCGACCGAGGTGTACAGGTTGTACTCGAGCACGTTGTCCATCTTGCGTGGCAAGAAGCTGCCGGCGTCCCCGGCATCCAGCTTCAGCGTGTAGCCGTGGTTCCTGGAACAGCGCACCGTGATCGTCGAGGTTTCAGACAAGGCCGTACCGCCGTCGAAGTCCCCGAAATTGAGATCCGTCGCCGTGACGAAGCAGTTCCCGACGACGTTCGCTGTCACGTCGAACGTATCGGTCTTGCTGGCGGCGACCGCGCTGCCGCAGACCGCGAGCAGCAGTCCCGCTGCGACCGGCGCCATCAGACTCTTGCGCATGTTCGTTCCTCGGAAGTGGATGACAGGCGGATTGTCCCGAGCGTCAGGCCGCGGTGACGTGACACCGTTCTCGAAAATCAAGCCGCCGGGAGGCGGCTCGGGCCGGGCCGGCCCGGCATTGTGAAACCGGTGCGGCCTAGCTGCCGCGGGCGTTGCCCGCGCGACCCAGAGCGAATGCCGGGTTCCCGTAGTGCACATAGTCTGCCCAGTCCGGCGAGCCGGTCGCGTGCACCTTGCGGCGAGCAGCCAGCATCGCTTCGCCGAGCGACTTGCCGGCGAGCAGCCCGTGATAGAAGGCCGAGGAGAAGCCGAGCGCCGCGTCGTCGCCGACCGGCCAGTGCGTGCCGACGAAGTTTGCGACCCCGGAAGCGAGGAAGGCCTCGGCGATGCCGGTCGAGCGTCGCAGGCTGACGAGGCGCCGCGCGGCCTTCGCCCCCGGGCGCCGGACCCGGGCTGCCTCGCAGGCATTGAAGAACACCAGCGAGGGCAGCATCGCGAGTCCGCCGAGGTCCGCACTGCGCAGCACCTCGTCGCCCGCGCAGAGCAGCCCGCTGCGGCCAGGGTCGTCGGCGTCGAAATAGCCGTGCCCGGCGAAATGCATCACGTCGTGGCGGCCGGCCGCGAGTTCGCGCAGCAGGCGGGCGCGCGTCGCTGCGCTGCGCTCGATGCAGTCCACCTGCGCGCCGCTGGCCTGCAGCAGCGGCAGCAGCTCCGCGCCCTCTGCGGCGGCGCCGGGCAGATCACTCGTCGGATCCACGACCAGCAGCACACGCTCGGGCTCGCCGCGATGTCCGTCCTCGCGCCAGCGAGCCACGCTCAGGTGCTCGCTCGCATAGCGGCGGCTCATGCCAGCGGCGAGCGCAGGATGCAGCGCGCCGATCCGCAGTGTCTCCCAGGGCACCCTCGAGGCCTCGAAGTCGTGCAGGACCACCAGCGGCCGCGAACTCATCGCGAGCAGCCCCTCGCGCACGTTCCCGGGCAGCAGCAGCTCGGCGAGCTCGGCGCCGAGGCGAGGCAACTGGTCTGCCTGCACCGGGCCGCTCTCGATCCGGGCGAGCTGTGCCGCGAGCTTGCTGCGGGCCGGGCGCAGAACCCCGCTCAGCACTGCGGCCTTCGCGCCGGCCGTGAGCAGCGCGCAGCGGCACTCGAGCGTGCTGCGATCACGTTCGAACATCGTGACCAGCAGGTAGGCCGGCTCGGACATGCCGGGCGCAGTAACCGCACGGCGTGGCCGGCGCGGGCGGGATGGCGCCGGCAAGGCCTCGCTTTCATCGACTACGAGGTGCAGGTCGTCGCGGGCGAGCCCCGGGGCGAGCGCGAGCACCGCGCGACGCAGCTCGGCGTACTTGGTCCGATTGATCTCGCAGAGCGTGATCCGGCGTATGACCCGCTCCGGGTCCGCGTGTCTCAGGCCGTCCAGGAATCCCCGGAGCTGCTGCTCGACTGCCGCGGCGACCGGTACGCCGGAACCGGCGCCGAGCAGCACCGTCGCGAAGTCCTCGGCCCGCGACCGCGAAACGGTGCGGACGATGTTCTCCGCGACGAACGCCCGCGTCTGCGGTTCGAGCTCGTCGAAGTCGCCGAGGCCGGCGAACAGCACGAAGTCGGCAAGCAGCGGGCTGCGGGTCGCCGGGAGGACGAACACCTCGCCCGGATTCGCGGAGAACATCCGCCGCAGCGTGAAGTCCCGGATCGCGCCGCCGAGGCGCTGGTCGACGTCGAGCGCAGGGCCGGATGGGTCGACGTTGCGGAACACTCCGAGCACGAGCGCGCGTGCATTCGCCTCGACGATGTCGCCGCGCCACAGGCGAAGCTCGACCGTGCGTACCGGCGTCGCTGCAGCCATCAACGCGTGCCGTGTCGCGGCCAGCGTCCGTGGATGGATGCCGCCGTGGAATTCCGGAGAGACCACCGGTTCGAGCAGCCTGCGACGGGCGTCCGGCGAGAGCTGCTGCCAGTGGACCTTGTTCGGCGCGACGCGCCGCAGGACAGGCTCCGTCACGACGCGCCGTCGTGGGCGTTGTGGCCGCGCTGCGGTGGACGGCAGGCGCTCGGTCGTGCCCATTCTCAGCAGGTCCACCGCGGCCTCGATCACCCTGCCGTTGTTAGGCAGGCCGCCGTGCATCTCGTCCGCGTACCAGGCCGGTGCGCCGGCAAGCTCCGCGAGTATCCTAGGCACGGTGCCGTCGCCTTCCCTGGTCAGGCTGTACTCGAAGTTGCGGCCCCTGCGGCGCAGCGAAGTGATCGTGTCCTGCCCGATGCCCACGACGTGCAGGCAGCGGTCATCGGCCGCCGGCCAGTTCGCGCGGGACTCCCGTGCGGCAGCGAGCATGGCCGGCTCGGGACGCAACGGACCCTCCGGCCACGCCGCCGCGTCGAACAGGTCGGGGCCGCCGACCAGCGCGGGATCGGGCAGCAACTCGTGCAGCGCGGGCAGGCTGCGAAAGACGACGCGTGCCAGGTCCTCGGCGTCGTGGTGAGCGTCCAGCGCGGCCAGCTTGCGGACCGTCGGGTAGACGCCGCGCAGTGCCAGCACCGGGGCGAAAGAACCGAGGTTCGGCGAGCCGATCTGCACGGCACGCCGGATACGACCCGCATCGCCGGCCAGCGCCGCGCGTGCGACCAGTCCGCCCATGCTGTGGCCGACCAGCAGCACCTCGCGATGGCCCTCTTGCGCGATGCGCTCGTTCAGCTCCGCTGCCAGCGGGAGAATGCTGCGGCGCCAGTCGTAGGGGTGGAAATGCGCGTCGAAACCGGCGATCGTGAGCGACAGCTTCAGCTTCAGCACGTTCAGCAGCATTACCCCGAGCACCGAGAGCTGGCCGCCCTGGGGCAATGCCAGCCTCGCCAGGTGACCGGCGGCGGCCTCGACGACATCCAGCCACAGAACTTCATCGAGCCGGTGCCCACGGCGGCCGATGCGGGAACCCATCAGCCCCGGCAGGACGTACGTGCGGGGTCCCGTCGGCGTCGTGACCTGCGACGCCCGACGCGCCAGTTCGCTCAGTTCGCGATAACCGTCCGAGCCCAGCAGCGCCGTGAGTTCCGCCCGCCGCTCGCCGCAGGCCAGCAGTCGCTCGATTTCCTCATCGTGCAGACGGTGCACCGGGGGCGTCGCGGGCGGGTACTCGTGCAAGGCTGGCCCCGGGGATCGGTCAGGTGCGCTCAGTGATGCCGGTGCTGCTCGTGTTCGTCGCCGGCCGTCGCCGGCCGGACGACCACGGTCACTTCGCGCTCTCCGGCGGTGGCGAAGCGCAGCGTCAGCGTGAATTCCTCGCCCGCCACGAGCGGGCTCCGCAGGTCCATCAACATCAGGTGAGTGCCCTGCGGGGCGAGCGTCGTGCGCTTGCCTGCGGGCAGGTGCAGGAACTCGATCGGCCGCATTCTGGCCATGCCGCCCTCGTCCACGACGGTGTGCAGCTCGACCGTGCCGGCGCGATCGGTCTCTGCACCGAGCAGGCGATCGTCGCCGGCGCCGCCCGCGATGGTCATGTAGGCCGCGCCGACGGTCGTACCCGGCGGCGTAGCGCGCGCCCAGGCCTCGGTCACCGTCGGTTCGTCGGCGGCCAGGACGGCGGCCGCGGCGAGCAGTGAGGCCAGCCCGGCGATAAACGCCGCGGATCGAGGTAATTTCCTCATGCTAGGAATCCTTGCTCATCGTGTTGCGGATCGACTCCACGACGGCCTCGATGGCCGGACCGCGGGTCGTCGACTTGCGCCAGATGGCCCCGATGCTGCGGGCCGGCGCGGGATGCACGAAAGGACGTACCTTCAGGCCGCGCGTGGCTCCGCGCGGCCCGGCCGTCGCGAGATGCGGCAGCAACGTGATGCCGTGCCCGGCCGCGACCATCTGCCGCAGCGTCTCGAGGCTCGTGGCGCGGTAGTCCTCCTCCTCGTTGACGCGGATGCGGCTGCAGACCTCCAGCGCCTGGTCGCGAAGGCAGTGTCCGTCCTCGAGCAGCAGCAGCGTCTCGTTCTTCAGGTCGTCCACCCGTATCTTGTCGCGCTTCGCGAGCGGATGAGCATCAGGAGCCGCCAGCACGAAGGCCTCCTGGTACAGCACCAGCGAGTCCAGCCCGTCGGTAGGGACGGGAAGAGCCAGGATTCCGAGGTCGATCTCTCCGTCCCGCAGCTTCTCCAGCAACTGCGCGGTCTGGTATTCGTAGAGCAGCAGCTTCAGGCGCGGCAGCGCCCGCTTCAGGCGCGTGACCACCCGCGGAAGCAGGTATGGCCCGACAGTGGGAATCAGCGCGAGCCGAAGCTCCCCGGCCAGCGGATCCCGGTCGGCCCTGCACAGCTCGACGATCGCATCCGCCTCCTGCAGCAGGCGGCGGGCACGCGCTACGACCCGCTCCCCGGTCTCGGTCATCGAAACCCGCCGTGGCTGGCGCTCGACCAGCGGCACGCCCAGGTAATCCTCCAGCTTGCGCAGCTGGGCGGAGAGCGTCGGCTGGCTGACGTGACAACGCTCGGCAGCGCGGCCGAAGTGCCGCTCGTCGGCGAGTGCCACCAGGTAACGCAGGTCGCGGAGGTTCATTCGAATAACATAGCGCACATCTATCGAAATTGCCAAAACCATCCAGCCAGCTAATCATCGGGCCCGCAGCAGCGCGCCGGACCGCAGGTCGCCCGCGTCGCGACCTGGGGGGCGAGGGACGGCGGCTCCCGTATAATTCGGCCATGATCCTTCGAGCTACGCGGCTCTCTGCCGGCGTCGTGGTGCTGCGCGAAACTGAACACGGCTGGCGCTTCCTGCTGCTGCGGGCCTTCAGCCATTGGGACTTTCCGAAGGGAATGCTGGAGCAGGGCGAGGAGCCTCTGGCGGCGGCGGTCCGCGAAGTGCACGAGGAAACGCTGATCGACGACCTCGATTTCGCCTGGGGCGAAGGCTACGTCGAGACCGGCCCATACAGTCGCGGCAAGGTGGCGCGGTATTTCATCGCGCGCACCGCGATCGGCGAGATCAGCCTGCCGGTGAATCCCGACCTGGGGCGGGCCGAGCACAGCGAGTACCGGTGGGTGGATTACGACGAGGCGTTGCGGCTCGTCTCGCCCCGGGTCCGGCCGGTACTCCGGTGGGCCATGCAGCGTGTGAACATGCCGACGCCGGCGCGGGAGGCCACGCGAAGCAGCGCTGCCTGCGTTGTTGCAGCGGCAGAGAAGGCCTGACTGAGCCGAACGCGACAGGTTCCTAGACGACTCGCCCTCTGCGGCCGCCACGCAGGAAGTCGGCCACATTCTCGGCCATCTCGTCGATACAGCGTTGCCGCGCCTCGCGTGCCGCCCAGGCGACGTGCGGCGTGACGATCAGATTCGGGATCGTCGGGTCGAGCAGGGGATCGCCATCCACCGGCGGCTCCTGCGGCAGCACGTCGATCGCGGCTCCACCGAGTCGCCCCTCCCTGAGTGCGGCCGCGAGGGCTGCGGAGTCCACCAGCGCCCCGCGGGCGGTATTGATCAGCACCGCGTCGCGCTTCATCAGCGAGAGTTCCTCGGCGCCGATCATCCGCTCGGTCGCCGCGCTCAGCGGGCAGTGCAGGCTCAGCACGTCGGCCCGTGGCAGCAGCTCCCGCAGGTCCATCCGGTCCGCACGACGAGGCCGGCCCGGCAGGTTCGCAACGAGCACCTGCATGCCGAACGACCGCGCGGCGCTCGCGACGCCGCGCCCGAGCGTGCCGAACCCCGCGATGCAAATGCAGCGACCCGCCAGCTCGCGGATCGGGTAATCGAGCCGGCAGAACTGCTCGCCGCGCTGCCAGGCGCCCGATCGCACCAGCGCGTCGTATTCCCGCAGGCGCTGCGTGAGCAGCAGCAGCAGTCCCATCACGTGCTGCACGACGGAACTGGTGCAGTAGTCGTGAAGATTGCAGACGGCGACGCCCCGTTCGCGCGCGGCCTCGAGATCCACGTTGTTCGTGCCGGTCGCGGCGAGCGCGACCAGTTTCAGCCGGGGCGAGGCCGCGATGACCTCGCGATCGATCTGCAGCTTGTTCACCAGTACGACCTCGGCGTCGCCGACCAGTCCGGCGACCTGCTGCTGCCGGCTGTGCTCGCGCAGTTCGACCCCTGGCAGCACCCGGTGCAGCGGCGACGGATCGAGGTCGCCCCTGAAGGAGACGGTTGCGTAGTCGAGAAAGATCGCGCGCATGAGTGAGGAGAGAATAGGGGACTAGGGACTAGGGGATAGGGGATGGACGAAGTCTACGCGAGAGCGATTGTCGGCTCCGGGCCCGCTTCGGCAGATACGCACCTGTTGCGGCCTTGGCCGAGAGCCTCGCGCTGGGGCGCCGTCGATCCACGTTTCGAGCAGCGGGCCGACGCTCGGCGGCGCCTGCGTATCCACGCGCTGCGCTGTCGGTTTTCCGCGATTGCCCGGGCGCAGGACGGGCCTCAGCCTGACAGCGCGTCCGGAGGTAGCGGCGCACAGGATCATGGCCGAGGAACTCAAGACACCCACGGATCTCGAGGCGCGGGTTCGCGACATCGTCGCTAGGCGGGGGCGGGACCCGACGCGTCTCGTACAGGTCATGCGCGAGGTCCAGGAGTGTTACAACTGGATCCCGCCGCCCGCAGTCGGCACGATCGCAGAGCTGCTCGGCATTCCGATCTCGCGCGTGCGAGGGGTCGCGAGTTTCTACTCGTTCCTCTCGCTGGAGCCTCTCGGGCAGTATCGGGTGCTGTTCGCGGACAACGTCACCGACCGGATGCAGGGCAGCGAGGGACTGCTCGATGAAATGTGCCGTCGGCTCTGGGTCGAGCCGGGAAAGTTGTCCGAGGACGGCCTGGTCAGCGTCGACCGGACCTCCTGCACCGGCCTGTGCGACCAGGGACCGGGCCTGCTGGTCAACGGGCGGGCGATACCTCGCATGACGCCCGCGCGGGTCGGGCAGCTCTGTGACCTGATACTTGCCAAGCTGCCGGTCGACGAGTGGCCCGAGGAACTGTTCCGGATAGAGGACAACGTCCGGCGGGCGGGTCCGTTGCTCGAGCATGGCCTGGAGCCTGGCGAGCCGCTGCGCGCCGCGCTGCAGCGCGGCGCGAGCGGACGGCTCGAGGTGGCGGCGAACGAGCGATCCTGGCGCGAGGCTTACGTGGGCGCGCCGCTCGGGCCGCTCGCGGTGCTCGACGAGATCAAGCGCTCGAACCTGCGCGGGCGCGGCGGGGCCGGATTCGCGACCGGTGCGAAATGGGAGGCATGCCGGCATGCGAGCAGCGATGTTCGCTACGTGGTCTGCAATGCCGACGAGGGCGAGCCCGGTACTTTCAAGGACCGCGTGCTGCTCGCCAGCCACGCCGACCTCGTCTTCGACGGCATGAGTGTGGCCGCTTACGCCATCGGAGCCAGCCGCGGGCTTCTGTACCTGCGCGGCGAGTACCGGTACCTGCTCGATTCGCTGGAAGCGACGCTCGCGCGGCGTCGCGCGGAGCGGCTGCTCGGCAGTGCCATTCTCGGCGAGCCGGGCTTCGATTTCGACATCGAGGTGCACGTGGGCGCCGGCTCCTACGTCTGCGGCGAGGAGTCCGCGCTGATCGAATCGCTGGAGGGCAAGCGGGGGATACCGCGCAACCGGCCGCCCTACCCCGTGACCAGCGGTTACCTGCAGCAGCCGACGATCGTGAACAACGTCGAGACGCTCTGCGCCGCCGCGCTGATCGCGGTCCACGGGGGCGAGTGGTACCGCTCGACGGGCACGGCGAAGTCCGCCGGCACCAAGATCCTGTCGGTGTCAGGCGACTGCGCCCGGCCCGGTCTCTACGAGTATCCGTTCGGCGTGAGCGTCAGGCAGGTGCTGGAGGACTGTGGCGCCGAGGCGAGCCAGGCGGTGCAGGTGAGCGGCCCGTCCGGGACCTGCATCGATGCCGGCGAGTTCGACCGGCGGATTGCGTTCGAGGACCTGCCTACGGCGGGTGCATTCACCGTCTTCGGCGCGGAACGGGACCTGTTCGAAGTGGCGCGCAACTACGTGCAGTTCTTCGCGCACGAGAGCTGCGGCTTCTGTACGCCCTGCCGCGTCGGTACCTCGATGCTGCTCGCGGCGATGGACAAGATCGCCGCAGGCAACGGCACGCCGCACGAGATGCAGGAGATGGAGCGCCTGAACCGCGTTCTGCTGCAGTCCGCCCACTGCGGGCTCGGCCACACCGCCTGCAACCCGGTGCTAGACACGATGGCCAAGTTCAGGCCGGCGTACGTGCGGCGGCTGCGGTCGCTGGATTTCACGCCGGCGTTCGACCTCGACGGCGCACTGGCGCGGGCGCGACAGATGACCGGTCGCGACGACGCTGGCGCGCACCTGGAGCGGTCCCGGTGAGCGAGTCCGGCACCTTCGTGCTCGACGGTCGCGAGGTCCCGTTCAGCCCGGGCCAGACGGTCCTGCAGGCCGCGTTGAGCGCCGGGCGCTACATCCCGCACCTGTGCTATCACCCGGAGTTCAAGCCGCACGGCAGCTGCAAGGTGTGCACCGCGCGCGTCAACGGGCGCACCGTCGCGGCCTGCACGACGCCCGCGGAAACGGGGCTGCGCGTCGAGAGCGACACCGAGGAGCTGAACGCACTGCGTCGCACGCTGGTGCAGATGCTGTTCGCCGAGGGCAACCACTTCTGCCCGTCCTGCGAGAAGAGCGGCGACTGCGTGCTGCAGGCGCTCGGCTATGACCTCGGCGTGCTGACCGCCGGTTTCCGGCACCTGTTCCCGGACCGGCCGGTGGACGCATCGCACCCCGACCTGCTGCTCGACTTCAACCGCTGCGTGCTCTGCGAGCTCTGTGTTCGCGCCTCGCGCGAGGTGGACGGCAAGAACGTCTTCTCGCTGGCAGGGCGGGGCATCGGCAAGCACCTGATCGTCAATTCCGAATCGGGCCGGCTCGCCGACAGCGCGATTTCGCCCGACGACAAGGCGGTCGAGGTCTGTCCGGTCGGCGTGATACTTCGCAAGCGCGTGGGCTTCGCCATCCCGATAGGCCAGCGCCGTTATGACCGGGCGCCGATCAGCGAGCAGGCCCTGCAGGATGCGCCGCGCCCGGCAGGCAGGGACGATGACTGAAGTGCGCAAGCTCCGGGTAGCGACCACGTCGCTCGCAGGCTGCTTCGGCTGCCACATGTCGCTGCTCGACATCGACGAGCGCATCTTCGAGTTGCTCGAGCGCATCGAGCTCGACCGCTCGCCGCTCGACGACATCAAGCACTGTGGGCCGTGCGATCTCGGCATCATCGAGGGCGGTATCTGCAATGCGGAGAACGTGCAGGTGCTGCGCGAGTTCCGCAGCAAGTGCAAGCGACTGCTGGCGATCGGCGCCTGTGCTGTCACCGGAGGGCTGCCCGCCCAGCGCAACCACCTGGACCTGGGACAGTGCCTGCAGGAGGTGTACGTGACCGATCCGAGCGTGACGCGCGGCCTGATACCGAACGACCCGGAGCTGCCGCTGCCGCTGGACATGGTCCACCCGCTGCACGAGGTCGTGAAGGTCGACTACTTCCTGCCGGGCTGTCCGCCCTCCGCCGACGCCATCTGGAAGTTCCTGAGCGACCTGATCGAGGGGCGTGAACCGTCGCTCGGACACGGCCTGATCAGCTACGACTGAGCATCCGGAGAGAACGCAGCATGACCGACGCACTTGAAACCGCCGACCGGACCGCAGGCCTCAGGCGGGTCGCGATCGAGCCGCTGTCACGCGTGGAGGGTCACGGCAAGGTCACGCTGCTGCTGGACGAAGACGACCACGTCCGCCAGGCGCGCCTGCACATCGTCGAGTTCCGCGGCTTCGAGAAGTTCATCCAGGGGCGGCCGTACTGGGAAGTCCCGGTCATGGTGCAGCGCCTGTGCGGCATCTGTCCGGTCAGCCACCACCTCGCTGCCAGCAAGGCGCTCGACCAGGTCGTCGGTGCGACAAGGCTCACGCCGACGGCCGAGAAGCTACGGCGGCTGATGCACTACGGGCAGATCCTGCAGTCGCACGCGCTGCATTTCTTCCACCTCGCCTCGCCCGACCTGCTGTTCGGCTTCGATGCGGAGGTTGCACGGCGCAACATCGTCGGCCTTGCCGCCGAGCACCCGGACATCGCGCGCCGCGGCGTGCTGCTGCGCAAGTACGGGCAGGAGGTGATCCGGCATACCGCCGGCAAGCGGATCCACGGCACCAGCTCCGTGCCGGGCGGTGTCAACAAGAACCTCTCCGCTGCGGAGCGCGACGCGCTACTCGCGGACATCTACCAGGTCGTCGCCTGGAGCCGCGACGCGGTGCACCTGGTGCGCAGGCTCTTCGAGCAGGACCTCCCGCGGTACCGCGAGTTCGCCTCGTTCCCGTCGAAGTCGCTGAGCCTGGTCCGGGCGGATGGGGCGATGGACCTGTATCACGGTCGCCTGCGTGCCAGCGACGAGGACGGGCGGCGCATCTTCGACGGCGTGGACTACAACCACTACTGGGAGCGCATCTCGGAAGAGGTCAAGCCCTGGTCCTACATGAAGTTCCCCTACTTGAAGGAACTCGGGCCCGAGCAGGGGTGGTATCGCGTCGGCCCGCTGACGCGCGTGACGAACTGCGACTTCATCCCGACGCCGCTCGCCGACCGCGAGCGGCGCGAACTGCTCGACTTCGACCAGGGCCGTGTCGCGGTGTCTACTCTCGGTTTCCACTGGGCGCGCATGATCGAGATGCTGCATGCCGCGGAGGCGATCAAGGACCTGCTGCACGACGAGGACCTGCTGGGCGATGACCTGCTCGCATCCGGCGAGCGCCAGGCGCGCGGAGTCGGCGTCATCGAGGCGCCACGCGGCACGCTGATCCACCACTATCGCGTGGACGAAAACGACCAGGTCGCGCGCGCGACGCTGATCGTCTCGACGACGCACAACAACGAGGCCATGAACCGGGCCATACGCGAGGTGGCGCGCCGCTACCTCGACGGCCGCCGGCTCACCGAGGGCCTGCTTAACCACATCGAGGTCGCCGTGCGGGCCTTCGATCCCTGCCTGTCCTGCGCGACGCACGCGATCGGCAAGATGCCGCTCGCGGTGCAACTGGTGGATGCCGGGGGCGACGTCGTCGACACGCTGCGACGCGGGTGAGCGAGGACCGGGCACCCGTGCTGGTGCTGGCCGCCGGCAATCCGAGCCGCGGCGACGATGCGATCGGCCCCCTGCTTGCAGAGCGACTCGAGGCCGCCGGACTGCCAGGCGTCGAGGTACTGACGGATTTCCAGTGGCAGGTGGAGCACGCGCTGGAACTCGAAGGCCGGACGCTGACCATCTTCGTCGACGCTGGCATCGCTACGGCCGCGCCCTACGAGTTGCGGGCGGTCGCACGCTCATCGAGGTTGCTGCACACGACACACGCGCTCGAGCCGGGCGCGGTGCTCGAGACATACCACCGCGTCACGGGCAGCGCGCCGCCGCCGGCGCTGCTGCTCTGCGTGCGCGGCGAGTCCTTCGAGCTCGGCGACGCGCTCACGTCCGCAGCGAACGCCCACCTCGAGGCGGCCTGGGCGCGGCTGCGTCGCTTGTGCGAGAGTGAGTGGGTTCGTTTCACTAGCAGCCGGTGAGGCCGATGAGCGAAGCCAGGATGCGGCCCCTCGAGGGTCATGCCGAACTGACAGAGGTTCAGATGCGTGAACGCGCCCGCGCGTTCCGCGAATTGATGGCGAGACGACGGACGGTGCGGACCTTCGATGCGCGTCCGGTGCCGCGTGCACTGGTCGAGGACTGCATCGCAGCGGCCGCGACCGCGCCGAGCGGTGCCAACCAGCAGCCCTGGCACTTCGTCGCGGTGTCAGACCCGCAGGTCAAGCGCCGCATCCGGCTCGCTGCAGAGGAAGAGGAGCGGCTCTTCTACCAGCAGCGCGCGCCGGACGAATGGCTGGAGGCGCTCGCGCCGCTCGGCACCGACTGGCAGAAGCCGTTCCTCGAGACCGCGCCCTGGCTGATCGCGATCTTCGTGCAGAAATGGGGCCGGGACGCCTCTGGCCGCAAGGTCAAGCACTACTACCCCGCGGAGTCGGTCGGCATCGCGACCGGCATGCTGATCACGGCGCTGCACAACGCCGGGCTCGCCACGCTGACCCACACGCCCAGCCCGATGGGCTTCCTGAACGAGATTCTCGGCCGACCGCCCGACTCGGAGCGGCCGTTCCTGCTGCTGGTCGCCGGACATCCTGCGCCCGACACGCGCGTTCCGGACATTCGTCGCAAGGCGCCCGGAGGAGGTCGCGAGCTTCGTCTGAGCAGCAATTATCACTTTCGGGTCAGGAGCTTACGCTTTCCGGGCGGCGTCGATCGGCAGCGCGTAGAATGGATAGACTGCCTATATGGAAAAGCCGCTGATGCAAAAGGACTCTTCCGCGCGTTTCGAAGACGCGCCGATCAACTGGGTGACGACGACCGTGTTCACCGCGACGCCGCTCGCGACGCTGGTGCTCGTGCCCTGGTACGCCATCGTGCACGGTTTCAGTCTCGCGGCCTGGCTCTCGTTCGCCGCGCTGATGATGGCGACCGGATTGTCCATCACCGCCGGCTACCACCGACTCTGGGCGCACCGGGCCTACCAGGCGCACTGGAGCGTCCGGCTGTTCTTCATGATCTTCGGCGCGATGGCGCTGCAGAACAGCATCCTGATCTGGGCCTCGCAGCACCGTACGCATCATCGCTTCGTCGACGACGTCGACCGGGACCCCTACAGCGCGAAGCGCGGTTTCTGGTTCTCGCACATCGGCTGGATCCTGCGTAACTATCCGAGCGGCGAGAACGACTTCACGAACGCCCGCGACCTGGAGCGCGACCCGCTGGTGATGTTCCAGCACCGCTACTACATGCCGCTCGCCGTGGGCCTGAATTTCGGCATCCCGCTGCTGCTCGGCTGGGCGCTGGGCGAGCTGTGGGGCGTGTTCCTGCTGGCCGGGCTGCTGCGCCTGGTGCTGAATCACCATTTCACGTTCTTCATCAACTCGCTCGCGCACGCCTGGGGCAGCCAGCCCTACACGGACGAGAACACGGCGCGCGACAACGGCGCGCTTGCGTTCCTGACCTACGGCGAGGGTTACCACAACTTCCACCACATCTTCCAGAACGACTACCGCAATGGCGTGCGGTGGTGGCAATGGGATCCCACCAAGTGGCTGATCGCCTCGCTGTCCGGGCTCGGGCTCGCGAGCAACCTCAAGCGCGTCCCGGACCTCTGGATCCAGCGGGCGCAGCTCGCGATGCAGTTCAAGCGCATGGAACTCGCGCTCGAGCGCCGGCGCAGCAGCTCCGGCGACGAGCAGATCGAACGGCTGAAGCGCCGCATCGCGGAGGAATACGCAGCGTTCCGCAAGTCGCTCGAGGAGTGGAACAAGGTGCGCGAGGAATGGGTCGCTGACGGCAAGCGACGCCTGCTGCAACGCTGGGAAGACGCGAGCTTCCGTTTGCGCCTGCGTGAAATCGAATACCGCCTGCGGATGCAGCGACGGCGGCTGCGCCTGATGAGCAAGGCCTACGCCTGAAGAACTGACGGCCAGGGCGCCGCCGGGCGATCGGCGGCGCCCTTTTTCTTTGCTGCGCCTGCGACTAGAACCGGGCGGTCATTCCGGCGAAGGCGGTCAGTGGCATCCCGGGTCGCGCTCCGGCCGGGCGCCGCGCGGCGATGTAGGTCTCATCGAGCAGGTTCTCGACCCGCGCGTACAGCGAGATGCTCCGACTGAGCTCGTAGTCGCCTGCAAGATCGAGCACCCAGTGCGCGTCGGTGAGTTCTGAGGCGGGCGCCGACCCCTGGCCCGCGACCGTGCGCATCTCATCCACCCACGAGGCACTCAGGTTCAGGCCCCAGCGCTCGCCGCTCACGCCGGCTGCGAGCTGGAGCTGGTGCTCCGGGATGTACGGCAGCTCGTCGCCACTTTCGACGTCGCCCCATTCCTCGAAGCCGCTCGAGAAACTGTTCCGGAAGGTCGCGTCGGTGTAGGTGTAGCTGAAGCGAAGCGGCAGGATCAGGCCGCCGGCCGTCGCCTCGTAGCCAAGCGCCAGCTCGAGGCCCTGCATGTCAGCCTCGCCGCCGTCGAACTGCGCGCCGATGTCGCAGCTCCCGCCCGTCGAAGCCGTGCAGGTGCCGACGAGGTTCGAGTAGTCGTTGAAAAAGGCGATGGCCTCGCCCGAGAACGAGGCGGCCTCGTAGCGCAGGCCCAGCTCGTAGTTGACGCTCTGCTCGGGGTCGCTCGAGGAACCGGGCGCCGGCGGATTGAAGCCCTTGTGCACGCCGCCGATGATCCGTAGCCGATCGTCGAGCAGGTAGACCGCGCTGAGCCCCGGAATCAGCTCATCGATCGAGTTGCGTCGCACCCGGGTCGGCCCCTCCGAGCGATCGGGATCGCTGCGGGAGTAGTCGCGGCGCACGAGGTCGATGGACTCGAAGCGCAGGCCGGGCGTGACGATCCAGGAGCCGAAGCTGAGCTCATCCTGCACGTAGGCGGCGAAGGCCCGCGCGTCGCTGACGCGGTTGTCCTGGCTGCCCGGCGCGCCGTCGGTGGTCAGCACCAGGCGCCCGTCCTGCATGCGGAAGCCGTCGTCGTCCTGGAAGCGGTCCTCCTCGTCCTCGTGCCAGCGCAGCCCGAGCTGCACGTCGTGGGAGAGGCGGCCGTCGGTCGAGGGCGACCAGGACAGCACCGTCTGTATGCCCTGGCCGTAGTAGTCGCGATTGTTGTTGCGCAGGCGGATGGCGTCGTCCGGGCTGGTCGCGCCGGTCATCCACGAGTACTCGTCCGCATAGGTCTCGGGGTCCTCGAGGATTGCGGCCATGTCCAGGCCGCCCACGCGGTCCACCTTGTACCAGTTACGCGAGAACTCGTTGCGATAGACCGTGCTCGCCAGCGACAGCGACGAACCGAGCTCGATGAAGTGGCGCAGCTCGTACTGGTCGTGGTCGGACTCGAAGTTGTCGCGCTGGCTGGCCGAGTAACGCCTGTAGGGCGTGCGGTCGAAATCCTCGTCCGTGAGGCCCATGTAGGTCTCGTCGCTGTCCTGGCTGGTCGTACCGAGCTTCAGTTCCAGTTCCTGGTAAAAGCGGGCGTCGCCGCCAGTCTGTGTAACGCAGCTTCGCAACGTAGTCGTCCAGCGTGTAGCCGGTGTCGCCGCCGCCGTCGAGGTCCTTGAAGCCGTCGGTTTGCTGGCGCAGCGCCTCGACGAGGAAGCCCCAGTGCTCGCCGCTGCCGCCGGCGGTCAAGTGCCCGAGCAGCGTCGAGTTCTGGCCGTAGGCGAGGTCGGCCTGACCCGTCAGCGGGCCGGAGGGGATCGGAGTCGAGACGAGGTTCACGGCGCCGCCTGTCGAGCGGGGGCCGAAGCGCACGGAGGACGAGCCCTTCAGGATCTCCACCGCCTGCATGCGCTGCATGGTCGGGAAGTAATAGGCCGCAGGCGCCGCGTAGGGTGCGGGCGCGATCAGGACTCCGTCTTCCATCAGCGTTATCCGCGCGCTGCGGTCCGTGCCCGAGCCCCGGATGCCGATGTTCGGCCGCAGGCCGTAGCCCTCCTCCTCGACCAGGTACAGGCCTGGCACCTGTTTCAGAACCCGCAGCACGTCCGTATGGCGGAACTGCTCGAGGTCCGCGGCCGAGAGGAAGGCGGCCGAGCCGCCGACCAGCGCGGCGTTCTCCCGGCTGCCGATGACCATGACCTGCTCCATTCCGGCCGGAAGCGATTGATCGACCGGGCGGACAGGCTCCGCAGCATCGGCCTGTGCCGTCCCGGCAAAACCACTGGCGACGACACCCGCCAGCACGAATCTCAAGGAACTCATCGATTGACCCCGCTCGTCGGCTGCAATGGGCCGTTTCTTGGGGGTCGAAATCTAAATGAGAACTATTGTTATTCGCAAGTAGGTAGGAACCGAGACGGGCGCCGTCAATTTGACATAAGGCATGGCCCGTGTCCTGCCGGGCCTGCGCACGGACGGACCAGGGGTCCCGATCAGTCCCGGAAATTCGTGTACTGCAGCGGCAGGTCGAATCCACCCTTGCGGACCAGCGCGATCGCCGACTGTAGGTCGTCCCGGCTCTTGCCGGTCACCCGCACCTGCTTGTCCTGGATCTGCGCCTGCACCTTGAGCTTGGCGTCCTTGATGAGCCGCTGGATCTTCTTGCCCAGTTCCGTGTCGATGCCCTCGCGAAGCGTCACCGCCTGCCTGGCCGTCTGCCCGGTCACGACCGGCTCGTCCACCTTCAGGCATTCGACGTCGACGCCACGCTTGGCGAGCTTCAGCCGCAGGATGTCGAGCATCTGCTTTAGTTGAAAATCGGCCGGTGCCGAGAGGGTAACCACGCTCTCTTTCAACTCGAACTTGGCATTCGTGCCCTTGAAGTCGAAGCGCTGCCCGACCTCTCGGTTAGCCTGGTCTACGGCATTGGCGACCTCGTGCAGGTCCACCTCAGAAACGATGTCGAACGAAGGCATACGGCCTCCTGCCTGACGGGCTATGGGTTGGAACAGGGTCCCGCAGCAATTGCGGGACTGCCGGGGCGGGCCTCGAGCCTAGAGCTTCAGCGCGACCTTCATCTTGTCGACGATGTCTTCCCCGCCATGGTGTTTCACGTAGTCGATCACGATCGGGCCGAACTTCTTGGCCGTGGCGAGATCCACGCCCAGCTCGCTGAACGACGCCGCCAGCCCCGCCCAGCGGCCCGGTCCGCGGTTGCCGCCGATCAGCGAACCGAGCCCGCCAGCGAGCGAGCTCAACGCGCTCGGCGGCGGCGCCTCGGCCAGCAGCTTATCGGCGCCCGGCACGTCCCGCACGAATTCCTCGAAATCGCGGCGCGCCATATTCTGCTGACCCGCGCGCAGCAGCGCGATCAGGCCGCCCTTCGCCTGTGCCTTGTTGACGCCGAGTTCCTTGGTCAGACGCTTGATCAGCTCGTTCATCGCTGGTCCTCCGAGGCGGCGATACTACCTCAAGCGCGCTTGCAGCGATCAAGGCTGCCAGACGAGTGACAGGTCCTCCACGGACAGGTCGGCCTTCCTCGGGCGGACGTCGCGCCGTTCGATCGGCACGGCCGCCGGTTCCAGTTCGGCCGAGAGGCTGCTGATTTCCGTGTCGAGCTCGGCCTCGAGCGCCGCAAGCTGTTCGTTCAGTGCCTCGAGGTCCGCCTCCGCGTGCCGGACGTCGTCCCGCTCCTTGCTGGCACGGCCTACGCTCCTGGCCGCGGCGGAGGCCTTCCTCGCGGCGCTGCTGCGCCGGCTGCCGAACAGCACGCCAAGCAGGCTCCCGCCGACATCGAGTACCGACGACGTCGTCTGCTGGGTTGCCTGGGTTTTCTCGCGCTCGAGCTTCTGCTCGGCACGGCGCCGGCGGTCACCGAGTGCGCGCAGCTTCTTCTGGTAGCGCTCCCGCAGGCCTTCGACGGCCGCGTCGCGCTTCTCGCGCAGGGCCAGAGAGATGTGCGCGCGGAACTCGCCCTCCGTACCGCCCGGGGCGGCGAAGACCCCGAGCAGCGGGCAGTGGAACACGGCGATCGTTTCGCTGCGATAGACGTGCTCCTCGAGTTCCCGTGCCCATTCCTTGTAGCTGCGCGCGGCCAGCGCGACCGCGGGGGGCTCGACGAACCGTGCTTCTTCCGCCGGCACATCAGCGAACGTCGGCTCCCCGGCCCTCAGCATCTCGGTGCTCGGCCAGTCGGGGCCTGCCTCGGTCAGCGGGGCAAGGTAGTACCAGGATTCCCAGGCATCGAGTCCGGCCTTGGCATCCACGAAGTGGGCGCGAACCCGCGCACCGATGCGGGCGTCGTAGGTCACCGGTGCCTCGGCGGCGCCTGCATCGACGAAGCGCTCAACGACGCCGGCCGCTACGATCGGCCGCTGACCCGAGCCGGTCGGTCGCGGCGCGGCGGCTGGTGAGGCCAGCGGTGCTGCGGCCACTGGGGATTCGGCGCCGGGTCCGGCGGCACCTGTCAGCCGCTCGATTTCCTTCAAGGTCAACGGACCCCGCAGGTAGCAGAGCGCCCAGCGCGTCCGGAACAGCGCAGTTTCGTCGTCGTGCACGTTCCGCATCAGGAAGGTCCGCTGCCCGAGGTTCGCCATCAGCCGCTCGAGCGTGCCGCGGTCCATTCCCGCAGCTGCCTCGGTTGCCAGCAAGCCCTCGATCACCCTTGCCTGGTCGCGTTCGGTCTGCAGCCGACCAATGAACCAGGTGCCGGCATTCGAGAGTCCCTTGTAATCGAGATCCACCGGGTTCTGGGTCGCGAGCACCACGCCGACGCCGAAGGCCCGCGCCTGCTTCATCAGCGTCAGCAGCGGCGGCTTCGACGGCGGCACCGCGACCGGAGGCAGGTAACCGGTGACCTCGTCCATGTAGAAGACCGCGCGCAGGCTGCTGGTGCCGCCCTGGCGTCGCATCCAGGCCACGAGTTCGTTCGCGACCAGCGCGACGACGAACATGCGCTCCGCGTCGTTCAGGTGCGCAATCGATACGATCGCGATGCGGGGCTTGCCGTCTGCGGTGAACAGCAGGCGCTGGATGTCGAGCGGCTCGCCTTCGAGCCAGGCCGAGAATCCGGGCGCCGCCAGCAGTGCATTGATGCGGAGCGCGAGCTGGCCGCGGTCCTTCGCGGGCATGAAGGTCTCGATGTCGAACACGCCCACCTTTTCGAAAGGCGGTTTCAGCACTGCCTGGATCAGCGCCGCGAGATCGGGGCTGCGAGCGTTCCGCCACGCCTCGTCCAGGATCGCTGACAGCAGGATGTGCTCGCGGCTCTGCACCGGGTCCGCATCGATGCCGAGCAGGCCCAGCAGTCCCGCGACGGTGCCGCCGACACGCTCCCGCATCGCGGTGGCGTCAGTCGCGAGCGCCGCATCCGGGGCCGCGAACGAGCGCAGCACGGACAGCGGACGGCCGGAGCTCGAGCCCGGCGTGTAGATCGCAACCTCGGCGGCGGAGCGCAGGCGTCCGATCCGAGCGCCGTCCTGGTTCCACTCCGCGAGGCCCTTGCGCCAGCTCTCGGCCGTTGCGGCCGCGTGCGCGGCGACGGTGAGACCCTTGCGCTCGGCCTCGCCCGGATCCACCCACGGCTCGAAATCCTCACCGCGCAGTTCCGGGAACGTGAGCGCAAGGTTGCCGATGTCGCCCTTCGGATCGATCACCAGCGCCGGGATGCCGTCGATCGCGGCTTCCTCGAGCAACGAAATGCACAGGCCGGTCTTGCCGCTGCCGGTCATGCCGATGCAGACGGCGTGCGTCGTCAGGTCGCGCGAGTCGTAGAGCAGCGATTCGTGCAGTTGCTGCGAATCGGGATCGAGCTCGCGGCCGAGGTAGAAGACGCCGAGTTTCTCGTAGCTGGGGAGGTTCATCGTTCAGGCCTGAGTTATGGATCGGGGCTCGTCACGTGACCGAGAAGTACAAGAACATAGTCTAATCGCCTGTCGCCGGCCGAACCTGCTTCGAGAGGTTCGTCCATGCCATGGAAACCGGACGAATGATGGACGGTCTAAAGTCGTGGTGCCGCAGTCATCGCATCGGCTTGCCGCCCAATTGTTGTCAGATATAGAAGGATGGACCCAATGCACCCATACAGACGCTTCGTCCTGATGATCGTGACCGCATCGGTGTTGATGTTCTGTCTCATGTACCTCAACACATACGAGCTGAGCCACGTCTGGTTCAGCCAAACCCGCCTGTTCATGACCTTCATCATGGCTGGCTCAATGGGGCTGGTAATGCTCTTCTTCATGCGTGACATGTACAAGAACAAGCGCACCAACCTGGCAATAATCGTTGGCAGTATCGCGCTGATTGGGCTGGGGCTCGGGTTGGTCCGCAGCCAGGCAACGGTCGGGGACGTCGCATGGATGAAGGCGATGATTCCGCATCATTCGATTGCCATCCTGACCAGCGAGCGCGCAAGAATCTCGGATTCCCGCGTCAGAAAACTGGCGGATGAAATCATCGAGGCGCAACGGCGCGAAATCTCCGAAATGGAATCTCTCATCGAGGACATTCAACGCAAGCCTTGAGAGGTTGCACCAGGGTGACGTCTTCGGAAGTCCGGAACACGACTTCCTGCAACGCGCCATTTACCGGAGACCGATCGGCGGCCTGTCAGCGTGCGTCGACGGTACCCTGGTTCGGCCAGCTGTCGATGGTCGCCAATCGAGGCCGGCCGTCGAATGGTGTAGATTGAGCGGGAAGACGGCGCAGAAACCGGATTCCGAATTAATCAAGAAGAGGGGGAATTGGCCATGGTCGACGAGAAGACCCATGACGGAAGTTGCTTCTGTGGCGCGGTGCAATTGACGGTAAGCGGCGAGCCGGCCGCGATGGGCTACTGTCACTGCGAATCCTGCCGGCACTGGTCGGCCGGACCGGTCAATGCGTTCACGCTGTGGAAGCCCGAGGCCGTGCAGATTACCCGTGGCGCCGACAACATCGGCAGCTACAACCAGTCGCCGAACAGCTACCGAAAATGGTGCAAGACCTGCGGCGGCCACGTATTCACGGACCACCCCGGGATGGGCCTGATCGACGTGTATGCGGCGGTGATCCCGCAGTTCCCGTTCCGGCCGGCGGTCCACGTGAACTACCAGGAGGCGACGCTGAGGATCCGGGACGGCCTGCCGAAGCTGAAGGACTTTCCTGCGGAGATGGGCGGCTCGGGCGAGACGCTGCCCGAGTAAGCGTACCGCTCCCTCGGATCGCCTGGCCCGGGCACGATCCGCACCTTACCGACAGGGCGCCGCGCCACTCCGGAGCGGCCGCTCAGCGGTAGCCTTTCGCCTGCAGCGCGAACAGGTTCGCGTAGTGTCCGTTCTGCCGCATCAGTTCCTCGTGCGTGCCGCGCTCGAGGATGCGGCCGCCCTGGATGACGATGATCTGGTCCGCCATCCGCACGGTCGAGAAGCGGTGCGAGATCAGGATCACCATGCGGCCCGCGGCGAGCTTCCGAAAGCGCTCGAACACTTCGGCCTCGGCGCGCGCGTCCATTGCCGCGGTGGGCTCGTCCAGCACCAGGATGTCGGCGCCGCGCCGCATGAAGGCCCGCGCCAGCGCGATCTTCTGCCACTGGCCGCCCGAGAGCTCGCGACCGTCCTTGAACCACTTGCCCAGCTGGGTATCGAAGCCCTGCGGCAGCTCGTCGACGAAAGGCATCGCGGTCGAGAGCTCGGCGGCCTCCCGCCACAGCGCCTCGTCCTCGAAGCGCCCGACGTCACCGACACCGATGTTCTCGCCGACCTTCAGCTGGTAACGCGCGAAGTCCTGGAATATGACTCCGACGCGCCGCCTGAGCACGCCGGGATCCCACTCGGCGAGGTCGAGTCCCTCCAGCGTGATGCGGCCCGAGGACGGCAGGTACAGCCGCGTCAGCAGCTTGATCAGCGTCGTCTTGCCCGAGCCGTTCTCGCCCACCAGCGCGAGGCTCTCGCCGGGCCGCAGGTGGAAGGAGACGTCTTCGACCGCGGGCTCGGTGGCGCCGGGATAGGTGAAACTCACCTGTTCGAAGCGCACGCCGTCCGACGGGTCGGGCCCCCGGGTCGCGCTGCCGGCCGGTGCATCCACCGGCGTGTCCAGGTACTCGTACAGCGTGGAAAGGTAGAGGTTGTCCTCGTACATGCCGCCGATCGCTGCCAGGCTCGCGGAGACCGCGGCCTGCCCCTGCCGGAACAGCAGCACGTACATGGTCATCTCGCCCAGCGTGATCGCGCCCCGCACGGCACTGACGGCGATCCAGGCGTAGGCCGCGTAGAACGCGGCGGTGCTGATCAACCCCAGGAAGAAGCCCCAGGTGTCGCGCCGGATCGTCAATGCGCGATCTTCCTTGAACACCTTGCGGAAGATCTGCCGGTAGCGGTCGAGCAGCAGTGGCCCGAGCTCCAGCAGCTTCACTTCCTTCGCGTGGTCCTCGCGTGCGAGCACGGTCTCCAGGTACATCTGCATGCGCGTCTCTGGCGATCGCCAGCGGAACAGGCGGAACGCGTCGCCGGAGAACTTGGCTTCCGCGATGAAGGCGGGAAGCCCCGCGAAAAACAGCACCGCGACGGCCCAGGGCGAGAACTGCCAGAGCAGCGCCGCGAAACTCACGATCGCGATCGCGTTCTGCACCAGGCCGAAGCTGCGCATCACCAGCGAGAGCGGGCGCGTCGAGGCCTCGCGGCGCGCGCGCGTGAGCTTGTCGTAGAACTCCGAGTCCTCGAAATGGCGCAGCTCCAGCGTCAGTGCCTTCTCGAGGATCATCTCGTTCACGCGCTGGCCGAGCTGGGCCCTGAGCAGCGACTGGCAGGTCGACAGCCCGCGCTGCGCGGCCGCGAGCGCGGCGACCAGCAGTCCCTCGAGCAGCACCCAGCCGAGCACCGTCGAGAGGTCCGTGGAACCCGCCGCATGTGCGGTGATCGCTGCCAGCACCGCGTCGACGATCCGCGCGCCGACCCAGGCGATGCCGGCGGGCAGCAGCCCCGCCACCAGCGTCAGCACCGCGAGCGCGACGGTCAGCGGCCGGCTGGTGCGCCAGACCAGCTCGACGGCCTGGCGCGTGTAGCCAAAAACCTCGGGCAGGGCGCGCAGCATGTCCATGCCGCCCGCCTCGAAGGGAGTAGCGCCGGAACCGAGTCTTCGACCTGCGACCATGCCTCAGCGCAACGGCAGCTCGAGGTCGGCGACCAGCGCCTGCACGGCCTGCTGCGACTCGGCCTGGACCGCGCGCTCGATCAAGCGGCGCTTGAAGTGAGGCGCGAACAGCTGCATGAAGTCCAGCTGGTACTTGCGGAGCAGTCCGCCGCGCCGGAAACCGATCCAGGTCTCGTGCGCCGGAAACAGGTGCGAGGTGTCGATCCGCACCAGGTCCGCATCTTCCGATGGGTCGATCGCGAGGCTCGCGACGATGCCGATGCCCAGCCCGAGCCGGACGTAGCGCTTGATGACATCGGCATCGCGCGCGGTCAGCACGACATCGGGCACGAGGCCTTCCGCGGCGAAGATCTCGTGCAGCGAGGAGGGGCCCGAAAAGCTGAACACGTAGGTGATGATCGGATGGGCCGCGAGCTGCCTGAGCGTCGGGGTCTTGTGCTTCGCGAGCGGATGGCCCCTGGGGACCACGACGTGACGGTGCCAGCGGTAGCAGGGCAGCAGCGTGTAGCCGTCGAGCAGCGACTGGGAGCCCGTGGCGATGGCGAAGTCGATCCGGTCGAGCGCCGCCATCTCGCCGATCTGCTCCGAGGTGCCCTGGTGCAGGTGCAGCCGCACTTCCGGGTACTGCTCGCGGAACTGCCGGATCACCTCCGGCAGCACGTAGCGCGCCTGGGTGTGCGTCGTCGCGATCGAGAGCGAGCCCCGCGACTCGTCCTTGTAGTCGTCCGAGAGGCGCTTGATGTTCTGCACCTCGCGCAGGATCCGGATCGCCCGGTCGATGACCTGCTGGCCGGCCGGGGTGACCCGGCTCAGGTTGCGACCGTCGCGCACGAATATCTGGAAGCCGAGTTCGTCCTCGAGCAGCTTGATCTGCTTGGAGACGCCGGGCTGCGAGGTGTGCAGCTTCTCGGCGGCCGCCGTGATGTTCAGGCCGTTCTGGGCGACGGCCGCCAGGTAGCGGAGCTGGTGCAGCTTCATCGCGGCATTCTATGCGAATCGGCCAGAAATCCCGCTTGGCCTCGGCCGGTGGTCGCTGTGCATGCTCCGGGGACACCGGGAGCGGGGCGCAGCATGACGCTTGCGACGATTTTGAGCCGTACGCAGCAGGGCATGGACGCGCCACTGGTGCGGGTCGAGGTGGACGAGGGCAGCGGCCTGCCGTCGTTCTCGATCGTCGGCCTGCCGGAGACTGCCGTGAAGGAGAGCCGCGACCGCGTGCGCGCCGCGCTCGCGAACTGCGGTTTCGAGATGCCGCCCGGGCGGATCACCGTGAACCTGGCGCCTGCGGACCTGCCGAAGGAAGGCGGGCGATTCGACCTGCCGATCGCGGTCGGAATACTGGTGGCCTCGGGCCAGCTGCCGGCGGAGTCCTTCGACCGGACGGAACTGTACGGCGAGCTCTCGTTGAGCGGAGCGCTGCATCCGATCCGCGGCGTGCTGCCGACGGCACTTCAGGCGCGGCGTTGCGGCCATACGCTGGTGCTGCCGCTCGCGAACGCACCCGAAGCCGCACTGGCCGGAGGCGAGCGCGTTCTAGGGGCCGGTCACCTGACCGAGGTCTGCCGTCATGCGCTGGGCGTGAGTCCGCTGCCGCGCGTACGGCCGCCTGAGCTTGCCGGCGGCGCGCCGCCGGCGGCCGATCTCGCGGACGTGGCGTCGCAGCCGCATGCGAAACGTGCGCTGGAAATCGCCGCCGCCGGGCAGCACAGCCTGCTGCTGATCGGGCCGCCGGGCTGTGGCAAGAGCATGCTGGCGCGGAGGCTGCCCGGCATCCTGCCGCCGCTGACGGACGAGGAAGCGCTCGAGACCGCGGCGATACGCTCGCTGACGACACGCGGTTTCCGCGCCGAGGAGTGGAGCACTCGGCCGTTTCGAAGTCCGCATCACACGGCCTCGGCAGTCGCGCTGGTCGGTGGCGGCTCGCTGCCGCGCCCCGGCGAGATCTCGCTCGCCCACAACGGCGTGCTGTTCCTCGATGAACTGCCCGAGTTCGATCGCCGCGTGCTCGAGGTGCTGCGCGAGCCGCTCGAATCAGGGCACATCGTCGTCTCCCGAGCGGCACGCCAGTCCGAGTTTCCTGCCCGGTTCCAGCTGGTCGCCGCGATGAACCCCTGCCCTTGCGGGCACCTCGGCGATCCGTCCGCGACCTGTCGCTGCCCACCAGAGCGGGTGGACGGTTATCGCAGCCGGATCTCGGGGCCACTGCTCGACCGGATCGACCTGCACGTGGACGTGCCGAGGGTGATCACCGGCGAGATCGTTCGAGCGACGCCGGCGGAGTCTTCAGCCGCGGTTGCGGCCAGGGTGACCGCGGCGCGATCACGGCAGCTGCACAGACAAGGGAAAGCCAACGCGCAGCTCGAGCCCAGCGAACTCGACCCGGGCCGCCTCGTGGATCCGCCCGCGATCGAGCTGCTGGAGCGGGCGATGCACAAGTTGCGTCTGTCGGCGCGTGCCTATCACCGCGTGCTGCGCGTGGCACTGACCATCGCGGACCTGGCTGCCTGCGCACGCGTCGGCAGCGAACACGTCGCCGAGGCGGTGACGCTGCGCCAGCTGGACCGACGCAGCGGCCCGGCTGCCGGCGAGACGATTTCGCGCTGATCACGCCAGTTTTTCGAGGCGACGCGGACCGCGCGCTCGATTTCAATGATCCACAAGAAGCCTGCATCGGGCAGGTCGTCGCCAGGGATGGTTGCCGCTATGAATCGGTGCTTGGGATTGCGTTGGGCCGGGTTGGCGTTGAGTGTGCTCGTTGGTGCTTTGGTCCAGGCGCAGGAATCCCCGGTCGGGCGGACTGCGGGTGTTGCGACCGTGTCGACCACGGGTGCGGCCCGGTACGTGATGCCGCTGGCTCTGCCGCCGGGCACGAACGGCCTGGCACCGGGCATTGCGATCACCTACGACAGCCGTAGCGGCAACGGCCTGCTCGGTGTGGGCTTCGGATTGTCAGGCTTCTCATCGATCCGGCGCTGCGCGAGCACGCTCGCGCAGGATGGCCGCCTCGCCAGCGTTGCACTGGATGAGACGGACCGCCTGTGCCTCGATGGACAGCGCCTGCGCGGGGTCACCGGAACCTACGGACGGTCCGGGTCCACTTACCAGACCGAGATCGAGCAGTTCACTCGAGTGACGGCCCAGGGTTCGGCAGGCAGCGGGCCGGCATGGTTCAGGGCCGAGAGCCGCGCAGGGCTTATCTACGAGTACGGTGCGACGGCCGATTCCCGGATCGAATCGGTCGGCAGCACGACGCCTCGCGAGTGGGCGCTGAGCGCGATTCGCGATCGCAGCGGCAACTACATGTCCTTCAGCTACGTCGAGGACGGCGCGAACGGAACCTACCGACCCAGCCGCATCGATTACACCGGCAACAGCCGGACGGGCGCCGCGCCGTACTACTCGGTGCGGTTCCACTACGAGGCCCGTCCTGCGGACGACGTGCCGACGGCCTATGCCGGCGGCGGAGTGTCGCGTGAACCGCAGCGCCTGGCGCAGATCGAGGTCGAGTACCTTGCGATCAACCTGCCGTTGCGCAGGTACGAGTTCGCCTATGCGCCAGCCGGATCCACTCCACGCAGCTGGCTCGCGAGCGTGCGGCAATGCTCGCACAACGACTGCCTGCCGCCGACCTCGTTCACGGCCGCGAGCATGGATCCCGGGCTGCGCGAGGAAGTACCGACAGGCCGTGCAGTCGGCACGGCTCAGCACGCCATCCCCGGCGACATGGACGGCGACGGTTTCGAGGACCTCGCCTACTTCGATCAATCGGCCGCCCGCTGGGCGATCCTGCGCGGCGGTGCGGCCGGGCTCCACGGCGCGCCGCTCGTCACTGCGTACGGGTCGGCCGCCCATTACCAGCAGGCCGTCGCGATCGATCTGGACGGCAATGGAAAACGCGACCTGCTCGTTCCAGAACCCGGTGGCTACTGGCACTGGTTGAGGCACGTCGAAGGCAGTTCATACGCATTCAGCTCGACCGGACTCGAGAACACCGCGGCCGCGGGTAGCGCGATTGCGGCCGATATCGACGGCGACGGGCTGGAGGACCTCGTCTACGCGAGGGCCAACAGCCACTCGATCTCATGGCGCAGAAACCTGACTGCAACCGCCGGCCCGGCCTTCGCGGCGGAAGCGGTGCTGTGGACTTCTCCGTATGCCGCGGACTTTCCAACGACGCCGTTCGGCACCAGCGAACACCGCTTCAGGTCCGTGGTTCGCAGTGGCGACTTCAACGGCGACGGGCGCACTGACCTGCTGGTCTGGCAACAGCATGACCTCTGCGGCGGCGATCCGTCCTGCACGATCTGGCGTCGCGAATGGCACGCGCTCACCTCGCGTGGGAACTCGCTGGTCACGAGCCGGGTGTTCGCTACCGACTTCACGCCGCAGCTCGGTGACTTCAACGGCGACGGCCTCACGGACGTCGTCGTACCGACCGCATCGGGCGCGAGCGTGACCTGGCTCCTGCACTACGCGATGGGTTCGCGCGCCGCGGAGATCGCCAGGTTCACCGAAGCCGTTTCGACCGCGGTGTCGGCGCCGACCAACGGCGGCGCGCTGGTGTTCGACTGGGATGCCGACGGGCGCGCCGACATCGTCTATCCAGCTGTCACGGGCGGATGGACCCAATGCCGGGCGACGGACTCCACGATCGGAGCCTGTCTGTCCACCGGCCAGCCGGTCTCCGCCCAGGTTCGCTCACCGATCGTGCTGGATGTGAACGGAGATGGACTTGCGGACCTTGCCTATGCCTCCGGCGACTGGCGTTTCCGCCTGCACCGCGCCGGACCGCCCGGGCGCCTGGTGAGAGTGACCGACGGGTACGGCGACTTCGCCGAGTTCAGCTACACGACGCTGGCGGATCCGGCGGTACATGCGCGCGGGATGAGCGCCGCATTCCCGAGCCGTGAACTCACCGGGTCGTTGGGCGTCGTCGCGAGACTCCGGCAGTCGGACGGCATCGGCGGCAGCTACGACACGGATTTCTCCTACAGCGGTGCGCGGCTCCATCTGCAGGGACGCGGGTTCCTGGGTTTTGCCAGTCGTACCTCACGGGACAGCCGAACAGGGGTCGCGACGACCGAGCGCTTCGCGCAGGACCCCGAACGGTTCGAATCGATCGGATCGACGACCGCCCGGGAGACCCGCAGCGCGAACGGCACGCTGCTCGAGCGGACCAGCCTCGAGTGGTCGCAGAAGGTGTTCGGCAGCGGCTACGAGCAGCGACGATTTCCTTACGTCGCGGAGCAGCTCACCGAGCACTTCGAACTCGACGGCCAGAAGATCGCGAGCACGCAGCAGCAGTCCGACTACGACGCCTTCGGCACCCTCACCGACCGTACGACGACCCGTACCGAGCACGCGACCGGGCTCAACGCGGGTGCGCAGCATGTCGAACGCCTGACCCTGACCGGTGTCGTCAACAACACGTTCAACTGGTGCCTGGGACGAGCCACCGGTACGCAACTGAGCCGCTCCCATTCGCTCGCCGGCGGAGCCGAGCAGAGCCGCAGCGATTCCTACAGCTGGGACTACACGTTCTGCAGGCAGACGCAGCAGATCGTCGAGCCATCGAACAGCCAGCTGCAGGTCACGATCGCGTACTCCTACGACCAGTACGGCAACGTCAGCGTGCGGCGGGTGACCCCGTACGGAGTCACGACCCGATCAACCGCGTTCGTCTGGACGGAGAACGGCAGGTTCATTGGCTCGACCGTCAACGCAGAGGGTCACAAGACGACCTACAACTGGGACTCAGGCAGGGCGCGGATAGCCTCGATCACCGATCCGAATACGCTCGTGACCTTCCTCGATTACGACCCGTTCAACCGGATCAGGAGGATCACGCGTCCCGACGGCACGACGACCGTGTACAGCCGCGCCTGGTGCAATGCCCAGTGCGTAGCCGACCGGGCCGTCTACCGCGTCGAGACCCTCGAGCGTGGCAAGGGCGGCGTCTATGTGACAGCCCATGAACAGGGGTTCGACGGTGACGATCGTCCTGTCTACGCGATCGCGGACCAGCCGGGCGGGATGCGCAGCTTCGTGCGGACCGACTACGACGCGCTTGGGAGGCTCAGCCGCGCAAGCGTTCCGGAGTTCTGCTGCGGTACACCGTCCCGCTGGGTCAGCTATGGCTACGATCTCCGCGGCCGGCTGATCTCCGAGGAACGGCCCACGAGCGGGACCATCCCGACGCCGCTCGTGACGGCCTGGCGCCATGGCGGCCTGACCACGACGCGGATCGACCCACTCGGCCGCGAAGTGAGCTGGACGGCGGACATCGACGGCAACCCGCGCCAGCTGGTCGACGCGGGAGGCTCGGACACTGAGTACGAATACGACGCCTTCGGAAATCTGACCAGGGTCCGGGATTTCTACGGTGTCGAAACGAGGATGTCGTACAACACGCGCGGTTTCCGCACCGAGATCAACGATCCGGACGCGGGCCGCTGGGTGCAGGACTATTACCCGACCGGCGAACTGAAGTCCCAGTGGAATCCACGCGGACAGCGTACGCGGATCTCCTACGACCGCCTGTCCAGGCCCGTGACCCGCATCGAGAGCGACCTTGCAACCACGTGGACCTGGGGCACGTCGTCGGCCAGCCGCAACCTGGGCTCGTTGGCCTCGATCTACTCGACCGGCTTCAAGGAGACCTACGTCTACGATCCGCTGGGCCGCCTCGCCAGCACGAACACGACCATCTCCGGCAAGACCTACATCGGCCGCTACTACTACGATTCCATCACCGGACTGCTGGACATGTACTCCTATCCGGCGATCCTCGGACAACCGCAGTTCCTGGTCAGGTATGAGCGGGACCGCGGGCGCGTCGTGCGGATCAGCGACGCCAGGGGGCTGGAAGGGACGTTCTGGGAAGCCCGGGACTGGAATGCGCGCGGTCGGCCGACGCAGGAAACCCTGGGCAACGGCGTCGAGGTTTCCAGCGCCTATGATTCCGTAACCGGGCTCCCCGAGGCGAGGACTGCTGGTCCCGGGGGCGGTCACAGCCTGCAGAATCTCGCCTATACCTGGGATGCCACGGGCAACCTGGAGTCGCGCCGGGACTTCGTGCGTGGCCTCGACGAGCAGTTCAGGTACGACAGTCGCGACCGGCTGGACGACGTACGGCGCAACGGTGTGCTCGCGCTCGATCTCGCCTACGACGAGACGGGCAACATCACCTACAAGTCGGATGTCGGCGCGTACCAGTACCACCCGCAGCGCGCGCACGCCGTGGTTGCCGCCGGATCCAACAGCTACCAGTACGACGCGGCCGGCGCAGTCACGAACGCGAACGGTACGACGATCCAGTGGACCAGCTATGCGCTGCCCTCGCAGCTGAGCCACCCGAACGGCAACAGCTCGAGTTTCAGCTACGGGCCGGACCGCTCTCGCTTCCGGCAGCTCGCGCAGGCCGGCGGGCAGAGCATCGAGACCCTCTATTTCGGCGGCGGCAGCTACGAGCGGGTGACCCGCAACGGCGTGCTCACCGAGCGCTTCTACATCGAGGCGGATGGCCGCCCGGTCGCAGTTCGCTCGCAGACCGCCGGATCCGGGCCCGAGATCAAGTACCTGCTTTCGGATCACCTCGGCGGTGTGGACGCAGTGACGTCGAGCTCAGGCTCGTTGCTCCATCGGGCCTCGTATCATGCATTTGGTGCCAGGCGACTCGGCAGCGGACTCGGCGACGCGCCGAGCGACGCTGAGTGGCAGGGGATCGACGCAACGACTGCCCGCGGCTTCACAGGCCACGAGCACCTCGACAATCTCGGCCTGATCCACATGAACGGCCGGGTCTACGACCCGGTGCTCGGCCGATTCCTGAGCCCCGACCCCTACGTGCAGTCGCCATACGACTCGCAGTCGCTGAATCGCTACAGCTACGTGGCGAACAACCCGCTCTCGGCCGTGGATCCCAGCGGCTACGCCTTCGAGGCGATCAGGGAAATGTGGGGCGACCTGCTGCACACGATGATCGACGGCATGCGTCCGTCGCCGATGGGCGTGAACTTCAGCTTCGCGAACCACCGCGGCGCACAGGGGGTGGAGAGCTCGGGCAACGCAGCCGGGTCGCAGGGACAGGATCGACCCTTCACCTTCGGTGGCAGCCCGGCCGCGGGCGGCACAGCCGGCTGGAACGTCGATGTCGGGTGGCATCTGCCGCATACGCCGGCGCCTTCGGCCGGGTCGGTCGGAGCGATGCGGCAGGCGCTTTCCGGGGGGGCGAGATCAATGGCACCCGATACGAGCGCCGGCCAGTGGGATCGCTGGGATGCCATTCACATTGCGCTGGATGGCGTGGCCGCGAGCCCGGTGCCGCTGCTCTCTCAAGTCGCCGGGATCAGCAGCGGGTTGTGGTACGCGATCGATGGAAATTGGTTCGATGCGGGTCTGTCGGTTGCTGGAACTATTGCCGGTTGTTGGTACGGTCGCGGACATCGCTCGAACATGGCACAACGCAGCCAGCTGGCGCACTACCAGTTCGAAAGGTTGAGCAAGTAGATGCTACGACCCCAAGGAACGGAACCGTCTTCTACTCCGGACCGGGTAATCGACAGCTGGCGGAGGATTCGCTGCGACGAATGGGCGGTGGACACTTGAAATGACACTTGGCGTGCAAATGCGCTGGACAAGGACTAGCGACTTTTCGGGCCGCGTGAGTCCGTTGACCACAGACGAAGCGATCAAGGTATGGTCACGTCTATCCGCAACGATTTTCGCAACAAGCGTCGGGAACTGCCGTTGGAGTTTGTAAGCTCGCTCACGTGCCGGGACTATCTTTAATACTGTTGAAGAGTCCGGAGCTATGTCCAATCCACGGATAGACAATGTAGTAACAGTGGGATGGAAATGATGTTCACAGCAATCGCACCGCAACGCGTCTTGCAGAGTCTGGCTACCTAGTTGAGGTGCTTGATTCGCGAATTCGATCGAAATTATCACGACGAGCAACTAGAAGTGTCGTTAAGTTTGACTTTGGCCCGGTGACAGGACTGTACGTCGACACTCTGGACGCAAGCGGCAGCGAGGAGCAATCGGTCTGGGGAAATGGATAGAGCGAGAGTTCGTCGAGACTTGAAGCCGGCATGCAATTTCTCGGAATCCGTTTTGAGACGTGCCTTGATGGCTGCGGATGACTCGAACTTCCCGGAGCATCTGCCATTGCGATAAGGCGTACTAGTCTGCCACCCGTACTGGATTAGCTCGTGTTGAATCGTCCCGCGAGGGCAATCCGCGAGCGAATCGCCTACTCGGGCGGCCAGTTGCACGATTTGCCGCTTGTCTTGCAGTGCTCGTTCGGCCAAGAATTCCTGACTCGCCGCACAGCAGGAACTCTCCGACATGACCACCCGCCTCGGTTTCTCCGGCACGGTCGGCCACACGCCGCTGATCCGCCTGCGCGTCTTCAGCGAGGAGACGGGCTGCGAGATCCTCGGCAAGGCCGAGTTCCTGAATCCCGGCGGCTCGGTCAAGGATCGCGCGGCGCGCGGCATCCTGGACGATGCCGAGCGCGAGGGCCGCATCCAGCCCGGCGGCACGCTGGTCGAGGGCACGGCCGGCAACACGGGTATCGGCTTCGTGCACCTCTGCAACGCGCGGGGCTATCGCTGCGTGATCGTGATGCCGGACAACCAGTCGCCGGAGAAGGCGGCGCTGCTGCGCACGCTCGGCGCCGACGTGCGGGTGACCAAGGCGGTTCCCTACAGCGACCCGAACCACTACCAGAAGCTCGCGCGCCGCGTTGCCGAGGAGCTGGGGGCCGCGTGGGGTAACCAGTTCGACAACACGGCGAACCGCGACGCTCACTACGCGACGACGGGACCGGAGATCTGGCACGAAACCGAGGGACGCATCGACGCATTCACCTGCGCCACCGGCACCGGCGGCACGTTCGGTGGCGTGTCGCGCTACCTGAAGGAACAGAAGCCCGGCGTCCGCTGCGTGCTCGCGGACCCGATGGGCAGCGCGCTCTACCAGTGGGTGAAGTCGGGAGAGCTCAAGTCCGAGGGCTCGAGCAGCGTCACCGAGGGCATCGGCATCGGCCGGGTCACGGCGAATCTCGAAGGCTCTCCGATCGACGACGCCGTGCGGATCGAGGATGCCGAGATCGTGCGCACGACCTACCGCCTGCTGCACGAGGAAGGCTTGTTCCTCGGCGGCACCAGTGGCGCGAACGTGGCCGCCGCGATGCGCGTCGCGCGCGAGCTCGGGCCGGGACACACGATCGTGACGATCCTCTGCGACGGGGGCGGACGCTACCAGTCCCGTCTCTACAATCCGGAATGGCTCACGCAGAAGGGCCTGATCGGGGAGGCAGGCTCAGCCGCGGTGCGATGAGTCCGGCCCGGCAACGCGGAGTCGTCAGGGTGGCGGCTGCTCCGTGACGGGTACGACCGGGGCTGCCTCGATATCGGCCTCGGCCAGCTTGCTGCGGACCCGGTCGAAGTCCTCGACCGTCTCGATAGGCCCGATCCGGACCCGGAACCAGGTTTCGTCCTCCAGCGAAATGCGCTGGATCTTCGCGACGACGCCATACTGCGCGAGCCGCGCCTGGAGCTTCTCGGCTTCCGCGATCTGCTTGAACGCGCCGGCCTGCAGCACCAGGTCGCCTTGCGGCAGCACGTCCGGCGGCGGCGCAGGCCGCGACGCGTCGGCCGGGACCTCGACTTCCTGGTTCGGCAGCACGTCGTAGAACGTGAAGTTCTTTGCAGGATCCACCGGAGCCGGCGTTTCCTCGGCCGCCTGTGCCGAGGCAGGCGACGCCGTCCGCCACGGGTTGCGGCAGCGCCGGCGCCTGGAGACCCCGGTAATGCAGGTGCACCGCCAGAGCGACGCCGAGGCCGATCGCGAGGCCGATCACGAGGCCCGTCCAGCCGTTGAATACCTGGCCCGCCCCGGGGCGCTGCTGCGCGACGTGCTTGTAGTCGCGACTCAGCGTCCGCGCTGAACTCACATCGCCTCCGGCGCCGATACGCCCAGCAACCCGAGTCCGTTGCGGATCACCTGGCGGACGCCCTGGATCAAGGTGAGCCGCGCGTCGCGCAGCTCTGCGTCCTCGACCAGGAACTGGTGGGCGTTGTAGTAGGTGTGGAAGTCGTTCGCGAGCTCGCGCAGGTAGTGGACCATCGCGTGCGGCGCGCGCTGCAGCGCCGCGCTCTCGACGATCTCGGGATAGCGGCTCAGCGTGGTGAGCAGCGCCTGCTCGTACGGCTCGACCAGCAGCGCCAGCGCGCCGCGGCCACGCGCGGCGTCGTAGCTCATTCCCTTGTCGATCATCTGGCGCAGCACGCTGCAGACGCGTGCGTGCGCATACTGGATGTAGTAGACCGGGTTCTCGTTGCTGTGCGAGGTCGCGAGCTGCATGTCGAAGTCGAGGTGCTGGTCGTTGCTGCGCATCACGTAGAAGAAGCGCGCCGCGTCGTTGCCCACTTCGCGTCGCAGCTCGCGCAGCGTGATGAACTCGCCCGAGCGCGTGGACATCTGCACCTTCTCGCCGCCGCGATACAGCGTGACGAACTGCACGAGCCTCACCTCGAGCGAATCCCCGGGTTCGCCCATCGCCACGAGCCCGGCGCGAACGCGCGCGACGTAGCCATGGTGATCCGCGCCGAGCACGTCGATCAGCCGCTCGAAACCGCGCTCGCGCTTCTGCAGGTGGTAGGCGATGTCGGAGGCGAAATACGTCTTCGCGCCGTTCTCGCGCACGACCACGCGGTCCTTCTCGTCCCCGAAGTCCGTGGCGCGGAACCACTCGGCACCGTCTTTCTGGTAGACGACGCCGTTCGCCCGAAGGCGCTCGAGCGCCCGTTCGATCGCGCCTTCCGCAGTCAGGCTGCGCTCGCTGAACCATTCGTCGTAGCAGACGCCGAAGGCCTGGAGGTCCTCGCGGATGTCGGCGAGGATGTCGCCGAGCGCGAGGTCGAGCGCCTTCTGGAAACCGTCCTCGCCGATCAGCGAGCGCGCCCGGGCGATCACCGCGTCGATGTAGAGGTCCTTGTCGCCGGCGGGTGCGTCCGGCGGCAGGTCGCGGAATACGTCGGCCGCCGCACGCAGCAGCGAACGTCCTTCGCGCTCGATCAGCTTGTCCGCGATGGGCTGTATGTAGTCGCCACGGTAGCCGTTGCTCGGAAACGCGAAGCGCTCGCCGAAACACTCCAGGTAACGCAGCCAGACGCTGGCGGCGAGGATCTCCATCTGCCGGCCGGCGTCGTTGATGTAGTACTCGCGGTGCACGCTGTAGCCGATCGCGTCGAGCAGGTTCGCAACCGATGCGCCGAAGGCCGCGTGACGACCGTGCCCGACGTGCAGCGGGCCCGTGGGGTTCGCCGAAACGAACTCGACGATCACCCGCTCACCGGCGCCGAGCGCGCTGCGGCCATAGGAGCCGCCCTCGTCGAGCAGGCGGCGCAGCTCCGCGTGGTAGGCCGCCGGCGCGAGAAAGAAATTGATGAAGCCGGGACCCGCGATCTCGACCCTGCCGATCAGCTCGTTGGCCGGCAGTGCAGCGACGATGGCCTGCGCGAGTTCCCGCGGCTTGCGCCCGGCCGCCCGTGCGAGTTGCATCGCGGCGTTGGACGCGAAGTCGCCGTGGCCTGGATCGCGAGTGCGCTCCACGGTGGATGGCGCCTGCGTTATGTCCAGTGACCGCAGGTCCTCAGGCAGGGACGCGAACGCGTCCTGCACGATTTTCTCTATCAGCTGCTTCAATTTAAGGCCGTCGGGAATGCTCGGCGAGAGCCGAAAGTCTAAGGGAACGGCGCTCGACGCGCGAGCGCAACTGTGAACTGGTGCCGCCGCGTTTTTTCAGGATTTCCTAGCCTATGAACCGTTGCGAAACACGCGCAACGAGGGAGATCCCAGCATGAGCACACGCGTTTCCCGAATCCTCGGCCTGTTGTCGGTCCCGCTTGCGGGGATCCTGCTCGCCGCCTGCGGTGGCGGCAGCGGGGGCGATGCCCCGACCGGTTCGAAGACCGGCCGGCTCGACCTGTCGATCACCGACGCGCCGGTGGATGCGGCCGACGAGGTCTGGGTCCAGTTCCGCGCGGTCGAGTTCAAGCCCGAAGACGGCGAACCGGTGACTGTCGAGTTTCGCGATGACGCCGGAAACCCGGCGCCGCGCCGCATCAACCTGCTGCCGCTGCAGGATGGGCGCAGCACCCTGCTGTTCGACGGCCTGACGCTGCCCGCCGGGAACTACCAGTGGCTGCGCATGCTCGTGGACAACGAGCCGAACGTCCGCGACTCGTACCTGATGGTCGAGGGCCGGGAGTGCGAGCTGCGAATCCCGAGCGGCGACGAGTCCGGGCTGAAGCTGCAGGGAGGGTTCGTGCTGCCGGCCGACGGCTCTGCGGCGCTTACGGTGGACTTCGACCTGCGCAAGTCGCTGCGCGCCCCGCCGGGTCAGAAGGGCAACGCACCCGACTGCACGCAGGCGTACCTGATGAAACCCGTGCTGCGACTGGTCAGGGACAGCCAGGCCGGCGGCATCACCGGGACGGTGGACCCGAGCCTCGTGCCGGATGAGACCTGCAGCCGCATGGTCTACCTCTTTGCCGACGGCGAGAACGCGGCCGGCAGCACGACCCCGGATGACCAGGACGGGACGCCTGCCGATCCGGTGCAGATGGTCAAGGCCGATGCCGTCACGGGCATCTATCGGGCCTCGTTCCTGCCGGCCGGGGCGTACACGGTGGCCTTCACCTGCGGCGAGGACGACCTCGACGCCGATGACAGCCTGGATTTCACCGCGGTCCGCGGCGCGACGGTCCAGGCCGGGCTCGTGACGACGGGCATGGACCTGCCCGAGCCTGCGGGCTGAAGAACCCCGGCAAGCACGGGTTCCGCTGCGAGGGGCGCCCCGGACGGGGCGCCCCTTGTCGTTTCCGGTCAACCGCGGAACGACCGCGGCGTTGTATGGTCTGACACATGCATCAGCGGAAGGAGATTGTCATGCGTTCATTGGTAGTCCTGGTCTCGGTGATGGCGAGTGGAGCGGCACTGGCGGGCGGTTGGGACACTGGTTCCCCGGAAGGCTCCAAGGCCATGTCCCACCACGGACCGATGACGGGCCGCCATTCCGTGGACGCGAACAAGGACGGCGTGGTGAGCCGCGAGGAGGCCCAGGCGTTTCCGCGGCTTGCGGCGGAATTCGACTCGGTGGACAGCAACAAGGACGGACAGCTCGACCAGGGCGAGATGGCCGCACACCGGGAATCCCGTCACGCGCAGATGAGAGCTGAGGCCGAGAAGCGCTGGGCCGCAGCAGATGCGGACGGCAGCGGCGGGCTGTCACTGGTCGAGGCGCAAGGCTCCATGCCGTACATCGCCGAGCATTTCGACATGCTCGATTCGAACTCGGACGGGCAGGTCGCCCGCGAAGAGATGATGCAGCACCGCATGCATGCGAAAAAGGAATGGAAGCAGGAGTTCCGTGACCGCTGGAGCGCGGCCGACACGGACGGGGACGGTGCGCTGGACCTCGCGGAGGCGCAGACCGGCATGCCGAAGCTGGCCGAGCATTTCTCGAGCTTCGATGCCGACAACGACGGCAAGGTGACGCAGCAGGAGATGCGGTCGCATCGCCGCCAGTAACGTCGCCAGTGAGCCGGGCGCCGACGGGTTAGAAGAGCTCGAGCGGATCCACGTCCAGCGACCAGCGCACCTTGCGGGCTTCGGGCAGCTGCTCGATGGCGGGCAGCCAGCGCCCGAAGAGCCGCTGCAGCGGTGAGTGCGTCGGGGCGTGCAGCAGCAGCTGCGCCCGGAACTGGCCCGCTCGCCGCTCCATCGGAGCGGCTGCGGGCCCGAGCAGTTCGACCCCCCCGGGCTGGAGTTCCCCGGCGAGTTCACGTGCGCGATCGAGGAACTTGAGCGGTGCCGCCTGGCCCGCTGCCTCGGCCCTGCAGTACCGCGACGCGCGCATAGGGTGGCCAGGCGGCCGCCTTCCTCTCCGACAGCGCGGCCGAGGCGAAGGCCTCGTAGCCTCCACTGATCAGCTGCTGCAGCAGCGGATGCTCCGGGTACTCGGTCTGGATCAGCACTTCGCCCGGCCGCTCGGCGCGCCCGGCGCGGCCTGCGACCTGCACGATCGTCTGGGCGAGCCGCTCGCTCGCGCGGAAATCCGTGCCGAACAGGCCCTGGTCGGCGTTCAGCACGACGACCAGGCTCACGTCCGGGAAGTGATGGCCCTTCGTCAGCATCTGGGTGCCCACCATCAGTCGCACCGCGCCGCTCGCGACCTGTTCCAGCGTCTCCTGCAGCGAACCCCGCCGGCGGACGGCGTCGCGGTCGATGCGTGCGAGCGGTACCTCCGGGAACAGGGCCTCGAGCGTCTCCTCGATCCGCTGCGTGCCTTGCCCGACCGGCTTCACGACGTCGCCGCAGGACGGGCAGGTGCCGGGAATCGCGTGCTGAGTCCCGCAGTGGTGACAATGCAGCCGGCCCTCACGCTGGTGCACCGTCAGCCGCGCATCGCAGCGCGGGCAGGGCGCGATCCAGCCGCAGGCCGGGCAGAACAAGGTCGGCGCGTAGCCGCGACGGTTCAGGTAGAGCAGCACCTGTCCACCGGCGTCGAGATGTCGGCGGATCGACAGCACGGTCGGCGTGGCCAGGCCCTGGTTTGCGGCGTGCCGCCGCAGGTCCACGAGCCGCAGCGTCGGCGGTCGTGCGCCTGCGGTGCGGTTCGGCAGTTCCAGCAGGCGCGCACGGCCCGCGTCCACCCGACCCAGGCTCTCGAGCGAAGGCGTGGCGGAGCCGAGCACGATCGGAATGCCGGCCTGCTGCGCCCTGACGAGCGCGAGGTCGCGGGCCGAGTAGCGGAAGCCCTCCTGCTGCTTGTAGGACGGGTCGTGTTCCTCGTCCACGACGATCAGTCCCGGCCTTGCGAGCGGGGCGAAGATCGCCGAGCGCGTGCCGATGACGACTGGCGCCTGCCCGCTGCGGGCCTGGCGCCAGGCGCGCAGCCGTTCCTGGTCCGCCAGCGAGGAGTGCAGCACGACGATCGGCGAGCCGAAGCGGGCCTCGAATCGTGCGACGAGCTGCGGCGTCAGCGCGATCTCCGGCACCAGCACGAGCGATTGCTCGCCCCGGGCTGCCACCCGCTCGATCGTGCGCAGGTACACCTCGGTCTTGCCGCTGCCGGTGATCCCGTGCAGCAGGAATGGCTCGAACTTCCCGCAGGCCTCGTCGATCGTCTCGATCGCCAGCCGTTGCTCCGGCGTCGGCTCCGGCGCCGGCTCGAGCGCTGGCGCATGCTGGCCCTCGACCGCAACGGGCCCGCGGTCGACTTCGGGCTCGACCCGGATTCGGGTCACCCAGCCACGCTTTTCCAGCTCGCGCAGGTGCTCTCGCCAGCGCGGCGCCAGTTCGTTCAGCGTCGCGGCGTCGGCCCGATCGCGGCCCTGCAGAAACGCGACCATCTCCCGCAGCCGGACTGCGCGGGAGGGCAGATCAGGCATCCGACCCTGGCGCGCCTGGTCGGACAGCTGCCAGGCGTCGGTCTGCTCCAGCGCTTCGCTGCCATGCCGCAGCGCCGCGGGCAGGGCCGCCGCGATCACTTCGCCGATCGGGTGGCGGTAGTAGTCCGATGCCCAGCGCAGCAGATTCAGCAGCGACGCGTCGATGACCGGTACGTCGTCTATCAGCGCGAGCGCGGTCTTGAGCCGGCTCTGTGGCAGCTGCGAGCCCGGACGGGTCTCGACGAGCAGTCCGACGACGCGCCGCCGGCCAAAAGGCACCCAGAGACGGACGCCGGGCAGCAGCTGGTCCGCCGTGCAGCCGGGTGGCGGCCGATAGTCGAACAACTGCCGCAGCGGCGCGTCGACGGCGACTGCAATGATCGGATTCACGGGGCGGCGCGGGTCACGGGGCTTGTCCACAATTCCTGTGGATAACTCTGTGAACGGATTGCGTGAAATTGAGCCAAGTGCCAGTCCGGGCAACGGGTTTTACAATTTGGTTACAAATTAGACGCAGGCTTTGAATTCTTTCTAAAACAATCATTTACGTTCCGCGCCAGGCCTGTGCCAAGACTGAGTCCAGACAGCTGTCGTGTTGGCGCCACGGTGTGGCCGTGGCCTGCGCCCGCCAGTGAACATCTTTTCTCATCAATGCTCGTCAACCGCTTGCCCGCCATAGCGTTTTGCTCCAGTAGGGATGGATCGAGGTTTCCGATTCCTGGCGAATCTACGCACATGATGAGCTCTGATACTCTCACTTTCGATCAGGTCCCGTGCCTGGCCGAATCCGGTCCTGCGGCCGAGAAGGAGGCTCTGCTGGAGCAGTCGAGGGCGCTGGAGCGCTTCCTTGCGAGTGTCGAGCGGCGAGCGTTCCGGATCGCCCAGATGTCGCTGCGCGACCCGGACGAGGCGCTCGACGTTGTCCAGGGGGCCATGCTGAGGCTTGCGCGCAGCTACGGTCAACGACCCAGCGAAGAATGGAAACCGCTCTTCTACCGCATCTTGTACAACGGCATCCGGGACTGGCAGCGGCGCAGCTCGGTGCGCGCGCGCGTCATCTCGTTCTGGCCGGGTTCGCTGCGGCGCGGCGACGAGCCCGAGGCCGATCCGATCGAGCAAGTCCCCGACGGCGCTCCGGAGCCGAGCGAGCAGCTCATGGCGGCCGAAGCGATGCAGCGGCTGGAAACGGAGCTGGCCGCATTGCCGCCCAGGCAGCAGCAGGCCTTCGTGCTGCGCTGCCTCGAGGGGATGGACGTGGCCGAAACCGCCGCCGCAATGGGCTGCTCGGCGGGCAGCGTGAAGACACATTACTTTCGCGCGGTGCATACGCTGCGCGAGAGACTCGGTGAGGTGTGGTGATGAACCGGCCGAACGACGGCGAAGATCTCGTCGAGCGCAGGGCCCGGGAGCTCTTCGACGCAAGCGTCGAATCGCTGGATGCACGGACCCGTTCGCGCCTGAACGTGGCGCGCCAGTCGGCGATTGCCGAGCTGGAGACCCGTGCTGCCCCCGCGTGGGCGCCGTGGGCCAGGGTCGTGGCGGTCGCCGGCGTCGCCGCGCTCGCGGTCGTTCTCTGGCCCGGTCGGGGCGGGGAGCCAGGCACCCAGTCGACCGTGGTCGGGACGCCCGCTGCCCTGGACACGCTCGAACTCGTGGTCGCGGGCGAGGACCTCGACCTCGTCGCGGGCGATCCCGACTTCTACGCGATGCTCGAGGAGCTCGAGCTGGAGCTGGCCTCTGGTGGCGTGGGCTGATCCGAAGATCCCGGTCCTGACGTGGGCCATACCGGCCGCGGCGCTGCTGCTGTGCGCAATCGCTGCGGACCGGGTGCAGGCCGGTGAACCGCAATCGCCCGAGCAGGCCGGGACCACCGAGCCGGCGGACACGAGCCTCGACCTGCTCGAGTACCTGGGCTCCTGGGACGAGGAGGACGTGGACTGGCTGATGGCAGAACGGGCCGTGCGCGACGTCGAGGAACCGAGGCCGGTGCCCGGCACGCAGCGGCAGGAGCAGGGGACATGAGATCCTGGACCTGGGGCTTGCTGGCAGCATCCTTGCTCGCCTTCGCCCCGCCGACGACAGCACAGCAGACGCAGGCGTCGCCGCCAGCCATTGCCTGGGACCAGCTTTCCTCCGAGCAGCAGCAGGTGCTCGGGCGTTTCCGCGAGGAGTGGAACGCCTTGCCGCCGGGCCGCCAGCAGGCGCTCTCAAGGGGTGCCGAGCGCTGGCAGCAGATGAGCCCCGAGCAGCGGGAAATGGCGCGGCAGCGATTCGAGCGCTGGCAGGGCCTGTCGACGGAGGACCGCCATCGCATCCGCGAGCGCTACGAGCGGTTTCGCGATCTCCCGCCGGAGGAACAGCAGCGGCTGCGGGAGAATTTCCGTCGCTTCCGCGACATGCCGCCGGAACGGCGCGAGGAGCTGCGTCGCCGCTGGCAGCAGATGTCGCCCGAGGAACGGCAGCAGATGCGTGACCGCTGGCATGACATGTCGCCCGAGCAGCGCGAGCAGATGCGCAAACGTCGCGAGCAGATGAGCCCCCAGCACCACCAGCCGCGGCATGGTCGCGGCACCCCGCGCGGCCCCTGAAAGGGGACATGAAAGGGGACAGATTTATTTAAAAGGGGACAGATTTATTTGTCCGGCAATGCTGGACGTCCCTGAAGGCAGGCCCACCGATCTTTCGCGGTAAGCGTTCCACCCCGCCCTGCCGTCGAGGATCTCAGCTGTTCCCGCTCGCCGCAGCCGCGAGCCGGACTTCTTCAACGAATTTTCGTCGTTTCTTAGCAAGTCCTTCGTGACTCGAGCGCACGACCGACGGAAGACTCTCTCGTCCAAACGCATCGTATTTTTTACATAAAACGACGAGAGGGGATAACCATGACTTTCACGCGATTATTCTCAGCAACGGTGGCGGCGACGACCCTGGCTCTGGCCGGCTTCAGTGCGGCGGCCGACACCGGCGAAGACAACCGGCGCGACCGGCCGATCAAGGCCGACCTGCTTGCATCCGGACTGGCCGGGTCGATCGGCGGAACCGTCGGGCCGGATGGCGCGCTCTACGTTCCACAGTTCGGGCTCGGCGAGATCACGCGCATCGACCCCGACACGGGAGCGATGACGACATTCGCTTCGGGCTTCCCGTTGCCGGCCATCCCCGGTTTTCCGGGCGGCGTCTTCGACGTGGCCTTCGTGGGCGACACGGCCTATGCGCTGGTCACGCTGGTTGATGCGCCGGACTTCCTCAACGCCATGGGTCTGCCGGACACGGGCTTCAACGGCGTCTATCGCATCGACGACCCGTCCAGCCCCACGCTCATAGCCGACCTGGGAGACTTCTCTCGCGATAATCCACCGCCGCCACTTTTCGCCTATGTCCTGCCCGAGGGCGTGCAATACGCGCTGGAGCCAGTCGATAACGGGCTGCTGGTGACCGACGGTCACCACAACCGCATCCTGCACGTCGATTTCAGCGGCGGCACCAGCGTCATGAAGCAGTACGGCAACGTGGTGCCTTCGGGACTCGACGTGTTCCGTGGCCAGGTCCTGCTCGCGGAGACCGGGGCGATCTCGGGTTCACCGGGCGCTTACGAGGAAATCGGCGAAATCACGGCCTTCGACCTCGGGGATCCTATGGACGGTGGACTGGTCGCCGGCGGTATCAGCATGGCTGTGGACGTGCAGTCCGGTCCGGGGCGCTCGCTGTATGCGCTGTCGCAGGGCATCTGGGACCCGAACCTGGACGAGAGTGCGGCCGGGGCACCGGCCCTGCCCTACACCGGCCAGTTGCTGCGGATAAACCGCGATGGCTCGAGCACCGTGTTGCTCGACGGGATAAACCTGCCCACCTCGCTGCACTTCAAGGGAGGCATCGCTTACATCGTTACGCTGTCGGGCGATGTCTGGAAGCTGCGCGGCATCAGCGGCGCCGAGCGAAACTAGCGCGACGGTTCGCGCGCCTGGCCTGGGAGGCCCATGGAAGGGCCTCCCAGGTTTCCATTCAGCCGCGAATCCGTCACTAGCGTACCGACGATCACAATCTGCGGGATTGGTGGATTCGTCGCGGCCGTGTCATGCCTCGTTCGGCCGGTTCATGTACGCATTGAACTCGGCCCTGAGCGGCCGCGCCAGAAAGTAGATGCCCAGGATGTTGGGGATCGCCATCAGGAAGTAGAGCGAGTCGATCAGGTCCACTACGCTGCCGAGGTCGAGGATCGCGCTCAGCGGCAGCAGCATGCAGTAGCTGATCTTCCAGGTGAGCGACTGCCAGCGGCCGTGCCCGAAGAGATACTGGAACCCCTCGCCGCCATAGAAGCCGTAGGAAATGACCGTCGAATAGGCGAACAGCAGCACCGCCATCGCCAGCACGACCGGGAACCAGGGGGCGACGGTCGCGAACGCGGCCGAGGTGATCTGCACGCCCTCGAGGCCCCCGTTCGTGGCGGGCTCCCAGGTGCCGGCGACGACGATGGTGAGGCCCGTCAGTGTGCAGATCAGCACGGTGTCGATGAATGGCTCGAGCAAAGCGACGAGCCCCTCCGACACCGGCTCGCGCGTGCGGGCGTGAGAGTGCGCTATGACGGCGGTGCCGATCCCCGCCTCGGATGAGAACACCGCCCGGCGCATCCCGGCGACGAACGCCCCGAGCAGGCCGCCGGTCACGCTGTCGAGCGCGAAGGCGCCGTCCAGGATCTGCGAAATCGCCGCCGGGATCGCGTCGGCATTGGCGGTGAGCACGATCAGGCAGCCGCCGATGTAGATCACGGCCATCGCCGGCACGAGCAGCGAGGTCGCCCGCGCGATCCAGCGGATCGATCCCAGCAGCACGAGCGCGACCGCAACGGCGAAGACGATGCCGTACAGCAGCGGATCGATGCCACCGGCAACCGACGAGACCTGCGCGTAGCTCTGGTTCACCTGGAACGAGATCAGCGAGCTACTGCAGAGCAGCACCGCGTAGACGAGACCCAGCGAGCGACCCAGGCGCGGACGCCCGATCGCGGCCAGGCCGTTGCCGAGCGTCACAAACGCACCGCCGCGCACCCGGCCGTCCGGCAGGACATCCCGATACATGAGGCCCAGCGTCACCTCGGCGCACTTGAGGCCCATCGCGAACAGGCCGATCACCAGCATCCAGAACACGGCGCCCGGCCCGCCGATCGTCACCGCGACTGCGACGCCCGCGATGTTGCCGAGGCCGACCGTCCCGGAAAGCGCGGTCGCGAGCGCAGCGAACTGCGAGACCTCGCCCGGCGCGTCGGGGTCCTGCCGGCGGCCGCGCACGACCCGCCAGGCCTCGGCAAAGCCGCGCAGCTGCGGCAGCCGCAGCCACACGGTCGCGAACAGCATCGCGACCACGAGCCACAGCACGATCAGCTGGATCTCGACCCCGCCGATCGTCACGGCGCTGAACACCAGCGCAGTCAGCGGGCCGACTAGCTCATCCACAGACATCATGCGCGAGGCGTTCCTGGGATCGTCAGGGCGCCCAGCGTGGCATCGATCTGCGCCAGCATCCAGTGGAGCGGGCGGGTTCGACGGGCCAACCTCCGACGACTCAGTGCTGCATGGCACGAGTTGCGCAGGCACGCCTGGTTACTGCATTTCAGCTCGAAAGGAGCCGATTTGCAGGGCCCGTCGCGGCGGGCAGCTCAGGATCATCGCCAGCATCGAAGAGTCCGAGGTCATTGCGAAGATCCTCGCGCACCTCGAGCGTGTGGCGCCGGAGCAGTACTCGGCCGGAAGTCGTGCGAGGGGCAATCCGAGTGGGGGGTGCCGATTGCAGTCGTTGCTCGAAAATGCCGGCTCGCTCATTCGCGGCCCCGGCGGCGATGACCGCACGCGGTCACATCATGCCGAAACGGCAAGTCCACTCAACCATCATTGACGACCCAATTGTTCGATGATGTAGTCCGATCAACAACTCGCCAGGGACTCAGTCCGCGTGTTGTGCACTGATGCGCTCCAGTGGCGGAAATCGTCGCCGCAGGGCGGCGGCTGATCCATCAGTGCGGCCTCTGAAGCGGCCGAGCATCAATTCGAGAGTAAACGGAGGGGGACGATGGTCTACGCGTACGACCTGGTTCACAAGAAGCAGACCAAGGCCAATGACTGTTGGTACGCCTGCATACAGATGCTCAAGACCCAGAAGGCGGGAACAAAGACAAAGACTATTGGTGAGGCTGCCCTTCATCTGCACAAGGGCATTCTCGGGCACCGTCTGCTCGCAGACATGCAGGAAAGCAAGAGCTTTGCGAACGTCCTCAAGCAGAATAACCTGATCCTCGTATGCCAGCTCATGGGCTTTACATTCAACGAGCCGGAAACGGTGCATGAAGCGCTCAAGAGGTTTGGTCCGATCATGGTCGGCGGAATGTATGGGCGGCTCTTTGGCAAGAAAATGGGTCACTTCATTGTGTTGTCCGGAATCGATACCGGAAGGCAGCTGTACAAAGTGAACGACCCGGATCAGAAGGGCCCGGAGTGGCGTGAATACAATCGTCTCCGTAAGGACTATTTCGGGCACCTCTATCCCGGCGATCAAGACAGTGCCATCGCAGCGGCTCCGAATTGACGGCAGCCGTAATCGCGCAACAGAGTGCAGTCAGAGGATGTCCGTGGTCGAGTTCAGGACGCCCGTCCCGCTGATCGCCTTGGTGGTGCTGCGAACGGCGCGGCCTGGTCGAGCGGGACATGGAGAACGCCTGGCTTGCCGGCAACGGAGAGGCGGGTCCGCTCGATGACCTGATCGGGCCCTCATCACCTACCGGATCGCGGACGGGCCGAGGGCGGGGCAGAAAAGCTGGAGCGGCTATGCCGCTACGTGTACGGCGGCTCCCGGCCGACGACGACCGACGCGGAGATCTACTGGATGGACGCCTCGATCATCGAGGGCCTGCGGCAGGACTGACGATCCGCCGCAGGCAGGCAGAATTCAGCCCCTCAACGCGACCAGCACCTCGTCGAGCATCTTCTTCGCGTCGCCGAACAGCATCCGGTTGTTCTCCTTGTAGAACAGCGGATTGTCGACGCCGGCGTAGCCCGAGGCCATCGATCGCTTCATCACGATCGAGTTCCTCGCCTTCCATACCTGCAGCACGGGCATGCCGGCGATCGGGCTCGCGGGATCGTCCTCGGCGGCTGGATTCACGATGTCGTTGGCGCCGATCACCATCGCGACGTCGGTGTCCGGGAAGTCCTCGTTGATCTCGTCCATCTCGAGCACGATGTCGTAGGGCACCTTGGCCTCGGCCAGCAGCACGTTCATGTGTCCCGGCATGCGGCCCGCGACCGGATGGATGCCGAAGCGCACGTTGATACCCTTCTCGCGAAGGAACTTCACGATCTCGAAGACGGTGTGCTGGGCCTGGGCAACGGCCATGCCGTAGCCCGGGACGATGATCACTTCCTTCGCGTCGCGCAGCAATTCCGCAGTCTCGACCGCGCTGATCGAGGTCACCTCGCCGGCCGGCTGGACGCCGGAAGCCGCCGATGCGCCTTCGCCGGTGCCGAATCCGCCGGCGATGACGGCAAGGAACTTACGGTTCATCGCCCGGCACATGATGTAGGAGAGGATCGCGCCCGAGGAGCCGACCAGCGCGCCGGTGACGATCAGCAGGTCGTTCGAGAGCATGAATCCCGTGGCCGCCGCCGCCCAGCCCGAGTAGCTGTTCAGCATCGAGACGACCACCGGCATGTCCGCGCCGCCGATGGCCATCACCATGTGCACGCCGAACAAGAGCGCGATCACCGTCATCACGATCAGCGGCCACATGCCCGAGGCGACGTCGTGGGCCTGCAGGAACTTCCAGCCGAACCAGATCACCACCAGCAGCCCGGCGAGGTTGAGCAGGTGCCGGCCCGGCAGCAGCATCGGCTTGCCGCCGATCCTGCCCGAGAGCTTGCCGAAGGCGATCACCGATCCCGAGAACGTCACCGCGCCGATGGCGATGCCGAGGTAGATCTCGATCTCGTGGATGGTCTTCTCGGCGCCGGTGAACACGACCGAGGTGTCGATGTAGCTCGCGAAGCCGACCAGGCAGGCCGCGAGGCCGACCAGGCTGTGCATGATCGCGACCAGCTCTGGCATCTGCGTCATCTGCACTTTCTTCGCGGCGTACAGGCCGATGCTGCCACCCACCACCAGTGCGCCGACGATCCAGGGCGTGCCGGCCGCGGTGACCCGCGGTCCGAGCACCGTCGCGAGCACGGCGATGGTCATGCCGACGATGCCGTACAGGTTGCCGCGCCGCGAGGTCTCTGGATGCGACAGGCCGCCGAGGCTCAGGATGAACAGGATCGTGGCCGCGATATAGGCCATCGTGACGAGGTTCATTGACATGCCGGCGGCTCCTTACTTGCGGAACATCGCAAGCATGCGACGCGTGACGGCGAAGCCGCCGAACATGTTGATCGCCGTCAGCGCCAGCGCGAGCACGGCGAGGCCCAGGATCAACGCGTCCGGCCGTCCCCCGGTGCCGGTCTCGGGCGGGGCAATCTGGATCAGCGCGCCCACCGCGATGATGCTCGAGATCGCGTTCGTCACGCTCATCAGCGGCGTGTGCAGCGAGGGCGTCACGTTCCAGATCACCATGTAGCCCACGAAGCAGGCCAGCACGAAGACGATGAAATGCGAGAGGAAGCTCGCCGGGGCGAACGCACCGACCAGCCAGAAGAGCAGCGCGCCGACGCCGAAGATGATGGCCAGGCTCCTGCCCGAGGTCGGTTCGCCGGCGCCGTGGCCGTGCCCGGACTTCCTGGCGGGCACCGGGGCGGCCGCGGCCGGCTTGGCCTGCGGTGGCGCTGCGGCCGGGAGCTTCGGCGCGGGCGGCGGCCAGGTGACTTCGCCATCCTTGATGACGGTCAGGCCGCGGATGGCGTCGTCCTCCATGTTGACGTCGATGACGCCGTCCTTCGTCTTGCAGAGCTCCTCGGTCAGGCGCAGCAGGTTCGTCGAGTACAGCGTCGAGGACTGCCTGGCCAGCCGGCTGGCGAGATCCGTGTAGCCGATGATGGTCACGCCGTGCCTGACCACGACCTGGCCCGGTTCGGTCAGCTCGCAGTTGCCGCCCTGCTCGGCCGCCATGTCGACGATGACGCTGCCCGGCTTCATGCTCCTGACCATCTCGGCGGTGATCAGCTTTGGCGCAGGCTTGCCGGGAATCAACGCGGTCGTGATGATGATGTCCGCGTCCCTGGCCTCCTTGGCGTACATCTCGCGCTGGGCCTTCTGGAAGCCCTCGCTCATCACCTTGGCGTAGCCGCCGCCGCCCGAGCCTTCTTCCTCGTAGTCGACCTTTACGAACTCGCCACCCAGCGACACGACCTGGTCGGCGACCTCGGCGCGCGTGTCGTTCGCGCGCACGATGGCGCCCAGGTTGGCGGCCGTGCCGGTGGCCGCGAGTCCTGCGACACCGGCGCCGGCGATGAAAACCCTGGCCGGAGGTATCTTGCCGGCAGCGGTGATCTGGCCGTTGAAGAAGCGGCCGAAGGCGTTGGCGGCCTCGATGACGGCGCGGTAGCCGCTGATGCTGGCCATCGAGGTGAGCGCGTCCATCTTCTGGGCCCGGGAGAGCTGGCGCGGCAGCGAGTCCATCGCCAGCACGGTCAGCTGGCGGTCTGCCATCGCCTGCATCAGCTCCGGGTTCTGCGCCGGCCAGATGAAGCTGACCAGTGTCGTGCCCGGTCGCATCAGCCCGACTTCCCCGGCCGATGGCGGGCGCACCATGAAGACCATGTCCGAGCTGCCGAAGAGTTCCGCGGCGCTGCCGACGATCGCCGCTCCCGCCTGCTGGTAGGCCTCGTCGCTGAAATTGGCCTCGGCACCGGCGCCCGTTTCGACCTGGACGGCGAAGCCGAGCTTCAGCAGTTTTTCGACAACCTCCGGCACGGTGGCGACGCGCCGCTCGCCCGGGAAGGTCTCGCGTGGCACTCCGATCGTCAGCGGCATGGTGACCTCGTCATTTACTGGCGGAACGATGGCCGGTCCCCCGACCGGCAGCCGCGGCGGAAATTTTCTGCTGTCGCCGGGGCTCGCTAAGCCGTTGAATTATTGCACAGCGGTAACGTATCTTTCAGTGACTTCCGCCCGGCGGATTGCGGGCAGGAGTACAGTGCACAGCCATGTACAGCCTCTCACAGGAAGTCCTCCGGACCGACATCTCGGGCATGCCGCTCGAGTGGATCGATTACCGGGATGCGGTGCGCCTGTACTTCATGGGACAGGTGGCGTACTCGTTCGGCCAGCGGCTGTTCCGGTTGCGCGGCGGCACGAACGCGGCGACCGGCCGCCGGACCGTCGTCGAGGTGAACTCCATCGTCGCCACGGTCGGGCACAGCCACAACCCCGGCAACCGGCATCGCGACTATGTCCCGCCGCTCAACAACGAGACGCTGTTCAGGCGCGACGCCCACCTCTGCATGTACTGCGGCCTGCGCTTCCCGCAGGCGCAGTTGTCCCGCGACCACGTGACGCCGCTGAGCCGCGGCGGCCAGGACAACTGGAACAACGTCGTGACGGCCTGCCGGCGCTGCAACAACCTGAAGGCCTGGCGTACGCCGGAACAGGCGAAACTGCAGCTGATCGCGATCCCGTTCACGCCGAGCTACGCGGAGTACATCTACCTGAAGGGCCGCCGCGTGCTGGCCGACCAGATGGAATACCTGCTCGCGCACTTCCCGCGCTCGAGTCCGCTGCACAAGCGGCTGAGCGCCGCCGCGGCTCAGCCTGCCGAGTCGTAGGCCCGGCGGATCCAGCCGATCAGTTCCGCGTCGACCTCCTTCGGGTCGGTCAGCTTGACCTTGTACTGGCACATGCCGCCGGGCTTCTCTGCCAGCAGTCGTGCGGTCGCCGGGACGTCCTTCATGTTGAGCCCCACGTCTACGCGTGACGCGGTCGCCGGGCCGACCGTGGCGAACTGCTTCTTCCTGCGCAGGCTCACGTAGTTTTTCTTCGGCGCGACCTCGAACTCCCCGAACTTGCGGATCGCCGTCATCAGCCGGTCGTGGATCGGCCTGAGCGCCGCTTTCCTGTCCGCATAGATGCCGTCCAGCACGTCATCGAGCGGCTTGTCCGCTGCGCCCGCAGCATCCGGGGTGAGCGCGAGGTGCACCAGCGTGTTGGCGTCCCCGTAGCCGAGGCCGAACTCCTGCATCGCGTGCTTGCGCAGCTCGCCATGCTTCGCGAGGCCACTCGCGAGCAGCAGCTTCTTGAGCTCGGGCAGTGTCCTGCCGGTCTTCGTCTCGATGTTCCGCAGCTGCGTCTGCAGCGCCTTGTCCGGACTGCCCATGTCGTTCTCCCCCTTGCGCCCAGTATCCGGTCGCGCGCTCAGTCGAGGCGCGCCATCAGCAGCGCGTCATGAAAGATACCATCGACCTTGATGTACTGCCGCAGCAGCCCCTCCTGCTGGAACCCCGAACTTGCGGTACAGCGCGACGGCAGCAGCGTTGTCGGCGCGCACCACCAGCTCGACCCGGGACATTCCCCAGGTCCGCGCAGCCGCCAGCGTCTCGGTCAGCAGCGCGCGCCCGATACCGCGTCCCCGGTGCTCGCTGGCGACGCCCATGCCGAGGACCCCGGCATGCCTGAGCGTCGGATGCGTGCGGGGCGTGATGTCGCACCAGCCGACCACCTGCCCGTCGGACAGCGCGACGAACTGCGGCGCGCCGTCGCGGAGGTTGTTCGTGACGAAGCGGCGCAGCCGGGCCAGCGGCGGCGCCTCGAGGAACGCGAGGTAACGGCCCTCCCGGGCCACGCTGTCGAGCACGACGTGAAAGCCCAGCACATGCCTGCGGCTCATCGGGACGATGACGTGACTCTCACTCATGGCGCTGCGGCCCGGCCCGTGACGACCGGCGGATGTTCGCATGTCCGCTGCGCGCCTCACAGTCGCTCCGTGCTGCCGGATCGCGCCCGATCTCTTATGCTTGCCCGATGAACAGGCCAGCAGACGACCCCAGGAGCCTCGCCCAGGCGGGTGCGGCAGCGCTGCGCCAGGGCGACGCGGCACGCGCGAGGGAACTGTTCTCCGGCGCCGTCGCCGGCGGACTCGCGGACGTGCCGGTGCTGCTCGGGCTCGCCTATGCCTGCCGCGCGCTGAAGGACGAGCGTGGCAAGATCGCGGCCGTGGATCGCGTGCTCGCGATGGACCACGGCAACGTCCGTGCGTTGATTCTCAAAGGCGACCACCTCGCCGAGGCGGGCGATGAAAAGGCCGCGGCGTCGTTTCACCTGCAGGCGCTCAAGCTCGCGCCTCCGGCGAACCAGGTGCCGCCGGACCTGGTGCAGGAGCTGCGCCGCGTGCAGGCGGCCTGCCAGCGCTATGCGCGGCAGTACGAGAGTTTCCTCACCGGCGAGCTGCAGGCCGCCGGCTTCGACCCGGCGAAGTCCAGCCCGCGCTTCGCGCAGTCGCTCGACATCCTGCTCGGGCGCCGGCAGATCTACGTCCAGGAGCCGCGTTACTTCTATTTCCCGGGACTTCCGCAGGTCCAGTTCTACGAGCGGCAGGACTTCCCCTGGCTGGACGGGGTCGAGGCGGCGACCGACGACATCCGCGACGAGCTCGTCGAAGTGATGCGCGAGGACGGCGCATTCGAGCCGTACCTGAAGAGCGACCCGAGCCGCCCGTACAAGCCGCAGGACGGCATGATCGACAATCCGGACTGGGGCGCCTTCTATCTGTGGAAGAACGGCGAGCTGCAGCAGCAGAACGCCGCGCGCTGCCCGAAGACGCTGCAGGCGCTCGAGGGCGCGCCGCTGGCGCGCTTCCCGAATCGCTCGCCGTCGGTGCTGTTCTCGCTGCTGAAGGCCGGCGCGAAGATTCCGCCGCACAACGGCCTGGCCAACACGCGGCTGATCTGTCACCTGCCGCTGATCGTTCCGCCGGACTGCGGCTTTCGCGTCGGCAACGAAGTCCGCGAGTGGCGCGAGGGCCATGCCTGGGTGTTCGACGACTCGATCAACCACGAGGCCTGGAACCGCAGTGACCGCACCCGGGTGATCCTGCTGTTCGACATCCAGCGACCCGAGATGAGCGAGCAGGAGAACGCGCTGGTCTCCGCGCTGTTCGCGGCCGTGGACCGCTACTCCGGAGCGCCCCCCGAGTGGGACATCTGATGCGAACCGACCGGATGAGGGGCTGAGGGTGCTGTACCTCGTCGACGCGAGCGTGTTCATCTTCCGCGCCTACTACTCGGTGCCGGTCGAGGTCGCGGACCCCGAGGGTAATCCGGTCAATGCGCTGCACGGCTTCGCCCGCTTCCTCGGGGACCTGCTCGAGGCAGAGTCGCCCGAACACATCGCCGTCGCGTTCGACGAGAGCCTGTCGAAGTCCTTTCGCAACGAGATCTATCCCGCCTACAAGGCGAACCGCGAGCCCGCGCCGCCGGAGCTGAAGCGGCAGTTCGCGCTCTGCCGCGAGCTCTGCGAGCACCTCGGCATCGCCGCGTTCTCGAGCCCCCGCTACGAGGCGGACGACATCATCGGCACGCTCGCGACCCGGGCGCAGGCCGAGGGCATGCCGGTGACGATCGTCAGCCGCGACAAGGACCTCACCCAGCTCGTCGCCACGAACGACACCTACTGGGACGCCGTTGCAGACGTGCGCTACGGCTACGCGGACATCGAGGAGCGCTTCGGCGTGATACCGGAGCGCATGGCCGACTTCCTCGCGCTGATGGGCGACGCGGTGGACAACATCCCGGGTGTCCCCGGCGTCGGCCGGAAGACGGCCGCGAAGCTGCTGAAGCACTTCGACACGCTGCCGGGCGTCTTCGAGAATCTCGAGCAGGTGCCGAAGCTCAAGTTCCGCGGCGCGGCCTTCGTCGCCGCGAGCCTCGCCGAGCATCGCGAAACCGCGTTCCTCTCGAGGCGCCTGACGGGCATCGCCTGCGACATGCCGATCGAGCTCGGCGCGGGCGGGCTCGGCCGGACGGCGCCCGACCTCGGCGGCATCCAGGACTTCTACGACGCGCAGGGTTTCGGGCGCATGCTCAGGGAGCAGGCCCGGCGCGTCG
>CAVYAL010000006.1:0-7574 GCA_963766505.1 uncultured Gammaproteobacteria bacterium
TCCGCTCCCAGCTCCGCCGCGGGCCAGCCCACGCTTCCTTGCGCGGGCGTTCGTCGCCATGCGACTCACCCCTGTGTGCTCGCATTCGGCTGTCCCTGCCTCATGACGGCCTGCCAGAACGCCTCCAGCCCCCGGATGCCGCGGCACCATGGCGAGACTGTCCGCGCGAGAGCCTCCAGCACCCGCATGTGGCCGCGGATTTGGCAGCCACAGAGCGCAGCTATTTTCTCGCTGACGACGGTGCTGCCCGAGACGGTCCGCAGCAATACCCTGGATGATCCCAGTGATGCCGCCTTGCCACCATTTCAGGAGCTGAGAGTGTACGGATACGTGGCAGCCTCGCGCTATCGGCTGGCCGGTGCGCCCCTATGCCGCCGAGGGCCGTCATGAGGCAGGGACAGCCGAATGCGGCACGAGCGACGCTTCGGCATCCAGCCTCGCTGCGGACCGGCCGCACCGTCCCTGGCGCGGCGCTCGTCGCATGCGACTCGCCCACGAACGGATCCACGCCGTGCCCGAGGAGCAAAGGGACGCACCGGCCCGCAATCGCGCCCCGAAGCCGCGTCAGCGCGGCGGTTGGGCAAGGATGACGGGTCGATGATGAGTGGCGAATGATGAACTACGAGCGACTGAAGGGACGGCATGGGGAGGAACGGGAGGGGTGGCATCCGAATCTGTCGCTGCGGGTGCATCGGGCGCTGTCCTGGCTCAATCGGGCGGAGCAGCTCGAAGCGCAGGGAGATCTCGACGGGGAGTTCATCCTGCTCTGGATCGCGTTCAATGCGGCGTATGCGACGGAGATCGACGAGAAGTACCGGGAATCCAGCAGCTTACGTTCCGGGGGTTCCTGGACAAGCTCGATCAGCTCGATCGGGAGCAAAAGCGGTTCGAGCATCTCTGCTGGGAGGAGTTCCCGCGGAGTATCCGGGTGTTGCTCGACAACAAGTTCGTGTTTGCTGAGTTCTGGCGTTCGCAGAGCGGGGCTGCGCCGGTGGACGACTGGAAGGCGAGTTTCGATGCGGCCAACCGGGCGGCGCACGTGGCCTTAGGTAAGCGGGACACGGTGACGGTGCTCTCGATTGTGCTGTCTCGGATCTACGCGCTTCCGGAACCAGCTGGTGCACGGCGGGGCTACGTGGGGTAGTTCGGTGAACCGGGAGCAGCTCCCGGGACTGCACGCGCCTGATGCGGAAGCTCGTGCCGCTCGTCATAGAGGTGATGATGGATCATCCGGGGACGCTCTGGGGTGACGCGGTGTATCCGGTGGTCAAGTGATGCGCCGCGCGAAGGGCGTGGTCGGGGCGTGCCTCCTCAGACACGCCGCGAGTCCATCCCTGGAGGCTCGCTCTCGGCTGTCCCTGCCTCGAGACGGTCCTCAAAGGCACGCCCCGCCAGCGTCTCTCGCGCTTCCCTACATTTGGGACCCCGTCGACGTCTGAACGCGAAGACGACCTGAGCGTTACGGCGTCGCACGGATCGTGCCGAGCCCTGCCTCATTACGCCCGGCCAGAACACGTCCAGCCCCCGGATGCCGCGGAGCCGAGGCCGGACGGTCCTCGCGAGAGCCTCCAGCACCCGCATGTGCCGCGGCGACCTGGCTACCAGCAAGCGCCGCTGTGTCTTCGAGGGCGACGCTTCTGTCTCAGCGCGGTGCTGTGGAGGGCGAGGTATAGCCCCTGGAAGCGCATCAAAGTGAGTCAGCGTTTCGGGTATCTACGGAAGCGGTGCAATCGGTAGTGATGAGGGGTGTCGATGGCAAAGGGTAGACAGCCGACGGTCAAGGGGTACCGAGAGGCGCTGGTCGCGATTGATGAGCGACTCAACGATCGCGATCGGCGGGCGCTGGCGGCGCATGCGTGGGACGCCGGGGCATGATCTCAGCGATGAGCAGCTCGCCTAGGCCGCGGGGTGTGCCGATCTGGCGGGGCTCATGGCGGTGTGGTAGCTACCCGCGGGCGCGGCCCCACTGATGATCGCAAATTGCTGGATGGCCTCCTATCGAGAGAGCACGCAGTTCCAGACATGGCCGCGTCCGGACAGCCGGAACAACCACGCGATCAGATGCCCAGCCGCCTTCGTCATCGGACCGCAGATGGCGCCGGGACAAGCAGGCGGAGCTGCGAGGGTTGCAGCTTCTCGATCTCTTCAAGAGAGACGTCGGGGTGTGCCTGAATGTACTCAACGGCTCGCGCGAAATCTCCTTCGGTGAAGGCAACCTACCGTACGGAATCAGGCCATCGAGGGCCGAAGTGATTCACCGCGAAGTACATGGTCTTTGCCCGAGTTGAATCCTCACCCCGAGCCATCATCGCGTCGAAGAACATGCGATGCCACGTCCCGCCATGGTCGATTCTGGACACAACATTCGTAATCGTGAGTCACGGAGGCGTCGCGATGCCTGCCTTCATAGGGACCGGTAAACACCGACCAGAGAATCTGCGGAATTGAGGACCCGTCGATCACGGCTCCTTTCGGGGCGGTCCAGACAACGCCCGCTGAGTCGTGGAAAACCACGTCTTCGACCAGAACCATCTCCCGCCCGTCCAATAGCCATTTCGTTCGGACGAGGTCCTCAAAGTAGCCGTATGGCGCTCCCGGCATCCGGGTCGGGCGTGGTTGGCGAGGTCGGACATCCGAGCAGCAACGTGCAACACGTAGCAATTGCCAGGAATTGCAATCGCGTCCTTCGATTTTCCATGTTTCCTCCGACCGTCGGCACTGGCTTGCGAGTTGCCGACATCTTGAACGCGGCGGATGGGCGGGTCTCCAGGACCTTCCTCGCCATCGGAGTCCGTCGGTGTCGCGATCGAGTGGCGACGATCACGGTCGGACGCGGTGCGGGGGGCGGTCAGGCTCAGCTTCGCGTCCAGCCGATCTGCGCGAGCAGTCTGTCCAGCGTCTGCTTCTTCGATACTTCCGGGTGCGAGCAGATCGACGGAGTCGCCGACTGCTCCAGGTCGCTCGCGCAGCGGTCTTGAACAGCACGATGCATTGGCCGCGATTGAACTGGCGCGAGACCCACTGGATGCCGTCGGCGTCGGGGCACTGCGATCGGAACCAGGCGCCCCAGGCCTGGATGGCCGCACCGGGCGAACGCCCGCACACGGATTTGCGGGCTGGTACGCCGCGCGGCAGGGATTGCGAAGCGCCGCGGGCGCTTTCGCGCGGTGGTTTGGCAGGTATTCGGTCGGGTCGAGTGACAAGAACATGTTGAGCCACTACGGGATCGGGCGAGCATCACGGTCGGGAAAGCTTACGTGCACGGCTCGGCGCTGTTATCGACAAGATCTTCGCGGACCTCGAGCCAGGCCGGCGGCAAGGTCTGGCTCGACATCGGCCGGGTGCGCGAATAGCCTCGGCACCGACAGGTGGTTTGAACTCTATATCCGCAAGGACTCACCATGCCCAGCAGCCCCCAGTCCGAAAGTGACGACGTCACCGCCTGCCGAGTGCTTCTGGCCGGCACCGCGCTGGCCGATACCGTGGAGATCCTCGAGGTCGAGGTGCAGCGCGCCGTGGGCCAGTTGCCCAGCGCCCGCGTGATACTGGCTGACGGCAACATGCTCGATGGCGATTGGCCGCTGGCCAACAGCGACACCTGCCTGCCTGGCACCGAGATCGAGATCCAGGCCGGCTACGGCGACTCGCTCGCGACGATCTTCAAGGGCCTGATCGTGCGCATGGGCGTGAGCATCGGCGACGAGAACACCTCGCGCCTCACCCTGGACTGCTGCGACAAGGCCGTGGCCATGACCTTGACGCGGCGCCATGAGGTCTACCCCGACCAGACTGACAGCGCCGCTATACAGACGCTGATCGGCAGGGCCGGCCTGAGCGCCGCAGTCGCCAGCACGGCTTTCACCCATGAGTCGCTGGTGCAGTTCAACTGCAGCGACTGGGACTTCGTGCTGGCCCGAGCCGAGGCAAATGGTCTGCTCGTGATCGCCGAGGACGGCACGCTCCACGTCCAGGCGCCGGCGCTCGATGGCGACCCCGGCCTCAAGGTCGACTGTGGCAGAGACCTCTACGCCTTCGATGCCCAGCTCGACGCTCGCCAGCAGCCTGCCACCGTCACGACGGCTGCCTGGGACCCCGCCACGCAGGCCGTGCAGACGGGATCCAGCGCCTTTCCGGTCGCCACGCCGGGTCTGGGCAACCTCAGCGGCAGCGCCATCGCGGCGCAACTCGGCGCGAATACCACCCGGCGGCTGCAGGTAAGTTCGGCGGTCGACCGAGCGTTGCTCAGCGTCTGGGGCCAGGCCGAGCAGATCAAGGCCGCCCTGGCCCGGGTCCGCGGCACGGCGCGCTTTCAGGGCAGTGCCCTGGCCAAGGTCGGTGGCCTGTTGCAGGTGGCGGGCGTTGGCGAGCGGTTTGCCGGCAATCTGCTGATCGGTCGCCTGGCACACCGCATCGCCGACGGGCAATGGACGACCGAGGTCGGCTTTGGCCTGGACCCGCAATGGCGCTGCGCCGACCCCGATGTGATCGCCTCGCCCCATGGCGCCCGCCCGCCCGGTGTCGCAGGGTTGCAGGTGGGCGTCGTGCTCAAGCTCGATGGTGACCCGGCGGGCGGGCAGCGCATCCAGATCAAGCTCCCCGTCATCGAAGGCAGCGCCCACACCTTGTGGGCCCGCCTGCTGCAGCCCTACGCCTCCAACGGTTTCGGCTTCTTCGTGCTGCCCGAGGTCGGTGACGAGGTGCTGGTGGGGTTCTTCGACCAGGATCCCGGCAGCCCCATCGTGCTGGGCAGCGTCCACAGCAGCCAGCACGAACCGCCATTTCCCATCTCCGCAGCTAACGACACCAAGGCCCTCGTCACCCGTGCCAGGCACAGGCTCGAGTTCGACGAGAAAGACAAGGTCATCACCCTGACCACCCCGGGCGCGAACAAGATCGTGCTGGACGACAAGGACGGGTCCATCCTGCTCGAGGATCAACACGGCAACCGGGTCGAGCTCAACGCTAGCGGCATCCTGCTCGACTCGCCCGGGGATATCGTGCTCAATGCCAAGGGCAAGGTCGACATCAGCGCGGCCGGCGATGTGCGCCTGTCCAGCAGCGGCGGTGACTTCCATGCGAGCGCACTCGACATTGCCTGCGAGGCCCAGATTGGCTTCACCGCCAAGGGCGGCGCCACCGCCGAGCTCAGCGCCGCCGACCAGACCACGGTCAAGGGCGCGATCGTGATGATCAACTGAGGCGGATTCGCACCGTGCCACCAGCCGCCCGCGTGACTGACATGCACGTCTGCCCGATGCAGACGCCTGGGGTTCCGCCCGTCCCGCATGTCGGCGGACCTTTGGTCGGTCCCGGCGTGGCCACTGTGCTGATCGGCAAGCTGCCCGCGGCGGTGGAGGGCGACCACGCGGTCTGCACCGGGCCACCCGATGTGATCGTCACGGGCTCGGCAACGGTGCTGATCGGCAGCAAGCCTGCCGCGCGCGTGGGTGACACCACCGCCCACGGCGGCAGCATCGTCATGGGCCTGCCCACCGTCCTGATCGGCGGATGAACTGGAGGTGTTGGTGGGGGAGGAGGGCGGCGAATTACCGCAGTTCGACGTCGATGAAGTCCTGGGCCGAAGGATCTTCTTCTAATGAAAGTAGCGCGCCCATCATTTGAACGTGCGAGCGTCTGAGACAGATTCAAAATCAGTCATCCAGATTGAGAGGCGGGCCTCGGGGGCAAGATCTCCGGAGGTAGCTCTGCGAATGGGTGTCGGCTGTTGGGCGTGATGGCGCCTGGGTCGTTGCCACAGAACTACCGAACACAGGCGAATGTTCGGCGACGATGGTGCGGAGGTAGAGGGGGGGACGCCGCTGCGCGGGTCGACGGCGATGCCGTCTTGGGAATTGGTTCTGCAGGTGATCCAGCAGCACTGCGCGAAGACCGCAGCCGGGATCGGGATGATTCAACCGCTCACCGGGGTCGGGCAGTAGTAGCTGGTGCATTGGCGCACTGACGTGCCGGCAGGGCCGTGGCCGCAGCAGAGCGCCAAGAGAAAGTGTCGGAGGTCAGGGGAATTCCAAGCGCAGGGGCTCGATCCGCGATTGGGTGACGCCGGGTCGGGTGGGGAGAGTGGACGCCACCGTTGGTGGCTCGCGTCGCACGGCGACGCTTCGGAATGGTCTGGCAGGTGGAGATTCGCCAGCGGCCCTTGGGCAGACGTGGGGTTCTCGCGGCATGTCCGAGCACCGGTGATTCCGCTGAGAATCGCAATGGCGCCTTCGTTCAGTACGCCGAACAGGCTCAGAATGCAGATGACAATGGCGACCGCTCCGACCGTCGCCAACCGAACCGCACCCCGGCTGGTCTGGAAGTTGTTCGTGTCCTCTGAGGTCCGCTGCTAAGGTGAGTCCCTGCCGGACAGTCCGGCGCCGAGTTCGGGGTTGCGACGGATCTGCCACATGAAGAACAGACTCACCGGGATCGACATCACGAGCAGCACCGTATAGATCCAGAGGAAGCCGGTGTCGAGCAGGGGAAGAATCGGCTCGGGTTCAGCTCCAGTAACAGGACACGGAATTCCAGTTGTCGGTTCAACAGCGTGGCAGAACTCACCGCCAGGAGCCCTGCTGCGTAGACGTAGAGGAACGAGACCACCAGCGTCTGGAACGAGCTCAGTCGCTTGCCAATGAAATAGGCGGTCGCGAGGTAAGCGAAGGTGACGCTCAGCAGACCACTGAATGTGTCACCCACGCGCTCATTGGCTGCGAAGAAAAGTTGCCACAACTCCGCTTCGGTCATTGCCTGGTCCCCCTGTGTTTGTGTCAGGGATCAGGATAGCTCAGCCGGGACCGAGGACTGCACGTTCCCCGTCATGCTGCAGCAAGGGCTGGGGGTGACCGCACAGTGGGAGAGTACGGATAGCAAGGTCGCTGCTTTCGCAGCGATTTCATTCAGTCTGCAGCCGCGCTGAGGCTGACGGTTGAATGCAGCTCCTGTGTCAGTACCCCGTGCAGAACTGAAAGTGCATCGGGTCCTTGTTCCGGCCGGTCCAGTCGCCGCCCCATTTGAAGCCGTGCTCGCGAAATAGCTCGACGAGGCGGGGGTCCATGTCACCGGCGGTGCCCATGGCGTTGGTGCCGGGATTCAAGTCGAGGGCGATGCCCCAGCTGTGGGTGGAGGGCCGGCTGCCCGTGCGCTTCGGACGATAGTTGTAGCAACCGCCGTAGGTGCGCACGGCGCTCTTGAGGCCTGCGCGTTCGACGGCCGAGAAGACCTGCACCATGGTGGGAGCCACGACCTTGTGGCAGCGGATCTTCGTTGCGAGCGGTGCAGGGTTGCCCCAGGCGAGCCGGATCGGAAACGGCAGCGGCACCGAGACCATGTTGGAGGTCTCCCAGCGCGGGTCGATCGTGCTGTCCGAGCGCACGTAGCCACTGATATCGCCGAACATGCCGAGAATCCCGTCGAGGCCGGTCGGTGGCAGCAGGCTCAGGGCGCGCGCCACCATGACCCGCGCCTTGCGGCGCAGCGGCGGCACGAGTTCGCGTCGCGCCGGCAGCTCGAGCACCGTGCCCGCCGACGGGCGACGCCCGCCGAGATAACCGTTCCAGGAGGCGAGCGCGTGG
>CAVYAL010000007.1:0-24641 GCA_963766505.1 uncultured Gammaproteobacteria bacterium
GAACAACCCGCCTGAGCCGCCCGAGGACACGCCCATGCCCGGACCCACCCGCAACCACCTGTCTGATCTGCGCGGCGCCGCCCGCATGGCCTTCGACGCCACGGCAGGCGTCGCCGGGATCGTCGAGAAGATGCACCGCACCATCCAGGTGCGGCCCCTGCCGGTCGGACGTGCCGAACCCGGATCCACGCGCGGCATCACGGGCTTCGTGTACCGCAGCATCCAGGGTAGCGTGCGACTGATCGGCCGGGGCATCGACCTCGGCCTCGCGCCGATCGTGGCGCTGCTGCCGGAGGGTGAGTCCACGCCGGTGCGCGACGCGTTCGTCTCGTCCGTGAATGGCGTGTTCGGCGACTACCTCGACCGCACGGGCAATCCGCTCGCGATCGAGATGGGGCTGCGCTACCGCGACCGGCCGCTCGACCTCGACGACCTCCCGGGCACTATCGACAGCGACGGCGACGCGGCACCGGGCGGGCGGATCCTTCTGATGGTGCACGGCCTGTGCCTGAACGAGCGCCACTGGAGACGCGAAGGCCACGACCACGGTGCCGCGCTCGCCGACGAGCTCGGGTACACGCCGCTCTACCTGCGCTACAACACGGGCCAGCACATCGGCCACAACGGGCGCGAGTTCGCAGCGATGCTCGAGAGGCTCATCTCGAGCTGGCCGCGGCCCGTCGAGGAGCTCGTGATCCTCGGGCACAGTATGGGCGGGCTGGTCGCGCGCAGCGCCTGCCACTACGGCCGCAAGGCCGGGCACGGCTGGCTCGAGCACCTCGGGAAGCTCGTCTTCCTCGGCACGCCGCACCACGGCTCGCCGCTCGAGCGCGGCGGCCATCGGCTCGACTACGTGCTTGAGGTGAGCCCGTACTCGGCTCCGTTCACCCGCATCGGCAAGGCGCGCAGCGCCGGCATCACCGACCTGCGCCACGGCAGCATCACGACGGACGCGCACGAGGTGGTGCCGCTGCCAGCGGGCGTGAAGTGCTATGCGGCGGCCGCGACGCTCGCGGCCCGGCGCAGCGTGCTCGCCGAGCGGCTGGTCGGCGACGGCCTGGTGCCGCTCGACAGCGCGCTCGGCCGCCACGCCGAGCGCGAGCGCACGCTGGCGATCCCGAAGGACCGCCAGTGGGTCGGGTACGGCATGGGGCACCTCGAGCTGCTCAGTCGCGCCGAGGTGTACTCACAGCTGCACGACTGGCTGCAGGACCGGGGCTAGCGTCACCGCCGCCCGCGCAGTCTGCTGTGCGTGGCGAACACGCGGTGGCAGCGGGTCAGGTGCAGGCGCGGCGGCGGAACCAGCACCGCCAGCCGGGCGATGAAGTCCAAGGGCTCCACCGACGTCCCCCCGCCTTCTGTAGCACTCGGGTCTGCACCCTACCTGCCCTGCCCCGACAGGCTCAGTGTGACGCGTGGCAAGCTCAGGGCATGAGCCCGCCCATCACGCGTGGGAGATAGCTCGCGCCCGCTCGAGGGCCCTGCCCACAGCCCGTCCGCTCGGACACGCGGCAAGTCCCGCGACGCTCTGCTGTCCTGCGTCGCTGCGGCCCCGCCGGCACGTCAGTGTGCCGGCGTTCGCGCGGCCGCCTGACATTCAGTCAGCCGGCACCAATCTCGCGCTCACCCCTGTGAGCTCGCACGCGTTCCCTACGCGTGACGGTCCTCGCCGACGCCTCTGGTCAGGGCCCAGGGGCGCGAGCGATCAGTCAGCGCAATGCTTGTTCGCGACCAACCCTCGGCAGCATCTCCGGACCGCGGACACGCCGCCTCCCGGAAGCGACGCCCCGACGATGAAGCACGTGGGCAGGGTCCGCCGCAGCAGACCTATCAACGCAAGACCCGCACGAACGAGCGCGCCTCTGAGGCGCGATCAGTGATCGCGCGAGGCCGATCCAGGGCCGTCCCCTTCCGAGTTCCCAGCCAAACCACCAGAAGTCGCAACTCTCATCGGGCCTGCCATCCCCACGCACCTCCGACCCACCTACCCCGCAGACGCCACCCACTGGATCGCGAGTACCAGGAGTCCGGCGGCATACAGGGGCCCGAAGATCTGCTTGTTGTATCGGGCGAGCCACTCCGGCAGGTAGATGTCGAAGTTCGCACGACGGTCATCGGTGTACCGGGCCGCCACATCCGTGAGCGGACACCGCTGCCGCTGCAAATCGAAAGGGGACGTGCCAACCTACCTCGGCGCTCGATCTCGGACATCCGGAATAGCCACTCACAACCCCGCGTGGCCGAGTGCGTCAACGTGTCCAAGGTGACCGCTCGTACCGTGACCCGCTCGTCACCCATGGTCTGACATCGGTAGAGAGCGCCGGGCTGCTTTCCAATCGTGTAAATCGGCGTACTTTTGCATCCAAGGAAGCACACGTGCCCGGCGCGCTTTGGCCGGTGAGTCCGTGAACCGATGCGCTGTCCTATCGGTGCTGCCCCCAAGGACCGTCTCGAGGCATGACGCCGAGAGCGAGCCCACAGGGGTTAGCTGCTGGACCCTTTCAACTAGGTAATCCCCAATCTTTCAAGTCGGAGCCAATTTCCGAGGGCCGCCTGGGACGCCCTGCACAGCACGTACCGCGAGGACTTGCCTGGCAGCCTTCGCGATCTCATCGAGAAGACCTTGAAGATGCAGGGCAACGCGCCTCGACAATGATCCGCTGTCCAGTCGGCACTGAGCATCGACGCCGACTTGGGGCCGACCGCACTCCCCGCCCATCCAACCCCGACCCCGCCCTCGAACAGTCCCGCATGACCCGGCACGCCTCGTCCGAAGGGAACAGGCAGCTCCTGCCAACCAGGCGCGGCCCTGTCTGCGTCCGCCGCGGCGCAGTGACCGCGGCTAACCGATGTCGATGATCTGATTCAGCGTTTCGCAGGCCAGGGCAAACGGCTCCTCCGGCACCTTCTTCAACGGGTGCGGCTTCGCCTTGCGGGCGCGCCAGTCGAACGACTTCGGCTGATGCCCGAGAATGTAGCTGCTCGTCCCCTTGGGACCCTTGAGCCTCACGGCGAACGGGTTGGTGTCGTTGTAGGACGCGGTCGTCATCGGCAAACCGATCACGATCCCGGTGCGCTCATTGAATTCGCGCGGCGACAGCACCATCAGCGGATGCCGGTCCCTCATCTCCCGGCCTGCCTGCGGGTTGCAGTCGATCCAGATCATGTCGCGACGATCCGGGCACCAGGCCCTGCGCGCCGCCATCAGACCACCTCGCGTCCGACCCGCCCGCTCGCCATCGCCTCGCCGCCGTGCCGATCCGGATCGAACGCCTCGAGCTTCTGCTGCAGACTGAGCTTCGGTTCGCCAATCGCCCGCACCAGCACATTCGAGTCCTGCGCCGAGACCTCGACCGGCTGCCCAACCTTGAAGCGCGCGGACCGCGCGACCTTCGCGGGGATGCGTACCGCGAGGCTGTTGCCCCATTGCTGTACGGTCAGGATTGCAGTCTTGGCCATGCCGTGCCTCCGATGTTTCAACCAGTATATACACAAGCGACCCACCGTCAAACGGAGGTCAGATCGGCCCGGCCCGTCACCGCACACCCGCAGGAGACGATGTGAAGCACTGCTCATATGCCTGCCGCCGAACTGGCAGACAGCGCGCTGCCCGATCGTCGCAGCATCGAGATCTCCGAGTGCCACAGCTTGTCCCGGCGGACACGCCGTGAAAGCGTCCTTGCTAGCTCGCTCTCGGTCGCAACGCTTCGGCTTCATGCCTTCACTGCGACCCCAGCCCGGACGTCAATGTCCGGGCGTTCGCACCAGTGGTGCTCACCCTGCCTCGAGACGGTCCGCCCAGACAACTCTGGCACTCGGAGATCACCCGCCCGCTAGTGCACCGTCCCACCCGAGGGCGCCGCCTCCACCTCCGCCACCGAGTGACACCCTGTGTCCCGCGCCCGCACCAGCTGCTGCTCGAGCATCAGCAGCGAGGTCACGAACGCGGGCACCTCCGGCAGCGCAAGCCCCGCGGCGCAATACCCGAGCGCGCGCTCGAACTCCCCCGCTCGCCGCGCAATGTCCGCGAGCAGCACCTCGTCCCCGCCCACGAGCGATTTCATCGCCTGCTCACCGCTCTCCCGCGCTCGTTCAAAGAGCCCGAGCCCCGCGAGCCGCTGCACCCGCGCCTCCTCCGCCTGCTCTTCGTCGTCACACGCCCAGGCCGCGTGCAGTCGCCGCCAGGCCGCGGAGGCGAGATCGCCAGCCGCCTCCTCGAGCAGCGCCCGGCACACGAAACGGTTCGCGAGTCGCGCCCGATCCCCGCGCTCGAGCTCGCTTCGGTAGTCCGCCGAAGCCACGATCCGCCCCGCACCGTCGGCCGCAGCACCGAGCTCCGGCGCAACGTACCCGCACTCTCCGCACTGGTGCACCCAGTACTCCATCGTCGAGCGCTGCATCTCGGGCGGCCGTGTATCGAGGTCCATCGAGCCGAACGCATTCGTGGACCCGAGTTCCATGACCGTCTGCGCCGCACCGCACACCGCGCAGCGCACCTCTTCCTGATTGATCGTCGTCATTCGGCCACCACTCCGGGCACCGATTCGCCCTGCATCGCCCGTCGCACCCCCTCCGCCGCACGCCGCATCGCATTCGACATCATCTGCACGGCGCACTCCCGCGCCGCCATGACGAACGGCACCAGCATCGTCTGCACCATCGCGTTTCTCTGGCTCATCGTCCTCCTTTCCGAGCTCGACCCGTTCGATCAGCTCGGACGCGTCCAGACCGGCACGCTTTTTGACGCCTTCACATTACCGTCCGCCAGGCTCACCACGTGAGCCCACACGGATGACACCCGCGGGAGCTATCGAAGGTTCTGATCAAACCACCTGTACCCGGCGTACATCCCGGCGCCGGCCGCCACCACGCTCGACATCACACCCGCCGCAAAGCCGATCTTCGAGCCCAGCCACCAGCCCGCGGAACCCGCGAGAAACGCTGCCAGCCAGCCGATCAGTACGCGCATGCTCGGGCCACCCTCACCGCACACTCCTCTGGTACGCCCGCTCGAACAACGACTGCTCTCGCGCCTCGTCGGTGCAGAGTTTGTCAGGTCGCGGCGTGATCCCGACCCGCCCGAGGTCCAGCCGATCGGCATCCCAGCAGGTCTGCACGGTGACATCCGCCTCGATCAATCCCTCGCTGTGGTGCCGTACCGCGTAGGCGAGCATCTCAAGCCCCGGCCGATCGAGCTGCAGCAGTTCCCGATTGAGCTCCAGCGTGAAATCCGCACCACGGGCCCCGTGCTCACGATCACGGCCATCACTGATCCGCTGACTGTCGTGCAGGAACGCGAACAGTTCCACGACATCGGCCCTGGCACCATTCGCTCGCGCCATCGCAAGCCCGTTCCACCGCACCCGCGCCCAGTGCGGCGCGCCGTGAATCCCCTGCCACTCGAGCCTGAACTGGCGGCGCACAACGCGCAGCACCTCTCTGCGGAGCTCCCGGTTCATCGCAGCGAACACCTTCGACTCCTCAAGCTTTGCGCTCCGGCACCGCCTTCGGTCCAGCTCCCACCGCCGTGCACGGGCGTTCGCGCGGACGACGAGACTTCGCGTGTCGTCCCGACGGCACCGACGCGAGCTTCCGATCCTTCCAATTCCACCACTTGAGGAGTTCCGGCTCCGGCCGCTCCGTCCGCGCCGCGTACACCGCACACCTGAAACTGTAGAGCACACACGGGTCCTGGCGAACACCAGTGATCTCGCACAGCCGCTGATACAACCGCTCCGGATCCCGCCGCGCCATGTCCTTGACGGATCTAACCCCGAGCCGCCTCAGGTCGGCCGCTATACTTGGTCCCACCGCCGGTAATTGCTGCAGCTCGTCACGTACCGTCACAGGCGCACTTCCTCTGTGTTCCCGTCCACATCAGCCAGGACGCCCACCGCTGCGACTTCGCTTCCACTCACCGACGCCGCGTGACTGCCACCCCAACCCAAACCGGCCGGCTCGGCTCCCCGCCCTCGAACTGAACCCAGACGACACTGCCCACGCCCGGCCGACCTCTGGAACCTGCCGGCACGCAAGCCGCGGCCCATACGCTTTCGTTCTCACCGAGAACTTCCGGAACGCTCACCTCCAGGCGCCTCAAACCCTCCGGGTCGACGTTACCCGTCACGATCGCCCGGTAGATGCCGAAATGCTTTTCCACGGCCCTCTCCCTCAATCATCCTCGCCATCGTTCCTTTCTTTCTTCTCCTGCTCGATCTCCCCGAGCCGCTTGAGCGCCGCCTTGAGCATCCCGGTCGCCTCGGTGCTCGTAAGCCCCTGCGCGTGCCTTTACATACCAGTACCAGACCTCTCGCTCCCGACGCAACGCGCGTGGCGGAACAGCCCGCCAGTCGGCGACTCACTCGACCCCGGGAAATCAGCTCTGGATCGAGAAAAGTCACGATTTCCGCCGACCTGCAGAAGGTGTAGAAAGTATGGAGTCTGGCCGGTCACCGACGCGTACGCGGGTTCTGGCCTTCCGAAGGACAAAGGTGCCGGTGTTACGTCTTCGAGAAGGCTGAAGGCGAAAACGCCGGCACAACAGAAAGCCGTAACACCGGCACTGTCAGCCAGCCGGCACCTTCACCCGACTTCACGCCCCGCGGAACTCACACATGATCCGGTGCAGGCGGCCCTGGGCGCTGCCGCGCAGCGCATCGACGATCATGCCGTCCGGATCGCAGCCTTCCGCGCTGGCGAGCAGGCGCTCAAAGCTGCGGATGAAGTCCTCGCAGTGCTGTCGGCGGATCTCCGTGCCATAGAAGAGATCCCGCGCGTCGGTTTCCTGCTCCTGCTGGAACCGCAGCAAGAGCAAGCGGCGGCTGAAGAGCGAGGCTTCGCCGAGACCCAGGCGCGCGTACAGGTCATCCATCTCTTCGTCGCTCACGACGCCGGAACCGACGCTGCCCTGGCTCGAGAAATAAAGCAGCGAAGCGATCACTTCGAGTTGCTGCATCACCATCCGCGTAACTTCCATCAGGGTGTCCTGGCGCGCATGCAGCTCGTTGGCCGAGATCGCCTTGGCCTGCACCTCGGCGTGCTCGGCGGTGCGCTGCATGATCTCGTACTGGCGCTGGATCGCACGGTTGTTCTCCATCAGCTCGCGCTGCTGCAGGAACAGGCCGAGCACTAACCAGAGGAAGGCCAGGGGCGCGAACGCACCGTCCAGGAAGTCCCCCATGTCGCCCAGGGGCTGTCGCAGAAAACCCGCCCAGCCCATCTGCGTTGCGACGTAGAGGACCGCAGTACCGAGCCACAGAAATGTCAGCATCAGTCCCCACTGGATCCGCCGGTCCCGCCGGGTATCGGGATCGCCAGGGTCTCGAGCTTCAGCCATGGTCGCTGCTCCAATGCCAGGATCTCGCGCATCATGCCACGCGGCCACCAAGGTGCCGGTGTTACGTCTTCGAGAAGGCTGAAAGCGAAAATGCCGGCACAACAGAAAACCGTAACACCGGCACTGTCAGCCCCAGGCAGGCTCGCCTGTTGAGCTCGCGAGGCGTTAAGGTAGAGGCTCGGCAGCTGCGCACGCCCGACGGTGACTGACCGTCAACAGGGAGGTTTCGATGACGATTGAATCTTGTTCCTCGAATTCGCTTCTTGCGGTGGCTGGTCGTCGCGGCCTGCGCCTGCATCGCTGTCCCCGCGACGGCCGCGCCGGTCACGCTGCACTTCACCTACGAGACCCTGCTGGTCGAGCGGGTGGACGGCAAGGACACGACGCCAGGCACGTACTCCGGCTGGATCCGCTGGGACCTCGCCAACGCGGAATCCACCGGCGAGTCGACCGAGCCGGGCACCGTGCGGCTCTATGCGGACTCCGAAAGTGGCTGCCGACGCTCGGTCAACGGCATCTGCCGGCCCGAACAGGACTTCGGCAGCGGGACCCCCGTCGTCACCGACTACTCGGTCGAAACACCGTTCGGCACGCTCCGCCCGCATCCGCCCTCCGACGCGTCCGACGCGTCCGACGCCTCGAGCCGCGCAAACCTGCGCGGATCAGTGAACGACGAGTTCCTGGTCGCCCGGGGGCAGATCACGCGGGAGATCACCGTGACCCCGAGCGATGCACCCGAGTACCTCTACACAGAGTTCTTCGCCTGGCGCGGCCTCACGCTGGCACCCACAGCCCTGACGGGTCAGCTGTTCACCGACTTCAATGACCTGGACGCGCCTGTGTCGCTGGCCATGGTCTCCCAGACGCAGGCGAACGTTCACATCGAGGACCGCGGTGAGTACGGCGAGTGCACGAGCCCGTTCCCACCCTGCGCACCGCCGCTCGACCCCGACTGGTACCGGATCACCGGCAGCCTGCGGTACCTGGGACTGGCGCCCCCGGAACCCAGCCAGTTCGGCTTCACCGCGTCCTCAGTGACCGTGAGCGAGTCAGCCGGCCGCGCACTCCTCACGGTGGCCCGAAGCGCCAGCACCGACGGCATCGTCCACGTCACGTACTCGCTGAATAGCGGGACAGCCGTGAAGGGATCGGACTTCCGCGACTTCGTCGACGACGCCGAGCGTAGCCACACCCTCTACTGGGCAGACGGGGAGTCGAACAACCGGACGATCGAGATTCCGATCGTCAACGATGCGGTCAGGGAACCGACGGAGTCATTCACCGTCACCCTCTCAGAGCCGAGCCTCGGTTCCACGATCGTCAACTCCACGGCGACGGTGACGATCACCGACGACGACGGTTCGTCGGGCAGTGGTGGCGGCGGCGGTAGCCTGAACTGGCTCGCGTTGCTGATCCTCTCGCTGCTCGCGCCACTGCGACGCGCTGGCTTGCGTACTCAGTGAGATGAGCGAGCCGGCATGGCCGACGTCCCCTCTCCGACCCTCTTCCTCATCCAAAAAGACCCCGGCGCGCAGCCGGGGTCTGTGCACGTCGGACAAGACTAGTGCCGCGCTGGTGGAACGATCCTGTAGGCGGTCTCGGGCGTTAGCGAGATCTCGAGAAGAGGCGGGTCCGTCAGGGGATTCATGTCCGGAGTGTAGATACCGGCAGTGCCCGAGACTTGGAACTGGTTGCAGTCATCAGTCATCGTGTATTCAACAGTCAGCTTCACGATGTACTGCGTCGCGCCGACCGCATCGGCGACGATCGAAATCCCGGTGGCGGCAAACGTATGGCCACCTGTCCTGACCCACGTCCCTCTGATGCCAGTGTCTCTGACGGCATCCGCAAACCAGCCGCCGAGAGTCAAGTCAAATCCGACAAATGATACGTCGATAATGCCCGTTCCTCCGGTAACAGGCACATACACGCCGGTGAAGACGGGAGTACCGGCCAAGTTAACGCCCATGAATGATCCTTGCAGGATGCAGCCTTTCGAACCGCTTGCGTTGGCAGGCATCGTCAAGGCCAATGCGCACATCCCTAATGCGATAGCAACTAGCCGCTTCATGTTCATCTCCAGTCGCGAATGGGACCGGGGCACCAGGAACGGTCACCCCTTCGCCCCTCACCATCAGCTTGGACCGATCGTCGCCTGGAACAATTCGGGAAAGATGAAGCGCAACTATCAACAAATGCCTGCATCGCGCGTCCCTTGATACGGTTAAGCGACGTCTCTGGATAACTCTCCCCTGCAGAACCACTCCTCAGCCTCTCTTCGCGACGCGAGCAATACCAATCTCCCCTCCCCAGACAAAGAGACCCCGGCACGCGGCCGGGGTCGAATTCGCTTGATCTCCTGCGTGGCCTACAGCCTCAGCGACGAGCGACGACCCGCCGCTCCACCGGCAGCTGACTTGGCTCACTAGGGCAACGGCAGGCGCGTCTCTTCCGTCGTCAACTGGAACACGAACGGTGTCGTTTCGTCCTCGTCGGGGAACCCATCTCCATCCTTGTCCTGAGTCGGGTAGTAGATGGCGAAGTTGTGGGTACCTTTCGCTTTTCCGGGCGCCGTGAACTTGAGTTCGCCCGTGACCACGCCAATGAAGACGATCTCTGCGTTGACCGGGCTCGGCAGCCCCAGCGTCTTCAGCCCGTAGTAAATCGAGTAATACTTCGACGTGTCCGGGCCCGTCATTTCTATCTCGACGAGAAGCGGGCTCGATCGATCAGCGGGCTCGAACACCGGCCCCAGAATCGCTTCCAGTGTGAGCCCGACATCGACAGACCCGTGGCCGGAAGCTCGCTTACCGGAAGGGTTCGGAACGACCACATACGACCATTGCCCTGTGGAACCGACCACTTTCGCGACCCAGGCCCCCTCCAGCTTATGAGCGCCGTTTCCCTTGTCCGCCATCGCAGCTGGCGCTGCCAGCAACAGGCACGCGGAAGTGGCGACCAGCGTCACCATTGTCATCTTGAATCTCTGAAGCCTCATGCCAGCCCTCCTTGCAGCCTTTCCTGGCTGCATTGATGAACCGGCAAACCACGGTGTCCTTCGTGGCGTAACGCGGAGGGCAACCGGCAGATCGCCGGTACGTCCAATCATCGCTCGGGCGGCACAGCGGACCTATTCGGGCTTATCACTAACCCAGATGGGTGATTTCTGGCCTGAGTCCAGATCGCTCCCCACGCACCTCCGACGCACCTACCCCGCAGACGCCACCCACCGGATCGCGAGTACCAGGAGTCCGGCGGCATACAGGGGACCGAAGATCTGATTGTTGTATCGGGCGACCCACTCCGGCAGGTAGATGTCGAAGTTCGCACGACGGTCGTCGGTGTACGGCCGCCACATCCGTGAGCGGACAGTGCTGCCGCTGCAAATCGAAAGGGGACGTGCCAACCTACCTGATTACCCTCCCCCGCTCCAAACTCTACGAGCTCGTCTGGTCAAAACCCGTCGCCCAACTTGCGAATGAATTCGGCATCAGCGATGTGGCACTGGGGCTTCCAACCGAACGATTCGCCAATTGACCCGCGCGCCCGCGATGTTCCGCATATACCGTCACCTTGATCCCTTGGCCCGCCCGTGTACACTTCTCGTGTACACCGTATTCTGGAAACCACCATGAAGCACGTCGGCATCAAGCAAGCCCGCGAGACCCTCCCCGAGCTGGTGCACCGCGCCGAGGCCGGGGAAGAGATCGTCATCACCCGCCAGGGCCGGGCAGTCGCGCGGCTCGTCGGCGCACCGCGTGCACCCAAGGCCCTGCCCACACTCCGGGAGTTCCGTCGTACGCTTGGCCGGGATGGCACGCCCGCGGCCGAGATCGTCCGCGAAGAACGCAATGCCCGCTGACTCCGCCTACGTCGACACCAGCGTGCTCGGCGCTTACTACTGCCCCGAGCCGCTCAGCGGCGCGGCAGAGGCCGCCTTGCTCCGGTTGCAGGACCCCTGCATCAGTCCGTTGACGGAAGTCGAGTTCGCGTCGCTCGTCGCACGCAAGCGCCGCCTTAAAGAACTGGGCGCTCGCGAAGCGGCCGAAGTGCTCCGACTGTTCGGCCAGCACGTTGCCGAGGGCTATTACCGTCGCCTGCCTCTCGGCACGGATCACTTCTTCCGCGCCCGCGACCTGATTGCGTCGCTGAACAGTGCATTGACGACGCTCGATGCGTTGCACCTGTCCGTTGCCCTGTCGGCCGGGCTTCCCCTGCTCACGGCCGATCGCGACTTCGTCCGCGCCGCCCGCCGGCACGACGCCTCCGCGACTCTGATCAAGTAGCCTCGACCTGGACTGCCATTCACCGCTGAACCCAACTCCGCCACCTTCGCCGAACAAAGGGGCATGACCGCCGCCACACCCTCCTTCAAAGGTAACAAGCAGTCCTTACCCTCCAAGCCCTGCGTCGCCTGCGGCCGCCCGATGACCTGGCGCAAGAAGTGGGCAAAGAACTGGAGTGATGTGAAGTACTGCTCCGATGCCTGCCGGCAGCGCCGCCGCCCACACCCGGACTGACAATCTCGCGGTCTGACCAAGCCCTTGTCAGCCGCTGCGCACCCCGGGCAGCACCGGGAGTAAGATGCCCTGGACCGGCGTCGTCCGGGCGCCGGCGGGGAGGATCGCATGAAGACCCTGTGCCGGTATGCTCGCTGGCCGCTCGCGATCGTCGTTGCGAGCGTTGCATTGACCGGCTGCATCGGCAGTCAGTCCATTCACGTCAGTGGCGGGGCCGTCGAACTCAATCCTCGCCTGCGCGCCGACCTCGGTCCCTCCGCCGGCATGTTGGACGGAAGGCTCTATGCCGACGGGCGGTGCCCGGACGGCGCAGCGAGCCTGGCGGAATGCCACTACGTTTCGCCGCTCCTCAGCAACTTCACGTCTTCCGCTCTGCTGCGCCGCCTGCGTCGCTCTGAGTTCCTCTGGACCGATGCCGCCGCAGCACCGATCCTGTCCTGGGAACTCGTCGCGCGCGGCATCGACGTTGTCGGTGAAGACGGCCCGATCGCGCGTGACATCGATCTCGGCACCTGCCACGGCTTTCCACTCCTGGATCCCGAGACGAGGCAACTGTTCGATTCCAACTTCGTGCTCCCGGAACCGGACGCGCTCTCCGACTTCATCTCCGCCGAGTTCGAAACCTGCGTTTCGACCGATCTCGAAGCGGTGTCCAACCGTCCCGTCGCGGCCACTGGAAACTGCCGTCCGGAGACGCTGACCGGACGCGGCGATCCCGCGCATCCATATCCCGAGATCCCGCCGCTCTGCGCGATCAATGTGGGCGGGCCGTCTTTTGGCGGCGATGCCAGCTTTGCGCTGCGATTCGACGCCGCCCGGCCGGAGACGACCGAGGTCTGGAGAGACTTCCGCCCCGCACGCCTCGAGCTGCTGCCGCACATTCTCGTCGTGCCGTCCGACGGCGTCCGCACTATCTCGCGGCCGCTCACTCTGGACCCGGCCGGCCAGCGCACACAGCCCGACGGACGGGTACGTCACGTATACCGCTGGCGGGTGGATATCGACCCGCAGGACAATCTCTGGAAGGAAAATTTCAGCGGCGAAATCGCCGTCGTACGCGCCCGGGTACGGCGCGGGCCGTGGACTGCCGCGGGCCCGAACGACTACGGCGTGCCGCTCTCAGGTATTCGTGTCGGTGGCTCGAATGGCCAGCTGTGCACGCGGAACACCGACCGGACTGACGCGGTCGAGATCGACTTCACGGTCTGCTCTGACTCCGCGCCAGCCGGCTTCCGGGTCACACCCACCTATGACTTCCTGCAGGCCACGAGCGGTTCGGTTTCCTCGACCGCACCGATCGACGACAGCGACCGTCTGCTGTGGGAGGCCCGGATCGACCTGGACGCGGACGTGACACCACCCGGAGACGGCAGGCTGTTCCTCGAGCTCGATCTGGTGTCGATGGGACCGATGCAGACCTCCCGGTCGGGCCTGATGCTCGAGCCGCCTGGAACCGATCTCGGCATGGCACGCGTCGATCAGCCGAACGCCCCGAAGTACGCCGCGATGCTACGCAACGCGGACACGTTCTCTACCCGCATCCTGTCGATCCGTGTAGAAGGCCAGGATGCGAGTGCCTTCGGCGGTGTCCGCGTGCGCCGCCCCGGCGACTCCACACCATTGACGCTGCCGCTGATCCTCGCCCCTGGCACATCCGTCGAAGTCGACGTTACTCCGGTACCCGTCCGTTACGGCATTCACGAGGCCGCACTGGTGGTGGAGTCGGCCGACATCCGCGCCCCCCGTCAGCTCATTCAGTCGACGCTGCGCATGGCCGCCGTCTCAGCGGACGTCCGGATAGTGCCCGAGCGCGTCAACTTCTTCGTGAACCCGCAGGTCGCCGGACCCGCCCAGGCCGAGGCGGCGTTCGCGCTGATAAATGTCGGCGGCGTACCAATCGAGCGACGCGGCGTGACCATTGGTGGCCCGCATGCGGCGGACTTCAGCATCGTCCGGACCGAGACCGGATTCTCCACCTCCACCGACACCACCGTACCGTTGGCCATCGCTCCAGGCGACGGTGAGACCTATCGCCTGCGCTTTCGGCCGCAGGCGGCCGGCACTCGCCTCGCGAGCGTCGTTGTACAGACCTCCGAAGGCACGGCCTCGGTACTGCTGACCGGCGACTGCCGCGAGCGCTGCGGACCGGAGATTCGAGTGATCAACACGCCACCAGTACCGGAGGCGCTTCGTAACGCTTCGAAGGATGCGACACGGATTCGCCTGGAACCCGGACGCTGAGCCGCCCCGATGTCACACCCATAGTTGGCGACACGAGTAGCAGGTCCAGGTGTCCTTCGACGCCTGCCACAACCGCCCCCGTTCAGAGGCTGCTACACTTCCGCGCCTCGCTCAAGCAACGCGCCTGCCTTTCGGATGACCTGGTTGCTCCCTCTCACACTCGTCCTGCTCGCGAGCCTCGCACTCGCCGCGGTCCATTTCCTCTTCACCCGTTGGCTCGCTCGGCAGCCCGAGCCCGTCCGGACCGACTCAACAGACGACGCTCGCTGACCGGGTCACGGACGGTCGCCCGGCCCGATGTCATTCCCAGCGCTGCGGGACCTTCTGGATCAGGGTCGTGTCGTAGCCCTGCGCGGCCAGGAACTCGACGATCTTGCGATAGTCGGCTTCCGGGATGGTCGGCTGGCGAGCCATGATCCACACGTAGTCGCGCTTGTTGCGGCCGATCACGGTCAGCGAGTACGCGTCGTCGAGCCAGAGAATCCGGTAGTCGGCCTTGATCGGCCAGACGAACCGCATCCCCCACACTGCATTGCTGCCATCATCCTCGACGAAGCCACGCGGTTTGTAGGTCTTCAGCTCGCCATCGAAGCCGTCCTTGCGGAAGGTGAAAGTCGTGGCGATCGATCCGTCCTCGTCGATCTGGTAGCCCTCGACCGCGTTGTGCGCACCCTTCTCGATGAAGGTCGGGATATTCGCAATCACGTACCAGTCGCCCATGAAGCGCTCAAGATCGACGTACTCCACCGTCTTGATCGGTTCCCGTGGCGGACCGCCAGCGCAGCCGGCCAGCGCGAACAAGGACAGGCACGTCACCCCCGCCCGCAGCCACGCGGCCGCCGCGCCATTGCTCCGGTGGGCGCTCACCGGCCAGCCTCCGGGCCACCGGCGCGCGCCGTCTGGACGACGGACAGCGCGCTCAGTTCGTCGGGACTGCGGCGGTAACGCAGCGTCCGGCCGCCCTCGAGCCTGCTGTCGAGCGCCACCCAGTCGCCGCCGCCCGCGGCGTAGGCGAGCGTGATGTCGAGGCCCTCGCCCTTGAGCGCGTAGCGCTCCACCGCCACGTCGCGGCCACCGATGCGGACGCGATCAGGCCCGAGCGAGTCGATCCGAACCGGCATGTACTCGCCGGTCTGCGAGTTGAGCAATCGCTGGCGCTGCAGCAGGACGTCCATGTCCCAGTACGCGAAGCTGGCCACGCAGTCGCCGAGCCTCCGCTCGCCGTCGTTCGTCGCGACGACGAACGCGGTACCTCGCGCCCGACCGCTGACGGTGTACTTCTTGCCATTGGAGTCGGTGCGCGAGTCGATCGCCTGCAGGCAGCCACCCCGCCACAGCTCGGTGTTGCGGTGGTCGTACGCGAAGGCGGTGATCCGCAGCAACTTCACCTCGAACTCGGCCTGGGTCTCGATGCGCGTGCCCTCCTCAGCCTGGGTCAACGCGAAGCGCTGGTAGCCGATCGCGCGGTCGTCGAGGAAGACGTCGAAGGTCAGCTTGCGCACGCCATCACCGACGGTGGCGTTGACCGGCGTCGCGGGCACGACAGCCAGTGACGCCGTCACAGCGAAAAGTGCCAGAAGGGATCTCATCGGAAGGTACCTCCAGTCAGGCCGCGCACGGCGGGCCGGGAAAGAACGCGTTGGTGCGGCGAACGTAGTCGCGGTAGGCCGGTCGTCGCTCGCCGATGTCCTTCTCGAGCAGCGCCACGCCGGAGACCTTGAGCAGCATGAAGGACATCAACAGCGGTCCGACCACGCTCCACCAGCCGCCGCCGGCGAGAGCGACGAGGAACAGGCCCCACCAGACGCAGAAGTCGCCGAAGTAATTGGGGTGACGGGTGTAACGCCACAGCCCGGTGTCGAGCACCTTGCCCCGGTTGGCCGGGTCTGCCTTGAAGCGGGCGAGCTGCCAGTCACCGCCTGCCTCGAAGACGATACCGACCAGCCACAGCGCAGCCCCGGCCAGATCCAGCCAGCCGAGCGGGGCAGTGGAGTTGATCGCTGCGAGCAGCGGCAGCGAGATCACCCACGCGAGCCCCGCCTGCAAGCCGAAGACGATGTACAGGCTCTTGAAGGCGAAGCCCGGATCGTTGTTGGCGCGGATCTTCTGGTAGCGGAAATCCTCGCCATGGCCGCGGTTGCGCCAGGTGATGTAGGCGGCGAGCCGGACAGACCAGACGCTCACCAGCCCGATCACCAGCCATGCGCGTGGACCAGGAGTGGCCTGGCCCACCGCATACGCGAGCGCGGCCAGCAGGAACATCAGCGACCACATGCTGTCCACGATGCTGACGTTGCGCAACGGCAGGCTCAGCAGCCAGCCCAGCACCGCGAAGACCGCGAGTACCGCAAGCCCATCCAGCCACATGCTCAAATCAAACATGGCTGCGGGCCTCCCGCGCAACGCTCGACCACGCCGTCGGCCGGGCCGGCCCGAAGCCGTTCAGTCGCGCGGCCAGCAGGGTCAGCAGCGGCAGGATGGCGGCCCAGCCAATCGCCTGCGTACCCAGCGCCATGACCGGATCAGGCATCTGCACTCCGCCGAGCCGTTCGCCGGCCAGGTAGGCAAGCGGACCGCCGACGGCGCCGAAAAGGGCCGCCAGCCACGGCCGACCTTTGAGCCACGCCATCGACAGGTTGAGCGATGTTGCCAACAGCGCCCACATGGCGATGATCCAGACCGGCGCCACCCCGTCGGCGAAGTTTCCCGTCGCGTAGCGCACGAGACCGAGCGACACGACGAGGCTGTCCCAGAACAGCCCGATCGAAGTGACGACCAGGACCAGCATGGCCTCAGGGGCGCGCCGGGGCACGAGCCAGAGATGCACGCCGACGGCGACTGCGACCGCCAGTGTCGCGAGCAGCGCCCGGCCCTCGGCCGCGGCGAGCACGCAGGCAAACCAGGCCGCCTGAAAGGCGATGAAGTTGATGAAGACTTTTCGTTCGACTCTCATGGGCTCGGTTCCTCGCTCCGACGAATGACGGGTACGGGGCGATAGAATGCAGATACGGCTGTGAAGCGGACGTGAAGGCGCCGTGAACGGCCAGTCAAGAGGCGCGCAACGGCTTCAGTCTCGTAAAGGGTTTCCGCGGGCGACCTGGGAATTCGATATCGCAGGGAGGCCGCTAGACGACAAGACGGCCCCAGAAGGGGCCGCGTTGCTTAAATTGGCAGCGGGGGCAGGATCTGCACCTGCGTGCGGCCGTTCAGGGCCGGAAGGGGCTATGTGTTACTGGAGCAGACAGTGTCTGTCAGATCGAACGGCCAGCTCACGATCCGCTCCACCCGTTCGCCGATCACCGCGTCGCGCACCGAAGCCATCTTCGGTTCAGTCAGGTCAAAGAGCGCCGATATCATGTCGTGCTTCGTCCCAATCAGAGTGTTGCAGCTCTGCTGAGTGCGCTTCCTCAGGCGTTCCGGCATCTGCACCTTCGGCAACTCCTCGAGCGCGAATATCGCATTCGACATCATCTGCACGACGCACTCCCGCGCCGGCCGCGGTTCAGGGATTGACCCGTTCGACCCTCACATCATCGACGAACAGGATCAGCGTCGGTGGGCGCAAGGCCGTCGCGCCGAGCACACCGGTCTTTGCAACGCGGGCAGATGCCAGGAAAGTGCTGTTCATGCTGAGCTTGGGGAGGTCCGAGGGGTCGATCTCCCGGCCGGCGCGCAGCAGGATGGGGACAGACTCCACGTAGGTGATGCCGCGGGCATCGCGCTCGCCACCGACCACGATCACGCCGTCGTCGGCTTTGCCCTTGTGATGGATGCCGACCAGGACACCCGCAGTGCTGATGGCCGGATCATCACGAATCGGATGCCGTTGCACGCCGAACACGTACTTGACGCGCTGGTTGTGCAGGCACGCGAGTTGGCGTTTGAACTGCTGCTGGGCAGCGGTGATGCGAATCTGGTTGCCGCTGCGCTGCGCGCTACCGAGCTCGCGCGTTCGCCCGACCCACCACCTCAACGATTGGTCGAGGTCGTTCGGGTCGAATTTCGTGCCATCGGCCGCCGGGCCACAGGCGGCAGCCGCCTGTTCTTCAGCCTTTGCCTGCGCTGCCTGCGCCTGTCGCGCGCGTTCGCCCGAGGCCTGTTGGTCCGCCACCATCTGCGCCGCCTGCTGCCGGCCCGCCGCATCACGGGCGCCATACTTCGCTTCGTACAATGCGCGGATCGATGGCAGCATGTTCTCGGACGAGGCGCTCTGCATCTGCCCGCTCAATACGCGCCATTGCAAACCGAAAGGCGTGCCGGCGTCGCGCATCGACTCGTATTGCGCGTCGTAGGCGTTTACGCGATCAGCGATTTCCTGCCGGCGCGCGCGCGCGCTTGCGTCGCCCGCCATCGCGGCTTTATGCAATTGCTGGCCCTCGATATCGAGCAGCGCTGCGGCCAGGATGTCCTTTTCGACCTGGTTCGAGGGTTCGAATGGACCCAGCAGCCTGTCGAATGACGCGGGGGGCGCCGCCTTGATGATGTCGTCGGCCGGGCTCGGTGTTAGCGGCGATGACCCTTCCTGCGCGCTGGCATGCACATTTGCACGGCACGGTGCCATCCCCACCGTCAGCGCCGCTCCGCAGAGGAACGCGAACCACAGCGTGAGCGTACGACTCATCGTATGCCCTCCTATCGTTGGGTTTCGACGATGTCGGCGCAGGCCTTGCGACGAGTCGATGCTAGTCAATCCCAACGCTTGTATCAAGCGAAAGCAGGTCAGTGTGACGCCCGGATCGTCGGCCACATCGCGGCCGTCCCGCTGCTAATTGCACAGTCGCAGACCGCGGTGACATACAGGTTCACCTTCTGCATCGATCACACACCGGTCACCTGAACATCGACCGGCACACCCCCCGTGAGCGTGTTGAACACCGGCGAGAACTTCGTCAGTTCCCTCAGCGCGTCCATGTCCTTCGGGTCCGCCTTGACTCGGAACTTCACACGGATGGCCGTGTAGCCCTTTGGCACGTCCGGGTCCAGCCCGAGGAATCCGCGCAGGTCGAGATCGCCCTCGAGTTCGGACTCGAGTGCCTCGATGCGCATGCCGCGCACCGCAGCGTGCGCCACCATGCTGGTGGTCAGGCAGGACGCCAGCGCGTGCAGAAGGTGCTCGACCGGGTTGGCCCCGTCGTCATTGCCAGCCAGGATCGCCGGCTCATCGGCATCCATGGTGAAGGTCTGCTTGTGCACCATTTCCTGCTTCGCACCGTAGAACCCGGTCACGGTGCTGCGGTTGTGGTTGCCGGCGAGCCACTGGTTGGTGGCCCGGAAGCGGCAGCTGCCGAGCTCCGGATCGGCCTTGATCGCACCGACCGTGCCCATCAGCGTATCGAGATCGACGCCGTTGATGACTTTCTTCATGACGGCCGGCTTGGCCATGTCCTTGCGAATGCTCTGGTTCATGTGGGTACTCCTCTGTCTTTGGTGGTTGGTCCTGGCCGTCTACCCGTTGCATCCGGTGCAGGCGACCTGAGCACAGGATGGCTTGGAGGAGCCCGATGCATAAGATGGATTTCTGACAGAAACGCGCTTTTCATGCCACTTCGTCACGGGCCGGCGGACCTGGCGGGCGCTGCAGCGTTTCAATTTGCGTGCGACCTGCCCTTCCCTGCTCCGCCGCTCGCTGTGTGCTGTTCCGGCGGCCCGCACCCCTGACCGACCGTCGTTACTTCCAGGGGTTGACGCCCGAGTCTTCAGGATGCTTTATCTGGCGAGATCCGACGTCTTGTGTCGGCTCTTCATGGAGCAGTCATGAAACGGAATCAGCGGGGACCGATAGACGTGCTGATCGTCGCCGTGCCCGAGACCGCAGGGTCAGCGCTGTACGGCCTGGTCGACGTGCTCTCCGCCGCGGGCGTCATCTGGCAGACACTGGTGCGTACCAGCGACGAACGGCAGCTGTTCCGGGTGCGGATCGTGTCCACACGGCGCACGTCTTTCAGCTGCGGCAACGGTATTCCGGTGCGACCGGCCGTTGCGATCGCCGACGATCCCAGCGCGCCGATCATAATTCTTCCTGAGCTGTGGCTCGGGCCCGACGAGCCCTTGCACGGACGCTACCCTGCGCTGATCGAATGGTTGCGCCGTCGGTACCTCGCCGGCTCTTCGCTGTACTCCGCTTGCTCCGGCTCGGTGATGCTTGCGGAAACCGGTTTGCTCGACGGGCGCCACGCCACCTCTCACTGGGGCTACCAGGACCTGTTCCGCCGCAGCTATCCGAATGTCCGCTTCGACCCGGCACCCAACCTCGCATACGCCGATGCGGGCGGCCGGATCGTCACGGCCGGCGGCACTACGTCGTGGCACGACCTGGCGCTGCACATCATTGCGCGGCACGCGAGTCCGGGCGAGGCGCTGCGCATCGCGAAGGTCTATCTCCTCAAGTGGCACGATGAAGGTGACCTGCCCTTTGCCTCACTGGTACGCAACCAACCGCACGCCGACTCGGTGGCGCGGCGGTGCGAGAACTGGCTGAAGGAAAACTTTCGTGAGGTCGAGGCAGTCAGCCAGGTGGTGTCAGTTGGCAAACTGCCCGAACGGACAATCAAGCGGCGCTTCAAGGCAGCCACAGGCAGCTCGCTGATCGAGTACCTGCAGAACCTGCGCATCGAGGAAGCGAAGCGACTGCTGGAATCGGGCTCGCTTGCCGTGGAAGAGATCAGCGCCGAGGTCGGCTACTCAGACGCGTCGTTCTTCCGCCGCCTGTTCAAGAGGCTGACTGGCCTCTCACCCAGCCAGTACCGACGCATGTTTCAAGGCTTCGCGTGAAAGCGCTGCGACACCAGTCCACACCGGCCGGCCCCTGGAACCTGCCGGCACGCACGCCGCGGCCCTCCACCTCAATCGTCCTCGCCTTTGTTCTTTTCCTTCTTCTCCTGCTCGATCTCGCCGAGACGCTGCAGCGCCGCCTTGAACATCCCGGTCGCCTCGGTGCTCGACAGGCCTCGCGCCTGAGCTTCGCGCATGGCCTTCAGCAGCGACTCCTCGAACCGGATCTGCGTCTCCTCACCGACGTGCTTCTCGACATCGCCACTCGCGATGCACAGCACCCCATCCCCGCGCACGGAAACGAGCCCCTCCCAGAGCAGTCGCGCGAACGCCGACTGCACGGCGATCTCGTCGATCGCCATTTCCGCCGCGACGCGTTCGGTGGTCGGCAGCAGCGCGCCACCCGGCAGTGCACCGGACTGGATGTCGGACCGGATCACGCCATAGAGCCGCTCCTCCAGCGGGAGCGCACTCTGCTCGCGCAGCGCCTGCCTCCACCTCCCGGTGCGTGTCGCCCAGTGCTCCGTCACGTCGAACCTCCCTGCGCGATACCTGGCACACTACTAACAGACCGTGACCCCAGGCGCAACGCGCGCGGGGCACAGCCCACCAGCCGGCCGCGCTCCGCCCGTCGCGCGGACTCCAAAAAGAAACCCCGCCGAAGCGGGGTCCTGTGTCGAGTGCCGGTGAGCTCAGACTGATCGGCGGCGCCTGCTCAATCCCAGCCCCGCGAGACCGAGCCCCAATAGCGCAAGCGTGCCGGGTTCGGGCACCACGCGCAGTGTCATCGAGTCGTTCGCGATTCTGTACGTGTAAGCGCTGCCGGCTGTGAGCCCGAGCGAGGCATAGGTCTGGCCACTGAAGGTCGTCGAGCCGGAGAGCGGGCCGCCGGCGTAGCCCTGCGGCACTGTGATGAATCCGCCAAAAGTGATGACATCGAGCCCGAACCGGTCACCGACGTCAGGGCTGCCGTCAAGATAGCTGCCGGTGCCGAAGGCTCCGGGATTCACCGTAAGCGCGTACAAGTCCACGGAGCCGAAGGGTCCGCCGACCGCCAGGCCGAGCGAACTGTTGATGTACCCGTCTTGCACTCCACCGCCAATCAAGGCAGCGCCGGTAAGATCGTAACTGCCGCTGCCGGTGATGACTACGTCGCCTCCGACCTGACTGATCGTAAAAGTGACTGCGGCATTCGCGCTGCCGGAAGCTGCAAGCGCACCTACGGCCAGCAACCCGAGAATCCTGCTTTTCATTGTTGTGCCCCTGTTGTTCTGTATTGTCCGCGCCTGGAAATGCGGCGCGGGTGACCGAACGGTACACCACTTCAATTGACAGCAGGCGTAAAGAATTCCGGCATCGCTTGCGCGACATAATGCGGTCGAGTTTCTCAGGGACCGCTTACGGGATATGTCCGATCAGTGCCCGGCCGTGCGTCGTTGACGACGTCGATCGGTCTTGCGTAGACGTCGGAAGGATCGTGAATGGCCGAGTCCACGCGAGTTTCATTGCGGTGCACCATGATGCCTCCCTGATGAATGCGGTGCCTGAATAGTCGACCCGGGCACGGCAATCGAGTCCCCCTCCCGCGTCGGTGCCACACAAAAGTTGGCGCACTCATCTATCATCGGAGCTTGGGCACAGCGAGGACAGGGAATTGGACAGGGCTGTGGCGGAATCCTCGTCCATGCTGAGGCGGAACGTGTCCCGGTACGCGAAGCCGGACGTCCGCAGGGCCGTCCTGCAACTCGGCACCACGCTGCCGGCTTTCCTGGCGCTCTGGGCGTTGATGGCGCTCACGTTCGAGGCGAGCCGCGGCCTGTGCCTGCTGCTCGCACTGCCGACGGCGGGCCTGTACGTTCGCCTGTTCATCATCCAGCACGACTGCGGCCACGGTTCATACTTCAGGAGCCAGCGACTGAACCAGGGGCTCGGAGCGCTGCTCGGGGTGATGACGCTGTTCCCGTACGAGTACTGGAGGAAGACCCACGCCCTCCATCACGGAACGTCCGGAAACCTGGACCGCCGGGGCTACGGGGACGTGCATACGCTGACGCTGCAGGAATACCAGGGGCTCGGTCCGACACGGCGTCTCGCCTACCGGCTCTACCGCAGCATGCCGGTCCTGCTGCTGGTCGGCCCGCTCTACCAGTTCCTGCTCAAGCACCGCCTGCCGCTGGACATGCCGCTCGAGTGGAGACGAGAGTGGCGGAGCGTGCTGCTGAACGACCTCGCGCTGCTTATCGCGGGCGGCGCGCTGGTCTGGCTGTTCGGGTGGCGCGCCGTGCTGGCGGTGCAGCTGCCGCTGCTGATGCTCGCCGGCGCGGCAGGCGTGTGGCTGTTCTACGTGCAGCACCAGTTCGAGAACACGTACTGGGCGCGACAGCAGGACTGGAACCCGCAGGCCGCCGCGCTTGCCGGCAGCTCGTTCTACGCGCTGCCCGCCTGGCTGCACTGGTTCACCGGCAACATCGGTTATCACCACGTCCACCACCTGGCGAGCCGCGTGCCGAATTACCGGTTGCGCGAATGCGTCGAGGCGAACCCGCAACTGAAGGCGGCACCGCGACTCACGCTGCGCGGCAGCCTGGCGTGTGCCCGCCTGAAACTGTGGGACGAGGACGCCCGGCGGATGGTGCCCTTCCCGTCGCATCGCACCGCTGCGGTCGCATGACGCAAAGCATCGCGGAGATAGGGCAAATAGGTGCCGGTGTTACGGTTTCAGTTAGTGAACATATCGGGCTGATTTGCGACGGGCGCTGAGGGCGTCTGCTGGCCATGATCGAGCGATCATTCGTTTCGGGATTGCCCGATGCCACGCCAGCGTCGAGTGCACGTGCCGGGCGGCTTGTACCATGCCGTGCTGCGCGGCAACCATCGCCAGGCCATTTTCGCTTGCAGCAGCGATTACCTCTGCTTCGAGGAGATCGTGGCGCGTGCCGTCGAACGCTATGGCGCCAGTCTTTTCGCTTATTGCTGGATGACCAACCACGTCCACCTGGCGATCCAGGTCGACGCGGCGCCGCTCGGCGCTGTAATGGGCATCGTTGCGTCACGCTACGCGCGGGCGAAACAGCGGTCCCTCGCGACGACCGGCCACCTGTTCGAGCGCCGATACCGGGCGCGGCTGGTCGATGCCGAGCGGTACCTGCTCGCGCTGGTGCGTTACATCCACCTCAACCCGGTCCGCGCTGGAATGGTGACCCGTCCAGCGGACTATCGCTGGAGCAGCCATAGCGCCTACCTTGGGGCGACCTGCCCGGACTGGCTATGTACCGACCCGGTCCTCGGCAGGCTCGGCGGGTCGATCAAGGTCGCCCGCACGGCCTATCTCCGCTTCATGAACGACCCGCCGGCGTGCACCGATCCAGACGAAGTCAGTCCGATCGTTCGGCGGGGCCGGCCGACTCGAACCGACCGGCCGGACGTGCCGACGCCCGTCATGCACGGCGCGGGGCATGAACGACAAACGCGCAGCCTGAATGACATAGCCGCGGAAGTGGCCGACTCGCGGGCGCTGACGCTAGATGAACTGCGGTCGAAGCGGCGGCGCGGAGGCCTGGTAGAGGCACGCCGGGAGATCGCCCGACTCGCGCTGCTCGAGGGCGCCGCAAACATGTCGCAGGTTGCCCGGTTCCTGAACCGCGCGCCTTCGACACTCAGTGGACAGCTGAACGACCGACCGCCCGACTCGATCGAATCAAGCGAAGAACCGTAACACCGGCACCTTTATCCACCGGCACCTTTATCCCCAGCGGCCTGCTCGGCCGTCGCCT
>CAVYAL010000008.1:0-5620 GCA_963766505.1 uncultured Gammaproteobacteria bacterium
GTTGGATCGTCGTCATTCCGAAGTCGCTCCCTGCGGCGATTCACCTCTCACCACCTGCTGCACATCCTCCGCCTGCCCCGCGCAGCGGACAACAGACGGATCTCGTCCGTCCTCCCCCGACACCGACGGTCAGTCGTGTCGTTCGAGCCGTCTAGAGCCAGAGCCGAGTGGTGGAATTGCTCTAGAGGACCGTCTGGTGGCAGGACGCCGGAGCGTTGCGGTACTTGCGCCGTGTCCGAATGAGCAAGCTCCAGCAATCGGATGCCGGCCTCTGATTCCAGTGCGTCGACCTCCTGCGCCGCGCGCATCTCACCCCGCGCCACAGCCTCCCGGAACAGCCTGAGCGCTTCGGCCTTGTCCGCCGGCACCCCGTGCCCCCACAAGTAGCAGTACCCGAAATTCATGCTCGCCGTGCCGAGTCCCTGCGCGGCGGACAACCGGTACCACTTCGCGGCCTTCGCGTAAGACTGCGCGCACCCGAGCCCGTGCTCGTAGCAGGCTCCCAGGTTGTTCTGCCCATTGGCGTCTCCCGCCATGGCGCTACGCGCGTACCAGAGGAACGTCTGCCTCGGGCTGTACCGCAGCCCTCCCAGCGCTTCCCGGTACATGTCCCCCAACCGGCACGCCGCGTCACCGCTGCCCGCCTCCGCGGCCGCGCGCAATTCGCCGAATGCCGTCGCCTGCGCAGCCGTCATCATGAACAGCAGTTTTCGCTCACTCATATTGATCTCCCGCTTTGTTGCCAGAAACAGCCGCATCCGCCCGAATGGCGAGCCACCGTGTCGCGGTAGACCGGTTGGCGGGGACCCGTGTCCCACTCCAGATGCTCATCCACAATCTATGGTGTTTGCCCTCTGTTCTCAACCTTTCTCCCACGCCTCAAGCCTACCGTCCGCCAGGCTCACCACGTGAGCCCACACGGATGACACCCGCGGGAGCTACCGAAGGTTCTGATCAAACCACCTGTACCCGGCGTACATCCCGGCACCGGCCGACACCACGCTCAAGATCACACCCGCCGCAAAGCCGAGCTTCGAGCCCAGCCACCAGCCTGCGGAACCCGCGAGAAACGCTGCCAGCCAGCCGATCAGTACGCGCATGCTCGGACCACCCTCACCGCACACTCCTCTGATACGCCCGCTCGAACAACCACTGCTCTCGCGCCTCGTCGGTGCAGAGTTTGTCAGGTCGCGGCGTGATCCCGACCCGCCCGAGGTCCAGCCGATCGGCATCCCAGCAGGTCTGCACGGTGACATCCGCCTCGATCAATCCCTCGCTGTGGTGCCGTACCGCGTAGGCGAGCATCTCGAGCCCCGGCCGATCGAGCTGCAGCAGTTCCCGATTGAGCTCCAGCGTGAAATCCGCACCACGGGCCCCGTGCTCACGATCACGGCCATCACTGATCCGCTGACTGTCGTGCAGGAACGCGAACAGTTCCACGACATCGGCCCTGGCACCATTCGCTCGCGCCATAGCAAGCCCGTTCCACCGCACCCGCGCCCAGTGCGGCGCGCCGTGAATCCCCTGCCACTCGAGCCTGAACTGGCGGCGCACAACGCGCAGCACCTCTCTGCGGAGCTCCCGGTTCATCGCAGCGAACACCTTCGACTCCTCAAGCTTTGCGCTCCGGCACCGCCTTCGGTCCAGCTCCCACCGCCGGCAGCTGCCGCAGTGGGTCACGCATGACTGAACAGCTTGTGGGGACTCACTCGGATCACCCGCAGCTCATGCCGGCGTCAGATCGAGCTTCGAAACACCGCGCAGGTTCACCTCCCGCCGAGCCACCCACAGGTCATACTGGTGCTGAAGCGCCAGCCAGCTCTCCGGGGTCCGCCCGAGGCACTTCGACAGGCGCAGTGCCATCTCCGGACTCACGCCGCTTGCACCTGTCAGAACCCGGTTCAACGTGGACGGCGCCACGCCGAGCTTGCTCGCCAGTTCGCGGCCACTGATGCCGTTCGGCAACAGGTAGACCTCTGAGATGAATTCACCCGGATGCGGAGGATTGTGCATCGCCATCAGTGATAGTCCTCGTAATCGAGTATGTAGGCCTGTCCGTCACGGAATTCGAATGTCAGTCGCCAGTTGCCATCGACTCGAATCGACCATCGCCCTCGGTCGGAACCTTTCAAGGCGCGCAGCCGGAACCCGGGTATGTCCATATCTTCGATGACCTGCGCCGAGTCGAGTGCAGCGAGTTGCATGCGCAGCCGGATTGCGTGCTTCGGCTGAATACCCGCGATGCTTCCTTTCTCGTAGAAACGCCGCAGGCCCTTGTGCCGGAACGACTGGATCACCCTCGCAGTGTACCGCGTCGCGCATCACGCAACATGCAGGCGCTACCGGACGACCTGCTGGTCCAGGTTCCAATCAGGCTACCGCGAGCCGGCATACATCCCGACTCCGGCCGCCCTGTCAACGACGCGGCGTGACTGCCACCCCAACCCCACCGGCTGCAGCTCATGATCGCTGAGTTGTGGCGGCGCCTGATCAGACGAAGTGGCCGGTAGGACCGTCACGCCGCGGGGCGAGTCGCGCTGCGGCGAACGCGGAGGCATCGCTGCCGAGGCCGGTACTCGAGCGGCACAGTGCAGTGGCAAGACGTCGCCGCCCGAGCGTCGCTGGCCCGACTAACGGCCCGCAGGCAGTACCCGCTCCCGCCCAATCTGCAGCCGTCCCGTTCCGATCAGGATGCAGTCAGATTCATGGCCGGTGCGCGCCAGCGCGCTCGTGCTTCATGAGTCAGCTGTCGCTCAAGCTAGCGGCGAGCGCCTCGCGCACCACGGCCCATTCGCGCTGCAAGGGCTCTGCGACGCCCGGGTTCTGATCTTCCTGACACTCCACCAGCCAGCGGCAGAAGCGATCACTCTCGATGTAGAAATGCGTGTGCCCGCGCGGGTGATCCTGCCAGTAGCGTGTCATCAGGGCCGGCAGGCGCTCGCCCAGCGCCTGCAGCGTGCCGCGCAGGTTGATCGCCAGCGGTGTGATGCGATTCATCCGGTAGACGCTGCAAGCTGCCTGCATGCCTTTGTGACGGGCGATGGCCAGCGCACGCTGGTGCTCACGCTCAGTGAGGCGGTAGCGCGTGGTTAATACGGCCGGGTCGTCGCGCACTGCATTACACAGCGCGGGCGAGGCCACCAGATCGGCCATGGCTTGCTGGAACTCGCCGAGCATGACTACTGTGGCCCTCGGCAGGTCTCGACCAGATCGTGCATGAGCTCCAGCTCCCGGCACAGAGCCGACAGCCCCAGCACCTCGAAGTACGACTCCTGGTACTCGAAGGTGACGGCGCGCAGCCGCCGGCAGCGCGGCAGGTAGGCGCGGGCCAGTTCCCACACGGGCGGTGGCGTCAGCGTGGCGTGGCTGTCCATGTAAAAGCCGCCGAACTCGTCGCCGCCGGCCAGGTGCACCTCTTCCACGCTGTCCAGATCCAACGCGTCGAGGTAGGCCGCCGGATCCACGACGTCGTTGCGGGCGCAGACATAGAGGTTGTGCAGGTCCAGCAGCGTACCGCTGACGCCGGCGTAGTGAAGCCGGTTCAGAAATTCAGGCTCGCTGTAGTCCATATCGATCACTGGCGTGAACTGTGCCGGATTTTCCAGCAGCACCCGGCAAGCCAGGACCTGCGACAGCCGGCGAAGCTTGGGCACCAGCAACTCGAAGGCTTCGTCGTCATAGACCACCGGCAAACCGAGCCCGGCCTGGGCATTGGGAACCTGCCCCTTAGGCGTGACGAACACGCTCAGGTGCTCGCTGTACCAGGCAAAACCACCGAGGCCTTGGGCCACATCCACCACGGCGTCCAGCATGGCCTCGTCGAGCGGCATCGCGCTGGGCAGGGACAGGCCCAGCCCGTGCCCGGCGAGGCTGCGGCCTTGTGCATGCGCTGCCAGTTCAGCAATGGCCACCCGCGCGTGGTGAAAGCGGCGCCCGATGGGTTCGTCGCCGAAGTCGAACCACATCCGGTCCGGCATCGCCGACAGGTGCTCGACCAAAGCCGGCGCATGCGCCAACAAAGCGGGCGTGCTGGGGTTGTAGAGCAGCCCGACAGCGGGCCGCTGCCGGGCTGTCATTGCAAGGGCCTCAGCCGGTGATCAGCTTGTCGCCCTGCAGATCAACCATCATCGCGCGGTCGACGAAGAGATCCTCGAACTCGAAGCGGAAGCGCCCCGACAGGCAGGGGTGCCCGGTGAGCTTGGAGATCAGGTCAAAAGCATGCGCGCCGACCTTTGCGAAGTCGGCCCGGCTGGCATCAGGCGGCATGGTGGCCGTGAGCACGGGCATGTCCGCGCCGGTAACCAGCCGCAGCTTGGCGGAACGGACGGCGCGTTCTTTGGTGATGGCCATTTAGTACTCCCTCTGAATAGGCAATTTGAAAATCTACGCAATCATTTCTGATCTGAGCTTTGTCGCCCACCCGGCGAGATATCAGTCGCTTTTGTCAGCCGAGCAGGGCTCCGCCGCGCCGGGTCCGCCGGGCATACGCGCCCACCATGTACTGACCTTCCACTTCGGGCACCAGCATTACGCAGCGGGCGCTACCGGCACTCTTGGCAATGCACTAAGGGCAACCGGACTCGCCGGCCCAAATAACACTAGCAAGGATCGCGTCGCCGAAGTATCACCCGTTCGGGTGATTCTGCAGTTCCCAGCCGACGCGCAGATGGCTACCGCCCACGTACACCCCACGGCCCTCTCCCTCAATCATCCGGGTCCCCGTCTAGTTTCCGGTTTCGACTCCGCTGCCTGTGCTGCTCGATCTCCCCGAGCTGCTTGAGCGCCGCCTTGAACATCCCGGTCGCCTCGGTGCTCGTAAGGCCCCGCGCATGCGCTTCCCGCAGCGCCTTCAGCAGCGACGTCTCGAAGCGCATCTGAGTGTCATCGCCGACGCTCCTCCGCTCCCCTCGGCTCGCAATGCTGAGGATCCCGCCCTCACCGACCGCGACCAGCCCCGCCTCCAGCAGGCGCGCGAATGCCGACTGCACGGTGATCTCGTCGATCGCCAGTTCCTGCGCCACCCGCTCCGACGACGGCAGCAGCGCGCGTGGCGGAACAGCCCGCCAGTCGGCGGCTCACTCGACCCCGGGAAATCAGCTCTGGATCGAGAAAAGTCACGATTTCCGCCGACCTGCGGAAGGTGTAGAAAGATGGAGTCTGGCCGGTCACCGACGCGGACGCGGGTTCTGGCCTTCCAGGTGCAGATGCGTACTCGGCGGACCCCCGCGCCGGGCGGGACACGACGGCCAAGGAGCCGTCGCGCTGATGCACCCAATGGAGGGGACACCCATGAGATCTCTGAGATCGATCATGCTCGCCGCATTCAGTGCGGCGGCGCTCCTCGGACTTGGCCTGCCGCAGGCTGACGCGGGCGGCAAGCCGGTCTTCGAGCCACCCTACGAGGTCGATATCTTCGTGCGCGGCTCGTTCAACGCCTGGAGCCTGGGCCACGAGATGAAGTTCGATGCCGCAGCCAACCAATACGTCGCTGACGTCGAACTGACCACCGGCGGTCACTACTTCAAGATTGCATCCGAGGACTTTGCCACGGTGGACCTTGGCTACGCGGATGACGGCTACGTCGAGCTTGGCGTGCCTGAGCCCGTCCAGCCGGTCGCCT
>CAVYAL010000009.1:0-179127 GCA_963766505.1 uncultured Gammaproteobacteria bacterium
TGGGTATCGGAATCGCTGTACTGTGCAACTGGGTCGTCTATCCCTGGTTTCCCGAAGATGGGACAGAGATTCCACGATCCGCGCCTGAACCTCAACCTGCCCTCGACAACTGGATCGCGCTGCGTGCGACATTGATCGTGATGCCTGCCTATCTGCTCGCATTGACGAATCCGTCAGCCTATCTTCCCATAATCATCAAATCGGTCTCTCTCGCTCAGCAATCGTCGATGGTCGACGCGCGTTATGCAGGGCGCGAATTGCTCGGCTCTACCTTCGCCGGTGGGTGCCTCGCAATCGTCTTCTGGTTCGCACTCGGACTTGCGGTCGAGCTATGGATGTTCTTCCTGTGGATGCTTCTGTTCGGACTGCTACTGGGAAGCAGGCTCTACGGACTTGCGAGATCGCGGTTTCCCGCACCCTTCTGGCAGAACGCCGGTGCGACGATGATCATACTGCTGGGATCCGCAGTGCAAGACAGCGCGAATGGCAAGGACGTCTATCAGGCGTTTGCGGTTCGGATGGCACTGTTTGTTGCGGTTGCTGCCTACGCCTGGATTGCAATGGCGGGCCTGGAACGATTGCGCAATCGATCTGCTGCGCTCAGAAAGCGTCGAACGCAAGGCCCCGTATCTTCCATCGTTCGATAACAGGCCGGCAGGATAACAACGTCATATCCGAGTGTGGAGAAGTTTACTGCAGGGTGATAGAAGGCCTCGATGAGACTTGAGAATTCATCGAGCTGCACGAACACGAGCGCCCATACTCCTACCTGCAGAAAATTCCCGACAAGAAGCAGCACCATTACGACACTGATCAGTGCGAGACTCGTGAGAACCGAGGTCTTCGACGTATCGGGGCGATGAACGGCGTAGTAACGAATGGCTGCAGCGACAGCACGGCCTGAAGCGCCAGGCAAACCTCAGTCGAGTTTCAATTGAGACTCGCCGGGGTCGTCCATGAACCTGCTGAATTTCTTGGCAGCGCGGTTCAACGCACTGGCCATGCTCGAAAGCTCGCTATAGCCTTTCACGGTTTTGGATTCGTAAACGATATTCGTATCATCCATAACGAACTTGGTGGTGACCTGAATCGGCGAGCCCTGTTTGAGGTAGTCGTTGAACTGCGCCCTTTTCACGTTCGTCAGCCCCACTACCTCACCGTTGGGTAGCTGGCCTTCTACAATAGCCGCATAGGTGGAATATCGAGCAACCTGATACATCTTTCCGTGCAGGATCATGGATTTTTCCACCGCTACCGGCGGCGAGCTTCCGCATCCGGTCAGGATCAGCATAATAAAGACGAGTGCGGGTGCGATGCGCAGAAGCACCCCTGCGTCTGGGTTAGATTTGGTAGTCACCTGATAGATCTCCAAGGGAAAATGCAGGAGGAAATTAGCTCAAACATCGCAACGATTCAATCGAAACCCGGTCCTGCCCATTCGGAAGCCAGGCCTAGGCACGCGTGTTCAGCTCAACGTCTTCATCAAAAAGCAAAAAGGCCCGCTGGGGCCTTTTTCGCTTTTTTGGTGGAGGCGGCGGGATGCTACCGCGCTCACCGTTGTTCTCGCCGTCCCTGGCGCGAAGCTACCCTTCGAACCCGGCCCCAGGGCGGGCGTCCATGCCCGCCGCGCTCGCGGCGTGCGATTGACTAGCGAATCTCACGCATATCCGGGCAATCGATCTCTGAGATAGACCGCCCTCGCCGGCCATCATTGTCCGATGGAAACTGTTCCCGGCAACCGGACCATCGGCGCAGGCCGCCGCTACCAGCGCCATCAACCGGAGAACACGCCGCTCTATCCCATCGTCGAACAGCATCTTCCGGCCCTGCGGGATGAATTGCAGCGTCACGAGGTGCAACTGCCTCGATTCGTGCTGACCGAGTTCCACGACTACCTGCGATGCGGGCGGCTCGAACACGGCTTTGTTCGGGTGAAGTGCAACGGCTGCCGTCATGAGCACCTCGTGGCTTTCTCCTGCAAACGCCGGGGCTTCTGCCCTTCCTGCGGCGCACGCACCGGGGTCGTCACCCTGATCCAGCGTTTGGGCAGCGCCCTGAACCTGAACATCCACCTGCACATGCTGGTTCTGGATGGGGTGTACACGCTGGAGCAGAACCGACCCCGGTTCCATCGCGCCGGGGCGCCTGACGCGCGGAGCCTCGAGCGTCTCCTCAATCGGCTCGTCCGGCGCATCGTCCGCAGGCTTACTCGCGACGGGCTGCTGGTCGAGGACCCCGAACAGCCCTGGCTCGATCTGGAACCCATGGACACACTGGACCATCTGAACGCCGCGTCGATCCGGTATCGCGTCGCGGTCGGACGGGGGGCCGGCGGCAGAACCCTCACGCTCAAGAACCCGACCCTGGCCCGAACCGACTCGACACCCAAGCCGTTCACCGCCAATCAGAACGGTTTCTCCCTCAACTGCGCCGTTTCTTGCCAGGCCCACCAGCGCGATCGGCTCGAGCGTCTTTGCCCCAAGCTCACCCCTGCGCCAAGCGATCGTGCCGACGCCAGCAGAGGCTCGCCGGCGTAGGAAGCGCAAAGATTCGGCCACTGCCGCTGCGCCGGCGACCGGGCCGCGCTATCCCACAGAATCACACAGCGACGACAACGGTCACCTCACCGCGCCGCTGACCTGGGCCCAGCGATTGAAGCGCGTTTTTGAAATCGACATCAGCCTCTGCCCGCATTGCGGCGGCCAGCTTCGCGTGATTGCCGATGTCACCGATCCAGACCTCATCCGCAAGATCCTCGATCACGTTCAGAAGCGCGCACCACCACGGCTGCCGCCACGACGCGCGCAGTCTGATACAACCTATCCAGATCTGTTCGGCAAACGCCAATAACTCCCGGGCAACCGTCCCGTCCGCGCGTACCATTTCTCGGCTTCCCGTTTCACCCCTACACCCGTACGACAACCGCTACAACAGGCGTGCGATCCCTACGCCGCCCCGATAGAGGCCGATCAACTGCACGAACACTGCCTGCTACGCCGACTCCTTCCATACTCCTGGCAACAGCGGAAAAGACACGTTATTTTTCCTATTCGCAATGGAAGTGGTGACTCCGAAGACGCTGGTCACCAGAATGTTGGCCAGCGCGGCCACCCATCGTGTAGGCGATGAAGCCGCATGCGCGTCCGAGCATGCGGCGGCAGCTGACGGTGTTGTGAACGCGGTCTTTCTTGTATATCAATATGCTAACAAAGTATCTTGCCCAGATCGTGCTTATGAATCCGCGTGTCCGCCGCCCCAGCAAACTGATCGATAGGATCGACCTAAGCTCCCCTTCTCACACCTTGAGTCGTACATACCTAGTTCGAGGCATACCGGTGCGCGGCCGCGCACTCTAGATTAGTTGGCACCTCTCTTGCTGGTACCAACCCATGCATCTTCGAATCGCTGTGCTGCTGACCGTCGTTTTGTTGTTGGGTGGCTGCAATGCCAATAGCGATGATGCGCCGCCAGCTCCGCCGGTCGCTCCGCCGTCCGCGTCACCAGCTCCGCCGCCCGCACCAACCTCCGGACCCATCGTCGGAGCTGCCAATGCGACGGTGAAAAGCGTGTTGGTCGATATCGACACGGGCGACACCTACGTAAGCGGCGAGGTCAGCGTCGATGCGTTGGGTCAGGAGATCGTCCGCACCAAACTCGAAATCGTATTCAGACCCACGGCAACGGTTGCCCAGGCCAACGGCCTGCTCACGCGGATCAACGCGAGCATCACCTCGGCACTTCTAGGGCTGGAAGGCGTCGTGGTACGCATCCCGATCCGGGTACCCTCGCGGCACTGGACGGAATCGTGGCGGGTCTCGAAGCCGAGCCCTTCGTCTGGTTCGTGTCCCGTGCAGTGTTACCAGCGACTTCCGCTGTGCCGAACAACATGCCGGACGTGGAGACACTTCATAGCGTGATCGGCACGCATACGGCGGTGCGGGCCCCGCGGCGTGGAACGTCCGCGCAGCGGCAGGAGATGTGCCCACCGTCATCATCATGGACTACTTCGGCGACGGCGCACCCGATGGCAACCTCGACTACGAATACCTCGGCAATGCGGTCGATGATTTCGGCGTCGGAAACCTCGACGCCCACGGCTATCACGTCGCGGGGATACTCGCCGGTCGATTCGGGGGTGATGACTCCTGGCCCGGACGCGTCACCGGCATGCTCGCGGGGCCGCTATTACTCAGTGTGGTTGACTTAACAAAGGTCGATCCGCTGGATGCGAGAAATGCGGCGATCAATCGGCTGCGCAACATCGCGAGCGCAGACCCGACTACCGTGATCTTCAGCGAGAGCCTGGGGTACGGCTGTACCGTTGACTCGACGTGCGTTCCCTTGGCGGTGGTGCGAAGCAGAGGGGCATGGTGGGCGCTCAAGGTGCGTGAATTTGAACTCGAGAATTCATTCGTTCACTTTGTGGCGGCCAACAACATCGAAGCGCCATACGCCGCCGCGGACGCAGCCGTTGGATCGGTGGCTGGCGCTGCTGCGCTGCGCACCGATCTGGTTGACGGCATCGGAACGCCGGTACCGGCCCTGACGAACACGGTAGTCGTCGAAAACGTATGGGCGGCCCCGGAGCCGTTCGGTACGACATGCCTGCACGGGAGTTCGTTTCATGGCGGTCATCTGGCGGGGTCGGGTGTAGACGCGTACTCATTTACCGCGGCGAGCGGTGCTGCCGGATTAGAATCGGGTACCTCGATGGCCACGCCGCAGGCGGCAGGGCTTGCGGCCATGCTGCTGTCGATCGATCCGACGCTTTCGCCGCAGCAGTTGAAGTCGATTCTGATCAGCAGCGCGCGACCTGTGTCGGTGGTGGTCAACGACGACTGCTCTACCTGGCCAACGCCCGCACCGCTGATTGATGCGTACGCCGCGGTGCTCGCACTGGACGATGCCGCGGCGCTCGTGAGCGGGAATCTGCCAAACGTGTCTGTGCGCGGGACGCTGCTCGATGTCGACTCGAGTGGGCAGTATCGGGAGGACGATTTGGATGACGTGCTCTCCCAACTCGATACCGCTGCAGGTGCCTTCAACTACGGTCGCTTCGATTTCAACGGCGACGGATTCTCCGGCGGCATGACCCGAGCGCCATTTGATCTGGATGTCAATGGCGTCATAGATGCAGCGGTCACGCTCGACATGGACGGCGCGACGATCACCTTCAACGAGTCGAATGCATCGGATTACGATGTCGCCTGCTACTACGCATACACACCGCTGTACACGGGCGCGACAGGCGGCCTTGCTGAAACGCTTGCGCCTTATCGTCAGCTTGGCCTTTGTCCAGCAACGCTATCGGCCAGCGTGAGACTGTTGTCGCGCAACGGCTACATCAGCGCCCAGTGCCGCGCATCGTTGTTTCATGAACCTGATACCAGTACGGAAGATCAGGATTTTCAGACCATTTCCCAAGCGCCGCTGCCGGATCCGGCGCAATCAGCCAACGTATCGAGTGTTTGCAACCAAAGCCTTGCCGGTGCCAGCGTCACTGCGAATTCGGTAACCTCGGTTACCGTGAGTGAATCACTCTCGGCGGGCGACCAATTGGCTGCGCTGTCCGCCAACGTCTCCGTCAGCTCCGGGGCAGGGATCAACTTGAGCGATCCTCCCGACGTTTTGCAGCGCTATGCGCACATCGAGACTGCCGCAGGGGCTGTTCAGAGATGGGAGTTGCTTGTTCCCGAGGGCGTGCAGGTCAGTGTTATGGCCAGCCTCAACGCCGCAATCGGTACGTCGGTTCATGTGGCGACCAATGGCGATCGGGTGGAGCTGTGCCCTGCTCTGACGGTTGTGGACGAGGATGAGTATCAGATTTACGGATGGAACGAGGGCACTCCGCGCTGCACGGGAGCTGCCGACGTCACCACCGCCCAACATTTCCTGGGTCCGTTCGTGGGCCCAACCTCCGTTGACTTGGCAATGTATGCACAATCGCAGTGGTACGGTACGGCGGTCACTGAAAATGGCGCAACTCTGGGCGTCAGTGGCGCGCGAGCGAGCAATGGATCCGTGTCGATCAGCGTCACGATCCAGGACTCGCCTTAGTTGGAGCGTACTACCAAAACGCTGAATAGGGGTCACCACACCGGTTCGCGCGCGACACCCGAGTCGGCCCGCGCTTTGGCCTATACCCGTCATACCCGAGTATTTTCCAGTCGACCCCAGTTTTTCGGCAACAAACACAAAACGGCGACCAACCAGGAAATACCCGGGTGGACTCCCCCGTCCCGCTACAACCGGCGTGCGATCCCTACGCCGCCCCGATAGAGGCCGATCAACTGCACGAACACTGCCTGCTACGCCGACTCCTTCCATACTCCTGGCAACAGGGGAAAAGACACGTTGTTTTTCCTATTCGCTTCAATACGTTGCCTCGATGCCAGAGGTAAAGGCAGCAATGTCCACCTGGACGGCTGATCCAGGCTACAAATTCAACTTGTTCATGATGGGTATTTTCAGCGAGATTGACAAAGCCCACTCCGACTAGGTATTCCAGCGTTCCAATCCGTACTCTGTAGCGTCGGTGGATGTTTGAACCATCAGGCGCCTGGTATTGTTGCTGAGGGATTTCTCAAATGCGCAGTCATATCACCAATCAGAGAGTTTCTGATCTCTCGCCTGGTGAAACGCCATTTTCCATCAACGCACTCAAACTCATCGTGGTAATCGCCGCTGAAGATCGGTTGCAATGGAAATTCATCGGTTTGCTGGAAGACTGTAACGTAACAATGAGCCTTCGCCGTACCGGTCTCTTCATCGATATCTAATGTGACGTTGCTGGTAGTGTGCTTGGTTTTAGGGGTCCCATCTGAATAGAGAATGATATTGGACAACGAATCCTCGCCTGGCGTCTGTCCCTCCGCAATCCATTGTGCGTGCTCGAACAGGCGCGCGAATGACCTAAGATCGCCGGAATCGATTGCGTAACGGTACTGATTCATCAGGGCGAGACTGTTTTCTGCGTTCATATTCTTCATTCTCAACGAAAGTTCGTAGGACTGCGGGCGTGACGCAATGATTCGCAACGCCTCACACCAAGATCACCATGTTAAATTGAGTGTTTTGCACATGTTCCTGAAAATCAATCGATGACAGCTTTCAGAAATGCAGTCGCTCGCGCTTTGATCGTTCAATGGGAATTACTTTGTCCTTAGAAACTTGTCACTCCCCATGAATCCGTCAGCAACGATTTCATGGACATTTTCTTTGGCAACACCGTCTACAAAATCTCGGAATGACTGGGTAAAAAGCGGTTGAGAAAATTCCCAAACCTGAGTCCCTTGCGGCAATAGCAATAGCGCGGCTGTTCGCACTCGAAGTGGCCTCCTAAACTCTTCAGGTAGCGACTCATCTGACAGCTCATGAAATAGGATCTCCATATGGCTTAGAAAAGCGGCCAAAGTTCAAATTCCACTGGAGAACATCGTCGGATGAGGCGTCCCCTGTCGAGACCCTATTTCTCAAGGCAAAGTACTCTGAGTTGCATGTGGCTTTCAGATCTGCTGCCAATGCTTCTAGCACCTGATAGCGTGACTGAGATCTAATCGATTGGCTGTTTTGGCGAACTTGGACTACTAGATAAACCAGCGTGACTACTACGAAGATCGAACCAACGAATTCGCCAATCGCCCCCAGATCTTGGATAGACCACCCATACTCGCCCCTCGACCTCTTCTCGTTACGAAAGATTACCTCAATACCCTGTACGTCGCCTTAGGGTCGACTTTGCCTGCTGGCTGATTTTCCAGCTACGGTGAGTTTCAGAGTACTAAGACAGTCGGCGATTTTGAGCAGATCAGGCAATCCCCGGCCAATGGTGGTCATAGGGTAAATTGACCCTCGATGCCGAACGCATGAAAATGACGCGGAGGAAAGTTGCTTGACGCGCTGGCAGTTGAGACCAGTAGGCTGAGCGATACCTTTATCATGGTTCGATTACACTGGCGAACTGACCTTGCGCTTCGTAGTGACGTGTCTCTCCCACTGCAAACGTGTCAAAGTCTTCGGCTTTTAACCCATGCGACGCACGAGCGTTCGCTAACGCGATTGGTGAAGTCAGCACACCCTCACCGGCCAATACAAATGCCCCCCCAATGAATTCCCATCGACGCTCGCGCACCAATGTCGCGATCGGATCAAAAGCGCCTCCTCAGGATTCACGTGTACGGTCAGACATAAACCATCTGGACTCATAAGCACCTATTGGAACAATGCCTAGATCAAACGGGCCAAGACGCGAGCCAATCTCCTTGAACTGTTTATCGTTGTAACCCGTGTCACCGCCGAACCAGGCGTGAAAATCGTTCCACGCCAACCCCCAACTTGCCCACAGAGTTTTGTTTCGATCAAACACCCCGCGCCCAGAGAAGTGTTGCGACGGACTGGCTGTCACCCGCAATTTCCGGCCGGAGGAGGCCGATCAACTGGACGAACACTGCCCGCGACGCCAACCAGTGCGGGCCATGGGATACACGGCTTCTTCAGCGTCGTTACCGTAGATACCGCCCACGGCGGCGGCGGAGCGTTTCAGCCAATCACCCGCATAGAATGAGCTGTCGCCAAAGAGTGCGCCCAATCTCCAGCCGTTGATATTGTCCATTCCCGAATCGAGATAGGTCTTCACTTGGTCGCCGCCTTCCTTCATTGACAATAGGGCGACAGCTTTGAGGGCTTCTCTGTGCTCCGGCGAGAGATCCTTCAGATCAATGGTCTTTCCCGGACCGATCCCTACACTGGCAAGTCTGTCGCGGATCTCCTTGTTCTCCGGTGTGACCGGCACGAACTCGAGGGCGGCATCGAGATAGGCGAAGAAATTCTCCCTGATGCCCTTCGTGGTGGCCGGGACGAAGTCAATCTTCGCTGCGGCGGGCGGTGCGGGCTGGTTCAGGAATGCCGAGAGTGGCTGCAACTGGTATCCCGCCTGCACCTCTATAACGTTCGGCATGTCATCGGGGTTGAACAACTGGGTGCGGATAACTGTGAGCGAGAAGGGTGTTGAAGATTGAAACACCTTCTCGATGCCTGCAGGCTTGTCGCCTTTCCAGCCTGGACCGACAATGAGATAACTGCCTGCTTCGGAGCCCGTTGCACGACTGCCAATGTAGCCATAGTTGTAGGTGTTGCCGTCAATCAACTGCAGCGAGTAGTAGCGCTCTTTTGGCACTGCCGGCACCGAGATCACCATGGGCTCCGTGCGCAGATCAAGCCACATCATCGAATAGGGTGTGTCCGCGTTGGGCGTGACTACCGCCGTATCCTTGTAGGTAAAGACACGGGTTTCGTTGAACACCGTATTGAACGGAGCCTTGTATTGGCCGGAGTTCTTGTCCACACAGAATTCGTTCATAACTGCGTAGTTCATTACAATTGGCAATCCGTAGAGGAAACCGTCCTCTGCGATTTTCCTGGTTTCGACAATGCCTGGCGCGGAAATACCCGCCTTGTCGGCCGACTTGTCGTCAGAGGCAACGGGGTCGTCATTGGTCGAGCATGCCACTAGCAAGCTCATAAAGATGCCACTGCACAGAGCAGTGATACAAAATCTGTTGGTAAGTGCGTTCAATTTCCGTTTCTCCCTGAAGAGACTTCGGTTTTGCCTTGCTGATGGCCGGGCATCCGGCGCATAAACAGACGAGATTTCTCGGCGCATATTTAAAGGGTAGTCTTATTTGATTGGGAAAGCACAGATCGAGGGCGAAGCCAGTGAGCCACGCGGCGCATAGATTCTGAATCGTAGAGCGCTTCTTCCGCGCCGGGATCGGACAGGTCGTAAAACTGCTGCAGGCAGTAGACGCGAAGCTTGGTCAGCAGCGGCATCGGTACGCGACCCCCGCGAGTCTTCGTCGGCTTCGGGTAGTGCGGCTCGATGAGGGCACAGAGGTTATCCTAGGGAATCACCTGGTCCATCTCGGTCAGGAACGTCTCGCGGCGGGTCTGCTTTTTCTTCTGGGAGTACGCGAGGCCGGCAGAACGTTGTCTGCTTAATTGACTGCAACCACTCAACTCATGCTTGGCGGCATGATAGCCGAGCATGGGTGCCGACAGTTCGGGGTAAGCGAGGCGAGCTTCTGCATCTGGAAGAAGAAGTACGCGAAGCTGGACCTGACAGAGTTGCGCGAGTTGGGATTGCTGAGGGACGAGAACGCCCGGCTCAAGCGGGTGGTGGTGGACCTGACGCTGGACCAGCACATCCTGGGCGAGGTGGTGTGAAAAAAGCTCTGAAGCCGGCCACGTGCCGCGCCCTGGTCGGCTGGATCAAGGAGCGATACCAGGTGAGCACCCGCAAGGCCTGCCACCTGCCGCAGTTCTCACGCTCGACGTACAGCCGCAAGAGCCAAGCGAAAGACCAGACGGCGTTCGGTGGTCGATCAGTTGAGTCGCGAGAGTCCACTGATCGAGGTGGGCTTCTCACTGACCGGGCAGAACGTCGCTGCGTCCCTGGAACGGCTGCTTGATAGCGGCTCGACGCCCGTGTCGCTGACGGTGGATCACGGCACGGCACCCCAGTTTGACGGGAAACGACGCTGCCTGCGCGCGGGCGCCATTGCCTGGGAAACGCCCAATTTGTTCGGCAGGGGGAAGAGGGCGCTTGTGCCCGGGATGTGCCGCAACGGTACCCCGGCGGGGGCTGCCGAGGGCCAGCGCGGACCAGTCGCCGGTTTTCACGCAAGCGCGGAAAGCCTTGATCCAGAACGACAAAGGCCAGTCTGGACCATTCCAGACCGGCCTCGAAGATGGTGGAGGCGGCGGGAATCGAACCCGCGTCCGCAAGCCCTACATTCCAGGCTCTACATGCGTATCCCGCGTTTGTTCTCGTTGCACGCTACCCCACGGGCAGGGAAGACGTACAACCAGCTCAGGTTAGTTTTAGCGGGTCGGCCCTCAGCACACCGATTCCGCGATCTTGTGAGAGATTACGCCCGAAACCTGAGCGCACAAGCACGGCCTCAGTTCAGACGGCACCCTACTGGGTATTAAGCAGCGAGTGCGTAGTTGTCGTCGTTGGCAACTAAAAGTTTGCAAGTTGTTTTACGAGGAGACCTGCACCTCGGCATGCACCTGGAGTTTCGCGACCCACGTCGAAACCGGTCGCCCCCAGATTCAAGGTACCTAGTGTAGGGGTGCGGGGGGGGAATGCAAGGGCGGAAGCGGGTAGCGACTAGCGGATCGTGATTGGCGGGGGACGGACGCGACGGAGTCCCTTTTCGCCGCTAACCGCTACCCGCCAGTCCCTATCCGCTACCTCTTGAATCCTTTAACGATCCGCGACTTCTCCCGCTGCCAGTCCCGGTCCTTCTCGGTCGCACGCTTGTCGTGGGCCTTCTTGCCCTTGGCGAGGCCGATTTCCGCCTTCACCTTGCCCTTCTTCCAGTAGAGCTTGAGCGGCACCAGCGTGTAGCCACGGCGTTCGACCGCGCCGACCAGCCGGTCGAGTTCCTCGCGGTGCAGCAGCAGCTTGCGGCTGCGGGTCGGGTCCGCGACCACGTGGGTCGACGTGGTCGGCAGCGGCGAGATGTGGGCGCCGAACAGCCAGGCCTCGCCGTCCTTGATCAGCACGTAGGATTCCGCAATCTGGGCGCGGCCGGCCCGCAGGCTCTTCACCTCCCAGCCCTGCAGCGCCAGCCCGGCCTCGAAGTTGTCCTCGATGAAATACTCGTGCCTCGCGCGCTTGTTGAGCGCGATGGCTGGATCCTGTTTGTCCTTGCTGCGTGCTGGCATTCGGGTCGCGCCGGGTCGGTCGCGCATTCTAGCCATACCGCATACACTTGCGGCGCGTTCAGTATTCTCCAACGCATGGCCATACGCGAAGTCCGGCGCTCCGCGCTCGTCAGGTTCACGCCCGAGCAGATGTTCGATCTCGTCGTGGACGTTGAGCGCTACCCTCAGTTCCTGCCCTGGGTGCAGGCCGCCGAGCTGCACCAGAAGTCCGAAACGGAATTGCTCGCGAGCCTCGACGATGCAGCGGGGCGGCCGGCGCGAGCGTTTCACGACGCGCAATACGTTTCGGCGACCGGAGGCGATGAGCCTCAGCCTGGTCGAGGGTCCGTTTCCGCGTGCTCGAGGGCCGCTGGGCGTTCGAGCCGATCGGCGAGGCAGGCACGCGCATCGACCTCGAGATGCGTTTCGAGTTCGCCAGCGCGGTCGTCTCGCTGGTCTTTGGCCGCTCCTTCGAGCAGAGCTGCGGGACCTTGATCGACGCTTTCGTCGCGCGCGCGCGGGTATTGTATGGCGGCGCCTGACGTCGACTGGATCGAGGTCGCCTATGCGAAGCCCGAGAGGCAGCGCGTCGTGAGGCTCGCGCTGGCGCCGGATCTCTCCGCGATCGCCGCGGTGAGGGCGTCAGGAATCCTGCGCGAGTGCCCGGAACTCGATGAGGGCCGGCTCGACCTCGGCATCTACGGGCGCAAGGTGGAACCCGATCGGCTCCTCGAGCCCGGGGATCGGGTGGAGATCTACCGGCCGTTGCGCGCCGATCCACGCGAAACGAGAAGGCGCCTCGCTGCGCGAAGGGCGGACCATGATCGCCAGCGCCGGGGCTGAACAACCGGGCCCGCCAGCCGCCGTCAGTTGCCGGGGCGCCCCGCGTCCGGCCGGGCTGGCTCGATCGACGGCGGCGGCGGGGGCTCGCGTACCGAGTCGAGCGCGGACTCGGCCGCCTCGGTCTGGCTCTTGATCGCTTCCGTTTCGTTGTCGGTTGGAACGTAAGACCCCGGCACGGCGACCTTCTCGACGCGGCTCACGTTGTCGCCCTCGAAGTAGACGACGAAATGCGCGTCCACGGTGTTGCGCTTTCTCCCCGTCGTCAGGCGGTAAACGTAGTCCCAGCGCTGCGGATCGAACGGGTCGCTGATCATCGGGGTGCCGAGCAGGTAGCGGACCTGCGTGCGCGACATGCCCTCGGTCACCTGGTCGACATCGTCGGTCTTCAGCAGGTTGCCCTGCTGGATCGTGGGACGGTACACGCAGCCGGAAAGGGTGAGTGCCGCGGTGGCCAGGGCGACCAGCACTGCAGCTGGCACGAGGCGTCTGATCGGGAGGCTGGTGCTAGGGGCGGTCATCTGTCTGGAGTTGCCGGTTCATGCCGGACATAATGGGCGCGGATCATACAGCAAGCCCGCCGACGCCGGCCGGAAGCGAGGGGAGATCTGTGGTGGAGCCGATTCAACTGCGGGAAGCCGGGCTCAAGGTGACGACCCCGCGCATGAAGATCCTCGAGATCCTCGCGGGCAGCCAGCCCCGGCACATGAGCGCCGAGGACGTCTACCGGCGCCTGCTCGAGTCCAACGAGGACATCGGGCTGGCTACCGTATATCGCGTGCTGACCCAGTTCGAGTCGGCGGGGCTCGTGACGCGCCACCGCTTCGAGGGCGGCAGCGCGGTATTCGAGTTGAACGAGGGCGAGCATCACGACCATATCGTCTGCATCGACTGCGGGCACGTCGAGGAGTTCACCGACGAGGAGATCGAGACCCGTCAGAAGGCCGTCGCGGCCCGGCTGGGCTTCACGCTGGCCGACCACTCGCTGACCCTGCACGGCCACTGCGTGCGCGAGGACTGCCCCTACCGCGAGACGAAGTAGCCTGCGGCGCTTGCGGGCCCGGATCTCCTGACCGCGCCGACTGGAGCATTTCCCGCGCATGTTCCCGCGTTCGCTCGGTAATCCGGGCGCCGCCGAGCATCCTGGCGATCTCCTCGACCCTGGCCTCCGGCTCCAGGGGCTCGACCCGGGTGAGCGTCATCCCGTCCTGCGTGAGCTTGCTGACGCGAACCTGCTGGCCGGCCTGGCAGGCCACCTGGGGCAGGTGCGTGACGCACAGCACCTGGCCCGCTTCGGAGAGGGCCCGCAGCTGGCGGCCCACCATCTCGGCTACCGCGCCCCCGACCCCGGCATCGACCTCGTCGAACACCAGCGAGGGAAGATGTGCGGCGCTCAGCGTGGCCACTTGCAGCGCGAGGCTGATGCGCGAGAGCTCGCCGCCGGAGGCGACCCTGGCCAGCGGCCCCGGCGGTTGCCCGGGATTGGCCGAGACCAGGAACTCGATCTCGTCCGCGCCGGATTCGGACGGCTCCGGCGGCTCGCGCAGCGCGAGCCGCGTCTCGAATACGCCGCCCGGCATCCCGAGCTGCTGCATCAGCGACGAAACACCCGCATCGAGCGATTGCGCGGCCGCGCGGCGCGCCAAGCTGAGCCGCTCGGCGGCCCGCCGGTAGTCTTCGCGCTTCTCCGCCAGCCTGCGGTCGAGTTGCGCGAGGCTCGTAGCGGACTCGCGCAGTGCCGCGTGCTCCGCGGACAGCGTATCGCGCAGCTGGACCAGCGACCCGGGCTCGACCCGGTGCTTGCGAGCTACCGATTCGAGCGCGGCCAGCCGCGATTCGATCGCCTCGAGCCGACCCGGTTCGGCCTCGAGCGAGGTCGCGTAGCGGCCGAGCTCGCCTAGCGCCTCGCGGCAGGCGATCGCGGCTTCCCCGACCAGCCGCTCAATGGACTCCAGCGCCGGATCGAGCGGCAGCAGCGGCCTCGCGACGGACTGAGCGCGGCCGAGCGCCTGCTCGGCGCCGCCATCACCCCCGAGCAATTGCTCGAGCTCGGCCGCGCCGCCGGCCAGCCGCCCGATCGCCGATATGCGGCGCCGCTCTTCGAGCAGCGACTCGATTTCCCCTTGCCTTGGATCGAGCGCATCGAGTTCGGCGACGTAGTGAGAGAGCAGGTCGAGCCTCGCCTCACGGTCGGCAGAGCGCTGCTCGAGGTGCTCTCGCTCGCGGCTGAGTTCATGCCAGTCCCGGAACGCGGCGCCGACGGCAGCGACCTCCGCCCCGAGTCCGCCGGCTTCGTCCAGCAGCCGGCGCTGCTGGCCGCGCCGGGTCAGCGACTGGAACTCGAGCTGGCCGTGCACGTCCACCAGCAGCGCACCCAGCTCGCGCAGCGACTGGATCGCGACGCTGCGGCCGTTCACGTAGGCCCGGCTGCGACCGTCCGAGCCCACGACGCGGCGCAGCACGCATTCGCCGTCGTGCTCGATCGACTGCTCTGCCAGCCAGGCCGTCGCGGGCTGGTTGCCGGTGACGTCGAACACAGCGGTTATTTCGGCCCGTTCGCTGCCGTGGCGCACGCAGCCGCTGTCGGCGCGGCCCCCCACGGCCAGCATCAGCGCATCGACGAGTATGGACTTGCCGGCTCCGGTTTCGCCGGTGAGCGCGGTGAAGCCCGGGCCGAGGTCGAGCTCGACCTGCTCGACGATGGCGAAGTCCCGGATCTGGAGCTGCGTCAGCATCCGCGTTCAGTCCGCCGGCGGCTCGCCCCCGCGAGGCCCGCGCCCCCAGTGCAGCTTGGAGCGCAGGATCCTGAAGTAATCGTGGCCGGGCGGATGCAGCAGCGTGGCCGTGAACGGGGCGCGGGCGACCCGCAGCCTCGTGCCCGGCTCGAGGTCGCGCAGCACCAGCCCGTCGCAGATGATCTGGGCACGAGTGTCGGATCGCTCCACGAGCTCTATCTCGATCAGGCTCGCTGCGCTCACGACCAGCGGTCGGTCCGACAGCGTATGAGGGCAGATCGGTACCAGCACGATCACCTCGAGTCCCGGGTGCACGATGGGCCCGCTGCAGGAGAGCGCGTAGGCTGTCGAACCGGTGGCGGTGGAGACGATGAAACCGTCGCCGCCGTGCGTGTTCACGAAGCCGCCATCGACCCAGGTGCGCAGGTCCAGCATCCGGCCGCCGTCAGCCTTGCTGACGACCACGTCGTTGAGGGCCAGTCCGCTGGCCTCGCCCTCGGAATCGGCCACTGAGGCAGACAGCAGCATCCGCTGCTCTGGCACGCAACGGCCCGCGAGCGCGTCGTCGACGCTGTCCAGCATGCGTTCCGGCGGCACGTCCGCGAGAAAGCCGAGCCGGCCGAGATTCACGCCGAGCACCGGCACGCCAGCGCTCGCCGCCATCCGCGCCGCATGCAGCATTGCGCCATCGCCGCCCACCGCTACGACCAGGTCGGATCCCGCGGCAAGGTCGCCTTCCGGGAGCCGCTCGACGTCGCCCGGCGCTAGATCGAGAACCGCATCCTCGGGTGCCAGCACGACCCGGCCCAGGCTGCGAAGGTGTCGAGCAAGCTGCTGCATGGCTGCGCCGACGCGCGGATCCGTCCCGCGACCGGCCAGCGCAACCCTTTCAAATGCAGCGGCGGGGGTGCTCATGTGTGTCCAGCCTTTTAGCACGCGTGATGCGCGGGCGGCCAGTGCAGGAACCTGGTGGGAATGCATGCATGCGGCCCTTGACTTGTCTGCGCCGCGGTTGCTAGCTTCAACACGGTACCCTGGAAAAAACAGCTTTTCTGACAGTAACTTAGCGCGATGTCGCCCGATCCTAACGAAGACCTGCTCAGCGAACGGGCCCGGCACCTTCTCAAGGTGCTGGTCGAGAGCTACATCCGCGAGGGTCAGCCCGTGGGTTCGCGCACGCTCTCGCGCGACTCGGGACTGCAGCTCAGTTCCGCGACCGTGCGCAATGTCATGGCTGATCTAGAGGAGTACGGCTTCGTCAGCTCGCCGCATACCTCGGCCGGCCGCGTCCCGACCGACAAGGGCTACCGGTTCTTCGTCGATACGCTGCTGCGCCAGCGGCAGGCGCTGGCGCTTGACGAGGTGATCGAGGATCTCCGTCGCCGACTGGACGAGGAGCAGGGCCAGGAGCCGAAAGCGATCGTCGCGGCCGTTTCGCAGGCGTTGTCCTCGATCACGCACCTCGCGGGCGTCGTGACGATCCCGCGGCAGCCGCATCGGGCGCTGAGCCAGATCGAGTTCCTGCCGTTGTCGGACAACCGGGTGCTCGCGGTGATGGTGGTCAACGGCCGGGACGTGCAGAACCGGATAGTGCACCTGGACCGGCACTACAGCGCCGATGAGCTCAGGAGCGCGTCGAATTTCCTGAACCAGCAGTTCGCAGGCAAGGAGCTGCACCAGGTGCGCGCCGATCTGGTCGCGGAACTCGCCCAGACCGGCGAACGCCTGAACCAGCTGATGCGGGACGCGATCGGCCTCGCCCAGCAGATGCTCGGCGAGAGCCGGGAAGGGGAGCCGGAGTACGTGATCGCCGGCGAGACGAACCTGATGGAATTCGCGGAACTGTCGAACGTGGACAAGCTGCGGCGGCTGTTCGAAGCGTTCACGGCAAGGCGCGACATACTGCACCTGCTGGACCTGTCGCTGCACGCCGAAGGGGTGCAGATCTTCATCGGGCAGGAATCCGGCTACCAGATCCTCGACGACTGCAGCATCGTAACGGCGCCGTATGCGCTCGGCGACGAGACGGTCGGCGTGCTCGGTGTCATCGGGCCCACCCGGATGGCCTACGACAGGGTCATTCCGATAGTGGACGTCACGGCCCGGTTGCTCGGGTCGGCCTTGAATTCGCGTCGCTAGCCCCCAGCTTCCCCGCAGCGAGCTTGCTCAGGATTCGAGTCCTGGCGCAGCTCGAGGCTGCGATTCATACCCGGCAGGTAGACATGAGCAACGACCAGGACGAGTTCCACGACGATCGGGACGAGCGCGCGACTGCGCCAGGCGAGGCCCAGGCGACTGACGAGCTGGAGCTGCTGCGCAGCGAGCTCGCCACGGTCCGGCAGGAATCCGAGACGTATCGCAACGATTACCTGCGGGCCGTCGCGGAGATGGACAACACGCGCAAGCGCGCGCAGCGGGACATCGAGGCGGCCCACCGCTTCGGGATCGAGCGGTTCGCGCTGGACCTGCTCGAGGTGCGCGACAGCCTGGAGCTGGGGATCGCTGCCGGGGCCTCGCGGGAGGGCGACCCGCTGCTCGAGGGCATGCAGGCCACGCTGCGCCAGCTCGACCGGGCTTTCGAAAAGGCTGGGGTCACGGTCGTGGACCCGGCAGGAGAGGCCTTCAACCCGGATTTCCACGAGGCGATGACCACCCGCGAGGCGCCCGAAGCCGCCCCGGGGACCGTGCTCGACGTGTTCCAGAAGGGCTATCTGCTCAATGGCCGGCTGCTCAGGCCCGCCCGGGTCGTGATCGCCCGCGAGGGCTGACGGAGCGGCTTGAATCCGGCCCGGCCGGCCCCACCTAGAAACCCATCGAATTTCCAGATTTTTCGGAGACCTGCTCCATGGCCAAAGTCATCGGCATCGACCTCGGTACCACGAACTCCTGCGTAGCGATCATGGAGGGCGGCAAGGCCCGCGTGATCGAGAACAGCGAGGGCGATCGCACCACGCCTTCCGTAGTCGCATTCACCAAGGACGACGAGGTGCTCGTCGGCCAGTCGGCGAAGCGACAGGCGGTCACCAACCCGGAGAACACGCTGTACGCGATCAAGCGCCTGATCGGGCGTCGCTATGACGACCCGGTGGTGCAGAAGGACGTCGGCATGGTCCCTTACCGGATCGTCAAGGCGGACAACGGCGACGCGTGGGTCGAGGCGCGCGGCAAGAAGATGGCCCCGCCCGAGATCTCTGCCCGCGTGCTGATGAAGATGAAGAAGACGGCCGAGGATTTCCTCGGCGAGCCGGTCACCGAGGCCGTGATCACGGTGCCGGCCTACTTCAACGACTCGCAGCGCCAGGCGACCAAGGACGCCGGCCAGATCGCCGGCCTGACCGTCAAGCGAATCATCAACGAGCCGACCGCGGCGGCGCTGGCCTACGGGCTCGACAAGGCGGGCGGCGACCGCAAGATCGCGGTCTATGACCTCGGCGGCGGCACGTTCGACGTCTCGATCATCGAGTTCGCCGACGTGGACGGTGAGCGCCAGTTCGAGGTGCTCGCGACCAACGGCGACACGTTCCTCGGCGGTGAGGATTTCGACAAGCGCGTGATCGACTACATCGCGGCCGAGTTCGAGAAGGAGAGCGGGGTCGACGTGCGGCGTGACCCGCTCGCGATGCAGCGCCTCAGGGAAGCGGCCGAGAAGGCGAAGATCGAGCTTTCCTCGAGCCAGCAGACCGAGGTCAACCTGCCCTACATCACGGCCGATGCGTCCGGTCCGAAGCACCTGACGCTGAAGCTCACGCGGGCCAAGCTCGAGTCGCTGGTCGAGGATCTCGTCAAGAAGACGATCGAGCCCTGCCGGATCGCACTCAAGGACGCGGGGCTGTCGATCAACGACGTCTCCGAGGTCATCCTGGTGGGCGGCCAGACCCGCATGCCGCTGGTCCAGAAGCACGTCAAGGACTTCTTCGGCAAGGAGCCCCGCAAGGACGTCAACCCGGACGAGGCGGTCGCGGTCGGCGCGTCGATCCAGGCAGGCGTGCTCACCGGGGAGGTCAAGGACGTCCTGTTGCTCGACGTGACCCCGCTGTCACTCGGCATCGAGACGCTGGGCGGCGTGATGACCAAGCTGATCGAGAAGAACACGACGATCCCGACCAAGGCGACGCAGGTGTTCTCGACGGCCGACGACAACCAGACCGCCGTGACGATCCACGTACTGCAGGGCGAGCGCGACCGGGCCAGTGACAACAAGTCGCTCGGCCGCTTCGACCTGTCCGACATCCCGCCGGCGCCCCGCGGCATGCCGCAGGTCGAGGTCACGTTCGACATCGATGCCAACGGCATCCTCAACGTGTCGGCGAAGGACAAGGCCACCGGCAAGGAGCAGCGGATCGTGATCAAGGCCTCCAGCGGCCTCTCCGACGACGAGATCCAGCGCATGGTCCGCGACGCCGAGGCGCACGCTGAGGAGGACCGCAAGTTCCGCGAGCTGGCGGAGTCGCGCAACCGTGCCGACGCGCTGCTGCACGCGACCGAGAAGTCGCTGACCGACCTCGGTGACAAGGTCAGCGCCGGCGACCGGGCCAAGGTCGAATCGGCGATCTCGGACTTGAAGGGCGCGCTGAAGAACGACGACAAGGACGTTATCGAGACCAAGGCGCGGGCCCTGGCCGAGGCCTCGGCAGCCATTGCCCAGCAGGCCTACGCGAGCCAGGCGGGCGAGGGCGCAGCGGGTGAGGCCCCTGGCGGCGGCGGGGCAGGCAAGGACGAGGTGCTCGACGCCGAATTCGAGGAAGTGAAGGACAAGGACGACAAGGCCTCCTGACCAGGGGCCGGCCGCATGAGTCGTCCGGACTGAGTGAGCAGCACCGCCGCGGGGCCCGATGCCCGCGGCGGTGCCCGTTCTCCTGGACTGTACCGAGAGCTGCATGGCGAAACGTGACTACTACGAGGTGCTCGGCGTACCGCGGACGGCGACCGAAGCCGAGATCAAGAAGGCCTACCGCCGCCTCGCCATGAAGTACCACCCGGACCGCAACCCGGGCGATCACGAGGCCGAGGGGCAGTTCAAGGAGGCCAAGGAGGCGTACGAGACGCTCGCCGACAGCCGCAAGCGCTCTGCATACGACCAGTTCGGCCATGCCGGCGTGGACGGCATGCGCGGCGGCGGGCCGGGCGGCTTCGACCCCCGTGACGCGTTTGGCGACATCTTCGGCGAGGTCTTCGGCGACATTTTCGGGGCCGGGCGGCGCGGCCGCTCGCAGGTTTTCCGGGGCGCGGACCTGCGATACGAGCTGGAACTCGATCTCGAGCAGGCAGTATTCGGCGACACGGTCGAGGTCGAGTTCAGCGCGCTCGGAGAATGTGCCGAGTGCCAGGGTTCCGGTTCTGCACAGGGTTCGGCCCCGGTCAGCTGCGAAACCTGCCGGGGCGCCGGGCAGGTGCGCATCCAGCAGGGTTTCTTCACGGTCCAGCAGACCTGTCCGCGCTGCCAGGGTCGGGGCCAGGTGGTCAGTGACCCTTGCGAGACCTGCCGTGGCCAGGGACGCGTGCGGCGGCAGAAGAAGCTCTCGGTGAAGATCCCTGCGGGCGTGGATACCGGTGACCGGATACGGCTCGCCGGCGAGGGCGAGGCCGGCCGCAACGGCGGGCCGACCGGCGACCTGTACGTCGAGGTGCGGGTGCGCGAGCACGCGATCTTCCAGCGCGATGGCAGCCACCTTTCCTGCGAGGTCCCGGTCAGCTTCGCGCGCGCAGCGCTCGGTGGCAGCGTCGAAGTGCCGACGCTCGATGGCAACGTGCCGATCAAGGTCCCGCCCGAGACGCAGTCGGGCCGCGTGTTCAGGCTGCGCGAGAAGGGCATCAAGCCGGTCCGCGGCGGCGCCAAGGGCGACCTGTTCTGCCGCGTCGTCGTCGAGACGCCGGTCAATCTCTCGCGCGAGCAGAAGGAGTTGCTCGAGCGATTCGAGGAGTCGATCCAGGGCGACTCGAAACGCCACCGGCCGCGGGAAGAGGGCTGGCTCGACGGCGTGAAGCGCTTCTTCTCCAGCTTCACGGAGTAGCCACAATGCCGAACGTCGCGATGTGCGGGGCTTCCGGGCGCATGGGCCGCGCGATCGTTCCGCTGCTCGATGCAGCGGGCGACCTGCGCCTGAGCGGAGCGCTGGCCGCCCCCGGGGACCCGGGACTCGGCAGCGACGCCGGGCTGCTCGCCGGGACCAGCGCGCTCGGGGTGATCCTGACCGATGACGCTGCCAGGGCGCTCGAGGGCGCACAGGTGGCCATCGACTTCTCGCTGCCGGCCGCCTCGCTGGTCCATGCCCGGCTTTGCCGGGCCGGCGCCTGTGCGATCGTGATCGGAACCACCGGACATTCGCCGGCCGAGCTCGAGGAGCTGCGCGATATTTCCCGCGCGATCCCGGTGGTCATGGCGCCGAACATGAGCCTGGGCGTGAACCTGATGTTCCGCCTCGCCGAGATCGCAGCCCGGGCGCTGGGCGAGGACTACGACGCCGAGGTCTGGGAGGCGCATCACCGGCACAAGGTGGATGCGCCGAGCGGCACGGCACTGGGGCTCGGACGCGCCGTCGCCCGCGGCCGCCAGGTCGACCTGGACGACGTGGCGGTCTTCGAACGGCACGGGGCGGTCGGTCCGCGACAGACCGGCTCGATAGGATTCAGCGTGGTCCGCGGCGGCGACATCGTCGGCGACCACCGGCTCGTTTTCGCCGGGCCCGGGGAGCAGCTCGAGATCGCCCACCATGCCCAGGATCGCAGCGGATTCGCCCGCGGGGCCGTCGCCGCGGCACGCTGGGTGCTCGGGCGCCCGCCCGGCATGTACGGCATGGCCGACGTTCTGGGCCTGTGAGCGGTCGCGCGGGATTCATGGCGCGCGGCCCGGTCGTCGCGTAAACTTCCGACCTTAGCCCGTGTGAAGTTTCGCCTCGGGGCAGCGTGAGCTGACTCCAGCGGTCCGCGCACGCGCTAAATGCGCCCTCGCGGGCGCGACGACTCAGCATCGGAGGGCAAGGCCGTGACGACACCCGCTGTTCTGGCACTCGAGGACGGCACAGTGTTTCACGGCGTTTCGGTCGGCGCCGTCGGTACGTCGACCGGCGAGGTGGTGTTCAACACCGCCATGACCGGCTACCAGGAAATCCTCACCGATCCCTCCTACAGCCGCCAGATCGTCACGCTCACCTACCCGCACATCGGTAACACCGGCACCAATGCCGAGGACCTCGAGTCCGGCTCGGTCCACGCGGCCGGCCTGGTGATCCGCAACCTGCCGACGCTGCACTCGAGCTGGCGGGCCACGGAATCCCTGCCGCAGTTCCTGGGTCGCAGCGGCGTCGTCGCGATCGCGGAGATCGACACGCGCCGGCTAACCCGCATCCTGCGCGAGAAGGGCGCCCAGGCCGGTTGCATCGCCAGCGGGGAAGCGGCGGCTCGGACCGACCTCGCAGTCGAGGCGGCCCGGCGCTTTCCGGGCCTGAAGGGGATGGATCTCGCAAAGGTCGTCTCGACCGGCCGCGCCTACCAGTGGAACGAAGGGACGAACTGGGCACTCGAGCAGGGGCCCAAGCGTCGACCGGCGCAGCGGCTGCACGTCGTGACCTACGATTTCGGAATCAAGCGCAACATCCTGCGGTTGCTCGCGGACCACGGCTGCCGGATGACTGTCGTGCCGGCCCAGACGACGCCGGAGGAGGTGCGCGCGCTGCAGCCGAACGGCGTCTTCTTCTCCAACGGCCCGGGTGACCCTGAGCCCTGCACGTATGCGATCGAGGCGATCCGGTCGTTCCTCGATACGCGCACGCCGGTCTTCGGGATCTGCCTGGGGCACCAGTTGCTCGGGCTGGCGGCCGGCGGGCGCACCGTCAAGATGAAGTTCGGGCACCACGGTGCGAATCACCCGGTCATCGAACTCGAATCCGGCCGGGTGTTCATTTCCAGCCAGAACCACGGCTTCGCGGTGGACGAGGAGACGCTGCCCGCCAACGTGCGGGCCACGCATCGCTCGCTGTTCGACGGCTCGTTGCAGGGGATCGAGTTCACCGACCGGCCGGCCTTCGGCTTCCAGGGTCATCCCGAGGCGAGCCCGGGGCCGCGCGATCTCGCGCCGCTGTTCTCGCGGTTCATCGAGAGCATGCTGCGCAACGGTGCGCCCTCGGCCGCCGGCCGACCTGAATAGAGGATCTTCGCGAGATGCCGAAGCGCACGGACATCAAGAGCGTCCTGATTCTCGGGGCCGGCCCCATCGTGATCGGCCAGGCCTGCGAGTTCGACTACTCGGGGGCCCAGGCCTGCAAGGCGCTCAAGGAGGAGGGCTACCGGGTCATCCTGGTGAACTCCAATCCGGCCACGATCATGACCGACCCGGAGACGGCCGACGCCGTGTACATCGAGCCGGTCGAATGGCGGACCGTGGCCCGGGTCATCGAGAAGGAACGGCCCGATGCGCTGCTGCCGACGATGGGGGGGCAGACCGCGCTCAACTGCGCGCTGGATCTCGTCCGCGAAGGCGTGCTCGAGAAGTTCGGCGTCGAGCTGATCGCCGCGTCCCGGGAGGCCATCGACATGGCCGAGGACCGGGAACTGTTCCGTAACGCGATGCGCGAGATCGGGCTCGAGTGTCCGCGTTCGCGCATTGCGCACAGCATGGAGGAGGCGCTCGCGATCCAGGCCGAGATCGGCTTTCCCTGCGTGATACGTCCGTCGTTCACGCTCGGCGGCTCGGGCGGGGGCATCGCCTACAACCGCGAGGAATTCGAGGAGATTGTCGCACGCGGGCTCGACGCCTCACCCACCAGCGAGGTGCTGCTCGAGGAGTCCGTGATCGGCTGGAAGGAATTCGAGATGGAGGTCGTCCGGGACCGGAACGACAACTGCATCATCATCTGCTCGATCGAGAACCTCGATGCGATGGGCGTGCACACCGGTGACTCGATCACGGTCGCCCCGGCCCAGACGCTGACGGACAAGGAATACCAGCTGATGCGCGATGCCTCGATCGCGGTGCTGCGCAAGATCGGCGTGGAGTGCGGCGGCTCCAACGTGCAGTTCGCGGTCAGCCCCGAGGACGGCCGTCTGCTCGTGATCGAGATGAACCCGCGGGTCTCGCGATCCTCCGCGCTGGCCTCCAAGGCCACGGGCTTCCCGATCGCCAAGGTCGCGGCCAAGCTGGCCGTCGGCTACACGCTCGATGAGCTGCGCAACGAGATCACCGGCGGCGCCACGCCGGCGTCCTTCGAGCCGACGATCGACTACGTCGTCACCAAGGTGCCGCGCTTCACTTTCGAGAAGTTCCCGGGCGCGAACGACCGGCTCACGACCCAGATGAAGTCGGTCGGCGAGGTGATGGCGATCGGGCGCAGCTTCCAGGAGTCGCTGCAGAAGGCGTTGCGCGGCCTGGAAACCGGCATCGACGGCCTGACGCCGATCGTGCCGCTGCCGCTCACTGACGACAGTCGCAAGCAGCTCCTCGAGGAACTGCGCATGCCCGGGCCGGACCGGCTGCGTTACGTCGCGGATGCCTTTCGTGCCGGCCTGTCGCTCGACGAGGTGCACCGTGCCTCGTACATCGATCCCTGGTTCCTCTGGCAGCTCGAGGACCTGGTGGCCGAAGAGCAGAGCCTAACGGCGGGCGGGCTCGCGTCGCTGGACGGCCCGAGGATCCGCACGCTGAAGCGCAAGGGATTCGCCGACGCTCGGCTGGCCCGGATCACCGGCTGCACGGAGCAGGAAATCCGCGAGCGCAGGCTCTCGTTCGGCATCCGCCCGGTCTTCAAGCGTGTCGATACCTGCGCGGCGGAGTTTGCCACGTCGACGGCCTACCTCTACTCGACCTACGAGGAGGAGTGCGAGGCCGCGCCGACCGACCGACGCAAGATAGTGATCCTCGGCGGCGGGCCGAACCGGATCGGGCAGGGCATCGAGTTCGACTACTGCTGCGTGCATGCGGCTCTGGCGCTGCGCAAGGACGGGTTCGAGACCATCATGGTCAACTGCAACCCGGAAACCGTCTCGACGGACTACGACACCTCCGATCGGCTGTATTTCGAGCCGCTCACGTTCGAGGACGTGATGGAGATCCTGCACGTCGAGCAGCCCTTCGGCGTCATCGTGCAGTACGGCGGGCAGACGCCGCTCAAGCTCGCCAAGGCGCTCGGCGCCTCGGACGTTCCGATCATCGGCACGAGCCCTGATTCGATCGATGTAGCCGAGGACCGCGAGCGGTTCCAGAAGCTGGTCGAGCGGCTGCAGCTCAAGCAGCCGCCGAATCGCACGGCCCGCACCGAGGAGGACGCCGTGCGCCTCGCCGCGGAGGTCGGCTTCCCGCTGGTCGTGCGTCCGTCCTACGTGCTCGGCGGCAGGGCGATGGAAATCGTGTTCACCGAGGAGGACTTGCGCGCCTACATGGGCAGCGCGGTGCAGGTCTCCAATGACAGCCCGGTGCTGCTCGATCACTTCCTCGACGTCGCGACGGAAGTGGACGTCGATGCGATCTGCGACGGAAAGGACGTCTATATCGGCGGGATCATGGAGCACGTCGAACAGGCGGGTGTCCACTCTGGAGACTCGGGCTGCTCGCTGCCGCCGAACACGCTCGGTCCTGAAGTGCAGGCCCAGATCAGGGACCAGACGCGCAGGATGGCGCTGGCCCTGAACGTGATCGGGCTGATGAACGTGCAGTTCGCGATCCAGGGGGGCGTCGTGTACGTGCTCGAGGTCAACCCGCGCGCCTCGCGCACGGCCCCGTTCGTATCGAAGGCGACCGGCGTGCCGCTTGCCAAGGTCGCCGCGCGGGTCATGGCGGGGCGCACGCTGAAGGAACTCGGCGTGACGGGCGAGCGGGTACCGCCGTTCTACTCCGTCAAGGAGGCGGTCTTCCCGTTCGGCAAGTTCCCGGATTCCGACCCGATCCTCGGCCCCGAGATGAAATCCACCGGCGAAGTCATGGGCACGGGCCGGACCTTCGGCGAGGCCTACGCGAAGGCGCAGGCAGGGTCAGGCGTCACGATCCCGACCCGCGGCGTCTGCCTGCTGAGCGTGCGCGAGCGGGACAAGGCCCGCATCGCCGAACTCGGCAGCATGCTGGTGGAGCGTGGCTTCGAGCTGGTGGCGACCCACGGCACCGCCGACGTGCTCGAGGCGGCGGGCCTCGCCTGCCGACGTGCCAACAAGGTGCGCGAGGGGCGTCCGCACATCGTGGACATGATCAAGAACGACGAGATCAACCTGATCGTCAATACGACCGAGGGAAAGCTCGCGATCCTCGAGTCCAACTCCATCCGCCGCGCTGCGGTGGCACGGAAGATCACTTACTTCACGACGCTGGCCGGCGGCTTCGCCGCTTGCGCTGCAATGGACCACCTGCAGGACCTGGAGGTCAATCGCCTTCAGGATCTTCATAAGGAGATAAACGTATGAGGCGTAAGCCACTGACTTTAAAAGGGTCAGAGAAGCTCAGGATCGAGCTCCGCCGCCTCAAGTCCGAGGAGCGGCCGCGCGTGATCCAGGCCATCGCCGAGGCCCGCGCCCATGGCGACCTCAGCGAGAACGCCGAATATCACGCGGCGCGCGAGCAGCAGGGCTTCATCGAGGGCCGCATCAAGGAGATCGAGCACGACCTCTCGCATTGCGAAATCATCGACGTCTCGCACCTGCCCGGCGGCAGCCGGGTGGTGTTCGGTGCCACCGTGCACCTCGAGGACCAGGACGACGGCGCCGAGGTCGTGTTCCAGATCGTGGGCGAACCGGAGGCAGACGTCCGGCTGGGGTTGATCTCGATCACCTCGCCGATCGCCCGTGCGCTGGTCGGCAAGCAGGAGGGCGACGTCGTCGACGTGGCCGTCCCGGGCGGCAACCGTGCCTTCGAGATAGTCGCTGTGCGCTACGTCTGAACGGCGCCGCCGGTGGTCAGCCGGGCAACAGGATGCCGGGCTTTTCGGGATAGGGCCTGTAGAAGAGCGCGGTGTGACCGATGCGCTGCACCAGTTCCGAGCCGGTCGACTCGGCGAGCTGGGCAAGAATCCGGTCCCGCTCGTCCCTGTCCGCCACCCGGGCCCGGACCTTCACGAGCTCGTGATCGCCGAGCGCACGGTCCAGTTCTGCGACGAGATTGGCCCCGATTCCGGCCTGTCCGACCAGAACGATGGGCTTGCGGTCGTGTCCAAGCCGACGGAGGTGCTTGCGTTGCGATTCGGTCAGAGACATGGGGGAAGGGGATAGGGGGTAGGGGGTAGGGGGTAGGGCAGAGAGCATAGCGGATTAGTGAATAGTAAATAGCGGGTAGCGGGTAGTTCGGAGCGGCATGACCTCGAGCATGGGCTCCCCGCGGCAGCGAACTTGGCTCACTATCCGCTAGTCACCATCCGCTTCCCGTCTATCCGCTATTCACTATTGACTATCCGCTTCCGCCTGCCGGCTTCCGACCTAACCTCTATCCGCTAGTCACTATCCGCTTCCGCCCAATGCCTCGTCGCAGCAAGAGCTCCTCCCGCTGGCTGGCCGAGCACGCCTCGGACCCTTATGTGAAACGCGCGCATGCGGAAGGCTGGCGATCGCGGGCCGCGTTCAAGCTCGAGGAAATCCAGCGTAGCGACCGCCTGCTTCGGCCGGGGATGACGGTCGTGGATCTCGGCGCCGCTCCCGGCGGATGGAGCCAGTACGCCGCCAGGCTGCTCGGCGGCACGGGGCGGGTCATCGCGCTCGACGTATTGCCGATGCCGGCCATACCCGGCGTGGAGTTCATCGAGGGCGACTTTTCCTCGGAAGCCGTCTTCGAGCAGCTGCTGCAGGCGCTGGGGGAGGGCAAGGTCGATCTTGTAATGTCCGACATGGCCCCCAACATGATGGGTATCGCGGATGTCGACCACGCGCGGGCAATGAACCTGGTCGAGCTCGCCGTCGATTTCGCGGAGCGGACTCTTCGTCCTGGCGGCGACCTGCTGCTCAAGGTTTTCCAGGGTCGCGAGTTCCAGCCGCTGCTGGCGGGGCTGCGAGGCCGCTTTGAATCCGTGAAGTTGCGCAAGCCGAAAGCTTCCCGGGCCAGAAGCTCGGAGGTGTACGTTCTGGCACGCGGATTTCGATTGGTGTAGTGTCATTCCGGCAGCGTCGGCGGCCAAGCGGCGGCGCGGATTTTCGAGGTCAATACTTTGAACGATCTGGCGAAGAATATCGTCCTGTGGGTGGTGATCGCGGTCGTACTCGCGACGGTCGTGAGCAACTTCAGTGGGCGCGGGACGGCGCTCCAGGAGATGCCCTACTCGTCGTTCCTCGAGCACGTCAAGGACGGCAGCATCGCCCAGGTCACCTTCACCGGTGACAAGATCTCGGGACTGCGCGAGAGCGGCGAGCAGTTCGTCGTCTACAACCCCGAGACCGACAACTCCGCACTGATCGGCACGCTGGTCGAGAACGGAATCACGTTCAGCGCGGCGCCCCCCGAGCGGCAGTCGTTCCTGATGCAGCTGTTCATTTCTTCGTTCCCGATCCTGCTGCTGATCGGCGTCTGGGTGTACTTCATGCGCCAGATGCAGGGCGGCGCGGGTGGACGCGGCGCAATGTCCTTCGGCAAGAGCCGGGCAAGGCTCCTGAACGAAGACCAGGTCACGGTCACGTTCGCCGACGTCGCCGGCGTGGACGAGGCCAAGGAAGAGGTCGGCGAGATCGTCGACTTCCTGAAGGACCCTTCCAAGTTCCAGAAGCTCGGCGGCAAGATCCCGCGGGGCGTACTGATGGTGGGCTCGCCGGGCACCGGCAAGACGCTGCTGGCCAAGGCCATCGCCGGCGAGGCCAAGGTGCCGTTCTTCACCATCTCAGGATCGGACTTCGTCGAGATGTTCGTCGGCGTCGGCGCCTCGCGCGTCCGCGACATGTTCGAGCAGGCGAAGAAGCAGGCGCCCTGCATCATCTTCATCGACGAGATCGACGCGGTCGGCCGCCATCGTGGCGCCGGGCTCGGTGGCGGGCACGACGAGCGCGAGCAGACGCTGAACCAGCTGCTCGTCGAGATGGACGGCTTCGAGGGCAACGAGGGCGTCATCGTCATCGCGGCCACCAACCGTCCCGACGTGCTCGACCCGGCGCTGCTCAGGCCGGGCCGCTTCGACCGCCAGGTCGTGGTGCCGCTGCCCGACGTGCGCGGCCGTGAGCAGATCCTGAAGGTGCACATGCGCAAGCTGCCGCTGTCGGAGGACGTCAAGCCCTCGATCATCGCGCGCGGCACGCCAGGCTTCTCGGGCGCGGACCTCGCGAATCTCGTCAACGAGGCCGCGCTGTTCGCGGCCCGCGCGAACCGCCGCACCGTCTCGATGGAGGAGTTCGAGCGCGCCAAGGACAAGATCATGATGGGCGCCGAGCGCAAGTCCATGGTGATGGACGAGAAGGAGAAGAAGCTCACGGCCTATCACGAGGCGGGACACGCGATCGTCGGCCTGAACGTGCCGGATCACGACCCGGTGTACAAGGTCACGATCATCCCGCGCGGTCGGGCGCTGGGCGTCACGATGTTCCTGCCGGAGGCGGATCGCTACAGCACCAGCAAGCGGCAGCTAGAGAGCAAGATCGCGACGCTGTTCGGCGGCCGCGTCGCCGAGGAAATGGTGTTCGGGCCGGAGTACGTCACGACCGGCGCATCGAACGACATCGAGCGCGCCACCGAGCTCGCCCGCAACATGGTCACCAAGTGGGGGCTTTCGGACCGGCTCGGCCCGCAGACCTACAGCGAGGACGACGGCGAGGTGTTCCTCGGTCGCTCGGTCACCCAGCACAAGCAGGTGTCGGATGTCACCGCGCACGCGATCGACGAGGAGGTGCGGCGGCTGATCGACACGAACTACAAGCGGGCGAGGGACATCCTCGACCGCGAGAGCGAGAAGCTGCACAAGATGGCGGATGCGCTGATCCGTTACGAGACGATCGACGAGGCGCAGATCCGCGACATCATGGAAGGGCGCGACCCGCGGCCGCCGGCGGACTGGGAGGACAAGGACACTCCGAGCCCCGGCAGCACGCCGAGGCCGCGGCTCGACGGCGAGGCCCCGTCGGGGCAGCCGGCGCCGCAGCACTGAGTGACGAGATCGCCCGGCTCACGCCGGGCGCATCGTTTCAGGGCCGCCAGTGAGACTCGCCTGCCGCAGCGTGGTCGTGGACCTCGATGAGCCGGTCGTGATGGGCGTGCTGAACGTGACGCCCGATTCATTCTTTGATGGCGGTCGGCATGCCGATCCCGGGGCCGCACTGGACCGGGCCCTGCAGATGGTCGAGGAGGGCGCCGCGATCATCGACGTCGGCGGGGAGTCGACGCGTCCCGGCGCGGCTGCCGTCAGCGCGACGGAGGAAATCCAGCGCGTGGTGCCGGTGATCGAGCGCATCGCTGCGCGGGTCAGCGTCCCGCTGTCGGTGGATACCAGCAAGCCGGAAGTGATGCGGGCCGCGGTCGAGGCCGGGGCGCAGATGATCAACGACGTTCGGGCGCTCGCTCTGCCCGGAGCGCTCGAGGCGGCAGCCGCGAGCGGAGCGGCGGTGTGCCTGATGCACATGCAGGGCGAGCCGTCCGACATGCAGCGGGACCCGCGTTACGCCGACGTCGTCGCGGAGCTGAAGGACTTCCTCGCGGGCCGGGTCGAGGCTGCGGTGGCCGCGGGAATTGCGCTGGAGCGGATCTGCGTGGATCCGGGCATCGGCTTCGGCAAGCGGCCGGAGCACAACCTGGAACTGATCCGCCACCTCGATCGCCTGGCCGATCCGGCAATACCGGTACTGGTCGGCGTTTCCCGCAAGTCGCTGCTCGGTATCATCACGGGCCGCCCTGCCGCTGAAAGGCTGGTCGGCAGCGTCGTGCTGGCGGCGCTTTGCGCGGAACGGGGAGCGAGGATTCTGAGGGTGCACGACGTTGCGCCGACCGTGGATGCACTCAAAGTGCTGGGTGCGCTGCGTGGACAGGCACTGGCGGGAGCAGGAAATTGAGCAGGAACTATTTCGGCACGGACGGAGTAAGGGGCCGGGTGGGAGAGCCACCGATGACCGTGGAATTCGCGCTGCGCCTGGCCAGCGCGGCGGCCCAGACGCTTGCGCCGGAGGGCGGCACCGCGCTGGTCGGCAAGGACACGAGGCTTTCCGGCTACATGTTCGAGGCCGCGCTGGAAGCCGGCTTCGTGGCCGCCGGCGTCGACGTGAGCCTGATCGGCCCCCTGCCGACGCCCGGCATCGCCTACCTGACGCAGCGGTTCGGATGCAGCTTCGGCGTGGTCATCAGCGCCTCGCACAATCTCTACGAGGACAACGGCATCAAGTTCTTCGATGCCAACGGCAGCAAGCTGCCGGACGAGCTCGAGGCACGCATCGAAGAGTTATCTCGGCGGCGAGGCACTGACCCGGGAGTCGGAGCGTCTCGGGCGCGCGACGCGCGTGGACAAGTCGAGGGTCATCTACCAGGAGTTCTGTGCTTCGACGCTGCCGCGCGGAACCGACCTCTCGGGCCTGAAGGTCGTGATCGACTGCGCCAACGGAGCCGCCTACAAGGTTGCGCCACGGGTGCTTTCCGACCTCGGCGCCGAGATCATCCCGATCGGTTGCTCGCCCAACGGTCGCAACATCAACCTGCGCTGCGGATCGACCGAGCCGGCACTGCTGCAGGCCACGGTGGCAGCGCTCGGCGCGGACGCCGGGATCGCGCTCGACGGCGACGGGGATCGACTGGTCATGGTCGACCACCTCGGCCGGCTGGTCGACGGCGACCAGCTGCTCTACATCATCGCCGTGGACCGAAAGAGCCAGGGGGAACTGAGCGGTCCGGTCGTCGGCACAGTCATGTCGAACCTCGGCCTGGAGCATGCGCTCGGGCAGCTGGGCGTGCCCTTCCTTCGCGCCAAGGTCGGGGACCGGTACGTGCTCGCGATGCTGAAGGAGCATGGCGGTGTCCTCGGCGGGGAGACGTCCGGTCACCTGCTCTGCCTCGACCGCACGACGACCGGTGACGGGCTCGTGAGCGCGCTGCAGGTCCTCGCCGCGATGAAGCGGTCCGGTCGGACGCTGGCCGAGCTTTCCTCAAGCATGCCGAGCTATCCGCAGGTGATGATCAACGTCCGCGTCAGCGAGCGCGCCGACCCGATGGAGTCGGCGGCCGTGCGGAGCGCGGTCCAGCGACTGGAGCAGTCGCTGGGCGACACAGGGCGGGTGGTGCTGCGGGCCTCGGGTACCGAGCCCGTGATCCGGGTGATGGTCGAGGGCCGGGACCACGCGGCCGTGAGCCGCTATGCCGAGGACCTTGCCGAAGTCGTGCGGTCCACGTTGTAGAGATCGGCGCGGCCCGGCCGGGCCTGCGAATTGCTTTCCGGCACCCGCGCCGTTAACATCGCGCGCCTTTCGCGGAAGGCCCCTCGTCCCGGGGCTCCCACAGGCTGAAATTCATGCGTAAGCCCCTGGTCGCCGGCAACTGGAAAATGCATGGCTCGCGTAGTGAGAACGCGGCCCTGATCAGCTCCCTGATGGACCGGCTGCGTCCCGAGTGGCAGGCGGAGGTGTTGGTCTGCCCGCCATTTCCCTACCTGTGGGAGACCGGCAGGCAGCTGAACGGCAGCGGGATCGGTCTCGGCGGGCAGTCGCTCTGTGCCGAGCCGCAGGGCGCTTTCACCGGCGAGGTCTCCGCCGCGATGCTGCGGGACGTAGGCTGCAGCCACGTCATCGTGGGTCATTCGGAGCGCCGGCAGCTGTTCGGCGAGACGGACGAGGCCGTGGCCCGGAAGTTCGTCGCGGCGCAGTCCCAGGGCCTGGTTCCGGTGCTCTGCCTCGGAGAGACGCTCGAGGAACGCGAGGGCGGCCGCACCTTCGAGGTGGTCGGGCGCCAGCTCGAGGCCGTGGTCTCGGTGAGCGGGATCAAGGCATTCTCGGCCGCGGTGGTCGCCTACGAACCGGTCTGGGCCATCGGCACCGGCCGCAATGCGACGCCGGAGCAGGCCCAGGACGTCCATGCCCGGATCCGTGCCAGCCTGCGGGCGCTCGATGGTACAATTGCTGATTCAGTGAGGATCCTGTACGGCGGCAGCGTCAAGGCGGCCAACGCACGGGAACTGTTCGCGATGCCCGACCTGGATGGTGGCCTGGTCGGTGGTGCGTCGCTCAAGGCCGACGAATTCGCGCAGATCTGCGCGGCAGCCGGCTGAAATCGGAGTAGAGACTGGAATGAACTGGTTACTGACGCTGGCCGTCGTGGTCCACGTGCTGCTCGCCGCAGGAATCGTGGGCATGGTGCTGCTGCAGCGCGGAAAGGGTGCCGATGCCGGCGCAGGCTTCGGGGCGGGCGCCTCGGGCACGGTATTCGGCGCACGTGGTTCGGCCTCTTTTCTCTCGCGCGCCACGGCCGTGATGGCGACGCTGTTCTTCGTGACCAGCCTCGGGCTGACCTACCTGTTCAGCCGCAACGTCGAGCCGACCAGCGTGATGGATCGCGTGGTCACGGAGCAGGAAATGCCGTTGCCTGAAACGATGCCGACGGTCGAGATCCCGGTCACGCCGGAAACAGTGGCCCCCGCGGTTCCCGAGCAGGGCGAATCGCCGGCCGAGTAAACTGCACGGGTCTGTCGCGCGGATGTGGTGGAATTGGTAGACACGCTATCTTGAGGGGGTAGTGCCGTAAGGCGTGAGAGTTCGAGTCTCTCCATCCGCACCATGAATCAAAGGCGAGCCGCGGGCTCGCCTTTTCGTTTGTACACCTTACTGCGTCGCAGCAGTCCCTGATAGAATTCCGCGCTCGTTTTGGGCTCGAGACGTACGCCCGCACCGATGCTCGCCGAGTACCTTCCGATCCTGATCTTCCTCGCCGTCGCCGGCGGCCTCGGGCTGCTGCTGGTCGCGCTCGGCTTCCTGTTCGGTCCGCGCCGTCCCGATCCCGAAAAGCTCTCGCCCTACGAGTGCGGCTTCGAGGCTTTCGAGGATTCGCGCATGAAATTCGACGTGCGTTACTACCTCGTCGCGATCCTGTTCATCGTCTTCGACCTGGAGATCGCGTTCCTGTTTCCCTGGGCCGTCGCGCTCGATTCGGTGGGTGTCGTCGGGTTGCTGGCGATGGGCGTGTTCCTGCTCGTGCTGGTGGTCGGCTTCGTCTACGAGTGGAAGAAGGGAGCACTCGAGTGGGACTAGAGGCCTCCGAACTCCCGCCGCGCGGCTTCGTCACGACCACGGTGGACGCGGTGATGAACTGGGCGCGCACGGGCTCGATGTGGCCCATGACCTTCGGCCTCGCCTGCTGTGCGGTCGAGATGATGCACGCCGGTGCTGCGCGCTATGACCTCGACCGGTTCGGAATCGTGTTCCGGCCGAGCCCGCGGCAGTCGGACGTGATGATCGTGGCAGGCACGCTGGTCAACAAGATGGCCCCTGCGCTGCGCAAGGTCTACGACCAGATGCCGGAGCCGCGCTGGGTGATCTCGATGGGATCCTGCGCGAACGGCGGCGGCTACTACCACTATTCCTACGCGGTGGTGCGCGGCTGCGACCGCATCGTGCCGGTGGACGTCTACGTGCCGGGCTGTCCGCCGACGGCCGAGGCGCTGCTGTACGGGATCCTGCAGCTGCAACAGAAGATCCACCGCACGCAGACCATCGCACGCTGAGACGAGATGAGCGAAACGATCGAGCAACAGGCCGCGGCGCTCGTCCGCCGTTTCGGGGAATCGCTGCGGCGGCTCGAGTCCCGCTGCGGGGAACTCGGCTTCGAGGTCGATGCCGACGCGCTGGTGCCGCTCTGCAGCGCATTGCGCGATGAGCCCGAGTTCGCGTACGAGCAGCTCGTCGACCTGACCGGCGTCGATTACCTCGAATACGGACGGGCCGAGTGGGCGACCAGCTCCGCGACCGGGACCGGCTTCAGCCGCGGCGTGAGTCGGACCCTCACCCCGACCCTCTCCCGCTCCGCGGGAGAGGGAGCAGAGACCCTCACCCCAGCCCTCTCCCGCGAAGCGGGAGAGGGAGCAGAGACCCTCACCCCAGCCCTCTCCCGCGAAGCGGGAGAGGGAGCAGAGACCCTCACCCCAGCCCTCTCCCGCGAAGCGGGAGAGGGAGCAGAGGCCTTCACCACGGGCCTCTCCCGCGAAGCGGGAGAGGGAGCAGAGGCGGCAAGTCCGTCCCTCTCCCGCGAAGCGGGAGAGGGTGCCCGCAGGGCGGGTGAGGGCTCGTCCGAGGGTGACGAGCAGCCTCAAGAGCGCCGTTTCGCAGTCGTCTATCACCTGCTTTCGGTTGCCCGGAACCGGCGCCTGCGGCTGCGGGCCTGGTGCGAGCCGGGCGAGCCGCCGATGCTGCCTACGCTGACGGACGTCTGGTCCGCCGCCGACTGGTACGAGCGGGAAGCCTTCGACCTGTTCGGGATCGTGTTTCGCGGCCACCCGGACCTGCGCCGGATCCTCACCGACTACGGTTTCGTCGGACACCCGTTCCGCAAGGACTTTCCGCTGATCGGCAATGTCGAGGTGCGCTACGACCCGGACAAGGGCCGCGTCGTCTACGAGCCGGTCAGCATCGAGCCGCGCACGCTGGTTCCTCGCGTCGTCCGCGAGGACAACCGCTACGATCCCCAGCTGAAGGGCGGGACCGGCCGTGGCTGAGATCCGCAGCTACACGATGAACTTCGGGCCGCAGCATCCGGCCGCGCATGGCGTGCTGCGGCTGGTGCTCGAGATGGACGGCGAGGTCGTGCAGAAGGCGGACCCGCACATCGGGCTGCTGCACCGTGCCACTGAGAAGCTCGCAGAGAGCAAGCCCTACAACCAGTCCATCGGGTACATGGACCGGCTCGACTACGTCTCGATGATGTGCAACGAGCACGCCTACGTGATGGCGATCGAGAAGCTGCTCGGCGTGTCCGTTCCGCCGCGGGCTCAGTACATCCGCGTCATGTTCGACGAGATCACGCGCATCCTGAACCACCTGATGTGGCTCGGGGCGCACGGCCTCGACATAGGCGCGATGACGATGTTCCTGTACTGCTTCCGCGAGCGTGAGGACCTGATGGACTGCTACGAGGCGGTCTCCGGCACGCGGATGCACGCGACCTACTACCGGCCCGGTGGCGTGTTCCGCGACCTTCCCGACTCGATGCCGAAGTACCAGGAGTCGCGCTGGAAGAGCCGCAAGGACGTCGACCGGCTGAACGAGCGCCGCTCCGGCACGATGCTCGACTTCATAGCGGACTTCACCGACAGGTTTCCGGCCTGCGTGGACGAGTACGAGACGTTGCTGACGGACAACCGGATCTGGAAGCAGCGCACGGTCAACATCGGCGTCGTGACGCCGGAGCGCGCATTGAACCTGGGGTTCACCGGGCCGATGCTGCGCGGTTCCGGAGTCGCCTGGGACCTGCGCAAGAAGCAGCCCTACGAGTGCTACGCCGACCTCGACTTCGACATCCCGATCGGCACGAACGGCGACTGTTACGACCGGTACCTGGTGCGCGTCGAGGAAATGCGCCAGTCGAACCGCATCATCCGGCAGTGCGTGGACTGGCTCAGGGCGAATCCCGGGCCGGTCATGCTCGACGACCACAAGCTCGTGCCGCCGAAGCGCGAGGAAATGAAGGGCGACATGGAGTCGCTGATCCACCACTTCAAGCTGTTCACCGAGGGCTACTGCCTGCCGGAGGGCGAGGCCTACGCGGTGGTCGAGGCGCCCAAGGGCGAGTTCGGCATTTACCTGGTCTCGGACGGTGCGAACAAGCCCTACCGGCTCAAGTGCCGGGCGCCGGGGTTCCCGCACCTCGCAGCACTGGACGAGATGGTGCGCGGCCACATGCTGGCCGATGTCGTGGCCGTCATCGGCACGGCGGACATCGTTTTCGGGGAGATCGACCGGTGAGCGGAACCAGCCAGGGCAAGCCTGCCGAACTGCTCTCGGCGCACGTCCGCGAGGAGATCGATCACTGGCTCGCGAAATTCCCGCCGGAGCGCAGGCGCTCGGCGGTGATCGCGGCGCTGCACGCGGTGCAGCACGAGCATGGTTACCTGACCCAGCAGACGATGGACGCAGTGGCCGAGTACCTCGGGCTTCCTCCGATCCAGGTCTACGAGGTCGCGAGCTTCTACTCGATGTTCGAGACCAGGCCGGTCGGGCGCCATCACATCTCGGTCTGCACGAACATCTCCTGCATGCTCTGCGGCGGCGAGGAGATCCTCGCGCACGTCGAGCGGCGCCTGGGCATCAAGGTGGGCGAGAGCACGCCCGACGGCCGGTTCTATCTCAAGAGCGAGGAGGAATGCCTGGCGGCCTGCAACGGCGCGCCGATGATGATGGTCGACCACGTGTACTACGAGAACCTGACGCCTGAGAAGGTGGACAGGATCCTCGAAGAGCACAAGTAGGCAGGCAACCGTGGGCAACTGGACCGATCGGATGAACCTCGTCTGCTTCGAGCCACTCGGGCTCGAGCGTCCCTGGGAGATCGAGACCTACCTCGGGATCGGCGGCTACCAGGCCTGGAAGAAGATCCTGGCCGAGAAAACGCCACGCGAGGAGATCATCGAATCCGTGAAGGCCTCGGGACTGCGTGGCCGGGGCGGCGCCGGCTTCCCGACCGGGCTCAAGTGGTCGTTCATGCCGCGCAACGCGCCGGTGCAAAAGTACGTCGTCTGCAACTCGGACGAGAGCGAGCCCGGCACCTGCCACGACCGCGACATCCTGCGCTACAACCCGCACGCATTGATCGAGGGCATGGCGATCGGCGGCTACGCGATGGGCGCGACGGTCGGCTACAACTACATTCGCGGCGAGTTCATGTGCGAACCCGTGCCGCGATTCGAAGCCGCGCTGCGCGAGGCCTACGCCGCGGGACTGCTGGGCCGCAACCTGCTCGGCTCCGGCGTCGATTTCGACCTGTACACCTTCGTCGGCGCGGGTGCCTACATCTGCGGCGAGGAAACGGCCCTGCTCGAGTCGCTCGAGGGCAAGCAGGGCAAGCCACGCTTCAAGCCGCCGTTCCCGGCGAACTTCGGGCTGTACGGCAAGCCCACGACGATCAACAACGCGCAGAGCTTCGCCTCGGTGCCGACCATCCTGCGCAAGGGGCCCGAGTGGTTTGCCGGTCTCGGTCCGGCGAACTCGGGCGGCACGGTGATCTTCTCCGTCTCGGGCCACGTCGCGCGGCCCGGCAACTACGAACTGCCGCTCGGCATCCCGTTCCGCGACCTGCTCGAGATCGCCGGCGGCATGCGGGACGGCCGCCGCCTGAAGGCGGTGATCCCCGGTGGCTCCTCGGTGCCGGTGGTTCCGGCCGAGATCATGCTCGAGGCGAACATGGACTACGACTCGCTCAGGCGGGCAGGGTCCGCGATCGGGTCCGCGGCCGTGATCGTGATGGACGAGACCACCTGCATGGTGCGGGTGCTCGAGCGCCTCTCCCGGTTCTACCACATGGAATCCTGCGGGCAGTGCACGCCGTGCCGCGAGGGCACGGGCTGGTTGAACCGCACGTTGAAGCGGATCCTCGCCGGCGAGGGCCGGATCGAGGACATCGACATGCTGGTGGACGTGGCGAACAAGATCGAGGGGCACACGATCTGCGCGCTGGGCGACGCCGCGGCCTGGCCGGTGCAGAGCTTCGTCAGGCATTTCCGGCACGAGTTCGAGCACTACGTCGAGCACGGCCGCAGCATCGTCGAGGCGCGCGGACGCGCAGCGTGACGTGATGAGCGAAGAACTGGTCAACATCGAGGTCGACGGCGTGCCACGGCAGGCGCGCAAGGGCGAGATGATCATCCAGGCGACGGATGCCGCCGGCGTCTACGTGCCGCGCTTCTGCTATCACGAGAAGCTCAGCATCGCGGCCAACTGCCGCATGTGCCTGGTCGAGGTGGAAAAGGCGCCGAAGCCGCTGCCGGCCTGCGCGACGCCGGTCGCCGAGGGCATGAAGATCTTCACGAAGTCGCCCCGGGCGATCTCGGCGCAGAAGGCGACGATGGAGTTCCTGCTGATCAACCATCCGCTCGATTGTCCGATCTGCGACCAGGGCGGGGAGTGCGAGCTGCAGGACCTCGCGATGGGTTTCGGCAGCGACGTATCCCGCTACACGGAGCGCAAGCGCGTCGTGAAGGACAGCAGCATCGGTCCACTGGTCTCGACCGACATGACCCGCTGCATTCACTGCACCCGCTGCGTGCGTTTCGGCCAGGAGATCGCGGGAATCCAGGAACTCGGCACGATCGGCCGCGGAGAGAACACGCAGATCTCGACGTACGTGGAGCACACCGTCGACCACGAGCTCTCGGGCAACATCATCGATCTGTGTCCGGTCGGGGCGCTGAACAACAAGGCCGTATCGTTACCGGGCCCGGGCCTGGGAAATGTCGCAGCATGCGCTGGTCTCGCCACACGACTGCGTCGGCACCAACCTCTACGGCCACGTGCTGCGTGGCCGGCTGATGCGGGTGGTGCCGCGCGAGAACGAGGAAATCAACGAGACCTGGATCGCGGATCGCGACCGCTACAGCTGCGAGGGCCTGTACGCGCCGGATCGCGCCTCGAAGCCGATGGTGAAGCGCGACGGCGTGTGGCTCGAGACCGACTGGCAGACCGCGCTCGAGGCGGCGGCTGCGGGCCTCAAGTCGGCCGCGCAGGCCAAAGCGGATGGCGGCCTCGGTTGCCTGGTGTCGCCGGGTGCGACGCTCGAGGAGCTGTACCTTGCCGCGCGACTGACCCGCGGGCTCGGCAGCCATAACGTGGATCACCGGCTGCGGCGACGGGATTTCCGTGACCAGGCCGGCGACCCTCTCGCCCCGACGCTCGGCTGCTCGATCGCAGAGCTCGCGTCGGCAAGCACCGTGCTGGTCGTTGGCTCGGATCTGCGCGATGAGGTCCCGCTGCTTGCGCACCGGATCCGCCAGGCGGCCGTGCGCAGCGGGGCCCAGGTGTCGCTGATCAACCCGGCGCATTGCGAGCTGCTGTTCCCGGTCGCGGCGGAACTGCTGAGCAACGGCTACGGAATGGCGCAGAACCTGGCCGCCGTGCTTTCGTCCGCGCTGGCCCTGCAGTCGCGGCCGGTGCCTGCGCCGCTCGCAGCTGCGCTGGCCGGAATCAACGCTGGGCCGCAGCACGAGCAGGTCGCGCGCCAGCTCTTGGGCGAAGGGCTGCGGCTCGTCCTGCTCGGCGGCATCGCCGAGAGGCACGTCGCGTATTCCGAGCTGCGCGCGCTCGCTGCCGCGCTCGCCGAGGCGACCGGTGCGCGGCTCGGTTACCTGCCTGAGGGCGGCAACGCCGTCGGGGCCGCGCTCGCCGGGGCCACGCCGCACCGCGGGGTGGGAGGACGGCCGGTGACGGATCCGGGTCTCGACGCGGCGCAGATGCTGGACCGGGAACTCGCGGCCTGCCTGCTCGTCGGCGGCATCGAGTCCGAGGACCTCGCGCTGACGCCGGGCGCCCGCAGCGCGCTGCGGGCGGCCGGGTGCGTGGTCGCGCTGACGCCTTATGCAGGCGAGGAATGTCGCGAGATCGCAAGCGTGATCCTGCCCGTCGCGGCCTTCGCCGAGACGTCTGGCACCTGGGTCAACGTCGAGGGCCGCTGGCAGAGCGTCGCAGGTGCCGCGCGACCCCCGGGCGAGGCACGTCCGGCGTGGAAGGTGCTGCGCGTGCTCGGCAACCTGCTCGGTCTCGAGGGCTTCGAGTACCAGAGCTCGGAGGACGTGCGCGACGAACTGCGCCGCGAGCTCGGTGAATTCGACGTGGAGCCGGCGCCCACGCGCTTCGCGCCCGGGCGCCTGGCATCGCTCGACTCCTACACGCCTGTCGGCATCTACCGGGTCGATGCCGTGGTGCGCCGCTCGCTGCCGCTGCAGCAGACGGCGAGAGGACGCGCTGCGCCGGGAGCGACGTCGTGATCGAGTCGCTCGCCGCAATCTGGGGATCCTGGCCGGAGGGAGTCCGCGACGGGCTGGTTTCGCTCGCCCAGATCCTCGCAGTGATGATCACGGTGATCCTCTGCGTCGCCTACCTGACGCTCGCCGAGCGCAAGGTCATCGGCTACATGCAGGTGCGCATCGGCCCGAACCGTGTCGGCCCGCGCGGGCTGCTGCAGCCGTTTGCGGACGTGCTGAAGCTGCTGATCAAGGAAGTGGTCGTGCCGGCGCGCTCGAACCGCTTCCTGTTCGTGATCGCGCCGCTGCTCGCGCTGGCGCCGGCGCTCGCGGCCTGGGCCGTGATGTCGCTGTGGCCCGGTTTCGCGATCGCGGACGTCGATGCGGGTGTGCTGTACATCCTCGCGCTGGCCGGCTTCGGCGCCTACGGCATCATCCTCGCCGGCTGGGCCACGAACTCGAAGTACGCGTTCCTGGGCGCGATGCGCTCGGCGGCCCAGATAGTCGCCTACGAGATCGCGATGGGCTTCGCGCTGGTGGGCGTGGTGATGGCATCGGGGACGCTCAATATCGGCAAGATCGTCGAGGCGCAGTCCGGCGGCCCGCTGTCGTGGTTCTGGCTGTGGCTCTTCCCGCTGTTCATCGTTTACTTCATCGCCGGCGTCGCCGAGACCAACCGTGCTCCGTTCGACGTCGCCGAAGGCGAGTCCGAGATCGTGGCCGGTTTCCACGTCGAGTACTCGGGCATGGCCTTCGCACTGTTCTTCCTGGCCGAATACGCCAACATGATCCTGATCGCGGCGCTGACGGCCACGTTCTTCCTCGGCGGCTGGCTCTCGCCGTTCGAGGGTTATCCGCTGGTCGGGGACTCCTGGCTCGCGGCGCCGGGGCTGCACTGGTTCGTGCTGAAGACCGCGTTCTTCCTGTTCTGCTTCCTGTGGTTCCGCGCCACCTTCCCGCGCTACCGCTATGACCAGATCATGCGGCTCGGCTGGAAGGTGTTCATCCCGGTGACGCTGGTTTGGCTCTGCGTGGAAGCGGCGCTCTGGTACTACCGTCTCGGCCCCTGGGCCGCCTGAAGGGGAGGGACGCAATGCGCAGCATCCTGAAGACCTTCTTCCTCTACGAGCTGCTGCTCGGGCTGTCGGTCACGTTGAGGAACCTGTTCGCCCGGAAAGTGACGATCCAGTACCCGGAGGAGAAGACGCCGCAGTCACCGCGCTTCCGCGGCCTGCATGCGCTGCGGCGCTACCCGAACGGGCAGGAGCGCTGCATCGCCTGCAAGCTCTGCGAGGCGGTGTGCCCGGCGCTCGCGATCACGATCGAGTCCGACGTCAGCGAGGACGGCACGCGGCGCACGACCCGCTACGACATCGACCTGTTCAAGTGCATCTACTGCGGCTTCTGCGAGGAAGCCTGCCCGGTGGACGCGATCGTGGAGACCCGCATCCACGAATACCACATGGAGAACCGCGGCGAGAACATCATGACCAAGGACAAGCTGCTCGCCGTGGGCGACCGCTACGAGGCGATGATCGCCGCCGACAAGGCTGCGGACGCTCCCTACCGCTGAACCGGCACCCGGCACATGATGGTCAACCTGCTCTTCTATGTCTTCGGCACGATCCTGGTGGCCTCGGCCCTGGGCGTGATCACGGCGCGCAACCCGGTGCACTGCGCGCTGTTCCTGGTGCTCGCGTTCCTGAACAGCGCGGTCATCTGGCTGCTGCTCGAGGCCGAGTTCCTCGCGATCACGCTCGTCGTCGTGTACGTCGGCGCGGTGATGGTGCTGTGGCTGTTCGTCGTGATGATGCTCGACATCGACGTGGCACGCCTCAGGCAGGGCTTCACACGCTACGCCCCGCTAGGGGCGCTGGTGGCGCTCATCGTCATCGCCGAGATCGCGCTGGTCGAATGGGTCTGGAACCTGGGGCTCGAGCCGGCCCCGATGTCGCCGCCCAAGCCGCAGGGTTACTCGAACACTGCCGAGCTCGGCACGCTGCTCTACACCGACTACATCTATCCGTTCGAGGTCGCGGCGGTGATCCTGCTGGTCGCGATCGTCGCGGCGATCACGCTGACGATGCGGCGGCGGCCGGGCCAGAAGGTGCAGGACGTCTCGAAGCAGGTGGCGGTCCGCGCGAAGGATCGCATCCGGGTCGTGAAGATGGACGCGGAGGGTGGACCGTGATTCCCCTCTCGCACGTGCTGCTGCTCTCCGGCGTGCTGTTCAGCCTGAGCGTGGCCGGCATCTTCATCAACCGCAAGAACGTGCTGCTGCTGCTGATGTGCATCGAGCTGATGCTGCTCTCGGTCAACTTCAACTTCATCGCGTTCTCGCGCTACCTCGACGACATGGCGGGGCAGGTGTTCGTGTTCTTCATCCTGACCGTCGCCGCAGCGGAGTCCGCGATCGGGCTCGCCATCCTGGTCGTGCTGTTCCGGCAGCGGCGCAGCATCAACGTCGAAGACCTCGACTCGATGAGGGGCTGAGGTGGAACGCACGCTGCTGATCATCGTGCTCGCGCCGCTCGTGGCCTCCATCGTGGCCGGGCTGTTCGGTCGCTGGATCGGCCGGGCGGGCGCACACACGGTCACGATCGCCGGCGTGGCGCTGTCGTTCGCGTTGTCCGCGCGCGTGCTCTGGGACCTGCTGCACGGCGCGACGGTCTTCGACGGGCCGGTCTATACCTGGCTCGTCAGCGACGGCATCCGCATGGAGGTCGGCTTCCTGGTCGACCGCCTGAGCGCGTTGATGATGGTGGTCGTCACCTTCGTGTCGCTGATGGTGCACGTCTACACGATCGGCTACATGCGCGACGACCCGGGCTACACGCGCTTCTTCAGCTACATCTCGCTGTTCACGTTCTCGATGCTGATGCTCGTGATGTCGAACAACCTGATGCAGCTGTTCTTCGGCTGGGAGGCGGTCGGTCTGGTCTCGTACCTGCTGATCGGGTTCTGGTACACCCGGCCGTCGGCGATCTTCGCGAACCTGAAGGCCTTCCTGGTGAACCGGGTCGGGGACTTCGGCTTCGTGCTCGGCATCGCGGGCATCGTGCACCTGACCGGCACGCTGCACTACGCGGAGATCTTCGCGCAGGCGGACCGGATCGCCTCGAGCACGATCGAGGTGCTGCCGGGCACGGCATGGTCGGCTGCGACGGTGATCTGCATCTGCCTGTTCATCGGCGCGATGGGCAAGTCCGCGCAGGTTCCGCTGCACGTCTGGCTGCCCGATTCGATGGAGGGCCCGACTCCGATCTCGGCGCTGATCCATGCCGCGACGATGGTCACGGCCGGCATCTTCATGGTGGCGCGGATGTCGCCGCTGTTCGAGCTGTCCGAGACGGCGCTCAGCTTCGTGCTCGTGATCGGGGCGACGACCGCGCTGTTCATGGGTTTCCTCGGCATCGTCAACAACGACATCAAGCGGGTGGTGGCGTACTCCACGTTGTCGCAGCTCGGCTACATGACAGTGGCGCTCGGCGTATCCGCCTATGCAGGCGCGATCTTCCACCTGATGACGCATGCGTTCTTCAAGGCGCTGCTGTTCCTCGCCGCGGGCTCGGTGATCATCGCGATGCACCACGAGCAGGACATGCGGCGGATGGGCGGCCTGAAGAAGTACATGCCGGTCACCTACTGGACCTGCCTGGTCGGCGCGCTCGCGTTGATCGGCTTCCCTGGATTCTCGGGTTTCTTCTCGAAGGACGCGCTGATCGAGGCCGTGCACGCCTCACAGATCCCCGGGGCGGGGTACGCCTACTGGTGCGTGCTCGGGGGCGTGTTCGTCACGGCGCTCTACACGTTCCGCCTGGTGTTCATGACTTTCCACGGCCAGGAAAGGATGGACGAGCATACCCGCGAGCATCTGCACGAGAGCCCTTGGGTCGTGACGCTGCCGCTGGTGCTGCTCGCGATCCCGTCCGTCGTGGCCGGCTGGCCCGCGATCGGGCCGCTGCTGTTCGGCGACTTCTTCGCCGGATCGATCTTCGTCGCGCCCGCGCACGACGTTCTCGGGCACCTCGGCGAGGAGTTCCACGGACCGGCCGCATTCGTGCTGCACGGCCTCGCGAGCCCGGCGGTGTGGCTGGCCGCGGCCGGCGTGCTCGTCGCCTGGTACCTCTACCTGAGGCGACCGGCGCTGGCCGATGAGATCCGCAGCAGGGCCGGCGCGCTCTACACGCTGCTCGCGAACAAGTACTACTTCGACGCCTTCAACGAGAAGGTGATCGCGGGCGGCAGCCGGGCGCTCGGCCGCGCGCTGTGGCGGGGCGGCGATGTGGCGATCATCGACGGCGCCGCAGTGAACGGCTCCGCGCGGTTCGTCGGCTGGCTCGCGAACGCGGTCCGTGGGCTGCAGAGCGGATACCTGTACCACTATGCCTTCGCGACCATTATCGGGCTCTCGATACTGCTCGCGTGGTTCATCTGGCGATGATGCATGCATCCTGACTGGCCCCTGCTGAGCTCGCTGGTGTGGCTGCCCGTAGCGGCCGGGCTGCTGCTGCTGCTGATGGGCGAGCGCGCGAGCGCCGCCGGGCGCTGGCTGGCGCTCGCGGCGTCCACGGCCACGTTCGTGCTGGCCGTGCAGCTGTGGAGCGGCTTCGACGCGGGCACGCACGCGATGCAGTTCGTCGAGCGCGAACCGTGGATCGGCGCGTTCAACGCCTGGTATCACCTGGGCGTGGACGGCATCTCGATGCCGCTGATCGTGCTCACGGCCTTCGTGACGCCGCTGGTCGTGATTGCCGCCTGGACCGTGATCGGCAAGCGCTCGAACCAGTACCTGGCCTCGTTCCTGGTGCTCGAGGGGCTGATGATCGGGGTGTTCGCGGCGCTCGACGCGATGCTGTTCTACGTGCTCTGGGAGGCCATGCTGATCCCGATGTTCGTGATCATCGGCGTCTGGGGCGGGCCGCGTCGCGTTTACGCGACCGTGAAGTTCTTCCTCTACACCTTCCTCGGGTCGGTGGTGATGCTGGTCGCGCTCGTCTACCTGTACCTGGAGGGCGGCAGCTACGCGATCGCGGACCTGCAGGCGATGCCGCTTTCGCTGCGCGAGCAGGTGCTGGTGTTCATCGCGTTCCTGCTGGCCTTTGCGGTCAAGGTGCCGATGTGGCCGGTCCATACCTGGCTGCCGGATGCGCATGTCGAGGCGCCCACCGGCGGTTCGGTGATCCTGGCCGCGATCATGCTGAAGATGGGCGGCTACGGTTTCCTGCGTTTCAGCCTCCCGATCACCCCCGACGCGAGCCGCGAGCTCGACTGGCTGATCATCGGGCTTTCGCTGATCGCGGTCGTCTACATCGGCTTCGTCGCGCTGGTGCAGCAGGACATGAAGAAGCTGATCGCGTATTCCTCGATCGCCCACATGGGCTTCGTGACGCTGGGCGCGTTCGTCGCGTTCCAGATCGTGAGCCGCAACGGCGGAGTGCAGGGCGCCGCGATGGGGCTCGACGGGGCGATGGTGCAGATGATCTCGCACGGCCTCGTCTCCGGCGCGCTGTTCTTCTGCATCGGCGTGCTCTACGACCGGGTCCACAGCCGGCAGATCGCGGACTACGGCGGCGTCGTGAACACGATGCCGGTGTTCGCGACCTTCGCCGTGCTGTTCGCGATGGCCAATGCGGGGCTGCCGGGCACGTCGGGCTTCGTCGGCGAGTTCCTGGTGATCCTCGCGAGCTTCCGCGCCAGCTTCTGGTACGCGCTGCTGGCCGCGACCACGCTGATCCTGGGTGCGGCCTACACGCTCTGGCTCGTGAAGCGCGTCGTGTTCGGTCCCGTCGGCAACGAGAACGTTGCGCAGCTCAAGGACCTGGACGGCCGGGAGTTCCTGGTGCTCGGCGTGCTCGCGGTCGCGGTGCTGCTGCTGGGGCTGTGGCCCGCACCACTGCTCGACGTGATGCGGCCGACCATCGAGCACCTGGTCGGGCAGATGATGGTGAGCAAGGTCTGAGCGATGAACGAAGTCCAGTCGATCACACGCCTCGACCTGGTGCTGGCCGCACCGGAGATCTTCCTGCTCGCGGCGATCTGCGTGATCCTGCTCGTGGACCTGTTCCTGACCGACCGCAGTCGCTGGGTGACTTTCCTGCTCTCGCTGCTTGCGCTCGCGGGCGTCTCCTGGCTCGCCGCGGATTCCGGGGTCGATGCGCGCACCGTGGCCTGGCGGGGCTCGTACGTCGCGGACCCGGTCGGTAACCTGCTGAAGATCGTCGCCTCTGGCGCGCTCGCCGTGGTGTTCCTGTACTCGCGGGATTACCTGCGGGAGAGGGGGCTGCTGAAGGGCGAGTTCTTCGTGCTCGGGCTCTTCGCGCTGCTGGGCATCATGGTGCTCATCTCTGCGAACAGCCTGCTGACGCTGTACCTGGGCGTCGAGCTGCAGGCGCTGGCGCTGTACGCGCTGGTGGCCTATGACCGCGACAACGGCGTGGCGGCGGAATCGGCCATCAAGTACTTCGTGCTCGGATCGATCGCCTCGGGTGCGCTGCTGTTCGGCATGTCGATCCTCTACGGCGTGACCGGCTCGCTGGAGCTGGGCCGGGTCAGCGAGGCGGTGCTGGAGCTGGGCGGCCCGAACCATATCGGCCTGCTGTTCGGCCTTGCGTTCGTCATCGTCGGGGTCGCGTTCAAGTTCGGCGCCGTGCCGTTCCACATGTGGGTGCCCGACGTCTACCACGGCGCGCCGACCGCGGTGACGCTGCTGCTGAGCTCGGCGCCGAAGCTGGCTTCCTTTGCGCTGGCCTACCGGTTGCTGGCCGAGGGACTCGCGGGACTGCTGCCCGGCTGGCAGGACATGCTGGTGCTGGTTTCCGTTCTGTCGATGGCGATCGGCAACGTGGTGGCCATCGCGCAGACCAATCTCAAGCGCATGCTGGCGTACTCAACGATCTCGCACGTGGGCTTCATCCTGCTCGGGATCCTGGCCGGCACCAGCGAGGGCTACCAGGCGGCGCTCTACTACACGATCACCTACGTGATCATGTCCGTGGGCGGCTTCGGGATGATCATCCTGCTCTCGCGGCGCGGCTTCGAGGCGGATTCGCTGGCGGACTTCAAGGGACTCAACGCCCGCAGCCCCTGGTTCGCGGCCGTCATGCTGATGCTGATGTTCAGCATGGCCGGCGTGCCGCCGTTCGTCGGCTTCTGGGCCAAGCTGGCCGTGATCCAGGCCGTGCTGGACGTCGGCTACCTGTGGCTCGCGATCGTGGCGGTCGTCCTTTCTGTGATCGGGGCGTACTACTACCTCCGGGTCGTCAAGCTGATGTACTTCGACGAGCCGCGGGAAATTGTCGCGCTGCAGGGCAGCGGGGCGCTGAAGCTCGTATTGAGCCTGAACGGACTGGCCGTCCTGCTGCTGGGCGTGTTCCCCGGGCTGCTGCTCGCGCTCTGCGCGCGGGTACTCAGCTAGCGTGCTTCCCGGCTTGGTTTTGCGATCCCGGCGTGCACTTCGCATCCGGGCGTGGCAGCATTGAACCCACACACTTTCGCCGGAGTCCGGACGTGCGTACATTCATCGTGATCCTGCTTGCCTGCTCGGCAACGGCTGTCGCCGCGGACCTGCCGACGGATGCTGCGGCGACTCCAGCGGCCCCTGCGGCCGCCGAGAGCGCGAGCACGATCGGCGAGGAGGCGACCAGGCTGGTCGAGGAGCATGCCGCGGAGGAGGCCGAATTCAGGACGCCGGCCGGCTACAAGAAAAAGAAGAAAGGCGACCAGACCATGTACTGCAAGAGCCACACGCCGATCGGCACCCGGTTTCCGACCGAGTACTGCTACACGCAGAACCAGCTCGAGCGCATCCAGAAGTCGCAGCGGGGCATGCAGGACGACGTGGCGATGAGGCAGCGGGCCTGCACGACTGGCTCTGCCTGCGGAGGATCATGACCGTCCCGGGTGGGCGACGGAGTGAAGACCATGAAATCGTTGAAATTCGTGACAATCCTGGCAGTCGCCTCACTGTGCGGGTGCGCGGCCGGACCGTCGCCTAGCGGCGCGGCCGACGCGCAGGCGCGGGAGGCATCGGCCGCATTGGCAGCGTCCAGTAAAGTGTCTATCGCGGAAGAAGCACAGGCCGTGATGGCGGAGGAAGAGGAGTTCAGGACGCCGTCCGGCTACAAGAAGAAAAAGCGCGGCGACACCACGGTTTACTGCCGCTACGAGACCCCGATCGGCACGCGCTTCGCGAACGAGTATTGCTTTACGCGCGCTCAGCTCGAGCGGGTGCTGAAGTCCCAGCAGGGCATGCAGGACGACGTGGCGATGCGGCAGCGGATGTGCACGACCCAGAAGGCCTGTGGCGAGTTCTGACGGCGATCGGAACGTCGGTGTGGATCGGTAGGCTGGTATTCAGCCGTCCAGGAACTCAGGTAGCGGTTGCCAGCGCGGGGCGGCAAGTCTGCAGTCGATGCCCAGGCGAGCTTGCGCTACTCGCGACCACCCTTTAGAATTACCGGCTCGATTGCGGGGTGGAGCAGTCTGGCAGCTCGTCGGGCTCATAACCCGAAGGTCGCAGGTTCAAATCCTGCCCCCGCTACCACAAAAACTTGCTGTCGTATCCGACCCGACAGCACGCATCAGGGCCGCCTCCAGGCGGCCTTGTTCGTTATAGAGCCTGATTTCCTTTTCCGCCGGCTCAATCTTCACTGGTCCGATGAGCCGCCCCAGCTCAATCCGGGCACGGTCCACGTCGGTGTTCTGAAGGGTTCGCGCAAGATTCCTTGCCAATCGGCGATAGCGGTTGGCGATGTCTGGCAGGAGTTCTTCGGCAGCGGGTTGCTTGGCTCGAGCTTCGCGAGCCTTGAGGTCCGCAAATAGGGATTCAGCCGCGACCAGCCTGGCTGCGAGGGATGGCGACGACTTGAGTGCGCCCGTCGCCAGGGCTTCGGTCAGGTTACTGATCTCAGCCTGAACCTCCCGCATACGACTGGCCGAGATGTCCGCTGTTGACAGGGCCCGAAGCCTAGCTCGCACGCGCCGGCTGGCCTCGCGAACCGATTCGGCGGACAGGAGATCCGTGCGGATGCCATCGAGCAACGCTTCCTCGACCAGATCTCGACGGACCGTGGAGTTTCCAGGGTTCCGTGGACACATCGTCATCGGCGCTTCGCACGGGCTTCGAAATCCTCTGGGCTGACGCCGCCTAGATGGCGATGACGTCGGGCTCGATTGTAGAACGACTCGATGTAGTCGGACACTTCCTTGGCCGCGAGTTCCCGGTTCCTGTATATCCGCTTCTTGATCAGCTCTTTCTTCAGACTGGCAAAGAATGATTCTGCGACCGCATTATCCCAACAGTTGCCTCGCCGGCTCATGCTCGGCTCCAGACTATTTGCACGGCAGAAGCGCCGCCAGTCGTCACTTCCGTACTGACATCCCTGATCAGAGTGGATCACCGTATCGCGTGGGCGACGGCGCCGCACCGCCATCAGCACGGCATCCAGGACGAGCTCACGGCGCAGCGTGGAGCGTGTCGCCCAACCGACGATTAGCCGCGAGAACAAGTCCATCACGACTGCCAGATACAGCCAACCCTCCCATGTCCGGATGTACGTGATATCCGTGACCCAGACCTTGTTCGGACGGATGACGTCGAAATTCCGCTTCACGAGGTCGGGGGCAATCGCGGCAGGCTTGCCTGCCGAGTAATGGCGGGTACGGTAGCCGTGCAGCGCTCTGATCTTGTTGACTCGCATCAGGCGCGCCACCCGATGTTTGCTACAGGTCTCTCCGGCCTCGCGGAGGTCCAGGAAGACACGTGGTGACCCGTAGACACCGTGGCTCGCCTTGACTGAAGCGCGAATCAGCCGGAGGAGCCGAGCATCCTCCTGTGCTCGACGGGAGGTCGGGTTCTGCAGCCAGGCGTAGTAGCCGCTTCGAGTGACGCCCAGCACATTGCACATCGTCCTCACGTCATAGGACTTGCGTTGCGCAGAAATGAACTCATAGATCTTTCGGGTACCCCAGGGGGTGGCTCTCCTGGACATTGGACACCTCTTCGGCTCGCTTCTCGAGCGGTTCTAGCGTGTCCACGAAATCCTGGGAACTCCACGGGGTCCTGAAGCAAACAACCGATACGGGCTAATGCAGCTTGCGCCGTGCGGTGAAGCCGAGGCCCAGCAGGCCGAGGCACTGCGGCGCATCGAGGCGCGGGAGTTGATGGGGCGTGACGCGACGCGCCCGAATACCTGCTCATCCGCGGACGAGTCGGAGGCCCTGCCGGTTACGCTAGACTACTGGGGTCCTGCTGATTTGCCGCTCACGGCTTGAAGACTTGGCTGTCCGCGCGGCGGGTCAGGCCAGAATCGCGGTTGACACGGCACCCCCAACTGCGGCGCCAATCACTACTGCGCCAACTACTGTCGCCGCACCCAAGGCCCCCGCGACCGATCCAGCGATCGTGTCGCCGAGCCACGCCTTGATCGCTCTACGGTTCATCCGACTAAGCGCCCCTTTGGGGGCACTCTGCGCCTGCTTGCGCGGAGGTTGCTCATCACTCTCGGCGATCGTCCGCTTGATCGAATCCTGCGCGATGGAGATGATCATGCGGGCAACCGGGCTTGGATTTCGGAGCGCGCGGGCCGCCTTGCTGGCGGCCTGCGCATGCCGCTGGATGTCATCGGTGAGCAACGCGGCGCCGAACAGCTCAGAGAGAATCTGGCGCTCCGTGGAGGAGATCAGAGTCTTGCGTTCGAGTCTTCCAAGGGAATTCTGGCCAGCCTCCACAAGGGGAAAGAGGTCAAGTCTCGCCAGATCGCGGGACAGCGTCACGGTGAAGCGATGCAGAGCGCCAACACGGGCGGCGAGCTGCGCGGGGTCAGCAAAGTCTTCGGCGCTCAATCGCGGCGCCTTCATGGACAGGATGGACTGGACAGCTGGTGACGGCATGTTCAACTCCCCGCTGGGGTGCTTGCTGACTGGCTACCGCGGGCGGATGCGCTTTCGGGATGGCGCGCTCGCCGGTGCACGTTGCCCATTTGGGATTAGGTGCACGGCCGCAACGTAGCAGTTCGGGTCATTCGTGAATATCACCCGAACAGATGATGTTGGAGTCTGCATGTCACACGCTCAGCGCAGCAAGAAAGCCAGCCGAGTGCTGGCCTTTTTGTTTTGCACGATTACGTAACGAATGCGCGGTGACTGCCCTGGCTGCACCCGGCACGCTGGCGGCATGATCCTGGTCGCCGAGTGCGGGCTACACTGCGTCAAAGAGAGCGACCGCCGGCGATGCGTCGAGCGTCCTGGGCTGACGATGCTTCGCGGTGAACACTACCGCGTTGGGGAACCAACCTTCGGGTCACTCGATGATGCCAACGCCAAGCGCGCAGCTCCCTTACGTACCGACGCGCGAGTAGCTCACTGGATGAGACAGGCAGAACTTCCCCGCCAGCCCCGGCGCAGGCGTACCATCTGTTCGTGAAGATCGAACGTATCAATGTCGCTGACTATCGCTGGCGCTTGCCTGCCTTTCGCTTGTGGCTTGCCCGGCACGGTGTCGACCTTGCCGATCTTCTAGAGGTTCATGTCAACGAATTCAAGCAGACCATGACGGTGTATGAGTTCGTTCGCAACTCGGACGGCTTCCCGCTGACCGACTACAAGACGATGCGTGCCGCAGAGAAGGTGCGTGAAATAAAGCTACTCAGCCCTTGTCCAAAGTGAAGCGTCGGGCCGTGCTGGTTAAGGGCGCGATGGGAGCCGATGCAGGGGGCGATGGATTGCATTGCAGTCTAGCCGGGTGTCTGCTTCTGCGCAGCTTTGGCTATAGGTGGCAAGGTATTCCTTCCTTTGGGCGTCAGTCCTAGCGCCATACAACACGTTAGGTGGCACAAGTAGTCCACTCCTACCGGGAAGCCTTGCCCATGATCACCGGGCCAGGTTCGCGTTCTTCAAGCGACTGCCGGCGGTGGTGCGGGAGGTTGCCAAAGAGCGAGGTCGGCGAAGTTAGTGCAAGGGCTTTGGTACCGACCGGGGAGGGGTGTTGCATGCCGGCAATCCCGACGGCGGCAGGCGAGGGCGGTTTGCCCGACGGGCAGCCGGGACGAGCCAGGGATTCAGGGGCGGGCGCAGCGTCGGCCGGGCGCCCTAGCCGCTCGAGTGGCGGGATTGAGCCTCGCGGGGTGTTCGGCGTCAACTATCCTGGCCGAAAACGACAATTATCCTGGCCGGTGTGATGGGGATCGATTCGGTTGCTTCCTCGGGCTGACCTTGGCCTTCGTGGGTGCTTTCCCCTGGGCCGCCTTACGTCGGTAGCTCCCCACGTTGAGTTCGAAGATCGTCGAGTGGTGGACGAGGCGGTCCACCGCCGCGACGGTCATCGCCGCTTCCGGGAACACCTGGTCCCAGGCGGAGAACGGCTGGTTGGCGGTGATGGCGATGCTCTTGCGCTCGTATCGCTCGGAGATCAGCTCGAACAGCACGCTGCTCTCGGCCTGGTCGCGGCGGATGTAACTGAAGTCGTCTAGGATCAGCAGGTCGAAGCGATCGAGCCGGACAAGCTCGGCGGGCAGACGCAGATCACGCCGGGCCGCCTGCAGTCGCTGCACGAGGTCGCCGGTGCGGGTAAACAGCACACGCCAGCCGCGATCGATCAGTCCGTGGCCGATGGCGGCGATGAGGTGCGACTTGCCGACGCCAGGTGGGCCGAACAGCAGCACGTTGGCGCCTTGCTCGAGCCAGCCGTCGCCCTCAATCAGCGCGGCGACATGTGGCTTGGAGAGGCTCGGCACGGCCGCAAAATCGAAGCTGTCGATCGACTTGTCGGGCGGCAGGTCCGACTCGGCGCGGCGTCGCGCAAGGCGGCGCGTCTCGCGTTCGGCCATCTCGTGCTCGAACAGCACGGACAGCAGTCGCTCGGCGCGCCAGCCTTCGCGATCGGACTGCGCGGCCAGATCGGTCCAAAGACGCTTGATCGTCGGCAGGCGTAGATCCGTGAGCATCAGTGGCAAGCGGGCGGCGTCCGCCGAGGCACGAGCGGCGCTCACGACCGTCCCCCGACCAGCTGGTCGTACGCCGCGAGCGGCGGCAGGTGTACCTGCACGGTGGGTTGCAACGGGATGCGCGGTGCGAACTCGGCACGCAACGCGTCGAGGTCCGGCAGCTCGCCAGCGTCGCCGATCTCGCTGAGCCGATGCGCGACGTCCGCCTCGCCGGCGCTCTGCGCCAGCTCGAGCAGGCCGACCATGGTCTTGGCAGCCCGCGCCTCCGGGAGTCGCTCGATGAGCTGGCGCCAGGTGTCGCGATACTCTGAGCGGGGGAACAGCGCGTCGCGCATCCGCCAGCGCACCAAGGCGCCGGGCTTGCGCTTGAGCGCCGGCAGCACGTGCCGGAAGTCGATGACCGGCGTTCCGCGAAGTGCGCGCGGTGCGCGCAGCACGCACACGCCGCCGAGCATCGCCTCAATGGGGTCGGCGTAGACGCGCACCTTGAGCCGATGGCCGATCAGCCGAGACGGCACCGAGTACGGCACGGCGCGCACGGTGAAGATCGCGAACTTGGTGACCCGCGCATCGACCTCCTCGTACTCGTTCGTGCGCCGCGGCGGCAGCGGCCGCAGGCAGGCGCGTTCGACAGCCAGCGCCTTGGCGATCCGGCCGTTGGCGCGCGCCGTCACCTCGGCGAGGAAGTGGCGGTACGCCTCGAGTGTGTCGAACTCGCGGCTGCCGCGCAGCAGCAGCGCCTGATCGACGAAGTGCTTGAGCGTGCCGTTGCGGGCCTCGATCGAGCCGTTCTCGTGACTGGCGCCGCGGTTGTTACGTGATGGCACCATGCCGTAGTGCGCGCACAGCCACCCGTAGCGGCGGGTGAGGTCCTCCCGTTCGGCGAGGTTGCGGAACGCCGCCGACAGGCTGTCGGTGCGATGCTCGTGCGGTGCACCGCCGAGTTCCCACAGTGCGTCCTGCAGGCCCGCTGACAGATCGAGGAAGCACTCGCCGCCGAGCACGACCGCCACGTGTCGCCAGCCCGAATAGGCCAACGCGAACTGGTACAGCAGGTGCTCGAAGCGGGCGCCCCCGATGTGCACGCCGAGATCGGTCGCGTGGGTGAAGTCCGACAACCCCAGCCGGCCCGGCTCATGCTGCTGGGCGAAGAACACCTCGCGTTCCGGGCCCTCGAGCGCACGCCACTGGCGAACGCGCCGCTGGAGAGTCCGCAGCACGGCGTTCGAGTACTCGCCGGGATGGCGGCGCTGCAACTCCTCGAGCACGGTGACGGCCGTCAGGCCGGGCGCCGCGCGCAGCATCGGCAGCACCTCCAAGTCCCACACGGCGGCCAGCGGATCGGAGCGTGTCCGCCACGTTCGTGGCCCCCGTTGCGAGGGCAACCCGTCCAGACGGTCCAGGCGCCGTGCCGTTCGTTAGCTGATGCCGACCTTGGCCGCCGCAGCCTCCTGGCCAAGCCGCTGCCGATACTGCTTGTACTTGATCACTTGATGGTCCGTAACTTGCTTGCCGGGCATCGCGACCCCTCGCTCCTACGTCGAGGGGGCACTGTATGCCCCACCACCAAGCGCCCCCGGCGGGCGGCGCTAACCGGCCAAGATAGTTGTCGTCACCCGGTCAGGATCATCGTCGCCGAACACGGCGGCAACCGCGGCCCGCACACCAGACCCACTATGCGAACCGAATCGGGCAGGCGAGGCGCTTTGAAATTACTATCCGCATATAGTAACGGCCAAAAAAGAAGACAGACCTTGTCATTTTTCAATGAACTGAAACGACGTAACGTGTTCCGTGTGGGTACGGCATACGTGGTCGCGTCCTGGCTTCTGATCCAGGTCGCCGAGACCATCTTTCCGTTGTTCGGCTTCGGTGACACGCCGGCCCGTATTCTGGTCGTTGTGCTGGCAATCGGCGTAGTCCCGACGCTGGTCTTAGCCTGGGCCTTCGAGATGACGCCCGAGGGTCTGAAGAAAGAAAAGGACGTTGACCGCAGCCAGTCCATCACGCCACACACCGGCAAGAAACTGGACCGGATGATCATGGTAGTGCTGGCCCTGGCTTTGGGTTACTTCGCCTTCGACAAGTTCGTGTTGAACCCGCAGCGGGAATCTGCGCTCAAGGAAGAAAACGTGGCGGCCGTGGAACAAGCGAGGCAGCAAGGCCGCACCAAGAGCCTGGTGGAATCCTACGGTGACAAATCCATTGCCGTGCTGCCTTTCGTCAACATGAGTGATGACGCGAGCAATGAGTATTTCTCCGAAGGCATATCCGAAGAGCTGCTAAACCTGCTGGCGAAGATTCCGGAGTTGCGCGTGATCTCGCGTTCTTCGGCATTTTCCTTCAAAGGCCAGAATCTTGAACTCACTGAGATTGCCGAACGACTCAACGTCGCCCATATCCTGGAAGGCTCCGTACGCAAGGCCGGCAACCGGGTGCGCATCACCGCGCAGCTGATCGATGCGGTGAACGACCGTCACCTGTGGTCGGAGACATACGATCGTGAGTTGACCGACATTTTCGCGATCCAGGAAGGGATCGCGGCCACGGTGGTGGAACAGCTCAAGATCACGCTGCTGGTCGAGGCCCCGCATGTGCAGGAAGTTGACCCCGAGGCCTATGCTCTGGTCCTGCAGGCCCGCCACCTGACCAATCAAGCCAGCGCAGAAAACTTCGAGCAGTCCATCGCCCTGTACCAGCAGGCCCTGGCCATCGAGCCGGAATACGCCGCCGCCTGGGATGGTTTGGCGCGCAACTACGCCGCCCAGGCGAACTATGGCCTGCTGCCCGCTGCCGAGGGTGCTGCCCTGGCACGAGAGGCGGCGGAGCGGGCGCTGGCGATTGATCCGGACTTCGCCCCAGCCCATGCCCGCCTTGGCTGGATCGCGATGGTGTTTGACAGCGACCTGGCCCAGGCCGCTCGGCACTTTGAGCGGACGCTGGAACTGGAACCGGCCAATCTCGCCAACGCCGCCGCTCTTTTGCTTTCCCTTGACCGCCTAGAAGAGGCCATCCCACTGCTGGAATATGTCACCGCCCGCGACCCGGTGGATCCCATTGGCCATGCGTACCTCGGGCTCTTCTACCTTTACGCCGACCGCTGGGATGCGGCCATCGCTTCCTATAAAGCCGCCCTGCGGCTAAGTCCGGATTACATAGGAGCGCGTTACCGCATGGGCACGGCCCTGCTAATGCAGGGCGATGCCACAGCTGCGCTGGCGGAAGTGGAGCAGGAGTCGTTCGAGGCATTCCGTCTGATCGGCCTGGCGATGGCGCAACACGCGCTCGGAGAGGCGGGTGCCTCGGATGCAACCCTGGCGGAGTTGATCGAGAAGCACGAAAAGGGCTGGGCTTACAACATCGCATACGTGCTGGCTTGGCGCAACGAGGCGGACCGGGCCTTCGAGTGGCTGGACAAGGCGGTCGAGTATGCGGATCCAGGCCTTTCGGATACCGTTGTCGAACCCGCATTTGGAAATATCCACGACGACCCGCGCTGGCTGCCGTTTCTGGAATCGATTGGCAAGTCGCCTGCGCAACTGGACGCCATCGAGTTCAAGGTGACGCTGCCCAAATAAGGCGAATGGGCGGGAGGTTTCCCCTGGATGCTTTGGACCGCTTGTGGCCGGAAGCCGCACTCATTGATCGGCAGATTACTGCCTCGTTCGGTTCCGCTATGTGGCGGACAGCGGAATTCAGGTAGTTTGACATGGCAAGGGACGCTTTCGACCGAGGCTGTGTGAAAACGACCTCGTGATTCGTGCGAATATCATCGTGGCACACGAAGGGGTGCACGATGAAGCGGTTCATCGAAGGTGAGAGCCGAGCCCAAGCCACGTTGCTGCCAGAGCGGTTGTGACCTGCCGGCCTTCTTCGGTCCAGTGAACGCTTAGGAGATGGCCGGTTCGGGGTTGGTTGTTGAAATCAATCTCTGCTTGAACTCGACCGGCGTCAGTTGCCCAAGCTCGAGTGCGGTCGAACCTCGTTGTACTGACGACGGAACTGCTCGATGACGATCTTGGCATCGATGCGATTCCTGAACCACTCCATGCTCAGGCACTCGTCGCGGAACTTGCCGTTGAAGCTCTCGTTCGACCCGTTCTGCCACGGCTTGCCGGGGTCGATGTGGGCGGTGTCGATGTTAGCCTGCGTCAACCACTTCAGGACGGCCCGTGACACGAACTCCGGGCCGTTGTCCGAGCGCAGATAGCGCGGGCTGCCGTGAACGCTGACCAGCCGGCTCAGCGCCTCGATCACTCGCCCCGAGCGGATGCCGCCGGCCACGTCGATGGCCAAGCACTCGCGTGTGAACTCATCGACCACTGTCAGACACTTGAGTTGCTGGCCGTTCGCGCAGGCGTCGTAGACGAAATCGTAGGCCCATACCTGACCCATGGCCGTCGCCGGCAACGGTCGCGGCCGACTGGCCGCCACGCGCCGCCGTGGCCGCTTCTTCGGCACCTGCAGCCGATGCAGACGCCAAAGCCGGTGTGCCCGGTCAGGGCTCATCACGTGGCCCCGACGCGCCAGGAACACCTGGTTGCGGCGGTAGCCATACCGCGGGTACTGAGCCGCCAACTCGCGCATCGCGGCGACGACCGACGCATCTCGCGCTTCAAGCCGGGACTCGTACCGTGCCGTGGACCTTGCCACGTTCAGCAGCGCGCACGCTCGTCGCAGCGATCCGCCCCGTTGGCAAACGTAGGCGATCTGTTGGCGACGCACGGGCGCGCTCACCATTCTTTTGCCGCGACTTCCTTCAGGATCTCGATGTCCAACACCCGCTCGGCCAAAACCTTCTTGAGCCGGGCATTCTCATGCTCGAGCTGGCGCAACCGCTTCACGTCCGTCGCTTCCAGCTTCCCAAAGCGCTTACGCCAGCCGTAGATCGTCACGTCGCTGACACCGTGCTTCTTGGCTACCTCCGCCACCGGTGCCTTGTCGGCCTCGCGGAGGATCTTGACCATCTGTTCTTCCGAAAATCGCGTCTTCCTCATGGCTCCCTCGTTCCCCAAGGCGCCATCTTCCCAAAGTCTCAGCTGGACCGGAAATCGCCTAGCAGGTCAGTGGAGTAAGGCCCCGACGCGGCGACAGAGATCCTGGGCGACCAGGCGGACGAAATCCAAGCCTTGCCGGAGACTTCCGGCGACTCGCTAGCGGAGCTCGACCGCTAGCCGATAGGCGCCAAATCCAGCCCCTGCTACGAAGGTTATTTGAGGCGCTACAGCCGCTCTCTTGAGCGCCTCTGCTATGCCCGAATGTTTGGAAATCAGCCTGATTTCCCTTTTATCCTCGATCACACGCACCTCGCCGACCAGGTCCCGGATGGCGGCCCGGCCCCGAGCGGGGTCCGCCTCGTTAGATCGTGTCCGCCAACCGCCTTAGGAGGCCCCGGTACTGGTCCGCAACCCGGGGCACGAGCCGTGCCACGTCCACGTGTTTGCGGTGCGCTGCGGCCTCATAGTAGTCAGATGGCACCCGATCAGATGGACGCTCGTTCGCTGGGTACCTCCCGCAAGGGACTGGAGTTGGATCAAGATGTCGCACCAGGAGGAACTCTATGAAAAGTGGTAAGCCGTGTCTAAGCCTACTCGGGTGCCTTGCCCTACTGGGCTGCACCGAAACTGTTCGCGCGCAATCACAGTCAGTACCGGAGGATTTCCGCCAAGTCGTTGAGAGGGAAGTCAGCGCAACGATCCATGACTTCATGGCCGGATTCAGCGCAGCCAAGTGCGACGATGTCTCGACCGTGTCGAAGTTCGCCCGGGATGGGATGATCTACGTGATGAAAGACGGTTTTTTCATAATTCCTCTGGCCGATTATGAGCAGGGCCTTAGAGACAGAGTTTGCGGTTGGGTAAGCCACTCCGGCGTAGTCGACTCGGTCACCGTCGACCCGCTCAGCCGCGACGTCGCGGTAGCGGCTTGGATGTATCACGACGAGGTGAAGCTCAAGTCCGGTGAGATCAAGCGATATAAGGGTTCCACGCTGATGACGTTGGTCCGCTCCTCGGACGGCTGGAAGATCACCTCGACCATGTCTGCTGAAGAGTAGCCTTCAACGTCCAATCAGAGCAAAGAGAACGATACGCGTGTGCCGTCTAACGACTCCTTTCAGCGGACGCGCTATGCACACTGCTGACCTCGTTTAGCGTCTGCTTTGTAGTGCGACGAACTTCTGCTTCGGGTCGGAAGCGACCCGTCGCGGCGGCCCGGGCTATGGTCGGCTGCGCGAGATGGCGAGCGAATAGCAGACGGTCGATCCACGGTTCCGCGCCACGTTGTGTCAGGTGCGATTGATCCGCCCCCAGCATTGATGCCACGGCAAGGCCGGTCGACGGTAGGCTTGCGCCCACCCGAAGGCCACCCTAAGACCGGTTACGCGAATACGGATCGGCCTGGACGGGTGGTTTGATGTTCCTATCTGCGAGGCGTATACGTCGTAGTGATCGCGGCCGGGCCGGGAACGGCCGTCGACGACGCGAGACAACTTTCAATAATTCGAATAGCTAAGGGGTGGGATACCATGACGCGCTCATTGTTTGCGCTGGCCCTGGCCGGCGCTTCGGCACTCGCTTACGCGGCTCCGCCGATGGTCGATGTAAATGTCACAAACCCGGTGCTTTCGGTGGAGGTAAGCAACGCAGATCCCGTGCCGGTACGTGATGTCGGTGCCGCCGCGCGGGAGCCGTTCCAGATGCGAACGGTGACCACTGGGTTCAACTCGAGTTCTTCGTCCACGGAAATCGTCACGGTACCTGCCGACAAGGTTCTCGTGATCGAGCACGTGTCCGCCTGGGTCAACACGGCCAATGACAACGGGCTCGCGTCCGTGACTATTGGCTCAGGCGTCGAGCTGGACCAGCTGCCGTGCTTCCGCACGGGTCAGACCGCCAACGGGCTGAACCATTTCTACTCGTGCTCGATGCAAACCCGGTACCAGGTCGGCCCTGGGGCAACGCTGTCTTTCGTCGTGGCGACGGCGGCCGGCGACGGCGGATTCCACCGGGCCTTCGTCTCGGGCTACTACCTGCCGGCTCCGTGATTTGCGCGCCGAGGTAGGCTGGGCGCAACCGGCCTTCGCACAGGAGGAGTTCGAGGCCTACCTGACGTGCGGACGGTTGGAAGAAGGCTTCCCGCGCGTGCGCTGCGAGCAGTGCCGCGCGGAGAAGCCTGGTTCGTTCAGGTGCAGGAAGCGCGGGTTCTGCACCTGGTGTGTTTGGCGGCGCGTGGCCTGCCTGCGGCATTTCTGAGACTTCTGGACAGTTATTCGCTGCAATGCCTCAAATGCGAATCGCTACCGTCTCGCCACGGAAACCAACGATGACTTGTTCCTCGAGATGGTCGAGGGCGTGACGCTGACCGTCCTGGCTAGGATTGGCGACGACCGGGAGGCCAGGTATCAGTTCTTCAGGCGGCTCGTGGAGCTGGCGAGGGAGGTGGCGCCGGGGCCAGGGAGCGGAGGAGGGCGGGCGAGCTGAGGCCAGAGGGGAGGGTGGCAATTAATTGCCAAATCGGCCCCCCGCTACCACGATTATAAGAAGTCGAGAGCGGCTGGGTTCCCAGCCCCATCTTGGCCACCAAGTAGCCGTTACGGCGTCGGGAAGCCGCTTCACAACATTTTCTGCCGAAACGACCTTAGTATCGTCAGGCGTGGCTGATCGCGCGCTCTGACGGACTTACGGCGCAGAGAACCCGGCGCAAGGCCGGGTTCTCCGCAGTGCTTGCGTCGCGCGAGGCGACGCCTACGCGCTTCTATCTCGGAGTTGCGACGAAACCGTGAGAGACAAAAGTCACATCTTCGATCGCTATGCCGACGACATCGCCAGAGTTCGTTATGCCTTCAGGATTGGTCCATATGGAGCCAGGGAATTCCAGCAAGTCTTCTGCAGCGACGGTCAGCGCTTGGCAGCCCGATCCTTCGAGCTCGATGACGAACCCTTTCTGCTCTGCGCCTCCACTGAAATCATTGACAAAACCGGCGATCTGTCCGCGGTCGTTGATGCCGCGAGCGCTAGTTCGCTCGCCGTTCACGGTGAAGTAGGTCAGGGAGCCATCCGCCGTTCGCAGCCAGCCGTACCGCTTGTTGTCAGGATTTCCAGGCAGGCCGGGACACGGGTCCGCGGGCCCGAAGCCGCCAAGAAATATCGCGCTGCCGACCACGTCACCCTGCGCGTTGATGCCATGTGCCAATGTCGAGAAACTCTCAGCGAAGTCGCTAAAGGTTCCCTTCATAGGATCGTAGACAAATGCGAACGCATATTCGCCCTCTCGTCCAGTGGCATCGCGAGACCCGCTAACCAATCCCTGATTGTTGACTCCCCTCGCCTCGGTTAGTGACACGGCGTCCGGATGCAAGAAGACGGTATTCGCACCCTGCACGTCACGGACCAAACCGCTCCTCGTGCCCTGGACGAAATCGTCTACATTACCCGCCAGGCGCCCGGAATCGGAAATGCCAAGGAAGCTAGTGGAGTTGTAGCCGGCCACATTCGCGACGTCCGTAAACGTGCCCGTCTTGACGTTGTAAACGAACGGGTAGACATCAAGACCATACCCGGTTCCCACAGCGATGCCGTGATCGTTAATGCCGAACACCTGTGTCTCCGGTGCACCCGGATAGTCGATAGCCCTGTACTCATAGTCCGCCTGGGCCTGCGCTACCGCGGGCGAAAGTAGAACGCTCGCAGCGAGAATCCCTAAGACCTTCGTTTCGTTTCGCATGGTTGTTCTTCCCCTGAAGAGCAGCGAATGCTGCTCATCAAGCTCGTCTACAGGAATGATATTGGTGCGTCAATAAAGTTGATGGAGCGCTCTTGACATAAAGTCTGTGCGATTGAGGCTGCCGATGGGGTGTACCTGCTGGCGGCGGGTGCCCCGCCGGTGAGCGGCGTCTTGGCGGGCCGGTGACCCGACCGGGCCGGGGCGGTGAATCCCGGCATTGCAGTCGGCGGCAGGCGAGGGTGGATTGCCCGATGGCACGCCGGGACGAGTGGGGGATTCCGGGGCAGGCGCAGCTTCGGCCGGGCGCCCAAGCCGCCCGAGTGGCGGGATTCAGCCTCGCGGCGGCAACCGCGGCCCGCACACCAGACCCACTATGCGAACCGAATCAGGCAGGCGAGGCGCTTTGAAAGTACTATCCGCCACCGTCATCACCGGCATGGCGGGACCTCGCTCGGCTTGTCGTCACCGTGAGGCGACATTTCTTGGAGATTCCCGGGCTTTTTGACTGCCACGCTCTGCGGCGACCGACACGCATAACCGACATTTCACCGATAACTCGTTAGCGTCGACCTCTTTGTCTCAATTCCGAGAACGCGCGATACTTTGCGTGTGCCGTTCGTTTTTCTTATCCGTCGTTCTTATCCGTAGGAGCGTACTCCCATGAAAGCAACGATTTCCCTTCCGCGGCGCCGCGATTATTCGCTGGCCGGGTACCTGGCTGTAAGCTTCCTGCTCGCCGGCATGCTTGCGCTGGGCGGGTGCGGCAGCACCAAGGTCTATACCGCGGACAAGACCATTGTCTACAAGGACAACATTTACAACTTGGGCAACGTGCAGAGAATCGGCTCGCGCATCGACGGCCAGTTGGCGGACGGAACGACGGTCAAGATGACAAATCTCGACAAGAAGGGCGTCGAGGGCGTGCTGAAGGACAACGGCGAGGTAACGGTGTCGATGGTTGTGGAAATGGACGCCCAGGAGATGGTGTACCTGCAAACCCGGGTCAGCAAGTACTCGGACTACAACAAGATGAAAAGTCGATTCGACAGCGCGCTGAAGGACATCACCAACTTCATGGGCGACAAAAAGAAGACGCAGCTCAAGCTGAAGTAATTTCCCGCTCCATCACCCGCTTTGGGAACCCGGTTCGAAGGGAGCCGGTTGACATGGCCCGCCGCGGCGCATCGCGGCATAGCCTGTTCCGTCCCTGCCCGTCGCCGGGACGCCCGTCATGTCTGTCGCTGCCGGTGCACGACGACCGCGTGCGCCGCCGGCATCTGCAGAAGACCGCCCTCGGTCAGGACCCAGCCGACTCGCCGCTCGGCGCGCGGGCACCGCCGTCGCAGTCTCGCCTGCTCTCGACGTTCCCCCGCAGTTCAATTCGGAACGGGACAGGAGTGGTTCGGAAATCCGAAATCGCGCCCCCGCTACCAGCGCATTCGAAGCGAACGGCCCCTCTGGGGCCGTTCTGCTTTGGGTGGCCAGGAGGCGCCCGGGACTTCACTCGGACTTCTGACTGCCACGCTGTACAACGGCTATCGGCCACAAGCGGCCATCGGATGTCTTCAACACGCTCCCCTTTTTCCGCCAATCGCTAAAGCTGAAGCCCCGCCTTGCGCAGTCCCTCGATACGGAGATCAAATATCTCGGGAGTCCTGTAGGGCAGCACCTGCCGCCGCCGTTCCAGTGAAAAACCGGGCTCGATTCTGAGTACCTGCGCCCAGGCCTCGCGGCTCTCTTCGATTCTTCCGAGGTGGCCGTAACAGGATGCGAGCAGCGCATACGACGTCTCCGACCTCGGATTGCGTTCGAGCCGCCGCTTCAAAGTAGTCACTGCAGCATTGAACTGTCCCGATGCCGCCTGCGCCTCGTCCAGGAAATAGAGCGTGATCTCGGGATGCATGGGGTCGAGTTGCATGTAGGTACCGAGTGTTTTCAGAGCACCCTCGATGTCCCCCATGTAGTACAGGAGGTTGGCCAACTGCATGTGGCCATCTGCCAGGTTAGGTGCCAGGGCGAGGCCGCGTCGTACCGCCACCATCGCCTCATCGTGCTGCCGGCTCCACAGCAGGGCCAACGATAGCCATACCTGCGCGTAAGGATCCTGGTCGTCCAGAGCACATGCACGACGCGCGATCGCCAGGCCGGACTCCAGGGAGCGCTGCGGATCGTCACCCCGACCCATGACGTAGTCATCTACCAGCGTGAAGGCGATACAGCCCAGCGCCGCCGCGAAGTCTGGGCTGATCGCGATGGCGCGTTCGAGCAGCTTGCGTGCTTCGGCACTACCGTGGGCCGTAAGCAGATACGCATGTTCGCGTCCCCGCAAAAACAGGTTGCGCGCTTCGAGATCGACATCGGCTCTCCGCGTCAGCTGTGCCTCCATCTCGGGAGTCAGTTTGAGCCTGAGCGCCTCGATGATCTCGATGGTAATCTCGTCCTGCACGGCGAAGATGTCGGTCAGTTCGCGATCGAATCGTTCGGCCCAGACGAGCGAACCGGTCGTCGTGTCGGTAAGCTGGCTGGCGACACGCACACGATGGCCCACTTTGCGCACGCTGCCTTCCAGCACGTAGCGCGCGCCGAGTTCCCGACCCACATGCCGCACGTCTACGGGCTTCCCCTTGTAGGTGAAGCTCGAATTCCGCGCGATCACGCGCAGCTGCGAAAGCCTGGAGAGATCGGTGATGATGTCCTCGGCGATGCCGTCGGAGAAATAAACCTGCTCGGGCTCGGCGCAGAGGTTGTCGAAGGCGAGCACTGCGACCGATGGCGCCGGGCTCGGCTCGACCACGGCGGGCTGCCCGGTTACGGCATTCGCAGATTGCGGTACCGATTTTCCCAGGCCGAGGGGCACAGGCCGCACGCCCTCCGCCGTGATGTCGAATCCCCAGGCCATGAAACAGGCGACCGGGAAGCCAGCCAGTATCAATGCTGTCGTGACCTTGACTATCCAGTCCGGGGCGCCGAAATTCTGGAACAGGACGCTGAGCACCTCGAGCAGAACCCAACCGATGGCCGCGTAGGCTGCTGCCACCTTGAGCACCCCGCGGTTTCGCAGTTCCGCCAGAATCGTCCCGAGGATCACGTCGTGCAATGCTCCTTCCGTGATGATTCTGCGCCAGAAATCGGGCGCACCAAAGCGACCAAGGACCATGGGGGGAATTTGCATCGGGCTCAATCGACGGCGGCCCTTTGAATGGTCGGCCGCTCCCATGCGGTTGGCTACGCCTGGTCCGTGCATGCTAAGAAGCTGAAATTATTTGAGTATTAGACACGATCAACGGACTTGCCTGGATAGGTAGCAGGCCTCCGCTACCGACGCATTTGAAGCGAAAGGCCCCTCTGGGGCCGTTTTGCTGTGCGGCTCCTGAGGGCCTGGTTGGCCCCCCAAGTGTGCGGCAGGTGGTTCTTGACACCACAGGCTCGCCGGTTTCACATGACCCAATGAAATCGCGACTGGCCGACGATGCTCGCCGCAGCCTCCATGAGGACGTCAAGCGGATGACCGCCGAGCAGCGGCTGGCTGCATTCCTTGCTCATTGCCAGCTGATTGCGCAGCTTGCGAATGCCGGTATCGCCAGCCCACTCTCGCCTCGAGGCGAGGTGACGCGAAATGCGCGCTAGCGCACCGGGCCAGTCAGCGCTGCTGATGGCCGACGTCGCCGAGTCTCTTGCCAGGCAAGGCGTTCGATACGCGGTCATCGGCGCCATGGCGGCGGCGGTTCACGGCGTCGTTCGGGCCAGCCTCGATGCCGACGCCATCGTGGCGCTGCATGTGAGCGAGGCGCAGGCCCTGCGGCAGTCCCTGCTCGGGGAAGGCTATGAAGTTGCTCTGAGGACCGGCGACGTCGACGACCCGATTTCTGGGCTGCTCGAGATCAGGGATCGTTTCGGCAATCGAGTGGACCTGCTGCTCGGTCTGCGCGGCATGGACCCGGAATTCCCGAACCGCACTCGGCTGGTCCGGCTCGGGGAGGCCGTCCTGGCGATCGTCAGCCGGGAGGACTTCATCGCCATGAAGGCGTTCGCCGGCGGTCCGGTCGACCTGGCGGATGCGAGGGCGGTCATTGATCTGGATCGCACCTCGCTGGACGTCGAGCTGCTGCGTCGGCTGGCGCAGCGCTTTGGGCGTGATGCGGCGCGGATCGTGGAAGACCTCCTCGGCACCGTGGGCGAGTAGGCCACCCTCGGCTACGCCGGTTCATTGCAATTGCTTGGGTCGGTAGCAGGCCCCCGCTACCAACGCATACGAAGCGAACGGCCCCTCCGGGGCCGTTTTGCTATGGCGAACTCGTCAGGATCGACGCATCGCCTCGAGCGCCGCCTTGGTCAGGAAGCCGCTGCGGGTTTCTCCGTGTGCGCGTGCATGCTCGTCGATCTGCTTGAGCAAACGGCCGGGAACCGTGATGTTGATCTTCTCGGCAGGGCCAAAGAAACGCTCCACTGGCACATCGACGATTCCCCACGTCCAGCCCTTGTACTCGCGATCTGCCTGCCAGTCGCTCATCGGCTTCGGACGCGGCATCGCCTTGCCATCCTCGGCCAGCAGTTCGCAGTGAGCTTCAATGGCCTCTCGGACGTTGTCGAAGGCCTCTTCCACCGTATCACCGGCGCTGAAGCAGCCGGGCAGGTCGGGAACCACTACGCCGAAGGCTGTCTTTCGCGTCCCTGGTTCAATGGCAATGGTGAACTTCATTTTAGGCCTGCCTGCTTCCTGATCTTGTGTACGAGTCCCTTGCCAAGGTCCTTCTTCGGATGTGGCACCGTAATGTGCCCTGGCCGCGTCACGTGCACGAAGATGTGATGGCTGCCGATCGTCCGGCGCAACGTCCAGCCTGTCTGCTCGAGTTCGCGGATGAGGTCGGCGCTTTTCAAGGTAGGTATAGTAACCACCGAAGCTCTCGTTGGTCAACACCATACCCACTGCTCACGCGGGCGACTCAGGTCAGCGCAGCCGCAGCTTGTAGCCCGTGCTCGGACCGGTGGCAGGTCCCCGCTACCAACGCATTCGAAGCGAACGGCCCCTCCGGGGCCGTTCTGCTTCGCGGACCCAGACTGTTCCGTCGGGTTCCCCCAACCGTTCGGCACCGTCAGTTCTTGACGCCATCGGCCCGCCGGTTTCACATGACTGCATGAAATCGCGACTCGCCGACGATGCTCGCCGTTGCCTCCAAGAGGACATCAAGCGGATGACCGCGGAGCAACGGCTGGCTGCGTTCCTGGCGCATTGCCAGCTGATGACGCAGCTCGCCAGTGCCGGAGTTACCGGCCAGCGCGCTCCTCGAAACGCGGTATCGCCGAATGCGCGCTAGCGGACCCGGCCAGTCGGCGCTGCTGATGGCCGACATCGCCGAGTCGCTCGCCAGGCAAGGCGTTCGATACGCGGTCATCGGCGCCATGACGGCATTCGTCGGCGGGCCGGTTGACCTGGCGGATGCCCGTGCCGTCATGGCTCTGGATCGCGGGTCGCTGGACCTCGAGCTGCTGCGTCGCCTGGCGCAGCGCTTCGGGCGTGATACGACGCAGATCGTTGAGGAACTCCTCGGCGCCGTAGACGGGTAGGGACCCTCGGCTGTGCCGGGTCACTACGTCAGTTCGACTCATTTTTCAGAAGCGGTTTGCGCAAGGCGCTCGGCCAGCCAGACCTTGATGATTGACTGGCGCGTTACACCGAGGCGGCCGGCTTCCCTGTCCAGCGACTCGATCATCCAGGACGGGAAATCGACATTTACCCGCCTCTGCTCCTGCAACGGTCTGCGTGCCTTCGAAAGATCCAGGGCGGCGGTGATGTCCTTGCCGCCGTCGAAGTCTGCGTCAAATTTCTTAGCCTTCATACAGTGCCACCTCTTCAGGGCGTGAGCGGCGGACGGAAATGATCCGGATGTCTTCACTTCGGTAGGTGATGACGGCCGACCAGTGCTTCGCACCGATACGACCAATCACCAGGTATCGCGGTTCATCGACGGTCATGGCCGGAATCTCGATCAGGTACGGATCACGCCAGAGCTCTTGAGCCTCGATGAAGTCGATACCATGCTTCCTGGCATTGGCGCGGCTCTTGGGCTCGTCGAATTCGAACATGGTATAAAAAATATACCATTGTCGCTCTTGGTGCAAACTGCTGGGGCGGCAGCGGCCCCTCCGGGGCTGTTTTGCTTTGCGCTCCAAGAGAACGAGTGCGGATCCGGCACTATCGGTTCTTGGCGCCGTCGGCGCTGTTGATAGCCGACGTCGCCGGGTTGCTCGGAATCAAGGACCGGCATGGTAATCGCGACGAAGCAAGGAGCCCCGGCATCATCCGGGGCTTCTTCGTTTCACAGTCAGCGAAGGAGCGAGGCCTGGAGGGGCGGAGTCGGGCCTGCGGCGGGTAGGCTGGCGATGGTGCCGTGGGGTTCCGCAGGTAGGCGATGCACCGTCCGGACTAAACTTCGGATCGCTCGTTTGCGGAAGTGCGGTCGACGCAGGGATTTCAACTTCAACCCGATACTGGAGAACCGCCCATGTCAGAGATCGGAGTACTGACGGTACGACTTGAGAGATTGCTAGGCAACATTCGGCTTGAGTGCCATGGGCGCATCGTCCCCAAGGTGCGCTCGATGCAGGATGCCAGCACTGAACTGGTGTCCCTCGATCGTCTCGATGGCTGGCGCCGGGAACTGCTGCAGATCGTACGTCGACTTCAATCGATGCGACATTCACTTCAGATGGAAGCCAGCTCGCTTCATGCGGTTCCGCGCGAACTGCGATACCGCGCCCGACAAAGCGTGGGGGACCGTACGGAACGCGTCGAGGCGCTTCGCACGGCGGCGTTGCGCGCTCTAGAGGGCATTCTTCCAGCCTTGGAGAGCGAAATCGGGCGCCGACTATCCGTCGAGGAAATCTTCAATGCGATCGACGAGATCAAGGATCTCGGGGAGGCACAGGTCAGTCTCCAGGATCGATCGACAATTGCGCATTCGATCAGTGACTCCAGAAATGACAGCCCAGTCTTGCGTAGCTCCACCCGGGACTCGGGCGCGGCCCTCTTCAGTCGGCGTGGTTCGGCGCCTCGCCGTCGTCCATGTCGGCGCGCAGCAGCCCGGTACCGACCCTCACCAGGCGTCGAACCAGGCTGTAGGCGCGGCGCAGGGTTTCCGCCATCTCACGCTCCAACGCCGAACGCTCGGCGCGAGGATCGGCGTCCCGCAGCGCACGCTCCAGACGCCGGAGATCCGGCTTCGCGTCGAGTATTCGTCTGGCCATGGCCTGGTCCGCGGCCTGTACGGCTTCCAGCGCGCGCTGCAACTCAGCGCTCACGGCGGCGGCGAACGCGGCGAGCCGCGCCAGGGAGTCAGGGCTTGTGGCGGCGGCGGCCGCACGCTGGCGTTCGTACAGTGGGACCAGTTCCCTTTCGACCAGGTCGCCGAGCGACTCGAGGTAGTCGGCGGCCTCGACGAGGTCCACGATGGCCATTCCGGTGTCGGCCGCCAGTTCCTGCTGCAGCATGGGCTGGACGTAGTGGACGATCTCCGCGTGACGCCGGTCGATCAGTTGCTCTCGTGATTGCAGCGGGCCGGCCTCGATGTCCTTGCCGGCAAGAATCGTCGCCGTGACCAGATCGAGCTGCTCCCGGACGCGCTGGCCGAGCGCTACGACTTCCTGGCGTACGGCGTCCATGGCCAGTGGTGGCATCTCGTACAGCACCGGGTTCAAGGCGGTCGCGACCTGCGCGGGCTCACGTGGCCCCGGTCCCTCGCCCACGACCCGGACGATCAGCGCGGCCAGCACGTTGATGAATGGCAGCAGCAGGAGCACGGTCGCGACGTTGATGATGGTATGGGCGTTGGCGACCTGTCGCGGCACCTCATAGGCCAGTTGCTCGGCGAGTGCCAGCCCGTCCGCGCTCGGCGAGACCGCACGCGTGATCCTCTCCAGAACGCCGATCAGCGGCAGCCAGATGACGACGATCAGGACCTTGAAGCTGACGTGCCCGATGGCGGTGTGCAGCGCGGAGCGTGGCTGGCCGATGGTGGCCAGCAGGGCGGTGATCGTCGTACCGATGTTCGCGCCGAACACCAGGGCAATGCCCGCCTGCAGCGGAATCAGCCCCTGGGAGGCCAGCGCGATGATCACGCCAAGCGTCGCGGACGAGGATTGGACGATGGCTGTGAAGACCGCGCCAATCAATATCCCGTACAGCGGGTTGCTCATGGATGCCATCAGGTCCACGAACGGCTGGTAGGTACGCAGCGGCCTCATGAAGTCGGACATCATGGCGAGGCCCACGAACAGCACGCCGAGGCCGAGCATCATGCTGCCGACCAGGCTGGCGATCCGGTGCGACTTCCACATCGACAGGCCGAAACCGAGCGCGACCAGTAGCAATGCGAAATAGCTGATGTCGAAAGCGATGATCTGCGCGGTCAGAGTGCTGCCGACGGCCCCGCCCATACTGACCGCGATTGCCTGGCCCAGGGTCAGTATGCCGGCGGAGACGAATCCGATCGCGATGACCGTCGTGACCGAGGACGACTGGACCACGGCGGTGGCAATGGCGCCGGTCAGCAAAGCGGAGAACCGGTTGCCGGCCAGCCGGGCCATGATCTCCTTCAGCCGCGAGCCGGCCATGGCCCGCAGCGAATTGGACATCATGGTCATGCCGTGGAGGAATAGCGCCAGACCGCCGGTCAGGCCGATGAGCATCGGTATGAGCGAAAGTGATTCCTGGTCCATGCTGAGCAGGGCTCTACGTCTTCTCTGCGAGCAGCGCCTTGCGGGCTGCGGCAAGCCACTTATGGGTGGACTTGTCGACCACTGCTGCGCGCTCCTTGGACGAGATTGCCGTCAGATTGTGGACGGGCGGGAAGCACGTGCCAAGCATTGGCCTGCGCCCTCGGGGTGGGCCGCTCACGCTTCTCAATTTGCGGTCGAACCCACTCCCACGCCGCGCTGAGCCGGATCGGGGCCTCCTGTCCTTCCAGCGATGCCATTCAAGCGGGTGCGTGGTTGAACAGAGGCATCGCTGTCATTACATCTGCCGCCGGAATCGACGCATCGGGACCGGCTGTGGCAGGCTGAGCCATTAATAACTGACAGCGGCTTTTGGCAGCAACTATATTGCGCGGATCGGTAGCAGGTCACCGCTACCTCCCCATCCACTGATGCTGCTGGCATTGATTCGGGCGCAAACTGAGCGTGGCCCTTAACCAGGCCGGGCGCGGACCGCGTCCTGCCGGTATGCCGTAAACTTGTGCTGTGGAACCGGAACAGGAAGCGACTCATGTCTCAGCAGCAAGCTCTCGAACACCTGCAAGCTCAGGTCGGCCAAGAGGTCCATTGCAGCGATTGGCTCGAGGTCACGCAGGAACGGATCGACTCCTTCGCGGAGGCCACCGGTGACCGCCAGTGGATTCACGTTGATGCCGAGCGGGCAGCCCGGGAGTCGCCGTGGAAGGCGACCATTGCCCACGGCTATCTGACGCTGTCGCTATACCCGCTGCTGCGCGGCCTGGTGGACGCTGACCGTCCCGCATATCCCGGTGTTCGCCAGGTCATTAACTACGGTCTCGACAAGCTGCGCTTCCCCAGTGCTGTGACAGTTGGCAGCCGCATCAGGGCGCATTGCGTCCTGCTGAAGGTTGAGGCCGTTTCGGGCGGCTTGCAGGTGACCGAGCAGTACACTGTCGAGATCGATGGGCAGCCAAAACCCGCCTGTGTGGCGGAGGCGTTGATGCGATTGTATTTCTGATTGCCACCGGCCACGGATAGATCGGCCCGGTGGGCGGGCGAGGCCGCTGGGCTAATTCGAGCTGCGCCCGGATACGATATTCTTGGATACAACAGGTCCCTGGGCACTCTCTGTACCGGAGCTCGTCACGCTGGAGACTGAGAAATACCAGACACCTGGTCCAAGACCGTCGATCACGTATTCATTCAGCTCTGGGTCGTTCAGTGCGACCCGATTTGTCAGCGCTCCCGGGCTGCGGCCATACCTGATCACGTAGCCCGCAAGATTGGTTAGCGCTGTACCGTCCTCGTTCATGGTGGGCCGCTGCCAGCTCAGCGACGCAGAACCCGAGCCGCTATCGCTCTGGGGTTCGATTGCAGGCGCAGGCGCAGGCGCAAGCGCAACGGGTGGCGACTTGCGCTGTCGGGCCGATTGCCTCGCCAAGCGTTCATTGATTTTCGCAATTTCATCATCATCCAATCGAGAATCGGCGTTGCGGTCCCATGCTTTCAATGGACCAGCTGCGGCTGAATCAAACTGCTTGCGCAGAGCCTCTATTTCCTCATCATCGAGCTTGAAGTTGCCATCCTGATCGAATTTCTTCAGGCCCTTCGCCGAGGGTGCCCCGAGGCTGACCGAGGCGATCTCCGCGGCGTCGATGTGACCGTCGTTGTTCTTGTCTAGCGTTGCAAGCGGACCCGTGGGAGCGGCCGCGTAGGCCGTGTTCAGGCTACCAAGCTCGTCAGCGTCGAGGCTGCGGCTGCGGTCCTCGTCGAACGCTCGCACCGCCTTTACTGTAGATCTGTCAGCGCCTGGATTGCTTGTATTGGACCGATCGGCAGCGGCCGCTGCCAGGCTGGCAATGATGGTGCAAGAGAAAGCAAGGCTGATTGAAGCTCTCATGACTGATCTTCACGTAGATTTGCGGTGCTGCCGACCACGAGCACCAGACTCGCATCACTGATCAGCATAGTCCAAAGTGATGCTGAGTGCCTCTATCGACCGAGGTGACCTTGAGTGTCGGCGCCGAAGCAACGCGGACGCCGCTGTGCGGTCGTGTGGCCGAAGTGAGACCGACCCACCTGGCCCCCCTGATCAGCACGCGTTGGGTGCCCTGAGTGCTCCTACTCTGCGCTTGTCGTTGAGCAGGTGGCTGTCGCCGCGCCCCCCCTCCGAAGAGGGGTTCGCTGTCGAGTCCGTTAGCTCAGGCTGATCTGCGTCGCCTGCTCAATCCCAGCCCCGCGAGGCCGAGGCCGAGCAGCGCGAGCGTGCCGGGTTCGGGCACGGGCGTGCCGAAAGTAAAGGCATGCCAGTTCTCGTTCTGCAAGGTACTGAAAGTCAGGCTCGACACGGGCGACGTGAATCGCAGCACGCCGTGAAACTCGTACATTGCGAGCGTGTTCCCCGCGCCGATCACACCGTCGGTGATGTCATTACCCCAGAAACCCTGCCCCTCGCTGTCGATCACGAACAGTTCATCATCCTGGAAATCGTAGGTGACCAGATAGCCGGGCTGGCCGACACTAAGCAGGGCCATGTACAGAGTTTCGACGGGAGAGGAAAACGTGGCCGTAACGCGAGTCACCGAATTGAGGGCCACCTGTTCGCAGGGCGTCGGCGCATTGTCTACCGTGCCGCCGGTGTATGGCCGGTCGGCGGCATTTGGCTCGGTCCACCAGTTGGTGCCACACGCCGTCTGTGAGGGGCCATTCATGTTCGAGCCAGAAGTCACCGAAACGCCCACGCCACCCATGTTGCCGCTGGCGCTCGTCGCGTCAATGGATGTCTAGTCGGTCCAATTGACGGACACGGCATTGGTGGTCGCTGGCCCGGCAAGTAGCGCGATTGCCACCAATCCCGCAATGTTCGACTTCATTCGAGTCTCCCTGAAACGGTCTGACGCCGGATCCGTCCCGGCAGGCGTGGTTTGATCTTATGACAAGCAAGACTCATGCCGTTGCGGGCCAATCTCCGCTCGATCAATCGGTTAGTGGTCGGGTCGGACCAAACCTTGCTGTTGCCGCGATGCGAACTGTAAAAGATCCCGACTCCGCCCAACGTCAATTTCCGGCCACAAATTCACGGCGACGCCCACGGCGTGGCGTAGTCCCAGAATGACGAAACCCCGCCGAAGCGGGGTTCCGTGTCGAGTCCGTCCAGTTCAGGCTGATCTGCGTCGCCTGCTCAATCCCAGCCCCGCGAGGCCGAGGCCGAGCAGCGCGAGCGTGCCTGGTTCGGGAATGGTCGGGTCTATCGCGCTCTGGCAGGCGCCAGTGACGTCGTTGGCCTGCACACAATAGCCGACGTTCATTGGTGTGGTGCTGGTGGTCGAAAGCACGACCGAGAAAATACCGTCAAGCACGCCGGCCTCGTAAACAAACACACTGCCAATGTCCGATCCCGGGGGGAAAACGTCGACTGCACAAAGACCGGGGACAGCGAATGTGCCGCCTGCGTTCCATTCAGTGTAAGACTTGATGCATGTAGTAACACCATTCGCCTGACCATCGGGGAGGTTCAGCCCGAGCAGTACCGCCGTCAGCGGGGTGAGTGCCGTCAAGTCGAAATTGAACGTCGCCGGACTGCCGGATGAAATGCTGATCGCCGAATGCCGGAGCATTTCTCCGTGTTGCCGCTGGCCTGGTGCAACTGTTCGCCGGCTGGGGGAGTTCAATGTGGTCGGCGGGAAGTCCGAGCCAGGTCATGACTAGGGTGCAAAGACTGCGCGGGGATATATCAGTAACGGGTTCTTGACCACCACGATCTGGCCCATGAAGTTGTTCGCCCAGGTGCCGCCCCGGTGGTTTTCGTTGTGGTGGGCCGCCGGCAGCGACACCAGCCGGTCGCGGGTGCAGCTGGTATCCGGGAGAACACCTGATCTTACGGTCGCCTCCTTCGCCAGGCAGCGCATCCGTTCTTCGTAGTCTGCGTGTCGTTGGTGATACGTTTGTAGCACCAGCGGACCGTTCGATAAATCGGTCACCCGGAGGCTGCAGAGCCTGGCATCCGGCGACGGCCCCGGGCGCCGCGGGCGCTTCGCATATGCCCCGCTTGCAGTTACGCTCTCGGTCATGGAGAGACTGAGCGAGTTCATCAGCGAGAAGATCGGCATCGAGCCCTGGGTCGCGATGATCGCGGCGATCGCGCTCGCGACCGTCGCGGCCAACTACGTCGCGCAGCTGCTGCTGCGCCAGGCTCTCAAGGCGGCGGCGAAGACCTCGACGGTCTGGGATGAGGCGCTGCTGCGTTCCGCCAACCGGCCGGTCCTCGCAGCCATGTGGATCATCGGCGCCAGCTTCATGCTGCCGGTCCTCGCGGACCACTTCGAGTTCACCGTGCTCGAAGAAGCGCTGGCGGTTCGTGACGTGCTGCTGATCGCCTGCGTGGCCTGGTTCCTGCTGCGATTCATCAGCCGCGTCACCAGGAACATCGTCGAGCTGCGGAAGTCGCACGGCAAGGACTTCGACCTGACGACGGTAGATGCGCTCGGCAAGCTGGCGCGGCTCGTCACTGTCGTGATCGCCGTGCTGATCGCGGCACAGACGCTGGGATTCGAGGTCACCGGCCTGCTGGCCCTCGGCGGCGTCGGCGGACTGGCCGTGGGCTTTGCGGCCAAGGACCTGCTGGCCAACTTCTTCGGCGGACTGACCATCTACCTCGACCGTCCGTTCGGCGTAGGCGAGTGGATCCGGTCGCCGGACAAGAGCATCGAAGGCACGGTCGAGTACATCAGCTGGCGGCATACGCGCATCCGCGCGTTCAACAAGAACCCGATCTACGTGCCGAACTCGGTGTTCACGACCATCGTGGTCGAGAACCCCTCGCGGATGAGCCACCGGCGCATCAAGGAGGTCGTCGGCCTGCGCTACGACGATTTCGCGGTCGTCGGCCCGGTGGTGGCGGACATCAAGGCAATGCTGAGGCAGCATCCTGGCATCGACCAGAGCCAGACGCTGATCGTCAACTTCAACCAGTTCGGCGCCTCGTCGCTCGACATCCTGATCTACACGTTCACCAGGACGACCGTCTGGGTCGAGTACCACGAGGTCAAGCAGGACGTGCTGCTGAAGATCGGTGAGATCGTCGCGCGGCATGGCGCCGAGATCGCCTTCCCCACGCAGACGCTGCACCTGCAGGGCGAGACGCCGGCGGAGGCCTGAGGATCGACCCGCCTCAAGTGGAGTGCACTCCGCCGGGGTTGCTCACGTCGATTGCGGACTGCTAGAAGCGCCAGCCCACCGCAACCGTGACTGCCCAGGGATCGTAATCTGCCTTGACGCGCCCCGGGTTGCGGCCTTCGCCGTCCATCTTGATCTCGCCGGCGGTCAAGTAGCGCAATCCGGCGTCAACGAACAGGCGGTCTCCAATGTCATATCGGGCCCCGCCAAGCAGCTGCAGACCGATGCCGTCGCCGCTGTACGAGGCTTCCTGGCCGCCCTGCTCGAAGTCGATGTCCACTTCGGTCAGCCAGGCGACGCCGGCGCCCAGATACGTGCGTACCTTTTCGCTGCCGAAGGCGTTGAACGAGTACAGGCCGTTCAATGCCAGCGCCGTGGACGCATAGTTGCCGGAGGGCAGCGAAACGTCGTTCACCAGGTCGACGCCGTCGTGCTCCACGGACTGGTAGGTGAATTCAGCCTCGAGTCGCCAGTTCCGGTTGAATGCATAGCCGATCGCAGCGCCCGCAAGCAGGCCCGGGTCGAGGCTCGTCCTGGCCGAGCCGGCGGTGTCGGGGCCTGAAAAGGTCAGGGTCCTGCTCGACATGAAATCTGCGCCAAGGATGCCGGTCGCATACCAGTGCGCATCGTCCGGCGCGGCGTGTGACATCATCGGCACCCCGAGCAGGGTGGCCATTGTGATCAAAATCGACTGCTTCCTGTAGGGCCTCACGTCCAGTTCCTCCGTCGATAAATGGTGTAGGCGGGCCACAGCCTGCCGGGCACCGCGTGAAGCAGCCGTGAAGACACTGTAGAGGCGATGTGAAGTGGCCGACGCAGGGCGCCCGGGCCGTCTCAGTCCTGCGGCGGCTCGATCGTTGCGTCTGGAAAAGCCACTTCGACGCGCGTCCCCACGCCTGGCTGGCTGTCGATCTTCACCGGCCAGCCAAATCGATCCGACAGGCGTCGGACGATCGTGAGACCCACTCCATGCCCGCCGCGTCGGCTTCCAGCGCCCCGGACGAATGGCCGGTACATTTCATCGACCTTTTCAGGAGGCATGCCGACGCCTGAATCGCGTATCAGTACACCGGTCGGGCTGATCTCGACGCGCAATTCACCGGCATCCGTGTAGGAGAATGCGTTCCGCAGCAGGTTGCCGAGGAGTACGGCGAGCACCTTGCGGGGCGCGATGACGCTGAGGTGGCAGGAGGCTCGGATGCCCGCGTCGATCGGCCGGTCCCCGGCCAGGTGCCGCGCGCGCTCGAACTCCTCTGCCACGACCTCGTTGATGGAAACCGCCTCGACGGGCAGTGCCGTTTCCGACTCGCGCGCCAGCAGCAGGAATGCGCTGGTCAGTTCCTGCATGTCGGCAGCTGACCGCGCGATCCGCTGCACGGACCGTCGCGCCGGGTCGCCGAGCGAAGGGTCTGAGTTCAGCTGTTCGGCGGCCATCTGGATTACGGTCAGCGGGCTGCGAAGCTCGTGACTGGCATCGCGGGTGAAGTTCCGTTCGCGCTCGACGAAATCACCAAGCCGCTGTGAGTAGCGCGCCAGTGCGTCCGCCAGTTCGCGCACTTCGTCGTCAGCGTCTCGGGGCAGCCGGGCCGTATCGATTCGGCCAGGCTGCGGCGCGGCGGGATCGAATTCGCGGACCTGCCGCGCCAGCGCGATGACCGGCGAGAACGCGCGTCGGGAGGCTCGGAACGCCAGCCAGGTCGATACGTAGAGCACGAGCAGCGCCATGGCCAGCGGCAACAGGCCGAAAACCGTCGCGAGCCGCCCGACGCCGCTGCGGTCGAAAACGAGGTACAGCCTTTGGTCATCCCGGTCTGTCACATAGACGACGGTTTCAATACCGTCATCACGACGCTGGTGGTAGCCGGGTGCCAGCTCGACCAGAGGCAGCGGTACATCACCGATATAGCCGGTCAGGTTCTTCGTGCCCGGCAGCGGGAACGCCGGGTCCATGGAACGCTGCGCCCAGAAATGCGACGCCTCCTCGCGGAGCGCCTGCCGGATCAGCACGGCTTCGAGCAGCACGCTCGCGAGGAATACGCCGATGACGGCCGCGACGCTGATTAACGCGGCCTGCAGCAGGAAGGTGCGCCCGAGGCGCGCGCGCAGCCCTCTATTGGCCATCGTCGTCGGTCAGCCGGTATCCTGCTCCGGCGATCGTGTGCAGCAGCGGCCGGTCGAACGGCTTGTCGATCGTCTTGCGCAGCGTATAGAGGTGGCTGCGCAGGGTGTCGCTGTCCGGCAGCAGGTCCCCCCAGACCTCACGTTCAAGTTGCTGCCGGGTTACCACCCGGGGCGAGGCGCGCATCAACGCCGTCAGCAACTTCAGGCCGATCGGCGTCAGGCTCAGGGCCCGTCCCGCTCGCGTCACGCGCAGCGTCGCGGTGTCGAGCGTCAGATCCCCGACCGTGTATATCTCGCGCGCCACGGCGCCACGATGCCGGCGCAGCAGCGTTCGGATCCGTGCCTCGAGCTCGCGTAACTCGAACGGCTTGACGAGGTAATCGTCCGCCCCTGCATCGAGTCCCGTGATCTTGTCGTCGAGCGTGTCCCGCGCAGTGAGCATCAGCAGCGGCGTCTCGTTGCGCGCCTCTTGGCGCAGCTTGCGGCACAATGCGACCCCGTCGAGCCCAGGCAGCATCAGGTCGAGCACGATGACGTCGTAGGGATTCGTGACGGCGAGATGAAGCCCCGTGAGGCCGTCGCCGGCGTAATCCACGGCGAAGCCGCGCTGCTCGAGAAACTCCAGGATCATCTCCGCGATGTCGCGGTGGTCCTCGACCAGCAGCACAGTCGAATTGCGCTGTAATTCGGTCATGGTGTGTGCCGTTCAGGCGCCGAAGTTTAACGCGAATCGCCCGGTTCACACCCCCTTGATGGCGTCTTCACGCGGTCTTCACGCCGGGAAGGGCATGCTGGCAACCGGCAATATCATTCAAGAGCACCCGCATGAAGCATCGCATGAAGCCTGCACAACGAACCTGCTGAGTTTCGTCGCGTTCCAGCTGGCCTGGTTCGCATGCGTGCTCGGCGGTGCCAGCGGTCGTGTCCTTGCCGGGATGCTGGTCGTCGCCGCAGCGATCGGCCTGCACCTGGTATTGTCGCGCCATCTGAATGGAGCATCTCGCTGATGCGTACACGCGCTGCCGTTTTGCTCTCGATCTTCGTGGGCTCCATGCATTACGTCCCCGCCGTCGCCGACACGATGGAAGCCCGGCAACTCGACTTCGACGTGTTCCTGGACGACCGGCCGATCGGGTACCAGCGATTCGCGCTGCTTCCTCTCGGGGAGGGCCTCCAGATCGAGACCCGCGCGGAGTTCGCAGTCAAGTTCCTCGGAATCACGGCATTCGAATATTTCCACCAGAACGTGGAGAAGTGGCGCGGCCGCTTCGGCTGGGGGAGCGCGAGTACAAGGTCCAGCAGTATTCGCTGCGCGGGAAGGACATCGACATCGTCCTTTCGTACGCGGCGGGCAGCGGTGAATGGCTTGCCCTGGATAGCCGGCTCGACGGCGGCCGGGTGCTCCGCTACCGGCGGTCCGACGACCCTGGATCCTCGTCGGGAGCGACCCTGCCGGGGGTGTGAGGCGTTGGCGGGGGTTGCCGATGATTGCCGGATCCCTTCGGGAGCGAAGCCGTCGGCCAACATCTTACTGCAACTGCCCCTGAGGCTCGTGCTCGACGCCGAATTTGCATAAAGACACGATTGTTCTCCTGTGCAGCCAGGCCGACCATATTCACTAGAGGGAGGGTAATTGATTCTGAGTCGCGGGTCGGTATACACAGAGGGGCAAGACATGAGCGACCTGATCAAGGAGAGTGTTGCGAAGCGGCAAGCTGCGGAGAGCAGTGCCAACCGAGTGATCATGGAATTGCGGTCCGGTTCGAAGCCGGGCCAGCAGGGGCTCGTCCACGGTCAGTGGCTGGAGCAGATCAGCGCAACCCGGAAGATGAAGCGGTTCAGCAACCCGTTGTTCGCACTGCTGGGCGTGTTCGCGATTCTGTTCCTGGGCTCGCTTTATCTGTTCGAGCGACTGCCAGTGGCTCCGGGCGACGCGATGTATGCGATCAAGCTCGTCGTGGCGAGCATGTTCGCGGTGAGCCTGGGTTTCATCCTGTCGGTGTGGTGGAACGCGACTTCGAGGTTCGATTCGAAGCTGCGTGAAGCCAGGCGAATCGATCGCGAGTACCGTGAGCTGCTGATCAGTTTCTCGGACAGCCTGTTCGACATCATCAACGCGCTGAACACGCTTGCTGCGAAGCCCCCGAAGGCGTTTGTGGTCGCTGCGGAGTTCCTGCTGGGCGAGTACATCCATCTGCTTCAGAGCCAGCTGCTCCGCTACGGTGACTACATCGCGGGCCTTGGCTTTGATGCAACAGCGTTTCTGGATGAGAAGATCCGCATCTTCGAGGGAATCCGGGAGCGCGCCAGCCTTTCGGTCAAGGGGATGCCCAAGGAGATCGAGACACTGTTCGTGCAGAGCTTGAGTCTCCGCGACGAAGAAGCGCTGCTGGATGAGCGAGCGCGCAGGCAGAGGCAGCTCCAGGAACAGCTGGCATCTGTCGGACAGCAGCACGTGGCAGAGCACAAGATGGCCAGCTGAGGCGGCGTGGATGAGGACCCCGGCGCAACGCCGGGGTCCCGTTATTGCCTTTGACGATCAGAGCGCGGGGCGGGCCCGGGGCTGAACATCGTTCACAAATCCGCGGCAACGCTGCGGATCATCCTGCGAATATGACGGGAACAACGACGACCGAGCACATCGAGACCATCGTCCAGGCCGACGCGCTGTCCGCAGTATCCCGGGTCAGAGCCTCTCCCGCTCACCTCGCAGTTTGAAGCAGCTCACGAGCCCGGCTGGCCAGGCTGTACCGGTCCGATCCGGTAGGGCCGCATCATCTCGTTGTCCTCGTGCTCGACGATGTGGCAGTGCCAGACGAACTGACCCGGTGTGGTGAACTGCGCCCGGATGCGCGTGACCTGCCCCGGATAGGCGATGACCGTGTCCTTGAAGCCGGTCTCCCAGGGTTCCGGCGGCGTCGGCAGTGACCCAGGCACGACCTGTAGTTCCTGGGTTGTGTCATTGACGAGGATGGCCTGTCGATTCAGAACCTCGAACAGCACTTCGTGGACATGGATCGGGTGGGCGTCTGCCGTCGCATTGTAGAACTCCCAGACCTCGGTCGAGCCCAGGGCCGGGTTCTCGGTCACAGGTTCCATCCAGAGCCGCTTGGCCCAGAGGGCGGGCCCCGCGTTCGGGTCGCCGGTTACAGTGCCCAGCAGTGTTTCTGCCGGCGTGTCCGCAAAGAAAGCGGACATCTCCTCCAGCAGGGCCAGCGGCCGGGTGACGCTCGCAGGCGGGTAGGGCGTGATCGCAGGCAACACCAGAAACTGCGGCGGCGTCGAATCGTCGGGTGCGAGCGCAGGAACGACCCTGAACTCCATGACCTGGCCCGTGGTGCCTGGATCGGCGACCTCGAAGTCGACGCCGGGCACGCCGCCGCCGAATGGCTCGTCGGGCCCGATATTGGCGAGGGCATAGCTGCCGGCGGGCGTGTTCGTGAAGTCGACGATCACGTCGGCACGCTCCGCGGGAGCCATCAGCAGGCGGTTGCTGTTGCCGGCCGTCAGGTCGACGGGCGTCGCGAGGAATCCTCCCTCGTTGCCGATCTGCCAGACCTCCACGCCAGGGATGTGGCTGAAATCGAGGATCAGGAATCGCGACTGGCAGCCGTTCAGCAGCCGCAGGCGATAACGGCGCTGCTCGACTGTCTGGAACGGCCAGGTGTTGCCGTTCACCATCATGATGTTGCCGAAGAACTCGGGGTTCCATATCGGCGAAATGTCGGTGTCCGGGATGAAGGGCCCGGTGATCCCGTCGAAAAACTCGCGGGTGTTCGGGTAGAACAGCGACCCGTCGGCATTGAAAGAGCGGTCCTGTATGGCGATCGGGATCTCGTAGTAGGTCTTGTTCGGCGGGAACTTGTCGTTCGCCTTCGGTGCCGGTCCGGGGAGCTTTGCGTGCGAGCCGCTGCGGGAGTCGAGGACCGTGTCGTCCGGGCCGCCGCGGATGATGTAGAAACCGGCAGGTCCCGCGTAGACGTTCAGGCGCGTCATGCCGAGCGTGTGATCGTGATACCAGTCGGCGGCGGGGCGGCCCAGGTTCGGGTACTGGAAAACGGCGTATCCCGGCCCCCAGGCTTCGCCGAAGCGGCTCATGGCCTTGCCGGCAAAGAAATCGTACCAGGTGCCCTCTGCCGCGTAACCAGCGGGAATGTCGTTAGCCGACGGCAGGTACCAGGCTTCTGCATAGCCGTCGCTCTCGTCGCCGACGCCCACGGCACCGTGGACGTGTGTCACGATCGGCACCGGCCCGGTGTAATACCCGGGTGTGGCGGTGAACATGGGGCGCGTGTCGCGACCCGCCGTGCCGCCCGGCGGATTGGCCCAATGCAGGGTCGGGTCCACCGGCAGCAGGTGCGACAGGTAGTTGCCGCTCGCGTCAACCAGGTCATTAATCCACTTGATCACCGCCGGTCGGTCATATTCGGCCTCGATCGTCAGCGATGGCGCGTTGTGCAGCAGCAGTCCGCGCTTGTCCTCTGCTGCGATGGCACCGTAGCCCCAAACGATCGTTGATGGAAATCCCGCAGGAAGGATCTGCTGCGAGAACTGCTTCACTGATATCTCGTAGTAGTCCGCATTCTTGCCACCGGTCCTGACACGCTTGCCGGCTTTCGGCATGACGGGCGGAATCAGCATCGGTGTCTGGTACTTGGCCACCGAGTGCGGGTCGAGCGTTCCGCCCGGGATCTGTGCGATGGCTTCCCTGAGCCCCAGCCTCGTCGATGCGTAGAGCGTGAGCGTCGTTGCGCCGGTGTACTTGATGAAGCCTCGACGTGTGATTCTCAGCTTGCCTTTCCTGGATTTTTCTCGTCGCATGTCAGTGGGTCTCCCTTGAGGCCACGGGTTGCCAAACAGGCTTCCCGGCACGTGTTGCCGGAGCAATCGAGCTGGTTCGTGGCGCCCCGTGCCTCCCTTCAGTGGCAGTCAGTTCTAGTTGTTGCGCGCTTTCGAGGAGCGGCCAGCTGGACGCAGCCGCGGCTGCACCCGAAGGAGCGTGATTCAGACTTTAAGGAACCCGCCTGTTCGCGGTCTTGCGTAAAGACCGAGCCTGGACTTCGCGCGGCGCTAGCTGCGGTGCAGCAAGGGCCCTTCGGGATCGTGCAAGCGGTCATCGGAGAGAACTGCCCGGTCCGCAGTAGCGGCCGCGGCGCGATGCCTACTGCCCTGGGCAATCAGCCGCCCGCGAGTCCCGCCTTCAGCAGGCCCAGTCGCGTCGCTTCCTTGCCGCAGGCATCGCAAAGGAACAGTTCGGCCTCCGGTCCGATCAGCCCCACTGGCATCGAGGACGCAATGGACTTACCTAAGAACTCCTCCAGCTCCTGTCGGCGCGGCGGCACGACTCTCAGCGGCCGGCCACGCTTGGGTAGTGCCGTGAAGCGACGGTAGCCGAGTTCGGAAGCCCGGTAAGGAGCAACGTTCAGGACGCGCAGCGGTCCGGTCCGAGTACGGGTGTTGCAGCGTGCGCAGGGCGAGCCAAGCTTGAAGATACAGGTCGCGCCGTCGACCATCGGTACGAACGCGTTGCCGACCGACCGCTCCAGCAGTTGCTGCTCGAGCTCGCTGACGGAAGCCTGGTGCAGGCCCATGACGATCGTGGCGCTCTTGAGCTGCTCGAACTCGACCTGCTCCTCGCGTGAGCGCAGCTCACTCTGGGCCAGCGCGGCCGCGAGCGACTCGATCATCGGCGGCAGGAGTTCCTCCTCGCCCTGCAGCGGATCTCCCGCCAGCCTAGATTCCAGCGAGCGCAGCCCGGGCAGCCGCAGCGTCCGGCGCAGAATCCAGACGAGCAGCAGCGCCGCGAAGATTGCTGGCAGCACGACGAGCGCCAGGCTCGGCCAGGACGGTATTTCCACTCCGGCGCGAGTGGCCATCAATGCGATCACCAGTGCCGCGATCGCGGCGCCGCCGGCGGCGCCAGCGTATGCGAATGCCCAGCCGCGCTCCCGCGCAGCTCGCAGGGCGCGATAGAAGCCGTTGACCTGCTGCTCCAGCGACTTGGAAACGCCCCGCGCCTCGAGCCAGCGTTGCCAGTGACCAGGGCTTTTCTCCGGATGCTGCATGGATCCCCTCGCCGGGACTGAAAGATAAACCGATTCCGAAGGATCATGCATCCGGGTTGCGGCTGTGTGCCCCTGTGGTCGGGAAAACTGGTGTAGTCTTTGCGGCAGGGGTTGGGAATAGGGCAGTCGCGAAGCCTGACTGCCCGTGCGCTCGGAGTATCTGCGATGAAGTCCGATGACCGGGACATTCGGCCGGTGCATGGCGCCTACGTCGAACTGACGGACAGGGGCCAGTTCGCGCTGAAAGGCGCCCTAGGGATCGGCAGGCTGGCAGACGAGTTCCAGGTCATCGCCGGGCAGATTCCGGATTTCCTGGTCATGGGGCAGACGGTAAAGGTGGTGGACGACACGACCATCGACGTCATCACGGTGCGCGATGGCAACGGGGATGACCTGGAATTCCACTTCAAGATCTCCAGGTCCAGCGGGCGTCCCGAGAGCTACACGACCGTGATCCCGGTCAGGCGGCGCAACTGATTCGCCGGCCTCGGCGCAACAGGCGCCGAGGTCAGCCGAGTCGCTGGCGCGATTCCGGCACGGGCTAGTTCTTTGCTGGCGCTGTTGCGGTGGTTTCCGTGGTCTCGACCGAGTCGTCCGTTACATCGACGACGACCGTCGTGACCTCGTAACCTCGTCGTGCCCACTCTGCGGCGATTCGTTGTGCTTCCAGCCTGCTACTGGTCTGCGACGTCTGGTTCTCCGTCTCAACGTAGTACTGGCGCTCCATCCGGCCCTCCATTCGGTGGTCGCGAAATGTCAGCACCTGCCTTGCCTGGACCGTGGGTTCCTTCGGCCCGACTCACTATTAGACATAACTTCTGTCCGCCGCAATTCGGGATTAGGGCAGTCAAGTAGCGCCCGGCGCGAGGATCATCGAGGTCCCGGCAGCGATGCACCGACTCAAGAACTGGCAGCTCTTCTGGATCTGTGTGCTCACCTGGGGCACGACCTGGTACGCGATCACTTTCCAGGTCGGGCACGTAGCGCCAGAGGTCGGCGTGGCGCTGCGGTTTGCTTTGGCGGGCACGGTAGTGCTCGCTCTGTGCGCCGGACGGGGACTGAAACTGCGCTTCACCCCTCGCGAACATGCGCTGCTCGCACTGCAGGGGAGCTTCCTGTACGGAGTCTCATACATTTGTGTGTATCACGCAGAGCGGCACGTCGTCTCTGGGCTCGTGGCGGTGGGGTATTCGGCGTCGCCGCTGGTGACCGGGCTCGGTGCCCACGCACTTTTCGGCCTGCGTGTGAGCGCGCGATTCCTGCTCGGCGGTGTTCTTGGACTGGCCGGAGTCGCGCTGATGTTCTGGCCCGAGTTCGGCAGGGCTGCGGACAGCGGTGACGCTGCACTTGGCGCGCTGTTCACTGTCGCTGCGGTATTTCTCTCGGCGGTCGGCAGCCTCGCTGCCAGCCGGAATCGCTCCCGCGGTCTGCCTTTCTGGCCGTCGCTTGGTTACGGCATGCTCTACGGCGCAGCCGTTGCAGCGCTCGTCGCGCTGTTGCAGGGCCAGAGCTTCGCGCTGCCTGCGGTCGCCTCCTGGTGGGTGTCGCTGCTCTACCTCGCGCTGGCCGGGTCGGTGCTTACGTTCGCGTGTTTCCTGACGCTCCAGGAGCGCATCGGCCCGGGACCCACGGGCTCGATCGGCGTGATGACACCGCTGCTGGCGCTCGCGGTTTCGATGCTCTTCGAGGCCTTCAGGCCCGATCTGCTGACGCTGACCGGTGCCGCGCTGGCAGTCGGCGGCAACGTGCTGATGCTCCGTCGGGCCCGATGAGCAGCGTTGCCGCTTCGACTGCCGTCAGTCAGCTATGGAACGACGACCGGACAGGCGGTCGCACCCGACGTCACGCAGTTGACGCGACCCTGTATCGTCGGAAGGACCGGCGAGTTCGCACTCAACCAGTCGGAGACCACCTGGTCGACGATCCCGTGGACTGTTTCCCGTCCGCTGAAGTCGGGATAGCCATCACCGCCGATCAGCATGAAGTCGTTCTCGGCGATCAGGTAAGTCGCCCCGGACGTCAGATCAACCGGCGCGCCCGTGCAGCTTCCCCCCACGGCTTGGCGTACCGCTCCGGTCACGCGATTGCCCACAGGCGCGCTGATGTCGTACGTAAAGCAAAGGCCTGCTACCTGAGGGAATCTCCCGCTCGGGACTGGCATCATCGAGACGCCGTTTTCGAGCATCGCCTTCAGTTCGGCCCCGTTGACGTTCAGCGTGACGATCTTGTTGCGGAATGGCAGCACGGTGAACACCTGCCCGCGGGTGATGGGGTAGGGCGGTGGCACGAAAGACGGGCAGAAATCCAATGGGTTGTCGGTTTCCGGACAGGTCAGATCGGCGCGAATTGAGCCCGAATTCAGGATCGCAAAATCGACCGCGTAAGTGACGAGCGTTGCGTCGAGTACCACGTTGCCTATCAGCGATTCGCAGGTCCTCGGGCGTGCGAATCCGCAGGCATCCTGCAGCGGAATGGCAACGAGCGACTCTCCAACGAGATCGTAGCCGCCGCAGTCGAGCGGGCAGCCATAAAAGTCCTCTCCAATGCTGCAGATCCCGTCGCCGCATACCGGATCCGGGCCGCAAGGCTCCTGAAGATCGACGGGCAGGCGTTGCGCAAACTGGCTGACGATGCACGATGAGCAGGCCTCGGTGATGCTCGACTGCTCGAGCGCCGCACTCACCGTATTCGCTGCTGTGCGGACCAGTTGTCCGTGGTTGCGATAAGGCTCCCCTCCCGCTACCGCTGCCTGGGCATCGACCTGTACCGCGCGGCACTCGAATGTGCCTGCCTCGCCCGCCACCTGCGCCAGGCCCTCGTATGAGAAAGACGACAGCAATGCCGTGACGAAAATCGCCAGCAACTTTCGGTTCATGTTTCTCCCCCTGATTGCGGATCGAGCCGCGCTTATGGTTTCCACTGGTTCTACGCGCGTAACGGGGGTCAGTCAAACGACCGCTTTACATAACGTTGAGCAACCATCACTCCAGTCGCTCTTCATTGCGGACATCTCGCTTGTCTTGCAGGTTTCATGCGAGTAGACGTGGTCCTCGCAACGAGTTGAGAACAAGAAGGGAAGGGAATGCGGACCGTGGGACCAGCAGGGTCACGCTCGGCGGCGGGTGTGATCCTCAGCCTCATGATCGTCCAGGGGGTCGGCCTGGCGTCGGACTCCGTGCGACTCGCAGAGTCAACCGCAGCACCGCTTGCCTCAGACAGCAGCGGCGTACTCGTTTCGACGGACAAGCTTCGCTACCAGATCGGCGAGACGATCGTCGTGCAGGTGTCGAACCCGCTGGATACGGCGATCACGACGCGTGACCAGCGTTTCCAGTGCACGATCATCGCCCTCGAGCGCCGACGCGAGAGCGACGGCGAGTGGAGCGAGATCCGCAATTGCGTCTCTGGTGCTCCGGTCAGCGAGGTGACGCTCGAGCCGGGGTCCAGCACAACCATCCGTCTTGAGTCCGGCAGCAACCCGTTCGGCGGGCTGGAGCCGGGCCTGTACCGAGCCGCGCTCGATTACTCTCGCGGCGATCGACTCTCGCTGGCGCCCGGCAATTTGCTGGTCGCCAGGTCCGAGCAGTTCCATATCGAACAAAGGGGAGATGGAGAATGAGGAACACGATTCAAGTCTTATCCACGCTCGCGGCTGCGACGATGCTCGCACTGCCGGCGATCGTGGTCGCGCAGGCGACTGAGCCTGTGAGCACCTTGCCTGCGGTACCGTCCGCCCAGTCCGAAGGCCAGGCCGTGTTCGGCCTGTCCAGCCGGATGTCCGCGGCCACTGCGATGAGCATGCTCGCTGGAGATCCCGCGGCCGCGGACGTCATTGCCGGCGAGGATGCCCTGAGCGAAGTGAGCATCGACGTCAATCCGACCGACCCGAACAACCAGGTCATCGTCGGTCACGATGCCGCGCTGGTGACGATGAACACTTTCTACACGACGGATGGCGGTCTCACCTGGAGCCCGGTCCTGATCGGTGATGCAACCGACGGCCTGACGAGCAACTTCCGTTTCGATCCGACCGTGGCCTTCGACGACGACGGCAACGTCTATGCCGGGTACGGCGCTCGGATCCCCAATCCGGCGGGTGGCAACCAGAGGGTAGTGGTCGTGTGTCGCAGCACGGACGGCGGCGCGAGCTATCCCCAGTGCACGAATATCTCCACGACCCCGGACATCGGGGGGCTCCCCGGCAACGACAAGTGGCACCTTGCCACCGGTCCCGATCCGGCTAACCCAGCGCAGCAGAACGTGTACATCGCCTGGACCCAGAACATCACCGAGGCGACCGGTACCGACCAGCGCATCGTCGTCTCTCGATCCACCGACGGCGGGGCGACGTTCTCGGTGCCGATCATCATCAACGATCCCTCGATCGCCGGAACCCGCTCCGGGAACCTCTTCGCCGACCCGGCCGTGGGCCCGGGTGGCGAGCTCTATGTCGCATGGCACGACATCGATGCCGGCCAGGTCTGGATGGACAGGTCGCTGGACGGCGGCCTCACGTTCGGAACCGACGTGCTGGTGACGAACAGCAGCGCCGGCTTCAAGACGCTGATCCCTGCGCAGCCCGATCGGGGCGTGGGTGTCATGCCTACCATCGATACGGACCGCAGCGGTGGTCCGTTCGACGGACGTATCTATCTTGCATACAGTGATCTCGGCGGCGGGGGGGCAGCTGACTTCGACGTGCTCGTGAGATCGTCCAGTGACGGCGGACTCACCTGGAGCGCGCCGGTCGTGGTTCACGACGATGGAGGCGCCAACAGTCAGTTCCTTCCCTGGGTGGACGTCGATCAGCAGACTGGTCAAGTCGTGGCCGTCTGGTACGACGCACGCAACGACGTCAACAACAAGCAGGTGGAGGTCTTCCTGGCCGCGAGCAACAACGGCGGTACAACCTGGAGACCGAACGTGCTGGTCTCGGACAACCCCTCCGACATGTCGGTCGACAATCCGAACCGGTACACCGGCAACTTCCTCGAGTACATCGGCGTCGCGAGCCTCGGCAACATGGCCTTCCCGGTCTGGGCCGACAACAGCGAGAGTCCCGGCGACCTCGACTATTACACGGACCAGATCAACATCGGCACGGCTCCGGTATGCGATGCGAATGGTCCCTACACTGCGGAATGCGGGCTGCCGGCGACGCTCGACGGCTCAGGCTCCTCGGATCCCGCAGGCCAGGCGCTCAGCTTCGAGTGGACCGGTTCGTTCACTCCCTCGCCGACATTCGGCTCGATGCCGAAGGTCGTCTTCGGCGCCCCCACCGGCAACAAGGTCGTGAGCCTGACCGTGACCGATCCCGACGGCGAGACCGATTCATGCCAGGCGATAGCGACGGTGCTGGACACGCTGGCGCCGTACATCGAGGCGCCTGACGACGTCACGGCCGAGTGCACCTCGCCGAATGGCACGCCGGTCAGCCTCGGCACCCCGATAGTCTCAGACGAGTGTGATGCGAACCCGTCGGTCTCGAACAACGCGCCGCCGCTGTTCCCGCTCGGCACGACGACCGTCAACTGGCTCGCGACCGATGCGGACGGCAACCAGGGAGGGGATGCCCAGGCCGTACTCGTCGAGGACACTACGCCTCCGCAGGCGTTCTGCAACTCGCCGGCGACGATCACGCCGCCGGATGCGCCGATCAGCTTCACCGCAACGGCGACGGATACCTGCGGTACGGTCGACGTGCGAGTCGTCGATTACGACTGCTATGCCTTCACCAAGAAGGGCAAGCGGATCGACAAGACCTACTCGTGCCAGGTCGCGTTCGGCGGCGACACGATCACCGTGCTTGATTCGGGCGGCGTGGACACCTACATCGCCTGGACCGTCGAGGCGACGGACGAGAACGGTAACTCGACCACGATCTCCTGCGATCTGCAGGTGGTCAATCCCGCGCCGTAAGCGCTCAAGGCTGCGAACAAGGGAGCGGGCTTCAAGCCCGCTCCCTTCGCATCCGGGGTTCGTAGCGGACCGAGACCCCGTTACCTGGGAGCTGGTGGCGCGACCAGGCCGGCCTCGGCCATCGCACGCTGCATGTCGGCCTGCATCTCGGCCTCGAGCGCCGCATCCTCGATCTTCCACTGGGCATACAGCGCGTCGAGTCTCTTGCGTGACGCAACCTCCGCGGCTGACATCGGATCGATGCCCTGGCTCTGCAGCGAGGCGGCATTGGCCATGGCCCGGTCGCGCTCCTCTTTCGCAACTGCATCGACGATCGCCCGCCGCTCGTTCTCCCGTTCCTTCTTGATCCGCTCGTACTTTTCCTGCATGCCCAGCATGCTCTCCATCATCTTCGCCGCCTCGGGCCCAAGCTGGTTCGCTATCGCCTGGGGGTCGGGGGTCTGCGAATGGGCGCAAAAGGCGAACAGGCCAAGCAGCAGGAAAGTCACGGCACGCGTGTTCATCTGATCGCCCCCTGGTTGCGCTGGAAGGGCCGAGGGTAGCAGATCAGGAAGCCCGGACCCGGCGACGCCGCGTCGCGTGAAGAGAGCTGAAGCCGAGCGCCAGCAGGCCGAGGCCGAGCAGCGGGAGCGTGCCGGGCTCGGGCACCGGGCTCGTGAGCTCCTCGATCGATCCCGTTTCCAGCAAGGCTGGAACTTCTTCGAGCCTGTCCGGATAGGCGTCGCTGATCGCGGGCTCGCAGCCGAAGCCCGCCCAGGCTATGCCCGCGCAGTTCGTATATGGCGCTGGGTCGACTGCGCTGCTCCCGGGAAAAGGCAGGGGCGGTGTCACAGCGTCCGTGTCCGTGCCGGGCTCGACGATGTACGGGACGGTCGTTGTGCCGGGCGCATCGGAGTACGCCGCGCTGTCGGGATAGAAGCCGACCGCATTCCCTGACGCGGCCGCGTAGAAGGGCAGTGGCGGCGTGCTGGACGTACGTTGCCGGGGGCTGCCTGTGGCAGCGTGATCCAGCGGTTTGAATGACACGGCGGGCCCGGCTATCGAGCCGGAGCCTGCATCGATTCCAGGGTAGCCCGCTCCGCGGGACGTGAAGCCGGACTCAGCGAAAACGCGAGTCGGCTGGTACGGAAATGCCAGCGGGATGACCTCGACGATCGTGCCTGCGCAGTAGGTGCAACTCGGCTTCGCAGTGTCCGCGGGCAGCAGCAGTGGATCGAATGTCCAGCGTTGCGCGATCCAGATCGTCGCCCACGTCCTGCGATCGCTGTCGCTCGGCGAGTCCTGGTAGCCCATCAGCACGTTGACCAGGTGGCTGGGGACGGTCAGGGCATCTGTCCTGGCCCACGACGGGGTGCCCGACTGTACGATGAACTCGTCCAGCCCTTCGGCCGCAGCGGGCTCAGTTGCTCCAGGCAGTTGGCCGGACCAGGCCGCGAGCATCCCCGCGCCGACGACTAACGCCGACCTGCCGAGCGCCCCCTTTTTGGCACCCGTGCGCAATGGTCCAACCTCTTCGACCTGGGTGGACTCCCGCCACCCTTGTTTAATGCCAGATTACGCCGAATTCGCGCGCACGGAGCGACAAGCGGATCTAGAACAAATACTTATGGGCCTTACTTGCGGCGAAAGCGCGGAGCAGTGGCAACCTGGTGGACGAACGATCCCGGTGGCAGCCACGGGCCGATCGAGATTGCGGTCCGCGCAGGAGTTCTGTCCGGCGACCCTGGCTAGAATGGGAGCGGCGGAGCGATCCGCCGCTCCTTTTTTTTAGTCGCGATCACGCCATGAAAATAGAAGATGAATGGCAGGGCCCGATCCCGGACCCGGTCCCCGCGATGCTCGGCTTCCTGGACGAAATCGGCATCGACTGGGAGCGAACCCCGCTGGATCAGGACACGTTGCTGCCCGGGCTTTGCATCGAGCAGGGACGTCTGCTGGTCGATCCGGAGCGCCTCGAGTATCCGGGCGACATCCTGCACGAGGCAGGGCATATCGCCGTGACCCCCGCTGCCGACCGCGCGGGCCTCGGGCCCGCCGGTCTCGCGGAGCCCGGGCTCGAGATCGCCGCGATGGCCTGGTCGTACGCGGCCTGTATCCACCTGGGGCTGCCTCCGGAGCTCGTGTTTCATTCCGGCGGCTACAAGGGGGCGGGCTCCTCGATCCTCGAGACGCTCCGCTCCGGTGCAAATTTCGGGCAGCCCCTGCTTGCCTGGATGAATCTCACCGAGTGGGGCCGGGACGCGCACCCAGAGCGAATGTTCCCGGTGATGGGCAACTGGCTGCGGAGCTGACGAGCAGAGCAGCTCTTTGCGGTCGGATTACTCGTTTGCCGAGCTGCATGTGGTTCAGCCAGATCTCGAGCTTGCATGGTGGCTGAGTGCGGTTTCACGAGCATCCGTGGATGCCAGAGGCTCAGCGCAGCTGTCGGGATCATTTACAGCTGCCCGGGCGAGCGTCTGCAGTGAATCCGCTAAATGACTGTAATTTATTGATTTATCGAGTCGTGGCGCGATTATTGCTGCGCTAGTCGTCAAGGCCGCTGGGCCGTGCCGTTGGGATTCCTCCGGAGGACGTGATGCAAGCGAGCAGTAGCGGATTTCTGCGAACCATGTCGGCAAGAGCGTGGGCCACAGCCTGCGTGGCCTGCCTGCTGGCCGCGCCGGCCTCGGCGGCCATGATCAACGTGTCGCTCGGCAACACGAGCCCTGGCTTCAATGATGGCGATACGCCGCCGCTGGTCCCGGACATCCTGAATGCGCAGTCCGGCCAGCCTGCTCCATTCGACGCGGGCAAGGGCAGCGACGTGCTGTCCAACCTCGACGAATCCTGGTCGTTCGCCTACGGCGCGATAAGCGACACGATCCTGTCGGCCTCGCTGACGCTGGGCATCATCGATCACGATTCGGCGGCGAGCGGCAGCCAGCTCGCGGGATACCTGCTCGACGGCAACGATCTGACGGCGGACCTCGACGCGCTGTTCGAGGGCGGTGGCGGCACGAACAACGAGTACAACGTGTACACGCTGAGCTTGGGTCCGGGCTTGTTCGCCGACCTTGCGGACGGTTCGCTGCTCGTCAACCTGGCGCTGGCCGGACCCGGGCTGCAGACCGACTCCGCGGGCGCCGTCTCGGAAACGAATTTCAACGGCGCGTTCCTGATTTTCTCCACGCTGAGCATCACGACGCGCGACGACGTGCAGGTTCCGGAGCCGGGCAGTTTCGCGTTGTTCGGCCTCGGGCTGCTGGCCTTGGCCGGAGCGCGCCGGCGGCGCGTCGTCAGCTGCTGACCACTACACACGAGGGGAGACGACCATGTCCGAACCGTTCATTGGCGAAATCCGCATGGTGGGATTCAACTTCGCGCCGCGGGGCTGGGCCCTGTGCGACGGCCAGCTGCTGTCGATTGCGCAGAACAACGCGTTGTTTGCGCTGCTGGGCACGCAGTTCGGCGGCGACGGCCGAACCACCTTCGGGCTGCCGGACCTGCGCGGTCGCGCGGCGATGCATGCCGGCAGCGGCCCCGGGTTGTCGCTGCGCCGAATCGGCGACAAGTTCGGACAGGAAAGCGTGACGCTCGTTGCCAGCCAGATGCCCGCCCACACGCACGCGGCCGCGGCCAGCAGCGGCAGTGGCAACGCGAACTCGCCGATCGGGCGGATCTGGTCGAAGGATGCCGGCGTGCAGTCGGCCACCTATACGGGCAACGCGCCGGACGGGACCATGGCCGCGAATGCGATTACGAACGCGGGCGGGGGCCAGGGCCACGACAACATGCCCCCGGTCCTGGTCGTGAATTTCGTCATCGCGCTGGTGGGTCTTTTCCCGTCGCGTAACTGAGCGCGCGGGACACGCCGATGCGCAGGTCGTCACGGTTCTCGTTACGGCCGTTCACGGCAGGGGACGAGCCCTTGCTGCGCGCGTTGTTTGCGGCTGAGCGGCGGCGGGAACTGATGTCGGCAGGTCTCGGCGAGCGCGAAGCCGAGCTGCTGCTGGACATGCAGTACCGGGCGCAGCGCCACCACTACCTCGCGGCGTTTCCCGGGGCGGACACAGCGGTGATCGAGGTCGACGGCAAGGCGGTGGGTCGCCTGCTCGTCGATCGTCGGGAGCAGGAGATCCGGCTCGCGGACATCGCGCTGATGCCGGCCGACCGGGGGCAGGGGATCGGCGAGGCGGTCCTGGAGGCGCTGCAGCAGGAGGCGGCGGGCGCGGGCCAGCTGATCCGGCTGCAGGTCGCGCGGGGCAATCCGGCCCGGCGTCTGTACGAGCGGCTCGGGTTCAGCGAGACCGCGGGCGACGAGATGTACGCCGAGATGGAATGGGACGCGCAGGCTCGCCGCCTCGCGTCGAGTCACAACCGAGAGACAATTGGAGCGGCACCATGATCAGGCGACGCGACTTCATGACACATGCAGGCAGCGCACTGGCGATGTCGTGCGTTCCGTTGACGGTGCTGGCGGGCAAGCGCGGCGGCGGCCCAGCGCCGGATGTCGATCTGTCGGCGGGACTCAGCAGCGAGAAGTTCAACGCGCTGCTCAAGCAGGAGTTCTACGTGTCGACGCCGAGCGATGGCGTCATGGTCCTGGAACTCGTGGAGGTCCAGGACTACGCACTGCCCCAGGGCGAGGTCGCGACCGACTCGTTCAGGCTGGTCTTCGAGGGCGTGTCCGCCCCGACACTGGCCGATGACGTCTACGTGCTGCAGCACGGGTCGGCCGGCAGCGTGATGCTGCGACTCGAGTCGCTCGGAAGCACACGGCGGCACGCCCGCTACATCGGAGATTTCTGCCTGCTGATGTGAGCGGCCGGCTCAGCCGACCGACGCTCGAGGGCGCTGTCACCTTCGCCTGAACGAAGCGGCGGGACGCTTGCGCGTCCCGCCGCCCGTCAGTCAAGACCTGACAAATGCCGCGAGTCAGTGCGTCGCGTGCCCCGGGTTCTGCGGCTTGAAGTTGCCCTTGCCGCGAACGCCGTTCACGGTCTCCGTGCTCATCGCGTACTGCAGCACCGAGTATGCGACCGCATCCGCGTTGACCTCGAGCGCCAGCAGGTTGACGTTGTCGAACGTGTCGCAGGCCAGGTGGTAGCAGGGGTCGTACTGTTCCCCGGCCACTCCGCCCCAGATCGCCGCCTCGTCCGGCGTCTTGAGCACCTCGGCGCCGGTGAAGATCCCGCCGACCGGAATCCCCTAGTTGAAGAACGGAAGGTAGTCCGACCGACCGCTCAGGTCCGTGCCCTTGGACGGCTGCCCGACCATCGCGTAGTAGTGCTCGAACAGAGCCTCGATCTGTGCGGAACCGTCGGGCCCGGGCCCTGCGCCGGTGCCGTCGGAGTCGTCGCCGTCATAGACGAAGAACACGTGGTTCGGCGATCCGATCATGTGGAAGTCCAGGTACAGTGCGATCTGGTCCAGCTCCTCCGGCGTGAGATTGTCGACGTAGTAGGTCGAGCCGACGAGACCGGCCTCCTCGGCGCCCCACCATGCGAAGCGGACCTTGTTGCGCGGCTCGACCTTGGCCATCTGGACCGCGGTCTCGAGCAGCGCCGCGCTGCCGGAACCGTTGTCGTTGATGCCGGGTCCAGCGTTGACCGAGTCGAGGTGCGCGCCGGCCGTCACGACATTGTCCGGGTTGCCAGTCCGCGTCTCCGCCAGCACGTTGTAGGAGGTCGCGAGCCCACGCAGCGCATCGACCTTGAGCCGCATCACGAGCCCGGACGGCACCAGCGCGGCGAGACTGCTGGCCGATGTCCTGTGTCACGGAGGTGACCGGGATGTCGAGCGCGAACCCGCTGCCGAGCGTGCCGTTGAGCGTCCCCGGGGTGTTGTTGTAGATGATCACGCCTGCGGCGCCGGCGTTGTAGGCATTGGTCGCCTTCAACCCGAACGTGCACACGCCGCGCTCGATCAGCGCAATGGTTCCGGCCGGGAAGCCCGCGAAGTCCGCGGCGTTGCAGCCCGTCGGCAGAGACACGGTGCTGACCGACGCCGTGACGTCGCCGTTGCCTGAATACGCCATGACCGTGTTCGGCACGGGACCCAGCGGAGGTGAGACCTGCTCGAGCACGGTCGGCGAGAGCGTGATGAAGGTCGTGTAGTCGAACGGCTGGATCACGACGTCGTAGCCGGCTTCGCTCATCACCCGAACCACGTAGTCCACCGACGCGTCGTATCCCGGCGACCCGGACACCCGGGTGCCGCCGTTCGCGTCCGCGATCGCCTGGAAGGCGGCCTGGTGGGCGCGGACGCCGTCGAGCGTCACGCACTCGAGCAGCTTCGCGTGCGTGTTGTTGTTGCGATTCTCGCAGCTCTCCGGTCCCGCGCTCGCGACGCCAGGAAGCGTCAGCGCGGACAGGGCAAGGGCGGAGCAGGCGCTCCACGAAAGCATCAATTGTCGTTTCATTTGACTCCCCTCTGTGGTCGGCTTGTTCTAGGTAGGCTCTGACCCGGGAGCACGGCAGGGCCGGCTCCTGGCGACGAGATTGCTCCGCAGGTCAGTCGCGGTCAAGGCGACGCCGCGACGCTCTCCCGCATTATGTTCACTGGGGCGCGGGCGCCCGATTTCCCGCCGCCGGCGATTTCCGTGCACGAAGGTTGGCCGACGTGTATCATGCGCCCCGGGTAGTCACCCTTCTCCTTATCAGTTTCTGCCGCCCCGCACCGATCACGGTGCATTTCCGGGCAAACGAGCCTTAGGTCGAAGAGTTTCGGATCCACGTGGCACCGTTGCCACGCGCCTGTGTTCGTCCTGTGCCTTGGCCGGGGAAATCAGTCGCGCAGCCCGAATGCCTTGTTCCCCGAGCCTTAAGGGCTGGCCCCATGGGGTGCCCGCAGGGTTCACAGTAAGTGAGTATTGATTCAAATGAGCAAGATCTACGTTGGTAACCTTCCTTTCACGGCTGACGAGGCCGCGGTGCGAGAGCTTTTCTCTGAGCACGGCACGGTCGAGTCGGTTGCGATCATCTCCGACCGGGACACCGGTCAGCCGCGCGGCTTCGGCTTCGTGGAAATGGCCAATGCCGATGCTGCACGCGCCATCCAGAGCCTCAACGGCCACCAGATGGGCGGCCGCACGCTGAAGGTCAACGAAGCGCAGCCCAAGCGCGATCGTCCGCAGCGCTCCTGGTAAGCGTTCGGTAACAGCATGGTGAAGGCGCCTGGAGTCATCCGGCGCGCCGGACCCTGAGCTGAAAGCAGGCGGCCCCTTACGGGGCCGTTTTGCTTTGTGAGTCCGCCACCGATCCGTGGCAGGACGCTGCACTCGTCGACTGCGGACGTCGCGTTGCGACCGGCCGAATCCAGCTCCGCGAATGCTTCGAAAGTTGTCCCGGTATCCGTCATGCAACTCGATGACGGGGCCCGCCGCCCGAGGGCGGATCCGCTCGACAGTTTCTAATCGAAGGAGGGAGCAACATTATGTTGAAGGAAATCGCACTGGGCACCGCCGCAGCTCTGGCGCTGTCGTCTTTCAGTGGCACTGCACTTGCCAAGAGCCCGGTCCCGGGCAAGCCGGGCGACCAGAACATCGTCGAGATCGCGATCGACGTGAACGGGACGCTCGGGGAGTTCGATTACCTGCTCGGAGCCGTCGGATGTCTCACCGACGCGGATGGCAACAACCCTGTCGTGGAACTGCTTACCGGCGAAGACAAGTACACCTTGTTCGCGCCGACCGACGCGGCGTTCGAGGCGCTTCAGATGGCGCTTGGAATTCCGGTTCCGGCGCCCGAGCTGACCTGCGAGGTGGACAACCTGTTCGGTCCGGGCACGCTGCTGACGGTGCTCGCCTACCACGTCACCGATGGACGCCGCTTCTCGAACAGCGTGTTCAACAAGAACAACCCGAAGATGATCGAGATGCTGACCGGCGACTACGTCGTGTCCAACCCGGACCTGACGCTGACGGACGGTGCAGGCCAGCAGGTGGCGGTCGTTCCGCCGCTGATCAACATCAACGCGAGCAACGGCGTGATCCACGTCGTGGACACGGTGCTGCTGCCGTTCGCACCCTGACGATGACCGCAGAGAACGGGGGCCGCCCGGAAGGGTAGCCCCCGTTTCCTTTTTCGCAGGGCATCTAGCCCCATCGCGTCGGTTGGAGTCTGCGCCGGAAGAGGCTCAGTCCCGATAGATCCGCAGCCCGCGGCGTCCATCCGGGCCCACCCAGCCGCGATACATCCCTTCGGTGTTGAACTCGAGCACGATGTGGCCCTTTGCATCGAGCGCGATGATTCCGCCGTCTCCGCCCAGTTCCGGCACGCGTCGCATCACGACTTCGCGCGCAGCTTCCTCGAGACTGTCGCCGCGGTAGGCAAGGCGCGCGCAGATGTCGTGCGCCACGTTGAGCCGGATGAAATACTCGCCCCAGCCGGTGGCCGAGACCCCGCAGTTCGGGTCCGCCCAGGTGCCCGCCCCGATGATCGGCGCGTCGCCGACGCGCCCCCAGCGCTTGTTGGTCATGCCGCCGGTGCTGGTCGCAGCGGCGATGTGCCCGTCGGCATCCAGCGCGACTGCACCGACCGTCCCGTAGGCGAAGTGCCGCGGCAGCGCGGAGCGGGTCGCCTCGCGCGCGCGCGCGTCCTCGAGCTGCTGCCAGCGGTGTTCGGTGCGGAAGTAAGCGGGCTCGACGAACTCGATCCCGGCGCCGCGGCCGAAGGTCTCGGCGCCCTCACCGATCAGCATCACGTGAGCCGATCGCTCCATCACGGCCCGTGCGAGCAGCACCGGGTTCTTGACGCGGTGCACCGCTGCGACGGATCCGGCCCGCTGTCCGGTGCCGTCCATGATCGCGGCATCGAGCTCGTTCACGCCGTCGGCGTTGAACACCGCGCCGCGGCCGGCGTTGAAGTGCGGCGAGTCCTCCATCACGACTACGGCGGCGGTGACCGCGTCGAGTGCGCTTCCGCCTGCGCGCAGCACTGCATGGCCGGCCTCGAGCGCCCGCTCGAGGTCCCGCCGGATCTCAACCTCGCGCTCGGCGCTCAGCGTCTCGCGACTGATCGTGCCGGCGCCGCCGTGGATGACCAGCGCCGTCGGCTGCGCTTCGGCCAGCGCCGGATTCGCGGCCAGCGCGGCGATCGCGATCAATGCATGGCGCAGCATCGGCGGCCTCCAGGTCAAAGCGTGCAGCATAGGAGAACGTCCCGCGTCGTGCAGCCCAGGCTGGACCTGTCGAACGAATCCGTGGGAGGCTTGTCCCTACCTGATAGGGCGTACGGCCCTGTGCAACACGGCGGAGAGAATGAAGCCCAAGATCAACCCCCTGGTAATCGTGATCGCGATCGGTGTCCTGATTGCGGCGCTCTATTTCTATCGCCAGATGGACTCGGCGCGGCGCGAGGCGGCTCTGCCGGAGGAGACAGCGCCCGCACCGACGGTCGCGCAGCCGCTGCCTGCTGAACCCGAGCAGACGATACCGCGGCCGCCGCCGGAGGAAGAGTTGCCGCAACCGCCGCCGATCGGTGACAGTGATGCGGCGGCGAAGGCAGCACTCGCGGACCTCGCCGGCCAGGCCACGATAGACCGGCTGCTCGTGCCCGACGCACTGATCCGCAAGATCGTCGTGACCGTTGACAACCTCACCAGCAGGAAGCTTGCGATGCGCATGCGCGCAGTCCGGGCTGTGCCCGGCAGCTTCGTAGTGGCTGGCACGGACGAGGGGACGTTGTTCATCGACGCCCGCAACTTCGAGCGCTACGAGCCCTTTGTTGCGGCCGTCGACGCGGTGGATCCGGCCGGATTCGCAGATGCCTACACGCGCTTTTATCCGTTGCTCCAGCAGGCGTACGAGGAGATCGCCGCGCCGGGACGGCAGTTCCACACGCGGTTGCTGGAGGTCATCGATCACCTGCTCGCCACGCCGGTCGTGCCGGGTCCGATCGAGCTCACGCGGCCCCACGTGTTCTACGAGTTTGCCGACCCGTCGCTCGAATCGCTGTCGGTCGGCCAGAAGTCGCTGATCCGGATGGGCCCGGAGCACGCTGCCAGGCTCAAGTCGAAGCTGGAGGCGTTGCGTGCCGAGCTTGCGGCGCGGAGCATCGCTGCGGGCAGCGGCTAGAGGCCAGCCCGTCCCCCAGGCCGTGCCGCGAGGCGCGCGACCGGAGTCAGTCCCAGTCCGATTCCCGCCGGCCGTGTCCAACCCGCCGATCCGGGCCATGCCACAGGCGCTTTTGCTGCTGCTGGCCTGCGGGCTTCTGCCTGCGCGGGCCGGCACGGCGATCGTCGTGATGCTGGTAGATGCAGCCGCAATCCCGCGGCCGGTCGCAGTCTGCGAGCGGCACCAGCGGAGCCTGGTCAGACAGCAACCGCTGGCCTGCGAGCGTCTTGGCCGCCTCGCAGCAGTCGGGTCCGCCGACGATCTCGACGCAGTGATACTTGAGTTTCGAGTTTCGACCGGCCATGGCTCCCCGCTCCCTGCCAGGCTGTTTTTTACGTCACTACGCGCATCCAAGTTACGCCGATCGGCCGGTCGGTGCCACTCGCCCGGCGAACTGCTACGAGCCGGTGCTGCCTCGATCTCAGTCGCTGCCGGTCTGGACCATCTTGCGGGCGGCCTCGATGAAGCGGTCCGCAGCGCCCTTGTCGTCGTCACGCAGTACCGCGGGCGGGATCTCGATCCCGCGCTGGCAGGCCGGCCGCTCGGCCAGTTGCCGCACCCAGCGGTCCAGGTGGGGCAGGCCGTCCAGCGGAACGCCGGACCAGCGATGCGTGCGGACCCAGGCCCAGTTTGCAATGTCGGCGATCGAGTAGTCCCCGGCCAGGTACTCGTTGTCGGCCAGCCGGTTGTCGAGCACGCCGAAGAGCCTTCGGACCTCGCCCTGGTAGCGGTCGATCGCCGGCTGGATCTTCTCCGGAAAATACCGGTAGAAGACGTTGGCCTGGCCCATCATCGGGCCGATCCCTCCCATCTGGAACATCAGCCACTGGATCACCAGGGATCGCCCCTTTGGATCGGCCGGCATCAGGCGGCCGGTCTTCTCCGCCAGGTAGATCAGGATCGCGCCGGACTCGAAGACCGCGAAATCGCCGGCCGCCCGATCGACGATCGCAGGTATGCGCCCGTTTGGGTTGATGCGCAGGAAGTGCGGCTGCCGCTGGTCCAGGTTCGCCAGGTTCAGCGCGTGCACCTGGTAGGGCAGGCCCAGCTCCTCCAGCGCGATGGACACCTTGTGCCCGTTCGGGGTGGCTGCGGTGTACAGATCGATCATCGAGGCTCCGGGCCGGCCGCTTGCAACGTTCCAACGGTTCGCGGGCCGGACCCTTTTGGTTCCATGGCTAGGCCCGATGCCGCGTTAATGACCGAAAGTCGCATTGCGCCAGCATTGAAATCCCGTGACCGTGGGCGGACGACCTGGGCGTAGATTACGACTGGAGAAGGGGGAGGGAAACAATGAGCGAGACGCGTAGGCTGGCGTACGTGACGGGCGGCATGGGCGGCATCGGTACGGCGATCAGCAAGCGGCTGTGCCGCGAAGGGTTCCACGTGGTCGCGGGCTGCGGGCCGGGCTCGCCACGCATGGCGAAGTGGCTCGCCGAAATGCGCGCCGAGGGCTATGAGGTGCACGCTTCCGAGGGCAACGTCTCGAACTGGGAGTCGACCGAGGCTGCGTTCGCGAAGGTGCGTGCCGAACACGGGCCCGTCGATGTGCTGGTGAACAACGCCGGCATCACGCGCGACTGCGTGTTCCGCAAGATGACCAACGAGCAGTGGCACGAGGTGATCGAGACGAACCTGAACAGCCTCTTCCACGTCACGAAGCAGGTCATCGGCGACATGCTCGATCGCGGCTGGGGCCGCATCATCAACATCTCCTCGGTCAACGGGCAGAAGGGGCAGTTCGGGCAGACCAACTACTCGACCGCCAAGGCCGGCATCCACGGTTTCACGATGGCGCTGGCCCAGGAGGTTGCGTCGAAGGGCGTGACCGTCAACACTGTGTCCCCGGGCTACATCGGCACCGACATGGTGCGGTCCGTGCGGCCAGACGTACTCGAGAAGATCGTCGCGACGATTCCGGTCAAGCGGCTGGGCGAGCCGGAGGAAATCGCCTCGATCGTCGCCTGGATCGCCTCGGAGGACTCGGGTTTCGCCACCGGCGCGGACTTCTCGCTGAACGGTGGCCTGCACATGAGTTGAACAGCAGACGGAGCAGCGATTGCGTATTCCTGGCCGATGGGCCGCCGCCGCGGCAACCCTGGCGCTTGCAACATCGGCCTGGACGCCCACGGCCTCGGCCGAGCGGCTGAGGCTCCTCTACGCCGAACCGCTCGGCAAGCTCACGCTCGATGGAAGTCCGGCGCAGGCAGTCGAGGCCGGACGCGGCCTGCAGCACGCCGGCGTCGGGCGGCTGCAGTTCGAGGCCTATGGCCGGTTCTTCGACATCGAGTTGACTGAGAACGATGGCCTGCTCGGCGGGTTGGACCGCACGACAGCCGGGCTTCGACGTCCGGGGTCCCGGTATCTGAAGGGCCGGGTCAGCGGGCTGCCCGGCTCCTGGGCGCGGCTGGCCGCCGATGCGGCGGGCGTCAGCGGGGTCGTCTGGGACGGGCAGCAGATGTACGTGCTCGAGCGGGCGGCGCGGGTCGCGGAGCTCAGCGTCGTGCCGCTGGATTCGCCCGATGGCACGGTCGTGTTCCGCGCGAGCGATGCGCTGCTGCAGGGCGGCATCGGCGCCTGCGCCAGTGAGGGGCCCGGATCCGATGGCTCGCTGGCCGACGAAACGCGCGCGGTCCTGGGGGAACTCGCGGCCGGGCGGGCCAAGCCGGGGGCCAGCAGGGAGATCGCGGTCGTGCTCGTCGCCGACACGGAGTATGCCAGCCTGCATGGTCCTTCGACGGAGCAGGCGATGCTCGAGCGGCTCAACATCGTCGACGGACTGTATTCCGAGCAACTGGGCTTGCAGATCGTCGCCGCCGAGCTGCGCGTGTTCCGCGGGGAGCCGGACCCGTTCTCAGAGAACGATGACCTGCTGCTGCTTACGGAGCTGATCGACTGGGCCGGGGGCCAGGTCGCGTCGCAGTCGGCCGCGGCAACGTACCTGTTCACGGGACGCGAGGTCTGTGGCAGTGGGCTTCTCGGTTGCAGCGTCAACGGCCGATCCAGTACGGCGCTCTGCGGCGCCTCCGCCGCAGCGCTGGGCGAGTCACTCGGCATGGTCTTTCCCGATGCGCTGCTGCTTGCTCACGAGCTCGGTCACAACCTCGGTGCCGTGCACGACGGGATCGCCGTGTGCGCCGCGACGCCGAGCGGCGGCTTCCTGATGTCACAGTACACCGAGCGGCGCGGTGAAACGCTCTCGCAGTGCTCGCTGGCGCAGATGTCCACGACGCTCGCAGCGGCGAGCTGCGCGCTGCCGATCGCCGGCGCTCCGCCTCCGCCGGAACCGCCGCCGCTGCCAGCGCCGGTATCCGGGTCCGCGAACTCCGGGGGCGGAGGCGCCGTGGGCCCGCTGTTGCTGCTGCTGCCGCTGTTGCGCCTGCGCCGCTCGCAGCGGCGCGGATGATCACTCGGCGCGCTGGGGTGTACCAGCGGAGGGGTTCGACGAGCCGGGCCACCCGTCGCGCAGGTGCAGGTCCCGCTGCGGGAACGGGATCGTGATACCCGCCTCCGCGAACAGGTCCCAGATCGTCAGGTACAGGTCGGATCGCACGTTGTTGACGCCGTCCTCCGGGTCCAGGATCCAGAACCGCAGCTCGAGCTCGATGCCGTTGTCACCGAAGTTCATGATCCTGCTCGCGGCCGCCGGGCTCTTCAGCACCCGGGGGTGCCTGCGGGCCGCCTCGAGCAGCAGCTCCAGCGCCTTGCGAGGATTGTCGGTGTAGCTGATCTGCACCGGCAGCTTGAGCCGGATCGCGCGGTCGCCGTAGCTCCAGTTGATGACCTCGGAGCTGATCACGTTCTCGTTCGGGATCAGCGTGTCCACGCCGTCTCGGTCCTGCACGACGATGTAGCGCGCCCGCAGTTCCTTGACCACGCCGAAGCGGTTGCCGATCGTGATGACGTCGCCCGGACGGATCGAGCGGTCGCCGATCAGGATGAAGCCGCTGATGAAGTTCGCGGCGATGCGCTGCAGGCCGAAACCCAGTCCGACGCCCAGCGCGCCGCCGAACACGGTGAACGCTGCGAGGTCCACGCCGACGGCATTCAGCGCCACCAGCACGGCCAGCACTACCAGGAAGAAGCGCACGGTCTTCGCGACGCCGACACGCAGCCCGATCGAGAGCTGCGGCGAGGCCATGATGCGCCGCGTGGCCAGCGAGCCGAGGTACGCGGCTGCGACAGTGAACAGCAGGATCGTCAGGACGGCGCGCAGCGCGTCGAGCAGCGAGAATCGGGACTTGCCGAGAGGTATCGCGATCGAGTCGAGGAGCTGCGCCACCGGCCCGATCCACCCGAGCAGGTAGAGCGCAACGATCGCCCAGATCGTCCAGGAGATCAGGTGCTCGGAGGCGGCGAGCAGCGGCCCGGGCTCGAGTACGCGCTTCGTGAGCTCGGCCAGCAGCCGGATTCCCGCGAGAGCGAAGGCGAGCACCGCAGCGCTCTCGAGGATTCCGTCCGGCAGGCCGAGCTCGCGCAGCAGCGCGAGCGCCGGCAGGCAGGCGAGGCCGAGCAGCGTCGGCAGCGCAAGCCGGTTCGTCGCGGCGCCGAGCGTCGCGCCCGGTGCCGTCGCAGCTTCCTCGTTGCCGCGCGTCAATCGGCGCTGCAGGGCGCGCGCGGCCAGCCAGGCGGCCGCCACGGCGATCGCGAGCGCGAGGAACTGCCACCACGGGTCCGGCGACTGCAGGGCCTGCAGCAGCTTGTCCTGCGCGCTGCCGAACGTGGCCGCCAGGTCTGTCATCGGGGCCTCCTGCGCACGATCTTAAGCGAATGTGCGCGGCGAGAGGACCGCAACCGAGTCAACCCGGCTGGGGCGGTCGCGCTCATTGTGCTGGAGCGATGCTGATCTCGGTCGCGGCTCCCGGGCCGACGGGCCAGCCGAGCAGCAGCCAGGCGGCGAACATGATGGACCAGCCGATCAGGAAGGTCACTGAATAAGGCAGCATCAGCGAGACCAGCGTACCGATGCCCGCCTTCGGTATGTAGCGTTGCACGAAGGCGATGATCAGCGCGAAGTAGCTCATCATCGGCGAGATGACGTTCGTGACCGAGTCGCCGACGCGGTAGGCCGTCTGCGTGACTTCCGGCGGGTAGCCGAGCAGCATGAACATCGGCACGAACACCGGCGCCATCAGTGCCCATTTCGCCGAGGCTGAGCCCATCACGAGGTTGATGAAGGCCGACAGCAGGATGAACGAAAGAAACAGCGGCACCTGGTGCAGGCCGGCGCTCTTCAATACTTCGGCGCCCTCGACGGCGAAGATCAGGCCGAGGTTCGTCCAGTTGAAGAAGGCCACGAACTGCGCGGCGAAGAACACCAGCACGAGGTAGCCGCCGAGCGTGGACATCTGCTGGCTCATGCCCTTGATGACGTCGCGGTCGCTGCGGACCGTCCCGGCACCGATGCCGTAGGCGACGCCGAGCGCGACGCCGAAGATGAAGATCACCGCGACGATGCCGCGCAGGAACGGTGAGTGCAGCACGCTGCCGGTGCCGAGCTCGCGCAGGAAGCCGTCGGCGGGCAGCAGCCCGGCGAGCAGGATCGCGGTCAGCACGACGAAGGTCAGCGAGGCATAGAGCAGGCCGCGTTTCTCCGCCGCAGACAGCGGCTCGAGCGTCACCGACTGGCCGTCGCCGGGTGTTGCGCCGGCCGCGGCGGCATCCGTCGGGGCGAGCCGGGGTGCGACGAGCTTCTCGGTCACCCACCAGCCGAGCCCGGTGATCAGCACGGTCGAGACGACCATGAAGTAGTAGTTGGCCGCAGGGCTCACGACGTAGGTCGGGTCGATGATCCGTGCCGCCTCCTGCGACAGTCCGGCGAGCAGCGGGTCGATCGTGCCGAGGACCAGGTTGGCACTGTAGCCCCCGGAGACCCCTGCGAATGCGGCGGCCAGTCCGAGCACCGGGTGACGTCCCGCTGCCGCGAAGATCAGTGCCGCGAGCGGCACCAGCAGCACGTAGCCGATCTCGCTGGCCGCGTTCGAGAGCACGCCCGAGAACACGATCACCGGCGTCAGCAGCGCACGCGGCGCGTTCAGCACCAGCAGGCGCATCAGCGAGCCGATCAGCCCCGAGGACTCCGCGACCCCGATCCCGATCAGCGCGACCAGCACCGTTCCAAGCGGCGCGAAGCTGGTGAAATTCGTCACGAGGCCCGTCAGGATCCGGTGCAGGCCCTCGACGGACATCAGGCTGACCGCCTCGATCGGCTCGCCGGTGGTCGGATGCGCGACCGAGAGGTCGAACTGGGCCGCGATGCCGGAGATCACGACGACCGCCAGTGCCAGCAGCGCGAATAGCGTCGTCGGGTCGGGCAGCGCGTTGCCGATGCGCTCGACGAGGTCGAGGAAACGGTCGAGCGCGCTCTTTCGGCCTGGGTTGGGTCGCCTTGGATCCTTCATGGAGCTTAGCCTTCTGCCGGGCAGCCGGCATTAGAGCCGATTGGCGCCCTCGAAGCGAGCCTCCGGTATCATTGCGGACGGCATGATTTCACGCGTACGCAGTTTCCTGGAAAAGCATCTCGGCTCCTCCGGCGACGATCCCGAGCAGGAGGAGGCCCGACTGCGCGTGGCTGTCGCGGCGCTGCTCGTCGAGGTGCTGCGCGCGGATTTCGAGGTATCGCCGACCGAGCGGCGCCAGGTGCTCGAATCGCTGCGCGAGTTTCTCGCGCTCGATCCCGCGGACGCGGAAGAAATCCTCGCGGCAGCGGAGGGGGAGATCGACGAGTCGCACGACCTGTACCAGTTCACCTCGCAGATCAACCGCGCCTTCGATCACCGGCGCAAGCTGCGGCTGATGGAGCAGTTGTGGCGGGTGGCGCAGTCGGATCGAGGTCGTGCACAAGTACGAGGAGCACATCATCCGGCGCGTGGCCGGCCTGCTCCACGTCTCCCACGGGGAGTTCATTGCGACCAAGCTGCGCCTGGAGAGCTGAGGCTTGCCCAATACACGTGCGTCCGCTACGGTCTGGCCCCGCGTGCGCCCATGATGGAAGCCGGCGGAAACGTGCAGAAGATCGTCATCCTCAATCCCAAGGGCGGCTCGGGCAAGACGACTGTCGCCACGAACCTCGCGGCGTACTACGCCTGGCGGGGGGAGAGCGTGGCGCTGATGGACATGGACCCGCAGGCCTCCTCGGTGCGCTGGCTGGGCGTGCGGCCGGCGGACCTGCCGCCGATCCACTTGATCGCCGCCTACGAGCGCAGGATGAACGTCACCCGGGCGTTTGCCTTGCGCGCGCCGCCGGGGACGCAGCGATTGATCGTGGATACGCCGGCCGCGCTTGCGGGCCACCAGATGCCGGAGATCACCCGCGACGCCAGCGCGATCGTCGTGCCCGTGCTGCCTTCGGAAATCGACATACATGCTGCCTCGCGCTGCATTGCCGACCTGCTGCTGGTGGCCAGGGTGCATCGCTCGGAGAAGCGGATCGCGATCGTCGCTAACCGCGCGCGGCGCTACACGCGCGCCTATCACTCGTTGATGCAGTTCCTGCGCAGCCTGAGGATCCCGGTGGCGGCCGTGCTGCGGGATTCGCAGGCGTACGTGCGCTCCGCGGAGACGGGACTCGGGCTGCACGAGATGAAGGGCGCGCTGCTGGCCGAGGACATCGCGACCTGGCGCACGCTCACCGAGTGGATCGAGCGACGTTCGATTTCGCTGGTGCCGGTCGAGGAGCCCCAGATGCAGGAAACTGCGCCGGCCAGCGGCGGCGCGCTGACGGCCGGACCCTGAGGGCGGCTCCTGCAGCCCGGGCGCCGCCGGCGGTCAGGGTGCCTTCGGTACGTTCGATACCGCAGAGGAGCCCGCGGAATGCAGGGCCGCCTCGTCCGAGATCGTGAACGAGACCGCGACCGGGCTGCCGTCTGAGTCGTTGGTGCTGGAGACCTTGACCAGCAGCGGCTTGTCCTTGGTCCACAGCATCGCGGTGGACTTCGACTGGATCGCGGCATCGTCGCGGAGCACCGCGTCGAAATCGCCGAAAGTCGTCCGGGAGCGGTTGACCACCGCGAGCAGCGACGGGAGCGAGGCGTTCATGTGCGCGGTGACGCTGCCAAGCGTGCCGTCGGCGCCGATCGCGAAACACAGTTCCCGGGTCTGGTGCGGGGCCGGCAGCTTCAGCAGAGTCTGCTTGCTGGGGACGCAGTAGTGCTCCTGGCCGTTCGCGTCAGTGCTCCACTGGCCGCCCGGATACTTCGACTGGATGCTCGTCTTCGAGGCGTTCCACGGCAGGCCGAACGCGCCGGTCCCGAATTGTGTCTTGACTCCACCGGCCGATGCTACGCCAGCGGAGGCGAGGGCCAGCCAGCTGCCCAGGACGATCGCCGTTGCGAGTTTTCGCCGCATCTCGTGCTCTCCGATCAATTCAACAGGACCCTGGGCCGAGTGTAGTCACCCCGCCCTCGAGATCCACCTGCCGCTGTCCGAATTCAAGACGCAGCTCTCATGTGGATCCACTGGCAAAGTTCACATAACCAGCGCGGCCGCGATGATAACCGATGGGGCCGCTCATTGCGGCTCGAGTCGCCGCCGCGCCTCCTCGATGAGCAGCAGGTCCTCGGGCGTGTCGAGATCGATGCCCGCGTTCTGCATCGGAATCCGCACGACCTGGTCGATATTCCTGCGTATGACCAGCCTCGGGTCCGTGTCGCCGCGCAGCCCCATCAGGTCGCCGAAGGTCCAGCGCGGGAAGATGGCTGGCAGCCCTGGAGCGCCCCCATAGAGCGCGGCCGCGATCAGCCGCGGGTGCCGCCGCCAGGCCGCGTGGAGCCGGCGCAGGTCATCCGCGCTCACCGCCACCTGGTCGGCGAGCAGCAGCAGCAGCGCCTCGCTGCCCGGCGGCGCCGCCTGGACCGCGCGCCTGATCGAGCTCGCGAGGCCCTCTTCCCAGTCGCGGTTCAGCACCATTGACGCAGATGAGTGGCGTAGTGCCGGCGCGACGGCCTGGGCGTGTGCCCCGATCACTACGCTGACCGACTGGCCCGCCACGACCGACGCGCTGGCGATGACCTCGTGCAGGACGGGCGCGCCGCCGAGCCTCGCCAGTTGCTTGGGGCTTCCGAACCGGCGGGATGCGCCCGCGGCGAGGATCGCGGCATGCAGGGCGTGTGACCCGGATCCGTCCATCAGTGCGTGGTTTGCCTGTTGCGCTGCAAGAAGCTAGAGTTTCGCGCAACCTGGAACGAGGTGTCCCATGGTGCCCTGCCACTGCCGCGTCTGCCGCCGTAGAGCGAGCGGGCCGCTTTGCCGTGTGAGCAGGAACAACGGAGCCAGAGATCGTGGAAGCGTGGAAAGTCCATAAGTTCGGCGGAACCAGCGTCGCCGATGCGGCCTGCATGCAGCGGGTGGCCCAGATCGTGGAGCAAGATCCCGCGACCCGCAAGGCCGTCGTGCTCTCTGCGTGCCGTGGCGTCACCGACGCGCTGCTGACGCTGATCCGGCTCGCGGAAACCGCCGATCCCGCTCTCGAGGACCGCATCGAGGAGTTGCGGCTGCGCCACGTCGGCGTCGCCCGGGAACTGCTGAACGGCGAGCTCTATGACGAGTTCGTGGTCGAGCTGGACCGGGACTGCAGGGACCTGGCCGGGATCCTGCAGACCGTGAAGCTGGTGCGTGCCGCCTCGACCACGATGACCGACCTGATCGCGGGCTTCGGCGAGCTGTGGTCCACGCGCATCTTCGAGCGGCTGCTGCGGAGCCGCGCCCGTGTGGACGGCAAGGTCCAGTGGCTCGACGCCCGGCGCGCGCTGCTGGTGGAATGGGGGCCGATGGGTCCCGGCATCCGCTGGGAGCAGTCCGGCACGCAGCTTCGCGACCTGGTGCCCGTCGACTTCGTCGGCGTGCTGGTCGTCACCGGCTACATCGCGACCGACACGCAGGGCCTGCAGACGACGCTGGGGCGCAACGGCAGCGACTTCTCGGCCTCCATCTTCGGCTCGCTGCTCGAGGCGGCCGAGATCGTGATCTGGACCGACGTGAACGGCGTGCTGAGCGCGGACCCGCGGCTCGTGCCCGAGGCGCAGGTGATCGATGCGCTCTCCTACAACGAGGCGATGGAGCTGGCCTACTTCGGCGCCAAGGTGATCCATCCCCAGACGATGGCGCCGGCGGTCCAGAAGCGGATCCCGATCTGGATCCGCAACACCTTCGCCCCGGAGCTGGCCGGGACGCTGATCCACGACCGCACCGCGCCGACGCCGCTCGTCAAGGGCATCACGACGATCGACCGGATATCGCTGCTGAACCTCGAGGGCGCGGGCATGATCGGCGTGCCCGGCACAGCGCACCGCCTCTTCGGTGCGCTCAGGGAGGAGGGGATCTCGGTGATCCTGATCTCCCAGGGCAGCTCCGAGCACTCGATCTGCTTCGCCGTGCCCCAGGCGCAGGCCGAGCGCGCCGAGCGCGTCGTGCGACATGCGTTCGCGCCGGAGCTGCGCGAGGCGCAGATCCAGAGCGTCGAGGTGGACCACGACTGCAGCATCCTCGCCGTGGTCGGCGACGGGATGGCCGGCGCGCATGGCGTCGCGGCCCAGGTCTTCTCCGCGCTGGCCACTGCGGCCGTGAACGTGCGGGCCATCGCGCAGGGCGCCTCCGAGCGCAACATCTCGGTGGTGATCGACGGGCGCAACAGCGCGCGGGCGCTGCGCGCGGTCCATTCCGCGTTCTACCTCTCGGCGCACACGGTCTCGATCGGGCTGGTGGGCCCGGGGCTCGTCGGCGGCGCGCTGCTCGAGCAGATCGCCTCGCAGGCCGATCGGCTGCGCCGCGACCTGAACGTCGACCTCCGGCTGCGTGGCATCGCCGGATCCCGCAGCATGTGGCTAGAGCAGACGGCGATGGACCTCGGGCGCTGGCGCGAGCGAGTGCAGGCCGCCGGCGAGGACACGGACCTCGAGCGTTTCGCCGAGCACGTGCAGGCCGCGCACCTGCCGCACGCGGTGATCATCGACTGCAGCGCGAGCCCGGACGTCGCGAGCCGCTACGCCCACTGGCTGGCCCAGGGGATCCACGTCGTCACGCCGAACAAGAAGGCGAACAGCGCGGAGTTCGGCTACTACCAGCACCTGCGGCAGGCGCGGCGGCTGGCCGGCGCGCATTACCTGTACGAGGCGACCGTCGGCGCGGGCCTGCCCGTGATCCAGACGCTGCGCGACCTGCGCGAGACCGGCGACGAGATCCGCCGGATCGAGGGCATCTTCTCCGGCACGCTGGCCTACCTGTTCAACACCTGGGACGGTAGCGAGCCGTTCTCCGCGATCGTCCGCAGCGCCAAGGGGCTGGGCTACACGGAGCCCGATCCGCGCGACGACCTCTCCGGGATGGACGTCGCGCGCAAGCTGATCATCCTCGCGCGGGAGATGGGCCTCGAGCTCGAGCTCGCCGACGTGCAGGTCGAGAGCCTTGTGCCGGAGGCACTCAAGGGCTGCCAGGTGGATGAGTTCCTCGAGCGCCTCGGCGAATTCGACCGGCCGATGCTCGAGCGGCTCGAGCAGGCGCGTGCCGCGGACGAGGTGCTGCGCTACGTCGGTTCGATCGACGTGACCGGCCGTGCCGAGGTAGGCGTCGTGCAGCTGCCGAGGACGCATCCGTTCGCCAACATCGCGCTGACCGACAACATCGTCCGCTTCCAGACCGCGCGCTACGACCAGAACCCGCTGATCGTGCAGGGCCCGGGAGCCGGGCCGGCCGTCACCGCGGCCGGAGTGTTCGCCGACCTGCTGCGGGTCTGTGCGTACCTGGGTGCCAAGCTGTGAGCGGAGCACGGCGGTCGGCCACGGCCTTCGCGCCGGCCAGCGTCGGCAACGTCGCAGTCGGCTTCGACATCCTCGGGCACAGCGTCGCGGCGCTCGGCGACCGGGTCAGGGTGCAGCGTCGTGACGAGCCCGGCGTGTCGGTGCGGTCGATCACCGGCGTCGTGCAGGGCCTGCCGCTAGCTGCGGAGCGCAACACGGCCGGCATGGCGGCGCTCGCGCTGCAGCGCGAGCTCGGGCTCCCGTTCGGCTTCGAGCTCGACATCGAGAAGGGCATTCCGCTCGGCTCGGGCCTCGGCGGCTCCGCCGCTTCGGCGGTCGCGGCCGTGGTCGCGGCCGCGGCGCTCGTGGAGCAGCCGCTCGGGCGCACGCAGCTGCTCAAGTTCGCGATGCAGGGCGAGGCCGTGGCGAGCGGCTCGGTGCACGTGGACAACATCGCGCCCTCGCTGTTCGGCGGACTGGTGCTCACGGTCGGGATCGACAGTCCCCAGGTCAGGCAGATTCCGGTGCCGGACGCCATCCGCTGCGTGCTGGTGCATCCGCACATGGTGCTCGAGACGCGTGCCGCGCGCGCGATCCTCAAGCACAGCGTCGAGCTGTCGGACGTGATCTGGCAGACCGCGAACCTCGCGGGATTCCTTGCCGGCTGCTACACCTCGGACCTGCCGCTGATCCGCGAGTCGCTGCTCGACGTGATCGTCGAGCCGCAGCGCCAGGCGCTGATCCCGGGCTTCAGCGACGTCAAGCAGGCGGGCCTCGCCGCGGGCGCGCTCGGGGGCTCGATTTCCGGGGCCGGGCCCACCGTCTTCGCCTGGACCGAAGCGGGCGACGCCGAGCGGGTCCGCGCCGCGATGGTCGCGGCCTTTGCTTCCCACGGGCTCGAGTCGGACAGCTGGGTGTCCGCGCTGGATCCCGAAGGTGCGCGAGTGGTGTCGGACTGATGCGTTACCGGAGCACACGTGGCTCGCAGCCCGTCGTGGGCCTCAGCGAAGCGATCAGCCGGGGCCTCGCGCCGGACGGCGGCCTGTATGTGCCGGAGTCGCTGCCGCCGGCGTTGCTCGCCGAGCTCGAGGACGCACGGGACCTGCCTGCTCTTGCCGCGACGCTGCTCGAGCCCTATGCGACCGGCGACCTGCTCGGCGCGAAGCTCGGGGCCGTGACGCGCGACGCCTTCAGCTTTCCGGCTCCGCTGGTCGAGGTGAGCGCCAGTCCCGGCCCGCTCTCGGTGCTGGAGCTGTTCCACGGGCCGACGGCCGCCTTCAAGGACTTCGGCGCGCGCTTTCTCGCCGCCTCGCTGGAGCGCATCCCGAGGGATGACCCGCGACGCCTGACGATCCTGGTCGCGACCTCCGGCGACACCGGCGGAGCCGTCGCCTCGGCCTTCTACCGGAGGCCCTGGGTGGACGTCGTCGTGCTGTATCCGAAGGGCCTCGTGTCGCCACGCCAGCAGCAGCAGCTGGCCTGCTGGGGCGAGAACGTGCGGACGCTCGCGGTGCGCGGCACGTTCGACGATTGCCAGCGCATCGTCAAGGAAGCCTTCGTGGACCCGGAACTCGGCGAGCGGCTGCTGCTGTCCTCGGCCAACAGCATCAACGTCGGGCGGCTGCTGCCGCAGATGGTCTATTACGCGAAGGCGAGCCTGGAGCTGTGGCTCGCCGAGGGCCGCAAGCCGAACTTCATCGTCCCGACCGGCAACCTCGGCAACGCGCTCGCCTGCGTCTGGGCCCGCGAGATGGGCCTGCCCATCGGCGAGGTCGTGCTGGCGACCAACGAGAATCGCAGCGTTCCGGAGTATCTGGACGACCTCGAGTGGCGGCCGCGGGCCAGCGTCGCGACGCTGGCCTCGGCGATGGACGTGGGCAACCCGAGCAACATGGAGCGGTTGCGCTGGCTGTTTCCCGACGGCATGACGCTGCGATCGAAGCTCACTGCCGAATCGGTCAGCGACGCGCAGATCCGCGAGACGATACGCAGGGATTACGCGGAATGGGGCCAGACCTGGTGCCCGCACACCGCGACGGCCGCCTGCGTCTATCGCGGCCTCGCTCACGAGCGTCGCGAGGCGCGCTGGGTGCTGGTCGGGACCGCGCACCCGGCAAAGTTCAACGACATCGTGGAGCCGCTGATCGACGCCGAGGTCCCGGTGCCGGCGGCGCTCGCCGAACTGCTGTCGCTGCCGGCCGTGCAGTCGGAAATCGCGCCGGAACTCGCCAGCCTGCGCAGCACGCTGCTGGAGGCCGCATGAAGGACTTTCTCGGCTTGCCCGGCTGGATCTGGATCGCGGCGGCGGTCGCCGCGCTCGCCGTGGTCGCCTGGCTGGTGCGGGACCGCTACCGGCAGCTGCGCGCCCGCCGCGCGATAGACAACGTCATCTCCGCGGTCGCCTATGACGAGTTGCGGGACGTGTTGCTGCCGACCGGGGCAGGCGAGCAGATTCACCTGCACTACCTGCTGCTCACCGAGCGGGGCCTGCTGGTCATCGACCTGTTCGACGTCGCGGGCCTGATCTTCGCCGGCGAGAAAATGCAGCAGTGGTCGGTGTTCGGGCCGAAGCGGCACTTCACCTTCGCGAACCCGCTGCCGATGCTATACGACCGGGTCGCGGCGGTCCGCCAGCTGGCGGGGGAGTTGCCCGTCGACGGCCGCGTGGTCTTCTCGATGCAGGGCGAGTTCCCGAAAGGTCACCCCGAGTCGGTCATGCGCCTCGACGCGCTGCATGAGCAGTACCCGGCGGTCGAGCGCTCGAGCGGCGGAGCGGCGGCGGCTTTCGCGCCGGTCTGGGAACGCATCAAGGCGGCCGCGCAGCCGAACCCGCTGGCGCGCTGACGCGCGCCGATTCTGTTGCCTCCGGACCGGCAGCGCACCTGGGGCCCGCCCGGGAAGACCTTTCCAGGGACGCCGTAAAGCCATCCATGGCGGCTCCGGCGAAAACATCCATGTTTTCGACGGCCCTGGAAAGGCATCCCCGACCGGGCCCCTGCGCGCTGCCTGCCGGCCGGTCGGCCGCTGGCGCCCGCCCCCCAGACTCAGGCGGCCGCCGCCTGCCGCGGCCGCGCCGCATGGTCGGCCAGCACGCGCGACACGCAGGCCGTCAGCTTGCGCGCCGTGTCCAGGTGCAGGAACTCGTTCGGCCCGTGCGCGTTCGACTTCGGTCCCAGCACGCCGGTCACCAGGAACTGCGTGCTCGGGAAGAGCCGGCCCAGCATGCCCATGAACGGGATGCTGCCGCCCGTGCCCATGTACATCGCATCGGCTCCGAAGTACTCGCGCGAGGCCTCCTGCATCGAGCGCTCGAGCCACGGCGCGAGCGCCGGCGCGTTCCATCCGCCGGTCGCGTCATTGACCTTGAAGCTGACGGCTGCGCCGTAGGGCGGATCCCGCTCCAGCGTGTCCTTGAGCGCGCGTGCCGCGGCCTTTGGGTCCATGGTCGGCGTGAGCCGGAACGAGAGCTTCAGCGACGTGGCGGGTCGCAGCGTGTTGCCCGCGCTCGAGAACGGCGGGATTCCCTCCGCGCCGGTGACGCTCAGCGTCGGCCGCCAGGTGCTGTTCAGCAGCAGCTCGAACGGGTCGTTCGAGACGGGCCGCATTCCCTCGGCCAGCGGGAACTTCCGGAACACGGTCTCGCCGAGCACCTTTGCCGTGGCTGCGGCCTGCGCGCGACGGTCGGTCGGGATCGGCGTGTTCAGTTCCTCGACCAGGATCGCGCCGGTGGCGGCGTCCTCGACGCGCGCCAGCAGGTCCCGCAGCACCCGGAAGCTCGAGGCGACGATTCCGCTGGCCGCACCCGAATGCACGCCCTCGCCGAGCACCTCGACCCGCAGCGTGCCGATCAGGTTGCCGCGCAGCGAGGTCGTGCACCAGAGCTGGTCGTAGTTGCCGCACTCGGCGTCCAGGCACACGACCAGCGACGGCGAGCCGAGGCGCTCGCCCAGCGCCTCGATGTGGTGCGGCAGATCGGGGCTGCCGCTTTCCTCGCTCGCCTCGATCAGCACGACGCAGCGTGCATGCGGCACCGCCTGCTCCTGCAGCGCGCGTATCGCCGTCAGCGAGGAGAACAGCGCATAGCCGTCGTCGGCGCCGCCGCGGCCGTAGAGCTTGCCGTCGCGCAGCACCGGTTTCCAGGGCTCGAGCCCGTCGGACCAGCCCGTGAACTCCGGCTGCTTGTCGAGGTGGCCGTACATCAGCACGCAGTCATCGACCTGGCCCGCGATGTCCACCAGCAGCACCGGCGTGCGCCCCGGGAGCCTCAGCACCTCGACCTTCATGCCGTCGATCGGCTGGGCCTCGGCCCAGCGGCGCATCAGCTGCACGGCCTCTTCCATGTGGCCGTGGGCTTCCCAGTCCGCGTCGAACATCGGGGACTTGTTGGGTATCCGAACGTACTCGACGAGTTGCGGCAGGATCGAACCGTCCCATTCACGCTCGACGGTGGCCTTTATCTTTGCTGGATCGATCATGTGTCTTCTCACCCGGGTCTTTGAAGGAAGTGAAACCGGCTCAAGCGGCCGCCTCGGCGGCCGCGTCGAACCCGAAGAAATGCAGCGCGTTCGCGGTCGTCGCCGCGGCGATGCGGTCGGCATCTTCGCCGCGGCAGCGCGCCACGGTCTCGAGGATGTGGGGCAGGTGCCGGGGCTCGTTGCGGCGCGTCGCCGGCTTCGGCACGAGGTCCCGCGGCAGCAGGTAGGGCGCGTCGGTCTCGAGCATCAGTCGCTCCAGCGGTATCAGCCTCACCAGCTCGCGCAGGTGCTGCCCGCGCCGCTCGTCGCAGATCCAGCCGGTGATTCCGACGTAGAGACCCCGCTCGAGATACGCGCGCAGTTCGCGCTCCTCGCCGGTGAAGCAGTGAGCCACCGCAGCCGGCAGCCGGGGCAGGTAGTCGTCGAGCATGCCGACGAACGCATCGTGCGCATCACGCTGGTGCAGGAATACGGGCCTCGCGAGTTCCGCGGCCAGCTCGAGCTGCAGGCGGAAGGCCCGCTCCTGGTCCTCGTGCGGCGAGAAATTGCGGAAGTAGTCGAGTCCGCATTCGCCGGCGGCGCCCACCTCCGGCATCTGCATCAGTTCCCTGAGGACCGGTACGTCATCTGGACCGAATTCGCGCGAATGGTGCGGATGGATGCCCGCCGTCGCGCGGAAGCGGACCGGGTTCCCGCGGGCCAGCGCAATCGCCGCGCGCGTGCTCTCGAGCGTGCTGCCGGTGATGACCATGTGGCGCACGCCGGCCGCCACGGCGTCCTCGACCACCTGCTCGCGGTCGTGGTCGAAACTGTCGTGGGCGAGGTTGAGCCCGATGTCTACCAGGGTTGGAATCATGCCGTCGGGGCTTGTGATAATGTCTGCGGCTTCGTGCCGTCGTGGCGCGGGCCCGGAGCCGGCATTCTAGCGAGCGCAGGGCGTTCCGTGTCGCGGCAACGTCATCCAACCGAGAGATTCAGATGTCCCTGGACAAGACGGCGCTGGAGAGCCTGCGCCTGCCGAAGGGTACCGATTCGAAGCGCTACGAGGACGCGCCGCGGCGCAATCGCCGGCGCTGGATCATCGCGGCCATTGTGCTTGCGCTGCTCGCGTTGCTTGCCTGGCGGCTCGTCGGCGGGCCGCTCGCGGTCCGCACCGCGACAGTGCAGGGACCGGCCGGGGCCTCGGAGGGCGCGGTGCTGAACGCCTCGGGCTACGTGGTCGCGCGCCGGCTCGCAACGGTGAGTTCCAAGGTCACCGGCCGGCTCGTCGAGGTACTGTTCGAGGAAGGCGCCCGGGTCGAGCAGGACCAGGTGCTCGCGCGGCTCGACCCCTCGATGGCCCAGGCCGAGTACGACGTCGCCGAAAAGAGCCTGCTGGCGGCACGGCGTGGCCTGCGCGAGATCGAGGTGCGGCTCGCCGACGCCCGCAGGACGCTCGAGCGGAACCGCAGTCTCGTGGAGCGAAAGCTCGTCGCGCAGAGCGTGCTCGATGCATCCGAGGCGGAGGCGGACGCACTCGCCGCGCGACTCGCTTCCGCCCGCGCGGAGGTGGCGGTGGCCGAGAGCAACCTCGCGCTGCGGCGGCAGTCGCTCGACGACCTGGTGATCCACGCGCCGTTCGCCGGCGTGGTCATCTCCAAGGACGCCCAGCCCGGCGAGACCGTGTCGCCGATTTCCGCCGGCGGCGGCTTCACGCGCACCGGCATCGCGACGATCGTGGACATGGCCTCCCGCGAGATCGAGGTGGACGTCAACGAGGCCTACATCAACCGGGTGCGCGACGGTCAGCAGGTGAACGCGGTGCTCGACGCATATCCCGAGTGGAGCATTCCCGCGCACGTGATCAGCATCGTTCCCACCGCGGACCGGCAGAAGGCGACGGTCCGGGTGCGCATCGCGTTCGACGAGCTCGATCCGCGCATCCTGCCGGACATGGGAATCAAGGTGAGCTTCCTGGAGGACGAGGCCGGGGCCGCGTCCGGTGCGCCGAGCACGATCCCGGCGAACGCCGTGCAGGTCGCGAACGGATCGAGCTGGGTGTGGGTCGTGCGGGACGGCAAGGTCGAGCGCAGGACGGTGCGGACAGGCGAAGCCGATGGCGACCGCATGCCCGTGCTGGAGGGGCTCGAGGCGGGCGAGGTGGTCGTGATCGACCCGCCCAGGCGCCTGCGCGACGGCGCGGTGGTCGAACTGCAGGGCGAATGAACGTGGCCGGGACGCCGATCGTCCGTATCCGTGATCTCGTCAAGGTCTACCGGCGCGGGGTCGAGGAAGTCCGCGTGCTCGACGGGCTGTCGCTCGACATCGACACGGGCGATTTCGTCGCGCTGATGGGACCGTCCGGATCGGGCAAGTCCACGCTGCTCAACCTGATCGGCGGGCTCGACCGTCCGACCTCGGGCAGCCTCGAGGTCGAGGGATTGCGGGTGGACCAGCTGAGCGAAGCCGCGCTCGCCCGCTGGCGGGCCGACCACGTCGGCTTCGTGTTCCAGATGTACAACCTGCTGCCGGTGCTCTCGGCCGAGCGCAACGTCGAGCTGCCGCTGCTGCTGAAGGACCTCTCGCGCGAGCAGCGCTCGCGGCGCGTCGCGGCGGCACTGGCGCTGGTCGGGCTGACCGAGCGGGCAAAGCACCGGCCGCGGGAGCTCTCCGGCGGGCAGGAGCAGCGCGTCGGCATCGCGCGGGCCATCGTCACGGACCCGACGCTGCTGCTCTGCGATGAGCCCACCGGCGACCTGGACCGCAAGTCCGGCGACGAGGTGCTGGACCTGCTGCAGGCGCTGAACGGCGACTACGGCAAGACCATCATCATGGTCACGCACGACCCGCACGCCGCAGAGCGGGCCCATCGCACCGTGCACCTCGACAAGGGCCTGCTGAGCGAGGCGGCGGCGTGATCGGCAAGTACCTGCCGCTGCTTTCGGCGAGCCTGCGCCGCAAGCGGTTGCGCACCACGTTCACGCTCGCCTCGATCGCGATCGCGTTCCTGTTGTTCGGCCTCGCGGAATCGATGCGCAATGCGTTCCAGAGCGGCGTCGACGTGGCCGGTGCCGACCGCCTGCTGACGATGCACAAGGTCTCGTTCACGATGCTGCTGCCGGCGAGCTACGAGAATCGCATCCGCGCCGTGGACGGCGTCGTCGCGGTCATCCCGCAGACCTGGTTCGGCGCCTGGTTCCGCGACCAGCGCAACCAGATCCCGGCATTCCCGACCGACCCCAAGGACATGCTGCGCATCTACTCCGAGTTCGTGATCCCGGAGGACCAGAAGCAGGCCTGGCTCGCCGACCGCACCGGCGTGCTGGTCGGGCGCGCGCTGGTGGACGCGTTCGGCTGGAAGCCGGGCGATACGATCCCGCTGCGCTCCGCGATCTGGCGGCAGCAGGACGGCTCCGACGCCTGGCCGGTGACGGTACGCGCGGTCTACGACCTGCCGGAGGGCGGGGACACGCGGCAGATCTTCATCAACCAGGACTACTTCGAGGAAGCGAAGTCCTTCGGCAAGGGCCTGGTCGGCTGGTACGTCGTGAAGATCGACGACCCGGCGCACGTGGAGCGGGTCTCGGCAGGCATCGATTCGCTGTTCGCGAATTCGCCCGCCGAGACCAAGACCTCCTCGGAGCGGGCGATGGCGCAGTCCTTCGTCAACCAGGTCGGCAACATCGGCGCGATCCTCACCGCGATCGTCACGGCCGTGTTCTTCACGATGCTGCTGGTGACGGCGAACACGATGGCGCAGTCCGTCCGCGAGCGGACCAGCGAGATCGGCGTGCTGAAGACGCTCGGATTCTCGAGCCCGGGCGTGCTGGGCCTGGTGCTGTCCGAGTCGGTGCTGATCACGGTGCTCGGCGGGGCGCTGGGCATCGCGACGGCCTGGTGGGCGGGCGTGCAGTTCGAGTCGCTGCTCGCGCAGTACCTGCCGGGCTTCCGGCTGCCGGCCTCGGCCGTCGTTAAGGCACTCGCGTTCATGGTGGCGCTCGGGCTCGTGGCCGGCGCGCTGCCCGCGGTGCAGGCGATGCGCCTCGGGATCGTCGACGCGCTGCGGCGCGACTGAGGGCGCCATGGGCTCCTGGTTCAAGCAGGTACTGACGGTCACCGCGATGAACGTCCGCAACCTGCCGGCCCGGCTCGGCACCTCGCTGGTGGCCGTGATCGGCATCGGTGGCGTGGTGGCGGTGCTGGTCTCGCTGCTCGCGATGGGCGAGGGCTTCAGGGCTGCACTGGAACTCTCGGGCCGCGACGATGTCGTGCTGATCCTGCGCGGCGGCTCGCCCGACGAGCTCTCGAGCGGGCTCGTTCGTGAGCAGACCCGCGTCGTCACGAACGCGCCGGGCATCGCCCGGGACGAATCCGGACCGATCGCCTCGCCCGAGCTCTACACGATCGTGGACCTGCCGATGCGCAGCACCGGCACCGGCGCCAACGTTCCGTTCCGCGGCGTCACCTCGCGCGGACCGGAGTTGCGCGACGGCTTCCGGCTGCTGGCCGGGCGCATGTTCCGGCCCGGCACGAACGAGGTGATCGTCGGTCGTGGCGTCTTCGCGCAGTTCGGCAACGTGGACCTCGGGCGCGAGGTCAAGTGGGGATCGCAGACCTGGACCGTGGTCGGCGTGTTCGAGGCGGGTGGCAGCGTCTCGGAGTCCGAGGTCTGGACCGACCTGACGGTGCTGCAGGGCGTGTACCGGCGGGGCAGCACGGTGCAGTCGATCCGTGCGCGGCTCGTATCGCCCGAGGCGCTCGGGCAGTTGCAGAAGGCGCTGGAATCGGACCCGCGCGTCAACGTCAGCGCGCGCAGCGAGCGGCAGTTCTACGCCGACCAGTCGCGCGTGCTGATCGGGCTCGTCAAGTACGTCGGCACGACCATCGCGGTGCTGATGGGCGTCGGCGCCGTGTTCGCGGCGCTCAACACGATGTACTCCGCCGTCTCCGCGCGCACGCGTGAGATCGCGACGCTGCGCGCGCTCGGCTTCGGCGCCGCGCCGGTGCTCGTCTCGGTGCTCTTCGAGGCGGTGACGCTCGGGCTGCTCGGCGGGATCGTCGGCGGCCTGATCGTGTACTTCGGGCTGAACGGCTACCAGGCCTCGACGCTGAACTGGGCCAGCTTCACGCAGATCACCTTCGCGTTCACTGTCACGCCGCGGCTGCTGCTGACGGGCCTCGGCTATTCGCTCATACTCGGCTTCATCGGCGGCCTGCTGCCCGGGCTGCGCGCTGCGAGGATGCCGGTGACCGCGGGTCTGAGAGAGTTGTAACCGAGCATGAGAAAGCCAAGAGGGCAGGCGGCCGGGCGCGCGGCGGCCGTGAATCCCCTGCAGATGTCGCTCTGGTCGGAGCGCGATGACGGCGCGGGCTGGCAGGTCCGGATCAGCCGCCGGGCGAGGCGGCTTTCGATGCGCGTGTTCCCGGGCGGACGTGTCGAGGTGGTCGTGCCGCCAGGCGTCGGTGTGGCGGCCATCGAGCGCTTCGTCTCGCGTCACCGCGACTGGGCGGAGCGGCAGTCACGCGAGTTCGAGCTCAAGGCGCCGACCGAGGCCGAGCGGCGACCCCGCTCGATCGAGCTCACCGCGGCGGGGCGGAGCTGGACAGTGGAGTACGAGCCTTCGGGACGTCGCGCGCTGCGCGACTGCGGCGACGGCAGGCTGCTGCTCGGCAGTTCCGAGGCCGGCGACGCCGAGATCGGCCGGGCGCTTCTCGGTTGGCTCTACCGGACCGCGTCGGAGCACCTCGGCGCGGCGATCGAGGATCTCTCGCGCCAGACGGGCCTCGACTATGCGCGGCTGCAGCTGCGACGGCAGCGCACGCGCTGGGGCAGCTGCTCCTCGACCGGCACGATCAGTTTGAACGTCTGCCTGATGTTCCAGCGGCCCGAGGTCGTGCGTTACCTGCTGCTGCACGAGCTCTGCCACCGGCGGCACATGAACCACTCGCGCCGCTTCTGGCGCCTGGTCGAGTCCTTCGAGCAGGACTGGCGGGCGCTCGACGCCGAGCTGGTGCAGGGCTGGCGGAACGTCCCTGCCTGGGTCTTCCCCTGAATCGCGGCGTCGCCAGGGCCGGCCGGCCATGTGGTCGCGGTGCGGCAGGCTGCGGCATACTCTCCGGGCCCATGACCGATCGACTGCACAACGTCAACGTCCTCTCGAGCGAGCTGCTGCCGACGCCCGAGCAGGTGAAGCGCGAGCTGCCGACGCCGGACGCGGCCGAGGAATTCGTCTACCGCAGCCGCGCGCGACTGCAGGCGATCCTCGACCGCAAGGACCCCCGGCTGTTCGTCGTCGTCGGGCCGTGCTCGATCCACGACCCGGCTGCGGCGCGGGACTACGCGATCCGGCTGCGCGGACTCGCCGAGCGGGTCGAGCAGACGATGATGCTGGTGATGCGGGTGTACTTCGAGAAGCCGCGCACGACGATCGGCTGGAAGGGCCTGATCAACGACCCGGACATGGATGATTCCTTCCACATCGAGCGCGGGATCCGCCTGGCCCGGGAGCTGCTGCTGTTCCTGGCGGAGACCGGGCTGCCTGCGGCGACCGAGGCGCTCGACCCGATCATGCCGCAGTACCTGTCCGAGCTGATCAGCTGGACCGCGATCGGCGCGCGCACGACCGAGTCGCAGACGCACCGCGAGATGGCGAGCGGGCTTTCGACCCCGGTCGGCTTCAAGAACGGCACGGACGGCTCGCTGACCGTCGCGATCAACGCACTTCAGTCCGCGCGGCATCCGCATCACTTCCTCGGCATCACGCAGCAGGGACAGTCGGCGGTGTTCCGCACGCGGGGCAACCGCTACGGCCACATCGTGCTGCGCGGCGGAGCCGGACGCTCGAACTACGACTCCGTCAACATCGCGCTCTGCGAGCGCGAGCTGGACAAGGCGGGGCTGCCGCCGAACATCGTCGTCGACTGCAGTCATGGCAACTCGAGCAAGGACCCGGCCGTGCAGCCGCTCGTGGCCGAGAACGTCGGCAACCAGATCGTCGAGGGCAACCGCTCGATCGTCGGCCTGATGCTCGAGAGCAACCTGCACTGGGGCAGCCAGCCGATACCTGCCGACCGCTCCGAGCTCGAGTACGGCGTCTCCGTGACCGATGCCTGCATCGACTGGGAGACGACCGAGGGCCTGCTGATGTCGCTGCACCAGCGGCTGAAGGGCGCGCCGCGGTTCCAGCGCGGCCCGGCGGCTGCCTGAAGCGGCTGCTGCCGGCGCCGGATCGAAACCACGATAACCCGCGTTTCGAACCGCGCTGTTAACATTCCCCTTTACTGCCGCAACCCGCAACTCCCTGGGAGGTTCCGCAATGACCATCAAAGTGGGTGACAAGATGCCCGCCGGCGCATTCATGCACATGACCAAGGACGGCCCTCAGAAGATGACGACCGACGAGCTCTTCAAGGGCAGGAAGGTCGTGCTGTTCTCGGTGCCCGGCGCCTTCACTCCGACCTGCGACGCGCGGCACCTGCCGGGCTTCGTGATGGACGCGGAGAAGTTCCAGGCGAAGGGCGTGGACACGATCGCCTGCATGGCCGTCAACGACGTGTTCGTGATGAACGCCTGGGGCAAGGCCTCGGCCGTGGACGGTAAGGTGCTGATGCTGGCCGACGGCAACGGCGAATATTCCAAGGCGCTCGGCCTGGAGATGGACGGCCGCGGCTTCGGCATGGGCATGCGCGGGCAGCGCTTCGCGGTCGTCGTGGACGACGGCGTCGTGAAGGGCCTCTATGTCGAGGAGCCCGGCCAGTTCAAGGTATCGAGCTCCGAGCACGTGCTCGCGCAGCTCTGACCTCAAGGCAATGGCACCCGTCACGACCCTGTATGCGGGCCTGCTGGGGCTCCTTTACCTCGGGCTCGCCTACCTGGTCGTGCGGGGCCGGCAGCGGCACCGGATCAATCTCGGCATCGGTCCGCAGGGCGAGATCGAGCGCCAGGTGCGCGTGCACGCGAACTTCGTCGAATACGCGCCGATGTTCCTGATCCTGCTGCTGCTGGCCGAGCTGGCCGCCGCGCCTCCGTGGCTGCTGCACGGGACCGGCGCGGGATTCGTGTTCGCCAGGCTGGCCCACGCCCAGGGGCTCACGAGCACGGCCGGGGTGTCCCGGGGCCGGTTCGTGGGTACCGCGTTGACCTGGGTTCTCATTCTCGTGCTCTCGATCTACTTGATCTTCAAGAGCTTCTGAACTTCGGCCGTCCGGTCGACTCTCAGTCACTGACCGGTACTCGGTGGGCTGCCCGGCTCTTTCCCCGCGACTGGGCGGGTAAGCCAGGGGGCGGCGATATTCGCCGCTGACTAGGGTATATTTGCCCAGGTTTTCCGGCAACTTACAGCATGAAACGTAGAATAAATCTGAACTCGGGGTTCACGCTGATCGAACTCCTCATCGTCATCGTGATCCTGGGGCTGCTGCTGTCCCTGGTGGCGCCGACGATGTTCTCCAAGGTCAGTTCCTCGCAGCGCAAGACCGCGCTGGCGCAGATGCAGATGCTGGCCACCTCGCTGGATACGTACCGGCTGGACATCGGCGATTACCCGCCGAACCTCGCCGAACTGCGCCAGAGCAGCCGGCCCGGCTGGGACGGCCCGTACCTGCCGCGCGACCTGCCGGCCGACCCCTGGGGCAATCCCTACCAGTACCAGGTCCCGGGCGAGGGCGGCCAGCCCTACATGCTCCGCAGCTTCGGCAAGGACGGCAGGCCCGGTGGCGAGGACGAGGACGAGGACATCGTCTTTCAATGACGGCCCTGAACGCGCTTCTGGCGGACTCCGGCGTCGATCCCGCGGACCTCGACAAGGCCCGCAGCTACCAGCAGAAATACGGCGGCCGGCTCGAGCAGATCCTGGTGAACATGGGGAGCCTCTCGGCCGACTCGCTGCCCGGCATCTTCAGCCGCCTGCTCGGCGCGCCGGTGCTGCCGGCGCGCTTCGCCGCCGACTGGGAGCCGCCCGAGGGCGTGGACGAACTGCCGCTCGACTTCCTGCTCGAGCGCGGCTGGCTGCCGGTCGAGCGGCCCGATGGCCGCTGGGTGTTCGCGACCCACGCTCCGCTCGACCTCGAGGTCAGCGAATGGCTGAGCCAGGGACAGGTGCCCTGCGAATTGCGGCTGGCGAGCGAGGAGCAGTTCGACGTGCTCAAGGCGCGGCTCGGTCGCCTGAAGGACACGGCCCCGGGCCCGAGCCTCAGTACGGTCGAGGAGGGGCGGCTGCGGGAACTCGCCTCCGAGGCACCCACCGTCAACCTGCTGAACACGCTGATCGGTCGCGCGCTGAAGCAGGGTGCCTCCGACATGCACATCGAGCCGCAGGGCAGCCGTGCCCGGGTACGCTTCCGCATCGACGGGGTGCTGCACGAGGTGGACGCGATCGCGCCGGCGATGGTGCTGCCGGTGATCACGCGCCTGAAGATCCTGGCCGGCATGGACATCGGCGAGCGCCGGCGCCCGCAGGACGGCAAGGTGGACCTGCGCCTCGCCGGCGAGGACATCGACATCCGTGTCTCGACGCTGCCGGTCTCCGATGGCGAGAGCGCGGTGATGCGCTTCCTGCGCAAGGGCTCGCTGGTCTACGACATGAAGCTGCTCGGCCTGTCCGCCGACGTCGAGACCCGGGTGCTCGAGGACCTTGCGGTCACCTCCGGCGTCGTGCTGCTGACCGGTCCCACCGGCTCGGGCAAGACCACGACGCTGTACACCTTCCTCTCGCGCCTGAACCGGCCGGAGGTGAAGATCATCACGCTCGAGGATCCCATCGAGTACCAGCTTGCGGGCGTGAACCAGGTGCAGGTGCAGCCGGCGATCGGCTTCGACTTCGCCACCGGCCTCAGAAGCATCGTGCGCCAGGACCCGGACATCATCATGGTCGGCGAGATCCGCGACCGCGAGACGGCCGCGATCGCGATGCAGTCCGCGCTGACCGGCCACCTGGTGTTCTCGACCGTGCACACCAACGACGCGCCGAGCGCCTACACGCGGCTGCTGGACCTGGGCATCGAGGAATACCTGCTGAACGCGGCGCTGCGCTCGATCGTCGCGCAGCGGCTCGCGCGCCGGCTCTGCCAGCGCTGCGCCGAGCCGCACCCGGAAGCCGGCGCGCTGCTCGAGAAGTTCGGCCTGCACGAGTTCGCCGCGCGGGCCGGCATCGCGACGCCGCGCCTGATGCAGGAACGCGGCTGCGACGACTGCGGCCACACCGGTTACCGCGGCCGGATGGCGGTCGTCGAGTACCTGCGCTGCGACGAGGGCATCAAGGCGCTGGACGTCGGACCGCATTTCCTGGCCGAGGCCCGACGCTACTGCGCCTCGCAGGGCTGGCGCTCGCTGCTCGAGGACGGCTACCTGAAGGCGCTGAACGGCGAGACCACGCTCGAGGAAGTGCTGAGGGTGGCTGGCTGATGGGTCGCTTCCGCTTCGAGGGATTCGACGGATCCGGCGCCCGGGTGTCGGGCTTCGTCGAGTCCGACGCGCTCGATCTCGCCCGGGAGGACCTGCGCACGCGCGGCGTGCTGGTCAGCGAGCTCGAGCGGGAGGGCACCGGCAAGGACTGGCGTGAGTCGCTGGGACTGCGATCCGAGCGCGTGCGGCTCGAGGACCTCGAGTTCCTCACCTCGGAACTGAGCATGCTGCTCGACAGCGGCGTGCGCATAGACCGCGCCATCGGGATCCTGCAGCGCTCCGCGAAAGGCGGCGCCGTCGGCAAGCTGCTCGGGGCGCTGTCCGGCCAGTTGAAGCAGGGCCGGCAGCTCTCTGAGGCCGTGGCGGACCAGCAGGGCGTCTTCGACCCGCTGTTCGTGAACCTGGTGGCGGTGGGCGAGGAAAGCGGGCGCCTGCCGGACGTATTCCGCCGGCTGTCCGAGGACCTGCGTTTCCGCCGGGACGTGCGCCAGAAGGTGCTGCAGGCCGCCTCCTACCCGATGGTCGTGCTCGGGGTGTGCGTGGTGGCGCTGCTCTTCATCTTCAACTTCGTCGTGCCGAACCTGACGACGCTGTTCACCGATGCGAAGGAACTGCCCTGGTACACGACTGCACTGCTGGGCGCGAGCGAGTTCATGCAGAAGTACCAGTGGCTGCTCGGCGCGGGGCTGGTCGCACTGGTCGTGGCGCTCTGGCAGCTGCGCAGCCGTCCCGGCGCGGTCGAGGCACGCGAGCGGCTCGCGCTCGGAGCGCCGATCGTCCGCGATGCGGCGCTCACCGTCGAGCGCATCCGCTTCGCGAGCGGGCTCGGCATGATGCTCGAGTCCGGCGTGCCGGTGGACCGCGCGCTGCAGCTCGCCACCGGCAGCATCCGTCACGGGCAGCTGCGGCGCGAGACCTCGATCGCGGTGGAGAAAGTGCGCCGTGGCGAGCAGCTCTCCGCGACGCTGCGGCAGACGCGGCTGTTCCCGGATTTCTACGCGTCGCTGCTCGAGGTGGGCGAGGAGAGCGGCGAGCTCGGCAAGGTGTTCACCGAGATCGCCCGGCGCAGCCGCGATGATTTCTCCGCCTGGACGCAGCGGCTGACGACGCTGCTCGAGCCGCTGCTGATCCTGCTGATGGGCCTGATCGTCGGCGGCGTGGTCGTGGTCATGATGCTCAGCATCACCTCGGTCGCGGACATCGGGCTGTAGCGATGGCGCGCGCACGCGGCTTCACGCTGGTCGAACTGCTCGTGGTGCTCGCGATATTCGGGCTGCTGCTCGGGCTCGTCGGCCCGCTGGCCGTGGACCGCCTCGAAAAGGCGCGTGCGCAGGAAGAATGGCTGGTGCTCGAGCGCACGGTCACCGGGCTCGCGTTCCGCGCCTTCGCCGAGGGCAAGCCGGTGAACCTGCACGGCGAGGGCGGCGAGCTGCGCTGGAGCATCGGCGACGAGCAGCGCGTGCTGCCCTTCGAGCAGCTGTTCTTCGATCCCGCGCAGCAGCTGCACATCAACCGCAACGGCATCGCGAGCCCCGCGAGCCTCGCGCTGCGCCAGGCCGGCCGGGAGCGCCGTCTCGAGTTGAACGGCTGGCTGGAGGAGAACTCGTGAGGCGCGAGGCCGGCTTCACGCTGATCGAGGTGCTGATCGCCGCGACGATCCTGTTCACGGTGCTGGCGGTCGCGAGCGAGACCTACCGCAACGCGCTGCTCGCCTCGGCCAAGGCCGAGACCGTCGTCGAGATGCTGACGCCGCTGCCGCTGATCACCTCGTCGATCCGCAACCAGCTGCGCACGAACCCGGTGGAGCGGCTGCAGGGCGCGGCGGAGCTGCTGGGCGTCGAGTACAGCTGGCAGGCTGAGACCGCGCGCTACGGCTCGCCGGCGCCGCGCTTCGATCCGGACCAGATCGAGTTCACCGAGTATTCACCGCGCTACCGACTGTATGACGTGGAGCTGCAGCTGCAGCTGCGCGGGGAGCAGCGTACCTTCCTCTACCAGGAGCTCGCATGGGGCCCATGGCGACCGATGTGAAGGCCAGGGGCTTCACGCTGGTCGAGCTGCTGATCGCGCTCGCGATCTTCGGCATGGTCGTGGGCATTGCGAGCTATGGGTACTCGCTGTTCACGCGCCACTGGGAGGGACGGCTGGGCCGCTTCGACCGCGCGCAGTCGCAGTACCAGCGGCTCGACCTCGTCGTCGCGGCACTCGAGGACACGCTGCCGTACGTGGTGCGGAACGAGCGCGGTGCGCCCGGCTTTTATTTTCTCGGGCGCGAGGAGGGCCTCACGCTGGTGACCAAGAGCCCGGTCTTCAACCCGGGCGAGCTGGCCGTGATCCGGGTCTTCCGGGAGCCGGCGGACGACGGGACCTGGAACCTGCTCTACGAAGAGGCGCCGCTCACCGGCGTGCAGCTGCGTGAGTCCTCGCAGGTGTTGCCGTTCGAGCACCGCGTGCTGGTGCTGTCGAACATCGCGGACCTGCGTTTCGGCTACTACGGCTGGGAGTCGCTGCAGGCGCGCTTCGATGCCTCGGAGTCGCCGGAGGCCGGTATCACGCCGCGGTGGTTCGACGAGTATGACGGGCTGGTCCTGCGGCAGCATCCCGAGCGGATCGCGATGCGCCTCGGCGGCACCGAGGCCGTCGTGTTCGTGCCGGAACGTGCTGATGTGAGCTTCCGGCGCTACGTCGGGGGCGGAATGAATCGACAACGCGGCATCGCACTGATACAGGTGCTGCTGATCGCCGGCATCATCGGCCTGCTGATGATGCAGCTCGGGCTGACCGCGCGCGAGCAGGTGGCTCGAGCGAAGCGGCTCGATGATCGCGCGACGCTCGAGCTGGCCGCGCTGTCGCGCGAGTCGGCGCTCGATCTACTCGCTGCTGACCGAGCCCTGGGTCGGCAATCCCGACAGCGCGAATCCCTACGCCGCCGCCTGGAATTTCAGCGGCCAGCCGTTCACTGTGGACGACATCACCTTCACGATGCAGGATGAGTCCGGGCGGCTGCGTGTGCCGCTGTACGGTTCGACAGAGTTCGTATCCAGTCCTGGGCGAGCCTCGGCGTGGATCCCGGGACGCGCGAGCCGGATCGGCGCGCGAGCTGATGGATCTGCAGGGCGTTTCACCACGGCTCGAGGGACTGGGCGAGGGGCCGGGCGGCCGACGTCGCCCGGAATCGCCCATGGCTACCCGCTGCAGGATCTCGCGGAATTGAAGCTGCTGTCCGCCATGGACGAGGAGCTTTTCCGACGGCTGCGAGCCTTTGCTGACCCTGTACCCCACGCCAGGGTTCAACCCGATGACGGCGCCAGCCTGATCTGCTGCGCGCATGGCTGAGCGACAGCCAGCTGCAGGGCCTTGAAGAAGTTCGCGGCAGGGGGCCGATCGACATGCTGAAGCTGATGAAGATCACGGGGATCCAGCCGGATGAGAGGACCGTGTTCGCGCCGGGCCCTGCGGTCGAGGTGAGCTTCCGGGTGGAAAACGGCCAGAGCCGCCTGGAGCGACGCAGCACGGTCATCGTGCGGCCCTACCAGAGCGAGCCGGTCGCCGTCTGGCAACGTTCGGGCCGCGAGGACGCAGGCAGCACATGACAGATTCTCGCGCTAATGATCAGACGGGGGCCGGGGTGGCCGGGAAGGCCCTGCCGGGCGGGCGACTGACCCGTGCGCTCTTTCGTCGCATCCTCTGGATCACCGATCTTCGCCGCGACCTGCTGGGCGATCCCAGCGAGGCCCCCGGGCTGGTGGCCGTGCTCGGCCGCGAGCATTACATCGAGCGCCGCCGCAGGTACCCGATCCACTCGCGGCGCGACCTCGAGGCCGTGCTCAGCCAGGAACTCGCCGAGGCGCCCCCGACACTGACGCTGATCGGCGAGCTGGACCAGGATAAGCGTGAAGTGGCCTTCTTCGAGTTGCGCCCGGGCGTGCTCGAAAAGGTCGGCCGTGCGCTCTGGCTGGTGCCGGAGAGCGCAGTACTCGCGCGCACGCTGCCCCGGGGTCGCGTGGCCTGCATAGAGCGCGACGGCTACCGCTACTTCCTCTCGGCCGGCGGCACGAGTCAGCCGGCCGGCGGCACGGTTGCGACCGCCGAGCTCTTTGCACTCGCCGCGGGCCTCGACTCGGGGGAGGCTGCGCTCTCGCTGGGACGCGGCGACCTCGTCGCGCGCCTGTCGCAGGGCCTGCGCAGCCTCCCGGCGGACGCATGGCTGAGATTCCGGCTGCCCTCGGCCGGACGCCGCGCACCGTTCGAGTGGCGCCGCGTTGCGTCAGTGGCCGGCCTGGCCCTCGCGTCGTACCTCGCGCTCGCTTCGGGCTACCTGATGCTGACCCGGGAGTCGCGCGAGGCGCGGCTCGAGGAACTCGGGCCAGAAGTGGATTCGCTGCTCACCGCGCAGCGCGAGGTCGACCTGCTCGCCGCACGGCGTGCCGGCCTCGGCGAGGTGCTGGCGAGCCGGGCCGATACTTACGGTCTGTGGCGGATCGTGGGCCTGGCCTGGGCGAACGGTGCGCGCTTGAGCGCGATTGAACTCGAGGATTTCGAGCTGACGCTGCGCGGCAGTGCGCCTGCCGCCACGGACGTGCTCGCGGCGCTGGACCAGAGCCCCGGCGTCGAGGGTGCTCGCTTCTCGGCGCCGGTGCGCGGCGGCAAGGGCGGTCTCGAGGAGTTCGCGATCACGCTCACGCTCGCGCGGGAGGCGGACAGTGGCTGACGCGCGGGTACAGTGGCTGATTGGCGTGGCCGGCGCGCTCGCGGTCGTACGTTTTGCGGTCGTCCCGTGGTTGCAGGTCCAGAACGAGCAGCGCCAGCAGCTCGAGATGCTGACGAAGCGGCTCGACCGCTCCGAGGGCGTGATCCAGAACCGGGAGGCGATCGTCGCTGCGAGGGATGCGCTCGAGCAGGAGTCCGAGGCCAGCTTTGCAGCGTTTCCCGTGGCCATCGGGGACGATGACTCCCGGCTTGCAGCCCAGCAGCGAATCACCGCGATGGCCGGGCAGGCGGGCCTGAAAGTGACCTTGTTCGACTGGCTGCTCGACGGCGAGGCCGCGGAGGCCGGGCTTGCCTACAGTCGCGCCAGCATCAAGATGGACGGCCCGCTGGACAGGCTGATCCTGATACATGGAGAGATGGAGAGCTCGCTGCCATTCGCCGCGGTCAGGGAGTTTCAGCTGAAGCTCAAGTCGCCCGCGAGCGGACCCACGGCAGACCCGGCCTCGGCCGTGATCGTGCTGGATCTGTTCTATCGGCCGAAGCCTCCGTCGGGACTGAATGCGGGAGGGCGGTCATGAGCCCGCGCCGGCAGGTAGCTCTCGCGGCCGGGGTCCTGTTGCTGCTCGCGGCCTGGGATTTCTTCGGGCGCGTATACGTGGGCCGCGACGAGTCGCTGCGCAGCTTCGAGCAGCCGCAGCTCACAACGTTACCTGTCCGGCCCGATGCGGCAACGGTGCGTAGTGAACTCGTCTCGTGGATGCCGGCGCTCGCGGGCTCGGCGGGCGTCGTTGCGGTGCCCACCGATCCTTCCGGATGGGAGCTGACACTGGTCGGGGTTTTTCGCAAGGACGATGGCAAGTTCGCGGTCCTGCACGCTCGACCCCGGTCGGGTGGTGGCGAGCCGCAGTTCCACTGGGTTACCGAAGGCGACGAGCTGCACGGGTCCACCGTGGCGCAGATCGGGCCGAGGAACCTTCGCTTGGCCCGCGGCGAGGAATCGCAGGAACTGCTGCTCTTCGAGCAGGGCAGGACACCGCTGCTCGCTTCAGGTTCCAGCGGCTCGACCGCCGCGCCTGCCCCGCGCAGGGGCGGCGTGAGTCCTCTTGCGCGCGGATCCGGCGGGCTGGAGGCGGCGCGTGCGCGGATCAAGGCGAACCAGGCGAGGTCCTCGGCGCCACAGCCGGCGCCGGTCGCCCGGAAGCCCGCGCCGGCGCCCAAGGCCGCTGCCGCTGAGGAACCGCAGCCCTCGTCGGCGCCTGCCGATGAGCGCTCGGTCTCAAAACCGCAGGAACTCGCGCCGGGCGAGGAGGTCAAGCTTCCCTGGGACCTGCCCGTCGTCGAGGACACCGGATCCCAGCCCGAGAAGAGGCCGTAGCGCCTGCGGCCCACAGAAGAAGGCATCATGAAACGTCTCATCTTCCTGCTCATTTCCGCTGCGCTCGTCGGCGCCTGTGCACAGACTCCGGACCGGTTCGACGTGCCGCCGCCACGCGTGGCCGTGCCACCGCCGCCGGGTCAGCCGGGATCGGCTGCGCAGCGTGCCGAGGATGAGGCCGATGGGGCCGACGCCGCGGCCGGGCAGGGTACCGGTGGCGAGCTCCAGCGCCTGAGCGCGCCGCCACGTACGCCGACGTCGATGCAGAAACTCGACTGGTCCGGGCGGTTTCCCGCCAACGACTCGGTCGTCGTGTCGGTCGAGTCGATTTCATTGCGCGACTTCATCAACTACTCGTTCAACGAGGTGCTGAAGGCGAGCTACGTGATCGCCGAGGGGCTGCCCGGCCTCGACGACCCGGTGACGCTGAGTCTCGAGAAGCCGGTCAGCAGTCGCGCCTACTACAAGCTGATGTCGGAACTGCTCGACTCGCGGGGAATCGGCACGACCTACAAGGACAACGTCTTCTATCTTCATCCGGCCGATGGCAAGGCGCGCGGCACGATCCCGATCGGCTTCGGCCGCCGGCACCAGGACGTGCCCGACGTCGCCGGCCCGGTCATGCAGATCATCCCGCTGCGCTACGGCATGAACCTCAGCATCGAGCGAACGATCCTCGACCTGGTCAGCGTCGATGCGAAGGCCGATTCGGCCCAGAGCGCGCTGTTCGTGACCGGCGAGCGCGAGAACATCCTGCGCGTGATCGACATCGTCGGGCTGCTCGACCAGCCGGCGAACCGCGCGCGGGAAGTCGGGATCGCGTCGCTCGATTTCGTCGGCAGCCGCGAGGCGGCCGAGCAGCTCGTCACGCTGCTCGAGAACGAGGGCATCTACGCCGGGGTCGGGCGGGCCGAGGGCAAGAACGTGGCGCTGGTCCCGCTCGACCAGCTCGCCGCGCTGGTCGTGTTCGCCAGCAGCCCCGAGCTGCTGCAGCGGGTCCAGTACTGGCTGCGGCAGCTCGACCGGCCCAGCCAGGGGCCGGAGGAGCGCTACTTCATCTATCACCCGCGCAATGCGCGGGCCTCTGATCTCGGTGAATCGCTGGCGCCGCTGCTCGGCGGCGTGATCGCGCCGGTCGGTGAATCCGAGGCTCGCGACACGCGTTCTGCGCTTGGCGGAGCGACCACGACGGCCCAGCGCCGCGACCGGATGCGCAGCCCGACCAATCCAGAGGAAGCGGTTGCCGATGCGCTCACGACGGGCCAGTACGTCACGCGTGACAACGTGCTGCGGCGCGATGCCCCGCTTTCTAGCGCCGCACCGCGTGCGATGTCCGTGCAGGGCCAGGGCGTCACGCTCTCGGTGGACCCGCGCTCGAACACGCTGATCTTCTACACGACCGGCCAGCGCTACCAGTCGCTGTTGCCGATGATCCGGCGGCTCGACGTGCCGCCGAAGCAGATCCTGCTCGAGGCCACCGTCGCGGAGGTCACGCTGACCGGCGAGTTCGCCTACGGCGTCGAGTTCGCGTTCCAGGACGGGCGGCTGGGCGGCGGCACCAGTGGCGGTCTGGGGCTTCCCGACGGCGGATTCTCGCTCAGCTACATCGACGGGATCGCGAACTTCGTGCGGCTGAAGCTCTCGGCGACCGACGGCCTCGTCAACGTGCTGTCGAACCCGACGCTGGTCGTGCGCGACGGCGTCGAGGCGGCGATTTCGGTCGGCAACGACGTGCCGACCGTCGGCGCGACGGCGTCGGATCCGATCATTTCCGATACGCAGATCACGCAGGTTCTTTACCGCAAGACGGGCCTGGAGCTGCGCATCCGGCCGACGATCAACGCCCAGGGCCTCGTCGTGATGGAGATCGAGCAGCGGATCTCGAACACGCAGCAGGGCGCCTCGAACGTAGAGGGTGCGCCGATCTTCTTCGAGCGCAGCGTGACGACGGAGGTCGTGGCGCGGTCCGGGCAGAGCATCCTGCTCGCGGGCCTGATCTCGGAGACCGGTAACAACAACACTGCCAAGGTGCCGGGCCTCGGCGACATCCCGGGCCTCGGCTGGGCGTTCCGCTCCGAGAGCCGGCAGAACGAAAAGACAGAGCTGATCGTGCTGATCACACCGCGGGTGATCGACGACCCGAGCGAGTGGGCCCAGATCCGCGTAGGCATGCAGCAGGCATTCGAGCATCTGCGCCTGCCGGAGCCCTCCGCGGTGCCGGTCGCGGTATACGGGGAGACCGCTGCGGGCCGCGGAATTTGCGCAGATCAGGACGCGGACGGCGTCTGCGACGCGGTCGACCGCTGTCCCCGCAGCTTCTCCGGCGCCGCGGTGGATGTGAGCGGCTGCGAGGTTGGCGAGGTGATCCTGCGCGGCGTGACGTTCGGCGTGGCTGACGCGGTGCTGACGCCGGGCGACAAGTTGCTGCTCGACAGCGTGGCGCAAGTTCTGGCCGAGCGACCGGGCGAACTCGTCGAGATACGCGGCCACACCGACGACACCGGTGATGCGGGGTTCAACCTCCGGCTCTCGCAGCAGCGCGCGGAATCCGTACGCAGCTATCTGATCTCAAAAGGAATTGACGCGGATCGCCTCAGCGCTCGCGGGCTAGGCGAGACCGCTCCGATCGCCTCGAACGCCACCGAGGAGGGTCGGGCTCAGAATCGGCGGGTCACGCTGGAGATGCGCCCGGCGGCGGCGCCTGGGGCCGTTGAGGCCCCCTAGCCCGGCCCGGTGACCCCAATAGTTGCAACACGCTGGCCATGCGAGTGGGTTAAACTGCACAGTGGTGGGAGGCTGCGGCGGAAACGCAACAGAACCCCTCTGGCTCGAACCGCAGCACCGTTCACATAAACGGCTATTGACAAGCCATTCTACTGACATAAACTTTTGAGCCGAGCTGGCTGGAAGCGAGCCGGTTTACAACGTTGTAAGTAACCAACAGGAACCATGGTTGACTCTCTACTTGACGAGGCAGACCGGACGTTCCAGGCACACTCAACCCACCTAGGAGACTGAGGGTCTATGAAAGCCAACTTTAAGATCGTCGCGGGCGTTGGGGCAGCGATGCTCTTCGCCGGCAGCGTCAACGCCGCGGTCCTGACCGCGACGCCGGACGAATATTCGAAGGAGGGGGTCAGCTCGACTGGCAGTGTGACTCTCCCCGAAATCACCGCCATCCTGGCTGCCGACTACTCGGCTGACGACCGCATCTCGCTGACCATCAACGGCGCGAGCGTGACGGCCGGTACGGACCTGACAGCCGAGATGCTCTGCGACAACGGCGTGATCGTCGGTTTCCTGAACCGTTCGGGCAACACGGTCAACTTCCGTGTCAACCAGGTCAACGTCGCCAACAACCTCGGCGCGACCTGCACCATCAACGGCATTCAGGTCACCAAGGCGTCGCTCGCGGCCTCTGCGACCGTCAGCGCCTCCTATGCGGCCGAAACCGCGCTGGGCGAGACGATCGACACGGGTTGCGCCGACGCGGGCAGTCCGGGAACGCCGCGTCCCTGCGCCGTGGGTGAGACGCCGAACTTCGTCGTGCTGGCGCTGATCCGCAGCCAGTTCTCGGCGCGGGTGACAGCAGGCGCGTCGGCCTACAACGGCGTGATCGACGTCGAAGCCGATCGTGAGATCTTCGAGTCCGAGGACGAGGAGACGGGCGACCTGGACTCCGATTCGCTCGCGATCACCGTGCGGAACGAGGGTGACCTGCTCGAGGCTGTCGAGGATGTCGAAGGCGTGCTCACGATCGACGGCGACTTCACCTGGGCCGCTGGCCCGAACGGCACGTGCAACAACGGTGACGACGTGGGCGCGGTGGTCTCCGACCTCGGCTTCCCCGCCGTGTTTGCCGCCGACTGCAAGTCCTTCTCGGTCGACTATGGCGCGATCTTCCCGGACGGCGCGGATTTCTCCGCGAACGACGTGCTCGTCCTGCTCGTTCCGGGCGTGGGCTCGGGCGTCAAGTTGAGCCCGCAGACCTTCGCGGCTGAGTACGAGTTCTCGTACCCGACGGACAGCAGCACGGTGATCGGCTTTGCGGCCGGTCGCTGGACGATCAACGGCGCGCTGGTGTTCGTGCCCTACATGCCGTACGGCGACAGCATCACTCAGATCGTCTACATCGCCAACCGCGGCGGTCAGGACGGCACGATCTCGGTTGATGCCTTCGACGAGGCGGGCAACAGCTACTCGTTCGGCGTCGGCGTGGTCCAGGCGGGCACCGTCCGCAAGCTGGCCCAGGAACTCCTGGACGGCCTGACCCTCGGTGGCTTCGCGGCTCCGGGCAAGGTCGCCTTCGAGATCACGGTCACCGCCCCGGACAAGGACATCGACGTGTACTCCGCGTACAACGTCGGTGGTTCTGACCGCGGCACGGTGGTCAACAGCCAGAACGGCAAGGCGCTCGGCTGCGACACCTGCAACGTTCCGGAGTGAAGCTCTGCTGAATAGAGCCTAGCTTCTGTTCGACTAGACGGCGGGGCCTCGGCCCCGCCGTTTTTTTTGCCTGCGCGAATCCGCGCTCGTTAACATGCCTGCGCTCGCTCTTCGCCGGGACGGGCGAGCCAGGAGCTGGGCTGCCACCACAGGCGTGCCTGACCAAGCATGATCAAGACCTTGCTGCGCCGCATGATCGACCGGGTGGACCAGCTGCTGCTGCCAGTGGCCGGCTCGTCGGGCCTGCTCGCGTCGGCGTACTACCTGCTCTTCAGCCGCCAGTTCCGGCGGGAACATCGCGCGGTGCTCAAGGGCCGCCTCGCGTATCGACGCGGACTCGAAAACGCGGTCCGCAGCAGCCCGCTGCTGCGCAGGAACATCCACCGGCTCGAGAAAGGCCTCGTGATGCAGCCTCGGGCGCCCGTCTTCGCGGAGGACTACGTCGAGGAGACGGTCCGGGAACTGCTGCGGCTTCGCGCCGCGGGTGGTCTCGATCCCGTCGAGGACAAGTGGGCCGGGGACGTCTTGACCGACTACTTCGCAGCGGCGCAGGACACGCCGCGCATTGCCGCCGCACGCGCGGCGTTCGCGAGTCTCGGCAAGGGCTCGGAGGCTCCGAACACGGCGAGGCCATCGGTGCCCGTAAGCCGTGCCGAGGGCGTTCGATCGGGCGTGAGTTACGAGGACTTCCTCGGGCTGTGCCGACAGCGGAGGTCGGTCCGATGGTTCGAGCAGCGCGCCGTGCCTCGGGAGCCCGTGCTGCAGGCGCTCCAGGCGGCGGCACAGGCGCCGAGCGCCTGCAACCGGCAGCCCTTCCTGTTCCGCTATTTCGATCGCCCGGAGGATGCGCAGCGCATTGCGGGCATTGCGATGGGCACTACCGGGTACGCCCAGAACATTCCTGCACTGGTCGTGCTGCTCGGCGACCTCGGCTGTTACCCCGAGGAGCGCGACCGCCACGTTCCCTACATCGATGCGTCGCTCGCCGCGATGCAGTTCATGCTGGCGCTCGAGACGCTCGGGCTCGCCTCCTGTCCGATCAACTGGCCCGACGTCGAGTGGCTCGAGCGCCGTATGGACCGGGAGCTGGAACTGCCGCCCCACCTGCGTCCCGTGATGCTGATCGCGCTCGGCTATCCCGATCCCGAGGGCGGGGTGCCTTTCTCGGCCAAGAAAAGCCCCGGGCTGCTGCTACGCACCGACAACGACTACCACCCCTGACCCTAAAGGGGACAGATTTATTTTCCCCAAAAGGGGACAGATCTATTTGCCGATCAATCTGCCACGCGCCCCACAAATAAATCTGTCCCCTTTAGCGCGACGCTTGGAAACTTATTGGCGGCAGGCAAGAATGCCTGACCAAGGCACCAAGCCGATCCGCGGGAAGTAACGTCCCTTGACGATCGAGATTCTGATCACGCTCGCCGTCGTCGTCGGCGTGCTGGCGCTGCTTACGACGACACGACTCGATACGGACGTCGTACTGGTCGGCGCGATGATCACGCTGACCCTGTCTGGCATCCTCAGGCCGGAGCAGGCGCTCTCCGGGTTCGCGAGCTCGGGCGTGATGACCATCGCGGCGCTCTACATCGTGGTCGCCGGGCTGCGCGAGACAGGCGCGATGAGCTGGATCTCGCGCTGGGTGCTCGGGCGCCCGAAGTCGCTCGCCGCCGCGCAAAGCCGGCTGATGCTTGCCACCGGCGCGCTGAGCGGCGTGATCAACAACACGCCGGTCGTGGCGCTGTTCATCCCGGTCGCACAACAGTGGGCCTCGCGCTTCGGCTTCTCGGTTTCGAAGCTGCTGCTGCCGATGAATCACCTGGTGATCCTGGCGGGCATGTGCACGCTGATCGGCACCAGCACCAACCTGATCGTAAATTCGCTGCTGACGCAGGCAGTGCCGGATCACGGCCTCGCGCTGTTCGATCTCGTCTGGATCGGCCTGCCACTGACGGCCATCGGTTTCGTCTACATGCTGGTGGCCTCGCCACGGCTGCTGCCGGATCGGCAGAGCCCCGTCGAGCAGCTGCAGGAGGCGCGCGAGTACGCGGTCGAGGCGCGCGTGCTGCCCGGCGGCCCGCTCGTCAACCGCAGCATCGCCGAGGTCGGCCTGCGAGCGATGCGTTACGCCTACGTCCTCGAGGTCGAGCGCGGCGAGCGACTGCTGGCCGCGGTGGGCCCCGAATTCGTGCTGCAGCCGAACGATCGGGTGACTTTCGTCGGCGTCGTCGATGCGGTCAACGAGCTGCGACGCATCCCGGGCCTGTCGATCGCCGAGGACCAGACCTACCAGCTGAACCTCCGGCATTCGCAGCGCTGCCTGGTTGAAATCGTGCTTTCCGCGGCTTCGCCGCTGGTGGGGAACACGGTGCGGGAGTCGGGTTTCCGCAGCACCTACGGCGCCGCGATCATCTCGATCTCGCGTAACGGCGAGCGACTGGACGGCAAGCTCGGCGACGTCAAGCTCCGGCCCGGCGACACACTGCTCGTCGAGACCGATCATGGCTTCGTCGAGCGGCACAAGTACAACCGCGACTTCCTGCTCGTGAGCCCGCTGCAGGACTCGAGCCCGCCGGACTTCCGTCGCGCCCCGCTCGCATTCCTGATCCTGTTCGCGATGCTGGTCGTGTCGGGCTTCGAGTGGGTCCCGCTGTTCCAGGCGTCGTTCATCGCGGCGGGCCTGATGGTAGCGACGGGCTGCGTGACGCTGTCGGCAGCGCGGCGCAGCATCGAGTATCCGGTGCTGGTCGGGATCGCTTCGTCCTTCGCGCTCGGCTACGCGCTCACCGAGTCCGGTGCCGCGGGCCTGCTGGGTGGCTGGCTCGGCGAAGCGGCTCGCGGGGACCCGTTCTGGGCACTTGTATTGCTGTACGTCACGTCGGTGATCGTGACTGAGCTGATCACCAACAACGCTGCCGGCGTCGTGATGTTCCCGATCGCGATGGCCATCGCCGGAGACCACTGGCGCGCACTTCATGCCCTTCGTCGTGACCGTGATGGTCGGCGCCTCGGCGGGCTTCATCACGCCGATCGGCTACCAGACGAACCTGATGGTCTATGGCCCCGGTGGCTACCGCTGGATGGACTACGTCCGCTTCGGCACGCCGCTCAGCATCGTGGTCGGCATCGCGACGGTGCTGATCGTGCCGAGGGTCTGGCCGTTTTAGGAAGCGGGTAGGGACTAGTGAATAGGGACTAGGGAATAGGGAATAGTGAATAGGGACTAGGAACTAGTGAATAGGAACTAGGAACTAGGGAATAGAGGATAGAGGGAGGTCAGCGGTTGTCCCGGCGGCGCAGCGCGGCGATCAGTGCCGTCAGCATTCGGCCTACTTCCTCGGTCTTCAGCAGCAGGTCTGTCGCGCATTCCGGGGCCAGGTATTGGAACTCGGTGGCCAGGCGCAACTGCGTATCGAGTTCCGCCTGTGAACCGCGGGCGATGTGCAGGAAGGCCAGGAATTCACGGGTCGTCCGCCTGGCCGCGCCCTCGGCGAGATTGGACGGGATCGATACTGCCGCCCGGCGCATCTGCAGAAGCAGTCCGAACCGCTCGTCGCGGGGAAAGCGTCTGGTGGCTTCATGGACCTGGGCGGCCAGCCTCATGGCCTTTTGCCAGACAATCAGGTCCTGGTGTGCGCCACGTAGTGCCTGCTCCATGGGGCAACAGGCTAGCGACGGATCAACAGTGCGGGGAAGCTCCCAAAATGGCCGTGAACGCTCAGAAATTAGCTCTTAAACTATCCGCTACCCGCTAGTTACTATCCGCTTCCCATGCTAATTCCCGTCATCCTGTCCGGCGGCTCCGGCACCCGCCTCTGGCCGCTCTCGCGCGAGCTCTATCCGAAGCAGCTGCTGCCGCTGGTCGGCGACCGGACCATGCTGCAGGAGACTGCGGCCCGGGTGGAGGGCATCGCGGACGTCGCTGCGCCGATCGTGGTCTGCAACGAGAGTCATCGCTTCATGGTCGCGGAGCAGTTGCGGGAGCTGGAGCTCGCGCCACAGGCGATCGTGCTCGAGCCGGTGGGTCGCAACACCGCGCCGGCCGTGGCGGTGGCCGCGCTGGTGGCGCTGGAGAAAGCCAACGGAGGCGACGAGGATCCCGTGCTGCTGGTGCTGCCGGCGGACCACGTCATCGCCGACGTTGCGGTCTTCCGCGAGGCGGTGGAGCAGGGGCTGGATGCCGCGCGCGCCGGCAAGCTCGTGACCTTCGGCGTCGTGCCGGACCGGCCGGAGACGGGTTACGGCTACATCCGGCGCGCGAACGGCGACGGACCCGCGTTCCCGGTCGCAGAGTTCGTCGAGAAGCCGGACCCGGCGACCGCCGAGAAATACCTCGCCTCGGGCGAGTACTACTGGAACAGCGGCATGTTCATGTTCCGCGCGCGGACGTACCTCGGCGAGCTCGAGCGGTTCGCGCCTGCGATGCTCGCGGCCTGCCAGGCCGCGGTCGCGGCCGCGACTCGGGACCTCGACTTCACGCGCCTGCCCGCTGAGCAATTCGCTGCCTGCCCGGGCGACTCGATCGACTACACCGTGATGGAGAAGACCGACGCGGCGGTCGTGCTGCCGCTCGACGCCGGCTGGAGCGACGTGGGCTCCTGGTCGGCATTGCAGGACGCACTGCCGGTGGACGCCGCCGGCAACGTGACAGCGGGCGACGTGATGACCGAGGATGCATCGGGCTGCTACCTGCACTCGACCAGCCGCCTGATCGCCGCGGTCGGGTTGCGCGATCACGTCGTCGTCGAGACCAAGGACGCGGTGCTGGTCGCGCCGCGCGAGAAAGTCCAGGACGTGAAGACGCTGGTCAGCCGCCTCAAGGACCAGGGGCGCTACGAGACCTCGCTGCATCGCGAGGTGTTCCGTCCCTGGGGCAGCTACGACAGCATCGACAACGGCGATCGCTTCCAGGTGAAGCGGCTGGTCGTGAAGCCCGGTGCCTCGATGTCGCTGCAGCTGCACCACCATCGCGCCGAGCACTGGATCGTCGTCTCCGGCACGGCGCGCATCACGCGCGGCGAGGAGACGTTCCTGCTCGGCGAGAACGAGTCCACGTTCATCCCGATGGGCACCCGGCACCGCATCGAGAACCCCGGCAAGGTGATGCTGCACATCATCGAGGTGCAGTCGGGCAGCTATCTCGGCGAGGACGACATCGTGCGCTTCGAGGATCGCTACGGACGCGAAGGAACCGAAAAGTGACAGCAATGAAGATCAGCGGTTTCAAGGCCTACGACCTGCGTGGTCGGATCCCCGACGAGCTGAACGACGAGGTTGCCTATCGCGTCGGCCGGGCATATGCGGACTTCGTCAAGCCCGGCAAGGTCGTGGTCGGCCGCGACATACGACTCTCGAGCGAGCAGCTCGAGAAGGAGCTCGAGCGCGGGCTGCTCGACTCGGGCGTGGATGTCTATGACATCGGGCTCTGTGGCACCGAGGTCGTGTACTACGCGACCTTCGCAGAGCGCATGGACGGCGGCATCATGGTCACCGCGAGCCACAACCCGCCCGATTACAACGGCATGAAGTTCGTGCGGGCCGAGTCGCGCCCGATCAGCGGCGACACGGGATTGAAGGACATCCGGCGTATCGCGGAGTCGGGCGAGTTCTCGAAGCCCACGCGGCTCGGCGAGCGCTTCGCGATCGACATCATGCCGGGTTACATCGAGCACCTGCTGTCCTATGTCGATCGTGCGACGCTCAAGCCGCTGAAGATCGTCGTGCACGCCGGCAACGGCGGGGCCGGCCTGATCGTGGACAAGCTCGAGCCGTTCCTGCCCTTCGAGTTCATCAAGGTCGAGCACGAGCCGGACGGCAGCTTCCCGAACGGCGTGCCGAACCCGATGCTGATCGAGAACCATCGCGCGCCGGTGGAAGCGCTGCGCAAGCACGGCGCGGACCTCGCGATCTCCTGGGATGGCGATTACGACCGCTGCTTCTTCTTCGACGAGCACGGCAGCTTCATCGAGGGCTATTACATCGTGGGCCTGCTGGCCTCGGTGTTCCTGCAGCGCCACCCCGGCAGCACGATCGTGCACGATCCGCGCCTCACCTGGAACACGCTCGACGTGGTCGCCCAGGGCGGCGGCAAGGCGGTGCAGTCGAAGTCGGGCCATGCCTTCATCAAGCAGACGATGCGCGAGGTGGACGGCATATACGGCGGCGAGATGAGCGCGCACCACTATTTCCGTAATTTTTCCTACTGCGACAGCGGCATGATCCCCTGGCTGCTCGTGACGCAGATCATCAGCGACACGGGCAAGTCGCTCTCGGAACTCGTCGGCGAGCGCATCCGGCTCTTTCCGGCGAGCGGCGAGATCAACCGGCGCGTCGAGGATGCGAAGGCGACGATCGATGCCGTGCTCGGCAACTACCGCTCGAGCGCGAGCAACGTGGACTTCACCGATGGCGTCAGTGTCGAGTTCGACGAGTGGCGCTTCAACCTGCGGGCGTCGAACACCGAGCCGCTGATTCGCCTGAACGTCGAGAGCCGCGGCAACGAGGCGCTGATGCGCGAGAAGACCGCAGAGCTGCTGGAGCTGATTGGCGGCGAGCCAGGGTAGGCGGGCCCTCACCCCAGCCCTCTCCCGCGGAGCGGGAGAGGGGGCAAGCCCTCTCCCAGCGGAGGCAGAGGCCCTCACCCCAGCCCTCTCCCGCAGAGCGGGAGAGGGGGCACAGAGGCCCTCACCCCAGCCCTCTCCCGCAGAGCGGGAGAGGGAGCACAGAGGCCCTCACCCCAGCCCTCTCCCGCAGAGCGGGAGAGGGGGCACAGAGGCCCTCACCCCAGCCCTCTCCCAGCTGTGCTGGGAGAGGGTGCCCGAAGGGCGGGTGAGGGCTCCGGTATCCTGCCCGCCGAACATTGCTCCGTTCAGTAACCCAGGCACCGTCACGCGCCGTGAGTTTCCGCTATCTCATCTGGTCCTTCCTGAGCCCCTCCCAGCTGATCCTGGCCGGCGTGCTGGTCGGTGCCCTGCTGCTTGCCGCAGGCCGCTCGCGAGCCGGCCGCTGGCTCACCATCGCAGCCGGCATGGCGCTTCTGGTATTCGGGCTTCTGCCGACGGCCATCTTCATCGCCGTCCCCTCGAGACCCGCTTTCCGACGCCGGAGCTGCCCGAACGGGTCGATGGAATCGTGCTGCTCGCAGGCTCGGAGCGCCCGACGGCCTCGCGAGGTCTACGCGAGAGCCGCAGGTAGGTGCGGCCGGCGGACGCTACATCTCGACCTTGCGTCTCGCGAACCGCTACCCCGAGGCGCGCATCGTCTACACGGGCGGGCCGATCGAGCGGAAGGGCAAAGGGGCTGCTCGAGACGCAGCCGGCGGTGGCAGCTGCGATTCTCTCCAGCGTTGGACTGGATGCCGCGCGGATCAGCTTCGAGCAGGAATCGAGCGACACTTGCGACGAGCGCCAGGAACTTCCGCTTCGCATGTTCGCCCTCGACCGGAAGACCGCTGGGTCGTCGTCACCTCAGCGAGCCACATGCCACGGACCGTGGCCTGCTTTCCGGGCGGCAGGCTGGGATGTCATCCCGTATCCGGCCGACTTTCAGTCGGTTCGCGAGGCTGGGATGCCGGGATCGTTCCAGATTGCCGACAACCTCGTGCTGCTCGACCTTGCCATGCATGAGTGGATCGGGCTCGCCTACTACAGGTTGACCGGACGGACCAGGGAGTTTTTCCCCGCGCCCTGAGCAGATTTCAGAGCCCTCACCCCAGCCCTCTCCCGCCGAGCGGGAGAGGGAGACAGAGGCCTCACCCCGACCCTCTCCCGCAGAGCGGGAGAGGGAGCAGAGCCCTCACCCCGACCCTCTCCCGCAGAGCGGGAGAGGGTGCCCGAAGGGCGGGTGAGGGCGCTCATTTGACCCCTCTCACGGCGCTGCCTAAACTACGCGCCCTTCGATCGGGCGGTTAGCTCAGCGGTAGAGCACTGCTTTCACACGGCAGGGGTCGATGGTTCGATCCCATCACCGCCCACCAGTCCTCTACGCCGGCCAGCCAGCCGGCGTAGTCATTTTTGGAATCCCTCATGACAGTCCGCACGCGTTTCGCTCCGAGCCCGACCGGCATGCTGCACATCGGCGGCGTTCGAACGGCGCTCTTCTGCTGGCTCTATGCTCGCCACCATGGCGGGCAGTTCATCCTGCGGGTCGAGGACACCGACCGCGAGCGTTCGACGCCGGAAGCGCTGCAGGCGATCCTCGACGGGATGCAGTGGCTCGGGCTCGACCATGACGAGGGGCCCTTCTACCAGTCGCAGCGGATGGATCGCTACGGCGAGGTGATCGAGCAGTTCCTGCGCGAGGGCAAGGCCTACCACTGCTACTGCAGCAAGGAAGAGCTCGAGGAAATGCGCGCCGGGCAACTCTCGCGCAAGGAGAAGCCCCGCTACGACGGACGCTGCAGGAATCGCAGCGAGCCGCGCCCGGGCGTGACTCCGGTCGTCCGCTTCCGCAGCCCGCAGACGGGGCAGGTCGTCGTGGACGACGTCGTGCACGGCCCGATCACGTTCGACAATGCCGAGCTCGACGACCTGATCATCGCGCGGTCCGACGGTTCGCCGACCTACAACTTCTGCGTCGTCGTGGACGACTACGACATGCGCATCACGCACGTGATCCGCGGCGACGACCACATCAACAACACGCCGCGCCAGGTCAACATGCTGCGCGCGCTGGGCGTTGAGCCGCCGGTGTACGCGCACGTGCCGATGATCCTCGGGCCCGACGGGGCCAAGCTCTCCAAGCGCCACGGTGCCGTCAGCGTGCTGCAGTACCGCGACGAGGGCTTCCTGCCCGAGGGGTTGCTCAACTACCTCGGCCGGCTCGGCTGGTCACATGGCGACCAGGAGATCTTCAGCCTCGAGGAGATGGTGCGGCTCTTCGATATCGAGGACGTGAACAAGTCCGCCTCGGCGCTGAACCCCGACAAGATGCTCTGGACCAACCAGCAGCACATCCTGCGCTCGAGCCCGGAGCATCTGGCGGGGCATCTCGCACCGCAGCTCGAGGCGCTGGGCGTTCCCGCAGCCGACGATGCCAGGCTCGCGGCCGTCGCCAGCGCCCAGCAGGAGCGCGCGAAGACGCTGCGCGAGATGGCCGAGAACAGCCTGTTCTTTTTCCGGGAGCCGGCTGGCTATGACGATAAGGCGGCGAAGAAGAACCTGACGCCCGAGACGGCCCCACTGCTCGAAGGCAGTGCGCGACCGGCTCGCCGCGCTCTCCGGGTGGCGTGCCACGGACATCCACACGGCCATCCAGGCCGTCGCGGAAGAGCAGGGCGTCGGCATGGGCCGGGTCGCCCAGCCGGTGCGCGTCGCGGTCTCCGGCGGTTCCGTGTCCCCGCCGATCGACGTCACGCTCGAGATCCTGGGCCGGGAGACCACGCTGCAGCGCATCGACCGGGCGGTCGAATACGCGAAGGGGCCCGTGGGCTAAGAGCCCTCACCCCAGCGTAAAGGGGACAGATTTATTAAGTGCATAAAGGGGACAGATTTATTTGCTGGGCAAATAAATCTGTCCCCTTTAGGGAGAAAGTGGCGTCCCCACGGGGATTCGAACCCCGGTCGCAACCGTGAAAGGGTTGTGTCCTAGGCCTCTAGACGATGGGGACGCGAAAGAAATCTGGTGGAGCCAGACGGGATCGAACCGACGACCTCCTGCATGCCATGCAGGCGCTCTCCCAGCTGAGCTATGGCCCCACGAAAGGCGCCGAATTGTGGTGTAGCGGCTCGCGCTTGTCAATTTCGCCCGCCGCCGAATGCCTGTCGGGATTCCTTACATTTAACAATGCCCGAATGGCCTAACTCATTGATTTATAGTGCGACTGTCGGGTTGGCCCGATGCTTGCAGGTATATGGGCAGGGGTAGGATACCTTCAACAACTGCACCGGGAGGACGGGAACGGTGTGGCGGAGTAGGATAGGAACGAGATGAACAAAGCGATTCGATTTTCACTGCCGCTGTTCTCGGTCGCCGCCGTGACCTGCCTCGGCGTCGAGGCTTCTGCGGCCGTGTCGACGAAGGTCGACCCGCGACCGTTGTGGGACCGGTTGGCAACCTGAACCAGTTCTATACGCCCTACCAGTACAACTACCAGTCCGACGACCTGAACGCCAGGATCGCCGCGCTGCGCGCCGGGCGAAACTGGGGTCAGCCGGCCGCGCCGGTCCAGCAGCCGACGGCACCGGCCGCGCCCGCACCGACCTGCACGCCTGCCGGGTCTGCGTCCACGACGGGTGCAGCGACTCAGGGCTCGTCGGCGGTTTCCGCACCGGTTGTTCAGCAGACGCCGGACTACATGATTCCGACCCACCTCAGTCCGGAGCTTCAGCACCGGATCCTCGACGCTGCGCATGCGCAGCAGCCGCTGGTCGGCACCGGCACCGGTCGTGGCCGCCCCCGCGCCCGGCGCCCGCCCAGGTTCTGCCGCCGTGCCCGGACACTGTCGACGACTACGGGTGCTCCGATCCGTTCGCCGGGTCGCTGCCGGGCATCGGGCCGACGATTGATCCCATGCCGACGGTTCCCGAGCCGGGCACGCTCGGACTGCTCGGACTTGGCCTGGCCGGTCTGGGCCTGAGCCGCCGCAAGCGGAAGGCCTGAACCCCAACTTCAGGACTCATCGTCGTTTGCCTGACGACGCCCCGCTTGCGGGGCGTCGTCATTTCTGGCGTCCGTCCAGCATCGGTTTTACATAATTGCGAACGCTGTCACAGGGACGACGTCCGGCCGCCGCTAGACTTGCCGCCGAGTGAAGCCGAGGTCGTCTGCTTCGCTGTATTGTTCTCGCAAGTGACGGCGATAGCTGAAAAAATAAGCAAATGCCAAAGAACGTCGCCGACCGCAGACGCGTCACCTGCGCGCGTCCGTGCTGGTCGGTTCCAGTGCTGAAGTAGCGCCGTGTCGATACGACTTTTCAGGATGTACTTGAAGCTGCCAGTCGTGCTGCTGGCAATGATCGAGACGTCGCTGCTGTTTTTCGCGCCGTATTTCGCCGCAGCGATCCGTTTCGCCGGCGATCTGCACAGGGGCGTGCCGCCGAGCGGCGCGTTCTGGCCCACTGCGGCGCTGTTTGCGCTCTTCGGCGTCGTCTCGCTGTTTGCCGTGGGCCTGTATTCGACCCGGCAGCGCGTCGGCTTCGGCGGCATGGCGGTCCGCATCAGCGCGGCGATGGTGAACGCGGCGGCCCTGTCCGCCTTCGTCTATTACGCCGCTCCGAGCGTCAGCCTCGGGCGCGTGCTGCTCGCGCTCACGGTGGGCATCGCGATCCTGTCGCTGATCGCGACCCGGCTGCTGTTCGAACGCATCGTCGACCAGGAGCTGTTCCGCCGGCGAGTGCTCGTTTATGGTGCCGGAAATCGCGCGCGCAGCATCCTCGAGCTGCGACGCCGCTCCGATACCCGCGGATTCCGGATCGTCGGCTTCATCGCCACGGAAGGGGACGAGATCTCGGCTCCGGCCGACCGCCTGATCGAGCGTCCGGCCGACCTGCATCGCTGGGCGCTGGAGAACCAGCTCGACGAGATCGTCATGGCGATGGACGACCGTCGCCGCGGCTTCCCGGTTCACGAGCTGCTCGAATGTCGCCTCGCCGGCATCGAGATCCAGGACCTCCCGACCTTCCTCGAGCGCGAGACCGGCAAGGTGCGACTCGACGTGCTGAACCCCAGCTGGATCATCTTCGGCGAGGGCTTCCGCGCATCGCCGGTACAGCGCGTGCTCGAGCGCGGCTTCGATGTCGCGGCGAGCAGCGCGCTGCTGCTGCTGGCCTCGCCGCTGATGCTGCTGGCGATGCTGGCGATCAAGCTGGAGGACGGCTTCTCCGCGCCGGTCTTCTACCGTCAGCGACGCGTCGGCCGCTACGGCGAAGACTTCGACGTGCTGAAATTCCGCAGCATGAGCGTCGACGCCGAGCAGGGCGAAGCGGTCTGGGCGACCAAGAACGATCCGCGCGTCACGCGCGTCGGCGGCATCATGCGCAAGACCCGGATCGACGAGCTGCCGCAGCTGATCAACGTGCTGCGCGGCCAGATGAGCTTCGTCGGTCCGCGGCCCGAGCGCCCGGAGTTCGTGCACCAGCTCGAGGAGCGGATCCCCTACTACAGCGAGCGACACACCGTGAAGCCCGGCATCACCGGCTGGGCGCAGCTCTGCTATCCGTACGGCTCCTCCGAGAAGGACGCGATCGAGAAGCTGCAGTACGACCTGTACTACGTCAAGAACCGCAGCCTGCTCTTCGACCTCGCGATCCTGGTGCAGACCGTGGAGGTCGTGTTGTGGGGGAAGGGGGCCAGGTAGGGAGTAGGGGATAGTGGACTAGCGGATAGTAGCCAGAGCGCAAGGTTACTAGATTGCGAGCCTCCAGTCACGGCACTACCTCGCTATTCACTAGTGCACTATCCGCTAGTGCCTATCCCGCTATCCCCTATCCGCTTCCTCATGCTGACTCCAGGCTTCATCTCCTACGGCCTCTCGGCAATCGGCTTCCTGCTGCTGACGCTGCTGCTTGCAGTCAGCTGGGAGGGCCGGGCGCAGGGCGTGCGGCTGATCATTGCCTGCGGCGTGACGGCGCTCTGGGCGTGCGTTGCTTGCGTTCGGCTCGCGGTCCGCGGCGCTGTCGGTCCCGGTCGTGATCCTGGCCGAGTTCCTGCGCTACGGCGCATGGTTCGTCGTGCTGACGGGACTCACGAAGTCCGCCGGCGTCGCGCCGAACGTCTCGCGCGCCGTGCACGTGATCTGGATCGGCGGCGCGGCGCTCGCTCGTCGCGACGCCGGCGCTGATCCGCCTCGGCTGGCCCGTGCCGGACGCGCGGGCCGTGCTCGCGAACGCCGGGCTCGTGATGTCGCTGCTCGGGTTGATCCTGCTCGAGCAGATCTATCGCAACTCGCGCGAGAGACGGGCGCTATGCGCTCAAGTTCCTGGTGATCGCGCTCGGGCTGATGTTCGTCTACGACCTGTTCCTGTATTCGCAGGCGCAGCTGCTGAAGGGGATCGAGCCCGTCGTCCTGGGATGCGCGCGGCCTCGTCACGGTGCTGATGGTGCCGTTGCTCGCGATCGCGGCGCGCCGCAATCCGCAGTGGTCGCTGAACGTCTTCGTCTCGCGGCACGTCGTCTTCTACACGACGACGTTCATGGCCGTCGGCGCCTACCTGCTGCTGATGGCCTTCGGCGGCTACGCGATCCGGCTCTACGGCGGCACCTGGGGCCGCGCGGCGCAGCTCGTGTTCTTCGCCGGGGCGGGCATCGTGCTGCTCGTGCTGCTCGCGTCCGCGAACCTGCGGCGACGCCTCAGGGTGTTCCTGAACAAGCATTTCTACCGCAACAAGTACGACTACCGCATCGAGTGGCTGCGCTTCATCCAGACGCTGTCGACGCCGGAGGAGGGCGAGGACACGCGCGACAACGCGGTGCGCGCGGTGGCCCAGATCATCGGCAGTCCCGGCGGCGTGCTGTTCCTCGCGGGCGAGGACGGCGAGCAGTACAAGGCCACGGCCTCCTGGCCGCCGCAGGACTTCGAGCTGCGGCACTTCGATGCGATCCCGGCGGAGGATGAGCTGGTCGACTTCCTCGCGCGCCACCAGTGGGTGATCGATCTCAACGAGCTGCGCGCGACGCCGGACGCCTACCAGAACATCCCGGTGCCGGAGATGCTCGCCGGGCGCGGCCGCTTCCGGCTGATCGTGCCGCTGGTGCTGGGCGAGGAGTTCATCGGGCTGATGGCGCTCGCGGACCCGCCGCCGCCGTTCAAGCCGAACTACGAGGACCGCGACCTGCTGAAGACGGTGGGCCGCCACGTCGCCGTGCACGTGGCGCAGTACGAGGCCGACCGCAAGCTGGCCGAGAGTCGCCAGTTCGAGGCGTACCACCGTCTGACGGCCTTCGTGATGCACGACCTGAAGAACCTCGCCGCGCAGCTCTCGTTGATCGTCTCGAATGCCGAGCGGCACAAGCGCAACCCGGAGTTCATCGACGACGCGATCGGCACGATCGCGAACTCGACCGAGCGGATGCAGCGACTGATAGCACAGCTGCAGCGGCGCGAGGTCAAAGGGGGCTTGAGGCGGGTATCGCTCGCCGAGGTGGCCCGCCAGGCGAGCCGGCGCTGCGTCACGCGCGAGCCGCTGCCGGTCTGCGGCGCCTGCGACGAGCAGGCCTCGGTCGAGGCCGATCCCGAGCGGCTCGCGATGATCGTCGAGCACGTGATCCGCAACGCCCAGGAGGCGACGCCTGCTGACGGCGAAGTGGTCGTTACGGTCGCGATCGACGGCGGGCCCGGCAGCGAGGCAGCGGCGCCGATCGGCGAGACGAACCGTCTGCGGGTGCCGACGGCCTGCCTGACCGTCACCGACAACGGCGCCGGGATGTCGCGCGAGTTCATCCAGGATCGGCTGTTCAAGCCCTTCGACACGACCAAGGGCAGCAAGGGCATGGGAATCGGCGCCTACCAGGTCCGCGAGTACCTTATGTCAATCGGCGGACGCGTGGACGTGCAGAGCGAAGAGGGCCGCGGCACGCGTTTTTCGCTGAGATTTCCGATTCCCGAGTCCCAGCTCAGCGATCCGCAGGACCTGTGAACCGCGTCCTCGCGGACCGGTTCGCGCTTGCTCGATACTCCCTCCCGACGAAGTTTTCAGTAGTCCTGAAAAAGGCAAACCCGCCGAAAGGCGGGGACGCAAAGCCTCCGGTCCTCGGGCTCGTGCCCAGGATAGCGGGGTTGCCAGAGACGGAGAGCAGCAGCCGGCCGCTACGCCGACTCGCCCGCCACCCGCTCCCGCAACCGCTATCCGCGAACCGGAACCGAGAGGCCACCGAGTTGAGCTGGAGTGGCGAACATGCGGAAACGGACGATGGGCAAGCTGGCGACGATCCTGGTCATGGGTCTTGCGCTGGCGGGGTGCTTCGATTCCGGTTCAGGTGACGAGGAGGGCAGCGGCAGCCTGAAGAGCACGCTGAACAACCCGCCCATCCTCGCGGGCGTACCGGCCACCGGCGTCACCGCCGGCGAGGCCTACGTGTTCCAGCCGACCGCCTCCGATCCCGATGGCCAGGCGATCGTGTTCAGCATCAGGAACCGGCCGCGCTGGGCCAGCTTCGATGCGGGCACCGGGCGCCTCTCCGGCGTGCCCACGCTCGATGACCTCGGCAACTACCCCGGCATCGTGATCGCCGCGAGCGACGGCGACGACGGCCAGCGAGCTCGAGGAGTTCGCGATCACGGTCAAGGCGCCTTCGGGACAGCAGCTGCCGAATACGACGCCGACGATCACCGGCAGCCCGGCCACGATGGCCTACGTCGGCGCCGAGTACCTGTTCACGCCGGCTGCAACGGACCGCGACGGGCAGCCGCTCACGTTCTCGATCACGAACAAGCCGGCCTGGGTCAGCTTCGACGAGGCCAGCGGCACGATCACGGGCACGCCTGCTGTCGCCGACCTCGGTGTCCACGTCGAGATCGTCATCTCGGTCACGGACGGCATCGAGTACGCCTTCCTGCCCGTGTTCTCGATCGAAGTGGTGCCGGAGCAGCCTCCGCCCGGCGGTGGCCTCGCACCGACGATTTCAGGCTCGCCGCCGACCAGCGTCCAGACCGGCCAGCGTTATTCGTTCCGGCCCACGGCCTCCGACCCGGAGGGCCAGCCGCTCAGCTTCGCCGTCGCGAACAAGCCCGCGTGGGCGAGCTTCGATGCGGCGACAGGCGAGTTGTACGGAACGCCGTCGGCCGACGACGTCGGCACCCACTCGGGCGTGTCGATCTCGGTGTCGGACGGCGTGCGCTCGAGCACGCTGCCGGCCTTTGCGATCAACGTCTCCGACTCCGCGAACGCGCCGCCCGTGATCTCGGGCTCGCCGGCGACGGTCGTCTCGGTCGGGACGAGCTACGTCTTCGAGCCCGACGCCTCGGACCCCGACGGCGACCCGATCACCTTCGTCGCGACCAACAAGCCGTCGTGGATGAACTTCGACACGCGGACCGGTCGCCTCTCCGGCGTTGCGACCGAGTCCGTCGTCGGCACCTACGATGACATCCGCATCATCGCCTCGGACGGCAAGGCGGCCTCCTCGCTGCCGAAGTTCTCGCTGATGGTGACGACCGACCCGGTGCCGCCACCGCCACCGCCCCCGCCGCCCGCCGCCGCCGCCTCCGCCGCCACCGCCCCCGCCGCCGCCGGCAACAGCGCGCCGTCGATCAGCGGTACTCCGGCGACCGCGGTGAACGAGGGCCAGGCCTACAGCTTCCAGCCGACGGCCAGCGATCCGGACGGCGACGCGCTCACGTTCTCGGTCTCCGGAGCGCCGACCTGGGCCATCTTCAACGCCGGTACGGGTCGGCTGAGCGGCACGCCGCCGAAGGGAGCAGCCGGCAGCTATCCCGGCATCTCGATCAGCGTGTCCGACGGCGCGGCCACCGCGACGCTGCCGGCCTTCTCGATCACGGTGAACGTGCCCGCCAATTCGGCGCCGACGATCTCCGGAACGCCGGTGACCACCGTGCAGGCCGGGCAGCCGTACAGCTTCCAGCCCTCGGCATCGGATGACGACAGCGCCACGCTGCGCTTCGGCATCGCCGGCAAGCCGGCCTGGGCGAGCTTCGACGAGACGACGGGTCGCCTCTGGGGCACGCCGGTCGAGGCCGACATCGGTACGCACACCAACATCGTGATTTCGGTGTCCGACGGCGTGAGCTCCGCGAGCCTGCCGTCGTTCAGCATCACCGTCACCGGCATCGTCCGCGGCTCGGCCGAACTCTCGTGGACCGCCCCGACCCAGAACGAGGACGGCTCCGCGCTCACGAACCTCGCCGGCTACAAGGTCCGCTACGGCACTTCGGCCGCCGATCTCGACACCGTACTCGACGTCCCCGGCGCCAGCACGACCGACATCGTGATCGAGGACCTCACCGCCGGGACCTGGTACTTCACGGTGGCGTCCTACACCAATACCGGCGTGCAGAGCGCGCCCGCCGGGCCGGTGTACAAGACGATTCAGTGAAGGAAGCGGGACGGAAGCGGGGCGGAAGCGGGGCGGAAGCGGGTAGGGACTAGCGGATAGCGGGTAGTGAGAGGACGACCCTCACCCGGCCTCCGGCCACCCTCTCCCGCTTTGCGGGAGAGGGCCGGGGTGAGGGCCTTCTGGCCTATCCGCTACCCGCTAGTCCCTATCCGCTTCCTTCTCCCCTGAACCCATTTCACAAAAAACAGTCCTATCTCCTTGTATCATCCGTGTTTGCCGACCCATGAGCCGGCGCGGGCCTGAGCCTGTGCCCACGGAGACCTGGTGGCTGAGGACAAGCCGAGACTGCTGATCGTCGAGGACGACCCGGGGTTGCAGAAGCAGCTCAAGTGGTGCTTCGACGACTGCGAGGTGATCGCCGCGACGAACCGCACGGAGGCCCTGACGGCGCTGCGGCGCTTCGAGCCGCCGGTCGTCCTGCAGGACCTGGGCCTGCCGCCGGACGCGGAGGGCGTCACCGAGGGCTTCGAGACCCTGCTCGAGACGCTGAAGCTGGCCCCGCACACCAAGGTCATCGTCGTCACCGGCCAGCTCGACAAGGAGAACGCCGTGCGGGCCGTGGGCATGGGTGCCTACGACTTCTACCAGAAGCCGGTGGACACCGACGTGCTGCGGCTGCTGGTGCAGCGCGCGTTCCAGATCCATTCGCTCGAGGAGCAGAACCGCTCGCTGATCCAGCGCCAGGGCATGATGCCGCTCGAGGGCGTGATCGCGATCAGCGAATCGATGACGAAGGTCTGCCGAACCATCGAGAAGGTCGCGCCGACCAACGCCACGGTGCTGCTGCTTGGCGAGAGCGGCACGGGCAAGGAACTCCTCGCCCGGGCCGTGCACCAGCTGAGCCCGCGTGCCAAGGAGCCGTTCGTCGCGATCAACTGCGCGGCGATCCCGGAGACGCTGCTCGAGAGCGAGCTGTTCGGCTACGAGAAGGGCGCCTTCACCGGGGCCGTCAAGCAGACCCAGGGCAAGTTCGAGCACGCGAACCGCGGCACGCTGTTCCTGGACGAGATCGGCGACATGCCGCTGCCGCTGCAGTCGAAGCTCTTGCGCTTCCTGCAGGACCGCGTGGTCGAGCGGATCGGCGGCCGCGAGCGCATCCCGGTGGACGTACGCGTCGTCTGCGCGACGAACCAGAACCTCGCCGACATGATAAAGTCCGGCGGGTTCCGCGAGGACCTCTTCTACCGGATCAGCGAAGTCACCGTTAAGATCCCGCCGCTGCGCGATCGGGCCGGCGATGCGGTCGTGATCGCCCAGGCCATCCTCGAGCGCCGTGCCCAGGAGCACGGCCGGCCGATCCGGGGCTTCACGCCCGAGGCCTTGAAGGGCATCGAGGCCTACAACTGGCCCGGCAACATCCGCGAGCTCGAGAACCGCGTGAACGGCGCCGTGATCATGTGCGAGGGCAAGCAGGTCGGGCTCGAGGACCTTGGAATTCCTGGCGGCGAGGGTGCCGACCTGTCCTGGCTCAACCTGCGCACTGCGCGCCAGCGCGCCGAGGTCGAGGCCATCCGCCAGGCGCTCGCGGTGGCCGGCGGCAACCTCTCGCGCAGCGCCGAGCTGCTCGGCATCACCCGCCCGACCTTGTACGACCTGCTGCAGAAGAACGACATCGCGGTCCCGGAAAAGACCGCCGAGGCTGCCAATCATGAATGACCGGACCAACGATTCGAAGGGAACCCGCATGCGCCGACGCTTCGTCTATCCGCGATCCCCTATCCGCTATCCCCTGGCGAGCGCGTTGCTCGCGCTCGCCGCTGGTCGCCTGCTCGCCCAAGGGCGATGCCCTTTACGACCGCGCCGAAGCCTCGCTCGCGAAGGGCGACGCCCGAGCCGCGGTCATCGATCTGAAGAACCTCGTCGAGGACGAGCCGCAGAACGCGAAGGCCCGTGCATTGCTCGGCCGGGCGCTGCTCGAGTCCGGCGACCTGCAGGGCGGGGAGATCGAACTCAGGAAGGCCAGGGACCTGGGGATTTCGCCGGACGCGATCCTGCTCCCGGACTGCAAGCTGAAGCTGGCCAGGGGCGAATTCGACGATGGTGCTGGCGGATTGCCAGCCGGCCTCGGGGCCGGAAAAGGACCGTGCGCAGCTGCGCGTGGTGCAGGGGCTCGCGCTGCTGAACCTGAAGCGGGCGGCAGAGGCCAAGCCCGAGTTCGAAGCGGCGCTCGCGGCCGATCCGGCGAACCTCGACGCGCTGCTCGGGCTCGCCAGCGCCACGTTCGCCACCGACGGCAGGCAGGCGGTCCAGCCGGTGCTCGAGCGGGCGCCCGAGGAGCTGAAGAAGCGCTCGCGCTACTGGATGGCCGTGGGCGGCCTGGAAATGGACGCGGGCGACTTCGCCGCGGCCGAGCAGTCGTTCCAGAAGGCTCTCGATCGGGCCAGTGAGAGCAAGAAGGGTCCAGAGCGCGTCTCCGCGCTGGCCGCGCTGGCCGAGGCCCAGATGCGACAGGGCAGGCTCGAGGATGCGCGGGCCACGACTGCGCAGCTGTCGAAGGCGGCGCCCAAGAACCTGCAGGTCAAGCAGCTGACCGCCCAGGTCGAGGCAGCGGCAGGCAACCTCGACGAGGCCCGAAGCCTGCTCGAGGAGGTCGTCAACAAGCAGCCGGGCAACTACCAGGCGAAGACGCTGCTCGGGATGGTCAACCTGCAGCAGGGCAATATCGGGCAGGCCGAAGTGCAGTTCGCGGAAGTCGTAGCGGAACAACCCAACAACGTGCAGGCGCAGAAGCTCCTGGCCGAGGCCCGGGGCCGGGTGCAGACACCGGCTGCGACACTTGCGAGCCTCAAGGCCTCGCTCGATCCCGCGACGGCGGACGCCGAGATGCTCTCCATGGCCGGACGCCTGAGCCTCGAGGCGGGCGACCAGAAGCAGGCGATGTCGTACTTCTCGCAGGCCGCCGCACAGATGGGCCCGGACACGCTGCCTGCGACGCAGCTCGAGATCGCGTCCGGATTCCTGCGCGCCGGCGAGACTCGACCGCGCCATCCAGATTCTCGAGGCAATGCCGCCAGGCACCGCCGGCGGCTACCAGCGCGAGTACCTGCTGATGCTCGCGCTGCTGCGCAAGGGCGAGACGGACCGCGCGCTGGCCGAGGCCGATGCACTCGTCGAGCGCGCGGGCGACGACCCGGCGGCTCGCAACCTGGCCGCAGCGGTTCACGCCGCCGCAGGCGATCCGGACGCGGGCCGCGCCCAGTTCGAGGAGGCGCTGAAGCTCAAGCCCGATGACCCGGCGACGCTGCTCAACCTGGCGCGTCTCGACCTGGTCGAGGGCAAGACCGACGAGGCGGTGCAGCTCTTTCGAGCAGGTGCTGAAGGCCGATCCCAAGAACCTGACGGCGATGATCGGACTCGCTTCGGTCGCGGTCAGTCGCAAGGACGCTGCTGCGGCGGAGAGATGGCTGCAGAAGGCGACCACGGAGCTTCCCGATTCGGTCGAGGCCCGTCTCGCGCTGGCGCAGTTCTATCTGGGCCAGAGGGAATTCGACAAGGCCAGCGAGGCCGTGGACGCGGCCGCGAAGATAGCCCCAGACAACGACGCGGTCGCGAATGCGCGCGGCACGCTGCAGATCAGCGCCGGGGACATACCTGGCGCGATCGCGAGTTTCACCCGGGCGGTCGAGCTTGCGCCGAAAGGTCTACTCCTATCGCCTGAACCTCGCGCGCGCGCACCTCTGGAATCGCGACGTGAACGCGGCGCTTCGGGTGCTGGACGATCTTCTCGCGGAGGCGCCGGAGTATCAGCCGGCGCTGTCGATCGCGGCCACGACGAGCATGCAGGCCGGACAGATGGAGAAAGCGGCCGGGTACGTCGAGCGGCTGCACAAGCTCGCTCCGGATTCGGCAGCCACCTACCGCGTCGAAGGCGATCTCGCGATGCGCCAGCAACGATACAAGGAGGCGCTGGATTACTATCGCAAGGCTGGCGCCAACGGCAAGGACAGCGGGCTGGTCGCGGCGCGAGTACGGCGCCGCCGTGCGATCAGGCGCGCCGTCCCCGGAGCGGGTGCTCGAGGAATGGGTCGACCAAGCATCCGGAGGATTCGAACGCGGTGGCGCTGCTGGCGGGCGGCCTACGAGCGGCGGGGCGGCACCGACAAAGCCGTGAGCCTGTATGAGCGCAGCCTCGCGGCAGCGCCCGGCAACGCGGTGACGCTGAATAACCTGGCCGTGCTCTACCAGCGAGTCGGCGACCCGAGGGCGCTCGAGACCGCGAGGAAGGCGTATGAGGCGGCACCGAAGTCGGCCGCGATCCAGGATACCTACGGCTGGATCCTGCTCGGGGAAGGGCAGGTCGACAAGGCAGTGGAAATTCTTGCCGAGGCTGCCAAGGGGCTGCCCGGAAACTCAGAGGTGCTTTACCACTACGCGGCGGCGCTTGCAAAGAAAGGCGACACGACTGCCGCACGCGAGGCCATAGGCAAGGTGAACCTCGAGCAGATTCCAGAGGCACAGCGCGCGGACGCAAAGAATCTGCAACAGCAACTAGTCAAGTAAAGGTATTGAAATAATAAGGATTTCAATATGATGCGATCAATTGTGAATCTTTTTTGTATGAAGATGGCGGGCGTGATGTCGGCCGCCGTCATGGTCGCATCGGTTGCGTTCGTTGGTGGCTGCGCAAGCGAACCGGAAGTCGTCGGCAGCGCGATGCCGATGGACGCGGCCCCACAGACCGAGTACCGGATCGGTCCCGGGGACACGCTGCAGGTCTTCGTCTGGAATCATCCGGAACTCACGGTCACGGTCCCGGTCCGACCGGACGGCATGATCTCGACACCGCTGATCGAGGGCGTGCCCGCCGAGGGCAAGACCGCGCCCGACCTTGCCAGGGACCTCGAGACGGCGCTCTCGGAGTACGTGCGCAACCCGACAGTGAGCGTCATGATCACGAGCTTCGTCGGCGCCTACGCCGACCAGATCCGCGTCGTAGGGAAGGCCGCGCAGCCGCAGTCCTTGCCCTATCGCGCCAACATGACGCTGCTGGACGTGATGATCGCGGTGGGCGGGCTCGCCGAGTTCGCCTCCGGCAACCGCGCCGCCATCGTGCGCCAGCAGGACGGCCAGCAGCTCCGCATTCCCGTCCGATTGCGCGACCTCGTGGACAAGGGCGACATATCCGCGAACATCCCGATGCATCCCGGCGACGTGCTGATCATCCCCGAGAGCCGCTTCTGATACCGATGCTCGGTCTCTCGGTCACTATCCGCTAGTCACTAGTTGCTAGTCACTTCCAGAACATTCTGTTAACCCACGCACACCGCAGTTGCTGGCAAAGGGTTAAATAGGCAAAAGACGGCTGACGTAAACCATGCAAGAAATCATCTCCCAAATCCTGGTCCTGCTGCGCGGCGCCTGGCGCTACCGCTGGCTGGCGGTCGTGCTGGCCTGGGTCATCTCTGTCGGCGGCTGGATTTTCGTGCAGACGATGCCGGACCGTTACGAATCGAGCACCCAGGTCTACGTCGATACGGAGTCCCTGCTGCGGCCGCTCCTCACCGGTCTCGCGGTCAACCGCGACGTCATGAGCCAGGTCGCGATGATGCAGGCGGTCATGCTGAGCCGACCGAACCTCGAGAAGGTGGCCCAGCAGACCGACATGATGCTGGCCGCCAAGACGCCCCGCGAGCAGGAGGCCGTGCTCGACTCGCTGCAGAGCCGCATCGCCCTGTCGCGGTCCGTCAGCCGCCGCGGCGGCGCGAACACGTTCCAGGTGTCGTTCCAGGACCAGGACCCGAAGCGTGGCCCATGCGGTCGTGCGCACGCTGCTCGATACCTTCATGGAAGACAGCCTCGGCCTGAAGCGCACCGACGCCGGCGTTGCCCAGCGCTTCCTCGAGTCCCAGATCGGCGAGTACGAGCAGAAGCTGATCGCAGGCGGAGCAGCGCCTCGCGGACTTCAAGCAGCAGAACGTCGGCTTGATGCCCGGCGCCACAGGTGACTACTACCAGCGCCTCGAGGCCGAGATGGGCCGTCTGCAGCAGATGCAGCAGGTCTACAACCAGCTGCAGGCGCGGCGCGACGAGCTGAACCGGCAGTTGCGCGGCGAGGAGCCGTCCTTCGGACTGATGGGCGGTGCCAGCCAGTCCAACCCGATCGACGCCCAGATCGCCCAGTACAAGGCGCAGCGCGACCAGCTGATGCTGCAGTACACGGACAAGCATCCACAGGTGCGGGCCATCAACGAGACGATCGCCCGGCTCGAGGAGGAGAAGAGCTCGGGTGCGACGATCTCGAGCAGCGTGGCTCCGCCGAGCGGCGCGGCTGCGCAGGTGGCGCAGAGCCTGGATGCCAATCCGGTTTACCAGACCCTGCGACTCAACCTGAGCCAGGCCGAGGCCGACCTCGCCGAGATGCGCGGCCAGATCGCTTCGCAGCAGGCCGCCATCGGACAGCTCCGGTCGCGTGTCGATGCGATACCGGAAGTCGAGGCGGAACTCGCGCGGCTGAACCGCGACTACGAAGTCAACAAGAAACAGTACGACACGCTGTTGCAGCGCCTCGAGTCGGCACGGATTTCCCAGCAGGCCGACCAGACCACCGAGAACGTCAAGTTCCGCGTCATCGAGCCGCCGAGCCAGCCGGTGCAGCCGAGCGGTCCGAAGCGCCTGGCGCTCGATACGCTCGTGCTGCTGGCGGCGCTCGGCACAGGACTGGGTCTCGCCGCGCTGCTGGCCCAGCTGCATCCGACGTTCACGTCGCGTGACGTACTCGAGAAGGTCACCGGCATCCCGGTGCTGGGCGCGGTGACCGCGGCGCTGCGCGATTCCGTCGAGCCCTGGTATCGGCGGCAGGGCGTCATGGTGGCGGGAGCCTTCGGGCTGCTGTTCGTCGCCTATGTTCTCAACATCGTGCTGACGGATCACCTGCGCACCGCGCTGCGCAACCTGGTCGGCTGAAGGAGCCCAAGAGCATGAGCATCGTGGAAAAAGCCCTTCAGAAGGCTCGCAAGGACGCGCAACCTGCCGCCCGGGAGGATGCTGCCGCGCTCGCGCCGCAGCCGCTGCCGGACAGGTCCCAGCAGGCTCCACCACCGGTGGCCGATCTGTCCGGCGCCACGGCCCGTGACCTCAAGCCAGTCGTGGAGCTTGATTTCGACCGGCTGCGCAACGCAGGCAGGCTCCCGCCTGCGAGCCTGGCGCGACAGACCGACGACGAGATCCGCCGCATCAAGTGGCCACTGCTGCAGAACATCGCGCGGCGCACGCAACAACGCCATCCTGGTCACGAGTGCGCTGCCGGAGGAGGGCAAGAGCTTCGTCTCGCTCAACCTCGCGCTCAGCATCGTGCGGGATCGCGAGTTGCGGGTGATCCTCGTCGATGGCGACGTGGCCCGGCCCGGTCTCACGCCTGCACTCGGGCTCGCCGATGCCCCGGGCCTGAACGACGTGCTCGACGATCCCGGCATGGACGTGGCCGCCGTGACTTACCGCACCACGGTCGAGGGCCTGTTCTTCGTCCCGGCGGGCAAGTACCACGAGCGTGCACCGGAACTCCTCGCCGGGTCCCGCATGGAGCGCCTGTTCCAGGAACTCACCGCCCGGGTCGGGCATGGCGTGATCATCGTCGACTCGCCGCCGCTGCTGGCCACCAACGAGGCGCAGGTGGCGACGCGCTACACGGGCCAGGTGCTGCTCGTCGTGCGCGCGGATTCGACCGAGCAGCGCGCCGTCAAGGACGCGGTAGCCCTTGTCGACAAGTCCACGCCGGTCGCCGCGGTGCTGAACCAGGTCCGCAGCTCGGCGCTCAGCCGTTACTACGGCCACTACTACTACCGGCAGGGGTACGGCCGGGCCCACGAGCATCCGGTCGATACGGGGAAGGGGAATGCATGAAGGTCTTTCACGCCGGCCACGGCGTCGGCTCGCGTGAGCACCGGCGGTCGCTGATAACGCTTGCGGTGGCCGTGGCGCTGGCGGGTCCGGTGACCGCCCGGGCTCAGGAACTGCCCTACCAGTCGTCGCACCGCGGCGAGTACGGCAGCGCGTCCTGGCAGGATGCGTTGCCGGCCGGCATCGTGGTGGAGCCGCGCATCGAGGCGGCGGTCCAGTACGTGGACAACATCAATCTTGCGCAGGACGGCGACGACCAGCTGGGCTTGTTCGGCCTGGAGGCCGTGCCGGGCCTTTACACCTCGTATTCTTCGGACGCCGCGACCGCCGCGCTGGACTACGCCCTGGTCGGCCGGCTCTGGGACGACCAGGACTACAACAGCATCAGCCACCGCCTCGCCGCCAACGGCCGCTGGATCGCGGTGCCCGATCTGTTCTACCTCGACGGACAGGCGAGCTATACGGATGCCATAGTGGATCCGTCGCAAGGCGCGAACTACGGCGGGCGCGGGGTCTTCGGTCCGAGCAACCTGTCCGAGCGTGCGGCGGCCAGCATCGCGCCGACGCTGCGCAAGCAGTTCCGCCGCGTGGACCTGCTGGCGCAGTACCGCTACGGGCGCGTCTGGTTCCTCGACCAGCCGAGCCCGAACGAGAACCAGGTGATCCGCTTCGGCGGGCAGCAGGACTCGGAGGACCAGTTCGCCCGGGTACGCGCAGGCTCGACGAGCACCGGTTCCCGCTTGAGTGGCGGCGTCTTCTACGAGTGGCAGCGCTCAGACTTCGAGACGGTCCATTCCGTACCAGTACGAGCGGGCCGGCGTCGACTTCGGCTGGCAGCTCTCGGATTCGCTTTCGCTGGTGGGCGATGCGGGCCTCGAGAGCGACCTGCTGGAGAGCACGACGCAGGGCGGACTCGACAGCGACTACTGGAGCGCCGGGCTGCGCTGGGACCCGCACGACCGCATGTCGGCGGAGGCCCGGGTGGGCGACCGCTTCTTCGGCAACAGCTATTCCTTCAGCTTTCATCGCGAGGCGCGGTTCCTGCGCCTGGATGCGAGCTACGACGAGAGTCCGACCGTGCAGACCCGCCGGCTCAGCATCGGCGATTTCGATCCGGGGGACCTGCCGCCGATCAGCGATCCCGATCTCGATCCGGGCGCGTTCAACTCGGCGCCGTACGTGCTGCGACGGGCGCGGGTGGCCTTGACCGCGGACGGCACGCGTACACGGGTTCGCCTGGCGGCCACCGGACGAGAGAAGGACTATCTCCGGGTCCAGCTTGCGCGGGCCCAGCAGGACGAGCAGACGAGCGGCGTGGCGCTGGATGTCAGGCGCCGGCTGGCCTCGAACTTTTCGCTTGATTTCGCCGCTTCGTACGCCGATCGCGAGGTCTATACGCTGCAAGGGGAGCCGCCCGAGCTCGAGTCGCGCCGCTACTACGACACGCAGTTCGTCTTCCGCGCCGAACCGGGACCTGGGAGCCACGCTGCTCACGACGGCCGAGGCAGGATACCTGAACCGCTCGGGCGACCGGGACTACGACGGCTGGTGGGTGGGCCTTCGCGTGCGTCTGGAGTCCCTACGCAACGGTCAAGCCGAGCGGTGAGCGATGGATGCGCCGTGCAGCCGTTCCAGCTCGAACCCATTGCCGTCGAGCCAGCGGGCCGCTGCGCAACGCGCTTACCGTGGACGTCGAGGAGTATTTCCAGGTCGCCGCGTTCGAGCGGACGATCCCGCGGGATGCATTGGGCCGGCGCCGATTCGCGGGTCGAGCACAACACCGGCCGGGTGCTGGACCTGTTCGCCGACAGGCAGGTTCGCGGAACCTTCTTCGTGCTCGGCTGGATCGCCGAGCGCCACCCGGCGCTGATCCGGCGCATCGTGAATGAGGGCCACGAGCTCGCGAGCCACGGCTACGACCACGCCCGGGTGCACAACTTCTCGCCGGAGCAGTTCCGCGAGGACGTGACGCGGACCAAGGGGATCCTCGAGGACTTGGGCGGCGTCGAGGTGCGTGGCTACCGGGCGCCGAGCTACTCGATCAATGCGAAGAACCTCTGGGCGCTCGACGTGCTGCAGGAGACCGGGCACGTCTACAGCTCGAGCATCTACCCGATCCGCCACGATCTGTACGGCATGCCGGAGGCGCCGCGCTTCCCGTTCCGGGTACGGCCCGGCGCGATCCTCGAGATCCCGGTTACGACGGTTCGCCTCGGCGAGCGCAACTATCCCTGCGGCGGCGGCGGTTACTTCCGGCTGCTGCCCTACGGCCTTTACCGGAAGATGCTCGCGCGCGTGAACGAGACCGACCGCCAGCCGGGGCTCTTCTACTTCCACCCCTGGGAGGTGGACCCCGACCAGCCCCGCGTGCAGGGCGCGCCGCTCAAGTCACGGTTCCGGCACTACCTGAACCTGGACTCGATGTATCCCAGGCTCGAGCGCCTGCTCACCGATTTTCGCTGGGGACGGATGGATGAAGTCTTTGGCGTTTGATTATCAAGAGCCCTCACCCCAACCCTCTCCCGCTGGCGCGGGCGAGGGAGCGGAACGGCCCTCACCCCGGCCCTCTCCCGCTGGCGCGGGCGAGGGAGCAGAGCCCTCACCCCAGCCCTCTCCCGCTGGCGCGGGCGAGGGGGCGGAACCCTCTCCCGGCGAAGCCGGGAGAGGGCAGGGTGAGGGTCTTATCTCGGTTCGATCCTTCAACGAGTCCGACCGCGCCGCCTGGAACGCCTTCGTCACCGCCCACCCGGAAGGCACGTTCTTCCACCTCGCCGAATGGCAGGACGTCCTGCATCGCGCGTTCGGTCACCGTACCCACTACCTGCTGGCCGAGTCCGACGGCGAAATCCGCGGCGTGCTGCCGCTCGCGCAGGTCAAGAGCCTGCTGTTCGGCAACTCGCTGATCTCGACGCCGTTCTGCGTCTATGGCGGCATCGTCGCGGCCGACGAGGCCACCTTCGCAGCGCTCGAGCAGGCGGCCTGCGAGCTGGCCCGCAAGCTGAACGTGGACTATCTCGAGTTCCGCAACCGCCGCCGGATGCACCCCGACTGGCCCTGCAAGGACCTCTACGTCACGTTCCGGAAGCCGATCGACGAGGAATCCGAGAAGAACATGCTCGCGATCCCGCGCAAGCAGCGCGCGATGGTCCGCAAGGGCATCAAGCAGGAACTGCGCGGCGAGGTCGAGCGCAGCGCCGACCGCCATTACGACATGTACTCGGAGAGCCTGAGGAACCTCGGCACGCCGGTGTTCTCGAAGCGCTACCTCGAGATCCTGCTGGACGTGTTCGGCGAGGACTGCGACATCGTCACGATCCTCAAGGACGACAGCCCGGTCGCGAGCGTGCTCAATTTCTACTTCCGCGACGAGGTGCTGCCGTACTACGGCGGCGGCACGCAGCAGGCGCGGGCCGTCGCCGGCAACGACTTCATGTACTGGGAGGTCATGGAGCGCGCGAAGCAGCGCGGCTGCCGGATCTTCGACTACGGCCGCAGCAAGAAGGGCACCGGCGCCTACGACTTCAAGACCTACTGGGGCTTCGAGCCCGAGCAGCTCTACTACGAGTATTTCCTGGTGCGCCTGAAGGAAATGCCGAACCTGAGCCCGACGAATCCGAAGTACGCCCGGGCGATCGAGCTGTGGCGCAAGATGCCGCTCAAGTTCACGCAGCTCGTCGGCCCGCCGGTCGCGAAGTACCTGGGCTGAGGTCGCGCGCATGTGCGGAATCTACGGGATCATCTCGCTCGCAGGCGGCAGCCGGCGCCCGCCCGAGACGCTCGACCGGATGGGCGACTCGATCGTCCATCGCGGTCCCGACGACTCGGGCCGCTACGCCGACGGCGAGCTGCTGCTCGGGATGCGGCGCCTGTCGATCATCGACGTCGCGGGCGGCCACCAGCCGATCGCGAGCGAGGACGGCCAGGTCGTCGTGGTCTGCAACGGCGAGATCTACAACTTCCGCGAGCTGCGCCGCGAGCTCGAGGCCCGCGGGCACCGCTTCGCGACGCACAGCGACTCGGAAGTCGCGGTGCACGCCTACGAGGAATTCGGCGACGAGTTCCTGGCAAAGCTCGAGGGCATGTACGGGCTTGCGCTCTGGGACCGCCGCCGCCGCCGGCTGCTGGTCGCGCGCGACGCCTACGGCATCAAGCCGATCTACTACGCCGACACCGGCTCCGAGCTGATCTTCGCCTCTGAAGCGAAGGCGATCCTGGCGGTGCCGGGCATCGAGGCGCGGCTCGACCCCTCGGCGCTGGCCCAGTACCTGTCGGTGGGCTACGTCGCGGCGCCCGAATGCGATCTTCGCCGGGCATGCGCAAGCTCGAGCCCGGCCGCGTGCTGGTCGTCGAGGACGGCCGGAGCGAGATCCGGCAGTTCTACCGGCTGCCGCCTGCGATCGACACCGGGCGCAGCGAGCAGGACTGGTGCGACGCGGTCCGCTCGGAAATCGAGCGCGCGGTGCGCGACCAGATGGTCTCCGACGTGCCGATCGGCGCGTTCCTCTCCGGCGGCATCGACTCGAGCGCGGTCGTCGCGTTCATGAGCCGCCACAGCTCGCAGCCGGTCAAGACCTACTCGATCGGCTTCCGCGGCTCGACCGGCGCCGAGCTCTACAACGAGCTGCCCTGGGCGCGGCAGGTCGCCGAGCAGTTCGGCACGGATCACCACGAGATCGTCGTGCAGCCGGACGTCGCGACGCTGCTGCCGGAACTGATCTGGCACATGGACGAGCCGATCTCGGACGCGGCCTTCATCACGACCTACCTCGTCTCGAAGTTCGCGCGCCAGGACGTCACGGTGATCCTCTCGGGCGTCGGCGGCGACGAGCTGTTCGGCGGCTACAAGCGCTACCTGGACGAGCATTACCGGAGCCTGTACCGGCGCATCCCGGGCGCGATCCGCTCAGGCGTAATCGCGCCGCTCGCGAAGGCGCTGCCCAGCGACCGCCACAACCGGCTGCTGAACAAGACGCGGCTCGCAAAGGCCTTCCTGCTCGCCGATTCGCTGCCGTTCGAGGAGCGCTACCGGGCCTACATGCAGGTATTCGACGCTGGCGAGCGCGCGGCGCTGATGCAAGCAGGCGGCCGCCGAGTTCGACGACTGCATCGCGCGCGGTTTCCGCTCGGCACTCACCGACGACCCGCTGCGGCAGCTGATGGACGTGGACTTCGCGACGCAGCTGCCGGACGACCTGCTGATGCTGACCGACAAGATGAGCATGGCGGTCTCGCTCGAGTGCCGGGTGCCGCTGCTCGACCAGCGGCTCGTCGAGCTGGCCGCGACGATGCCGGGGCAGCTCAAGGTGCGCGGCGGCGAGCTCAAGCACATCATGAAGCGCGCGCTCGAGGGCGTGCTGCCCGACTCGATCCTGCACCGCGAGAAGCGCGGCTTCGGCGCGCCGATGGGCGCCTGGCTGCGCGCCGAGCTCGCGCCGATGCTGCGCGACCTGTTGTCGCGGGAATCGGTCGTCCGCCGCGGACTGCTGGATCCCGACGCGGTCGAGCGGACCATACGCGAGCACGAGCAGCAGCGCGCCGATCGCACGGATCACCTGCTCGGATTGATCAACCTCGAGATCTGGTGCCGGCTGTACCTCGACGGCCGGGGCGCCGGCAGCATCGCCGACGAACTCAAGCAGGCGCTCGCGGCATGAAGGTGCTCTTCGTCTGTCATCGCGTGCCGTTCCCGCCGAAGCGCGGCGGCAAGATCCGGCCGTTCAACATCATCCGTCACCTGCACGAGCAGGGGCACGAGGTGACCGTCGCTTCGCTGGCGCGCAGCCAGGCGGAGCTGGACGAGGCCGCGGGTCTCGCGGAGCACTGCTCGACGCGGCTCGTCGAGGTCGTGGACGATCGCGTGGCCTGGCCCCGGATGGTGGCCTGGCTGCCGACCACCCGGCCGTCCAGCTTCGGGTACTTCCATTCACCACGGCTGCGCGAGCGGATCCGTGAGCACGCGGCGCAATCGACCTCGAACGGCTCCGCGAGTCCTTTGGACCTGGTGTTCGTGCACTGCTCGTCGGTCGCGCCGTACGTCCGCGACATCCCGGCGCGGCTTCGGATCATCGACTTCGGCGACATGGACTCGCAGAAGTGGCGCGAGTACTCGCAGCACAAGCCGTTCCCGCTCTCGGCGGGCTACTGGCTCGAGGCCGTCAAGCTCGAGCGCACCGAGCGCCAGCTGGCCGGGGAGTTCGACCTCTCCACCTGCACGACGCGCGCCGAGATGGAGTCGCTGCGCGCGCTTGGCGCGAGCGGCCCCACGGACTGGTTCCCGAACGGAGTGGACGCGCAGTTCTTCCAGCCAGGCGCGCGAGCCCTACGAGCCGGACCTCGTCACGTTCGTCGGCCGCATGGACTACTTCCCGAACCAGCAGGCCGTGCTCGGCTTCTGCGGCGAGGTGCTGCCCGAGCTGCAGCGGCGACGGCCCGGCACCCGCTTCGAGATCGTCGGTGCGGACCCCTCGAATGAGATCCGCGAGCTCGGCAGGCTCCCGGGCGTCACGGTCACCGGCTCGGTGCCGGACGTGCGCCCCTACGTCACACGCGCAGCTCTTACCATCGCGCCGCTCGACATCGCCCGCGGCACGCAGAACAAGATCCTCGAGTCGCTGGCGATGGGCGTGCCGGTGGTCTGCAGCCGGCAGGCCTCGGGCGGCGTGGACGCCGTTCCGGGCGAGCACCTGCTGGCCTGCGACTCGCGCGAGGAGTTGATCGAGGCCATCCTCGGCATCCTGGAGTCCCCGGAACGCCGTGGCCGGCTCGCCGCGGCGGGACGCGCGCGGGTGCTGTCGCACCACAGCTGGCCGAGCTCGATGCGACGGCTGGACGGGATCATCGAGCATGCGTTCGAGCGCAAGTCCGCCGGCCGCGGCGCCAGGGCCGCCTGAGGCCGTGTTGTCATAAGCAGCCCGTCACAGATCGCAACGCACGCCGCTTCTATACTGATCGCAGGGACGCAGCAAAGAAAATCTCATGAAAATCAGCATTTTTGGACTCGGTTACGTCGGCGCGGTCTCGATGGCCTGCCTCGCTCGCGACGGCCATGAGGTCGTCGGCGTGGACCTCGATCCCGCTCAAGCTCGACCTGATCCGCAGCGGGCGCTCGCCGATCGTCGAGGAGGGCATACAGGAACTGACCGCCGAGGTGGTCGCGAGCGGCCGCGTGCGCGTCACCGACGACGTCGCCGGAGCCGTGCACGCGACAGACCTGTCCTTCATCTGCGTCGGCACGCCGTCGAGCGCGAATGGCAGCCAGGATCTCTCGGCGGTCGCCCGGGTCTCGGAGCAGATCGGCGCGGCGCTGAAGGACAAGCAGGGCTACCACGCGGTCGTGATGCGCTCGACGATCGAGCCGGGCAGCATGGATTCCGTGGTTCGCGCAGGACTCGAGTCCGCGAGCGGCAAGCAGGCCGACCGCGACTTCGGGCTCGGCTTCCAGCCGGAGTTCCTGCGCGAGGGATCCTCGATCAAGGACTACGACAATCCGCCGTTCACGGTGATCGGTACCGAGGACGAGCGGCTCGCCGACATGCTGCGCGAGGTGTTCGGCCACCTGCAGTGCGAGTTCGTCGTCACTTCGGTGGGCGTGGCCGAGATGCTCAAGTACGCCTGCAACGCGTTCCATGCGGTCAAGATCACGTTCGCGAACGAGATCGGCCGCCTGTCGCGCTCGGTGGGCGTGGACTCGCGCGAGGTGATGGACCTCGTCTGCCGCGACAAGCGGCTCAACATCTCGACGGCCTACCTGAAGCCCGGCTTCGCGTTCGGCGGCTCCTGCCTGCCGAAGGACCTTCGTGCGCTCACCTACCTCGGCAAGATGAACGACGTGACGACGCCGATGCTCGGCAACGTGATGGGCAGCAACCGGGCGCACATCGACCACGCGCTCGAGCTCGTGATGCGCGCGGGGAAACGCAAGGTCGGCATGATCGGCTTGAGCTTCAAGGCCGGCACCGACGACCTGCGCGAGAGCCCGCTGGTCGCGGTCGCCGAGCGCCTGATCGGCAAGGGCTACGACCTGCGCATCTACGACCCGGAGGTGAATCTCTCGCGGCTGCTGGGCGCGAACAAGCGCTACATCGAGCACAGCATCCCGCACATCGGCAACCTGATGTCGCAGGACTGCGCCGAGGTGGTCGCGCACGGCGAGGTCGTGCTGCTGGGCCTGCTGAATGACGAGACGCGGGCCGCGCTGGGCGCGAACCTGCGGCAGGACCAGCTGGTCGTGGATCTCGCCGGGCTGCCGCCGGGCGCGACCGGTCCGGCCGGCCACGACGGCATCTGCTGGTAACGGAGACAAGGACCACAGTGGGCCGTGTGTCGAACAAGGCGGGTTCGCGTCGCTTGGGTATCCTGGCGGCCATGCTCGGAATGCTCGTGCCGGCCGTGTGGCTCTGGACGACGATCACGCCGGGCGAGGACATGGTCCGCCTGCGAAATGCGATCGGCGCCGAAGTGGGTGTAGTTCCAGACTTCGACTGGGCGCCGAACGACCCGCCCGCCACCTTTCTGCTGAACGAGGGAGCGGTGCCAAGTTCGTTCGAGCAGTTGGCCATAGCCCTTGATCCAGACAACGATGGTCGGCCAGTTTCGCGAATGGGGATTCGCTTTCAGCGGCTTCGGCTCGGGCCACACGTTCAACGAGGTCTACGACACGGGCCGCGGCGAAGTGGCTCAGCGAGCGCGACCTGGCAGAGATGAAGGAAGGGCGTAGCGAATTCCTGCTGGCGGGAGGCGCGATGCTGGTTTCGCTGCTCGTTTTCGGCGCGCAGATCGTGAGTCTGCTGCGAGCTCGACAGGACGCTGGCCCGGGAGACACGGAGGTCCGACGTGGCTGAAAAGAGCCGCAACCTGCTGCTCGGTCGCTGGCTGTCGCAGTGATCGTGATCGTATGGACATACCATGCGACCTTCCTGTCGATCGTGCAGAAGTGGTCTTCCGATGCAGCGTTTTCGCACGGCTACCTGATCCTGCCGATTTCCGTCTGGCTGGCGTGGCGCCAGCGGGCCGAGCTGCACGGAATTGCATGGTCGCCGGGGTGGCCTGGCCTGCTGCTGCTGCTGCTTGCCACCGCCGCCTGGGTCGTGGCAAGGGGCACCGGCGTGCTTGTGCTGGAACAGGCTGCCGCCGTTGCGATGATTCCCGCCGCGGTATTCGGCCATCCTAGGCTGGCCCGCCACCCGCATTCTGGCGCTGCCACTCGTCTTCCTGTTCTTCGCGGTCCCGATGGGACGAGCGCTCGTCCCTTTGCTGATGCAGATTACGGCGGACGTCGCGACCGAAGCCCTCCGGCTGAGCGGCGTCCCGATCCTGCGCAATCACATGTACATCAGCATCCCGTCCGGCAATTTCGAGGTCGCGAAGGCCTGTAGCGGCCTGAACTACGTGATCACCGGCTTCGTGCTCGGCGTGCTGTACTCGTTCCTGACCTATCGGAGCTGGTGGAAGCGGTTGCTCTCGATGGCGGCCTTCGTCGTGGTTCCGATAATCGCGAACGGTCTGCGCGTGTACATCACGATCGGCGTGTCCCACTTGACGGAGATGGACTTCGGCCCTGGCAAGGAGCACGTGACCTTCGGACGAGTCTTCTTCCTGATCGTGATCTTCGCGATGTTCTGGATCGGCCGGCGCTGGCGGGACGAGGAGCCGCCAGCACGGTCCGCCCCGTCGGGTCGCCCGCGTCGCTGCCGTCAGCAGCGCCGTTGGGCATGGCTTCCTGGCTCGTGGTGCTGCTGTCGCTGCTGATCCCGCTGTCCGGTCCACCGTACCTGGCTTCGTCCGTCGCGAGGGCTGCCGCGCGGACTCAGGATCCGGGAGCGCTGGCGGGACTGCCGGCGCCGGGCAGAGGATGGCAGGGCCCCCAGGAGGCCGTCGAGGCCTGGCGCCCCTTGTATTCCGGGGCGCTGACTGAACGCTCTGGAGTCTACCGTGACTCGACCGCGAGCACGGTGGACGTCTTTGTCGCCGTCTATGGCCTCGGGGTAACTGCCGGAGCCGAGATGATTTCCTATGGAAATCGTCTGACCACCGAAGAGGACGAGAGCCTGGTTCGCTCTAGTACGAGAGCGCTGGAATTCGGGGACGGCGGGAAGCTGATGCTGCTGGACACAGCTGGTGCGCCAGCCGGGCGAGGACTACCTGGTCTGGACGTGGTTCCAGGTCGGTGACCGGGCCACGGTGAGCAAGTACCGGGCCAAGGCCTTCGAAGCCGCCGCATTCGTCTCGCGGGATGCGAGTGACGAGCGAATCATCACGCTGGCGACACCCGCAGACGCGGGGGCCGCTGAACGGCTTGAAGCCTTCGTCCGTGATCATGGTGACTGCGTGCGCGCGGGCTTCCGGCCTGGGGCCTGCAGCGAATGACGGGCGATGCCCCGCCGCTGATAGCCCACGTCATACACAGGCTCGACTTCGGCGGGCTGGAGAACGGCCTCGTCAACATCGTGAACCGCATGCCGCCGGAGCGTTACAGGCACGCGATCGTCTGCCTGGCCGGATTCAACCCGGAGTATCGGCGGAGGATCAGTCGCAAGGACGTTGACGTGATCCCGATTGGCAAGCGTCCGGGCAAGGATTTCCCGGCCTACGCGCTGGTCTGGAAAACGCTGCGGCGGCTGCGGCCGGACATCATTCACACGCGGAACCTCGGTACGATCGACCTGCAATGGATCGCGGCCGCGGCCGGCGTCCCGCGCCGTGTGCACGGCGAGCACGGCTGGGAGGCTTCGGATCCACGTGGGCAGAATCGCAAGAACCTGCGGATTCGTCGCGCCTGCCGCCCCGTGATTCATCGCTACGTACCGATGTCACAGGACATCGCGCGCTGGCTGGAGCGGGACGTGCGTGTGAACCCTGCGCGTATCAGGCAGATTTACAGCGGGGTGGATACGGAGAGATTCAGACCGGAGGAAGAGCCCTCACCCGGCCTTCGGCCACCCTCTCCCGCTGACGCGGGCGAGGGGGCAGAGCCCTCACCCCAACCCTCTCCCGCTGACGCGGGCGAGGGGGCAGAGCCCTCACCCCACCCTCTCCCGCTGAGCGGGCGAGGGGGCGGAGCCTCACCCGGCCTTCGGCCACCCTCTCCCGGCTCCGCCGGGAGAGGGCAGGGTGAGGGTCCGATCACCATCGGCACTGTCGGCCGCCTCGATCCGGTCAAGAACCAGGAGTCGCTGCTGCGGGCATTCCGCGGTCTCCTCGACGCACGCACGCCGTTGGCGGGCCGCCTGCGTCTCGTCATCGTCGGTGACGGACCGCTCTGGACACGACTGCAGGATCTCGCCGCAGCGCTTGGAATCTCCGACCGGGTAGAATTCCTGGGTGCCCGCGACGATACGCCCGATATCCTGCGCTCGTTCGACGTGTTCGCGCTCCCGTCGATGAACGAGGGCATCTCGAACACGATCCTCGAAGCCATGGCGACCGGTTTGCCGGTGGTGGCCACGCAGCGTAGGCGGCAACCCCGAGCTCGTCGTCGACGGCGCCACTGGAACGCTCTACGAGCCCGACCGGGAGCGTGCGCTGGAGGAGGCCCTGCTGCCTTACCTCACGGATCCAGCCCTGGGGAAGGCCCATGGCGAGGCAGGCCGAGTGCGGGCCGTGCAGAATTTCAGCCTCGACGCGATGGTCCAGCGCTACCTGGACCTGTACGACGATTTGCTGGACACCGGACCCTCACCCCAGCCCTCTCCCACCTCCGGTGGGAGAGGGTGGCCGAAGGCCGGGTGAGGGCCCCTCGACTACCATGTGCGGAATAACTGGCATCTTCGACACCCGCTCACGCCGCGAGATCGATCGCGCGCTGCTGCAGCGAATGAACGACTCGCAGGCCCACCGCGGGCCGGACGGAGAGGGCCTGCACCTGGAGCCCGGTGTGGGCCTGGGCCACCGGCGGCTGTCGATCATCGACCTCGCCACCGGCCAGCAGCCGCTCTACAACGAGGACGGCTCGGTCGTCGTCGTGTTCAACGGCGAGATCTACAACTTCCAGGAGCTGATCCCGGAGCTGCAGGCGCTGGGACACGTGTTCCACACCCGCAGCGACACCGAGGTGATCGTCCACGGCTGGGAGGCCTGGGGCGAGGCCTGCGTGGACCGCTTCCGCGGCATGTTCGCGTTCGCGCTCTACGACCGGAACCGCGAGACGCTGTTCCTCGCGCGCGACCGGCTCGGGCGTCAAGCCGCTGTACTACTCGCTGCTGCCGGACGGCACGCTGCTCTTCGGCTCCGAACTCAAGTCGCTGCTGGTGCATCCCGGGCCTCGGCCGCGAGATCGACCCCTGCGCGGTCGAGGAATACTTCGCGCTCGGCTACGTGGCCGAGCCGCGCACGATGTTCACCGGCACGCGCAAGCTCCCGCCCGCGCACACGGCTCACCGTCAGGCGCGGCCAGCCGCTGCCGGAGCCGGTCGAGTACTGGGACGTACGCTTCACGCTCGACGAGCCCGATCACGCTGCCCGAGGCCTGCGAGGAACTGGACCGCCGGCTCGAGGAGTCGATCCGGCTGCGGATGATCTCGGAGGTGCCGCTCGGCGCGTTCCTCTCGGGCGGCGTGGACTCGAGCGCGGTCGTCGCGACGATGGCGCGGATCTCGAGCGACCCGGTCAACACCTGCTCGATCGCCTTCGACGACCCGGCCTTCGACGAGACGCGCTTCGCGCAGATGGTGGCCGAGCGCTACCACACGCGCGCATTTCGTGGACCACGTCGCGAGCGACGACTTCGACCTGATCGACCAGCTCGCCGGCATCTACGACGAGCCCTATGCCGACAGTTCGGCGATCCCGACCTACCGCGTCTGCCAGCTCGCCCGCAGCCACGTCACGGTGGCGCTGTCGGGCGACGGCGGCGACGAGAACTTCGGCGGCTACCGCCGCTACCGGATGCACCTGATGGAGGAGCGGCTGCGCTCGATGATGCCGCTGGGCGTGCGCCGGCCCGTGTTCGGGCTCCTCGGCCGCGTCTACCCGAAGGCCGACTGGGCGCCGCGGGTGTTTCGCGCCAAGACCACGTTCGAGTCGCTGGCGCGCACCTCGCGTCGAGGCGTACCTCCACAGCGTCTCGATCATCCGCGAGCCGATGCGCAGCCAGATGTTCTCGCCGGCCTTCCGTGCGGCAGCTCGGCGGTTACCGCGTCAACGAGGTCTTCGAGCGCCACGCGGCGCGCGCCGGCACCGACGACCCGCTGGCGCTGGTCCAGTACCTCGACCTGAAGACCTACCTGGTCGGCGACATCAACACCAAGGTGGACCGCGCCAGCATGGCGCACTCGCTCGAGGTGCGCGAGCCGCTGATGGATCACCCGCTGGTCGAGTGGCTGGCCACGCTGCCGAACTCGCTCAAGGTGCAGGGCCAGGAGGGCAAGTACGTGCTGAAGAAGGCGATGGAGCCGCATGCTGCCGCACGAGATGCATGTATCGGCCGAAGATGGGTTTCTCGGTGCCGCTGCCGCGCTGGTTCCGCGGGCCGCTGAAGCAGCGGGTCCGCGAGCGCGTGCTCGGCGAGACGCTGGCCGTCGACCGGCATCTTCGATCGCACGCTATCTGCAGCACCTGGTCGACGCAGCACCAGGCCGGCCGGCGCGACTACAGCTCGCCGCTCTGGACGGTGCTGATGTTCGACGCGTTCCTGCGCAACGTGACCTCGGGCGAGCAGCGACCTGAACTGCGCGAGGCGGGATGACGCTGCGGGTGCTCCACGTCCTGGACCATTCGGTCCCGCTGCACAGCGGCTACACGTTCCGGACGCTGGCGATCCTGCAGGGAGCAGCGGGCGCTCGGCTGGGAGACGCTCCAGCTGACCTCGACGAAGCACTACGGCGCGACGACCGACGAGGAGGACGTCGAGGGGTTCCACTTCTATCGCACCCGGGTACCCGCCACAGGCTGGCGAGGCAAGCCGGTGCTGAACCAGTGGGCCGTCATCGAGGACACGCCGCCGTCGCATCGAGGAGATCGCGGGGCAGACTCGGCCCGACATCCTGCACGCGCATTCGCCGTGCCTGAACGGCATCGCTGCGCTGCAGGCGGGCCGCAAGCTCGGCATCCCGGTCGTGTACGAGATGCGCGCGTCCTGGGAGGACGCCGCGGTCGACCACGGCACGACCACGGAGGGCAGCCTGCGTTATCGCGCTCTCGCGCGCGCTGGAGACCTGGACGCTGCGGCGCGCCGATGCGGTCACGACGATCTGCGAGGGACTGCGCAAGGACATCCTCGCGCGCGGGCATCCCGGCGGAGCGGGTCACGGTGATTCCGAACGCGGTGAACCCGGCGAGGCTTTCCGCCGATCGAGCGCCCGACGCAGGCTCTGGAGGAGCAGCTCGGGCCTGGGCGATGCGTTACGCTCGGTTTCATCGGCTCGTTCTACGGCTACGAGGGCCTCGATACGCTGCTCGCGGCGATGCCGAAGGATTGTCAGCGGGAGCCGGGCGTGCGGTTGCTGCTCGTCGGCGGCGGTTCGAGGAGGACCGTCTGAAGGCACAGGCCGGCGCGCTCGGCCTCGCGGACAGGGTCGTCTTCGCCGGCCGGGTTCCGCACCACGACGTCCAGCGCTATTACAGCCTCGTGGATCTCTCGTCTATCCGCGGAAGTCGATGCGCCTGACCGAGACCGTGACGCCGCTCAAGCCGCTCGAGGCGATGGCGCAGGGACGGCTGCTGGTCGCCTCCGACGTGGGCGGCCATCGGGAGCTGATCCGCGACGGCGAGACGGGCGTGCTGTTCGCGCCGACGACCCGACGGCGCTCGCCGGCAGTGGATCGGGTCCTGGTCGCCAGGGCGCGCTGGCCGCAGCTGCGCGCGCGGGCGGCGCTTCGTCGAACGCGAGCGCAACTGGGCGGGCAGCGTGTGCCGTTATCGCCAGGTGTACGAACGGCTGTTGCGGGCCGGCGCCGAGGCTGAGACGCGCCCCGCCATCCTCGTCTGGAGTTCGCTTTCCCCCACGCCGGCCCAGCCGCGGGCGGGCCTATTCATCCGCGAACGGATGTTTCGCGTCGGCGCCAGCTGCCGCTCACGGTGGTCTCGCCGCTGCCGTGGTTTCCATTGCAGGGACTGATACGCCGCTTAGGCCCGCCTTTCGTCCCGTCGCGCCGGTACACGAGATCCAGCAGGGCGTCGAGATTCATCGGCCACGCTACCTGAGCGTGCCCGGCGTCCTGAAGCAGTTCGACGGCCGGCTGATGGCGCTCGGCGCCGCCGCGACGGTGCGGCGGCTGCGGCGAGCCGGACGTGTCGATGTGATCGATGCTCATTTCGCCTATCCGGACGGATTTGCAGCCTCGCGAGTGGGGGCGCGGCTCGGCCTGCCATGCACGGTGACGATGCGCGGGACCGAGCCCAGCACAGCCGGGACCCGCGGCTCCGGCGGCGGGTGATCGCCGGGCTGCGCAGCGCGTCCCGGGTCTTCGCGGTCTCCGGTTCACTGAAGCGGCTGGCGCTCGAGCTGGGGCTGCCGCAGGAGCGGGTCGTCGTGGTCGGCAACGGCGTGGACAGCCAGCGCTTTACGCCGATGGACCGTGCGGCGGTGCGGTCCGCGTTCGGTCTTGCTGCGGAGGCGTCGGTGCTCGTGACCGTGGGCGGACTCGTCGAGCGCAAGGGCTTCCACCGCGTGATCGCCTGTCTCCCCGAACTGCGCAAGTCCTACCCGGATCTGCATTACCTTCGCCGTCGGGTCCGCCGGGCCCGAAGGTGATTTTTCCGCCGTGCTTCGCGCGCAGGTGGACGAACTGGGATTGCAGAATCGCGTCCACTTCCTCGGCGCGCTGCCGCCGGATCGCGTCCGGATGGCGCTGGCCGCCGCAGATTTATCCGTGCTGGCCAGCAGCAACGAGGGCTGGGGCGAACGTGCTGCTCGAGTCGATGGCCTGCGGCGTGCCCGTGGTCGCGACCGACGTCGGCGGCAATGCCGAAGTCGTCTCGGCGCGGACCTGGGCGCCGTCGTCCCGCTGGGCGACCAGGCCGCGCTGTGCAGGGCCCTGCACGATGCCCTGCAGAAGGACTGGGACCGGCAGCGGATCCGGAAATATGCCGAGCAGAACGACTGGTCCGCGCGCGTGCCGCTGCTGGTTGAGGAGTTCGCGAGGATCGCGGCGGCGGCGGATGCTGGCGCCGCTCCCGTGGCCGGTGGGGGAGCGACCGTTGGCTGAGTGCGCGGGCCACGTCCAGCCTGTATACGCGCCTCGTCGCCGGCGCGCTGTTCCCGCTGCACGAACGACTGAAGGGGCACCACAGTGTCGCACTGTGGCGCGAGCTGGAGCGCAGCCAGTGGCTGTCGCGGGAAGCGATCGCTGCACGGCAGCTGGAGCTGCTCCGTGGATTCCTGGCTGGGATAGCTCAGAACGTC
>CAVYAL010000010.1:0-410948 GCA_963766505.1 uncultured Gammaproteobacteria bacterium
CGTCGAGCAGCACCCGGCACCGGTGATCGAATTGCGAGCGAACGACGCACAGTGGCGGCCTGTCATGGATGCGCTGTGTGCCGAGCTGGAGTGTTCCGTCTCGCCGGCCCCGGTCGGCGCCGTGCACGGCGGCGACATCAACCACTGCGTGCGCTGGCAGAGCGACCGTGGCCCGGTGTTCGTCAAGCTCGCGCCCGCGGCGCGGCACGCGATGTTCGAGGCAGAGGCCGAGGCGTTGCGCGAGATCTCGGCTGCGCAGGCGCTGCGCGTACCGGCGGTGCTGGCCTGCGGCGTCGCGGCAAGCTCCGCCTTTCTCGCGCTCGAGTGGATCGACTTCGGCGCTGCGGGCCCGCGCACGGAGCAGCAGCTCGGCGAGCAGCTGGCCGCGTTGCATGCCCGGCAGGCCGCGCGTTTCGGCTGGCATCGCGACAACACGATCGGCAGCACGCCGCAGCACAACGAATGGTGCGAGGACTGGGCGGCCTTCTATGCGCGCGAGCGGCTGGAGTTCCAGCTCGGGCTTGCCGAGTCCCGGGGGCTCGGGCCGCGGATCGTCGAGCGCGGCCGACGCCTGGCGCAGCAGACGAGCCGGTTCTTCGAGACCTACCGGCCCGTGCCCTCGCTGCTGCACGGAGACCTCTGGGGCGGGAACTGGGCTGCCGACCCGGCCGGCCACCCTGTCATCTTCGACCCGGCAAGCTACTACGGGGACCGCGAGGCGGACCTCGCGATGACGCGGCTGTTCGGCGGCTTCGGACGGGGCTTCTACGCCGCCTACGAGTCGGCCTGGCCGCTCGATCCGGGCGCGGGCACGCGGCTCGATCTATACCGCCTCTACCACGTGCTCAACCACTACAACCTTTTCGGCGGCGGCTACGGCGCGCAGGCCGGCCGGATGATCGACGGGCTGCTCGCAGAGCTCGGCGGCTGAGCGTCAGTCGCGCTTGTTCGGCGGCAGGCTGACGTTGCCCTTGACGTCTGCGACGTGCACGCTGCCGCTCGAGTCTGCCACCAGCTCCATGCGGCCGCCGACATCGGCGACCGAGATGTCGCCCGAGGAGTCGCGCTCGATCAGCACGTCGCCGGCGATGGCCCTGATCGTGATGTCGCCCGAGCTGTCGGTGCGGATCCGGACCGAGCCCGCGCGATCGACGTGAATGTCGCCGGAGCTGTCGGTGATCGTGACGGCGCCCTCGGCGTTCTCGACGCGCAGGTCGCCGGAACTGTCGTTCAGCTCGACGTCGCCCTGCGAGCCGCGCAGCAGCATGTCGCCCGAGCTGTCGGTGATCGCAGTGACGCGCACCTGCTCGACGGTGATGTCGCCGCTGGTGTCGGTGATGCTGACGGGCAGCGAGCCGGGCACCCGGACCGTGAGGTCCAGCGAGGCATAGAAGATGCCGACGCCCTTCATCTCGTCCGGCACCTGCACGAACACGCGCAGGACGGAGCCATCGCGCTGCGTGCGGATCTGCGTCTGCTCCAGGAACTGCTCCGAGGAGGCGCAGGCGCGCCCGCTGGCGGTGACCGCGGCCCCCGGGCCCGGCTCGACCTTCAGGTCGCCGGCCCGCGCGACGATTTCCAGCCGTTCGGCTCCGGCGGCGTCGAGCTCGGCGCGACGGTCCGCGCTGTACTTGCAGTCCGGCTCCCAGGCGCCGGCCGGAAAAGCGAGCAGCGGCAGCAGCGTCATGGCGATTCGGGCGGTCGGGCGGGGATTCATGCTGGCTCCGGTGGATTCTGGCGCAGGGTACCGGACGTTTGATGCATCGCGGTGCCAACAGGTTGCAAGGCGAAAAAAAACCGGAGCAAGGTGGGGGTTACCCTGCTCCGGCTGGTCGGGTTCGGCGAGGACTTAACGCATCCGTCCCTGCTGCCTTAAATCGGCTGATGCTGCCTCTTCGTCCCGAATCGTCGATCCTGGCCCGGGGGCGGGGCAAGCTCGACGGTGGCCATGCTGCGGGCCGACGATTGGAGGCGTGTGAAGCTTTTGTGAATTACTCTTTGCATCTCCTTAGCGTCTCGGGAGATGCTCCGCATATCTGGTTGATCCAGAGGGGATCCCGGCCACGGGGCGGACAACAAGAACATGATCGACCAGCGCATCATCATCGGCACGATCGTCCTGTACATGGGCATCTGCCTCGTGCTCGGCTTCGTGGCCTATCGCCGTACCGCGAACCTGGCCGACTTCATACTCGGCGGCCGGTCGCTCGGCAGCTGGGTCACGGCCTTCAGCGCCCAGGCCTCGGACATGAGCGGCTGGCTGCTGATGGGCCTGCCGGGGCTCGCCTATCTCTCGGGCTTCGACTCGGTCTGGCTGCTCGCGGGGCTCGTGGTCGGCACCTACCTGAACTGGAAGTTCGTGGCGGGGCCGCTGCGCATACGGACCGAGCAACTCGGCGACTCGCTGACGCTGCCGGATTATTTCGAGCGGCGATTCGCCGACCGGACGCGCGTGCTGCGCTCGCTGACCGCGTTTTTCATCCTGGTGTTCTTCACCTTCTACACCAGCTCGGGCTTCGTCGCGGCCGGACGTCTGTTCGAGGAACTGTTCGGCATGGGCTACGTGGAGGCGATGTTCTGGGGCAGCGCCGTGATGCTGGCCTACACGTTCTTCGGCGGTTTCCTCGCGGTCAGCTGGTCGGACGTGCTGCAGGGAACGCTGATGTTCTTCGCGCTGATCATGGTGGCCGCGATGGGCGTGATGCTGACCGGCGGCTTCGGGGAGCTGTTCGCGACGCTGGAGGCGCAGAACCCCGCGCTGCTCGATCCGTTCATCGCCGACGGCGGCCAGGCACTCGGCGCGATCGGCATCCTCTCGCTGCTCGCCTGGGGCCTCGGCTACCCGGGCCAGCCGCACATACTGGCCCGGTTCATGGCGATACGCTCGGCCGACGAGCTGCCTGCCGCGCGCCGCGTCGCGATGGGCTGGGTGATCGTGGTCCTGGTCGCCGCGGTGATGGTCGGCCTCGTGGCGATCCCGTTGCTCGACCCGGCGCTCGAGGGCCCGGACAGCGAGAAGGCCTTCATCCTGATGTCGGTCAAGTACCTGCACCCGATACTGGCGGGCGTGTGCCTGTCCGGGATCCTGGCGGCCGTCATGAGCACCGCCGCGGCGCAGCTGCTGGTGGCCTCCTCGGCGTTCGCGGAGGACTTCTACAAGGGACTGCTGCGCAGCAATCCCGGCCGCGGGGAACTGCTCTGGGTGGGTCGTGGCGCCGTACTCGTGATCGCGGCGTTCGCCTTCCTGCTCGCACTCGATCCCGAGAACAAGGTGCTCGATCTCGTCGCCTGGGCCTGGGCCGGATTCGGTGCCGCTTTCGGACCCGCGATCGTGATGTCGCTGTACTGGGACCGGATGACCCGCAACGGCGCACTGGCCGGCATCATCGTCGGCGGCCTGACGGTGATCCTCTGGAAGCAGGGCAGCGGCGGGATCTTCGATCTCTACGAGATGGTGCCCGGCGTGCTGCTGAGCACACTCGCGGTCTGGAGCGTGAGCCTGCTCGGCAACCGGCGAGCCTGACGACGGACCGGTTCCGCTCGCGGGTTCAGTCGGAGCGCAGCAGCGCCGCGTAGTCGGCGGCCCAGCGCTCCGGCCCGACGCAGGCGCCGGCCGCGCAGTCCGGGTCTGGTGTCCGCCGGAACCACAGCTCGTCGAATGCCGCGAGGCCGTGGTCGGCGCAGCGATCGGGCCCGAGCTTCGGATTGACTTCGCAGGCTGCAGGCACGGCCGGCACCGAGCCGAGCCAGGCCGCGACGTCGCCCTGCACCGTCGCGTTCAGCGACCACTCCATCCATCGATAGGCGCAGTTCGGATGCTTCGCGCGAGCGGTGAGCATCGTCGTGTCCATCCAGCCGCTCGCACCCTCGGCCGGGACGACGGTCGCGACGGCAGCGCCGTTGCGTGACAGTTCCTTCGCCACCTGGGGTCGTGCGACGGCGACTACGACCGAGTTGCGCTGGAAATCCTCGAGGATTTCCGATGCACGCGAGACATGGCGGTGTACGAGCCCGCGCCTTTGCTGCAGGAACTCGAGCACGGCCGCGTACTGCTCCTCCGTCAGCTCGTATGGGTCACGGATCTCGAGTCCGGGACGGGTCTTCATCAGGTAAAGCGCTGCGTCAGCGATGAAGGCCGGGTCCTCCGGCAGGTTCACCTTTCCGCGACCGGCGCCGACCACGGGCAGGCGCTTCTCGTCGAACAGCACCGACCACGAGGCGGGCGGACGATCGAAAGCCTCGCGGTCGTAGATCAGCAGGTACCGGCCCCACTGGAAGGGCGTGCCGTAGTGGCGCCCTTCCGCGACCTGCCACGGCGCGGCCTCGAGGCGCGGGTCGACGTTCGCGTAGCTCGGCAGCTGCGCGAGATCGATCGGCTGGACGCTGCCGTTCGCGATCAGCGTCGTCGCGACGTCGCTCGGGGCGACGACGAGGTCGAAGTCGCCGCGGTCGACGAGCGTGAGCATCTCGACCCGGGACTGTGCGGTCGCGACGTTGACCTTGCAGCCCGTGCCCTGCTCGAACGGCGTCACCCAGTCGACCGCGGGGTCCGTCCCGCCGCGTTCGACCGCAGCCGGGTGAAGCGAGGATGTTCAGTTCGTCCTCGAGCGCCCCGGCCGGATCCCCGGCCTGCGCCGCGACCACCGGCGCGCCGTCCTGCGGCCTGCGATCACAGCCGCTCGAGGCCAGCAGGCCGAGTACCGCCAGGATCTGCCAGCGCATCATCCGCCGCGCTTCGCCCCGAACGGCAGCATGCGCCGCAGCACGTCGTCCCGGAGCAGGAAATGGTGGTAAAGCGCTGCGGCCGCATGCAGCGCTGCCACGGCGACGATCGTGCCCGCCAGCAGTTCGTGGACCTCCTCGAGCGCCTCGTGCAGATCATGGTCCGGGGCCACGATGGCCGGGAAAGCGAACCAGTCGAACAGGGCTACCGGGTGCCCGCCGGCCGAGGACATTGCCCAGCCGACCAGCGGTTGCGCGAGGATCAGCAGGTAGAGCAGGCCGTGTGTCGAGGCGGCGGCGATCCGTTGCCAGCGCGGCGTTCCCGGCGCAGGCCGCGGCGTCGGGTTCGCGAGCCGCCAGGCGATCCGGGCCAGCGCGAGCAGCAGGATCAGCATGCCGAAGGACTTGTGCCGTCCGAGCATCTCGAGCTGCCCGGCGCCGTCGGGCAGGTCCTCGGCCAGGCTGGCGAAGATGAACTGCGCAATCAACAACAGCACGATGCTCCAGTGCAGCAGCTTCGCGATCGCACCGTAGGAATCGGTCGTGTTGCGCCAGTTCATGCTGTGCGGTCCTCAGTTGCCCGGCCGCGGATGTTATCGCACCGGCGGGAAAGCGTCGGGAATGTCGCGGGCTCCAGGCTCAGTCCGCAGCCTGCGTCAGCAGCAGCCAGGTGCCCTCCGGTGCCACCAGGATCGCGCTCGTCCGCGGGTCGAGGCCGCGCGGCAGGCGGTCGAGGAAACGATGGCCTCGCTCGCGCAGCACGCTGATCTGCTGCCCGACCTCGGGATGCGAGAAGGTCAGTACCGGCCGGCTGAACTCCGGGTCGTACAGGCCGATGTTGAGCCCGCTCGCCGCGGCGACGACCTTCGGCAAGGGGCGTTCCTCGGGATCGAACGTCACGAGCCCGAGCGATTCCCAGAACGCGCTGGAGCGCTCGCGGTCCGGTGTGGGTATCCCGATTTCCTCGAAGTAGCCGAGCTGCGACGCACGCAAGGCCTCACCGGCGGGCGGTGAGAACGTGCGCGCCTCGATCAGCGCCACCGTCTGCCCGGCGGGGTCCTGGAACTCGAGCTCATGGAAGGATTCCTCGTCCAGTTGCCTGCGCAGCAGCTCGATGCCGAGCGCCTGCAGCTCGGCGGCATGCCGCGCGAGGTCGCTGCGCACCCAGGTCAGCGTCGGCGAGGGCATGTCGAGCTCGTGCAGGCCCAGGCACAGGCGTCCGTCGCTCACGACCGCGTAGGCATGATCGCGGACGTCGCCGACCAGGGCCTGGCTGAAACCCAGCGACTCGTAGAACTCCAGCGAAGCGCGGGCATCCGTCGTTGCGACGCTCACTTCCAGGAAGCGGCCGAGCATCGGGTCAGCTGCGCCAGCCTGTCGCGGCTGCGGTCAGCGCGGCGCGCCGAGCGCCAGCGCCCGTTCGCGAGACTTCGCGAGCGCGGCGGCGTCGACTCCGTCCGCGAACTCCGGCCAGCCCTGCGCATGCTTGACGACGAGCTGCTCGTACAGCGAGAGCTGCGCGTCGCTGGAATTGAGGCAAGGCACGTAGTCGAAGGCCTCGCCGCCGCCCTCGAGGAACGCTGCGCGGTTCTGCATGTCGATTTCCTCCAGCGTCTCGAGGCAGTCGGTCGCGAAGCCGGGACAGACGAGCGTGACCTGCTTCGGACCCTGCCGGGCGTAGTCGAGCAGCAGCAGGTCCACGTACGGCTTCAGCCACTCCTCGCGTCCGAAGCGGGACTGGAAGCCGAGCGACCATTGGTCCTGGGCGAGCTGCAGCCGCTCGGCTACGCGCCTCGCCGTCGCATGGCAGAAGCAGTGGTAGGGATCGCCCGCCAGGAAGTAGCGCTTCGGGATCGAGTGGAACGAGAACAGCAGGTGCTTGCGGCCATGCTGCCGCCAGTGCGCCTCGATGCTGTCGGCCAGCGCGGCGATGTACGCGTCCTCCTGCCAGTACTGGTTCACGATGCGCAGTTCCGGCAACCAGCGCCAGGTCGCGAGCTGGCGCGTGACGCGATCGAAGATCGAGCCGGCGGTCGTGGCCGAGTACTGCGGGTACATCGGCAGCACCAGGAGGCGCTGCACGTTCTCGCGACGAAACTCCTCCAGCACGTCGGCGATCGACGGCCTGCCGTAGGTCATGCCCAGCGCCACGCGGACACGATCACCGAGCCTCGCCTGCAGGCGTGCCTGCAGTCCGTCGGCGACGGCCTTCGATTCGATCAGCAGCGGCGATCCCTCGGGTGTCCAGATCTTCTGATAGGCGTGCGCGCTCTTCCTCGGACGCACCCGCAGGATGATCAGGTGCAGGATCAGCCACCAGAGCGGGCGCGGCATCTCGATGACCCGCGGGTCCCAGAGGAACTCGGCCAGGTAGCGGCGGACCGCGCTGGCAGACGGCTCATCGGGCGTGCCGAGGTTCACGAGCAGCACGCCGATCCTTGGCTCGCTGCCGTGCCGGTAGTCCGGTGTTCCTGTGTATTTCATGTCGCTAGCCTAGGTGTCATGTTTGTTCTTGCCAATGCCCTCACCCCAACCCTCTCCCGCAGAGCGGGAGAGGGGGTCGGAGCCCTCACCCCGGCCCTCTCCCGCTGGCGCGGGCGAGGGAGCAGAGCCCTCACCCCAACCCTCTCCCGCTCGGCGGGAGAGGGTGCCCGAAGGGCGGGTGAGGGTTCGTGACGCGGCCACGATCACTGCCGTCAACTACGCACGCCCGCCTCCACCCGCGGAAAGACCCACAGCAGCGCGAGCGCGAGGAAGCAGACGACGACGGCGAAGGTCAGCATCGGGAATGGCGTGTCGGTCGGGAAAATGCCCATCGCCTGCACGCAGGCGGAGCCGATCAGCATCTGCAGGAAGCCGATCGTGCTCGAGCCCACGCCGGCGTTCTGGGGCTCCAGGCTCACCGCCGTTGCGATCACGTTCGGCAGCGCGAGCCCCTGGCCGTAGGAGAGCACCGCAACGGGCACGAATATCCACAGCGGATGCCGCAAGCCCAGCGCCACGAAGCCGAGCGCCGCGACCGCGCCGGCCAGCTGCAGCAACACGCCGTTCAGCACCACCCAGTGCAGGTCATGGCGCGACTGCAGCCGGCTCACAGACCAGTTGCCGAAGAAGTAACCGATCGCGACGAGCAGATAGTAGAAGCCGTACTCGGTCGGCGGCCGGCCCAGCGCCGATACCATCACGTAGGGGGCGAGCGAAATGAAGACCAGGAAGGTCGCGTAGATCGCGCCGCTCTGCAACACGCAGCCGACGAACATCGGACGGCGCAGCAGCCTCCATCCGGTCGCCAGCATGTCGCGTCCGCTCGGCGGAACCGTGCCCGCGCGTCGCGTCTCCGGCAGGTGACGGTACGCCGCGAAGCCGATTGCGCCGGCCGCCACGACCAGCGCGACGAAGATCGAGCGCCAGCCGAAGCCCGCCGCGAGGTAGCCGCCTAGTACCGGGGCGAGCATGTTGCCCAGCACCGCGACCATGGTCAGCTGCGCGAGCGTCTTCGCCATCCGCTCGGTCGGGTACAGGTCCGTGACGATGGCGCGCGCGACGACCATGCCGGTGGCCGTGCCGAAGGCCTGCAGGGCCCGACCGACGACGAGCAACGGCAGGCTCCAAGCGACGAGGCCGACCACCGCGCCGATCACCAGGATGGACAGGCCCGAGAGCACCGCGGCCCGGCGGCCGTAGCGGTCGGAGAAGGGGCCCCAGAACAGGAGTCCCACCGCGAACAGCACCAGTGCGATCGAGAAGGTCGACTGCACCTCGGCGACGCTCGCGCCGAAATGCTCGCGGATCAGTGGCAGGACCGGCAGGTACAGGTTCGTCGCGATCGGGCCGAGCGCCGTGACCGCTGCCAGCAACAGTAGCAGCGCCCGGTCCGAAAGCGGCTGACTCAAGCCTCGATTCCGGCGATGCAGAGGTACTTGAGCTCGGTGTAGTCGAGGATGCCGTACTTGGAGCCTTCGCGGCCCATGCCGGATTCCTTGACGCCGCCGAACGGTGCCACTTCGGTGGAAATCAGGCCGGTGTTCAGCCCGACGATGCCGTATTCGAGTCCTTCCGCCACCCGGAAGGCGCGCGCGAGGTCGCGGGTGTAGAAGTAGGAAGCGAGGCCGAACTCCGTGTCGTTCGCCATCCTGATCGCTTCCTTCTCGTCCTTGAAGCCGAAGATCGGCGCGACGGGTCCGAAGGTTTCCTCGCGTGCGACCAGCATGTTCGGCTTGACCTGCGTGATCACCGTGGGCTCGAAGAAGGTGCCGCCCAGCGAGTGACGCTTGCCGCCACAGGCGACCTTGCCGCCCTTCGAGAGTGCGTCGGCGATGTGCTCCTCCACCTTCGCGACCGCCTGGGCGTCGATCAGCGGCCCCTGGTCCGTGGCCCCCTTGAGTCCGTCGCCGATGCGCAGTTTGCGAACGGCCTCGACGAGCTTGGCCACGAACACGTCGTACACGCCCTCCTGCACCAGCAGCCGGTTCGCGCAGACGCAGGTCTGGCCGGTGTTGCGGTACTTGCTCGCGATCGCGCCCTCGACCGCGGCGTCGAGGTCCGCGTCGTCGAAGACGATGAACGGGGCGTTGCCGCCGAGCTCGAGCGAGAGCTTCTTCAGAGTACCGGCACACTGCGCCATCAGCTTCTTGCCGATGTCGGTCGAGCCGGTGAACGTGAGCTTGCGTACGATCGGGTTGGAGGTCATCTCGCCGCCGATCGCCGTCGCCGAGCCGGTGACGACGTTGAACACGCCGGCCGGGATCCCGGCGCGATGCGCCAGCTCGGCCATCGCGAGCGCCGAGTAGGGCGTCTGAGTGGCCGGCTTGCAGACGAACGTGCAGCCGGCGGCGAGCGCAGGCCCTGCCTTGCGCGTGATCATCGCCGAGGGGAAGTTCCATGGCGTGATGGCCGCCACGACGCCGACGGGCTGGCGCATCACCAGGATACGCTTGTCCGGCTGGTGACCCGGGATCAGGTCGCCATAGATGCGCTTGCCTTCCTCCGCGAACCACTCGATGAACGAGGCGGCGTAGCTGATCTCGCCCTTGGCTTCGGCCAGCGGCTTGCCCTGCTCGGCCGTCATCAGCAGCGCCAGGTCGTCGGCGTTCGCGAGCATCAGGTCGTGCCAGCGCCGCAGCAGGCCCGCGCGATCCTTCGCGGTCCGCGCGGCCCAGGCCGGGAAGGCGGCCTGCGCGGCTTCGATCGCATGGCGCGTTTCCGCGGCGCCGAGATCAGGTACCGTGCCGAGCGTTTCGCCGCTCGCCGGGTTCGACACCTCGCGCGTACCGCCGCCGTGGGCATTCACCCAGGCGCCATCCACGTAGCACTGCTGGCGCAGCAGACTGGGATCCTTGAGTTCGAGTGTCATGACTGAGGGTCCTCAGGTAGATTCGGCCCGATCTCCCGGCCCGCTACCAGCAATGCCGACAGAGGCTGCCCGGAGAGCGGATGCGGGCGGCATCATCCAACGTGCTGCCGGAAGAACTCCACCGAGCGCTCGAACGCGAGGTGCGCGCTCGCGGCGTCGAAATCCGCGCGATCCGTGCAGTTGAACCCATGCCCGGCCGGGTAGAGGTGATAGACGCCCGCGGGATAGGATTTCCTGATCGCCGCGACGTCCGCAGCGGAGATGTAGGGATCCTTTTCGCCGAAGTGGAACATCACCGGGGCGCGCGGCTTGTGGTCCAGCGCCTGCGCGATGCCGCCTCCGTAGTAGGCGACTGCGGCGGCGACGTTGGTGTGGCAGGCGGACAGGTAGGCCACCTTGCCGCCCCAGCAGTAGCCGACCGCGCCGACGCGGCCGGCGTGGGAGACTGCGTCGATGGCCGCGTTGACGTCGGCCAGTACGGCCGCGTCGTCGAGCCGTCCCATCAGCGAGAGCCCGCGCTCGAGACCGCTGGCGTCATATGCAAGGTCCACGTTCTTCTCGAGGCGGTCGAACATCGCAGGCGCGATCGCCAGATAGCCTTCCGCGGCATATTGCTCGGCGACACGACGGATGTGCGAAGTCACGCCGAAGACTTCCTGTATCACCACGATCGCACCTCGTGCCGGTTCCTGTGGCTTCACGAGGTAGGCGGACAGGACGTTGCCATCGGAGGCTCTGAGTTGCAGCGTAGTCATCGCGGCTCCATTGCGCGGGGTCGTCGGGGAAGACTTCAAGGATAACAGGCGGGGTCGCCCGTAACCCGTCGGGAGAAGTACCGAGCGCCCCCAAAAGGGGACAGATTTATTTACCGATTCATTTGCTTGCCGGCAAATAAATCTGTCCCCTTTTGGGGGCGATGGCGGGGGCTATACTGCCGGCTGTCCCCTGCCCGGAGCCTCCCATGCTGGTCGGAAACCAGGTCCGTCGCGTTGCCATCATCGGCGGCCTTCGAATTCCGTTCGTCCGTGCGATGGGCGCCTATGCCGAGTGCAGCAATCAGGACATGCTGACGGCCGTGCTCCGGGGGCTCGTCGCGCGGTATCACCTCGAGGGAGTGCGACTGGGCGACGTCGCCGCAGGCGCGGTGCTCAAGCACCCGCGCGACTTCAACCTGGTTCGTGAATGCGTGCTCGGCAGCGGCCTCTCGCCCGAGACCCCGGGCCTCGACCTGCAGCGGGCCTGCGGGACGAGTCTCGAGGCCGCCGGCGTCATCGGGATGAAGATCGCGCTCGGGCAGATCGAGGCCGGAATCGCGGGCGGCGTGGACACCGCGAGCGACGCGCCAATCGGCGTCAGCGAGCGCCTGCGTCGGCTGATGCTCAGGAGTGCGCGCGGCCGCACGCTCGGCGAGCGCGTATCGCCCTGGCTCGGGCTGAGGCCCGGGCACCTCAAGCCCAGCCTGCCGGCCGTCGTGGAGCCCCGTACCGGGCTCTCGATGGGCCAGAGCTGCGAGCTGATGGCCCGGCAGTGGGACATCAGCCGGGAATCGCAGGATGCGCTGGCACTCGAGAGCCATCGCAGCGCCGCGGCTGCCTACGACGAGGGTTTCTACTCGGACCTGCTGATCGAGTACCAGGGCATCGCCCAGGACGACAACCTGCGCCGCGATACCAGCCTCGAGCGGCTGGCCAGGCTCAAGCCTGCGTTCCCGGTGGACGGGAGCGGGACGCTGACGGCCGGCAACTCGACACCGATGACGGACGGCGCTTCGGCCGTTCTGCTCGCCACCGAGGACTGGGCCCGGGCGCGCGACCTGCCGGTGCAGGCGTACCTGAGTTACCTGAAGGTGGCCGCGGTGGACTTCGCAGGCGGCGAGGACGGCCTGCTGATGGCGCCTGCGTTTGCCGTGCCGCGGATGCTGGCCGATGCAGGCCTCGCGCTGCAGGATTTCGACTATTACGAGATTCACGAGGCGTTCGCCGCCCAGGTGCTCTGCACGCTGAAGGCCTGGGAGTCGGCCGAGTTCTGTCGCGAACGCCTCGGGCTGGCCGGGCCGCTGGGCTCGATCGATCGCGCCCGCTTGAACGTCAAGGGTTCGAGCCTCGCGGTCGGACACCCGTTCGCGGCGACCGGGGCACGGATCCTCGCCACGCTCGCGAAGCTCGTCGCGCAGCGCGGGTCAGGCCGGGGGCTCATCTCGGTCTGTACCGCCGGCGGGATGGGCGTGACGGCGATCGTGGAGAAATAGGCTGGCCCTCACCCCGACCCTCTCCCGCTGGTGCGGGAGAGGGAGCGGAAACCCTCACCCCGACCCTCTCCCGCTGGTGCGGGAGAGGGAGCGGAAACCCTCACCCCGCCCTCTCCCGCGCCAGCGGGAGAGGGAGCAGAGGCCCCACTCCAGTCCTCTCCCGCGTCAGCGGGAGAGGGTGGCCGAAGGCCGGGTGAGGGCTCGTGCCGGTTCGCCGCGCAGCAGCGTCCACCGATCGCCCCGTATAATCCGCCGCTTCCCCAGCCACCCGGATTCGCCCCATGAGCAACCGTGCCCGACTCTCATGCCTGACCAGCGCCGCTGCTGCACTGTTGCTCGCAATTGGCGCCTCGCCGGTGCTGGCCGCCGAAACCGGCGAGCCCGCTACCGCTGCAGTTTCAAGCAGTGCGCGCCTGAACACCCTCGTCGACCAGTACTTCGAGGAGTGGCTCAAGCTCAATCCGCTCGCGGCCACCTTCATCGGTGACAACCGCTACAACGACAGCCTGCCGAACTCGATCGGGCCGCAGCATCGCGCCGCTGAGCACGAGCTGAACGCCCGTTACCTCGCGGCGATCAAGGCAATCGACCCGGCCACGCTTTCGCCGCGTGACCGGATCTCCTACGACATCTTCCTGCGCGAGCGCGAGCGCGCGATCGAGGCCGAGCGCTTTCCCTGGCACCTGCTGCCGATCAACCAGGCGGGGAGCCTCGTGACGCTGATGCCGGCGCTCGGCTCCGGTGACAGCGCGCAGCCGTTTGCCACGGTGCAGGACTACGAGAACTGGCTCGGGCGCCTGGACGGATTCGCGGTATGGATGGACCAGGCGATCGCAAACATGCGCGAGGGCATGGCGAAGGGCGTCGTGCAGCCGCGTCCCGTGATGGAGAAGCTTCTGCCCCAGCTCGAGTCGATGATCGTCGCCGAGCCCGAAGAGAGCCTGTTCTACGCGCCGCTGCGGAAGTTCCCGGACGCGATCGCGGCCCCCGAGCAGGAACGACTGACCGAGGCCTACTCGAAGAAGATCAGCGGGACCGTGGTACCGGCCTATGCGCGGATGCGGGACTTCGTCCGCGACGAATACCTGCCGAAGGCGCGCGATAGCGTCGCCTGGACCGCGCTGCCCGATGGCGCGGCCTGGTACGCGTTCGCCGTGCGCGAGCATACGACCACGGACATGTCGCCCGACGAGATCCACGAGCTGGGCCTCAGCGAGGTCGGCCGCATCCTCGGCGAGATGGACGGCGTTCGCAGGCAGGTCGGATTCGACGGCGACCTCGAGGCCTTCTTCACGCATCTCGAGACGAGCCCCGAGTTCTACTTCACGCAGGGACCCGACCTCGTGCAGGGCTACAACCAGATCAAGCGGCGCATCGACGCCGAGCTGCCGCGGCTTTTCTCGGTGCTGCCGAAGGCGGACTACGAGGTGCGCGAGGTGGAGGCTTTCCGTGCGCAGTCCTCGGCCGGCGCTTTCTACCAGCAGCCGTCGGCCGACGGCTCCCGGCCGGGCATCTTCTACGTCAATACCTACAACCTGAAGGCGCAGCCGAAGTTCGGCATGGAGACGCTGTCGCTGCACGAGGCCTCGCCCGGCCATCACTTCCAGATTTCGATCCAGCAGGAACTCGAGGACGTGCCCCGCTTCCGCCGCTTCGGCGGTGATTACACCGCCTTCGTCGAAGGCTGGGCGCTCTATGCCGAGTATCTCGGCAAGGAACTGGGCCTGTTCACGGACCCGTACCAGTGGTTCGGGCGCCTGAACGACGAGCAGCTTCGTGCGATGCGGCTGGTCGTGGACACCGGACTGCACTCGAAGGGCTGGAGCCGCGAGCGGGCGATCCAGTACATGCTGGACAACTCGACGCTGGCCGAGACGGATGTCGTCTCCGAAGTCGAGCGATACATCGCCTGGCCGGGCCAGGCGCTCGGCTACAAGGTCGGCGACCTGCACATCCAGGGGCTGCGGCGACAGGCCGAGCAGGAACTCGGCGAGAAGTTCGATATCCGGGACTTCCACCGCGAGGTGCTCGGCGACGGCGCCGTGCCGCTGTCGGTGCTGGACGCAAAGATCGAGCGCTGGATCGCGTCCCGCAAGTAGCTGACGAATAAATAAAGGGGACAGATTTATTTGATTCAAATAAATCTGTCCCCTTTATGGGCTCTTTGTGCTCCAGCTCGTGCTGGCTGATCCCCATCTGACGACGATGCACAAGCCGCTTCCTGTCCTGCTCCTGTGCTGCTCCCTTCTCGTCGCCTGCGGCGATGCGGGTACGCAAGGCGGAACCGCCGCGCAGGCTCCATCGGTCCAGCGTCCGGCGGTCGCCAAGTCACGCAACGCCCAGTCGCAGGAGCTCGAACGGATCGTCGAGGAATACTACGACCGCCATCTGGAACTGAACCCGCTGCAGGCGACCGCCGAGGGAGATCATCGCTACGACGACCGGCTCGGCGATTACCTGAGTGAAAAGTGGCTGGCCGACTCGCTCTGGTACGAGCAGGAGGCGCTGGAGCGGCTCGGGCGCGTCAATGCGGAGGAACTCGACGACGAGGACCTCGTCACCTACGAGGCCTTTCGCTATGGCCGCAGGATCGCGATCGAGGGCTTCCGGTATCCGGGTGAACTCCTCCCGGTGCACCAGTTCTCCAGCCTGCCCGTCACGTTCGCGATGCTCGGCTCCGGGGAAGGCATCCACCCGTTTCACAGCGTGCAGGACTACGACAATTTCCTCTCGCGAATGGACGACTTCGTGGCCTGGGTGGACCAGGCGATCGCCAACATGCGCGAGGGCATCGAGAAGGGCATCGTCCAGCCGCGCGTGCTGATCGAGCGGACGCTGCCGCAGCTGACCGCGCCGTTGACCGATGATCCGAAGCAGAGCCTCTTCTGGCGCCCGATCCTGAGCTTTCCAGCGAGCCTCGACGTCAGCGATCGCAAGCGGCTGATCCTCGCGTTCGAGCAGAAGCTGCGGGAGGAGGTGTTTCCTGCCTACCGACGGCTGCACGAGTTCCTGCAGGACGAGTATCTCCCGCAGGCCCGGGACAGCGTCGGCCTCTCGGACCTGCCGAACGGCGGCTCCTGGTACGCCTACCTCGCTCGACTGCACACCGGCACGACGATGACGCCCGAGCAGATCCACCAGCTCGGGCTGGCCGAAGTCGCGCGCATCCGCGCCGAGATGGAGCGCGTCAAGGAGACGATCGGCTTCGAGGGCGAACTGCAGGCGTTCTTCGACGCGCTGCGTCGGGATCCGGAACTCCATTTCACGGAGGCAGGCGAGCTGATTGCCGGCTACCGCGAGATCGGCAAGCGCGTCGAGCGATCCCTGCCGCTGCTCTTTGCGGTGAGTCCCAGGGCCGGTTTCGAGATCCGGCCAGTCGAGGCCTTCCGTGCGGCGTCGGAGGCTGCGGCCTCGTACCAGAGTGCAAGCGCGGATGGCTCGCGGCTCGGCATCTTCTACGTCAACACCTACGAGCTCGCCTCGCGGCCGAAATACTCGATGGAGGCGCTGTACCTGCACGAGGCCGTGCCGGGGCATCACTTCCAGGGCTCGCTGGCCCAGGAGATGACGACGCTGCCGCGCTTCCGCCGCTTCGGCTGGGACACGGCCTATGGGGAAGGCTGGGCGCTCTACGCCGAATCGCTCGGCTCCGACCTCGGCCTGTACACGGACCCGTACAGCCGCTTCGGAGCGCTGATGACCGAGATGTGGCGCGCGGTGCGTCTCGTCGTGGATACGGGCCTGCACGCGAAGGGCTGGAGCCGCGAGCAGGCGATCGACTACATGCGCGCGAACACCGCGCTCGGCGAGGCGGACATAGTCGCCGAGGTCGAGCGCTACATCGCCTGGCCCGGCCAGGCGCTCGCCTACAAGATCGGGGAACTCAAGATCCGCGAGCTGCGCGACCGCGCGCAGCAGAAGCTCGGGCCGCGCTTCGACATCCGCGAGTTCCACTCGCAGGTGCTGCTCGACGGCTCGCTGCCGCTCGCGGTGCTGGAGGCGAAGATCGACCGGTGGATTTCGACATCTGCTCGCTAACGCAATTCCGGTCGACACGGCCAGTTTTGTCCCTTGCGCTGCTCTTCCCGACGACCACAATTGGGTTGCACGCCCGGCCCGAGAAAAGTATATATTCTAAATATATATTTGCAGGAGATCCGTGATGAGGACCGCCAAGCTGTTCAAGAATGGCGAAAGCCAGGCCGTGCGGCTGCCGAAGGAATTCCGCTTCGAAGGCACGGAGGTACTCATCAAGCGCATGGGCGCGGCGGTCGTGCTGCTGCCGCGTTCGGGCTCCTGGGACACGCTGATCCAGAGCCTGGCGAAATTTCCTGAAGACTTTCTAGAGACGAGGGATCAGCCAGAGTCGGCCGACCGTCGCGAGGGACTGGGGTGAGTCGCAAGCCGTGAAGTGGTTGCTGGATACGAACACCTGCATTTCGATCATCCGCCGCCGGCCGGATGTGGTCCTGAGGCGCCTGCGCGGCAAGCCCATTGGGCATGTCGGAATCTCGTCGATCACGCTCGCCGAACTCGAGTTCGGTGCTGCCAAGAGCTCGCGATCGGAGTCGGCGCGACTCGCGTTGGCCGAGTTCCTGCTGCCGCTCGAGATCGCGGACTTCGACGCTGCCGCTGCGGGCGTCTACGGCCTGGTCCGTGCGGCTCTCGAAAAGAAGGGCCGCCCGATCGGACCCCTGGACACGCTGATCGCGGCGCACGCACTGGCCGTAGAGTCCGTGCTGGTCACAAACAATACCCGGGAGTTTCGCCGGGTCCCCGGGCTGGCGGTCGAGGACTGGACGTCCTGAGCGTTCGCCCGGTCACGCGAGCGTGCACCGGCGCTACCGGCTGGAGCCATGCTCCAGCGTGTCTATCCGCTCGACCTTGCCGTCCACCATGCGGACGCGCTGCATCAGCTTGTTCGGGCCGAAGTCGTAGGTCCAGGTATCGACCGGCACTTCGTCGGTCCCCGGGAACGAGTACTCGCGTCCACCACGCTCGAAGCGCGGCTGTCGCACGATCCAGCTGCGTTCCTTGCGTGCCGGTTCGCCGCAATGCTCGAGCACGTATTCGATCCGGTCGCCCTCGCTGATCAGCCTGCTGCCGCAACGCATCGAGTCCGCTTGCGCGGCCAACGGTATGAGCCTGCAGCAGCACGCAGAGCGCGACGCCCTGCATCATCCCCGCAGCGGTCTTCCTCGTTCGAACTCTCTCCCGGCGCAGCTGGGAGAGGGCAGGGTGAGGGTCGATCCTAATACCCATACCCGTCGGTCCAGATCGTCTGCAGGTTGTCGCCGACGAAGCGCAGCTTGCGAAGCAGCTTGTTCGAGCCCAGGTTGTAGGTCCAGATCTCGACCGGAACCTCGACCCAGGTCGGACCGAAGAACGAGCCATAGCCGTAGGGCCCGTACACGTACTGGGGCCCGCGCATCACGCCCTCGAAGCTGACGTTGGTGGGCTCTCCGCAGAGCGCACGTACCTTGTCCTTGCCATCGCCGGTGCGCACCAGCTTGTTGCCGCAACGGAGCGTGTCCTCGCCGGCCCAGGCACCGCAAGGAAGCAGTGCAGCGAGCAACAGGCAGCCCGACAACAGCAGTGCTTTGAACATGCGCGCTTTATACCACTCTGCGCGACTGCGACGCGTTATGTAAGAAGCGAGATGATTATGTAATGACGGAACTTGAGCGACCGAAAATTCCTGCATGAATCGGGATCGGCACGAAACCGGCGCTCGCTCAATGACTTGAGCGGAGCGCATGATCATCTGCATTGCGCGCTCGCTGAAAATGCACTGAGCATGCATTGTGTTGCGCGATCCGCATCTGTAAGGTCGCCGCCCGTCGCGTACCGGGCCTCGTTTGCCCGGCCGACGAATCGAGTCCTGATGCGCTGAATTGTGACGCGCGCCACTCGCACTTGCGGGAGCAGAAGCGGACAATTCCGCCTAAGGGCAAACCCATCGAAAGGTGGGGACGCAAAGCCTCCGGGCTAAAGGCTCACACGAGCCTACGCTAGCGGGGCTGCCGGCAGACCAGCCGTAAGGAACGCGCACTCGCGCCTCCCCTCCTGCCTGCCGTCAAGCGTCCTGCGCGCATTGGCGCGACCACCTGAGTGCTCTCGATGGCGATGCCCGCCGGCATGGGCCGGCCTGGACCGTCGCGCAACGTTCGCATGAACACAACGACTGAGAGCAGCACCATGAAAACCCGATCCCGCAGCAATTCCTCGGCCATCCTTGCTTCCGCCATCGCAGCTACGCTGCTGATCGCCGGCAGCGCGACGGCAGCGCCGTCCGCTGCGGCCAGCGCCAAGGCGAAGGCTGTCTTCAACAACCGCGGGCCCGCGGCCAACGTCGAGTTGCCCAGCCACGCGAAGGCCAACAGCGGCACCAGCGGCGCGCTCGATACCAGCGCGCTCGACGCCAGTACGCTGAACCTGACGCTGGCCGACGGCCGCGTCATCGAGGCCCGGCTGCAGCGCGTCTCGAAGGACGACAAGGCCGGCCGCAAGTCCTGGGTGGGCACCGTGGACAGCATGCCGGGCAGCATGCTGGTCCTCACCAGACACAAGGGTATCGTGACAGGGTTTGCGAACTATGGTGGCAAGGTGCTCGAGCTCCAGCCCAGCGACGGCACGGGTCAGCACCTGCTGTTCGAAGTGGACAACAGCCGGCTTCCGCAGGGCGAAGTCGTAAGGCGGCCGCAGAAGCAGGCGTCCGATGCGGTTGCAACGCCCAGCGATTACGGCCTCGGAGGATCCGCGCTGACCGCGGCGGACAACGTGGTCCAGGACGTGCTGGTCGTGTACAGCGCGGCATCTGCTGCGCGATACGGGCAGGCCACGCTCGAGGGCATGATCCAGTCCGCCGTCGAGGCGGCGAACCAGGCGTACCAGAACAGCCAGATTGCCGTCACGCTGAACCCCGTCGGCGTGCAACAGACGAGCCTCAACGAGCTCAGCTCCATGGATGCCACGGTGACTGCGCTGCAGACAAACCAGAGCGTTGCGCAGCTTCGAGACCAGCTCGGTGCCGATCTCGTCATCATGGTGAGCGAGAATTCCGAGTACTGCGGGCTCTCGAACCTGATGACCTCGAACAGCACGTCGTTCGCACCCTACGCGTTCGGAGTGGTGTACTCCGCGTGCCTGAGCAACCAGTCGCTGGCACACGAACTCGGCCATCAGCAGGGCGTAATGCATGATCGGGACAGCTCGCCGTACGGCGGCGTGTACCCCTACTCCTACGGCTACCGGGTCTGCGCAAGCGACGGCACGGGGTTCCGGGACATCATGTCCTACTCCTGCTCGGGGGCACCGCGAGTGCTGCTTTTCTCGAATCCGAACGTGAACTACAACGGTCACGCGGCCGGCGTGAGCTACGAGATGAGCCCGTCCCAGGCAGCAGAGAACGCCCGCAGCCTCAACAATACGGCGGCGACGGTAGCGGCGTTTCGGTCATCTGGTAATCCCCAGCCGCCGAGCAATACCACGCCTGCGGCTCCCTCGGGCCTGAGCGCGCGTTCAGTCGCATACAACCAGGTATCCCTGGGCTGGCTGGACAATGCAAACAACGAGTCCGGCTTCAAGCTCGAGCGCTCGAGCGACGGCGTGGCCTTCACTGAGGTTGCGACGCTCGGGGCCGACACCAGCTCGTACACCGACGGCAGCGTCAATGCTCGGTCGACCTACTACTACCGCCTGCGCGCCTACAACAGCGCTGGCAGTTCCGGGTTCTCGAATGCGATCAACGTGACGACTCCGGATGCGCCTCCGCCCCCGCCGCCTCCGCCGACGGCTGTTGCCGCCGCTGACAATGCGGATGGATCTGCGACCGTCTCCTGGTCCGCGGCAAGCGGCTCGGCCACGAGCTTCGAGGTCATGCGGGAAAGCTATGATTCACGCAGGAAGCGCTGGCGGAGTGCGACGACGGTTGGAACCGTGCCGAGCAGCGTCTCGTCGCTGATCGACGCCAGCGGCAGCGGCACCTTCCGTTATTCGGTGCGCAGCTCGAACGCGTCCGGCCGGTCCGCGTATGCCGGTCCGGCCCAGGTCAACGTCACCGGTGGCGGAAGTTCCTCCGGAAACACGGGAAAGGGCGGGGGCCGAGGTAAAGGCAAGGGCGGCTGATCCCGCGTTCAGGTTCAGGCTGAAGGCCCTAACGATGACACCGACATCAGGACGATGGATCTGGTGTTCGACCGTGAAGACAGAAGCGGCGTGGAGTGCGGCTACTGCAGAGGTCAGCGAGCCAAGGTACGGCTATCGTATCGACGAGTGATCCTGAACAAGGGAGCAGCGGGGGTCGACGGCGTCACGGTGGCCGAGTACAAGGCTCGGCAGCCCGACGGTGTCCGACCATGATTTTGAAAAGTCCCTCGATCGGAAGAACCAAGGCGTACTGATGTAGCGGGTTGTACGCAGCAGGACGGGCTGCTGCTGACGCTGCGCCACGTCGCCCGCTATTTCGGGCTCGACTCATCACCGCGAGCCTCAGCAGGCGCTACGCGCCCGGTCCAACTGGGGTACTACATGGCGACCCGCAGCGCGGCATCGCGCCCCTCGTGCACTTCGCCCAGCGTCTGCGCCCGTACCTGCCCGGCATCCTCGCCCACTGCCAATGGCCCCGCGGCACTAACCTCATCGAGGGTATCAACAACAAGATTTAGGCCATCAATCGCGCGGCCTACGGCTTCCGCGACGACGCCTATTTCTTCCTCAAGATTCGGGCCGCTTTCCCCGGAGTTGGTGGGAGATGAAACGAAAAGAGCCCGCCTTTTGATGGCGGGCTCTCCTCGACTCAGGACTTCAAGGCAACGTGTCAGCTGGATCGGCGCATCCGTGCAGCGCCAAGACCCAGTAACCCGAGACCAAGCAGTGCCAGCGTGCCGGGCTCAGGCATCTGGTCCGGGGGTCGCCTTACAGCTCCGTAAAGGGACATGTGGGAAATATCCTTTGCGGTCCCACCAGCCCCGTACATGGACCAGGTTCCGCAATACGGATGAAGCCCGGCGAAATCTCCGATCGTGCAGCCTGCTGCGGTGTCAATGACAAACCAGAGATAAAGGCCCCCTGCCCCTGGAACCACGCTCCCGTCCTTAATCGTGATCAGATAGTTGAGATACGCAAGCGGTGCGGCGATCGCCCACGATCCGGAGCTTCCGGCTCCCACTGGCGTGGACAGCAGGCCGCCCGCGGTACCGTCAGCCGGGATTCTCGTCTCTATCGACGAATACCCAATCAAGCGAGCTGGGCTCTGAAGCACTGACGTCCGCCGCAGTATCGTTATCACTGTTACCCAGTCCGCAAGACGTTGAGTTTGTCAATGTGGCGTCCGGGTCCGTGATTGCGGTGGTGGCGGTGCAGGTGACTGCACTGGCGCTTCCCGCCCATGCGAGCATCGCAATTACGCCGATTGCTCCAGCGACTCCATTCTTTCTCATTGTGAACTCCCTAAATAGTCCCAAGTTGCAGAGGCTGATTGCCTCGGGGGGCCTTTTGAGCACCCTGCCCAAGCAGAAGCATGAAGCATGCCAACTATTGTAACCATTTGTTAATTATGGAAAATAAAGTCTGACCAGTCTCCTGATAGCGGCAATCGCTGCCTCAAATGTAAAAAAAACCGACAGTAAGCTAGGCCGCATTGGTCGGAGTAAGAGAATGGACTCCAGCCGATCTCAATTACAAACCTCGGCTGGATCGCCGGAGTCGGACGCCAATCTCAGGAGGTACCATCCGGATTGCGGGGCGAGCATCAATTTCTGTTGAAGGAAAAGGCCCCGCGGTTCCCAGCGGGGCCAAAATTAGGATGCGGAGACTCTTTTAGTGGCTTAGGTCGGCGACCGTCTGCGTGTAAACCGCAGCGCCACCAATCCGAGACCCAAAAGTGCTATGGAACCCGGCTCCGGAACCTGGTCCGGCGGGCGGCAGCCGGGCGTACCCGGTACGCAGCGGCTGGAATAAAGGATCGTATGCGACAGGCCGCCTCCCCCCGGGGCCGCGAGCGGGAACCACTGGAACGTGCCGGAGGAGACGGTCGGGATCAGCTGATAGACGAAGTACTCATCCGGCGTATTGCCGGTGCCCCACTTGAATCCGAGCGCGAGCTTCGTACCGCCGGCATGGATATTCCATGCAGAAGCATCCAAGGACCAGGTTCCTGCACCCTGGTTGTAGGCCAGGTTGAACGGGTTGGTGCCATCGGATTTCGAGGCGTTCGAATATCCGGCGCCCGCCGCAGAGGTGAGGAACTCGTCCGGATTTCCTCCGCCTGGGTTGCCGCTCAGCGTACCGTTGCCCGCCGCCAGACATGCAGATACCTGGGTGGCCGGCATGTCCATGTAATTCTCACCGTCGGGCGACACGGGGTCACAGACGACGGCTTGCGCCGACGAAAACGACATCGCGGCCGCGAGAGCAATGCTCCCCAAGGTCGCGAGTCTGGTGGCACGGAAGGTCATGTTCTGCTCCTTAGAGTTTGTGTTCTTGCTGGGTCGTCCCGTTCCATCCGAGAGCGACCGTCACACAAGAGGAAGCAGATTCCATGCCAAGCGTCATATGCCTTTGAATCGCATCGTGAATATTGAAGCGGCGGCGCTACGTGAGGACTGAGATCGTAAGGTGGCCCGACAGTTAACTTATTGATCTGTTTGACAAAATAACGGGATGACGCACGTTGTGCAGGGTCTCGCCCAACTGGAGCGAGGGGCGCTGCGTGGCGACCGGTGGTCCGCGAACGGCGCTGATGATCAGCCGCTCAAGAGCTGATCTCGACCGCTCACGCGAAGGGGGCGACGCCGATCGAGCCTCCCGGCGTCGAGCGGAGCCCGCCAATGACTCTGCTACGCTACGCGCCCCCGGAGCCACAGCCGCCCGCCTCGCCCGAGCCATGCCCCTCGACCGTACTTACGAGCGCCGCCTCGCGGGGCTGATCAACGGCCGTGCCCATGCCGCGCTGCAGGGCGGGCTCAAGGGGGTCGAGAAGGAATCGCTGCGGGTCTCGCCGAAGGGCCTGATCTCGAAGGCCCCGCACCCGAAGGCCCTGGGCTCCGCGCTGACGAACCCGGCGATCACGACCGACTACTCAGAGGCGCTGATCGAGCTGGTCACGCCGGCCTTTCCGCACACCTGGGAGCTGACGCAGTACCTCTGCGACCTGCACCAGTTCGTGTACCGGCACCTCGGCGAGGAACTGCTCTGGGCGACCAGCATGCCCTGCGCGATCGAGGGCGACGAGAGCATCCCGATCGCGGACTACGGCCGCTCGAACCGCGGCCAGATGAAGGTGGTCTATCGCCGGGGCTTAGGCCATCGCTACGGCCGCGTGATGCAGGCCATCGCCGGCGTGCACTTCAATTACTCGTTCCCTGAGGAGTTCTGGCCCGTCTACGCGGACCTCGCGAAGAGCCACGACTCGGGGCAGGATTTCCGCTCGGACGCCTACTTTTCGCTGCTTCGCAACTACCGCAGGAACGGCTGGCTGGTGCTGTACCTGTTCGGCAGTTCCCCTGCGCTCTGCGAGTCGTTCCTCTGCGGCCGCAAGGTGCCGTGGCTCGAGCAGTTCGTGCCAGGCACGGTCTATGCGCCGCATGCGACCTCGCTGCGGATGAGCGACCTCGGCTACCGCAACAAGAGCCAGGCGGGACTGAACGTCTCGGCGAACAGCCTCGATCAGTACATCCGCGACCTGAGCCGCGCGATCACGACGCCGCACCCGGCCTACGAGAAGATCGGCGTAAAGGTGGACGGCGAGTACCGCCAGCTGAACGCGAACCTGCTGCAGATCGAGAACGAGTACTACAGCTTCATCCGCCCGAAGCGCGTTGCCCATTACTTCGAGCGGCCGACCAAGGCGCTCGAGCGCGGCGGCGTGCAGTACGTCGAGATGCGCTCGCTCGACGTCGGCGGCTTCGACCCGGTCGGCGTCAACCAGAACAAGATCCGCTTCCTCGAGGCCTTCGCGGCCTACTGCATCCTCGCGGCGAGCCCGCCACTCGAGCCTTCCGAGCAGGACGGCATAGACGGCAACAACGCCTCGGTCGCGTTCGAAGGGCGCCGCCCGGGCCTTGCGCTGTACCGTGACGGGCGGGCGGTGGACCTCCGGGGCTGGGGCCTCGAGGTCATCGACTCGATGCGCGGCATCTGCGAGTTGCTGGACCAGGGCGATCCGCAGCGGCCCTACACGGCCGCGCTCGAACTCCAGCAGGCGAAGCTCGAGGACGCTGCGCGGACGCCTTCGGCACGCACGCTCGAGGACATGCGACATAACGAGGAGTCCTTCTTCCGCTTCGCGCTGCGGATGTCGGGCGCGCACAAGCAGTACTTCCTCGAGCTGTATTCGCCGAACGAGTCCCGCCAGGACGAGTTCGCGGCCGAGGCCGAGGCCTCGCTGGCCGAGCAATCGCGCATCGAGGCATCCGATTCGCTGTCTTTCGACGAATACCTCGCCCGGTACTTCGCGGGCTGAGCGCAGTCTTCCATCCACAATTCTGCAACGAACGACCTGTAGCTTCAGGCTCCGGGCTCGCGAGCTCGCGGATCGATGAGCGGCATTCATCATGCTGATGAATCCGCGGCACTGTCGGTCCGGCGGTTTTTCGGGCAATATAGTTGACCCGGCAACGGAAGCCGGACAAAAGGCCGTTGGGGAAAGGCCATTGCCCGCCGACAGGGTGTGCGATTAACGGAGCGGGAAAAGATGATCGGGAAAATCAAGCGTATTTCGTGGCGTAGCACCGCCGTCCTGCAGGCGACGGCCGCGACCGGTGCCCAGGTGTCCGACAAGCTCGCGTCGTCGCTGGCCGGCAAGACCAGCACGGAACCCTCCTGGGATCCGTACGACGTCTGGCTGAACCGCGTGCGGCAGCCGCGCCTCGAGCGTGATGCCGCCGGTCCACGTCGGCCGCGCGCACGCTGAACCGGCTTACTCGCGCAGCAGGCCGGTTTCGATCCGGCCCCGCGCGTCCATCGCGCCGCGCAGCATCCCGTCCGAGTTGAACGGCATCGCGATCCGGCCGTCCCGCCCGATCGCAATCACTCCTCCCGACCCGCCCATCCGCGCCAGCTGGCCGAGTACCACCTCGTCGGCAGCCTCCTGTACGCCCAATCCTCGATAGCGGATCAACGCGGCGATCTCGTGGGCCACTACGGCACGGATGAAGAACTCACCGTGCCCGGTCGCCGAGACCGCGCAGCAGTCGTTCGCCGCATAGGTGCCCGCGCCGATGATCGGCGAATCTCCGACGCGTCCCCAGCGCTTGCCGGTGGTGCCGCCGGTGGAGGTGGCCGCGGCGAGGTTGCCTTCGGAATCGAGTGCGACGGCCCCGACCGTGCCGGTCAGCGACTCGATGCCTTGCGGCAGCTCGCCGCGCAGCGTCTGCTCGAGCTCGAGCCTGCGGCGCTCGGTCGCGAAATGGCTGTTCGGCACCGGCGCGATGCCTTGCTCCAGCGCGAACTCCTCGGCGCCGGTACTCGCCAGCATCACGTGCGGCGATCGCTCCATCACCAGCCGCGCGAGCTCGATGGGGCTGCGCACGTGACGTACGCCCGCGACCGCCCCGGCTCGAAGGTCGCGGCCGTCCATCAGCGAGGCGTCGAGCTCGTGCTGGCCGCTCGCCGCGAGCACGGCGCCGCGACCGGCGTTGAACAGCGGGTTGTCCTCGAGTTCGCGGACTGCCGCGACGACTGCGTCCAGCGCCGGGCCGCCCGAGTCGAGAATCGTGAAGCCGGCGATCAGCGCCGATTCGAGCCCGCGCCGAAAGGCGCTCGCGCCCTCTGGAGTCAGGTCGTCGGCGCTGAGCTTTCCCGCGCCTCCATGGACGGCGATGGCATGCATCTGGATACTCCGCGGGCTGCTGACAGGGCGCCCGGACCGGCCTAGCATGCCATCCCGGAATGGCCCCCGCTGGCTGGCGTCAATTTACGAACCGGAGGATCGATCAATGAAGGTGAACGTTGGTGGAGTGGATCGCGTGCTGCGCATCGTCGTGGGACTCGCGCTGCTGTCGCTGTTTTTCCTGCTGGAAGGCAACGCGCGTTACTGGGGCCTCGTCGGGTTGGTGCCGCTGATGACCGGGCTGTTCCGGGTCTGTCCCGCCTATTCGCTGTTCGGGATCAGCACCTGCCCGATGAACAAGGCCTGAACCTTACCCCGGCCCTCACCCCAACCCTCTCCCGCTGTCGCGGGAGAGGGAGCAGAGCCCTCACCCCAACCCTCTCCCGCTGTCGCGGGAGAGGGAGCGGAGCCTCATCCCGACCCTCTCCCGGCGAAGCCGGGAGAGGGTGCCCGAAGGGCGGGTGAGGGTCTGGGTGAGGGTCTCCCCAGTCAGCTGACCGCGGTCCTGAGCCAGCTCCGCAATGACATCGGATCCATCGCGCCCGGCTGGCGTGCGACCTCGCGACCGCCCTTGAACACCATCAGCGTCGGAATGCTGCGGATGCCGTAGCGTCCCGCGATGCCCTGCGCGAGGTCGGTGTTCAGCTTCGCGAAGCGCGCACCCGGCTCCATCTCGCTGGCCACCTGCTCGTAGGCCGGGGCCATCATCCGGCAGGGCGCGCACCACGGCGCCCAGAAGTCCACGACCAGCGGCAGGTCGTTCTTCTTCAGGTGCGCATCGAAGCTCTGCTCGGTCAACTCGAAGGGGTTACCGTCGAAGAGCGGCGTATGGCAGCGCGGGCAGCGCGGCTGGTCACGCAAGCGCTCGGTCGGCACACGTACTGCGCCGGCGCAGTGCTGGCAGACGACCTGGCTGGACTGGGACATGGGCATCTCCGGATTCGAATGTCGGTGCTCGAGGCGGAAGATTGGGGCTCGCGTAGCCGGCTGCAAGCCCGGGCGCCCTTGTGTCCGCGCCGCTCGCCACCACCTTGGGTCCTATGCGGCGGCCCGCAGCCCAGATCGCGGGGTTAGAGTAACGCCATGCAATTCAAGGATTACTACGAGGTCATGGGCGTGGCGCGCGACGCCAGCCAGGACGAGATCAAGCGTGCCTACCGCAAGCTCGCCCGCAAGTTTCACCCGGACGTCAGCAAGGAAAAGGACGCCGAGGAGAAGTTCAAGGAGCTGCAGGAGGCCTACGAGGTCCTGAAGGACCCGGAGAAGCGGGCGGCCTACGACCAGCTGGGCGCGAACTGGCGCTCCGGCCAGGAGTTCCGGCCGCCGCCGGACTGGGGCACCGGTTTCGAGCACTCGCGCAGGCCCGGCGGGGGCCGCTTCGAGGACGCCGCCCAGTTCAGCGATTTCTTCTCCGAGCTGTTCGGCGCGCGCAGCCCCTTCGGTTCGGCGCGCGGCACAGGCACGGGCTCGCAGCGCGGCTTCGCGGCGGCCGGCCAGGACCACGTCGCCCGGATCGAGGTCGACCTGCAGGACGCCTATCGCGGCGGCACGCGCAGCATCGAGCTGAGGACGCCCGAACTCACGCCCGACGGGCATGTAGTGGTCAGGCCGCGTACGCTGAAGGTCTCGATTCCTGCCGGCGTCACCGAAGGCCAGCAGATCCGCCTGGCCGGGCAGGGCAGCCCGGGTGTCGGCGGTGGCCCGCCCGGAGACCTGTATCTCGAGGTGCACGTGAAGCCCCATCACATGTTCGAACTCGACGGCCGCGACGTTACGCTGAGCCTGCCGGTCGCCCCCTGGGAGGCGGGCCTAGGCGAAACGGTCTCGGTGCCGACGCTGGGCGGGAACGTCGAGATGAAGCTGCCGGCCGGCGCACGCGCCGGCCAGAAGCTGCGCCTGCGCGGTCGCGGCCTGCCGGGGAATCCCCCGGGCGACCAGTACGTCGTGCTCAGGATCGTGCTGCCCCCGGACAGCCCCGCGGCGCGCTCGGCCTACGAGCGCATGAAGCAGGAGGTTCCGTTCGATCCGCGAGCGGAACTCCGCAAATAGCCTGGGCCCGAGATGAGCATGGAAAACGAACGCATCCTGGTGGGACAGCTGCTCGACGAATCGGCATGGCTGGAGTTCGGCGAGTTCTGCACGCAGCTGCACGTCGAGCGCAGCTGGGTCGTGGAACTCGTGGACGCCGGCGTGATCGAGCCGAAGGGCGCAGAGCCCGAAGCCTGGCGTTTCCCGGCCAGCGCGTTGCTGCGCGCACGCGCCACGTCGCGGCTGGTCGAGGACCTCGGTGTCAACCTCGAGGCGGCGGCGCTGATCCTCGACCTGCTGGAGGAGCGCCGGCAGCTGGAGTTCCGCCTGCGCCAGCTCGAGCGGCTGCTGGGCTGAGCCTCAGGCGATCGCCGCGCCGAGCATCCGGCCGATCAGCCAGGTGACCGCGCCGGCGCCGCCGCCGATCAGCACCATCCGCAATCCGCCGCGCAGCGCATTGCGTCCGGTGAACAGGCTCAGCGTCGCGCCGACCGCGAACAACGCGATGCCGGCCAGCCCGGCAGACACCAGCACCGTGCGCTCGCCGCCCCAGCCGAGCAGGAACGGCAGCAGCGGCAAGGCCGCACCGGCGGCGAACGCGACGAACGAGAACGTCGCGGCTCCCCAGGGCGAGCCGAGGTCGTCCGGGTTCAGGCCGAGTTCCTCGCGGGCCAGCGCATCGAGCGCCGCCGACTCGTTCTTGACGAGTTCGCGGGTGATCCTGCGCGCCTCATCGAGCTCCATGCCGCGCGTCTCGTAGATCAGTGCCAGCTCCTCGGCTTCCTCCTCGGGATACTCCCGGAGCTCGTCGCGCTCCAGACCGATCTGGTACTCGAACATCTCGCGCTGTGAGCGCACCGATACATACTCTCCCGCGGCCATCGACAGCGCGCCGGCCAGCAGGCCAGCTACGCCGCTGGTGATTACGAATTCCGTTGATGCAGCCGCTCCTGCCACGCCCATGATCAGGCTCGTGTTGGAGACCAGGCCGTCGTTGACGCCGAACACGGCGGCGCGGAGATTTCCGCCACCGCGGCCCTTGTGCCGGTCGCCGAAGTCCGACACCGATCTCGGCATCGGGTGACCGGCCGGCGGCCGCGAATCGTAGGCAGAGAGCCCGCGGACCTTGATTGCGGCCAGCACCGGCCGGATGCGTCGCGGGCCGAGCGTTCTCGCCAGCGCCGCGACGAGCCGTACGCGCAGGCCGGGCGCGAAGTCGGCGGGTGGAGTCGCGCTGCCGGCGCGCCAGGTGTCTGCCTGGCGCTCGGCGGCGGCAGCGAGCTTCTCATAGAGGCGGGCGATGCCGGCGTCGGGCTCGCATTCCGCAAGCTGGCGGTAGAGCCAGGCGGACCGCTTCTCCTCCAGCCAGCTTTCCGCGCCGCTCAAACGTGCACGATGTGTCCGGAGCGGCCGAGCAGCTTCTGTACGTGCTTCAGCACCGCCACGTCCACGTAGGGTTTCTCGATGAAGTCGGTGGCACCTTCGCGCATCGCGGCCACGGCCGTCGGCACGTCGGATTCGTCCGCGAGCAGGATCACCGGGACGTCTTCACCGGCGGTGCGCAGCCGTCGCAGCAGTTCGAGCCCCGACATGCCCGGAAGCAGCAGGTCCACGACCAGGCAGCCGAAATCGCGCCGTCCGGGCGCGAGCAGGAAGCTCTCGGCGCTGTCGAACGTGGACACGTCGACGCCCAGCCGGCGCAGCAAGGCACTCAGCCCCTTGCGGGTGACGGGATCGGGGTCGATGACTCCGACGTTGGTCGGAGTGTCCTGTTGTGCCGGCGGTTCTGTCATTGCGAGGTGCGACCACGGTTTCAGCCGACGACAGCGGGGCCGCAGGGAGGATCTGTTGCGGCGGCTGGTCCGGCGAGCCGTGGTCGCTGGGGAACGAGTGTTCCCGCCGACCCGGGAGCGGAGAATCGGGACTTATACCTAAAAATGCAGCGCTAAATCGCAGCTTTGCTGCAGCAGCCGCGCTGCAGCGCAGCAGCCGGCCGCTTCAGGCCTCGGGCCGCTCGACCTCGAGCACCATGCGCACGAGGTGGGCGAGCGAATGAGCCTCCATCTTCTCCATCACGCGCGCTCGGTGGATCTCGACCGTGCGCTGGCTCAGGTTCAGGTCGCCGGCAATGACCTTGTTCGCCTTGCCGGCGACGACGAGGTCGAGCACCTCGCGCTCGCGCGGCGTCAGCGAATCGAGCCGCTTGCGGATCATGTTGCGCTCCGCGAGCATCCTGCGGCTTCCCGCGTCCTTCTCGAGCGCCTGGTTGATCCGGTCGAGCAGGTCCTGGTCGCGGAACGGCTTCTGGATGAAATCGACCGCGCCGGCCTGCATCGCCTCGACCGCCATCGGCACGTCGCCATGGCCGGTGATGAAGATGATCGGCAGGATCGAGTGGTGCTCGTTCAGTTTCTGCTGCAGTTCGAGTCCGCTCATGCCCGGCATGCGGATGTCGAGCACCAGGCAGCCCGGGTGATCGTCCCGACTCGCATCGAGGAACTCCTGCGCGGACTCGTACACCTCGACCGGCAGGCCAACCGACTTGAGAAGCATCCTGAGCGAGTCCCGAACTGCGGCGTCGTCGTCGACGACGAAAACGGTCGGCTTCGTTTCCTTGATCACTCATCTTCTCCCGTAGCGTCCGGCGAGGCCGGCACAGTGAAGTGAAATCTCGCGCCGCGCCCCTCGTTCGGAGTGTGCCACAGCCGTCCGCCATGGGCCCGGACGATCGAGCGGCTGATTGCGAGCCCGAGGCCCGTGCCGCCCGACTTGGTCGTGAAGAACGGATTGAACAGGTGATCGGTCGCTTCAGGGTCGAGGCCGGGGCCACGGTCCGACACGGTGATCTCGATCTCGCGCTCGCCCGAGCGCCGGGCGGTCAGCACGACCTCGCGGTCGTTTTCCTCGGCCTCGGCCAGTGCGTCGATCGCATTGCGCACCAGGTTGAGCACGACCTGCTGCAGCTGGATCGGGTCCGCATAGACGGTGGGAACCCTGCCCTCGGACTCGATGCGGAGCTGGATGTTGTGCAGCCGCGCATCCGGCTCCGCGAGCGTCCGCAGGTCCTCGAGCAGCCGGCGGCAATCCACCGGCTCGCGCGTCACCTCGCGGTTCTTCACGAAATTGCGCAGCCGTCGGATGACCTCGCCTGCCCGCAGCGCCTGTGAGTTGATCTGCTCCAGCGCCGCGAGCACTTCCTCGTGGTCCGGTGCCGGCTGGCTCATCAGGCGACGGCAGGCCTGCGCGTAGGTGGCGATCGCCGCGAGCGGCTGGTTGATCTCGTGCGCGAGGCCGGCGGCCATCTCGCCCATCGTCGAGAGTCTGCTGAAATGGGTCAGGCGCTCCTGCAGCTGCCGCGCTTCCTCCTCGGCGTACCGGCGGTCGGTGACGTCGTGGATCGTGCCGACGTATTTCTCGATCCGCTCGTCGGCGCCGCGCACGGCCTGCGCGATGTGATGCAGGTGCCGCAGTCGGCCGTCGGGGAGCACGACACGATATTCGATGTCGAGCGGCCTGAGCGTGGCATCCATCGCGTCGAAGCCTTCCTCCAGCCGCTTTCGATCGCCCGGGTGGACCCAGTCCCTGAGGTAGGTCTCGCGGTCGACGGAGCCCTGCTCCGGGGGCAGTTCCAGGATGCGCCGCAGCTGGGGGGACAGGTAGTCCTTCGCCCGCCCATCCGGGTGCAGGACGTAGTTGCCGAGATTGGCGAGTTCCTGGGCGAGCCGCAGCTCGGTCTCGCTGCGGCGCAGCCTGTCCTCGGCCTCGCGACGCAACGTGATGTCACGGATGAAACCTACGAACCGGGGCGGGTCGATCCCGCCCACTTCGCCGACCGCCAGTTCGCAGGGAAACACGCTGCCGTCCTTGCGACGTGCCCTCACTTCCCGCCCGATGCCGATGATGCGCGGCTGGCCGGTACTCGAGTAGCGGCTCATGTACCCGTCGTGCTCCGAGCGATAGGGCTCGGGCATCAGTTCCCGGACGTTGAGGCCGACGATCTCCTCCGGTGCGTAACCGAACATCCTCTCGGCGGAGAGGCTGAAATGCTGGATCGTGCCTTCGTGATCGATCACCAGGATCGCATCCACGGCGGCGTCGAGAATGGCCTGGAACTCGAGCTCAGGCGGCGTGGGACCCGCCGGCGCGGTCGTGGAATGGCGATGCTGGGGGGTCGCTCTGGGCATGTTCTCGGTGGAGGCGCTCGAAACCCGTAATGCTAAGTGATTGGTGGCAGCTGTAGTAGGTATTACAGGAAAGACAGCTATGCACGCCTGCGAATTTCGCCCGCCGGCCGGGGGGCGGACAATAAGCCTAAGGCCTCGAGAAGGCCGTTTTGAGAGTGCCAATGAAGGGGAAACCCGGGAGGGCGCCATGAGACTGACACGCTGGGAACCGTTCCGTGAGATGGACGAGCTCCTGAAGGGCTTCACGCCGCTGTTCGGCCGCCTGCCGGCCGCGAGGATGGGCGAAGCCGAGTTCGAATTCCTGCCGCCGGCCGACATCGTCGAGCGCGAGAAGGAGTACCTGATCAAGATCGACCTGCCGGACGTCAAGAAGGAGGACGTCAAGGTGCTGTTCGAGGACGGGATGCTCACGATCAAGGGTGAGCGGAAAGTCGAGAAGGAGGTCAAGGGCGAGAAGATGCACCGGACCGAACGGATGTTCGGCGCCTTCGAACGCAGCTTCGCGCTGCCCGAGGACGTCGACGCCGAGAAGATCCGCGCCGAGTCGAAGGATGGGGTGCTGCTGCTCTTCCTGCCGAGGACCGGAGCACCGAAGCACCGGCCGCTGGAGATCGCGATCCACTAGGCACAGGCCACTGTGCCGCGCTTACGGGCCCTCTTCCGCGGAGGCGGGGAGGGCCTGTTGGCTCAGGGGCTAGTGCAAGAAGCGGGTAGTGACTAGCGGGTAGCGGATAGTGAAGGAGCCCGAGCGCTCTGCTCGGCAGCTACCCGCCGATCCTGATCCCGAAGCACGAGCGTCGCTTCACCGGCTTCGACGACTGGATCATCGCGAGGTACGCCCGCGGCAAGCAGCCAGTCGCTCAATCTGCTCGAGGCCCAGCTTGCCTTTCGTGCCCCGCCCCTCGCGCGAGGACTGGCTGCGCACGGAGACCGCGGCAGTCGCCGCGGTCTCCTTGTCTCCGGGCGCGGGTCTTCGACCCGCGCCGACGGCCCTCCGCCGAGCCACGCGCCCGGCCTCAGCCACCCTCAGGTGGCTGGCTTACGGGCCAACGCAGTGAAATTGCACGCCTCCGTCGTAGTCCACGCGGGGCACGCCGTTTGCGTCGGTGCTTATCCGAAACCGCCATGTCTCGCGGAACTTCCTGCCCCCGTCGAGCGGCTGCCATGGAATCTGGACATTCCAGCCCTGGTTCGACTGGGCGCCACTGACGTTGGCGACCCAGGGCGAGGGTCCGTGCCGCGTGTACCACGTCCGGCCGGTGACCAGGCCAATGGAGACCCCTTCGATGAACCAGTTGAGGACCTCGTGCACCCCACCGTTGCGGGTCACGATCGTATGCGTACGCTGCGTTACGGTGATGTCGTGTCGAATCCCCTCGCCCAGGCACTCCACATAGTCGTGGACTTCCGGGTATGGAAACTGGATCTCCACGATCCCGTTGTTGGCGAGTCCGGCGCGAGGCACGGCGAGCAGGAGCGGTATGGCCACCGATGCGATCAGCAATTTGACTTTCATGAGACTCTCCCGCGAGATTTGGTCAGTAGTTCGTGCTTGGGTTCGAGCGGCTGCCCGGTTTCCCGAGCAGTCGCCCGACTTCACGATAGGGCCAGGTCACCGGGAAAACCTGAGGGAAAGGCTAAAGTCCCACTATGAATTACTGAAATCGGGGCCGGCGGCCGGCCGTTGGCCACCCATGAGGCCGCAACGGGAATGCAACCAGCGCGCAACGAGCGATTCGTCTTTGGGGATTTCGAGGTCGATCCGCAGCGCGGCTGCCTGGCGCGTGGCGGCAAGGAAATCGCGCTGCGACCGAAATCCTACGGCGTGCTGCTGTACCTGCTCGAGCGTGCCGGCCAGCTGGTGTCCCGGGAGGACCTGCTGGCCGCAGTCTGGCCTGGACTGGTGGTCACCGACGATTCCCTTGCCCAGTGCCTGATCGAGCTGCGCCGGGCGCTGGGTGACGACAGCCGCTCGATGATCCGGACTGTGCCGCGTCGCGGGTTGATCTTCGATGTTCCAGTCAGCCTCGAGGAACCGGCGCCGTTGCCAGGCGGCGGGGTTTCGACGGTCCCGAGTCGCTGGGTGTTGCCCGCCGCCCTGTCCGTCGTCGCTGCTCTGATTTTGTGGTGGGTGGCAGGACCAAAATTGCCGGAACCCCCGGCCGCAGAGACCGACTCGCGGCCGGCAACCCCCTCCATCGCCGTGCTGCGCTTTACGGACCTCAGTCCCGCCGGCGATCAGGCCTGGCTCGCCGACAGTTTCAGCGAGGAGATCATGCATCGGCTGGCGCAGAGCCCGGAGCTGCACGTCATCGCGCGCACCTCGTCGTTCGCGGTCGAAGGGCAGACGGTCGCGGCGATCGCCCGGCAACTGAACGTCTCGCACGTGCTGGAGGGCAGCCTGCGCAGGCAGGGCGATACCGTCCAGGTCACGGCTCAGCTCATCGACGCAGCGACCAGCCTGCACGTCTGGTCGAAGACCTATGACCGCGAACTCGGCGACATGCTGGCCATGCACGAAGAGATCGCCCGCTCGGTGGCGGATTCACTCGAGGCAAGCCTGACCGATCCCGAGACCGGCCCGGATGTCGACCCGCGCGCCCATGCGCTGTTTCTCGAAGGACGGTATTTCTACCTCCGCCGTACAGAAGGCGACCTGGCCAGGGCGCGCGAGCGCTTCGAGGAGGCGGTTGCGATCAGCCCCCGGTTTGCCCGTGCCTGGAGCGGTCTCGCGGCGGTTGCGTTTGCGCGCTTTCATGAAGCGAATCTGGACCCGCCCGAACTGACGGCGCTCCGGGAGATGCAGCGACACGCCGTGGAGCAGGCCCTGACGTTCGGGCCGGGGCTGCCGGAAGTACAGATCCGGGCGGCGCAGTACTACCTCCTGAACGGCGAGAGGGCGCGCTCACTGGAGCACGTCGAACTCGCCCGTTCACTCGATCCCGAACACTGGCTGGTGCGGATGACGCTCGTGAACGAGTTGCGCAAGGCGGGTCGAATCGAAGAGTCGATTCCCCTGGTCCAGCGCGAAGTCCAGCGCGATCCGCTCAACCCGGCCCTCAGGCAGAACCTGGTGGACTTCCTGATTTGGGCGCAACGACCCCGAGCTGCCCAGGTTGAGCTGGACCAGGCCCTGGAGCTGATACCGTCCGGGGCGGGTCGATCCCTTGAGTTCAACAAGAACATTCCGCTACTGCAGATATTGCTGGGTAACCACGGAGCCGCTGCGAAATCGATCGAGCAACTGCCGGACGGCATCGAGCGATACAGGTTGCTCGCGCTGAATCAATATGCACTGGGCTTCCGGGCAGAGTCCGACGCCGCGCTTGCGAAGCTCATTTCCGCGGACGGCACGTCCTGGGGCGCCTTCTACGCCGCCGAGGTCCATGCCTATCGAGGCGAAGGCGTTTCCGCACTCGACTGGCTGGGCCGTATCGATTTTGGTGCCGGGTGCGAGAGCCTGAGACTGGTCCAGTTTGTCTACTACTCGCCATTTCTTTCGAAACTCACCGGCATGGCGGACTGGGAGGCCTACCGGTCCGACCTGTTGCAGTTGATGCAGGCCTGCAGCTACGGGCTGGACGTCCATTGGGAACAGTCGTTTGCAGTCCCATGACGCCCTGGCGCGGCCCTCGCCGATGCGGAATTTGTTCGACGCCTCAGGAGAGTTGCTGGCCTTCAGCAAGATCGCCCAACCAGCTGGCGCAGACTGTAGTCCCTGGTACCCGGATGGTTGGCACAATTCCGACGGAAGCCAGCGCTGTCCGGTACGAGGCGTGCGGGTCCGCAGATCCCGCCACAGAACCGGAGCCCGAGCGCTCGGCTCGATGCCTTCTGACTATCCGCTATCCGCTAGTCACTACCCGCTTCCTGCCCTAACCCCTAACCCCTAACCCCTATCCCCTTCCCCTAGTGCCCGGCGTGCTCATCGTGCTCGCCCTGCTCCGCGGCGGGCTGTCCGCCGTGCCCGGCATGCCTGGTGCTCGCGTGGTAGAGGGCGTTGCCGGCGGTCCACAGGCCGAAGGCGAGCAGCAACGTCCCGGCGATCACGCGCAGCGAGGCGCGGGAGGCGAGGCCGCGCGCGATGCGCTCGAAAGCCACGCTCGCGGTCACCATCGACGGCAGCGTGCCGAGCCCGAATGCGATCATCACCGCGGCGCCGAGCCCGATGCTCGCGGTCGTCGCGGCCAGCAGCAGCATCGAGTAGGTCATTCCGCAGGGCAACCAGCCCCACGCGAGCCCGAGTCCGATCGCGCCGCCGATGCCGCCGGCACGACCCTGGCGGGTGGTCCAGGGCGCCAACCTGCGCCAGAGGCGGGCCCCGCCGGCCTCCAGCGGATCGAGCAGCCGCCAGCCGAACAGCATTCGCGCGGCAACCGCGAGCATGATCAGGCCCGCGAGCACTCGGAACGCCACCGAAAGCGGCGCGACGTCCACGGCCTTGAGCAGCGTGCGGCCCAGCAGCCCGGCGATCGCACCGGCCAGCGCATAGCTCGCCACTCGCGAGAGGTTGTAGGCGAGCGCGAGGCCGATGCGCGAGCCGGTGGTCCCGCCCGGGCGGCGCATCGCGAGCGCGCCGGCGATTCCGCCACACATCGCGAGGCAATGACCGCTCGCTGCCAATCCGGCCAGGAAGGCCGCGGTCAGGCTCAAGGTTCCGGCATCCGGCGTCATCATCGGGAATCATCCTCGTCTTTCTTCATGTCCGGCTTTTGCTCGTCGGTGAGTACGGTCCAGCCCGGACTGTCGAGGTCGTCGAACTGGCCGCTGCCCACGGCCCAGAAGAAGGCCCAGACACCCAGCGCGACCAGCAGCAGCGCGAGCGGAATCAGCAGGAACAGGATCTCCATCTCAGGCGGCTCCTGCTTCGCTCGCGGCCGACCAGCGCTGGGTCGGGCCGTCCGGCGTCCTGCGTGACAGCCTCATCGCGTTCAGGACGACGGCGATCGAGCTGAACGACATGCCGAGGGCCGCGAGCCAGGGCGGCACGAAGCCGAGCGCCGCAAGTGGCAGCGCCGTCAGGTTGTAGACGACGGCCCAGCTCAGGTTCTGCCTGACGACGCGCTGCGTGCGGCGCGCGAGCCGCACGGCTTCCGGCAGCGCATCCAGCGAATCGCGCACCAGGATCAGGTCGGCGCTGGTCTGTGCCAGTGCCGAGCCGCGACCCATGGCGACGCCGACCTCGGCCCCGCTCAACAGCGGTGCGTCGTTGATGCCGTCGCCGACCGCGACGACCACGGCCCCGCTGTGCTGCAGCTGCCGCAGCCGGTCGAGCTTGGAGTCCGGTCTCAGTCGGGCGTGCCTCGCCTCGATCCCGCAGCGCGCGGCTACCCGCGCCACCGTCGATGGCTCGTCCCCGCTGACGATCTCCGAGCGCAGGCCGAGTTCCTTGAGTTCCGCGACGCAACGGCCGGCCTCCGGTCGCAGCTGGTCCGAGAGTCGGAAAGCTGCGATGTAGTCCTCGCTGCTGCCGAGATAGACCCAGCTTTCGTCCTCGGCAGCGGTGACGACGCCGGTGGCGGCCCCGACGAGCTCCGTCACGAAATCGAGCGTGCCGATCCGCAGCCGCTGGCCGTCCACCCACCCCTCGATGCCCCGACCTGGATGCACCGCCGCGTCGGAAGCGGTCTCGGCAGGGCCGCCGGCTGCCAGGAATGCCTGCGCGATCGGGTGCTCCGACATGCGTTCCAGCGCGGTGGCGAGTGCCAGGCAGCCGGCCTCCGGCACTTTGCCGATCGGGCGCACTTCCTCGACCCGAACGAGTCCGCGCGTCAGCGTTCCGGTCTTGTCCCACAGCACGTCGGTCGCCCGGGCCATCGATTCGAGCGCGTCGGGATGAGCTACCAGCACGCCGCGACGCGCCAGCGCCGAGGTTGCGGCCGCGAGCGCGGCGGGTGTTGCAAGCGACAGCGCGCAGGGGCAGGTCGCGACCAGCATCGCGAGCGTGGCGGGGAAGGCGCGCGACGGATCCACGAACCACCAGGCGGCAAAGACGACGGCCGCGGCGATCAGGATGCGCCGCAGGAACCATGCGGCCGCGCGGTCGGCGGCCCGCGCGAGCCGGGGGCGCTCGGCCTGCGCCCGCTCGAGCAGCGTCACGATCCCGGAGAGGACCGTGTCGTCGGCGACCGCCGTCACGCGCAGCCGAAGCGGGGCGCCGAGATTCTGTGTCCCGGCGTTCACCCGCGCGCCCGGCGGATTTCGCGATCGGTACCGATTCCCCGGTCAGCATCGACTCGTCCACCCGGCCTTCACCCTCGCTGACGACCCCGTCGGCGGCGAAGATTTCGCCGGTGCGCACCAGCAGCTCGTCGCCGACCTCCAGGTCGACCGTCCGAACGTCCTCGACCTCCGCGCCCCTCAGCCGGCGCGCGGTCACCGGCGCGAGCCGCGCGAGCGCGTCCGCGACGCTCCCGGCGCGGTGCCGGGCGATCATCTCGACGTAGCGGCCGAGCGACAGGAAGAACACGAACATCGTGACCGAGTCGAAATAGACTTCGCCCTCGCCGCGCAGCGCGTTGACGACGCTGGCCGTGAACGCGAGCAGGATGCCGAGGCTCACCGGCACATCCATGCTGATGCCGCGCGCCCTGAGCGCGGCCCAGGCACCCTTGTAGAACGGCCAGCCGGCATACAGCGCAACCGGGATGCAGACCAGCATGCTCACCAGCCGCAGGAACTCGCGGATCTGCGGGTCCATGCCGGAGTGTTCGCCGAAGTACAGCGGCACCGCGAACATCATCACCTGCATCATGCCCAGGCCCGCGACGGCGAGCCGCTTGAGCGCCGAGCGACGCTCCTGCAGCGCCAGTTGCTCGGCCGGTTCACCGGCGAGCGGATGGGGCCTGAGTCCCACGTGCTCGAGGATGCGGAGCAGGTCGCCGAGACGCACCTGGACGGGGTCCCAGACGATGCGCGCACGGGCCGTCGCCGGGTTGACGCTGACCTCGAGCACGCCGCTCTCCATGTGCAGCGCCTTGTCCGCCAGCCAGCCGCAGGCCGCGCAGCGCAATCCCTCGAGCAGCACCGTGATCGAGCGGCCACCGCCGGGCTCGGCACGGCTCAACCGTTCGACCAGCTCCGGACGGTCATAGGCAGACCAGCGGTCGGGAGGCGGCAGCTCGTCGGCGCGCGTCGATGCGGTGTCACGGTAACGGTAGTAGTCGCCGAGACCGGCGCCGCTGATGAATTCGGCGACGGCCTTGCAGCCGTGGCAGCAGACCGGCTCCTCGCGGCCGTCTATGCTCGCGCGGATCTCGACGCCAGGCGGCATCGGCTCCCCGCAATGGAAGCACGGGGCTGCGCCGTGGGCTGTCATGGGGACGGCCGGTCAGCACCCCTGGCAGCCGCGTCGTTCCCGTGGATCCCGTCGTCGCCGCAGCGCATCGTGACGCCGTCCTTCACGCAGTCCTCGCGGATCAGCACGTCCGGGCGCGTGACGGCGAGGTACAGCGTGATTCCGCCTCCGACGACCGCGAGCGCCGGCGGCAGCATCAGCAGCCAGGGCCAGAGCTGGCGGTACCAAGGCCGGGTCGCGCTGCTTGTCATGCCTGCAAGCCTATCAGCCCGTCGGGGCCAGGAAGCGGGCCTTGCCCTCGGCTCTAAGGTCGGGCCGGTCCGCCGTCTCGATCGCGAACAGCACGTCCACGCCTCCGGAGGCCCCGCCCCGCGGCACGCGTACGCGCACCGGTACACTCTGCACCTGGCCGGGACCGACCAGCACGGTCGGGCCGCCGTAATCGATCTCGATGCCCGGCAGGCCCGAGGCCATGATGCGGAATTCGTGGGCGGCCGCGTCCTTGTTCAGGATCTTGACGTTATAGACGTTCTCGACCAGGCCGTCCGGTCGCTCGCGGTAGAGCGCGTTGCGGTCACGGATCACGTCCATGGCCACCACGTTGCGGTTCGACAGCGCGACCGCGAACCCTGCGAGCAGGACGGCCAGCAGCGTGGCGTAGACCAGCGTCCTCGGGCGCAGCACGCGCTTCCTCACGCCTTCGAGCCCGTGCTGCGTGTCGTAGCGCACGAGGCCGCGCGGATAGCCGACCTTGTCCATGACCTCGTCGCAGGCGTCGATGCACGCCGCGCAGGCGATGCACTCGTACTGGAGTCCCTTGCGTATGTCGATGCCGGTCGGGCAGACCTGGACGCACATCGTGCAGTCGATGCAGTCGCCGAGTCCCCGGGACTTGTAGTCGGAGCCTTTCTTGCGCGCGCCGCGCGGCTCGCCCCGCTCCGCGTCGTAGGTGATGATCAGCGTGTCCTTGTCGAACATCGCGCTCTGGAAGCGCGCGTAGGGGCACATGTACTTGCACACCTGCTCACGCATGAAGCCGGCGTTGACGTACGTCGCGCCGCCGTAGAACAGCACCCAGAAAGTCTCCCAGGGACCGGTCGCGAAATTCGCGATCTTGCCGGCGAGCTCGGTGATCGGCGTGAAGTAGCCGACGAACGTGAAGCCCGTCCACAGCGCGAACGCGATCCACAGGAACTGCTTGGCCCCTTTGCGCATCAACTTCTCGAGCGTCCACGGCGCCTTGGCAAGCTTCATCTGCTGCGAGCGGTTGCCCTCGACCAGGCGCTCCATCCACAGGAAGGTCTCGGTCCAGACCGTCTGCGGGCAGGCATAGCCACAAAACAGCCGTCCGGCGAGCGCGGTGAAGAAGAACAGCGACAGCGCCGCGATCACCAGCAGCCAGGTCAGGAAATAGAAGTCCTGCGGCCAGAGCGTGAGTCCGAAGATGTGGAACTTGCGCGCCGGCAGGTCGAACAGCACCGCCTGCCGCCCGCCCCAGCGGATCCACGGCAGCACGTAGTAGATGCCGAGCAGCACCCAGACGGCGATCACACGCCAGCGCTGGAAGCGCCCGCCGATCTCGCGCGGGTAGATCTTCTGGCGGGCCTCGTACAGTCCGCCGTCCAGCTCGGCTTGCGGTCCCGTCATTCGACGCTCCGGGTCTCGTCCTGACTAAGGGCGGTTTCCGGTGGCTCGGGATGCGCGGTGCGCGCCAGGTACAGCGTCAGAAGGCTCGACAGCGCGGAGATCAGCCAGAAGAAGAAGAAGCCGACCGCATAGCCCGTCATGCGGGTCGAGAACGCGGGCGGCGGATAGTCATCGTGCCCGATCAGCAGCGGGTCGACGAATGCGAAGCAGACCATCGTCGCGACGCTCGCGACCAGGAAGGACGGCCAGGCCACGATAGCCACGTCCTGCATCAGCCGTGGCCATCGCAGCCTGCCCGAGTATTCCTCGCCGAGCGACACGCGTGGCCCCGTCAGGCCCCGTCCGACATGCGCAGCACGTAGGCCGCCAGCAGGCGCACGCGCTGTTCGCCGAGCTTGTCGGCGAAGGCCGGCATCTGGTTGTTGCGGCCGCCGACGATCGTCTCGCGTATCGAGGCATCGTCGGAGCCGTACAGCCACACGCCGTCGGTCAGGTTCGGCGCGCCGAGCATCGTGTTGCCCTTGCCGTCCATGCCGTGGCAGGCGGCACAGACCGTCTGGAAATGCGTCTCGCCGGCAGCCGCCAGCGTCGCATCGGCCGGCTGGTTCGAGAGCTTGCGGACGTAGGCCACCACCTGCTCGACACCCTCGTCACCGAGCACCTCGCCCCAGGGCGGCATCACGCCCATACGGCCGCCGCTGATGGTCTGCACCACAGTGTCGGGGTCGCCGCCCCACTGCCAGTTGGCGTCGGTCAGGTTCGGGAACCCGCGCGCGCCGCCGCCGTCGGAGCCGTGGCACTGCGCGCAGTTGTTCTGGAACAGGTTGTGTGCCGTGGACATCGCCTGGGTGTTCGCGGCGAGCTGGGGCACGGTCATCCTCTCGAACGGCGCCAGCATCTGCGCCGCGCGCGCCTCGATCTCGGCCCTCTGCTGCTGGTACTGGGCCGACTGCGACCAGTTCTTCACGCCGCCGAAGTTGCCGAGACCGGGGTAGAGGACCAGGTACAGCAGTCCGAACACCACGGTGATGTAGAACAGCCACAGCCACCAGCGTGGCAGCGGGTTGTTGTACTCGCGCAGGTCCTTGTCCCAGACGTGCCCGGTGTCCGCGCCGCCGCCGATCTTCTCGGTCGCGCTCTTCGGCTTCGCGGTCCACCACAGCAGCCAGACACAGGCGAGGATGTTGAGGATCGTCAGTACGACGACGAACAGACTCCAGCCGCTACTCATCTTTTTCCGCTCCCATTCTTCTTCCGCGGTTCTTCATCGAAGGGCAACCGGGCCGCTTCGTCGAAGTCCGGTTTCCTCCGGGCGCTGTAGGCCCAGACCACGAGCCCGATGAACGCCAGCATCAGAAACAGCGTGATCAGGCCGCGTACCGTGCCGATGTCCATGCTCAGCCGCCCGGGCCGACGTTGGTGCCGAGGCCCTGCAGGTACGCGATCAGCGCCTGCAGCTCCGTCTTGCCCTCGACCATCGCCGCAGCGCCCGCGTAGTCGTCCTCGGAGTACGGGTGACCCAGCGTGCCGAGCGTGCGCATCTTCTTCTCGATCAGCGCGCCGTCGATGCCCCGCTCCGCGAGCCAGGGGTAGCCCGGCATGTTGGACTCAGGTACGACGTCGCGAGGATTGATCAGGTGCACGCGGTGCCACTCGTCGGAGTAGCGGCCGCCGACCCTCGCGAGGTCCGGGCCTGTACGCTTCGAGCCGAACTGGAATGGATGGTCGTAGACCGATTCGCCAGCGAGCGAGTAGGGGCCGTAGCGCTCGGTCTCCGACAGGAAGGGCCGGATCATCTGCGAGTGGCAGTTGTAACAGCCTTCGCGGATGTAGACATCGCGGCCCGCAAGCCGCAGCGCGTCGTAGGGCTCCACGCCCGGCGCGGGCTCGGTGGACACGCCCTGGAAGTACAGCGGCACGATCTCGACCAGGCCGCCGATGCTGATCACCAGCGCGATCAGCACGCCCATGAGACCGATTTTCTTTTCGACGATTTCGTGGTTCATGTTCGGTTCCCGGGGTCAGGCAGGCTGGACGACGGGCGTGTCGGCCGTGCTCTGTCGCGCCGCCACGGTCTTCCAGACGTTGTAGGCCATGATCAGCATGCCGACGAGCACCAGCGAGCCTCCGGCCAGCCGCACCGCGTAGTACGGGTAGGTGGCGTTCAGCGACTCGATGAACGAGTAGGTCAGCGTGCCGTCCGGATTGATCGCGCGCCACATCAGGCCCTGCATCACCCCGGCGATCCACATCGAAGTGATGTAGAGCACGACGCCGATCGTCGTGATCCAGAAGTGCACGTCGATCAGCCTGGTGCTGTACATCTGCTCGCGACCGAACAGCTTCGGGATCAGCGCATACATCGTGCCGATCGAGATCATCGCGACCCAGCCGAGCGCGCCGGAGTGCACGTGGCCGATCGTCCAGTCCGTGTAGTGCGATAGCGCGTTCACGGTCTTGATGGACATCATCGGTCCTTCGAACGTGGACATGCCGTAGAAGGACAGCGACACGATCATGAACTTGAGGATCGGGTCCGTCCTGAGCTTATGCCAGGCGCCCGACAGCGTCATCATGCCGTTGATCATGCCGCCCCAGGACGGCGCGAGCAGGATCAGCGAGAACACCATGCCCAGCGACTGCGCCCAGTCGGGCAGCGTCGTGTAGTGCAGGTGGTGCGGGCCCGCCCACATGTAGATAGATATCAGCGCCCAGAAGTGAACCACCGACAGCCGGTACGAGTAGACGGGCCGCCCGGCCTGCTTGGGCACGAAGTAGTACATCATGCCGAGGAAGGCCGCGGTCAGGAAGAAGCCCACCGCGTTGTGGCCGTACCACCACTGCACCATCGCGTCCACGACGCCGGAGTAGACGCCGTAGGACTTGGTCGGCGTGACCGGAATCGAGAGGTTGTTGAATATGTGCAGCACCGCGATCGTGATGATGTAGGCCGCGAAGAACCAGTTCGCGACGTAGATGTGCTTGACCTTGCGCAGCGCGATGGTGCCGAAGAACACGACCGCGTAGGCGACCCAGACTGCCGTGATCAGCAGGTCGATCGGCCACTCGAGCTCGGCGTATTCCTTGCCCTGCGTGATGCCGAGCGGCAGCGTGATAGCCGCGAGCAGGATCACGAGCTGCCAGCCCCAGAACGTGAAGGCCGCGAGCTTGTCTGCGAAGAGGCGGACATGGCAGGTCCGCTGCACGATGTAGTACGACGTCGCGAACAGCGCGCTGCCGCCGAAGGCGAAGATCACCGCGTTGGTGTGCAGCGGGCGCAGCCGGCTGTAGGTGAGCCAGGGCACGTCGAAATTCAGAGCGGGCCAGAGCAGTTGCGCCGCGATGACGACGCCGACAAGCATGCCGACGATGCCCCAAACCACGGTCATGATCGCAAACTGCCGGACCACCTTGTCGTTGTAATGAGTGGCCGTCGATTTCATGCGGTCGCCTCGAAGAAGGAATAGTGGAAGCCAGAGTCCTGTGTGCAGTGCACACAAGCAGTGCGAATGTTAAGTAGCGCGCACTCCGCCGACAAGCGCTGCGTGATCGGCGCTGTAGGTAATCGCCGCAGTGTGAACCACGCATTGCAGGCAGCGGCGCGAGGCCTCAGATTTCCAGGTAGAGAGCGAAGCATCGGAGGTCAACTGAATGACGCGACGCCTCGACCGCATTCTCGCCGTGCTCGATCCGACGTCCGACGCACAGCCCGCGCTGCTCAAGGCAGCTTTTCTCGCGGAAAAATGCCGCGCTACGCTCGAGTTGTTCGCCTGCGACTTCGACCCGTCGCTGAGCGGGCAGCCGTTCTTCGACACCGAGAAGCTCGGTGAATTGAGAAAGGAATTCATCGCGGAGCGGCTCGAATGGCTGGAGGACACCGCCGACCAGCTCCGCGGGCGAGGCCTCGCGATTGAGACTCATGTGCATTGGGACAACCCGCTGTACCGCGGCATCGTCAATCGGGTCGAGGAGTCTTCGCCTGACCTGGTCGTGAAAGACACTCATTATCATTCAGCTTTGCGCCGCTCGCTGTTCACCAACACCGACTGGAACCTGATCCGCAGCTGCCCGGCTCCGCTGCTGCTCGCCAAGCCCGGGCCCTGGAAGGAACATCCCTGCGTCGTGGCGGCGCTCGACCCGAATCACGGTGGCGACAAGCCGGCAGCGCTGGATCACGGGATCCTCGACTATGCGCAACTGGTGGCGCGCGCCACCGGCGGCGACGTGCACGCGGTGCACGCGTTCTTTCCGGCCGCGCTGCTCGCGGCGACTACCGGGGTCCCGGGCCTGCCGGTCGTGCCCGGTAGCTCCCGGCAGCGACGTCATCCAGGCCGAGCGACGCAGGATCACCGAGTCGCTCGAGGAGATCTGCCGGTCCCACGGGCTCGAGCCCGACCGGGTGCGCCTCGAGCAGGGCTTCGCGGTCGAGCTGCTGCCCAGGCTCGCCGAGACTCTCGGGGCGGACCTGCTGGTCATGGGCGCGATCTCCCGCAGCCGTCTGCGGGAACTGTTCATCGGCAGCACGGCCGAGCGCATTCTCGACCGGCTCCACTGCGACGTGCTGGTGGTGAAGTCCGAGGACTTCGCCGAGGACCTGCCCTTCTAGCCTGACGCGAATGTGACTCGCCGCACACTCGGTTGTGCGCGAGCGGTCGCCGCTTCACATATCCACGGACCGGGCGCCCATATACTCCCGCGTCATGCCCGCAGATGTGCTGCTGATCAGCGCCCAGCCCGAAGATGAGAAGGCACTCCAGGGAATCCTGGAGTCGCTGCGCGGCCGACCCTATCGCCTGGTCACCACGCGCAGCCTCGCGGAGGGGCTCGCACGGTTGAGAGCCGGCAGGATCGAGGTTGCGATGCTCGACCTGAACCTGCCCGACAGCCAGGGGCTCACGACCTTCCTGCGCGTCCAGCCGAAGGCCACCAACGTCCCGATCGTCGTGCTCGTGGACGAGCGCGACGAGGAACCCGGTACCCAGGCCGTCAGCCGCGGCGCGCTCGACTACCTCGTCAGGCAGCACTTCTCGCCGCAGCTCGTGGACAAGGCGCTGCGCTACGCGACGGAGCGTACGCATACGCTGCTGGCGCTGAAGGCCTCCGAGCAGCGCTACCGCGAGCTGTTCCAGAACGTGACCGCCGGCGTGTTCCAGACCACGGCCGACGGCAAGTTCATGGCGGCCAATCCCGCGCTGGTGCGCATGCTCGGCTATGAATCCGAGGACGAGCTCCTCGAACTCGACATCGCGGGCGACGTCTACATGGATGCCGGGCATCGACCGGACTGGGTCAAGACGATGTCGGAATCGGGCGAGATCCGCAACGCGGAGCTCGTGCTCAAGCGCAAGGATGGCAGCAAGATCGTGGTGCTCGAGAACTCGCGCGCCGTGCGCGACGAGCAGGGCTGCGTCCTGTTCTTCGAGGGCACGCTGACGGACATCACCGCGGCGCACGAGCTCTCGCAGCAGCTGTCCTACGACGCGAGCCATGACCCGCTGACGGGCCTCGCGAACCGCCGCGAGTTCGAGATCCAGCTGCAGCGGGCCCTGGAGATGAACCAGGCGACCGGCGCAAGCCACGCGGTGTTCTTCATGGACCTGGACCGCTTCAAGACCGTCAACGACACCTGTGGCCATGTCGCGGGCGACGAGCTGCTGCGCCAGCTCGGTCACGTGCTGCAGCAGAAGCTGCGCGCCGGCGACCTGGTGGCGCGGCTGGGCGGCGACGAGTTCGGCGTGCTGCTGCACAACTGCGGCACCGAGGACGCGCTCGCTGTCGCCCACAGCCTGCTCAGGACGGTGGACGAGTTCCAGTTCGTCTGGGGCGCGAACACGTTCAGCCTCGGGGCGAGCATCGGCGTTGTACCGGTCAATGGCAGCCTGCGGCGCCTCGCGCAGGTGATGAACGCCGCGGACACGGCCTGCTATGCAGCGAAGGACTCGGGCCGCAATCGCGTGTTCGTGCATCGCGAGGACCACGCGCTGAGCGCGCGCCGCCACGGCGAGATGGAGTGGGTCGCCCGCGCGAAGCGCGCGCTGGTCGAGAACCGGCTGTTCCTGGTGGCCCAGCCGATCATGCCTCTGGACGCGAGCTCGGGCGAGGCGCCGCACTACGAGATGCTGGTGAGGATGCGCGACGAAACCGGGCGGACGGTTCCGCCCGGCGCATTCCTGCCCACCGTCGAGCGCTACAACCTGTCCGTGCGCTATGACCGCTGGGTGATCGAGACGGCGCTCGGCTGGATGCGGGCGAATGACGAGGCGCTCCGGCGCGTCTCGCGGTTCTTCATCAACCTCTCGCGCGACTCCGTGGTCGATCCCGACACGGCAGCCTTCATCCGGCAGGCCGTAGCGCACGCGGGGATGGATCCGCAGCGGCTGGGTTTTGAGGCCAGCGAGAGTGTGGCGATCGGCAACCTGAGCCGTGCGAACACGCTGATCGCGGAGTTGAGGCGCATGGGCTGTGCGTTCGGGTTGGACGATTTCGGCAGCGGCGTCTCGTCCTTCGCCTACCTGAAGGCGCTCGGGGCGGACTACCTGAAGATCGACGGCATGTTCGTCGGCAACATCTCCCAGGACAAGGTGGACTACGCGATGGTGCGGTCCATCAACGAGATCGGCCACGTGATGGGCAAGAAGGTGATCGCCGAATCGGTCGAGAGCGACGCCGTGCTCGCCAAGCTGCGCGAGATCGGCGTCGACTACGCGCAGGGCTTCGCCGTGGGCGAGCCTCGCCCGATCGAGCAGCTCGCGAGCGTCTCGGTCGAGGATCTGCTCGCCTGAGGCCTCCCTCGAGGGCGGCCGTGCCGCCCGGTGAGGCTCACTTCTGCAGCACGTACTCCCCGGGGGCCGGGCCGAGCGGCTTGTAGCCCTTCTTCGCGGCGCCCATCGGCGGTGGCGGAACCTTGGTCTTCGCGGAATGGCTTGCCAGCCAGGCCGCCCAGGTCGGCCACCACGACCCCGGCAGGGGTTCCACCTTCTCGATGAACTTGTCCGGCGACAGCAGCCTCGCGCCGGCGCGACTGTTGTGGACGCGATGGCGCCGGCGAGGATGCTGCGGCCCGCTGATGATGCCCGCGTTGTGGCCGCCGCTGGTCAGGCAGAACGTGTAGTCCACCGAGCGCACCAGCCTGCCGACCTTGTAGACCGAGCGCCAGGGCGCGACATGGTCGGTCTCAGTGCCGACCACGAACATCGGCACGGTGATGTCGGACAGGCTGATCGTCTCGCCGTTTGCGACGTAGCGGCCCTCGGCGAGGTCGTTGTTCAGGTAGAGCTGGTGCAGGTAGTCCGTGTGCATGCGGTAGGCCATCCGCGTGCCGTCGGCGTTCCAGGCCATCAGGTCGTTGAGCCCGGTCCGCTCGCCCCGCAGGTACGTGCCGATCGTCGGGCCCCACAGCAGGTCGTAGGTCCTGAGCAGCTGGAAGGCGCTGCCCATCTGCCGGCTGTCGAGCACGCCCTTCTTCCACATCATCGCCTCGAGCATCGCGAGCTGCGCCGGGCTGATGAACACCGAAAGCTCGCCGGGCTCGCTGAAGTCCGTCTGCGCTGCGAACATCGTCGCGCTCGCCAGGCGCTCGTCGTCCTGCGCGGCGAGTTCGGCGGCGGCGATCGACAGCAGCGTGCCGCCGATGCAGTAGCCCACCGCGTGGACCTTGCGGCGTGGGACCACGGCGTTGACGGCGTCCAGCGCCGCGCGCACGCCGAGCGTCAGGTAGTCGTCCATCACCAGGTCGCGGTCCTCGGCCGTCGGGTTCTTCCAGGAGATCATGAACACCGTGTGGCCAAGGTCGGTGAGGTACTTGACCAGCGAGTTCTTCGGCGACAGGTCGAGGATGTAGTACTTCATGATCCAGGCCGGCACGATCAATACCGGCTCGGCGAACACCTTCGGCGTCTGCGGCGAGTACTGGATCAGCTCCATCAGCTGGTTACGCAGGATCACCTTGCCCGGCGTGGCCCCGACCTGCTTTCCTACTTCGTAGTGCTCCGCACCTGACGGTGGCTGCCCCTTCAGCGTGCGCTGCAGGTCCTCGGCCAGGTGCTTGACGCCGCGCACCAGGTTGCGGCCATTCTCCTCGACCGTCTGCGTGATCAGCTGCGGGTTGGTCGGCAGGTAGTTGTCCGGCGCGAGGAACTCCAGGCCCTCCCGGACGGTGAATGCCGCGATGTTCTCCGAAGCCGGGTCGGCGCCGGGAACGTTCTTGACCGCCTCGCGAGCGAGGTCGGAGGCCGCGATGAAGGACTGCGCGAGCAGGTTGAACGGGAACCTGGACCAGGCCGGATCCGAGAAGCGGGTGGAGTAGGGGGTCCCCTCGGCTTCGGGCGTGGCGCCGCCTGTGAGCGCGCCGCCAGCGAACTGCGCCAGCGCCAGGCTCTTCCTGAGCGCGCTGCCGGCGAGCTTCACCTGGTGTCCAGGCGAAGTCGCCATGTGCGAGAGGACGTTGAGCCAGGCGCCACCAAACGCGTGTGGCGACAGTCCGCCCGTCCACTGCCCCAGCGTAGCCAGCATGTGGCGGGAGGCATCGTCGGACGCGACCGTGGAGCCCTTGCCGGCAGGTTTCTTCTCGCTCATTGCCATTCCCCCGTTGTCCGATTCTTTGGCAGTGCAAAAAAACCGAGTATATCCGCGTCGACCGGCCCCGCAACTTCGCGTACCGACCGTGCCCCGGCGCTGCTCAGATCGTCTTCAGGTCGACGGCCGGATCCGCCAGCAGCGCCGGATCGGGGCACTTGCGCTCGCCGATCCAGCGCTTGCCGGTCATGAAGTCCTTCGGGCTGCTGACCGCATCGACCGCGAGCAGCTCGCCGCCACGCAGGTAATAGAGCGCGAAATGGCCGCTGTCCGGATCGCCCCGCAGCACGGTCTGGTCGTAGCCCTCCGACAGTCCGGCGATCTGCAGCTTCACCTCGTACTGGTCCGACCAGAACCAGGGCACGTGCTCGTGCCGGGCGGGACGCCCGCAGATGTTCGCCGCTGCGGTCTTCCCCTGCTCGACCGCGTTGTCCACCGACTCGAGACGGACGCGACGTCCGTAGCGGATGCTCGGGTGATTGGTGCAGTCGCCCGCGGCGTACACCTGCGGGTCGGAGCTCAGGCAGTGCTCGTCCACCCACACGCCGTTCTCGCACCTCAGGCCCGCGGCGGCGGCCAGCGTGACGTCCGGCAGGATGCCCACGCCGACGATCACGAGGTCGGCCGGGAACTCGCCGGCGCCACAGGCGACCGCTTCGACCCGTCCCGTCCCCTTGAACGCGGTGACGGCCTGGTTGCAGAGGACGCGCACGCCCTCGCGCTCGTGCCTGCGGAGGTAGAAGGACGAAATTTCAGGAGCGACGACCCGGGCCATCGGCCGCTCCGCGGTCTCGAGCACGGTGACGTCGAGCCCGAGCTGGCGTGCCGAGGCCGCCGCCTCCAGGCCGATATAGCCCGCGCCTACGACTACCAGCCGCCGGCCTCGTGCGAGTTCGGCACGGATGGCCTGCACGTCGGCAATGTTGCGCAGGCAATGGATGCCATCGAGCGTCGCGCCAGGCACCTCGAGGCGCCGGGGGCGGCTCCCGACGCAGAGCAGCAGCTTCTCGTAGCCGATCTCGCCGCCGTCGTCGAGGCGCAGGCGACGGGATGAGAGTTCGAGCGCAGTGACCCGGACGCCGAGGCGCGTCTCCACGCGGGCCTGTGCGTAGAAGCCGGCGCTGCGCAGCAGCAGCCGCTCTACGGGCATTTCGCCGGCGAGGAATTTCTTCGACAGTGGCGGGCGGTTGTAGGGCAGGTGCGGCTCGTCGCCCACCAGCACGATCGGGCCGGCATAGCCCTCCCGGCGCAGCGTCTCGATGGCCTGCACCGCAGCGTGGCTTGCACCGACGATGACCACCGGTTTCGTCATGGCCGGTTCATCTCCTTTACCCGTGTGGCGGCTGTGGCATGATGCCGCAGCGCTCCGATGAACGCAGCCTCGAGTCCGGCGGCCGGGCCGGGAAGGGGAGCCGTCGGCGCACCACGGCCGGGCAGCGTGGCCGGCTCGGCGCTCCAAGCTGGTGCGGCGGGATCCTGCGAGGCCCGGTTCCCGGGGTCGGGCAGGGTCGGCACGGAACGTGCATAACGAATCGGGACGGGTCCGCCGACGTGCGGAACAGGGGCCGGGTCTCGGTTTCCACTAGCGTGGAATCGCAACCGGCTGCCGGAGAATCCGGAGCATATCGAGAGACGAGGAGCCAAAGCCCTATGAAGCTGATCAGCGCAATCATCAAACCCTTCAAGCTGGACGACGTCCGCGCAGCCCTGTCGGAAATCGGCGTCTCCGGCATGACGGTGACGGAGGTGAAAGGCTTCGGGCGCCAGCGCGGCCACACCGAGCTCTACCGTGGCGCGGAGTACGTGGTGGATTTCGTTCCGAAGACCCGCATCGAGGTCGCCGTCAAGGACGGCATCGTGGACCAGGTCATCGAGGCCATCGTCAGTGCAGCCCGCACCGGCAAGGTCGGCGATGGAAAGATCTTCATCAGCGACGTCGAGCGCGCGATACGCATACGTACCGGCGAGGCTGACGACCAGGCGCTCTGACCGCGGGGCACGCTGGAACGCCACGAATCGACGCCCAGGCGGCCCGAAGGGAGCCGAGGCCCGATGGCCGACCCGCTGCAGAACGCAATCCAGACCCTGCGGATCGGTCGCCAGCGGCGGCACGTGTTCCTGTGCGTCGCCGGCAAGTGCGCGCCGCGCGCGCGTGCCCAGCAGAGCTGGGAGTACCTGAAGCTGCGCCTGCGGCAACTCGGCCTGCAGGACGCAGACGGCGGTGTACTCAGGACCAAGGCAGACTGCCTGCGAATCTGCGCCCAGGGGCCTGTCGCGGTCATCTATCCCGACGGCACCTGGTACCGGGACTGCACGCCTGCCAATCTGGAGCGGATCATCACCGAGCATCTGGTCGGCGGCCAGCCGGTCGCGGAGCTGGTGATTGCGGAAGCGCCGCTTGATAAGGGGATAGGGGATAGGGACTAGGGGATAGGGGGTAGGGGATAGGGGATAGGGGAGCGGCGCGGACCCATCCGTCGGTCGTGTCGTTCACTATCCGCTACCCACTATTCACTATCCGCTATCCTTCTGCCCTACCCCCTACCCCCTATCCCCTACCCCCTACCCCCTTCCCCATGCCCTACGCCATCCGCATCCACAGCTTCGGCGGCCCTGAAGTCATGAAGTGGGAGCCTGTCGGGGCCGTCGAGCCGGGTCCGAACGAGGTCCTGGTCCGTCATACGGCCATCGGTCTCAATTTCATCGACATCTACGAACGTACCGGCCTGTACCCGAACCCGTTGCCGACCGGTCTCGGCCGCGAGGCGGCGGGTGTGGTCGTCGCCACCGGCTCCAAGGTGACGGGCCTGCGCGAGGGCGATCGCGTCGGCTACTTCTCCGACCAGCCCGGCACCTACGCGGAGGAACGCATCGTTGCGGCGGACCGTCTGATGAAGATCCCCGACGGCGTCAGCGACCGCCTGGCTGCTGCGGCGATGCTGAAGGGGCTCACGGCGCAGTTCCTGCTGCGCCGCACTTACCGGGTCAAGCGCGGCACTGTCGCGGTGATCCACGCCGCTGCCGGTGGTGTCGGCATGATCGCGACGCAGTGGGCAAACCGGCTCGGCGCAACCGTGATCGGCGTGGTGGGCAGCGACGCGAAGGCCGAAGTGGCCCGCCGGCACGGCTGTCACCACGTGTTGATCCTCGGCCGGGACGAGCTTGCTGCCGCGGTGCGCAAGCTGACGCGTGGACGCGGCGCTCACGTGGTCTACGACTCGGTAGGCAAGGACACTTTCTTCGCCTCGCTCGATTGCCTGCGACCTCTCGGCATGATGGTGAGCTATGGCAACGCCTCCGGGCCGGTGCCGGCGATACAGCCGCTCGAGCTGGGCAAGCGGGGTTCGCTGTTCCTGACGCGGCCGACCTTGTTCCACTACGCCGCGAAGCGCTCGGACCTCGAGCGCGGTGCGAAGGAACTCTTCGAGGTGATCGGCAGCGGTGCGGTGCGCATCGAGATCGGACAGACCTACCCGTTGCGGGACGTGGCGCAGGCGCATCGTGACCTGGAGGGCCGCCGTACGGTGGGTTCGACCGTGCTGCTGCCCTGAGGCGGTGCGCGTCCGAGCGATGGGCCCCGCGCGAGGCATTGCGCTCGCGGCATGCCTGGCGCTCGGCTGCACGGCTCCTGCGCTGGCACAACAGCCCGGAGTCACCAGTGACTCGGCTCCCGGGGTCGTCGCTTCCTCCGTTGCAACACCGCTGCCCTCTGGAGAGGAACTCGAGTCGCTCGGCGCCGTGATCGGCCGGATTCGCGTCGTCCCCGGCGAGATCTTCGACACCGGCATTCCGGGCGAAAGCGGTTGGCTGTACCGGACCGCCAACAAGCTGCACGTCAGCACGCGTCCGTCGATCATCCGCAGGCAACTGTTGTTTGCGAGCGGCGAGCCCTACCGGCAACGGCTGATCGAGGAGACCGAGAGGCTGCTGCGGGCCAACGACTATCTCTACGACGCCACGATCGTCCCGGTCGCGTTCGACGGGCAGAGCGTGGACCTCGAGGTTCGGACCCGCGACGTCTGGACCTTGAATCCGGGTTTCAGCTTCAGTCGCGAGGGCGGCGAGAACCAGATCGGGGCGCAGCTCGAGGAGAAGAACCTGCTCGGCACCGGTCAGCAGCTCAAGTTCGAGTGGAACAGCGACGTGGACCGCGAGTCGCTGTCGCTCACTTTCTTCGATCCGCATTTCCTCGACGGCTTCACCCGGTTCGAGCTCAGCTACGTCGATTCCGACGATGGCGATACAAAGGCCCTGCGCCTGGAGCGTCCGTTCTATGCGCTCGACACGCGCCGGGCTGCCGGCATCCGGCTCGGCGACGACCAGCGCAACGATTCCCGCTACGTGCTCGGCGAGCGCGTGGGCGAGTTCGAGCACCGGACCGAATACCACCAGATCTACGGCGGACGCTCCAATGGGCTGCGCGCGTCGGAGGTGACCCGGTGGACCTACGGGCTCACGTATCACCGTGACCGCTTCGCGCCTGTTCCGGACGAGCCGCTCGGCGGTCCGCTGCCCGGGGACCGCGAGCTGCTGTACCCCTGGCTCGGAATCGAGTACATCCAGGACCGCTACCAGGAGCGGCGCAACCTCGACCAGATCCGCAGGACCGAGGACGTGCTGGTGGGGCTGCGGGCCTCGGCGCGGCTGGGGCTGGCCGCAGACGGACTGGGCTCGGATCGTGATGCGCTGGTCTTGAACGCCGCGATACAGGATGGCGCGGACCTGAGCGCCGGGCATTCCATATTCGGGCACGCGTCGGTTGCCGGCCGGCTGGAGGACGACGGAATCCGCAACGGGCTGCTGACTGCGGAAGGCCGCTACTACCTGCAGACCAGCAGGCGCAGCAAGTTCTATGCGAGCGCGTCGGGCACGCTCACCGAGCGACTCGACCAGGAGCTGCAGCTGCTGCTCGGTGGCGACAGCGGACTGCGCGGCTATCCGCTGCGCTACCAGGCGGGCACCGCGCGAGCACTGCTGACGCTCGAGCAGCGCTACTACACCGACTGGTATCCCTTCCGGCTGTTCCACGTCGGCGGGGCCGCGTTCTTCGACGTGGGCCGGACCTGGGGCCGCGACGTGACGGGTGCGCAGAGCCTCGGATGGCTCAAGGACGTCGGCATCGGCCTGCGGCTCGGCTCGAGCCGCTCGTCGTTCGGAAACGTGATCCACATCGATCTCGCGTTCCCGCTAGACGGCGATGAGTCGATCGACTCGGTGCAGTTGCTGGTCGAGACGAAGGGCAGCTTCTGAGCGGCGCGGCAGGCTACGACTCGACCGCGATCCAGTCCACCTGCAGCTCGAACGGGCCTGCCTGCCTGTCGCTGATCATCAGCCCGAGCGTGCGTATCCGGGCTGGATCCAGCCCGGGAGCGTCGCGCAGAATGCGGCCGCGAAACGTGGCGATGAACTCGCCGACGGGCAGGCGGACCTCTACCCACTCGCCGGCCGGCGGCTGGAAGCGCGCCTGGTACTGCGCGCCGTCAAAGGCGTCGTCGGTGCGCAGCGTGAGCTTGTACTGCCTTCCGTCGCCCCTGATCCGCATCAGGATCGATTTCGTCCCGGACGTGGCCCAGTCCCGCGGCCCGCTGCGGACCGAGGCGAATCCGCCGCCACGCGCCAGCGAGACCTCGCCACGAAACGCGGCGACCCCGGGCCCGGCAGGCTCGAAGCGGCTGCGCGATACGCCGCCCATCACGACGTCGTCGATCGGCTGGAACAGCGCGATCTCGGCCGGATCCTCGAAGTCCAGCAGCAGCTTGGCATGTGTGTCAGTGGTCATTGCGAACGCGATCGTGCCTAGCTGGGCCAGCAGCAGCAGCGTTACCCGGCACGCGCTCAGAGCTCGACGACCTGGCGGATCGACTCGCCGGCCGCGAGCCGGTCGAAGGCCGCGTTGATGTCTTCGAGCGCGATGCGCTCGCTCAGCAGCTGGTCGACCGGCAGGCGCCCGGCGCGATACCAGCCGATGAAGCGCGGTATGTCGCGGGCCGGCACGCAGCTGCCGAGATAGCTGCCCTTGATGGTTCGTTCCTCCGCGACGAGTGCCGTGTGGGGCAGCGTGAACTGCTGACCCGGGTGCGGCAGGCCGGCGCTCACGGTCGTTCCGCCCCGGCGGGTGACGCGGTAGGCGAGTTCGAGGGCACGCGGCGAGCCTGCCATCTCGAAGGCATAGGCGACGCCGCCCCGGGTGATCTCGCGTATCTGTGCCGCGCAGTCCGGATCGTCGGCCTCGACCGTGGCGGTCGCTCCGAGCTGGGTCGCGACCGCGAGCTTGGCGGGGTTCAGGTCCACCGCGATGATCTGCTCGGCCTGCATCGCCCTGGCGCCGAGCACGGCGGCGAGTCCCACGCCGCCGAGCCCGATCACCGCGACCGACGCTCCGGCCGTCATCGCGGCGGTGTTGACGACCGCGCCCACGCCGGTGATGACCGCGCAGCCGAACAGCGCCGCTTCCGCGAACGGCAGGTCCGCGTCCACGCGCACCAGCGAATTGCGCGCCAGCGTCGCGTGCTCGGCGAAGCCGGAAACGCCGAGATGGTGGTTCAGCTCGCCGCGCGCGTCGTGCAGCCGGCGTCCGCCCCTGAGCAGCGTGCCGGCGGTGTTCGCGGCCAGGCCGGGTTCGCACAGTGCCGGGCGTCCCGAGGCGCAGGGCACGCAGTGACCGCAGCTCGGGACGAACGAAGCGACGACATGATCGCCCACGGCTAGGTCAGTGACGTCCGAGCCGAGCGCTTCCACGATGCCGGCGGCCTCGTGCCCGAGCACCATCGGCAGCGGGCGCGGCCTGTTGCCGTCGATCACCGAGAGGTCGGAATGGCAGAGGCCGGCGGCTCGAACCCGCACCAGTACCTCGCTGCGACCCGGAGGGTCGAGCTCGATCTCCTCGATCCGCAGCGGTTTCGACTCGGCGTACGGCGCCGACCGACCAATCTCGCGCAGCACGGCCGCCCTGGTCTTCATGCCTGTCTCGCGTCTCCTCGAAGCCGCCGAGTGTAGGCGGACGGGGCCGGTGCTGCCATCGTTGCCAATCGCGCAGCCTCCGGCGGCCTGCTAGGCTCTCGATCCCGGATACCGCGGAGGAAGGCGAGTGCAGCAGCAGGACGGAGCGCAGGCGCTGCCGACTGTCCGAAGCGAATTTCCGGTCCTGCGCAGCATCACGACGCGCTGGATGGACAACGACCATTACGGTCACGTCAACAACGTAGTTTATTACTCGTATTTCGACACCGCGGTGAACGGCTACCTGATCGAGGCGAGTGGCACGGACATCCGGGACCTGCCGGCAATCGGCATCGTCGCGGAGACGAGCTGCCGCTTCCTTCGGGAACTGTCGTTTCCGGAAACGGTGCACGCGGGGCTCGCGCTCGAGCGTCTCGGCAATTCGAGCGTCGTATACCGGATCGGCCTGTTCCGTGACGATGACCAGCAGCCAGCGGCGCTCGGGCGCTTCGTCCATGTCTACGTGGACGCGGCAACCCGGCGCCCGGTGCCGGTGCCGGAGAGCATCCGCGCGGCGCTGGCCGCGCTCGATCCGGCCCGGGCGTCAGCGACGGCCGGCTGATCGCCCCGCGGCACGCCTGGAGTTCACATGACGCGATCCATCTTCATCACCGGCGCGGGCGCCGGCATCGGCGCCGAGACGGCGCGACTGTTCCTGCGCAACGGCTGGCGGGTCGGCGCCTCGGACCGCGATGCCGCCGCACTCGAGCGGCTGCGGCAGGAACTCGGACCCGAGCGGCTCGTCTGCCAGGTTTCGGACGTGCGCGACTACGCGGCGGTCGAGCGCGCGCTCGACGCGTTCGCGGAGGGCGCAGGCGGCCGGCTCGACGCGGTTTTCGCGAACGCTGGCGTGCTGTTCATGGGCCCGCATGAGGACATCTCTCGCGAGCAGAAAGACCTGCTCGTGGACGTGAACGTGCGCGGTGTCGTCAATACGATCGACGCGGCGTTCCGCTGGCTGAAGGGCACGCCCGGCTCGCACGTCGTCGCGATGGCTTCGACGTCGGCCGAGTACGGCACGCCGCAGCACGCCGTGTACAGCGCGACCAAGTTCTTCGTCCGCGGCCTCACCGAGGCGCTGAACATCGAATGGGTGGGCCACGACATCAACGTCTCGGCCATCTACGTGGCATACGTCAGGACGGGCATGGTGTTCGATGCGGCCGTGAAGCCCGCATCGATCGAGACGCTGGGCGTCAAGGTCGGCCCGGAACAGGTCGCCGAAGCCGTGTGGAATGCGGTGCACGGGCGGCGCTCTCACTGGCGCGTCGGCGGCGACGCCAGGGCATTGAACCTGCTGGCGCGCCTGCTCGGCCCACGCTCGGCGCCGGTGATCCGGCGCATCATGCGGCTCTAGCGCGGCCCGGCGTCTACTGCTCGAGGATCTCGCGGCCCTTCTGGATCGCCAGCGCGCCGCTGCGGACCACCTCCAGAACCTCGCCGCGATTGCCGACGCTGGCGATGAAGTTGTTGATCTCGGCCTCGCTGCTGGTGAGCTCGATCGTGAAGGCGTCGGCCGAGTCCCAGAGCACGCGTCCGCCGGCCTTCTGCGTTGCCGACCAGAGCGCGCCGACCTGGGTGGGCTTGGCCTTGACCTTGATCAGCAGCAGCTCGCGTTCGAAGTGCTCTTCCCGAGTGATGTCCTCGACGTCCACCACATCGACGAGTTTCAGCAGCTGGTTCGTGATCTGCTGTATGACCGGCTCGTCCCCGGTGGTCACGAGCGTGAGGCGCGAGACGGCCGGATCGTCGGTCGGGGCGACGCTCAGGGACTCGATGTTGTAGCCCCGGGTCGAGAACATGCCCGCCACCCGGGTGAGCGCGCCCACCTCGTTCTGCAGGGTCACCGAGATGATGTGTCGCATGCGCTTCACGTTGGACTCCCGCCGCGCCGGTCCGCGCGACTGACTGTTGGTTAACTTACTGATCCGACATTAATTTCATCGCATTCCGAGCGCCCGGGCCAGGTGCTCGATCCGGCCGCCGGCCCCCGGATCGCTCCGATGGACGCATGCTATAGGGTGCTGCTAGTCTCCGTTGCAGTGCAACATCAGATTGCGCGAGACCTTGCGGAGGACGCTCGAGTGAAGCCCCACCACGCAACAGCAGGGCCTGTCGCCCACCCCAGGGCCGGCCAGTCGATGACCGGCGCGGAGATCATCGTCCAGGTGCTGGCCGACGAGGGCGTCGACACGATCTTCGGCTACAGCGGCGGCGCGATCCTGCCGACCTACGACGCGGTCTTCCGCTACAACCTCGAGCATGCGCTGCCCGACGGCGCGAGCCCCATGCCCCTGATCGTGCCGGCCAACGAGCAGGGCGCCGGGTTCATGGCCGCGGGCTATGCGCGCGCGAGCGGGCGGGTCGGGGTCTGCATGGTCACCTCGGGCCCTGGCGCCACGAACACCGTGACGCCGGTGCGCGACTGTGCCGCGGATTCCGTTCCGATCGTCGTGATCTGCGGGCAGGTGCCGACCGCGGCGATCGGTACCGACGCCTTCCAGGAAGCGCCGGTCGCCAACATCATGGGTTCGGTCGCGAAGCACTGCTTCCTGGTGACCGATCCCGAGCGCCTCGAGGCCACGGTGCGGACGGCCTTTGAGATCGCGCGCACGGGCCGGCCCGGGCCGGTCGTGATCGACGTGCCCAAGGACGTGCAGAACTGGCAGGGCCGCTTCCAGGGCACCGGCAACCTGCCGGTGCGAGGCTACCGGCAGCGCATGTCGGGGCTGGTCCAGAACGCGCTCGAGGACGAGGAGTGCGCTGCATTCCTGCAGATGCTCGGCGAGTCGAAGCGGCCGCTGATCTACGCAGGCGGCGGCGTGATCAACGCGGGCGCGGCGCGGGAACTGCGCGCGTTCGCGAAGCAGCTCGGCATCCCGGTCGTGACGACGCTGATGGGGATCGGCGCGGTCGACACGCGCGATGAGCTCTCGATGCAGATGCTCGGTATGCACGGCACGGCCTTCGCGAACTACGCCGTGGACGACTGTGATTTCCTGATCGCGCTCGGCGCGAGGTTCGACGACCGTGTCGCCGCGGTTCCGGCGCGCTTCGCGAAGAACGCGAAGCGAATCGCGCACATCGACGTGGACGCCTCGGAGATCAACAAGGTCAAGCGCGTGCAGTGGAGCCACGTGGGCCTGCTGCCGCCGGCGCTGACCGCGCTGCTGGCTCACGCGCGCAGCGCCGGCTTCAGCCGCGACTGGTCGGACTGGCACCGCCATCTCGGCGAGCTGAAGACGACCCACGCGATGAACTACGACCGCGAAAGCCCGCTGATCCAGCCGCATTACCTGATCGAGCAGATCAACCGCCTCGCCCGCGGCGAGGCGATCATCTCGACCGGCGTCGGCCAGCACCAGATGTGGGCGGCGCAGTACTTCGATTTCAGCGAACCGCGGCTGTGGATCACCTCGGGCAGCATGGGAACGATGGGCTTCGGACTGCCGGCCGCGATCGGCGCGCAGTTCGCCCGGCGCGAGCGGCTCGTGATCGACATCGACGGCGACGCGAGCATGCGCATGAACCTCGGCGAGCTCGAGACGGTGACGACCTACGACCTGCCGATCAAGGTCGTGGTGCTGAACAATTTCGGCGACGGCATGGTCAAGCAGTGGCAGCGGCTGTTCTTCAAGGGACGGCTCTCCGCCAGCGACAAGTCGCTGCACAAGAAGGATTTCGTCAAGACGGCCGAGGCCGACGGCTTCCGCTGGGCCCGGCGCCTCGATCGCAAGGAGGACGTGCCGGGCGTGGTGCAGGAGTTCATCGATTTCGAAGGGCCCGCGTTCCTCGAGGTGATCATCGATCCGGACGCGAGCGTCTATCCGATGGTCGGTCCGGGACAGTCCTATGACGAGATGATCACCGGCGAGTTCATTCCGTCGAGGAAGACCCGGGAAGGTCCGCAGGAACTCGATACGTCCGAGATGTTCTGAGGCGGCCCGCGCAGACGGCCGGCAACCGGTCCGAGGCGCAGAGCAATGCAGGTGCAGCCCGCGGACGGCAATGACGGCGTTTCACCGTCGTTCCGCGAGGCGGCCGCGTTCTGGCTGCAGCTCGGCTTCGTCTCGTTCGGGGGGCCGGCCGGACAGATCGCGATCATGCATCGCGAAGTCGTCGAACGGCGCCGCTGGCTGGCGGAGCGCGAGTTCACCGATGCGCTGAACTTCTGCATGCTGCTGCCGGGGCCCGAAGCGCTGCAGCTGGCCATCTACCTTGGCTGGCGGCTGCACGGCACCCGGGGTGGGCTGGTCGCGGGCCTCGGCTTCATCGTGCCGGCCATCGCCATCATGCTCGTGCTCAGTTTCGTTTACGTCAGCTATGGCGGGCTGCCTTCAGTACAGGGCCTGCTGCTGGGACTGAAATCCGCGGTCGTCGCAATCGTGCTGGTGGCCGTCTGGCGGATCGGGCGCCGGGCGCTCGGCAGGCCCCTCTACCTCCTGCTGGCCGTCGGCGCGTTCCTCGGCATGGAGGTGCTGGACGTCCCGTTCCCGGTGATCATCCTGGCGGCCGCGGCAGCAGGCGCGCTCTTCGCCCCGGGACGGGCAACAGCGGAACCTCCACGACCGGGGCGGACTGCACGGCGCGGCCACGCGTGGCGGGTGCTGGCGGCCGGAATCGCGTTGTGGGCCGTGCCTTGGCTGCTGACCGGCTCCACGCTCGGCTTCGGGTCGCTCTGGGCGCGCAGCTATGTGTTCTTCACGCAGGCTGCGCTCGTGACCTTCGGCGGAGCCTATGCGGTTCTCGGCTACGTCACCCGGCACCTGGTCGAGAACCTCGGATGGGTGACGGCCGCGCAGTCGGTGGCCGGGCTCGCGCTCGCGGAGACGACGCCCGGGCCGCTGGTGATCGTGCTGCAGTTCATGGGCTTCATGGCGGGGTGGAACCAGCCCGCGCCGCTCGGCGCGCCAGTCTCCGCCTTTCTCGCCGCGCTGCTCTCGTGCTGGGCGACCTTCCTGCCGTCGTTCGTGTTCATCTTCGTCGGCGCGCCCTACGTGGACCGGATCGCACGCGAGCCCAGGCTCGCCGGTGCGCTCGCAGCGGTCACAGCGGCCGTGGTCGGCATCATCGCGACGCTCGCGCTGATGATCGCGCGGCTGGTGCTGCTGCCGCAGCACGACGCGGTCGGCGTCGATCCCGTGGCGCTCGCGATCGCCGCCGGCGTGCTGCTGCTGCTGCGCTCGCCGCTGGGACTGCCCTGGATCCTGGCGCTGGCGGCGGGTGCCGGGCTGGCCTGTCAGCTGCTGGGCCTGGCTTGAACGAGCCGGCCCGTGCGTTCTACTGCGACTCCTCGAGCAGCGCGTCGATGCGTGCGGCGAAATCCGCGTAGGGCTTCGCGCCGGAGAACTGCTCGCCGATGAACTGCCCGTCCACCAGGCGGCCGAGCACGAAGCTGGGCGTCGAGGCGATACCCTGCGCCCGGGCGACTCTCGCCTCCTGCTCGACCGCGGCTGACTTTCGCGGGTCGGCGCGACAATTCGAAAATTCGGCTTGGTCCAGCCCCAGCCGTTCGGCGAGCTCGTCGTAGGGTTCCTGGCCCAGCCTGCCCTGGAGGCGGAACAGCGACTCCCGGTACTCCCAGTAACGGCCCTGTTCCCCTGCGCAGCGCGATGCGATCGCGGCGGGCATCGCAAAGGGATGGAAACTGAGCGGCAGGTCGCGGGATGCGTAGCGCAGCTTGCCGGTGTCGACGTAGTCGCGCTTGAGCTGGGGGAAGGTCTGCAGCGCGAAACGCGCGCAGTACGGGCACTGCAGGTCGGTGAACTCGATCAGCGTCACCGGTGCGTCCTCCCGGCCGAGGACACGGTAGTCGGAGCCCTCTGGCGGCTTGCCGTCCGGCCCCGGACGATCTGCCGCCTGCTGCGCAGCGCAGCCTGCCAGCAGCATGGCCGCTGCAACGATGGATGCGAGGCGCCGCAGGAAGTGCATGTCGGTTCTTCGCCTTGGTCGGGGAGCGCAGGTTGCCCGCCCGGATCTCGCGTGGGCAAGCACCGGGCGCGAAATCTGCGACAGGGGATTAACATCGGAGCCGGGCCGCGAAAGGAGAACCCTCGATGAAATACCTGCACACGATGGTGCGCGTGACGGACCTGGAGCGATCGCTGGCCTTCTACTGCGACGCGCTCGGACTGCGCGAGCTGCGACGCTATGACAGCGAAAAGGGCAGGTACACGCTCGTGTTCCTCGCGGCGCCCGGCGACGACCAGGCGCAGGTGGAGCTGACCTACAACTGGGATCCAGAGCAGTACACGATCGGCCGGGCGTTCGGGCACCTGGCCTATGCGGTCGACGACATCTACCTCGCCTGCAAGCGGCTGCAGGAGCATGGCGTGACGATCAACCGGCCGCCGCGCGATGGCCGCATGGCCTTCGTCCGTTCGCCGGATGGCATCTCGATCGAGTTGCTGCAGCAGGGGGAGCCGCTGCCGCAGCGCGAGCCCTGGCAGAGCATGCCGAACACCGGCAGCTGGTGAGCCGGCGAATCCCGGCGCTCAGAATTCCTCGCCGACGATCCGCGGTTCCGGCTCCAGCCGAACCGAGAACCGCTCGCTGACCGAGGCTGCGACGCGCCGGGCCAGGTCGAGCAGCTCGCGACCGGTGGCCGTGCCGTGGTTGACGAGCACGAGCGCATGTTGCCTGGAAACGCCGGCATCCCCTTCGCGGTAGCCGCGCCAGCCGCAGGCCTCGATCAGCCACGCCGCGGAGAGTTTGCGCAGGCCCGGGGCGGCCGGGAATACCGGCATCGCCGGATGCTCGGCGTCGAGGCTCCCGGCCAGCGATTCGGAAACAACCGGGTTCTTGAAGAAGCTGCCAGCATTGCCGACCGTCGCCGGATCCGGGAGCTTGCGCCGCCTCAGCCGGCGCACGGCCTCGGCGATCGCCCGCGGGTCGGGCTCGCCCGTGCCGCCGGCGGCCAGCTCCTCGCGCAGGCCCGGGTAATCGAGCCGCGGTTCGCGCCGACGCGGCAGCCGGAACTCGACCGCGGTCACCACCCAGCGTCCCGGCTGTTGCCTGAAGATGCTGTCCCGGTAGCCGAATCCGCAGTCCGCACGCTGGAGCCGCCGGAAGCTTCCGCCGCTTCGGTCCCAGGCCTCGACGCATTCGATGAACTCGCTGATCTCCACGCCGTAGGCGCCGATGTTCTGGATCGGTGCGGCCCCGACCAGGCCCGGAATCAGCGCCAGGTTCTCGAGCCCTGCGAATCCGAGCGCCAGCGTTCGCTCGACCATCTCGTCCCACACGAGCCCCGCTTCGGCCCGCAGCAGCCCACCCTCGCCATCCTGCTCGATCAGGTCCAGCGAAGCGAAGCCGGGCCTCAGCACGAGTCCTGCGAAATCCCCGGCGAACAGCACGTTGCTGCCCTGGCCCAGGACCAGGTGCGGCAAAGAGGACCCCGGTTGCGAGCCGAGTACTGCGGGGACCGCCTCCGCCGCGGAGACGGTGGCCAGCCAGGCGGCCCGCGCGGCCACGCGGAACGTGTTGTACGGCTGCAGCGAGGCGTTCTCCCGCAGCGTGTAGGCTTCGCTCATCGGACTTCTGGCTCGGCGGCCGCGAGGCGCAGCACGCTAAGGCAGTGTGCGGCAGTGATCAAGTGCAGCGCCCGACGGCGGCGGCGACCGCAGGGTTCGGGCACACTGGTGCCACTGCCTGGACGCAGGCTTGGATGAGGCCGTCGGATGAACCATAGGAACACATCGCGCGCGCAGGTGGCCGAGCTCGACGAGGCTCGGCATTTCCTCGCCGGGCACGCGGACATCGAGGCCGTGCAGCTCGTCATCACCGACTGCAACGGCGTCGGCCGCGGCAAGAACATCGCGCGCAGCGAGCTCGAGGCGCTCTACACCCACGGCCGCAACGTCGCCGGCTCGATCCTCGCGCTGGATGTCACCGGCGAGGACACCCCGGAAACCGGCCTGGTCTGGGACGTCGGCGACGCGGACCAGGTCTGCAGGCCGGTGCCTCGCTCGCTGGTGCGAACACCCTGGCTCGAGCGGCCGACAGCACAGGTACTGGGCAGCATGTACGGGCTCGACGGGCGCCCCGCGAGCGCGGATCCGCGCCACGCGCTGGCCCGGATCGTGGACCGGCTGGCCGAGCGGGGCCTGACGCCGGTGATCGCAGTCGAATACGAGTTTTACCTGCTGCAGCGCGGGCCGGATGGGCGGCTGCTGCCGGCCGCCGGACTGAGGAGTGGCTTGCGCCGCGAGCGCATCGACGCGTACGAGCTGGGGCGGCTCGACGAGATGGCGCCGTTGTTCGACGAACTCTACGAGGTGGCAAAGGTCCAGCAGCTGCCGCTGCGGACGCTGATGACCGAATACGCTCCCGGGCAGTTCGAGATCACGCTCGAGCACCGGCCCGATGCGCTCAGGGCCGCGGACGAGGCGCTGATGTTCAAGCGGGCCGTCAAGGGCGTGGCGGCCAGGCACGGCTGCGTCGCCTGCTTCATGGCGAAGCCATTCGAGAGCAGCGCCGGCACCGGCATGCACCTGCACGCGAGCCTGGCGGATCGCGAGGGCCGCAACGTGTTCGCCGCCGAAGATCCGGCCGGCACCGAGTTGCTGCGGCACGCGATCGGCGGGCTGCGCGAGACGATGGCGGAGTCGATGCTGCTGTTCGCCCCTCATGCGAATTCCTACCGTCGTTTCAGGAAGATGAGTTACGCGCCGGTCAGTACGCGCTGGGGCATCAACAACCGCACCGTGAGCCTGCGTGTGCCGGCAGGACCTGCCACGAGCCGCCACCTCGAGCATCGGGCGCCGGGCGCGGATGCAAACCCCTATCTCGTGGCGGCCGTCGTGCTGGCGGGCATGCTCGCGGGCATCGAGCGCGGCATCGATCCCGGACCGCCGGTCACGGGCAATGGCTATGAGCGCGTGGCGGTCGACCTGCCGACGCGCTGGCACGAGTCTCTGGCGCGCGCAGCGGATTCCCGCTTCCTGGAGGACGCGCTCGGCGCGGAGTTCCTGAGCGTGCTGCTCGCGGTGAAGCGGCAGGAGTTCGAGAAGTTCACGGCGCTGGTCAGCAACCGCGACTATGAGTGGTACCTGGACACGGTGTGAGCGGCACGACATAAGACGCGCGCTCGACGCAGGGAGCATTAAGTCAGGTAAATGCAGGGTTTTGTGAGAGTTGAATCAACGTGGATGGCGGGTGCTTCGAGCAGAATCTCCGGGCCCAAGTTCTGCAGTACCCGAGGTCACCAACCGTGCCACGTCCAGCCCATCGCACCGCCGCGCGCAGCGCAAGAGTATCCAGCCGGAGGTCGTTCCCAGTGACAGTTCACCTGCGCAGGATGTACGTCGATTGCCGCTTCGGTCAGCTGCACCTGCACACGGCGTTCCCCTCGAGCGGGGGCTTCGATGAATTGACGCCGCTCGTCTGCGTGCCGTCGACGCCGGGCACCGGGCGCGCATTCCGTCCCCTGCTCGCTGATCTTGGCAAGGACCGCAGCGTCTATGCGCTCGACCTGCCGGGGTGCGGAGAGTCGGACGCGCCCGACAAGGCGCCGGGCATCACGGACTATGCCGCGGCGATGGTTGACCTGCTCGACACGTTGAGGCTGCGCCAGGTGGACGTGCTCGGTTACCACGCCGGTTCCTTCGCCGCGGTCGAGTTCGCGCTCGCGCGGCCGCAGCAGGTGCGCAAGCTCGTGCTGGTGGGCGTCCCGGTGCTGGACGCGAAACAGAGGGAATCCGCCCAGGCGCGGCCGCTGCCGGCCGGGCCGGCGCGGGACATCGCACAGGCCGCGACCACTTATCCTGCCGGGGAGCGCCTGCCGCTGGTTCGCCAGCCGGTGCTGGTGCTGCGGCCCAGGGACGAGCTGTGGGATGCGACGGCGCGCAGCGACGCGCTGCTGCACGAGGCGCAGCGCGTCGATCTGCCGGAAGGCGAGTCGGCGCTCGGCTTGCAGGGCAGCGCCAACGTGGTGCTCTACACCCGCGACTTCCTCGATCGCTGAGCGGCGACCAGCAGCCGCATCGGCTCAGGCCAGCCGGTACCAGGCGTAGGAGCAGAGCAACCCGATCGCGAGAGAACTGACCAGCCAGTCGATCGCGTGCACGCGCAGCGAGTGCCGGGGAAGCTGCACGCGCATCCCCAGCGTGGCCAGCGCAGGCAGCGCCGCGCCCGTCCAGCACAGCAGGCCGAACAGCGCGCCGATGACCGGCCAGGGCGCGCGCAGCACTGCAATCAGGCCCCAGCCCAGCCAGAACAGGAATCCGAGCGCGGCCCCGGAAACGGCGCGCAGCAGGACACTCGCCACGAGTCGCCGGAGGTTCTCGGCCTGCCAGCCGGACGGATTCTCCTGCGCTGCGGCCGCCAGCCACGGCGTCGAGACGAGTCCGCTCCACAGGACGCCGAACAGCCCCCCGCTCAGGCCTGCAAGCACGCTCATCAGAAGTTCGATTCGGGACACTGTGCCGGGGGTGAGTGCTGCGCGGGAGGGCGCGAATTATGCGGGGCGCGCCGGCAAAACAGAAGCGAAGCACCCGGACCGGCCGGCTGCATTCCTGCTAACTTAGCCGCCGGTCCCTGCGGAAGCACCATGCAAGAAAGCTACATCGAACGGATCCTGAAGGCCCGGGTCTACGAGGTCGCGATCGAGTCCCCGCTCGAGGAAGCGCCGCGGCTGTCCCGTCGGCTGGACAACCGCATCCTCTTCAAGCGCGAGGATCTGCAGCCGGTCTTCTCGTTCAAGCTGCGCGGCGCATACAACAAGATCGCGCACCTCTCGGACACGGTTGCGCGCCGCGGCGTGATCTGCGCGTCCGCGGGCAACCACGCGCAGGGCGTAGCGCTGGCGGCCGGTCGGCGCGGCATACCCGCGATCATCGTGATGCCGCAGACCACGCCGAGCATCAAGGTGCAGGCCGTGCTCGACCTCGGCGGCGAGGTGGTGCTGCGCGGCGACGACTTCGACCACGCCTACGAGCATGCGGTCGATCTCGCGCGGCAGCGGAACCTGACCTTCATCCACCCGTTCGACGATCCGGACGTGATCGCGGGGCAGGGCACGATCGGCATGGAGATACTGCGCCAGCACCCTGGAGCGATCGACGCGATCTTCGTGCCGATCGGCGGCGGTGGCCTGGTAGCCGGCATCGCGACCTACGTGAAGTCGCTGTACCCGGGCATCCGGATAGTCGGCGTCGAGCCCGAGGATGCGGCCAGCATGTACGAGTCGCTGCAGGCCGGAGAGCGAGTGACACTGGAGCGGGTCGGCATCTTCGCGGACGGCGTCGCGGTGCGGCGCGTCGGCGAGGAGACTTTCCGTCTCGCCCGCAAGTACGTGGACGAGGTGCTGCTGGTCACGACCGACGAGATCTGCGCCGCGATCCAGGACATCTTCGAGGACAACCGCACGATCGCGGAGCCGGCCGGCGCGCTCGCGGTCGCCGGCATCAAGAAGTACGTCTCGCGCGAGCAGTGCCGGGAGCGCACGCTGATAGCACTGAACTGCGGCGCCAACATGAATTTCGACCGGCTGCGGCACGTGGCCGAGCGTGCCGACATCGGCGCGGAGCGCGAGGCGCTGTTCGCGGTGGAGATCCCCGAGCAGCCCGGGAGCTTCCTGCGTTTCTGCCGGCTGCTGGGTCGCCGCGGCGTCACCGAGTTCAACTACCGCTACGAGGATCCCGCTGCGGCGCGGATCTTCGTCGGCATCTCGCTGCACGAGGGCCGGCGCGAGAAGGAGCAGCTGCTCGAGACGGTGGCCACCGACGGCTACCGGGTGCTGGACCTCAGCGACAACGAGATGGCCAAGCTGCACGCGCGCTACATGGTCGGCGGGCATGCCCGCGGCCTCGAGCACGAGCGGCTGTTCAGGTTCGAGTTCCCGGAGCGCCCGGGGGCGCTGCTGAAGTTCCTGGAGGCGGTCGGCTCGCAGTGGAACATCAGCCTGTTCCATTATCGCAACCACGGCTCGGACTACGGCCGGGTGCTCGCAGGCGTCCAGGTGCCGCCCGAGGACGCCGACGAGTTCTCGCGCCATCTCAGCGATCTGCAGTACGCGTACACCGAGGAAACGCAGAACCCGGTCTACCGGATGTTCCTCAGCACCTGAACTGCAGCCTGCCGCGCGGGGAGGGATCGATGGCGCGGAGGATCACCGGCCGCACGCGCCGTTGCCGGGTTGCCGGCGCCGGGGGCACAGACGGGCCGCGTGGACTCCGTCGCGATGCTGCTCAGGAACGGCCAGGCTCGTAACCTTGTTGCCTCGCGGTTCAGCGCGAGGGCAGCAACCGGACGCGGGCGCGCGGTGCCACGGCGTTCACGAATTCCCCGAACACCCGGTCGCTGAGCGGCTGCGCCTGCGGCAGGTGACGTCGCGTCTCGCGGCGGATGTGCGCAATCCGCCTTACGCTCCAGTGCCGCTCGATCTCGCTGCGTCCGCCGGCCGAGACGAGCCAGCGCTCGATCAGCGCCGCATCCGCCTCGAGGTGAAACTGCAATCCCCAGGCATGATCGCCGATGCGGTAGGCCTGGTTGCGGCAGTGTCGCGTCCAGGCCAGGTGCACCGCGCCCGGCGGCAGCTGGCAGGTGTAGGCGTGCCACTGGAAGACGTAGTTGGGCCGCTTCTCGAAGTGGCGGAACAGCCGGTCCTCGTGCGCGGCGGCGAGCGTGTGCAGCCGGTACCAGCCTATCTCCGGCACCGGGTTGGGATGCACGTCGGCGCCCATCGCGGCCGCCAGCAGCTGTGCGCCGAGGCAGATGCCCAGCACGGGTTTCCCCGCGTCCACGGCCTCGCGGATCACGGCCATCTCCGTGAGCAGGTGGGGATGCAACTCGGCCTGGTCGACGTTCATCGGCCCGCCGAGCACGACGATCCCGTCGTAACGGCGGGCGTCCGGCTCCGCCTGAGGCTCGCGGCCAAAATTCACGTAGCGGATGCGGAAGCCGCAGTCGCGCAGCAACGGATCGAGGTGTCCGAGCGGCTCGGTGGCGACGTGCTGTAGTACTAGGATCTTGCGCATGCAGGTGGTCTGGCGGCGTCGGCGCGGGACTATACCGTGGACGCTCGATTGCCTCACGTAGTCACCGGGCGCAAACTGCGGCTGCTGTGACGGGACCCGTCAGCCGGCGTCCCGAAAACTTTCTGAGCATCAGTAGGGGGATCGAAATGAACGCCAAGCTGATCCTGCTGGGTGGCATTGCGTGGTACGCGACGGCGTGGGTGGTGTCGATGGCGACCGCGAGCTTCATCCACGAAGGCGTGCTGGCCGACGACTACCTCGCCACGGCCGCTTTCTGGCGACCTGAACTGATGCAGGATCCGCCCGACATGGCTGCGCTGATGCCGCGCTGGCTCACGACGGGCCTGGTGTCTGCCTTCCTGACCGCAATGGTCTACGGCTGGCTGCGCCCGGCGTTCACCGGGCCCGGCTGGCTCAAGGGCATCAAGTTCGGCCTGGTCGCGCTGATACTGCACGGCTGCTTCATGATGGGATGGTCGGGAGTCTTCGGCCTGCCGGACCACATCTGGGCCTGGTGGTGGGTGGAATCAGCGCTGTATTTCGTGGCCGCCGGCGCGGCGCTGGGCTGGGTCGCGGACCGGTTCGCCCCGTTGAGGCACGGCTACTGAGAGAGCCGGCGCCGAAGAGGATTCGATGCTCGAGATGTACACGCCGGTCCGGCCCCCGGACCGGGAGGAGCTGCTGGTCCGGGGCCTGCGCCACCACCTGACGATCTGGCCGGGTACGGATCCGGAGCCGGTCTTCCTGCTGCATGGCTGGATGGATACCGGCGATACCTTCCAGTTCCTGGTGGACGAGATGTCGCCCCGGTGGACCTGCATTGCACCGGATTGGCGCGGTTTCGGGCGCACCGAGTGGCCGACCGACGGCTACTGGTTTCCCGATTACTACGCCGACCTGGAGATGCTGCTCGATGAGCTCGCGCCGGGCACCCGGGCAACGCTGATCGGGCACAGCATGGGAGGCAACATCGCGACGCTCTATGCCGGTATCCGGCCCGAGCGGGTGCGGCGCGTCGTCTGCATCGAGGGCTTCGGCCTGCCGCGGACCGAACCTGGCCAGGCGCCGGGACGCTATCGCCAGTGGCTCGAGCAGCTGCACCAGCCGCCGGAGCTCGCGACCTTCCCCTCGCTCGAAGCCTTCGCGAAGCTGCTCGAGCGACGCAACCCGCGGCTCACGCCGCAGCGTGCGGCATTCATCGCCAACTCGTGGGCCGTGCAGCTGCCCGATGGAAGCGTCCGCGTCCGCGCCGATCCCGCGCACAAGCGGGTCAACCCGATGCTCTACCGTCGCGAGGAGGCCGAGGCCTGCTGGCGCGAGATCGCCGCGCCGCTGCTGTACGTGATCGCGGAACAGTCGGAGTTCCTGAAGCGGCTCGGCAGCGACGGCGAGCCTGACAACATGGCGGAGCTGATCCCGCAGCTCGAACGTTGCGTCGTGCCCGAGGCCTCACACATGGTTCACCACGAGCGGCCGGACCTGCTGGCCGGCGCGATCGAGGGTTTTTTCTCGACCACCTGAGCGTCGCGGTTCCGGCTGGGGCCGCGGGGCGCGTGCGCCCCTATAATCGAAACAGCAGGGAGTAATCGATGCCGGACGGGCGGTCCAGATTTCAAAAGTGGTTGGCCGAGCTGCAACGCCGGAAGGTATTCCGCGTCGCGGTGGCCTACGTGGTCGCGGGCTGGGTGCTGATCCAGGTCGCGGACGCCACGTTCGAACCGCTCGGACTGCCGGGCTGGAGCATGAAGCTCGTCATCGCGCTGGTCGCACTGGGATTTCCGCTCGCCTGTGTGCTGGCCTGGGCCTATGACTTGACGCCGCAGGGCATCGAGCGAACCGAGGCGGCGGCACCCGAGGTCGCGCCTGCGCCCCTGGTCGATGCACCTCGCGTCGGGCCGGCGCCGCCCGAGCCCGCCGTCGTGCCGGCGCCCTCGGCGCGCTCGGTCGCGATCCTGCCTTTCTCGGACATGAGCCCGGAGCGCGACCAGGCGTATTTCTGCGACGGCATCGCGGAGGAGATCATCAACGCGCTGTGCTGCGTGCGGGGGCTGCAGATCGCCTCGCGCACCTCTTCGTTCCAGTTCAAGGACCGCAGCGTGGACGTGCGCGAGATCGGCCGTACGCTCGGCGTCGGAGCGGTGCTCGAGGGCAGCGTAAGGAAGGCCGGCGACCGTGTCCGGATCACCGCGCAGCTCGTCAATACCGCCGACGGCTACCACCTCTGGTCGGAGAGCTTCGATCGCCGGCTCGAGGACGTGTTTGCGATCCAGACCGAGATCGCGCGTGAACTGGTCGCCGCGCTGCGCGGTTCGCTGACCAGCGGCGAAAAGGAGTTGCTCGAGCGAGGCGGCACCCGCAATCCCGAGGCCTACGACGTATACCTGCGCGGGCAGCACCTGCTTCGGGACGGCACCGACCTGACGCTGCCGCAGGCGGCGGAGCTTTTCCGCGAGGCGATAGAGCGCGATGGCGAATTTGCGCAGGCCTACGCCGGGCTGGCCAATGCGCTGGCGATCAAGGGGCTGTGGAGGCTCGACATGACGCCGGAGGAGTTCGAGCAGGCCTTCGCGGCCAGCCGGCGTGCGCTCGAACTCGAGCCGCGCATGCCGGAGGCCTATGTCGCGCAGGCGTGCCTGCTGTCGATGCAGAACCAGGTCGAGCCCGCCAACGAGGCGTTCGAGGAGGCGCTGAAGCTCAATCCGTCGAGCTTCCACGCCAACTACATGTACGGTCGGCACAGCTTCGCCGCGGGCGAGTTCGAGAAGGCGCGTCGGCTGTACGAGCAGGCCGCGAGGCTATCGCCCGAGCAGTACCTGCCCTACTGCATGCTCGAAGGCGCCCTCGAGAAACTCGGCCGGCTCGACGAGAGCCTCGAAGCGGGTCGGCGGGCGATGCTGGCCATCGAGCGGCACCTGCAGCGCGAGCCCGGGGACGGTCGCGCACTGCATCTGGGGGCCGTGACGGCTGCAAAGCTCGGGGACGCGGCCCGTGCACGGGCGCTGTCGGAGCGGGCGCTGGCGGCGCGTCCCGACGAATTCGCGACCGCGTACAACCTTGCCTGCGCCTTCACGATCCTCGGCGACCGGGAGCGGGCGCTGGAACTGCTGGACCGGGCAACCCAGCGCGGCCGGGGCAACCTCGCCTGGATCGAGCAGGATCCGGACCTCGACTCGTTGAGGGGCGATCCGCAGTTCGAGGCCATCGTGGACCGCCTGAGGGCGGGTTCCGGCAAAGGGGGTTGACGGCGTGTCGCCCGGAAGACAGATCACCTATCGCTGGGCCCGGCGCATCGCGGTGAGTGTTGTCGGCTTTTCCGTGCTGCTGTTCGGCATGGCGCTGATCGTGCTGCCGGGACCGGCCCTGGTCGTGATCCCGGTCGGGCTCGCGATCCTCGGCCTGGAATTCGCCTGGGCCCGGCGCTGGCTGCGAAACGTCAAGGAGCGCTCCGGACAGATGGCCGTATGGATATCGAACAGCGCCAACGGAATCCTGCGCAGGAAGGAGGTCTCCCGCAGCACTGCGCAGGCCACGGACCCGGAGCGAGGGCGGTCGTCAGAACCGCCGACGGCAGGGCCATGACCGGCACGCCCGAGCCGCGCGAGTTGCCCGCCGCATTCTCGACGCTGGGCTACGCGGGCCTCGTGCCGTTCGTTGCATGCGTGCTCGGCGTGGCGCTGCTCGACGGCGAACCGCGTGAGCTCGCGTTGCGCGCATTGATCGCCTACGGGGCCGTGATTCTGTCGTTCCTCGGTGCGGTGCACTGGGGCGTCGCGCTGCTGCGGGCGGGTCCCGCGACCGCGCGGACGTTGTTCGCGGGCGTGCTGCCCTCGCTTGCGGCCTGGGTTGCGCTGCTGCTGCCGCCACGGTTCGCGCTCACGCTTCTGGTGGTCTGCTTCGGCGTGTTCTGGCTGTACGAGCACCGGGTGCTGGGCGGGACGGTCCTGCCGCCGTCCTACCTGCGGCTGCGGCGCTACCTGACGGTCGCGGTGTGCTCGCTGCTCGCACTGGGCGTGCTCGCGCTGGGATGAGGAGCCGCTCAATGGCCGGATACAAGGCACCGCTGACGAGCCGGGCCCGGCGAAAGAAGCAAGTGCGCAGCCGCGCGAGGGCCGCATCGGCGCGTGACCGGAGCGAATCGTCGCCGCATCGCGACCTCGACTACGTCGCCAGCGTGGAGGGTGGCCGGGTGATCCTGGAAGGGACCAACGACGGCAACATCCGCGCGGCCGGTGGGGAAGAGGTGCGTTTCCGGCTGGAGGGCACGAAGGGCCAGGGAATCACGATATCAGTCGCAAAGCTCGAGCCGAACCGAACGAGCGTGCGTGATGCTGCAGCGCCGAAGTGGCCCTTTGCGACGCCGGAGCCCGGTTGGCCGCAGACAGAATTCATCGGGCGGCTGAAACGTCCCGGGCTGCTCGGCACGGCCGTCTACCGATACACGGTCGCGGTCGAGGGCAGCGGTGCCCGGCCCGCCGTTCGCGTCATCATCATCGATCGCAGCTGATATCGAGCTTCAGAATCGCAGGTCCTCCCAACGACCGTCGTCCATCGCCTGCATCATCCGGTCGGCCAGCGCGTAGCTCTGCTGGTAGCCCTCGGGATCCCAGGTGCGCAGGTAGTGCTCGAGGTCCGCGCCCGGGATGCAGCGGGCGCTCGACGGGTTGTTGCAGATCGTCTGCCGGATCAGCCGGTTGTCGGGGCCGCAGTCCAGGCCGTGCCAGCAGGCCAGCAGCCGCCAGGCATTTGCGCGTCGGATGGCCTCGTCGTCGGCCGTGCTGAGCCCGACGCCTCGGGCAATCTCGTACAGCGTCGCCGGGTCGCGACTTAACGCCGCGGCGCGCTGGTAGTCACGCGCCGCCTCGGGCGAGTCCTTGCTCACCTCGCGCAGCATCCGGGTTGCCGTCATCGCCTGCGCCATCGGATAGCCTAGATCCGCTGCCTGGCGCAGCAAGGTGTCCGCTTCCATGGTATCGAGCATGCGGAGCAGCTCGGGCGGGCAGGCGCGCCACGCGCGTTCGACTTCGGCGCGTCGCTGCAGAATCATCCAGTCGCCGGTCGGCGTGTTGCCGGCCGCGTCCCGACGTGGATCGAGGTAACGTCGGTCGAAGTCCGCGAGTGCCTCCGCCGCGCTCCTCGGGTCCTTCTCCTGCCTGTAGTGACAGGCCTCGTGTATGCGGAACAGGTAGAACGCGGCCTCGGCGTCGCCGATGGCCGTGCGCGCCTGCAGCTCGAGGAACAACGGCAGGAAATCCGTGGCCTCGTCGAAGCGCGTGGCGAGCGGCACTTCGGGCGCCGCTTCCGGCGGCTGCTCGAGTTCAGCCGTCGCGGCCTCGAGCTGCACTGGCCGTTGCGCAGCGGACTCCTTGCTCGTGCCGCGGGCTTGCGCCGACTCAGCCGGCGCAGAGTCCTGCGCCCGGCTCTGCGCCGGCGAGGCAGGCGGCCGAGCCTCGGTCGCAGGCGCCGGAGGACGCGCATACCAGGCCAGCACGGCAAGACCGAGCAGTGCGCCAGCCAACAGCACGCCGCGCTTCATCGTGGCCGGCCTTATCCCATCGCGGCAACGCGGCCGCTCAGCGGACCGGTTCCTCGAACATCAGCGCGCGCGCGTAACGCACGGGCGGCGAGCCGTAGGAGAGCAGCTGGTCGTGATATTTCCTCGCGTCGAACCGCCCGTCCGCGCGCGCCTCGGCGTCGCGGCGCAGATCCGCGTGCTCCTGGTAACCGACGAAGTAGGTCGACAGCTGCGCCGAGGTGAGCTGCGCGCGCACCCACTTCCCGGCGGCCTCGCTCTCCTCCTGGAAGCCGGTCTCGGTCATCAGCTGCATCGCCTCCTCGCGACCCATGCCGTCGACGTGGATCGCGGAGTCGATGATCGCGTTCGTGACCGCGCGCAGGTACCACTTGAGCTGGATCAGCTTCATCAGCGGATCGCCGGCACGGTAGCCCTGCTCCTGCATCACCCGCTCGGCATACACGGCCCAGCCCTCGATGAAGGGTCCCGAACCCAGCATCGCGCGCAGCACCGAGGGGTACTGGTTCGAGTGCGCGAGCTGCAGGTAGTGGCCCGGCATCGCCTCGTGGATCGTCAGGTTCGCGATGGAACGGTCGTTGTACTCGCGCAGGAAGGAATCCACCTTCGACTGCTGCCAGTCTTCCGGTATCGGCGACACGGCATAGAACGTGCGCTGACCCTTGTCGAGCGGTCCCGGGGAATCGCAGTAGGCCACGGCGACGCCGCGCTGGAATTCAGGCATCACGATGATCTCCAGCGGCTCGTCCGGCATCGTTACGAAGCCCTTCTCCCTGACGAAGGCGGTCGTCTCCTCGAGCGTCTGCCGCGCGAGCGGCACGACACCGTCGCGCGCCGGGCGCTCGGCGTAGGCGAGTTCGAGCGCGGCGGCGATCACCGCCTGCTGCTCGGCCGGGCTCGGCGACTCCGGCATCGGCGGCGCGTCTTCGCGTCCCGCGAGCGCCTGCCGGGCCGTGGCGTACATTTCCGCACGCACGCGCTTGACCTCGGCCTCTGCGCGGCTGCGGATCTGCTGGCGGGACAGCGGCGACATCAGCGCCAGCGCCAGCTTCTCGTCGTAGAGCTCGCGCCCGATGCGGAATTCGCCCTTGGCGTTCGGCAGCAGTTCCTTCTCGAGCCACTGCTGGTGCTGCTGTACCGCAGCGCGAGCGCGTTCGATGGCACGCTCGAGGCGGACCCGGTCCGCCTCCGGCAGGACACCGACGTTCGGCACCACGAGCTCGTCGACCAGGCTCAGCAGGCCCGGGTTCTGCTTTACCGCGGTCTCGGCATGTATCGAGGGCACCCGCCCGGGCACGAGGTTGGCGCGCATCTGCTCGAGCAGCAGTGGCAGCTTCTCGAGGCGGGAGGTCACGCTGCGCAGGCGCTCTGGCAACGGCGCATAGTCCCTGGCGAGCAGGCCGTAGAGCGCCTGGCCGGCGAGCTGCGTGTAGCTGAGCGGGTCCCAGGACCAGTCGCGGAACTTCTCCTCCGACCAGACGGAGTAGCGCAGCTGGTTCTCGAGCATCGCGGCGTCCACCTGGTTGGCTCGCGAGAGTTCCTGCCGGTCGATCGCGGAGAGCTGGCGCATCAGGTCCCTTGCGAACGCTGCGCTGCGCGCGCGCCCCGCCGGGCTCAGGTCGTCGAGGTCGCCGTCGAAACGGTGATCGCCCAGCGCCGTGGCATACACGGGCGAGTAGCGGCCGAATTCGTCGAGGAAGCGCTGGCCGAGGGCCTCGAACTTCGCATCTGCCGCGGTGGGAGTGGCCGCAGCCACGGCGGCCGCCAGCGTCAGCACCAGCACGAGCAGCGGGCGATACCAGGTCGATTGCATTTCAGATCTCCGTCCCGAGGAGGTTTGTCCGGGGCGCGCTATGCTGCCACGACCGATGGTTCGTCGCATCCGACAGAGGCCCGCATGAGCGGTTCGCGCAAGGCGGTCCTGCGCGATCCGGACCTGAGGCGCTTCCTGCTGGCGCGCTTCCTCGCGACGATCGCGGTGCAGATGCAGACGGTCGCGGTGGGCTGGCAGGTCTACGAGGTCACGCGCGACCCGCTCGACCTCGGGCTCGTGGGCCTGTCGCAGTTCCTGCCTTTCGTGGCGCTGATCCTGCCTGCCGGCCATTTCGCGGACAGCCGGGACAGGCGTCGGCTGCTCGCGCTGTGCTTCGCGCTCGAGGGCCTGTGCGCGCTGCTGCTGCTCGCGTTCGCGTGGCGGGGCCTCGGATCCGCGCTGCCGGTGTTCGGCGTGATGCTGCTGTTCGGCATCGCGCGTGCGTTCGCGATGCCTGCGGGCCAGGCGCTGCTGCCCAACCTGGTGCCCCGCGACCGGCTGGGTACGGCCGTGGCCTTGAACTCCTCGACCTGGCAGGTCGCGACGATCGTGGGTCCCGCGCTTGGCGGGTTGCTCTACCTCGCCGGTCCAACCGCGGTCTATGCGACGGTCGCGGCGCTGCTCGCGTCGGCTGCAGGCCTGATGCTGCGCCTCGAGCGAGGCGGAGCCACCGAGCGGCGCAGCGCCAGCTTCGACCGTGAGGCGCTGCTGTCCGGCCTGCGCTTCGTCAAGTCGCGGCGGACCGTGCTCGGTGCGATATCGCTGGACTTGTTCGCGGTCCTGTTCGGGGGCGCGACGGCACTGCTGCCGGTCTACGCGGCGGACGTGCTCGAGGTCGGGCCGGGCGGGCTTGGCGTGCTCAGGACGGCCCCGGCCGTCGGTGCGGCGCTCTGCGGCGCGATGCTCGGGCTGCGCCCGATTGCGACCCGGGTCGGCCGGTGGATGTTCGGCGGCGTCATCGTGTTCGGCCTCGCAACACTGGTTTTCGGTCTTTCGACGAGCTTCTGGCTCTCGTTGCTCGCGCTCGCGGTCATGGGGGCCGGCGACATGGTGAGCGTCTACATCCGGCACGTGCTCGTGCAGCTGGAGACGCCGGACGGGATACGCGGCCGTGTGAGCGCCGTGAACGCCGTTTTCATCGGCGCCTCGAACGAGCTCGGGGAGTTCGAGTCGGGCGTGACGGCCGCGTGGTTCGGTACCGTGCCGGCCGTGGTCATCGGCGGCGTGGCGACGCTGGTGGTGGCCTGGGCGTGGGCGCGCTGGTTCCCGGTGCTGTGGCGCATGGACCGGTTCCCGGAGCCGCCCCCGTGACAACTGTATGGATGTACAGTATGTTCGGGGCATGGCGGTACTCCCTCACAGGCCAGCCGACCGCAGCCGGGCTGCGGTCAGCAATCCGCAGGGCCGCTACGAGATGCTGCGGACCGAGCCGGTCGATGACGGCTGGGGAGGCGTCGAGGAGCTACCGCCTTCGCCACGGACCCGCTTCAGCGCGGACCGCCCGAAGCGCGCGATTACCCGCAACCAGTCACCGGACGTCCCGTTCGAGGCATCGATCAATCCTTACCAGGGCTGCGAGCACGGCTGCATCTACTGCTTCGCCAGGCCCAGCCACGCGTACTGGAACCTCGGCCCGGGGCTGGACTTCGAGACGCGGATATTCCACAAGCCGGGGCTGGCCCGGCTGCTCGAGCGCGAGATCTCGGCCGACGGCTACCGGTGCAGGCCCATCAACCTCGGCGCCAACACCGATCCCTACCAGCCGGCCGAGCGCCGCTACGGGACCACCCGCGCGGTGCTGGAGGTCCTGCTGGCGCATCGGCACCCGCTCACGATCGTCACGAAGGGGGCCCTGATCCTGCGGGACCTGGACCTGCTTCGCGAGCTTGCCGGCCGGCGACTCGTGTCGGTGATGATCAGCCTGACCACGCTCGATGACGAGCTGAAGCGTAGGATGGAGCCGCGCGCCGCGGCACCGCGCACCCGGTTGGCGGTCATCAGGACATTGACCGATGCCGGAGTGCCCGTCGGCGTGCTGCTCGCACCGGTGATTCCAGCCCTGAATGATCACGAGATCGAACGGATGCTGGTTGAGGCGCGGGCAGCCGGAGCCCGTGCAGCGGCCTACCTGCTGCTGCGCCTGCCGGGAGAGCTCGGCGACCTGTTCACCGAGTGGCTGCGCGCCCATTACCCGCTGCGGGCAGAGCGGGTGATTGGCTTGCTGCGCGAAATGCGAGGCGGGCGGCTCAACGATCCGCGCTTCGTTCACCGGATGCGTGGCGAGGGTGCGTATGCCGGCCTGCTGGCCGCCAGGTTCGCGGCCGCATGCCGACGCCTGGGGCTGGCCGGGGACACCGGCGTCGAGCTGGATGCTTCTCAATTCCGCGGCGCGGCGGCCGCCCAGCGGCAGCAGCAGATGCAGTTCTGAGATTCCGCTCGGCCTCGCATCCAGCGTCCGGGCCCTTGTCGTATACTCGGAGCGAACCCCCGAACGGGGGGCGCTTCCCACGGGCGAGGTCAGTCGACCGGGAGGGTCATCGGCGCCATGAATTCCATCGCATGCCTGCCCGGCAGGCCGCTGCAGCGGCAACGTCGGTTGCCGCGACAAGCGGCAGTTCTTGCCATGCTGGTGTTCGTCCTCGGCGGCTGCATGACCGCCAAGGTCGACGAGACGCGCCAGGTCGCGGCCGCGGTCCAGGCGGACGAATCCATCGTCGTGCTGAAGAAACCGCAGCTCGAGGGCGTGGGCACCGAGGAAGGTTTTCTCGACTGCGTGCAGGAGAAGCTCGGCGGCCAGCTGCTGCACCCCGAGGAGGGCCAGTCTGCCAAGCTCCGTGGCGCGGCGCCGTTCAAGATCTACGGCGAGCAGGAGTTCACCGACGCGCTGTTTCCCTGGTTCGAGCCCAGCACCGCGCCTGCGAATGCGGCGGGCCTCAAGACGCTGCTCGAGCGCCCCGGCGTTGCTGAGCGGCTCGCGGAGATCGGCGTCCGGTACGTCGTCTGGCTCGATGGAAGCACGCGCAAGACCGACAGCGGCGGCAGCGTCTCCTGCGTGATCGGACCCGGCGGCGGCGGTTGCATCGGCCTCGGCTGGTGGGAGAAGCAGTCGGATTATGTCGCCTCGGTCTGGGACATGCAGTCGGCGGCAGAGATCGGCTCGGTCAGCACAGACGTGTCCGGGACCTCAGTCCTGATCGGGGCAGTCGCCCCGATCCCGATCATTACCCCGGTGCGCTCGACCGCCTGTGACCGGCTCGCCGACCAGCTGCGCTCGTTCCTGAAGGGATCCGATCTCGCTGGCGGCGCCGCAGCCGCCGCGGCGGCCGCCGGTTCGCGTTGAACCCTGCCGGTCCGGGGGCATCAAAGTCGATGTGGTGCGGCCGCCGGGCCGCAGCGACTGCCCGCGATTAGGATCTGCCGATGAACCCGCCTGTCCGTCAACGAGCCCTGAATTTCGCCGGCATGCTGGCGTCTTTGTGCTGGCTGGCCGCGTGCACGGGAATGACCGAGAGCTCGATGCCGTCGCTGCCGCAGCCGCCGGCATCGCCGCCGTCCTCCGCGCCGCCGTCGAATCCGGGTGGCTCCAGTGGTGGCAGCCCGAGCACGAGCTCGACCGCGAGCGCTGGAGGCCAGGAATCGCCTTTCCCGGAACAGCAGTCGACGAGCGGGAGCCAGGGCTCGGCCGGCAGCCCGTCGAGCAGTTCCTCCTCCAGCGACCCTGCGGCCTCGGGCGGCGCCGGACCTGGCGGGGAGCCGCCGCCACCGGCGCCGGAGGGCTGGCCCACCCCGGCCGGGCAGCCCGGTGATCAACGATCCGATGCTGGCGGCAAACCGCCAGGCGGGAGCGGCTCGCCGGGCGGACAGCCGCCGGATACGGCGGGGACAGCGGAACAGGCAGGTGAAGAGCAACCCGGCTCCACGGCGAGCCCGGGCAGCGGCACCGAAGCCAATGGTGGTGCCCGGCCGTCGGGCGGCTCGACCGGCGGAGCAGGCAGCGCCGGCGCGGGACAGCAGGGTAGTTCGACTGGAGGGAGCGGCCCGATGACGGCCGAGGACCGGCGCGCACAGATCGACCGGCGCTTCGAGGAAACCTTCGCGGTGTTCGACGATCGCATGCGGAAGGAGCAGGAGACGATCTCGCAGGAGCGCGCGGCCGGCAGCGGCACCGGATCCGGCCCCGGCATGGAGGGTTATCCGGGCGAAGGCGCCGAGGGATCCGGCACCGAGGGACAGCAGGGCGAGGGTGGCCGCGAGGCCACGGAGGACAGCGGCGCAGCCGGTGGCGAGGGCGCGTCGGGAGAGGCGGGTTCCGGCAGTTCCGGCGAGCAGGGTGGCGGTGGAGGCGTCGGCGGCGGTGGCCCCCTCGGAGGTTCGGGCCCGCGCGACGTTCCTGCAGACGTACCCGACGGTCGCGACGACGACATCGTCGCGCGCCAGCTGCGCGAGGCCGCCATGAAGGAAACCGACCCCGAGCTGAGGGAGCGACTTTGGGAAGAGTACAGGCAGTACAAGAAGAGCACGCAGTGATACGGGAACGCAGCAGCTTCACCAGCGGCCTCGCGCTGCTCGCGCTGGCCGCCGCCGGGCTTGCCCTGCAGGGCTGCGTGGTGCAGGAGCAGCGGCCGATGACGCGCATTCCCGCGGAACGGGCGACCGCCGAGGTTCCGCAGCAGGAGCTGCTGGATGTAGGAATCCGGATCTTCGATCCGAACATCCCGCAGGACGAGAAGCAGCTCGAGAAGGACCGCATCTTTCCGGAGGTGCGGCGGGCCGAGTCGCGCTACATACCAGTGACGTTGCGAGATACGCTCGAGCGCACCGGCTACTGGGGCCAGGTGCGCGTGTTTCCGCCCGGCGCCGACGGTACGGACCTGCTGCTGGACGGGACGATTCTCGAGTCGGACGGGCGGGTGCTTCGCCTCGACGTCACGGCGCAGGATTCCACAGGGCGCGTCTGGTATCGCAAGACCTACGAGGGCGATGCGGACACGCGCGCGTACAAGGGCGGTCCCGGCCGGCCAGCCGATCCGTTCGAGAACCTCTACAACACGATGGCGAACGACCTGCTCGAGGCGCGACGCCGGCTCGACCGCGAGGATCTCGTCGCGATACGCCAGGTCTCGGAGCTGCGCTTCGCCGCCGAGCTGGCTCCCTACGCGTACGGGCCGTATCTCGCGCAGGACCGCAAGGGCGCGTACTCGGTAGTGCGCCTGCCGGCCGAGCAGGACCCGCTGATGCAGCGGATCGACGGCGTCCGCGAGCGGGACTACGCACTGGTAGACACGCTGAACGAGCACTACGCGGCCTTCAATGCCGGCATGAGCGACCCGTACACGAACTGGCGCAAGTACATGTACGAGGAACTAGAGGCCGAAGCGGAGGCGAAGCGGCAGGCACTGACGCGCCAGCTGCTCGGCGCCGCGGCGGTGATCGGCGGCGTCGTCGCCGGCAGCAACTCCTCGGGCAGCGCGGCTTCGGCTGCGGCGACGGCTGCGGTGATCGGTGGCATGTACGCATTCAAGAGCGGGTTCGACATGCGCGCCGAAGTGAAGATGCATGGCGAGTCGCTGAAGCAGCTCGGTGACTCGTTCCAGGCCGAGGTCCAGCCGATGGTCGTGGACGTGGAGGGCCGCACGCTGCAACTCAAGGGTTCCGCCGAGGAGCAGTACGCGGAATGGCGTCGCCTGCTCAGGGAGCTCTACGAGAATGAGACCGGGCTGCCGGCCACTGCCGGCGGCGCGGCGGACGGGAGCAAACCCGCTGCCGGTCGGCGCTGAGGCCGGGCCGAGCGACGATGTCCAAGCTCGAACAGGGGCAGGTCCTCGCTGCTCGATATACGCTGGTGCGCCGGCTCGCCGCGCGGGACGCCACGGAACTCTGGCAGGCCCGCGATGGCGCATCCGGCGAGGCGAAGCTGCTCAAGCTTGCAGTTCCGGGGCGCACGGATTCCGACGCGGCGCGTCAGCGCCTGCTGCATGGCGCCCGTATCCAGCTCGGTTTGCGCCACGCGAACCTGGTCGCCTGCGAGCAGATTGATGCCGGGCCCCTGGCATTCGCGGTCTTCCCTTTTTTCGCGCAGGGTGACCTGAGCGGCCTGCGAGGACGGCCGTGGCGGGAGATCCTGCCCGTGCTGGCCGGCATCGCCGCAGGCATCGAGGCCCTGCACCAGCAGCAGCTCGTACACAGGGACCTCAAGCCCGCCAACGTGCTGTTGAGCGATGACGGCAGGCCGCTGGTCACGGACTTCGGCATTGCTACGCCGATCGGGGACCGCTCGGTCGGGGCCGCAGGATCACCGTTCTCCAGCAGCCCGCAGCAACTCGCCGGCCAGCCGGCGTCGGTCGCCGACGACGTGTATGGCTTCGGGGCGCTCGCGTATGAGCTGTTGTCTGGATATCCACCGTTCTATCCCGATCCCTCGCCCGAGCGCGTGAGCCTGGAACGGCCGGCGCCGCTGGCGGCGCGGACCAGCGTGCCGGCGGGCCTCGCGCGCCTGGTCATGAGCTGCCTCGAAAAGGACCCGGCCGCCCGGCCGCGGGACTTCTCCATGCTGTCGCGCGAACTGGCTGCGCTCGAATTCGAACCCGCAGAGCCCGCCGAGGGGTCGCCGGGCCGGCGCGTAGCGCTGCAGCCGCCGCAGGAACCTGCACCGACGATAGAGCCCCAGTGGCGGCGCAAGGATTCGCGGGACCCGAGCCCGGAGGATCTCCGGCGGCAAGGTTTCCGGCGCGGGCTCGTCGCCGCGGTATTCGCATTCCTGCTGGTGGCCGCGGGCTTCGTGTTCCTGGCCCTGCCGCGCTGGGTGGAGCGACAGGCGCCCGCGGCCGCGACAGCGGCGGAGCCGCCGGGCGCAAAGGAGCCGACTGCGGCCGCCGAGGCCGGAGACGATCAGGAACCGGAAGCGCAACGCGACCTGCAGGCGCTTGCTGCAGCCAAGGCCCGCTATGACGAGCTGTGGCCGGGCGTCGGCGAACGTCTGGCCGCGCTCGAGAAGCGGGGCGCTCCCCGCTGGGGTCCTGAACCTTTCGCCAGCGCGAAGGAGCAGCTCGAGCGCGCCGAAGCGGACGCAGGCGAGTTGCGCTACGACGCCGCGGTTGCCGCGCTCGAGCGGGCCGGCGCGAGCCTGGATGCGCTCGACGGGCTGGCCGGGACCCGGCTCGCCGAGGCGCTCGCCGCGGGCCGCGCCGCGCTCGACGCCGGGGATGCCGGCGAGGCGAAGGCGCAGTTCGAGCTGGCACTGCTGATCGAGCCGTCCTCGTCGGCCGGCAGGCGTGGCCTCGAGCGCGCGGGCTCGCTGGACGAGGTCCGCGGGCTGGTTGCAGAGGCGCGGGCACTTGAGCGCGACGGGCGTGGCAACGAGGCGGCCGAGCGCTACCGACAGGCGCTACGCCTCGATGCGGACACCTCGGACGCCCGTGAGGGACTCGCGCGAATCGAGGCTGCCGCTTCGGCAGAGGCATTTTCCCGGGCCGTCGCGCAGGGGCTCGAGGCGCTGCAGCGCAGCGACCCGGCTGCAGCGCGCAGCGCCTTCGAGCGCGCCGAACGGATCCGCCCGGGCTCGCCTGAAGCGCGGGAAGGGCTTGCGGCCGTCGAATAGAGCGCTGGGGCAGTCGGCGATCGAGACCCACCTCGCTGCCGCCCGGCAGGCAGAATCGACCGAGCGCTGGCAGGAAGCCCTCGCGGAGTACCGCAAGGCGCTGGGCGTCGATCCAAGGTTGCTCGCGGCGCAGCAGGGGCTCGAACGTTCCGAGCCGCGCGCACAGCTCGCGGCCGAGCTCGAGGCCTACCTGTCGCGACCTGAGCGGCTGTTCAGCAACGAGGTGCGCAACGCCGCGCGCCATGCGCTGCGGCAGGCGGGTTCCGTAGCGCCGCAGGGCCCCGTGCTTGCCCGGCAGGTCGCCGAGCTCGATGCGCTGATCAGCGCGGCCCAGACGCCGGTGAAGATCGCGCTCACCTCGGACAACGCGACCGAGGTGACGGTCTACAGGGTCGGAAGCCTGGGCGTCTTCGAACGCAAGGATCTCGAGCTGCTGCCCGGGCGCTACACGGTCGTCGGATCGCGTGCCGGGTTCCGCGACGTCCGCAGGGAAATCACGCTGCTGCCGGGCTCGCCGCCGGCGAGCGTCGTGATCAGGTGCGAGGAGCCGATCTGAGCATGCTGCTGTTGCTGCGCGAGCCGATCGGAGAGCGCGTGCTGGCGGCCGCGGACCTGCCCGTGTCGCTGGGCGGCGAGGGCAGCGATGTGACCGTCAGCTCGCGAACGCCGGGTCCGCTCGCCTGGCTGGGCGTGCAGGACGGCAGGTACTTCATCCAGGCCGCCGGCGACGAGTCGCTGGTGCTGCGTAACGGCACGCCCTGCCGCGGCTCGACCTGGATTTCGGCCGGGGACGTAATCGACGTCGCAGACGGGCGCCTCAAGTTCCAGCTGCATGACGGCCGCCACGTGCTCGAGGTGCTGACCGGGGGTGCCGGGAATGTAACTGCGCCGCCGGTGCCGGAGCCATCGGCAGGTGTTGCGGGTGCAGGTGCCGCCGAGGACGCCCGTATCGAGGCAGTCGCATTCCGGCGCCCGGACGCGGCTCTTCCCGGCCGGCGACGCGCTTTTCCCTGGGGGCGCATCGCAACGATCGCGGGGCTCGTCCTGCTGGCGCTGGTCGCAGCGGTGATCTTCACGTCCGTTCCGGTGCAGCTCCAGATCGAGCCGGCTCCCGAGCGCGTGGGCTTCGAGGGAGGCTGGCCCGGGCTGCGCTTCGGTTCGAGCCACCTGCTGCGGCCGGGCAGTTACCGCCTGGTGGCAGAACGCGAGGGATACGAGCGGCTGGACGTGCCGGTCGAGATCACGAACCGTCGCGACCAGCGGCTCGCGTTCAGCATGAAGCTGCTGCCCGGCAGGCTGAGGGTGCAGACGCCGGTGCCGGGCCGGCTCACCGTGGACGGCCGCGAAGCCGGTGAGGTGCCGGGAGAGTTCGAGCTCGCTGCGGGCAGGCACAGCCTGACGATCGATACCGAGCGCTACCTGGACCACGTGGTGGAGGTCGAGATCGAGGGTGGTGGCAAGCTGCAGTTGCTCGCACCCGAGCTCACGCCGGGCTGGGCAGCGGTGGCCGTGGCCTCGGAGCCGGCGGATGCGGAACTGCTGGTGAACGGCGAGCAGCGGGGCCGGACGCCGCTCGAGATAGAGCTGATGGCCGGGAGCTACCGCCTGGAACTGCGACGCGCCGGTTACAAGCCCTGGCTGACCGACCTGCAGGTCAAGCCCGGCACCCCCGTCGAGATCGGGCCGGTGAAGCTGGGCGTTCCGGATGGCCGCCTCGTCGTGCGCAGCCGGCCCGCAGGCGCGAACGTCACGATCGGCGGGGCCTACCGCGGCAGGACGCCACTCGAGCTCGAGGTCCGCCCGGACATCGTGCAGGCCATCACGATCTCGCGCGAGGGCTTCGAGTCCGCCAGCCGTGAACTGTCCGTGGGCTCGGGAGCACGCGAAGTACTGGACGTGAACCTGAAGGCGATCCTGGGGCAGGTGATCGTCAGCGCCTCGCCCGCTGATGCCGAGCTGTACGTCGACGGCGAGCTGCGCGGCCGGGCCAACCAGACGCTCGAGCTGCCGGCGACCGCGCACGTGATCGAGTTGCGCAAGAGTGGCTACGCACCCTACCGCGAGACCGTCACGCCGCGACCCGGTCTGCCGCAGAAGGTTGAAGCCCGCCTGCTCGAGGGGGTCGCGCCCCGTGCGGCGGCGCAGCCCGAGGCCGCGGGCGATCAAGGCGGCGAACAGGCCGGCGCTGCGACGGCCGTCGTCGCGCTCGAGCCGGTGCTGCGCAGCCCGGCGGGACAGGAGCTGAAGCTCGTGCCGGCGGGGTCCTACACGATGGGCAGCCCGCGGCGCGAGGCGGGCCGGCGCGCGAACGAGTCGCAACGCTCCGTGTCGCTGCAGCGCCGCTTCTACATCGCCACGCGCGAGGTCACCAACGCCGAGTTCCGGCAGTTCCGCCCGGGGCATCGCTCCGGCTACATACTGCAGACGAGCCTGGACCTCGACAGTCAGCCCGTGGTCAACGTCAGCTGGCAGGACGCGGCCGCCTACTGCAACTGGTTGAGCGAGAAGGCGGGCCTGCCGCCCGCCTACCAGATGAGCGGCGGCAGGCTGGTCGCGGCGGTGCCGACCACCAGCGGCTACCGCCTGCCCACCGAGGCCGAATGGGAATGGGTTGCGCGGCGCAGTCCGGCGGGACTGCTCAAGTACCCGTGGGGCGCGAACCTGCCCGTGCCGCAGCAGAGCGGAAATTTCGCTGACCGCCGCGCGCAGCCGATCGTGCCGCTCGTGCTCGACGGGCTCGACGACGGCTATGCCGGCACCGCACCGGTGGCGAGCTTCAGCGCCAACGAGCTCGGCATCTTCGACCTCGGGGGCAACGTCGCGGAGTGGGTGCACGACCTCTACACTGTCCGTCCGCCGGGAGGCGAAACCGCGATCGATCCCGCGGCCACCGGCGACGGAACGGTGCACGTGATCCGCGGGTCGAGCTGGAAGCACGCAGCCGTCACCGAGCTCAGGCTGGCGTATCGCGATTATGGCGAGGGCAAGCGCAATGACGTCGGATTCCGCATCGCGCGTTACGCGCAGTAGCCGCAGCCTGCAGCGGGCGCTGCTGCTGTTCGCGGCCTGCCTCGCGCTCGCCGGCGTGCTCGGTGCCCAGGAGCCGGCAGCACCGGGCCGGACCGCAGAGCCTGCGCCGCCGGATGCATCTGCCGACGCCGCGGCGCCGGCGACGTCGGAGAGCCCGGACGGCCGCAGGCAGCCGCGGAGCCGGAGGCCGTGGCCACGCAGCCTGCCGGAGCGCCGGACGAGAAGCCCCGGGCCGTCGGGCCGACGCCCGATCGCTTCGAGCCGACCGAGAAGGTGCGCGCCGATTTCGACGTGTCCTTCCCCGTGGACATCTGAGCCGGGAGAGACAAGCCGCATGTCACGAATCAACACCCGCGCGCCCAGTGAGCTGGTCTACAGCCTGTTCGCGCTGATCATCGCGATCATCGTCGTGCACGCCGTCTATGTGACGGTGATCCGGCCGAGGGCCGCCGTGGTGATGGAAGAGCAGCGCGCCGCGATGGCGAAGGACCCGAGCTACGTCGCCGAGCGATCGATCTACGTGGTGATCAAGGACTGGGAGCAGGAGGCCTGCATCATCCTCGCGCTCTGGGCGCTGGCCATCATCGGCTACAAGGGAGTGCAGGCCCGGCGCGAGCGCGCGCTGCTCGCGCGCCACCTGGTGCACGTGCCCGAGGGCATGCGCATCCTGCCCGAGGATGCGCGGGAATACGCGCGACCGATCGAGGCGCTGCCGGCCGCCGAGGCGGCGTGCCTGCTGCCGAGGGCGCTGCTGGTCTCGCTGTACCGCTTCGCGGCCACGCGCAACGTGCAGGACGTTTCCGAGGCGGGTCGCGACGTATGCGAGGCGGAGTCCGAGCGCCTCGACTCCGAGCTCTCGATGCTTCGCTACATCGCCTGGGCCATACCGGCCATCGGCTTCATCGGCACCGTGCGCGGCATCGGCGACGCGCTCGGCGAGGCTCACAAGGCCGTGACCGGCGACGTCTCCGGCGTCACCGCGGGACTCGGCACCGCCTTCAACTCGACGCTGATCGCGCTGTTGATCAGCATCGTCATCATGTTCCTGCTGCACCGGTTGCAGCTCACCCAGGAGCGTCTCGTGCTGGACGGCGAGACCTACCTCGACCAGTACCTGATACGGCACATGCAGGTGCGCTGACGCGGATGACCCTGGCCCTCGAAGTCAACGATGCCGCCCTGGTGCTCGCGAGCACAGCCGATGTGCTGGCCGCCGAGCCTGGGATAGCGATGCTCGACGGCGCCGAACCCGAGACCGGCACGGCGGCGGCCCGGCGCGCGCGGCTGCAGCCGTTGTATCGCGGAAAGCAGGTACTGGCAGGACCTGTCCGACGAGGCACTGCCGAGGCGGATGCCGGCCGCGAGTACGCCGGCCGAGGCTGCCTACGCGCAGCTGAAGGCCCTCGCCGGCCCCTGGCTGCATGAGGGTCCGGAACTGCTGCTCGCGGTACCGCCCTGGTACACGCGCGAGCAGCTCGGCCTGCTGCTCGGCATCGTCCAGGAACTCGGCCTGAAGGCGGTGGGGCTGGTGGATGCCTCGCTCGCGTCCGCGTCGCTGCGCGCCGCCCCGGCGAACCTGCTGCAGCTGGAACTCTGGCTGCACCGCAGCGTCGTGTCGGTGCTGGAGCACTCCGGCGAACTCAGGCGAACGCGTTTCGAGGTCCTGCCGCAGCACGGCTGGCTGGCGCTGCAGCAGGCCTGGCTCGAGATGCTGGCGGCGACCTTCGTCCGCAAGACGCGGTTTGATCCGCTGCACGATGCGCGCACCGAGCAGCTGCTGTGCGACGGGCTGCCCGGCTGGCTGGCGGCGCTGGCCGGCGAGTCCACCGTGACGGTCGAAATCGCCGCCGCCGGCGGCGTCCACTCGATCGAGCTCGGTTCGGCGCAGTTCGAGGTCGCGGCGGAGTCCGTGTACCAGGGCTACGTCGATACGCTGCAGCAGGCCCGGGCCGCGAACGGACCGCTGCACCTGCGCGTGTCGCAGCGCTTCGCGGTCCTGCCGGGCTTCCTCGAGCGCATGGCGGAGATCCGCGACTGCGAGATCGAGGTGTTGCCGCAGGGCGCCGCCGCGCTCGGCGCGCTGGCCTGGGAATCCGCGATCCGCCGCGAGGCCGGCGCGCTCACGCTGGTGCAGCGCCTGCCGGTGGAGCCGCGGGCGGCCGCCGGCGCAGCATCGCCGGCCGGCGCATCGGTGCCGGCGGCGCAGCGTCCGACTCATCTCGCCTACCGCGGCCGCGCCTACCGCATCGCCGCCGATCCGCTGCTGGTCGGGTGCGCGCCTGCCGAAGGCGCGCGGGCGCTCACGATCGACGCGGGACCCGGGATCTCCAGGCAGCACTGCGCGCTGTGGAGCGCGGGCGACGGCGTGTGGCTCGAGGACCGCAGCACCTACGGGACCTGGGTGAACGGCCAGCGCATCGGCGGGCGCGTGTCGCTGCGCGAAGGCGACCGGTTGCGCATCGGCAGCCCGGGCACGGAACTTCAGCTGCTGCGCGAGGTGGAAGAGCGTGGCGCGTCGTAAAACGGAAGTCTTCAGCATGTCCTTCCTGGACGTGATCGCCTGTGGCTTCGGTGCGATCGTGCTGTTCTACACGATCCTCAGCGCCCAGGCCGGCGTGCAGCGCCAGCATCGCAACGACGACCTCAGGTCCGAGGTCACGAAGCTGGAGGAACAGGTGCTCGAGGGCTACAAGAACCTGGTCGTGCTGCGCAACGCGATGCAGTCCACCGAGGAACAGGTGCCCAGCGAGGGGCTCGCGAACCGGATCATCGAGGAAACCGAGAGCCTCAAGCAGCAGCTCGCGGAGATGGACCACGAGACGCTTTCCAAACGCGAGGCCATCGAGCGACTGAAGCAGGACCTGAAATCGCTGGAGGAGGGGACGCGGCGACTTGCCGCCGGGACCCCGAGCCCGGGCCAGCCCGGTACGCGCATCAAGGGTTTCATCGGAACCGGGGACCGGCAGTACCTCACCGGCCTGAAGGTCGGCGGACAGCGGATCCTGATCCTGGTCGACGTTTCCGCGAGCATGATGGACGAGTCCGTCGTGAACGTGATCCGGCTGCGCAACATGCCGGAGGTGCGGCGCATGAGTGCGCCGAAGTGGCGTCGCACCGTGGGTACCATCGACTGGATCACCGCGCAGCTGCCCGCGAAGTCGAAGTTCCAGCTCTACGGCTTCAACACGCAGCCGCGAGCCATGGTCGAGGGCAGCGACGGTCGATGGCTGGACGCCGGCGATGCGAACGCGCTGAACGACGCGCTGAAGGCCCTCAGGAAGGTCGTGCCGCAGGACGGCACCAGCCTCGAGAACGCGCTCGCGGTGGCGGCCCGGCTCACGCCCCGCCCCGACAACGTGATCCTCGTCACCGATGGCCTGCCCACCCAGGGCGCGTCGCCGCCGGCCGTCAGGAAGACCGTGGACGGACAGGCCAGGCTCAAGCTCTTCGAGCGCGCGATTTCGCGGCTGCCGTCCGGAATCCCGGTCAACGTGATCCTGCTGCCGATGGAAGGCGACCCGATGGCGCCCGGCGCCTACTGGACGCTCGCCCGCCGCTCGCAGGGCTCGTTCCTGAGCCCCTCGAGGGACTGGCCATGAAGCGCTCCAGACTCGGTCGCCGCGACGTCGAAGTGTTCAGCATGTCGTTCCTCGACGCGATCTGCTGCGGCTTCGGCGCCGTCATCCTGCTGCTCGTGCTGACCGAGGTGGGCGAGCCGGTCGTGTTCGAGAAGTCACGCGTCGACCTCGAGGGACAGCTGCTGAAGCTGCAGCAGGAGCTCAACGAGATCCTCGGCACCAGCGAGGTGCTGAACCGCGAGCTCGAGGCCCGCCGCATCCAGCTCTCCGAGGAGCAGCAGAAGATCGCGCGGCTGCGCGGCGACCTGAGCGCGATCCGCGGCCGCTACGACTCCTCGCGCAAGGACGCCGAGGTGGCGAACCAGATCGAGGGGCAGCTGGTGTCTGCCCAGCAGGAGCTCACCGAGGAGATGAAGCGAGTGCTCGGCGCCGAGTTCCGCCGCAAGGACGATTCGCCGATCGGCGGCGTGCCGGTCGACAGCGAGTACATCATCTTCATCATCGATACTTCCGGCAGCATGGCGAACTACGCCTGGCCGCTGATGCTGCGCAAGATGCAGGAAGTGCTCGACGTGCATCCCAACGTCAAGGGCTGGCAGGTCATGAGCGACGAGGGCGCCTACATGTTCCCGACCTATCGCGGCCGCTGGCTGCCGGACACGCCGGTGCAGCGCAAGCTCGTGCTGGAGCGGCTGCGCGACTGGTTCCCGTTCAGCAACTCGAGCCCGGTCGAGGGCATCGTCGAGGCGATCCGCACCTACTATTCCTCTGGGCTCAAGATCAGCCTGTACGTGCTGGGCGACGAGTTCACCGGCAGTTCCATCGATTCGGTCGTGCGCAGCGTCGACATGATCAACCGCGAGGACAAAAGCGGAAGGCGCCGCGTGCGGATCCACGCGATCGGCTTCCCGGTGCGGCCCGATGCGCCGCAGTACACCAGCGTGCGCTTCGCCACGCTGATGAGGATTCTCTGCGATCGCAACGGCGGGACGTTCGTGGGGCTGAACGAGCCCTCGAGCTATCGTGGCTGAGACCGGCCGTGCGAGCATACGCGCCATGAGTGCTTCGATTACCAGGGCCGGCACGCTGCTTGTCGCAGTCTGCGCGAGCCTGCTCGTGAGCGGCTGCATGCCGACCCGGTTCGAGGCCGCGCCCTCGATTCCCCCGCCGCTGATCGCGCGCATCCCGATCGCCGTCGGCTTGTACATGCCGCCGGCCTTCGCGACGGCCGTGCACGAGGAGAAGCGCGAGGGCGCGACCTTCTCGATCGCGCTCGGCAGGGCGCAGGCCGACGGTTTCCAGCGGCTGATGAACGCGATGTTCGATCGCGTCGTCCCGGTCGCCTCGACCGACGCGGGTGCACGCACCGATCCCGAGATCCGCGGCGTGCTCGAACCCGTCATGGAGGAGTTCGCGTTCATCACGCCGCGCGACTCCGGCACGGCTCGATGTACGCCGTCAGCATCCGCTACCGGATCAACGGCTATACGCCCTCCGGCGAGCTGCGGGAGTCCTGGACCTTCACCGGCTACGGGACCGAGGCGTCTTCCAGCGTCCCGATGAGCGGCCGGCCCGCGCTGGAAAAGGCCACGGCAAGGGCGATGCGCGACGCGGGCGCGAGGCTCGCCGCGGAGTTCCGGGAGCAGGCGATCGCGCGCGGACTGCTGCCGGAAGGGCAGGCCGGCGAGACCATGGAGATCGTTCCGCAGACAGACTGAACGTTCAGGGCCGGGCGGGCGCCTGCGCCGGCTCCTCGGGTTCGATCAGCACCATGAACGGCTGCGAGAAGCGTACGCCGACGGTCGGCACCGGTTCGCCGTCGGCGAATCGCGGGCGGTAGCGGGCGGTCCCGGCCGCCTCGAGCGCGGCTTCGACGAAATACTCGTCGCCCGCGTCGTCGACCACGACCGGATCAGTGCCGAGCCCGCTCGCATCCACGGTGAGGTCGATGTCCACGCTGCGCAGCTCGATCTGCTCGGGCGGGCGGCCCGCATAGCGGTCCCAGAATCCGGGGCGATCGTAATGCAGCAGCACCGGCGCGCCGAACAGGATCTCCGAGAGCGGGCGACTGTCGCCATCGACCTGCTGTGCGGCCTTCCAGGCCTCGCGATACTGGATCAGCGCCTCATCGTGGCGGCTCAGCAGCTGGAACCAGTCGCCCAGCTGCACGCGCACGTCGGCGAGCAGGGCAGGCGAGGGTTCCTGCTGCTGCTCGACGATGCCGACCGCCCGCTCGAGCCAGCGCTGCCCGTCGCCCGCAAGCTGCCGCGGGGTCATCACCTGCGCCAGAGGCGTGACCGGATCGTGGAACATCGCGAAGCGCTCCGCGTCGGCCCCGTAGACCTGGGGGTCCAGCGGGTTCAGCAGCTGCCGGCGGTTGCACTCGGCCAGCGCCGTGAGCGGGGCCACGAGGCCGATGTCGGCCGGTCCGCGCGCCCGCTCCAGCTCCTCGAGCGCCTCCTTGAGCATCCGTCGGGCAGGATCGTAGGCACGGATGCGCGAATACCAGCGACCCACGGAGACGCGGACCGCGATGCCGCGTTCATCGACGGTCCCGTAACGCTTCTCGCCGACGCGCAGCCGGTACGACTGCACGCGCTGGGCGTCCTCCAGGCGTCCGAGCTCGGTCAGCGATTCCGCCAGTCGCTCCAGCATCGGCAGCTGCTCCTCCGAGAACAGCCCTTCGTTGCGGCGCGTGATCCCGACCGCTGTCTCGAAGGCGGGCACTGCGATGTCGTGACGCCTGGCCGCGTAGTAGGTGTTGGCCAGTCCGGCATAGGCCCTGGCCAGGCGGGGATCCGTCGGACGGCCCTTCGCCTCGACGAGCTCGATGACCCGCAGGTAGCTCGCCTCGGCCCCCAGGTAGTCCTCGGCGAGCCGCTGTGAATAGGCGAGGTTCATCAGCGCCGCCTGGAGATTCTCCGGCTCGTCCCCGGCTGCCGCCTCGGTGAGCTCGACGACGCGCCTGGCAGCGTCCGCGGCCGCCTGGTAGTCGCCGGCGTCGAACAGCTGCCGGAACTCGGTGTAGGCGTCCACCGGCGAGTCCTCGGGTGGCGGCGCTGCGTCGGCCGCCAACGCGACAACCGCTGCGAGCAGCAGCAGCGCGGATCGTCGCGGGGTTCCCTGGCCGTGGCGGAGGCTCACGGCGAACAAGATCTACACTCTCACGATGAAGGATGCAATCTCTCTCACCGGCGCTCGAACAGATAGTGGGACACGATCCATTCCCGGCCGCCCCGGTAGCCGAAGAGTTCCGCGCAGGCCATGAAGAAGACCCGCCAGTACACCCACCAGCGGCGAGCCTGGTCCGCCCCGTAGGTCTGCGCCAGAAGCGGCAGCAGCTCGTCGCGGTGGCGGTCCATGTTTGCGAGCCAGGCCTCGGCGGTCAGCTGGTAGTGCGTGCCGTCGACCTGCCAGTGTTCGCGCAGCTGCAGGTCGCGCTGGAAATACAGCAGCAGGTCGTCGCTGGGCATGATGCCGCCCGTGAAGAAGTATCGAGCCATCCAGTCGCTGTCGTCCCTCACTTCGAAGGGGTAGGCGAAACGCGTGTGACTGAAGATGTGCACGAACAGCGTCGCATGCGGCCGCATCCAGCCCGCGATGCGCCCGAGCAGCGTCTCGTAGTTCCTCATGTGCTCGAACATCTCGACGGAGACCACTCGATCGAAGCGCCGGGTCGCGGGGAAATCCAGCACGTTCGCGTCCCGGGTGATCACCTCCACGTTGCCGAGGCCGCGCTCGGCGGCCCGCTCGTCGATGAACTGCTTCTGGCTGCGGGAGTTGGAGATCGCGGTGATCCGTGAAGCGGGGTAGTGCTCCGCCATCCACAGTGTCAGCGACCCCCAGCCGCAACCGAGCTCGAGCACGTCCTCGCCGTCGCCGAGCGCTGCACGCCTGCAGGTGAGGGCCAGCATGTCGGCCTCGGCCTGGTCGAGGCTCGTTACGCCCGGGTTGAAATACGCCGAGGAATACTTGAGATGGCGCCCCAGCGCGAGCTCGAAGAAGCGGGTCGGCAGTTCGTAGTGCTGCTCGTTCGCCTCCTGGGTGGCAATCGCGACGGGCGAGCGCCGCAGTTCCTCTACCAGCTGCATCAGGTGGGCCTGCTGCGCCTGGGGGCTGCCCTTGTCCTCCCCGGCGAGCCGGGCGGCCAGCAGGCGGCGAATGCCGATGCGAATGAGCCAGTCCGGCAGCAGGTCCCGCTCGAGCAGCGAGTATCCGAGCGGCGGAGAACTCTCGGCCAGCGTGGTCATGCGATCGCCCGCCGGGACTTGCGGCGCAGCAGCAGTTGCTCCACGGGCTCACCGTCCTCGAGCCGCGCGAGCTGGATCAGCATGTAGGCTGACATCGCGATGTTCCCGAGCATCATGACTGCAAGAAACCAGCCCAGGCGGGCGGTGGCGGTTGTTTCCTTGTAGAACACCCAGGCATAGAAGGTGAGGAAGCCGAAGTACGCGTCCGCCAGGGTCGCGATCGTCCACCAGCGATCCGGCTCGCTGACCAGGCCGGTCCACTCCCAGAGCGGCTGCCTGCCGCTCGCGGTGACGGTTATCGCCAGCATCGACAACAGTATCAGGCCGAACAGCAGCTGCAGGGCACGTCGCGAGTCCATGGCCGCCCCTTCGCAGTCGTCCGGGGGTCCGGATTCCTTCAGGGCGCCGGGGACCCCTGCCCCGGGGCGTGGCCGCTGCGCTCGATGACCAGCGTCTCGTAACGCCAGGCCGCGATTCCCTCGACCCAGAAGTCGCGCGACCAGCCCGCCTTGAGTTTCAGTTGCTGCAGGAATTCCCGTGGCGCGGGCAACTGTTCCCAGACCTTCGGCAGGAAGGTGGCCCTGGCGCCCTGCCACTCGATGACGAGTCCATGACGCCCCGGTTCGAGCTGCTCGAGCAGCTCGGCCTCGCTGCCGCTCGCGAGCGGAACGAGCTCGGAGAGCACCGAGATCTCCAGGTCCGTTCGATCCCATTCCTCCGGCGTCAGCGGAATAAACCGCGGGTCGGCGAAAGCGCTGCTGCGTGCGTTGTGCCAGACATCGAGCGCCAGCGCGCGCCGTGCCTCGAGCATCCCGCAGCAGCCCCTCAGGCGCCCCTCGATGGTCAGCGTCACGAAGCTCGCCGCCTCGCGGCGCAGCGCGGCGGGCAGCTGTTCCAGAGCCGGGCCTGCGCAGGCCTGCCGGCCAGGCGGGCAGCAATCGACGCGGTTGCCGTGTCGAGCAGGTATTGACTCTGTTGAGGCTCAAGCATCGTAGAGCGCGTAGCAGGCGTACCCCACCACGCGCGAGCGGTCTCCAGCGGTGTCGCCCGAGTTGCGCTGATCGATGAGTTCCACCCGCATGCCCTTCTGGCGAGCCACCTCCAGAAGACCGTTGATGATCTGTGCGCCGCAGGCCTGCTCGTCCGACAAGTCACTTCGCCGCGCCAGGATGGAGCGCGTCGTGGCGTCATCGAGCGACTGTGCCTCGGAATAGGTGTGGTAGTGACTCAGGTCGGAACTGACCACCACCAGCGTCTCGGGACCGTTCCAGACGGCCTTCAGCGCGCTGGCCACCTGTTCCGAGGGCCCGAGGCCGACCGCGATCGGCAATACCTCGAATTGATCGAGCTGGGCCTGCAGGAAGGGAAGCTGCACCTCGAGCGAGTGCTCGTTCTGGTGCGCCGCGTCGTTGATTCCCGCGAGGCCGAGTTCGCGCAGCCGACGACGCCCGGCATCATCGACCGGTACGTCGCCGAGCGGAGTTGCAAAGCGCTCCGCGGAGGGCAGCGCGAGGCCGCGGATCGGCACGCGGTGACTCGGGCCGATCAGCACCACCCTGCGGATGCCTGTCGCACCTTCGCCGAGGCAGCCGTACCCGGAGGCAGCGACTACTCCCGAGTACACGTAGCCGGCATGCGGCACGATCAGTGCCTTCGGGCGGGTCGACCGCTGCGGTGGCGGGCAGGTGTCCAGCAGCGCGCTGACCGTGGTCCTGAGTTCGACGGCGCCGGCCGGATAGAACAGGCCCGCTACGGCGGGCCGCCTGACCCTTGATTTCTCTGCTCGAGCGCTCAACATGATCAACTACGGACCGGCGATCACGCGCGAAGCTGCGTCGGCCGCCCGGGCAATATCCCGCCGGGCCGCGCGAAGCGACAAGCGTATGAATACGGACCCTCATATCGTTCCGACCCGATACTGGAGCCGTCTCGCCGACGGCCGCGTGCAATGCGACGTCTGTCCGCGGCATTGCAGGCTCCACGAGGGGCAGCGCGGCCTGTGCTTCGTGCGCGGCCGCGACCGGGACGGCATCGAGCTTTATACGTATGGACGCTCGAGCGGGTTCTGCGTGGATCCGATCGAGAAGAAGCCGCTCAATCACTTCCTGCCCGGTTCCGCCGTGCTGTCTTTCGGGACCGCTGGCTGCAACCTCGCCTGCAAGTTCTGCCAGAACTGGGACATGAGCAAGTCACGGGAAATGGACACGCTGGCCGATGCCGCGAGCCCGTGGCAGCTCGCCGATGCAGCGCTGCAGTCGGGCTGCGACAGCGTCGCTTTCACCTACAACGACCCCACGGTGTTCATGGAATACGCGATCGACGTGGCGGACGCCTGCCATGCCTCGGGAGTCCGCACGGTCGCCGTCACGGCCGGCTACATCTGTCCCGCGCCGCGGGCCGAGTTCTTCGCCTGCATCGACGCGGCGAACGTGGACCTGAAGGGCTTCACGGAGCGGTTCTACCGGCAGGTCTGCGGTTCCGAGCTCGCGCCGGTACTCGATACGCTCGAGTACCTGAGGCGGGAGACCGCGGTGTGGCTCGAGATCACGACGCTGCTGATACCCGGCGAGAACGACTCGGACCAGGAGCTCGAAGCGATGACAGGCTGGCTGGTCGAGCATCTCGGGCCGGACGTCCCGCTGCACTTCACGGCTTTCCATCCGGACTGGAAGATGAGGGACACGCCGCCGACACCGCCGGCAACGCTGAGCCGCGCGCGGCGGATAGCGATGCAGGCGGGGCTGCGCTATGTCTACACCGGCAACGTCCATGACCGGGAGGGCGGAAGCACCTGGTGCCACCGCTGCGGTGCGCTGCTGATCGAGCGCGACTGGTTCACGCTGGGAACCTGGGGCCTCGCGGACGGCGGAAAGTGCGCGGCCTGCGGCGAGGCGCTGCCCGGCGTATTCGGGGACGGGCCAGGACGCTGGGGCGGGCGGCGGCTGCCATTGCGCCTGCAGGCGGCCCACTGAGGGTTCCGGAGCAGGTGGCGATCGTACTAGGTTCGCCGCCTGCGTCGCCCGGTCGGCACGTTGCGCTCGAGTTCCTCCAGCCATGCTGTGGCGGGGGAATCGCTGGGCGCGCGCCAGTCGCTGCGCGGCGACAGCGATCCACCCGATCCGACCTTCGGCCCGTTCGGCATGGCCGAGCGCTTGAACTGGCTCGTCTGGAAGAAGCGCTTCAGGAAGACCGCCAGCCAGAGCCGGATGGTCGGCAGGTCGTAGTCGCGCCGCTCGGACTCGGGCAGCGTGTCCGGCCAGGCGCCCCGCTCGCGGTCGCCCCAGGCTGCGTGCGCTAGGAACGCGACCTTGCTCGGCCGGTAGCCGAACCGGCTCATGTAGTACAGGTTGAAGTCCTGCAGCTCATAGGGTCCGACCACCGCTTCCGAGCAGTGCTCGGGTTCCTCGCCGGCGCCCGGGACGAGTTCCGGCGAAATCCGCGTGCCGACGATGCGTTCGAGCACCTTCAGCGTCGACGCATCGAACTGCCGCGTCTCGATGAGCCAGCGGATCAGGTGCTGGATCAGCGTCTTCGGGACCGAGGCGTTCACGTTGTAGTGGGACATGTGGTCCCCGACGCCGTAGGTCGTGAAGCCGAGCGCCAGTTCCGAGAGGTCGCCCGTGCCGAGCACGAGTCCGCCGTGGAGGTTGGCCAGCCGGAACAGCACCGAGCTGCGTTCGCCGGCCTGGACGTTCTCGAAGGTCACGTCGTAGAGCTCGCGCCCGCCCGCATGCGGATGGCCGATGTTCTCGAGCATCAGGCTCGACGCGGGCCGGATGTCGATCTCGGCAGCCGTGATGCCCAGTGCCTTCATCAGCGCATGCGCGTTCCTGAGCGTCTGCCGCGAGGTGCCGAAACCGGGCAGTGTGTAGCCCAGGATGCCGCTGCGCGGCAGGCTGAGCCGGTCGAAGGCCCGTACCGCCACCAGCGCGGCCTGGGTCGAATCGAGCCCGCCCGATATGCCGATGACGACCTTGTCGATACCGGTGGCCGAGAGGCGCTTCATCAGGCCCTCGACCTGTATGTCGTAGACCTCGGCGCAGCGCTCGTCGCGGCGGGCATGTTCCGCGGGCACGTACGGGAAGCGCTCGATGTGGCGCCCGAGCGGCACGCGTCCGGAGGGGAGTTCCAGCTCGAAGTCCACGATGCGAAAGTCCGACAGCGTGGAAGAGTGTGTCTGCGCGCAGTCCGCGAAGCTCGTCAGTCGCGTGCGTTCCTGTCGCAGGTGATCGAGGTCGACGTCCGCGGTCACCAGGCCGCCCGCGAGCGGGAACCGCCTCGATTCGGCGATTCGCTCGCCATTCTCGTACACCAGCGCGTGGCCGTCCCAGGCCAGGTCCGTGGTCGACTCGCCCGGGCCGGCCGCCGAGTACAGGTAGGCGGCAACGCACTTGGCGGACTGCGAGGCGCAGAGCAGCCGCCGGTAGTCCGCCTTTCCGACCGTGATGTCGCTGGCCGAGAGATTGACCAGCACCGTCGCCCCGGCCAGCGCCGCGAGCGTGCTCGGCGGCACCGGCACCCAGAGGTCCTCGCAGATCTCGAGGTGCAGCACCAGGCCGTCCAGGTTCCTCGCGCGGAACAGCAGGCGGTTGCCGAACGGCACCTGCTGGCCGAGCAGGTGCAGCTCCGACGCGAGCGCCTGCTCGGCCGACGCGAAATGTCTCTTCTCGTAGAACTCCCGGTAGTTCGGCAGGTAGGTCTTGGGCACCACGCCCAGCAGACGGCCGCGCTGCATCAGCACCGCGCAGTTGTAGAGTCGCCCTTCGGCGCGCAGCGGCAGGCCCGCGGCCAGCAGCAGCGGCAGCTCGCGGCTGGCCTCGAGCAGCTTCGCGAGGCCGTCGAGCGAGGCATCGAGCAGCGCGTCCTGGTGGAAGAGGTCCTCGTTCGAGTAGGCCGAGAGGCCGAGTTCCGGGAACACCGCCAGCACCGCCCTGGCGGAAGCGGCCTTGCGAGCCAGGTCCAGCGTCTCGGTCGTGTTGAACGCGGGCGACGCCACGTCGACGCGGGGCGTGGCCACTGCGACACGCACGAAGCCGTGCCGGTAGATCGAGTCGAAGGGCGGGGCGGGGGATGCGCGGCGTCTGGTCGGCATGCGGCGATCCTGCGGTGTGCAGACCCGCAGTTTCGGCCTGGCAGGCTGTCGGGGCAAGGGGAGGAACCGTTCCGGCCGGCCCGATGCCTGGCTGCCGATGCCGGATCTGTGGCCCGGTTGCAGGCGTGGCGTGATGCGGATCACGCACGGCCACGCCGTGCGGCGCTAGTCTCCGACGCAGCACAATCCAGGGTGACCCCGTGTCCAGCGACGTCCTGAAGCGCGCGAAATCACTGCTCGGGCTCGGTCGAGAGCCGGAGCCTGTCGCCGTGCCGGCAAAAAAGCCCGTGCAGACGCACCACGCCGTCACCATCGTGCCCGGACCACGTGCCTGCAGCGAGGTGCGCAAGCTCGCCGGGCAGCGATACCTGTCCCGCGAGGCACCCCGGCTCCCGCTCAGGGACTGCGACCGGGCGGATTGCAGCTGCCGCTACGAGCACCACGAGGACCGGCGCCGCGGCCCACGCCGTGCGCGCGAGATGGGCGTGGCGATCGACGGCTACGAGGGCGAGGAGCAGCGGGAGAAACAGAAGCGCGGCCGCCGCAAGGGCGATCGCTGAACGCGCGCGGTCAGGCGCGGCCCCGCGTGGCGGCGTCGCTGACGAACGGGTTGTTGCGGCGCTCTTCGCCGAAGGTCGAGGTCGGGCCGTGGCCCGGGACGAAGCGGACGTCGTCCCCGAGCGGGAACAGCTTGTTCCGGATCGAGCCGATCAACGTCTCGTAGTCTCCGCCCGGGAAGTCGGTCCGGCCGATCGAGCCTGCGAACAGCACGTCGCCTACGAACGCGAGCTTCTCGCCGGCCGCATGGAAGACAACGTGTCCGGGCGTGTGCCCCGGGCAGTGCAGGACCTCGAACTCCAGCTCCCCGACGCTGACCCGGTCGCCCTCGACCAGCCAGCGCCCGGGCGTGAAGCCGTCGCAGCGCGGTTGCCCGAACATCCGCGCCTGTTCCGGCAGTGCGTCGATCCAGAACTTGTCGCCCTGGTGCGGGCCCTCGATCGGCAGGCCGAGGTCGCGGTGCAGTTCTGCGACTCCTCCCGCGTGATCGATGTGCGCATGCGTGAGCAGGATCTTCTCCAGCCGGACGTCCTGCTCCCGGACCGTCGCGAGGATCCGGTCGATGTCGCCACCGGGGTCGATGACCGCTGCCGCGCCGGTGGCCTCGCACCAGACGAGCGAGCAGTTCTGCGCGAACGCGGTGACGGGAATGATCGCCGTGCGCATCTCAGCGGGCGGCGTCCGACGATGTGCCGGGGGACGGCGTACCCTGCACGCCGCCCATCAGCGCGAGGCGCATCCCGGCCTCGACAGTCAGCGAGGTCGGCTCGACCGCGCTCCTCGGCAGGAACAGCGTATAGCCGCCGACCATGTAGCTCATCGGCAGGTACACGGCCACGAGCGTGCCGTCCCGGGCGCCGGACCCCAGTGCCGAGGCATTCTCGGCCGTCACGAAGCCGATCACCTTGCCCGGACCGAGCGGCACCAGCACGACGCGCTTCAGGTCGCTGCTGCGCCCGGCAGCCGGAAAGAACTGCATGAAGTCGCGCGTCGCGACGTAGATCGTCTTGACGAGTGGAATGCGCTCGAGCAGGTGGTCACCGACTCCGAGCAGGTTGCGGATCACGTAGGCGTTCACGGCGAGGCCGGCCAGGTACAGCAGCAGCAGCCCGGCGAGCAGCCCGAGCCCCGGCCAGTAGAAGCTCTCCGGCAGCACCAGCTTGATCACCGGGGACACGAGCCGTTCAGCGGCCAGCGCGAGCCAGTAGACGAGGTAGAGCGTCAGGCCGATCGGCAGGATCGCGACCAGCCCCTTCAGCATCGTGTTCCAGATTTTCTGCATGACACTGTCCTGCTCCGGGTCCCGAAGTATGAATAGCATCCAAAATCCTCGCCAGCACGATCCCGTATCATTTGGCCGGTCCCGACCCGGTTGCGCGATGCTCAAGATCCTCCGACTCGCTCTGCTCCTGCTGGTGATCCCGGCTGCCACTGCGCTCGCCGACGGGCGGGAGCGGGAGTACCTGCCACCGGAAGTCGAGCAGGCGCTCTCGGCACGAAGCATCCCGGGGACCAGCCTCAGCGTCTACGTGCGCGACATCGAGCGCACCGAGCCGCTGCTGAGCTACAACGCGGACGTGCCGCGCAACCCGGCCTCCACGATGAAGGTCGTCACGACTTTCGCCGCGCTGGAGACCCTCGGCCCTGCATATACATGGACCACGCGCGCCTACGCTGCGGGGCCGGTCTCCGACCAGGTGCTCGACGGCGACCTGGTGCTGCTCGGTGGCGGCGACCCGTTCATGACGGCCGAGCGCTGGTGGTCGTTCGTGAGCGGGCTGCGCCAGGCCGGCATCGCCCACATCAAGGGCGACGTCGTCATAGACAACACGTATTTCGCGCCCCAGGGACACGACCGCGCCGCGTTCGACAACCAGCCGTATCGAAGCTACAACGTGCTGCCCGATGCGCTGCTGGTCAACTTCCAGACCGTAACGCTGAACATCGTGCCGGACCCGGCGCGCGGCTCGGTGCTGGTGGCCGCCCAGCCGCGGCCCGCCAACCTCGAGATCGAGACCAGTACACGCCTGCAGCCCGGCCGTTGCCGATCCCGATCGGGCGGGCTCGTGATCGCCATGCCGGACGGTCCCTACGGCACGCGGCTCGGAGTCGGCGGGCGCTACAGCTCCGGCTGCGGCCAGTATTCCGTCAACCGGGCCGTGATGCGCGCTCCGGACTTCGCGTTCGGGACTTTCCAGACCTTCTGGCGCGAGTCGGGCGGCACGCTCAGCGGAGGGATGCGGCTCGGCACGCTGCCCGGGGATGCTCGCCTGGTGTACAGCCAGCAGTCGCTGACGCTTGCCGAGATCATCCGGCTGGTGAACAAGTACTCGAGCAACGTGATGGCGCGGATGCTGTTGCTCACGCTCGGCAGGGAGGCGACCGGCGCGCCCGGCAGCGCGGCTTCCGGTGCGCAGGCGGTGACAGAGTTCCTCGCGGCCCGCGGAATACGAACGCCCGGGCTCGTGATCGAGAACGGTTCGGGGCTGTCGCGCATCGAGCGCATAACCGCCGAAGGTCTGGCCGAGGTGTTGCTCGACGCGCACCGCAGCCAGTACATGCCGGAGTTCGCAGCCTCGCTGCCGTTGTCGGCCACGGATGGAACGCTGCGGCGGCGCTTCCGCACCCCCGAGATGCAGGGCCGCCTCAGGATGAAGACGGGCTCGCTCGAGGGCGTCAGCGCACTCGCAGGCTACGTGAAGGCCGCCTCAGGTCGAACCTACGTGGCCGTGATCATCCTGAACCACGACTCGGCCGACGATGGCGCGGGCGCTGCCGCGCAGTCCGCGCTGGTCAAGTGGGTGTTCGCGCAGTAACGGGGCCTCATCCTTTGGTCGAATGGGCGCCGGGCGACGTGCCAGCGCTGGCTATACTGCGGACAGAGCGACTGCAGCAGGTGTGCGGCAATGGCCTATGACCGCAAGAACGTGTTCGCCCGCATCGTCCGCGGCGAGATTCCGGCGCACAAGGTCTATGAGGACGAGCACACGCTGGCCTTCATGGACGTGATGCCGCAGTCGGCCGGACACACGCTGGTCGTGCCGAAGGCCGAGGCCGAGAACATCTTCGACGTTCCCGGCGAGGCGCTGGCCGCGACGGTCATGACGACGCAGCGGATTGCGCGTGCAGTGAAGAAGGCCTTCGATCCGCCCGGCGTGATGATTGCCCAGCTCAACGGCCGCGGTGCGGGGCAGAGCGTGTTCCACATACATTTCCACGTTCTGCCGAGATACGAGGGCGTGGACTTCCGCTTTCATGCGCGCGACATGGCGGATCCGCAGGTGCTCGCGGAACATGCGACGAGGATTCGTGAGGCGCTGGATTGACGCGTCGGCAGGTGACTGACAGATCAGGGGAGCAGACGAGCATGACCAAACTGCACAAGGTACCCGCGGCGTTCGCCGCCAAGGCCCGCATCAAACACGACGACTACCAGAGGCTGTACAAGGAGTCCATCGAGGACCCGGAAGGCTTCTGGGGCCGGATGGGGCAGCGCGTCGACTGGTTCAAGCCCTATGGCCGGGTCAAGGACGTGAGCTTCGACCTCGAGGACTTCCGGATCAGGTGGTTCCAGGACGGCCAGCTCAACGTCTCGGTCAACTGCCTGGATCGCCAGCTCGCCCGTCGCGGCGACAAGACTGCGATCCTCTGGGAAGGGGACGATCCCGGCGAATCGTTCCAGATCACGTATCGCGAGCTGTACGAACGCGTCTGCCAGCTCGGCAATGCGCTGCGCTCGCTCGGCGTCACCAAGGGCGACCGGATCACGATCTACCTGCCGATGATTCCCGAGGCCGCGGTCGCCATGCTCGCCTGCGCGCGGATCGGCGCGATCCATTCGGTCGTGTTCGGCGGGTTCTCGCCGGATTCGCTGGCCGGCAGGATCGCGGACTGCGCTTCGACGCTGGTGATCACCGCCGACGAGGGACTGCGTGGCGGCAAGCGCGTGCCGCTGAAGACGAACGTGGACAAGGCGCTGTCCGCCGAGGGCACCGAGACGGTGCAGCACGTGCTCGTCGTGCGCCGCACCGGTTCACCGGTGGCCATGTACGGGCGCGACAAGTGGTACAGCGACGTGGTCGACAGCCAGCCCAAGGAGTGCGAGCCGGAGGTCATGGACGCGGAGGACCCGCTGTTCATCCTCTACACCTCGGGTTCGACGGGCAAGCCGAAGGGCGTGCTGCACACGAGCGGCGGCTATCTCGTCTACGCCTCGCTGACGCACGAATGCGTGTTCGATCTCCAGGAGGACGACATCTTCTGGTGCACTGCCGACGTCGGCTGGGTAACCGGTCACAGCTACGTCGTGTACGGACCGCTCGCCAACGGCGCGACCTCGCTGATGTTCGAGGGCGTGCCCAATTACCCGGACTCGGGCCGCTTCTGGCAGGTGGTGGACAAGCATCGCGTCACGCTCTTCTACACGGCGCCCACCGCGCTTCGCGCGCTGATGCGCGAAGGCGAGGCCCCGGTGCAGAAATGGTCCCGCTCGACTCTGCGCGTACTCGGGACCGTGGGCGAGCCGATCAACCCGGAGGCCTGGGAGTGGTACTACAGGGTCGTTGGCGACGAGCGCTGCCCCATCGTCGACACCTGGTGGCAGACCGAGACCGGCGGCATCCTGATCACGCCGCTGCCGGGCGCGATCGACCAGAAGCCGGGCTCGGCGACCCTGCCGTTCTTCGGCGTGCAACCCGGCATCGTCGACAACGACGGACAGGAGCTCGGCGGCGCCTGCGAAGGCAACCTGGTGCTGAAGGACAGCTGGCCCGGGCAGATGCGTACGGTCTTCGGCGACCACCAGCGCTTCATCGACACTTACTTCAAGACATTCCCCGGCCGGTACTTCACCGGCGACGGCGCCAAGCGCGACGAGGACGGCTACTACTGGATCACGGGCCGGGTGGATGACGTGCTCAACGTCTCGGGTCACCGGCTCGGGACCGCGGAGATCGAGAGTGCGCTGGTCGCGCACCCGGCCGTCGCCGAGGCGGCGGTGGTGGGCTGCCCGCACGACATCAAGGGACAGGGCATCTATGCCTACGTGACGCTGGTCGTCGACGCCGAGCCGACCGATCCGCTGCGCAAGGAGCTGCGCGACTGGGTCCGCGGCGAGATCGGTCCGATCGCGACGCCGGACTTCATACAGTGGGCGCCCGGTTTGCCGAAGACCCGCTCCGGCAAGATCATGCGCCGGATCCTCAGGAAGATCGCGGCGAACGAGCACGACCAGCTGGGTGATACCTCGACGCTGGCCGATCCCTCGGTGGTCAGGCAGCTGGTCGAGAACAGAATGAACCGCTGACCCAGGCAGGATTGCTGCAGCCAGACGGCCGCGTGCGGGTCTCGTGCGCGGCCGTTTCTTTTTCGGCGCGACGCCCGCCCGCGGGCGAGCCTTAGACCAAGGTCTGAGATCGGTGGCGGTGCATCCCTGCTAGATTCCCTGCAAACCTGTACGGGGGAGGAGGGCTGCTCTATGACGCGCGAAAGAAGACAGGCCTACTGGAAGCGCAACCTCAGGATCCTGCTGACGCTGCTGGCAGTGTGGTTCGTCGTTTCCTACGGCTTCGGAATCATCCTGGTCGAGCCGCTGAACAACATCAAGATCTTCGGCTTCAAGCTGGGGTTCTGGTTCGCTCAGCAGGGGTCGATGTACGTCTTTGTCGCCCTGATCTTCATTTACGTGGGGATCATGAACAAGCTCGATCGCGAGCACGACGTGCACGAAGACTGAGACGCGAAACCGGACAGGAGAGGATTCCATCATGTCAGTTCAAGCCTGGACTTACCTGCTCGTCGGCCTGAGTTTCGCGCTGTACATCGGCATCGCGATCTGGAGCCGCGCAGCCCACACCCGTGACTTCTACGTAGCCGGCGGCGGCGTCAGCCCGCTCGCCAACGGCATGGCAACCGCCGCGGACTGGATGTCGGCCGCGTCGTTCATCTCGATGGCAGGCCTGATCTCGTTCATGGGCTACGACGGCGCCGTCTACCTGATGGGCTGGACGGGCGGCTACGTGCTGCTCGCGCTGTTGCTCGCGCCGTATCTGCGCAAGTTCGGCAAGTTCACGATCCCCGACTTCATCGGCGACCGCTACTACTCCGATACCGCGCGCCTGGTCGCGGTGGTCTGCGCGATCTTCGTCTCGTTCACCTACGTGGCGGGGCAGATGCGCGGCGTCGGAATCGTGTTCTCCCGGTTCCTGGAGGTGCCGATCAACCTCGGCGTGATCATCGGCATGGCCATCGTGTTCTTCTACGCGGTGCTCGGCGGCATGAAGGGCATCACCTACACGCAGGTGGCGCAGTACTGCGTGCTGATCTTTGCCTACATGGTTCCGGCGATCTTCATCTCGATCCTGCTCACCGGCCACTTCCTGCCGCAGCTCGGCTTCGGCGCCGACCTGAAGGGCACCGAGACCTTCCTGCTCGACCGTCTGGACGGGCTAAACACCGAACTCGGCTTCGCCGCCTATACCGACGGCACGAAGAGCATGATCGACGTGTTCTGCATCACCGCGGCGCTGATGGTCGGCACGGCCGGCCTGCCGCACGTGATCGTGCGGTTCTTCACCGTCCCCAAGGTGCGCGATGCCCGCAAGTCCGCCGGCTGGGCGCTGCTGTTCATCGCGATCCTGTACACGACCGCGCCGGCCGTGGCGGCCTTCGCGCGCTTCAACATGATCGAGACGATCAACGGCGCGGACGGCCAGGGCGCCCTCTACAGCGAGGCGCCGACCTGGATCAAGAACTGGGAGAAGACCGGCCTGATCAAGTGGGAAGACAAGAACGGCGACGGGCGCATGTTCTACGCCAAGGGTGACGCGAACGAGATGACGATCGACCGCGACATCATGGTGCTGGCGAACCCCGAGATCGCCAACCTGCCGGCCTGGGTCATCGCGCTGGTGGCGGCCGGCGGCCTCGCGGCGGCGCTCTCGACCGCTGCAGGACTGCTGCTGGTGATTTCCTCCGCCATTTCTCACGACCTGCTGAAGAAGGTCCTGATGCCGAACATCACCGAGAAGCAGGAACTGCTGTTCGCGCGCATCGCGGCCGCGGTGGCGGTCGTGATCGCTGGATTGCTCGGCATCTATCCACCGGCGTTCGTTGCGCAGGTGGTGGCCTTCGCGTTCGGTCTCGCGGCCTCGTCGTTCTTCCCGGCGATCTTCCTCGGGATCTTCGACAAGCGCGCGAACAAGCAGGGCGCGGTGAGCGGCATGATCGCGGGCATCGTCTTCACGGCGTCCTACATCATCTACTTCAAGTTCATCAACCCCGCTGCCAATACTGCGGAGAACTGGCTCTGGGGCATCTCTCCGGAAGGCATCGGCTTCATCGGCATGTTGCTAAACTTCCTCGTGACCTATGCGGTGAGCCACCTGACGGCACCGCCGCCGGAGCACATCCAGCACCTCGTCGAGGACATCCGCGTCCCGCGCGGAGCGGGTGGGGCGACCCACCACTGATCGGGTCGCTGGCTTGAGATCCGGGGCGGTCCTCGCGGGCCGCCCCGTTTTTTTTCCACCTCACAGGTGAGCAGCGTGAGCAGGCACGACCAGGAGTTCGATTTCAGCACGCCGCCCTTCAACCTGCTGACGGCCGAGCAGGCGAGGCAGCTCGGCTCGAGCATGGACATCGAGTTCATATCGAAGGGCACCACGGTGCTGGAGGCGGGCGGGCCTTCGCGCGCCGTGTACGTGATCATGAAGGGCGCAGTGACCGCCTTCGTGGCGGGCGAGGACAGCGACCGCGTGTTCGCCGAGTTCGGGCCCCACGACGTGTTCGGCACGACCGCGTCGCTGACCGGCCGGGCACGCTACACCTACGAGACGGACGAGGACACGCTCGCCTGGACCATCCCGGCCGAGGCCTTCCGCTCGGTGGTATCGGACAACGGCCGCTTCGCGGCCTATTTCCTCGAGTCCTTCGCCAAGCGCAGCATGGAGGCGGACGAATCAGCGGGCGCCTCGGACCTCGCCGAGATGATGCTGACCAGGGTCGGTGACGCGCTGCTGGGCGAGGCGGTCCAGGTGCCTGAGGACTGCCGGCTGGACGAGGCGACGCGGCGCATGCGCGAGCAGAAGGTGGACTGCGTGTTCGTCGAGGGGCCCGCCGGACGCGGGATCGTGACGCGCACGGACCTGCTCGAGGCCATCGCGCTCGGACAGCGCGGCCTCGAGCAGCCGGTGGGCAGCATTGCAAGCCGACCCGTCGTCGGCTGCGACGTCAGCGAACCGCTGTTCCAGGCGCTGGTCGTGATGACACGCCGCGGGATCGAGCGGATCGCGGTGCTGGACGAGGAAGAGCTCAAGGGCACGCTGGGCCTTGCCGAGCTGCTCAGCCACTACTCCAGCCATTCGCACGTCATCGGGCTGCAGGTCTCGCGCGCCTCCAGCCGCGAGGAGCTCGCGAACGCGGCCCGGCAGGTGAACCGGCTGGTCGGCACGCTGCACGCGACCGGCGCGAAGATGGAGTACCTGGCCGACCTGGTGAGCGCACTGAATCAGCGCCTGCTGAAGCGGCTGTTCGAATTTTCGTTCGAGGACCCGCTCCGCAACTCGATCTGCCTGCTGGTGCTGGGCAGCGAGGGCCGGGGCGAGCAGCTGCTGAAGACCGACCAGGACAACGCGCTGGTGCTCGGCCAGGGCATTACGGACGAGGCCGTGGCCGACGGGGCGCAGAGGTTCAGCGAGGGTCTCGCCGGGATGGGCTATCCGCCCTGCCCGGGCGGCGTGATGGTCTCCAACCCCAAGTGGCGCGGCGACGTCGAGCGGTGGCTGAAGAGCGTGCGGCGAATCTCCGGCGACAACTCTCCCGAGGCGCAGATGCGTGCCGCGATAATGTTCGACGCGCGCGTGGTGGGGGGCGACGCCCGCCTGTTCGAGCCCGTGCGGGAGGCCTTGTTCGCGCTGGCCCGCAACGAGCTGTGGCTGCATCATTTCATCACTCCGGCGCTCGAGTTCCAGACGCCGCTACGCTTCCTCGGCGGACTGATCGGACGTGAAGCGCCGGTGGACCTGAAGAAGGGCGGCATTTTCCCGGTCGTGCACGGCGTACGCACGCTCGCCGCCGAGCAGGGCCTGCGAGTCACTTCCACCTTCGAGCGCATCGATGCGCTGATCGAGCGCGGCGTCCTGAGCAGGTCGCTCGGGACCAACCTGCGGCAGTCCTACGGGATCATGCTGCGGCTGCGGCTGGGCCAGCAGCTGCAGGAACTGCGCGAGGGCGAAGTGCCGACGAACCGCGTCCGATTCGCGCAGCTGCGGCGCCTCGATCGCGACCTGCTGCGGGATGCGCTGGGGGTGGTCCGTGAGTTCCAGTCCTTCCTGTCGGCGCGTTATCACCGCGGCATGTAGGCGACAGCAAGATCATGCCCGCTCTCGCCCGACGCCTGAAGGGGATCCTGCGCACACTGCGGACGCCGTCCTCCCCCGGCGACCGGGAGATCGTGGCTTTCGACCTCGAGACCAGCAGCCTGGACGTCAAGAGCGCCGAAATTCTCTCGATCGGCGCGGTCCCGATCCGCGAGCGACGCATCCTCGCCAGCGAGAGCTTCAGCTGCACTGTCCGCAGCGACGCGCCGGTCGATCACGAGGCAGTCAAGTACCATCGCCTGCGTCCGTCCGACGTCGCCGGCGGGATGACTGCCGGGCGTGCGGCGTCGGAGTTCGTCGACTGGCTCGGCGACCGCCCGGTGATCGGCTACTGCGTCAATTTCGACTGCGCCATGCTGGACCGCGCGCTGCGCGAGAGCGGCCAGGAGGGATTCGACGCGGTTCGTTTCGACCTGCGCGACATCTACCGTCGCCGGGCCATGCGGCGAAATCCCGACCATGCGCCGGCGAAGGCGCTCGACGAGATACTCGCCGATCTCGGCGTTCCGGTGACGGGCCGGCACACTGCGCTCGGCGATGCGATGTCGGTCGCGATGGCCTATATGGCGCTCAGCTACGGCGGAAGCTGAGCGGGCCGACCCCTACGGCAGGAACCGGCCGGCACCGGCATAGCTGCGCCGGAAGTAGTCCTCGTCGAGCCTTGCGACGCGAACGTGGCCGCCGCTTTGCGGCGCGTGCACGAAGCGGTCGCCACCGGCGTAGATTCCCACGTGGCTCACCTTGCGTCCCTGCAGGCGGAAGAACACCAGGTCCCCCGGGCGCAGCTCCCGCGTCCGCACGGGCGTGGCGGCGGCGTACTGCTGGGCCGCCGTGCGCGGCACATCGATGCCGTGGCGCCGGTGGACGAAATACACGAGGCCACTGCAATCGAACGCCTCCGGTCCGGAGCCGCCATAGCGGTAGGGTGCGCCGACGAAGGACTCGGCGGTGCGCGCGATCTCGGCGCCCGGATCCGAGACGCCGCGCGGAGCGTCCGCGCTCCTGAACGGCGCGCAGGCGGTGACCAGCATCAGCAGCGCGAGCCAGGCGCCCGCGAGGCGCAAGCGACTGCCGCTGGCTGTGCGTAACTCGACGCCCATGCGTTGAGTCTAGGACATCTCGATGCGCATCGTGAACGGTCGGCAGGCCGCAAACCGCCGCGCTAGTGGTCCGCGGGTCGGACGCGGCGCGTCGGCGTCGCGGTGAAGGGGTCGTCGGGCCAGTAGTGCTTCGGGTACCGTCCCTTCAGTTCCTTCCTGACCTCGGCATAGCCCTGCGACCAGAAGCTCGCAAGGTCGCGGGTCAGCTGCACCGGTCGCCTGGCCGGGGAGAGCAGCTGCAGCGTCACTGCGACCCGGCCGTCCCCGATACGCGGCGATTCGTTCATGCCGAACACCTCCTGCAGCCGTACCGAGAGGATCGGCGCGTCGCCCGAGTAGTCCAGCGAAATCCGCGAACCGCTCGGTACCGTCAGCGAGGCCGGAGCAAATTCATCGAGTCGTTTCGAACACTTCCAGTCGAGCAGCGACGCGAGCGCACGGCTGAGATCGAGCTTCGCGAGCTGCTCGCGGCGCGAGATCCCGGTGAGCCACGGACCGAGCCAGTCCTCCAGCGCGTCGAGCAGTCCGGCGTCCGAGACATCCGGCCAGCACTCAGGGTTTTTCCGGTCGTGCTGTCGTGCGAAGTCGAGCCGCGCGCGGAGCTGCAGCGCGGCCGCAGTCCAGCGCAGGCAGCCCGGACCCATTGCGCGTATGCCTTCGAGCAGCGCCGAGAGCATTTCCGTCTCGCCTGCATCCTGCAGCGGTTCGTCAGTCAGCATCAGCTGCCCGAGTCTGCGTTGGCGCCTGGCCACCACCGCCTCGGTCCGCGGATCCCAGGCCACCCGGCGATCCTCGACGATCGATGTCGCGAAATGCCGCTCCAGGTCGTCGCGGGCGATTGGCGCCGCGAGCCGGATCCTTGCTTCGCCGTCTCCGGCATCGAGCTCGGCCGCGACGATGAACTCGTGACGTGCCAGCGCCGTCGGTTGCGGAAAGAAAGCGCCCCGTCCGCCACTCAGCAGGTATCGGCCGCTGCCAGGAGCCCTTGCCCGCCCGATGCGATCCGGATAGGCGTACGCGAGCAGCAGGCCGGCGGCATCGTCGTCCGCGGCGCTCGAGACTGACTGGCGGGTGCGCGCTGCGCTGCGCGCGATTTTCCTCGCCGACTGATGGACCCGCCGCAGCACCGCGCGGTCGTCGCGCTGGCCCGGTGGCGGGGCTTCACCTTGCAGCAGCTGCAGGCGCACCCGCAGGTCCGGGTTTGCTTCACTGCCCGTCGGTCGCAGGATGTCCCGTTCGCCGAGCAGCGCGGCCAGCAGGCTCGCGACCTCGACGGAACCGTGTTCGCCCGCCCGCAGCATCATGTGTGCGAGGCGCGGATGCAGGCCGAACCCGGCCATCCGTCGGCCGAGCGCCGTGATCCGGCCCCGGCCATCGATGGCCTCGAGGCGCTCGAGCAGGTCGCGGGCCTGGGCCAGATGCGCCGATGGCGGCGGGTCGGGCCAGGTGAGCTGCGCCGGATCGGTGCAGCCCCAGCATGCCAGGTCCAGCGCCAGCGGGGCGAGGTCCGCCTCGGCGATCTCGGGTGCCGCGTGGGCCGGCAGCGACGCCTCAGTCGATTCGCTCCAGAGACGATAGCAACTGCCCTGCGCCGTGCGCCCGGCGCGTCCGCGACGCTGGTCCGCGGATGCCCTGGAGATACGCCGGGTCTCGAGGCGGCTCATGCCGCTCGCCGGATCGAACCGCGAGCGCCGCTCGAGACCGCTGTCCACGACGATGCGCACGCCCTCGATCGTGAGGCTCGTCTCGGCGATGTTGGTGGCGATGACGATCTTGCGCCGGCCTTCGGGATCGGGACGCAGCGCGGCGTCCTGCTCCTCGGCCGTGAGGTCGCCGTACAGCGGCCGCAGAGTGCATGGCGAGTCCGGTAGAGACTCCTCCAGCAAGCGCTGGCAGCGGCGGATCTCGGCGGCTCCGGGCATGAACACCAGTACATCCCCGGGCGATTCCGTCACGGCGCGCCGGGTCACCGTCGCGGCCCAGCGCTCCAGCGCGCCCGGGCGGGAGTCCTGATCGGGCGGTGGTGCATGGCGGGTCTCGACCTCGAACATCCGCCCGGCGGAGCGCAGCACCGGGGCCCCGCCGAGCAGTTGTGCGAGCGCCCCGCTGTCGAGCGTCGCCGACATCAGCAGCAGGCGCAGCGAATCGCGCAGGTGCCGCTGCACGTCCAGGCAGAGCGCGAGCCCGAGGTCGGCCTGCAGGCTGCGCTCGTGGAATTCGTCGAAGACCACGCAGGCCACGCCCTCCAGGGCCGGATCGTGCTGCAGCATCCGCGTGAGCACACCTTCGGTGACGACCTCGATCACCGTGTCCGGGCCCGTCCGGGTATCGAGTCGCGTGCGGTACCCGACCCGGCCGCCGACGTCCTCGGACAGCAGCCAGGCCATGCGCCGGGCCACGGCGCGCGCCGCGACGCGGCGCGGCTCGAGTACGACGATGCGGCGCCGCTCACGCCATTCGCAGTCGAGCAGGGCCAGCGGGACGATCGTGCTCTTGCCCGCGCCGGGCGGCGCTTCGAGGATCACACGATTGTGGGCCGCGAGCACCCTGCCCAGCTCGGGCAGGGCCTCGACGATCGGAAGCGGCGGGAATTTCAGCTTGCGGATTCCTCGAATCCCGCCGTGCAGTGGCTACTTGACGGCGACGATGATCCCGCAGGCGTCGCGGGCACCGCCCGCGCAGCCCTTCTTCAGGTCGGATTCCGCATCGCAATACGTGTCCATCTTCGAGTGCACGATGAACGAGCTGCCGTCCTCGTCGAGGATGCCGAGCCGCCCGGGCGAGAGCGTCACGCGGTTGGTCGTGTGCTTCATGTAACCGACGCCGTTCTTGACCTCGATGTTGATCAGGTCGCCCATGTGGAAGGGGTGGTTGATGTCCTTCGCCGGCGACTCGTCACCGGCCGAGTCGGGTCGCGACTGACCGAAAGGACCCGGATCGTGGTGACCCCCTGCCGCCGCGCAAGGCTCGCACTTGCCGAACTCGTGGATGTGGACCGCGTGCTTGCCGTCGGCCAGTCCGGACATCTTCAGCTCGACGGTCACTTCCTTGATGCCCTCGGCCGTCGTCTGCTCGACCAGCGTAGCAGTGCCGGTGATCTTCGGGTCCTCGCAGCCCTTCATCTCCGCGGTCGCCTTCATTCCGTCCGCGCCTGCGATGCAGGGAAGCAGCAAGGCCGCCGCGGCGGCACCCATCCTGAACCTGCGTGCGCGGTTCGACTCTCTGCCGAAGCTGTTCATGTCCTTGACCCTCCCGGAGGATTTGCTTGTACCCCTGCGTGCAGACTACTTCCGCGACCGGCATCGCTCAAGCTGGCTTTGACCGGACAGGCTATGCTCCCGCCCGGACCCAGGAGGCAAGGTCATGACGGTGGATACCTGGTGGTGGTTGCTCGCGATGCTGCTGGTGCTGGTCGGCGTGGCCGGGTCCGTCCTGCCGGCGTTGCCCGGCGTGCCGCTCGTGTTCGCCGGCCTGCTGCTCGCGGCCTGGGTCGACGGCTTCGAGAAAGTCGGCTGGCTGCCGCTCGTGCTGCTGGGGCTGATGACCTTGTTGTCGTTCGTGATCGACTTTGCCGCAAGCGTGCTTGGAGCGAAGCGCGTCGGAGCGACGCCGCTCGCGATCGCCGGCGCGGCGATCGGCGCCGTGGCCGGCATCTTTCTCGGCCTGCCCGGCCTCGTGATCGGGCCTTTCGCGGGTGCCGTGATCGGGGAACTCGTTTCTCACGGCAAGATCGAGCAGGCGACCCGTGCCGGCCTCGCCACGTGGATGGGGCTGCTGTTCGGCACGCTCGCGAAGCTCGCGCTGGTGTTCAGCATGCTCGGGCTGTTTGCCGCGGCCTACCTGATCTGAGAACTCAGCCGTAGTATTCGAGGCACTCGCGCTCGCGGCCGCGCACCACGCGGCGGCCCGCCAGCGGTCCGTGGGTCTCCGTGACGACGGTGTGCTGGCCTTCCGCGTGCTCGTCGTCGTAGAAGTACAGGACCACCCAGTCGCGGGTCCGGTCGAGCTGGTGCGCCTGCGCCGTGTTCGAGTACAGGGCCGTGAAGCGCCAGCCGTCGCGGTCCGCGTGCAGCACCGGCAGCCAGGCCTCTCCTGTCGGATTGAAGCGCTTCGGGGCGATGGTCGGGAGCTTGCCGGCCGCCGCCTTCTCGCGATACGCACGATCGACGGCGAGCAGCGTCTCGACCGAAGGGCCGGCCTGCTGGCCGCTACGGCCTGCCAGGGCTTCGCGCCTCGGTCGCCCCCTGGACAGCATGCTCTGCAGGCTGGCGCGTATCGCCGCCGCGCGGCGCGGCCCGACGCCGGGCACGCTTTCGAGGCGTCCATCGTGGGCCGCGATCTCCAGCGCCTCGAGCGTGTCTATCTGCAGCTCCTCGTGGATGCGTTCGGCGAGCCGATGCCCCAGCCCGGGAACGACCGTGAACAGCTGCGCCGGGTCGGAGCTGCCGCGCAGGCGCTCGAGCTGCATCCAGCGGCCGGTCTGCACCATCTCCGCGAGCGCTGCGGCGATGCCGCGGCCGATTCCAGGCAGCTGCTCGAGCCCTGTCCGTCCGTCCCTCGCGAGGATCTCGCCCACCTCCTCGCCCAGCCCGACGAGGGTATCCGCCGCTTTCCTGTAGGCCGCGACGCGGAAAACGTTGGCGCCCTGCGCCTCGAGCAGGTCGGCGGCCTCGCGGAGCCGGTCGGCGCAAAGCTGGTTGTCGGCGGCGGTCGGACCACGAGTGACAGGGGCCGGCGCGGCTTCTGGACGGTGTTGCATGTGCGTGTCAGGCCACGAGGTCAGGTCCGGTGGAGCCCCGCCCGCCTAGCACGCGGGCGAGGGCGCGGCAGGCGTCGGTGGACGTGAAGATCCCGACCAGCTTTCCGCCCCGGGTCACCAGCGCCGATCCAACGTGCCGTTCGGCCATGGTCCTCGCGACGTCCTCGAGGTCGGCGTCCGCATCCACGACGAAGCTGTCCGGCTGGTAGACGTCGCGGACCTTGAGCTCGCGCTCAGGCGGGCAGCCGATGTCCGGGCCCAGTGCCAGCTTGATGTCGCGGTCCGTCAGCACGCCTGCGAGCGCGCCGCGCTCGGTGACCGGAAGATGACGGATGCCGCGCTCGCGCAGGAAGCTGCGCGCTTCCGACAGCGGCGCCTCGATGTCAATCGAGTACGGGAATGGCGTCATGAACGCCAGGATCTGAGCTGTCCTTGGCCGCGACATCCGGGGTCGGCTCTGCACGAGTGTCGGCGTCCAATCCTGACCGGGATCGCATCGCTCGGCCATTCGGGATTTACGAGAGGGCGCAGGATGCGCCTATGATCCCCGCAGCGCGGCCGGGAGCATGCTCGAGTGACGAAGCTGGCAAGAATATTGCTGTCCACAGGACTGTCGGCGCTGCTGGGGCTGGCAGTCGTCGGGGCGGTCCTGTACCTGCGATTCCTCGGTTCCGGCCCGGAACTCGAGCCCTGGCACCGGCTCGTCCTCGAGGAGGAGTTCACCGCCGACCGGGCAGCTGCGGTCACCACGCTCGAGGACTACCGGGCGCTCGAGGATCGCCTGTTCCGGGAACTCGAGCAGAAGATCTACCGCCAGTCGGGCGACGCCGGTGCGGGCAGCTTCAGCCGTTACCAGGCCGGCAGTCGCAGCGACCCGCGCGTGTGGCCGGTCAACTGGAATCGGAGCTTCGAATTCGGGTCCGCCGGGCGCGCGCCGGGTGCCGTGTTGCTGCTTCACGGGCTGACCGACTCGCCCTACAGCCTGCGCGCGCTGGGCGAGCACCTCGCCGGAAGCGGGTTCTGGGTCGTGGGCCTGCGGCTGCCCGGCCACGGCACGGCCCCGTCGGGGCTGCTCAGCTTCGAAATCGAGGACATGCAGGCCGCGGTCAGGCTGGCGATGCGCGAAATGCGCTCGCGACTCCCCGAGGACCGCCCGATCTACATGGTCGGCTACTCGAACGGCGCCACGCTCGCGGTGGACTACTCGCTGGACCTGCTGGACGGCGAGCCACTGCCGAGGCCCGACGGCCTGGTGCTGCTCTCGCCGGCGCTCGGCATCTCGCCGCTGGCCTTCGTCGGCCGCGTCAAGACCGGGCTGTCGCATCTGCCCGGGCTCGGGCGCGCTGCCTGGCAGCAGGTCGAGAAGGAATACGATCCGTACAAGTACTCGTCGTTCAGCCTTCATGCCGGCGGCGAGGTGCAGCGGCTCGCCCAGCGCATCACTTCCCGGGTCGCGCGCATGGCCAGGGCGGGGCCGGTCCGCGGATTCCCGCCGGTGATCGCCTTCCTCTCGACCGTGGACGCTACGGTGCGGGCAGAGGCCGTGGTCGACGTGCTGTTCGAGCATCTCGACGCCGAGGGACACGAGCTCGTGCTGTTCGACGTGAACCGCCTCGCCGATGCGCAGCCCCTGCTGGTGAACGATCCAGGTCCGCTCACGAAACGCCTGGTCGAGGCAGCCCGAAGGCCCTATGCGCTGTCTGTCGTCACCAATGCGGGGCCGGGTACGCCGTCCGTCGTCGAGCGACGCTCCGAGCCCGGCCAGTCCGGCCAGGCTGTGCGACAGCTCGGGCTCGCCTGGCCGAGGACCGTGTTCTCGCTGTCACACGTGGCACTGCCATTTCCGCCGGATGACCCGCTCTACGGCTACGCGGCTGCCGAAGCCGGGCACATCCAGCTCGGCCGCGTGGAAGCCTATGGCGAGAACGGCGTGCTAACCGTTCCAAGCTGGCTGCTGACGCGGCAGCGCAGCAATCCTTTCTACCCTTATCTCGCCGCGCGCATCGATGACTTCCTCGCACGCTGAGCGCGCATTCCGGGCTGGGTGCGGGTCAATGTCACGGTGCCTGTGGCCGCTGATCGTGATCGTCGCGCCGCTCGCGGCGAATGCCACGGGCGACCCGGCCGGCTGGCACCACAGTTCCGGCATCCTGATCACGCCGCAGAACGTGCGCCAGCTCGCGCCGGCGTGGACGCACCGCAACGGCGACATGGCGGCGAAGCAGGGTCAGCCGTCAGCTGTGTCTGCGCAGTCGACGCCGATACTGCTGCCGCCGGTCGCCGGTCGGCACCTCGTCTATTGCACGCCGTTCAACCGCGTGATCGCGCTCGACCCGCGCTCCGGGCTCGAGCGCTGGAGCTACGATCCCGGACTGCGACGCAGCAGCGATCGTCCCTATCGCTGCCGTGGGGTCGCCTATGCCGAAGTTCCGCAGACCGATGCCGGCGGTGCCTGCCGGCACCGTATCTACACCGCGACCGCCGATCGTCGCCTGATCGCGCTCGACGCCAGGGACGGCCGTCTCTGCGCGGATTTCGGTGTGAGTGGTGTAGTGATGCTCGCCGAGCATGCGCGTCACGGGCTGGAGGAGGTCAGCACCAGTTCGCCACCGATCGTGGCAAACGGTGTCGTCGTCGTCGGTTCGTCCGTAATCGACTTCGCTTATGCCCGTGCGCCTCGCGGCGTCGTAGCGGCATTCGACGCAGCGAGTGGCGCACCGCGCTGGAGTTTCGACCCACTGCAGGGCGTTGCGGGTACCGGTGCAGCCAACGCCTGGGCCCCGCTCTCGGTGGACGTCGAGCACGATCTCGTGTTCCTGCCCACCGGCGCACCTTCCCCCGACTACTACGGCGCGCTGCGGCCGGGAAGTAACGGCTACGCCAACTCGGTCGTGGCGCTGCGCCTTTCCAGCGGCGAGGTTGCATGGGCATTTCAGCTCGTGCACCACGATCTCTGGGACTACGACACGCCGGCCCAGCCGGTGCTGATCGAGTGGCCGGACGGAAGTGCCGGTCACGTGCCGGCGCTCGTGCAGGTGAGCAAGCAGGGCTTTGTCTTCGTGCTCGATCGGCGCAGCGGCAAGCCGCTGCTCCCCGTGCAGGAGAGGGCTGTGCCGTCGAGCAGCATCCCGGGCGAACAGGCCTGGCCGACGCAACCGTTCCCGCAGGCCTCGCTGCAGCTGCTCCCGACCCGGCTACGCCCGGAGGACGCCTGGGGCCTGACGTTCTGGGACCGCGGAAAGTGCCGCGACGCAATCGCCGGCCTGCGCAACGAGGGCATCTTCACTCCACTTGCGGAGCAGCCGACGTTGCTGTTCCCGGGGAGCCTGGGGGGCGCCAACTGGGGAGGCGGTGCGTACTCGCCGCAGTCCGGGCGGTTGATCGTAAACGTCAACGCCGCGCCGTTCGTCGCGCAACTGCTGCGCGGTGTCGTCGCGAAGACGGGCCAGGATCATCCGGTCGCCGGCCAGAAGACGATGTTCGTAACCATGCAGGGCACGCCCTATACGCTTGCGGTCGGCCCGTTTCTGTCGCCGCTCGGCATCCCCTGCACTGCGCCACCCTGGGGACAACTGGTCGCCGTCGACCTGGCACGCGGCGAGATCGCCTGGCGGGTGCCGCTCGGGTCCGTTCACGAAATGGGCCCGTTCCCGCTGCCGTGGCACATCGACTGGGGCACGCCAAATCTCGGCGGCGGGCTGGTGACCGACGGTGGCGTGTTCTTCATTGCCGCGACGATGGACAGGCAGCTCCGGGCCTTCGACGTCAGCGACGGACGCGAACTGTGGAGCTACACCCTGCCGGTCGACGCCACCGCGACGCCGATGAGCTACACGCTCGATGGACGGCAATATGTAGTCCTCAACGCAGGCGGCCACGCGATGTACAACCGCGGCACCGGAGACTACCTGATCGCGTTTGCCCTCCCCGTGAACCCGAAGCACGATGCGCCTCGACAGCTGCCATGGCCTTTGACGCCGGTCGGGAAGGCTGCAACTTCGCGCAAGATCCTGGCCAATGGCCGGATACAACTCACGATCGAGCATCCCCCGCTGCCCGGCGTGAGTCCCGAAATGCTTGCGTGGTGGTACCGCGTGCTGCCGATCAGCGAAGTCGAGTTCGCCGGCGCCAGGCGACCGATGTATCACCTGTTTCACCCGACCGAGCACGGTCGCATCTGGATCGAAGCGCCGGCGGCCGACGGGCGCCCCGGCGTCGGGGCCGGTGGGGTGGTGGCACGCTACGAATGGTTCGGTCCGTACGACAGCGAGGGCGCCGCGCGAGTCATCGAGCTGTCGCCACAGCGGTTCGTCACGCGCCCGATGATGATGGGCATCACGTTTGGCGAAATCCGGCACGAATGGGGTTCGTCGTCACAGGGAGCGACCTATGCGGTGGAAACCGTCATAGGCGTGGATTGGCCCGTCATCGGTCCTTGGGTAAACGCACTGTTGCGGCGTCTGATATTCAGCGAAGGAATGCTGCGCGAATGGCAGCGGCATCAGGTCGAGGAGGTGGGGCTACTGCCGAATTTCCTCCCCGCGTTGTATGCGCAGCGAAATGACCACAACATCTACCGACTCGAATAGGGGCTCGATGAGGCCGATGTCGCAGCTACGGCCGAAGACGGTCAGGCCGTCGAACCCGGTCGCGATGTTCGACTGCGCCACGCAACGCTTCACGATGTACGACCTGCCGACGCGTGGCTTGCGCGAGTGGTTGAACGTGCGGCTGATCGGGTTCTTCTTCAGGTTGATGCGCTTGGAAGGCTGTGGATCGCGGCGTTTCCGGAGTCGGCAATCGTGCGGTTCAATCCGGCACCGTGATGCTGCGCTCGGGTGCCCTCGCTTCGCCGCCGACGAACCAGGCTTCGCTCGCGTCGCTGGGGTCCACGACCCAGCCGACGCTCCAGGCCTGGCTGAAGAAGGCGCGCTGTGTCTGCCGATCCCGGCGGCTGAAGAAGGCGCCGAGGCCGGGGTGGCTGTGGTACCAGCCTGCGATCATCTCCTCGGGCTCGAGCGCCTCCCGGGCCCGGGTCCAGACGTCGGCGCCCATCTGCAGCGAGACGGCCGAGGCCGCGTAGTGGGTGGCCGGGATGCAGCGCGTCAACAGCACCGTGAAGGTCGGCGGCCCGGCAGCGTCCCGACCGGACCCGAACACCTCGCCGAGCAGCAGGCCGCCCTGCTCGACGTCGCTGCCCGCCAGGTGATCGAGGACGCACTGACGAAGCGACGACCGCAGGATGATCGTGGTGCCCGGCCCGCAGGGCAGGCCCTGCAGATCAGGGTGCCGCGCGACCAGCCGGGCCTCGTCCTGGACTGGCAAGCTGGGGCTGAGTTCCCGCCACTGCATCAGCGCTTGCTCAGGTCTCGGTCTCGAAGCGGGCGCCGCAGGCAGGGCAGCGTACCGTGCCGCGTCGTCCGGCGGGCAGCGCGAGCTCACGGGCGCAGCCGGGACAGCGGCGCAGGCTGCGTCCGGTGTCCTGCGCAGCTTCCCGCCACCCGACCCGCTCGCTGCGGCGCGCGCCAGTCGTGGCAAAGCCGACCTTGCAGGTTGGAAACGCACCCGGATGCCTGCGCCGCGCGCTCTCGTACCAGGACGCGGCTTCGCGGTTGGCTGGCGAGGCGACGTTGACCAGCAGCGGGTCGAAGGTCAGCAGCCGTATCACGCGCTTCAGGAACAGGTCGAGTCCCTCGCTGGGCAGCCACCTGGTACCGAGACACACGAGGCCCGACGGAAAGACGTTCGGGTGGTAGACGGGCGTCTCGACGCTGGCGACGGGCGGCAGGAACGGGTAGCGCGCGGGCAGCGTGACGCGCAGGCGAATGCGGTTCTCGATCTCGGACGGGTAGCTACGACTGCGCGCCGTCGGATAACGCAGGTCGGCCACCAGCGCCTGCGATGCCCCGGCCGGGACGGACACGAGCTCGATGCGTTCTGGATGCGCGCGGGCGAGTGCGCGCACGCGCTCGACGTCTGTCTCGAGGCGCAATGCGTTGCTCATCAGACCGTCGGCGCCTGCGCCTCAACCTGCGACGAGTACCGGCTGCACCTCGATCAGGTCCCCCGGGCGGACCGATTTCGACAGCGCTTCTCCCGGCACGAGCGCACGGCCCGTCGTCGTGTTCACCAGCGTGTAGTCCGTGTCGCTCGGCAGCGCCCAGTTGTCCACGGCCGCCTGGATGATGTCCCCCGCTGTGCTTGCCCCGTCGAGGTCAAGTTCGGCGAGCCGGGTCTGGTCGGCCGTGCGGAGCTGGATCTTGAGTTCGTCGCTCATGGTTCAGGGTCCTCCTCGAGATCGAAGCAGATACTGCGCTCGCCGATCTCGACGATCGCATACTTGGCCGGCACTGCCTCCAGGCCGAACATCTCGCCGAGCTCGCCGAGGCGAAAGACGTCGCGGACCTCGATCACGATCGCGTTCTCGCCGCACTGCTGGCAGACGGCGATCGAGTCGTCGAAATCGGCAGCGCGGCGCCTGAGGTAGCGCTCCGCGCCGGGCACCGGACCGCAGCTTCGGCAGGCATAGCTGGTGATCAGTGCGTCACTGAGCCTGACCAGGTGCTGCAGCGACGGCTCGAGCTCGCCTGAAAGGTGCTTGCTCAGCCAGCGATTGCGCGTGCGGACCACTTGCGGCGGCGACCCGGATGCGCCGCAACCAGGGCAGCCCGCGCTGCGCTCGAGCAAGGTCACACGGCTCGCACCGCCGATCGAGTCGGTGAAGATCCGGCGTGCGCGCGAGTCGGCAGCTTCGCCGAGCCGCAGCGCCGTCGATACTGCGAGCGCGCCCGCGATGCTGGCCGTGATCGCCGTCGTCGGCACGCGCCGCTCGGCCTGCGCGCGACGCCTCAAGCCACCGCATGAGTAGCGTGCCGCGACCTTCTGGTAGGCCGACTCCGGGAGGTTGCACTCGTAGCAGGCACTGCCGTCCCCGGAGCCGAACGCAAAGCACTCGACCGTGATCCAGCGACTGTCGATGGCCGCGTTGACCAGGTCGACGCCGGCGAGCCGGCACATCTGGCTCAGCTGTATCCGTGCCTCGAAATTGTCCACCGCCGAGATCACGCAGTCGTAGCGCCCGAGCATCGCAAGGCTCAACCTGTCGCGGAAATGACCCGCGAACGCCCGCAAGCTGACGTTCGGGTCCACCTCGCCGGCACGCCGCACGACGCAGTCCGCCTTGTTCGCTCCGATGTCCTGCTCGCGGAGGAAGATGCTGCGCGTCAGGTTGTGGACCTCGACGCGGTCGAAATCGAACAGGTCCACGGCGCCGGTGCCGAGCAGCACCAGGTTCTTGACCACCTCGTTGCCGACCGCGCCCGCACCGATCACGGCCACGCGCGAGTCCGACAGCTGCTGCTGGGAGAACCAGTCGATCAGCTCATGTCGCTGGTAGCGCGATGTGCTGATGCGGTCCAAGCGACTCGACCTGCCGTTCAATGACGCCGAAGCGTCACCGCGCGAAAGTCGTTGCCGCCGCAGGCCGGGCACCGGCCCTGGTTCTCGCGGACCAGCACCTGCGCGCTGGAGGCATGGTAGAAGGCGAGGCACTGCGCACAGCGCACCAGCGGCCGGTCCGGGTCGAGGTCCGCGCCCGAATAAGCATCCCGTATGCCCCGCAGCTCCTGCTCCGACACGAGGAAAGGCTCGCCCGAGCGATTCGCCCGGCGCCGGGCTGCGCCGCCCATCGGCCGGCGCTTGGGACGATACGCTCCCGCGGCGCGCCGTTCGCTGGACTGCTGCCGGGAGGCGAGCGCCATCAGCAGCGGTATCAGGATGAAAATAATCAGCGGCAGCAGTCGCGCCATGGTCTGTCTCGCCCTCACCCTCGCCATATCCTGCCACCCCTGGAGATGGAGGACGCAATCAGGAACTCAAGGTACCTCATCCACCTTGACCCAGGCGAGGTACTGCGAGTTCGCGCTCCGCGCGCCCCAGACCAGGATTCCACGCTCGGAGCTCTGCTCGGTGCTGTTGACGGATCCCAGCGCGATCCACTCGCCGAGCCGGCCGCTGAGCTCGGTGGCGAGCGACTGCGACTGCACGGTGCCCGTGGCGGCCCCAACGGCACGCTGCTGGAAAGGCGAGATCTCGAGCATCACCCGATCGCCCGCCGTTCTCGCGGTCGCATAGAACCCGGTCCCGACCTCGCGGTAGCCCGTCGTCTCGCGCAGCACCGGGCCGCGCGACGCGGGCGACACGACGGTGGTGGTCACCGGGATCGACTGGCCCAGCGAGATGAACGTCTCGCGACCTTCGAGCACCCGCACGCTGCTCGTGTTGGCGAGCCGCCCGGAGCGCTCGCCTGCCTGCACTTGCACGGCGGCCCCTGAGCCTGGGCCGGGCGGCACGTTGACGCCGAGTCGCAGGTCGCCGCTTTCGAGCTGCGCCGCGCCGCGCAGGTCCCGCGACTGCCCGTCGCCCGCCGTGCCCTGCGCAACGGTGATCAGCAGCTGTCGCGGCTCGCGGTCGAGCACGGCCAGCGCCTGGCGGAGCTGGGCCTCGTTCTGCGGCGTCGTCCTGAGGAAGATCTTGTCGTCCAGGCCGGTCAGCACGCCGCCGGGCGCGAGCAGCGGCTCGAGCACCGGGAGCACCTCGTCGGCGAGCCGGTAGTGCAGCTCTATGACCTGCAACTGCTGCGCGCGAGCCGCGGCAGAGGCCAGCAACGCGATCAGCAGCATCACGAGCGCGCCTTTCACGGCCTGGCTCCAAGCCCATCGCGAACACAGTCGTACAGCGCTTCCATTCCTTCCGGCTCCTGGTCATGACGGCAGACCAGGCGGACATCCTCGCCCAGCTCGTAGAACGCGAACGGACCGGCACGCAGCGCCGCCAGCGCGTTCCGCGGCATGCGCAGGAAGATCATGTTCACCTGCACCGGGGCGACGAGCTCTACGCCCGGCAGCGAGGCGAGGCGCGCCGCGAGACCGGCTGCGCTGCGGTTCGCGGCCTGCGCCCGGCGCAGCCAGAGGTCGTCCGCGAAGTAGCGCTCGAGCTGCGCCGAGACGAAGCGGGCCTTCGAGAGCACCTGTCCACCACGCTTCATCAGGTAGGGGATGCGACCGGCCAGTGCCTCGTCGAAGACGACCAGGGCCTCAGCGTTCAAGGCACCGTTCTTGGTGGCCCCGAGCGAAAGCAGGTCGACGCCGCAGCGCCAGGTCAGCTCCGCCGGGGTGCAGCCGAGCGCCGCGACCGCATTCGCGAACCGGGCGCCGTCCATGTGGACCCGCAGGCCCCGGGCATGCGCCCGCTCGGTCAGCACGCGTAGCTCGTCGAGGGTGTAGAGCGTGCCGAAATCGGTCGGCTGGGTAAGGTTCAGCGCGAACGGCTGTACCCGCGTCGGATTGCCGAAACCAGCGCCCGCGAGCGCCGTCTCGAGCTCCTGTGCGCCGACCTTGAAGTCGCCGCCCCCGACGCCGACCAGCTTCGCGCCGGTGAAAAGTTCCGGGGCGCCGCACTCGTAGACGTTGATGTGTGCCGTCGGATGACACAGCACGCTGCCGTAGGCGCTGGCGAGCGCCGCCAGCGCGACGCCGTTCGCGCCCGTCCCGGTGCTGACCGGGAAGACGATCACCGGGCGCTCGAACACCTCGGAAAACCTGCGCTGCATCGCCCGCGTGAAATCGTCGTCGCCGTAGGGCGCCGCGGTGCCGCCGTTCGCGGCCTGCAGCGCCTCCATCAGCTCTGGAGCGACGCCGGCGACGTTGTCACTTCGAAAATCGTAGACTCGCTGGATCATGCATCGGGCGGCCGGAAACGTGAGTTGATGATCGTACTAGAGACAGCCCGCCTGCGACTGCGTCGATTCACCCCGGCGGATCTCGAGCTGCTCGTGCAGCTCGATTCCGACCCGCAGGTGATGCGCTACATCACCGGTGGGCCTGCCACGTCGCGCGAACTCTACGAGCAGGTGATCCTGCCGCGCTGGCTCGAGCTGTACCAGAGGCAGCCCCAGCAGGGCTACTGGGCCGCCGAGCCGTGCGGCGGCGGCGAGTTCCTGGGCTGGTTCCACCTGCGCGAGGACCGGATAGAGCCCGACTACCTCGAACTCGGTTACCGCCTCAGCAGGTCTGTCTGGGGCCAGGGCCTTGCGACGGAGGGCAGCCTCGGCGTGCTGGGGCATGGCTTCGGGGCCGCGGGTGCGACACGCATTTCGTCCCGCACGCTGGTCGGGAACCTCGCCTCGCAGCGCGTGATGCGCAAGTGCGGGCTACGTTTCGCCGGCGCATTCGATTACCCGGACGACGCGCCGGGCAGCCTGCCGGGACTGGGGCGCGCAGCGGTCAAGTACGAAATCACGCTTCCCGAGTGGCTGGCAAGGCAGGATTGAGGAACCGCTCGCAGTTGCGCCTGCTTTCCTCGGACTCGGGCAGGTCCTTGCAGATCTCGTGCGTGCGGGTCCTCAGCGTCTCGATGACCCGTGCACGTTCATCGCTGTCCTTCGACCACTCGCGCAGTTTTCCGTCGAGCGCCTCGAGCCGGATCCGGGTGCGCTGGTAGAAAGCGTCCGGCGAGGCGCCGAGCTCGCCGATCAGCTGCAGGCCCGTGCGCTCGATCGCGTCGGTGTCCTCCGGGCTCATCTCGAGCAGGCCCACCATGTAGTTGTAGCCCCACTGGAACCGGGTGGCGGGCCCCTCGGCCTCGTCGTAGGCGCGCGCCAGCCAGCGGATCGCATCCTCCTCGCGACCGGCCTTCTGCGCGAGCTCGCCGAGGCTCGCCATGAAGTAATAGGGTTGCTTGGATTTCTCGAGCTCGGCGACCAGCAGGCGGCTCGCCTCCTCGTCGAGGCCGGCCTCCCAGTACAGGTTCGCCGCTGCATTGATGCCGGCCTGCCTCGCATAGGCATCCGTCGTGGCGCCGTCGATCTCGGCGACCGTCGTGCGCATGCGTGCCAGCAGTTCCTCGGGCAGCGGGGCTCCCGGTGCGGCGAGCTGTTCGAGCCCGACGTGGGCACGCAGCAGGTTCAGCCGCTCTGCGTCGGACAGACCCGCGCCGGCCGGGTCGGACTCGAGCGCCTCGAGCGCGCGGTTCCAGCTCGCGATCAGCTCCCGGCGTTCGGGCGAGCCTTCGTCGGAGAGCAGCGGCACGATGGACTTCGCGCCGTAGCTCAGGTTGCTGACGTTCGCGCGCTGAACCGCGGGTTCGCCGAGCAGTTCGGTCAGCGTGCGCCTTGCGCTCGCCCGGTCCAGGCCGGTGAGCGGCGATGGATCCGCCGCGCTGGCCGCGAACAGGTAGTCGAAGAACAGCCTCGAGCAGTCTGCCCGCAGTTCCACCGGACAGCGTTCGCTGAGCGAGCGCAGCGTGCTGACGCTCGTCTCATCGGGAAGCACCCGGCCGTTGTCGGTGGACCACGAGTAGTAGGCGAGCAGGCGCCAGTCGCCGGCGCTCAGATCGCCACCCGTGGTCGCGGCCCGGAGGATCTCGGTCACCGGGCGCGCATCCGCCAGCGCGACGTCCAGAATCGTCGCGTAACGCTGCACGTCCACGCCGCCCGGCAGCCGCGTGATCTCGGTGCCGTCCGGCCGGAACAGGATCATCGTCGGATAGCCGATGACGCCGAAGCGCTCACCCTGCTTCTGCGCGCTGGGCGTATCTCCATCGAGATACACCGGTATGAACAGCCGGGCCCGCTCCTGGAATTCCCTGCGGTTGAAGATGGTTGCCTTGATCTGTGCGCAGGGCGGGCACCACTCGGCACCCCAGTACAGGAACAAAGGCCTGGAGGAGCTCTCCGCGGCTGCAAAGGCAGCATCCACGTCGCCTTCGAACCAGTCGATGCCCGCGGGCAGATGGCCGTCGGCTTCGGGCTTTGCGGTGGCCGGTTCGCTGGCCGGGCTCGCTTCGGTTGCGGTGGTCGCGGGCGGTTCGCTGCGGCCGCAGCCGGCGAGCACTGCTGCCGCAAGCAGCACGGCCGCAGCGGCGGAATGGGTGGGCCGGAATCGGGTCACGGATCGGCACCTGTGAGCGGGTGAGCCATGCGGCTGGGTCCGGCAGGATACCTGCCGCCGAAGGCCAGGGCCAAGCCTGCGATCCAGTGCCGGATCGGTCGGCGGTTCATCGCGCCCGGCGCGAGGGATCGAACGAGGCGACTTCGTAGACGATGCGGGCGGCCGCGCGCGCGGTCCTGCCGTCCGGGTCGTGGCTTGGATTCAGTTCAGCGACGTCGGCGAGCAGCAGCTTGCTGCCGGGCGTGCCGTGCGAGCAGCTCGCGAGCAGCTCCCGCAGCAGCGTGATCGCGCGGTGCAGCGCGACGCCGAGCGTCGCCGGTGCGCTGACGCCGGGTGCCTCGGCGGGCGGCAGCACGTCGAGACAGAAGGTCAGGTAGATCGCCGAGGATTGCTCGACGAACTCCCGGATCCGCGCGACGGTGGCAGGCTCGCCGGCCTCGACGTCCTGGATGACCTGTGCGCCAAGCTCGTCGGCGCGGGCCAGCAGCGCCGGCGTGTTGGCCGTTTCGCTCGCGCCGATGCACAGGTAGCGGAATCCGAGGCCGGCCGCCGCCCGCGTCCGGGCGATCTGCAGGAACGGGGTGCCGGAGCTGCCGCGCCCCCGGGCATCGACGGGCCGCAGGTCCAGGTGCGCGTCGAAATTGACGATTCCGAGCTGCGCGATGCGGGATTGCTCTGCGGCTGCGGATGCCGCGCCGAGGTAGCTCGCGAACGCGATCTCATGCCCGCCACCGAGCCCGATCGGGAAATGTCCCGCGCCCAGCAATTGCGCGATCTGTGTCGAATACTCCTGCTGGGCGGCCTCGAGATCCTCTCCCGGGCAGTCGACATCGCCCGCGTCATAGAGTCGTGCCTGGGCCCCGCCATGCCAGGCCAGGTTGGCCAGCATGCGCCGCAGCTCGCGCGGACCCTCCGCCGCGCCGGGGCGGCCGCGGTTGCGGAGCACACCCGCGTCACATGCGAAACCAGCCAGCGCGACACCGGGCTGGTCGGCCTCGGCCAGGGGCCGGACGACCTGGTGCCAGCGTCTTCCCGCCTCGCCTTCCTCGGCATCGACCCGGCCGGACCACTGGCTCATCGCGTCGTGCAACGACATCGCAGCCTCCTCACACCGCGCGCTCCAGCACGATCTCGCCGTCCTTGACCACCATGCTGCAGGGGTTGAATCCCATCCAGTAGCCGACCTCGTCCAGCGCATCCACGGACCACACCGCGAAGTCTGCGGCCCGGCCCGCCGTGATGGAGCCGCGTTGCGCTGCCATGCCCAGCGCCTGCGCGGCGTGCCGGGTGGCCCCGCAGAGGACTTCACGGCTGGTGAGCCCGAAGAAGCGTCGCCCCATGTTCAGTGCCAGCAGCAGCGACGCACAGGGGGCCGAGCCTGGATTGCAGTCCGAGGCGACGGCTATCGGCACGCCGTTGCGCCGCAGGGCCTCGACCGGCGGCGGCTGTTTTTCGTCCAGGAAATAGAACGCCACGGGCAGCAGTACCGCGACCGTGCCGGCGCGTGCGAACGCGGCCGCTTCCCGCTCACCGGCATACTCCAGGTGATCGCAGCACAGCGCGCCGTATTCTGCCGCCACCAGGCTGCCGCCCTGGTTCGAGAGCTGTTCCGCGTGCAGCCGCACCGGCAGTCCGAGCGCGCGGGCCGCTGCGAAGAGCCTCGCGCACTGCTCGGCGCTGAAGGCGATCCGCTCGCAATAGGCATCCACCGCGTCCGCGAGGCCTGCCCCTGCGATCGCCGGCAACCAGTCCCGGCAGAGCGTCTCGATGTACTCGTCCCCGCGTCCTTCGAATTCCGGGGGCAGCGCATGGGCACCGAGGAAGCTCGTGGACACGGTCAACGCATGCTCGGCGCCGAGGCGCCGGGCCGCGCGCAGCATCCGCATTTCGCTGTCTAGATCGAGGCCATAGCCCGACTTGATCTCGATTGTCGTGACCCCTTCCTTCATCAGCGCCAGCAGCCGCGGCCGCGCAGCCTCGACCAGCGCATCCTCCGTGCTCGCACGGGTCGCCCGCATCGTGCTCAGGATCCCTCCGCCCGCGCGGGCGATGTCCGCGTAGCTCTCCCCGCTGCTGCGGCGGGCGAACTCCGCGGCCCGCTGCCCGGCGAACACCAGGTGCGTGTGACAGTCGATCAGGCCTGGCGTCAGCCATCGGCCGGCAAGCTCGACCGTCCGTTCGGGACGCAGGCCGGCAGGCAGCTCGTCCTCGGGACCGCACCACTCGATCGTGCCGTCGCGCGAGACGATCGCGCCGGGAGCGAAGATGCGATCCCGCTCGTCGCAGGTGGCGATCCGAAGATTGCGCCACACGGTGCGCATCGGGGTCTCGCGCGTCCTCAGTCGAGGAAGGGCAGGGCGAGCCCGTGCTCGCGGGCGCAGTCGATTGCGATCTGGTAGCCGGCGTCCGCATGCCGCATCACGCCCGAGGCGGGATCGTTCCACAGCACGCGCTCGATCCGCCGTGCCGCGGCCTGCGTCCCGTCGCAGACGACCACGAGCCCGGCGTGCTGCGAGTAGCCGATGCCGACGCCGCCGCCATGGTGGATCGAGACCCAGGTCGCACCACTCGCCACGTTCAGCATCGCGTTCAGCAGCGGCCAGTCTGCAACCGCATCGGATCCGTCCTGCATGGCTTCCGTTTCGCGGTTCGGGCTCGCTACCGAGCCCGAGTCCAGGTGGTCCCGCCCGATCACTATCGGCGCCTCGAGCTCGCCGCGCGCCACCATTTCGTTGAAGGCCAGGCCAAGCCGGTGCCGCTGGCCGAGACCGACCCAGCAGATGCGCGCCGGCAGCCCCTGGAACTGGATCCGCGCGGCAGCCATGTCCAGCCAGCGGTGCAGGTGCGGGTCGTCCGGGATCAGCTCCTTCACGCGGCGGTCGCTGCGGTAAATGTCCTCGGGGTTCCCGGACAGCGCGGCCCACCTGAAAGGTCCCACGCCGCGGCAGAACAGCGGTCGCACGTAGGCCGGCACGAATCCGGGGAAGTCGAAGGCGTTCGCGACGCCTTCGTCCAGCGCGACCTGGCGAATGTTGTTGCCGTAATCGAACACCGGGATGCCGAGCTTCTGGAAATCGAGCATCGCCTCGACGTGCTTCGCCATCGAGCGGCACGCCGCCGTCGAGACGGCCTGCGGGTCGTTCGCGCGGAGCCGGTCCCATTGCTCGAGCGTCCAGCCCTCGGGCAGGTAACCGTTCACCGGGTCATGCGCCGAGGTCTGGTCGGTGACGGCGTCCGGCCGGACGCCGCGGCGGAGCAGTTCCGGCAGCACCTCGCAGGCATTGCCGAGCAGGCCGACCGAGACCGGCTTGCGCTCCCGGGTCGAGCGCTCGATCGCGGCGAGCGCCTCGTCCAGCGTGTCGGCCCGCACGTCGAGGTAGCGGGTTTCGAGTCGCTTCTCGATGCGCTCCGGCCGGCACTCGATGGCCAGCATGGACCCACCGGCCATCGTGGCCGCCAGCGGCTGCGCGCCTCCCATCCCGCCCAGTCCCGCGGTGAGGATCCAGCGGCCGGCGAGATCCCCGCCGTAATGCTGCCGGGCCATCTCGACGAAGGTCTCGTAGGTACCCTGCACGATGCCCTGGCTGCCGATGTAGATCCACGAGCCTGCCGTCATCTGGCCGTACATCATCAGGCCCTTGCGGTCGAGCTCGTGGAAGTGCTCCCAGGTGGCCCAGCGCCCGACCAGATTCGAGTTCGCGATCAGTACGCGCGGAGCGTCCGGATGGGTGCGGAACACGCCCACCGGCTTGCCCGACTGCACCAGCAGCGTCTGGTCCTCGCCGAGGCTGCGCAGCGCGGAAACGATGCGCTCGTAGCAGTCCCAGTTGCGCGCGGCCCGGCCGATGCCGCCGTACACGACCAGGTCCTCCGGTCGCTCCGCGACTTCCGGATCGAGGTTGTTCATCAGCATCCTGAGCGGCGCCTCGGTGAGCCAGCTGCGCGCGGAAAGCTCACGGCCCCGGGGCGCGCGAATCGGGCCCCGGCTGCGGAAATCGGTATCGTTCATGGCTCGCGTTATATCATCGGTCAAAGTCGAAACAGCGAGAGTAAGCCGTGATCCGCTGGTTTGCGATCCTTTCCCTGCTGCAGCTTGTGGCCTTCTGGAAAATCCTCGGTCGCATGGGTTTTCCGCGCTGGCTCGCGATCATGGCGTCGATCCCGCTCGTGAACCTGATCGTGCTCTATTACCTCGCGGTCGTGCCCTGGCCCGTCGAAACGCGTCGGGTCGAGGGGCCCGCGGACGCACAGGACCCGCCCGACGCGGGCTTCTAGCGGTCGTAGGCCGGGCGGTCCGGGCCATAGGCGACGTTGTTGCGGCCGGCGCCTTCGGTTACCGTTGGGCCGCTCCAGAGTGCAGAAAATTCGCGAGGCGAGTACCGATGCCAGCTCCAAACGAAGCTCCCGATCCGAGGATGGATGCCCAGGACCTCTACCGGGAGGACATCTACAGCGACCGCAAGGTGGGCACGATCCGCGTGCTGACGCCGGTGAAGTCCGACGGCACGCCCGACCCGGCCCGTTCGGTGTCGTACATCGGCCAGGCACAGATCATGACGCCCGCCGGGGTGCTGCCGCTGAGCTTCGACATCGCGGCCGGTTCGCTGGCGGAGGCCTGTGAGCGTTTCGCGGACGCGGCCAAGGTCGCGTTCGACGAGACCATGGCGGAGCTGCAGGAAATGCGACGCCAGCAGGCGTCCTCGATCGTGATTCCCGAGGCGGGCGCCGCCTCTGCGCTGGAGCGCGGCGGCCTGCCCCCGCAGGGCAAGATCAAGCTGCCCTGAGCGCGACCGCGGCGCGGCCCGGGAGGCTTAGTCCGTCGCGTCCAGCGTTTCGAGGAACGCGATGATCGCAGCGCGCTCCTCGTCGTCGCGGACTCCGGACGAGTCCATCAGCGTGCCGGGCGCATAGGTCTTCGGCGAGCGCAGGAATCGATCCAGCCGCTCGCGGTCCCAGCGACCGCCGAGGCCACGCAGCGCGGCCGAGTACTCGAAGTCCGGGGCGCTCGCAATTTCCCGCCCGACGACACCCCGCAGGTTCGGGCCGATCATGGCCGGCTCACCGGGCAGATAAGCATGGCAGGAGGCACAGAACTCGAACGCCTGCTCGCCCGCCTCGAGGTCCGCCGAGTTCACGCGAGCGTCCAGATCGCGGTCCACGGAATCCGCCCCGGCCGCGGCACAGGCGAGCATGCCGCCCACCGTGAGGGACAGGGCCAGCAGATCGTGACGGTTCATGCTTCGCCACCCGCGAAAACCGCGATATTGTGCCATCCTAGCGGATGCCAGCCGGTGCCGGCGATGCGCAATCCTGCTGGCGCCGACGCGAGGACTACTGGACGGGGAATGGCATGCGAGCGGACGAGCCTGTATCGAGGATCATGACCGAGACCGTCGTGGTGATCGACGCCGACCAGCCGGTCAGCGAGGCATATGCATGCTTCTTCCAGTACCCGATCCACCACCTGCCGGTGGTGAGCCAGGGCAAGCTCGCCGGGATGCTCAGTTCGTCGGACGTGATGAAGCTGGAGTTCGTCGTGCCGAAGAACGCGTCGGATCGAGCCCGGTACCTGGATGAGCGATTCACGATCAGACAGCTGATGCGAACGCCGGTATCCAGCCTGAAGCCGAACGTCGGCGTCGGGGCAGCCGGCGAGATGCTGATCCAGGGTGGTGTGCACGCGGCGCCGGTCGTGGACGAGGCGGATCACGTGATCGGCATCGTCACGACTTCGGACATCATCCGGGCGCTGGTGCATGGGCCGCCGCGGCGCGGCTCGATTTCGCTGCGCAGTCCGCTGCAGCCGACAGCCGACGAGGGTCGCGAAGACCAGCACTATCACCCGCGGCCCAGCAGCGAGGAGATGGCGACCGCGCTCAGCACCGCAGAGCTGCTGCACGTCGAGAATCGCGACCTGCGCTTCCTCGGCAAGACGATCCGCTATCTCGACCAGAGGCGGCGTCATCTGGAGAAGGTCCTGGAGCTGGCAGACCGGTTCCTGGTCTCGGGACAGGACGAGCGCGTGCATGCACTGCTGCTCAAGGCGATCCATGCGGCGAAGCGGGCGGAGGAGCACTCCACAGGGCAGTCGCGGACGCCTTTCCCGCTCCAATAGCGCCCGGTCCCCGCGGCTACGGATGAACTGCAACGCCCCGGCCGGGCCCGGTGGCCATACCGACCGTTGATGAAAACCGCCAATAAGCAGAGCATCCGCATCCGGGGCGCCAGCCAGAACAACCTGCGCGCGCTGGATCTCGACATACCGCTCGGCGAACTCGTGGTCGTGACCGGCGTGTCCGGTTCGGGCAAGTCCTCGCTCGCCTTCGACACCGTGTACGCGGAAGGCCAGCGGCGCTACGTCGAGACGTTCTCGCCCTACGCCCGGCAGTTCCTCGACCGGATGGACAAGCCGCGGGTGCAGCGGATCGAAGGCATTCCGCCGGCCATCGCGATCGACCAGACCAACCCGGTGCGCAGTTCACGCTCGACCGTCGGCACGATGACCGAGCTGAACGACCACCTGAAGCTGCTGTTCGCCAGGGCCGCGAAGCTGCACTGCCGGCGCTGCGGCGCCGCGGTGCGGCGCGATTCACCCCAGAGCATCGCGACTACGATCGCCGAACGCGCTGCGGCGCTGGGGGATCCGCGGCTCGCGGTCAGTTTCCCGGTAGCCGTGCCGGACAATTTCAGCGCGGACGAAGTCCGCAGGATGCTGGAGAGGCAGGGCTACACGCGCATCAGCGAACACGGTGCGAGTCGTTTCGACGTCGTGCAGGACCGCTTCCGGCTCGCAGCCGTGGACTCTGCCCGGGTCGCCGAGGCGCTCGAGAGCGCATTGCGCGTCGGGCGGGGACGGGTCGAGGTCCAGGTGCTGGAGGAGCACGGCAGCGGCGCAACTGAGGTGTGGCGGTTCTCCGATGACTTCCATTGCGCGGACTGCGACATTCACTACCGCGACCCCGTTCCCAGCCTGTTCTCTTTCAATTCGCCGATCGGTGCCTGCGAGACCTGTCGTGGTTTCGGTCGCGTCATCGGCGTGGACCACGCGCTTGTGGTTCCGGACGAGTCGCTGAGCCTGCGCGAGGGCGCGATCCGCCCGTGGCAGAGCGAGTCCTACCGTGAGTGCCAGGACGACCTGCTGCGCTTCGCCCGGCGGCGCGGCGTGCCGCTGGACCGGCCCTGGCGCGAACTCTCCGCGGCCGAGCGGCGCTGGGTGCTGGAGGGGGAGGGCCCCTGGGAGGACAAGGTCTGGTACGGCGTCGGCCGGTTCTTCAAGTGGCTGGAAGGCCGCAGCTACAAGATGCACATCCGGGTGCTGCTGTCGAAGTACCGCAGCTACACCCCCTGCGGCGACTGCGGCGGAGCCCGCCTGAAGGACGAGGCGCTGTTGTGGCGGCTCGGCTCGGCCGACCTCGCCGCGACGGTGCTCGCAGGCCGCTCGCGATTCCGTCCGGAACGCGTCGAGTGGCCGCCGGCGACGCTGGCCGGACTGCCCGGGCTGTGCATACACGACGTCATGCTGCTGCCGCTCGAGCGCTGCGGCGAGTTCTTCGCGGGGCTGCGCCTGCCCGCGCCGCTGGACGAGGCTGCCGACCTGCTGCTGACGGAGATCCGCTCCCGGCTCGATTTCCTCGCGAATGTCGGCCTCGGCTACCTGACGCTGGACCGGCAGTCGCGCACGCTCTCGGGCGGCGAGGTGCAGCGCATCAACCTGACGACCGCGCTCGGCACCTCGCTGGTGAATACGCTGTTCGTGCTGGACGAGCCCTCGATCGGGCTGCATCCGCGCGACATGGGCCGCGTGATCGACGTGATGAGGCGGTTGCGGGATGCCGGCAACTCGCTGCTCGTCGTCGAGCACGATCCGCAGATCATGCTTGCCGCGGACCGGATTCTCGACCTGGGTCCCGGACCAGGGGAACACGGCGGCCGGATCGTGTTCGACGGCACGCCGCAGGAACTCGCCCGGCGCGGGCACACGCTGACGGCGGATTACCTCTCCGGGCGCAGGGACGCGCCCGCCGCCGCGGGTCGCAGAGGTCCGCCGGCCGCCGACACGCCACGCCTGCGGCTCGAGGGGGTCGCCGAGCACAACCTGCGCGACATCGACGTCGAGATTCCGCTGCAGCGACTGGTCTGCGTGACGGGTGTCTCAGGTTCGGGGAAATCCACGCTGGTGCAGGACGTACTCCATCCAGCGCTGCTGCGCGCACAGGGCAAGCCGAGCGAGAGCCCGGGCGCGCATCGCGCGCTGCTCGGTGCCGAGCAGGTCGCCGAGGTCGTGCTGGTCGACCAGGCGCCGATCGGCCGCACGACGCGCTCGAATCCCGCGAGCTACGTCGGCGTCTTCGACCTCGTCCGCAAGCGCTTCGCCGCCGAGCCCGCCGCGCTGGAGCGCGGCTATACCCCGGGCACCTTCAGTTTCAACTCGGGCAACGGCCGCTGCCCGAGCTGCAGTGGCAACGGTTTCGAGCACGTCGAGATGCAGTTCCTCTCCGACGTGTACCTGCGCTGCCCCGACTGCGACGGGCGCCGGTACCGGCCTGAAATACTCGAGGTCAGGCTCAAGCGGGGCCCGGGCGCGGCACGGAGCATTGCCGACGTGCTGGAGATGACGGTCACAGAAGCAGCGGAGTTCTTCGCCGGGGATGGGGAGATCGTCGAACGGCTCGAACCGCTGGTCGCCGTCGGGCTCGATTACCTTCGGCTCGGCCAGCCCGTGCCCACGTTGTCCGGCGGCGAGGCGCAGCGGCTGAAGCTCGCGGGGCAGCTTGCCGGTGCCGGAAGCCGCGCGCGGGGCGCGCGCAAGGCGGCCGGTTCGGCCCGGCAAGCTGTTCCTGATGGATGAGCCGACGACGGGGCTGCATTTCGAGGACGTCTCGAAGCTGCTGGCGACGTTCCGGCGCCTGCTCGAGGCGGGTCACTCGCTGGTCGTGATCGAGCACAACCTGGACGTGATCCGCGCAGCCGACTGGATCCTCGATCTCGGGCCCGAGGGCGGCGAGTCGGGCGGGCAACTGGTCGTGGCCGGCACGCCGGAGCAGGTGAGCCATCACGCAGGCTCGCACACGGGGCGTGCACTGAAGGAATACCAGCAACGCAAGACGGCGCTCGGCAAGGACCAGGAGCGCAAGCCCCGGCCGAGGCGGCCGGGAGGCGTGCGCGATTCGGCCGTCGGGAACGCGATCGTCATTCACAAGGCGCGGGAGCACAACCTGCGGGAAGTGGACGTCGCGATCCCGCGACGCGGCATGACGGTCGTCACGGGAGTGTCCGGCTCGGGCAAGTCCACGCTCGCCTTCGACATCGTCTTCGCCGAGGGCCAGCGGCGCTACCTCGAGTCGCTGAACGCGTATGCGCGACAGTTCGTGCAACCGGCGTCGCGGCCGGATGTAGACGCGGTCTTCGGCATCCCGCCGACCGTTGCCATCGAGCAGCGCACGAGCCGCGGCGGACGCAAGAGCACGGTGGGCACGCTGACCGAGCTGCACCACTTCCTGCGGCTGCTGTACGTCAAGCTCGGCACCCAGCACTGCCCGGACTGCCACGCGGCGATCCGGCCGCAGAGCGCCGAGGCGATTCTCGCCCGGATCATCAGCGAGCGCCGGGGCCGACGGGTCGAACTGCTGGCGCCGCTGGTCGTCGCGCGCAAGGGCTACTACACCGACCTCGCGAAGTGGGCCGCTGCGAAGGGCTATGCGGAACTGCGGGTCGATGGCCAGCGAGTCCCGACCGACCCGTGGCCACGGCTCGAGCGTTTTCGCGAGCACACGATCGAACTGCCGCTGGGCGCGGTGCGGGTCCGGCCCGAGGCCGAGGGCGAGTTGCGCGAATTGCTGCAATCGGCCCTCGACTACGGCAAGGGCGTTGCGCACGTGCTCGAGCGGGGCCGGACACGCGTCTACTCGACTCGTCGCGCCTGCCCGTCCTGCGGCACGAGCTTCGCCGAGCCGGACCCGCGCCTGTTCTCCTACAACTCGAAGCACGGCTGGTGCGGCAGCTGCTACGGCACCGGGCTCGCGATCGAGGGTTTCGACGAGGCACAGAGCGGCGAGGAGATCTGGTGGAACGAGTGGTTCGAGGGCAGCGCGTCCGACTGCCCGGACTGCGAGGGTCGCCGGCTGAACCCGGTTGCGTTGAACGTGCTGTTCCGCCGCCGTTCCATCGCCGACGTCGCCGCATTGCCGGTCGACGCTGCGGAGCGCTTCTTCTCGGGCCTGGCCCTCGACGGGCGCGAGCAGGAAATTGCACGCGACCTGCTCGCCGAGATTCACTCGCGACTGCAATTCCTGCAGCAGGTCGGCCTCGGCTACATCGCGCTCGACCGCGCCGCGCCCACGCTGTCCGGTGGCGAAGCGCAGCGCATCCGGCTCGCTGCGCAGCTCGGCTCGAACCTGCAGGGAGTCTGCTACGTGCTCGACGAGCCGACCATCGGCCTGCACCCGCGGGACAACGCAGTGCTGCTCGACACGCTCGGGCGGCTGGCACGCAAGGGCAATACGCTGCTCGTCGTCGAGCACGACGAGGAGACGATCCGCCGCGCGGACCACCTGATCGATCTCGGACCCGGTGCCGGCAGCCGCGGCGGCCTGGTCGTCGGGCAGGGCAGCGTCGCGGATCTGCTCGCCGCGCCGGATTCCACGACCGGGCGGTTCCTGGCGGAACCGCTGCGCCATCCGCTGCGCGAGCGGCGCTCCGTCCGACCGCGCGACCCGGCGCTCAGCGTCCGGGCCGCCGACCTGCACAACCTGCGCAAGGCAAACGCGCGCTTCCCGCTGGCCCGCCTGACCGTCGTCACCGGGGTCTCCGGCTCAGGCAAGTCCACGCTCGCCCGCGAGGTGCTGCTGGACAACCTCGAGGCGCGGGCCAGGGCATCGCGCGGCCGGCGGCGGTCGCCGCTGCGTTGGAAGGGCTGCGAGTCGATCGACGGCTGGGAGCAGGTCACGCGCGTGCTGGAGGTGGACCAGACTCCGATCGGCAAGACGCCCCGCTCCTGCCCCGCGACCTACGTCGGCTTCTGGGACGAGATCCGGCGCCTCTATGCCGGGACGACCGAGGCCCGGCTGCGTGGCTGGTCGGCCGGACGTTTCTCGTTCAATACCCCCGGGGGTCGCTGTACCAGTTGCGATGGACAGGGCCTGCAGACGATCGAGATGAGCTTTCTTCCCGACGTCAAGGTCGTCTGCGATGCCTGTGGAGGGCGGCGATTCGACGCGGAGACGCTGGCCGTCCAGTACCGCGGACGCAGCATCGGCGACGTGCTCGCGATGAGCGTTGACGAGGCGGTGGACTTCTTCGCGGCGCACACCAGGATCCACCATGCGCTCGAGCTGCTGCAGGACGTCGGTCTCGGTTACCTGACGCTCGGCCAGCAGAGCCCGACCTTGTCCGGCGGCGAAGCGCAGCGGATCAAGCTCGTGACCGAGCTGGCGCGGCTCAGCCCGCGGGGTGCGGCGTCCAGGCGCGGCGCGGACGCTGGCGCCGGCGCAGCGAGCGGCGCGCTCTACGTGCTCGATGAGCCGACCGTGGGTTTGCACATGGCGGACGTCGAGAAGCTGCTCGGTGTGCTGCATCGGCTGGTCGATGCCGGGCACACGGTCGTGGTCATCGAGCACAACCTGGACGTGATCGCCGAAGCCGACTGGATCGTGGACCTCGGACCCGAAGGCGGAGACCGCGGTGGCCGGGTCGTTGCCCAGGCTTCGCCGGAGCGGCTGGCGGGGCGCGCGAGGCGATCGCACACCGCGGTCGTGCTGGCGGGCTTCCTCGAGGAACGCGGGCCGCGTCGCGACGGGCTCAGCCGGCTCCCGGCCGGATCTCGCCGTGCTCCTCGGCGTAAACGCGATCGAGCACGCGCTGATAAGCCCGCATGATCTCCTCGGCCGTGATCAGCGCCTCGCAGGACTCATCGCCTTCGCCCCACTGCACGACCAGGGGTTGCCCGGGCGCCCTGCGCAGCTCCTCGAGCGCCGTCGCCAGCGTTGCGTCCGCGGGCAACCGGGCCAGCGAGGCCGGTGCGGTTCCTTCCAGCGGCCGGCGCTCGAGATTCTCCAGGCGCTCCTGCTGCAGCAGCGCGTCGACGCGGCGCATGCGCAAATCGATGCCGCGCCGCGACAGCTGCCAGCTGAAGTAGGAGTGGCCCCACAGATCGTTGACGATCACCGAGCTCAATACAGTGCTCAGCATGACGGCCAGCGTGACCGGATAGTTGCCCGTCAGCTCGAGCACGATCAGCGTGGTCGACAGCGGTGAGCCGAGCGCGGCGCCGGCGACGGCGCCCATGCCGATCAGCGTGTATACGGCCTGCGGCGAGGCGTGGCCGGGATAGAGCGTAGCGGCTGCGATCCCGAGCAGGCTGCCGGTCAGCGCGCCCAGCATCAACGAGGGCGAGAAGATCCCGCCCGCGAGCCCGCCGCCGAGGCTGAGCCCGGTGGCGAGCAGCTTGGCGAGCAGCAGCGCGGCCAGCAGGCCGAGCGTGAGTTCACCGGACAGTACGGCACTGGTGGTCCCGTAGCCGACGCCGAGCACCTGCGGCGCGAGCAGCGCTACGAGGCCGACGCCAAGGCCTGCGAACGCGGGCCGCAGCCAGGCCGGGACACGCAGGCCGTCGAACGCACTCGCCACGAGACCGACGGTCCGTATCAGCGTCACCGTGACCAGCGCTCCAGCCACGCCGGCCAGCGCGAACGCCGGCAGCTCCCAGTACGAGGTGATCTCGACCGGCGGGACCGTGAACGCGGACGATTCTCCGTACACGAGCCGGCTGACCACGGTTGCCGCGACACTGGCCACGACGATGGGCGCGAAGGTGTGCAGCGTGTAACGGCCGACCACGACCTCGACGGCGAAGATCACGCCGGCGATCGGCGCGTTGAACGACGCCGCGACGCCGGCGGCGGCTCCGCAGGCGAGCATTCGTCGCGCGAAGGCCTGCGGCAGTCTCAGCTTGCGCGTGAGCCATGCGCCCAGCGTCGCGCCGAGGTGGATCATCGGCCCTTCGCGGCCGACCGAGGCGCCGGTACCCAGCGAGACGACACTGGCCGCCGCGGCGACGAGGCCGCTGCCGATCGGCAGCTGGCTGCCGCGCAGCGCAGCAGCCTCGATGGCGTCCGGGACACCGTGCGGGCGCCTGCCCGGCAGCCATCGCCAGCACAGCAGCCCGGTGAGCAGGCCGCCGAGCGCGGGTGCCGACACCAGCACCAGCGCCGGGACGGTTGCCGCGAGGTCGCCGAGCTCGTCCAGGCGCCCGCCGAAGATCAGCGCCTGCAACGCGCCGAACGCTTCGCGAAAGCCCACCGTCGCGAGTCCCGCCACCAGGCCGACCAGCGCGGCGACCAGTATCGCCTGCAGCCTCGGCCGGCTCGCGACCAGTGCGGCGCTGGCCATCTCGAGTGCTGCGCGCGGATAGGACATGCCTCAGCGGCCTTCGGCGTAGGCGCGCCGCACCTCCTCGCCGAGGATGCGTATTCCTTCCCTGACCGCCTCGGGTTCCTGGGCATAGCTCAGGCGCAGGCATTCCTCGCGATGCGGCCAGTGCGTCTCGACGCCCGGGAAGAAGTGATGTCCGGACAGCACGATCACGCCGCGTTGCTTGAGGCGCTGGTAGAGCTGCGAGCTCGGCACCGGCAGCCCCTCCAGCCACAGCCACAGGAAAAATGCGCCTTCGGGCCGGTGTATCCGGAAGGGGCTCCCGGCCAGCGAGTCGGCCAGCCACGCCACGGCCTCCCGCATCCGGGATTCGTAGTACGGCCGGATCACTTCTGCGCTGAGCGCGGAGAGTTCGCCGCTCGCCAGCAGCCTGGCTGCAAGTGCGGCGCCCGCGTTGTTCGGCGACAGCGAGAGTACGGCCGTCATCGCCGCCAGCGCCTCGACGATCTCCTCGCGCGCGACCACGATGCCGGTCCTGAGCCCGGGCAGTCCCAGCTTGGAGAGACTCAGGCAGAGGATGACATTGTCGTTCCAGATCGGGGTTGCCTCGACGAACTGGATGCAAGGGAACGGCAGGCCGTAGGCCGCATCCACGATCAGAGGAATCCCGTGCTCGCGCGCCAGGCGGTCGAGCTGCCGCAACTCGGCATCGGTGAGCACGTTGCCGGTCGGGTTGGTCGGCCGCGAGACGCAGATCGCCGCGACTTGCTGCGTGATCCTGAGGGCGTCGAAGTCGACGCGGTACTTGAAGAAGGGCGGCTGCTGCCGCTCGATGGCAGGGCGCGCGGCGACGAACAGGTCGTCGTCCAGTCCGAGATCCAGGTACCCGACGTACTCCGGCATCATCGGCAGCAGGATGCGCCGCGGGCCGTGCGGGCCGCGGCCGGCTAGCAGGTTGAACAGCAGGAAGAACGCCGTCTGGCTGCCGGCGGTCAGCGCTATGTTTCGCTCGCTCAGCGGCCAGCCGTAGCGCGTGCCGAGGTGCCTCGCAACGGCCGCGCGAAACTCCAGGTCGCCTTCGGGTGGCGCATAGCGGCCCGCCATGCGTGCAAAGGCCTCTGGGTCCCGGGCGATGCGGGCAAGCTCGGCACGATAGATCGCCTCGACCTCCGGGATTCGCGCAGGATTCCCGCCGCCCAGCATCTGGATCCGGCCCGGCGCCGACAGCGCGGCTCCAAGGTCGGCCATCAGCTCGAGCGCTCCGGTGCGGCGGGTGAAGCGCCGGCCGAACGTCGAGAACTCGGGGCGCTTCGTGGTCATCGGTCCACCTCGGGGCCTGCGTTACAGTATTCGAGTGAGCATCTTACGCAGTCGAACCCGGGCGGTGGACCGCCTGCAGGCGGTGTCCTTCGACCTGGACGACACGCTCTGGGACATCGCCCCGGTGATCAGCCGCGCGGAACACGCCATGTACCGCTTCCTCGAGCGCAAATACCCGCAGGTCACGCAGCGCCACTCGCTCGAGTCGATGCGGGACATCCGTGCACGGATCGCGCTCGATCGTCCCGGGATGCGCCACGACTTCACCTGGCTGCGGCTCGAGGCGCTGCGCATGCACGCGATCGAGGCAGGCTATCCCGAGAGCATGGCTGAGGATGCCTTCGAGGTCTTCTTCGCGGCGCGCAACGACGTGCAGCTGCACGAAGACGTCGTGCCGGCGCTGGACTGGCTCAGGTCGCGCCGGCTGCGGCTGTTCGTGATCACGAATGGCAACGCCGACCTCGAGCGCATCGGCATCGCGGAGTACTTCGAGCAGGTCGTGCACGCGCGCGTCGCCGGCGCGCTGAAGCCGGACCTGGCCATATTCCGTGGACTGCTGGCCGCGGCCGGACTCGATCCGCCGGCGATCGCCCACATAGGTGACGACCCTCACGCCGACATGCGCGGAGCGAGGGCGGCGGGCATGCGCACTGTCTGGCTGAATCGCCGCGGCGTGCCGTGGCCGGCGGACGAATCCGGTCCCGATCACGTGATCGGCTCGCTCGCCGAACTGACCGGTCTGCCGCCCTTTGCCTGATCCGCAGAGTCGCACCGAAACGTGGACGGCGTCACGCAGCGGTGCTTGAAGCGTCCGGCCGGCTTCGCTAATTTTGGGCCATGGTTCCCATCTGCCGGCAGACGATGCATCGGCGCGCGGGCGACCGCGCCAGCCGCCCCGTAACTCGTCCGGGGCCGACACCGCGGGTGACGACGCGTTGATCCGCGGCGTCGCTACACGACACTTCTCGAGCGACGACCAACCCTCCATTCGGCCTGGCCCGTATCAGCAGACGCTGGTCGCGGCTGCCAGCACGCTTGCCGCTCGGGGCGGCGGACGGAGTCTGTCATTCCCTGCACACGAGGGAGGACCATGAGCGAAACACCCGGTACCGCGACCGAGATCGACTTCCGGAACCTGAGGGAGTTCTTCCGGGACTCCGTGCACCAGGCGCTTCGAAACCAGGAGGTGGTAGTCGAGGAACACACGGAACACTACGTCGTGAACCTGCTGACGATGTTCGCCCGCTCGGAGGCCCTGTTCGAGCGCACAGCCGACGGCGTGCAGCTCAGGCCGCTGGCGCTGATGCTCGCCGACGCCGTCGAGGCGTCGTCGGCAGACCAGCGCGAGCGGGTCCTGCAGCGGCTCGGGGACGTATCGCTGTTCACGGCCGGTTTCTTCGCCCAGGGCTTCGCGCGGCGCCTGGTGGACGTGGACTATCACATCGCGATGGGGGGACGCGCCTACGGAACGCTGGCCAACTCGGCGCCCAGGAGCGCCAGGGGCCGCGCGCTTGCCGGCGTCTTCGCCGAGCTGGCGGCGAAGTTCCAGCGGTTCGTCGATGCACTGAACGAAGTGAGCGAGATGTCGTGCCGTCACAACGACCGCGATGTGCTGCGTCTCTACGAGATCTGGCTGAAGACCGGCAGCCGCCGGGCCCACGGCCTGTTCAGGCAGCTCGGCGTGGACGCCACCGTCGTGCCGGTGACGCCCGGCCTCAACTGATACGCGACCGGCATGCTGCTGCGCGAACTGCAGTCGTTGCTGGCCCGGCTCTACGATGCGCCGTCCGAGTTCGACGTCTACGACTTCCTGGTCACCGACGCCGCACAGGCCGCTTTGCTGCAGGGCCTGGCCGGACAGCCTCCGACCGACGAGCAGCTGCTGCTCGCGGAGAGCGAGCAGGGACTGGAACTCAGCCTGTACCTCGACGCCGCGGTGCTCGAGCGTCTCGTGGCGCGCTGTCCGCTGCGCTCGCTCTGCGAGGAGAACATCGCGGACTACTGCACCGCGCTGGAGGGCGTGAGCCACTTCCACTACGTCGTCTGGAGCCTGCGGCGCGAGCGCAGCGTGTCACTGCTCGAGCTGGAACTGCAGGCCGAGGTGGACAAGTACGCGAGCGCGCTGCGGCTGCTGCTCGGTCAGCGCGAGGGCCGCTTTCCGCGCGAACTGTTCCACCGCCTGTTCGAGACGAGCTCGCTGATGGCGCATCTCGACGACGAGCAGCGCCAGCGCTATGCGGAAGCTCACCGCCACGCGGCCAGGTTCTGCCGTCACCTGGAGGAGCGCTACCTGCGCACGCGCCGGTCCCGGCCCGAGGCCATGCTCGCCGAGCTGCGGTCGTTCTACCGGCTGGGCGCGCAGGCCAAGCTGCGCCATGCGGCGCGCTACGGCTAGGCCTTTAGTCGTCCCCGTCGCGTTTCTTCTCATCGATCTGCTTGCGCAGCTCGATCCACTTGGAGAGCTCGCGCAGGTTCTTCTTCTTCTTCCACTGCTGCTTGCCCAGCACGCCGCTGTTGTAGGGGTTGTAGCCGGACTTCAGGCCCTTCGGGTTGACGGAGACCGGGGCATCCGGACGCTCGTCGTCGTCCTGGACCTGGAGTCGAGGGTCGACCAGCGCCCGCACGCGTTCCGCGGCGCCCAGCGTGTCGTCGGCCAGCAGATCATCGTCATCGACCCACTCCCAGGTGCGATTGCCCCGGTCGTCCTCGCCTATGTGCCCCGGCTCGCCTGCGCCGGAGGCTGGGGCTTTCCCGGTCCGCTTGTCACGCGGGTCTTTCGCCATGGTGCTCTCCACAGCCATTGCTGCTGATGACGAGCATATTACAGACCCGCAGACTTCGATAAGGCAGACTCAGTTCACGGAAATTCCGGCACGGACCCCGGCCCGGGCGTGTCGCCAGAGGCAGCGAGCCGCTCGCGGGCCCAGAACAGCCCGACGAGGCTCTTGCCGTCCTCGAGTCCGCCCGACGCGGCCATTGCAACGGCTTCCTCCAGCGGCAGCCAGCGTACCTCGAACACCTCGTGCTCCTCGGGCCGGCTGGGCCTGGGTGTCAGTTCGCGTGCCAGGTAGAGGTGTATCACTTCCGTCAGCACGCCAGGGGAGCTGAAGTACTCGCCGAGCTTCTCCCAGCTCGCGGCATGCACGCCCGCCTCCTCCTCGAGTTCGCGACGGGCACAGTCGAGCGGTGGTTCCCCGCCATCGAGCTTCCCGGCCGGCAGCTCGAGCAGCCAGCCTCCGGCTGCGTGGCGGAATTGCCGCAGCAGGCACACACGGCCGTGCGTATCGAGCGCGACCACCGCGGCGCCGCCCGGGTGGTGGGCGATCTCCAGCTCCGCGACGCTGCCGTTCGGAAGTCGGACGCGCTCGAGGTTCAGCGTCAGGACCTTGCCCTTGAATACATTCCTCACCTCTTCGACCACGCCACGCTCCGTCTGCCGGTCCATCCGCCAATGATACCGTCGGCCGGACGAGGCAATGGTTGATCCGGCCCGGGAGCGGCAGATCCCCGCCGGTCTGTGGTAGCTTGATCCCACCAGGCCGGGCCCGGCGCCCGGTGCAGCGGAGCGACAGACATGTGCAGCGCAGTGGTTTCCATGACGGGTGCCGTGGGCACAGGGCACGACCGGGAATCGATCCCGCGGACGCTCGAGCGCCTGCGGCATACCTTCGACAGCGGCAAGACCCGGCCGCTCAAGTGGCGACTCGAGCAGCTCGAGCAGCTCGAACGGATGCACCGTGAGCACGAGGACGAGCTCGCCGAAGCGCTGCGCGCGGACCTCGGCAAGTGCCGCTTCGAGGCGACGCTGAGCGAAACGGCCTTCGTCAGTGCCGAGGCGAAGCACGCACGCAAGCACCTGAGGAAATGGGCACGGCCGCATGCGGTTGCGACGCCGCTGATGGTCCAGCCGGGCTCGAGCCGCATCCAGCCCGAGCCCAAGGGCGTGGTGCTGATCATCGGTGCCTGGAACTATCCGTTGCAGCTCGTGACCTCGCCGCTGGTGGGTGCGCTCGCGGCCGGCAACGCGGCCATCGTGAAGCCGTCGGAAGTCTCGCCGCACACTTCGGCCGCGATCGCCAAGCTGCTGCCACGCTACCTGGACGCGGACGCGGTCGCGGTCGTCGAGGGTGGCATACCGGAGACGACCGAGCTGCTGGAACAGCGCTTCGACCACATCCTCTACACCGGTAACGAGAACGTCGCTCGCATCGTCATGTCGGCAGCGGCGAAGCACCTGACGCCGGTGACGCTGGAGCTCGGCGGCAAGAGTCCCTGCATCGTCGACAAGGATGCCGAGATCGAGGTGACGGCCGCGCGAATCGCCTGGGGCAAGTTCATCAATGCGGGGCAGACCTGCGTCGCACCCGACTACGTGCTGGCCCACCGTCAGATCGCCTCGCAGCTCGCCGACGCGATCGGCCGGAAGATCCACGAGTTCTACGGTGAGGACGTTGCAAAGAGCCCGGACTACGCCCGGATCGTCAGCGAGCGCCACGTCAACAGGCTGGCCAAGCTGCTCGAGGGGCAGCAGGTGCACACCGGCGGGCACGTCGACGTCGCGGACCGCTACGTCGAGCCGACCGTGGTCCTCGATCCCGCGCCCGATTCGCCGCTGATGCAGGAGGAAATCTTTGGCCCGATCCTGCCGATCATCACGGTCGCCGAGATGCACGAGGCGATCCAGTTCGCCGCCTCGCGCCCGAAGCCGCTCGCGCTGTACGTCTTCTCGAAGAGCAGCGCGGCGCAGGATGCGGTCATCGAGCGCGTCAGCGCCGGCAGCGTCTGCATCAACGACGCGGTGATCTTCATGGTTTCGCCGGAGCTGCCGTTCGGCGGGGTCGGCAACAGCGGCATGGGTCGCTACCAGGGCTACTTCGGCTTCGAGACCTTCAGCCACATGAAGGCCATCATGCACCGCAGCTTCCGGCTGGACGCGCCGCTGCGCTATCCGCCCTACACCGAGGGCAAGGAAAGGATCATGCGCATGCTGGGCTGAGCCGGACAGGCGGCCGGCCCTGTCCGGGCCGGCCACTGATGCTCAGTCCACCCGGTCGACCGACGCCTGTCCGGAGATCCGCCGCCGGATGTGGGCCCAGGACATGCCGAACCCGAGCACCAGCCCGAGGATCGTCAGCACGATCCAGGCCATCGTCGAGCGGCGCGCGATTTCCAGCCAGCCCTGGCTCACCATCCACCAGACGATCGCGGCGAACAGCCCCATCAGCAGCACGAGTCCGACCGTGCCCATAGCCTGCAGCGTCGAGCGGATGAAGAAGATCCACAGGCCCAGCAGCACGATGCCGGCGATCGCCTCCGCCGGCGTGACCGAGGGAAAGCCGTCCGCGAGCCAGTGGTAGTAGGAGACGCCCGAAGGATTGAAGGTCAGGAACACCAGCGCGACTGAGAAGGCCATGCGCCACAGCAGGCCGCTGACTTTGAATTCGTCCATGCGATGCTCGACTCCCGGATATTAGGCTCGGTGCATCTTACAGGCCGCGGCGCGTCCGCCCACGCTACTGGATATCCATACAGTCCTTGCCTATATTGACCCGATCGATGAGCAACCCGACGGTCTTCGAGCGACTGAACGCTGCGCAGCTCGCCGCGGCGACCCACGGCGAGCCCGATCAGCATCGCGGCTTCGTCGCGGGCCCGTTGTTGATCATTGCCGGTGCGGGCACCGGCAAGACCGGCACGCTGGCACACCGCGTCGCTCACCTGCTGCTGCAGGGTGTCCCGCCGGAGCGGCTGCTGCTGCTGACCTTCACTCGCCGCGCCGCGATCGAGATGACCCGTCGCGCCCAGCGCGTGGTCGGCGAGGTGGCCGGGAGCCGCGCGGCGGCGACCGGTTCGATCGGCAACCTGCGCCTGCCGTGGTCCGGGACCTTCCATGCAGTCGGCAACCGGCTGATCCGCGAATATGCGGCTCGCCTCGGACTCGATCCCGCCTTCAGCATCCTCGATCGCGGCGACGCCGCCGACCTGATGGACGTGCTGCGGCAGAAAGCGGGCCTGTCGCGTACCGAGCGACGATTCCCTCGCAAGGACACCTGCCTCGGGATCTACTCGCACCGCGTGAATACCGCGCGATCACTGCGGCATACGCTCGAGATCGCCTACCCCTGGTGCCTGGAGTGGGAGGAGCCGCTTGGCGGACTGTTCCGCAGCTATGTCGAGGCCAAGCTGGAGCAGCAACTGCTCGACTACGACGACCTGCTGCTGTACTGGCACGCGATGATGCAGGAACCGGGCCTGGCCGCGGAGCTGGGATCGCGCTTCGACCACGTGCTGGTGGACGAGTACCAGGACACGAATGCACTGCAGGCCGAGATCCTGCATCGCCTGAAGCCGGACGGCGGGGGCGTCACCGTGGTCGGGGACGACGCACAGTCGATCTACTCGTTCCGCGCTGCTACCGTCGAGAACATCCTCGGATTCCCGGCGCAGTTCGAGCCGCCAGCGCAGGTCGTGGCGCTCGAGCAGAACTATCGCTCCACGCAGTCAGTGCTGGATGCGGCGAATACGCTGATGGCCGGGGCGCGCCGGCAGCACCGCAAGGAGCTCAGGAGCGAGCGGGGCGCCGGTGCGCTCCCCCGGTTCGTGACGGTCCTCGATGACCAGGGCCAGGCAGGTTACGTGGTGGAGCGCGTGCTCGAGGCCCGCGAGCAGGGCGTCGAGCTGCGGCGCCAGGCCGTGTTGTTCCGCAATTCGGATCACAGCGACGTTCTCGAGCTGGAACTGATGCGACGCAACATCCCTTACGTGAAATATGGCGGGCTCAAGTTCCTGGAATCGGCGCACGTCAAGGACCTGCTCGCGGTGCTGCGCTGGGCCGACAACCCGCGCAACCGGATCGCCGCCTTCCGCGTGCTGCAACTGCTGCCCGGCATCGGTCCGGTGCTCGCCGAGCGCGGCTGCGAGGCCTTCGAGGCGGCTGGCTACCGCTGGAGCGCGCTGGCTGGTCACCGCCCGCCCGCCGCGGCGCGCGGGCCATGGCCCGATTTCGTCCAGATGATGGCGGATGTCGGCGCTCCGGACGCCCCCTGGGAAGGCCAGATCGCGCGGATTCGCAGGTGGTATGACCCGCTGCTCGAGGATCTCTACCCGCAGGCCGGGCCGCGCCGGGGCGACCTCGACCAGCTGGAGCGGCTCGCGGTGCAGTTCGCGACCCGCGAGCGATTCGTCAGCGAGCTCACGCTGGATCCGCCGCAGGCCAGCGGTGACCTTGCTGGCGATCCGCTGCTGGACGAGGACTACCTGGTGCTCTCGACAGTGCACTCGGCCAAAGGGCAGGAGTGGGAGTGCGTCTACGTGCTGAACGTGACCGACGGCAGTTTCCCGTCGGAGTTCTCGACGGGGCGGCCCGAGCTGATCGACGAGGAACGGCGCCTTCTCTACGTCGCGTTGACGCGCGCGCGCAGCGAGCTGCATCTGCTCGCGCCGCTGCGGTTCTATGTCGTCCAGCAGGCGGCTACCGGCGACCGTTACGTGCATGGGGCCAGGAGCCGCTTCCTGACCGACGAGGTGCTCGCCCGGTTTGAGTCGGTGACCTGGCCTGCGGAACCTGACAATCGCAGCGATGTGCCGGCTTCAAAGGGCAGCGCCCGCGTGGACGTTGCTGCTCGCCTGCGCGGCATGTGGTGACCACGGCCGGGCCCCGGGCCATGACGTACAAACAAAGAAGGCCCGGGAAGTGTCCCGGGCCTTCCTGCGTCAAGCAATCAACGGCCGGCCGGTGACCCGGCCGGACAGCGGATTACCAGCGGCGCTGTCCGCCGCCGCCGCCGCCGCCGTAGCCGCCGCCACCCGGACGACCACCGCCGCCCGGCCGGCCGCCGCCACCGCCCGGCGAACGCGGGCGATCCTGCGCCTCGTTGACGCGCAGCGGACGACCGCCGAGGTTGAAGCCGTTGAGCGCCTCCATGGCCCGCTGTGCATCGGCGTCCGGCATCTGGACGAAACCGAAGCCGCGCGGACGGCCCGTGTCACGGTCGGTCGGCAGCGCCACGGATTCCACCGTGCCGTGCTGTGCAAACAGGTCGCGAATCTCGCTCTCCGTCGCGCTGAAAGGCAGATTGCCCACATAGATCTTGGTCATTCGAACATCCTTCGAGGGTTACACACATCCGGCCAGAGGCCCATCGAGGACATGGCTCGGTTCAAGAAAAGCACAACAGGAGATTTCGCAGCCGAGGTCGTCAAAGAGGCGTTCACCTGCAGCAGGCCAACGCTCGAGCAGTCGATCCTGTCACCTGATCGCAGACGATTCGGCTTGGCAAAACGAGACGCCGCGAGGCGCCCTGCAAGGCACGGAAGGGCAACGATCCGCCACATAGTTTATCCGAAGCCCTTCACAGGATCGCGGCAGATTGCATGGTTGAGCGACTCGCGGACCCGGTGCCCGGCCTGCGACCTACCACTGACCGCCGCCGCCGGGGCCGCCACGCGGCCGCCGGGGCGCAGGTTCGCGGGCCTCGTTCACGCGCAGCGCCCGGCCGTTCAATTCATGGCCGTTCAGTTGCGCTATCGCCGCCTGTGCGTCCGCGGCCGGCATGTCGACGAAGCCGAAGCCCCGGGACCGTCCGGTTTCCCGGTCGCTGACGACCTTCACTGATTCGACCGAGCCATGCTGCTCGAAGAGGCTGCGCAGTTCGGCCTCGTCGGTGCTGAAGGGCAGGTTACCTACGTAGAGGGTGGTCATCGGAGGAATGGGTGACGGCGAGGGATAAAGGCGGGTGATTGCCCGGAGCGGGGAATGCGTGATGCTCTAGATCTGGCCGTCTGCCGTTACCATGTCTTTGCCGAACGCACAAGCCGAACGGGCTTGGCCCCAAATCTACTCAGCTCACGCGCCGGCCGCAACAACAATCGCTGACGCAGTGCAGCAAGGCCCGACTGCTGCTGCGCCGCAAGAAACCATGTGCCTCGAGCCCCTCAGCCGGACGAGCGATGCAACCAGTGTTCGATCGTGCGCAGGTTTGTCCAGACGCCTTCGCGATCGTTCCAGTAGCGCAGCCAGTCGAGCTGCGCCGACTCGCCGTAGCGGTCGCGGGCCAGCGCTGCCAGCCGCTCGGCGAATGGCAGCAACGGCGGACGCGGGTCGATGGTTTCCTCGAGCATGCCGTCTTTCCCAGGTCGGTACGGAGCTCGATTGCACGCGAGCGGGGTTACCACCCGGTGAACGACGGGTTAAGTTCCAGTGACAGCGCGATCAGCCGCGCAGCGCTCCCCAGAGCGTCCACAGGCCGATCGCGATGAAGCCGATGCCGGCGACGATTGCCAGGTGGCGCGTATTGACGTGCTGCGAAAGCAGGTTCCCGGCCAGCACTCCGAGGGCCGTGGAAGTCACCAGCGCGGCAGAAGCCGCGATGAACACCCACAGTGCGGCGTTCTGCCGGTTGGAGGCGAACAGGACCGTTGCGAGCTGGGTCTTGTCTCCGAGCTCGGCTAGGAACACGGTCCCGAAGATTGCGATCAGTGTCTTTAGGTCCAAGCGAACTCTCCCGATCAAGGTCCCGGCACCCCTGGCGCGGGCAGTGCGAGGATGGCCGGATGCGCCCCGGCGCCTGGGCGCCGATTCCGTCGCGATACCCCTCAGCCCGGTTCGAGGTAGGTGTATCCGTTCAGTTCCGACTCGTAGAAGCGCTTCAGCGCCTGGCTCTCGGCGAGCGAGAGCCGGCCGTCGCGAACCGCCCGTTCGCAGTCCCGGGCGAGCCGCGGATAGAGCTTCTCCACGTCATAGCGCATGTAGCGCAGGACCTCCGCGGCGGTATCGCCCTTCACCGTCTCTTCGATCCACCAGCCGCCCTCGTCGTGCAGCTTGATGTGCACGACGTGCGTGTCACCGAACAGGTTGTGCAGGTCGCCCAGCGTTTCCTGGTAGGCGCCGACCAGGAAGGCGGCCAGCCAGTACGGCTCCTCCTCCCGAAGCTCGTGCAGCTCAAGCGTGCGCTTCGTCTCCCGCAGGCTGACGAAGCGGTCGATCTTTCCGTCCGAGTCGCAGGTGATGTCCGCCAGCACGGCGTTGCGGACGGGACGCTCGTCGAGACGATGAATGGGCATGATCGGGAACAGCTGGTCGATGGCCCAGGCGTCCGGCAGTGACTGGAACACCGAGACGTTGCAGAAGTAGATGTCGCTCAGGATCGCCTCGAGGCCGGCCAGCTCCTCCGGCACCGAGCCCAGCCGGCGACAGTAGGCGCGAATCCTCGAGCAGGTCGCCCAGTAGAGCCGCTCCACCAGGCCGCGCGCCTCGAGGTCCAGGTAGCCGAGGTTGAACATCTGCAGCGCCTGCTCGCGCGCCTGCAGCGCGTCGTGATAGCACTCGACCAGCCGCCGTTCCGAGACGGAGTGATAGGCGTCGAGCAGATCGAGTACCGGCTGCGGCATGCCCTCGGCAGGGGCCGCATCCCGCTCCAGCGCTTCCCCGACCTGGAACTTGTCGAGCCTCGACGAGCCCAGGATGTTGAACACCAGCAGGCTGTGGTGCGCGGCGATCGCACGTCCCGACTCGCTGACGATGACCGGGTGATCGATCCCGCGGGAGTTGCAGACACTGGCGATCCGGTACACCACGTTGCTCGCGTACTCGGCGAGCGTGTAGTTCATCGACGAGGGATAGTTGGTCCGGCTGCCGTCGTAGTCCACGCCCAGGCCGCCGCCGATGTCGATGTAGCGCACGCCCGTCCCCAACAGCTTGAGCTCGGCGTAGACGTGCGCCAGCTCGTTGACGGCGTCCTTGACCCGGCGGATGTCCTGCAGCTGGCTGCCGGGATGGCAGTGCACGAGCTGCAGGCAGTCCTCCATGCCGTGCTCCTTCAGGATGCGGACCAGCTCGAGGATCTCGGTGATGAACAGGCCGAACTTGGATTTCTCGCCTGCGGATTCCCGCCAGCGGCCGGCGCCCTCGCTGGCGAGCTTGACGCGCACGCCGATGCGCGGCCTTACCTGGTAGTCGCGCGCGTGCTTCAGGATCAGCTGCAGTTCGCTGAAGTTCTCCACCACCGGGATGATGGTCCTGCCGAGCTTCGTGGCCAGGATCACCGCCTCGATGTAGCTGTCGTCCTTGAAGCCGTTGCAGATGATCATCCGCCCGGGCTCGGCTTCCATCATCGCCATCACGGCCAGCAGCTCCGGCTTCGAGCCTACCTCCAGGCCGAAGCCGAACTCGCGCCCGTAGCTGTAGATCTCTTCGACGACCAGGCGCTGCTGGTTGACCTTGATCGGGAACACCGCGGCGTAGTGGCTGCGGTAGTCGTTCTCGGCGATCGCGGTTGCGAAAGCCTCATGCAGGCGCCGCAGCCGGTGGCGGAGGATGTCCGAGAACCGCAGCACGACCGGAGCCGTGAGGTCCCGCGCCTCGAGCCCCCGGACGACTTCGTGCAGGTCGATCTCGTGCTCGGTGCTCTGGTCCGGGCGAACCACGACGTGGCCGTCGGCATTGATGCCGAAATAGCCGCCGCCCCAGGCCTCGACGGCGTAGAGCTCGAGCGAATCCTCGATTTTCCAGGCGCCGCCTGACGCGGCGCTGCGAACTGACTCCGTCACTGGACGCTGGCCCCGGTCCCGGCAGGAAAGCGAGGCGCGAAAGATAGCAGAAGCGTCCCGCAGCGGCAGGCTCGCCGGTGCCGCGGGCTCAGGGCTCCTCCCCGGTCGCGACCGGCCGCGCCGGATCACTCGACCACTGGCTCCACGAGCCCGGGTAGAGTCTTGCGCCGCGCAGTCCTGCGTGCTCCATCGCCAGCAGCAGGTGGCAGGCCGAGACGCCGGAGCCGCACATGACGACCGTGCGCTCAGCAGCGATCCCGGCGAGGCCGGCGACCAGCAGCGCGCGCAGTTCAGGTGTCGGCAGCAGACGGCCGTCCGGGCCGAGGCTGCGCCCGTATGGCTGATTGCGCGCCCCCGGCACGTGGCCCGCGACGCGGTCGATGGGCTCCGTTTCGCCCCGGTAGCGCTCGGGCCCGCGCGCATCGAGCAGCCGTGAATCCGGATCGGTCGCGATTGCCGCGACGCTCTGGACGGACGCGGCCATCCCGGCACGCAGTCTCGCGCGAAAATTGCCGGGGGCCGGGCACGGTACCTCGTCGGCCAACGGCAACCCGAGCTGCCGCCAGCGCCCGAGCCCGCCGTTCAGCACCGCAACGCTGTCGTGCCCGAGCCACCGCAGCATCCACCAGAGGCGGGCGGCGTACATGCCGCCGCCGTCGTCATAAGCGACGACCTCCGAGTCCTGGTCCACGCCCCAGGCGCGCAACCAGGCGGCGAACGAATCGGGGTCCGGCAGCGGATGGCGCCCACTCGAAGGCGTCGGCGGCGCGGAGAGATCCCGGTTGAGGTCTGCATACATGGCGCCGGGCAGGTGCGCCTCGCGGTAGCTCTCGGAGCCGTAGCGCGGTCGCGCGAGGTCGAACCTGCAATCGAATACGCGCACGCGCGGCGAACCGAGCCGCGGCGCGAGCGCCTCGGCCTCGATCAGCGTGCCTTGCTCGATGAGTCCCGTCATTCCCGAAGTATCGCCCGCAATGACCAGTCATTAGAATCCCCTTTCGGCCGTGCGTGCAGACGCCCGGCAACCGGAGGACTCTCGATGGCGCTCGAACTGTACTGGGGCAGCGGCAGTCCATACGCCTGGCGCGTGCTGCTGGCGCTGGAATACAAGCGGCTGCCCTACGTATCGCACCTGCTGCAGTTCTCCAAGCAGGAGCACAAGTCGCCGCAGATGCTGCGCATGAATCCCCGCGGCAGAGTGCCTGTGCTCAGGGACGGCGAGTTCGTCGTGTTCGAGTCGCTCGCCTGCCTGTATTACCTGGACCGCAAGTACCCGGAGCCGCCGCTCTTCGGCCGCAGTCCCGAGGACGGTGCCACGATCATGCGCGTGATAAGCGAATACCAGGCCTACGTGGAAAGCCACCTGATGCGAGTCGTCTCGGCCGTGTTCTTCGAGAAAGTGGACCAGCAGGTCGACGAGTTCACGAAGGCGATGCACCTGCTCGCCGGAGAGGCGAGAACCATCGAGGGCCGGCTCGGCGACTCCGACTGGCTGGTCGGGGAGCAGGTCTCGGCCGCCGACATGGTGATGTTCCCCGGGATCATGCTGCTGCTGCGCGCGATGGAGAAGCGGGAAGCCGGGGAACTGCGCTCGCGCTTCCTGCCGATGGAAGCGACCTATCCCGGCATTGCACGCTGGATCCGCCGGATGGAGTCGCTGCCGGGATACGATCGCACCTACCCGCCGCACTGGCGGGAGGGCGCGCCGCGTGGCTGAGTGCGCGGCAGATCGCGCAAGTGACTGCAACGCGTTTCGCGGTACACTCGAATCGATTTTCCTGAAAGCTGGTTTCGTGGTTCCCGAAAAATGAGCAATTATCCAGTTCACGTCGCCTTCCCCGGGCGGCTGATATTCGTCGGCTTCGGCAGCATCGGCCAGGGTGTCCTGCCGCTCATCCTGCGGCATATCGCGATCCCGCGCGACCAGATCACGATCGTCACCGCCGATGAGCTCGGCCAGAAGGTTGCGGCCGAATACGGCATCCGCTTCATCCGGCACCCGCTCACCCGCGAGAACTTCAAGAACGTACTCGACCCGCTGGTGGGTCGCGGCGACTTCCTGCTGAACCTCTCCGTCGACGTCTCGAGCCTCGCGCTGATCAAGTTCTGCTGGGAGAAGGGTGCGCTGTACCTGGACACCTGCATCGAGCCCTGGCCCGGCGGTTATACGGACCCGACGATTCCGCCCTCGCGGCGGACGAACTACGCGCTGCGCGAGGAGGCGCTCGCGCTGGGTGAATCCCAGACACGTGCACCGACCGCGGTCATCACCCACGGCGCGAACCCCGGGCTCGTCTCCCACTTCGTCAAGCAGGCACTGCTGAACGTGGCCGAGGACACGGCGGTAGACAGCGGTGATCCGAACACCCGCGAGGAGTGGGCGGCGCTGGCCCAGAAGCTGGGCGTGAAGACCATCCACATCGCCGAGCGGGACACCCAGGTCGCCTCCTATGCCAAGGAACCGGGCGAGTTCGTCAACACCTGGTCGGTGGACGGATTCGTGAGCGAGGGATGTCAGCCCGCCGAGCTGGGCTGGGGTTCGCACGAGAAGAACTGGCCCCGCGACGGCAAGAAGCATGATTTCGGCCGGGGCAGCGCGATCTACCTGATGCATCCGGGTGCAGGCACGCGCGTTCGGACCTGGACGCCGATGGCTGGCCCGATCCTCGGCTTCCTGATCACTCACGGCGAGTCCATATCCATCTCCGACTACCTGACGGTCAAGAAGGGCGAACAGCTCGCCTATCGCCCTACGGTGCACTACGCCTACCATCCCTGCGACGATGCGGTGCTCTCCGTACACGAGTTCGCGGGTCGCGGCTGGGTGCTCCAGGAGCGCAAGCGGATCCTGATGGACGAGATCGTCAAGGGCGTGGACGAGCTGGGCGTGCTGCTGGCCGGCCACAAGAAGAACGCTTACTGGTACGGGTCGCAGCTCTCCGTGCAGGAGGCGCGGCAGCTCGTGCCGCACAACAACGCGACCTCGCTGCAGGTGACGGTGGCCGTGCTGGCGGGCCTGGTCTGGGCCATGGAGAATCCGAACGCGGGCATCGTCGAGCCTGAGGGACTGGATTTCCGCCGCATGCTGGAGATCTGCAGGCCGTATCTCGGCCTGGTCGTAGGCGAGTACTCGGAGTGGCATCCGCTGGTCGACCGGGGACGGCTGTTCCCGGAGGACATCGACCAGACCGATCCCTGGCAGTTCAAGAACGTCCGGGCGATCTGATACGCGAGGGGCGCTCGCCCGCCCGCCGGTCCGCCGCTACTACCGGGTGTCTTCCGGGTCCGGCTCGTAGCGGACCTCGGTGATCAGGAAGCTACGGCTGCCACCGGGCACCTCGACCGTGACCTCCGCATCGCGGCGCTTGCCCATCAGTGCGCGCGCCAGCGGCGAGTCCATGCTCACGTAGCGTCGAGCAGGATCTATTTCGTCCGGCCCGACGATGCGCAGTTCCGTAACGCCTCCTTCCTCGTCCTCGAGCCTGACCCAGGCGCCGAAGAACACGCGCGAGGTGTCGTCGGGCGGCCGGCTGACGACGACCATCCCCTCGAGTCGCTTGCGCAGGAAGCGCAGTCGCCGGTCGATTTCACGCAGCTGTCTCTTGCCGTAGATGTACTCGGCGTTCTCCGACCGATCGCCCTGGGCCGCCGCCTCGGAGACGGCCCGGGTCACGGCCGGGCGCTCGATCCGCCACAGGTAGTCGAGTTCCTCGCGCAACCTGCGTGCGCCCTCCGCAGTCACGTACTTCGAGCCCTGCGGTGCGGGTTTTCGGTATCGCGTCATGGTTCCTGGCCTCGATTCGGTCCCGCGCGGATTATGTGGTCCCGTTCACGGAAAGCCCGCCCATGCCGTCGGTAACTTGCCGCCCATGGCCGTCAAGTACTACGCGCATTTCCTGGTGGACGAGCCCGATCCCCGCGGCCTGCAGGAGTATCGCGGCGTCGTCGAGCTCGACCAGCAGCCGCGTCTCGGCCGCGACCTGCGCGAGGCTGTCGCGATCATCGCCCGTAACTTCGGGCGCCGGTCCCGCGACGTCAAGGTGCTGCAGTGGGCGAGGCTGCACTGAAAGGCTGAGCCGATCATCCCCTAGCGGACTTTTTCCCTTCCCTTCGACCAAAGTCCGCTACCTCGACCCCGGGCCCAAAACCCGGGGTCTTTTTTTGCAGCGCCGAGCGCGCTTCCCGCCGGCTTGCGACGCCGCTGCCGGGCGAGCACCATGCCGTCGGAGTCGCGCGTGTCGTTCAAGGATCATTTTTCCCGCCAGGCAGCGGCCTACAACCGGTTTCGTCCACGTTACCCGGATCTTCTCATCGACCACGTCGCATCGCTGGCGCCTGATCGCCGGCTGGCGGTCGACTGTGCGGCGGGAAGCGGACAAGCCGCGATCCCTCTGGCCGGCCGGTTCGACCTCGTGCTGGCGCTGGACGCGAGCCTGTCACAGCTCGGGCAGGCGAGTCTTCATCCCGCGGTGCACCGGGTGGCCGCGCTCGCGGAACGGCTGCCCGTAGCGACCGCCTCAGCCTCACTGGTGGCCGTGGCCCAGGCGCTGCACTGGTTCGACTTCGAGCGTTTCCACCAGGAGTGCCGTCGCGTGCTGGTTCCCGGCGGCGTGCTCGCGGTCTGGACCTACGAGACTTTTCGCATCGAGCCGCAGATCGACCGGCTGGTAGGCCTGTTCTACCACGAAACCCTTGGAGCCTACTGGCCCGCTGAACGCCGTCATGTCGAGGATTGCTACCGCAGCATCCCGTTTCCGTGGCGGGAACTTCCCGCGCCGCAGTTTGCCCTCGAGGAAAACTGGTCTCTCGATGAGTTCCTCGGCTACGTCGAGAGCTGGTCTGCGCTGCAGCGTTACCGGGACGCGAACGACGACGATCCGCTCGTCGCACTTCACACGACGCTGGAACCGCTGTGGCCGCCGGGAACGCTCAAGCGCGTGCGCTGGCCGGTACACCTGCGACTCGGGCAGCGCTGAAGCATCTATAATCCCGGGCCCGTTCCCTGTGCCCCGCCCCGGCGGCGGCCGTCCACACCATGGAGTGTCCCGATGAACACCATGCGACAGGTATTGGCGGGCCTTGCGCTGGCCGCAGCATGCGCCGGCGCCGCCGCGATGGAACAGCCCGCGACCGCCCCTGCCGGCGGCCAGGCCGGTCCTTCCGGCGTGCTGCTCGGCAACTTCGACCGCGGCACGCGGCCTCAGGACGACTTCTACCGCTACGTCAATGGCAGCTGGCTGGCCCGGACGGAAATCCCGGCCGACAAGTCCAACTTCGGCATGTTCCAGGTTCTACAGGACTCGGTGGAGAAGAACCTGAAGGTCATCGCCGAATCGGCGGCGACCGCGGACTCGCCCGCGGCAGGCAGCAATGAACAGCTGATCGGCGATTTCTATGCGAGCTTCATGGACGAGGCCCGCGCCGAGCGAGCTGGTGCTGCGCCGCTCGACGGAGCCGCTACGCGAGATCGACGCGATCGCCGACCGCAAGGAGCTGGTCGAGTACTTCGGGCGCACTCAGCGGCACTTCGTTTCCGCGCCGCCGGGTGTTGCGGATTTCGGTGCGGCCGCGCCGCTGCGGCTCGCCGTGTTGCCGGACGCGAAGCAGCCGGACCGTTATGCCTTGTACCTGACGCAATTCGGGCTGGGGTTACCGGACCGTGACTACTATCTCGGCGACGAGCCTCGCTACGCGGAGATCCGCCGGCAGTACCAGGACTACCTCGCCGACCTGCTCCGCATGGCCGGTCGCGAGGGCGCCGACGCTTCCGCGGCTGCCGTGATCAACCTCGAGACCAGGCTCGCGGATGCGCAATGGAGCCAGGTCCAGTTGCGTGACGTGGAGAAATCGTACAACCCCTACGCTGTCGCGGACGCAGACCGGCTGATGCCCGGTTTCGACTGGCAGGCATGGCTTGCAGCCGCCGGGCTGCCGCAGCCCGGGCGCCTGATCATCAGCCAGCCGAGCTATTTCGAGGCGCTGGCCGTCATGCTCGAGGAGATCCCGCTCGAGACCTGGAAGGACTACCTGCGGGTGCGGCGAATCGACGACTACGCGCCGCTGCTCTCCCGCGCGTTCGTCCAGAGGCACTTCGAATTCAACGAGGGCGTTCTCACTGGTGCAATCGAGCTGCGGCCGCGCTGGAAGCGCGCGCTGCAGCAGGTCGAGTTCGTGATGGCCGAGGTGCTCGGCCAGGCTTACGTCGAGCGTCACTTCCCGCCGGAGGCCAAGCGCCGGATGGACGGACTGGTCGCGAACCTGCTGCGCGCGTTCGGCGAGTCGATCGACGAGCTCGAGTGGATGGGTACGGACACCCGTGGCGAGGCGCATCGCAAGCTCGCGGCCATCACGGTCAAGATCGGCTATCCCGACCAATGGAAGGACTATCCGGGTCTCGTCGTGCGGCGCGACGACCTGGTCGGCAACGTGTTCCGGGCACGGGAAGCCAATTACCGTCGCGAGATCGCCAGGCTCGGCCGGCCGGTGGACCCGGGCGAATGGTTCATGGCGCCCCAGGTCGTGAACGCCTACTACAATCCGCTCGCCAACGAGATCGTGTTCCCGGCGGCGATCCTGCAGCCGCCGTTCTTCAATCTCGACGCCGACGACGCGGTGAACTACGGCGGCATCGGTGCCGTCATCGGCCACGAGATCAGCCACGGGTTCGACGATCAGGGACGCAAGTTCGACGACTCGGGCGCGCTGCGCGACTGGTGGACGCCCGAGGACGATCGGCGTTTCCAGGCGCGCACGGCCGAACTCGTGAAGCAGTATTCCGCCTTCAGCCCGCTGGACGGGCTCAACGTGAACGGCGAACTGACACTCGGCGAGAACATCGGTGACCTTTCGGGACTCGCCGTGGCGCACAAGGCGTACCTGATCTCGCTGGCCGGGGAGAGCGCCCCGGAGATGGACGGACTGAGCGGCGACCAGCGGTTCTTCATCGGCTGGGCGCAGATCTGGGCACGCAAGTACCGCGACGACGAGCTGCGGCGGCGGCTGCTCACGGACCCGCACAGCCCCAGCGAGTACCGGGTCAATGGCATAGTCCGCAACATGCCCGCCTTCCTGCAGGCTTTCGGAGTCGAGAAAGGCGACGCGCTGTACCTTGCGCCAGAGCAGCGGGTCCGCATCTGGTAGGTCGCGGGGGCCGATGCAGGTGCTGGTGTTCTGTCAAATGTTCACGATAATGTGGCTTCGCGTCCACGCTGCCACGGGAGTGTAGTGTCCAATGCGCACCTTGAGAGTCTTACTGATCGCGGCGGCAAGCCTGATGCTTTCCGCCTGTGGGTACAACACGCTGCAGGTCCAGGACGAGCAGGTGAAGTCCGCCTGGTCCGAGGTTCTGAACCAGTACCAGCGCCGTGCCGACCTGATCCCGAACCTCGTCAACACCGTGCAGGGTTACGCGTCCCAGGAAATGGAGGTGCTCACCGCTGTCACCGAGGCGCGCGCCAAGGCGTCTTCGATCCAGGTGAACGCCGACGACCCGGCATCGCTGGCCGCCTTCCAGTCGGCCCAGGGCGAGCTCACCAGCGCCCTGAGTCGCCTGCTCGTGACCGTGGAGGCCTACCCGGACCTGAAGTCCGACCAGAACTTCCGCGACCTGCAGGCGCAGCTCGAGGGTACGGAGAACCGGATCACGGTCGCCCGCAACCGCTATATCCAGGCGGTGCAGGACTTCAACGTGACGGTGCGCCAGTTCCCGACCAATCTCACCGCGATGCTGTTCGGCTACAAGGTGAAGCCCAACTTCACCGTCGAGAACGAAGCGGCGATCTCGAAGCCGCCCGTCGTCGATTTCAGCCAGCCGGCCACCGGCACGTCCAGTAACTGACCGGGTGGTCGGCCGCAATCCGGCGCGGCCGACCATCAGCCGATGATTGCACGCCTGCCCAGTTGGCTGCGTTCTCCGACGACGGTACTGCTGGCCGCCGCAGTGCTCGCGGGTGCTCCGGCCCAGGCCCAGCAGCTGGCAGCGGTGCCGCCACTGCAGTCCCCGGTCACCGACCTGACCGGTACGCTGTCGCCGGACCAGAAGGCTGCGCTGGAAGCCAAGCTGCGGGCGTTCGAGCGCAGCAAGGGCAGCCAGGTGGCGGTGCTGGTCGTGCCGACGACCGAACCGGAGGCCATCGAGCAGTACGCGATCCGCGTCGCCGAGGCCTGGAGGCTCGGCCGCGAGGACGTGGATGACGGCGCGATCCTGATCGTCGCGTTGAACGATCGGAAGCTGCGCATAGAGGTAGGCTACGGCCTCGAGGGCGCGATGCCGGATGCGATCGCAAATCGCATCATCGACGAGGACATCGTTCCCGAATTCCGGCGCGGCGATTACTACGGTGGCATCGCCACCGGAGTGGACCGAATGCTGCGCGTGATCGAGGGCGAACCGCTGCCGGAGCCGGAGCTGAGCCCGCCGTCGCGTGACGTTCCGGGACTGTTCAGCCTGCTGCCGTTCCTGCTGATCTTCGCGCTGGTCGGCGGCTCGGTGCTGCGCCGCATCTTCGGTCGCGTCGGAGGCGCGCTGGCGACCGGCGGGCTGATCGGTTTCCTCACCTGGCTGATGATCGGCGTGCTCGGGCTCGCGATCCTGGCGGGATTCCTTGCCTTCATCTTCTCGCTGGGCGGCGGTCCGGGCGGCGGGCGCGGCAGCGGCTGGGCGAGCTCGAGGCACCGCAGCGGCTGGGGCTACCCGGGCGGCTACGGCGGCTGGGGTGGTGGCGGTGGCGGCTTCGGGGGCGGCTGGAGCGGTGGCGGCGGCGGCTTCGGGGGCGGCGGCGCCTCCGGTGGATGGTGAGCGGCATGGACTGGTCACGCTGGTTCCGTCACGTCTTCGCTACTCGCGGTGCGCTGCACCGGGCATTTCCGCCCGCGACACTCGATGCGATCGAGCAGGCGATCGTGGAGTCCGAGCGCAGCCATGGTGCGGAACTGCGCTTCGCTGTCGAGGGTGCGCTCGAGCCGGGCGACATCAGCAGAGAACTCGCACCGCGCGAGCGTGCGCTGGAGGTGTTCGCCGGACTCGGCGTCTGGGACACGGAGTCGAACAACGGCGTGCTGATCTACGTGCTGCTGGCCGACCACGATGTCGAAATCGTCGCGGATCGTGGCTATAACGGTCGTGTTTCGCAACAGGACTGGCAGCAGGTGTGCGTCGAGATGGAACGTCACTTCCGTGAAGGTCGTTTCGAGGAAGGTTCGATCGCAGGCGTGAACGGAGTCGGCGAGATCGTCACGCGCCACTTCCCTCTGCTGGAAGGCGCGAGGAGCCGCGATGAGCTGCCGAACCGCCCGACGCTGCTCTGAGAGGATGCCCGGTCGGGCCGAGGAGGGTAACGAGTTGCCACAGCCGGGCCGGATGGCGCAATGGCTCCCGCAGCGCGGGCTCTGCCTGGCAGTGCTGATGCTCGCGGGCGGCTGCAGCACGTTCGTGCACGAGGAGCGCGCGCCTCCGCCACCGCCCGAGCCCGAGGTGCATGCCCCGCTGGCAACCCAGACCTTTGCGTTCGATCCCGAAACGACCAGCGTGGTCGGTGAGCTGCAGGTGACGGTGGCCGGGGATGACGACACGCTCGCCGACATCGCTCGACGCTTCAACCTCGGCTTCGACGAGATACTGAACGCGAATCCCGGCGTGGATCCATGGTTGCCCGGCGGCGGAACGCGGATCCTGCTGCCCACGCAGTTCGTGCTGCCTGACGTCAAGCCGGAAGGTGTCGTCATCAACGTCGCTGCGTTGCGCCTCTACTATTTTCCGAAGGCCGCAGCGGGCGAGCCACGCGTGGTCACGACCTACCCGATCGGCATCGGCAAGGTCGGCTGGGCGACTCCGCTGGGTCGCACCAAGATCGTTTCAAAGCGGAAGAACCCAGTGTGGACTCCGCCTGCCTCGGTGCGCAGGGAACACGCCGAGGCAGGGGACCCGCTGCCCCCGCGCGTGCCGGCCGGCCCGGACAATCCACTGGGAACGCGCGCGATGAACCTGGGCTGGCCGAGTTACCTGATCCACGGCACCAACAAGCCCGCCGGAGTGGGTATGCGTGCGAGTCACGGCTGCATCAGGCTCTACCCCGAGGACGTCGAGACCCTGTACGAGCAGCTGCCCACCGGAACGCGAGTGACGATCGTCAACCAGCCCCTGCTGTACCGCTGGCAGCATGATCGCCTGTACGTGCAGTCGTATCCGCCGTTCGAGGATCATGAGCACGATGCCGACCAGGCCAAGCTCGCGCTGCTCGAGGAGCTTCAGGACGAGCGGACCCTTGAGCGGCTGGCGGACGCCGGCGGTGCGATCGACCCGGCACTCACCGGGCAGGTGATCGACGAGGTGCGCGGGATTGCCGTTCCCGTCACCGTCGCGGGACTGACCTACGACGCATTTCTGGCCTCGGCCCGACTGGTGGAAAACGCGGTCCCGGTCGGTTCGACATGGGATGGCCGGGATGACGAGCCAGCTGACGCCGGCGACCCGGTCGCGGGGATGACGGGGCGCTGAGCGGGGGGCGGCCTGCGGGCTGGAAACGCAAGAGCTTGCGTTGCGGCCGACCGGCAGCCACGACAAGTTGTGTTATCTTCGCTGCGGCCAGCTGGGGAGGCGGATTGCCGGACAGCGCATACACGGGTGTTCAGGCGGCGAGTCGGCCGGGCGCAGATTCGGGCATTGCTCTCGTTTCCGGCGCCGTAACCGCCTTCGTCGGTCGCACGCTACGCGGCCCGGTCAACCGGCCCGTCAGGTTGAAGAGCTTCGCGGAGTACCAGCAGGTGTTCGGCGGCCTCTGGCAGCCGAGTCCGCTGTCTTATTCGGTCGAGCAGTTTTTCGACGGCGGTGGCCGCGAGGCGGTAGTCGTCAGGGTCGCAAACGGCGGCGCCAGGGCCACGATCGTGCTGCCGAGCGGCCGGGAGCAACTCGTGCTGCAGGCCTTGAGTCCCGGCTCGCGGGAGGCATTGCGCGCGTCCGTGGACTACGACAACGTCGCCGCGCACGAGGAGGACTGCTTCAACCTGGTCGTGCAGCGGGTCCGGACGCGGGGCTCGGAGTTCATCGAGGACCAGGAGATCTTCCGACGAGTCTCGATCCGCGGCGGTACGGCCCGCTGCGTCCGCAGTGCGCTGATGGAGTCCACGCTGGTGCGACTCGCGGGAGAGCTGCCGACGACCCGGCCGAACCGGACGTTCCGGCCCGGTGCCAGACACCCGATCGGCTACGTCGACTGCAACACCGACGGGCACGACGGCGCGGCGCTGACGGACTATGACCTGATCGGATCGCCGGAGCGTCGCACCGGCCTGTTTGCGCTGGGCTCTGCCGAAGACATCGACTTCCTCTGCCTGCCGCCGCTCGAGCGCGACCGGGACGTGGGGCCGAGTGCACTGCTGGTGGCCGCGCAGTTCTGCCGCGACAACCACCTGCTGCTGCTGGTGGACCCGCCGGCGGAATGGGATTCCTGCGGCGATGCGCTGACCGGCTTGCGCGATCTCGCCTTTCACAGCGAACAGGCCGTGATGTGCTTTCCGCGAATCCAGGCCTATGACCGGCTGCGCGGCCGCTACGAGCGCTTCTCCAACTGCGGCGCCGTGGCCGCAGCGCTGTGCCGCATGGAGCAGCACAGGCCGCTGTGGCAGGCAGCACCCGACGACGAGCTGTTGCTGCGGCCGGGTACGCGGCCGGCACGCGTGCTGAGCGAGACGGAGCGCACGAGGCTCATCGCTCACGGCATCAATCCGATCCAGTCGCTGCGCTCCGCCAACCCGAGACCGCTGGCACTGCGCACGCTCGCCGGCGGATCCGGGCGCAGCGCGGCCAGTGGCCTGCTGAGCTGGCAGCGGCGCAGCCTGGCCGTGGTCAAGAGCATCGACCTCGGCACGCGTTGGGCTGCGCTCGAGGCGCACGATCCGTCGATCAGGTTGCGGCTGGCGCGCCAGGTCGAGGCATTCCTGCGGCCGCTGGTCGCAGCGGGCCTGTTCGGGGACTCGCAGAACGAGACGCACAGCCGCGTGATCTGCGACGAGCGGATCAACTCCCCGGAAGACGTTGCGGCAGGCCGGGTCAGCCTGCTGGTGACGCTTTCCGCGCCGCGTGCGAGCGAGCAGCAGTCCTTCCTGATCACGCACTCGACCGAGGGCAGCCGCATCCGCAGGGTGAAGGCCCGTCTGTTGCCACGCGGCACGCGGATGTCCGTCGGGTCGTTGAAGGGCCGGCTGCCGGGCAGGCTGGTCGGAGAGCCGTTTCGCCGCAGGCCGGAGCCACGGCTACCGGTGTCAGCGCAGCGTCCGGCCGGGGACGCCGAACCCGCCACCACCGGGCGTGGCGATCTCGATCTGGTCGGCAGCTTCCACCGCGACTTCGGCGGTCGCTCCGAGTTCCACGATGGTCCCGTCCCGGCGCCGCAGCAGATTTCGCCCGGGGCGCCCTGGCAGTCCGCCGGACAGCCCGAACGGCGCGATGCGACGATGGTTGGAGAGGATGGCCGCCGTCGCGGGCTCGGTGAACTCGACGCGGCGCAGCAGGCCGTCGCCGCCGCGATGCCTGCCGTCTCCTCCTGAGCCCGGCTGGATCGAGAATTCCCTGACCAGCACCGGGAAGCGCCTCTCGAGGACCTCCGGATCCGTCAGCCGCGAGTTCGTCATGTGCGTCTGGACGCCGCTCGCTCCATCGTAGTCGGGACCGGCGCCGGCGCCACCGGCGATCGTCTCGTAGTACTGGTGACGCTCGTTGCCGAACGTGAAGTTGTTCATCGTGCCCTGCGAGGCCGCCTGCACGCCTAGCGCACCGTAGAGCGCGTCGACGACGCACTGGGAAGTCTCCACGTTGCCGGCCGCCACCGCGTGCGGTGGCGTCGGGTCGAGCATCGAGCCCTTGGGGATCAGGATCTGCAACGGACGCAGGCATCCGGCATTGAGCGGCAGCGGCTCCTCGATCAGCGTGCGGAAGACATACAGCACCGCGGCCACGGTCACCGCCCGGGGCGCGTTGAAGTTGTTCCACTGCTGGGGGGAGGTTCCCGAGAAATCGACCGCGGCAGTGCCCGACTGCCGGTCGATCGTGACGCTGACCGCGATGAACTGGCCGTTGTCGAGCTCGTAACGGAAGCGGCCGCCCTCGAGCTGGCGCAGCACCGCGCGCATGCACTGCTCGGCGTTGTCCTGCACATGACCCATGTAGGCGAGCAGCACTTCGCGTCCCTGCTCGCGTGCCGCGCGCGCAAGTTCCCGTACTCCGCGGGCGTTGGCTGCCAGCTGGGCCCGCAGGTCGGCGAGGTTCTGCTCCGGGTTGCGCGCCGGCCAGCGCGAAGATCGCAACAGCGCGAGCACCGCCGCCTCGTCCAGCGTCCCGTCGCGCACGATCCGCGTCGGGGGCAGCAGCACGCCCTCCTGGTCGATCGTGCGACTGTCCGGCGGCATCGAGCCGGGCGTGACTCCACCGATGTCCGCGTGGTGCGCGCGCGACGCGACGAAGAAATCGATGCCCGACGCGGATTCGTCGAACACCGGGCTGACGACGGTGATGTCCGGCAGGTGCGTGCCGCCGTCGTATGGAGAGTTGACCAGGAACGCGTCGCCGGGGCGGATGTCCGTGCCCTGCGCCGCCAGCACGGCGGTGACACTGGCCCCCATGGACCCGAGGTGAACCGGCATGTGAGGAGCGTTTGCCACCAGATTGGCGTCGCGGTCGAACAGCGCGCAGGAGAAGTCGAGTCGCTCCTTGATGTTCACGGAACTGGCAGTCTGCTGCAGGACCACGCCCATCTGTTCTGCGACGTGCATGAACAGGCCGTTGAATACCTCGAGCCGCATCGGGTCGACGCTGGCGCTGCCGCCGGCCGCGTCGTCGTGCCGCGGGCTCTCGCGGCTCAACTCGATCATCCCGCCCGGGGATGGCCGGGCGGTCCAGCTGCTCGCGATGAGCCCGGTCGATCCGCCGCCCACCAGCAGCGACGGCCCCGCCACCGCTCCTCCTTCGAGCACGGAGCGCCGGTCGAGCACGACCGACTCTACCCACCCGCCCGCCTCCCAGACGCGGGCCTGCCCGCGTGCCGGGGCGTTGCCGGGTTCCTCCGTCGGCATGGTGCCGCGGCAGCGGTCCTGGCGCTCGATCGCCTCCACCGAAGCGGAAGCAACGATCACCTCGCCGCCACGATGATGAAAGCCGTACAGGCTGCGATGACGCGACTCGAATTCGCCGAGCAGCGCATCGCGCTCCAGCCACGGAACCTCGATCGTCGTGTCCGAGCCGGCGAAGCGCAGCTGGACCTTCGACTCGAGCGCGACGTCCGCTGCCGGAATGCCCTGGCGCAGCAGTTCGCCGCGGGCCTCGCCGCCGAGTTCCTCGAGCGCGCTCGCTGCCGCCTCGATACCGTCCGCAGCGAGCGGCAGCTCGATCCCCCGTCTGACCAGGTGTCGACGGGCGGCGAGCCCGATGCCGAACGCGGACAGCACGCCCGCGAGCGGGTGGAGCAGAACCTCGCGAACGCCCAGCGCCGTGGCGACTTCACAGGCGTGCTGCCCGGCGGCGCCGCCAAAGGCGAGCAGCGTGAAGCGCGCTGGATCCTGGCCGCGGCGCAGCGCCAGTTCGCGTATCGCGTTCGACATGCGCGCCACGGCCACGCCAACAAAAGCTGCCGCGAGTGACTCGGTCGTGAATTGCGGCCCGCCACCGAGCCGGATCTCCGCCGCGATCTCATCGAGGCGGGCGCGGGCGGCGGCGGGATCGAGCGGCTCCGCGCCGGTGGCTCCGAACACCTTCGGGAAGAACTCAGGCTGGATGCGGCCGAGCACAAGATTGCAGTCGGTGATCGTGGCCGGGCCACCCCTGCGGTAGCAGGCGGGACCGGGGTCCGCGCCTGCGGAGTCGGGACCGACCTGTAGCCGCCCACCCGAGAAATGCAGGATCGACCCGCCGCCGGCCGCTATCGTGTGTATGTCCATCATCGGTGCCTGCAGGCGGATGCCGTCCATTTCGGAGGCGAAGCGCCGCGGCAGCTCGCCCGCATAGATGCTGACGTCGGTCGAGGTGCCGCCCATGTCCAGCCCGATCAGCAGGCGCGGGCGATCCGCTGTGCCTGCGGCCACCAGCCCCACGACTCCTCCTGCCGGCCCGGACAGTACGCCGCTCACGCCGCGGAAACCCTCGACGTCGACGAGCCCGCCGTTGCTCTGCATGAAGCTCACGTCGGCCACGCCGAAGCGGGTGCGGACCTCGCTGGCGAATCGGGCGACGTACTGTCGCAGCACCGGTGTCAGGTAGGCGTCCGCGACGGCGGTGTCCCCGCGCGCGACGAAACCGGGCAGCGGCACTGCGGCGTGGGAGGCCACGACCTCCTCGAAGCCGGCTTCGCGCGCGAGCTCCGCCGCGTGCTGCTCGTGAGCCGGATGCGAGAAGCCGTGCAGGAACACGATCGCCACCGACCGGAACCCGTCTTCCCGACGGCGAGCGAGTTCGCGGCGCAACTGCTCGACGTCCAGCGGCAGCAATACGCGGCCCCGGGCATCGATGCGCTCGTCGACTTCCGCCACGCCGCCATAGAGCAGTTCAGGGAGCCGGATCCGGCGGGCGAAGATCTCGGGCCGGTTCTGGTAGCCGATCCTGAGTGCGTCGCGAAAGCCGCGGGTCGTCACGAGCAGCGTGGCTTCGCCCTTGCGCTCGAGCAGCGCGTTGGTCGCGACCGTCGTGCCGAGACGCACCTCGAGGATAGGCGCGCCGTCCCCGACGCGTTCGAGCAGGGACTGCATACCGCGCAGCGCGGGATCCCCCGGGTGACGCGGATCGCGGGACAGGACCTTGTGGGTGTGGAGCGCGCCGTCGGGGCCCCAGGCCACGATGTCCGTGAACGTACCCCCCCGGTCTATCGCGAAGCGCCAGCCCGCCGATCGTGAACCTGCCTGCATCGGCGGACTCTCGCATGGAGCAACCGGCAGCGGCAAACGGGCCGTCCACGTCCGGCCGGGCAGGGCCGGCTCGCCGCGCCGGCCATTCCGGCTTGCGTTGAGAACTGTTACCGGAAAGCCGCCATGCCGGCGGCTATGATGTGCGTAAATGGCGAAGCGCAAGGGATGGGAATCAAAATGACCGATCGCTACGTCGTGTTCTCACATGGCCGGGACAGCGAGCCCTGGGGCAGCAAGATCGCCGCGATGGCCGAGATCGCGCGCGAGGAGGGCTACACGGTAGAGTCAGTCGACTACCGGGGTATCGACGATCCGCAGGCGCGCATGGCGCGGCTGCTGGCGTTCTGCAAGGACCTGCGCGGCTCGCTGGTGCTGGTCGGCTCGAGTCTCGGCGGGTACGTGTCCGTCGCAGGTTCGTCGCTGCTGCAGGCGCGTGGGATGTTCCTGCTCGCACCGGCGCTTTACATGCCGGGCTACGAGAAGTTCAGCCCGCGCCCGGCGAACTGCCCGACGACGATCGTGCACGGCTGGCGCGACGAGGTGATCCCGGTGGACAACAGCTTCCGCTTCGCACGCGAACAGAAGGCGACGCTGCACGTGCTGGACTCCGACCACAGGCTGCTCGACCAGATCCGGGCCATCAATCACTATTTCGCGTACTTCCTGTTCTCGATCGACGAACTGGCGAAATAGGCTGCGCGGGACCCCGGACCCCCGTCCGGCGATCGGTTAAGATCTGCCGGGGACTTCTGCGGGGATGCGCATGCGCAAGATCACTCGATTGACTGCGACCGGCCTCGCGCTGGTCGTCCTCGTCGCCTGCGGCGGGCCAGTGCCTGAGACCGCCGAGGACAAGGAGGCCGCGCGCGAGAAGGGTCGCGATACTGACGAGACCGTGTTCGACGACCTGATCCAGACCCAGGACAAGGCCCGGGCAGTCGAGGATCTCACGCTGGGTCGCAAGGGCGAGCTCGACGCTGCAATCGAGCAGTCCGAAGGCAACCGGTCCGAGTAGCGCGGGCACGCCCGGCCCGCCCGCAGCCCAGAGCCAAGATGAAGCGCATTCCCGAACCCGAGCTCATGGATGAGTTCGACCAGGCGCGCGCGTACGCGGCCGCGGATTTCTCCGAGCCGAACCAGCGCTTCGTGGAGCTGTTCCTTGCCACGTTCCCGGAGTTCGACCGCGGAACGATCCTCGACCTCGGCTGCGGGCCGGGCGACATCGCGTTGCGTCTCGCGGCAAGGCTGCCGGACGTCCATGTGCACGGTCTCGACGGATCGCAGGCGATGCTCGATTGCGCGCGGGATCGCCTGGTGCTTAGCCCGGCCCTCGAGCGGCGGGTGCGCTTCCTGCGGGGATTGCTTCCCGGCTGCGAGGTGCCGCTGCCCGCCTATGACGCGGTGATCAGCAACAGCCTGCTGCACCACCTCCACGACCCGCTGGTCCTCTGGCGCAGCATCCGAGCGATGGGGCGCCCGGGAGCCGCGGTGCTGGTGATGGACCTGTTCCGGCCGCCGTCCATGCGGGCCGCCGAGGACATCGTCGCGACCTACGCAGCCGGCGAGCCGGAGGTGCTGCGGCGGGATTTCCACAATTCGCTGCTGGCCGCTTTCGAGCCCGGCGAAGTCCGCGCCCAGCTCGAGGCCAGCGGTCTCGGTGAACTCGAGGTAAGGACGGTCTCGGATCGTCATCTGCTGGTCGTCGGGCACCTGCCGGGATGAGCGGCTACACCGCGCTCGAGCGGCTGCTGTTGCCGGTCGTGCGCCGCTTCGTCGCGTTCTGGGTGCGGCCCTCGGTGTTGCCGGACGACGTCGCCGCGCGGCTCGAGCGAGGCCGACCGATCGTCTATGCGCTCGAGAAGCGCAGTATCGTCGACATGGCGGTGCTGGAATACGTCTGCCGCGAGCGCGGGCTGCCCGCTCCGCTGCAGCCGTTCGGCGCCGGCTCCGAGCAGCAGGTCGCCGTGGTGTTCCTGGAGCGGCGTGCGGGTTTCCTCGGCCTGCGAGTGGACCGCCGCCTGTCCGAGCCGCTGCGACGGCTGGCCCTGCAGGGGCTGGAGGATCCGGGCTTCGACGCGGACCTGGTGCCGGTGAGCCTGTTCTTCGGCCGGGCGCCCGGGCGCCAGCGGTCATGGTTTCGCCTGATGGTCGCCGAGGACTGGGACATCGGCGGGCGATTCCGCAAGCTCCTCTCGCTGCTGCTGAACGGCCGCAACCTGCTGATACTGTTCGGCGACGCGATAGAGCTGCAGGCGTCGCTGCGGGAGGCCGGCGGGCCCCAGCGGGCGACGCGCCGGCTGTGGCGCCAGCTGCGGACGCAGTTGCGCAACCAGCGAGCCGCGACGATCGGCCCGGACCTGTCGCATCGCCGCACGATCGTCGCCCAGGTGATGCGGACCCAGACCGTGCGGGACGCGGTGCGCGAGGAGATGAAGACGCGCGGTCTCAGCAGGCGGGAGGCGCTCAAGGTCGCGCGTGCCTACGCCTACGAGATCGCGGCAAATTATTCCCACCCGTTCATCGTGTTCATGTCCGGCCTGCTGGGGCGACTGTGGAACCGGCTCTACGACGGCGTCGAGCTCGCGAACTTCTCGAGCCTCGAGTCCGTGGACGAGGGCAGCGAGATCATCTACGTGCCCTGCCACCGCAGCCACATGGACTACCTGCTGCTGTCCTACGTGGTCTACCACAAGGGTTTCGCGGTGCCCCATATCGCCGCGGGCATCAACCTGAACATGCCCGTGATCGGCTCGTTCCTCAGGCGCGGCGGCGCCTTCTTTCTCAGAAGGAGCTTCGCCGGCAACGATCTGTACACGGCGGTCTTCATGAAGTACCTCGGGCTGATGATGGCCCGGGGGCATTCGCTCGAGTACTTCATCGAGGGCGGGCGCAGTCGCACCGGGCGCCTGTTGCAGCCCCGGACCGGCATGCTGTCGATGACGGTCCGCAGCTACCTCTGGGAGCCGCGACGGCCGCTGGTGTTCGTGCCGGTGTATTTCGGCTACGAGCGGCTGGTGGAAGGGCGCACCTACATCGGCGAGCTGTCAGGGCGCCCCAAGGAGAAGGAGAGCGTGCTCGGCATGCTGCGTGCGCTGCCCGCGCTGCGCAGCCGCTTCGGCAAGGTGTACGTGAGCTTCGGCGAGCCGCTGCCGCTGGACCCGATGATCCGTGCGCGCGCGCCCGAGTGGACGCGCGAACCCTCGGGCTCGGACTTTCGCCCGGACTGGCTCAAGCCGCTTACCGACGAGCTGGCGACCGCGATCATGTCCAGGATCAACGCGGCCGCCTGCGTAACGCCGGTGAACCTGATCGGCCTCGCGCTGCTGGCCACGCCGCGACAGAGCATGGGCGAGGCCGACCTCTGCCGCCAGCTCGAGCTCTACGCATCGCTGCTGAGGCAGGCCCCGTATTCACCGAAGGTCTGGGTGACCGGCAGCGACGGTGCGTCGATGATCCGCTACGGCGAATCCCTCGGCATCCTGAAGCGGCGCGCGCACGAACTCGGCGAGATCGTGTACATGACCGAGGACGAGTCGGTACTGACGAGCTATTTCCGCAACAACGTGCTGCATCTGCTGCTGCTGCCCTCGCTGCTGGCCTGCGCATTCCTCAACAACTCCGTGATCAGCAGGGCAGATCTGTACCGCCTGGCGCGTCGCGTGTACCCCTACGTCGCCGACGAGTACTTCCTGCGCTGGAGCGATGCGGAGCTGCCTGGCGTGGTCGACGAGCTGCTCGAGGACCTTCTGAACCACGGCCTGCTCGCGGCGTCCGACGACCGCTCCGAGTGGCGGCGTCCACCCGCCGAGTCCAGCGAGGCGGTGCAGCTCTCGCTGCTGGCGCGCGCGACCGTCTCGATCCTCGAGCGTTACTACATCACGGTCGCGCTGCTGCTGCGCGAAGGCAGCGGCCGGATCACCCGCGAGGCGCTGGTGCACCAGTGCCAGCTGACGGCCCAGCGCATGGCGCTGCTGTACGAGCTGCAGTCGCCGGAATTCTTCGATCGCGCGCTGTTCGACCGCTTCGTAGCCGCGCTGATCGGGAACGGCGTGCTTTCGCAGACCCCTGAGGGCCGGCTCGCCTATGAGCCCGCGACGCTGGATGGAATCGTCGCGGACGCGCAGTCGGTGCTCGCCGAGCAGATCCGCAACAGCATCCTGCAGGTCGTGCACCGCTGAGGCGCCAGCGGCGTCGAGCGCTCAGTCCTCGCCGCGTACGCGGCCGCGCATCCGCTTGACGCTGGCGTCACGCTTCTTGCCGCTCAGCCGCCGCTCCTTGGACGCTCGCGTCGGTCGCGTGGCACGGCGCGGCCTGGGTTCCTCGAGGGCGCGGCGGATCATCGCGATCAGTCTGCCGGTCGCATCCTCGCGGTTGCGCTCCAGCGAGCGGAACCGCTGCGCGTCGATGACGATCACGCCCTCGCTGCTCATTCGACGGCCGGCGATCCGGCCGAGGCGCTGCCGCGCCGCGCCCGGCAGCGCGGACCAGGCGGCGGAGTCGAAGCGCAGCTCGGTTGCGTTCGAGACCTTGTTGACGTTCTGGCCGCCCGGACCGGATGCCCGGACCTGCCGGAATTCGAGCAGCTCGTCCGGGATGGCGAGCGCGGGCGTGACCCATATCGGCATCGGCTGAGCTTCGTGGCGCGGCTGTCCGCTGTGCCTCAGTCTTCGCGGGGCGGTTTCGCATCGTCTGGACGCGGACCCGCCATCTCGAGACGTACTTCGCGCTGCGCGACCGGGATCGTGATGCCGTGCTCGCGGAAACGGCGCCAGATCGCGCGGTTGACGTCCGAGCGCACGTTGTTCACGCCCTCGTGCGGGTCGGCGATCCAGAACCGCAGTTCCAGCTCGATACCGTGATCGCCGAAATGCATCAGGCGCGCGACGGGCGCGGGATCCTGGATGATCCGCCGATGGCCTTCGGCCGCACGCAGCAGCAGCGCCATCGCGAGCTCCGGGTCGTCCCGGTAACTGATCCGGACGGGCAGCTTGAGCCGCACACGGGGATCCGTGTAGCTCCAGTTGATGACGGAATTGGTGATCAGGTTCTGGTTCGGGACCAGTGTCTCCACGCCGTCCCGATCACGCACGACGACATAGCGGCCACGCAGCGCCTGCACCCAGCCGAAGCCCTCGGTGCTGGTGCCGGTCGTGCCGGTGAAGCTGATCACGTCGCCCGGCTTGATCGACCGGTCCATCAGCAGCACGAAGCCACTGACGAAGTTCGCCGCGATGCTCTGCAGCCCGAAACCGAGGCCGATGCCGATCGCGCCGGTCAGGACGTTCAGCGTGGTCAGGTCGAGGCCCGCGGCGTTGAGCCCGACCAGTACGGAAAGCCCGATCAGGAACGCCTGGGTGAACTTCGCGAGGCCGATCCGCATGTTCGGCGCGAGCCCTTCGAGCTTGAGCACCCGCCGCTCGAGCCAGCGCGAGGCCCAGACCGCCGCGACGACGAACAGGCTCACCGTCACCAGCAGCTTCATCACGGACCATACCGAGATGCGTGTCTTGCCGGCCTGGATGCCGATGCCGTCCAGCGCCGAGATCACCGTGTCGCCCCAGCCGAGCAGGTGCAGCGCCAGGAAGCCCCAGATCACGAAGCTGATCGGTGTGCCCCAGCCCTTGACGCGCGCACGACTGCCCAGCGAGAGGCGCAGCAGGTAAACCCCGGCGCGAATCAGCATCAGCAGCCCGGCGAGCTGCACGGCGACGTCCACGAACCCGGCCGGCACGCCCATCGCGTGCATCAGTCCGTCGACCATCGCGACCAGCAGCAGGGCCAGCGCGTACGGCGCGATGATCAGCCCGCCTTCGCGCATGCGGCCCTGCATCGAGTCGGGAATCTCGTGGTCGCTCAGGTACTGGCGGCGCAGCAGTCCGGCGATCCACCAGCCCAGGATCACCATGACGGCGACGATGGCCACCTGCGCGAGCGTCGCCGGCTGCAGGAGGCGTTCGGTCACCTCGCCGACGGCTTGGAGCTTCTCCCGCATCGGGTCAGGCGTTGAGATCCGGTATCAACTGGCTTTCCAGCCTGGCGATCTGATCCTTGAGGAGCAGCTTGCGCTTCTTCAGGCGTCGCAGCTGCACCTGGTCCACGTAGAGGTCCAGCTGCAGCCGGTTGATCACGTCGTCCAGATCACGGTGCTCGATGCGCAACTGGCGCAGTCGTTCGACGTGCCGAAAGGTCTCGGTATCGACGTTGTCGTCAACTTCCGTCATGGCGGGAGGCGTACGTATCGACGCTGCAGGAACCGGGGCCGTAGCTTACCCCCTGTGCGAGCCGGGAGGATAGGCGGACTCACTGCAGCCCCACCGCGTCCACCTGCTGCCCGGTCAGCACCACGAAGCCCTGCTGCCTGGTAACGCCGTCCGTCGTGTAGTCGAACACATAGGTGCGACGCAGGTTCAGCGCTCCCCCGGCGATCCGCACCGGCCGCAGGGCCCGGAACGCGACGGTTCCGTCCAGCAGCCGGGCTCCGGTCCCCCGGCAGGCCTCCTCCGCAGCGAGGTTGGCCCGTTCGCGGGCACCGAGGCTGTCGTGCCAGAACCATGCGGTCGCGACCATGGCCCCGAGCCAGGCGAACAGCGGCCATCCGAGTTCCATGCCCTAGAAGTACTGCCGCCAGTTGCGTTGCTTGTCGCCAAAGGCGATGAAGTGCGGGTTCAGCAGCGTGTCGCGCTCGTTGTACCGCAGCGCCGCGCCGTCCAGCTTCGTCACCGCTCCGCCGGCGACCTCGAGCACCGCTTGCGCGGCTGCGGTGTCCCACTCCGAGGTCGGGCCGAGCCGGGGGTAGAAATCCGCGGTCCCCTCGGCCACCAGGCAGAATTTCAGCGCGCTGCCCATCGGGCGCATTTCGCAGGGCCCGATGCGCTCGAGCAGCGCATCGAGCGAGTCCCCGCGGTGCGAGCGGCTGCCAACGACCACCAGCGGATTCGCAGCGGCTCGCACCGCGATCGGCTCTGGCGCGGAGCCGTCCGCCTGCCGATAGGCCCCGTGTCCCTCGGCAGCGTAGTAGGTCAATCCGAGCGCCGGGGCCGAAACGACGCCCAGGACCGGACGATGGTCCCGGATCAGAGCGACGTTGACGGTGAACTCGCCGTTGCGATTGATGAATTCCTTGGTGCCGTCCAGCGGGTCTACCAGCCAGAACTGCCCGAGTCCGCGGCGTGCGGCGTAGTCGTGCAGCTCTGCCGCCTCCTCGGAGAGCACCGGGATCGCCGGTTCGAGCCGCGACAGGCCATGCGAGAGTATCTCGTGCGCCGCGCGGTCGGCCGCGGTCAGCGGGGAGTCGTCGGCCTTGTATTCCACCTTCTGTGGCGAGGCATAGATCCCGAGGATGGCGGTGCCGGCTTCGCGGACCAGTTCCAGCACCGAAGGTAGCAGGGCCGCCGGATCGACGTGTACGCGGGTGTTCAATGCAGGTTCCTCGGCTGGCCGACCAAACGCCTATCATAGCCGGCCTGCAACGATTCCCGGCGCCGCGCCCCGTGCAATCCCGCTCAGATTCAGCCACGGCCTTTCCGCCCGACTGGGCCCGGATCGACACGGTCTGCCTGGACATGGACGGCACCGTGCTCGACCTGCGCTTCGACAACATGTTCTGGCTCGAGATGCTGCCGCGCGCCTGGGGAGCTTCGCGCGGGCTGACGCAGCGGGAGGCCTGGGCCGAGCTCAAGCCGCGCTTCGACGCCCGGCGCGGCACGCTCGAGTGGTATTGCATCGATCACTGGAGCGAGGAACTGGGCCTCGACGTCGCCGCGCTGAAGAGCCGGATGAGCGGTCACGTGCGCTATCTCCCAGGGGCGCCCGAGTTCCTGGACGCCATCCGTGCAACCGGCCGGCGATTGCTGCTGACGACCAACGCGCACCCGGTCAGCCTGGACATCAAGAACCGCCAGACCGGTCTCGCCGGTCATTTCGACGAACTCGTTTCCTCGCACGGCTATGGCGCGCCAAAGGAATCGCCGGTCTTCTGGTCGAGGCTGCGCGAGTGGCACCACGTGGACCTGAAAACGGCGATGTTCGTGGATGACAGCCCCGCCGTGCTGCGTGCCGCCCGGGAGGCAGGCATCGTCTGGCTGTACCAGGTGACCCGGCCGGACTCGACGCTGCCGCCGGTCAGTGCCGCCGCAGAGTTCCACGGCATTCGCTCGCTGGCGGAACTCGCGCCCTGAGGCTGGCGATCAGCCCTCGGCTGGAGGCGGCGGCTGGTCCGGTGTGCCCTTCGCGCCGGAGGACTTCCTGCGCCGTCGTCGTCGCTTGGCAGGAGCCTTGGATGCGGTTTCCCCGGTGTCGCTGCCCGAATCGGCCTTCTGCGGCTCTGTGGCGGCGGGTCCGGCCGGTCTGGCCGAGGACTGCGGGCCCGGACGCGAGGAGCCTCGCCTCGGGCCACGGTCGCGGCCCCGCGTGGCCCCGCGCTCCCCGGGCCGGTCGCGGCGCCCCCCCGGGCCGCCACGGGACGGACCCCTGCGCTCGCGAGGCGGTATCGTGACCTCGGCGGCCAGCAGTTCCTCGGTGACCGGCGCCACCGGGATTTTCTGCGAGATGTAGTCCTCGATGTCCGGCAGCGAGGCCACGTAGTCCTCGCAACCGAGGCTGATGGCCTCGCCCTCGGCGCCGGCCCGCGCGGTCCGGCCGATCCGGTGGACGTAGTCCTCGGGGTCCTGCGGCAGGTCGTAGTTGAAGACGTGGCTGACGTCCGGAATGTGCAGTCCGCGCGAGGCCACGTCGGTGCCGATCAGGATCGCGAGCTCGCCGCGATGAAAATCCTGCAGCATGCGCAGCCGCTTGCGCTGCGGGACGTCGCCGGATATCGCCTCGGCATTGAACCCGTTGGCGCGGAGCAGGTTCGCCAGATGGTCCGCCGCGGTGCGCCGGTTGACGAAGATCATCGTCCGCGTCGGGTCCATCGAGCGCAGCAGGCCCACCAGCAGTCGCGGCTTCTCGTCCATCGAGGGGAAGTACATGACCTGCCGGACACGATCCACGGTCAGCTTCTCGGGCTCGATCTGCACCAGCTCCGGGTCGTTCATGTGCTCGAACGCGAGTTCCAGCACGCGCTGGGACAGCGTCGCGGAAAAAAGCATGTTGAGGCGCTCGCCCGGTGCCGGCAGCCGCCGCAGGATGTAGCGGATGTCGCTGATGAAGCCGAGGTCGAACATCCGGTCCGCCTCGTCGAGCACCAGCACCTGAACCGAGTTCAGGTCGATGACGCGCTGCTTGTAGAAATCGATCAGCCGGCCGGGCGTGCCCATCAGCACGTCCACGCCCTGCTCGAGTTCGCGCCGCTGCTTCTCGTAGTCCACTCCGCCGAACGCCAGCCCGAGGCTGAGGCCCGTGTACTGGCCGAGGATCTCGGCGTCGTGGTGGATCTGCACGGCCAGCTCGCGGGTGGGCGCGATGATCAGCGCGCGCGGGGCGTTGGTCCGGCGCGATGGCGGCACCTCGCGGCGCAGCAGCGCCGCGTACAGCGCGATCAGGAACGCGGCGGTCTTGCCGGTCCCGGTCTGGGCCTGTCCGGCGATGTCGAAGCCCGCGAGGGCCTTCGGCAGCGTCTGGGCCTGGATCGGGGTGCAACGCTCGAACCCGGTGTCCGCGATTCCGCGCGCCAGGGCCTCGGGCAGGTGCAGGTTGGTGAAGGAGACTTCTGTGAGGTGGGTTTCAGACATCAGTTGGGTAGCCGCATTCGGCGGTCTTGCAAATTGCTCCAAAGCGGGTTGAAATACACGCCTGAACGCGGATCAATCCGCTCCCGCCAGAAGTGAACGCCGTCCCGTCGGGTACCGAAGCCCGACTTTCCGAGCCGGCGCACCGGGATTCCAGAATTCAGGGTACTTATCAGCAATCCAGGTAGTTTGCCTCAGTCGGAACGCGCCGTCACTCGATATCCCGCGCAGTTTCCTCATCAACCCATCCCCGACGACACCCCATACCCAAACACTCTAGACGCCAGCGGAGGTAGTCTCTGGTGAGCCAGCAGATCGTTCATGTCACCGATTCGAGCTTCGAGCAGGACGTGCTCAAGGCCGAGCAGCCCGTGCTGCTCGATTTCTGGGCCGAATGGTGCGGCCCCTGCAAGATGATCGCCCCGATTCTCGACGAGGTCGCCGCGGAGTATGCCGGCCGGCTGGTCGTCGCCAAGATGAACGTGGACGAGAATCCGCGCACGCCGATGCAGTTCAACGTCAGGGGAATCCCGACGTTGATCCTGTTCAAGAACGGTCAGGCTGAGGGTCAGAAGATCGGCGCGGTCCGCAAGGCCGACGTAGCCGCCTTTCTCGACAGCAAGCTGTGAGAGGCCCCCCCGTGAGAGGCTACCTCGGCAACCAGGGACGAGGCCGGTCCGGAAAGCGAGGACGCGGCGGGGCGGCGGCCAGGACGGCAACCGTGGGCCGCGCCAGGACGAGCTGCCTCAGGACGACTTCCATGACGGCGAGGACCTCGACGTCATCAGCCCGGCCGAGCTCGAGGCCAGCCGCCGCTCGATGAACCTGAGCGAGCTCAAGCACAAGCCGATCCCGGAGCTGCTGAAGCTCGCCCAGCAGATGGGCCTGGAGAACCTCGCGCGTTCGCGCAAGCAGGACATCATCTTCGCGATCCTGAAGGCCCACGCCCGCAACGGCGAGGACATCTACGGGGACGGCGTCCTCGAGATCCTGCAGGACGGCTTCGGGTTCCTGCGCTCTCCCGAGGGCTCCTACCTCGCCGGCCCGGACGACATCTACATCAGTCCGAGCCAGATCCGCCGGTTCAACCTGCGCACCGGCGACACGATCTCCGGGCTGATCCGGCCTCCGAAGGACGGCGAGCGTTACTTCGCGCTGCTGAAGGTCGGGCAGATCAATTTCGATTCGCCCGAGAACGCGCGCAGCAAGGTCCTGTTCGAGAACCTCACGCCGCTGCACCCGACGAAGCGCTTCCGCCTGGAGCGCGGCACCGGCAGCACGGAGGACCTGACCGCGCGCATGATCGACCTGGTCGCGCCGCTCGGAAAGGGCCAGCGCGGGCTCATCGTCTCGCCGCCCAAGGCCGGCAAGACGATGCTGCTGCAGAACATCGCGAACTCCATCACCGCCAATCATCCCGAGGTGTACCTGATCGTGCTGCTGATCGACGAGCGGCCGGAGGAGGTCACCGAGATGTCGCGTACCGTGCGCGGCGAGGTGGTTTCCTCGACCTTCGACGAGCCCGCCAGCCGACACGTGCAGGTGGCCGAGATGGTGATCGAGAAGGCCAAGCGCCTCGTCGAGCACAAGAAGGACGTGGTGATCCTGCTCGACTCGATCACGCGTCTCGCGCGCGCCTACAACACGGTGGTCCCGAGCTCGGGCAAGGTGCTGACGGGCGGCGTCGATGCGAACGCGCTGCAACGCCCGAAGCGCTTCTTCGGCGCGGCGCGCAACATCGAGGAAGGCGGCAGCCTGACGATTCTCGCCACTGCTCTGATCGACACCGGCTCGCGCATGGACGACGTGATCTACGAGGAGTTCAAGGGCACCGGCAACAGCGAGATCCACCTCGACCGGCGCATCGCGGAGAAGCGCGTCTTCCCGGCGCTCAACATCAACCGCTCCGGCACCCGTCGCGAGGAGCTGATCACCTCGGCCGACGAGCTGCAGAAGATCTGGATCCTGCGCAAGCTGCTGCACCCGATGGACGAGCTCGCCGCGGCGGAATTCCTGATCGACAAGATGCGCGACACGAAGACGAACGGCGAGTTCTTCGATTCGATGAAGCGCTGAGAGCAGCCCGCGGGGCCCGGCGACGCGGGCCCCGGCGACCGGGGGCCGGCGGCTCGCCCGGTTCCAGATGCACCCAGCAAACCTCAAGGGCATCCTCGCGATGACGCTGGCCGTGGCCGCATTCGCGGCCATGGATGCGCAGCTCAAGCTGCTCGCAGCCCACTATCCCCCGATGCAGGTGAGCTTCCTGCGTGGCGCGACCTCGCTGCCGTTCATACTGCTGCCGTTGCTGCTGCGGGGCCGGCTCGGACGGCTGCGCCCGGTGAACCTGCCGCTGCATGCGCTGCGCGGCGTGCTCGCGGTGCTGATGCTCACGAGCTTCGTCTATGCGGTGCGCGAGTCCTCGCTGGCCGTCACCTACTCGATATTCATGTTCGCTCCGCTGCTGATCGTGGCGCTGTCGATTCCGTTTCTCGGCGAGCGCGTCAGCCGCGCGCAATGGGTGGCGATCGCGGTAGGGCTGGCTGGCGTGCTGCTGATGCTGCGCCCCCGGGGCGGGCAGTGGGTGTCCACCGCGTCGCTTGCCGCGGTCGTCGCGATGAGCTGCTATGCGCTGGCCGCAGTGAGCCTTAGGCTGCTCGCGCGCACGGACACGACCGAGAGCATGGTGTTTTCCTTCACCGCCGCACTTGCAGTCGGCGCCGGGTTGCTGGCATTGCCGCTCTGGCAGGACCTGCGACTCGAGCATGGCTGGCTGTTGCTCGGCGTCGGCCTGACAGGGACGCTCGGGCAGCAACTGATCACCGAGGCGTTCCGCGCGGCGCCGGCTTCGGTCGTGGCGCCGTTCGAGTACACGGCGTTGATCTGGGGCGTCGGGCTGGACCTCGTGATCTGGAACGTGCTGCCGGACGGAGTGACGGTGCTCGGCGGCGCGATCGTAGCCGGCGCGGGACTGTACCTTCTGGCTCGGGAGCGTCGCGTCGCATCGGCAGTGAGCCGGTGCCTCACGGTCCCCGGCCCGGCCCGCAGCGGGTTATGCTAGCGGTCGGATCCCGACGGGAAGACGTGAGTGCCTGCCATCAGGAATCTGCTGCTGCTGCTGGTCGCTGGTCTCGCGGGCTGCTCCTCGACGGCCCCCGTGCTGCGTTACAACGGTGTCGGTGCGGTGGCGTTCGGCGGATCGCTCGCGGAGACCGAGGTTCTGCTCGGCGAGAGCGCGAGGGGACAACTCACCGGCGCCGCATGCCAGTTCATCGAGTTCGACGCGCTGCCCGGCCTGCGTTTCATGGTCGAGGACGGCGTGATCACCCGGGCGGACTGTGGCCCGGGTGTCCGTACCGAACTCGGTGTGCAGGTCGGCGACACGATGGATTCTGTCGTGCGTCTGTATCCGGACGTGTTGATTCGCAACCACGACGGGGCCTTCGATGGTGTCTACCTGCTGTTTCCGGCAGGGGACGGGCGGCACGCCATCATCATGGAGTCGGTGGGCAACAAGATCGTGTCGATCCGCGCCGGTGTCGAGCCCTCGGTCGGCTACGTGGACGGCTGCCGCTGAGACTGTGCGTCTGAGCCCTCACGGGCCACCGCGCGATGGCCGATGTCCCGCCGGAACTGCATGCCATCCCAGCAGATCGCGCTCACCAGCGCGTAGGCCTGCCGCCGGGCCTCGCCCACCGTGTCACCGAGCCCGACTGCACAAAGTACCCGGCCGCCGCTGGTGACGATTTCGTCGCCGCGCCGCGCCGTGCCCGCATGGAATACCTTGCCGTCGCCTGTCGCCACGTCATCGAGCCCGTGGATCACGTCGCCCTTGCGCACGCTGTCGGGGTAGCCTTCCGCGGCCAGCACGACGCCGACGGCGGCCCGCGGATCCCAGTCCACGCGGGCTTCGGCGAGGCGCCCGTCCAGCGCGGCGTCGCAGAGCTCGGTCAGGTCCGAGCGCATCCGCGCGAGGATGGGCTGGGTCTCGGGGTCGCCGAAGCGGCAATTGAACTCGAGCACCTTCGGCTGGCCGTCCGCTGAGATCATCAGCCCGGCGTACAGGAAACCGACGTACGGCGCGTTTTCGTCCGCCAGCGCGCGCACCGTCGGCAGCATCACCTGCTGCATGATGCGCTCGTGCACCTGCGGACTGACGACCGGCGCCGGGGAGTATGCGCCCATGCCGCCGGTGTTCGGGCCCGCATCCCCGTCGAGCAACCGCTTGTGGTCCTGCGAGGTCGCCAGCGGCAGCACGTGCTGGCCGTCGACCATCGCGATGAAGCTCGCTTCCTCGCCCTCCAGGAATTCCTCCACGACGACCCGTTCGCCAGCGGGGCCGAAGCGGCCCTCGAACATCGCCTCCGCAGCCTCGATCGCCTCGGCGTGGCTCGCGCAGATCAGCACGCCCTTGCCCGAGGCCAGTCCGTCGGCCTTCACCACCAGCGGCGTCGGCTGGCGCCGGACCCACTGCGGGTCGAAGTCCTGGCGCGTGAACGTCGCGTAGGCGGCGGTCGGGATGCCGTGCCTGGCGAGAAAGTCCTTCGTATAGGTCTTCGATCCCTCCAGCTGCGCGGCTTCCCGGCTGGGCCCGAAGCAGCGCAGGCCCGCGGCGCTGAACTCGTCCGAGATTCCGAGCACCAGTGGCGCCTCGGGACCGACGATCGTCAGGTCCACGGCGTGCTCCCGGGCGAAACGCAGCAGTGACGGGATGTCGTCAGACGCGATGTCGACGTTGCAGCAGCGCGGCTCGCGCTCGGTGCCTGCGTTGCCCGGCGCGACGAAGACCTCGGTCACGCGCGGCGAGCGGGCAACGCACCAGGCCAGCGCGTGCTCACGGCCACCGGAGCCGATGATCAGGACTTTCATTTCGGTACCTCGGCGTTCAGCGGCATCAGTGGCGGAAGTGCCGCATGCCCGTGAACACCATCGCGATGCCGTGTTCGTCGGCGGCTGCGATGACCTCGGCGTCGCGCTTGGAGCCGCCGGGCTGAATCACGGCGCCGATGCCGTGCTCGACCGCTGCGTCGAGCCCGTCGCGGAACGGGAAGAACGCGTCGGAGGCCATGACCGCACCCTGCGTGTCGAGCCCTGCGTCGGCAGCCTTCATGGCCGCGATGCGGGTCGAGACGACGCGGCTCATCTGGCCTGCACCGATGCCGACGGTGAGTCCGGCGCGGGCGAACACGATGGCGTTCGACTTGACGTACTTGCAGACCTGCCAGGCGAACAGCAGGTCGGCGAACTCGGCATCGGTCGGCTCGCGACGTGTGACGACCTGCAGTTCGCCGCGCGCGACGGTGCCGGCATCGCGGGTCTGGATCAGCAGGCCACCGTTCACGCTGCGTAGCTCGAGTCGCGAATTGCTCGGCGCGAGGCCACCGGTCACCAGCAGCCGCAGGTTTTCCTTCTTGGCGCAGTCTTCTCGTGCCGGCGCATCCACGCTTGGTGCGATGATGACTTCGACGAACTGCCGCTCGAGGATGGCCCGTGCCGTGTCGCGATCGAGCGGCCGGTTGATCGCGATGATGCCGCCGAAGGCCGAGGTGGGATCGGTGCGGAACGCGCGATCGTACGCCTCGAGCGTCGTTTCCGCGACCGCCACGCCGCAGGGATTGGCGTGCTTCACTATCACGCAGGCCGGCCGCTCGAACTGCCGGACGCACTCCAGCGCCGTGTCCGCATCGGCAAGGTTGTTGTAGGAGAGTTCCTTTCCCTGCAGCTGCGACGCCGATCCGAGGCCCGCGCCCTGCACGTCGCTCGCGACGTAGAAAGCTGCCTTCTGGTGCGGATTTTCCCCGTAGCGCAGGTCCATGCGCTTGCGGAACTGCAGCGACAGCAGCTCCGGAAACTCGCCAACCGAGGGACGCGCCGCCCGGTCCAGGTACGCGGCCACTGCCGCGTCGTACTGTGCGGTGTGGGCGTAGGCCTTGGTCGCCAGTCGCAGCCGCATCTCGTCCGGGATGCCGCCACCACCACGGTCCATCTCCGCGATCACGGTGCCGTAGTCGAGCGGGTCGACCAAGACCGTCACGCGGTCATGGTTCTTCGCCGCGGCGCGCACCATCGCGGGTCCGCCGATGTCTATGTTCTCGACGGCCTCCTCGAAGCTGCAGCCGGGCCGCGCGATCGTCGCGGCGAACGGGTACAGGTTGACGGCCACCAGGTCTATCGGTTCGATGCCGTGCTCCCGCATCACCTCCTCGTCCCTGGCGCGGCGGCCGAGCAGGCCGCCGTGGATCGTCGGGTGCAGCGTCTTGACGCGCCCGTCCATGATCTCCGGGAAGCCCGTCACTGCGGACACGTCGGTTACTTCGATGCCGTCGGCACGGAGCATCGATGCCGTGCCGCCGGTGGAGAGCAGCGCGACGCCGCGTTCGCGCAGCGCCCTGGCGAATTCGAGCAGTCCTTCCTTGTTCGAGACGCTGAGCAGCGCGCGCCTGATCGGTGGATTCACGCTCGGTCCTCAGTCCGCGGAGATGCCGTATTCCTTGAGTTTCTTGCGCAGCGTGCCGCGATTGATGCCGAGTATGTCGGCGGCACGGCTCTGGTTTCCGTCGGTGTAGTCGAGTACCGCGCGGAACAGCGGTTCCTCGACCTCCCGCAGCACGAGCTCGTAGAGGTGCCCCGGGCGGTGACCGTTCAGGCTCGTGAAGTAGTTCTCGAGTGCTGTCTCGGTCTGGGTCCTGAGCGTGATGTTCCGCCCTGCTGTCGCGCCGGCGGACTTCTGGTCGCGGCGGCTCCTGCTCTTCTTGCGTATTGCCATCAGAAAATATCCCCGGCCAATCGGGCCCGCTGCCCGCTGCCGCTCAGGCGGCCTCCGCCGTCGAGGACTGCGGAGCCTCGAGCGAAGCCCGCACCAGTGCAAGCTGCGTTTCGGGAGACGTCGCCTGCAGTGCTTTGCTGAGGAAAGCCTGTGCGTCGGGTCGTCCCCGGAAGTACCAGTTCAAGTGCTTACGCGCGATTCTGACCCCCGCTTCCACGCCGTAGAAGACGTATAAATCGCGCAGATGCGCGAGGATCATATCACGCAGTTCCTCGCCGGTCGGCGGTGCAGGGACGAGCCCACCGTCGAGTGCAGCCCGCACTTCGCGAAAGATCCAGGGCCTGCCCTGCGCGGCCCGGCCGATCATCACGCCGTCGGCGCCGGTCTGCTCGAGTACCGCCATCGCCTTGCACGCGGAATCGATGTCGCCATTGGCGAACACCGGCATCCGGACCGCGGCCTTGATGGCACGGATCGTCTCGTACTCGGCCTCGCCCGTGAAGCGGCAGGCGCGGGTGCGACCGTGCACCGCGAGCGCGCTGATGCCGCAGTCCTCGGCGATCCGGGCGATCGCGACGCCGTTGCGCCGATCCGCCGACCAGCCCGTGCGGATCTTCAGCGTCACCGGTACCGTCACCGCACGCACCGTCGCGGCGAGGATGTCCGCGACCAGCGATTCGTCGCGCAGCAGGGCCGACCCGGCGTCCTTGCGACAGACCTTCTTGGCTGGACAGCCCATATTGATGTCGATGATCTCCGCACCCGCATCGACGTTGCGGCGTGCCGCGAGCGCGACGGTGCCGGCATCGCCGCCTGCGATCTGCACGATTCGCGGCCCGGGCTCGTCGGAGTGGTCGCGCCGCCGGCGCGACTCGGCTGTTTCCCAGAGCCGCGGGTCAGCGGAGATCATCTCGCCGGCGGCGAGCGCAGCCCCGTAGCGGCGGCACAGCCGGCGAAACGGCAGGTCCGCGACGCCTGCCATCGGGGCGAGCAGGGCGCGGCCGTCCAGCCGGTAAGGGCCGATCGAGATCATCGTCGCCGGACTCAGCCCGGGCCCTGCGCGCAGCGCAGCCTGGACGACGATTCCCGGACGCAGACGTCCAGCCTGTATCCCATCGCATCCTGCCCGGGATCGGCGATCACGAGCTCCGCCTCGGCGGCGGCTCCTGCATCGAGCAACCGCCCGGCCTGCGCCGGGTCCTTCAGGTACTCCTCGGGCTCGAATTCACGAGCGGCTACGGGCGCGCCGAAGCGGTTTTCCAGTTCGAGGCGCAGCAGCGGATGAGGCTGCGGAAAATCCGCCCGGTTGCGCAGGCTGGCGCGAACCCGCAGCTGCCCCGGCGTGTCGGGTTCCTGTGCGCGGCCCCACTGCAGCAGCTCGAATGCGCCGAGGTCCCAGTGCGGCTCTAGCGGGCGTCCGATGCGCTCGTACAGCGACCGCAACATCGGTCCGGCCTGCGGGTTGCGGGCCAGGTCCTGGCGATAGTGATGCACCAGCTGTGCAGCGAGCACCAGTGCCAGCAGCAGACAGCCGACCAACCAGGCGAAGGTCCGCAGTCCCCCGCGCGAACTCTCGGCCGGGGCTTCTTCGGTAATCTCGGCGGCCGCCAGCGGCGGCGGCTCTTCGCGAGGCACGGGTCGCGGCTCGGGCTCGACCGGCGCGGGTGGCCCGACCTCCGCCAATTCGACTTCGGGCGCCTCGTCGTCCGCTTCGATCCGGATCGAGGGCGGGACCTCGTCCTGCGACGGGATCTCGTCCAGCGAAATCCGCTCGCCCTCGAGCGTGATGTCCTCGACTTGAGCGGGCTCCTCAACGACGACCAGCGGCGCACCGCCGTCGAATACTTCCGTGCCCGGCTCGTCCGCGCCCGCTGCGGCAGGCGCGATCTGTCGCTGCCAGTCCCGGGCGTCGATGAAGACCTTCTCGAGGTCCTCGGTCGTGAAGTGGAACTCCGCCGGGACCGGTTCGATGCGAGTCGCCGGCTCCTCGGCAGCGACTGCATCCCGGATCACGGCCGACTCCGGCGGCTCGACCGGCGGTATCTCGTCGCTCAGGCGTTCGAGCGCATCGAATGCACTCCCGCAACGGCCGCAGCGGACGGTGCCGTGCGCTGCGCGCAGCGCGGCCGCGGTGACGCGGAAGCGTGCCTGGCATTCGGGGCACTGGGAGTACATCTGCGGATTCTAGTTCTCTTCAGCTCGTCCGGCGCGGTCCGCTCAGCAGGGCCCAGCCATCGCGCACTGCGGCCGTGCCGATATCAAACCACGCTCGGTAAGCCGCTGTCACTGAGTCGGCCTGTTCGAGCAGCAGGCCGCAGAGCGCGATCTGCCCGCCGGGCCGGACCGCTTCGGCCAGTCGTGGCGCGAGTGCGATCAGCGGCGCGGCCAGGATGTTGGCGATCAGCAGGTCTGCCGAGCAGCCCGGGAGCAGCGACTCGTCGCCGACGCGCAGCGACGCCGCCACCTGGTTTCGCTCCGCGTTCTCGCGCGTGGCGATCAGGGCCTGGGGATCGATGTCGATCGCGGTCGCCTCAGCAGCGCCGAGCTTCAGAGCCGCTATGGCCAGGATTCCGGAGCCGCAGCCGTAATCGACGACGGCGAGTCCCGCGAGGTCGCGCTGATCCATCCATTCGAGACACAGCGCGGTCGTTGCGTGAGTCCCGGTGCCGAACGCGAGGCCGGGGTCGAGCTCGATCCGCGTCGCGTCCGGATCGCCGGCCGGCAGACCACCGGGGCAGACCCAGAGCCTGCGGCCGAAACGCATCGGCCGAAAGTCCCGCAGCCATTCGCGTTCCCAGGGCCTGTCGTCGATCAATTCGACCTGTGACCGCGCCACGTCGCCGCAGCGTTCGCTGATCTGCCGGCCGAGCGTGCCGGGGTCCAGCGCAGCGTCGAACAACGCCTTCATCCTGACGGTCGGCCACAGCGGCGTCGCGCCGGGCGCAGGCTCGAGCACCGGATCGTCCGATGCGTCCTCGAGCGTCACGGCCGTGGCCCCGAGTTCGAACAGCGCGTCTTCGAAGGGCGCAGGGTCCTGGCTGCCGATTTCCAGTGTCAGTTGCAGGAACGGCAACTACTTGAGCCCCAGGCGTCGCTCCAGGTAGTGGATGTCCGTGCCGCCCGCGCGGAACGCGGCATGCTGGAAGATTTCCTGGTGCAGCGGAACGTTGGTCTTGATGCCCTCGATCACGATTTCGCCGAGCGCGTTGCGCATCCGGGCGATCGCCGCGTCGCGGTCCTCGCCATAGGCGACGAGCTTGGCGATCAGTGAATCGTAGTACGGAGGCACGTTGTAGCCGGTGTACAGGTGGCTGTCGACGCGGATGCCGGGGCCGCCGGGCGCGTGCCAGAGCTTGATCGGGCCGGGCGACGGCGCGAAGCTCTGCGGGTCCTCGGCATTGATGCGGCACTCGATCGCGTGCCCCCGGATCTGCACCTCGTCCTGCGTCCACGGCAGGCGCTCCCCGGCTGCGATTCGCAGCTGCGCCTTCACCAGGTCGATGCCGGTGATCAGCTCGGTGATCGGGTGTTCCACCTGGATGCGGGTGTTCATCTCGATGAAGTGGAACTCCCCGTCCTCGTACAGGAATTCGAGCGTACCGGCGCTGCGGTAGCCGATGTCGGCGCAGGCTGCCGCGACGCGCTCGCTCATGCTGCGACGCTGCTTCGCCGTGAGGCCCTGGGGCCGGCGCCTCCTCGATCACCTTCTGGTGGCGTCGCTGCATCGAGCAGTCGCGCTCACCGAGGCAGATGACGTTGCCGTAATGGTCGGCGAGCACCTGGAACTCGATGTGCCGCGGCTTCTCGAGGAACTTCTCCATGTAGACTTCGTCGTTGCCGAAGGCCGCCTGGGCCTCGGCCCGCGTCACGTTGACCGAGTGCAGCAGCGTCGCCTCGCTGTGCACGACGCGCATGCCGCGCCCGCCGCCACCTCCCGCGGCCTTGATGATCACCGGATAGCCGATCTCGCGGGCGATGCGAAAGCACTCGTCCGGCTCGGTGCCGAGCGGCCCGTCCGAGCCGGGCACGCAGGGTACGCCGGTCGCCTTCATCGCGCGGATCGCGGAGACCTTGTCGCCCATCAGCCGGATCGTCTCGGCACGCGGCCCGATGAACGTGAAGCCGCTCTTCTCGACGCGCTCGGCGAAGTCCGCGTTTTCCGAGAGGAAGCCGTAGCCGGGGTGGATCGCCACCGAATCGGTGACCTCCGCCGCGCTGATGATCGCCGGCATGTTCAGGTAGCTGTCGCGCGAGGCCGGCGGGCCGATGCAGACGCTCTCGTCGGCAAGCAGTACGTGCTTGAGGTTGCGATCCGCGGTGGAATGCGCGGCAACGGTCTTGATTCCGAGTTCGCGACAGGCGCGCAGGATCCTGAGCGCAATCTCCCCGCGGTTCGCGATGACGACCTTGTCGAGCATCGAGGCCGGTCCCGTCCTGCCTTACTCGATCACGAACAGCGGCTGCCCGAACTCGACCGGGTCGCCGTTCTTGACCAGCACGGCGACGACCTTGCCGGCCTTGTCCGACTCGATCTGGTTCATCATCTTCATCGCCTCGATGATGCAGAGCACGTCGCCTGCCTTGACCTCGCTGCCGACCTCCACGAACGCATCCGAGCCCGGCGCGGGGGCCGCGTAGAACGTACCCACCATCGGCGCCGTGACGACCTTGTCCGAGGCATGGCCGAGCCCCGTGGCCGTCTGCGCCGGCATGGCCGAAGCTGGCCCGTGCTCCGGTGGCGTCGCCCCGGTGATCGCCACCTCGTGCCTCGCGGCCGGGGCGGCGACGCCCTGGGCTACTCCGGACGGATGCCGGCTGATCCGGACCGACTCCTCGCCTTCCTTGATCTCGATCTCGGAGACGCCCGATTCCTCGAGCAGCTCGATCAGTTTCTTGACCTTGCGGATGTCCATCTTTGGGAACCCCCGAAATTCCTGTCCGCTCAGCCGGACCGGGCGATGCCGGCGGCCAGATGGTGCGCGGCTGCGCGCACCGCGAGTTCGTAGCCCATCGCCCCGAGCCCCGTGATCGTCCCGACGGCGATGTCGGAGAAATACGAGTGCTGCCGGAATGGCTCCCGGGCATGGATGTTGCTGAGATGCACTTCGATGAACGGGATCTTCACCGCCAGCAGCGCATCGCGCAGCGCGACGCTGGTGTGCGTGAATCCGGCAGGGTTCACGATCATGAAGGTCACGTGCCCGGCCGGCGCCTGGTGGATGCGTGAGATCAGCTCCGATTCGGAGTTGCTCTGGAACGCGGTCAGCCGGTGCCCTGCCTCGGCCGCGAGCTGGGTCACGCGCTCGTTGATCTGCTCCAGCGTCACGCTGCCATACACTCCAGGCTCCCTGAGCCCGAGCAGATTCAAGTTAGGCCCGTTCAGCAACAGGATGTGCGACATGGCGCGCCGATAACCCGGAAGATACCGGCCAGTTTAATGCCAATCGCCGCCAGATTGCGACAGATCGCGAGACTCAGTCCAGATGGCCCGGCCGGCTCAGGTCGAATCGTGCACCAGGGTCGCGAGCGCGGTCTCGATGTCTGCGCGGGCCTGCTCGGGCGTCAGGCGCCCGGCATCGACGCCCTCGACCGCGGCGAGGATCACCTCGGCCTCGGCCGGCTCGAGCTCCCCGAGGTGCGCGGCGACGACCCGGTGCGAGCGGTCAGTGAAGACGGTGAACGGAAAGCCGATTGCGTCGAGACCGAAGGCGGCCGCCGCGTCGAGCGCTTCCTGCTCGCCGATCAGCAGCGGGTACTCGATCGACATCTCCTCTGCGTAGGCGAGCACCTTGTCGCGGAAGTCCACCGCAATCCCGATCACCTGGAAACCGTCCGGGCCACGTTCGCGCTGGATCTGCTGCAGCAACGGGATCTCGCGCCGGCAGGGCGCGCACCAGGTCGCCCAGAAATTGATGATCAGCGCCCGGTCCGGCCAGTCCGACAACGAGCGAAGCTCGCCCTCGCGGTCGGCGAGCCTGACCTCCGGAAGGACCTCGACCAGCGTCGGAGCCGGGGTTCCCTGGTCCACCGGCGGCGGCGCCTCGCGCTGCGGCGCGCGCTGCAGGTAGAGCTGGTAGCCGAGGCCGGCTGCGAGCCCCGCGGCCACGACTAAGGCGGGCCAGCGCAGGTTCATGCCGTTTCTCCCGCCAGCGCCTCGGCGGCATGCCGGCGGAACTCCTCGGCCGGCTCGAACCCTACCAGCCGGAATTCACGCCGCTCCGCGCCGTCGGGCCCGAAGAAGACGATGGTCGGGGGGCCCAGGATCCCGAATTTCTGCAGCAGCGCCTGGTCCTCGGCGTCGTTGGCCGTCACGTCGGCCTGCAGCAGCACGGCCCGGCCGAGTTCTGCCTGGACGCCTGGATCGGTGAACGTATAGCGCTCCATTTCCTTGCAGGAGACACACCAGTCGGCGTAGAAATCCAGCATCACCGGGCGTGCGGAGCGCCTCGCGGCCTCAAGTTCCTGCTCGAGGTCGCCCACGGTCTTGATGCGCCGGAATTCGAGATGTGCGCTCGCGGCTGGCGAGCCTCGGTCGCCACCGAGGCCGGTCAGCGGCTGCAGCGGGTCGCTGCGACCCGCGAGCGCTCCGATCAGCATCAGCACCCCGTAGACGAGCACCAGTGCGCCGAGGCCGCGACGCACTGCGTCGATGCCGCTGCGCTCGCCGCGACCGCCGAGCGTCATCAGCACGTAGCCGGTCACGAATGCAAGGCTCGACCAGAGCGCGAGCGTGACCGGCCCGGGCAATATCCTGCCCAGCATCCAGATCGCGACGCCGAGCAGCATGACGCCGAAAGCGCCCTTGACCGCGTCCATCCACGGGCCGGCCTTTGGCAGCAGGCGCCCCGCGGATGCGCCGACCAGCAGCAGCGGTGCGCCCATCCCCAGGCTCAGCGCGAACAGCGCCGCGCCACCGCGCAGCACGTCGCCGCTCTGCCCGATCACGGCGAGTGCGGCCACCAGCGGCGGGGCCACGCAGGCGGTGACGATCAGCGAGGAAAGGGCGCCCATGACCGCCGTGCCGAGCAGGCTGCCCTGTTTCTGCCGGCTCGACAGCTCGGTCAGCCGCGCCTGCAGCGCCGACGGCAGCTGCAGGTTGAATATGCCGAACATGCCGAGCGCGAGCCAGGCGAACAGCGCCGCGAACAGCACGATGATCCAGGGCTTCTGGAAAAAGGCCTGTGCCTGCTGGCCGACCGCTGCAAATGCCGCGCCGGCCACCGTGTACGTGAACGCCATGCCCAGCACGTAGGCCAGGGACAGCGAGAATGCCCGGCCACGGGACACCGGCCGGTCGCGTCCCGCGCCGACGATGATCCCGGAGAGGATCGGCACCATCGGCAGCACGCAGGGCGTGAACGCGAGCAGCAGGCCGGCCCCGAAGAACGTGGCCAGCACCGCGAGCAGGTTTCCGCTGCGGATCCGATCGGCCAGCAGGTCCTGCTCGGAAACCATCGCGCCACTGCGGGGCGCGCCGGCGGCATCCGGCGGTGCAATGGTCGAGGCGAGCTGAACCGAGAGTTGCCGGGTCGTCGGCGGATAGCACAGGCCCGCGTCCGCGCAGCCCTGGTAGCTCACCGAGATGGGCAGCTCCGTCGTCGCCGCGCCGGCCGACACCGGCAGCTCGATCCGCAGGTCGTCGTAGTAGACGACCTGGTCGCCGAAGTACTCGTCGTGCTGCAGTTTCCCCTCGGGCATCTGCGGCCGCCCGAGCTGGACGCCGGCGGCATCGGTGTCGAAGCGCAGCTTGTCCCGGTAGAGGTAGTAGTCCTCCGCGATCGCGAAACGCACGGTGATGCGATCGCGACTCGTGCTCTCGGCGGACAGCGCGAACGCCTCGTCCACCGGCAGGAATTCGCCGTCGCCGCGCGGCTCGCCGCCGAGCAGGCGCTTCAGGCTGAAGCCCGTCCGGCCTGAGTCGCCAGCTGCGGCCGCGGCCGCAGCTGCAGCGGGCGGCGGTCCGGCCGGGGCGCTTACACGCTCGATCCAGTTCTGGGGGGGGTAGCACAGTCCGTCGTCTGCGCAGCCCTGCAGCTTCAGGCGCAGGTCGAAATCGCGCGGCGGACCGTCGAACGCCAGCTCGAGCGGGACCGCGAGTTCGCCGCGGTAGACCTGCTGGCGGCCGAAGAACTCGTCCTCGTGTTCCTCGCCGGCCGGCAGCGCGGCCGGGCCGATCGTGACGCCCTCGGTCGCAGACTCGAATCCCAGCCGTTCCCGGTAGAGGTAGTAGCCGGGCGCTATTTCGTAGCGGACGGTCAGCTGCCCCTGGTCGGCTTCGACCGTGTACCTGAAGGCCTCCTGCGGCTTGAGGAATTCCTGCGCCCAGCCCTCGGCAATGGGCAGCAGGATCGCGGCGCACAGGACCAGTTTTCGCAGAAACACTACGCTGCTGCGTCTCATTCTCTGAAGCTCTCGGGCCAGCCGGCGGTCAGCCGCCCGTCGAAGCGGTGGCGGACTCGATCCAGCGAAGGTACGCATCATGCCCGTCGACGATCGGCAGTGCGACCACCTCGGGGACCTCGTACGGGTGCATCGCGACCAGTCTCTCGCGCAGGGCCGGGAAACGGTCACCCGTCGTCTTGATCAGCATCAGGACCTCTTCGTCCGACTGCAGCGATCCGTTCCAGCTGTAAACGGACTTGAGGCCCGGCGCGATGTTCACGCAGGCAGCGAGCGAGGCCTCGACCAGTGCGCGCGCCATTGATTCGGCCGCCTCCATGCCCGGGCAGGTGCTTAGAACGAGTAGAAAGTCTTTTCTCATCATCGAGTTATGCTGGGGTCGTCAGGTCGGGCAGGGGCCACCAGGCCCACGGTGGTGGCGCGAAAAATCCTGCTGTGGGGCTTGAATTGTAAACTTCGGCACCTATCATTAGCAGCCACCACGGGTGAGTGCTAACACCCGATTCCTTAAGGCAGCTGACAAGACAACGGAGTTTGCAGCAATGGCAGACAAATTGAAGATTCGTCCGCTCCATGACCGAGTGATCATCCAGCGCCTCGAAGCCGAGACCAGGTCGGCCGGTGGCATCGTGATCCCGGACACGGCCGCTGAGAAGCCGATCCGCGGCAAGGTCATGGCGGTGGGCAAGGGCAAGATCCTCGAGAGCGGCGATGTCCGCCCGCTCGACGTCAAGGTCGGCGACCACGTGCTTTTCGGCAAGTACAGCGGCACGGAAGTGAAGGTCGACGGCAACGAGTACCTCGTCATGCGCGAGGAAGACGTCATGGCGGTGATCGAGAAGTAATCCCGCCCAGATACTCATACACACACGAATTCGGAGAAACTGCACATGGCAGCTAAAGACGTACGTTTCAGCGACGACGCGCGGACCCGGATGCTCCGCGGCGTCAACACCCTGGCCAATGCGGTCAAGGTCACGCTCGGCCCCAAGGGCCGCAACGCGGTGCTCGACAAGAGCTTCGGCGCCCCGACCGTCACCAAGGACGGCGTGAGCGTGGCGAAGGAGATCGAGCTCAAGGACAAGTTCGAGAACATGGGCGCACAGATGGTGAAGGAGGTTGCCTCCAACACCTCCGACGAGGCCGGTGACGGCACCACGACCGCCACGGTGCTGGCCCAGGCGATCGTCCGCGAGGGCCTGAAGGCCGTCGCCGCCGGCGCCAACCCGATGGACATCAAGCGCGGCATCGACAAGGCCGTCGAGGCCGTCACGGACGACCTGCGTCGGCTCTCCAAGCCCTGCAAGGACCAGAAGGCCATCGCCCAGGTCGGCACGATCTCGGCGAACAGCGACGAGTCGATCGGCAAGACGATCGCCGACGCGATGGAGAAGGTCGGCAAGGAAGGCGTGATCACGGTCGAGGAAGGCTCGGGCCTGCAGAACGAACTCGACGTGGTCGAGGGCATGCAGTTCGACCGCGGCTACCTCTCGCCGTACTTCATCAACAACCAGGCCAACCAGACCGCTGAGCTGGAGAACCCGTACATCCTGCTGTACGACAAGAAGATCTCCAACGTCCGCGAGATGCTGCCGCTGCTCGAGGGCATCGCCAAGGCCGGCCGGCCGCTGCTGGTCGTGGCCGAGGACGTCGAGGGCGAGGCGCTCGCGACGCTGGTCGTCAACACGATCCGTGGCATCGTCAAGGTCGCGGCCGTCAAGGCCCCGGGCTTCGGTGACCGCCGCAAGGCCATGCTGCAGGACATCGCGATCCTGACCGGCGGCAACGTGATCGCCGAGGAAGTCGGCCTCTCGCTTGAGAAGGCGACGCTGGCCGACATGGGCCAGGCCAAGAAGATCGTGATCGAGAAGGAAAACACCACGATCATCGACGGCGCGGGCAAGGGCGCGGACATCAAGTCGCGCATCGCCCAGATCAAGCAGCAGGTCGAGGAGGCCACCTCCGACTACGACAAGGAGAAGCTGCAGGAGCGCGTTGCGAAGCTCTCCGGCGGCGTCGCCGTGATCAAGGTCGGTGCAGCCACCGAGGTCGAGATGAAGGAGAAGAAGGCCCGCGTCGAGGACGCGCTGCACGCGACCCGTGCGGCCGTCGAGGAAGGCGTGGTGCCGGGCGGTGGCGTGGCGCTGATCCGTGTCCAGAAGACGCTCGAGAAAATCGAGGCGCTCAACGACGACCAGGCCATCGGCATCAAGATCCTCTCTCGCTCGATCGAGGAGCCGCTGCGCCAGATCGTCGCGAACGCGGGCGAGGATGCCGCGGTCGTGCTGGCCGAAGTCAAGAAGGGCAAGGGCACCTACGGCTACAACGCCGCGACCGGCGAGTACGGCGACATGGTCGACATGGGCATCCTGGACCCGACCAAGGTCACGCGCCTCGCGCTGCAGAACGCCGCTTCGGTGGCGGGGCTGCTGCTGACGACCGAGGTGATGGTGGCCGAGGCTCCGAAGGACGAGGAGCACAAGCACGGCATGCCGGACATGGGCGACATGGGCGGCATGGGCGGCATGATGTAATGGTGCCGGTGTTACGGTTTCGGTAACACGAAGAAGCCCCGCGAAAGCGGGGCTTCTTTTTTGGCGACGATTCACGGGCCCGGGAGGCGACTCCTGGGCCTTTTTGCTGCGGTGCTGTCGCGTGGATCGCGACGACCGCGTGCGCCGCCGTTTCTCGATCCGCCCGGCTACGCCCGTCACCGGCCCGAGACGACGCTGCTGTACCAGCTCGTCGCACAGCACTATCCGGCGTTCCGCGAGCTGCGTGCCGAGTCCGGCAGACCGCTGCCGGAGTACGTCGAGCAGGAGTTCGAGGCCTACCTGAAGTGCGGCCGCCTCGAGCATGGGTTTCTGCGCGTACGCTGTGAGGAGTGCCACGCCGAGAAGCTGGTCGCGTTCAGCTGCAAGCGGCGCGGGTTCTGCCCCTCGTGCGGTGCGAGGCGCATGGCCGGGACCGCGGCGCTGCTGGTCGATGAGGTGCTGCCCGCGCGGCCGCTGCGCCAGTGGGTGCTGTCGCTGCCCTATGCGCTGCGCTTCCTGCTGGCGACGAACCCGGCCGCGCTCACGCAGGTGCTCGGTGTGGTGTACCGCACCATCTCGGGCTTTCTGCTGCAGCGGTCCGGGCTGACGCGCGCCACGGGCGCCACCGGCGCGGTGACGCTGGTGCAGCGCTTTGGCTCGGCGCTGAACCTGAACATTCACTTCCACATGCTGTTCGTCGATGGCGTGTACCTGCCGGCGGCGGCTGGCCCGCCGGTGTTCCGCCATCTGCCGGGACGGTTCCGGTCCGCGACGAAGCAAGCGAACAGCAGGGCGACGGGGGGGGGGCGACGCCGCATCACGTGGCGATGAACTGGGCGCGACGGCTGAAGCGGGTGTTTGGGATAGAGATCGAGGACTGTGCCGGTTGCGGCGGGCGGCTCAGGATCATCGCCAGCATCGAAGAGCCCGAGGTCATTGCGAAGATCCTCGCGCACCTCGAGCGCGTAGCGCCGGAGCAGTACTCGGCCGAGTGGCCGCTTGGCGCGCGGGACCCGACCGGGCAGGCCCGCCTGGCGGCGGTGAGCGGACGGCGAGGTGGTTCCGCTCGCCGACGACCAACGTCACGAGATTCAAGAGGGGGCGCGGCAGGGTGGTGCATGCCGGCATTCCCGACGGCACAGCAGGCGAGTGCGGCAGGGGACCGGCCGTGAGAGGGGCGGGACGTCTGCGTCTGCAGGCTCGAATCCGCGGAGGGTGGATTTGCCGGACGGCTGACGCCGGGACGGGCGGGGGATTCCGGGGCAGGCACAGCGTCAGCCGGGCGCCCAAGCCGCCCGAGTGGCGGGAATCAGCCTCGCGGCGGCAACCGCGGCCCGCACACCAGACCCACTATGCGAACCGAATCGGGCAGGCGAGGCGCTTTGAAAGTACTATCCGCCCGGCCGATGCGCTCGATCAGCGAGACCGTCACGTAGGGCAGGACCGTCATCTGCAGCAGCCCGACGTAGATGTCCCCGACGAGGTCCAGCCAGCGGACCATCTCGCCGAAGAAGATCCCGGCGAGGATTCCGAGGCAGACGCCGATGAGGATCTTCTGGCCGAGCGACACGATGTCTTCCCTCGTTCACGGGACGGGTTCCGGGACCGGCAGGAGCCTATCCGACGCCCCTGCGCGCGACAAGGCGGCCTCGCCCCCGTCATCGGAACGTGGAGCCGCCCCCGGCCGGCTGCTAGGATGCGACGGTCACCCTCGAACCCGGCGTCCGCACCGGACCCCAAAGTGGAGGCCCCCCGTGACCCATGACCTGACCCGCAGGGGCTTCGTCAAGACCATCGGCATCATGGCCGGCGCCGTGGGCGCCTGGCACTTGGCCGGCTGCGCCGAGCCGGAGCGCCCCGCCGACAACCGGAACATGTGCGGTTTCGCGGCCCCGCCGCTCGACCGCATCCGCGTCGGGGTGGTCGGTCTCGGGATGCGCGGCCCGGGAGCGGTGGAGCGCCTCTCGAAGATCGAGGCGGTGGAAGTCGTCGCCCTCTGCGACATCCGGCCGGCGGGGGTGGAGGAGTCGCAGAAGATCCTCGAGGAGCACGGCCGCCCGCGCGCCCGCCAGTTCACCGCCGGCCCGGAGGACTGGCGCAACCTCTGCCAGATGGACCTCGACCTCGTGTACATCTGTACGCCGTGGGAGTGGCACGTGCCGATGGCCGTCGGCGCGATGCTCAACGGCAAGCACGCCGCCGTCGAAGTGCCCGCGGCGATGGACCTCGACGGCTGCTGGGAGCTCGTGGAGACGAGCGAGCGCACCGGCATGCACTGCATGATGCTTGAGAACTGCTGCTACGACTTCTTCGAGCTGCAGACCCTGAACATGGTCCGCGAGGGGGTCTTCGGGGAGCTCACCCACGCGGAGGGGGCCTACATCCACTCCCTGGTCGACTACATGCAGCCGAGGGACGGCGAGGAGATCTACCAGGGGAACTGGCGTTTCCACCACAACCTCGCCCGCAACGGGAACCTCTACCCGACGCACGGCCTCGGCCCGGTGGCGCAGTGCCTCGACATCAATCGCGGCAACCGTTTCCTGTACCTCACCAGCATGTCCAGCCAGCAGGCCGCGTTCACCGAGCACGCCCGGTTGACCGGGAACGCGGACTTCACCGATCTGCCGAACTATCGCGGTGACATGAACACCACGATGATCAAGTGCGCGGGCGGACAGACGATCATGGTCCAGCACGACACGAGCACGCCGCGCAACTACAGCCGGATCCACCTCGTGCAGGGCTCGCGGGGCATGGCGCGCAAGTGGCCGAAGACCGGCATCTGCCTGCACGAGCACGGGCACGGGTGGGTGGAGGACGAGATCCTCGAGGAGATCGAGGCGAAGTACCAGCACCCGCTCACCCGGACCATCGGCGACATCGCGCGGAAGGTCGGCGGGCACGGCGGCATGGACTTCATCATGGACTACCGGCTGATCTACTGTCTGAAGAACGGGCTGCCGCTGGACCAGGACGTCTACGACGCCGCCGCGTGGAGTTGCGTGGTGCCGCTGAGCTGCGACTCGGTGGCGAACCGTTCGACCTCGGTCGACGTGCCCGATTTCACCCGCGGGGCCTGGAAGACCAACGCGCCGCTGGAGATCGTCGACGTCGATCCGGCCCGGCTGCCCGTGCGAAGGCTGGACACGGGGGCCGGGCAACTCGAAGTCCACTAGAGGGGCCGGCGGTGCAGCTCAACGCCCTGGACTGGTGGGTCGTCGTCGCGTGCCTGGCCGCAGCCTTCGCGCCCGCGCTCTGGTTCGCGCGGCGCGCGAGCCGGGGCACCGACGAATTCTTCGCGAGTGGCCGTTCGGCCCCCTGGTGGCTGATCGGCACGAGCATGGTCGCCACGACCTTCAGCACCGACACGCCGAACCTCGTCACCGACCTCGTCCGGGGCGGCGGCATCGCCGCCAACTGGGCGTGGTGGGCCTTCCTGGTCACGGGGATGGCCACGGTCTTCCTCTATTCGCGCATGTGGCGGCGCAGCGGCGCGCTCACGGACCTCGAGTTCTACGAGTTGCGGTACAGCGGCAGGCCGGCGGCCGTGGTCCGGGGTTTCCGCGCGATCTATCTCGGGCTGCTCTTCAACGCGGTGATCATGGCCGCGGTCACGCTGGCCGCGATCAAGATCGCCCACGTGCTGCTCGGCTGGGACCGCGTGACGACCCTGCTCGTGTGTTTCGGGCTGAGCGTGGGGTTCTCGGTGCTCTCGGGGTTGTGGGGCGTGCTGGTCGCCGACCTCGTCCAGTTCGCGATCGCCATGGTCGGGGTGATCGCGGCCGCGCGCGCGGCCCTGGCGGCCCCGCAGGTCGGGGGGATCGACGGGCTGATCCGCCAGCTCGATCCCTCGATGCTCGACTTCGTTCCCGACCCGGGCAACGGGGCGGCCTTCGTTTCGGTCCTGGTGATCCCGCTGGCCGTGCAGTGGTGGGCCGTGTGGTATCCCGGCGCCGAGCCGGGCGGCGGCAGCTACATCGCGCAGCGGATGCTGGCCGCGCGGGACGAGAACCACGCGCTCCGCGCCGTGCTCTGGTTCAACGTGGCGCACTACGCCCTGAGGCCCTGGCCCTGGATCCTCGTCGCGCTCGCTTCGGTGCTCGTGTTCCCCGAGCTGTCGGACATCCGTACCGCCCTGCCGCACGTCGATCCCGCACTGCTGGGCAACGACATCGCCTACCCGGCCATGCTCACGCTGCTGCCGCACGGCCTGCTCGGCCTCCTCGTGGCCTCGCTCGCCTCGGCCTACGTCTCGACCATGAGCACGCACCTGAACTGGGGCGCTTCCTACCTGGTCAACGACGTCTACCGCCGCTTCCTCCGGCCGGACGCCGGGCAGAAGCAACTGGTCGCCGTGTCCCGGATCGTGACGGTGGGGCTGATGGTCATCGCCGCCCTGTTCACCTTCCTCATGGAGACGGCCGGCGAGGCCTTTCGCATCCTGCTCTCCTTCGGTGCGGGGACCGGTTTGATTTACCTGCTGCGCTGGTACTGGTGGCGGATCAACGCGTGGAGCGAGATCTCGGCGATGATCGGTTCCTTCCTGGTGACCTTCGCGATCTACGTCTCCGATCGAGCGGGTCTCGTGCAGCTCGGGCCCGATGCCGCGTTGCTGGTGACGGTGGGCGCGACCACGCTGATCTGGCTCGGCGTGACCTGGGCCACTCCGGCCGTCGACCACGGAACACTGCAGGCCTTCGTTTCGCGGATCCGGCCGGCCGGCCCGGGCTGGAAGGGCATCCGCCCGGTGGGCGAGGGCGTCGCCGACGACCTCCCGCGCGCTCTCCTCGCGTGGTCGCTCGGCACCTGCCTCGTCTATGCGGCGCTCTTCGCGACCGGGAGCGTGTTGTTCCGCCGGCCGGTGTCGGCGGCAATCCTCGGCGCGGTCATGGTGGTTTCGGCCATCGCCCTCGTGCGGGTCATGCGCCGGCGCTGACGATCGCCCTCAGTTCGGTCTCCCGATCGAGGAGCCGGTCGAGGAGGCGGATCTGGGCCCGGGCCCGGCGCAGGTTGTGGCCCTCGTCGTCCACGCGGTAGTACACGTCGCCCTCGAGGTAGTCGGTCAGGAAGCGCAGCGCCTGTTCGAAGGTGATCGCGAGCGCCCCGTCGACGAGGCTCGCCCGCTCCCCGGGTGTGATCCAGTCCCGCGCGCCCTCGAGATAGCCCCGGGCGAGGCACTCGAAAACCTCGAGGCGCACGTCGAGCTGTTCCAGATCGGCTTCGTCCTCGGGCCGGCCGGTCACCGCGGAGCGCACGAGATCGCCGAAGTCGTGGGCGGCGAGACCGGGCATGACCGTATCGAGGTCGATGGCGCAGAGCACGCGGCCGGACTCGCGGTCGACGAGCACGTTGTCGAGCTTGGCGTCGTTGTGGACGAAGCGGACCGGGAGGCCGACGAGTCCCTCCGCCAGCGAGGAGGCGCGGGCGAGTCGGTCGCATGCCTCACTGCACCGGTGACGGCGCCCGCGCGGATCGGATTCGAGCATCTGGACGAACGATGCGTGACGCGCCGGCGTGTCATGGAATCCGGGGATCACCGAGAAGGGCTCGGGGCCTTCGCCGGCGGCCAGGAGTCCGGGCAGCCGGCCGAAGCAGGCCGCCGCCTCCCGGATCTCTTCCGCCTGCTCCGGGCGGGCCGGTCGCGCGCCATCGATCCGCCGCATGCCCCGCCAGGTCCGTCCGCGCCCATCGGTGAAGTGCGGCAGGTTCTCGTGGGTGCGCAGGTAGTGGAGCCGGTGCCTCGGGTCGTCGTCGCCCCTTTCGCGAAGGGCGTGGTCGATGCGCCGGGCGGCGGCGTCGGCGTTCCGCACCACGGACACCGGGTCGCCGAACACCCGCGCGTTGATGGACTGCAGCAGGTGGCCGCTGCCGACCCGCCAGGTTGCGTGCACGAGGCCCGCGCCGTGCGGCGCGATGGGTGAGCGGGAATCGAGGCCGAAAGCGGTCGCCGCGGTCCGGGCATCCTCGAGGTCGGCGAGGTGGCCGCGGACCTTCTCGCGATCCTCGGCCCAGGTCATCCCGACCCAGTGTCCGGGGGCCTCGATCACCCGCACCTCGATCTCCCCGGACCGGACGCCGGACTCGATCGCGGACGGGAGGAAGCACTCTCCGGTCGCGAGGTCCGCGCCGCGCACGAACTCCTCGAGCGCCGCGCCGAGCAGGTCGAAGACGCGCGGCGTCAATCCCCAGGCGTTCATGGAGACCAGCGCGCCCAGGGGCAGCCTCGCTCCGCCCGTGTTGCCCCGCGCGTCGATGTCCGTGTACTCGGTGAGGCGCGTGAGGAGTCCCGCGTCGTCGCTCTCGCACAGGGCCCTCGACACCGCTCCCGATTCCGAGAGAGTGCCGATCAGCGGGTATCCTAGCATCGCGCAGTGCCGGTCCCCGTCGCCCTCTTCCAGTTCCCGGATCAGCGCGTCCGCCGCCCCGGCGCCGTAGTAGTCGTCCGCGTTGAAGACGAGGAAGGCGCCGTCGACGTGGCGCCGGGCCGCCCATACCGCGTGGGCAGTCCCCCAGGGTTTGTCGCGGGCGGGGGCGGGCAGGGGCAGGTCGAGCGGGTCCTGGGCGACGGCGACGATTTCGATCCCCGGGACCGGGCGGCCGGAGAAGAGCCCGGTCACGACTCGCTCGTCGCCGGGCGACGTGACGACGACTGCGCGCGAGCAACCGGCGACCGCGCACTCCCGGATCGTCACTTCCAGCAGCGTGCTGCCGTCCGGGGCCACCGGTTCGAACTGTTTCGCGCCGCCGAAGCGGCGCCCGCGGCCGGCGGCCAGCAGGACGACGTCCACCGAACTCTCCCGCCAGTGGGGATCCCTCGAAGTCTCCGCGGGAGACTACGCGATCCCGGCCGCCAGGACCTAGTTCGTCACTGCGTCGCCGACGTAGAGGTGTCCGCTGCGGGCGAGGATCCCGAAGCGGGTGCTCTCTCCCGGGAACCAGACTGCGTCGCTCGCCTCGGAGACGCCCACCGGCAACGCGATGGTCATGACGTCGATCATCATCCCGTCGGCCATGAAGCGCGCCACCGTGTAGGAGTTGTCGCCCCAGTTCGCCGACACGACCCCGATGCTGCCGTCGGAAAAGACCCGGCTGTCGATGCCCAGGGGCTGCGAGCCGGTCGTATAGCTGGCGGATACGCTGAGGCTCGGCGTCGTCTCGAGGACCGAGATCGAATTGGATCCGCGGTTGCTCACGAAGCCGAGATCGCCAGCTGCAAGCGGCGCGGGTTCTGCCCCTCGTGCGGTGCGAGGCGCATGGCCGAGACCGCGGCGCTGCTGGTCGATGAGGTGCTGCCCGCGCGGCCGCTGCGCCAGTGGGTGCTGTCGCTGCCCTATGTGCTGCGCTTCCTGCTGGCGACGAACCCGGCCGCGCTCACGCAGGTGCTCGGTGTGGTGTACCGCACCATCTCGGGCTTTCTGCTGCAGCGGTCCGGGCTGACGCGCGCCACGGGCGCCACCGGCGCGCAGTTGCAGGTCGTGGTGCAGCAGATCGCCGAGCGTGTCGGTCGTCTGCTGGAACGGCGCGGCCTGGTCGAGCGGGACATGGAGTACGCCTGGCTGGCCGGCGACGGGGAGGCGGGCTCGCTGGATGACCTGATCGGGCCCTCGATCACCTACCGGATCGCGGTGGGGCCGAGGGCGGGGCAGAAGCTGTTCACGCTGCAGACGGTTCCGGCCCGCGACGAAGCAGGCGATCAGCAGGGCGAGCATCGGGGCGTGGCCAGCGCAGGCGGATTCTCGCTGCACGCCGGCATCGGCATTGCGCCCGGCCAGCGGCAGAAGCTCGAGCGACTGTGCCGCTACGTGAGCCGCCCGCCGGTGGCGACCGAACGCTTGGGTCTGATCTCATCTGGCTACCTGCGCTACGCGCTGAAGACTCCGTACCGCGACGGCACCACGCACATCGTGCTGGAGCCGCTGGACCTGATGGCGAGGCTCGCGGCGCTGGTGCCGCCGCCGCGGATGCACCTGACCAGGTTCCACGGCGTATTCGCCCCGCATAGCAAGTTGCGGGCGGCTCAGGATTCATCGCCAGCATCGAAGAGCCCGAGGTCATTGCGAAGATCCTCGCGCACCTCGAGCGCGTGGCGCCGGAGCAGTACTCGGCCGAGTGGCCGCTTGGCGCGCGGGCACCGCCGTCGCAGGCCCGCCTGCTGTGAATCCGACGGTGAGGGGCGTCTTGGCGGGCCGGTGACCCGACCGGGCAGGGGTGGTGCATGCCGGCATTCCCGACGGCGGCAGGCGAGGGTGGTTTGCCCGACGGCACGCCGGGACGGGCGGGGGATTCCGGGGCAGGCGCAGCGTCAGCCGGGCGCCCAAGCCGCCCGAGTGGCGGGATTGAGCCTCGCGGCGGCAACCGCGGCCCGCACACCAGACCCACTATGCGAACCGAATCGGGCAGGCGAGGCGCTTTGAAAGTACTATCCGCCACAAGAACAACGCCTGGAAGGTGGTGCGGGTCCTCAAGGGCCAGGGCGGCGGGTCGCTGTTCGTGAAGACCCACCCGAAGTCTAAGCACCTCTACGTCGACACGACGCTGAATCCCGATCCGGCCATCAGCCAGAGCGTGGCGGTGTTCGACATCAGCGACCTCGAAGCGGGCTACAAGGTGCTGCCGATCGCCGAGTGGGCGAACCTCGGCGAGGGTCCCAAGCGCGTCATGCAGCCCGAGTTCAACAAGGCGGGCGACGAGGTTTGGTTCTCGGTGTGGAACGGCAAGGACCAGCGCTCGGCGCTCGTGGTGGTCGACGACAGGACGCTCACGCTCAAGAAGGTCATCGACGACAAGCGCATCGTGACGCCGACGGGAAAGTTCAACGTGCACAACACCGTCGGCGACGTGTACTGACGATCCTCCCTGCGTTCTCCCCCGAGGACGCCTTGCGGCCCCGCCTCTCGCGAAGTGGGGCCGATTTCTTTGACGAGCTTGTGCGGCGTGACACGGGAAGGATTTGACATAACTGTCGCGGAGTCGTGCGGCGTGGCTTGGTCGAATCTGCTCGTCCGCCACTCGCGAAACATGCGGTCTGGGCGCGATTGCCCACACCTTTCACGCTTGTCACACAGGGGATCGAATCACCATGACCACGCTCGCACGCATCGCCTCCTTTGCGGCCGCTGCAGTCGCCACCGTCGGCCTCGCCTTCTCCCCCGCCGCGTCCGCCAAGGGCCCGAAGGGTCCGACGATCGTGGACGTCGCGATTGCCCTCAACACTGACGGTCCGTTCGCCGGCCAGTTCGACACGTTGATCGCGGCGGTCCTCGCGGCCGACCCGATCGTGTTCGACACGCTTTCCGGCAACGGCAAGCTGACCGTGTTCGCGCCGACCGACGACGCGTTCGCGGCCCTCGGCCTCGATCCCTCGACCATCGGCAGCCTCGATACCGGCTTCCTGACGCAGGTGCTCGTCTACCACGTGGCGCGCGGTGAGCGCACGGCGGCGGACGTCGTGCCGGCCGAGCGCATCCGGATGCTCGGCGGCGGCTTCCTGTACAAGGAAGCGGGTTCGGCGACGCTGGTGGACAACCTCGGCCGCAGCGCCAACATCATCGTCACGGACGTGAAGGCTGCGAATGGCATCATCCACGCCATCGACGCAGTCGTGCTGCCCGTCGCGCCCTGAGCGAATCCGGTCAGATCGAGGTCATTGCGAAGATCCTCGCGCACCTCGAGCGCGTGGCGCCGGAGCAGTACTCGGCCGAGTGGCCGCTTGGCGCGCGGGCACCGCCGTCGCAGGCCCGCCTGCTGTGAATCCGACGGCGAGGGGCGTCTTGGAGGGCCGGTGACCCGACCGGGCAGGCGTGGTGCATGCCGGCATTGCCACGACGGCGGCAACCGCGGCCCGCACACCAGACCCACCATGCGAACCGAATCGGGCAGGCGAGGCGCTTTGAAAGTTCTATCCGCGCAGGAAGTATCCCCACAGCCACGCGGGGGCGATGCCGAGCACGCCGAGTCCGATGAAGAGCCACTCCATCGGCACGAAGGATCGCGATGAGTCGTTGATGAGTCCCCCCGATTCCTGCCAGGGCGTCGACGACAGGCGCTCCGCAGCAACGCCACTACTGGTCTTCTGTGTATCCCGCTTCCCGCTGATGCCTGACCGCCAGGATTAGTACGACATCCTCGGCCGGCAGCCAACGATACTTTGCGATGTGGCCGTACTTGCCATGGGACAACACGAGCTCGCGTCGACCATCCTCCGCTATCCGACCCAGCAGCGGGTGATCCGCCAGAACTTCGAAAGCTGCCCGTACGCTCGAGACCTGCGCCAGCGCCCGATCGGGATCGCTTTCGGCAACGAAATCGAACAAGCGCTCCAGATCGCGGAGCGTGCGGATGCTTACTTCGACGCGCGCCACGAACGAGCCCGCGGGCGTCGTGGCTTCTTGCCGGCAACTCTATCGGCCAAATAATCGAACGTCGCGGCCAGAGAATGGGCCTTGCCGCTGCCGAGCGCCTCGCGTTCCGACTCGGCCGCCTCGGCTGCGAATCGCTGTCGCAGCTCAGACCGCTCCGCTTCGCGGGCCAGCGCATCGATCATGAATGCGTGAGGCGTCTGCCCGCTGCTGGCGGCGAGCCTGGCAATGCGGCGCTTGAGGTCGTCTGGGAGCTTCAGGCTGGTTGCGGACATCGCCGATCCTCGCGAAGGTAGTCAGAATGTACTACCATGACGCTGCAGATTCAACTTCGCGCCTTTTCCGTGAGACGGACCAATAGCAGACCTCGAACGGGGCATGCCGACCGGGAGCGGAAGTTCGTCTCACCACAGAGCAGACGCGGATCGCTCTGGTCACCGACAAGCATCTTCATCTATAGACCTGCACCTGGCGCGAGAAATCCAAACCCAAGCAACACATGCCTCTTCACTTCGCTTCCCCGGCGCGTCAACTGGCTACCTCAAGTACTCGTCATTCACGCTAGGCGTGTAGTGAAGAACGGCGGCAATACCCGCCAAGATTAGCCATGCGCGCTCGGCGCACCATGTCGGCGGGGTCCCTGAAATGACCGCGCCCAACGTAATCCCTATTGCAGCGCCTGTAAGAAGGAACAGCCCTGCGTGGGCGACCTTGGCAAACGCCGCACCGACGCGAATTGAAGCAAGCGCCAATACAACTGGCGAGACCGCAAGCCAGACCTGCATGCGCTGCGAAACGTGCTCGGGCTCGACAAGCAATTTTGCGATCGTAATTAGAGCCATCAGGATGTTTGCGCCAATGAGTAAGAGGTTCTTTGTATCCCGAGACAGCTTCAGGCGCACACAGAACTCCAATTCGCTCGACTGCCGCTAGATCGCACCGCTGGAATCGCTGACGAGCGGCCGACACGGTCGAGCAACGATGGCAATTGACTTGCACGACGTGTGACCGCTTCTGGCCGATCGTTCTGGTTCAGGAGTGTCCGCAATCCCGCGGCCCGTCGCAACGCCGGGAAATCTGATCCCGAAACCGGACCGTCTACCCGAATAACCGACCCGAAGCAGACGGTCGCGATCGCTTCGATGGAACGGACAATTACAGGCCCAAGTCGCTCTTCTTACGAGGCTGCTGATCGATCGGCGCCTGACTGTAATCGCCCCACGGTCCGTCTCGTTCGATAACCGCCGCCTTTACCCCTTCGTCTCTTGCGGTCCGCACAAACTGCCGGCCTTCCGGAGTGTTGCGCATAATCCCGTCAAGAATTGGGCCGAGCGTCTGTGTGCTCTGCAGACCCATATTATCGTAGGCCTGATTTACGATCAGTTTCATCGAGATCAGTTGGCTGAGCGGAATGCGCGAGAGCTTCTCAGCCAGTTCCTGCACTCTCTCATCCAGATCTTCAAGAGGCACAGACTCATTGATCAGCTCAATCCTCGCTGCCTCTTCACCGCTCAGCGATTCACCAGTCAGTGCATAGTACTTGGCTTTCGCAAGCCCAAGACGATAGACCCACATCCCAGACAGGTGGCAGCCCCAGACGCGCGAGTATGGGGTGCCAATACGCGCATCGTGGGACGCCACCACAAGGTCAGCGCAAAGCGCCATCTCGGAGCCGCCGCCCATGCAGTAGCCGTGAACCTTGGCGATGGTGGGCTTGAGGCCTCGCCACAGTCCCATGAATTGGGTCATATAAGACTGGTAAGGATTTACGACCGCATTCACGTCCATGCCGGGGTCATAGGCGCGCTCGGTGATGTGATCACCAAATTGCTCAAGTCCTCCGGAGAAGTCAAAGCCAGCGCAAAACGCGTCTCCAGCTCCCTCGAGGATGATCACTTTTATGCCGTTGTCAGTGTTCGCCTTTTTTAGCGCGTCATCCAATTCGGCAAGTAGGGAGGGCCTCAGTGTGTTGTACTTTTCCGGGCGGTTGAGTGTGATCGTCGCGACAGCACCAGATTTCCTGTAAAGCGTTTCTTTCGACATCAGGCATCTCCGTAGTCATGCCGGTGATTGCCGGCGCGTGCTTTGTTCGTTGTAACCCGGGCTCGCTTATTGCTGCTTCGTCTCGGCTCCGTGACAACTCGTCGCGCAAGCTAAGAGCGTGGCCAGTTCACCTGTGAACGCGCGCCTTATCGCAACGGTCCAGCGACGCCCATACATGCCGGTCAGCGTGGTCTCAGAGATCGCGAAATAGCTCACTGCTCCGATCAACTGATAAAGCGCGGCGAATACTTCAGCGTCTGTTTTCTCTTTCCACGCCGGGATCGCACGTCCCATGGCGGTCAGCTCATCCAGGAATCTACGCAGTGGCCATTCCTTCACCCCCTCCGCGCGCATTTCAACGTCCATAAGCTCGCGCACGAGCAGTCGAGTGTGTGATCGCGATGCACCACTGAGGTTCTGCAAGGCTGCGAACACTCGCTGTAGCTGCGCCTCTGGCGGAGCCTTCCGACGCTTCGCGTCATTGAGGACCGCCTCGAAGTACTCGGCTATACCAGCAAGCACGGCGCCATAGAGTTTCTCTTTCGACGGAAAGTAATGCAGCACCGCCTGCTTCGTATAGCCAAGAGCCTCTGCAACATGACCAATGCTCACTCCGTGAAATCCACGTTCAGAGAACATCTCAGTCGCAATGGCGAGTGCGCGGTCGCGTGTAGACACTTGGTCAGTGGCGCCCAACTCAACTACCCGCTTCTTCATGTCATCCAGAATAGCAGCAGCAAAAAAACGGCAATTTGTTCGCTACCGTAAGGTAGGCCGTTCGCTTACCGTACGGTAGGGCGTCACGCTGGTCAAGGGGCGATCATTTCTCGCATTACGCGCAAGAGCTGGGAGGGGCGCCAGAGCGCTTAAAGATCAGCACATGAAGGATGTGTGAGCGGCCGCTCCTGGCCGACTTTCCCCTTTCCCGGATGTCCGCTTCCGCCGAAGGAAGTCAGCTCCACGACCCCTACATCTTCTCGCTCTGACTCCACGCGCCAAACGCAATCAGCAACGGCCCGAGCACGTCGACCCGATACACCGTCTCCGCCGGCAGACACTCGAGCCCGTACCTCGCTGCGTACAACCCGGCCGCGAGCGCCTCACCGCTCACTCGGCCGAAAGCCGCCCGCGCTCTTCGCCCGAGAGGCGACCTGATATGCTCAATCTCCTACATCCCCGGTGGCTCACATCGCGGGGCACGGGCAGGTCGAGAACGACCCGAGGCAGCCATACTCAGCGCTTCGCGTAGCAATTCAATCGTCACTCATGGACTCGAGTCTGTGACGTTTCATCTGGCTCGACATCAACTAGTAACGCGGCTCCCTTCTCTTGGGGCCGTCTGTTCAAGGGGGCAATTATGAACTGGGACGCACTCGGAGCAATTGCTGAGGCTGTTGGCGCAATCGCGGTATTCGTCTCACTCGTATATGTAGCTATTCAAATCCGCCAAAGCACGAAGCAGCTTGCTCGCGGCCTCGAGGCTAGTCAGCTGGCGGCTCTGGAACAGAATGTCGAGTCAGGCAACCGTATTCGTGAGCTACTGATTGTGCACCCAGATCTCACACAGCTCTTGTTAAGCGGCTTCAAAGACTACAAAGAGCTCAAAGGGCCAGAAAAACTCCGGTTCGGCATGTTACTGCGGAATATTTTTGCCGGCATACAGGCAGGGTACATTCGACAGCTTTCGCTCAAACAAGATCCACTGGAATTTGAGGGCACAGCACGAATGCTAGATGACATTCTTGTCCGCCGGGGTACGCAGGAATGGCTAGCCGAGAATGAGCCTGACTGGCGACCGGCGTTTCGAGAATTGCTCGACAGGCGACTCGTGGCAATCAGGCAGCGGAAAGCTGACAAGAACCGGGAACCAGAGCCGCTGATCTGAGCCTGCGGCCGGCCGCTCTTGGCCGATTTCCCCGTTCGTCGAACGGCCGGTTCAAGAATACTTTAGTCGGGCCGGATCGAGCTGCAGACGGTTCCGGCCCGCGACGAAGCAAGCGAACAGCAGGGCGAGCATCGGGGCGTGGGTGCGGCGAAGCATCCGCCCGCCGATCCAGCCAAGCCTGCGACACCGCATCACGTGGCGATGAACTGGGCGCAGCACTGACAATATAAGCGGGCTTGGGCAACCATCCTGGCATGAACCGATCCACCAACCCCTATAAGCGGCACCGTTTCCCACTCGCCATCATCCGGTACGCGGTCTGGCTCTACCACCGCTTCAATCTCAGCCACCGCGACATCGAGGATCTGCTCGCCGAACGGGGGATCGAAGCGAGCTACGAGTCGGTTCGGCTCTGGTGCAACAAGTTCGGCCCACTCTTCTCGAAGCGACTCAAGCGCCGTCATCCAGTGTTCGGCGACACGTTCTTCATCGACGAAGTATTCGTCACGATCGCTACGCGAACAACCGGGCGGAACTATCCCACCATCCGACCCGGGCCCGGGAGCGCGGTATGCGCCGCTTCAGCTCGCCGGAGCAAGCCCAGCGTTTCTTGAGCGCCCACGCTGTCGTCTACAGCCTGTTCAACCTGCAGCGCCATCCAGCGTCGGCGGCGTTCTATCGGTTCCGCCGCGCGCGCGCCTTCAAACACTGGAATGAAGCCGTTGCGGCCTGAGGTTGAGGGGCGAGCTTTGCTTCGTCTGATGCCGTTAACTTGTCAATGCCTCCAGACCGGCTGCGAATCATCGGCAGTCCCTCGGCTTTTCATCGGTATTTGCCCGACACCTTCCACTACTCTCCAACCACGACGTCTTTGTCCAGAAGGCCGAATCACCACCAAGGAGAGCAATAATGAACAGTCATGACAATTCCAGGGCCAAACTGGTCTGGCTACCTGTCCTGCTGGCGACTCTTGTCGGGCCAGTCCCATGCCTCGCCGACCCCCCTGTCCCGGGCGTCGTTCTGAGCATCGAGACGCCGGGGCTGACGCTGGCAGGGCTCAGCTTCGACTGGACCTCCGATACGGAGACCTTTCCGGGCTCATTTTCTGTCACGCGAAACCAGGACCTGAACTCCACGCAGCTGATAGAGGCCTATTACTTTGGATCGGCGCTGGGCGCGGTCACCATCGTCAGTGGAGGCCTCACCGTGACGCTGGGAGACGCTGCGCTCGTCGGCTATGCGGCTACCGGGGGGCAGGACCCCAAGGGCAACAATCAAGAGACGTTCACCTTCCGGTACTCGAGCCTGCAATGGGCTGTCACGGGCGAGTGACTGGACTGCGGCCACCGAGGTCGAGATGAAGGAGAAGAAGGCCCGCGTCGGGGACGCGCTGCACGCGACCCGTGCGGCACATCGCGGCATAGCGTGTTCCCGGGGCGACGCGCGGGTTTGAAATCGTGGGCTCTGTTGCCTACCTTTTAGCCATGAGCCTCGCGATCTTCCTCAGTCACGCCTGGCGGGACAAGCGAACGGCGGCCTTCAAGCAGATCGAGCGCGCGCTGCGCGAGGACGGCTATTCGTTGTGGGTGGACAAGCGGGAGATGGATCTCGGGGACGACCTCGAGGCCGCCATCTTCCGAGCGATCGAGGCAACGGACCTGGTGCTTGCGCTTTGGTCCGCGAACTACGTCGCCTCGGCAGTCTGCCGCAGCGAGGTCGACCACGCACTCGCCTGCGGCAAGCCGGTGGTGCCCATTCGTCTGGACGCGGAGGACCCGACTCGCGACGGGCGATTCCGCAGCCGCAAGTACCTCGACTTCCAGGCGGACCCGGACTTCGCCCTGCTGCAGCTCCAGCAGTTCCTGCTGCGGACGCGCCGGCGCGACAGCGAGGCGCTGCAGGCCGACGGAAACATCGGCCAGCGGATGCAGGTGCTCGATGACGCCCTTGCCGAGATCGAGGATGCGCGGTACCGGCGCAACATCGGCGCCTCGGGCAACGAGGCATCGCCGAGCTACGTCACGGCCATGCTCGAGGCGGGGCGCCGGATGCTCGGCACGTCGACGGAGCTGCCGGCAGCGGAACGCACGCGCCTCGCCATGTTCATGGACCAGGCCCAGGCCATCATCGAGACGCATCGGGCGCCGGCCGAGGATGCGCATCGCAAGGCGCTGCTGCGACGTGCGATCGATGCCATCGATCCCGCCGCCGAGTCGGCGACGCTCCAGGCCATGGCACGCGCGCTCGACCCGACCGGCGCGGCGGGCGACGCGATGGCACCTCACGAACCGGCAGCAGGGCGGGCAACCCCCGCGGGGAGGAATCCGATGATCGACCCACTGATCAACCACATTGCCACCGTCCGGAGTCGGGCCGGCGCGGACGACGCTTTGCGCCAGCTGCTCGACCAGGCCCTCGGCATGCCGGGCCATCCGCAGCGGGCGCAATGCGAGCGGGCGCTCAATTCAGCCATCGATGCCGTTCCGGCCATACTCGTGCAATTGTCGGCCGCCGCGCAGCAGGGCGGCGTCGCGCACCTCGTCGGCCCGCTGATCCAGCAGGTCGCCCAGTATTTCCTGTCCGAGCAGGACCTGATCCCCGACCGGAGCGGCACGCTCGGCCTGCTCGACGACGCCTACCTCGCGCATGCTTTCCTGCACCAGGTGAACGTCGCCTATGCGGCGGGCACGGGCCACCCCTTGCTGCCGTTCGACGCCGCGCCGGCGATCCAGGTGTTACGGGCCGTACTCGGCCCGCAGGTCAGCCTGCAGCTCGACCAATGGGTGACCCAGGGGGTCGGACAGGCGGTGGCGCAATCCCGGTTCCAGCAGTTGCAGCAGTGGAACGGGCAGTTCCAGGGCGGCGGGAGCCGCACGGGCGGTCCGGGCTCCTGGGGTGGCAGCTGGGAGGACGAGATGGCGCGCATGGGCGCGGAGATCGGGATCTCCTTCGATTAGCCTGTCCAGGATGCAACCGACCCGTCAATCGACGAGTCGCTTGCACCGCAGGTTGCCCGCCGTTCTTGTTTGCAGGGCGCGTCGGGCCGGAACCCGCCGGGGTGGTTCGAGGCCAGCCAAGGGCACATTGCAATCCAGCCGGCACCGGCTCACAGTCGCGCCGGGCGTAACCCGCGGAGAAATTCCAGATGTCGTCCCTGTCGCTACGTGCGGCTTTGAGTGCGACGTTTCCTTTCATCCTGTCCGCCTGCGCAACGCCGGGCATGGGCTACATCGAGGCCGCCGCCGGCGCATCGCCACTTGGGCAAGGCCAGGCGCGGCTCGTACTGCTGAGACCACGGGACAAGGACGACGGCGGAGGCAGCCCGGCCGCCATGCGTGTCAACGGCGACTCGGTCCAGGGCTTGTCCTACGGTGAATTCCAGTTTGTTGACGTCGCGGCCGGCCCTGTCTCGATCATGGCCTCCGGCCCAATTGTTGTCCTGGGCGCGTGCGAGCTCCAGCTTGAGCTTGCTGTGGGCGAGACGCTCTACGTGGACGTCGGGCCGCGTATGTCCTACATCGTGGCAGCACTATTGGGCTCGGTGGCGGGCGCAGCAGCGATTCCCGCACCGCAGGCGGCCGGCTCCGCGGCCGAGGCAATGGTGGGCAGCGTCGCGGCGGCGGCGGCAGGCTCCGCAGCAGGCACCGCAGCGGCGGTGAGCACCGAGGGTCGCTCGCTGCCGTGCCGCGGTCCGTATCAGCTGGCCCTGGTGCCGGAGTCGGACGCCCGGGACCGGCTGCAAGGACTCACGATGTCGAACTAGCTTGGGGGAAGGGCTGCTACTCCTCGTCCCAGTTGCAGCGATAGACCTCGAGCAGTATCCGCGTCAGTGAGGTATGCAAGGTAATCCTGCTGCGGACAGCTTTTCAGAAAACCAACAGAGGAGGAGCCAGGATGAATCCAGTGAGCCCAGGGTCCAGGCGCAGCTGGTGGCAGGGCATGCTCGAGACACCCTCGGGGCTCCCGAGCACCTTGTCACGTTACATCTTCTGGAACGGCATCTTGTACCTGGCGCTCGGGGCGTACCTGATCTGGCGTCGGGAGCACAAGGCGCTGTGAATGACACGACACGTTCGATGAACCGCGTCCGCAAACAGTTGGTGACCTGACCTCTGAGACGTACTTGAAAAGGGGCACGGGAACCGGCGGGCTATTCTTTAAAGCTAGGGACCCGGTAGCGCCGAGCGGCCGCTCGAGCCGCGGGCGCCGCGGTCCTCCTGGCGCGGATCGAGGTCGAGGATTGCGGACGTGGAGACTGGCGCCACGCCGACGCAGTGGGACTGCTCCGCGACTTTCGGCGCCCGCTCGCGCAGCAAGGAATGCAGCGCAAGAGCGAGCAGTGCGCCAATCGCACAGACGAACGCCAGGAACAGCCCGCGCGGACCGAGCGAGTCGATGGCGAGGCCGCCGGCCACGGGCCCGATGACGGCTCCCACGCCGTTCGCCAGCAGCAGTGTGGCGCTGGCCGGCACGATCTGCTGCTTGGACAGCATGTCGTGCGTGAGCGCGAGGCAGAGCGGATAGACGCAGGACGCAAGCGCGTAGAACGCGGCTACGCCACCGTAGAGATGAGCCGCCGAGCGTTGAGCGTACAGGGCGACGAACAGGGCCGCTGCCATCGCGGCGGCCGCGACCCCGACGATGGCGACGCGGCGTGGCACGTAGTCGGATACGAAGCCGATCGGCCACTGGACCATCATCGCGGCGAGAATCGACAAGCCCATGAAGGTTGCGATCTCATCGACGTCCAGGCCCATCTCGTAGCCGTACACGGGCCCGACCGTCCCGAAAGCCCCAAGCAGGACACCGCTGACCGCTGCGCCCGCCACGCCAAGTTCCGCCCGCCGCCACAGAACGGCCACCGGAATCCGCCCGGCGTCGCCAATCTCCGGCGCCGCTGTGCGGGTGAGCGAGACCGGCACCAGTGACACGACCAGCAGCATCGCCGCCACGATGAACAGGTGATGGAGGCCCGGGTCGCCCAGGGCTACCAGGAACTGGCCGCTCGAGGCGGCGAGGAAGAACAGCACCATGTAAGTGGCGAGCAGCACGCCGCGCGTCTGCGGCGTCGCGTGCGAGTTCACCCAGCTTTCCGTCACCAGCATCAGCCCGGCGATCGAGAAGCCCAGCGCGAACCGGAAGACCATCCAGCCGGGCGCCGAAACGTGTAGCGGATGCGCGAGCGCCGCGGTCGCGGCAACTGCGGCGAAGACCGCGAATGCGCGGATGTGTCCCACCCGCCTGACTACGCGAATGCCGAGGACGCTGCCCGTCACGAACCCGAGCGCGGTGAGCGCAAGGACCACACCGATCGTACCGGCCTGGAAACCCTCGATCTCCAGGCGCAACGCCGCGGCGGTACCGAGCGTCGAGTTGCCGACAACGACCAGCACCAGGCTGGCGAACAATGCGACGATGCCGACAAACGTGCGCAGGAGCATGGGCCGGTGTGTGAGCGGAAAGCGGAGGGCACGCGCCGGGACAGGGTCACCTCATCGCCGGCTGAGCGCACGGCAACCGACTCCTCTGTCGACGGCCGACGTCCTGATTGCGCCGAGCACCGAGTGTAGGAGGGATCGGGTGACAGGGAAAGCCTGCCGGTGCGCCCGCAGCCACCGCGGCCACTGCCGGCTCGCCCCGGCGCAACGCCTTGAACTGCATGGCTCCGCCCGTGTCATCAAGTGAACCGGCTGGCAGGTTGGTTGAAATTCCTGTTCGCGGTGCTGGTGCTGTCCGAGCCGGCCGCGTAGGCTCACGTGCGTGCAGAGGGCCTGCGGAGGTCATCGAAATGTCACGCGGATTCCTGAAGGTTCTCGTCCCGATGCTGGTCCTGCTGCTGCCGCTCGCGGCGGCAGGCCAGACCTACAGCGTGGACGTCCGCCCGGTCCTGAACGACCTCGACGTGAAGATCGAGACCGTGGCGATGAGCGGCGCGCTGACACTCCGGCTCACCAACAACACTGACACCCGGGTGCGCTGCGACCTGCGCTTCGAGGCCTCCCCGCAGACGCCGCGCCGGACCAGGGTCCTCGTCGACCCGGGCCGGACCGAGCAGAGCACCTTCCGTGCCAGGCGCAAGTGGTTCAGGGTGATCGTGGACGTGGAGTGCCGGTCCGCCGGGGGGTGACACGCTGCCTCAAGCGCGTGGCGTCCTCCGCGTCGACTGCGCCGGCCGTCGGCAGGCGCCGCCCAAGGGTTCAGAACCGGACGCGAAACAGCGAGTTGGCACCAGTATCAGGGCGAGGCGTTTCTATTAGCAGGTGCTCGCAGTGAAGCTCGCTCGACTGGACGGCCCGGACGGCACCGGGCTCGAGATGTGGGCGTTCGCTGGCGGTCCCGCAGAGCCCGGAAGCGCAGGAGCGCTGGTAAAGGCAGCCGGAGTTCCCTCGGGAGGCAACAGCACGCTGGTCTACTTCGGCTGTGAGGACTGCAGTGTCGAGGGTTCGCGCGTCGGCGCTGCCGGTGGGCGGGTGATGCGGGACAAGATGTCCATCGGGCGATACGGGTTCGTCGTGCTGGCGTTCGACACCGAGGGCAACCTGTTCGGGCTGCACTCGACGAAATAGCGGACTCGTTTCGCGTCGCAGGGGCGGATTGAAAGTAATATCCGCGCCAGCCCCTGACGCCAGCGACCCGCGCCGACGACACTAACCAGATGTCCTTTTTCGAAGAACTCAAGCGCCGCAATGTTTTCCGGGTCGGCGCGGCCTACGCGGTGGCAGCCTGGGTGCTGCTGCAGGTACTCGACGTGGTCGGTGAGATCCTGGAGCTGCCGCAATGGGGCGGCAAGCTGATCCTGGCGGTGCTCGTGGTCGGTTTCGCGATGGCGCTGATCTTCGCCTGGGCTTACGAACTGACGCCCGAGGGCGTCAAGCGCGAATCCGAGGTGGACCGCAGCCGGTCGATCAGCACGCATACCGGGCAGCGGCTGAACCGCGCGATCCTCGTCACGCTGGTCCTCGCCGTCGCGTTGTTCGCGGTCGACAAGTTCATCTGGGACCCGGCCCGCGACCGTGCGCTGGCCGAGAGGGCCGCGGAACAGGCGCGCAGCGAGGCTCAGGCGGAGGCCGCCGCGGCAGCGGAAGCCAGCGCGCAGGCGGCCGCGGACAACTCGATCGCCGTGCTGCCCTTCGCCGACATGAGCGAGGAAGGCGACCAGCAGTACTTCTCCGACGGTATAGCCGAGGAACTGCTGAACGCGCTGGTGCGCGTCGATGGCCTGAAGGTGGCCTCGCGCACCTCGTCCTTCGCGTTCCGCGGCGGCGGCCTCGGCCTGCAGCAGATCGCGCAGGCGCTCAACGTCAGCCACATACTCGAGGGTAGCGTGCGCCGCTCCGGCGATCGCGTGCGCATCACCGCCCAGCTGATCGACGCGCGCAGCGACCGCCATCTCTGGTCCGAGACATACGATCGCGACGTCGACGATGTGCTGACCGTGCAGGACGAGATCGCAAGCTCCATCGTCGGTGCTATGAAGCAGGCACTGAACCTGGACCTTCGTCCGGAGCAGGTCGCGATCGCTGCCGTGACGGAAAGCAGCGACGCCTACGATCTCTACCTCCGCGGCCGCGCGCTGATCCTGGCCCGGTCCGACATGCTGGAGGCCATCGGCTACCTGGAAAAAGCCGTCGCCATCGACCCCGTTTTCGCCAAGGCATGGGAGGTACTGGGCGCGGCCTACTTCCTCGCCCCGTCCTGGAACTACCCGGTCGAGAATTCCCAGGACCGCGCGCGGGCCGCCTCGAAGCGCGCGCTGGAACTGGACCCGACGCTTGCACTGCCCTGGTCGGTACTCGGCCAGATGGGCCGCTCCACCGGGGAGTTCGATTACGAGACCTCCATCGAGTACGAGCAGCGCGCACTGGCCGCCGATCCGAATGGCGCGACGGTCCACCTGTGGGCGGCCCTGACTCTGGCTGAACTCGGCTACGTGGACCGGGCCATCTCGCTGGTGCGACGTTGCCTCGAGATCGACCCGGCCTACGGCAACTGCCGCCGCCACCTCGCCTTCATGGAATACCAGAGCGGGCGCGAGGACGAGGCGCTGCGCTTGTTCCAACACGGTGCCGAAGAGGGCTTCCGTGGCAACGAGGTTATGTTCCTGCCGCTGATCCTGCGCCGCCAGGGCCGCACGGCCGCAGCGTACGCGGCCACGTCCCTCGTCTCGACCCAGGGCTTCCCCGTCGGCGACCTGCTGGACCTGCTCGAATACCCCGACCGTGACCACGCGGCCGCCAGCCAGCGGTTTCGTGCGCTTGCCCCCACGCTGTCCTGGTCCAACTCACTCAACCGGCTGGTATCCGCCACCATGTTCGGGCAGTTCGACATGGCGTTAGCCCGCACCACCGATTACTACGGGTGGATCTGGAGCCCGGACCTGGCCGCGTTTCGCCGCGGGCCCGAGTTCAAGACGCTGGCACAGAAACTCGGGCTGGTGGACTACTGGCGCAAGCACGGTTATCCGCCGAACTGCGAGGCGCGTGGCGAGGAAGATTTTGCCTGTAAATGACGCGGAGTGATTCCGGTCATGCCCCGGTAGCTCGCCCGCAGGGCTGTGGGCAATGTGACGAGCTCATTGAAAGCCGCAACACCGGCACCTTTATCCGACATGCCTGTCAGGAGGCTGGGTCGGAGCTCGGGTCCTTCTCGTCGGCTACCGGGCTGTGGTACTTGCCTGGCGGCTTCCTGGATGCCGATTTGAGGAACCAGGTCAGTGCGGCGATGACCAGCGCAATGGCCGTGCCGAAACCGAGCAGGTCTCGTTCGCCGTCCCAGGTGACCACGTTACCGAGGAACAGCACCGACAGCACGACGATGACGACCCCGACGAGCTTGCTCTTGAGGTCATCGAGCGTACGGATGACCAGCCAGCCGGGCAGCTTCAGGTCGCTGCTGATGAAGAGCTCGTAAAGACCCAGGGCGATGATCATGAACACCGTCCCGAGAAGGAACAGGTCGACGACCTCGATGAACGAGAGTGCGAGCATCTTTGCGCCCTTGGCACTGACGGTCGCAGCCCGTACCGCATCGACGACGAGCACGACGGCCTCGACGCCTCCGTAGACGATCAGTGCCAGCGACGCGAGCATCGAGCCCGCGACGGCGATGATCACGATGTACCGCGCACGATTGAGCAGGGCCTTGATCACGGGCGGGATGCTAGCAGGGCCGACTCCTGCCTGCGAAAGGAATTCGCCCGGGGTCGCACGGCACCGGTGCGTTCGCGGCCGCGTCCGGGGATCGTGCCATCAGGTCGGGGAGCACGACAGGCATGCCGGCACCGAGTTGACGGCATTCCTGGTCTTGCGGATCCGCAGATCTCGGAAAAACCTCGGGGATTCATCGGGACTTCGCCAGCTCGCAGGAGCAGCATCTGCTCACACCGCGACGAGGATCCGCGGGGCGGGCAAGAATCTTTAGAACGATCCAACTGCCAGCACGGCTTCAGGATTCGGAAGCCAGAAGCCTGGGACCTGTCCGCAGACCTGCGTCCGGCCACAACCAAGACAAGGGAGGCTCCATGAATACGTGCATCCACCGAACAGCGCTCCTCGCTGGTGTCCTCGCGGCACTTCCGCTCGCCGCCGACGCGGGCGAGAAGCTGACCGAGCCGGTAGACGTCGTCGTCACCAACCCCGTAGTGCCGGTAGAGGTCGCCAATGCCGACCCGATCGCGGTCAGCGTCGCGACTCTCCCGGAAGACTCCTTGATCCCGTTTTCCCGGCAATGCGAACTCATTGGTGACCGTTGCACCATCGACCTGACGGACCTCATGGCAACCGGAGAGGTGCACATTACCTACGCAGCCGGGGCGGCCCTGGACGTCGGAGCGTTCGCGACCCCGCGATTCTTCAACGTAGGGATCGCGGGTCCGGAGGTCGCGCTGCCTCCCACCATAGCCTCACTCGATACGGGCACCGACCGGGACGTCACGTTCGGTCAGTCGATGGACCTCATTCCGGTGGGCGCCGAGATCCTGTTCCTGGAGCCAGACTCGACCAGAGTGTTCTTCTATCTTCACGGGCATGTGGTCCGTTCGTCTGCCGCCAGCGCCGCCAGCGCCGCCAGCGGCGCGAACGCCGCCTTAGCCAGGGACGCTGCTGTGCCGGTCGCGACCGGCACGCAAAGCCCGTGACGAGCGAGTCGGCCTCTGCGACTGGTATCGCGGGCGCGGTGGCAGCACGGGACTGAGTCGCAGGCGAACGATACGTCGCTGGAGCCGGTCGCATCGACCGGCTCCTCGATTTCCGCGCCACCCGCCGCTTTACCCGGCAGCGGCGACCCGGAGTCGCCTTCGCGGGCCGGGACGGCCTAGACTTCCGTACTCGCCTTGGCAGCACGGGAGACACGCCATGATTCGTGGCCTGCACCACAACGCCTATCGCTGCCGCGACTCGGAGGAGACGCGGCGTTTCTACGAGGGCTTCCTCGGGCTGCCGCTTGCGGGCACGCTGGAGATCAACGAGACGAAAAGCGGGCGTGCGACGGAAACCCTGCACACGTTCTACAGGCTCGGCGACGGGTCCTACCTGGCCTTCTTCGAGGCGCCCGACATGCCGTTCGAGTTCAAGTCACAGCACGACTTCGACCTGCACATCGCGCTCGAGGTCGACGAGCGCACGCTGCACGACATGCTCGCCAGGGGCCGGGCCGCCGGGATCGAGACGCGGGGAGTCTCCGACCACGGGTTCATTCACTCGATCTACTTTCGCGATCCGAACGGTTATGTGATCGAACTGACCGCCAGGACACCCGGGCACGACGAGGCCATGGATCCGGCGCGCAACGGCGCGCGCGACAAGCTCGATCGCTGGACCGCGGCGCGACGGGAGCGCAGGGCCGGCGGGTCCTGAGCGAGCCTGAGTGGAGCGTCCGATGTCGGAAGACGTGCACTACTACGAGCCGCGGCAGGGTCATCGGCTGGCGCACGATCCATTCAATGCCATCGTCGCTCCCCGTCCGATCGGCTGGATTTCGTCGGTCGACGGGCAGGGCCTGCCGAACCTGGCGCCCTACAGCTTCTTCAACGCGTTCAACTACCGGCCGCCGATCGTCGGCTTCGCCAGCATCGGTCACAAGGACACGGTGCGGAACATCGAGATGACCGGCGAGTTCGCCTGGAATCTCGTGACGCGGCCGCTGGCGCAGGCCATGAACCTGACCTCCGCCACCGTGCCCCGGGACGTCGACGAGTTCACGCTCGCGGGGCTGACGCCGACGCCATCGCGGCTGATCCGCGCACCCCGGGTCGCGGAAAGCCCCGTGTCGTTCGAATGTCGCCTGACGCAGATGGTGCAACTGCAGGCGGCCGATGGCACCCGCGTCGAGACGTGGCTGACGCTCGGGGAAGTGGTCGCCGTGCACATCGCCAGATCACTGCTCAAGGACGGCGTCTACGACACGGCGGGCGCCCAGCCGATACTCCGTGGCGGCGGGCCCGCCGACTACTTCCAGGTCGATCGAGCACAGCTGTTCCGGATGGCCCGGCCCGGATAGCGGTCAGCGATCCGTACCATCACCGGCACCACGGGCACCGGCGGGCGGCGCGGACCCCGACGCGATTTTCCTCAGCGCGCACCCGGCTGAGGGCTGCTCGAGGGTTTCGAGGGCGCTGACCTGATCTGCCCGATCGAACCCGCAGAGCGGGTGTGAGATCCGCCCCGCGGCCTCAGAAGCGAACGCGAAACAGCGTGCTGGTCGGCCTGGGATCGCGAAAATTGGGCGGGGTACGGTACAGATCCCTCTCCAGGCGGTTCTGCATCTCCTCGTAGGCGGAGTCGAACCCCCAGGTGATGCGGCCCGTCTGGATCGTCCGGGTGTCGCGCCAGCCGTCGGCGGCAGGCGCCTCCCGCCAGGGATCCGCGGTGACGATGACCTCCTCGAGCTGGTAATCCTCGTAGTTGATCGAGAGATCGAGAGGCTTGACCGGATCGGCCTGCGGCGCCGCCCATACGGCAAGCAGGCAGGCACCGAGCCACCAGGTCCGTGACGGTCGCGCTGGGATGGTGCTGCTCATCGCCGTGACTACCGGGGGGTTGCCTTGCTCCAGTCGAGGCTGTCGAACCAGTACTTGTGACGGGTGGGCAGCCACTTGTCCGCCTGCCGCGCCGCGATCCAGGCGTTGAGGAAATTGAGCCATTGCTGCTCGCCGCGCCGCACGGCAAAGCCCGACACGGACCCGAGCAGCGGCTTCTGCATGGGCAGGTCGATCTTGTCCGGATGCTGCAGCGCCAGGAAACGGGTCTCGACCATGCTGGCCACGTAGGCGTGAGCGGCGCCGGTGAGCACGGCCTGCTCAGCCTGCTCGCTGCTCTTGAAGGTGACGACCTTGGCCTTGTCGAACAGCTGCCGGGCGAGGTCGGCGGAAATCGTCTCCTCGACCGTGGAGATGACGATGCCCGGCGCGTTCAGCTCCTCGAGCTTCTTGAAGTTGCGCGTCTTTGCCGTGTTCGTGGCCAGCGAGACGCCCGACTCGGAGTACGGCTGCGAGAAATTGACCCGCAGGGCCCGGGCCGGCGTGATGGCCATGCCGGCCGCGATCATGTCGATCTCGCCTTTCTCCAGCGCGGCAATGATGTTGTCCCAGTCGTAGAGCTTCAGCTGCGGGCGGACGCCGAGGTCATCGGCGATCTTCCGCGCCACGTCGACCTCGAAGCCATAGAACTCGCCGGATTCGGCCTTCATCGTCCAGGGCACGAACAGCGCCACGCCGACGCGGACCTCGCCACGCTCGCGGATCGCATCGAGCGCGTCGGCCCGCAGGCCACCGGAGACGAGCAGAAGCAGCAGCAGGAAATATCGCAGCATCACTGGAGTCGCTCCTCGAGGGGACCAGTCTGGCGCAGTTATGCACCGTGAAGAAAGTGGCTTTTGCAGCCCTCGCGCTAGTGTAGCCAGCGCCTGCTGCGCCGGCTAGCCACTATGGTGGTGCCTTCGGCCGGTGTTACGCTCGCGCCGGCTTTCGCTCCTGTCGGAGACACCGCATGGCCCTGCCCTGGTTGAGCCTCGCGATCCTGTGCACGGTGGCCTATCACCTGGTGCTGAAGCTTACGCCTGCAGCCGTCAATCCGCTGCTCTCGCTGCTGGTCACCTACCTGCTCGTAAGCACGACGTTCGCGGCAATCCTCTGGCTGACGCCCGGAGGATTCGAGTGGCGCAGCGAGCTGCGCCAGATCAACTGGACTGCGCTCGCGCTGGCCGTCGCGATCGTCGGTCTCGACCTCGGTTTCGTGATGCTCTACCGCGGCGGCTTCGAGGTCAGCCTCGGTGCGCTGGTAACTCAGTCCGCCGCAGCGCTGCTGCTGCTCGCGATCGGCGTGGTCGTGTTCCGGGAGCAGCTGTCGGCGGCCAACCTCGCGGGGCTGGTCCTGTGCCTGGCCGGGCTCTGGCTGGTCAACAAGCGATAGCAGTGCCACCAGCGTCGGGCCGGCCCGGCCGCAGCGCCGCGCCTAGAGCCTGTTCCAGCCGGACGACGGCATGCCCTCGAAGAACATCTGGATCCGGTGCAGCAGCTTGTTGCGGTCGGCCCACTGCAGTTGCTCGGCGAGCCGCTCGATCTTCTCCTCGTCGGTCGGGTCGTGATCGAGCGCATGCGTGAGCGGCGGTGGAGGAGGCGTCTTGCCGCGTTTCTCCGCCTCTTCCTCGAGCATCTGGTACAGGCGGTCCCAGTACCGTGGCGTCGGGTAGGAGCGGCCGCGCAGTCGCTGGTGGTCCAGCACGCGGCCGGCGGCGCTCGAAAGCTTCAGCTTGGACATCGTTACCCCGGGGATCGCTGGCCAGGACAGCTGCCTGGCGGCGGATAGGTTAGCTCGTGCAGGGCCGACCTGGCGACGCTCAGGTCGATCGCCTGGCTGGTCGGCATCGGCTGCGCGATCGCGATCTTCGTCGCAGGCGCCTGACCGGTCCGCTCCGCGCTCAGACCGCTGCTGTGGGGACGGGCCGGCGGCGGCTTCGCCACAGGCTTTCCGCCGCATAGATCGCGAGGCCCGTCCAGATCAGGCCGAAGCCGATTGCGCGAGCCCGCGGAAACGGCTCGTGGAATAGAAAAACCCCGATCAGGAACTGCAGCGTCGGGCCGATGTACTGCACGATGCCGATCGTCGAATAGCGGATGCGGCGGGCTCCGAACGCGAACAATGCCAGCGGCAGCGCGGTGGCGAGGCCACTGCCGACCAGCAGCGCATCGATGACGGCGTCGCCCTGCGCGAAGGCACCGCTGCCCCGCTGTCCGGCCCAGACGAGGAAAACTGCCGCGAAGGGCGACAGCAGCAGTGTCTCGGTGGCGAGGCCAGGCACCGACTCGACCGCAACCATCTTTCGGATCAGTCCGTAGGTGCCGAAGCTCGCCGCCAGCACGAGCGCGATCCACGGGGGGCGGCCAGCCGCTACCGTCAGGTACACGACACCCACGGCCGCGAGCGCGACCGCCGTCCACTGCGCCCGCGTCAGGCGCTCCGAGAGAATGACGACCCCGAGCACGACGTTCAGCAGCGGGTTGATGAAATAGCCGAGGCTCGCTTCGACGACGTGGCCATTGCCCACGGCCCAGACGTACACCAGCCAGTTGATGCTGATCAGCACCGCGGATGCGGCCAGCCGCCGGCGCGTGGCCGGGCTCGACAGCGCGGCCTTCACGCTGCCGAGTTCGCCGCGCCAGGCGAGATAGCCCATTACCAGCAGGCAGCACCAGACCACGCGGTGAGCCATGATCTGCAGTGCCGGCACGTCCGCAAGCGGCTTCAGGTAGAGCGGGAATACCCCCCAGAGCGCAAAGGCGGTCACTGCCGCGGCGAGCCCGGAACGCTCTGCCGCATGCTGGCGATCCGCCGCGGCGTCGATCGGTTCCGGAGAGCGACTTTCGGTCATGATGAACCGGGCGCACACTGTCGGCGCGGGGACGGCGGGCCGGCATTCTCTCAGATCCGGTCGCCGGGCGCGTCCGCCGCAGGTGTTCCGCAGTCCGCAGGAGGTTTCCGATGGACTTCAGTGAAGCCGTTGCACGCGGGTTCCAGGATGCCCCGTTCGTAGCGAAGCTGGGGATCGAGCTGCTCGACCTCGGCGAAGGTTGGTGCGAGGCCGGATTGAAGCTCGAGGACTGGCATCTGCAGCAGAACGGCCTCGCGCATGCGGGCGTCCTCGCCACGCTCGCCGATCACTGCGCCGGAGCGGCGGCCACGACCCGGCTCCGCGATGGCGAGTCGGTCGTGACCGCGGAGTTCAAGATCAACCTGCTGAGGCCCGCGCAGGGAGAGCGGCTGCACTGCCGCGCCGAGGTGCTGAAACCGGGCCGTGCGCTCGTGGTCGTGGAAGCGGAAGTGTTCGCATTGACACGGGACGCCCGGCAGCTCGTGGCCAAGCTGAACGCCACGATGGCGGTGTTGAGATTCCCGCCACCCGGACCGGGTTGAGCTGGTGGGCTGCGGAAAATCCTCTCTTCCAGTGCGCTTCGGGCCGCGCCAAGCTCGGCGTGCTCGATGAACAGCGTGGATCCTGTAGTGACGTTCGAATCATCCCGGCTTCGGCGCGAGTTCCGCACCATGCAGTGCATGGTAGAGATCTACTGCACGGATCATCATCCGGCCAGCGGGTCCGTTCCCTGCGAGCAATGCGCGGAATTTCTCGGCTATGCTGAGCTGAGGCTCGAGAAGTGCCCGTACGGCGAGGACAAGCCGACCTGCGCCCGGTGCCCGGTCCACTGCTACAAGCGCAGGCAGCGGGAGCAGGCGCGCACGATCATGCGTTACTCGGGACCGCGGATGATTCGGCGCCATCCATGGCTGGCCCTGCTGCACGTCCTCGACAAGCTGCGCCGCGTCGAGCACCCGATGGAGGCCCGCCGCAGGCAGCGGAGCTGATGCCAGGTTCAGGCGGCGCGGGAGCGAGCGCTGCTGGCGGAAGAAACGCGCTCGGCCCACTGGTCCTTCAGAAAGCCATTCTCTGGCTTCCATTCGAGGGTCTCGAGCTTCCTGCGCAGCGCTGCGGCTTCCTCGTCGGCGACCAGCCGGGCGCGGGGCGAGAGCTGCAGGCTTCGATTCCTGATCCAGAGCAGACTCATATCGATCCTCTCCATTGCGGGCACGCCTTGCGCCCACCTGACTCTCCTGCACGCGCCATGCCAGACCGCTCTTTGGCGAGGATTTGCCTTGTATTTTTCGGCGCACTGCCGGCGTGGGCCGTGGCTGAGGGGCCTCGTTCGTAAAGAGTTGCGACACACCATCAGTGTTGCTTCCGTGCAACAAAGGGTCGTGCACTGCGAACCAGCTCCCAGTTCCACGACGGGATCCGTGTCTTCACGACATAAGGCACCGATGGCCCGGGCCCCGCGGGATGTCAGCTTTTCCGACGGTCGCCGATCAGAATCCGCGGAACGAGGCGAACTCCTCGAGCGCAGCACGCTCGCTCTTCAGCCGATTGATCGGCGCGTCCTCGTCCCGATGGCCGAGCGCCATGCCGGCGAACAGCATCAGCTCGGGCGGCAGGCCGAGAAATTCGCCGACCGTACGGTGCCAGACGCACCATGCTTCCTGCGCACAGGTATGCAGGCCGCGCTCGCGCGCGAGCAGCATCACGGTCTGCATGTACATTCCGAGGTCCGACCACTGCGGCGGGCCCATCTGGCGGTCTATGCAGAAGAACAGCCCGACCGGGGCTCCGAAGAACTCATAGTTGCGCGCGAACTGCAGCAGCCGGCCGAACTTGTCCTCGCGGCTGATTCCGATCGTTGCGTACATGTCCTCGCCGACGCGGAAGCGTCGGGTCCGGTACGGCTCACCGAGCTTCGCGGGGTAGACCTCGTATTCGGCGCCTTCCCCGCGCGGATGCGTCGGCAGCTTGCTGCGGATCGTCGAGACGAGGTCGACCAGGGGTTCGCCCGCGAGCGCGAAGACGTGCCATGGCTGGAGATTGCCTCCTGAGGGCACACGCCTGGCGGCATCGAGAATTTCCCTCACGGTCGATTCGGGGACCGGTGTCGGCAGGAAGGCACGACAACTCATGCGGGATTCGACGGCTTCGCTGACGTTCACTTTGAACTCTCCTGGGCTGCCCGGTCATCGTTCGCGGGCGCCGGCTAGGGTGCCCCATAATCGCGGGTCGGAAAACCCGGCCAGGGGCCGGAACGAGCGTCTCAGGTCACGGGGCTCGCCGTCTTCGAGGCCGCCTCGCCCGATCCCTCCGTTTTCGTTACGCTGCCCAGCGAGGTTGTCGATGCAGTCACTGAAAGCCCTGGTCGCCGAGATTCCCGATTTTCCGAAGCCCGGGATACTGTTTCGCGACATCAATCCGCTGCTGCGGCTGCGATTCAGCGAGACCATAAGCGCGATGGACGAGTTGTTCGACCAGGCGACCTGGGACCAGGTGGACGCAGTGGCCGGTGTCGAGTCGCGCGGCTTCATACTCGCCGCGGCGCTGGCGGACCGTCGCCGCAAGGGCCTGGTGCCGATCCGCAAGAAGGGCAAGCTGCCGCCACCGATCGTGGACGTGGCCTACGACCTCGAGTACGGCTCGGGAATCCTTGAAATGCAGGCCGGGCAGGGCCGCCTGCTGCTGGTGGACGACGTGCTCGCGACCGGAGGCACGCTGCGCGCCTCCGCCTCGCTGTGCGACCAGGCGGGATACTCGATCAGCGGTGTCGGCGTGCTGATTGATCTTGGCCTGGCACCGGGATTCCGCTGCGAGGAACACGTCCCGAGGTCGGTCATTCGATATGGCTGAACGCCGCGCGGCGATCGCGTTCATCTTCATCACGATCCTGCTCGACATGCTGGCGCTCGGCATGATCATTCCCGTGCTGCCGAAGCTGATCGAGAGCTTCATGGGCGGGGACACGGCCAGCGCGGCGAAGATCTACGGCGTCTTCGGTACCGTCTGGGCGTTCATGCAGTTCGTCTCGATGCCGGTGATGGGCGCGTTGTCGGACCGCTTCGGACGCCGCCCGGTGATCCTGCTGTCGAACCTCGGGCTGGGGCTCGACTACATCCTGATGGCGCTGGCGCCCAGCTTGCGCTGGCTGTTCATCGGCCGGGTCATATCCGGCGTCACCGCGGCCAGCGTCAGCACGGCGATGGCCTATGTCGCCGACGTGACGCCCACCGAGCGGCGTGCGGCGGGCTTCGGCATGATGGGTGTCGCGTTCGGTGCCGGGTTCGTGCTCGGGCCGGCGATCGGCGGCATCCTCGGCAGCATCGACCCTCGGTTGCCGTTCTGGGCCGCGGCCGTCGCGAGCCTCGCGAACGCCGCGTATGGCTTCCTGATACTGCCGGAGTCGCTGCCGCCCGAGCGACGCCGCGCATTCGAATGGCGCCGCGCGAACCCCGTCGGCTCGTTGCGGCTGCTGCGCTCGCACCCCCAGCTCAAGGGTCTCGCTGGCGTGTCCTTCCTGAGCAGTCTCGCCCACGCCGTGCTGCCGTCGACGATGGTGCTTTATGCAGGCTACCGCTACGACTGGGACGAGCGCACCGTGGGACTGAGCCTGGCCGTCATCGGGGTCTGCTCGGCAATCGTGCAAGGCACGTTGATCGGCCCCGCCGTGCGCCGCTTCGGCGAGCTGCGGACGCTGCTCTTTGGCTTGGGCGCAGGCGCCGTCGGGTTCCTGATCTATGCGCTGGCGCGGACCGGGCCGATCTTCATGATCGGCGTGCCGATCGTCGCGCTCTGGGGTCTCGCCGGCCCCTCGGTGCAGGGTCTGATGACGCGCTACGTGGATCCTTCCCAGCAGGGCCAGCTGCAGGGTGCGAACGGCTCCGTGCTCGGTGTCGCGACGATGATCGGGCCGGGACTCTTCGCCGGGACTTTCGCCTATTTCATCGGCCCGTCGGCGCCTGTGCACCTGCCGGGCGCCGCGTTCGCACTGGCTGCGGTATTGCTGCTACTCGCGGCGCTACTGGCCGGCAGCACGATCAGGGCGCAGCCCGCAGCGCCGCTCGCCGGGGCTGACCAGGTCATGGAACCGAAGCGATGACGACGACCGGCTTCGACACATCGGCGATACCGCAACTGCTGCAGCCACGGCTCGGTCATCACCTCGCGGCGCTGGCCGAGCGCGACGGTGGCTCTGCGGCCCCGGAGCTCCTGTCGGGCCTGGCCGACAGCCTGCCGCGGGTATGGGCCTGCAGCGATTTCGTCGCCGAGGCCTGCCTGCGCGACGACGCACTGCTCGGGTGGCTAGGTTCCACCGCCGGCCGGCTGCACAGCGCGCGGACCGGCAGTGGCTGGCAGCGGGGCTCGATGAGCTGGTCGGCGACGATGACGACGACGCGCACTACCTTGCTGCGCTCAGGCGCTTCCGGCGAGGCGCAGCTGGCGAGGATCGCCTGGCGGGATCTCGCGTCCTTCGCCGACGTTGACGAGATCCTGCGCGAGCTGACGCTGCTCGCCGACGTCTGCATCGATTCCGCCTTTCGCCGTGCGAACCTCCAGCTCGCCGCAAGGCATGGCGCGCCTCGCTCAGCCGACGGCGCGGAACTGCCGCTGCTGACGCTCGGCATGGGCAAGCTCGGTGGCGGCGAACTCAATTTTTCGTCCGACATCGACCTGGTGCTGCTGTTCCCCGAGCACGGCGAAACCAGCGGTCCGCGCAGCCTCGACCACCAGGAGTACTACATCCGGCTCGGGCAGCGCATGGCCCAGTGGCTCGGCGCCGTGACCGCGGACGGGTTCGTCTACCGGGTGGACCTGCGCCTGAGGCCTTTCGGCGATTCCGGTCCGCTGGCCGTGAGCTTCGATGCGTTCGAGGACTACCTGCAGCAGCACGGCCGGGACTGGGAGCGCTATGCCTACGTCAAGGCGCGCCCGGTGACCGGCGCAGCCTCGTTCGAGGGGCTGTACCGCGACGTACTGCGCCCCTTCGTCTACAGGCGCTACCTCGACTACCGGGTCTTCGAGTCGCTGCGCGACATGAAGGAGCTGATCGCGCGCGAGGTGGAGCGACGCGACCTGCAGGACAACGTCAAGCTCGGCCCCGGCGGCATCCGGGAAATCGAGTTCATCGTGCAGGCCTTCCAGCTGATCCGCGGCGGGCGGGATCCGCGCCTGCAGACGCGCAGCCTGCTCGATGCGCTGTCCATGCTGGCGGGACAGAAACTGCTGGACGAGCAGGCCGTTTCGCAACTGGCCGAGTCCTACCGCTTCCTGCGCCGCGTCGAGAACCGGCTGCAGCAGTGGAACGACGACCAGACCCACGAGCTGCCATCCGACGAGGCGGGCCGTGTACGGCTCGCGTTCGCAATGGACATGCACGACTGGGGCGAGCTCGAAGCGGAACTCTCCCGGCATCGCTCCCGGGTCAGCGGCCACTTCCGCAGGCTGGTGCTGGCGCCTCCCGAGGTCGCGGCGGCGGACGAGAGCGATCGTGCGATGGAGAGCCTGCTGCGACGCCAGCTCGACGACACGCAGCGCGCCGCACTGCTCGCGCCGCTGGGACTCGCCGACCTCGAGGGCGTGCTCGGCCGGTTGAACCAGCTGCGCGAGAGCAGCTACTTTCGTCACCTCGATGCCACGGGCCGCAGGCGGCTGAGGACCCTGCTGCCGAGGCTGCTGCGGGAAACCGCCGGCCGGGGTGCTGAGCAGCAGACGCTTGCACGACTGATCCACGTGCTCGAGCAGATCGGCGGCCGCACCGTGTACCTGGCGCTCCTGAACGAGAGCGTCGTCGCGCGGCGCCGCCTCACCGAGCTGTGCGCGCGCTCGCAGTTCCTGAGTGACCAGATCGCCGGGTTTCCGCTGCTGCTCGACGAGCTGCTCGATGAGCGGCTGTTCGAGTCGCTGCCTGCGCGGGCGCAGCTCGAGGCCGACCTGCGCTCGCGCATGGCCGGCCTGAGCGCGGAGGATCCCGAGCATCAGGTCGAGGTGCTGCGCGAGTTCCAGCGCTCCGCCGTGTTCCGCGTCGCGGTGCCGGACATCACCGGCCGGCTGCCGCTGATGAAGGTCAGCGATCTGCTCACCGACATCGCCGAGCTGATCGTCGCCGAGGCGCTCAATCTTTCCTGGCAGCAGATCGGCGCGAAGTACGGTCAGCCGCTCTGCGGCGCGGACGAGTCGGCGCTGCGCGAGGCGGGACTCATCGTGATCGCCTACGGCAAGTTCGGCGGCTTCGAGCTCGGCTACGGCTCGGACCTGGACCTGGTGTTCCTGCACGACTCGGGCGGCGAGATCCAGCACACGGTCGGGCCGCAGGTGCTGGACAACGGGGTCTTCTTCACGCGCCTGGTGCAGCGGCTGGTGCACCTGCTGACCGTGCACTCGAGCGCGGGGCGCCTCTACGAGGTGGACACGCGCCTGCGGCCGAGCGGCAAGGGCGGGCTGCTGGTGCAGAGCGTCGCTGGGTTCGCTGCATACCAGCGCGAGGAAGCGTGGACCTGGGAGCACCAGGCGCTGCTGCATTCCCGCGCCGTGGCCGGGGAGCAGGCGCTGCGCGATCGTTTCGAGGAACTGCGCCGCGAGATCCTCTGCACGTCGGTGCGGCGGGATACGCTGCGGGAGGACGTGCGCAGCATGCGCGAGCGAATGCGCGGCGAGCTGTCACGGGCCGGGCGGGGCGAGTTCGACCTGAAGCAGGATCGCGGCGGCATCACCGACATCGAGTTCCTCGCGCAGTACTGGTCGCTGCGCTGGGCGGATCGCCATCCGGAGCTCGTCACGTATCCCGACGTGATACGCCAGCTCGAGAGTCTCGCCTCGATCGCGCTGGTGCCGCAGCAAACCGTGGATGTGCTGACCAGCGCATACCGGGCCTATCGCCAGCGCATCCATCACCTGTCGCTCGAGGGCGACAGCAGCGTCGTGTCGGACGAGGAGTTCCGGGAGCCGCGTGAGCAGGTCGGCGGGATCTGGGCCGAGACGATGGAACGAGGTTCGGTGCCGCCGGCCGTCCTATAATCGCGCCTGATACACGACGAGAGATCAGCCCATGGCCGAACTGCTGGTGCCCATTTCCCCGGGAGAGCTCATCGACAAGATCACGATCCTCGAGATCAAGTCGGCGCGGATCGCGGACGAGCAGAAGCTTCACAACGTGAGGACCGAACTCTCGTTGCTCACAGACACCTGGAAGGCGTCGCCGTATGCCTCCACCGACATCAGCGAGGAATGGGCCGGGCTGCGCGAGGTCAACGCGAGGCTGTGGGACATCGAGGACGACATCCGCGACAAGGAGCGCGACGGAGCATTCGATGAGCGGTTCATCGAGCTGGCCCGGGCGGTCTACGTCACCAACGACGAACGCGCTGCGATCAAGCGTCGCATCAATACGCGGCTCGGTTCGACGCTGGTCGAGGAAAAGAGCTACGCCGACTACAAGCGGTAATCCGGCCCCGGGGTCATTTCTTGAGCGTGAACTCGGCGCTGCAGTAGGGACATTTCGCCCAGCCGGTTTTCTCCACGGGCAGAAACACCCGGGGATGGGAGTTCCACAGCTGCATGCCGGGCATCGGGCAGGCGAGCGGCAGGTCCTCCCGCGTGACCTCGTAGTGGTGACGGGCGTTGGGCTGGGTGAGCTTCTCGCTATGCTCGGCGGTCACGGCGCCCTCTGCTTCTGGCCGGCTGGGAACTCATTATCGCCGACCGTGGCCGCGCGCGTCAGCCGGTCGGCGTCCGCGGCGCCCCGCAAGCGACCAGTTCGTCGAGTTTCTGCTGCACGTCGTCGACCGTGATCAGGTCCATCACGCCGGGTCGCTCGATCTTGGTCGTCCAGGGGATCTCCGCCACCGGCCGGCCGAGCAATCGCTCGGCGGCGAGCGCATAGCGGTCCACGCAGTGGTCGCGGCTGTAGTAGGGACCGCTCCGGGCAGGGTTGGTCGCGGCATAGAGGCCGATCACAGGTGTCCCGACCGTCGTCGCCATGTGAGCGGGCCCCGAGTCCGGCGAAAGCAGCACGGTCGTACGCGCGAGCGTGGCCAGGAATTCGGGCAGTGTGTCGCGCCCGACCAGGTTCTGGCACGGTTGCCTCATTCGCTGCTGGATCTCGGCACCGTATTGCGCCTCGAGCGGACTCGGCCCGCCGCAGACCAGCACCCGCATCCCGTGGCGTGCGGCGGCATGGTCGCCAATGGCCGCGTAACGTTCCGCGCTCCAGTTGCGCAGCGCGTGGCTTGAGCATGGGCTGATCACCAGCGTCGGCTGCGAGTCCGGGATCACCCGCAGCGCGTATTCGAGCGCCTGCGGCGGCAGCGGAATGTCCCAGCGCATCGCGCGCCCGCGGACGCCGAGCCGTTCCGCAAAGCCGAAGAAGCTGTCCAGCACGTGCTCGCGGCTGCGGGGCTCTATCCTGAGGTTGGTGAACAGCCACTGCCCCTCGCGCGCCCGGCGGCGATCGAAGCCGACACGCTGGTCGGCCGGCACCAGCACCGAGGCGAGGCTGGCGCGCAGCGCCAGCTGCATGTGCAGCAGGAAGTCGAAGCGGCGTCCACCGAGCCGCCGCCTGAGGTCCGCATAGCCGGCCCGCCCGGCCTTCTTGTCGAAGACCACGAACTCGACGTCCGGCATGTGGCCGAGCAGCCTGTGCTCGAGCTTGCCGATGATCCAGGTCAGTCCCGTCGCCGGCCAGGCTTGCTGCAGCGTGCGGATCACCGGCAGCACGTGGCAGACGTCGCCGATCGCCGAGAGGCGCAGCAGGCAGATCGAGGCTGGCGGCTGCGTTGCCGGGGCGTGCACGGGCGAGGATCGGTAGGCAGCGGCAGCCATATGGTGAACAATCCGTTCCCGAAAACCCTGCAGGAGCTTCGTGCGCGGTGAGCGCAATCCAGGAATCCCGGGTGCGAACCACGAGCGGCGCGATGCTATACGATGCCTCCCGCCTGGACCACCCGACGCCGGAGGTATTCGATCCCTCGGCATGGCGCAGCGGCACCGTGCAGCGGACGCAGGGTGGCCGTGGCACGGTCACGTTCATCGACGATGGCGATCGCCGCTGGGTATTGCGCCATTACCGGCGCGGGGGACTGCTCGCCGGCCTGCTCGGCGACCGTTATTTCTGGGCCGGGGAAGACCGCAGTCGATCATTCCGCGAATGGCGGCTGCTGGCACGGCTGGCCGGGTGGAGCCTGCCGGTGCCGCGCCCGGTCGCGGCGGGATACTCGAAGACGGGCCTGTCCTACCGCGCCGACCTGATCACCGAGGAACTGCCCACGCGACGGACACTGGCGATGGCGCTCGCATCCGCTCCGCTCGAGGACGCCCGCTGGCGCAGCATCGGAAGCTGCATCGCCCGCTTTCACGCGCTGGGCGTGCAGCATGCGGACCTGAACGCCCACAACGTGCTGCTGGGCGACGCGGGCGAGGTCTTCCTGCTCGATTTCGACCGTGGCCGGATACGCGAACGCGGTGCCTGGGAGCGCGCGGTGCTCGCGCGACTGAGGCGCTCGCTGGAGAAGGTGACGGCAGCGCTGCCGCCCGATCGCTTCGGTGAACCGCAGTGGCTGCTGCTGCTTGCAGCCTGTGACGGTGACTGAGCCGTGTACCCGCTCTACGTGCTGCTGACCTACCTGCTTGCGCCGATCGTGATGATTGCCGAGGGCTGGAAGGCTCTGCGCCATGCCGAGTACCGCGGTCGCCTGCCGCAGCGCCTCGGCTTCGTCGAGCCCGCGGCCGGGCCCGGCACCGTGTGGGTCCACGCCGTGTCGGTCGGCGAGGTGCAGGCGGCTGCGGGACTCGTCAGGGCATTGCAGCAACGCTACCCCGATCGGCCATTCGTCGTGACGACGGTGACGCCTACCGGCGCGGCCCAGGCGCGCAAGCTGTTCGGCGACTCGGTGCGGCAATGCTACCTGCCGTACGACCTGCCAGGCGCCGTGCGACGGTTCCTGGACCGGGTCAGGCCCGATGTGGCGATCATCCTGGAAACGGAGATCTGGCCCACGCTCTACCGCGAGCTGGGTCGTCGCGGCATCCCGCTGGTGATGGCCAGCGCCCGCGTCTCCGCGCGCTCGGTGAGCCGCTACAGGCGCATGGCGGGGCTTTTCTCGGACACGCTTTCCCACGGCCTGCTGATCGGTGCGCAGAGCGCGGCCGACGCGGATCGCTTCCGGGCCATAGGTGCCGCGCCGGATCGTGTCTCGGTCACCGGCAACGTCAAGTTCGACATGGAGATTCCCGGCTCGACCATCGACGCAGGCCGCGAGCTGCGCGCGCGCTTCGCGGCCGGTCGGCCGGTGTGGATCGCGGGCAGCACGCACGAGGGGGAAGAGGAGGCCGCGCTCGCGGCGCATGACCGTCTGCTGCAGCGGCAGCCCGAGGCGCTGCTGATACTCGTGCCGCGTCATCCGCAGCGCTTCGAGGCCGTGCGGGGCCTGCTGCGTCGGCGCGGGCTGCGCTTCGCGCAGCGCAGCCTCGGCGAGGAACCGTCAGGCACGCAGCCGGTATTCCTGGTCGATACGCTGGGTGAGCTGCAGATGTTCTATGCAGCGTCCGACGTGGCCTTCGTCGGCGGCAGCCTGGTGCCCGTCGGCGGCCATAATCTGCTGGAGCCGGCCGTGCTCGGGCTGCCGGTGCTCTCGGGACCGTACACCCAGAACGCGCAGGAGATCGCGGACCTGCTCGCCGCATCCGGCGCGTTGCTGATCGTCCGGGACGAGCTCGAGCTGGCGCGGGCGCTGGTCGATCTGCTGTCCAGCCCGACGCTCGCCCGCGAGACCGGCGAGAAGGGTCGCCGGGCGATGGCGCAGAGCCGCGGCGCCGTCGAGCGACTGGTCGCGCTGGTCGAGCCGCTGCTCAGCCCGCAGGCTTGCCGCGGACCGCAGGCAGCGGCGCCGGCGTCGTCAGAAAGGCGTTGATCGAGGCAAGGTCCTGCGGCGCCAGCACGCCCGCGGCCGACTTGAGCCTGACAAGGTTGATCAGGTAGTCGTAGCGGCTGCGCGCGTAGTCGCGCTGCGCCTCGAACAGGCGTTGCCGCGCAAGCAGCACGTCGACGGTCGTGCGGGTGCCGACCTCGAAGCCGGCCTCGGTCGCCTCGAGCGCAGTCTGGTTCGACTTCACGGACTGCTTGAGCGCCTGCACACGGGCCCGCTCGGCGAGCACTCCGAGGTAGGCGTCCCGGGTCTCGCGCTCGGCCTGCCGCAATGCGCCCTCCAGCCGCTCACGTTCCGCGCGGTGCAGGTAGACCTGCTCGCGGACCCGCGAACGGGTGGCTCCGCCCGTGTAGATCGGGATGTTCACCCGCAAGCCGATCACGTCGTCGGTGCGACTGGCATCAGCGGAACCGGCTACCGGCTCGCCGGGCGGAATGGTGGGGTTGTCCACCTGCACGATCCGCCTGTTGACCTGCTCGGCATCGCGGTCGTTCTCGAAGCGCTGCGCGAACAGGTCCACCGTCGGCATGTATCCGCCCTGCGCGACCTTCACGTTGGACTTGGCGATGTCCACGCCCAGCCGGGCGGCGATGACGTTCAGATTCTGGTCCATGGCCTGGCCCACCCAATGTTCCTCGTCGGCGGGCTGCGGCTGGTCCAGCGGCATGTCCTCGCCGGGCTTGACGAGCAGCTGATACGCCTCGCCGGTCAGTTCCCGCAGCGCCTCGTGCGCGCTCGCGAGGCTGCGCTTGGCCGCAATGACACCCGCGGTCGCGCTGTCGTGTGCCGCCCGCGCTTCCTGCACGTCCGTGATCGCGATGAGTCCGACCTCGAAGCGCTTCTCCGCCTGCTCGAGCTGGCGGTTCACCGACTCGAGCGTCGCTTCCGCGGCGCCGAGCGTGTCCTCGGCCGCGAGCACGTCGAAATACCGCTGGGCCACCCGCACCAGCAGGTCCTGCTGCGCCGCCCTGTAGTTCGCTTCGGCCAGAGCCACCTGGGAGTCCGCACGCTTCAACTGCTGCCACTGGTCCCAGCGAAACACCGTCTGCGTCAGCTGTGCCGTGTAGTCCCAGTACAGGTCGGTGTCGGTCGAGTTCTTGTTGCCGACCGGGATCACGTCGCCGGTCGTGGTATCAACCTGCGGGAAGAAGGACTCGCTGTCCGATTCCGCCGTGTTGACCTGTCCGCCGACGCTGATCTGCGGGAACAGCAGGGCCCTGGCCTGCGGCTTGGCCTCGAGGGCGGCCATCCGGCGCGCATCGGCCTCCCGGATCAGCGGATCGTTCTGGACCGCGGCCTGGTACACATCGACCAGGTTTTCAGCCGGCGCTGAGCCGGCGAAGAGCACCATCGCAACGCCGATGGCGAGGGCAGAGGACTTCTGACGCATGAACTCACCTGTGGCGGCCAGGCCGCCCTTTAGGGTCAACTGGTGTTGTACTAGGGTATATCACCTGCCAAGCCGATGCCTAGCCCCCCGTCCAACGAAGCCTAGAACTCGAATCGCGGCGGCCGGGCGGCGTGGATCAGCGGGGCCACCTCGGTTTCAAAAAGCGTCTCACTGAACCAGGCATCCGCAGCGATTCGGGTAATCAGCCGGGCTTCCATGACGGGCCCGGTACCCACGACGGCGAAAAGGCGGCCTCCGATCGTGAGGCTCCGCTCGAAGCGGGCGTCGTAAACAGGGAGGGAGCCCGTGAGCGCGATCGCGTCGAACGCCGAATCGCCGGCAAGGCTCAGCGCGTCTGCGGTCTCGACCTGGACGTTCACGTATCCGAGCCGCAGCAGTCGCTGGCTGGCCGCCTCGGCCAGATCCGGGAAAATCTCCAGGCTGTGCACCTTGTGCGCGAGCCGCGACAGGCAGGCGGCGAAGAAACCGCTCCCGGTTCCCACTTCCAGAACCCGGTCCCCATTGAGGATCCCGAGCGCCTGTAGGATGCGGCCCTCGAGCTGTGGGGAGAGCATTCGCTGACCATGCCCAAGCGGGATCTGCATGTCGGCGAAGGCCAGTTCGCGATACCGGGCCGGAACGAACTCCTCGCGCGGAACCTGGTCGAAAACGTCGAGCACGCCGGGATTCAGCACCTCCCAGGCGCGGATCTGTTGCTCGATCATCTGTCTGCGGGCACTCTCGAGGTCGAACATCACGGCGGTTCCGGTGGCGCTTCCGGCAGCGGCGCTGCCGGTGTGGTCAAGGCGACGCAGCTTAAGTGTCCAGCGTTCAGCTCACAAGGCGGCGCAGCGGGTGATTATGGTGAATCCAGCGGGTCGTCGCGACCCGTTCCGTTATGCTTGGATGACACTCTCCAACAACAACCCAGCCAGAGCGGGAGCACCACCGGGACCCCGACGGATTCGACCCCATGGAAAGTCCCGGAAATGACACCTTGATTTTCGCGGTGATTGCACTGGGCGCGGTCGTTGCGCTGCTGGCGTTCCTGCTCCATCGGCGCACCCGGGAACTCGCCGGGCTGCGCGAGCTGGGCGAACGCGTTGAGGCCGTCGCGGCTTCGGGAGAGCTCGGCGAGCGCCTGACCCCGCTGGCCGCGGACGGCGGTGCGGCGCGGCTGGCCGGCCAGCTGGACCGGCTGATCGAGCACACGGACCTGAGGCTGCGCACGGCCGCCGAACGCGAGAAACTCTACGTCCGGCTGCTGGAGAGCATGCACGAGGCCGTTGCGGTCGAGCAGCAGGGCATCCGGCTCGCGAATGCGCGCTTCGCGGAAATCTGTGGAGCGCAGAGTCCCTCGCAGCTGTCGGGGGCCCGGATCGCCGAGCTCGTGCATCCGGATTTCAGCGAGCTGGTGGCTGAGCTGCTCAGGCGTCATCTCGAGGGCGAACCGGCCCCGCAGCGGATCGAGGCGGAACTGCGCTCGGCGAACGGCGCGCCGCCACGCCTGGAGTTCAGCTTCGCCCGCACGGAGCTGAACGGACGGCCAGCGGTGCTCGTTGCGGCCGTGCAGATGGGCCCGAAATCCGCTGAGGGCTGCGCCCGGCGCAGCGACGCCGGAGCCTGGGAAGCACTGGACTCGCTGGGCGAGGGCGTGCTGACGACCGACCTGCAGGGCCGGATCGTCTACGCGAACAAGGTCGCGGCCCAGCTGGTCGGCCGGCCCGCGGCGGAGATCCTGGGCAATACGCTGCTCGAAGTGCTGAAGCTGGCCGATGACGACGGACGCAAGTCGCTGGGCGACCCGGTGCGGCAGTGCCTCGCGACCGGGGCTCGCCTGAATCTCGGGCGCCGGGGCATGCTGGTCGCGAATGGCGGCGACACCGAGCGGTCCATCGAGCTGACGATCGCGCCGCTGCGTGAGTCGGCGGGCCAGATTACCGGCACCGTCATCGCGCTGCGTGACGTCAGCGACCTGCGAGGGCTCACGCAGCAGATGTCCTACCAGGCCAGCCACGATGCGCTCACGGGCCTGGTCAATCGCCGCGAGTTCGAGCGGCGCCTGCAGGAAGCGCTGGAGTCCGCGCACGCGGAGAGCCGCCATCACGTGCTCTGCTACCTGGACCTCGATCGCTTCAAGGCCGTCAACGACGAGTGCGGGCACGTCGCCGGCGACAGCATGCTGCGCGAGGTCGCCGGGCTGATAAAGGACGCGGTGCGTGACTCCGACACGGTCGGCCGGCTCGGCGGCGACGAGTTCGGCATCCTGCTGATCGGGTGTCCGCTCGAGAAGGCGCGCCAGATCGCCGACGACGTCGTGCGTGCCGTCGGCGAGTATCGCTTCGTCTGGAAAGAGAAGATCTTTACGATCGGCGTCAGCGTCGGGCTCGTCGAAGTGATGCGCGGCAGCGTCGCGATCGAGGACCTGATCGGCGCGGCGGATTCCGCCTGCTACGTGGCGAAGAAGCAGGGCGGTCACGTCCAGGTCTACTCGGCGCGCGAGGAGGCGCAGGCGCGGCAGCGCGGCGAGATCCGCTGGCTGCAGCAGCTGCAGTCGGCGCTGAAGGAGGGACGGTTCGAGCTGTACGCACAGCAGATCGTCTCGATGGCGCCCGAGGACGAACCCGTTCCCGGACCAGGGCTCGAGGTACTGCTGCGGCTGCGCGACGAGAGCGGGGCTGCCATCGCGCCGCCCGAGTTCATGCGGGCCGCCGAGCGTTACCGGCTGATGCCGCACGTCGATCGCTGGGTCGTCCAGACGGCGCTGACGGCGCTGGGACGCGGCGGCATCCGTTTGCCGGAGGGCCGCAGCCTCTGCATCAACCTTTCCGGCCAGACGCTCGGCGACGCCAGCTTCCTGGAGTTCGTCGTCGACTGCCTAGACCGCACCGCAGTGAGCCCGGAGCGGCTCTGCTTCGAGGTGACCGAGAACGCGGTCATCACCAATATCGAGGATGCGCGCCGTTTCATCGGCGTGCTGCACGGCATGGGCTGCAGTTTCGCGCTGGACGATTTCGGACGCGGCCTGAGCTCGTTCGCGAACCTGAAGAACCTGTCGCTCGACTACGTGAAGATCGACGGTTCCTTCATCCGTAACCTCGCCTCGGATACGGTCAACCAGGCCATGGTCACGGCGATGATCAAGCTCGCGCGCTCGCTGGACTTCAGGGTGATCGCGGAGCAGGTCGAGGATGCCGACGCGCTCGAGTCAGCGCGTCGCATGGGCGTCGACTTCGTCCAGGGCTACCAGATCGGCCGCCCGCAGCCGCTGTCGCTGGCTGGTCCGATCGCAGCTTGACCGGCGCGCAGGCTGTGCGGAATCGTGTTGCGACAGACGTGATCACGATCTCGAGCCTGCACGTATACCCGGTCAAGTCCTGCCGTGGCATCGAGCGCGAGCAGGTGCGCCTCACCGATGCGGGACTCGAGTACGACCGGGAATGGATGGTCGTCTCGCCGCAGGGACGCTTCCTGACCCAGCGCGAGGAGCCGCGGCTCGCGCGGATCGGGACGCGCCTCGCTGGGGCGGAGTTGCAGCTGTCGGTCGACGGTCACGGCAGCGTCGTGGTGCCGCTCGAGGCCGCCGGGGAGCCGGTCGAGGTGTCCGTCTGGGGGGAGCGCTGCGCGGCGCTCGAGCAGGGGCCTGAGGTGTCGGACTGGCTCAGCGGCTTCCTCGGCCAGCGCGTGCGCCTGGTGCGGTTCGATCCGCGCGGCCGGCGACGCAGCGATGCGAACTGGACCGGCGACGCCGAGGCCTACAGCCGGTTCGCCGATGGCTTCGCCTTGCTCGCGATCTCGCTGGCCTCGCTGGCGGACCTCAATGCCCGGCTCGAGCGGCCGCTGCCGATGAACCGGTTCCGTCCGAACCTCGTGCTCGACGGGCTCGAGCCCTACGCAGAGGACGAGCTCGGCGACTTCGGCGGGGAGCGCTTGCGGCTGCGCGGCGTGAAGCCCTGCACGCGCTGCCGGATCACCGCCACGGACCAGCTGAGCGGGGAGTTCCAGGGCGAGGAGCCGCTGCGAACGCTGAAGACCTATCGCTGGGATTCGCGGCTGCGCGGCGTCAAGTTCGGCCAGAACGTCATCGTGCTCGACGGGGCGGGGGTCGAGTTGCACAAGGGGCAGCAACTCGCGCGCCTCTGAGTGGACTGTCACCCGGTCAGGTCGCCGCGCAGTTCACGGGGGGTTCGGCCCGTCCAGCGGCGGAACGCCCGCGTGAAATTGGCCTGGTCGGAAAATCCCACCAGGAAGGCGATTTCCGCCAGGCTGTGCCGACGGTCCCGCAGGTACTGCAGTGCCATGTCACGGCGCGCCGCATCGAGCACGGCCTGGTAGTTCGTGCCTTCGCTGCGCAGTTTTCGCCCGAGCGTGCTGGGACTCTGGCTCAGGCGCTGGGCGATCTGCTCCTGGCTGGTGCGGCCGGCCGGCATGGACTGGACCAGCAGCTGCCTCACCCGTGCCGCGACCGAGTCCGGGCGCAGCGTGTCCAGGTAAGCGGCCGCGAGCCGGTCGGTTTCCGCCGCCAGCTCGGCATTGCCGGTCAGGATCGGCTGCCTGGCGACCTGCGCGTCGAACATGATGGCCGCGGCCGGTGCGTCGAACTCCACCGGGCAGCCTAGCAGTGCGCGGTACTCGGCAGGCCGGCCCTGGTCGCCATGCGGCAGCCGCACGGCGATGGGCATGGCGTCGCTGCCGGCCCCGAGCTTCAGCAGGCGCAGGATCGCCAGCGTCGCGGCGTCGAGCGACTGGTCGGTGGGCATGACGATGCGTTCATCCGGACGGCCCTCCAGCCGAACGACGACGGCGTCCTCGGACACGACCAGGCGCCCGTTCGTGCTCACGACGTGGCCATACCGCTCGATCCGGTGCAGTGCGTCCAGCAGCGTGGCGCTGCTCAGGATGCCGAGCCCGAGCGCATGGAACATCCCTGGCCGGACTCGCGCGCCCACCTTGAAGCCGAACATCGGGTCGCCGGTCTCCTCGACCGCGAGCCTCCACAGCTGCTGGATCCTCGAGGCCGGATAACGCGCACCCGGCCGGGCCAGCATGCCGAGGTCGATGCCGGCGCGCCCGGCCAGCGTCTCGAGCGATATCCGTTCCTGCTCCAGGGCCTCTTTCATGGCCGTGAGCGTCACGGCCAGCACGGTGGGTTCGTTCAGCATGGCGCCGGCCCCGCAGCGGGATTGCTCGCCGATGATAAACACCGCTTCGGTTCCCGCAAGCCGGGGCCAGCGCGGTGCGCCGGGTCAAAACGGCCAACAACTCGACTGCCAGGGACAAGAACGGGCGGCAGCCGCCCCCTACAGTACGGCCATGAGCGACGATGCGCAGATCAACACTGGCCCGCAGGCGGATACCCACGACGAGCCGGAGCCGGGGCACGGGCATTCACGTTCCGATCGTGCGCTCTGCGCCAGGGGACGGTCTGGGGCCGACGAGCGTTCAGAGGCGCTGCGGCTGCTGCTCGAAGCGCAGCGCAACCAGGCGCGGGTGCAGGCGCCCGAGCTGCTCGCCGAGGTCGATCCCGACCGCGTGCTGCTGCTCTGGTTCGCGATCGGGGCGATCGACGTGATTTCGCGGACGGCAGACGGGCCTGCCGACTCAGTCGGCGACACCTTGTTCCGCGAGGCCGTCCAGCTGATATTCGACGACGAGGACCGCCGCGGACGGCACGCCGTCTCGCGGCCGGCGCGCCCCGAGCAGGCTACGGTCGAGCGTTTCGAGCAGGCCGGGCGCCGCGCCGTGCAGGACTGCCTGGCCGGACCTGCCGATCTCGCGCACTACGTCGACGCGCTGCGCGCCGATTCGCGCAGCCGGCGTCGCATCGACGCCTGAGCCCGCCCCGCGCCGGCGGGTCAGGGATCGATGATGATTATCGGGTCGAGGTCCGTGCCGTCCACCTCGGCCGTGTACTTGTACTCCCTCGGCGCGGCATCGGCCCTGACCGTGCCCTTGAGCGTCTTGCCCACCTTGTCGCGCTTGTGCTTCCAGTCGAACGGGGAGTCCTCCTCGCTGGCGAACTTGACCGCGAATTCCCTGGCCCCTTCGCCCTTGAACTTCCACTTGATCTCGTCGCCTGCGCAGGCTTGAACCGGATCAATCGACACCGCCGGCGTGCCGTCGGCACCGATCGTCACCTCTACCGTCAGCTTGGTCTTGTCGGACTCGCAGGCACCGGCCATCGCCGGATAGCAGGCCATCGCGATCGTGCCAGCCGCGAGCAGCGGCGCAATCCAGGTCTTCATCTCGGGCATCCTCCAGTTCGATACTTGACCCGTCAGCAGCGGGCCGGTTCTTATTGCCCGCGTTTCAGGCGGGCCCCCGGGTAGTCGTATACGCGATCCGCCCGGGCCCTGCCACTGCCCGTCGCCCCGGGGTGGTTGCGCTCCATGCCCTGGTAGAGGTTCCATAGCCCTGGCGAATCAGCAGAGCGGCGGCACGTGATCAGCCGTCGGGCCCCGGGGGGAAGAAATGACCAGAACCGCGATACCGATGCTGGACCTGATGTTCTTCCTTACGGAGACCCAGGACAGCCCGCGACACGTCGGCTCGGTGCTGATACTGCGCCCGCCCAGGTCACGGGGCAGGAAGGTCGTGCAGCAGGTCGTCGATGCCTATCTTCGGGCCCGGCCAGTCGAGCCCTTCAACCGCATCCCGGTCTTCCCGAAGATCGGCATGCCGCAGTGGCAGCAGGTCGATTCCGTCGACATGCGCCATCATGTCATGCACCTCGCGCTGCCGCCGCCAGGATCGAACGAGCAGCTCCACCGGCTGATCGCCGACCTGCACGCCCCGATGCTCGAGCGGCACCGCCCGGGCTGGAAGATCTACGTGATCGAGGGGCTCGAGGGCGGTCGCTTCGCCGTTTATCACAAGGTCCACCACGCGCTGGTGGACGGCGAGTCCGGCATGGCGGTACTGCGACGCTCGCTTTCGAGCTCTGCGAGCGACCGGCGCATCCGCACCACGGTCGGCGTCCGCATGCCAGCGCGCACGAGGCCCGTGCCCCATGGCTTCGGAGACCTGCTCGAGCGCGAGGCACGCCGTTTTGCGCGGCGGAGCCTGTCCGTGGGCCGTGGATCGGTACGACTGCTCGAGGATACGGTCGAAGGACTGCGCGGTTTCTCGAAGACGCAGAAGCGGGCGTTCACGGCGCCGGACACGCCGATGAACGAGCCCATCTACAACTCGCGGGCGATCAGTCACGCGGTGTTCGGGCTCGACGACATGAAGGCCGTGGCCAGGGCGCACGGCGCCACGCTGAACGACGTGGCCCTGTGCATACTCGACGCGGCGCTCGAGCGCTACCTGACGGCCAGCGGGCGCAGGCCCGACCACCCTCTCGTCGCGCTCTGTCCGGTGTCGCTGCGCGACTCCCAGGCAAAGGAGGCGACGACGATGGTGTCGGCGATCTGGCCGCCGCTCGGACCGGTCGCGGCCGACCCCGTGCGCCGGCTCGAGGTGATCGCCGAGAACACCCGGGTCGCAAAGCAGCAGCTCAGTGGCCTCGGCCGGGAGGCGGCCTACGCCTACGCGGTGATGGCATTCGCGATGTCGGAGACGCTGGTGATCGCGCGGCCGGACATTCTCGGCCTGCGCCCGGCCAACGTGCTGATCTCCAACGTGCGCGGTCCCGAGCAGCGGCTGTACCTGAACGGCGCGCGGCTCGAGGCCTTGTTCCCGGTCTCGACGCTGATCGTCGGCATCGGCCTGAACGTCACCTTCATGTCCTACGCGGGCCAGGTCGTCATGGGATTCACGGCCAACGGGTCGGCGCTGCCGGAGGTCGAGAGCCTTGGCCGGTTCGCGCAGCAGGCACTCGACGGGCTCAGGGCCCCCCGCCGGGGCGCCGTCGTCGCCACCAGGCCCAGCCGTCCAGCGCCGCGACGCTCAAGGCCGCGCCGACCCACTGCCACAGTGGCACGAAGATGAATACCAGCGCGCCCTGCGCATCGAGGCTGACGAAGAAGGCGTCGTAGTAGACGAACGCGGCGAACAGCGCCATCGCGAGGCTGACGAGCAGAAGCCCGATGTCCCGTGCACGGTTCCCGTCGAACCTTCGCGTCGCGTGCAGCAGGAATACGAACGGAGAGACGACCCACAGACCGAATCCCACGGCCCAGAGGAAGTTCTGTCCGCGGGAGAGATCCGCGGCATAGCTCATCAGGCCGAGGCAGCCGGCGGCCGCGGAAATCAGCACGATGCGCGTGAGGCGAGTGATCACCAGGTCCTCCCTGCGGGATCAGAGCATGCGTGACCGGAGGCGTCAAACGAGTGCGTAGCGCATACTGCAGCCGGACGCGCGGAGACGGTGCAGGCCGCAGCCAGGGCGACGGCGGCGGGCTTTTCCGCGTCAATCGCGCGCAGTAGAGTCTCAAGCACACTGCGCCGACAGAGGAAGCCCTGATGACGAATGCCGCAGCGAGAAAGTTCACCCTGACGGTCAACGGCAGCGCGCGTGCGGTGGAAGCCGAGCCGGACATGCCGCTGCTCTGGGCGCTTCGCGACCTGCTCGGGCTCAAGGGCGCAAAGTATTCCTGCGGCATCTCGGTCTGCGGCTCGTGCACCGTGCAACTCGACGGCGCGCCGGTGCGTTCCTGCGTCGTCACCGTCGCAGGCGCGGTCGGCAGGCAGATCCGCACGATCGAGGGGCTAGGTGGCGAGCATCCCGTACAGCGTGCCTGGCTCGAGCTGCAGGTTCCCCAGTGCGGCTACTGCCAGAGCGGGCAGATCATGCAGGCGGTCGCGCTGCTCGAGCGCAACCCGTCGCCCACGCCGGACGAGGTCCGCTCGGGCATGAACGGCAACCTGTGTCGCTGCGGCACCTACCCGCGCATCGAGGCCGCGGTGCTGCGCGCCGCCGAGCTGCTGCGCGGCTCGAAGGAGGGCCGGGCATGATCACGCGACGCGACTTCATGTTGTCGAGCGGCGGCCTGGCCGTAGCGCTCAGCGTACCGCTGCCAGGCCTGGGCGCGGAATCAACGTCGGTCCCGGCCTTCGTTACGGCGTACCTCGAGGTGGCGCCGGACGGCACGGTGACGCTGCATTCGCCCACCACCGAGATGGGCCAGGGGACGCACACCGCGCACGCCGTGATCGTGGCCGACGAGCTGGGTGTCGACCTCGAGCGTGTCAGCGTCACGACGCCCGAACCCGCCGACCCGTTCCGGCGCAACGGCCAGATGGGCTCGGGTGGCTCCTGGGGCGTGCGGTTCTGGTACGAGCCACTGCACAAGGCGGCTGCACAGGCCCGCGAGATGCTGCTGGCCGCGGCTGCGGCCGAGTGGGCGCTGCCGGCCGCGGAGCTCGAGCTCGCGCGAGGCGAGGTTGTTCACGCTGCAACGGGACGCAAGGCAGGCATCGGGGCGTTTGCAGCTGCAGCGGCCGGCATCGCGCCCCCCGAGGCGCCACGGCTGCGGGACCGCAGTGAATGGCGCTACTCCGGCCGGGATGTGCCACGAGTGGACCTCGGGCCCAAGGTACGTGGCGAGCCCGTGTTCGCCTCCGACGTCGAAAGGCCAGGCATGGTCCACGCCTGCGCACGGCTGTCCCCGGTCTTCGGCGCCGAGCTCGATTCGTTCGATCGCGACAGCGCGCTCGCGATCCCGGGCGTCCTCGACGTCGTCGCGATCCCGGGAGGTGCAGCGGTCGTCGCCTCGAATACCTGGGCGGCCATTCGTGGGGCGGATGCGCTCGAGATCCGATTCAAGCGTACTGCGCACGAGGACCTCGATTCCGCGGCCATCTCGCGCGCAATGCATGCGGCGCTCGGTCCCGAAGCGCGACCGATCAAGGCGCGCGAGGACGGCGACCTCGCGGCTGCGTTCGCAGCGGAGGCGCGACTGGTGACGGCCGACTACGAGGTTCCCTACCTCTCGCACATGCCGATGGAGCCCTGGACCTGCACGGTCGAGATCGCGCCACAGGGCGAGGTGCACATCTGGGCCCCGGTGCAGACCCAGGACCGGAACCGCAACGCGGCCGCCGAGGCCGCGGGACTGCCGCCGGAGAAGATCCGCCTGCATACCACGATGCTCGGCGGTGGCTTCGGGCGGCGGCTCGGTTCCGACGGCATCGCCGCCGCGGTCGTCACGGCCAGGGCCATCAGGCGGCCCGTGAAGTTCCTCTGGCAGCGCGAGGATGAGCTGGGACAGGGCTGGTATCGCCCCGCGCAGGTCGCGCGGCTCAAGGCGGCGCTCGACGCGGACGGGCGCGTGAGGGGACTCGAGGTGCGCACGGCCGGGCCTTCGCTGGCGAACAGCTTCGGCGCGCGGGGTCTGCCGGAGGGCCAGCTCGATGGCTCCTCGGTGCAGACGATCAGGGAGTCCCGCTACAAGCCCGACGCCTTCCACGTCGAGTGGGTGCGCGTGGACCAGCCCGTGCCGATGGCTCCCTGGCGTTCGGTGGGTGCCACGCAGAACGGCTACTTCCTCGAGTGCTTCATCGACGAGGTGGCGCGGGCCGCGGGCAAGGACCCCTACCAGCTGCGTCGCGAGCTGCTGGCCCACGATGCGCGGGCACTGAACGTGATCGACACCGTGGCTCGCGCAGCCGGCTGGGGTGAGCCGCTGCCGGAGGGTCGCGCGCGGGGCATGGCCTTCGTCGAGAGCTACGGCTCGCTCTGCGCCGAAGTGGCCGAGGTCTCGCTGGAGCAGGGCCAGCCCAGGGTTCATCGCGTCGTGTGCGCGCTCGACTGCGGTTCGATCGTGCTGCCCGACGGCGTGCGCTCGCAGATCGAGGGCGGCATCGTGCAGGGCCTCTCGGCCGCCCTCGGCGAAGCGGTGCAGATCAGCGCAGGTCGTGCCGTGAACCGCAACTACGACAGCTACCCGATCCTGCGCATGGTCGATGCGCCGGAGCGGATCGAAGCGGTGATCATCGAGTCCGGTGAAACCATGGGCGGTGTAGGCGAGCCGCCACTGCCGCCGATCGCGCCGGCCGTCGTGAACGCGCTGCATGCGCTGACCGGCAAGCCGCTGCGCAGGCTGCCGATCGCGCTGCATCGCTTCGATTGAATCCGGTCCCGGTCTCCCGGGCCGGGCACGAGTTGCGATTGATGGGCCGACCCCTTCGCGCCGGAGACAGCTGATGTTCCGCTGGTTCGAACGCCTCGTCTCGCCGTATCCGGAGCGCGAGCCCGCGCCGGCTCCGGGGAGCTTCGCCGGCTTCATGTGGGCCTGCAGCGAGGGCATGCGGCCGTTCATCCTCGGCATGACGCTCTGCACGGCGCTGATCGGCGTGTTCGAGGCGGCGCTGTTCGCGATGCTGGGACGGATCGTGGACTGGCTCGCGGCCGTCGATCCCGCGGCACTGTGGCCCGAGCACCGTCAAAGCCTGCTGCTGCTGGCCGGCATACTCGCCGCCAGCGTGCTGGTCGTGGCGCTGCAGACGATGCTGAAGCACCAGGCGCTCGCGGCGAACTTCCCGATGCGCCTGCGCTGGAATTTCCATCGTCTGATGCTCGGCCAGAGCATGAGCTTCTACCAGGACGAGTTCGCCGGACGCATCGCCACGAAGGTGATGCAGACGGCGCTGGCGGTTCGCGACACCTGGCTGATCATCGCCGACATCCTGGTGTTCGTGATCATCTACTTCGTGACGATGTCGCTGGTCGTGGGCAGCTTCGACGCCTGGGTGCTGGTGCCTTTCCTGCTGTGGCTGACGCTGTACTCGGTGGCGCTAGCGTACTTCGTGCCGCGTCTCGCGCGGGTCGGCGCCGCGCAGGCGGATGCACGTTCGCTGATGACAGGTCGCGTCACGGATGCCTACACGAACATAGCGACCGTCAAGCTGTTCTCGCATGCGCGACGCGAGGCCGACTTCGCCCGCTCTGCGATGCAGGAGTTCATGCAGAGCGCCTATGCGCAGATGCGACTCGTCAGCGGCTTCGAAATCGTCAATCACCTGCTCAGCATGGCGCTGCTCGCGAGCACGGTCGGCGTCACGCTGCTGCTGTGGTCCAGGGGCGAGGTCGGCGTCGGGGCCGTGGCGGCCGCCAGCGCGCTGGCGCTGCGGCTGAACGGCATCGCGCACTGGATCATGTGGGAGTTCTCTTCGCTGTTCGAGAACATAGGCACCGTGCAGGACGGCATCGGCATCTTCGCGCGCGCGCGCGCGGTGACCGACCGGCCGGACGCGATCGCGCTCGAGGTGCCGCGCGGCGAGGTCCGCTTCGATGCGGTCAGCTTCGGCTATGGCGGCGAGCGACCGGTCATCAGTGACTTCTCGCTGCACATCAGGCCCGGCGAGAAGATCGGGCTGGTCGGACGCTCGGGCGCCGGCAAGAGCACGATCGTGAACCTGCTGCTGAGGTTCTACGACGTCGAGAGCGGCCGGATACTGATCGACGGGCAGGACATCGCGGCGGTGACGCAGGACAGCCTGCGCGCGCAGATCGGCATGGTCACGCAGGACACCTCGCTGCTGCATCGCTCGGTGCGCGACAACATCCTCTATGGCCGGCCGGACGCCGACGACGCGCAGATGATGGCCGCCGCGCACCGGGCGGAGGCGCACGAGTTCATCCAGACGCTGTCCGATCCCAGCGGGCGCCACGCCTACGATGCGCACGTCGGCGAGCGGGGCGTCAAGCTGAGCGGCGGCCAGCGGCAACGGATCGCGATTGCGCGGGTCATGCTGAAGGACGCGCCGATCCTGCTGCTGGACGAAGCGACCAGCGCGCTCGACAGCGAGGTCGAGGCCGCCATCCAGGGGAGCCTCTACCGGCTGATGGAGGGCAAGACCGTGGTCGCGATCGCTCACCGGCTCTCGACGATCGCAGCGATGGACCGGCTGGTCGTGATGGACCAGGGACGGATCGTCGAGGAGGGCGATCACCGGACGCTGCTGGCCCGCGGTGGCCTGTATGCTCGGCTGTGGGCTCACCAGAGTGGTGGCTTCCTGGGCGAGACGCCGCAGGTCGCGCCGGCCGGGGTCGATGCCGTCGCGTCGCCCGAGACCGGGCGACCCGAACCGCTGCCGCACGGCGTGGACCGCCGGCCCAGGGACGCGGCCGGAACGCCGCACTGACCGACTTGCGGAGGCAAGCGAATGAAACCGACCGAGGCTCTTTTCCAGTCCGACGCTTATCTGCGCGAGTGCACCGCGCAGGTGGTCGAGGCGGATGACGACGCCGTCGTGCTGGACCGCACCGTGTTCTATCCGACCGGCGGCGGCCAGCCCGGTGACACCGGGGTGCTGCGCGCCGCGGACGGCCGTGAGTGGCAGGTCGTGGACACTCGCAAGGGCGAGGGCGGCAGCATCCTGCATCGGCTCGCGCCCGGGAGTGCGGCCCCGCCGCCGACCACGACCGTCACGGCGTGCATCGACTGGCCCCGCCGGTACGCGCACATGCGAATGCACACCGGCCTGCATCTGCTGGGCTCGGTGTTGCGATATGGTGTTACGGGCGGCCAGATCAGCGCGACGAAGAGCCGGCTGGACTTCGACACGCAGCATGAGATCGACCGGGATCGCGTGACCGAGGCCGTCAACGCGCTGGTGGCGGCGAACCACCCGGTCAGGACCCGCTGGATCACCGACGAGGAACTCGACCGGCAGCCGGAACTCGTCAGGACCATGTCCGTGCAGCCGCCGCGTGGCGTCGGACGGATACGCCTGCTCGAGATCCCTGGCGTGGACCTGCAGCCCTGCGGCGGCACGCACATCGCCGCGACCGCCGAGATCGGAGCGATCGCGGTCACCAAGGTCGAAAACAAGGGGCGGCACAACAAGCGGGTCTACCTGCAGTTCGCCTGAGGCGAACTGCCGGTGCGTCGCTGCACCGGCGACGAGTTGATAGAGGAGAATTCGATGTTGATCTTCAGGCAGTTGTTCGACGCGCAGTCCTCGACCTACACCTACCTGCTCGCAGACACCCGCAGCCGTCAGGCCGTGCTGATCGATCCCGTCTTCGAGCAGGCCCGGCGCGACGCTGCGCTGGTCCAGGAGCTGGGGCTGGAACTGCTCTGGACGCTGGAGACGCACGTGCATGCAGACCATGTGACCGGCGCGTGGCTGTTGAAGCAGCGCACCGGCAGCCGCATCGCACTCGCGGCCCGCAGCGGAGCGAGCGGGGCCGACCGCCTGCTCGAGGACGGCGACCGGGTCGAGTTCGGCGGGCGCTGGCTCGAGGTCCGTGCCACGCCCGGGCACACCGACGGCTGCCTGACCTTCGTGCTCGACGACCAGCGCATGGCCTTCACCGGCGACTGCCTGCTGATACGCGGCAGCGGCCGCACCGACTTCCAGCAGGGCGACCCCGCGACGATGTATCACTCGGTCCGGGACAGGATCTTCAGCCTGCCCGCGACCTGCCTGCTCTATCCGGCGCACGATTACCGGGGGCTCACGGTCACCAGCGTGGACGAGGAGCGGCGGTTCAACCCCCGCCTCGGCGGCGACGTCAGCGTCGCGGACTTCAAGGGCTACATGGACAACCTCGGGCTGCCTCATCCGAAACAGATCGACGTGGCGGTTCCGGCGAACCTGCGCTGCGGCGAGCCCGAGGCGGGCGCAGCTGCAGCTGTAGAGGACCCGGGCTGGGCGCCGCTCACCTTCACGTTCGGCGGCATCTGGGAAATCCAGCCGCACGTGCTCGAGGAAATCCGCAACCGGGTGCAGGTGGTGGACGTGCGCGAGCCGGACGAGTTCTCGGGTCCGCTCGGGCACATCGAGGGCGCCTCGCTGATCCCGCTCGGAGCGCTGAAGGCCCGCAAGCCGGAACTCGACCCGGGGCAGCCGGTGGTCACGGTCTGCCGGGCCGGTGCCCGGTCGGCACAGGCGGTCGTGATGCTGCAGAAGGGCGGCTTCAGCGACGTGGCAAATCTCGCCGGCGGCATGCTCCGCTGGCGTGCGGAGGGAAACCCGGTCGAGGGGGGTAGCGAGTAGGCGCCCGGTCGAGTGCCGGCGCGCAACACTCTGGCGCAGTCGGACATCCTTGTCCCTCGATCGCTCCTTCGATGCGGCGCGGCGGCGTTACACGCGCCGGGCGCACTGATGTGCGCCGCTAGTGGCGGCAGAGTTCGCCTTTCGCGAACCAGCGCGCATAGCCGCTGCGGAAATCTACCAGGCCGTCGATGCTCAGGTGACCCCAGCCGCCGTCGGTGATGCTGGCCTGGGTGTCGAGCAGGTAGAGCCCGGGCGAGAGCTCCACCAGCCGGGCGTTATCGATCGTCGTGAACGTCCCGTCCGGCCCCGTGAAGGTGTGCGAGGTCGTGGCGAGCATCCCCTTGCCGTTGGGCTTCGATCCGAGCAGCGCAACCGTGACCTGCCGGTCGCCCAGGTCACCGGCAGTGATGTCGCCCAGGTTCGTGTAGGCCGTGCCCGCAAAGGACGCGGGCCCGGTCACCATCGTCTCGCCGGTTGCGAAGACCTTCTGGCAGCTCCCGCCCTGGTCCGCCATGGCTATCGCCGGAGTGCCCAGCATTGCGACGCAGCCCGCGGTTGCGATCAGCACACCCTGATACTTTCTCGAAGTCATGATCCCCTCCTGTTGTCGTCCAGATCTGCGGTCCGATGCCGCGACTTGCGGATCCAATGCTCGCCGCTGCGGCCGGTCGCCGTCCCGAGGAACGCCCGATGGTTTTCCGAGGCTTGCCGGGCGCACGCCGTTTCCAGCCTGCTCCGCTGGTGCTAATTTCCGTCGGATCTAACGCGGTTCTGGCAGGGCCCGGTGGCAGTGGAGGAAGGATTCAGGATCGGCGATCACGAGGTGTACCCCCGGCAGGGGCGGATCCTCGGGCCTAGGGGCGAGTCGCGAATCGAGCCGAAGGCCATGGCGGTGCTGGTCGAGCTGGCACGAGGCGCGCCCGAGCCGCGTTCGCGGGACCAGATCATCGGCAGCGTCTGGCCCAGGGGCTTCGTCAGCGATGATGTGCTGACCCGCTGCATCGGGCAGCTGCGACGCGCGCTGGAGGACGACCCCAGGGCACCGCGGTGCCTGGAGACACTGCCCAAGATCGGCTATCGCCTGAAGAGCGCGGTCGAGCCGCTCGCCCGCCCAGCAGCCGTTCCGCCCCCCGCCCGCTCCGGCATCGAGTCGCTGATCGTGCTGCCGTTCCAGAATCTATCGGCGGCGTCGGAGGATTTCGTCGCGGACGGCCTGACCGAACTGCTGATCGCGCGACTCGCCGCGTTCACCGGACTGCGGGTGATCTCGCGGACCACGGCGATGCGCTTCAAGGGCGGCACGGCAGGCGTGACCGAGATAGCTCAGAAGACGGGAAGTGACTGGGTCATCGAAGGCTCGGTCCTGCAGTCCGGCGACCGCATCCAGGTCGTCGCGCAGCTGATCGACGCCCGCACCGACACGCACGTCTGGGCCGCCGACTACGTCAGGGACCTCCAGGACCTGTTGTCACTGCAGAACGAGATCGTGGCACGCGTGGCGTCGGCGATCCGGCTGCAGCTCGGTGCCACGGAGCGCTCGCCGCGCAGCGCACCGTCGCTGCCGCCGCCGGTCATGCGGGACTACCTGAAGGCCAGGCATTTCCTCAGCCGACGAACGATCGGCGACCTCACGCAGGCGAGGTCGATCCTCGCCTCGGTCACCGCGGCCTCGCCTGACCATGCCTCGGGCTGGGCCTCGCTCGCGGAGTGCGAGATGCTGCTCGCGCACTACGGGGCAGCCGGCGTCGCGGAACTGCTCGAAGACTGCGAAGAGCACCTGGAGCGGGCGCTGACGCTGGAGCCGGACCTCGCCATCGGGCTCGCGACGCGCGGCGCGCTTGGCTTCTTTTTCAGGCGGGACTTCGACGGCGCCGCTGCCGACCTCGGGCGGGCGCTGACGCTGCTGCCCAGCTACGCGATGGCGATGCTTTCGCTGGCCAACGTCTGCGCCGTCCGGCGGCGTTTCGAGGACGCGAGCGCATGGATGGACCAGGCCCTGCTGGTCGATCCACTGGACGTCGGCATCAACATGAACATGGGCGATCACCTGATACTGCAGCGGCGCTACGAGGACGCGGCCGCTGCGCTGCGTAGCGCGCTGGCGCTGTCACCGCAGCATCGCCCCAGCGCGCTTCGCCTCAGTTGGGCGCTGGCGCTGGCGGGCGAGCAGGACGAGGCGCTCGCGCTGCTCGAGAGCCAGAGGCCGGAGCGGGACGGCGACCTGCAGTGGCACGAGTACGCCGCGCTGGTGGCGGGACTGCGGGCCGACCCGTCCGCGGCGATGCGCGAGTCCCGGTGGCTCGAGCGCGTTGCGAAGTCCCAGCGGGTGCCACCGTGGACACTGGCACGTGCCGCCTGCGCCGCGGGCCGGCAGGAGGCTGCGATCGACTGGCTGGAGCAGGCGGCTGACCAGCGATCGAGTTCGCTGCCGTTCATGCTGGTCACGCCGGCCTTCGACTCGCTTCACGAAAACGAGCGTTTCATCTCTCTCGGGCGCGCCCTCGGCCTGACCGCATCCGGCGCCGACGCCGCGCAAACCCGGCCGTGAGGTGGAATCCGCACAAGCCCTGATTGCCGCTTCGCAAATGGGCCTACTATATGCGCTGAAAACTCAGGTAGGGCCATGAACAGCAGTACAGGCGGAAACGGCTTCGAAATCGTCGCGCGCCGGGACTTCTCCGACGTCACCTTCCTGCTCGAGATCAGGCATCCGATGCTGGCCAAGGCGGCGAGACCGGGCCAGTTCGTGATCGTGATGCCGCATGAGCACGGAGAGCGGATTCCGCTCACGATCGCGGATTTCGACCGGGACAAGGGCACGGTCACGCTGGTGATCCAGGCGGTCGGCAAGACCACCCGCGAAATGCAGCGGGACTGCCAGGTCGGGACCCGGATCGAGAGCCTGGTGGGGCCGATGGGCATCCCGAGCCACATCGGCAAGGCGAAGAAGGTCCTGTGCGTCGGCGGGGGCCTCGGGGTCGCGCCGGTCTACCCGCAGGCCCGGGCCTACAAGGAGAGCGGGGCCTATGTGATCGGCGTGCTCGGCTTCCGAAATGCGGACCTGGTCTTCTGGGAGGACAAGTTCCGGGCCTGCTGCGACGAGCTGATCCTCTGCACCGACGACGGCTCGGCCGGGATCAAGGGCATGGTCACGGAGGGCATCCGCATCGCGATCGAAAAGCACCCGGACATCGACGAGTGCGTGGCCATCGGTCCGCCGGTGATGATGAAGGGCTGCGCCGAGGCGACCCGGCCCCACAAGATTCCGACGATCGTCAGCCTGAACCCGGTGATGGTGGACGGCACCGGCATGTGCGGCGGCTGTCGCGTCAAGATCGGCGATCGGATCAAGTTCGCCTGCGTGGACGGGCCGGACTTCGATGCCCACCTGGTGGATTTCGACGACCTGATGTTCCGCCTGCAGCGCTACAAGGCGACTGAGCGCCAGGCGAACGAGCGGTTCAACGAGAACTGCAGGCTGCGCAACGCGGGGCAGGAGGCGGGGGCCGACCCCTCCGGCGCGGCAAGTTGACAGGCAGATCGTGGCAGCGAGCGATGCGTGCTGACGCGTCGGGGGTAGGGTACTGATGGCACCAAAACAGAAGAAGAAGACGATCCGGATGATCCCGCAGGCCCGGACCCCTGCCCACGAACAGGAACCCGCCGAGCGGGCGCGGAACTTCGAGGAAGTGAACCAGGGCTACCTGATCGAGGATGCGCTGCTCGAGGCCGAGCGCTGCCTGATGTGTCCCGAGCAGCCCTGCGTGGCCGGCTGCCCGGTCGGCATCGCGATTCCCGATTTCATCAAGCGAATCACCGACAAGGATTTCCGCGGCGCCTACGACGTGATCACCGACACGAACCTGCTGCCGGCAGTCTGCGGCCGGGTCTGCCCGCAGGAGAACCAGTGCGAGGGCGTGTGCACGGTCGGCGAGTCGCTCGAACCGGTCGCGATCGGCCGCCTCGAGCGCTATGTGGGCGACATGGCGATCAAGGAAGGCTGGTCCAACGTCCCGTACATCGAGCGGAACCGGTTCCGCGTCGGGATCGTGGGCTCGGGACCGGCCGGGATGGCCTGCGCAGCCGACATGGCCAAGGCCGGCTGCGAGGTGACTGTGTACGAGGCCTTCCACGAGGCCGGCGGCGTGCTCAAGTACGGGATCCCGGACTTCCGGCTTCCCAACGAGGTCGTCGATGCAGAGATCGGCAAGCTCGAGAGCCTCGGCATCCGCTTCGAGTGCAACACGCTGGTAGGGAGGCTCTTCACGATCGAGCAGATGGTCGAGGAGATGGGTTTCCACGCGGTCTTCATCGGCACCGGCGCCGGTTATCCGAGCTTCATGGGCATTCCGGGCGAGAACCTGAACGGCGTGCTCTCTGCCAACGAGCTGCTCACCCGCTGCAACCTGATGAAGGCCCGCGACTTCCCGAACTACGACACCCCGCTGCAGCCGGGGCGCCGCGTCGCGGTGATCGGCGCCGGCAACACGGCCATGGATGCGATGCGGGTGTGCCTGCGGCTCGGTGCCGAGAAGGTCTACTGCCTCTACCGGCGCAGCCGCAAGGAGGCACCGGCCCGCGCGGAGGAAGTCCATCACGCCGAGCAGGAGGGCATCGAGTTCCAGTGGCTCGTGAGCCCGGTCGAGCTGCTCGGTGACGACGAGCGGAACGTGCGGGGCGTGCGCTGTGTGCGGATGGTGCTCGGCGAGCCCGACGAGTCCGGGCGGCGACGGCCGGTCCCGGAGCCCGGCAGCGAGTTCGAGATCGAGGCGGACATGGTCGTGTACGCGATCGGCACGAACGCCAACCCGATCATCGGCCAGACCTCGAAGCTGAAGCTCAATTCGTGGGGCTACATCGCGACCGACGAGAACCTCGCCACGTCGATCGCTGGCGTCTATGCCGGCGGCGACATCGTCACCGGTGCGGCGACCGTGATCGAGGCGATGGGCGCAGGACGGCGCGCAGCGCGCGCGATGAAGGCGTTCCTCGGCCTGCGCGACAGCGACGTCGTCTACCAGGACCGGCACGCCGGCACGGATACGACACTTTTCGGCATCCCGCGCTCCGAACGCGGCTACGCGCGCGTGCGCGTTCCCAGGTGACCCAATGAACGCAGTGATCGACATCAAGTCGCGCGAGGCCGCCGCACGGTCAGGGGCCTCGCGCACCTCGGCAAAGAAGGCCCAGACGCTCGCGGAGAACGTGATCGAGATCATGAGCGACTCGGGCGAGGGCGCGCAGAAGTGCGGCCAGTCCTTCGGCTCGATCGCCGCCCGCATGGGCAACGGCGTGTGGACCGTCGAGATCATCCCGGCCGAGATCCAGCCGCCGGCGCGCAGCATCGCCGGCGCGAGCGGCAACCGTATCCGCATCGGTTCGAAGCGGGTGACGAACGGCGGCGACGAGGCTGCGCTGGCCGTCGCGTTCAACGAGCAGGTGCTGCTCGGTCGCCTGAACGCCGGCGAGCTGAAGCCCGGTTGCATCATCCTGCTCGAGAGCATCTGGGGCGAGAGCCCGGACCCGAGGATCGCGGCGCAGTACGCCGAGACGCGCGACCGGCTGCTGGCCGAGGGATTCCGGCTGTTTGAGGTGCCGATGGAGAAGGAATGCCTGAAGCTCGTCTCCGACGCGCGCAAGGGCAAGAACATGTTCGTGCTGGGGATGCTCTGCAACCTCTACAGCCTGGACATGAACCTCGCGCGCGAGCAGATCGCCTTCATCTTCGGCAAGAAATCGCAGAAGATCATCGACGCGAACGTCGCGCTGCTCGAGGCGGGCTGGGACTGGGCCGAGACCAACCTCGATTTCCGCTACAGCGTGCCGGCCGAGCGCGCGACCGAGCCGCAGGTGGTGCTGAACGGCAACACCGCGCTGGCGCTCGGCGTCGTCGCTTCAGGCATGGACATCTGCGCGATGTACCCGATCACGCCGGCGACCTCGGCCTCGCATTACCTGAGCGAGATGTTCGAGCGCTCCGGTGGCATCGTGCACCAGGCCGAGGACGAGATCGCCGCCTGCGCCTTCGCGATCGGCGCCTCCTACGCCGGGCGCGTCGCGGTGACGATCACCTCGGGACCGGGCTACGCGCTGAAGCAGGAAGGCATCGGCCTGGCCGTGATGGCCGAGATCCCGCTCGTCGTCGTCAACGTGCAGCGCGGCGGTCCGAGCACGGGCCAGCCCACCAAGGTCGAGCAGGGCGACCTGCTGAGCGTGATGTTCGGCAGCCACGGCGACGCGCCGAAGGTCGTGTTCGCGGTGAGCAGCATCGAGGACTGCTTTTACTCGATGATCACAGCGCGACGGATCGCCGAGACTTTCAACATGGTCGTGGTCGTGCTCTCGGACGCGAGCCTCGCGACCGCGCAGCAACCCTTCCCTCGCCCGCAGTTCAGCGCGGACTGGCTCGCGCCGCCGGTCGACCAGAGCCCGGTGCCCGAGGGCGTGAAACCCTACGACTGGGATCCGGTCACCGGGCTCAGCCGGCGTTTCGTGCCGGGCCAGCCTAACGGCATGCACACGCTGACCGGCCTCGCTCACGACACCTCGAGCCGCGTGGCCTACGATCCACAGATCAACGAGCAGGGCCTGCGCAGCCGCAGCCTGAAGCTCGCGGCGCTGCAGAAGATGCTCACCCCGCCGCAGGTTTTCGGCGAGGAGCAGGGAGACCTGCTGCTGATCGGCTGGGGCAGCACCCAGGGCGCGATAGAGGAAGCCGTGGAAAGACTGACCGAGGAGGGGCACAAGGTGTCCTCGCTGCACCTGACCTTCCTGCAGCCGATGCCGGCCGGCATCAAGGAAATCCTGCAGCGCTTCCGTAGCGTGATGACGATCGAGGCGAACTGGTCGGACAGCCTGGAGGACGAGTTGATAGACGAGACGAACCGCCGCTACTCGGCGCTCGCGATGCTGTTGCGCTCGCGATACCTGGTGGACATCGATTGCTGGACCGAGGTCCGTGGTCGTCCGATCAAGCCGGGAACGGTCGTCGAGGTCGCAAGGCGCCGCCTGGCGGCGGAGGAGTCGCAGCGATGAGCACCGCAACGCAGTGCCTGAACCGCCTGTTCGAGGAGCAGCGCTCCCTGGAGGACTTCCAGGGCGGCCTGCCGCGCTGGTGCAAGGGCTGTGGCGACAACGCGATCCTCTCGGCGCTGCAGCGGCTGTGCCGCGACGAGGGATTGCGTCCCGAGAAGACCGTGTTCGTCTCGGGAATCGGCTGCTCGAGCCGCCTGCCGCACTACATGCGCACCTACGGCTTCCACGGCATCCACGGGCGCGCGCTGCCGATCGCCGAAGGCATCAAGATGGCGCGGCCGGACCTGAACGTCTTCATCAACACCGGCGACGGAGACTGTTGCAGCATCGGGGCGGCCCACTGGATCTACGGGATCCGCTACAACATGAACATGACGCTGATGCTGCACGACAATCACATCTACGGGCTCACGAAGAAGCAGGCCTCGCCGACCTCGCCGCTGGGCACGAAGAGCAACACCACGCCGCGCGGCTCGTACCTGGAGGCCATGAATCCGCTGTCAGTGACGCTCGGCGTCGGCAACGTCTCGTTCGTCGCGCAGGCGGTGGACTGGATCCCTGACATCCTGTTCCAGATCGTGACCGAGGCGTTCAAGCACAAGGGCTTCTCGTTCGTGCGCGTGCTGCAGCGCTGCCCGGAGTTCGTCGGCCACATGTTCGAGCCCTGGGTGCACGATCCGCAGAGGATGCTGATCCTGACCGGCGACAACGGCATCAAGGTCAGCCCGGCGCTGCAGAAGATCTACCGCAACGTGCAGGGACACGACCCCTCGAACATCGACCGTGCGCGCGAGATCGCCTCGATCGAGGACCCGATCCCGGTGGGAATCCTGTACCGGAACCCGGACGTCGCCTGCTACGAGGACCTGCGGCACGCGGGAACCCTGCGGACGGCGGACGGGATACGTTCGACGCTCGAGGAAGAGTTCGACAAGTTCACCGTCTGGCCCCAGTAGTCATGGACAAGCAGCTCAGGTCGCAGGTCGTATTTCATCTCACCGGGCGGCGCCCGGACGCGGCGAGCGAGGCAGCGGTCGCTGGCATGCGACCGGCACTGCTGGCCGCCTACCGGAACCTCGAGGACCTGCGCTACGACTTTCCGCTGGTGCTCTCGGGCGGCGATCCGTCGACGCGCAGCTACGTGCGTACCCTGTCGGGCGTCGTGGACGAATTGCTGCGGGAGATCACCAGTCCCGGGGTCAAGGACGAGGGGCTGCGCCGCCGGGTCCTGAAGCTCGAGCGGGAAATCCGCAGGCGCCTTGCTGCAGGAAAGCGTGGCACGCTCGTGCAGTTGTGGGACATGGCCGCCGAGGCGCTGGCTGCTGCTGAGGACGAGGCGTTCGCGCGCGACCTCGGCCGGGCCCGCGAGGCGCTCGCGGTGGACGGGGAACTCGTCGACTGCGACGAGGAGTGCCCGGAGCGCTTCGTCAGGCATGCCTGGCGGAGCGTCCAGCTGCAGAAGGCTGAACGAGCCCGCAAGCGCATCGGACATCTCGTCGTGCGGCTCGCAGACATACTGCGTGCCGACTACATGCGCTCGAGCGAAGCACTGAAGAAGACGGCGCTGCAGGCGTCTTTCGGCGGCACCCAGCGGGCGCTGTTCGACTTCGACCGGATGAACGAGATCCTCTCGCGGGTCGAGCCGCGCGGCGGGCTCGGCGAGAAGCGCCGGCAGCGGGTCGAATCGGCGCTCTCGGTGCTGAAGGCGCAGCGTTTCTTCGCGCCGCCGGCATCGGTGGCCGCGCACGAGGTCAAGGGTGACTGCTACGAGTTCACATTCGACAGCCCGGAGAAGGCGCTCGCGGCATTCAGGCAGCGCCTGCCGGCGCTGATCGAGCTGCTGAAGGCGCTGCAGATCGCGGAGCTCGAGGCCGAGGGAAGCTACTCCGACGAGCTGCACGACGCGGTCGTCGGCGCGCTGGACGAGCAGAGTCTCACAGCTGCGGACCTGGAGTTCTTCCCGGACTACCTGGTCTGCGTCGCCGGCAGCGGCGAGCCGGGCCAGACGGTACGCCTCGCGGATGCTTTCTCGTCGGGTGTGCCGCTGAAGATCGTCGTGCAGGTCAGCGACCTGCTCGAGGAATCAGCCGTGGGCCAGAGCAACTTCGCGTTCGGGCTTCGCAGCGCGCAGCTTGCGATCACCTCGATGAGCCTCGACGAGGTGTTCGTGCTGCAGTCGTCGGCCTCGAATCTGCTGCAGATGCGCGAGCGCGTCGCGCGGGGCCTGCTGTACCCGGGGCCTGCCCTGTTCAGCCTCTACGCGGCGCCATCGCGGGGCGAGGATGCGTTGCCGCCGTATCTCGATGCGGCCGCGGCGATGCAGTCGCGCGCGTTTCCCGCCTTCAGCTACGACCCGGGCGCGGGGTCCGACCTCGCGAGCCGCTTCTCGCTGGAGAACAATCCGCAGCCCGAGCGGGACTGGCCGCTCGAGAGCTTCAGCTACGCCGATGCGGAGCTGCAGACGGTGAACGAGGACGTGGCTTTCACGTTCGTCGACTTCGTCGCCTGCAATCCGCGGCATGCGCGGCACTTCTCGCCCGTCCCGCCGGCAGACTGGGGCGAGGGCATGATGCCGGTCCACGAGTGGCTCGATCATCCGCCGGCAGACGCCAGCGATGGAATCCCCTGCCTGCTCGCCGTGGACGACGAGGGCGAGCTTTGCCGGCTGGTCGTCGACGACAAGCTGACCCGCGCCGCGCAGCGCTGCCGCGAGGCCTGGCACCGGCTGCAGGAACTCGGCGGGATCCGCGACTCGCGCACGCAGCAGGTCCTCGCGCGCGAGCGTCAGGCCTGGGACGAGGCGCATCGGCGCGAACTCGAGGCGGCTACGGCTGCGGCGCGCGCGGCTGACGGGGGCGACGGTGCACCTGTCCCGGAGGCCGTGCGCGGCATGGATGCCGCGCCCGGAGCCCCCAGGGATGGGTTTACGGCGTCCTCCGGGACAGGTGCACCGTCGCGAGCGGAAGCCGTAGCGGAATCCGAGCCGGAGCGGAACCCCGACGAGCCCTACATCGAGACGATCCGCTGCTCGACCTGTAACGAGTGCACTCAGATCAATCCGCGGATGTTCAGCTACAACGAGAACAAGCAGGCCTACATCGCCGACCTGAAGGCCGGCAGCTACAAGGAGATGGTCGAGGCGGCCGAGAGTTGCCAGCTCTCGATCATCCATCCCGGCAAGCCCTGGGACCCGAACGAGCCCGGCCTCGAGAATCTGATCGAGCGGGCGGCGCCTTTCCAGTGAGGCCGCATGCGGCCGGCAAGGGTGGCGGGCAGCGCCCGCGGGCGTAGAATCCTTTAGCAGGGGCCGCCGTCATCCTGACGGCCGAAGTCCCCGGGGGAGCATGAGATGACAGACCCGGTTCTGAGCGCCGTCCTTGAGCATCCTTTCGTCGAAGGCCTCACACCCGCGCACTGCGAGACGCTGGCCAGCCTGGGCCGGCGCGTGAGTTTCGACAAGGACGACCTGATCTTCAGCGAGGGCGACGAGAAGCACGAGTTCTTCCTGCTGCTGTCGGGCCGCGTCGCGCTCGAGATGATGGCGCAGGGACAGGCGCTGCGCGTGCACACGCTCGAGGGTGGCGACGAGCTCGGCTGGTCGGCCGTGATCATGGGGCGCGGCAAGCACTTCCAGGCGCGGGCGCTCGAGCCGGTCGAGGCGCTGGCTTTCGACGGGTACACGCTGCTCGAGAAGTGCCGCTCGGACACCGGTTTCGGCTACAAGATCATGCACCGCCTGCTCGGTGTCGTATCCGAGCGCCTGCAGGCCGCCCGCATCCAGGTACTCGACATGTATTCGCCGATCGCGAAGCGTGCGGGCGCGTAATCAAGGGTGCCGGTGTTACGGTTATTCGGTTACTCGGACGCGGTGCCGAAGTGATTGTTATGCAGGATTCGCCTTGAGACGAGTAACCGAAAAACCGTAACACCGGCACCAACAGCCGGCGCTGCGACGGGCCGGGACAGGGGGCTGCTCAGAGCTTGTCCAGCAGCCAGCCCGGGAAGAAGCTCAACCAGATCGCCGGCACCAGGCAGAGCACGCCGGCTGCGAGCGCGAGGCGGCGCGGCCGGCCGCGAACCGCAGACTCATCCTCGGCACTCATGAACATGTACTGGATCACGCGCAGGTAGAAGTAGATGCCGAGATAGCTCGCGACCAGGCCAAGCACCGCGTAGGTCGTGTAGCCGGCGGCCAGCACGTTGCGGAACACCAGGAACTTCGCGACGAACCCGGGCAGCGGCGGGATTCCGGCGAGCGAGAGCATCGCGATCGCGATCACGATCGCTGCGAACGGCTGGCGGCGGAACAATCCCTTCAGCGAATCGAGCTGGTCGGCACGCGAGTCGTCGACGCTGCGGGGCAGTGCGACGAAGGCCAGCAGGTTCATCACGCCGTACACGACCAGGTAGAACACGATGGCCTCGTAGCGGCCCTCGCCGGCGCCGAGGAAGGCGTAGAACAGGTAGCCTGCATGGGCGATCGACGAGTAGGCGATCATGCGGCGGAAGCTCGTCTGGCGGATCGCGGCGAGGTTGCCCCAGGCCATCGAGACGAGCGGCAGGATCGCGAGCAGGTCCGTGAGCGGTCGCGCCACCGGCGCCGTGCCGAACAGCCGCAGGGCCGCGAGCAGCACGCCGGCCTTGATCACGGTGGCCATATAGGCGGTCACCGGGATGCTGGCGCCCTCGTAGGCATCGGGCGCCCAGGCATGGAAGGGCACCACGGCCGCCTTCAGGAACAGCGCCGCGAGCACCAGCACGACGCCGCCGACCGCGAGCGGCGACGTGGACTGCAGCGCGTCCGCGAAGACCGGCAGGCTGAGCGAGCCGCTCCATCCGTAGAGCAGCGACGCGCCCATCAGGAAGGTCGCGGTCGCCGCGCCGCCGAGCACCAGGTACTTGAGCGCCGCCTCAGTGCTCTCAGGGCGCAGGAACGCGAGCAGGACCAGCACGTACACCGGCAGCGACATCAGCTCGAGCGCGAGGAACATCGTCGGGAAGCTGTCCGAGGACACCAGCAGGCAGGCGCCGTACAGCGAGGACAGCAGCAGCGCGTAGTAGCGGTTGCCGCCGAAGTCGTCGCGCGAGACGAGCAGCACCGGCAGCGTCAGCGCGAGCAGCGCCGCCTTCGGCAGCGAGGTCATCGTGCTGACCGAGAAATGGCCCGGGAACGGCGACGCGGCGTAGCCCCTTGCGTACAGCACGCAGGCAGCGACGGCCGACGCAGCCACGGCCGCGAACGCGAGCAGGAAGCCGTCGCGCTCGCGCCCGCTCACGATCTCGAGCCCGAGCAGCAGCACGACGCCCGCGAGCAGCAGGTGCTCGGGCAGCATGGCAGTGAGCAGTTGATGCCAGTTCATGGCAGCCTCCCCGCGGCGCCGGAGTGGCCCATCACGAGCTGCTGGTATTCACGGGCTGCGAGCTCGGTCTTGCTGAGCGGCTCCTGCGGATACAGGCCGAGCGCGAAGATCGCGACGACCAGCGCGACCAGGATCACGCTCTCGCGGGCGTTCAGGTCGGTGAGCGGCTGGTGCGGCGCCCGGGCCTCGCCGAACAGCAACCGCAGCGCCAGCCGCAGCATGTACAGCGCGCCGAGCACGACGCCTGTCACCGCGATCACCGCGAGCGCGAGCGGCCCGCTCTGCCCGGCCTCGTGCAGCGGCCAGGCCGCGTTGAAGGCGCCGAGCAGCGCCATGAACTCGCCTGTGAACCCGCTCGTGGTGGGCAGGCCGATCGATGCCAGCGTCAGGATCGTGAAGAACACCGAGAAGACGGGCAGCAGCCTGGCCAGACCTCCGTAGGCGCCCAGGTCCCGGGTGTGACAGCGCTCGTAGATCATCCCGACCATCAGGAACAGCCCGCCCGAGACGAGCCCGTGGCTCACCATCTGGATGATCGCGCCCTGGATGCCGACCAGGTCCAGGCTGAGCAGTCCGAGCATCACGTAGCCGAGGTGGCTGATCGAGGAATAGGCGATGATCTTCTTGATGTCATCCTGCACCAGCGCGAGGCAGGCGCCATAGACGATGCTGACGACCGCGAGCGTCATCAGCAGCGGAGTGAGCGCCCGCGTCGCGTCCGGGAACAGCGGGAAGCCGAGCTTCATGAAGCCGTAGGTGCCCATCTTCAGCAGCACGCCGGCCAGGATCACGGAGCCGGCCGTCGGCGCCTCGACGTGCGCGTCCGGCAACCATGTGTGCAGCGGGACCATCGGCACCTTGATCGCGAACGACAGCCCGAAGGCCGCGAGCAGCCAGAGCTGCGTCTGCTCCGGGAGCCCGAGCCCGTACAGGTCGGAGAAAGCGAACGAGGTGATGCCGCTCGTCTGGTGCAGCGACCAGACCAGGTAGATCATCGCGGCCAGCATCAGGATGCTGCCGAAAGCAGTGTAGAGCACGAACTTCAGCGTCGCGTAGATGCGGCGCTCGCCGCCCCAGATGCCGATGATCAGGAACATCGGGATCAGCATCGCTTCCCAGAACACGTAGAACAGGAACAGGTCCTGCGCCAGGAATGTGCCCATCATCGCGAACTGGATGAAGAACACCATCGCGTAGAAGAGCTTGACGTCCTTCTGGATCGCCGAGAACGCGCCCGCCACCACCAGCGGACCTAGGAAGGCGGTCAGCGCCACCAGCAGCACGTTCAGGCCGTCGAGGCCGATCCGGTAGCCGACGCCCCATTCGCGGATCCAGGGGATGTCGGTGACGAACTGCAGCCCCGGCTGGTCCGGGTCGAAACGCTGGTACAGGACGGCGGTGAGCAGCAGCTGCAGCAGCATCACGGCCAGCGACAGGCCCCGGACCCGGGAGTCGCTTCCCCGCGGCAGCAGCGCGATCCCCACCATGCCGAGGACCGGCAGCCAGAGCACGAGGTTCAGCAGCGTCGAGTCAGCCATGGCGCCAGATCCAGGCAAGGCTGGCAATCACGCCCAGCACCGCGAGCAGTACGTAGAACTGCAGGTTGCCGGTCTCGACCCTGCTCAGCCGGCCGGCGGCACGCTGGGCCAGCGCAGCCATGCCGTTCAGCGAGCCGTCGATCAGGAACCGGTCACCGAGCCCGAGGAAGATCCGCTCGGAAATCCAGTTGAGCGGACGGCCGAGGACGTTCTCGTAGAGCTCGTCCACGTAGTACTTGCCCGAGAGCAGCTTGTGCAGCCGCGGGAAGCGCGCGGCGAGTGCCTCGCCGCGGGCCAGGCCCTTGCCGTAGATCACGAACGCCGCTGCGAGTCCGGTGAGCGCCAGCACCACCGACAGCACGATCAGCGGCGTCTCGTAGTGCTCGAGCTCGTGGTGGACGCCCGGCAGCGGCAGCAGGTGCTCGAGGAAGTGCGGGATCGAGACGAAGCCGCCGACTGCCGACAGCAGGGCCAGCACGACCAGCACGCTGGTCATCGAGAACGGCGACTCGTGGACGTGGTGCTCGACCTCGTGGCTCATCCGCGACGGCGTCAGGAACGTCAGCCACAGCAGCCGGAACATGTAGAACGCGGTCAGCAGCGCGGTGCCGGAAGCGACGAGCCACAGCAGCGGCGAGCCGCCGGATTCGCTCGCGAACGCGAACCAGAGGATCTCGTCCTTGGAGAAGAAGCCCGCCAGCGGCGGCAGGCCGGCGATCGCCGCGGTCGCGACCGCGAAGGTCGCGAACGTGACCGGGATGCGCTTGGCGAGACCGCCCATGTTGCGGATGTCCTGCTCGCCGCCGAGCGCGTGGATCACGCTGCCGGCGCCGAGGAACAGGCAGGCCTTGAAGAAGGCGTGCGTGTAGAGGTGGAACACGGCCACGCCGTAGGCCCCGACGCCGAGCGCCAGGAACATGAAGCCGAGCTGGGAGATCGTCGAATACGCCAGCACCTTCTTGATGTCGGTCTGCACGATCGCGATCGTCGCCGCGAAGAACGCTGTCGCGACGCCGACGATCGCGATCAGCTGCGAGGCTTCCGGCGCGTGTTCGTAGAGCCCGTGCAGCCGTGCGACCAGGTACACGCCGGCGGTCACCATCGTCGCGGCGTGGATCAGCGCCGAGACCGGCGTCGGGCCGGCCATCGCGTCCGGCAGCCAGACGTGCAGCGGGATCTGCGCGCTCTTGCCGGTGGCGCCGATGAACAGCAGCACGCCGATCAGGCTCGCGGAGACCGCGGGCAGCACCGGGCCGGCGAACGCCGCGTTGATGCCGTCCATGTCGAGCGTGCCGAGCGTGCGGTAGATCAGGAACATGCCGAGCAGGAACCCGGCATCGCCGACGCGGTTGGTGATGAAGGCCTTCTTGCCGGCCGCGGCCTTGGCCGGGTCGTCGAACCAGAAGCCGATCAGCAGGTAGGACGCGAGCCCTACGCCCTCCCAGCCGACGAAGCACACCAGCAGCGAGCGGCCGAGCACCAGCAACAGCATGAAGAACAGGAACAGGTTCAGGTACGCGAAGTAACGCGCGTAGCTGGGGTCGTCCTTCATGTAGCCGGTCGAATACACGTGGATCAGCGAGCCGACGCCGGTGACGATCAGCGTCATCACCGCGCTCAGCCGGTCGAAGTAGAACGCGACGTCGAACTTGAAGTCGCCGACGGTCGCCCAGGTGTAGGCGGTCTCGATCAGCGGGTCGTCGCCGCCGCCGGCCTGCAGCTGCAGGAAGGCGCGTACCGTGGCCAGGAAGGCCAGTATCGGCAGTCCGCAGCCGACGGCCGAGACGAACGGACGGCCGAGCCGCGGCCCGAGCAGCCCGTTCAGCAGGAAGCCGGCGAGCGGCAGGACGACGATCAGTGTGAGCAGGTTCATCGTCGCCTATCCCTTCAGGTCCCCGTAGGCGCCGACGTCGAGCGTCCGCCGCTGGCGCGCGAGCAGCAGCACGATCGGTATCGCGATCGCGATCTCCGCCGCGGCTACGACGAAGATCAGGAACACCAGCACGGCCCCGGACAACGTCGCGGTCTGCGCGGCGAACGTCACCAGGCTCAGGATCACGCCGTTCAGCATCAGCTCCATGCACATCAGCATCACCAGCGCGTTGCGGCGGATCATCACGCCGGTGAGCCCGATCGCGAACAGCGCGACGCTGAGCGCGAGCAGCAGTTGCGTCCTATCCATCGTTCCTCCGACCGCCCTTGATCACGGCGATGGCGGCGACGACGGCCGCGACCAGCAGCACCGAGGTCAGCTCGAAGTGCAGCCAGTACTGCTGCAGGAACTCTGCAGAGAAGGGCTGTACCAGGAAGGCCGTATCGTCGCCGGCGGCTGCTCCCGCGCCCGAGCGGGCGGCGCCCCGCGTGACCGCATAGCCGAGCACCGCGGTCAGCAGCACGCCCATGATCGCGCCGGGCACGAGCACGCGCCCGTAGCGCTCGAGGAACGCCGGGTCGCGCGCATCGAGCAGCATGATCACGTAGACCATGAACACCATGACCGCGCCCACGTAGATCAGCACCTGGAAGACCGCGACGACGTGCACGCCGAGCACCGCGTAGATGCCGGCCAGCGACAGCATCGAGCCGATCAGCGCGATCGCGACCCGCATCGGATGGCGCGCCACCAGCATCAGCAGGCCGCCTGCGAGCGCCCCGGCCGCGAAGAAGTACAGCAGCAGCGTCTCGAGGCTCATCGCGCGCCACCGTCCGGCGCGCGGCCGGCCACGGGGTAGGGCTTCGCGACGTCCTGCCGCGGCTGCCAGTTCAGCAGTTCCTCCTTGCCGATCCACATCCGGTCGCGGTCGAAGCCCGGGAAGCCCGGGGTTTCCTTGACCATGCGGATCGCGTCTTCAGGACAGGCCTCGACGCACAGGCCGCAGAACACGCAGCGCGAGTAGTCGATCTCGAAGCGCGCGGGGTACTTCGGGTGCGCTGCGTCGTCCGGGTCGAAGGCCGCGTCGATCTCGATGACCTGGGCCGGGCAGACGGTCGCGCACATGTTGCAGGCCACGCACTGCGGGCGGCCGTCCGGTCGCTGGGTGAGGATGTGCTTGCCCCGGTTGCCCGCCGCGTAGTCGGCGCGGATCTCCTCCGGGTAGTAGGCGGTCAGGGCGCCCTTGCGGCCGGTGAGCCACTTGCCCATGTTGCGCAGGAAGACGCCGCCGGTGATCCCGAGGCCGCGCATGACTTCGAAGATGTAGAGCCGCTCCCACCAGCCCATCTCGGGCTCGTTCCAGTACTTCTTGCGGACGTAGGGCTTGCGGCTGCTCATGGATCCATCCTCATGAGAGCGCCCATACCGCGACCACTGTCACGATCAGGTTGGCGATCGCGAGCGGCAGCAGGAACTTCCACGCGAAGCGGAGCAGCTGGTCCCAGCGGAAGCGCGGCAGCGACCAGCGCACCAGGATCTGGAAACTGCAGAGCAGGAACACCTTGAGCAGGAACGTGAGCACCTGGATCAGCACGACCCAGCCGTGGCTCAGCTCGACGACGTGCCCGCCCGGGAAGACGAAGCCTGCGTCGGTCAGCCAGGGCAGGTTGTAGCCGCCGAGGAACAGCGTCGTGAACAGCGCCGCGATGATCGCGATCTCGATGAACTCGGACAGCATGAACATGCCCTGCTTCATCGCGCTGTATTCGGTGAAGTAACCCGAGATCAGTTCCGACTCGGCCTCCGGCAGGTCGAACGGGATGCGCTTGTTCTCCGCGATGCCTGCCGTCAGGAACAGCAGCGCCGCGATCGGCTGGTAGACGATGCCCCAGGCCGGCAGGAAGCCGAGCACGGTGCCGGACTGCTGGCGGACGATCGAGTCGAGCTCGACCGTCCCGTAGATCAGGATCAGCCCGAGCACGGTCAGGCCCATCACCAGCTCGTAGGAGATCAGCTGCGAGCCCGCGCGCAGCGCGCCGAGCAGCGAGAACTTGTTGTCCGAGGACCAGCCGGCGAGCATCGCGCCGATGATCGAGATGCCGCTGAATGCGAACACGATCAGCAGGCCCGCGTCGATCGGGGCGACCTGCATCGGGTAGCTGCGGCCGCCGAACCAGTCGGCGAGGCCCGGGAACAGCCGTCCGGGGTCCAGCGTGCCGCCGAACGGGATCACCGCGAAGACCAGCACGACCGGCGTGAACGCGAGCCAGGGGCCGAGCGCGTAGGCCAGCTTGTCGTAGGCGAGCGGGCGGAAGTCCTCCTTCAGCAGCAGCTTCAGGCCGTCCGCCATGCCGTGGAACAGCCCCAGCCAGATCAGCTTGACCTGCGTGAACGGTATCCGGAGGTAGGCGCGGTTGGCGCCGATCCGGTCCGACATGATCGCCGCCTGCTTGCGCTCCACCCAGGTCAGCACTGCACCGAAGGTCAGCAGCACCGCGAGCGCATAGCCGATGTAGACGAGCGTGATCGAGAGGTCCTGTGGTGCCATCACGGGTGACCCCGGGCCGGCGCGGCCAGCGCCTTGATCAGCGCCTCGGCGTCCGCGACCGTCTCCTTCTTCGGGAAGCAGGGCTCGAAGGCGCTCACGACGCCCTGGAAGTTCGTGTAGTGCCCGGCTCGCTCCGTCTGGATGCTGATCGGCAGGAACACGTCGGCGTGGCCGTTCTCGGGCGCCAGGTAGGAATTCATGAAAATCACCCGGGCCCGTGCCGGGAGGCGCGCGAAGTCGCAGCCCTCGCCCCACACCAGCACGAGATCCGTGCCGTCGGTGAAGGTGGGCTCGCCCGCGCCGAACAGCTCGCGGGCCCGGGTCGTGTTCGGGTTCTTGTCCGCGCGGATCAGCAGGTCGTCCTCGATTCGCTCGCCCTGCTCGGGCTGCCAGTCCTGCTTGACGAAGCCGTGGAAGATCTCGCCGAGGTATCGCTTGAACGCCTCGAGTTCCTCGTTCGAGCCCCAGCTCGAGACCAGCGCGACCGGGTGCCGGGCGGCGCCGATCAGCCGCCGCGCCTCGTCGACGGCGGCGGCCAGCGCCACCGGCCGGCCCTTCAGCATCGGCTCCTCGGCCCGCGTGCGCTCGAATATCCGCGCGAGGTCCCGCGCCTTGTTGCAGACCCACGGTCCGTTCACGGCCGGGTTCTCGAGCGGCGTGACGCGCTCGATGCAGGTGTTCTGCGCCGGGTCCAGCGACTGCACGAACCACTCGGGCTTGCGGTGCCAGATGTTGATGCTGCAGCCCCGGCTGCAGCCCGGGCAGACCGACGGGGTCGCCTTCAGGTACCAGACGCGGGACTTGTACAGGAACTGCCTCGAGAGCAGCGCCCCGACCGGGCAGAGGTCGATGATGTTGTCGGAGTAGGGGTCCTCGGCGAGCGGCCGGTCCTCGACCGGGCGGATGTTCGACACGTCGCCACGGCGCTCGACGCCGAGCGCCATCGACCTGGAGATCTCGTGCGTGAACCGCGTGCAGCGCAGGCAGAGGATGCAACGCTCGTTGTCGAGCAGGATGCGGTTCGAGAGGTTGTAGAACTTCGTCGAGCGGACCTTCGGGTCGCGCGAAAGCGAGGCCTCGCCGTTGTACTGGTAATGGTAGTCCTGCAGCGTGCACTCGCCGGCCTTGTCGCAGATGCCGCAGTCGACGGGGTGGTTCAGCGTGATGAACTGCAGCATCGCCTTGCGATGCGCCTTCACGTCGTCGGAGTCGGTCAGCACCTTCATGCCCTTGCTGACGGGCATGTTGCAGGCGATGTCGATGCCGCGGCCTTCTACGTCCACCAGGCACATGCGGCAGTTGCCCGCGATCGAGAGCTCCGGGTGCCAGCAGAAGTACGGGATGTAGAACCCGTTCTCGAGCGCCACCTGCAGGACCGTCTGGTCCTCGCGCGCCTCGACGGCCTGCCCGTTTATGAAGATCTCAGGCATTCCAGGTTTCCGTCGTAGCGTGAGCGCTTGTGCTCGATGTAGTACTCGAACTCCTCGCGGAACTTGTCGAGGATGCCGCTGCAGGCATACCCGGCCGCGTCACCGAGCCCGCAGATCGTCGTGCCGTCGTTGAACTGCGAGATGTAGTAGAGCCGCTCGATGTCCTCGGGGCGTCCCTCGCCCGCGACGATCCGGTCGATGATCCGGTGCATCCAGCCCGTGCCGTGCCGGCAGGGCGTGCACTGCCCGCAGGACTCGTGGTGGTAGAAGCGCAGGATCACCTGCAGCAGCGTCACCATGCAGGTGCCCTCGGCGATCACGATCATGCCGCCCGAGCCGAGTGTCGAGTTCACGTCCCAGAGGTCCTCGTGGGAGAGCTTCAGGTTCGCGATCTCGGCGCCGGTGAGCACCTTCGAGGACACGCCGCCCGGCACCACGCACTTGATCGCGCGGCCGCCGATGATGCCGCCGCAGTCTTCCTCGAGGAACTTCATCCACGGGTAGCCGAGCTCGACCTCGTAGACGCCGGGGCGGTTCACGTGGCCGCTGACCGAGAACAGCCGCGTGCCCGGGCTCTTCGGCGTGCCGACCTGCTTGAAGGCCTCGGCGCCGTTCCTGATGATCCAGGCGATGTTCGACAGCGACTCGACGTTGTTGACGACGGTGGGCCGCTGGTAGAGCCCCCTCACGGTCAGGCGCGGCGGGCGGTTCCTCGGGTAGCTCTTCTTGCCTTCCAGCGAGGCCAGCAGGCCCGAGGCCTCGCCGGCCACGTAGGCGCCGGCGCCCCGGTAAACGACGATGTCGCAGCTGAATTCGGTGCCGAGGATGCGCTCGCCGAAGTACCCGGCGGCATAGGCTTCCTCGACGGCGCCCGCGAGCCGCCGGTAGGGCAGGTCGAACTCGCCGCGGATGTAGACGAAGCAGTTGCGCACGTTCAGCGCGTAGCTCGCGATCAGCATCGACTCGAGCAGCAGGTGCGGCGCGTTCTCGAGGATCCAGCGGTCCTTGAACGTGCCGGGCTCGCCCTCGTCGGCGTTCGCGATCAGGTAATGCGGCTGGCCGTCGTCGTAGACCACGACCTGCCATTTGCGTCCCATCGGGAAGGCCGCGCCGCCGCGGCCCTGCACGTTGGCCGCGGTGACTTCCTTGCCGACGTCCGAGGGCTTCATCTGGCGGAGCGCCTTCTCGAGCGCCTCGTAGCCGCCACGCGCGCGGTATTCCTCGAGCGTGTGCGAGGTCTCGGTGACCGGGAAGCTCATGAACAGCTGACGGCCGGGCATGTTATTTCAGCCCCTCCAGCAGCTCGTCGAGCTTCTCGTGGTCGAGATTCTCGTGGTAGGACTCGTTCACCATCATCATCGGCGCGGTTCCGCAGGAGCCGAGGCACTCGACGGTGCTGAGCGTGAAGCGGCCGTCGGGCGTGGTCTCGCCCGGACCGACGCCGATCCGCTTCTGCACGTGATCGATCAGCCTTTCCGCGCCGCGCATCGAGCAGCTGACGTTGTGGCACATCTGCAGGTGCCAGCGACCGATCGGCTTGCGGCGGAACTGCGTATAAAAGGAGAGCACTTCCTCGATCTGGATCTGCGGCACGCCGAGGTAGACGGCCAGCTCCTCGATGTCGGAGTCGGCCACGTAGCCGCGGTCCTCCTGGATGCGGCGCAGGCAGGGCAGCACCAGCGAGGACTCGAAGCCCTCCGGGAATCGCTCGCGCAGCTTCTCGAACTCGGGGACCAGGTGCTTCACCTGTCGCACTCCCCGCCGATCATGTTGACCGAGCCGAAGGTCGGGATGATGTCCGCGAGCTGGTAGCCGTCGAGCATCCGGTGGACGCCGCCCATGTGCACGAAGCTCGGGCTGCGGACGTGGACCTTCCAGGGCACGCCGCCGCCGACGCTGACCAGGTAGAAGCCGAGCTCGCCGTTCGCCGCCTCGTGGGCCGAGTAGACCTCGCCGGGAGGCACCTGCGGGCCCTCCATGACCAGCTTGAAGTGGTTGATCAGCGATTCGATCTCGTTGTAGACGAGTTCCTTCGGCGGCAGCGTGCAGCGGCGGTCGTCGACGCTGACCGGGCCCGGCTCGAGCATGTCCATCAGCTGGCGGATCATGTGCCTGGACTCGTCGAGCTCGCGCATCCGCACGTAATAGCGGTCGTAGTTGTCGCCCTTGATGCCGGTCGGGACCTCGAACTCGAGTTCCGCGTAGGCGAGGTAGGGCGTGTCCTTGCGCAGGTCGCGGGCCGCCCCGGTCGAGCGCAGGATCGGCCCGGTGAAGCCCCAGTTGATCGCCTCGTCGGTCGCGAGCACGCCGACGTTGCGCATCCGGTCGATGAAGATCCGGTTGCGGTCCACCAGGCCGTGCACGCGGTCGACGAAGGTGTCCATCTCGTCGAGGATCTCGGCGAGGCGCACCAGCCACGCGTCCGGCACATCGTGCGAGAGTCCGCCGATCCGGCCGTAGCTGTAGGTGACCCGCGCGCCGGTCAGGTCGGCCAGGTGCTCGTAGACGTAGTCCCGGATCGTGACCAGGTACAGGAACGCGGTCATCGCGCCGAGTTCCATCAGCGCAGCGGCGACGCAGGTCAGGTGGTCGGCGATCCGCGAGTATTCCGACAGCAGCGTCCGCACATACCTGCAGCGCGGCGTGATCTCGATCTCCATCAGCTTCTCGACGGCCTCGCAGTAGGCGAAGTCGTTGATCAGCGCCGAGCAGTAGTTCAGCCGGTCCACGTACGGGATCAGGTTGTGCCAGGTGTGCGACTCGCACTCCTTCTCGAAGCCGCGGTGCAGGTAGCCGCAGTGCACGTCGGTGCGCAGCACGCGTTCCCCGGAGATTTCCGCGACGATCTGTATCGTGCCGTGCGTCGCCGGATGCGACGGGCCGATGTTGACGATGACCGAGCCCTCGGTCTGGCCCTTGTCGAAGGCCGGACGGATGGGGTTGGGCAGTGTGTCAGTGTTTCGGCTCACCGCTCACTTCCGGTACGGGACCAGGGGCTGTTCCTTGCGCTTGGGATAGTCCTTGCGCAGCGGGTGGCCCACGAAGCCTTCGTAGAGCAGCAGCGGCCGGAGGTCGTCGTTGCCGCGGAAGACGATGCCGTACATCTCGTGGCATTCCCGCTCCATGTAGCGGGCCGAGCCGTAGAGCGGCACCAGCGTATCGACCACCGGGTCCTCGGCCGGGACGCGCGTCTTCACCCGCACCCGTACGTGATCGCGCGTCGAGTAGAAGTGATAGACCACGTCGAAGCGCGGCTTGCGCTCGGGCCAGTCCACGGCCGTGACGTCCAGGAACATGTCGAAGCCGAAATCGTCCTTCAGTGCCCGCGCGATCCCGGCGACCTGGCCGGGCTCGACAGTAAGCGCGAGGATCCCGTGCGCGACCGCAGACTCGAGTACCTTCGCCTCGAGGCTGCTGCTCACACGGTCGAAGACGGCTTGCGGCGGGCTCATCAGAAGTCCCGGTTGATGATCGGGTGACGATCCCGCGCGATCCGGTCCTGCAGCTTCATGATCCCGTCGATCACCATTTCCGGCCGCGGCGGGCAGCCCGGGATGTAGAGGTCCACCGGGATGATCTTGTCGATCCCGGGGAGCGCCGCGTAGTTCTGGTAGAAGCCGCCGCTCGAGGCGCAGACGCCGAAGGCAATCACCCACTTCGGCTCGCACATCTGCTCGTACACCTTCTTAAGGATAGGCGCCTGCTTGTGGGTCACCGTGCCCACGACCATCAGCAGGTCCGACTGCCGCGGCGTGAAGCGCGGCAGCGCCGCGCCGAACCGGTCCGTATCGTAGAGCGTCGAGCTCACCGACATGAATTCCATTGCGCAACAGGCGGTAACGAACGGGTACGGGAACAGCGAGAACTTTCTCGCCCAGCCGACGAACTCGTCCTTCTTGGTCGTGAGGTACTCGAACGCTGCGCTGCGCTCGTGCCCGGCGGCGGTACTCCCGGTCACTGCGTGATCTCCTCGAGCAGACCGGTCCGCCAGACGTAGAACATGATGAGCACCAGCAGGAATACGAACACGCCGAACGTCGCCAGCATGAAGCTCGTCAACGGCTGCGCACCGAGCGCCCAGATCACCAGGAACACGGTTTCGAGGTCGAACAGCAGGAACACGACCGCGATCGCGTAGTACTTGACCGGAACCGCCTTGACGTTGGTCCGCTCAACCGGGACGGCGCCGCACTCGAAAGGCTCGAGCTTCAGCGCAGAGTTCTCGGGCTTCGGCCCGAGCACCTTGTTCATCCACAGCGTGACGGCCACGAACCCCAGGATCGCGAGCAGGTACAGCAGGAATGCGAGGTAGGCGTTCATGGGGACGGTTGTCAGTCGGACGCCGCGACTATATTTCAGATGTAAGCAATCAATCTGCCTACGGAAAACACTTACCGTCGTTTCACTTGCAGAGTTGGCGTGCTGCGAGGCCGATTTCGCCGCAGCTGCGGATCGCTTCGAAGCTTCAGTTTTCTGAGCAGACGACCCGCTCTCCTTCGGGCCCGCACAGATCCGGCCAGCCAGTGCTGCGCCAGTAATCGAGCAGGCCGGCATCACGCACGAGTTGCTGGAAGCGTGGATCGGCACGGAACTGCGCCATGTACGGGCTCGCATCCGGCGCCAGCACGTCCAGCGCCCAGAAGCTGCGATCCTCGACCGAACGCCTCGCTGCCTCGTGGGCGAGATCGATCTCGCCGAGGTAGATCAGCGGGCCGAGCTGTGAGGCCAACACCGAGCCCGTCCGGGCGCTGCCCGCTGGCAGCGCGGCAAGAGCCTGCAGCGCAGCAGGTTTGTGCGACGGGTCGATCATCGCGTCGAGCACGCTGGCCGGCACCGACCCGTCTGCTACGAACTGCCGGGCGCTGCGGGGATCGCCGTTTGAGACGTGGATCACGGCGATTGCGTCCCGGCCGCGCTCTTCCATGCCGAGTTGCACCGCGCGTTCCGCTCGTTCGAGAGCTCTGTTTGCGTCCATGTCCGCGGCCATCCCGATCAAGGCGCCGGAGTAATTCATGATCGGCGCCAGTGGATCGAGTTCCAGCGCACGGTCGATGTGCTGCTTGGCCAGCCTGAAGCGACCGACGTGGGCCAGGAATTCCGCGTACCACTGCTGCGCCGTGCTGTCGGACGGGTCCAGCGCGATCGCCCGCTGGAACTCAGTGTCGGCAGCCTGGAAATTCCACTGGGACTCGAGCACGGCGGCAAGCACCGCATGCGCCTCGGCCAGTGAGGGATCCAGGCTCAGCGCACGCAGCGCATGGGTCTGGGCCGCTCTGCCGAGCCCGTCGGCATCCACCTCGGGGCCCGTGTACGCTGGCAGCACCGCCGTGGAGGCTGCGAGGCCCGAATGGGCGCGCGCGAAGCCCGGATCGAGGCGGATGGCCTCGTTGAAGAGCCTGATGCTCTCGCGCAGCGGCCCCTCACCCCGCTGGCGCCAGAAGTGTCGCGCCTGCAGGTAGCGTTCGTAGGCCTCGACGTCCTCGGTCCCGACCGACCTCGGACGATTCTCCGGGCCTCCGAAGCGCACCTCGAGCGAGTTGGCGATCTCGCCGGCGATCTCCTGCTGTACCTGGAAGACGTCCTCGAGCCTGCGGTCCCAGGTCTTGGACCACAGGTGGCTGTCGGAGCGCGCATCTATCAGCTGCGCAGTGATCCGGATGCGTTCACCGTCGCGCCGCACGCTGCCCTCGAGCACGTGCGCCACCGCGAGCGTCGTGGCCACCGAGCGAAGGTCCACCTGCTGGCCGCGGAAGGCGAAGGACGAGGTGCGCGAGGGGACCCGCAGCCCGGGGATCTGGGCCAGTGCGTTCAGGATCTCCTCGGCCAGCCCGTCCGAGAAGTATTCGGTGTCGGCCTCGTCGCTCATGTTGACGAAGGGCAGCACGGCGATGGAGGCTTCGGTTGCGCCAGCCGCCGTGGGTGCTGCGCCAGCGGTCTCCGCAGGCGCCGGTGGTCTCTCGCCGGCGCGCTCGTAGCGCCAGAATATCCCGCCGCCGACCAGGAACAGCAGCGTGATGATCGCGAGCTCGGTGACGGTAACGCGCTGCTGGCCCCGGTCACCGTGGTACCAGGCGATCACCAGCACGACGGGCAGCCCGATCGCGAGAGCGAGCGTGGCGACCTGCTGCAGCCGGCCCGGCCAGCCGAAGGTGTCGCTGACGTACTCGAGCCCCTGCAGGAAACCCCAGGCGCCGGCAGCGTAGGCCACGCCCCACTGCACCACCTTGCGGCGACGCAGCTTGTCCCAGGTGCTGTCGCTGCCCGGCGTCAGACGAAGTCCCTGTACTTCGGCAGGTGGCGGACGGGTTTCGAGAGCGCGTCGCGGCGGAACGGATCGCCGAGCTCCTGGGTGACCATCATCTCGATCACCGTCGTCCGGCCGTCCGCCTGGGCCGCGACCGCGGCCCGCAGCGCGGGACCGACGTCGGCGAGCCGCTCGACGGTCACGCCCTCGCAGCCGAAGGCCTGCGCGACCCTTGCCCAGCTCGGGTTCTCGAGGTTCACGCCCTGGAACCGCCGCGAGTAGAAGTCCACGTGGTTCTTCTTCTCGGCGCCCCACTGGCCGTTGTTGAACACGACGACCGTGACGCCGATTTTCTCCCGGGCGCAGGTCAGCAGCTCGTTCAGGCTGATGCCCCAGGCGCCGTCCCCGACGTAGGCGATGGCGGGGCGGGCAGGCGAGGCGAGCTTCGCGCCGCAGATCACCGGAAACGCATAGCCACAGTTGCCGAAGCTCATCGCCGCGAATATCGAGCGCGGTTCCTCGAAGCGCAGGTAGGAATTCGACACCGAGCAGATGTTGCCGATGTCCGTCGAGACCATCGCCCGTTCCGGCATGGCCCGCTCGAGCTCCCGAAGCATCTGCCGAGGATGCATCTGGCTGGAATCCCGCGCGACCTCGAGCGAGAACGGATCCTTCTCGTGGGTCCATCCGCCCAGTTCCTGCTCCCAGGCGGCCTTCTCCGCATCGATGCGCGTCCGGCGTTCCGGGCGGTTGGCGGCGCAGGCGAGCTCGCGGCCCTCGAGGTGCCCGGCCAGCGCGGCCGCCGCTGCCTTCGCGTCGCCGCAGATGCCCACGCTGATGCTCTTGACGAGTCCGAGCACGCGCGGATCCGAGTCCACCTGGATGATCTTCGCACCCGCGGGCCAGTAGTCCATGCCGTACTGGGGCAGGGTGCCGAACGGCCCGAGCCGCGTGCCGAGCGCGAGCACGACGTCGGCCTGCGAGACCAGCTTCATCGCCGCCTTGGAGCCCTGGTAGCCCAGCGGGCCGCACCAAAGCGGGTGCGAGGCGGGGAAGGAATCGTTGTGCAGGTAGCTGTTGCACACCGGCGCATCGAGCAGTTCCGCCAGCGCAACCGTCTCGGCCGTGCCGCCCGACAGGACCACGCCGCCACCGGCGACGATGACCGGGAACCGCGCCTCGGCGAGCAGCGCAGCGGCTTCATCGATCGCGGCCGCATCGCCGGGGCCTCGGCCGATGCGCATCGGCCGAGGGATCGTCGCCTCGATGTCCCCGTAGAAGTAATCGCGCGGGATGTTGAGCTGCGCAGGGCCCATCTCGAGCATTGCGCGGTCGAAGCAGCGGCCGGCGATCTCGGCCATGCGCTTCGGGTTGTTTACGTGCCCCTGGAAGCGGGTGATCTTCGAGAAGATCGGCAGCTGCTCGGTTTCCTGGAACCCGCCGAGCCCCATCGTCATCGAGCCCGTCTCGGGCGTGATGAACACGACCGGCGAGTGCGCCCAGTAGGCCGCCGCGATCGCGGTGACGAAGTTCGTGATGCCGGGGCCGTTCTGCGCAATGCAGACGCCGTGGCGTCCCGAGGCGCGGGAATAACCGTCGGCCATGTGCGCGGCGCCCTGCTCGTGCGCGACCGGTATGAAGCGGATGCCGGCGGCCGGGAAGATGTCCAGCGCATCCATGTATGCGGAGCCCACGATGCCGAACACGTCGGTCACGCCGTTGGCGGCCAGTGTCTCGACCAGCGCCTCGGAAGGGGTCATCAGCTGGGGACTGTCGGCACGCACGGCGTGCTCCTTGCATCGTGAAGTCGATCGCGTCCGTCGCGGTGCCAGCCGCTGCCGGACGGCCCGGGAAGATCCGCGCGCGGGTTCGCTCCACCGCGCCGTTGGACTAGACCCGGGTCAGAGGTTGGGTTCGACGCGGCGGAGCGATCGCGCACCAGTAGTAACTCGGGCGCGCAATCACATTCTGCGGACATGCGGGTTGCGAGTCCAGCCGTCGGCGTGACGGCTGAATCCGCGCGACGGACGCCTGCGATAGAGACTAAGAAGCGACAGTTGCCGGGCAGGTCCGGCGCTACTGCGTCGGCGTAAAGCGGGAGTGACCATGAACACGCACATTGCAGCGGTCCCGATCATTGCAGCAGTCCTGTTCGTCGCGGCCTATGCGCTGGATGGCCATGTCGAAGCCCGCGTCGGTGAGGGCGCCGGTGCGTACGGCGCAGCATCCGTCGGAGTGCCGGCGGCAGTGAGGTCGCTACCGGACGGACATCCACCGGTGCTGTCCGGGCACCCGGCGTTGCCCGAGGGGCATCCGCCGGTGCTCTCCCGGCATCCGGCCCTGCCCCAGGGCCATCCGCCGGTTCCGTACTCGCACCCGGCCCTGCCCGGGAGCAAGCGCGCGCTGCCGGAGGGTCACCCCCGCTGTCCGGCCCGGGGTGTCGTGCCGGCGGGGCCGCCGGAGCGCGGGCTGGGCCGGCCGCTCATCGATCCGCCGGCCCTGATCAGTATCTAGTCGGCTCCCGGGCCCATTGCGGGCTGCTCCAAGCCGCTTTCGGGCGGCTACGGCACCCTATGGTCGCTCTTTTTCCAGGGGCGTACTCCGTCTAAAGGACGGTATTTGCGCCTAATTACCTATAAGTGCTGCCAATTCCGGTCGACTGTCATGGGTCAGTAACAATACTGTTGCTGCACTGCAGCAATAATCTGAGACAATGTCTCCCGAGCGTAGGGCCCATCGCCCGAACCTGAAACGGAGACGACATGCTTTTCGGAAAATCCTTCTTCCTCTCGGCGGCCATCACCGGACTGGTTGTCGCGCTGCTGGTGGTCTTCGCCTCGCTCGGCAACGCCCTGTCCCAGGTCGAGACCTTCGCATTCTGAGGAGCCCGGGTGACGCTTCACACACACATTCCTGCGACCACTGCTGCACCTGCGCCGGCGGCCTATCCGGCCGGGCTGGCGAGGCGGGTCCGATTGCCCGATGGCCGGGAGCTGACGCTGCGGCCGATCCGCCCGGATGACGCCGACGCGGAGTGGGACTTCGTCCACCGGCTCTCGCCGGACTCGAGGTACTTCCGGTTCATGGCGCCGGTCAAGGACCTCACGCCCGCCATGCTCCGCCGGTTCACGGACATCGATTACCAGCGCGAAATGGCGCTGGTCGCAATGACGGCGACGCCGCAGGGAGAGCGCCAGGTCGGCGTTGCGCGCTACTCGATCCTGCCGGGCACGCGCCGTTGCGAATTCGCCATCGTCGTGGACGACGAGTGGCGGGGCACCGGCCTTGCGCGTGCGCTGATGAGCGCGCTCGCCGGCGTGGCCCGCGATTACCATCACCTCGAGGCCATGGAAGGGGTGACGCTGGCCGAGAACCGGCGCATGGCCGGTCTCGCGCAGTCGCTGGGCTTCGATGTCCGGATGGATCCGGACGACGCGCACCTGGTCCTGATGCAGCTCGATCTGCGGGCCGCGCTTCAGTAGCACGCCACCGCCCGGATCGCGGCTCGAATGGCGATACCGGCGGGTCAGTTCATCGTCCAGCCCGAGCCACCACAGGAACTGCAGGTCGAGTACCCGCCCGAGCAGCTGCAGGGAACCTGGTCGGTCACGTACTCAGTGTTGCCCTCCCAGTCCACCCGCGTGTAGCTCTGAGTGTGGTAGCCGTAGCCGCCGCAGGACGAACAGCTCACGCGGCCGGAGCCTGCGCAGGCTCCGCACTGTCGTCGCGTCGGCTCCGCCGAAACGCCAGGCGCCGGCGGCGGTGATCGCGGTTCGCGGCGGCGCCGCTCGAGCTCGCGGGCCCGCTCGGCCTCGGCATGTCGCCGCGCCGCCTGCTGCAGCGCCCTCATGTGCTCACGCATCCTCAGCTGGGCCTGGGCGGCGACCGAGTCGAGCTTCGCGGTCGCGTCCTCGCCCAGCACCTGGCGCAGGAAGTCGAGCGGACCATCTACTTCGACCCTCAGGATCGGGTCGGACCCGGCGTGCAGGAAGCTGAGCACCTTCAACGCCACGTACGCGTCGTCGAGCAGGCCGAAGGCGCCGAGCTGCTTCTCCGGCAGGTAATCCTCGGACTCCAGGAAGTAGTCTTCGGCGTGCGCGACCAGCGGCTCGACCCAGTTGCTGAAACCCCGCTCCTCGGCGGTCCGGCGCACCTGGTCCATGATGACCGGCACGGCAGTCGATGATCTCCCGGCAATAGTCGATCGAATCCCGGATCTCCGACTCGCTGTTCTCCCGTGCCCGGACGCGGATGAACTGCTCGATGCTGATCCCCCCGCGGTTGTTCTGCTCGGCGATGATCCTGCGGATCGCATCCGTTCGCGACATGGCTCTTACCCCGCCGGATGCTCAATCCAGCAGGTCGAGCGCGATTGCGTCCGCGCGGCGCGAGGCCTTCGTGGCCGGCGCCCCGGGCCCGAAGGCCTTCGGCGGTACGATGCGGGGGGCGGTTGCAAGCCAGCTGCGCATCGACTCGCGCGCCGCGTCGACCAGCGCGTCGCGTCTCGCCTCGCTCATGTCGAACTCGGTCGTGCCGAAGCCCCTGGCCGGCAGGCGCACGATCAGCTCGCCGTGCTCCTCGATGACGCGCTTGTCGTGCGCGGTCGTCGCCGTATCTATCAGCCGGCCGATGCGCGTGACCAGCGCGAACTCGGCCAGCGCGCTCGGCGGCTTCGCCGATGCGCCCGGGGCCGCGCCGGACACCTCGAGCGCCTCGTCGATCATCAGTCCGAGCACCGGAGTGTTCTGCTTCGGGCCCATCACCTTGGTTACCTTCGGTTCGGCCGAGATGAACAGCTCGAGCGGAAAATTCGAGAGCATGCCGCCATCGACCACGCCGTGGCCGGCGATGTCGCGGCCGCGGTAGCTGCCCCATTCGGGCCGCCAGCTGACCTCGTTCCACACGAGCGGAATGCTCATCGACATCCGGACCGCATACACGACGGGGCAGTCGGGTGCCGTGCGGTGGTTCAGCACCAGCAGCCTGCCGTCGGTCGTGTCGGAGGCGACCATCGAGAGGTCCACGCCGGTCACGTCGTAGAACTGCTTCAGCGACATTCCCGAGTAGTTGCGCGGCTTGCCGTCGGGCCGCTTTCCCGCGTCGAGCTTGGCCGACATCCAGCTGAGAAAGCGCCGCGCCGCGAACCAGCCGCCGCGCTCCACCAGCGCCACCAGGTGCCGCGACTTGCCGCCACGGGCCAGCGCCCGCACCAGCTGCCGGTCCATGCGGTCCTCGAGGAACTTGGGCACCAGCGACAGGTCGAGGTTGCGAAGCAGCGCCAGCGTGCCGCCCTGTTCGAGCTCCGCGTCGGTGAAGTCCTCCGGCTCGCCCATGAAGCCGGCGAACACGGGCTTGCCGTTCTCCTTCTCCATCAGCGCCGCGTTCATCTCGTCGACCGTATAGCCCGCGGCGAGCAGCGTCGCGGTGATCGCGCCGGCCGAGGTGCCGAGCAGGCGGTCATGGGAATGCCCCGCATTCAGCAGTTCCGCGACGGCCCCGACGAACGCCATGCCCTTGGCCCCGCCACCTTCGAAAACCATGTCGTACTTCATGCCTGGTCCTCCTCATCATCCTCGCGGCGCCGGTTACGGTCGCACAGCGCCAGGAACGGCGCGTTGCTGCGCAGTTCGAACTTGTTGCCGGCGCGCTTCCAGAACGGCCGGCTGGCCGCGCTCTCCAGGTACTCGAGCCGTCGGTCGATGCGCCGCTCGCCGACCACGCTCTTGACGATGCCACAGCGGATGCTGCCCTGTGAGTCGAGAATGATCGTGCAGCCGCCGTAGATGTCGAATCCCGGCTTGCCGTCGCGCGGGCGCACGGTGCGCACCTGCAGGATCTCGGCGACCGTGTCGAAGATCGTCTGGCCGTCCGGGCCGACGCGGCGCAGCGTGCGGACCGACTCGATCATCGGCAGCGTGACCGTGTCGCCCTCGAGCCGCTGGTCGCCGTTCTTCACCAGTCCGAGCTCCTCCATGCAGACCGGGCTCTCGGTGACGTACTCGCCGAGCTCGCAGGCCTGCGCGATCTGCTCGCCGATCGTGACCGGGTTGCCGGGATCGCCGGCGAAGTAGATCTCCTTGAAAGACAGCGCCTCGACCGGCGCCAGCGTGCGGTTGCGCGGCGGGCGCCACAGCAGCGAGTCCTCGTTCAGGCTCACGACGTCGCGCGGATAGATGCCCCGCAGCCGGAACGCGTCGATCAGCGCCTCGCGGTAGTTCCACGGGTCGTCCGGCACCAGCACCGAGTCGGCCGTGATTATCGCGCGCAGGTACTCGCCGAGCCGCACGTCCACCGGCGGCAGGTAGTCCACGGCCCGGATCAGCATCATCAGGAACTGCGTGGCGAGGTTGTAGGCGCGCGTCACCAGCACGTCGAGCAGCGCCTCCGACAGTTCACCCTCGGGCAGCCGGCCGGTGCCGCCGGTCGCGAGGCGAATCACCGTCGCAGTCTTGCGCTCGAAGACGTTGCAGAACGCGTCGTAGACCGCGGCCATCAGCAGCTCGCCCATCTGGTGCGCTGGCAGTTTCGCGTCGTAGCGTAGTTCGTCGTTGACCGCGCTCCTGAGCGCCTGCGTGTTGCCGGTCGACCGGCCGAACTGCTGGCCGATCGCGCTCAGGTAATCCGAGTCGCGCAGGTTGCCGCGGCAGCGCGCGAGCGCGTTGCGCAGCGCGTCGCGGTGCAGGAAGTGGTGGAACAGTGCGACCAGGTCGGAGAAACCCTCGTGGAAACCCGACATGTCGGTGCTGGTCTGCAGCACGAAGTTCGAGCGCAGCGCGTCGAGCATCGCGTGAGTCATTTCGTGGCAGACGATGTCGTGCGACAGCGCCGTGTAGACGATGCCCTTCGGCAGCGTGCCGTCCACCGGCTTCTCGTGGGCGTAGAAATAGCCGAAGTTCAGCGTGCCGTCGTTCGGGTTGTACCAGGCGTTCTGCGTCTCTCCGGCGAACGGCCGGATGCGCAGGCGCGTGATGCCGTCGCGCGGCGGGAAGGGCCAAAGGATCTGCCGCCCGAGCGCGCGGCGGAAGCTGCGGTGCACCAGGCTCGCGACCCCGTAGACCATCTGGGAGTGGAATTCCCGGTTCGAGTCCGACGGCGCGATGCCGTTCGAGATCAGTGCGCGCAGGTCGTCGAGATCGGGCGCCGGGTGCGCCTCCCCGGTATCGAGGTCCTCGGTCTCGACCGCGAACAGCCGGCCGACCGGACCCTTCGTGACTTTCTCGTAGGGAATCTCGATCGTCGCGTACTTGCCCTCGCGCACCAGCGCCGAGGGGTCCACCGCGAAGATGCGCAGCCGGCGCGTGGTCGGCTCGCCCGGAACCCAGTCGTGCGCCGGCTCGCCGGTGAAGAACACGCGCTTTCCGAGCTGGTAGCGCTGGCCGTGGCCTTCCTTGTTGAAATCCGGGCGGTCTACGTCCCGGTCGATGTATTGGTCGAAATCGCCCATTTGCATCCCCTGTCAGCGCGTCTGGCCGTGACCTTCAGATCTCCAGCTTGCCCAGGTAGTCGTTCGAATGCGTCAGTAGCTTCTGCGATACCTGCGCGCGCAGGCCGGCCAGCAGCACCGCGTTTATCGAGGCCTTGCCGGCGTGGTTCTCGATCTCGACGTCGTTCTCGCGGAACTTGAAGAACAACACCTGCGTGATCCTCTGCCGGGCCTCGAGCGCGAACGCCGTCAGTGCGACGAACAGCTCGCCGTTCGGGTCGCGATCCACCGTGGACACCTGGAAGTGCGCGGTGTTCGCCGAGCGGGACTCGCGGTTGAAGATCGTGACCCAGGGATTGCCCGCGTCCATCTTCTGCAGCGCCTTCACGGTCGAGGTCACCAGCGCCAGCGCAGTCGGGGCGCCGGTCAGCAGAGTCGCTGCCACATCGAGCACGGCTTCGTGCGCTTCGAAGCCGTCGCCGCTGGTCTGGTAACGCTGCAGGTGCGCCTGCTGCGTGACGAAGCCGATGTTACCGAGCACGTCGAAGTACTCGCGGTACCAGTCGCGGACCTCCGCCAGCGAGCGTGGCTCCGGCACGATCTTCTTGGCGCGCAGCTGCGCGAGCAGCGCGGAGTTGACGATGTCGCTGCGCTGCTCGGCCGTGATCCCCTGCACGAAGGAGACGACCTCTGAGCCGACCACCATGGCCTGGTCGCGCGCCGCGTCGAAGTCGATCGGCGGCGAGAGCGCGATGCCCGTGGCGCCGAAGCGCGGCGCGGGCAGGTCGAGGCCGGCGACGAAGGTTCGTGCCTGGTCGAAATCGAGGCTCATCTGATTTCCCCCATCGTGCTTGCGGCGACTGCCAGAGCACCTGCCTGCCCGTGGCGCTGGCCGCCGGTGGCGTCCCGTTGATGATACTGCCGGTTCGCGATCTGGGATGCAGTGCCACGCTCTAGATTATGTCGAATTCACCGCTACGGCCATCCACCCCGCTGGCGTGACCGGTTCAAAGGGCGCATATTCCGATTGCAGAGACGACCAACAAGAGCCAGCAGGCCGAAGGGGAGGGGGAGCCCTTGAACAGGGGCAAGGCGGACGGCTTCGCCGTCGCCGCATTCATTCCCGCCGCAAAACCGGCGCAGCGCGCCTGCGCGCGTTCCGCAGTCCTTGCGGAGCCGACGAGTCACCACGATCGAGTTCGCGACGCAGTCACATAAGGAGAGAACGATGAACTGGAAGGGGAAGTGTCAACTTCTGTTCGCTGCGACCCTGCTGTTCCTGACAGCACAGGTCCAGGCGACGACGATGCTGCAGATGGACCTCGGGGAGCTCACCGCGCGGGCCGGGAAGATATTCCGCGGCACCGTGATCGATGTAGAGCAGGGCACCGTCGAAGCCGGCGGTGGCCAGCTGCCCGCCGTCACGTACCGCCTCGCCGTCGAGGAGATGGTCAAGGGCCAGCCGACGATCGTGAAGGGCGAGAAGTCGGAAGTCGTGCTGCGCATGATCGGCTCGATCAAGAGCGCGGTCTCCACCGGCGACGCGGTGAAGCTCGACGCGTTCCGCGACGTGCCGAAGCTCGAGATGGGCAGCGACTACCTGCTGTTCACGACGCCGGAGAGCGCGGCCGGCCTGTCCGTCACGGTCGGCCTCGGCCAGGGCGCCTTCCGGATCGTAGAGATGGAAAGGCAGGACTACGTCGTGAACGAGTTCAACAACGTCGGCCTCGGCCTCGACGGCAGCGGCCCGGTTCCGTATTCCGAGCTCAGCGCCAAGATCCGCGCGCTGCTTGGCCAATAAGGGAGTGGCAGCCATGACAAAGCCAAGTGGACGAATCGCTTTTATCGCCGCCCTCGCATCGCTCGGCGCGGCTGCGCCGGCCTTCGCGGGCGGGCCGCTCGCCAACTGCGCGAGTGGTCAACCCTACCTCTGGGCCGCCGGCGGTACGAACATCCCGTTCAACCCGGACCAGGGCGGTCTCGGCCCGCTGACGAACGCCAACGCGGTTGCGCTGGTGCAGCAGGCCTTCGACGTCTGGGGCGCCATTCCTTCGTCGACGCTGAGCTATGCGAACGCAGGCCTGCTGCCGGTCGACGTGGACATCACCAACTTCGCACCGTACCTGAACGCGCCGGCGCCGGACGGACTCTCGGCCATCGTCTTCGACGACACCGGTCAGATCTTCGACCTGCTGTACGGTCCAGGTTCCGGCATCCTCGGCTTCGCGGGTCCGGAGTGGGGCAATTCGGCGACCTGCACGATCACGGAGGGCCTGTCCTTCCTGAACGGGCCGGCTTTCACGGACCCGACCTACGCGCTCGACGTGATGGTCCACGAGTTCGGGCACTACAGCAATTTCGCGCACACCGTGGTCAACGGCCAGGTGGTCGGCCTGGGTGACCAGAGCGGCCCGACGCCGTTCAACACCTTCGGCCCGATTCCGGCCATCGCCGACGACGTGATCGAAACGATGTACCCGTTCTACTTCGGCTCGACCTCGGGCACGAACAGCCTCGAGCGGGACGACGTGGCGATCGCCTCGACGCTGTATCCGGAGGCCGGCTTCCTGGCCTCGACCGGGACGATCGCCGGGACGATCTACGCGCCGAACTCCACGACGAAGCTCTCCGGCGTCAACGTGATCGCCCGCAACGTCGCGGATCCGTTCAACGACGCGGCGTCCGCGATCTCGAGCGACTTCACCGACAGCACCGCGCAAGCTGACCCGGTGGTCGGGACCTACCGCATCAACGGGCTCACCCCGGGGGCGCAGTACGCAGTCTTCGTGGACCGGATCCTTGCGGGCGGGTTCTCGACGCCGCCGCTCTCGCCGTTGCCGGGCCCCGAGGAGTTCCACAACGGCGCGAACGAGTCGGCGGACGGATCGACCGATGACCCGTCCGACTATACGGCCGTCGCGGCGATGGCCGGCGCGCCGGCCACCGGCATCGACGTGATCTTCAATGCGCCGCCTCCGGGCGAGCTGCCGATCACCGACGACGGTTTCGCCGAGATCTTCATGCCGTTCCCGTACCAGATCTGCGGGCAGACCTACAACTCCGTGTTCGTCAACGGCAACGGCAACCTGACCTTCGGTTCGCCGGACAGCGACTTCTCGGAATCCGTCGTCGAGTTCCTGAACGACCAGCCGCGGATCGCGATGCTCTGGGACGACCTGAACCCGGGCGCGGGCGGCGTCGTGTCGTACAGCCGGACGGACAACACGCTGACGGTGCGCTTCGACGCGGTCCCGGAATTCCCGAGCACCGGTGCCAACACCTTCGAGGTGACGCTGAAGCGCGCCTCGAACCACGTCGACATCATCTACGGCGACCTGAGCGCGGCGGACGGACTGGCCGGCGTGAGCTGCGGTGGCGCGATCACCTCGCGATTCGAGGCCGAGGACGACCTGGGCGCGTTCGCACCGAGCCGGATCAACCTGAAGAGCCAGCCGGCGCGCTACGAGCTGTTCACGGCCGCGGACCCGAATGATCTCGCGAACACGACCGTGCTGTTCAACGGCACGACCACCTACAACGACAACTGGGCGGGGAGGAACGACAGCCTCAAGAGCGCGCGCAACATCAAGCTGCCGTTCGACAGCATCGCGACGACCCGCTACACCGAGATCGAACCGACCGGCGCCGACGTGGACTTCTACGCGTTCAGCGCCACGGCCGGGACGACGCTGCTGCTCGAGGTGCTGACCGGCAGCCTCGATACCTTCATCGGGCTGTTCGACTCGGCCGGCACGCTGGTCGCCGTCGACGACGACAGCGGCGCGGGCGTCTTGTCCAGGATCGTGTACCCGGTCGCCACTGGCGGGCGCTATTACCTGGCCGTCAGCACGTTCCCCGACACGGACTTCACCGGGGACGGCGGCAGCGGCGGCCGGTACGTGCTCGACCTCTCGGCGATCAACGGGATCCTGCTGAGCTCTCGGCGACGACAGCTTCCAGGAGCTGGCGCTCGGCTTCACGTTCCCGTTCAACGGCACGGACTACACGAGCGTGTTCGTCAACTCGAACGGCAACCTGACCTTCGGCTCCGGCGACACGGATTTCTCCGAGTCCGTGGCCGAGTTGCTGAACGACCAGCCGCGGATCGCCGCGCTCTGGGACGACCTGAGCCCGAACAACGGCGGGCGGGTCATCGCCGAGGGCGATGCCTCGTCGATGACCGTGACGTTCATGGACGTGCCGGAGTTCTCCGACGACGGGAGTCGAACACTTTCTCGGTGACGATGTTCGACACCGGGAACGTGATCATCTCCTACGGCAACGTCACGGCGAACGACGGGCTGGTCGGGCTCTCCGAGGGCGGTGGCGCGGCTGATCCGGGCGCGACGGACCTCTCCGCGGGTGGACCGTTCAACCGCTCAGGGACGACCTACGAGCTGTTCAACGCGGGTAACCCGTTCGACCTGGACGACCAGGCGCTCAGCTTCGACCAGTAGGCCGATCGCGGCAGACTGGTGCTTGAGGCAAGGCGGCGTGCGCGAGCACGCCGCCTTTTTTCATGTGCGCCTGGCCCGGTTCGGCTGGTCAGAGCAGGTTAACCGGGTGTATTTTTCTTCTGTTCTCCGAGAAGTTCAGCAGGCGGCAGGAATTCACGAGGAGTTTCCATCATGGCTGGAGTGAAGGATTTCGTGGTCGGGCAGACGCAGGGGTTGGCGAAGCGCGCGCAGGAACTGCGGAAGAAGCCGGTGGCGGCTGCCCGCGACGCTGCAGCGAAGTCCGCCGAGAATCTCAAGTCGCTGAAGGACCCGGTGCGAGCGTTCGCGCGCTCGGGCGTAAAGCTGACGACGATCTCGCAGGGCACGGCGACGAGCCTGATCGAACTGCAGGAGCGGATCGTCGCTTCGGCGCTGAACGACGCGGCCGCGCAACTCGAGCGCGCGGCGGCCAGCGAGAGTCTCAAGGACATGCTGCGCAACCAGGCCAGCGTGCTGATGGACGCGCGGGAGCGCATCGTCGCGGACATGGCGCAGGCGCTCGCGATCTTGAGGGGCGCCGGCAGCGACGTCCGCGAGGTCGCGACCCGGACCTACGGAAACGTCGCCGGCCAGACCGGCGGTAAGACCGCCGGCAAGAAGGGCGGCAAGACCGCCCGCAAGAAGGCGTCTGGTGCGAAGACCGCGAAGCGCAAGCCCGCGCGCAGGAAATCGACCGCCAGCAAGGCAAAGGGCAGCAAGACGGCCCGTGCGAAGACCGCCGGCACGGCGAAGCGTGCCAGGCGCGCGAGGAGCACCGGGACTCGCAAGCGCCGCCGTTGACGGCGCTCGCCTCAGCGATCCGGCCGCTGTGGTCGCTGCTCGAGGAGTACGGCCAGGACCCGGGCCCCTTGTTCGAGCGCTCGGGCATCGACCTCGAACTGCTGAAGAACCCGAATGCGCGCTTGCCGGTCGCAGCCTGCAACGCGGTCTGGTTGCGGGCGAGCAGCCGGATCGCGGACCCGTGCTTCGGCCTGAAGGCCGCCCGGCACTGGCATCCCTCGATGTTCGGCGCGCTAGGCTACGCCTGGCTCGCGAGCACCAGCCTGCGGACCGCGCTGGGCCGGCTCGAGCGGTACACGGACCTGGTGCTCGAAGGCAGCTCGGTGCAGGTCCATGAAGCCCGTGGCGGAGAGGTGACTGTCACGCTCAGCTACCAGGGCAGCCCCTACACGATACCGGCGCTCGCCGACGCGCTGCTGTCGCTGGTGCTGCGCCTGTGCCGCCTCAATTGCGGCGAATCGCTGAACCCGATGCGGGCGACGCTGTTCCACTCGTCGCCCGTGGAGCCGGGCCCTTACTTCGCCAGCTTCCGCTGCCCGGTCGAGTTCGATGCGCCGCACGACAGCCTGACGTTCGCGAAGGCGGCCGTGGACCAGGTGCTGCCCGGCGCAAATCCGAACCTCGCCCAGCTGAACGACCAGGAGATCATCCGTCACCTCGCGCGGCTGAACCGGGACCGGATCACCGAGCGGGTGCAGGCCACGATCATCGAGCAGCTGCCCTCGGGCAACGTGTCGAACGAGACCGTGGCCGAGGCGCTGAACGTCAGCAGCCGGACGCTGCACCGGCAGCTGCAGGACGAGGGAACCTCGTTCAAGGCGCTGCTAGATGAGACCCGGCGCGAGCTCGCGAAGACCTACATCAGCGACGACCGGATCAACCTGACCGAGGTCGCCTTCATGCTCGGTTTCGCGGAGCCGAGCTCGTTCACGCGCGCGTGCCGGCGCTGGACGGGCAAGGCTCCGAGCGCGATGCGCGGGCAGCGAGCGCCCCGCCCGGGCCGCTGACGGCTCACGGCGCCGGGTCGCCACGCGCCCGGCGCTCGATCTCCGCGACGAGTCCGACGATCTGCTGCTCGACCTGGCGTCGCATCAGCAGCGGCCCGATCAACGGCGGTACCCAGAACCCGGGCTCGATGTCGGCCCGGTAGTCGATCCTGCAACGGATCGCGTCGCCACCGACCTGCCAGCTGCCCTGCATCTGCCGCAGATTGCCGGCGACCCGGCTGAAGCTGATCTTCCGCGGCGGGTCCTCGGTGACGGCCAGCGTGACGTCGAAGCCATACTGCACGAAGCTGACGGTGGCCTGGCCGATCTGCCGGAGCAGCAGCGGTTCGCCCGGCGGGCTCACGACGCGGCTCGACTGCATGCCGGGGATGAATTCCGCCAGGCGATCGAAGTCCGCGAGCACCGCATAGCAGAGCTCGCCCGGCGCGGATGCCTCGATCGTCGAGCGCACCTGGACGACGGAGCCGGACCGCGACACCTCGGTACGCGCGGCGTCATCGGCAAAGGCGCAGGGCGCGATCGCGAGCAGCGACAGCGCGCCGTGCAGCAGCAGGGGCAGGGCCGTGCCCGTCCCGCGGGGACGCGCTGCGCGCACGCGAAGTGACCGGCGCGGGCTCAGCTGCCGGCACCCGCCAGCCGGAATCCTTCGTAGTCGTTCGCGGCGATGCGCCGGCATTGCTCGACGTATGCCGGAAAGCCGACGTAAGGCATGAAGACCCGCGGCTTGCCCGGCACGTTCGCGCCGATGTACCAGGAGTTCGCGCGCGGAAAGAGCGTCGCGTTGCCGACCTCGTTGACGTGGTCCACCCAGGCGTCCTGCGCCTGCTCGGAGGCCTCGATCGTGGCGAGGCCATGTTCGCGCAGGTAGGCGATCGCATCGGCGATCCAGTCCACGTGCTGCTCGATCGACGGCACCATGTTGGTCAGCACGGACGGGCTGCCCGGGCCGGTGACGATGAACATGTTCGGGAAGCCGGCGATCGCAAGCCCCAGGTAGGCGCGTGGCCCCTCGCTCCAGCGATCCGAAAGCGCCTGGCCGCTACGGCCCCGGATGTCGATCCTGCCGAGCGCGCCGGTCATCGCGTCGAACCCGGTCGCGAACACGATCGCGTCGAGTTCGTACAGCCGGCCCCCGGCCTGGATCCCGTCCGGCGTGATCGCGTCGATCGGCGTTCGGCCCAGGTCCACCAGCGTCACGTTCGGCCGGTTGAAGGTCTCGAGGTAGCCCGAGTCGACGCAGAGCCGCTTGCTGCCCGCGACATAGGTCGGCGTCAGCGCGTCTGCGACGGCGGGGTCCTCGACCGTCTCCCGGATCTTGCCGCGCAGGAACTCCGCCGCGGTGGCGTTGGCCCGCTCATCGAGCATCAGGTCGCCATACGCGCCCATGAAGTACAGTCCGCCGCGCCGCCAGTGCTCCTCGTAGCGCTCGCGGCGCTGCTGCTCCGTCGTCGCGGTCGCGAGGTCCTCGCTCATCCGGTGCGCGAACCCGAAGGGGTGCTCATGACCGATGGCCCTGAACTCGGCGTGCCGGGTCTTGAATTCCTCGCGCTCGGCGGGCTCGAGCGGGCGGTTGCGCGCCGGGACCGTATAGGACGGCGTGCGCTGGAATACGTGGAGCGTCTTCGCCTGTTCCGCGATCAGCGGTATCGACTGGATCGCGGACGATCCCGTACCGATCACGCCGACCCGCTGCCCGTGGAAATCCACCGGCTCGTGCGGCCAGCGCCCGGTGTGGTAGGTCGCGCCGCGGAACGAATCGATGCCTGGAATGTCCGGCAGGTTCGCCGAAGAGAGACAGCCCGTCGCGAAGATGCAGTAGTGGGCGCTGATCTCGCGCCCGTCCGCGGTCCGGACGCGCCACAGTCCCTGCGCTTCGTCGAAGCGGGCCGAATCCACGCGTGTGTTCAATTCGATGTCGCTGCGCAGTCCGAAGCGGTCGGCGACGTGGTCCAGGTAGCGCAGGATCTCCGGCTGCGTCGCGTACCGCTCGGACCAGTTCCACTCCCGCTGCAGTTCGTCGCTGAACTGGTACGAATACTCGAGGCTCGGCACGTCGCAGCGGGCACCCGGGTAGCGGTTCCAGAACCAGGTGCCGCCGACGCCGCTGCCGGCTTCGAAGACGCGCACCGACGAGGCCCAGCCGCCTGAGCCGGTGCAGCATGTAGAGGCCCGCGAACCCGGCGCCGACGATGACCGCGTCGATCTTCTGCCCTGTCTCGAGCGGCACACAGTGGGTGCCGCCATTGTTCCCGGTCATGGCTTTCTCCCCGGCGAGTGCTGGCAAACCACGCGACCTCAATCTACAGCAGTCGCGCACGGCGCTCCAATCTGCTCGCCCCGCCCGCCCGCATGGGCGCCTCGTGACTTGCAGGCGGGGCAGGGCGTATGCTGCGACCGCGTTTCGAGGCCGTTCGGCCGCACGCGGGTGCAGTTCGATTTCCCGCGGTTCATCCAACGCGAGGGGATCTGCATTGCACGACAGAGTCTCGGCAAGTCTTCTGGAACGATTCGCATCGGCCGCACCGGCTCTGCTGCTCCTCATCTGCGCGACGTGGCTGTCCGGCTGCGCGCAGCAGGTGAAGGTGAGCGGCGGATGGCAGGAAGGTGCGTCGCACGAGCAATCGTTCAATCGAGTGCTGGTCGTCGGCGTCAGCCCGCACGTCAACGAGCGCTGTGCCTTCGAGTATTTCCTCGCGGCACAGATCAACAAGGGGTCCACGCGGGCCGTCACGAGCTGCAATTCCGTCGAGCAGAAGAACCCGCTCACGCTCGAGAGCATCGAGCAGGCGGTGGCATCGCAGCAGGCCGATGCGGTGCTCGCGACCGTGCTGGTCGACGCAGGCTGGAATGCGCAGCAGGGCGGGACCCGGGACACGCGCGGCGGGGCCTACTACAAGGCGGTCGGCTCCGGCTGGGGGATGGGTTACTACGGTGTCTATGGCGTGCCGGTGATCTACGGTGAGTTCCAGACCGCGCCGTCGCTGATGACGCTGCAGGGCGAGGTGCAGCTGGCGACGAGACTGTTCTCGACGGCGGACAAGTCGGTGGTGTACGAGCTGACGACGGTCGCCGGGGATCTCGAAGCGCGCGATGAAGCGCTCGCGAAGGTCACCGAGCCAATCGCGGCGCAGCTGCGCCGGCAGGGGCTCATCCGCTAGGCGCGACCGACCCCGGCGGCCGGGATGCCGCTAGAGCTTGTGCGTCGAGAGCAGCAGGCTGGTCTCGGTGCTCGCGATGCCGTCGAGCTTGCGGATCCGCCCGAGCACCAGGTCGAGGTCCTGCAGGCTGTCCGCACGGACCTCGGCAACCAGGTCCCAGCGCCCGTTGGTCGTGTGCAGCGCCGTCACGGCCGGGTCGCCGCGCAGCGCGCGAAGCACCGGATCGGCGCGCGGTCCCTCGACGGCGATCGTCATCAGGCCACGGATCTGCCGGTCCTCCGTCGCCGGCTTGAGCCGCACCGTGTAGCCGACGATCACGCCATCCGCCTCGAGGCGGGCGATGCGGTTCTGGACCGTGCCGCGGGCCACCCGAGCCGTTTCGCCAGCGACGCCACGGTGGCCCGACCGTCGTCGCGCAGCAGCGCGATCAGGCGTCTGTCCAGATCATCCATGGCTCCGCCTCCAGTTGGTCGGTGCGTTGACCATTGTGACAGTCAAAGAGGGCACAATGTTCAAGTAGCGCAACAAATTGTACATTCTTCTGTCTTTTCGTTGGCCGCAGTCCCGGCGAGACTAGTGCCAGTTGAGTAACAGACAGGCCGGTCCTGACCCGGCCGGAGCGTGAAGGCAATGATCGACTACATCGGCACGGAACGGATCCGGGAACTCGTCGAGCGCTGTGGCGCGGCGTCGTTCATCGAGCAACTCGCCGGCGAGATCGAGGCGGACTACCGACGCTGGGAGGACTTCGACAAGTCCCCGCGGCACGCGGTGCATTCGCCGGTCGGCGTCATCGAGCTGATGCCGGTCAGCGACGGCGAGCGCTACTCGTTCAAGTACGTGAACGGCCACCCGAAGAACACCTCGGAGGGCCTGCTGACCGTGACGGCGTTCGGCGTGCTCGCCGACGTCGACACCGGCTATCCGCTGCTGCTGTCGGAGCTCACCGTCACGACGGCGCTGCGCACCGCGGCGACCTCGGCACTCGCGGCGCGCTGGATGGCACGGCCCGACAGCCGCGTCATGGCGCTGATCGGCAACGGCGCGCAGAGTGAATTCCAGGCGATCGCGTTCCACCACATGCTCGGCATTCGCGAGCTGCGGCTGTTCGACGTCGATCCGGAGGCGACCGCGAAGCTGATGCGCAACCTCGAGCTGACCGGGCTCGAGGGGCTCGAGGTCATCGCCTGCCGCTCGACGGCCGAGGCGCTGCGCGGCGCCGACATCGTCACGACCGTCACGGCGGACAAGCGCTACGCGACGATCCTGACGCCGGAGATGATCGAGCCCGGCATGCACCTGAACGCGATCGGCGGCGACTGCCCGGGCAAGACCGAGCTGCACGCCGAGATCCTGCTGCGGCCCGATGCCCGCGTCGTGGTCGAGTACGAACCGCAGTCGCGCATCGAGGGCGAGATCCAGCAGCTCGATGCTTCGTTCCCGGTCACCGAGTTCTGGCAGGTCGTGAGCGGCCGGGCCCCCGGCCGGGCCAGCGATCGCGAGGTGACGATCTTCGACTCGGTCGGCTTCGCGCTCGAGGATTTCTCCGCGCTGCGCCACCTGTACGACCTGAACCGGCGCGATGGCGAGCTGCGGCCGGTGATCGACCTGGTCCCCGCGCTCGAGGATCCAAAGGACCTCTTCAGCGTGATCGCCCCCGCGCCGCGCCGCGTACCCGCGCCGAAGCCGGCAGGGCGTACTGTCGAGGCGGTCACGGCATGACGTCGGCGGGCAACATCCGCGGCGTCAGCCTGATCGGTGCGCCGACCGACGTCGGCGCGGCCGATCGCGGCGCATCGATGGCGCCGGAAGCGCTGCGCGTCGCCGGGCTCAGGTCGGCGCTCGAGTCCCGCGGACTCGCCGTCAAGGACCTCGGCAACCTCGCGGGCCCGCCCAATCCCGAGTGCCCGCCGCGCGACGGATACCGACACGTCGAGGAAGTCGTGCGCTGGAACGAGCTGATTCACGAGGCCACGCATCGCGAGCTCACCGATGGCCGGCTGCCGATCCTGCTCGGCGGCGACCACAGCCTCGCGATCGGCTCGATCAGCGCCGTGGCCCGCCACTGCCGTGAGCAGGGACTCAAGCTGCGCGTGCTGTGGCTCGACGCGCACGCCGACTTCAATACGCGCGAGATCTCTCCGTCCGGCGTGCTGCACGGGATGCCGGTCGCCTGCCTCTGCGGCTTCGGCCCGCCCGGGCTGCTCGCGCTCGGCGGCTACGCACCGGCGATCCGGCCCGAGTGGGTGCGGCAGATCGGCATTCGCAGCGTCGACCCGGGCGAGAAGCGCTTCGTCAACGAGCAGGGCCTCGACGTGTTCGACATGCGCTTCATCGACGAGATGGGCATGCGCGCGGCGATGGAGCTGGCGCTCGAGGGAATCGACGAGAACACGCACGTGCACGTGAGCTTCGACGTCGACTTCGTCGATCCGGAGATTGCGCCGGGCGTCGGCACGACCGTGCCGGGCGGCCCCTCGTACCGCGAAGCGCAGCTGTGCATGGAGATGATCGCCGACACCGGGCAGCTGCGCTCGGTGGACGTGATGGAGCTGAACCCGGCGCTGGACCTGCGCAACAAGACCGCGCGGCTGGCCGTGGACCTGGTCGAGTCGCTGTTCGGCAAGAGCACGCTGATGCGGAGCGCCGCGCGGCCGCTGCGGGCCGAAGCCGTCAGGCTCGCAGTGGCACGCTGAGCGCCGGCGCGGCGTGCCCGCCGCCGGGGCGCTCGATCAGCGCCGGAACAGCCGCAGCAGTGGCGTGACCTTCATCGGCTTGCCGCGCCCGAACCAGTGCCAGACGAACAGCGCAGTCCAGCTGACCACCGCGCAGACTGCCAGCACCGCCGCCAGGATCATGCGCGGCGTCGATTCCGTGGTCTCCGGTACCGCGATCGCGGTGGCGACCGTCGTCGATGCGGCGAATGCGGCCAGCGTCAGCCGCCCGCCGAGCGCATGCAGGCGACGCGGCATGTCGTCGAGTTCCGGAGTGACCGCGCGGACCATGATGTTGCCTGTCTCGAAGTCGTGCATCAGCTGGTCGATCTGGCCGGGCACGGTGCGCAGCATCGAGCCGATGCCGGTGGCCTCGCTCATCATGTCGCCGAGAATCCGCTGCGGGGCGAGTCGTCGCTGCACGATGTCATCGAGGAACGGCCGCGCGATCCCGACCAGGTCCACTTTCGGATGGAGCGTGCGGATGATGTCCTCGAGCGTCGCGGCGGCCTTGGTCAGGATCGCCATGTCCTTCGCGAGCTTGATCCGGTAGCGTCCGGCCGCCTTGCCGAACTCCTCGATGAAGCCCGCCGAGTCGTACTCGCCGAAGTTCGCGACGGCCAGGTGCTGCGAGCGGATGCGCTCGATGTCCGCCTTCAGCTCGTTCAGGTTCACGCGCTGCGTCGGCGTGCCCATCTTCAGCAGCACCCGCGCGATCGTCGTCGCGTCGTTCGCGATCGCGGCGATCGTCAGCGTGACGATGTCGTCGCGCTGCTCCTGCGAGAGGCGACCCACCATACCGAGATCGATCATGCAGACCGTGCCGTCCTCGTCGTAGAGCAGGTTGCCGGCATGCGGATCGCCGTGGAACAGGCCGTCCACGAAGACCTGTTTCAGCGCCGCATGCACGATCTCGTTGACGACGGCCTGCGCCTGCTCGCTGCCCGGTTCGAGCTTGCGGATCGGGTGTCCCGCGAAGAACTGCATGGTCAGCACGGTGCGCGTCGAGAGCTCGGGGTACGGGCGGGGCACCGTGACGCTGCGGGCCGGCTCGAGGTTGCGCTGGAACTCGAGCAGGTTCGAGAGCTCCTGGTTGAAATCGAGCTCCCTGAGCAGCCCCTTCTCGAATTCCTCGATGATCGAGACGGCGCCGAAGATCTGCATTTCGTCGATGCTGGCCTCGAGGATCTGCGCCGCGAGGTGAATCAGGTCGAGGTCCGAGCGCATCGTCGCCTCGATGCCGGGCCGCTGCACCTTGACCACCACCTCGTCGCCTTCCCTGGTCCGCGCGCGGTGGGTCTGCGCAATGGACGCGGTGGCGAGCGGTTGCGCCTCGAACGACGCGTAGAGTTCCTCCAGCGGGCCTGCGAGGCTCGACTCGACCTGCGACCGGATCGCCTCGAACGGCAGGCGCGGGGCGTCGTCCTGCAGCGTCTCGAGCGCCTTGATCCAGTCCGAAGGCAGCAGGTCCTTGCGCATCGAGAGGATCTGCCCGAGCTTGATGTAGGTCGGCCCGAGCGCCGCGAGCAGCGTTGCGAACCGCACCGGCGCGCTGATGCCGCGCAACGCCGCATCGCCCTCGGGCACCCTGTCGAACAGGCGCTTGCCGAGAGGCGTCTTCATCAGCAGCGGACCGAAGCCGTGCCTGGCCACGATGACGCCCACCGCGCGCAGGCGGCCGAGATCGCGCATCGCGACGCCGACGATCGAGGGCCTGTCGGTCGTTTCGTTCATGAGACGTCTCCCGTGGCCTCGATGGGAGCGGTCATCCGCCGGCGCACGACCGCTTCGACCGGCGGGCTCGACCCAGGCATCCCGCCGGCCCGGGCGTTACGGCCGGCGGGGAGCCGCGCGAGGTTTCAGCCCGCGGGAATGCGGATCTTCTGCCCGGGGAAGATCTTGTCCGGGTCGAGGATCACTTCCCTGTTGGCCTCGAAGATCTCGGGGTAACGGTTGCCGTCCCCGAGGTGCTTCTTCGCGATCGCCCAGAGCGTATCGCCCTTCTCGATCACGTAGAACTTCTCCTCGGCCGCGGCTTTGGCTGCCTCCGCGGCGGCGACCGCAGCGGCCGGGTCCACGTAGGCCTGCAGGCCCGTGGCATAGACGTCCGCGACGCCTTCGACGTTGCCGGCCATCAGGACGCACTTCTGGAACGCGTCCTTGTTGGTGCAGCGCCCGGCAAGACCTACGATGCCGTTCTCGTACGTGACCTCGAGGTCCTCGACGCCGGGGTTGTGGGCCAGGATGTGCTCCTTGATCTTCTCCGCCGCTTCCTCGTCCTTGTTGAACAGGCGGCGGCCGATGTCCTTGACGAATCCAAACAAGCTCATGTCCACTCTCCGACGTGTTCGCGCCCCGTCCGGGCACGCGGGCGATTGTCCCGCATTACTGCGCGACCGGGCAAACGGGCAGGCCGCTGCTCAGCTGCCAGCCACGGTCCTGGTTCGGGCCCGGTCGCGAATCCGGGAACGCGCGTCTCGCGAAGGTTCGGACGCTTTCCGGCTAGCCCCGCCTCGGGCCGGCTGGTATCAAGCTCAGTTATCGGGCCGGGCCGACCGCGCTCGGCGACAGGACCACTCTGCAATACCTGAGGGAACAACAATGGCAGACAGACAGACCATCGAGCGGGAACTGGAAGAGAAGCTGGCGAAGGGCGAAGCGGCGCTGCAGAAGATGAAGGCCTCGATGTCGGAAGCCGGAGACGAGGCTTCGGATGAAATGTCGAAGGCCGTTGCGGCCGCCGAGCGGACACTGGAGAAGGGCCAGGCCAAGCTGGTCGAGTTGAAGAACGCGACCGACGAGGAGTTCGACGAGATGTGGGGCGACGCCAAGGAGGCCTGGCACGATTTCACCGCCGACGTCGAGCGCGGCTGGGATCGCCTCAGCGATCGCGTCAAGAGCTTCTTCGCCTAGCTGCCGGAATTGCTCTGGGGATAGTCCCGCAACGAGTCGACGAACTCCTTGCGCTGCTATTCAGTGCGACCGAGGCTTGCCAGGACCGCGGCCAGCTCGCTTTGGGCGGCGGCATTGTCCGGGTCCAGTTCGATCGCGGCCTGCAGGCTGGCGACGGCTGCATCGGACTTGCCCTGCTGCCGCTGGACGATCCCGAGCCCGGTGTAAGCCTGGGTGCTCGGCTGCTTCTCGACGGCCGTGCGCAGGTGTTTTTCGGCCTCGGCGAACTGGCCGCTGCGCGCCAGCGAGGAGCCGAGGTTGAAGTGCGCCGAAGCGAGCGAGGGGTCCAGCGCGATCGCCTTGCGGTAGGCCTCGATCGCTTCCTCGGCGATTCCCTGGCGTTCGAGCACGAAACCGAGGTCGTTGTAGATCGCCGGCTGTGGCTCGATCGCAAGCGATTCCCGGTAATGCGCTTCCGCCAGCTCGAATTCGCCGAGGTCGATCGAGGCAAGGGCCATGTTGTTGTGGGCCTTCCAGTGCTTCGGGTCCACTGCGAGCGCCTTCTCCAGCGCCACCACGGCCTCCGCGCTCTTGCCCTGCTGGAACAGCGAGAATCCCATCGCGTTCAGCAGCTCCACGTTCTCGGGCTCGACCACGAGTCCCCGCTCGTAGACCCGCACGGCGCCCGGGTAGTTGCCGGTGCGTTCGTTGGCCATGCCGGCACGCAGGAACGAATAGGCGTCGAGGAACTGCTCCGTGATTCCGGCGATCGCCTCGGCGGGCAGCGGCACGAACTCCGGGATGTTGGCCGCGCCCTCGCTGCTGGTGAAGCGGTCCAGCACGACCGGCGGCGTCGAGCGGCCCTCGTCGTCGATGTGGGTGAGAAAGAGCTGCGTGTAGGGCGTGTTGGCCTTCGAGGAGAACACGAGCCAGCGGCCGTTCGATGACCAGCTGTGCCAGGAGTTCATCCGGGGCGTGTTCGCGTGCAGGCGCCGGGCCTCGCCGCCTTCGGCCGGAATGATGAACAGCTCGCTGTCCGGCATCAGCAGCATGTAGTTCTCGGCCTTGCAGAAGATGATCCACTTGCCGTCGGGCGAGAACTTCGCGAAATAGTTGCTCTTGCCGTTGTGCGAGGCGCCCTCGATCGGCTCCGCCTCGCCGCCGCGGCCGTCGTTGAACGGGACGCGGTACAGGTCGAACTTGAACGGCTCCTTGTCCTCGATGAACTCGGGGACGTCCTTCTCGTCCAGCAGGATGCTGTTGATGCCGGCGATCGAGTCCTTGCGGTACACCTTCGATCGAGCGAACACGACCCACTTGCCGTCGGGACTCCAGGTCGGGTTGCTCTGGACATACTCCGGGTCGTCGGCGCCCGGCAGCGGCGTGTAGGTGCCGGTCTGCGTGTCGTATACGACGAGGATGCCCTTGATCGGGAAGAAGAGCTGTGAGAACTCGATGCCGGGCGTCGCGACGAACACGGCCCGGTCCTTCACCGTGCTGATCACGTAGCGGCCGTCCGGCGAGACCTGGGAGAGCAGGCCGAACGTGGCCTCGCCGTCGTCCCGCTTGTAGTCGCTCCAGGTGATGATCTTCTCGTCGTTCAGCACCATCTGCTCGGACACCGGGAGGATCGCGTAGCCGCCCTTGTCGTTGCCGTAGTCCACGTCGAGTCCGAGCACGCTGCCGTCGCCCGCGAAGGAGTGGCAGTTGCCGCAGACCGGCAGGTTCTCGAGCACGACGGGCGGCTGGCTCTCGGAGTCGATGGATCCGAAGCGCCAGCGGATCTTTGATGGGTCCTGGACCGCCTGGATGAACGGCAGTGGCACCTCGCGATAGAAGATCGAGTCGCCGACCGGGTCCGTGGACGTGCGGATCCGGACGCTGGCCGAGGACACGGGCTGCGCGTCCTGGCCGAGGCCGACGATCGCGAGTTCCGCGTCTCGCTCAACGCTGCGCTGCTTGATATCGGCCCAGTCGGCCTCGGCGGGGCGCCAGCCGGGCTCCGTGGCCGGAAATTGCAGCATCTCGTCCGTGCCGTCGAATCGCACCAGCACCATCCACGTTGCGACACCCTCGGTCTCGTCGTTCCAGGCAACGGTCGGTGCGACGATCTCGGGCGGGAACAGCGTCCCGTCGAGCGGGTACTTGATCGCCAGGCGACCGGAGGTCTCGCTCGGGAACGAGAGCGGCGCCGGTGCGGAGCCCTGTCCGCACGCGGCGAGGGCCAGCGTCGCCGCGAGCAGAAGATACGTCGCTGCCGTGGACGTCTTCGCTCGAGCGCCTGCGCGTGATGGATCAGTGTGTCGCGGGACCATTGCTTCGAAATACTCTCGCTCGCGTGGAGGTGAAGACGGATGGTGACCGGGTGGCCCCTCAGGGCCCTGGTGCCGTCATTCGCAGGCGATTGTGGGTGACCGTTCGACGCGACGTCAAACGAGGCGCAGGGAACTGGCGGGCACGGCGATCGCCCTTCGCGCAGCATTGCCATTTACCATAAGCCCCGAAAATTGACAGGCCGAGTCCACGCGGGCAAGAATCGGCCGATAGCAAACGGTGGCTCATGTGCCACTCAACAAGCGGGCGCGCGTCGCAACAGGGGACGAGCCCGAAAAACGTGGGGAGAATCCAGGAATGAACAGCAGGGTCAGTGCCCGTCCATTTTTCGTCGCGCTCGGTATCGCTGCTTTTGCGATCTCGACCGCCGCCGATGCGACCGTCTTCCGTGTCTTTCCGGGCGAGTCGATCCAGGACGCGATCGATGCCGCGGCGCCTGGCGACACGATTCTCGTCGAGCCGGGGACCTACGTCGGCACGGACCCTGTGTACGGGCTGAGGATCACCACGGACAATCTCCGCCTGATCGGCAAGGCCAACAAGGGCAAGGGCAAGGCCGGCAAGGTGCGTATCCTTGCTGGCGGCGCGCAGGAGACCGGCGTCTACGCGGCTCCGTCGGGTGCGACTACAAGGTCTCGGCAGACAGCGCGCTGGGCCAGGACTGCAAGAGCCGGTCGCTCCAGGGCTTCTACATCCGCGGCTTCTCCGTCGAGGGATTCCCGGTCAACGGCATCCAGACCCGCTGGGTGGACGGCTTCGAGTTCGTCTCGAACGAGTCGATCAACAACCTCAACAACGGCATCTACCCGACCCTGTCGGCGAACGGCCTCGTCCGTGACAACGTCTCCTACGGCTCGCTCGACACCGCGATGTGGGTCGCGGGCTCCGAGAACGTGCGCGTCATCAACAACGAGCTGTTCGGCAGCGTGATCGGCTTCGAGATCACGGTTTCCAACGACGTCTGGGTGACACATAACAAGATCTACAACAACACCGTGGGCATCGGACTGTTCCACCCCAACGGTGCCGGGAACCCGCCGCTTCCGGTGATGGCCAACTGGGTGATCGAGCACAACGACGTGCGCGACAACAACCTGCCGAACAACGCACCGGACGGGAGCTTCCAGAGCGCGTTGCCGCCGGGCATCGGAATTCTCGTCGCGGGCGTCTCCGATCACGTGATCGCGAAGAACAGGGTCGAGGGCAACGGTTTCGTCGGCATCGCAGTCCTCGGCTGGTGCACGGCCAACGACGGCGGCCCCAACAGTTGCTCAGCCAAGCCGCCGATTGCAGATCCCAGGGCGAACAACAACCTCGTCGCGCAGAACAAGGTGAGCGGCAACGGAACCAGTCCTCCTCCGGGCGCGCCGTTCCCTCCGGCGGACCTGCTCTATGCGCAGCTCGAGCCGGGCGCGGTGGGCAACTGCTTCGAGAAGAACAAGCCGGACGGCTACACGTACTTCTCGACCGAACCGCCATTCCCGTTCGGCCCGCCGCCGTTCGGCACCGGCCCGCTGCCCACCGACGGTTGCTAGAAACCCTGATTCAGGGGACCAGCGCTTGATCCAGTCGCCCGACGTCCACGACGTCGGGCGACTACTGGTTCACGGCAGGCTGAGCTGACTCCGGGTACTGTGCGAGCATGAAGCCGGCTCCCGTCGTCGCCCAGGGAATCAAAGTGTCGTCCCATCCCATGGCCGCGACGATCGAGTCGCACGGCTGTCTGGTCGTGCTGCGTCGGGTCCAGGGGCCCGAGGCCCGGGAAATCTTCATCCACTGCGTGCCTCCCGCCGGGACGACCGACGTGGGCCGGCAGGCCGACTCGATCTATCGCGCGATCCTCGGCGTGCTCGAAGCCGAGGGCGCGAGCTTCGGGTCGGTCGTCTCCGAGATGCTCTTCCTGCGGGACACGCGTCGGAACATCGACCTGGTCCGCGACTCGCGCAAGCGCGTCATCGCCGGATCCGGCGGCGCGACTCAAAGGCCCGCGACGCTCGAGATCGAGCAGCCTCCATTGAACGAGCGCGCCTGCCTCGAGGTGCTGGTCCAGGCCGTGCTTCCGCACGAGTCGCCACTGCGATTCGAAGCGATCGCCGGCAGGCCCGCCTGCGGCTGTGCCGAGTGCGCGCGTGCTCAAGGCATGCGCGTCCAGATCGGTGAAGAAACGCGGTTCCATGCGGCCGCTCTCTACGGGCCCGGTGACGATGCCTACCAGCAGACGCTCGGCATGTTCGGTCTCGCCGAACAGCTGCTGCAGCGCGCGGGAATGGAGTTCCGCGACGTGGTGCGCACCTGGATCCACCTGCGCGAGATGGAGCGTGACTACCCGGCCCTGAACCGGGCGCGGCGCGAGTTCTTCGAGGTGCGGGGCATCGATCCGGTCCCGGCCAGCACCGGCATCGGTGGCGGGCCGATACCCGAAGGGCACGACCTGTGCCTGGGCGTGTACGCGGTCAAGGCGGGACGCCCGCTGGTGCGGACCGTGATGACCTCGCCGACCCTGAACGAAGCCATGCAATACGGCGCCGACTTCGTCCGCGGGATGCGGGTCGCGGAGGCGAACAAGGTCGCGCTGCACGTCTCGGGCACCGCCAGCATCGACGAGCAGGGCAGGACGGCGCACCCAGCAGACTTCGACGCACAGGCGGAGCGCATGCTCGTGAACATCGCGGCGCTGCTCGAAGGGCAGGGCGCTGGCTTCGGCGACGTGGTCTCCGCGATCACCTACCTGAAGCACCCGGCGCATGCCGTGCGGCTGCGGGCGAAGCTGCACGAGGCAGGCTTCGGGGGATTTCCGCATGCGATGGTAGCGGCGCCGATCTGCCGGCCCGACCTGCTCTGCGAAACCGAAGCGCTGGCCGTGCTGCCCAGGTCAGTGCCGGAAGACGGCTAGACACGCACGAGGACCAGCATGAACCGCAGGGACGAGTTCGAAGGGGTCTGGTGGCTGCTCTCCAGGGAAGACCGGGCAAAGGACGGCAGCCCTCGGGTGGATCCGACGCTCGGATCGGACGCGCTGGGAATACTCACCTATGCAGACGGCCGGTTTGCTGCGCAGTTCATGAAGCGGGATCGACAGAAGGACCCGAGCGCGACCGCTGCGCTGGTCGGCAGCAACAACACGACCGCCCTCGGCGGGTACGACGCCTACTTCGGTACGTACTCGCGCGATCCTTCGACCGGAGAGGTCCGGCACCGGCTGCAGGCGGCGCTGAATCCGCAGAATGTCGGCATGGAGGTGTCCCGGTCGCTGACCGTCACAGGCGACAGGCTGCAGATTCGTCTCGAGACGACGACACTCGAGGGCGAGCCGATCACCCGCACGCTGATCTGGGAGCGGGTCGGACCGTAGACTTGCTCTCGCCCGATCTCGAAGTCGACGCGTCCGGTCCACCGCCCATGCGGTGGGGCGGGCAGAGTCAACGTGCAGCGGAGTCCCTGGCCACCGGGATCAGCACCTCGTTGCGACGCAGGAACGATGGCATGAAGGGTGGGTCGTAGCGGGCGAGAACAGGTTCGCCGATGGGCCTGAGGCCGCGTGATTCGAGCGCCTGCCGGAGTTTCATCTCGCTGTCGCGGTAGTTGGCCGTAGTCCAGCGGCCGGAGTAGCGCCACGCGGCGACACGTTGCGCTGGAATCTCCCGGATCCGGATAGCGGGGTCCAGCGGGCGCGGGACCGTGTCGAGCGTGTACTTCGACGGCACGACGAATGCGACCGCGTAGCCTGTTTCGGAAGCGACCTGCGTGACCGGTGCAGTCATCGCGATTTTCTCGCCACGCGACTGCGTGACCGGCGCGGTCATCGCGATCTTCGCCTCGGCCGTGTTGTCGCCGCTGATATAGCGGAACAGCCGCTGGAACGCGATGTTGCCCGCATCCTCGAAGCCGGCGTCCACCCGTGTCTCGGCGACGAGGTAGGGCGCGTAGTCGCGCAGCTCGAAGGAGCCGTCCTTCTCGATCAGTTCATAGTCCGGTTTTTCGATAGCCATGGCAGTCGTGCTCGCGAAGATCGTGGCGAGAGTGGCGAGACAGCGCGCCCTGCGCAATGGATTGATCGCGCCGCGATACGCGACTTGTGGAAATCCGGTCATCGGCAGCTAACATGCGCGAGAGTGATGCAGGTATGACCCGGCAGGATACGCATTGAGCCGTCCGACTGAAACCAGCCCTGAGCGGCTGCCCGTGATCCTGCGCGGCGCGCGGACGGCGTTCGTCGAATCCGGCGGGGCATTCGGCTCGCTGATGAGCTACCAGCTCGGCGCCCAGGCGATCGGGGGCCTGATCGAGCGGACCGCCATCGCCGGCGAGCAGGTCGAGATGGTCTCGCTGGGCACGATCGTGCACGAGGTTCGCACGTCCAACGTCGCACGCGACGCCATGCTCGAGGCCGGGCTGCCGCGCACGACGCCCGGCTATACGGTGTCGATGGCCGGGCTGTCGCCGATCGTCGCGATAACCGGGCTGTGCGACATGATCGCCTGCGGGCGCATCGACGTCGGGATCGCAGGCGGCACCGAGAGTTTCTCGGACATGCCTGTCCGCCTGTCGCAGAACCTGCGCCGGGCCTTGTTCAAGCTGTACCAGGGCGGGGCATCCAGCCAGTGGCTCTCGGTGCTCAGGAGCCTGCGTCCGAAGGACCTGCTGCTCGACCTGCCGAGCGCGGCCGATCTTGCGACCGGCAAGACCATGGGCGACCTGTGCGAGGCGATGGCCAGCAAGTTCGAGGTGTCACGCGAGGCCAGCGACCAGTTCGCGGCCGACAGCCATCGCAAGGCGATCGAAGCCTGGCAGGCCGGCCACTACGGCGCGGACATCGTGCCCGTGCCCGATGCGCGATCCAGGGCGGTCACGCGGGACAACTCACCCCGCGAGGACGCGAAGATCGAAAAACTCCGGCGCCTCGAGCCGGTGTTCGACAAGCAATCCGGCGTCATCACGGCCGGCAACGCCTCGCGTTTCACCGATGGCGCTGCCGTCGTGCTGCTGACCAGCCTGGCAGCCGCGAAGAAGCTCGATCTCGAGCCGCAGGTCGTGCTGCGCGACTACGTCTTCGCCGGCGTGGCCGACCTCGAGACAGAGGCCTTGTGCGGACCGGCAATGACGATTCCGCGGCTGTTGCACCGCAATGGCCTGGGCATCGACGACATCGACGCCTGGGAACTTCACGAGGCCTTCGCCGCCCAGATATTGGTGAACCAGGCCTGCCTGGGCTCCGATGAATTCGTCCGCACGCGCCTCGGGCTGGAGCGTGCGCCCGGCGAGATCCCGGCCGGGAAGCTCAATGCCTGGGGCGGCTCGCTGGCACTGGGCAATCCGTTCTCCGCGACCGGAGTTCGGCTGATCATGACGGCGGCACGACGCATCCTGGACGAGCGGCAGCGTTACGCGGTCGTGTCGAGCTGCGCCGGTGGCGGGCTTGGAGCGGCGGTACTGCTCGAGAACGCAGCGTACCTTTAGCGCGGTGCACACCCCGAGGCATGGCATTGGGTAAATTGCAGCAGGAACCTCCGTTCGTCTGTGAATCTCCGCGTCTGCGCATTCGGCGCATGACGCTCGACGACGCGGAATTCCTGCTGCGGCAGCTCACGCAACCGTCCTGGCTGCGGTACATCGGTGATCGCGGCGTGGCGAGCGTGACCGATACGGAGCGCTACATCGAGTCGCGGATCCTCGAGCAGTACAGCGCCCTCGGCTATGGCATGTACGTCGTCCAGTTGAAGTCCTCGGGCGAGCCGATCGGGCTCTGTGGCCTCGTCAAGCGAGAGTTCCTGCCGGACCCGGACCTCGGGTTCTCGCTGCTCGAGGCGCACTGGGGCCAGGGCTATGCGGCGGAAGCGGCCTCGGCAGTGATGGACCATGCGCGGCAGGCGCTCGGCATCGATCGACTGCTCGCCATTACGACTGCGACCAATGAGCGATCCGGGAAAGTGCTGGCCAAGCTCGGCTTTCGGCTCGACAATGACGCATTCCCAACGCCGCAAGGCGAGCGACTGAGACTGTATTCGACCGAACCCGGTCAGTGAGCGAGTATCAATCGATGACTGCTGGTAAAGAGAACGACCCGGTTCGGCAAGCGACCGCTGCGGTGCAGGCCTGCGCCGACGAATTCGACGAACGCGCGACGAGCCTGCTGCAGGATCTTCCGCAGCTGACGATCGAGGAGGGCCTGCGCGCAGAAGTCATGGGCCTGTGCACCGGGCTCAAGGACACGGCAGGCCGGGTGATGTTCGAGCTGTCGCTGCTTCAGGCGCAGCTGGACGAGGGCAAGGCCGATGCCGGGTCGGCGGTGCAGACCTTGTCGCAGATGGACGGCGCGATGATGGGTGCGCTCGCGCCGGTGGCTGATCTCGTCGACAAGCTCGAGGCCGATGCGGAGCGCGATGAGCGGCATGAACGCGCATTCGTGCTCGTGATCGAGGCCTCGGGCGTCATGCTTCAGGGTCTCGACCAGGCGAGGACTGCCACGCAGGCGCTGAAGGCCAAGCTGCGGTAGCAGCCGAATCTCGCGGCCGAAAGCACGACCGGCCGCCGTTGTGCAGGCTCGGCGGAATCCCGAGCGTCAGGCCTGGACGATCGCCAGCAGCATCATCGCGAGCCCCACGGTGCCGATGGTCCAGATCAGGCTGCGCACGTAGGTGACGCCTGCCCAGTAAACAGGCAGGTAGATGAGCCGCGACCAGAAGAAGACCTGCGCGCCGAGCGTGGCCTGTTCGTCGACTCCGACAGCGTGCGCGACCAGCGCCAGCACCGCGAACAGCACGAAGTTCTCCAGCGTGTTGCCGGCGGCCCGTACGGCGCGGCCGCCGAGCGGCGTCGCTTCCGGAAGATTATCGCGATTGCTCAGGCCGACCCTCATGCCTTCCAGCGTCCACTCACGGTTGCGCAGTACTGCGCCCGCCATGATCGACACCCAGGTCAGCACGGTCGTCCAGACGAGGATCTGCAGCAGCGTGGTCATCAGCAACTCTCCGAAGCCGGGGCAGGCATGCCGTTGTCGAGGACGTCGCGGAACAGACCGCTCGCGGCAATTGCGAGCCGCGCGACCGCCCCGCGAAATCTGTCGTTAGTCGGTAAGTGTAGCGGGATACGATTGACCGCGCGTGGCAGGCTGACCCGAGGCTCATTGCCGCGCCTCCGCGGGCAGGGCATATTGAGCCCGCGATCATTCCCGGATGTATATGGCCGCGCCTGGGCCACCGACAAGAGGTTTTCTCGATGCGCAAGCGTGCTGTGGTCACATCGATCCTGGGTCTGCTGACGGTGCTCGCATTTCCTGGTACCCCGGCTCTCGCGGCCGAGGACGGCGATACGGTTGCCGAGATCACGCAGCTGCTCGACTGGTTCCTCGCTCCCCAGAACAATCCGAAGGCAGCCACGCACCAGCGCTTCTGGGCGGACGATCTCGTGTACACGCGCTCGACCGGCGTGGTGCGGACCAAGGCCGAGATCATGGCGGGTTTCACCGGCGATCCCCCGCCAGCCGACGAGACGAGCTGGAGCGCCGAGGACGTCCTGGTGCGACCTTATGACGACGCTGCTGCGCTGACGTTCAAGCTGGTCGGTCGGGCAGCCGACGGCAGCATCATGCAGTACCGCAACAGCGCGATGTTCCTGAAGCGCGACGGCGAATGGCGCGCCGTCACCTGGCAGGCGACGCGCGTCTCCGACCAGCCCGCGCCATGACGCCGGTTTGGAAACGACTTCCCGCATTCCGGCAGCTGCGTCGACCGTCTGGCGGCTGCTGACAGACACGCAACAGTGGCCCCGCTGGGGGCCGAGCGTACGCTCTGTCGACTGCGCCGAGCGCTTCATCGGTCCAGGCAGCAGCGGCAGGGTCCAGACCGCCCTCGGGCTCTGGTTGCCGTTCCGGATCACGGACTGGGAGGAGGGCACGGCCTGGAGCTGGGTCGTGGCCGGCATCCCCGCGACCGGCCATCGTGTTCAGGCGATCGATCCGGACAGCTGCCGTCTCACGTTCACGGTCCCTGCCTGGGCGCCGTTCTACCTGCCTGTGTGCGCTGCCGCTATACGGCGGATCGGGCAGCTCGCACTGCGTAGAGGCAACCGAGGCGGTCCCGATTGAGCGACACCATGCCTTTCCAGCAGATCACCGTCCCGACTCCAGATGGGTACCGGGTGCCCCTCGGGGTGTCCGAGGCCCCCATCCGTCCGCGCAGCTGCGACTACGGCTCCCGGGAGTGGCTGCAGGCGGACATCCCGGCCGCGCTGGGCTACTACCCCGGCAACCGGATGGGATTCGGCGGGCGGGAAGCCCGGCGACTGATGGCAGACTGGCTGGTGATGGCCCGCGAAAACCGCTACAGCGCGCAGGGCATGGAGGATCAGGACCTCGAGCGCCGCGTCCAATCCGACAGCTGCCCGGTCCTCTCGATCTACTGCGACCGGGACGACCTGGCGCCGCTCTCCGCAATCGAGGGCGTCACCAGCCGCTTGAAGAATCATCGCATCGAGTCCTTCGAGATCACCAGCGAGGCGCTCGGAGTACGGGCCGATCACACCGCCTGGGCGAGGCATCCCGCCATCGCGGCGAAGAGCGATCGGGCAGTGGATCAACGAGCAGACGGCCGTCACCGGATGAAGCAGCCAGGTCGCATCCACGAGCCGGGCGATCCGGATCGTCACCGCCGCGGTGTTGATCCTGAACGCGGGTCTCTACGTCGCGGCACTCATCCAGCCCGCTGCGATCTACGCGGCCGTTGGCATCAGTGCGATCGTGCTGATCAGCTACTTCCTGTGGACGCCGGTGGCCTATGAGCTGGCGGGCGGAGAGTTGAGCGTGCATTTCCGTATCGGCGGCAAGCGATACAGCCCGGTCACGAAGTGTTCACCCGTCGAGGGTCCTTTGCGCGCCGGCATCCGGGTGTTCGGCAACGGTGGACTCTTTGCCGGCTCCGGGATCTTCTGGAACCGGAAGTACGGCCTGCACCGCGCCTACGTCACTTCGACGAAGCCCGAGGACCTGGTCCTCGTCGAGACGACTGACACCCGGATCCTGATCAGTCCGCAGGATGCCGGTGCATGGCTGCGGGCGTCCGGTCGCTGACGGTCGGCGCGTCTGTCAGATCCCCAGCGCTCGCAGCGCGTGACCGAGCTTCTCGTAGTCGCCGTCACGGTTGTAAACCTGGCCTGAGATCCGGATCAGCCGCTTCGGTGGCGCCGGCCAGGGAATTACCGGGACCTCGATGTGGAACTGCTCGAGCAGGCGTTCCTGCAGCGGGTCCGCATACAGCGGTGAGTCGCTGACGCGACCATCTCCGTCGGGCAACGGCAGCGAGGCCAGCGAGCCGATCATGTCGTCCGGGCACGGCGGATCGATGCCGAGCGTGTTGCAGAGCACGTCGCGGCCGCGCAGCGCGAGCTGATGATTGGTCTCCCGAACCGCCGCCCAGCCTCCGGGCATCAATTGACCCATGAACCGGATGGCCTCGGGTACGGAGAGGATCGCCGTCGGATCGTCAGTGCCCATCCAGTCGAACTCGACCAGGTAGCGGGAACGGCCCGTCCGGGTCGAGTTGGCACCGTGGCTGATCACGGCGGGCCGGGTTTGCTGCTGCATGTCCGGCCGCGTGTACAGGAAGGCAGCGCCCTTCGGTGCGCAGATCCACTTGTGGCAGTTGCCCGTGTACCAGGCAGCACCGATCGCGGCCACGGTGAGCGGCAGCATGCCCGGCGCGTGTGCCGCATCGACCAGAGTCTCCACGCCCCGCGTCCGCAGCTCGCGGACCAGCGCTTCGATCGGCAGGACCAGTCCGGTCTGGCTGGTCACGTGATCGAGCAGCGCGAGCCGGGTCCGCCCGGTGACACGGTCCAGCACAGCTGGAATCACCTGGTCGCTGCTGGCGATCGGAAACGGCAGGTTCGCCACGACGACACGGGCTCCGTCACGCCGGGCAACGAAGTCCAGCACGTTGCGACAGGCGTTGTACTCGTGATCGGTTGTCAGCAGCTCATCGTCCGGCTCGAAGCGCAGCGACCGGAGCACCGCGTTGACCGCGGTCGTCGCGTTGGGGATCCAGGCGAGATCTTCGGCCGGCGCACCGAGGAAATCGCCCAGTGCGGCACGCGCCTCGTCGAGCAGGCCCTCGAGGTCCCGGACGAAGAACTGCACCGGCTGGCGCTCCATGCGCTGTCGCAGCTCCGCCTGGTATTGCAGTACCTGGATCGGGCAGGCTCCGAACGAGCCGTGATTCAGGAAGACGACGGACGGATCCAGCGACCACTGCTCGCGAATTTCTCGCTTGGCTCGATCACCGGTGGGAAGCGGGCCGATGTCGCTCATCGGCCGCAGTGTACCTGCGCGCCAGCTCAGTCGATGTGCTTTTGGCCGGAGGCGAAGGCCAGGTAGAACGCCGCCCCGAGCAACGAGATTCCCGCCGTCAGCACGAACGGCGCGGAAAAGGCGCCCGTCCGGTCCACGAGCCAGCCCGTGACGTAGATGCCGACGATTCCCGGAAGAGTCGCGAACGTGTTGCTGACGCCCCAGATGACGTCCGCGTATTTCGGCGCGATGTCGAAACAGTTAGGGGCAAAACCAGACACCGCGCAGGCCGAGGTGGCGGTCGCGAAGCACATGATCACGACGGCCGCCGCCGGCGTCGTCGCCTGTGTCAGCAGCAGCATGAAAATCGCGCTGCCGACCAGCGCGATGGCCTGCATGAGCTTGCGGACGAAGGCGGCGCTGCGCCCGGATCGCAGCATGCGATCCGCCCAGGCGCCCGCGTAATTCGCCGCGATGAAGTTGACCAGCCACGGTGCGGCCGAGAGCACGCCGGCGCTCGCCAGAGAAACACCGAAAGTCATCTTGAAGTAGCTCGGCAGCCATGCGAGCAGCACGTACAAGCCCCAGTTCGTGGCGAAGTGAGCCACGACGATCGCCCACACCGCCGGCAGGCGAAGCAGCCGTCCCCACGGGATGGAACGCGGTCCGGGAGCCGGCGACCCGGCCGAAGAATCGCTGGGCGACCCGTCGCGCGCGAGCAGGTGCCACGCTGCGTACCAGACCAGCCCGATGGCCCCGAACAGGTAGAAGGGCAGCGGCCAGCCATAGCTGCGCACGAGCCAGCCGGTCACCGGCAGCGCGAACACCGTACCCAGCGAGATCGCGCTGATGACCAGTGCCGTTGCGCGCGAGCGGCGCTCGGGCGGCACCCAGCGCGAGATCATGTTCATCGAGGCAGGAAACACCGCTGCCTCGCCCAGCCCGAGCGCCATCCGTGCCACGACCAGTGCGCCCAGCGACATCACCGCGGCCGGCGGCGTGAGTGCGGTCCACGCCGACCACCAGATGACCGCGATGCCGAGCACCCGCCATCCGCCGTAGCGGTTCGCCAGTGCGCCGCTCGCCGCCATCAGCAACAGGTAGCCGATGAAGAACGCGGAGAGCACGATGCCCTTGTCCGTCTCGGTCCAGCCGAGATCCTGCTGCATCGCGATCGCGGCGACCGAGATGTTGGTGCGGTCGATGTAGGAGATGAATACGGCCGCGAACAGCAGCAGCACGACGGTGTAGTACCGCGGCCAGCCCGAACGGTCCTTATCGACCTGTGCGCTGGACATAGGCGCTCCCCCTGAAGTCGCTCGGTGTCGATGCTGGCCGTCGATGCGAGACAAGGCGATCCGATCAGCGGCGCTCGATGCAGCATAGCCGTATCCGCGCCGGCTTCAGAACATCGTAGCGTACGAACTTGTCTTCTATGGCGGCCGGGAGGAATCGACCTCTAGGGCGAGCCGGAAATCCGCCGTTCGCCCAGGTTCGCTACGCGCCTGACGAACCAGGCCGGGAACATCCGTTTCAGGCGCCATGCCAGGCGGTACTTCGCGGGCCACACGATGTGCAGCCGGCCGCTCGCGACCGCCGCCAGGATGGCGCGGGCGGCGCTGGCCGCGTCCTCTCCGGAACTCTGCATGATGCGCTCGGCCAGCGCGCGCTGCTCGGCAGGGGCGCGCATCGTCGAGAGCAGGTGGGTGCTGAAAAACCCTGGCATGGCGACCGAGGCCTGTACGCCCGAGCCGGCGAGCTCCGCGGCCAGCGTCTCGGTGAGCGAGATCACCGCGGCCTTCGTGCAGTTGTAGGACGACATCTGCGGAGCGGCGGCGAAGCCGGCCGAGCTCGCGACGTTGAGTACCAGGCCGGAGCCGGCGGCCCGCAGGTGCGGCACGGCCGCCTGGCAGCCCCATACGACTCCGAACAGGTTGATGTCGGTGATCCAGCGCCAGTCGGCCGGCGTTATCGCTTCGAGCGGACCGGCCGCCGCCACGCCCGCGTTGTTGACCATCACGTCGAGGCCGCCCGCGCGCCGGACGAAATCGGCGACCGACGCGCATACGAATTCTTCGTCCGCCACGTCGCCGGCGTAGGCGTACTGCGTGGCGCCGGCGCTGCCGAGCGCCTGCCCGGCCTCGGCGAGTCGCGTCGCGGACACGTCGAGCAGCCCGAGCTGCCAGCCGGCGGCCGCGAGCTCCGCGGCAATCGCGCGCCCGAGTCCGCTCGCGGCGCCGGTGATGAACGCGCGCTTCCCGGGGAAGCGCTGGGAAAGTGCCGTTACGGCCTGTGCGTTACTCATCACCCAATACTACCCTTCGCCGCAGACGGTTTCGGCTCAGCCTTTGATTGCGCCGGCCGTCCATGCGAGCGGCTGCCGGTTGCAGCCGGTCGCCGCGTGCCTGCGCAGGCCGGGCAGAATAGCGGGCGATTCTCACGCGCAAGGGGGCGTCATGCTCGGATACCTCACACTCATCTTCGTATGCCAGCTCGTGGGCGAGCTGGTTGCCGTTGCGACGGGCTGGCCGGTCCCGGGACCGGTCATCGGCATGGTGCTGCTGTCGATCATCGCGATCGTCGGGGCTGGGTCCCGCGACCGTGGCGCTCGCCATCCCGTTGTACCGGCAATTCGCGAAGGTGCGGCGCTCGGCACCCGCTGTGGTCGTGAGCATAGTCGCCGGGTCCGCGACCGCGGCCATCTCGGCGGTCGGTAGCGCATGGCTCCTCGGGGGTTCGCGCGAGGCACTCGCTTCGCTCGCGCCGAAATCGGTCACCACGCCGGTGGCGATGGGCATCGCCGAGCAGCTTGGCGGCCTGCCTTCGCTGACGGCGGCACTCGTGATCATCACCGGCATACTTGGTGCGATCGCTGGGCCGTACGTGCTCGATCTGCTGCGAATCCGCAGCATGGCTGCACGCGGGCTGGCGATGGGCACAGCGAGCCACGGTATCGGCACGGCCCGCGCGATGCAGCTCAGCGAGGTCGCCGGCGCGTTCTCCGGGTTGGCGATGGGGCTCAACGCGCTGGCGACGGCGCTGCTGCTGCCGTTGCTGTGGCGGTTATTGTCCTAGGGTCGCGGCGCACGAGGCCCTTGCTACACAGGCACGGCAGGCGGCCGCCCCAGCCGTTACCAGGTCGTCCAGCCTCCATCGACCGCGTAAACGGCGCCGGTGATGAACGAGGCCTCGTCCGAGGCCAGGAACAGCGCGGCGTTGGCGATTTCACGCGGCGACGCCAGCCGCTTCATCGGGTGCATCCCCTCGATCATCTGCCGGCCTTCGGGCGTCGAGCAGGTGGTGGCGCGGATCAGCGGCGTGTCGACGCCGCCCGGTGCGATCGCGTTCACGCGGATGCCGTCGCCGGCGTAGTCGATCGCAGTGGTGCGGGTCAGGCCGACGACGCCGTGCTTGGCGGCGGTATAGGCCGCGGCGCTCGGAAAGCCCACCAGGCCGGCCGCGGACGCGATGTTCACGAGGCTGCCGCCGCCCGACTTCAGCATCGCGGCGAGTTCGTGCTTCATGCAGTGGAAGATGCCGTCGAGGTTGTTGCTGATCAGCTCGCGGTAGGCCGAGGTGTCGGTCTCGTGCAGCTTGCCGACGGGCCCTAGGATCCCGGCACAGTTGACCGCGACGTGCAGCCCACCCCAGCGATCCAGCATTTCGGAGATCGAGCGGGCGACGCCGGCCTCGTCCTGCACGTCGAGGTGAACGGGCAGGACGGAGTCACCGAACGAATGGCGGAACTCGTCGCTGACGCGCGCGAGGCGCTCGCCGTCGCGGTCGACCAGCACGACTCGCGCGCCTTCCTCGAGGAAACGCTGCGTGACGGCTTCGCCGATGCCGGAAGCCGCTCCGGTTACGTAACAGGATCTGTCCTTCAGTCGCACGAGTGGCCTCCCGGATTCGCCAGCGCCCGATTCGCGGGCGGGTAAACGCGCGCCAGTTTACCGAAGGGGAGGTCGCGCCCGGAGCAATGGACTGGCGACGCCGCCTCGAGGCTCTACTGTGCGCAGGCGTAGCTGGCCTCGTCCCGGCGCAGCGACAGCTCGCCGGCCGCGATTCGCGCCTTGGTCTGCCGGGCCCGGTCCACGACCGCGTCGTCGGGCGGCAGTTCATAGCCGACCCCGGGCAGGTAGTAGCTTCCGTCCCGGTCCCGGCAGAGGCTGACGACCAGCTTGCCTCGAGCCGGGTCCTCGGATCCCTCCTGCGGTTCGGCGTAGCGCGAGAAGACGATTTCGGTCCGCTCCTCGCCCAGGTAGGTCGCCAGCACCGTCGCCGTGTACTCGATCCGCAGCAGCCGCTCGTCCTGTTGCGTCACCTGCTTCGCGCGCACGCTGGTGATCTCGACGAGCGCCGTGTAGTCGGTCGCCAGCATATTGTCTTCGACCGCGGCCGCCGCGAACTCGACCCGCTGTTGCTGCGCGCCGCCGGTGGGCCCGGTGCAGGCCGTCGACACGATCATGAGCAGGGCCAATGCGAAAGTCCGCACCGTCAGCGTTCCGATCCCGCCGCACTCGCGTCGCCCTGGTAGATAGGCAGTTCGCCCTCGCCCGGATCGTGACCCGGCGGAAAGACGAAGGTGGTCCACACGTCTGCGGGGTACTCGGAGATCTGCACCTTGTCGCCCTGGTTGCCGCCGAGCATGTAGTACTTCGTGCCGTCCTCGTTGCTGCCGACGATGAACGCGACGTGGCCGCCGCCCTTTCTCGACTTGATTCCGATCGCGCCGTAGACGGGCCGTTCGAGCTTCTGTCCAAAGTCCTTCCAGGCCTTGGCGCGGAACGCCTTGGACACCGGCGTGATGTCGTTCTGCTTCATCACCCAGGCGACGAAGCTGCCACACCACGCGTTGCTTGCGCCGGAGTCGTCGGTGCCCCAGTACCTGCTCGCCTTGAAGTACTCGAGAATGCGCGGATTGGCCTTGCGCTTGCCCGACTTCTCCGAGACGCCGATCTCTGCCTCCGCGGTCTTCATCCACGGTGCGCGCTCAGCGTCCGCTCTCGGGGCCTGGACGAGCGGCACTACCGGACACCAGTCGTCGTGATCCCAGCGATTCCACCGGTCGAGGAACGGGTTCCGCCGCGGGTCGTGGTCCTGCAGCCCGAGGAGGTCGCAATGTCCTCGACTGAAGGTCGGCCGCAGGCCGCCGCCGAACGAGGGCCGCTGACCCGCCAATGGGAACCTCATCATCGCTGCCTGCTCCCCCCGGATTCCGGCGCCGGCGTCTCCGCGGCGCATGAGTGGCAACGAGAATAGCGAGCGGTTAGAGCCGAGTCCAACGGCCTCGTGGCGGCGTGAGGGCGAGCCATCGGCGCCACCTGGCGTCGCTCCCGACCGATTCGTGTACATTCCAATCTGCGAATCGGCGGGAAGCGATGATGCCAGAAGAACAACAGGCGGCTGCCAGGCCGGCCCTGACGCAACGGATGCTCGCGACCGTCGAACGCGTGGGCAACAAGCTGCCCGATCCGGCGATGCTGTTCATCGCGCTGCTCTTCATCGTCTGGGTCCTGTCGTGGATTCTCTCCTACGTCTCGTTCGGCGTGATCGACCCGCGTTCGAACGAAGCCCTGGTCGTCAACAACCTGCTCGCGCCCAGGGCCATCACCGAGTTCCTGTCGGTCATGGTGACGAATTTCTCGCACTTCCACCCGGTCGGCGTAGTGCTCGTCGCGATGCTCGGTATCGGTGTCGCGGAGCACACCGGATTCATCAACTCGGCGATCCGTTCACTGCTCAACGTGACGCCGGCGAAGCTGCTGACGCCGATGGTCATCCTGGTCGGTATCGTCTCGCACTCCGCGGTCGATGCGGGCTACGTACTGGTCATCCCGCTGGGCGGCGTCATCTTCTACGCGGCAGGACGCCATCCGCTGGCCGGCATCGCCGCCGCGTTTGCCGGCGTCTCGGGCGGTTTTTCCGCCAACTTCGTGCCGTCGTCGCTGGATCCGCTGCTGCAGGGCCTGACCCAGGCGGGCGCCCAGATCATCGACGCGGACATCATCCTCAACCCACTCAACAACTACTTCTTCACGACCGCGTCGTCGGTGCTGATCATCGGACTCGGCTGGTACCTGACGGACAAAGTCGTCGAGCCGCGCATCTCGAGCACCGTGATCGACGGCGATGCGCAGGGCCTGCCCGAGATGAAGGAGCTGCAGCCGAACGAGCGCAAGGGTCTGCGCTGGGCATTGCTCGCCATGGTGTCGGGCCTGGTCGTGCTGTTCGTGACCGCGCTGCCGGAGGGGTCCGCGTGGCGTACGCCGGACGGTGAGCTCACGTCGTTCACTGCGCCGATGATGCGCTCGATCGTGTCGCTGATCTTCCTGTTGTTCCTGGTCCCTGGCATCGTCTACGGCATCGTCGCCGGGACGCTGAAGAGCTCAAAGGACATGATCGCGGGCATGACCCATGCCATGAATGGCATGGCGTATTACCTCGTCATCATGTTTTTCATCGCGCAGTTCGTCTATGCGTTCGGCCAGTCGAACCTGGGCGTGCTGCTGGCGCTGCAGGGGGCGAACTTCCTGAAGGCGATAAACGCGGCGGCACCGGTCACGATCGTCGGAATCGTCCTGCTGACCGCATTCGTCAACATCTTCGTCGGCTCGGCCAGCGGCAAGTGGGGCCTGCTCGCGCCGATCTTCGTGCCGATGCTGATGCAGCTGGGCATCTCGCCGGACCTGACGCAGGCGGCCTACCGCGTGGGCGATTCGAGCACCAACATCATCACGCCGCTGATGCCGTACTTCCCGCTGGTCGTAGTCTATTGCCAGCGCTACGTGAAGAGCACCGGCATCGGCACGCTCACCGCGATGATGCTGCCGTACTCGGTGAGCTTCCTGGTCGGCTGGACGATCTTCCTGCTCGCCTACTACGCGGTCGGGCTCCCGCTGGGCATCCAGGCCAGCTACACCTATCCCTGACAGGCAGCTCAGTCGCCCGCGGCCAGCAGGTGCCGTCGCGAGCTATCCGCCAGCCGTTCGAGCCGGGCGAGGTCTACGCCGACCAGCCGGCCGTCCCACTTGCGAGCGCGGCCGGCTACGAAGACGTGGCGCACGTTTGCGGTGTCCATCGCCGTCACGATCGCACCGTAGGGGTCGTTGAGCGGCAGCACGCCGACGCTGCGGGGGTCGAGCACCAGCAGGTCGGCCTGCTTGCCGGGGGTCAGCGAGCCGATTCGGTCGTCCAGGTGGTTGACCCGTGCCCCGCCGAGCGTGGCGATGGCGAGTACCTCGCGGACGCTCAGCAGGCGCGGCGGGGACTGCTCGTCGCGCTGCGCTCGCTGGTGAGCCAGCATCCGCTGCAGCGCGAGCGCCATGCGCATCTGGCCGAAGAACTCGCTGGAAACACTGGTCTCGACGTCATTGCCGAGCCCGAGCGGCACGCCGCGGTCGAGGGCCTGCTGGAACGGTGGCACGCCGTGACCCATCTGCATCTCCACCGGCGCGGCGATCGAGACGCCGCCACCTGTGTCGGCTACCAGGTCCCATTCCTCGGCCGTCAGGTTGCAGCAGTGGATGTAGGTGTTGTCCGGGCCCATCTGCCCCGCGAGCGCCAGCAGCGTGCCGCTGCCGTTGACGTGCGTCGTGATCGGTACGCCGGCGCGCCGCGCCAGCGCCCAGTGCTCGGGATCGAGGCCTGCTGCCAGCGCCAGCGTCAGCAGCCCGTCCTGGCCGGCGAAGTGCTGCTCGCGCAGCCTCAGCAGGTCGTCCGGCCAGGCGTTGTCCGGCCCGCTCTGGCCGCTGCCGTAGGCATAGACCGCGCGCAGGCCGGCCTCGCGCAGCGCCTGCACTGCCCGATCGGCGTGTGCAGGCGAGTTGCCGATGTGCGACCAGTCGAGCACGGTCGTGACGCCCGCGTTCAGTGCGCCGAGTGCCGACAACAAGTTGCCGGTGTAGACGTCGTCCGGCCGGTATCGCGGTCGCAGTTCGCCGGTGATGCGCCGGAAGTAGTCCTCCAGCGTGCCGTCGGGCAGGATGTTGCGCAGTTGCCCCTGCCAGAGGTGGCGGTGCGTGTCGACGAAGCCCGGTGCGACGATCATGCCGTGCGCGTCGATGACGGCCGTGTCGGCGCCGGCGTCGATCTTCGGACCGACCGCGGCAATGCGCGCGCCGTCAACCAGCACGTCACCGGTGACGAAGTCGCCCAGCGCGGGGTCGAGCGTGAGCACCCAGCCGCCGCGGATCAGCAGGCGGCGACCGGGTTGGGGCGGTGGCGGACCTTCACCGGCAGCCCCCGCACCGGCGAGCAGCACGGGGCCGGCCATGCCGGCGGCCAGGAACTGGCGGCGGTCAAGCTGCGGCGGCGCGGCGCCCTCGGCTTCGATTAGAACCGGAGCAGCCCCTTCGCGCTGCGCAGGGGCGTATTCGATATCCTTACCGCGTACAGGCATCAGCTCGAATCATGCCTCGACACGCCGAGGGCGTACTCGTCGGGTCGTCCGATCTACGCCAATGAAGCCCGGTCGTCGGCTCACTTGCGCACTGCGTCGCTACGCTCGCGGATCGCCTTGAACTCCGAGCCTGGCTTCCACTGCGGCCAGCGTGTCGAGTTGCCCAGGTCCTCCAGGATCAGTCGGAACAGTTCGATGTCCTGCGCAGCGCCGCGCAGGTCCCAGTCCTCGCTCCAGGCGTCACAGGTCTGGTGATAGCAATTGGCGATGAAGTCGGCAATCCACTGATCGCCCGCTTCGCGTCCGCCTTCGACCAGGTCCGATCCGCCGGCAATGCCCATGATCAGCAGCACAGGCACGCCGCCCTGCGCGAGCGGGAAGTGATCGGCCCGGTAGAACAGGCCGTTTTCAGGCAGGTTTTCAGGCGTCACGACGCGGCCCTGCACGGCTGCGAATCGCTCGAGGTCGTCTTCGAGTTCGCTCTGGCCCTCGCCGACCAGGATCACGTCCCGGGCGGGCCCGGCCGTCTGCAGGATGTCGAGCGTCAGGTTGGCGACCGTCTTCTCCAGCGGATAGACGGGATTCGCCGCGTATGCGGCCGAACCAAGCAGGCCACTCTCCTCAGCCGTCCAGGCGGCGAAAACCACGCTGCGCTCGAGCGGCGGCCCCGCGGCGAGGACGCGGGCGATTTCGAGCACGCCGGCGATGCCGAGCGCATCGTCATTGGCGCCCGGCCGCACCGTGCGGCCCTGTTCGTCGGGTTCGCCGATACCGTACGAATCCCAGTGCGCCGACGTCATCAGGATCTCGTCCGGGCGGCTCGTCCCGGGCAGGATCGCGAGAACGTTGGCGCTTTCGAATTCCTCTACAGTGACCGAGAGGTCTGCGGCGAACCTGAGGCCGTCGACTTCGAAAGCCTTGAAGTCCGGACTGCGCGCCTGGACACGAAGCTCGTCGAGATCGTAGCCCGCCTCGGCCAGCATCGCGGCCGCCACGTCACCGTGCAGCCAGCCCTGCAAGGCGACCGGTTCGTGCACGGAACCAGCCTTGACCACTGCGTAGTTCTCGCCCGGCGACGAGGACGCCACGTTCCAGCCGTAGCCGGCCGCCTCGGTCTCGTGGATGACCAGTGCGGCTTTGGCGCCACGTCGCGCCGCTTCCTCGAACTTGTAGGTCCAGCGTCCGTAGTAGGTCATGCGCCGGTTGCCGAAACGTCCGGCAACCGCTTCCTCGGGTCCGGCGGCAAAATCAGGATCGTTGACCAGGAAGAGCGCGACCTTGCCCTGGAGGTCGATATCGCCGAAGTCATCCCAGTCGCGCTCGGGCGCGTGGACACCAAAACCGACGAACACCACCGGCGCATCGAAGCTGAGTTCCTCGATGGGTCGCACGGTGCTCACTTCGACGTCGCTTCTTCTGCTCGATCGTCTTCGCCTTGCCGCCGACGTGGAACCGCAAGGTCTGCCGGTGCCTGGACCTGGGTGCGGATCATCGGCACGGACTGAACCCAGGTGCCGTTCTCGCCTCCGGGCTCGAGCCCGAGTTCGGCAAACTGGTCGATGATGTACTGCACGGCCTTGCGTCCACCCGGCGTGCCCGGAGCGCGGCCCTCGAATTCATCCGCAGCGAGCGTCTTGACGATCATCGACAGTCGCTCGGTGTCGACTCCGGGCCGCCGGGCCAGCGACCGGCGAATTTCCGTTGCCAGTGGTGATCGAATCCGTGGAGGTCTCTGCATCGCGTGTACCGCAGGCCGTCACGGCGAGGCAAAGCGATCCGATCAGCAGCGCTCGATGCAGCATGGAAATCTCCGCTCCGGTTCCAGAACACCTTAGGGTACCGGATCTGTCTTGTTCACGGCCGTTGCGACGCCGGGCGGTACGACCGGGGGCTGGCAATCGCAGCCCGATGCTGGCGTAGGATATGGTGTGTCGGGATTGTCTCGGCTCCTGACGCCTCCGGAGAAATGAGGATGCGGATGAACCTTTGTCGGCACTGGTGGATGCGCGCGGCCATGGGTCTTGCGGTGATTGCACTCGCAGGCTGCATGTCGAGCGCGTATGTCCACGATCTGCCGCCGGGAGCGTATTACGGGGACGGGTACACGCACTACTGGCCAGGCCAGTACGGTTACCCGGGTTACTACGGGTATTCAGGCCATTACGGCCCGGGTCACTACCCGCCGCCCATCAACTACAAGGACCGGGAACGCAATCGGCACCCGGGACACACCCACGGTAGTGACGATCGGCGGTCGCACCGTGATCGTGACCGCGACGGCACGGATCAGCGTGGTGACGGACGGCGCAGGGACCCGGTGCCACCGCCTGCAGCGCCGCCGGCGTCCAGCGTCACGCCGGAGCTGGACACGCCGCGTGATCCACGCAGATCGAATGCGGCTCGAGCGGAAACGGGCAAGCAGACGAAAGTTCCCACGGCGCTCGACTGAGCGCCTCGCGCCGCCCGGGCGGCACGCTGGTCCTCAGGGCAACTCTCGCAGCTCGCTCACGGTCATGACCCGGTCGATGCGACTGCCGTCCCAGTGGTAGCGGAAGTGCTTGCCCTGGACCGGCAGAGAGACCGCGCGAGTGCGAAAGGCCGCGATGCACTCGCCGCCAGCGCGTCGGGCGCTACGGTAACTCAAGCCCCAGGAGCTGGCCGAGCGTCGCTCCGCGGCGAAGGCCTGGCAGGTGGGGTAGGTGGCCAGGTCGGGATCGCGCAGGTGCTTGAAGCTCGGGCCGCGCAGGTCGTCGAGCGGCTCGAGGACCTTGCCGACGTAACAGCGCCGCTCGAGCTCGGTGGCGGGTTCCGCAGTCTCGCGCAGGAAGCGCTCGGCGTGGAAGACGGTCTCGGCGACGGCGGTGTCCTCGTCGAGTGCGGCGTAGTAGACCCCGTAGCTGCCGTTGCTGAAGCGGCTCTCGCGACCGATGTGCGTGAATGCGGCCATCACGACCGAGGCGTTCGGGCCGGTCAACCAGTCTTCCTTCGGCACCCGGTAGAGCTCGCCGGCCTGGGCCCGCAGCCGGTCGTTGGTGAGACTCTCGATCGCGTAGGCGATCTCGAGTTCGTCGGGTGCGACCAGTGTTTCGAACAGCTCGATCGGCGGAAAGCGCGACGGGATGATCCGGTACTGCCGCCGGCCGGCGAGATCGCGGCGGCGGATGCGTGGACTAGCCACGCCAGGCGTCGAGATGCCGGCGCACCTGGTAGAGGTCGTCGACGCGACCCTGGCGCATCACTTCGAGCGCGGATCGGCCGCCGAAGGCCTCGTTGGCGCGCTTGACCCAGGCGTCGGCACGGTCCTTCGCGGGCAGCAGGACGGCGAGCGCCTTGTAGATGCCGAGCAGCACGCTGATGCGCTCGAGCGTGTCGGCCGGCAGCCCGGCGACATCGCCGGCGCGCCAGCGGTAGAAGGTCCGGCGGCTCGGCTGGCCGAGCAGCCGCAGCTGGTCGTCGCCGGCCAGTTGCCACTCGCTCGCGAGATTGAAGAACGCCTTCAGCGCGACTGCGTCGACGCGCCTGCGATCGAAGGCGTCGAGCGGCGCGGCAGGGCGGGTGAGGGCGGTGCTCATGATGGTAGTGCCATTTGGCACTTGTAATACTACATCGTGCCGGATGACAGGACAAGGTAGCGAGGGTCCCCCCGTTTCAGTAGCCGGCGGGTCTGGAGTCGGCCCGCGGCGGCCGTGCAACGGCTCGATGTGGCCAGTGACCAGCCTCAGGCCTGGAAGCTGCGGCGCCGCCTCCCGGGCTGCCTCACCGCTTGCGTGGAGCGAATGCCTTCATCGTCAGGTCCCTGACGAGTTGGGTCGCTTTCGGGTTGGGCAACCCATAGCGGGCGAAGAGGTTCAGGTGGCGGTGCATTTCGAGCGCCGCCGCAGACGGGGAATCTGCGCTCTTGCAGCATTCCTTCAGTCGTCCGTTCAGGTCCGTGGCGACGGCAGGGAGGGGGCGCTTGCGCTCGTCTTCACCGCGGTCCCTGGGCTGCGACAGGCCCCAGTCGGCGGCCGTCGCGGTAACGTGATCGAGGCGATGTGTCGGCTGCGTCATGCGTCTGGCTGGCTCGCTCTTGAGGCGGGAATGCCTCTTGTCGGTGGCGCGCGCAGAATCCGCCGAAACGGCGCCGGCCGCAAGCGGATTCACCGATATCGCTCAGCCGCGCCGTCTTCCCGGGAGTCGGGAGATGAACAAAAAAGGGCCTCCTCTTGCGAGGAGGCCCTTGAAGACCGGTCGTGATCGCTTACGGCCGAGCGATGGTCACGACTGGAGACGTCCAGATCTGCCAATGATCCGGATTATTCGGGTTACCCAGGGCCTTGAGCGCCCGCACGTTGACTCGGTACTGGCCGTCCGGAACGAACTTGCGGTGGTCGAGCGTGCCCTTGCCGTTGTCGTGGCTGCGCGTCCCGTCCCACGAGAATGCGTAGAACAGCGTACGCGTGCCGTTGCGGCCGAGGTAGTCGATGTCGAGCACGTTGGAGAACACTGGGTGAACGCGCCTGCCCGTGGCGGCATCGACGATCTCCAGTTCCAGGCGCTGCACCGGATGCCCGGCGTGTACGAGGAAGTAGGGCACGTCGTCGCCGACCAGCGTGTAGCTCGCGCCGTTGGGCTGGTTAATGTAGAACCCGCTTTCGAGTTTGGTCAGCCACGGGAACGTCGCGCCGTTGAAGCCATCCAGCGGCTGGATGGCCTGGTAGTCGCCGACGAAGCCGGCGAACGGCACACGGTAGGGCGCGCCGCCGTCATCCGGCGTCATCACCACGTAGCCGCCGTAGATGCCGCCGGCCGGTCCGGCTGCCGGCGTGACCGTCACCTGCACCGTCGCCGACCCGCCGGCCGGTACCGTCACCGTCGGCGCCGAGAAGTCGACAGCCGCGCCGCCGAGGAAGTGCGCCAGGGGGAACGCAGTCGGTGCGTTGGTCGAGCCCGACGGCGCGATCCGGCGCTCGGTCGACAGCGCGTTGGTCGACGACAGTGCCAGCGTCACCGGTGCGCCGCCGCGGTTGGCGATCGTCAGCGTGCGCGTCTGCGGGCCGGCCTCGCCCTCGCCCAGCGAGAGCTTGCCCGGCGCCACGGACACCGCGCTCAGGATGGCGTCGTCGATGTCGAGCATGCCGGCGCCCTGGCGGTGCACGGGCTCCAGGAAGCCCAGCCCCGGGTTGGCAGACCAGACCTTCGGATCGGCCGTGTTCTGCAGCAGCGCGCGCACCTCGGATGCCCGTGTATTGGGACGAGCCTCGAGCAGCAGCGCCACCGCGCCGGCCACGTGCGGTGCGGACATCGACGTGCCACTGAGCACGGCGTACTGACCGGCCTCGATCGGGTAGGTCGAGTAGATGCCGCCGCCAGGCGCGCCCACGTCGGGCTTGAGCGCCAGGTCCGGCGACAGGCCGTAGGAGCTGAAGCTGGAGATCAGGTCGGCCGTCGGGTTCGGGAACGAACTCTGCTGGTCGGTCCAGACCATCGTCACCGGTGCGGCCTGCGCCGCGATGAACTGGCCGTCGGCCTGCGAGATGCCCACCACCGGCACGTCGGAGCCGATCGGCCCGCCCAGCGTGCCGTTCACGATGCCCGGCGCGTTGTTGTAGATCACCACCGCCGTGGCGCCGGCATTGATGGCGTTGACCGCCTTCTCTGCGAACGAGCAGGCGCCGCGCACGATCAGCGCCGCCTTGCCGGTTGGGTCGGCCGTCAGCGCGTCGACGTTGCAGGCGCGTCCGACGTCGACGATCTCGGTCGAGCCCGAGGTCGGCGCCGGCGCGGAGAAGGTCATCGTGCGGTAACCCACCTCCGTGCCGTTGACCGTAAAGTAAGGCAGGAACACGCCAGCGTTGTCGAACGATGCGACTCCGATGACATCGGTGCCGATGCCGGGCGCGCCGCCGGAGAAGGTGCCGGTGGCGCCGTTGTTGCCGGCCGAGGCGACGACGACGACGCCCTTCTTGACCAGCCGGTCGCCGACGGTAGCCGTCGGGTACTGCGGCCACTGGAAGGCCGCGCCCAGGCTCTGGTTGATGACCTGCATGCCGTCCTTGTAGGCACGCTCGAGCGCCGCGATGATGACGTCGGCGCTGGAACTGCCCTCGCAGCCGAACACCCGGTAGGCCCCGAGCGTGACCTCCGGCGCGACGCCGGTGACGCCGCCGGCACTGGCCGCCTTCGCGCCCACGATGCCCGCCACGTGCGTGCCGTGGCCGTTGCAGTCGTCCGGATCCGGGTCGGGCACGGCCGGCGCACCGGTGGCGGCGTTGTAGTCGTCGCCGACGAAGTCGTAGCCGTAGGCGACCTTGTAGCCCGGGCCGAAGCCGCCGCCAAGATCGGGATGGTGGTAGTCGATGCCGGTGTCGATGACGGCGACCTTGATGCCCTTGCCCTCCAGGCCGAGCTGCGAGCGGGCGATGTCCACGCCGGTCTGAGTGATGGCGGTGAACATGTCGGTGCCGACTTCGCCGTCAAGCGCCGCGGGCTGCGGCGCCTCGATGTCAACCACGGGGTAGATCGCCTTAACGCCGGGCAGCCGTCTCACGTTGCCGATGTTGCCGCCGGTCAGCTCGACCGAGAAGCCGTTCCACAGCGTGTCGAACGCGTACCGTTCCTTGAAACTGATGCCCGCTGCGCGGGCGGCGTCACGAAACGCCTGCTTCTCTCGCGCCAGCGACCGGGGGTTGTTTCCGTCCGCCGCCGGACGCCCTGCGAGTTCGATAAACCAGCGCGATTGAACCTGCGACTGGCTGGCGGCGACGAACCCGGGATCAGCGCTGCCGAGTGCAACCGGAGACACGCCGCCCGAAAGCGCGGTGACTACAGCTGCCCCGAGCAGCGCACCAAGTGACTTGATGCGCATCTCTGTCTTCTCCTGCGAATATGTAAAGTTGACGCAGACTCTTGAGGCTAAGCACCACCGCGTAGCTCGGACATCCTGCAATTGGTTTGTTGTGCAGTGGTCGTCGGCTTCGCGACCCCGCCTCGCGGCGCTAGGGCCCTTCGACCGGTGCTGTGAGGTGGACGCTACGCAACTCGGAGGCTGATTTCAAGATATGCGGGACTGCTGCGTCGCGCCGCAGGATTCGCGACGCGGCTGCCGGCTGTCACCCGACGAGTGATTGCCTATAAACTCCGGCCGTGACGAAGCCCCTCAAGCGACTGGCACGCCGCCAGTGACTGAAGACGCCGGTCCGTGGGCCAAGTTGCGCCGTCGCAAGGTGGGGCAGTGGGGCATCGTCTACGCGGCGGGCGCGTGGGGCTTCCTGCAGGGCCTCGAGTACGTCACCGACACGTTCCACTGGCCGGACGCGATCCAGCAGTCCGCGACTCTCGCCCTGCTGATCGGCCTGCCCGTCGTCATGGTGATCGCCTGGTATCACGGCGACCAGGGCCGGCAGCGGGTCAGTGCTGCCGAACTCACCATCATCACGCTGCTGTTCCTGCTCGGAGGCGGGATTTTCTGGCTCTACGACCGGGCGAGCGATGAGCCGCCGGCCGCGGAGGCAGTGCTGGCGCCGGAGGCCGTCACGCCGGGCGCAGCAGCCCTCGTCTCCGACAGATCGATCGCGGTGCTGCCGTTCGTCAACATGTCGGGCGACCCGGACAACGAGTACTTCTCGGACGGAATCTCCGAGGAAATTCTGAACGTGCTCGCCGGCACGCCCGAACTGCGGGTCGCGGCCCGTACCTCGTCGTTCTCGTTCAAGGGAAAGGCGATGGAGGTGCCCGAGATAGCCGACGCGCTCCAGGTGCGCATGGTGCTCGAGGGCAGCGTGCGCAGGCAGGGCGACCAGGTCCGCATCACCGCGCAGCTGATCGACGCGCAGGACGGCTTCCACGTCTGGTCGCAGACCTACGACCGCAGGCTCGAGGACATCTTCGCGATCCAGGACGAGATCGCCCGGGCGATCGGCGAGGAACTCAAGGTGAAGATCGCCGGGTCCGCCCGGGCGGGAGAGCGTGCGGGTGGACCGCCGAACCTGGCGTCCCACGACCTTTACCTGCGCGGCATGGCGCTGTGGCACATGCGCCGCGAGCAGGAACTCTGGGACGCCATCGCCGTCTTTGAAGAAGCGGCCGCGCTCGATCCGCAATCTGCCCAGGCGTTTGCAGGGCTGGCATTAGCCTACTCGGTGATTGGTGGCTACAGCGCTCGAGTGCCCGTTGCAGAGACCCTACTGCGCGCCCGGGACGCCGCGGAGATGGCACTTGCGCTGGACCCATTGCTGCCCGAGGCTTACGCGGCGTTGGGCAACGCCGCATCGTATGGTGGGGATCGGCGATTGACCTCGATTGCGCTGCTCAAGCGGGCCATCGACCTGCGGCCTTCGTTCGCAACGGCTCACCAATGGCTCGGCACGAAGTTGATGACCAACGGAGACCTTGCGGGCGGCCTCGCGTCGCTGGAGCGAGCATCGACGCTGGATCCGCGCTCCCCGATCATTGCCGACAATCATGCCTCGGTCCTGTTGAGCCTGGGTCGCAATGAGGAGGCCAGGGCGCGGTGCCTGGAGGCGCTCGAGTTCGCGCCGACTTTTGCCGGCTGCCTGAGAATTGCCAGCATGGCCGGACTTTACCTGGGTGATTACGAGGCAGTGCGACCGCTGCTCGAACGGTTCGTGTCCGGTGAGAATCCGAGCGCAGGCGCACAAGCCACCGAACTCGTCGATGCGCTGACCGGCCGCGCCGACCGGCAGGCATTCGCGAGGCGACTGGCGGACTTCCCGATCAACAGCAACCTGGACCGGGGCAGCGGCAACGCGCTTCCCGGAGACGTCGTAACGGCCTTGCTGATGTTGCTCGGCGAGCGCGAACTGGCGCTTGACTATCTCGAGCGTCTCGCCGGGATTCCCAATGGCTTTGCGGACTGGACGATCATGCTGCCAGTGCTGGACCCGATCCGCTGCGAACCACGCTTCGCGGCGGTGGTCGAGAGGCTGAAAACCACCGATCCGCACGCGGCGAAGGTGTGCGCGGCAAAGTCGTGAAATCGCCCATGGCTCGTCTGCGAGGGCGCAGGGGGGCAACGCGTCGAGCGGGTCGGGCACCTTCCATGAGGAGAATCGATGAGCATCAATAGCCCGATCTTTGCCCCGGCCATCGTGCTGGTACTGTGGTCAATCGTCATGCTCGGCTGGCTCGCGATCACGAGGCTGCCCGCCATGTCGAGAGCGGGTGTCTCGCTCGCCAGCGTGGTCGGTGCCCGTGGCGTCAATCTCGAGGGCGTGGTGCCGGACAAGGTGAACTGGAAGGCCCACAACTACGCCCACCTGATGGAGCAGCCGACGCTGTTCTATGCCACCGTGATCATCCTGGGCGTGATCGGCCAGGGCAATGGCCTCAACCTGCAGCTCGCCTGGGCTTACGTGATCCTGCGTATCGCGCACAGCATCGTGCAGGCGACGTGGAATCGCGTGATCGTGCGCTTTACGCTGTTCAGCCTCGCGACAGTGGCGCTGCTGATGCTGGCGGTTAACGCTGCCATGGCTACGCTTTAAGAGCCTCGCCTGCGCGCAGGAAGTCCAATCAGCCATTTCTGTGGCGAGAGCGCGGGCGCAGTCGCAGGCGACACTGAGCGCCTGGAAATGCAAAGGCCCCGGGGTTGCCGGGGCCTTTGTGATCGCAGGCGGCGAGGAACCCTCACCCGCGCTGCGCGCGACCTCTCCCGCGAGCGGGAGAGGTGAGATCAGATCACAGCAGCGGCACCAGCAGCAGTGCCACGATGTTGATGATCTTGATCAGCGGGTTGATGGCGGGGCCCGCGGTGTCCTTGTACGGATCGCCCACGGTGTCGCCGGTCACGGCCGCCTTGTGCGTCTCGGAGCCCTTGCCGCCGAAGTTTCCTTCCTCGATGTACTTCTTCGCGTTGTCCCAGGCGCCGCCGCCGGTGCACATCGAGATCGCAACGAACAGGCCCGTCACGATCGTGCCGATCAGCACGCCGCCGAGCGCACGGATGCCGGCGCCGGGGCCGAGCAGCCAGTTCATGCCGAAGCCGACGATGACCGGGACCAGGATCGGTAGCAGCGACGGGATGATCATCTCCTTGATCGCCGCACGCGTCAGCAGGTCCACGGCCTTCGAGTAGTCGGGCTTGGCCTTGCCCTCCATGATGCCCTTGATCTCCTTGAACTGGCGGCGCACCTCGACGACGACCGAGCTGGCGGCGCGGCCGACGGCCTCCATCGCCATCGCGGCGAACAGGTAAGGAACCAGGCCGCCGATGAACAGGCCGATGATCACGGCCGGGTCGGACAGCGAGAACTTCTCGAGCTTGCCGGCGATCTCGAGGTTGTTCGTGTAGTCGGCGAACAGCACCAGCGCCGCGAGGCCGGCCGAGCCGATCGCGTAGCCCTTCGTGACGGCCTTGGTCGTGTTGCCGACCGCGTCCAGCGCGTCGGTGATCTTGCGCACGTCCTTCGGCAGGCCCGCCATCTCGGCGATGCCGCCGCCGTTGTCGGTGATCGGGCCATACGCATCCAGCGCCACGATCATGCCGGTCATCGACAGCATGGCGGTGGCAGAGATCGCTATCCCGTACAGACCGCCGAGCTCGTAAGCGCCCCAGATCGCGGCACAGATCGCCAGCACCGGCAGCGCCGTCGACTTCATCGAGACCGCGAGGCCGGCAATCACGTTGGTGCCGTGGCCGGTCTGCGAAGCGGCCGCAACGTAGCGCACCGGCTTGTACTCGGTGGCCGTGTAGTACTCGGTGATCCAGATCATCGCGGCGGTGAGCGCGAGGCCGATCAGCGCGCAGAAGTAAAGGTTCGTGGCCACCTCGCCCATCATCGCCTGCGTGATCGGCCAGAACAGGATCGCGGCGATCACGCCGGAGACGATCACGCCGCGGTAGAGCGCGTTCATGATCTTGCCGCCGTCGGCGACCTTGACGAAGAACGTGCCGATGATCGAGCCAACGATCGAGGCGGCGCCGAGCACCAGCGGGTACAGCACGGCGTTGGGGCCGAGGTGCTGCAGCGTCAGGCCCGCGAGCAGCATCGTCGCGACCACCGTCACCGCGTAGGTCTCGAACAGGTCGGCGGCCATGCCGGCGCAGTCGCCGACGTTGTCGCCGACGTTGTCGGCGATCACGGCCGGGTTGCGCGGGTCGTCCTCGGGGATGCCGGCTTCCACCTTGCCGACCAGGTCGGCGCCGACGTCGGCGCCCTTGGTGAAGATGCCGCCACCGAGTCGCGCGAAGATCGAGATCAGCGAGCCGCCGAAGGCGAGGCCCACCAGCGCGTGCAGCGCGGCGTCCTGGCTGCCCGTCATCTTCAGCATCAGCGCGTAGTACACCGCGACGCCGAGCAGTCCGAGACCGACGACCAGCATGCCGGTGATCGCGCCGCCGCGGAACGCGACCTGCAGCGCCGGGTTCAGCCCGATGCTGGCGGCATGGGCCGTGCGGACGTTGGCGCGCACCGACACGTTCATGCCGATGTAGCCCGCGAGCCCCGAGAGGATCGCGCCGACCGCGAAGCCGCCGGCGGTCGCCCAGCCGAGCGCAAAGCCGAGGATCAGGAACAGCACCACGCCCACTATGCCGATGGTCGTGTACTGCCGGTTCAGGTAGGCGCTGGCGCCCTGCTGGATGGCCGAGGCGATTTCCTGCATGCGCTCGTTGCCGGCCGGCTGTGCCAGGATCCAGCGCACGGAGAAGACGCCATAGAGGATCGCGGCGACGCCTGCGCCGACCGCAAGCCACAGCGCGAGTTCGGTGGTCATTGCTTAGCTCCCATTTTCCGAAGACTTTCTTTTGTTCCAACAAGGGGCGGGCGCGGCACTTTCGACCACTCGCCCGCCCAAAAAAGGCCGCGGACTATAGCACAAACCGCTTTTTCAGCTTCCTGCGGACCGGGACGTTCTTCAGCACCACGTACTGGGGCAGTCCGTTCTTGTACGGCGGGTAATCCTCGCCCTTGATCAGTGGCGCGAGGTAGCGTCGTCCCCTGGCCGTGATGTGGAAGCCGTCGGTCGTGATGTAGTCACGCGGCAGCATCTTCTCCTTGTTGGCCACGTCCTCGAGACGGGCCATGCCGATCTTCCAGCGGTAGGGCTTGTCGGAGGTCCGCACGATCGTCGGCATGACCGAGTTGTGGCCCTTCAGCGCCAGCTCGACCGCCGCCTTGCCGACCGCGTAGGCCTGCTCGACGTCGACCTTCGAGGCGATGTGGCGGGCTGCGCGCTGCAGGTAATCGGCTACCGCCCAGTGGTACTTGTAGCCGAGCTTGTCCTTGACGAGCTGGGCAACCACCGGGGCGACGCCGCCGAGCTGCGCATGCCCGAAGGCATCGCGCGTGCCCGCATCGGCCAGGAAGCGTCCGTCCGGGTTCTTCACCCCTTCCGAGACCACGACCGCGCAGTAACCGTATTTCTCTACCGCTGACTTCACCCTGGCGAGGAAGCGATCCTCGTCGAACGTGATCTCGGGGAACAGGATCAAGTGCGGCGCATCGCCCGCCTTCTCGGCGGCGAGGCCGCCGGCTGCGGCGATCCAGCCCGCGTGGCGGCCCATGACTTCCATGATGAACACCTTGGTCGAGGTCTTCGCCATCGACGCGACGTCGAACCCGGCCTCGCGGATCGAGACGGCCACGTACTTCGCAACGGAACCGAAGCCCGGGCAGCAGTCGGTGATTGGCAGGTCGTTGTCTACGGTCTTCGGCACGTGTATCGCGTGCACCGGGTAGCCCATCTTCTCGGACAGCAGCGAGACCTTCAGGCAGGTGTCCGCCGAGTCGCCGCCGCCGTTGTAGAAGAAGTAGCCGATGTCGTGCGCCTTGAAGACCTCGATCAGCCGCTCGTACTGGGTCGGGTCGTCCTCGAACTTCTTCAGCTTGAAGCGGGCCGAGCCGAAGGCCCCGGCTGGCGTGTGCCTGAGCGCGCGGATCGCGGCCGCGCTCTCCTTGCCGGTGTCGATCAGGTCCTCGGTCAAGGCGCCGATGATGCCGTTGCGGCCGGCGTAGAGGCTGCCGATCCGGTGCTTGTGCTTGCGGGCGGTCTCGATGACGCCGCAGGCCGAGGCGTTGATCACTGCCGTGACACCACCGGATTGTGCGTAGAAGGCATTGCGCCGAGGGGTCTTTTTCTGCATGAGAGCTCCCGGGAAAATCCTTACCTATGACGGGTACTTAGCGGGTCCTGGAGGCTCCCAAGGATACCCGAACCGGCGCCCGGGCCGCCCCCGTAGTAACCGCGGCGCCGGTTGGCGCGGCAGCCGGATTTCGGTACGGTTCCCGCCACCCATTCCGGTCGGAAGAACAACCATGAGACTCGTACTGCTAGGTGCGCCCGGTTCAGGCAAGGGAACGCAGGCCCAGAGGCTGCGCGACGAGAAAGGCATCCCGCAGATCTCCTCGGGAGACCTGCTGCGCGATGCGGTGGCCCGGGGAACCGATCTCGGCAAGCGCGCCAAGGCGGCGATGGATGCCGGCGAGCTCGTTTCCGACGAGATCGTGCTGGGCCTGATCCGCGAGCGTCTCGGGCGGGCGGATACGGCCGGTGGCTTCATCCTCGACGGCTATCCCAGGAACGTCGCACAGGCGGGTGCGCTGGACGTCGTGCTCCGGGAACTCGGCAAGCCGATCGACGCGGTCGTGCTGATGGACGTCGATGCGAAGGTGCTGATGAAGCGCCTGACGGGCCGGCGGACCTGTCCGAACTGCGGCAAGGTCTTCAACGTCTATTCCTCGCCCTCGGCGAAGGGCGATCGCTGCGACGCCTGCCCGGATGCACCGGAACTCGTGCAGCGGGCCGACGACCGCGAGGAGGTGATCGAGAACCGCCTCAAGGTCTACGACAGCCAGACGGCCCCGCTGATCGCGCACTATCGCAACCTCGGCCTGCTCAAGGTCGTGAACGCGGACGCGCCGGTCGCGCAGGTCTACGAGGATTTCCTGGAGGCGGCCGGCGGAGCCCCTTGAGGGCCGAGCATTGCCACCAGCGTCCTGCCGATAACGCCTTCCCGCCATCCACGCAACAGCGGATTGCCCTCGCGTGAGCCGCGCGCAAGCGCCTCGACGTCACGACGCGTGGCGAGCACCTCGGGGCTGATGCCGAGGCGCCCGGCTTCCTCTCGGATCGCATCCATCAATCGCCCGATCAACCGGGTTTCCTCGGGCGTGGGCTTCCCGGGCGGCGGCTCGAGCGCACGACCGGCGGGCTCGCTGCCGGCGCGCTCGAGCAGCGTGAGCAATTCCTCGCCACGCTTGCGGACCACCGACGGCGGCAGGTCCGGCACCTCGGCGAGCTGTTCCTCGGTCCGGGGCGCCCGGGTCGCGATCGCATACAGCGCCGGATCCGACAGGATCCAGCCACGCGGCTTGTCGGAGGCGATGGCCCGTTCCTCCCGCCAGCAGGCGAGGGCCCGCGCGGCTGTCTGCTGCTCCGGAGCGAGCCGCCGCAGTCCCTTCAGTCGGCGCCAGGCCTCTGCGGGCTCTGTCCGGTAGAGTGCGGGATCGTCGAACGCGGCGGTTTCCTCGGGCACCCAGTCGGCCCGGTCCTTCTGCTTGAGGGCTACCGACAGCTCGTCATGCAGCTCGAGCAGGTGATGAACGTCGTCGGCCGCGTAGGCCAGCTGCTCCGGCGTCAGCGGGCGCCGCGACCAGTCCGTCCGGGTCTGCCCCTTGTCGATCGAATGCCCGAGCTGCCTCGCCACGAGTTCGGCATAGCCGACCTGCGGCGGGTATCCGAGGAACGCGGCCGCGACCTGGGTGTCGAAGATCGGCCCGGTCAGCCGTCCTCCGGCCTGGTTTAGGATCTCCAGGTCCTGGCGGGCGGCGTGCAGGATCTTGAGCTTGCCGCGGTCGGCGAGCAGCTCGTACAGCGCGCCGAGCTCGAGGCCCGCGAGTGGATCCACCAGGTAGCTGTCCGTATCGCTGGCGAGCTGCACCAGGCACAGCTGCGCGTAATAGGTGCGCTCCCGCATGAACTCGGTGTCGAGCGCGAGGCGGGAGGCGCCCTGCATCCGGAACACGGCTGCCTCGAGTTCCGCTTGTGTCGTGACGAGTCTCGCTTCCCGCATGATTTGCCTGCCTGCGTGTAGAATCCGCTGCTGCGCCGGCCCGGCCGTGAGCACAGTGCAGCAGTTCCTCAAGGTCTTCGTGGATATCGTACTCTGGCGCCAGGGCCCCCAGGACCTGCCGTCGTCGAACCTGCTCGTGCTGCTGACCCTCGCAGCCTACATGGCCGTGTCCACGTTGCAGCTCGCATTCCTCGATGAATCCGCAGTCACCTGGCTGTTCTTCGTGCTGGTCGATCCGCTGCTGCTCGCCGGCTGGGTCTGGTTCGTGCTGCGGGTCTTCGCTCACCCGGAGCGCTTCCAGCAGACCATCGCGGCCGTCTACGGCACCGGCGCGCTGCTCGGCCTCGCGGTGTACCTGCCGGCCCAGCTGCTGGTCACCGGGACCGCCACGCAGCCCTCCTCGACCGCTGCGCAGCTGATCGCGCTCGCGATGGTGGTCATTTTCGCCGCGGTCACCGGGCGCATCATCAAGCTCGCGACGGACACCAGCATGTTCACCGGCGTGGCGATCGCACTCACCTATTTCCTGGCCGTTGACGTGCTGATCAGCATGCTGCGCGGATCCGTGGGCTGAGCATGCACCTGCACATCATCGGCATCGCCGGGACGTTCATGGGCGGCATCGCCGCGCTGGCCCGCGCGGCCGGCCATCGCGTCACGGGCTCCGACCGGAACGTCTATCCGCCGATGAGCACGCAGCTCGAGGCGCTCGGAATCGAGCTGATCGAGGGCTATGAGCCGGACCAGCTGAAGCTCGAGCCGGACGTTTTCGTCGTCGGCAACGTGATGAGCCGCGGCAATGCGCTGGTCGAAGCGCTGCTCGACAGCGGGCGCCGCTATGTTTCCGGCCCGGAATGGCTGGCGCAGAACGTGCTGCAGGGGCGCTGGGTGCTCGGTGTCGCGGGCACGCACGGCAAGACGACCACCTCGAGCATGCTGGCGTGGATCCTCGAGCACGCGGGATTCTCGCCCGGGTTCCTGGTCGGCGGCGTGGCGCAGGACTTCGACACCAGCGCCCGGCTCGGTGAGGGCAGTCATTTCGTCGTCGAGGCGGACGAGTACGACACGGCCTTCTTCGACAAGCGGGCGAAGTTCGTCCATTACCGGCCGCGTACGGCAATCCTGAACAACCTCGAGCACGATCACGCGGACATCTATCCCGACGTGGCCTCGATACAGAAGCAGTTCCATTTCCTGCTGCGCACGGTGCCGGGCAACGGCCGGCTGGTCGTCAACGCTGCGGACCGCAACCTCGACCAGGTGCTGGAAATGGGCTGCTGGACCCCGGTCGAGCGCTTCACGGCGCGGGACGGCGTGAGCTGCGACTGGCGCGTCGTGGCGGATCCGGCGAGCGGCTACTCCGAGTTCGAGCTGTTCGACCGCGAGCGGCGGGTGGGCTCGGTCTGCTGGAGCATGTTCGGACGGCACAATGCGGAGAACGCGCTCGCGGCCTTCGTTGCGGCACGCCATGCCGGCGTCGAGGAAGCGGCCGCGCTCGAAGCGTTGCGGAGATTCGGCGGCGTACGGCGACGGCTCGAGCTGCGGGGGACGGTTGCCGGCATCGCGGTCTTCGATGATTTCGCGCACCATCCGACCGCGATCCTGAGCACGCTGGAGGCCGCGCGCCGCAAGGCCCATGGCGGGCGCGTCGTGGCCGTGCTCGAGCCGCGCTCGAACACGATGAAGCTCGGCACGCACACGGCGGCGCTGGTCGATGCGCTCGGCGCGGCGGATTCCGTATTCCTGTACCAGTCGCCGGACGTGAAGTGGGACGTGGCCGAGGCGATGCGTCCGCTGGGCGCGAAGGCCCGCGTCGAGCGCGACATCGAGACGCTCGCTCAGCAGATCGCAGCGGTTGCCGAGTCCGGCGACCAGCTGGTGCTGATGAGCAACGGCTCTTTCGGCGGGCTGCACGAGCGGCTGCTCGAGGCGCTGCGCAGCCGCCACGGGCGCTGAGCAGGCATGGACCGCGTCGAGATCCCGCTCTTTCCGCTGCAGGCGGTGCTGTTCCCCGGCGGGCCGCTGCCGCTGCGGATCTTCGAAACCCGCTATCTCGACCTGGTGCGTCGCTGCCTGCGGGAGGAGACGGGTTTCGGCGTGGTGCTTATCCGCGAGGGCGAGGAGGCCGGCGGTCCCGCGCTGACCTTCGACACCGGGACTTATGCCCGCATCGTGGACTTCTCGCAGCATCCCGACGGCCTGCTCGGAATCGAGGCGCTGGGCGAGCGTCGCTTTCGAATCCTCGAGCGGCGGCGGGAGCGGGACGGGCTCAACGTGGCCGAGGTGCAGTGGCTGCCTCCGGAGTCCGAGGCGCTGCTGCCACCGGAGTTCGCCGAGATCGGGCCGGCGCTCGCGCACGCGCTGGACCAGGCGGGCGAGCCGTTCGCGTCGCTCGGGCGGCGTCTCGACTCGGCAGCGTGGGTTTCCGCAAGGCTCGCGGAAGTGCTGCCGCTGCCGATGGTCCACAAGCAGCACTGCCTGGAGCTCGACGACCCCCTCGAGCGGCTGCGATACCTCAGGCCCTTGTTCGAGATCACGGGCTGAACGCGCGATAGCGCCGGCAAGCCATCCATGAACGGACCACGATTCCTGTTCCTGCCGGTCTCCGGCCCCGGAGGCGCAGGCGAGTTCTTCCGCTCGGTGGCCGTGGCGCACGCGCTCGAGCGGCGCTGGCCGGGCTGCGAGATCAGCTTCGTCGTGAGCCGGGATGCTTCCTACGCGCAGAGCACGGCGTTCCGCAAGCTGCTGGTCGATCGCTCGCCCACTCACGAGTCTGACGCGGTGCTGGAGATTCTCCGGCAGGAGCGGCCCGACGTCGCAGTCTTCGACAGCTCGGGCCGCGTGGTCCAGTACCGGGAAGCGAAGCGGCAGGGCACGCGGGTCGTGTACGTGAGCTCACGCGCCTCGGCCCGGCGCCGGGGATTCCGGTTGCGGCGGATGCGATGGCTGGACCAGCACTGGATCGCGCAGCCGCGTTTTCTCGGCGGCGACCTGCGGCGCGCCGAGTCGGCGAAGGCGCGGCTGATGTCGAACACCGAGGTGCTGTTCCTGGAGGTGCTGCACGAGCCGCCTGACCTGGACGCTGCGGCACGGCGCCTCACCGCGCTCGGGCTCGGCCAGGGCCAGTTCGCGGTCTGCTGCCCGGGCGGCGGCGGGACGTTCGCCGACCGGCCCGACCCGGCGAGCCTGTATTTCGAAGCTGCATCCGAGTTCACGCGGCAGACCGGGATGCCGGTGCTCGCCGTGCTCGGCAGCCGCTACGAGCCGCCCGCGTCGGTGCCGGACGGCGTGCACCTGCTGCAGACGATCCCGAACGGCGAACTGATGGCGCTGCTCGGGCAGTGCCGGATGGCGATGCTGAACGGCGGCAGCCTGCTGGTGCAGGCGATCGCGCAGCACACGCCATGCGTCGCGGCGCCGATCGCCGATGACCAGCCGGAGCGCATCGAGCGCTGTGCGGCATTGGGCCTCGTGCGTCCGGCGTTGCTCGAGCGCGCGGCGCTGACCGCAGAGGCCGTGCGGCTGTGCGGTGACGATGCGGGCCGGCAACAGTTGAGCGAACGCGCTGCCGCGCTGGACCTTCGGAACGGACTCGACGTGGCCGTCGATGCGGTGGCGGGACTGCTGCGGGAGCGGGACATCGCCGTCGGTTCGGCCGCTCCAGCCAGCCCGCCCAGCCCGGCCAGCCCTGAGGGCGGCGGGCGCCTGCGCATCATGCACGTGATCCTCTCGCGGGGTTTCGCCGGCTCCGAGCGGGCCGTCGCGGAATCCTGCAACGCGATGTGTTCCGCGCACGACGTGACGCTGGTGATCCGGCGCGACCACCGCCGCCCGAGCGGGGCGAGCATCCGCGATCACATCGACCCTCGCGTCAGGGTCGTCGAACTGCCGGCCTACTGGTTCACGCGCCGTCGCCTGGGCGAGGCCATCCGCGCATCCCGCCCGGACGTGATCCATACCCACCTGCGCCGCGGCACGCGCTACGTGGTGCAGCTCGCGACCGGTGTGCCGCATGTCTGCACGCTGCACGTCTCGCTGAACGGGCCGCACTACCTGCGGACCGACGGCTTGATCTGCATCTCCCGCTGGCAGCAGCAGACGCTGCCCGCCGAGCGGCCGCCACACGTCTTCCTGATACCGAATTCGCACGTTCCGCAGCCGCGCCTCGAGCCGGCGCGGCGCCAGGCGCTGCGGCGCGAACTCGGTGCCGGGGACGAGGATTTCCTGGTCGGCGGGGTCGGTCGTCTCAGCGCGAGCAAGGGTTTCGACGTGCTGCTCCGGGCATTCGCGAAGGCAGACCTGCCCGGCGCGCGGCTGGCGATCATCGGCGAGGGGCGCGAGCGTGCGCGGCTCGAGCGCCTCGCGGGCGAGCGCGTCAGGCTGGCGGGCTATCGGCACGACGCCAAGGACTGCTACCAGGCTTTCGACCTGTTCGTCAGCCCGTCGCGCTCGGAGCCGTTCGGTCGCGTGATCATCGAGGCGCTGGACGGCGGGGCGCCGGTCATTGCGACCGACGTGCTGGGGCCGCGCGACACCGCACGCGACTACCCGATCGAGCTCGTGCCGCCCGACGACGTCGATGCGCTCGCCAAGGCTCTCGAGCGGGCGTACGCGCGGCCCCGCGAGCGCCGATCACCCGACCTGTCGGATTTCCACGTGGATGCGATCGCGGCCCGGATCCTCGAAGCCTATCGCCAGGTGATCTCGGCGCGGGTCAGATCCTAGCGAACACCCGGCCTGCAGCCTCGATCGTCGCCTCGATTTCCTTTGTGCCGTGCGCGCCGGAGACGAAGCCGGCCTCGAAGGCCGAGGGCGCAAGGTAGACGCCTTCGACGAGCATGCCGTGGAAGAAGCGCTTGAAGCGCTCGACGTCGCAGGCCGTGGCGCCGGAGTACGAGGTGACCGCCTCGGCGTCGGTGAAGAACAGGCCGAACATGCCGCAGACGTGGTTCGTGGCGAGCGGGATCCCCGAGCGCCCGGCGGCCGCTGCGATGCCCTCGACGAGGTGATCAGTGGCCGCGGCCAGCGACGCGTGGAAGCCCGCCGCCTCGATGCCCTCGAGCGTCGCGAGCCCGGCGGCCATCGCGACGGGGTTCCCGGACAGCGTGCCGGCCTGGTAGACGGGTCCGAGCGGCGCGAGCTGCTCCATGATGTCCCTGCGACCGCCGAAGGCGCCGACGGGCAGGCCACCGCCGACGATCTTGCCGAGCGTAGTGAGATCCGGGCGCACGCCGTAGAGCTCCTGCGCACCACCGCGGGCCACACGGAAGCCGGTCATGACTTCGTCGAAGATCAGCACGGCGCCGTGCCGCGTGCACTCCTCGCGGAGCGTCTCGAGGAAGCCGGCCACCGGCGGAATGCAGTTCATGTTGCCGGCGATCGGCTCCACGATCACGCAAGCGATCGCGGGGCCGAGCTCCGCGAACACTGTCCTGACCTGGTCGGGGTCGTTGTAGGTCAGCGTCAGCGTGTGGGCCGCGAGTTCGGGCGGCACGCCGGGCGAAGTCGGCACGCCGAGCGTGAGCGCGCCGGAGCCTGCCTTGACCAGCAGCGAGTCGGAATGGCCGTGGTAGCAGCCTTCGAACTTGACGATCTTGTCGCGCCGCGTGAAGCCTCTCGCGAGGCGGATTGCGCTCATCGTCGCCTCGGTCCCGGAGCTCACCATGCGGACGAGCTCGATCGAGGGCACGAGCTCGATCAGCTTGCGGGCCATCACCGTCTCGATCTCAGTCGGAGCGCCGAAGGACAGTCCATGCACGGCGGTTTCCTGCACCGCGCGGATCACCTGCGGGTGCGCGTGGCCGAGGATCATCGGGCCCCAGGAACCGACGTAGTCGATGAACCTGCGGCCGTCCGCAGCCGTCACGTAAGGCCCGTCCGCACTCGCGAAGAACACCGGTTCGCCGCCGACGCCGCGGAATGCGCGAACCGGCGAATTGACGCCGCCAGGAATGTACTTGCAGGCTTCGGTGTACAGGCTCACGAGGGATCTCCAGCGCTCGCGCGGGGCCCGCTAGTCTAGCAGCCGGGGCGCCGCGGCCCGTACCATAAGGACCCGGACTGCCTCGAGGTGTGGTCGTGAAGACCTGGATGTGCGTGAACTGCGGTTTCGTCTACGACGAGGCGAAGGGGCATCCTGAGTCGGGCATACCGCCGGGCACGAGATGGGCGGATGTGCCTGCGGACTGGGCCTGCCCGGACTGCGGTGCGGACAAGGACTCATTCGAGATGGTCGAGCTCTGAGTGCGGTCGTGAGCGCCAGCACGACGGCGGCCACTTATCTGCTCGCGATGCTGGGCAGTGCGCTCGGCGGTGGCGCGCGCCTCTGGGTCTCGACTGTCGTTGCGCGCGGCCACGGCACTCACTTCCCCTGGGGCACGCTCACGGCGAACCTCGCGGGCTGCCTGCTGGTCGGGCTGCTCGGCGCGCTGTTCGCGCCGCCGGGCCGGATGCACGACGCGCAGCTCGTGCGCGTGTTCCTGGTCGTCGGCGTGCTCGGCGGCTTCACCACCTTCTCGGCCTTTTCGCTCGAGACGATCCTGCTCGTGCAGCGCGGGCAGTGGCCGGCGGCGGTCGGCTACGTGACGGCATCGGTCCTCGGCGGACTGGCGCTCGCCGCGGCGTCGTACGCGGCGCTGAGCGCTGCCTTGCGCTGACTGCTGCCCGTTGCGTCCGGAGCGCAGGCGGCGCCGTCTGCCCTGCGAATTCCCGCAATCCCGCGCGGGACGCCACGAGCACGTCCCTGTGGGCTCCGCGCGCGCCGTCCATGGCGCGCGACGGCCCGCTCGGGATTCCGGCAACCCGCAGGGCACGGCGCCTTCCGGGTTGCCGCGGCGTCGGCAGGGCGCACGAGGGCAAGTCGGGGCATTCGCACGGGCCGTGCGAGGCAGGGATGCCGAGCCCGGAGCCTCCAGGGAAGGATTCACGGCGTCCCGTGCGAATGCTCCGGCCTGCCCGAAGTGGCGCCGTGCCACGGGGCTCGAAGCTAACGTTGCTGGACTTCGTACCCGCGCTGCCGCAGCAGGTCCACGATGCTGTTGCGTCCCACCAGGTGTAGCGCACCGACGACCACCAGGTAGTCGTCCCGATCGTCGAGCAGTTCCACGAGCTGCCCGAGCCAGGCGCGATTGCGGTCCTCGGTCAGCGGCTTGTAGAGCTCCGGGAACTCGTCGAACTCCTCCGACAGCAACCGTGCCAGCGCTTCGGAGTCGCCCTCGCGCCAGGCCTGCATCAGCCCCTCGATCTCCGCGTCGAGCCCCGCGGCATCCTCGAGCGTCATCACCAGGAACCGCTTCTGCATCGGCATTGGCAGCCCCGCGAGCACAGCGAACTGCTGCTCCGCGGTCTCCAGGCCCTGGATCGGTTTCCCGTCCGCGACGGCCCGTGCCGCCAGCGTCTGCTCGACGCCGAGCTCGGGCGAGAAGCCCCGCTTCGCGAGCTCGAGCTGCAGCAGCGTCACGGCCACGAACCAGGGCGCGAAGCGATCGAGCAGCGCCAGGTCGAGGCCGGCCTCGCGGGCGCGCTCGTTGATCGCGTCGTAGTCCGCGCCCAGCACCCCGCGCAGACTCTCGCCTTCGGGCAGCAGCGCCATCCGCTGCATCGCCCCGAGCAGCTCCACGGGGTCGCCTGCGACCACGTCGTCCAGGTCGATTTCCATCACGAGTTGCTCGGCGTCGTCGTAGGCGTCCTCGGCTGCCGCAGGCAGTCCTTCGTCGCCCGCCCTGAGCACGTGGATCGATCCGAGCAGGTAGACCGTGTTGTGCTCGCCCTCGACGGTCCAGAGCGTGTGGCGGTCGCGCGCCTCGGCGGGCACGGCGAAGCCGAGCAGGCCCGCCGCTGCGCAGAGTGCGATTCTTCCGGCATTGGGACGCCGTCGCGGGGTCGCATTCATTGCTGGTAGCCCTCGAGCCAGACCACTTCCGAGGCGATGCCGCCGTCGGCATGGAGGTCGATGATGCGGTAGCCGGGCGGGCGGTCGTCCACGATGAAGCCGCTCTGGCGCGGGGCGAACTGCATGCAGGTCGCCGGCGTGCACATCAGGCGCAGCGCGCCGCGGTACAGGTCCAGCGACTGGTGGGCATGTCCCCAGGCGATCCCGCGAACGGCCGGGTGGCGGTCTATCACGGCCAGGAAGTCCTGCGCGTCGAGCAAGCCGAGTGCGTCCAGCCCCGGGGCGTCCATCAGCACCGGGGGATGATGCAGGCAGACGAGCACGTGCCGGGAGGCGTATCTCGTGAGTGCCGCCTCGAGTTCGCGCAGTTGCCCGCTGCCGAGCCGGCCCTCGCCGTCCTCGGAGGCGGAATACCAGGTCGAGAGCATCACGACGGCCCAACCGCCGAGCTCGACCGCACCGCCCAGCTGGAAGGGTGGCTGCACGAAACGGCGTTGCATCTCGGCCGGCTGGTCGTGGTTGCCCGGGATCAGCAGCACCGGTGCTCCGAGCCGGTCGAACAGCAGCTCGAGTGCCCCATAGCCTTCCGGTTCATCCTGCACCAGGTCGCCGGTCACTGCGAGCAGATCGGCGGGAAAGCAGCGCTGCCTGGCGTGCTGCAGGCATGCCTGCAGGCTCGGCAGCGTCGCTACGCCGCGAACGCGGCCGAGTGGGTCCGCGCAAAGGTGCGTGTCCGTGAACTGGACGAGGCGGATCGAGTCGATGCTCATCGGGTTGGCGGCACCTGCTGGCATGGTCCCATAATCACGCGGATCATCGCAGAACGCGGACCGAACGAGGTAGCGCCATGTCCAGACGCTCGATCGTCCTCACAGACGCTCTGTACGAGTATCTGCTGTCGGTCTCGCTGCGCGAGCCGGAGCTGCTCGCCCGGCTCCGGCAGGAGACGGCGCGGCAGGAAATGGCCCGGATGCAGATCTCCCCCGAGCAGGGACAGTTCATGTTCCTGCTGCTGCGGTTGATCGGGGCGAGGCGCTGCCTGGAGATTGGCGTGTTCACGGGCTACTCGTCGCTGGTCACCGCACTGGCCCTGCCCGAGGACGGGCGGATCGTCGCCTGCGACGTGAGCGAGGAGTGGACCGCGGTCGCGCGACGCTACTGGCGGGAGGCCGGGGTCGAGCCGAAGATCGACCTGAGGATCGCGCCGGCGCTCGAGACGCTGGACCGGCTCATGGAGGCAGGGGAGGCGGGTCGCTTCGACTTCGCCTTCCTCGATGCCGACAAGGAGAGCTACCTCTCGTACTACGAGCGCATGCTGAAATTGCTGCGGCCCGGCGGGCTGCTGGCGGTGGACAACGTGCTCTGGTCAGGCCGGGTCGCCGATCCCGAGGTGTCGGACCCCGACACGACCGCGTTGCGGCATTTCAACGAGGTACTGCACCGTGACGAGCGGATCGACCTGAGCCTCGTGCCGATCGGCGACGGGCTCACGCTGGCCCGCAAGCGCTGAGGCCGGCTGTCGCGCATCCGGCAGAAGCGTATCCGGCCGCTGCGCACCTGGCCGGGTCGCCGCGAAGTCGCTCCCCGATACACGCTTTGTTCGCGGCGACCCGACCAGGTGCCGCGGCGTCAGGGGTCTGGCTGGAGCGAGCGGGCATTGCGGCGCGAATCCACGGCGGCGGACCCGGGGTCTCGTCGGACCGAGCGAGCACCGTGGAAGCGAATCCGCAGCGGTGGGTCCGGGGGTCTCGTCGGAGCGAGCGAGTACCGTGCAGCGAATCCGCAGCGGCGGGTCCGGGGGTCTCCCCGGACAGAGCGAGTATCGGGGAGCGAATCCGGGGAGACCCCCGGACCCGCTGCCCTCAATCCGGCCGCTCGCTCAATACCTGTAGTGATCCGGCTTGAACGGACCTTCCACCGGCACGCCGATGTAGTTCGCCTGCTCGTCTGACAGCGTGGTCAACGCAGCGCCGACGCGCTCGAGGTGCAGGCGCGCCACCTTCTCGTCGAGGTGCTTAGGCAGCACGTAGACCTTCTTCTCGTACCGGTCGCCGTGGCGGAACAGCTCGATCTGCGCGAGCACCTGGTTCGTGAACGAGTTCGACATCACGAACGACGGGTGCCCGGTCGCGCAGCCGAGGTTCACGAGCCGGCCTTCCGCCAGCACGATCAGTCGCTTGCCGTCCGGGAAGATCACGTGGTCCACCTGGGGCTTGATGTTCTCCCAGCGGTACTGCTTCAGCGACGCGATCTCGATCTCGCTGTCGAAGTGCCCGATGTTGCACACGATCGCCTGGTGCTTCATGCGGCGCATGTGGTCGTGGTTGATGACGTTCAGGTTGCCGGTCGCCGTGACGAAGATGTCTGCCTTCTCGCAGGCCTCGTCCATCGTCACGACCTTGTAGCCTTCCATCGCGGCCTGCAGCGCGCAGATCGGGTCGATCTCGGTGATCCACACCTGCGCGGAGAGCGCCCGCAGCGATTCCGCGGAGCCCTTGCCGACGTCGCCGTAGCCGCAGACCACCGCGATCTTGCCCGCGACCATCACGTCGGTCGCGCGCTTGATCGCGTCAACCAGCGACTCGCGGCAGCCGTACAGGTTGTCGAACTTGGACTTCGTGACCGAGTCGTTCACGTTGATCGCCGGGAAGGGCAGCTCGCCCTTCTTCGCGAACTCGTAGAGCCGCTTGACGCCGGTGGTCGTCTCCTCGGTGACGCCCTGGATCTCGGCGAGCCGCTTCGAGTACCAGCCCGGCTGCTTCTCGAGGCGGCGGCGGATGGCCGCGTACAGCGCCGTTTCTTCCTCGTTCGTGGGCCTTGCGACCACCGAGGGATCCTTTTCGGCCCGGGCCCCGAGCAGCAGCAGCAGCGTCGCGTCGCCGCCGTCGTCGAGGATCATGTTCGCGAACCGTCCCTCGGGCCACTCGAAGATGCGATGCGTGAAGTCCCAGTACTCGTCCAGCGACTCGCCCTTGTAGGCGAAGACCGGCGTGCCCGAGAGCGCGACCGCCGCGGCGGCATGGTCCTGCGTCGAGTAGATGTTGCAGGAGGCCCAGCGGACATCGGCGCCGAGTGCCTTCAGCGTGTCGATCAGCATGGCCGTCTGGATCGTCATGTGCAGCGAGCCCGCGATCCGCGCGCCCTTCAGCGGCTGCTGGCCGCGGTATTCCTCGCGGATCGCCATGAGCCCCGGCATCTCGGTCTCGGCGATCGCCATTTCCTTGCGGCCCCAGTCGGCGAGCGACGGGTCCCGGATCACGAAATCCTGTTCCGATGCGGCAGAAACGACAGCGTTCATATCTCGGTCCTCTCGGTGACCGTGACGGTTCGTAAAGGGAATCGCAGCTGGATTCGCTCGCCGACCATCACGAAGGTTCAGCGAGCGCCGTTTGAAAAACGGGCCTGAGCCTGGCGGGTAGAAGACCCGTTGCAGCGCTCCTCAGGCCGGGCGGAATTGTGCCGCGGCGAGGCGGGCAGGGCAAGGCGGAGGGGATATGGGATAGGGGATAGGGGATAGGGGGTAGGGGGCTACCCGGCCGTCCGCGCAGCGGGGATAGATGCCCGCGGGGACGCAGCAAAAGGTCCGGTCCGCGGCTGGACTATCCCCTATCCCCTGACCTCTGACTACCTGCTTCCTCAGACTCCCGCTTCCTTCTTGAGCTCCTCGGCCTTGTCGGTCTTCTCCCAGGAGAAGGCGGTGAAGGCCTCGCTCTTGTCCACGCGCTTGCCGCCGATGAATTCCTTCCAGTTGTAGGTCATGTGCACGGGCTCGCGGCCGAAATGGCCGTAGCTGGCGGTGGGCCGGTACATCGGGTGGACGAGGTCGAGCATCTTCACGATGCCGTACGGGCGCAGGTCGAAGTGCGCGCGGATCAGCTGCTCGAGGCGATCCTGGCTCACCTTTCCGGTGCCGAAGGTCTCGACGGTGATCGAGGTCGGCTCGGCGACGCCGATCGCGTAGGAGAGCTGGATCTCGCAGCGGTCGGCGATGCCCGCGGCGACGATGTTCTTCGCGACATAACGAGCCGCGTAGGCCGCCGAGCGGTCCACCTTGGAGGGATCCTTGCCCGAGAACGCGCCGCCGCCATGGCGTGCCATGCCGCCGTAGGTGTCCACGATGATCTTGCGTCCCGTGAGGCCACAGTCCCCGACGGGTCCGCCGATCTCGAACTTGCCCGTCGGGTTGATGTGAAACCTGGTCGTGCTGCTGATCCACTCCCTGGGCAGCACGTGCTTGATGATCAGCTCCATCACCGCTTCGCGCAGGTCCTCCTGGCTGACCTCGGGGTCGTGCTGCGTCGAGAGCACGACGGCGTCGAGGCCCGCGACCTTGCCGTCGACGTAGCGGCAGGTGACCTGCGACTTGGCATCGGGGCGCAGCCAGGGCAGCAGGTGGCTCTTGCGGACCTCGGCCTGACGCTCCACCAGCCGGTGCGCATAGCAGATCGGCGCGGGCATCAGCGTGTCTGTCTCGTTGCTCGCGTAGCCGAACATCAGGCCCTGGTCGCCGGCGCCCTGTTCCTCCGGCTTGTCGCGGTCCACGCCCATCGCGATGTCGGGCGACTGCTTGCCGATGATGTTGAGCACGCCGCAGGTGCGCCCGTCGAAGCCCACCTGCGAGGAGGTGTAGCCGATGTCGGTGATGACGCCCCGGACGATCTCCTCGAGATCCACCCAGGCCTCGGTCGTGACCTCGCCGGCCACGATCGCCACGCCGGTCTTGACCAGCGTCTCGCAGGCGACGCGTGCGCGCTTGTCCTGCGCGATCATCGCATCGAGCACGGCGTCCGAGATCTGGTCGGCGACCTTGTCCGGGTGACCCTCGGACACGGACTCGGAGGTGAACAGGTAAGTGTTTGACATTAATCAGGATCCCGGGGGGAAGGCGAGCCGCGAAGTATACCCGTATTGACCACGCCTTGGACCGGTTCGGTCGCTTGGGCGACAATAAACGACTCTCGAACGGGGCCAGACATGACGACACGCCGGCAGCTTGCGAACGCGATCCGTGCCTTGAGCATGGATGCAGTACAGAAGGCCAATTCCGGTCACCCGGGCATGCCGATGGGCATGGCGGACATCGCCCAGGTGCTCTGGGCCGACCACTTGAAGCACAACCCGGGCAATCCGCTCTGGCCGGACCGCGACCGCTTCGTGCTGTCGAACGGGCACGGCTCGATGCTGTTGTATTCGCTGCTGCACCTGACGGGCTATCCGCTCGACGCCGAGGCGCTGGCGAATTTCCGCCAGTTCGGCGCCCACACGGCAGGCCACCCGGAGGTGGAGCCGACGCTCGGCATCGAGACGACGACCGGCCCGCTGGGCCAGGGGCTGGCCAACGCGGTCGGCATGGCGCTGGCCGAGCGGATACTGGCCGCGAGCTTCAACCGCCCCGGCCACGAGATCATCGATCACCACACCTGGGTGTTCCTCGGCGACGGCTGCCTGATGGAGGGCATCTCGCACGAGGCCTGCTCGCTTGCGGGCACCTGGAAGCTCGGCAAGCTGATCTGCTTCTACGACGACAACGGCATCTCGATCGACGGCGAGGTGCACGGCTGGTTCACCGACGACACGCCGCGGCGCTTCGAGGCCTACGGCTGGCACGTCGTTCCGCACGTCGACGGTCACGATCCACAGCAGATCGAGCGGGCGATCGAGGCCGCCAGGGCGGAGAAGGATCGTCCCTCGCTGATCTGCTGCAAGACGATCATCGGCTGGGGCGCGCCGAACAAGCAGGGCAGCGAGGCGACGCACGGCGCGCCGCTCGGCGAGGCCGAGATCGCCGCGGCGCGCACGCGGCTCGACTGGCCCTACGAGCCGTTCGTCGTGCCGGACAAGATCAGGCAGGCCTGGGACGCGCGCGAACGGGGCGCGGCCGCGGAGCAGGACTGGACGAAGCGTGTCGATGCCTACGCCAAGGCCCATCCCGAGCTTGCCGCGGAACTGGAGCGGCGCCTGCGCGGCGAGTTGCCGGCCGGCTGGCACGAGGCCATAGAGGAGTTCATCGCCGCCGAATCGACATCTGCGAAGGCCGCGGCCACGCGCTCTTCCTCGCAGCAGGTGCTGAACGCGCTGGCCACGGCGATTCCCGAGCTTCTCGGCGGCTCGGCCGACCTGACCGGCTCGAACAACACCAACCACAAGGGCTCGGTCGTCGTGTCCGCCGACGAGATCGGCGGCAACTACATCCATTACGGCGTGCGCGAGTTCGGCATGACCGCGATCATGAACGGGATCTCGCTGCACGGCGGGTTCATCCCCTACGGCGGCACGTTCCTGGTGTTCTCGGATTACGCAAGGAACGCGGTCCGGATGGCGGCGCTGATGAAGCAGGGCGTGATCCTGGTCTACACGCACGACTCGATCGGCCTCGGCGAGGACGGCCCGACCCACCAGCCGGTCGAGCACGTGGCGAGCCTGCGCCTGATCCCCGGCATGCGCGTATGGCGGCCCTGCGACACGGTGGAGACCGCCGTGGCCTGGACCGACGCGGTCGAGCGCCGGGCGGCACCGACGAGCCTGGTGCTGACGCGGCAGGCGCTGCCGCAGATGCCACGCTCGAAGAGCCAGCTCGCCGACATCGCGCGCGGCGGCTACGTGCTGCACGATTGCGAAGGCGAGCCCGAGTGCGTGCTGATTGCGAGCGGTTCCGAGGTGGGCCTGGCGGTCGACTCGGCCAGGGCGCTCGAAGCGCAGGGGCGCAGGATCCGCGTCGTCTCGATGCCCTGCACGGACCTGTTCGACACGCAGCCGCAACAGTACCGGGATAAGGTGCTGTCACCGGCCGCGCCGCGGGTGGCGATAGAGGCGGGCACCACGCACGGCTGGTGGCGCTACGTCGGAGCGAGCGGCGCGGTCGTCGGCATCGACAGCTTCGGCGCCTCGGCGCCCGCCAAGAAGCTCTTCGAACACTACGGCTTCACGCGCGAGAACGTCGTACGTGTCGTGGAAGGCCTGCTGTAATTCCAGTCAGTTTGGATGGAGAAGCGTCAATGACAATCAAGGTCGGCATCAATGGTTTCGGTCGCATCGGTCGCATGGTCTTTCGCGCCGCGGTCAAGGATTTCAAGGACATCGAGGTCGTCGGCATCAACGACCTGCTCGAGCCGGATTACCTCGCGTACATGCTCAAGTACGACTCGGTGCACGGCCGGTTCAAGGGCGACGTATCCGTCGAGGGCAACACGCTGGTAGTGAACGGGCGCAAGATCCGGCTCACCGCGTGCAAGGATCCCGCCGAGCTCAAGTGGAGCGAGGTGGGCGCCGACGTGGTCGTCGAGTCCACCGGGCTGTTCCTGACCAAGGAAACCGCCGAGAAGCACCTCGCGGCCGGGGCCAGCAAGGTCATCCTGTCCGCGCCGTCCAAGGACGACACGCCGATGTTCGTGTTCGGCGTGAACCACGCGGGCTACGCCGGCCAGCCGATCATCTCGAACGCGTCCTGCACGACCAACTGCCTCGCGCCGGTCGCGAAGGTGCTGCACGACAACTGGGGCATCAAGCGCGGCCTGATGACCACGGTGCACGCCGCGACCGCGACGCAGAAGACGGTCGACGGGCCGTCCAACAAGGACTGGCGCGGCGGACGGGGCATCCTCGAGAACATCATCCCGTCCTCGACCGGCGCGGCGAAGGCGGTCGGCAAGGTGATCCCGGAGCTGAACAAGAAGCTGACCGGCATGGCCTTCCGCGTCCCGACCTCAGACGTGTCCGTGGTGGACCTGACCGTGGATCTCGTCAAGGAAACGAGCTACGAGGAGATCTGCAAGGCGATGAAGGCCGCTGCCGAGGGCCCGATGCGCGGCGTGCTGGGCTACACGGACGAGAAGGTGGTCGCGACGGATTTCCGCGGCGAGAGCTGCACGTCGGTGTTCGACGCCGGTGCGGGCATCGGCCTCGACAGCACGTTCTTCAAGATCGTCGCCTGGTACGACAACGAATGGGGCTATTCCAGCAAGGTGCTGGAGATGACCCGCGTCGTCGCGAAGTAAGGACAAGTCAGAACACCGTCCGGCCAGGTGCGGGGCGCCTGGCCGGATGCCGCAATCCCCAGGGGAGAACACCATGGTGCGTGTCGTCCGCATGAACGACCTCGACCTCGCCGGCAAGCGCGTGCTGATCCGCGAGGACCTCAACGTCCCGGTCAAGGATGGCGTCGTGACCAGCGACGCGCGGATCCGGGCCTCGCTGCCCACCATCCAGGCGGCGCAGGCCGCCGGGGCCCGCGTGCTGGTGATGTCGCACCTCGGCCGGCCGGAGGAGGGCGTCTACAACGAGGAATTCTCGCTGGCGCCGGTCGCGGCGCGGCTCTCGGAACTGCTCGGGCGCAAGGTCCGCCTCGAGCGCGACTGGCTCGACGGCGTCACGGCAGAGCCGGGTGAAGTCGTGATGCTCGAGAACGTCCGCTTCAACAAGGGCGAGAAGAAGAACAAGGACGAGCTCGCGAAGCAGATGGCAGCGCTCTGCGACGTGTACGTGATGGACGCGTTCGCCACCGCGCACCGCGCCGAGGCGAGCACCAACGGTGTTGCAAGGTTCGCGCCGGTCGCCTGTGCCGGGCCGCTGCTGACCAACGAGCTCGACGCGCTCGAGAAGGCGCTGCATGCGCCCGGCCGGCCGCTGATCGCGATCGTCGGCGGGTCGAAGGTATCCACCAAGCTCACCGTGCTCGAGAATCTGCTCGGCAAGGTGGACAAGCTGATCGTCGGCGGCGGCATCGCCAACACCTTCCTCGCGGCCGCGGGCCTGCCGATCGGCAAGTCGTTGTACGAGCGCGACATGGTAGACATCGCGCGGGGCCTGCTGGAGCGATCGCGCGCCGCCGGCGCCGAGAAGATCCCGCTGCCGACCGACGTCGTCGTCGCGAAGGAGTTCTCGGCCGCGGCGGAGGCGGACGTGAAGCCTGTCGAGAAGGTCTCGAGCGACGAGATGATCCTGGACATCGGCCCGGACACCGCCGAGCGCTACGCCGGGCTGATCGGGACGGCTGCGACGATCGTCTGGAACGGCCCGGTCGGCGTGTTCGAGTTCGACCAGTTCGCCGAGGGCACGCGCGTGATCGCCCAGGCCGTGGCCCGCAGCGCCGCGTTCTCGATCGCAGGCGGCGGCGACACGATCGCCGCGATCGAGAAATTCGGGCTCGGCGCGGACATCTCCTACATCTCGACGGCCGGCGGGGCGTTCCTCGAGTTCCTCGAGGGTAAGAAGCTGCCGGCGGTGGAAGTGCTGGAGAGCCGCGCGGCGGGCTGAGAAACGGCGGATAGGGACAGCGGATAGCGGATGGGGTTCAGGGGAAGTGCGGGGACGGCCTCCGGCGTCCTCTGCACTATCCGCTATCCCCTAGTCCCTATCCCCTATCCCCTATCCCCTTCCCCGTTTCCCACCTCCATCCGCCGGTTTCCAAGGCATTCCCATGCTCCGCCGCACCAAGATCGTCGCTACGCTGGGTCCGGCCACGGACTCGGCGGCCGTGCTGGAATCCTTGATCCGGCGCGGTGCGGACGTGGTTCGCCTCAATTTCTCGCACGGCGACGCGAACGATCATCGCCGGCGGCTCGACGGCGTGCGGGTCGCGGCCGGCAAGGTCGGCAAGCACGTGGCGGTGCTGGGCGACCTGCAGGGCCCGAAGATCCGCATCGAGCGCTTCGCGGGCGGCCATGCGTTGCTGAGGGAGGGCGACAGCTTCGTGCTGGACCCGGACCTCGACCCGCGCGACGGAACGGACCGCACCGTCGGTATCAGCTACGCGCAGCTCGGTGCAGGACGTCAAGCCCGGCGACGAGCTGGTGCTGGGCGACGGGCAGATCGATCTCGAGGTCGTGGCCGTCGAGGACCGGCGCGTCGTGTGCCGGGTGCTGACGGGCGGGGAGCTGGGCGACCAGAAGGGCATCAACCGCCGTGGCGGGGGGCTGTCGGCCGGCGCGCTGACAGAGAAGGACCGCAGCGACATCCGGCTCGCTGCCGAGCTCGATGTCGACTACCTGGCCGTGTCGTTCGTGCGCCAGGCGGCCGACGTCGAGGAGGCGCGCCGGCTGCTGCGCGCGAGCGGGTCCGACGCGCGCATCGTCGCGAAGATCGAGCGCAGCGAGGCGATCCCCAGGCTCGACGAGATCATCCTGGCCAGCGACGCCGTGATGGTTGCGCGGGGCGATCTCGGTATCGAGGTCGGTTATGCGGAGCTCACCGGCCTGCAGAAGCGCATCCTGCAAGCCGCGCGCGGCCACGACCGGGTCACGATCACCGCGACGCAGATGATGGAATCGATGATCCACAGCCCGGTGCCGACGCGTGCGGAGGTCTCGGACGTGGCGAACGCGGTGCTCGACGGCAGCGACGCGGTGATGCTCTCGGGCGAGTCGGCCGTGGGCAAGTACCCGGCCAGGGCCGTGGAGGCGATGGCGCGAGTGATCGAGGGCGCGGAGAAATACCAGCTCGCGCGGCATTTCGGGCGGGAGCGCCTGGAGACCAAGGTCGAGCAGTTCGACCAGGCCATTGCCCACGCGGTGATGTTCACCGCCAGCCACATGGACGTCGAGGCCATCGTCGCACTGACCGAATCCGGCTCGACGCCGCTGTGGATGTCGCGGATCCGCTCCGACATCCCGATCTTCGCCTTCACCCGCCACGAGCGGACGCAGCGCCGCGTCGCGCTGTACCGTGGCGTGCATCCCGTCCCGTTCGACGTCACGCACACGGATACCTCAGATCTCTATCGTGCGATCGCCGGCGAGCTGCTCTCGCGTGGACACGTCAAGCCGGGCGACGAGCTGATCCTGACGCTGGGCGAGTTCTCGGGCGTCTCCGGTGGCACGAACACGATGAAGCTGCTGCGGGTCGAAGGCTGACCGCCGCGCTTCCGGGCGCGGACGACCGGCCTCAGTCGCCGGCCGCGATCACCGTCGGCGCCGGGGCGAAGGGCTCGATCCCGAAATAAGGGTAGATGTCGCCCGGGAAGTACACGGTGCCGTCCTTGACCACCATCGCGATCGACTTCACGGCCTTCAGGTCGCGGGTCGGATCGCCGGGCACCAGGAAGAAATCAGCGAGCTTGCCCTTCTCGATCGAGCCGAGCCGCTGCTGCTGGCCTAGATAGGCGGCCATCTCCAGCGTCGCGCGGCGCAGCACCTCGGCCGGTGTCATGCCGAGTTCCTGGAACAGCTCGAGCTCGCGGTGGTAGGTGAACGAACCCCCGCGGTCGGTGCCGGGAACGAGCAGGATGCCGCGCGCGTGCATCATGCGCAGCGTGTCCATGATCGTGCCGAACGCGGCGATGTAGCGCTGCCGCTCGGCCTCGTCCGCCGTGCCGAACAGGGCCTGGCGCTCGTTGCGCCGGGCGTTCACCGGCAGGTGATCGATGTAGTCGACGGACCCGGGCGGGACCTCGCCGTTGACCGCGGTCAGGCCGAGCTCGTGGATACCGATGGTCGGGTCGTGCGCGACGCCTCGTTTCGCCATGCTGTCGAGCGTCGCCTGCACGGCCGTGCCGTCGAGATCGAGGTCCGGGAAACGCTGCATCGCGGTGAAGCGGAACAGCGTTCGAGTGTCCTCGCCGGGCTTCAGCACCCAGCCCAGCATCAGCTGGTTGACGTGCGTGATCTCGTCGAAGCCCGCCGCGATCATTTCGTCGGCGGAGGAAAATGCCGGCACGTGACCGGAGACGCGCATGCCGAGCAGGTGTGCCTCCTCGACGAGCCGCGGCGCCCACTCCGGCTTCATCGAGTTGTAGAGCTTGATCTGCTGGTAGCCGCGCGCGCCGTACCAGCGCAGCAGCGCGAGCGCCTCCTCGAGCGTAGCAACTGTTTCACCCGTCGCGGCGCTGAACTCGCTCTGGCCCTCGATGAAGCCGCTGCGCGTAATGCGCGGGCCGGCGATGATGCCGCGCTCGATGCGCTCGATCAGGCCGTCGAGGACCGCGTTCTCGTTGCCCATGTCCCGGACCGAGGTGACGCCGGCGGCGACGTTCAGCAACGCCTCTTCCTGGTCGATGTGGCCGTGCATCTCGTACATGCCCGCCAGCAGCGTGCCGCCGCCGCCGTCTATCACCGTCTCGCCCGGCGTGACCACGCTGCCGGCCGGCTGCACGCTCGCGATCGTGTTGCCGTTCACGACTACGTCGCTCGGAGCGGTCAGCGCGAGCGCCGCGGGGTCGAAGATCCGCACGTTGCGGATGCGGACCGGCCCGTCGAAGCGGCGCGCAGCCGTGGACTGGATCTCCACGAAGCGGTCGGTGCTCAACTGCTCGACGTATTCCCGCAGCGGCTTGTCGGCCGCCTCGTAGCCCTGCCTGACGATGATCACGTTAGGGCTCGCCACGGCGAACAGCTCGCGATCCGCGTCCAGCGTGACGTAGGACGGGTTGAGCGACAGGCCGCTGATCTCGTAGGTGGTCGCCGCGACCTTGCCCGCCGGCCCGTCGAAGGTCGTCGTCCCGTGCGCCCGGATCCGCGCAGTCCCGCCGGGCAGGACCGTGAGCGTGCCGTCATCGTCTGCGAGCAGCGCCCGCGCCAGCAGGCCTGCCGAGTAGACGCTGCCGTTCTGCTCCACATAGAAGGCCGGGCCGCTCACCGGCGCGCTGCCCTGGCCGGAGGCATCCTGCCAGCTCGCCACGCCGTCCCCGCGGCGGAACCACTCGTCGACGCGGTTGCCGAAAGTCGTCGTCCCGGTGATGGTCCACGACAGCGGGTAGGCCGCGTCGTCGAGCACGAGTCGCTCCTCGATCGTCGGGCCGCGGCCGTTCTGCTTGTAGTCGAAGTCGATCTTCACCACGTTGCCGTCGGTCTCGACGATCATGTGGCCGCGATCCTCGCCGGCGAACAGCACCCGGTAGGTGTCGGTACCGGCCATGGCCGGTGCCGCGGCGAGCAGCGAGAGGGTCAGGGCAAGAATGCGCATGCCAGGTCTTCCGTAGGCCGAGTGGAGCCGCGCAGCTTGGCTGTGCGTGCCCGGCAAATGCAAGCCCGGCTCGCGGGCGGCGGCTGCCGGCCCCCAACCGGCCGCGGCATGAGTTAAGGTTGGTGTTGAACCGTTACCGACCGGAGACACCGTGAGTCGCAGATTCGAAGGTACCGAACGCTACGTCGCGACAGACGACCTGATGATGGCCGTCAACGCGGCCGTCACGCTGGCCCGCCCGCTGCTCGTCAAGGGGGAGCCCGGGACAGGAAAGACCCAGCTCGCGGAGGAGGTGGCCGCGGCGCTCGGGATGCCGCTCTACCGCTGGCACATCAAGTCGACGACCAAGGCCCAGCATGGCCTCTACGAGTACGACGCGGTTTCGCGCCTGCGCGACTCGCAGCTCGGGGATGCGAAGGTCCACGACATCAGCAACTACATCATCCGTGGCCAGCTCTGGGAGGCGTTCGCGAGCGACACCCAGGCGGTGCTGCTGATCGACGAGATCGACAAGGCCGACATCGAGTTCCCGAACGACCTGCTGCTCGAGCTCGATCGCATGGAGTTCTACGTCCACGAGACCCGCGAGCTGGTGAGCGCGCGCCACCGGCCGGTCGTGGTGATCACCAGCAACAACGAAAAGGAACTGCCGGACGCGTTCCTGCGGCGCTGCTTCTTCCACTTCATCCGTTTCCCGGACGCGGAGACGATGACCCGCATCATCGGCGTGCATTACCCGGACCTGAAGCGGGAACTGCTCTCGGAGGCGTTGAACGCGTTCTACAAGCTGCGCGAGGTGCCGGGACTGAAGAAGAAACCGTCGACCTCGGAGCTGCTCGACTGGCTGAAGCTGCTGCTCGCCGAGGACGTGCCCGCCGGAGGCGCTCAGGACCGACGATCCGCGCAAGAGCCTGCCGCCGCTCTACGGCGCGCTGCTGAAGAACGAGCAGGACGTGCACCTGTTCGAGCAGCTGATCTTCCTGCAGCGGCGGCAGATGCGCAGCTGAGGCGGACGCGATGGTGTTGCAGGACTCGATCCGGCACTCGCTTCGCGCGTCCTCGAGCGACGTGAACCGGGGCCGCTCCCGGGACGCCACGAGCACGTCCCTGTGGGCTCCGCGCGCGACATCCTGTCGCGCGACGGCCCGTGAGCGGCCCCGGCTCACCCCGCTACGGACGCGCGGCCTGGCGACGGTGGCGAACGGCAAGCGTCAGCAGGCATGTCGCTCTTTCGACGTCGAACGATGGCAGGCCACGGCATTCGGCGGCCGGCGGGCAGGGGTCTTCGGGTCCCGTTCCCGCGGGCCGTGCGAGGCAGGGATGCCGAGCCCGGAGCGCCCATGGATGGGTTTACAGCGTCCCGCGGGAACGGGGCCCGAAGACCACCCCGACCGGCCAACCACTGGTCGTCTTCTGACGTCATGTGACCGGCCGACCACGCTTCGTGACGGGCCGCGATGCTGACGCAGTTCTTCACGACGCTGCGCGACGCGGGCATCCCGGTCTCGCTGACCGAGTACCTCACGCTGCTCGAGGCAATGAAGCAGCGCGTCGCCGGCCACAGCGTGGACGACTTCTATTTCCTCGCCCGCACCGCGCTGGTCAAGGACGAGAAGCACTTCGACCGCTACGACCGCGCCTTCGCCGCGCACTTCAAGGGACTGGAGCAGGCCTTCGCGGGGATCGAGGCGGACATCCCGGCCGAATGGCTGCGCAAGGCGCTCGAGCGCACGCTGACCGAGGAGGAGAAGGCGAAGATCGAGGCGCTCGGCGGCTGGGAAAAGCTGATGCAGACGCTCGAGGAGCGGCTGCGGGAGCAGAAGGGCCGGCACGAGGGCGGCAGCAAGTGGATCGGGACCGGCGGTACCTCGCCGTTCGGCCACGGCGGCTACAACCCCGAGGGCATACGCATCGGCGGGCCGGGTGGCCAGCGCCGGGCGGTCAAGGTCTGGGAGAAACGCGAATACCGAAACCTCGACGACCAGGTCGAGCTCGGCACGCGCAACATCAAGGTCGCGCTGCGCAGGTTGCGCCGCTTCGCGCGCGAGGGCGCCGCGGACCAGTTCGACCTCGACGGCACCGTGGAGGCGACGGCCCGCAACGCCGGGCTGCTCGACCTGAAGTTCGTGCCCGAGCGGCACAACGCAGTGAAGGTGCTGCTGTTCCTGGACGTCGGCGGCTCGATGGAGAGCCACGTGCGGGTCTGCGAGGAGCTGTTCTCCGCCGCACGCAGCGAGTTCAAGCACCTCGAGTATTTCTACTTCCACAACTTCATCTACGAGTCCGTGTGGAAGGACAGTCGCCGGCGCAATGGCGAGCGCACGCCGACGCTCGAGATCCTGAGGACCTATCCGCCCGACTACCGGGTGATCTTCGTCGGCGATGCGAGCATGAGCCCCTACGAGATCATGCAGCCCGGCGGCAGCATCGAGCACTGGAACGACGAGGCGGGAGCGGCCTGGATGCAGCGCGTGACCGAGCGCTTCCACAGGCACGTCTGGCTCAATCCCGAGCCCGAGGACCGATGGGACTACACGGCCTCGATCGGGATCACCCGGCAGCTGCTGGGCGAGCGGATGTTCCCGCTGACGCTCGACGGCCTCGACCGCGCCATTCGAAGCCTGAAGGCCTGAGCGGGCGGCGCGACCGCCCGGGCGTGGCCCGGGCGGCTTGCGATCGACGGGCCGCTGCCCCCGGGCTCAGCCCTTGCCGCGCGCGGCCTTCAGGTCCTTGATGTCCTGCAGCACGATCTTCGAGTTCTCGTCCGGGTCCACCGATTCGTAGTGCTTTGCCACGCGGCCCTCGGGGTCGATCAGGAAGGTGTCGCGCCGCGCCACCTCCATCACGCCGAAGTTCCGCAGCACGCCGTACTGCTTTGAAACGGCCTTCTCGGAGTCCGCGAGCAGCGTGAAGGGCAGGCCGTGCTTCTCCGCGAAGGCCTTGTGCGAGGCGACGTCGTCCACGCTGATGCCGAGGATCACCGCGCCTTCCTTGTTGAACGCGAAGATGTTGTCCCTGAAGCTGCAGGCCTGCGTCGTGCAGCCGGGCGTGTCGTCCTTCGGGTAGAAATAGAGCGCAACCCACTTGCCCTTGTAGTCGGAGAGCTCGTGCCACTGGCCCTGCTGGTCCTGCAGCTTGAACTCCGGGGCCGGCTGGCCTGCGGCGGGGGAATCGGCGAGGGCGAGCCCCGCATAGGCCAGGCAGGCGGCCAGCAGGACGGCGGGGCGTGACGCAATCAAGGTTTTCATCGCTTTCTCCAGGGGGCCGAGGGGGTCGTGGCCGGGGGCATGCCATACTAAATCCCGCTTCGCCCCTGGCAAAGCGAGGCGAGCGACTCGTGACGGCAGCCGAATCCGACACCGATTACTTCTTCTTCGAGGATCGCGAGGCTTTGGTTCTCGCGGGCGGTGGCGCGAGGGCGGCCTACCAGGTCGGCGTGCTGCGCGCGATCGCCGACTGGCTGCCCGAGGATACGCCTTGTCCGTTCGAGGTGCTGGTCGGAACCTCCGCCGGCGCGATCAACGCCGCCTCGCTCGCGGCCCGCTCGCCGAGCCTGCGGGAGGCCGTCGCGACGCTGGAGCGCGTCTGGTCCGGGTTCTCGGTGGACCAGGTCTTCGACGTCGACAACCTGAGCATGCTCCGCGCCGGCCTGCACTGGCTGCTGTCGATGACGTCCGGCGGCTGGCTGCTGCCGGCGCCGCGGTCGCTGTTCGACACCGAGCCGCTGCGTGAGCTGCTGAGGCGGGAGATCCCGTTCGAGCGGATCCCCGACAACGTCCGCAAGGGCCCGCTGCGCGCGCTGGCCGTGGCGACCACCAGCTACTCCAGCGGCCGCGCCGTAGCCTTCTTCGATGCGCCGCAGGAGCTGGCCGAGTGGCGACGGGTCCGCCGCGCGGGCGTGCGCCGAGCCGTCGACATCGACGTGCTGATGGCGACTGCGGCCATTCCGTTCATGTTCCCGGCCGCGCAGGTCGACGGCGAGTATTTCGGTGACGGTGCGATGCGCCAGCTGGCGCCGCTTAGCCCGGCCGTGCATCTCGGCGCCAATCGCCTGCTGGTCGTCGGTACGCGGGCCGAGGCGCCGGCCAGCCCGGCCGACGGGGCCGTCGGCACCGCGCCGAGTCCCGGACACCTGTTCGGGTTCGTGCTGGACTCGCTGTTCACCGACGGCCTGTCCATCGATCTCGAGCGCCTGCACCAGATCAACTCGCTGCTGGAGCTGCACCCCGAGGCGAGCGCACCCGGGCGACGTCCGATCGACACGCTGGTGATCCAGCCGAGCGAAGATCCGACCCGGATCGCGCGCCGGCACGTCTCGGCGATGCCGCGCAGCGTGAGGCGGCTGCTGCGCACGATGGGCGCGCTCGAGGCCCGCGGCGGATTGCTGGTCAGTTACCTGCTGTTCGAGTCGGTCTACACGAAGAAGCTGATGCAGCTCGGACGCGCAGACGCCGAGGCCAGGCGCGAGGAGATCATCGCCTTCCTGCGCAGCACCTTCAGAGCAGAGCGAGCGTCCCGAGACCGAGCAGGGACGCGAATCCAACGACGTCCGTAACGGTCGTCAGCACGACGCCGCCCGCGACCGCCGGGTCCACGCCCAGCCGCTTCAACCCCAGCGGCACCAGCACGCCGGCCAGCGCCGCGGCGAACAGGTTCACGACCATCGCCAGGAAGATCACGGCGGCGATCCGCCAGTCGTGGTACCAGAGCATCGCGACCGCCGCGACGACCGTCGACCAGGCCAGCCCGTTCAGCAGCGCAACCGCGACTTCCTTGCCGAGCAGCCAGCGCGCGTTCGCGCGTTCCACCTGGCCCAGCGCGAGCCCGCGGATCATCAGCGTCATCGTCTGCGTGCCGGCCACGCCGCCCATGCTGGCAACGATCGGCATCAGCACGGCCAGCGCGACGATTTGCTGGATCGTCGCCTCGAACAGCCCGACGACCCAGGCGGCCAGGAAGGCCGTGGCGAGGTTGACGCCGAGCCAGACGCCGCGTCGCCGCGCGCTCGGCACGACGCCCGCGAACATGTCGGCCTCCTCGTCGAGGCCCGCCATGCTCATGACGGAGTGGTCCGCCTGTTCGCGTATCACGTCCACGACGTCGTCGACGGTGATGCGTCCGAGCAGCCGCCCGTCCGGCGCGACCACGGCCGCCGACATCAGGTCGCGGTCCTGGAACAGGCTCGCCACCTTGTTGGCCGGCATCTCCGGCGGTATGCCCCCGGCCTGCGGGTCCATGACCTCGCCGACGGTCCGCTCCAGGTCCTCGGTGAGCAGCCGGGTGACGTCCAGCGCACCGAGATAACGGTCGTAGCGGTTCACGACGAACAGTGCGTCGGTCTTCTCGGGCAGTTCGCCCCGCATCCGCAGGTAGCGCAGCACGGTCTCGAGCGTCACGTCGGGGCGCACGCTGACCGTGTCGGTGTTCATCAGGCCGCCCGCCGTGTCCTCGTCGTAGGCGAGCATGGCCCGGAGCCGTTCGCGGTCCTGCGCATCCATCGAGCGCAGCACGCGCCGATTGACCGCTTCCGGCAGGTCCTGCAGCAGGTCCGCCAGGTCGTCCGCCTCGAGACCCTCGGTGGCGGCGACCAGCTCCTCGGTCTCCATCTCGCTGATGAGACCGGCGCGCACCTCCTCGTTGAGCTCGACCAGCACGTCGCCCTCGAGCTCGGGATCGACGAGATCCCAGACGACCTCGCGCTGGGCCGGCGGCAGCGACTCGAGCAGCGAGGCCACCTCGGCCGGATGCATCGAGTTCACCAGCCGGTGAACCTGGCGCATCGTGCCCTGGTCGAGCGCGCGGGTCAGCGCCTCGAGGTGGCTCAGCTTTCGTGGGTGCAGCTCGGCGTTCATGAGCCGCGCACTTTACGATGTCGGCGCGGTGCTCGCGAACATTCCCGCTACTCGTGGCTGCGGCTCGCCAGGTCGCGGTGGCGGATCAGTGCGCGCCCATAGCGCTCGTTGAAGTGGCGGGCCAGCTGCTCGGCCAGGTAGACGGAGCGGTGCTGCCCGCCGGTGCAGCCCACTGCGACGGTCAGGTAGCTGCGGTTCGATCGAACCAGCGATGGGAGCCAGCGCTCGAGCAGGCCCGTCAGGTCCTTGAGGAAGGCCGCGACTTCATCGTGACGCTCCATGAAGCTCAGCACCGCCTCGTCGCGCCCGGTCAGCTCGCGCAGAGCTGGTTCCCAGTAGGGATTCGGCAGGGCCCGGGCGTCGAACACGAAGTCCGCGTCGTCGGGCACGCCGTTGCGGTAGGCGAACGACTCGAAGAGCAGCGACGGGCCGGACTCGTTGCGCTCCGCCACGCGTTCACGGATCAGCTCGCGCAACTCGTGCACCGAGAGCCGCGAGGTGTCCACGGTCAGGTCGGCGGCGCTCGCCAGCGGCTCGAGCAGCCGCTGCTCCTGCTCGAGCGCTTCGGTGAGCCCCAGCCCGCTGCGGCTCAGCGGATGCCTGCGACGTGTCTCGCTGAAGCGCTTCAGCAGCACCTCGGAGTCCGCGCGCAGGAACACGAGCTCGCATCCGATCCCGCTGCGACGCAGCTCCTCGACCAGTCCCGGCACGCCGGCGAGGTCCTCGGGCCGGTTACGCGCGTCCACGCCGACGGCGGTCAGGCGGTAGGCGGCCTCACTGGTCCGCACCGTGTAGGCGATGAAACCCTGCAGCAGGCCGGCGGGAATGTTGTCCACGCAGTAATAGCCGAGGTCCTCCAGCATGTGGAGCGCAACGCTCTTGCCGGAGCCGGACAGGCCGCTGACGATGACGAGCCTCATGCGTCACTGCGCGATCGCCGCCCCGCGCTTGCGGGCCTCGGGCGCATGATGGTCGCGCGCGCGTTCCTTCTGCTTGCGGACGCGGCGCTGCAGCTTGTCGGCCATCGCGTCGATCGCGGCATACATGTCCTCGTCGACGGCGTCCGCATGGATCGTCCGGCCGCTGACGTGCACCGTGGACTCGGCCTTGTGCCTGAGCTTCTCCACGGAGAGGATGCACTGTACGTCGATCAGCCGCTCGAAGCGCTCGACGATCCGGCCGAGTTTCTTCTCGACGTAGCTGCGCAGTGCAGGTGTGATCTCGACGTGGTGTCCGCTCAGCTGCAGTTGCATCTCGCGCTCCTCCTGAAATCAATTGTGTCGGTCTTGTAAAAACACCGGCCTGCCGGCCGTTCCAGTCCGCCTCAGGCCTCGGCGCGTGCCGAGGCGTGCCGCCGCTCGCTCGAGGACCCGAGCCCCATCGCCTCGCGGTACTTGGCGACGGTACGGCGCGCGACCTTGATGCCCTCGCCGGCGAGCACCTGGGCAAGCTGCGCATCGCTGTAGGGCTTGTCCGGTACTTCGTCGGAGATCAGCTTGCGGATCCGCGCGCGGATCGCCACCGAGGAAACGTCCTCGCCATCGTCGCCGGTGACGTGACTCGAGAAGAAATAACGGAACTCGAAGATGCCGCGCGGCGTGTGCATGTACTTGCCGGTGGTCACCCGCGAGATCGTCGACTCGTGCATCGAGACCGCGTCGGCAATGTCGCGCAGGATCATCGGCTGCATCGCTTCCTCGCCCTGTTCCAGGAACGAGGACTGGCGCTGCACGATCGCGCGGGCGACCTTCAGCAGCGTCTCGTGGCGGATCTCGAGGCTGCGCACCAGCCAGCGCGCCTCCTGCAGCTGGGCGCGCAGCGTCGCGTAGTCCGCGGCGCGCGACACCAGGCTCGCGTAGGTCTGGTTGACGCGCAGCCGCGGCATCGCGGCCGGGTTCACCTCGACGGACCAGCCGTGGTCGCGTCGCTTCACGAACACGTCCGGCACCAGGTACTCGGGCTGCCCGGTCGTGAACGAGGCGCCCGGCCGGGGGTTGCAGCCGCGGATCAGCGCCAGCGCGACGCGCAGCGTCTCCTCGTCCGCGTCGAACTTGCGCCCGAGCGCCCCGAGGTCCCGGTCCGCGACCTCCTGCAGGTTCTCCGCCGCGATCGCAAGCGCGAGCTCGAGACCGGGCGTATCGCGATCGAGCTGCTCGAGCTGCAGCCGGAGGCATTCGGCCAGGTCGCGCGCGGCGGCTCCCGCGGGGTCCAGCGTCTGCACGAAGGCCAGCACGTGCTCGACGTCCTCCTGCGACACGGGCAGGTCCACGCACAGGCTGCGCGCGATCGCGTCGGTGCTTTCGGTCAGGTAGCCGTCTTCGTTCAGTGCGTCGACGATCGCTTCGCCGATCCAAAGCTCGCGCGGGTCGAGCTTGCTGATCTCGAGCTGCCAGATCAGGTGCTGGTGCAGGTCGAGGCTGCGATCGTCGGCGAACTCGAGCGGCCGGTCGTCGTCGTCCTGTGCGCGCCCCTCGCCGCCGGTCGGGGCGGAATCGGCCCAGGGGTCCTCCATTTCGACGACGATCTCCTCCTCCTGCGGGGAGTTCTCGTCTTCGCTAGTCTCGGCAGCGCTCGCCTCGAGGGAGGTGACCTCGATGGTCTCGTCCTCCTCGGCCTCCAGCATCACGTTGGACTCTAGCGCCTGCTGCACCTGTGCCTGCAGCTCGAGGATCGGCAGTTGCAGCAGCTTGATCGCCTGCTGCAGCTGCGGCGTCATCGTCAGCTGCTGACCGAGCTTGAGGTGCAGGGCCGGTTTGAGCATCGTGTTCCGTTCAGACTACTCCAGGGAGCGGGCCGCAGCTCCGCAGGCACGAGTCGCGCTGGGATTCGCCCTCCCGCTCAGAGACGGAAGTCCTGGCCCAAGTAGACCTCACGGACCTCGGGATTGGCAAGAATCTCCTCCGCGGATCCGGCAGCGATCACACTTCCCGCGCTGACGATGTAGGCGCGACCGCAGATGCCAAGCGTTTCACGGACATTGTGGTCCGTGATCAGGATGCCGATGTTGCGGGAGCTCAGGTGCCTGATGATGCGCTGGATGTCGTCCACCGAGATCGGGTCCACGCCGGCGAACGGCTCGTCCAGCAGCATGAACCTCGGTTCCGCCGCCAGCGCCCGGGCGATCTCGACGCGCCTGCGCTCGCCGCCGGACAGGCTCATGCCGAGGCCCTCCCGAATGTGACCGATGTGCAGTTCCTCGAGCAGCGATTCGAGCGCCGCCTGGCGGCCGTCCTCGTCGAGGTCTTCGCGCAGCTCCAGTATCGCGAGGATGTTGTCCTCGACCGACAGCTTGCGGAATACCGAGGCCTCCTGGGGCAGGTAGCCGAGCCCGAGCCGCGCCCGACGGTGCATCGGGAGCCGCGTGAGCTCCCTGTCGTCGAGCCAGATGCGGCCTTCGTCGCAGGGAACGAGGCCGACGATCATGTAGAAGGCCGTGGTCTTGCCTGCGCCGTTCGGGCCGAGCAGCCCTACGACCTCGCCCGAGTTGACCTCGAGCGAAAGCCCGGAGACCACCTTGCGCGACTTGTACGTCTTGCCGAGCGAGTCGGCGCGCAGTCGGCTCACGGCTTCTTGTCCTTGTCGGGAGCGGGCGTCTTGCCCGGCTCCGGCGCAGCCTGGGGCCGGGTCGGGTTGATCGTGATGCGGACGCCGCCCGGGTCCTTCTCGTCCGGGTTCGCGACCACGCGCTCGGCGCCGATGTTGTAGACGAGCGTGTCCCCCCGGATCTCGTTGCTGCCGTCGCTCAACCAGGCGCCGCCGGACAGGCGCACGGTCCCGGCCTTCACGTTGTACTCGATCGTCCCGGCCTCGCCCCTGGCGAGCTGCCCGCTGTCCTCGAGCCGCTGCTCGAAGCGTGCCGGCTTGCCGCGGATCACCGCGAGCACGATGTCGTTGTCCCGGAACGTCACGCTGGCCTGGTTCGAATCGAGCCTGCCGCCCGGTACCACGATCCGCACCGCACCCGACAGCAGCCATTCGGAGTTCTCGAAATTGAGCCCTGTCGCGCTCGCTTCCTGGGCCTCGACCTGCAGCTCGCCCTGGGTGATCTTCACGCGGCGGAACAGCAGCGCGTTGTTCTTGTAGTCGAAGTCGGAGGACGCGGCCTCGAGGTTGATCGGCAGGTCGCGGCTGCCGATCTGGCTCGTCTGGCCGGCCGCGGCGAAAGGCAGCGTCGCGAGTGCGCAGCAGGCGAGGACGCCCGCGGCCCGCCCGCGCGCCCGGCTATGGAAGGAACCGGCCATTGACGTTGGATTCTAGCCTCAGTGTCCGGGCGTTCAAATCGACCCGCAGGCCGCGACCGTTCAGCTCGTGCTGTCCGAAGACCACGGTCACCGGGTCGGGCGTCTGGATGATGCTCGCGCTGGTGTCGTAGGCGAGCTGTTCGCTGCGGATGATCGCGACCGGGCCGCCCGGCTCACCGCCCTGGACCGTGACGTTGCCCGCGAGCTGCAGCGAGGTCTGGTCCGCGGGCATGCGGCCACGGTCGGCCGTCACCTTCCAGGTCCCGGCCGCCTCGGTGCGATAGTCGAGCTCGAGGCGCGACAGGATCACGCTGCGATCCCCGAGCTGCTGCTCGATGTTCTCGGCCTGGACGACGATCCGCGGACGCCCGTCCGCCCCGATCTCGGTCAGCATCGCGTCGCTGAGGTAATAGCCACGGCGCTGCTCGGGCGTGGTGACCTCGATCGGGTCGGCACCTCCGCCCAGCAGCAGGCGGTACAGCGTCACCGCGCCCGCCAGCAGCGCGGCCGCTGCCGATCACCCGGCGCCTCAGCCGGCTCTTGCGCTCAACAGCAGATCGCATGCTTCACGCACGGCGCCACGTCCGCCCGGCTGGCTCGTGGTCCAGTGAGTCTCCGCCTGCACCGTCGGATGCGCGTCCGCGACCGCGATCGCGAGGCCAGCCCGGCGCAGCATCGGCAGGTCGGGAACGTCGTCTCCTATGCAGGCCGTCTCCCGCGGCTCGATGCCGAGTTCCTCGAGCAGCGCATCGATCTGCGCCGCCTTGTCCTCCACGCCCTGGCTGACACGCGTGATGCCGAGCTCCGCAGCGCGCCGCCGCACCGCGTCAGATTCGCGTCCGGAGATGATCGCGACCGCAACGCCGGCACGCTGCAGCGCCACGAGCCCGTAGCCGTCGCGCACGTCGAAGACCTTCAACTCCTCGCCGTCCGCGGCGAAATACAGCCGCCCGTCGGTCAGCACGCCGTCCACGTCGAGCACCAGCAGCCGGATCCGGCGGGCTTTCTCGAACAGTGCATCCATGACTACATCACTCCCGCGCGCAGCAGGTCATGGACGTTCAGCGCGCCCACGAGCCGGCCCTCGTCGTCGACGACCGGCAGCGCGGTGATCCTGAAGGTCTCCATCAGGTGCACGGCCTCGGCCGCCAGCATGCGCGGCTTCGCGACCTTGCAGCCGCGGGTCATCACGTCGCTCATCCGCGTGGCGTGCACGTCGAGCTGCCCGTCCAGCGCCCGGCGCAGGTCCCCGTCCGTGAAGACGCCGAGCACCCGGCTGCCGGGGTCGACGATCGTGGTCATGCCGAGTCCCTTGCGGCTCATCTCCAGCAGTCCCTCGCGCAGCAGCGTCTCGGGACCGACCGCCGGCAGGTCTTCGCCGCGGCGCATCACGTCCTCGACGTGCAGCAGCAGCCGTCGGCCGAGCGCGCCACCGGGGTGGGAGCGCGCGAAGTCCTCCTCGGTGAAGCCCCGGGCCTCGAGCACCGCGACGGCCAGCGCGTCGCCCATCGCGAGCATCGCGGTCGTGCTGGTGGTCGGCGCGAGGTTGAGCGGGCAGGCCTCGGCCTCGACGCTGACGTCGAGCATGACCTCTGCGTAGCGGGCGAGCGTCGAGGAGGTCTTCCCGGTGAGCGCGATCAGCGGGACGTCCAGGCGCTTGATCACCGGCAGGATCGTCAGCAACTCGCCGGTCTCGCCAGAGTTCGACAGTGCGAAGACCAGGTCCTTGGCCGTGATCATGCCGATGTCGCCGTGCACGGCCTCGGCGGGGTGGACGAAGAAGGCGGGACTGCCGGTGCTCGCGAGCGTCGCGGCGATCTTGTTGCCGATGTGCCCCGACTTGCCCATGCCGGTCACGACGATCCGGCCCTCGCAGGCCAGCATCAGCCTGCAGGCACGGGCGAAATCCGCGCCGAGGCGTGCCACCAGCGCCGCAACGGCCCCGGCCTCCGCTTCCAGCACCCGCCGGCCGCGGTCGATCAGGGCTTCGTCACTGTCGGGCTCTGCCGCCATGGGTCCTTTTCTCGGGCTTGCGAGGCTGCATGATAGCGCCCGCCCTTCGTCCGCGGGTCACGGGCTGAGGCGGGTCCTGTCGGGTTACACTTGCCAGCCCCCGACCAGGAGCAAGTCTCAGATGAAAGCCGACGAGGTCACCCAGCTGATCAAGGACGCGCTGCCGGATGCGCAGGTGCGGGTCGTCACCGACGACGATACTCACTTCGAGGCCGTGGTCGTCTCCGGGCAGTTCGAGGGCAAGCGGTCGCTGCAGCGCCACCAGCTGGTCTACGGCGCGCTCGGCGCAAGGATGGGTCGCGAGATCCACGCGCTGTCCATGGCGGCCTACACGCCCGCGGAGTGGCGCGAGGCCCAGGGCGGGCCGTCCGGGTCCTGAGGCGGGGCGGCAATTGGACAAGCTCCAGATCCGCGGCGGCGTGCCCCTGGACGGGGACGTTCGCATCTCCGGCGCGAAGAACGCCACGCTGCCGATCCTGGCCGGCGCGCTGCTGGCGGACGGGCCGGTGACGGTCGGTAACGTCCCGCACCTGCAGGACGTCACGACGATGATCGAGCTGCTCGGGCGCATGGGCGCGGGCGTCACGCTGGACGAGCGCATGCGCATCGAGGTCGATCCGACGACGACCCGCGAGACCTTCGCCCCCTACGAGCTGGTCAAGACGATGCGGGCGGCCATCCTGGTGCTCGGCCCGCTGGTGGCGCGCTATGGCACCGCCGACGTCTCGCTTCCCGGCGGCTGCGCGATCGGTGCGCGACCGGTCAATATCCACGTCGCCGGCCTGCAGGCGATGGGGGCCGACGTGCACATCGAGAACGGCTACATCAAGGCCCGGGCCGGGCGGTTGAAGGGCGCGCGGATCGTGCTAGAGACGGTCACCGTCACAGGGACCGAAAACCTGATGATGGCCGCGGCGCTGGCCGAGGGCCGGACGATCCTCGAGAACGCGGCCCGGGAGCCGGAGATCGTGGACCTCGCGCAGTTCCTGAACGCGATGGGAGCGCGGATCACCGGGCAGGGCACCGACACGATAGTCGTCGAAGGGGTCGAGTCGCTGGCCGGCGCGAGCTACGACGTGCTTCCGGACCGGGTCGAGGCCGGGACCTACCTGGTCGCCGCCGCGATCACCGGCGGCCGGGTCCGGGCGCGTGGGGCCTGCGCCGAGCACCTCGACGCGGTGCTGGCGAAGCTCGAGGAGGCCGGCGGGACCGTGACTCGCGGCGAGAACTTCGTGGAACTCGACATGCACGGCCGGCGGCCGCGTGCCGTGGACATCCGCACCGCGGCCTACCCGGGCTTTCCGACCGACATGCAGGCCCAGTTCGCCGCGCTGAACACCGTGGCCGAGGGTGTCGGCACGATCATCGAGACCATCTTCGAGAACCGCTTCATGCACATGCTGGAGATGCGGCGCATGGGCGCGGAAATCCGCCTGGAAGGCAACACCGCCATCATCAAGGGCGTGCCGAAGCTGACCGCCGCCCCGGTCATGGCGACCGACCTGCGGGCCTCGGCCAGCCTGGTGCTGGCGGGCCTGGTGGCCGAGGGCACGACCGAGGTCGAGCGCATCTACCACATCGACCGGGGCTACGAGTGCATCGAGGAGAAGCTGCAGGGACTCGGGGCGCAGATCCGGCGGGTCGCGGCCCGGCGCTGAGTCCCGGCCCGTTTCCCGGTCCGGCCCCCGCGGCGCGCAGTGGACCGGGCTCAGGCTTTTACTGCGCTGCAGTGTATACTTTGCTGCTGCCCGGCAGGGCCCTCAGGGCCGCTCCGAGGCGGAGTTCATTGTCCTGGACCGACCGGCGCGGCCGCCACCGGGCGCAGCACGGGCCGCAAGTCGAAGGGAGTGCTGGATGACCGAAGAAGTCGATGCGGGCAGGCGTCATTTCCTGACCGTTGCCACCGTTGCCGTCGGGGCGGTCGGGGCGGCTTTCGCCGCCGTGCCTTTCCTCGCCTCATGGAAGCCGAGCGCCCGGGCCAAGGCCCTCGGGGCGCCGGTAGAAGTAGACATAAGCAAGCTCGAGCCGGGCGGAATGGTCAAGGTCGAGTGGCGCGGCAAGGCGATCTTCATCGTCAACCGCACGCCGGAGATGCTCGGCAAGCTCCAGGGCGTCGAGGACCGGCTCCGTGATCCCGACTCCAACGAGTCGGAGCAGCCCGAATACGCCCGCAACCGCGACCGCGCGGTGAAGCCGGAGTACCTCGTGCTGGTCGGCGTGTGCACCCACCTCGGCTGCGCACCGCTCGAGAAGTTCACGCCGGGCGACGCCACGGTCGAAGCCGGCTGGCCGGGCGGGTTCTTCTGCCCCTGCCACGGCTCGAAGTTCGACATGTCAGGCCGCGTCTTCAAGGACGTTCCCGCCCCGACCAACCTGCCGGTGCCGCCGTACCAGTTCGTCAGCGACACCCGCATCCTGATCGGCTCTGACACGAGGAGCGCCTGATGGCCAGCACTAGCCAGAGCATCAAGTCCGGCGGCGGACGCCTCGCGGCGCTGACGGCCTGGATCGACGACCGGTTCCCGATGACCAAGCTCTGGAAGGAGCAGGTCTCGGAGTACTACGCGCCGAAGAACATGAATTTCTGGTACTACTTCGGCTCGCTGTCCCTGCTGGTGCTGGTGCTGCAGATCGTCACCGGCATCTTCCTGACGATGAACTACAAGCCCTCGGCCCAGGAGGCGTTCGCCTCGGTCGAGTACATCATGCGCGACGTCGAATGGGGCTGGCTGATCCGCTACCTGCACTCGACCGGCGCCTCGGCCTTCTTCGTCGTCGTCTACCTGCACATGTTCCGGGCGCTGCTGTACGGCTCCTACCAGAAGCCGCGCGAGCTGCTGTGGATCCTGGGCATGCTGATCTACCTCTGCCTGATGGCCGAGGCGTTCTTCGGCTACCTGCTCCCCTGGGGCAACATGTCGTACTGGGGCGCACAGGTGATCGTCTCGCTGTTCGGCGCCATTCCCTACGTCGGCAATGCGCTGACCGAGTGGATCCGGGGCGACTACTTCATATCCGACGTCACGCTGAACCGCTTCTTCGCGCTGCACGTGATCGCGATCCCGTTCGCGCTCGTCTTCCTGGTCATCGCGCACCTGATGGCGCTGCACGAGGTGGGCTCGAACAACCCGGATGGCGTCGAGATCAAGAAGGTGAAGGGTCCGGACGGGATCCCGCTCGACGGCATTCCGTTCCACCCCTACTACACGGTCAAGGACATCGTCGGCGTCGGCGTGTTCCTGATCCTGTTCCTGCTGGTGGTGTTCTTCGCGCCGACGATGGGCGGGTATTTCCTCGAGCACGCGAACTTCGAGCCCGCGAACCCGCTGCAGACGCCGGAGCACATCGCGCCGGTGTGGTACTTCACGCCTTTCTACGCGATCCTGCGCGCGGTGCCGAACAAGCTGATGGGCGTCGCGCTGATGGGCGCGGCCGTGATGATCCTGTTCTTCCTGCCCTGGCTCGACCGCGGCAAGGTCAAGTCGATCCGCTACCGCGGACCGATCTTCAGGTTCTTCCTGATCGCGTTCGCGATCAGCTTCATCGCGCTCGGCTACCTCGGGCTGCAGCCGCCGACGCCGTTGTACACCAACCTCGCGCGGCTGTTCACCGCCGTGTACTTCGCGTTCTTCCTGCTGATGCCCTGGTATTCGAGCATCGACCGGACCAGGCCCGTGCCGACGAGGGTCACCTACCATGCGCACTAAGCTCCTGGCCCTGATCGCTGCGACGATCCCGCTGTCGGCGCTGGCGGCGGGCGGCGGCGGCCACCTCGAACACGCGAACAACGACGTGACGAACACGGCCTCGCTGCAGCGAGGCGCGGCGAATTTCGTCAACTACTGCCTGGGCTGCCACTCGGCGCAGTACGTGCGCTACAACCGGCTCGCCGCGGACCTCGGGCTCACCGAGGAGCAGCTGGTCGAGAACCTGATGTTCACCGGGGACCGCCCGCACGACACGATGCGCAGCGCGATGAACGCCGACGACGCGAAGCGCTGGTTCGGCGTCCAGCCGCCCGACCTGACGCTGATCGCCCGCAGCCGCGGCACCGACTACGTCTACACCTTCCTGCGCTCGTTCTACCTCGACCCGGCCAAGGCGACCGGGGTCAACAACCTCGCGCTGCCCGGCACGGCGATGCCGCACGTGCTCTGGACACTGCAGGGCTACCAGGAGGCGGTCTGGGAAGGGGAAATGGACGAGCAGGGCGTCGCTCAGAAGCACTTCAAGGAGTTCAATCTGGCTTCGCCCGGTTCGATGACGGCGGAGGAGTTCGACGAGTTCGTGCGCGACACGGTCAACTTCCTGGAGTACATCGCCGAGCCGGCGCAGATGCAGCGGCGATCGCTGGGCTTTCCGGTCATCGCCTTCCTGATCGTATTCACGCTGATTGCCTGGGCGCTCAAGAAGGAATTCTGGAAGGACGTCAAGTGAGCGGGGCCGCCCGGTTGCCAAACACCATGAAGACTACGACCACCAGGGCGTGCTGACCCTCTACTCCCGTCGCGATGATCCGGGCAGCCATCGCGTCCGGATCGTGCTCGAGGAGAAAGGTCTCCAGGTGCGCGTGGTCGAGGTCGTCCCGGGGCACCCTCCCGAGGACCTGCTCGACCTCAATCCCTACCAGTCCGTGCCGACGCTGGTGGACCGCGACCTCGTGGTCTACCAGCCGGGCATCATCGGCGAGTACCTCGACGAGCGCTTCCCGCATCCGGCCATGTTCCCGAGCGACCCGGTCGCGAAGGCGCAGGCACGCATCGCGCTGCACCGGATCGAGAACGACTGGTATGGCTGCGCGGAGGCGATCGAGCGCGGCGACGGCCGCGAGGCGCAGCGGCAACGCAAGATCCTGAAGGAGAGCCTGCTCTCGTCGGAGCCGATCTTCCGCATCAAGCCCTGGTTCCTCGCCGACCACTTCTCGCTGCTCGACGCCGCGGTCACGCCGATCCTCTGGAGGCTCGAGCACTGGGGCATCGAGCTGCCCGCCGAGGCGCAGGCGATCTCCCGCTACTGCGACCGGGCCTTCGGACGGCCCTCGTTCCAGGCCAGCCTGAGCGAGGAGGAGCGGGAGATGCGCGGTTGAAGCCGCGCAAGCCCTATCTGCTGCGCGCGATGCACGAGTGGATCAGCGACAGCAACTGCACGCCGCACCTGGTCGCGGACGCCGGTGCCGAGGCGGTCGAGGTGCCTCGCGCCTACGTGAACGACGGCAAGATCATCCTGAACATCAGCTGGCAGGCCACGGCCGGGCTGCGCATGGACGAGGCGGGCGTGACCTTCAGCGGCAGGTTCGGCGGTACGCCGATGGAGGTGCGCGTACCGATCGACGCGGTGCTCGCGATCTACGCCCGGGAGACCGGGCAGGGGATGATCTTCACCGAGGAGGAGAACGCCCCGCCCCCGGATTCGCCCGGGGACGCGCCGCAGGGCGAGGGCGCGCCGTCGCCGGCAGGCGGCGAGCGCAAGCGCCCGGCGCTGAAGGTGGTGAAGTAGGGGATAGGGGTTAGGGGATAGGGGATAGCTGGCTAGCGTGGGCAACTAGCCTAACCCCTAGTCCCTAATCCCTAACCCCTAACCCCTAACGCCTATCCCTCGGCCTCTAGCCCCGCGTCCGAAACGCATCCCGAATCCAGCTCACCCGGAATTCCCCGGGCGAGTCACCGGGATCCAGCGCGACGACGTCGAAGCGGGCGCGCAGGCGCCGCAGCTGCGCGCGCGTCCGCAGCAGGTGGCGCGCGGCGAGCGTGATGCGTGCCTGCTTGCGCGCTCCGACCGTCTCGGCGGCGCTGCCGAATCCGGCGTTCGATCGCGAGCGGACCTCGACCAGCACCAGCGTCGTGCCGTCCATCATCACCAGGTCGATCTCGCCGCCGCGGCAGCGGTAGTTGCGCTCGAGCAGGCGCAGGCCGTGCTGCTCGAGGTGGCTGAGCGCGAGGTCCTCGGCCCGGCGGCCGAGGACCGTCGTCGTTTCAGGGCTCACTGGCCGGAATGAAGATCGCGGTGCCGGCGGGCTCCGCTTCGCCATTGACGACGCGCGCGAACTCGATCTGCCTCTGGACTACGCCGCTCGCGTCGATGTCCAGCGTGCCCGTGAGACCCGCGAGACCAAAAGTGCGCGCGCTCCCGCGCAGGCTGCGCATCAGCTGGTAGGCGTCGAAGCCGAACGCGTAGAGCCGCAGCAGGCCGCGCGACTGCCGTGCCCAGTCGCCCCTGGTGAGGTCCCACAGTCCGGGTGCGCCCTGGCCGTCGTAGAGGATCCACGGCAGCTCGGGAAACGTGAGCCCGTTCATGTCGCGCACGCCGGTGGCTCCCGGCTCCCAGGCATCGGACGTCGAGTACACCGGCAGCACGTAGCTCATCTGGAAACGCAGCTGTGGCTTGATCGCGCGTGCCACCGGTGCGCTGGCTGCCACGAAGGCGAACTGCGGGCCATCGCGCGCCTCGGCCACCGCGTCGCGCTTCGGCGCAGGTTTGCCGTCCTTGCGGTCGCCGGCGCCCGCGAAGCGCCCGAGCGCGGCGCGCAGCGGCCCGGAGAAATCCGTCGCGCCCGGGTTGAACGGCTGCGCCGAGAGGATCACGAGCCCCGCCGCGGCGGCCTCGCTGTTGAACGCCTCGAATACGCGCTCGCCCCACTCACCGCCGGGAAACAGCGCGATGCCGCGCAGGTGCCCGTCCGCCGCGATGCGTCGCGCGACCGCGCGGGCCTCCTCTTCCGGATCGAGTGAGAAGCGATACAGGAACGGCGGTGGAGACGCGCCCGCATAGGAGTTCAGTGCGAGCACCGGAACGTAGATGTCGTCGCGCGCCGCGAGCGTCGCGACGTCGTCCTTGGTGAGCGGTCCGACGACGAATTGCGCCTGCTCCGCGAGCGCCTGCTCGAAGGCGGCGCTGACGCCTGATTTCGCCGTGTCGTAGATGGCGACCTCCGGGCGATAGTCGGCGGACTCGCCGTACCAGCCCGCGATGAATCCCTCGCGAACGGCCGCGCCGACGGCGCCGAGACGGCCCGAGAGCGGCAGCAGCAGCGCGACGCGCTCGACGCTGCCCTGTGGCAGCAGTTCCTCGCGGCTCATGCCCATCACCGATTCGGGTTGCGGCGCGGCTGGCAGCGGCGAGACGACGGCCGGCGCCGGCGGGCGCAGCATCGTCTCGGCCTGCCGGCGGAGTTCCTCGAATTCCGCCTCGACGGCGGCTGGCAACGGTTCGGGCGCCTGCTCGAGCGCCGAGAGCGCCGCGCCCGGGTCCCGCTGCGCGAGTGCGATCTGCGCGCGTATCCGCGCGTAGAGGATCGCCTCGTCGTCGTTGAATCGTCCGCGCGCGGCATCCGCCATGCGATCGGCATCATCGACCTGGCCCGCCGCCAGGTATTCGCGGGCCGCGAGCAGCGCGACGCTGCGGTCCGTGCCGAAAAAGCGCCGCTCGGACGCGCTCTCGTACAGTCGGGCGGCCTCGGCATGGCGTCCGGCCAGCGCTGCGGCCTCGGCCGCGGCGATATCGTCGCGCCGCGAGGCGAGTGCTGGCCCGGAGGGCAGCGCAAGCGCCAGCACGAGCATCAGCAGCAGAAGCCGTGTTGCCGCGGCTTGCCGGCGGCGATCAGGTGCGTGCAGCATGGGGTGGGAGGAACCTGCGATTGGCGAGCGAACCCCGCAATTCTATCGTCGCGCCCGCGCGCGGCACACTGTTCGTCGTCGCGACGCCGATCGGCAACCTCGGCGACCTGACGCCGCGTGCCGCCGAGGTGCTGCGACGGGCCGAGCTGGTGCTCGCGGAGGACACGCGGCGGACCGGGCAGCTGCTCGCCGCCTGCGGCATCGAGCGCCCGGGCGGAGCCCTGGAGTCGCTGCACGAACACAACGAGCGCGAGCGGGTCCCGCGCATCGTAGAGCGCCTCGCCGCCGGGGCGGAGGTCGCGCTGGTCAGTGACGCCGGCACGCCGCTCGTGAGCGACCCGGGCCTCGCGCTGGTCAGCGCAGCGGCGCAGGCCGGGATCGAGATCGTCGCGGTGCCCGGGCCGTCGGCGCTGGTCGCCGCGCTTTCCGTCGCAGGCCTGCCCACCGATCGATTCGTATTCGAGGGGTTCCTGCCGGCGCGGGCCGCCGCGCGGCGGCAGCGGCTCGAGGAGCTGGCCGTCGAGCCGCGTACGCTGGTGTTCTACGAGGCCCCGCATCGGCTGCGCGAGACGCTCGAGGAACTCCGCGAGCGTTTCGGCGCGGATCGCCAGGCCGTCGTCGCGCGCGAACTCACGAAGAAATTCGAAACCGTCTATCGCGGGTCGCTCGGCGAGCTTGCGGCTCAGGCCGATGCGGACCCGGCGCTCGCGCGCGGAGAAATCGTGCTGCTGGTGCACGGGGCCGACGAAGCTGCGCGCACGGCCTCGCAGGTGGACGCAGACCAGCTGCTCAGGCTGCTGCTGCTCGAGCTGCCGCCATCGCAGGCGGCGAGGCTCGCCGCGCAGATCACGGGACTGCCGCGCAAGGAGCTCTACGAGCGCGCGCTCGCGAGCAAGGGCTGAGAGGCGGACTCGGGTATAATCGCGACGGGAGCCGGCCAGGCAACCGCTGCGAGAGATCGTGGAGGAAAGTCCGGGCTCCACAGGGCAAGGTGCCAGGTAATTCCTGGGGGGCGAAAGCCCACGGAAAGTGCAACAGAGAGCAGACCGCCTATGTCGGCGCAAGCCGGCAGGCAAGGGTGAAAGGGTGCGGTAAGAGCGCACCGCGTCGGTGGCAACACGCGACGGCACGGCAAACCCCACCTGGAGCAAGACCAAATAGGGAAGCGCGCGGACCCGCAAGGGACCGCAACTGCGGCCCGCAGGGGCTTCCGGGTAGGTCGCTAGAGGCGAGCGGCGACGTTCGTCCCAGATGGATGGTTGCCCACGACAGAACCCGGCTTATCGGCCGGCTCCCATTTCCCGGCCCACTTTGCCCCACCGCCGCCCGCCCGGCGGCGGTGGATGCGTGGATTGCCGTCCCACCTTGGAGATCCTCACGCGCAGGATCCGCGGCCAGTGCCGAGGCGCGGCCCTGCAGCCGCGCTGTAATCGGCCGGTGATTCCCACGTCCGGCGCGATCTCACGCGCTCCTAAGGAATCATTGCTAAACGATTGATTGAGTTCACTATCCAGTTGGATAGCCCGTCCCCAGTGTCGCGAATGGGAGCTAAGTTGCTGTAGCTCATGGAAAAATTTTCATCGAGCCGTTGACTCTCTGCGCGCGCGCAACCTATAGTGGCGCGAAGTGGGAAAAAGTGGGATGAAATGGGCCACCGGCCCATCAACGGCCTGAAATGTTTCGCGGCGCGAACAAAGTGACGCTGGATGCCAAGGGGCGCATGGCCATGCCTGCGCGCTACCGGGAAATGCTCCTGGAGCGCGGCGACGGGCGCCTCGTGGTGACGGTCGATCGCAGCGATCGCTGCCTGCTGATCTATCCGCTGCCGGACTGGGAAGAGATCGAACGCAAGCTGATGCGGCTCCCGACGCTGAACGCTCAGGCGCGGCGCCTGCAGCGACTGATGGTCGGGCATGCGACCGATCTCGACCTCGATTCGCACGGGCGGGTGCTGATACCGCCGAAGCTGCGCGAATTCGCCGGTCTTTCGCGGCAGGCCACGTTGATAGGCCAGGGCAGTCGGTTCGAGCTCTGGGACGAGCAGCACTGGAACGAGCGTCGGGACGGCTGGCTGCAGGCGGGCGAGGAGACGGGCGAGTTGCCCGCCGAGCTCGAGCAGCTGTCGTTGTAGGCGCGGACGTGAACCTGCACGAGCCGGTACTTCTCGACGAAGTGCTGGCTGGGCTCGCAGTGCAGGCCAACGGCCGCTATTGCGACGCTACGTTCGGCCGGGGAGGGCACACGGCGGCCATCCTCGGCGCACTCGGACCCGATGGGCGCGTGATCGCGATCGACCGCGATCCCTCGGCCATCGAGTACGGGCGCCAGCGTTTCGGTGCGGAGCCGCGTCTCACGCTCATTCGGGGGTCGTTCGGCAGGCTCGAGGAGCTGGTCCGGGCGGCGGGTGTTGATGACGGGTTGCAGGGCGTGCTGTTGGACCTCGGGGTTTCTTCGCCGCAGCTCGATGAAGCCGGGCGCGGCTTCAGCTTCATGCAGGACGGGCCGCTCGACATGCGGATGGACAACGAGTCCGGGCAGAGCGCTGCGGACTGGCTCGCAAGAGCCAGTGAGCGCGAAATCAGCGACGTCCTGCATTCGCTGGGCGAGGAGCGCTTCGCCCGCCGCATCGCGCGCGCGATCGTCGAGGCGCGTCGTGCCGCGCCGATCGAGCGCACTTCCGAGCTCGCCGCGATCATCGCCGGCGCGGTGCCGACGCGCGAGCCGGGCAAGCATCCGGCGACGCGCAGCTTCCAGGCGATACGCATCCACGTGAACCGCGAACTCGAGGCGCTCGAGGCCGCGCTGCCGCAGGCGGTGCGGCTGCTCGCGCCGGGCGGCCGACTCTGCGTCATCAGCTTCCACTCGCTCGAGGACCGCATCGTCAAGCGGTTCATCCGCCGCGAAGCCCAGGGCGACCCCGTCTACGCAGGGCTTCCCGAGGTGCCGCCGCACGCCCGGCCGACGCTGCGCAAGGCAGGTGCGGCTGTGACGGCCGGCGAGGCCGAGCTCGCGCGCAACCCGCGTGCGCGCAGCGCCGTGCTGCGCGTCGCCGAGAGGCTCGCGGCATGAGCCCCGGCTACTGGCGGATCCTGGTGGCGGTGCTCTGGGTGGCAGTGCTCGCCTCCGCGCTCGGCGTCGTGTACGCGAAGCACCAGGCCCGCACCCGTTTCATCGAGCTGCAGGAACTCGTCACCGAGCGCGACGAGCTCGACATCGAGTGGGGTCAGCTGCAGCTCGAGCAGAGCACCTGGGCCACGCACGGCCGCGTCGAGCGGATGGCGCGCGACGAGCTGCGCATGATCATCCCGCAGGCCAGCGACCTGCGCATCGTGCAGCCATGATGATGCGCGACACGAAGCGCGAGGCCGAGGCGCCGGACCTGCGCTGGCGCCACTGGCTGGTCCTCGGTGCGCTGGCGCTCTGCGCGGTGGCGCTGCTCGCGCGGGCCGTGTACCTGCAGGTCATCGACCAGAGCTTCCTCGAGAAGCAGGGCGACGATCGGATCCTGCGCGAGGCGAAGCTCTCGGCGAACCGCGGCATGATCCTCGACCGCAACGGTGAGCCGCTCGCGGTCAGCACGCCGGTGGACACCGTCTGGGCCGACCCCGGCAAGCTTGCCCAGGTGCCGGACAAGTTCCCCGGGCTGGCGAAGGCGCTCGGGCGCGATCCGCAGTGGCTCGCGCGCAGGGTGACGAGCAACCTCGACCGCGAGTTCGTCTACCTGGTGCGGCACATGCGGCCGCAGGATGCCGCCGCGGTCAAGGCGCTGGACATCCCCGGCGTGGACACGCTGCGAGAGTACCGGCGCTATTACCCGGCGGGCGAGGTCACGGGCCACCTGCTCGGCTTCACCAACGTCGACGACATCGGGCAGGAGGGGCTCGAGCTCGCCTTCGACCAGTGGCTCGGCGGCCAGAGCGGCGCGAAGAGCGTGATCCGCGACCGGCTCGGTCGCACGATCGAGGACATCGACCTGATCAGGGCGCCCCGCCCCGGCCAGGACCTGCGCACCAGCATCGACCTGCGCATCCAGTACCTCGCCTATCGCGAGCTGAAGGCGGCGGTGCAGGCGAACCGCGCCCGCGGCGGCTCGGTGGTCGTGCTCGACGTCGCCACCGGCGAGGTGCTGGCGATGGTCAACCAGCCGGCCTTCAATCCGAACGACCGCGAGCAGTATGCGGCTTCGCGCTACCGCAACCGCGCGACCAACGACTTCTTCGAGCCGGGCTCGAGCATCAAGCCGTTCATCGTGGCCGCCGGCATGGAAACCGGGCGCTACCACCCCGACACGCTGGTCGATACCTCGCCCGGCATGCTCAAGGTCGGTGTCAAGACGGTCAAGGACAAGCGCAACCTCGGCACGATCGACGTGACGACCGTGCTGGCGAAGTCGAGCAACGTGGGCGTGGCGAAGATTGCGCTTTCGCTGAAGCCCGACCAGATGTGGGACCTGCTGGACCGGCTCGGATTCGGCCGCGTGACCGGCTCGGGCTTTCCGGGCGAGTCGGCCGGCATCCTGACGAGCCCGGGCCACTGGCGCCAGATCAACCAGGCGACGATGTCCTATGGCTACGGGCTCTCGGTCACGCCGCTGCAACTTGCGCAGGCGTTCGCAGTGCTCGGCGCCGGGGGCGTCCGCCGGCCGGTGAGCCTGCGGGCGCTCGATGCGCCGCCGCCGGGCGAGCGCGTACTCGAGGAGCCCGTGGCCAGGGAAGTCGTCGAAATGCTCGAGCACGTCGTCAGCGAAGAGGGCACGGCGCGGCGCGCGGCGATCATGGGCTACCGGGTGTCGGGCAAGACCGGCACATCGTGGAAAGCCTCCCAGGCCGGCGGCTACTCGACACACAAGTACATGGCGGTCTTCGGCGGCGTCGTTCCGGCCAGCAAGCCGCGACTGGCCGCCGTCGTCGTGATCGACGAGCCGGGTGGTCGCGCCTACTACGGCGGCGAGGTGGCGGCGCCGGTGTTCTCGAACGTGATGTCGGGGGCGCTGCGGCTGCTTGCACTGCCGCCCGACGATCTGCAGCGCATGCCGGCGACCACGCTGGTGCAGGCGCAGGATCCATGGTGAGCGATGCGGGTGGACCAGGCATGAACGCGGTGCTGGAGGAAGGCCCAGAGCCCGTTTACCGCAGCTCGCTCGCGGCGCTGCTGGCGGGCTATGCGGCGCCCGGGCGGGACGTGGAGATCCTGGACCTGACCCAGGACAGCCGCGAGGCAACGCCCGGGTGCGCATTCATCGCCTGCCGGGGCCGCAGCACTCACGGGCTCGCTCACGCCGCCACAGCGGCAGAGAAGGGTGCCGTCGCGGTGCTCTGGGATCCGTTGGAGGGCGTCCAGGCACCGCCGCTGCCGCCGCAGGTGGTGTGCGTCGAGGTGCAGGGGCTGGCTGCCGCGGCCGGCGCCATCGCCGCGCGCTTTTTCGGCGAGCCGTCGCAGCAGATCGAGGTCGCCGGGATCACCGGCACCAACGGCAAGACGACGACCGCGTACCTGCTCGCGCAGGCGGCGGACGCGGTCGGGCGCCGTGGCGCGTATCTCGGCACGCTCGGCTTCGGACGCCCCGGCGACCTGCACGACGCGGGGCTCACGACTCCGGACGTCGTGAGCGTGCATCGCCGGCTGGCCGAGGCTCGTGACCGTGGAGCGAAGTCGCTGGCGATGGAGGTTTCCTCTCACGCGCTCGACCAGCAACGCGTGGCGGCCGTGCGCTTCGGGACCGCTGTCTTCACGAACCTGAGCCGCGACCACCTCGACTACCACGGAACGCTCGAGTCCTACCAGCAGGCCAAGGCCCGCCTGTTCGCGAGCGAGGGCCTGCGGCGGGCGGTGATCAACGTGCGTGACCCGTTCGGCCGCGCGCTGGCCGAGCAGCTCGACGACTCGGTCGAGGCGGTCCTGTACTCGAGCTCGAACGAGCTCTGGCTGCCGCGGACTGCGGGCTGGATCCGCCTGCCGGAGCTGCGTGCCACCAGCGTCGGACTCTCGCTGCACATCGAGAGCAGCTGGGGCGCCGGGACGCTGCGCTCGCCGCTGATCGGCGAATTCAACGCCGAGAACCTGCTGGCGGTACTCGGCGTGCTGCTCGGCTGGGGCGTACCGATGCAGAAGGCGCTGGTCGCGCTCGCGACCTGCGTCGCGCCGCCGGGACGGATGGAGGCTTTCGGCGGCGGCGCGCAGCCGCTGGTGCTGGTCGATTACGCGCATTCGCCGGACGCGCTCGCGAAGGCGCTCGACGCGGCGCGTGCCCACACCCGCGGCCGGCTGCACTGCGTATTCGGTTGCGGTGGCGACCGCGATCCCGGCAAGCGGCCGCAGATGGGCGCGATCGCCGAGAGCCTGGCCGACACCGTCATCGTCACCGACGACAACCCGCGCAGCGAGAATTCGCACGCGATCATCGAGCAGATCCTCGCCGGCATGGGCGACGCATCGGCTGCGCGAGTGCTGCCGGATCGCGCGACGGCGATACACCAGGCGGTGCTCGAGGCCGAGGCCGGGGACGTCGTGCTGGTCGCCGGCAAGGGACACGAGCAGTACCAGCTGGTCGGTCGCGAGACGCGGCCCTTCAGCGATCGCAAGGTCGTGCTCGACGCGCTCGGAGTCGAGGGATGATCCGCGACCTGGCAGGATTCGCGCGCAGCTCGGGCGGGGTCCTGCGCGGCGAGAACGCGGCCTTCGGCGCGGTGACGATCGACAGCCGCAGCCTCGAGCCGGGCTCGCTGTTCGTGGCGCTCGCGGGCGAGCGCTTCGACGGCCACGACTTCGTCGCCGATGCAGCCGCGCGCGGCGCGGTCGCGGCGGTCGTGAGCCGTGCCGTCGCTACGCAGCTGGCGCAGGTGATCGTTTCCGACACGCTCGAGGCGCTGACGCGGTTTGCGGCCGGCTGGCGACGGGCCGAGCAGGCGACGGTCGTCGGCATCACCGGCAGCAACGGCAAGACCACGGTCAAGGAGATGACCGGCCAGATACTCTCGCGCCTCGGCGCCTGCCTGGTCACACAGGGCAACCTGAACAACCACATCGGCGTGCCGCTCACGCTGTGCCGGCTCGAGCCCACGCACCGCTACGCGGTGATCGAGATGGGCGCCAACCACCTCGGCGAGATCGCGCACCTGGCCGCGATCGCCCGCCCGAACGTCGGGCTGGTGATCAACGCGGGCCCGGCCCACCTCGAGGGCTTCGGGAGCCTCGAGGGCGTCGCCCGCGGCAAGGGGGAGCTGTTCGAGGCGCTGGGCATCGAGGACTCGGCCGTGATCAACGCCGACGATCGCTTCGCGGCGCTGTGGCACGGGCTCGCGCGCTCGGCGGGCCGCGTGCTCAGCTTCGGCATGCGCGAGCGCGCGGACTTCCGCGCCACGGATGTCGTGACCCGCGCCACCGAGCAGGGCTTCGTCACCGAGTTCGATCTCGACTCGCCCGCGGGCCGGGGACGAATGACCATCGCGCTCGCCGGCGAGCACAACGTGATGAACGCGCTGGCCGCCGCGGCCGCGAGCCACGCCGCCGGCGCGGACCTTCCGGCGATCCACGCCGGCCTCGCCGCGGTTCGACCGGTCGCCGGCCGGCTCGAGACGAAGCGCGCCGCTGGCGGCGCCCGGCTGATCGACGATTCCTACAACGCGAACCCCGGCTCGATGCGTGCCGGCATCCGCTCGCTGGTCACGTTGCCCGGGCAGCACTGGCTGGTGCTCGGCGCGATGGCGGAACTCGGCGAGGAATCGCCGCGACTGCATGCGGAGATCGGCGAGTTCGCGCGGACGAGCGGAGTCGACCGGCTGCTCGCGGTCGGCGCGGACGCGCGGCATGCCGTGGAGGCGTTCGGGCCCGGCGCGACGTGGTTCAAGAACGTCGCGGACCTGGCCGAGGAGACCCGCCGCGGCCTCGCGCCCGGGGTGACCGTGCTGGTCAAGGGTTCGCGGGTCAATCGCCTGGAGCAGGTCGTTGCGGCGCTGGCCGCCGACGCCGACGGGGCCGCGGCCGCGGCAGGGGGGCACTGAATGCTGCGCTACCTCGCCGAGTGGCTGACCCAGTATTACTCGGGCTTCAACGTCTTCAGCTACCTGACGCTGCGCGCGATCCTCGCGGCGCTGACGGCGCTGGTGCTGTCGTTCATCGTCGGTCCGCCGATGATCCGCAAGCTCGCGGAGCACCAGGTCGGCCAGCGGGTGCGCAGCGACGGTCCGCAGAGCCACCTCTCCAAGGCCGGCACGCCGACGATGGGTGGGGCGCTGATACTCGTCGCGATCGTGGCGGCGACGCTGCTCTGGGCGGACCTGGCCAACCGCTTCGTCTGGATCGTGCTGGGCGTGACCGTCGCGTTCGGGCTGATCGGCTTCTGGGACGACTACCTGAAGCTGGTGGTCGGCGACTCGCGCGGCCTGATCGCCCGCTACAAGTACTTCTGGCAGTCGGTGGCCGGCCTCGGCGCCGCGATCGCGATCTACGTGCTGGCGCGCTCGCCGGCCGAGACGACGCTGTACGTGCCCTTCTTCAAGGACTTCGTGATCCCGCTAGGGCCGTTCTTCATCGTGCTCGCCTACTTCGTCATCGTGGGCTCGAGCAACGCGGTCAACCTGACCGACGGGCTCGACGGGCTCGCGATCATGCCCGCCGTGCTGGTGGGCGGCGCGCTCGGCGTGTTCGCCTACGCCTCGGGCAACGTCGTGTTCGCGAACTACCTCGGCATCCCCTACATCGCCGGCTCCGGCGAGGTGCTGGTGATCTGCGCGGGCATCGTCGGCGCCGGGCTCGGTTTCCTGTGGTTCAACACCTATCCCGCCCAGGTGTTCATGGGCGACATCGGCGCACTGGCGCTCGGCGCGGCGCTCGGCGTGATCGCCGTGATCGTCCGCCAGGAAATCGTGCTGTTCATCATGGGCGGCGTGTTCGTGATGGAGACCGTCTCCGTCATCCTCCAGGTCGGCTCCTTCAAGCTCCGCGGCAAGCGGATCTTCAGGATGGCCCCGATTCACCACCATTACGAGCTCAAGGGCTGGGCCGAGCCCAAGGTGATCGTCCGCTTCTGGATCATCACGGTGATCCTGGTGCTGGTCGGGCTCGCGACGTTGAAACTCAGATGAGCACCGTCGCCACCGCGCTCGCAGCGATCGAACCGGGCAGCCGTGCGCTGGTGCTCGGCCTCGGCCGTACCGGCCTGTCGGTGGCCCGGTACCTGCGCCGCAACGGGTTCACGCTGCGCGTGGCGGACTCGCGCGCCGAGCCGCCCGCGGCCGCGGAGCTGCGCAGCGAGCTGCCCGGCGTCGAGCTGCGCTGCGGTGCTTTCGATTCCTCGCTGCTCGATGACGTCGCACAGGTCGTGATCTCGCCAGGGCTCTCGCTCGGCGAGCCGATCGCACGGGAGGCGCTCGCGCGCGGCCTGCCGGTGGTCGGCGACGTCGAGCTGTTCGCGCGCGAAGTGAGCGCACCGGTGGCCGCCGTGACCGGCACCAATGGCAAGAGCACGGTGACGACGCTGGTCGCCGAGTTCGCGATCGCGGCCGGACGCAGCACGCTCGCCGGCGGCAACCTCGGCCGGCCGGCACTGGACCTGCTCGAGGCGCCGCGGCCGGATCTCTACGTGCTCGAGCTCTCGAGCTTCCAGCTCGAGACCACGCACTCGCTCGCAACCGCCGCGGCCGTCGTGACCAACGTGACTGCGGACCACATGGACCGCTACGCGACGCTGGCCGACTACGCGGCCGCGAAGGCGAGGATCTACGACCGCACCGAGGTCGCGGTGGTCAATGCCGACGACGCCTGGGTGAGCGGCATGCCGCGCGACGACCAGCAGCTGATCAGCTTCAGCCTGCACGACCCGGCCGCCGACTACTGGCTGGCGCAGGACCCGGAGCCGACGATACTGCGCCACGGCGAACCGCTGCTGCCGCTGGCCGCGATGCGACTCAAGGGCCTGCACAACGCCGCCAACGCGATGGCCGCGCTCGCGATGGGCGAGGCGCTCGGCCTGCCGCGTGCCCCGGCGCTCGCGGTGCTGGCCGAGTTCGCCGGCCTGCCGCATCGCTCGCAATGGGTCGCCGAGATCGGCGGCGTCGACTTCGTCAATGATTCCAAGGGCACGAACGTCGGTGCGACGGTGGCCGCGGTGGCCGGGATGCCCGGTCCGCTGGTGCTGATCGCCGGTGGTGACGGCAAGGGGCAGGACTTCGGCGAGCTGCGCGAGGCCTGCCGCGGCAAGGTCCGGCTGGCCGTGCTGATCGGGCGCGACGCGCCGCGCCTGGCCGAATCGCTCGAGGGCGTCTGCGCGACGCTCGGCGCCCCGGACATGCGCGCCGCGGTCGCGGCTGCGCGCGACGCGGCCGAGCCCGGCGATACGGTGCTGCTCTCTCCCGCCTGCGCGAGCCTGGACATGTATCGCGATTACACCGAGCGGGGCGAGCAGTTCGCAGCCGCGGTCCGAGGCCTCGCCGGATGAGCACGAACGCCGCCGCAGTCTTCGCACGCTCGACGGGCCGCCCGGGCCGCTTCCAGCTCGATCCCTGGGTGATCGGGCCCGTGGCCGGGCTGCTGCTGATCGGCCTCGTCATGGTGGCCTCGGCGTCGATCGGCATCTCGGCCCACGACGCGGGCCAGCCGTTCCTGCTCTTCCAGCGCCAGCTGATCGCCGTCGGGATCGGGCTGCTGGCCGCGCTGGTCGGGCTGCTGGTGCCGACCCGGATCTGGGAACAGCACGCGATGTACCTGCTCGGCGGCGCGTTCGTGCTGCTCGTGCTGGTGCTGGTGCCGGGCATCGGGTACGAGGTGAACGGCAGCCGCCGCTGGATACGGCTCGGCTTCATGAACTTCCAGGTCTCCGAGCTCGCCCGGGTGATGCTGCTGACCTACGTCGCGAGCTACGCGGTGCGCAAGGCCGACGACCTGCGCAGCGACTTCGTCGGCTTCATGAAGCCGGTCGGCGTGCTCGCCGCCGCCGCGGTGCTGCTGCTCGCGGAGCCGGACTTCGGCGCCGCGACGGTGCTGGTCGCGACGGGCCTGATCGTGCTGTTCCTCGCCGGTGCCAGGCTGCACCACCTGCTCGCGCCGGTCGTGCTCGGCATCGCCGCGCTGGGCACGCTGGCCGTCACGTCCTCGTACCGGCTGCGCAGGCTGACGGCGTTTCGCGATCCCTGGGACGATCCGTTCGACAGCGGCTTCCAGCTCGTGCAGTCGCTGATCGCGATCGGGCGTGGCGAGTGGTTCGGCGTGGGCCTGGGCTCCAGCGTGCAGAAGCTCTTCTACCTGCCCGAGGCCCATACCGACTTCGTGTTCGCGGTGCTCGCGGAGGAGTTCGGCTTCGTCGGCGTGTTCGTCGTCGTCGCGCTGTTCGCGCTGCTGGTCGGCCGGGCGCTCGCGCTCTCCCGCGAGGCATGGCGGGCCACGATGCCGTTCCAGTCCTACCTGGCCGCGGCGATCGGCGTGTGGCTGGGGCTGCAGTCGTTCGTGAACATCGGCGTCGCGATGGGGCTGCTGCCCACCAAGGGCCTGACGCTGCCGCTCGTCAGCTACGGCGGCAGCAGCATGATGGTCACGCTCGGCTGGCTGGGCGTGCTGCTGCGGATCGGTCACGAGGTCCGCCTGTCGGGACGCTCGGCGATCGCGCGCGAGGTCCGTCGTCGATGAGCGGCCGGGTAGCAATGATCATGGCCGGCGGCACCGGCGGGCACGTCTTCCCGGCGCTCGCCACTGCGCGCGTGCTGCGTCGCCGCGGCTTCGACATCGTCTGGCTGGGCACGAAGCGCGGCATCGAGGCACGCCTGGTCCCGGCCGAGGGCATTCCGGTCGAGTGGCTGAACGTCGGCGGCCTGCGCGGCAAGGGGCTCTCGACGCTGCTGGCCGCGCCGTTCCGGCTCGCGGCGGCCGTGATGCAGGCATTGCGGGCCGTGCGCCGGCACGACCCGGCCGTCGTGCTGGGCGCGGGCGGCTTCGCGTCGGGCCCGGGCGGGCTCGCGGCGTGGCTGCTCCGCAGGCCGCTGGTCGTGCACGAGCAGAACGCAGTCGCCGGCATGACCAACCGGTTCCTGGCGAAGCTCGCGGACCGCGTGCTCGAGGGATTCCCCGGCAGCTTCGGTCCGCGCGTGACGGCCGAGCGCGTCGGCAACCCGGTGCGCCCGGAGATCGTCGCGGTCGCGCCGCCCGCGCGGCGCTACGCCGGCCGCCAGGGTTCCATGCGTCTGCTCGTGTTCGGTGGCAGCCAGGGCGCGGCGCGCCTCAATGCGGTGCTGCCAGCCGCGCTCGCCGAGCTGCCCGCGGAGCTGCGGCCCGAGGTGATCCACCAGACCGGGGAGCGGGGGCACGCCGACACGGTGCGCGGCTACCAGAGCCGGGGCCTGCAGGCGGACGTGCGCCCGTTCATCGACGACATGGCGAGCGCCTATGCCTGGTGCGACCTCGCGGTCTGCCGCTCCGGCGCGCTCACCATCGCCGAGCTCGGCGCCGCCGGTGTCCCGGCGATACTGGTGCCGTTCCCTGCCGCGGTGGACGACCACCAGACGCGCAACGCCGAGTACGTGGTCTCGGTCGGCGCGGCGCTGCTGCTGCCCGAGAGTCGGCTGACGCCAGTGTCGCTGGCCGCGATGCTGCGCGGCCTGCTCGAGGCCGGTCGCCCCGGGCTGCTCGAAATGGCGAATGCCGCGCGCGGCACCGCGATCACCGATGCGGACGAGCGGCTGGCCGACGCCTGCGTCGCCGCTGCGGGAGCCGTCGCATGAGCGATCGCATGCGCCGCATCCACACGATCCACTTCGTCGGCATCGGCGGCACCGGGATGAGCGGCATCGCCGAGGTGCTGCTGAACCTCGGCTATCAGGTGCAGGGCTCGGACCTGAGGGCGAGCGCCACGACCCGCCACCTCGAGTCGCTGGGCGCGCGCGTGATGATCGGGCACCGCGCCGGCAACGTCTCGGGCGCCGACGTCGTCGTGGTCTCGAGCGCGATCGACGCGGCGAACCCGGAGCTCGAGCAGGCGGTGGCCGAGCGCGTACCCGTCGTGCAGCGCGCGGAAATGCTCGGCGAGCTGATGCGCTTCCGCTACTCGATCGCGGTGGCCGGCACGCACGGCAAGACGACCACGACCAGCCTGGTGGCGAGCGTGCTCGCCGAGGGCGGTGCCGATCCGACCTTCGTGATCGGCGGCCGGCTGAAGAGCGCGGCGTCGCATGCGCGGCTCGGCGCGGGCCGCTACCTGGTCGCCGAGGCCGACGAGAGCGACGCCTCGTTCATGCACCTGCAGCCGATGATCGCGATCGTCACCAACGTCGATGCGGATCATCTCGGCACGCACGGCGGCGACTTCGAGCACCTGAAGTCGAGCTTCGTCGAGTTCCTGCACAACCTGCCGTTCTACGGGCTCGCAGTCGTCTGCAGCGACGACGACGATGCCGCAAGCCTGCTGCCCCGCATCGCCCGGCCGTACGTGACCTACGGCATCGAGGAGCCGGCCGACGTGCGCGCGGTGAACCTCGAGCGCGGGCCCGGCGGCACGCGCTTCGACGTGGTCCGCCCGGGCGTCGCGGAGCCGTTGCCGGTGATGCTGAGCCTGCCCGGCCGGCACAACGTGCTGAACGCCCTTGCGGCCATCGCCGTGGGCACCGAGCTCGAGGTGTCCGACGCCGCGATCCAGCGCGCGCTCGCCGGCTTCCAGGGCATCGACCGCCGCCTGCAGACGCTCGGCGAGATCCGCACAGGCTCGGGCAGCGTGACGCTGGTCGACGACTACGGACACCACCCGACCGAGGTGGCTGCGACGCTAGACGCGGTGCGCCAGGGCTGGCCCGACCGGCGCGTCGTGCTGGTTTTCCAGCCGCATCGCTACACGCGCACCCGCGACCTGCTCGACGACTTCGCCCGCGTGCTCTCCGACGCCGACGTGCTGGTCGTGTCCGAGGTGTATCCGGCCGGCGAGGCGCCGATCCCCGGCGCCGACGCGAAGGCGCTGTGCCGGGCGGTGCGATCGCGCGGCCGCGTGGAACCCGTGCTGCTCGCCGGGCTCGACGAACTCCCGGCCGTGCTGGCCGGGATCGTCCGCGACGGCGACGTGGTTCTGACGATGGGCGCGGGCAGCATCGGCGCCGTCGCCCAGGAACTCGTCACGGCGCTGCCCGCCGCGGCCGGGGCCGGCAACGGGGGGGAACGCTGATGAGCACTCTGCGCGTAACGGATCCGCGCGACTTCGGCCGCGTCGCCGTGCTGATGGGCGGCACCTCCTCGGAGCGCGAGGTCTCGCTCGATTCAGGGCGGAACGTGCTCGAGGCGCTGCTGCGCCGCGGCGTGCAGGCGGTCGCGGTCGATGGCATCGCCGAGCTCGTCCGGGCGCTCGCGGCGCCCGAGGGAGCGCGCTTCGATCGCGTGTTCAACATCCTGCACGGCAACCGCGGCGGCGGCGAGGACGGCGTCGTGCAGGGTCTGCTCGAGGCGCTCGGCGTTCCGTACACCGGTTCCGGCGTGCTCGGCTCGGCGCTCTCGATGGACAAGACGCGCAGCAAGCAGGTCTGGCTCTCGCTCGGGCTGCCGACGCCGGCCTACGTGAGCCTCGAGCGCGGTGACGACGTGCTCGCGGCCGCCCGCAAGATCGGGCTGCCCGTGATCGTGAAGCCCGCCTGCGAGGGATCGAGCGTCGGCGTCAGCCGCTGCTTCAAGGACGCGGACCTGCCGGCCGCGGTCGAGCTCGCGGTGCGCTACGCAGGGCCGCTGCTGGTCGAGCAGCTGGTGCAGGGCGAGGAGTACACGGTCGCCGTGCTCGGCAACGAGGCCCTGCCCTCGATCCGCATCGTGCCTGCCGGCGAGTACTACGACTACCACGCCAAGTACGTCGCGGAGGACACGCAGTACCTGTGTCCCGGGCTCACCGGCGCGGCGGAGCAGGAACTCGGCAGCCTCGCGCTGGCGGCGTTCTTTGCGCTCGACTGCCGCGGCTGGGGCCGGGTGGACTTCATGCGCGACCGCTCCGGCCGTCCCTGGCTGCTCGAGGTGAACACCGCGCCGGGCATGACCAGCCATTCGCTGGTGCCGAAGGCGGCGCGGGAGCGCGGCATCGAGTTCGACGAGCTGGTCTGGCGCGTGCTCGAGACCAGCCTCGCCGCGCCGGGCGCGAACGGAGGGCGGGAATGAGGCTGCCCTGGGCCAGGCGCAACCGCCGCAAGCCGCGCAGCGAGCGTGTCTCGTGGCTCGCGCAGGTCAACTGGCGGGCGGTCGGCGCGACCTTGGCCGTGTTCGCGGGCTGCGCAGCGTTCGCGGTGGGCCTGCTGTACGCGGTGGACCGGCCGGTACGACGCGTCGTCGTCGACGGCGCCTTCCAGCGGGTCTCGCCGCCGGAGGTCGAGGCGGTCGTGTCCCGTACGGTCGGCGGCGGACTCGCCTCGGTGGACCTCGATGGCGTCCGCGAGGGTATCGAGGCCCTCGAATGGGTGGACCGTGCGGTCGTTCACCGGCGATGGCCGGATGCGATCCACGTGCGGGTCACCGAGCAGGTCGCCGCGGCCCGCTGGAACGAGGCCGGGCTGCTGAACACGCGCGGCGACCTGTTCATACGCAACGCCCGCTACGTGCCGCCCGAGCTGCCGCGACTCGAGGGCCCGGAGGGCAGCGAAGGCAACGTGGCGCAGCTGTACCTCGAGGCCCAGGGGCGCCTGCTCGAAGTCGGGCTGAGGCTGAGCGGCGTGCGGCTGAACGAGCGCGGCGCCTGGGAGCTCGACCTCGACAACGGCCTGATCGTGCGCCTCGGCCGGCAGGCGGTGAACGAGCGCCTCGAGAGATTCATACGCCTCGCCAGCCCGATGGTGGCGAAGCGCAGTGCGGAGATCAGACACGTGGACATGCGATACACGAACGGGTTCAGCGTCGGCTGGAACGCCCGTTCCGCCGTCGCCGCTGCGCCGACACAGGATGCGATGCCCGATGGCTAGAAAAACAGAGCGCAACCTGATCGTCGGACTCGACATCGGCACCTCGAAGGTCGTCGCGATCGTCGGCGAGCTCGCTGCCGACGGCAAGATCGAGGTCGTGGGCCTCGGCTCGCACCCGTCGCGCGGCCTGAAGAAGGGCGTGGTCGTCAACATCGACTCGACGGTGCAGTCGATCCAGCGCGCGGTCGAGGAGGCCGAGCTGATGGCCGGCTGCGAGATCCACTCGGTGTTCGCCGGCATCGCCGGCAGTCACGTGCGGAGCCTGAACTCGCACGGCATCGTCGCGATCCGCGAGAAGGAAGTGACGCCGGGCGACGTCGAGCGCGTGATCGACGCGGCGCGTGCGGTCGCGATCCCGGCCGACCAGAAGATCCTGCACATCCTGCCGCAGGAATTCCTGATCGACGCGCAGGAGGGCATCCGCGAGCCGGTCGGGATGTCCGGCGTGCGGCTCGAGGCCAAGGTGCACATCGTCACCGGCGCCGAGAGCGCCGCGCAGAACATCGTCAAGTGCGTGCAGCGCTGCGGGCTCGAGGTCGAGGACATCGTGCTCGAGCAGCTCGCCTCGAGCTACGCGGTGCTGGCCGAGGACGAGAAGGAACTCGGCGTCTGCCTGGTGGACATCGGCGGCGGCACGACCGACATCGCCGTGTTCTCCGGCGGCGCGATCCGGCACACCGCCGTGATCCCGATCGCCGGCGACCAGGTCACCAACGACATCGCGGTGAGCCTGCGCACGCCGACGCACCATGCCGAGGATCTCAAGGTCCGCTATGCCTGCGCGCTCTCGCAGCTTGCGAACCCCGACGAGACGATCGAGGTGCCGAGCGTCGGCGATCGCCCCGCGCGGCGGCTCGCGCGGCAGACGCTCGCGGAGGTCGTCGAGCCGCGCTACGAGGAGCTCTTCGTGCTGGTCCGCGACGAGCTGCACCGTGCCGGCTTCGAGCAGATGATCGCGGCCGGCGTCGTGCTCACGGGCGGCAGCGCAAAGATGGAAGGCGTGATCGAGCTGGCCGAGGAGATCTTCCACGCGCCGGTCAGGCTCGGCCTGCCGCAGGGCGTCAGCGGGCTCGTCGACGTCGTGCGCAACCCGATACACGCGACCGGCGTGGGTCTGCTGCTGTTCGGTCGCGAGAACCACGTGCGACGCGGCCGCATCGCGAGCGCGGGCGGCGGCGTCAGGAGCGTGATGGACCGGATGAAGACGTGGTTTCAGGGCAACTTTTAGGAAGGGGATAGGGATCAGGGGATAGGGGATAGGAAGAAGCGGATAGGGACTAGCGGGTAGCGGGTAGGAAGAAGCGGATAGGGACAGCGGGTAGCGGGTAGGAAGCGGCGGAGAAGCAGAGAGGGAAGGGCGGAGACGAATTTACGGGACTCGCAATGGCGCGGATCTCACGAGTCACGAGTCACGAGTCACTAGTTACTAGTCACTTTTCTTAACGGAGCGGCAAACATGTTCGTACTGGCAGACACCGAAAATCAGGGGGCAATAATCAAGGTCGTGGGCGTGGGAGGCGGCGGCGGCAATGCCGTCGCGCACATGCTCACCTCGGGCATCGAGGGCGTGGACTTCGTCTGCGTCAACACCGACTCGCAGGCGCTGAAGCACTCGAAGGTCAAGGCCAGCCTGCAGATCGGCTCGAACATCACCAAGGGCCTCGGCGCGGGCGCGGATCCGGAGATCGGTCGCCAGGCGGCGCTCGAGGACCGCGACCGGATCGTCGAGATGATCGACGGCTCTGACATGGTCTTCATCACGGCCGGCATGGGTGGCGGTACCGGCACCGGCGCGGCGCCGGTCGTGGCGCAGGTCGCGAAGGAGCTCGGCATCCTGACGGTGGCCGTGGTGACGCGGCCGTTCGAAATGGAAGGCCGCAAGCGTCATGCGATCGCGGACCAGGGCATCGACGAGCTCGGCAAGTTCGTGGACTCGCTGATCACGATCCCGAACCAGAAGCTGCTGACGGTGCTCGGCGGCGACGTGACGCTGCTCGATGCGTTCAAGTCGGCGAACCAGGTGCTGCAGGGTGCGGTGCAGGGCATCGCGGAACTGATCACGCGGCCCGGCCTGATCAACGTGGACTTCGCCGACGTGCGGACCGTGATGGCCGAGACCGGCATGGCGATGATGGGCTCGGGCGCGGCGACCGGTGAGGATCGTGCCAGGGCTGCGGCCGAGGCCGCGATCTCGAGCCCGCTGCTCGAGGACGTGAACCTGTCCGGCGCCCACGGCCTGCTGATCAACGTGACGGCCGGCATGGACCTGCGCACCAGCGAGTTCCACGTCGTCGGCGACACGGTCAAGCAGTACGCCTCGGAGGACGCCACCGTCGTGGTCGGCTACGTGATCGATCCGGAGATGACCGACCAGATCCGCGTCACGGTGGTCGCGACCGGCATCGGGCGGCCCGCAGCCGTGCGTGGCATGCCGCAGCAGAGCCAGCCCAAGGTCGAGGTCGTGGCGGGCCGTGGTGGGCGTCGCGGGCTCGACAACTACGCCGATTACGACACGCCCGCCGTTCGCCGGCGGCCGCGCGCGGTCGGCGACGACGTTCGTGCCGACGCGGCCGACGAGTCCTTCCTCGACATACCGGCCTTCCTGCGCCGCCAGGCCGACTGAGGCGGACCGCCGTGATCCGCCGGCCGGGCCGGCCCGGAGCCAGGGAGTCCCGCCAGTACGACTTCCGGGTTCCGGGCCGTGCCCCGGCCACCGGCGCCGCGCCGGGGCTTCCGACCCGTCGCCGGCCGGGTGCTAGACTACGCGGCTACTGTCCGGGTATCCGCCCATGCTGAACCAGCGCACGCTCAAGAACTCCATCCGCGCCACCGGCGTCGGGCTGCACAGTGGCACCAAGGTGCTGATGACGCTGCGGCCGGCGCCGACCGACTCAGGGATAGTCTTCCGCCGCACCGACCTCGACGAGCCGGTCGACATCCCGGCCCGGGCCGACTTCGTCGGCGAGACCGTGCTTGGCACGACTCTGGTCCGCGACGGCGTCAAGGTGGCGACCACCGAGCACCTGCTGTCGGCGCTCGCGGGCCTCGGCATCGACAATGCGCAAATCGAGTTGAGCGCCTCCGAAGTGCCGATCATGGACGGCAGCGCAGGCCCGTTCGTGTTCCTGCTGCAGTCGGCAGGCATCCTCGAGCAGGACGCGCCGAAGCGCTTCGTCCGGATCCTCAAGAGCGTCAAGGTCGCCGACGGCGACAAGTGGGCGCGCTTCGACCCCTACGACGGCTTCAAGATCAACTTTGAAATCGAGTTCGACCATCCGGTCTTCAAGCGGCGCTCTCAGGCGACCTCGATGGACTTCTCGACGACGAGCTTCCTGCGCGAGGTGAGCCGCGCCCGCACCTTCGGCTTCATGCGCGATCTCGAGTACATGCGCTCGCACAACCTCGCACTCGGCGGGACGCTCGACAACGCGATCGTGCTCGACGACCAGGGCGTGATGAACGAGGACGGGTTGCGCTACGAGGACGAGTTCGTCAAGCACAAGATCCTCGACGCGATCGGCGACCTGTACCTGCTCGGGCACAGCCTGATCGGCGAGTTCAGCGCCTACAAGTCCGGCCACGGCCTCAACAACCGCCTGCTGCGGACGTTGATGGCGGACCCCACCGCCTGGGAAGAAGTGACGTTCGAGACGCCCGCGCAGGCACCGATCGCCTATGTGCCTGCGACTGCAGCGTAGGAAGAGGAGGGGATAGGGGGTAGGGGATAGGGGATAGTGAAGATGCAACCCACCCGTCGGTGTGCGTTCTGACTAACCCCTATCCCCTGTCCCCTAACCCCTTCTCTCCTGCTCCCCGCACCTTCACCCTCAGCTTCCCGAGCGGCGCTCCTCCGGCGGCTTCGAGCGCATCGCTCAACGCCCGGCTCGCGTAGCGCACGCGCGCGGACCACGCGGCGGAGTCCACGATCACGACGAGGTCGGCATCGCGCCGCACGGCCGAGAGCACGTGCGGACGCAGGTTTTCCGGCAGCACGGCCCGCACCTGTTCGGTCAGCGTGCGGCTGGCCGCGGCGTCCCTTGCGAGGCGCGCGAGTGGACCGGTCAGCTCGCCGAACAGTGGTTTCAGGTGGTCACTCATTGTTAATCAAATATAAATAACGGCCGTTTAATCGTGTTGCCAGCGGCGGGAGCATCCTGCACACTTCCCCGACTCGACAAAGCCGGTCCACCTCCCGGTCTCCAACAATAACTCGTATGGAGAGCGGTCGCGGTACAGACAGCCGTTTGACCGGTTTTGCCAAGACAGCGGCGTGTAGGCACCCCTAGCATGGGCGCCCCGCGTCGGTTCGTCGACGGTCGCGAAGAGGGTCAGCGCCGCAATGAATCTGGAATTCGTCGTCCCAGGCAGGTCACGGCTCGTCCGCCGGATCGACCTGGGACAGCCAAAGAACCTGCTGATGATCGCAACGGCCGCGCTGCTCGGCTGCGCGCTGGTGTTCGCGGCAGGCCTGCAACTCGGTCGCTTCCTGGCGGGCCCCTGGCAGGCGCAGAGCTTCGCGCGCACGCTGGAAGAGCAGCGCCTCGAGCTGCAGGCGGCGCGCAGCCAGCTGCAGGGCAAGGTCGATGCGATGGCCTCGCGGGTCGGCACGCTGAACGCCCACCTGATCCGCCTCGATGCGCTCGGCCGTCGCGTGGCCGAGCTGGCCGACCTCGACCGCGGTGAGTTCAATTTCGACCTGCCGCCGCCGGTGGGTGGTCCCGAGGGCTCCGAGACGAACGGCGGGTCCGCACAGGCGCCGGAACTGTCCAACGTTCTCGATGCACTCCAGGCGCAGCTCGAGGATCGCCAGCGCCAGCTGATGGTGCTCGAGAACCTGATGAGCAGCCGTGAACTCGGACAGCGCGTGCAGCCCAGCGGCTGGCCGCTGGTCGGAGGCTGGATTTCCTCGCATTACGGCTACCGGACGGACCCGATCACCGGGCAGGGCGCGTTCCACCGCGGCGTCGACTTCGCCGGCACGCCCGGCAGCCAGGTCATCGCGGTCGGGCCCGGCGTCGTGTCGTTCGCGGGCTACAAGGACGGCTACGGCTACGTAGTCGAGGTCACTCATCCGACCGGCTACGTAACGCGCTACGGCCACAATTCCCGCAACCTGGTCCGGATGGGCCAGACCGTCGGCAAGGGGCAGGCGATCGCGATCATCGGCAGCACCGGCCGCTCGACCGGCACGCACGTGCATTTCGAGGTCGAGCGCGACGGCAAGGCCCAGAACCCGATCCGGTACCTGGATACACCGTAAGGGAAGGGGATTAAGAACCAGGGACTAGGGGATAGGGGATAGGGGATAGTGAAGAGCGCCCACCGACGCGTGGGATGTCACATTCACTAACCCCTATCCCCTGACCCCTATCCCCTATATCCCCGCCCCTTGCTGTAAAATCCCCTGTTCCCCCCGCAGCCCCTGGAGCCCAAGTGGCCAATTGGCTTGCCCGTATCTTTGGTAGCCGCAACGAGCGGCTGGTCCGACAGTATTCCGGCGTCGTAAAGAAGATCAACGCGCTGGAGGATTCGCTGACGGCGCTGTCGGACGATCAGCTCGCTGACCTGACCCGGCAGTTCCGCGAGCAGCTCGCGGCCGGCAAGGCGCTGGACGACCTCATCCCCGAGGCCTTCGCCGCGGTGCGCGAAGCTTCGAAGCGCACGCTCGGGCTGCGTCACTTCGACGTCCAGCTGATCGGCGGCATGGTGCTGCACGAGGGCAAGATCGCCGAGATGCGCACCGGCGAGGGCAAGACGCTGGTCGCGACGCTGGCGGCCTACCTGAACGCGCTGCCAGGCAAGGGCACGCACATCGTCACGGTCAACGAGTACCTCGCCAGCCGCGACGCGGAGTGGATGGGCCCGATCTACCGCGCGCTCGGCTTCACGGTCGGCGTGGTGAAGTCCGGCCAGACGCAGGAAGAGAAGCGCGCCGCCTACGCGGCCGACATCACCTACGGCACGAACAACGAGTTCGGCTTCGACTACCTGCGCGACAACCTCGCCTTCCGGCTCGAGGACCGGATGCAGCGCGAGCTTCCCTACGCGATCGTGGACGAGGTGGACTCGATCCTGATCGACGAGGCCCGCACGCCGCTGATCATCTCGGGACCGGCCGAGGAGAGCACCGAGCTCTACATGCGGATCAACGAGCTGGTGCCGCGCCTGCGGCCGCAGACCGAGGAAGAGGGCGAGGGCGATTACTGGGCGGACGAGAAGTCCAAGCAGGTGCACCTCTCCGACGCCGGCCACGAGCACGTCGAGCAGCTGTTCCTCAAGGCGGGCCTGCTGCAGCAGGGACAGAGCCTCTACGACGCCGCGAACATCCGCCTGATGCATCACCTGAACGCGGCGCTGCGCGCGCACGCGCTGTACCGCAAGGACGTCGAGTACATCGTCAGGAACGGCGAGGTGATCATCGTCGATGAATTCACCGGCCGCACGATGCCGGGTCGCCGCTGGTCCGACGGCCTGCACCAGTCCATCGAGGCCAAGGAAGGCGTCAAGGTGCGCGAGGAGAACCAGACGGTCGCCTCGATCACGTTCCAGAACTACTTCCGCATGTACGGCAAGCTCGCAGGCATGACGGGCACCGCCGACACGGAAGCGTTCGAGTTCCAGTCGATCTACGGGCTCGAGGTCGTCGTGATCCCGACCCACAAGCCGATGGTCCGCGACGATGCCCCGGACCTGGTCTACCTCACGCAGAACGACAAGTACGAGGCGATCATCGAGGACATCCGCGACTGCGCCAAGCGCCAGCAGCCGGTGCTGGTCGGCACGACCTCGGTCGAGACCTCGGAATTCCTCTCGGGCCTGCTGAAGAAGCACGGCATCGAGCACCAGGTACTGAACGCCAAGCAGCACGAACGCGAGGCGGTGATCGTCCAGCAGGCCGGCCGGCCCGGCGGCGTGACGATTGCGACGAACATGGCGGGCCGCGGCACGGACATCGTGCTCGGCGGCAACCTGAAGGCCGAGCTCGAGGAAGTTCCGGCCGAGGACGCCGCGGCGCGCGAGGCGGTCAGGCAGTCCTGGCAGCAGCGCCACGAGCAGGTCATCGCGGCGGGCGGACTGCACATCGTCGGCACCGAACGGCACGAGTCGCGGCGCATCGACAACCAGCTGCGCGGCCGGTCGGGACGCCAGGGCGACCCGGGCTCGAGCCGCTTCTATCTCTCGCTCGAAGACAACCTGATGAGGATCTTCGGCGACCCGGACCGCACCAAGCGCTGGCTCACGACCGCGGGCATGAAGGAAGGCGAGGTGATCGAGAGCAAGATGCTCTCGCGCCAGATCGAGCGCGCGCAGCGCAAGGTCGAGGCCTACAACTTCGACCTGCGCAAGAACCTGCTCGAGTACGACGACGTCGCGAACGACCAGCGCAAGGTCATCTACCAGCAGCGCACGGAACTGATGGCCGCCGAGGACATCTCGGACTCGGTGACCGGGATACGCGCCGAGGTGGTCAACGACCTGATGGACCAGTTCGTGCCGCGGGAGAGCGTCGAGGAGGAGTGGGACCTCGATGGCCTGAAGGAGGCGATCCAGCGCGACTTCCTGGTCGAGATCGACCCGAAGGCCTGGCTCGAGGTGGACCACGACATCGCCGAGGGTGGCTTGCGCGACCGCGTCGTGGATGCCGTCGAGCAGGCCTACACGGAGAAGGTCGCCCAGGTGGGCAAGCCGGTCATGCAGCACCTCGAGAAGGCGGTGATGCTGCAGGAGCTGGACCGGCACTGGCGCGAGCACCTCGCGGCGATGGACTACCTGCGCCAGGGCATTCACCTGCGCGCCTACGCGCAGAAGAATCCGAAGCAGGAGTACAAGCGCGAGGCCTTCGAGCTGTTCGGCGCGCTGCTCGACCGGATCAAGCACGATACGGTCTCGCTGCTCTCGCGCGTGCAGGTGCGCACCGAGGCGGAGATCGAGGCGCAGGAGCGCGAACGCCAGGCGGCGATGGCGCGGCGGCTGCAGATGCAGCACACGGCGGCACAGTCGGCGCTCTCGGGCGAGGCGGAGCCTGTGGGCCCGGAGGCGATGGCGGGCCAGCCGCAGCAGCAGCCGCAGCCGGGGCTGCGACCGGCGGGTGGACCCGGGCCCATGGCGGGGCCGGTGTCGGAGCCGGTCGGCACGGTCGTGCGCGACGGTCGCAAGGTGGGCCGCAACGAGCCCTGTCCCTGCGGGTCGGGCAAGAAGTACAAGCATTGCCACGGCGCGCTGGCGCGCGAGGCATAGGCGCGGTCGCGCGGCGTGCGCGGACCTGACGCAGGGCTCTGGATGGCGGGCGAGCGTCGTCAGCGTTCCCGGCGCGTACCAGCGACGGGGACGCCGTGAATCCATCCCTGGAGGCTCCGCGCGCGACGTCCTGTCGCGCGACGGCCCCGTCGCCGGTACGCGCCGCCAACGCACAACGCTCGATCGAGCACGGTGGACCGCAATTGCGCAGGGTTGTCTGGAAACACCGGGGTGAGAGCAATCACCGGTGCCCGGACGCTCGCCCTTGAGCAACGAGGTGAGGCCTCGGATTTACGTCGTCGCGGGCATCCTGTACGACGCGCGCGGCCGCGTGCTGATCGCGCAGCGGCCGGCGGGCAAGGTGCTGGCCGGGCGCTGGGAGTTCCCGGGCGGCAAGCTGCACGACGGCGAGGAGCCCTACGACGCGCTGGTGCGCGAGCTGCGCGAGGAGCTGGGCATCGAGGTCCACGCCGCGGAGCCGCTGATGCGCTACCCGGTGGATTACCCGGATCGCACCGTCGTGCTCGACACCTGGACGGTCGGCTCCTGGAGCGGCGAGGCGCGCGGCCTCGACGCGCAGGCGCTCAAGTGGGTGGAGTGCAACGGGCTTGGCGACGAGGACATCCTCGAGGCCGATCTTCCGATCGTCAGGTGCCTGACCGGCGCGTGAGCAGGTAAGCGGCCTCGTACAGCGCCGGGATGCCGACCTCGGCGAACTTCGGGTTCTCCGCGATCATGTCCTTGCGCAGCAGCGTCTCGATCCTGAAGCTCCAGTCGTAGAGCTCGCGCACCTCGTCGGCCTCGACCGAGAACGGCGGGCCGCCCTTCATCTCCTGCGGATACTCGAGCGTCACGAGCAGCGTGGGGCTGCCGGGCGGCAGCAGCGCCGCCATGCTCTGTGCGTAGACGGGCCTCGTCTCGGGCGGCAGCGCGATCAACGCCGCGCGGTCGTAGGCGGCGTGCACCGGCCCGAGTGCGTCGGGCGTGAGCTCGAGCGCGTCGCCTTCGAGCAGCTCGTAGGACGCGGCCGCATGCCGCCGGAAAGGACCGTCCGGGCGTGTGTCGAACGAGAGTCCCTGCTCGCTGAAGAAGTCCCGGATCGCGATGTCGCTCAGCTCGGTGCCGACGATGCCGTGGCCGCGCTCCGCGAGCCAGACCATGTCGAGGCTCTTGCCGCAGAGCGGCACGTACACCCGGCCGCCCGGCGCGATCTCGAGTCGCGGCCAGAACTGCTCGAGGAACGGATGCACGCCGGACTGGTGGAATCCGATCTGTCCGGCCTGCCAGCGCTCGTGCCAGAACTCGGGGTGCATGGGGTTGCAGTCTAGGCGGGCCCTGGGAAATCCGCCATTCGGCGCAGTTTCGAGTGCGGACGACTGGATGAACCTCCAGGCGACCTTCGACCTCGCGGCCGCGATGCGGCGTCGCCACGACGTCGCCTGAACCCGCGCTCGCGGTGGCGCTGTCGGACAGCCAACAGGTACGCGGCGGCTCAGTGAGTCCTGGTGTCGTCCGTATCGTCGTCGGGAGTGCCGGTGTCGATCGCTGCCTCCTCCCCAGGTATGCGCCGCTCCTCCATGACCCAGGCGCCGAGATCGATCAGCTTGCAGCGCTCGCTGCAGAACGGCCGCCAGTCCGAGCGCTCGGACCACTCGACCGGCTTCTGGCAGGTCGGGCAGGTAACGATGCGTGCGCTCACGTGCAGGTCGCCAGCGTGAAAGGCACGTCAGCGAGGACCTGCACCGGGCGGTTCTCCGGGTCCTGCCATTCGAGGAAGCGGATGCTGCAGCGGTGGTGGCTGCCGCTGATCTCCGGGTAGATCGCGGTGCCCTGCGGCAGCAGTATCCGGATCATCTGCACGTGCACGCCGCGGTCGAGCGCGAGATGGAACACGCCGTTGGCCGCGACCTCCGGGCGGGACTTGCCCTGCTCGCGGGTCATCCACAGCAGCTCCGAGACCGCGTCGCCGAGCGGGCGGATGATCGCGAGCCAGTGCGCGAAGTCCGCGCCGCGCACGTCATCGGGCAGGTTGAGCCAGTGCGTGTAGTCCGGCAGGTCGAATTCGCAGGTGCCGCCCGGGATCGTGCTGCGGTGCTTGATCGCGTTCAGGAACTCCGAGTCGCGCAGCTTCTGCATGAACAGCGCGCCGACGCCGGTCAGCTCCTCCCGCATCCGGTGCAGCTTGCTGAGCAGCAGCTTGAGCCGCCCGGCGTCCACGCCCGGCCGGGTCGTGAACGCAGCGAGCGCAGCCATCTGGCGCTCGAGTTCCTTCAGCACCTCGCCGCGCACGTCGCCGCGCTGCGTGATGGCCAGGATCTCGAGCAGCGCCGCAACCGCGGCACGCGTGGACCAGGGGTCCGCCTTCGTATGGTGGTGTACGGCCTGGTGGTAGAGGAAGTCGAGGCGCAGGAAGTTACGCATCCGCTCGTTCAGCGGCTGTTCGTAGACCACCATGCGGGCAGCCGCTTCTTCCGAGGGCACCACGGCCTCGTGTGCATTCATCGGGCTATTCTGCGACAGGAGCCTGAATGCGAACAACCCGCAACTTCGGCTGCTTGACGCCGGGCACGGTTTTAGGGCCGCAATGGGCGCGGGCAGGGCCGGTCAAAACGGTGTATTTGCTGCACCGCGCGGGCTGCGCCCGGCAGGCGTCTGGTCAGCTGGCGGCCGCTGTTGCGAGCGCGAGGTACTTTTCGTGCAGCTCCGCGACCTTTCCGCGCAGTTCGTCCACGGGCCCGGTGTTGCGGATCACGTCGTCCGCGAACCCGAGCCGCTCGGCGCGCGTCGCCTGCGCCTCGAGCGAGGCCCGCGCCTGTTCCGCGGTTACCTGGTCGCGTCCGACCAGCCGCTCGAGCTGCAGTTCCTCGGGAACGTCCACCACCAGCACGCGGTCGACGTGGTCGCGGCGCCCGCCCTCGGTCAGCAGCGGTATCACGAGCAGCTGGTAGGCGCCGCCGGCGGTCGCGGACTGCCGCTCCATTTCCGCGCGGATCGCCGGATGCAGGATCGCCTCGAGCCGGTGGCGGGCCCCGGGGTCCGCGAAGATCCGCTCGCGCATGCGGCGGCGGTCGAGGCCGCCTTCTGCATCGAGCGCCTCCGGCCCGAACGCGGCGACGATCTCCGCGAGCGCCGGCTGCCCGGGCGCGACCACCTGCCGCGCGATCAGGTCCGTGTCGATGACCGGCACGCCGAGCTGCGCGAACAGGTCCGCGACCGTGGACTTGCCGCTGGCTATTCCGCCGGTCAGCGCGACGCGGAAGGAGGGCACCTCAGTCCCTGCCAACCAGGCTCTCGAGTGGGATACCGAGCTCCCGGTGCAGCCTGCGAATCATGTGGATGGACAGGGCACGGCGGCCATTGAGGACCTCCGAGACGCGCCCGCGCGATCCAAGCAGGGGCTCCAGGTCCTTCCTCGTCAGGCCCGACTGTTCCATGCGGAAGCGAATGGCCTCGAGCGGATCGGGATCTGCAATCGGGAAACGGCGATCCTCGTAAGCCTCGACGAGTGTGACCAGCACATCGAGTTCGTCGCCCTCTGGCGTGCCCGGCTCAGAATCCATCAGTTGCTCGATTCGCCTAAGCGCACTCTTGTGGTCCGCGTCAGTTCGAATTGGCCGGATTTCCATCACACCTTCTCCGCGTCGATCGAGTCGTACTGTCCTAGACTAGCGACCCAGCCCGGTCATGCTCAGGTAACCGCCGACGAGCTGCGGGCCCCACATCAGAGCGATCCAGCCCGCCGCCGCGAGGTAGGGGCCGAACGGGATCGGGATGTTCCGGTCGCGGCCGCGCAGCACGATCATCAGCACGCCGATCACCGCGCCGCTGAAGGCCGAGAGCAGGATGATCAACGGCAGCATCTGCCAGCCCATCCAGGCGCCGAAGGCGCCGAACAGCTTGAAGTCGCCGTAGCCCATGCCTTCCTTGCCGGTCGCGAGCTTGAAGGCCCAGTAGACGAGCCACAGACTCAGGTACCCGGCCGCTCCGCCGATGATCGCCGAGCGCGGGTCCACCGGGATCGGAGGCCGCAGTCCCGCGGCCCAGGCGAGGCTCAGGAGCAGCCCGAGCCAGAGCAGCGGCAGCGTGATCACGTCCGGCAGGATCTGGTGGTCGAGGTCGATGACGGTCAGCGCGACCAGCGACCAGGTGAACGCGAGCGCGGCCAGCGTCTGCCAGTGCCAGCCGAAACGCCAGGCGACGGCGGCCGAGAGCAGCGCCGTGCCGAGTTCGACGATCGGGTAGCGGGGCGAGATCGGCGCCTTGCAGTTCGCGCACTTGCCGCCCAGCAGCAGCCAGCTCAGGACCGGGATGTTCTGGTGCGCCTTGATCTCGGCGCTGCACTTCGGGCAGCGCGAGCGCGGCACGACGAGGTTGTAGCGCTCGGCGGGCGGCTTTGCCTCGTGGCCGAGCATCTCGTCCGCCTGGGTCTTCCACTGCCGCTCCAGCATCAGCGGCAGGCGGTGGATCACGACGTTCAGGAAACTGCCGACCAGCAGCGACAGCAGGAAGACGGCGGCCACCAGCAGCCAGGAGTGTTCCGCGAAGGCAGAGAACAAGGTCATGGATCGATCCGGAGTTGCTGGCGGCGGGGCAAGGCTCTGGCGGCTGGAAGAATATGTCGCGAAGTGTATCGGCACGGGGCCGTCGTTTCCTGCGCTGTTTCGCAAAAGAAAACGCCGCGCGGGGCGCGGCGTTCTCCTGGCATCGGCCCGGAGCGTATGCGTCAGATGACCGCGCCCAGCTTGAAGATCGGCAGGTACATCGCGATCACGAGGCCGCCGACCAGCACGCCCAGGATCACCATGATCAAGCGGCTCGAGCAGGCTCGAGAGGCTGTCCACGGCCGCGTCCACGTCGTCCTCGTAGAAATCGGCGACCTTGCCGGCCATCTCGTCCAGCGAGCCCGATTCCTCGCCGACTGCGATCATCTGCACGACCATGTTCGGGAACAGACCCGTGTTCTCCATCGCGCGCTGCATGCGCATGCCGGTGGCGATCTCGTCGCGCATCTTCAGCACCGCGTCCTGGTAGACGATGTTGCCGGTGGCGCCGGCGACGGACTTCATCGCTTCGACCAGCGGCACGCCGGCGCGCGAACATCGTCGCAAGCGTGCGGGCGTAGCGCGCGATCGCGGCTTTCTTCAGGATCGGCCCGATGACCGGGATCTGCAGCGACAGCTTGTCGATGAACTGCCGCAGCGGCCGCGAGCGCTTGTAGAAGTACGAGAACCCCAGCACGACGCCGACCAGGATCAGGAACAGGATCCAGCCGTTGTCCTGCATCCAGCGCGACAGTGCCGATGACCATCTGGGTAAAGGCGGGCAGGTCTGCGCCGAAGCCCTTGAACAGGCTCTCGAACTGCGGGATCACGAAGATCAGCAGGATCACAGTCACGATCACCGCGACCGCGATGCACGGCGGCCGGATAGAAGAGCGCCTTCTTGATCTTCTTCTTGAGCGCCTCGGTCTTTTCCTTGTAGGTCGCGATCTTGTCGAGCACGGTCTCGAGCGCGCCCGCGTGCTCGCCGGCCTCGACGAGGTTCACGAACAGGTCGTCGAAGTGCAGCGGGTGCTTGGCCAGCGCCTGGTGCAGCGAGCTGCCGGTCTCGATGTCGTTCTTGATCGCGAGCACCAGCTTCTGCATCGCCGGCTTGTCGTTGCCGACGCCGATGATCTCGAAGGCCTGGACCATCGGGATGCCGGCCGAGAGCATCGTGGCCAGCTGACGGCTGAAGATCGCGATGTCCTCGGCCTTGACCTTCCCGTCGCTCTTGAAGAGCTGGCGTTCCTTGCTGATCCGCGAGGCGGCGATGCCCTGCTTGCGCAGGTCCGCCCGCATGTCCATCTCGTCCTTGGCCAGGCCGCGTCCCTTGACGCGGTTGCCCTTGCGGTCCTTGCCTTCCCAGCGGAATGGAAACTGCTTGCCTGCGATGACTTCAGCCATCTTCCATCTGCCTCGCTCAGTCGACCGTCACTCGGTTGATTTCGTCCAGGCTCGTGACGCCGTCCCGGACCTTCTTCAGTCCCGACTTGCGCAGGCCCCAGACACCCTCGCGTACGGCCTGCTCCTTGATCTGGTTGACGTTTCCGCCTTCCATGATGATCCGGCCGATCGCGTCCGACACAGGCATGACCTCGTAAATGCCTGACGCGACCCTTATACCCGTCCGTGCACTGCGAGCAACCGACGGGGCCGAAAATCTGGAGGCCGGTCGCGATTTCCTCCTCGGAATAGCCTTCCTTCTGCCAGCGCCTCATCCGGAATCTTCAGCGGCTGCTTGCAGTTGCTGCAGAGCCTGCGGGCAAGCCGCTGGGCGATGATCAGGCTGACCGAGGTCGCGATCGCATAGGGCTTGACGCCCATGTCCACCAGGCGCGTCAGCGTCTTCGGGGCATCGTTCGTGTGCAGCGTCGAGAGCACCAGGTGGCCCGTCTGGGCCGCCTTCAGCGCGATTTCGGCCGTCTCGAGGTCGCGGATCTCGCCGACCATGATGATGTCCGGGTCCTGGCGCAGGAAGGCGCGCAGCGCGCCGGCGAAGGTGAGGCCCACCTTTGGGTTGATGTTCACCTGGTTGACGCCCGGCAGCATGATCTCGACCGGGTCCTCGGCGGTCGAGATATTGCTGCCCTCGGTGTTCAGGATACTGAGGCCCGTGTAGAGCGAGACCGTCTTGCCGCTGCCGGTCGGGCCGGTCACCAGGATCATGCCGTGCGGCCGCGCCAGCGCGTCCATGTAGATGCTGCTTCTGGAACGGCTCGTACCCGAGCGCGTCGATGCCCAGCATCGCACTCGACGGGTCGAGGATACGCATCACGATCTTCTCGCCGAACAGCGTCGGGCAGGTGCTGACGCGGAAGTCGATCGCCCGGTTCTTCGAGATCTTCATCTTGATGCGGCCGTCCTGCGGGACGCGCCGCTCGGCGATGTCGAGCCGCGACATGACCTTCAGCCGGGCCGCGAGCTTGATACCCAGCTGCACGGGCGGGGAGGCGAATTCCTTCAGCACGCCGTCGAGCCGCAGCCGGATGCGGTAGAAGCGCTCGTAGGGCTCGAAGTGGATGTCCGAGGCGCCACGCCGGATCGCGTCCAGCATGATCTTGTTGACGAAGCGGACGATCGGCGCGTCCTCGACGTCCGAACTCTCGACGCTCGCATCGACCATCTCGTCGCCGGCCGTGACCTCGAGACTGTCCATCTCGAAGTCGTCGCTGGCGAGATCCGGCATCGCCGTGTCCACCTGCTCGAGCGAGCGATTGCAGCAGCTGCTCGAGCTTGTTTTCCTCGACGACGACTGGCGTCGACGGAGAGACCGGTGGCGAACTTGACTTCGTCTAGCGCGTGCAGGTTCGTCGGGTCCGAGATCGCGACGAACAGTCGCTTGCCGCGCTTCACGAGCGGCAGCACCCGGTGCTTGCGCAGCGTCTTCTCGCTGACGAGCCGCAGGATCTCGAGGTCCGCCT
>CAVYAL010000011.1:0-10505 GCA_963766505.1 uncultured Gammaproteobacteria bacterium
ACGACGGCCAGCGAGCTCGAGGAGTTCGCGATCACGGTCAAGGCGCCGCCGGGACACCAGCTCCCGAATACGACGCCGACGATTGCCGGCAGTCCCGCCACGATGGCCTACGTGGGCGTCGAGTACCTGTTCACACCGGCTGCAACGGACCGCGACGGGCAGGCGCTCACGTTCTCGATCACCAACAAGCCGGCCTGGGTCAGCTTCGACGAGGCCAGCGGCACGATCGCGGGCACGCCTGCTGCCGCCGACCTGGGCGTCCACGTCGAGATCGTCATCTCGGTCACGGACGGCATCGAGTACGCCTTCCTGCCCGTGTTCTCGATCGAGGTGGTGCCTGATCTGCCTCCGTCCGGCGGTGGCCTCGCGCCGACGATCTCCGGCTCGCCGCCGACCAGCGCCCAGACCGGCCAACGTTACTCGTTCCGGCCCACGGCCTCGGACCCGGAAGGCCAGCCGCTCAGCTTCTCCGTCGCGAACAAGCCCGCGTGGGCGAGCTTCGATCAAGCGACTGGCGAGCTTTACGGCACGCCGTCGGTGGACGACGTCGGTACCCACTCGGGCGTGTCGATCTCGGTGTCGGACGGCGCGCGCTCGAGCACGCTGCCGGCCTTTGCGATCAACGTCTCCGACTCCGCGAACGCGCCGCCCACGATCTCGGGTTCGCCGGCGACGGTCGTCTCGGTCGGGACGAGCTACGTTTTCCAGCCGGCTGCCTCGGACCCCGACGGCGACCCGATCACGTTCGTCGCGGCCAACAAGCCTTCGTGGATGAACTTCGACACGCGCACCGGTCGCCTCTCCGGCGTCGCGACCGAGTCCGTCGTCGGCACCTACGATGACATCCGCATCATCGCCTCGGACGGCAAGGCGGCGTCCTCGCTGCCGAAGTTCTCGCTGAAGGTGACGACCGATCCGGTGCCGCCACCGCCACCGCCGCCGCCGCCGCCACCACCGCCCCCGCCGCCGGCCGGTAACGGTGCGCCGACGATCAGTGGCGCCCCAGCGACTGCGGTGAACGAGGGCCAGGCCTACAGCTTCCAGCCGACGGCCAGCGACCCGGACGGCGACGCGCTGACGTTCTCGGTGTCCGGAGCGCCGACCTGGGCGATCTTCAACGCCGCCACGGGCCGCCTGAGCGGTACGCCGCCGAAGGGATCGGCCGGCACCTATCCGAACATCTCGATCAGCGTGAGCGATGGCGAGGCCAGCGCGGCGCTGCCAGCCTTCTCGATCACCGTCAACGTGCCCGGCAATTCGCCGCCCGTGATCTCCGGGACGCCGGTGACCACCGTGCAGGCCGGGCAGCCGTACAGCTTCCAGCCTTCGGCCTCGGATGACGACAGTGCCACGCTGCGCTTTGGCATCGCCGGCAAGCCTGCCTGGGCGAGCTTCGACGAGACGACGGGTCGCCTCTGGGGCACGCCGGTCGAAGCCGACGTCGGCACGCACACCAACATCGTGATCTCGGTGTCCGACGGCGTGAGCTCCGCGAGCCTGCCGTCCTTCAGCATCACGGTCACCGGCATCGTCCGCGGCTCGGCCGAGCTCTCCTGGACCGCCCCGACCCAGAACGAGGACGGCTCCGCGCTCACGAACCTCGCCGGCTACAAGGTCCGCTACGGCACCTCCGCATCCAGCCTGAACAACGTGCTCGACGTGCCGGGCCCCAGCACGACCGACATCGTGATCGACGACCTGACCGCCGGGACCTGGTACTTCACGGTGGCGTCGTACACCAATACCGGCGTGCAGAGCGCGCCCGCCGGGCCGGTGTACAAGACGATTCAGTAGAGGCAGGGGCCGGGCTTTAGGGGATAGGGGGTAGGGGTTAGGGGATAGTGAGAGAGGCGCCGTGGCTCAATTGCGGCGCCCGCAGTCGCCCCGGACGATCGGGAGTGGCCCTCTCACTAACCCCTAACCCCTACCCCCTATCCCCTCTCCTCTGAACCCATTTCACAAAAAACAGTCCTATCTCCTTGTATCATCCGTGTTTGCCGACTCATGAGCCGGCGCGGGCCTGAGCCTGTGCCCACGGAGACCTGGTGGCTGAGGACAAGCCGAGACTGCTGATCGTCGAGGACGACCCGGGGTTGCAGAAGCAGCTCAAGTGGTGCTTCGACGACTACGAGGTGATCGCCGCGACGAACCGCACGGAGGCCCTGACGGCGCTGCGGCGCTTCGAGCCGCCGGTCGTCCTGCAGGACCTGGGTCTGCCGCCGGACGCGGAGGGCGTCACCGAGGGCTTCGAGACCCTGCTCGAGACGCTGAAGCTGGCCCCGCACACCAAGGTCATCGTGGTTACCGGCCAGCTCGACAAGGAGAACGCCGTGCGGGCCGTGGGCATGGGTGCCTACGACTTCTACCAGAAGCCGGTGGACACCGACGTGCTGCGGCTGCTGGTGCAGCGCGCGTTCCAGATCCATTCGCTCGAGGAGCAGAACCGCTCGCTGATCCAGCGCCAGGGCATGATGCCGCTCGAGGGCGTGATCGCGATCAGCGACTCGATGACGAAGGTCTGTCGAACGATCGAGAAGGTCGCGCCGACCAACGCCACCGTGCTGCTGCTCGGCGAGAGCGGCACCGGCAAGGAACTCCTCGCCCGGGCGGTGCACACGCCTGAGCCCGCGTGCCAAGGAGTCGTTCGTCGCGATCAACTGCGCGGCGATCCCGGAGACGCTGCTCGAGAGCGAGCTGTTCGGCTACGAGAAGGGCGCTTTCACCGGCGCCGTCAAGCAGACCCAGGGCAAGTTCGAGCACGCGAACGGCGGCACGCTGTTCCTGGACGAGATCGGCGACATGCCGCTGCCGCTGCAGTCGAAGCTGTTGCGCTTCCTGCAGGACCGCGTGGTCGAGCGGATCGGTGGCCGCGAGCGGATCCCGGTGGACGTGCGCGTCGTCTGCGCCACGAACCAGAACCTCGCCGAGATGATCAAGTCCGGCGGGTTCCGCGAGGACCTCTTCTACCGGATCAGCGAAGTCACGGTTAAGATCCCGCCGCTGCGCGAACGTGCCGGCGACGCGGTGGTGATCGCGCAGGCCATCCTCGAGCGCCGCGCCCAGGAGCACGGCCGCCCGATCCGGGGCTTCACGCCCGAGGCATTGAAGGGCATCGAGGCCTATGGCTGGCCCGGTAACATCCGCGAACTCGAGAACCGCGTGAACGGCGCGGTGATCATGTGCGAGGGCAAGCAGGTCGGGCTCGAGGACCTTGGGATTCCAGGCGGCGAGGGAGCCGACCTTTCCTGGCTCAACCTGCGCACCGCGCGCCAGCGCGCCGAGATCGAGGCCATCCGCCAGGCGCTCGCGGTGGCCGGCGGCAACCTCTCGCGCAGCGCGGAGCTGCTCGGCATCACCCGCCCGACGCTTTACGACCTGCTGCAGAAGAACGACATCGCGGTCCCCGAAAAGACCGCTGAGGCTGCTACTCATGACTGACCGGAACGACGACTCGAAGGGAACCCGCATGCGCCGACGCTTCGCCTATCCCCGATCCCCTATCCCCTATCCCCTGGCGAGCGCGTTGCTCGCGCTCGCGCTGGTCGCCTGCTCCCCAAAGGGCGAGGCCCTGTACAACCGCGCCGAGTCCGCGATGGCCCAGGGCGACACCGGCGCTGCCGTCATCGACCTGAAGAACCTGCTCGAGGACGAACCGCAGAACGCGAAGGCGCGGGCGCTGCTCGGCGAGGCGCTGGTGGATTCAGGTGATTTCATCGCAGGTGATATCGAACTGCAGAAGGCAAAGGACCTCGGGATTTCGCCGGACGCGATCCGTGTCCCGGACTGCAAGGTGAAGCTGGCCAAAGGCGAATACGACAAGGTCCTCGCCGACTGTCAGCCGGCTTCTGCGCCGGAGGAGGACCGTGCCGAGCTCCGCGTCGTGCAGGGCCTCGCACTGATCCGCCTCGAGCGGGCAGCCGAGGCGAAAGCCGAGTTCGAGGCCGCGCTGGCGGCCGACCCGGCCAACCTCGATGCCTTGCTCGGGCTTGCGAGCGCCACGTTCGTCGTGGATGGCCGGGATGCGGTGAGCCCGGTCCTCGAGCGTGCACCGGCCCAGCTGAAGGAACGATCGCGCTACTGGATGGCCGTGGGCGGCCTCGAGATGGACGCGCAGGATTTCGCCGCGGCCGAGCAGTCGTTCAAGACGGCGGTTGAGAAGGCGGGCAAGAATCCGACAAATCCCGAGCGTCTCACCGCGCTCGGGGCGCTGGCCGAGGCACAGATGCGGCAAGGCAATGTCGAGGACGCCAGGGCCACGGCCGCGCAGCTTTCCAAGGCGGCGCCTGAGAACCTGTACGTCAAGCAGCTGACCGCCCAGGTCGAAGCCGCCGGCGGCAACCTCGCGGAGGCGCGCACGCTGATCGAGGAAGTCGTCAGCAAGCAGCCGAAGAACTACCAGGCGAAGACACTGCTGGGCGTCATCCTCCTGCAGCAGGGCAACGTCGGCCAGGCCGAGATGCACTTCGCCGAGGTCGTCGCGAACCAGCCCGGCAACGTGCAGGCGCAGAAGCTCCTTGCCGAGGCCCGAAGCCGTGTGCAGTCGCCGGCCGCGACGCTCGCGAGCCTGAAGGCCTCGCTCGATCCCGCGACGGCCGACGCCTCGATGCTGGCGATGGCCGGGCGGCTGAGCCTCGAGGCCGGCGACCAGAAGCAGGCCGTGTCGTATTTCTCGCAGGCCGCCGCGCAAGTGGGCCCGGACACGCTGCCCGCGACCCAGCTCGAGATCGCTGCCGGATTCCTGCGCGCTGGTGAAATCGACCGGGCCATCCAGTTGCTCGAGGGCATGCCTGCAAGTGCCGCGATCGGCTACCAGCGCGAGTACCTGCTGATGCTCGCGCTGCTGCGCAAGGGCGAGACGGACCGCGCGCTGGCCGAGGCCGACGCGCTCGTCGAGCGCGCGGGCGACGACCCGGCGGTTCGAAACCTGGCCGCAGCGGTTCACGCCGCCGCGGGCGACCCGGACGCGGGCCGCGCCCAGTTCGAGGAGGCACTGAAGCTCAAGCCCGACGACCCGTCGACGCTGCTCAACCTGGCGCGCCTGAACCTCGTCGAGGGCAAGACCGACGAAGCGGTGAAGCTCTATCAGCAGGTGCTGAAGTCCGATCCGAAGAACCTGGCGGCGATGATGGGTCTCGCGCAGGCCGCGGTCAGTCGCAAGGATCCTGCGGAGGCGGAGAGATGGTTGCAGAAGGCGACCACCGAGCTTCCCGATTCCGTCGAGGCCCGTCTTGCGCTGGCACAGTTCTATCTCGGCCAGAGGGAACTCGACAAGGCGAACGCGGCCGTGGACGCGGCTGCGAAGATCGCCCCGGACAACGAAGCGGTCGCGAACGCGCGCGGCACGCTGCAGATCAGTGCCGGGGACATTCCTGGCGCGATCGCGAGTTTCACCCGGGCGACCGAGCTTGCACCGAAGGCCTACTCCTATCGCCTGAACCTCGCGCGCGCGCAGCTCTGGAATCGCGACGTGAACGCGGCGCTCAAGGTGCTGGACGATCTGCTCGCGGAGGCGCCGGAGTATCAGCCGGCGCTGTCGCTCGCGGCCTCGACGAGCATGCAGGCCGGACAGATGGAGAAGGCGGCCGGGTACGTCGAGCGGCTGCACAAGCTCGCTCCGGATTCGGCGACCACCTACCGCGCTCGAAGGCGACCTCGCGATGCGCCAGCAGCGCTACAAGGAGGCGCTCGATTATTACCGCAAGGCCGGCGCCAGCGGCAAGGACAGCGCGCTCGTCGTGGCCGAGTACGGCGCTGCGGTGCGCTCAGGCGCTGCATCTCCCGAGCGCGTGCTCGAGGACTGGGTTGCGGAGCACCCCGAGGACTCGAACGCGGTGGCGTTGCTGGCGGCGGCCTACGAGCAGCGCGGCGGTTTCGACAAGGCCGTGGGCCTGTATGAGCGCAGCCTCGCGGCAGCGCCCGGCAACGCGGTGACGCTGAACAATCTCGCCGTGCTCTACCAGCACAAGGGCGATCCGCGGACGCTCGAGACCGCGAAGAAGGCATACGAGGCGGCCCCGCAGTCCGCGGCGATCCAGGATACCTACGGCTGGATCCTGTTCGGGGACGGCCAGGTGGACAAGGCGGTGGAAGTTCTGGCCGAGGCTGCCAAGGGGCTTCCCGGAAACTCGGAGGTCCTTTACCACTATGCGGCGGCGCTCGCGAAGAAGGGCGACACGGCTGCCGCCCGCGAGGCCATCGGCAAGGTGAATCTCGAGCAGGTTCCTGAGACCCAGCGCGCGGACGCCAGGAAGCTGGCTGAGCAGCTGCTGAAGTAAAGGCATTTGAATAATAAGGATTTCAAGATGATGCGATCAATTGTGAATCTTGTTTCTGAAAGAATGGCGGGCGCGCTGTCGGCCGCAGTGCTGGTCGCATCGGTTGCGTTCGTGGCGGGTTGCGCAAGCGAGCCGGAAGTCGTCGGCACCGCGATGCCGATGGACGCCGGCCCCGCAGACCGAATACCGGATCGGCCCGGGCGACACGCTGCAGGTGTTCGTCTGGAATCATCCGGAACTTACCGTCACGGTTCCGGTCCGACCGGACGGCATGATCTCGACGCCGTTGATCGAGGGCGTGCCTGCCGAGGGCAAGACTGCGCCCGACCTCGCCAAGGACCTCGAGGCGGCGCTCTCCGAGTACGTCCGCAATCCGACCGTCAGCGTGATGGTGACGAGCTTCGTCGGCGCCTACGCCGACCAGATCCGGGTCGTCGGCAAGGCCGCGCAGCCGCAGTCGCTGCCCTACCGCGCCAACATGACGCTGCTGGACGTGATGATCGCAGTCGGCGGTCTCGCGGAGTTCGCCTCCGGCAACCGCGCGGTGGTGGTGCGCCAGCAGGAGGGCCAGCAGCTGCGAATCCCGGTGCGCCTGCGTGACCTCGTGGACAAGGGCGACATCTCGGCCAACATGACGATGCGGCCCGGCGACGTGCTGATCATCCCCGAGAGCCGCTTCTGATCTGCCCTATCCCCTATCCCCTGGTCCCTGACCCCTATTCTGTTAACTGCCGCACGCACGCGTAACACGGTCACGATTAAATAGTCGAAAACGACTCACCGAAAACCATGCAAGACATCATTTCCCAAATCCTGGTCATGGCCCGTGGCGCCTGGCGCTACCGCTGGCTGGCCGTCATCGTCGCCTGGCTGGTCGCGATCGGCGGCTGGATCGCCGTGCAGTTCATTCCGGACCAGTACCGTTCCGACACGCAGGTGTACGTCGACACCGAGTCCGTGCTGAAGCCGCTGCTGACCGGCCTCGCCGTGAACCGCGACATCATGACCCAGGTCGGCATGATGCAGGCCGTGATGCTGAGCCGCCCGAACCTGGAGAAAGTGGCGCAGAAGACGGACCTGCTGCTCGAGGCGAAGACGCCGAGGGAGCAGCAGGCAGTCGTCGATTCGCTCGCCAGGCGCATCAGGCTCGACCGGCCTCCGGGCCCCGGGATGCGGAACACCTTCGAGGTGTCCTTCACCGACAACGACCCGCAGGTCGCCTACAAGGTCGTCCGGACGCTGCTCGATACGTTCATGGAGGACAGCCTCGGCGTGAAGCGCGACGACAGCGAGGTCGCGCAGCGCTTCCTCGAGGCGCAGATCAGGGAGTACGAGGGCCGGCTCACCGAGGCCGAGCAGCGGCTCGCGGAATTCAAGCAGCAGAACGTCGGATTGCTGCCGGGTTCCGGCGGCAACTACTACCAGCGCCTCGAAACCGAGCTGAACACGCTGCAGCGGATGCAGCAGATCTACGCGCAGATACAGACCCGCCGCGACGAGCTGGCGAGGCAACTCTCGGGCGAGGAGCCGATGTTCGGCCTGATGGGAGGCTCGATCGAGTCCAGCCCGATCGACGGCCAGATCGCCCGCTTCAAGGCGCAGCGCGACCAGCTGCTGCTGCAGTACACCGAGAAGCACCCGCAGGTGCAGTCGCTGAACCAGACGATCGAGCAGCTCGAGGAAGAAAAGCGCGCCGGCGCCACTGTGTCGCAGAGCGTCGCCCCGCCGGGCGCGACCCCGGACGAGCAGGGCATCGCGCGCAGCCTCGACATGAACCCGGTGTACCAGAACCTGCGGATCCAGCTGAGCCAGGCGGACGCCGACCTCGCCGAGATGCGTGGCCAGATCGGTGCGCAGCAGGGGCTCGTCAACGACCTGCGCAGCCGCGTGGACGCGATCCCCGAGATCGAGGCGGAGCTGGTGCGGCTGAACCGCGACTACGAGGTCAACAAGACCCAGTACGACACGCTCGCGCAGCGACTCGAGTCTGCGCGCATTTCCCAGGACGCCGAGCAGAGCTCCGAGAACGTGAAGTTCCGGATCATCGAGCCGCCGGCGGTCCCGTTCGAGCCGTCCGGCCCGAAGCGCCTGGCGCTCGATACGCTGGTGCTGCTGGCCGCGCTCGGTGCCGGGATCGGGCTCGCCGTGCTGCTGGCGCAGATGCACCCGACTTTCACCTCGCGCGACGTGCTCGAGAAGGTCACCGGCATCCCGGTGCTGGGCTCGGTCACCGCGGCGATCCGGGAGAGCTTCATTCCCTGGTACCGCCGGCAGGGCGTGATGGTGGCCGGGGCCTTCGGGCTGCTGGTCGTGGCCTATCTTCTGAACATCATAATGACCGACCACCTGCGCACCGCGTTGCGCAACCTGGTCGGCTGAGAGAGACCGCGAATGAGCATCGTCGAAAGAGCCCTGCAGAAGCAGAAAGCGCTGAAGGAATCGCAGCCCGCTACGCCAGAGCAGCCGGCTGCGGGCGTGCCGCTGCCTGAGACGGAGCGGACGCTGGCGCAGGGTGCGATGCCCCGGCCGGCCGGGGATGAGACAGGCGCGGCCAGCGTCTCGGACATCACCGCGCGTGACCTGAAGCCCATCCTGGAGATCGACGTCGATCGACTGCGCGAGCAGGGCCGCCTGCCGCCGGCCACAATGGCCCGCCAGACCGAGGACGAGATCCGCCGCATCAAGTGGCCGCTGCTGCAGAACATCGCCGGCGCGCGCAACAGCTCGATCCTGGTCACCAGCGCGCTGCCTGGCGAGGGGAAGAGCTTCATCTCGCTGAATCTCGCGCTCAGCATCGTGCGGGACCGCGAGCTGCGGGTGATCCTGGTGGACGGCGACGTGGCCCGTCCCGGATCTGACGCCGCTCGCTGGGGCTCGACGAGGCGCCGGGACTCAACGACGTGCTGGACGATACGTCGATGGACATCTCCGCCGTGACCTACCGGACCACGGTCGAAGGGCTGTTCTTCGTGCCGGCAGGGAGATTCCACGAGCGGGCGGCAGAGTTGCTGGCCGGGTCGCGGATGGACCTGCTGTTCGACGAACTGGCCCGCCGGGTCGGCCACGGCGTGATCATCATCGACTCGCCGCCGCTGCTCGCCACCAACGAGGCGCAGGTGGCCACGCGCTACGCGGGCCAGGTGCTGCTGGTGGTGCGCGCGGAATCGACCGAGCAGCGCGCGGTCAAGGACGCGGTGGCGCTGGTGGACAAGTCCACGCCGGTGACGGCGGTGCTGAACCGGGTGCAGAGTTCGCCGCTGAGCCGTTACTACGGCAATTACTATTACCGCCAGGGCTATGGCCGCGGCTACGAGCGCCCAGAAGAGCCGGGGAAGGGGAATGCATGAATCGTCTCGACCGCGCATGTCGCGGCCCGATCCTTGAGGACCGGCGCCGGGCGATAGGCATTGCCGTCCTCGCGGCGTTCGCGGCTGCCGGCGTTGCGCGGGGCCAGACCGTGCCCTACACGGCGCCGCAGCGCTTCAGCGTCGGCGGCGGCCTCGGGCAGCAGGAACTGCAGCGTGGGACCGTGTTCCTGCCGCGCGTCGAAGGCGCGATCCAGTATGCCGACAACATCAATCTCGCCCAGGACGGGGACGACCAGATAAACACGGCGGGCATCGAGGTCGCTCCGGGATTCTATGCCTCGTACTCGTCGGACGCGTTCACCGGCGCGATCGACTACACGCTGATCGGCCGCGTGTGGGAGGACAGCGACTTCAACGACGTGAGCCACCGCCTCGCAGCCAACGGCGAGTGGTTCGCGGTGCCCGAGTGGTTTGCGGTGACGCGGCCAGGCAAGCTATTTCGATACGGTCATCGATCCGGCGCGAGAGCCTCAATTACGGCGGACTCGGTATCTTCGGTGCCAGCAACCTGGCGGAGGTGGCCGCGGCCAGCATCAATCCGATCCTGAGCCATACCTTCAACGACTTCGTGTTCACTGCGCAGTACGGCTATGGCCGGACCTGGTTCCTCGACGAGGGCAAGGGCCAGCCGACGGTTGGATTCGTATTCGACCAGGACTCCGAGGACCAGTTCGCGAACCTGAGTATCGGCACTGCGCAGGATGGCCGCCGGCTGTCGGGGCAGGTGTATTACGACTGGCAGCGCTCCGAGTACGAGCAGTCGCTGCCGTACGAGTACGAGCGCGCCGGCGTTTCGCTCAGTCTGCTGCTGGGACGCTCGCTGTCGCTGGTCGGCGACTACGGCGTCGAGAGCGACCTCACC
>CAVYAL010000012.1:0-13744 GCA_963766505.1 uncultured Gammaproteobacteria bacterium
TCGCCCGCACCGGCGGGAGAGGGTCGGGGTGAGGGCTCCGCGGCATCGGCTCATGGCGCCGGGAAGAATTCCTTCGTCCGCCCCGACAACCTGTAGAACGCGAGCCCGATCCACTCGTGCGCGGCAAGGTCGAGCAGCGCGAGGTTTTTCGCAATCCGGAGGTTCCCTGCGCCCCAGCCAGGCGGATCCGACTGGTAGTCGGCCGGATAGGGAATGACCTCCCATCCGGCCGCACGGAAACAAGCCACGGTCCTCGGCATGTGGGCGGCCGAGGTGACGACCACCCATGCCTCGCCGGCGCTCGGTCCCGCGAAGCGGAAGCTGTTGGATGCATTGTCGCAGGTGTCGGCGGAGCCCTCCTCGATCGATACGCGAGACGGATCTATGCCGACGCCCGAGAGGATGACAGCCGCCACGGCAGTCTGCGTCTCGAGAGCCCCCTTGCCCGGCTCGTGCCGGGGACCGCCCGTGTAGACGATCCGGGCCTCGGGATGGCTCGCGGCGATCAGGAGCGTGGTTATGTAGCGTCCACCGTGCGAGCCGACCTGGGGCTCCGCATAGGCCTGCGAAGCCACCGGGCGCTCTGAACCCGACAGCAGCACGATGCCGTCCACACGGTCCGGCAGCTCCGGCTTCGGGAAGCGGGTTTCGAGCGGACGCGCGAGGAACGTGGCTGTCGGCAGAAGCCCGAATACCAGAAGCGCCATGCCGGCTGTGATGGTGAGCCAGCGGCCGGCGCGAAGCCGGCCTGCGGCAAGCAGCAGGGCACCGACCAGCACGCCGGCCAGGATCAGCTGGGACGGGCTCAGGAAGGACCAGATGAGATAGCGGAAGCTCACAGCGCGACGGTGCCTGGGTTAATAGGCCGAGCAGTGCTCGACATACAGGATATCGGAACCCTCACCCGCCCTTCGGGCACCCTCTCCCAGCACAGCTGGGAGAGGGCTGGGGGTGGAGGGCCTCTCTGTGCCCCCTCTCCCGCTCTGCGGGAGAGGGTTGGGGTGAGGGCCTTTCTGCCCCCCCTCCCGCACTGCGGGAGAGGGCTGGGGTGAGGGCCTCTCTGCCCCCTCTCCCGCTCCGCGGGAGAGGGTTGGGGTGAGGGCCCCCCTACCCTGGCTCGCCGCCGATCAGCTCCAGCAACTCTGCAGTCTTCTCGCGCATCAGCGCCTCGTTGCCGCGGCTCTCGACGTTCAGGCGAATCAGCGGCTCGGTGTTCGACGCCCGCAGGTTGAAGCGCCACTCGTCGAACTCGACACTGACGCCATCGGTGAAGTCCACGTTGCTCGCGCTCGAGCGGTAGTTGCCGAGCACGGCATCGATCGTCGCCGTCGCATCCTCGACGCGCCGGTTGATCTCGCCGCTCGCCGGAAAGAGCCGGATGCGCTCGCCGACGAGTTCCGAGAGCGACTTGCCCGTGTCGCTGATGATCTGCGTCACGAGCAGCCAGGGGATCATGCCGCTGTCGCAGTAGGAAAAATTGCGGAAATAGTGGTGCGCGCTCATCTCGCCGCCGTATATGCCGTCCACCTCCCGCATCGTCTGCTTGATGAAGGCATGGCCGGACTTCGACTGCACCGCCTTGCCGCCGCCCTGGGCGACCACGTCGAGCGTGTTCCAGGTGAGGCGCGGATCGTGCACGATCGTGCTGCCTGGGTGGCGCTGCAGGAACACTGAGGCCAGCAGGCCCACGATGTAATAGCCCTCGATGAAGCTGCCGTGCTCGTCGAAGAAGAAGCAGCGGTCGTAATCGCCATCCCAGGAGATCGCGAGGTCCGCACCGTGCTTGCGCAGCGCTTCCACCGGCGCGCGATGGTTCTCGATCAGCATCGGGTTCGGCACGCCGTTCGGGAAGCTCCCGTCCGGCTCGTGCTCGACCTTGATGAACTCGAAGGGCAGGAACGGCTCGAGCTTGTCCACGATCAGGCCGGCCCCGCCGTTGCCGGCGTGCACGACGATCTTCAGCGGCTTCAGCGTCGCACGATCGACATAGGACAAAAGGTGCTCGATGTAACCCGGCATGATGTCGATCGCGAATCGCTCGCCGAGCCGCGTGGGCTTCGAGAACTCGCCCGACTCCGCGATACGCCGGATGTCCTTCAATCCCGTGTCGCCGCTGATCGGGCGCGACTCGGCGCGCACGAACTTCATGCCGTTGTAATCGGGCGGGTTGTGGCTCGCGGTGACCATGATGCCGCCGTCCATGCGCTCGGCGAAGGTCGCGTAGTAGACGACCTCGGTGCCGCAGAGCCCGATGTCATAGACGTCCACGCCCGAGTCGAGCAGCCCGCGCTCGAGCTCCTTCTCGAGCTCCTCGCTCGAGAGCCGGATGTCGCGGCCGACCACGACCTTGCCGGGCTTGACGAAGTCCGCATATGCCCGGCCGACGCGATAGGCGACCTCGTCGTTCAGCTCGTCGGGGATCCGACCACGCAGGTCGTAGGCCTTGAAACCGCTGATCTTCATTGCTGTCACTTTTCGGTTCCTTCGCGTCCGTAGCGATCCTCGAAGCGCACGATGTCGTCCTCGCCGAGATAGCTGCCCGACTGCACCTCGATGATGTGCAGCATCACCTTGCCGGGGTTCTCGATGCGGTGCCGGGTGCCCATCGGGATGAACGTGGACTCGTTCTCGCCCAGCAGGAAGGTCTCCTCGCCGCGCGTGATTCGCGCCGTGCCGGAGACGACGATCCAGTGCTCGGCGCGATGGTGGTGCAGCTGCAGCGACATCGAGGCACCGGGCTTCACGACCAGCCGCTTCACCTGGAAGCGATCGCCGTTGTCGATGCTGTCGTAGCTGCCCCAGGGTCGGAACACCTCGCGATGCAGCGAGGTCTCGTAGCGCCCCTGGTCCTTGAGGCGGCTGACGAGCGTCTTCACGTCCTGGACTTTCTCGCGCGGCGCGACCAGCACCGCGTCCTTGGTCTCGACGACGACGTGGTCGCGCAACCCGACCGCGGCGATCAGCCGGCTGGTCGAGTGCAGGTAGCAGCCCGATGCATCCTCGGTCATCACGTCGCCCGCGGTCACGTTGCCGGCGGCGTCCACCGGCAGTGCGTCCTGCAGCGCCGACCAGGAGCCGACGTCGCTCCAGCCGGCGTCGAGCGGCAGCACGACCGCCGCGTCGGTCTTTTCCATCACGGCGTAGTCGATCGAGTCGCCCGGACAGGCGCCGAATTGCTCGGCGGGCAGGCGCGTGAAGTCCAGGTCCCGAGTCGCGGCGGCGACCGCGGCCTGGCAAGCCGCGAGCATCGCCGGCGCGAACCGCTCGAGCTCGCCGAGGTACGTCCGCGCGCGGAACATGAACATGCCGCTGTTCCAGTAGTACTCGCCCGAGGCGAGGTATTTCTCGGCGGTCGCCGGGTCCGGCTTCTCGACGAACTCTGCGACCGGGAACGCAGGCCCGTCGCCGTTCGCGCGGCGAATGTAGCCGTAACCCGTCTCCGGCCGGTCAGGCACGACGCCGAAAGTCACGAGCTTGCGGGCGCGCGCGGCATCGAGCCCCTGCTCCACCGCCTCGCGGAAGACCGCGACGTCGGCGATGACGTGGTCCGCCGGCAGCACCAGCAGCACGGGATCCTCGTCTGCTCCGTTGACTTTCTCCAACGCCACCAGCGCGGCCACCGCCACGGCCGGCGCGGTGTTGCGACCCACGGGCTCGAGCACGATCGCCTGTGGCGCGAGCTCCAGCTCCCGCAACTGCTCCGCGACCATGAAGCGATGACTCTCGTTGCAGACCACGATCGGCGCAGCGACGTCCGCGATGCCCTCCACCCGGGCCGCGGTCTCCTGCAGCATGGTCCGGTCGCCGACCAGCGGCAGCAGCTGTTTCGGGTAGAGCTCGCGCGAGAGCGGCCAGAGGCGCGTGCCGGAGCCGCCGGACAGGATGATCGGGATGAGGGTGGGCATAGGACTGAAAACCAAGGGGATAGGGGATAGGGGATAGGGGGCAGTGGCCGGAGCCTATTTCGGGCGTTTGCGGCAGATTTGTCGGTGGGTCTGCAGGATGGTGGATTTTAGCCTCCCCGGATGCCGCAAAGTCACCGAAGAAGCCACAAGGATCTCATTCTCTGGCAAAAAGCCATGGCCCTGGCCACGACGGTTCATCGTTTGACGAGCACTCTGCCGCGACACGAACTCTTCGGCCTGAGCTCTCAATTGAGGCGCGCTGCTATCTCCATTCCTTCCAATATTGCCGAGGGGACGGCACGCCGGTCCACACGCGAATTCCTGGCATTCCTGCACATTGCCCGCGGATCCTTGGCCGAACTGGAGACCCAGTTGCTGCTGGCCGAGAAAATCGGATATCTCAGAGACCGGGAACTCGAGCCGGCCTGGCCGCAGCTCCAGGAGGTCGGTCGCCTTCTCAACGCAGTCATCAGGGGCCTGCGACGCCGGGATTCCCGCTCCTCACTATCCCCTATCCCCTAACCCCTATCCCCTGTCCCCTATCCCCTTCCTAAAACGGCCAGACCCTCGGCACGATCAGCACCGTCGCGATGCCGACCACGATGCTGAGCGGCGTGCCGAAGCGGACGTAGTCCATCCAGCGGTAGCCGCCGGGGCCATAGACCATCAGGTTCGTCTGGTAACCGATCGGTGTGATGAATCCCGCAGACGCCCCGACCATCACGGTCACGACGAAGGGCATGTAATCGGCACCGGTCACCTGGGCGATCGCCATCGCGATCGGGAACATCACGACGCCGGCGGCGTTGTTGGTGATCAGCTCGGTCACGATCACCGACGTGACGTACAGCAATACCAGCGCCCAGAACGGGTCGCCGCGCGCCGCTTCGCCGAGCCAGCCGCCCAGCAGGCCCGCGGCGCCGGACTCGGTGAGCGCATAGCCGAGCGCGAAGGACGCGGCGATCCCGACCAGCACCGGGTACTCGATGCTGCGACGGGCGGCTGCCAGCGTCACGCAGCCGGTAGCGACCATCAGGCCCGCCGCAATGAACGATGCCTGGAACAGCGGGACCCACTCGAAGCCCGACACGACCAGCATCGCGAACAGGATCAGGAATGCGAGCGGGGCGCGACGGAAGTCCGGCGGGCTCGAGTCCTGCAGTGGACTCACCAGCAGGAAATCCCGGTTGTACTTCTGTCGCTCGACGAAGCCGTGGTCCGTCTCGACGAGGAGCGTGTCGCCGGGCCGCAGCTTCACGTCGCCGAGCTTGCCGTCGAGCCGTTCGCCATCGCGCGAGATCGAGATGATCGCAGCGCCGTAGGTGCTGCGAAAGCCCGACTCCCGCACGGTCTGGCCCACCAGCGGGGAGCTGGCGGACAGCACGATCTCGACCAGGCAGCGCTGCGAGTGCCGGAGGTTGAGCTGGTAGGTCTGGTCCTCGGCGATCGACAGGCCCGGGATGCGTCGCAGCTCGTTGACCGCGTCCACGACACCGACGAAGGTCACGCGATCGTTCGGCTGCAGAACGAATTCGGGGCCTACCGCGGCCAGCAGCCGCTCGCCGCGCTCGACCTCGAGCACGTAGGCGTAGCGCATCGCGCGCAGGCCGACCTCGGCGATGCTGCGGTTGACGAGCGGGCCGCCGGGCAGCACGCGCGCCTCGACTGCGTATTCGCGCGCCTCCTGCAGCTGCTCGACAGGGCTCTGCCGGTCCGGCAGCAGCCGTGGCGAGGCCACCAGCATGTAGACGAAACCGATGGCCGTGAGCGGCAGGCCGATCCAGATGAGATCGAACAGCGCGAGGCCGTGATCCGGCACCGTCTGCGTCAGCAGCGAATTGACGATCAGGTTGGTGCTGGTGCCGATCAGCGTGCACGTGCCCGCCAGGATCACCAGGTGATTCATCGGCAGCAACAGCTTCGACACCGAGAAGCCGAAGCGCGAGGCCCACTGCTGCGCGACCGGGATGAACAGCGCCACGACCGGCGTGTTGTTGATCACGCCGCTCAGCGCGCCGGTGGCCAGCATCAGCCGGCTCTGCGCGGCGGCGAGGGACTTGGGTCGTCCCAGCACCCAGCGCGAGATCCAGCTCATCGCGCCCGTCTCGCGCAGCCCGGCGACGACGATGTAGAGCGCCGCGATGGTCATCACGCCCGGACTTGCGAAGCCGGACAGCGCCAGGTGTGGCTCGAGCACGCCGGACAGCGTCAGCGTGATCATCGCGCCGACCAGCACCACGTCGGTATCGAGCCGCGTCGTAGTGAGCAGCAACAGCACGCCGACAACGACGGCGAGCGTGATCAGGATCTCGATCGTCAAGCCGCTCTACTTCTTGTGGACGAGCGTGGAACGCATTGCCGGCATTCTTGCCTGCCGCCGGCCGCTTTCCAAGCACCCCCCAAAGGGGACAGATTTATTTGAACAAACAAATAAATCTGTCCCCTTTGGGGGGTCAGGGGCGGTAGTCGTTGTCGGAGCGAAGCAGCAGGTCTGAGCTTTTCTTGGCCGAAAAGGGCACCCCACCCTCGGGATCGGGATAGCCGAGCGCGATCAGCATCACCGGGCGCAGGTGGGGGGGTAGTTCCAGCTCCTGGTCCATCCGGCGCTCGATCCACTCGACGTCGGGCCAGTTGATCGGGCAGGAGGCGAGCCCGAGCGTCTCGAGCGCGAGCATGAACTGCATCGCGGCGAGCGAAGCGTCGATGTAGGGAACGTGGCGGTCGCGCTCCTCCGGATAGCAGCCCAGGTCGCCGAGCAACACGACCAGCGCGGGGACATTCTGCGCATAGCCGGTCGTGCCCATCGCGATGCCTGCGATGCGCTGCGCGGCCTCGGGGCGATCGAAATAGCGGAACAGGAAGGGTTGCCGGTTGCACGCGCTCGGCGCCTGTGCAGCAGCCTCCAGCGCCTTCCGCACCAGTTCCGGGGGCACGGCGCGCTGCTCGAACCAGCGGACCGACCTTCGCTGCCGGCACAGTGCCAGGAACTCCTGGTAATCCACGACCGAGCGCGTGCCCGCGGATCGTGGCATCGGCACCGAGCGCGAACCAGCTGCAGAGGCCGATGTGGCGGACAGACGGGCGAAGGCGGTCTGCGCCCGGGCGATTGCCGGTGCGTCCTCGACCGACCCGAAATAGTCGCCGAGCACGTCCCCGGCCCACTTCTCCTCGGCCGCATCGAGGCCACCGACGGCCCGCAGTCGGGCGAACTCCGCGACCGTCTCCTCGATATAGTCCTCCGCGAAGACCGGCGCGCGCGGCCGCATCACCAGGCCCTTCTCGAGTCGGTGGATGTTCCTGCGCAGCAGCGGGCTGCTGCGCCCGTAGCTCTGGAGCCCCTGCCAATAGGCCAGGCGACCCTTCAGCACCGCGCGATGCTCGCGGCGGAACTGGCGGCTGAAGATCAGGTAATACGCGGAAGCCAGCAGGCCCGACGACGCCGCGACCGGCAGCAGCAGCCTGTCCACTCGGTCGATCACTCGGCGCAGGAAGCTCTTGATCATTGGCGCTGCTGTTTCCGCCCGACGGTCCACTGCTGCCGCGCGCGGCAGGCGCCCGCCCGGGCAGTCATGTTAGCGGGCGCGAATTACCGCAGCCAAAAAAAAGACGGCGGGGCCGAAGCCCCGCCGTCCATGCTTGGAACTTGAGTTCCTCGCGGCTCTTACTGCAGAGCCTTGCCGTTCTGGCTGTTGACCACGGTGCCGCGGTCAGAGCCACCAACGTTGTACGCGGAGTACACGTCGATGTCCCGATCCGGAGCCGTGACCGTGATCTCGAAGGCGACCTTGCCCGGAGCCGTGAAGCCGCCGAGGGTCAGGCCGTCCAGGAGCTCCTGGGCCAGCTTGCGAACCGTGCCGGCCTGCACGATACCGACCGAGAACGTGTAGGAGTTACCCGCCTCGTCAAAGGCATCGACCGTGATCGCACCGTCCTGACCGCCACGGTTGGCGATGTAGACGATCTGCGTGATGTTGTCGCCGTACGGCATGTAGGGCACGAACACCAGCGCACCGTTGATCGTCCAGGCACCAGCGCTGAACTTGATCGACGTGCTGCGGTTGGTCGGATACGCAAAGACGTAGTCGGCAGCAAAGCTCTGCGGGCTCAGCTTGACGTTCGAACCTGCGCCCGGAACGATCAGCACGATCACGTCGTTGACGGTCGTGTCGACGTTGTCCGGAAGCAAGCCGTAGTCGACCTCGAACGAGGCGCAGTCACCGGCAAACTCGGCCGGCGCTCCCAGGTCCGAAACCACGGCGCCAACGTCGTCACCCGTGTTGCAGTCGCCGTCGGCGCCTGCCGCCCAGGTGAAGTCGCCGTCGATGGTCAGCATGCCGGACACGCTGTCAACCGACTCGAGCAGCGAGCCTTCGTTCCTGACGGTGATGAAGAGGCTGTCCTCTTCCTTGCCGCCGGTGAACTCGTCGTCGAACGCGAAGATCTCGCGATCCGCCTCGACGTCGATCACGCCGTTGAAGGGCACTTCGCCCGCCGTCACACGAGCGGTGAACTGGCTGCGGATGTTGGCCAACGTGACGAGGTTAGGCGTCTCGTTCGTGGCGCAGGCGCGCTTCACGCCCGGCGAACCCGGATCCGCGCAGCCGAGGTCGATCGCCTCGCCAAGCGCAGTTTCAACCGCGTAGCTCGCCGTGACCCTGGTCGAAGCGGCCAGCGAGGCCTTGCTCACCTGGATGCCGTTGATCGTGCACTGGGCGCCGAGGTTGTTGGCCACGTTGACCTGGTTGACACGCAGGAAAATCGTGTTGCCCGTGCGGTTCAGGAAACCGACGATGACACCGTTATTGCAGATCATATCGGCCGTCAGGTCGGTCCCCGAGACCACGGTCGCCCCTGTGATCGTCAGGGCGATGCGGTCGTCAGCCGAATAGTCTTCAGCCGTGACTACGTTGATGGTCGGAAGGGTCACGTTGCCGGTGCTGCTGACTCCCTCCTTCGAATAGTTGTCCGCCGTTGCGGTCAGTACCGCAGCGTTGGCGCTGCCGGCGAAGAGCATCGCTGCCCCAACGCCCGCGACGATCTTAAGGTTGGCTTTCATAGACCCTCAGTCTCCTAGGTGGGTTGAGTGTGCCTGGAACGTCCGGTCTGCCTCGTCACGTGAAGAGTCAACCATGGTTCCTGTTGGTTACTTACAACGTTGTAAACCGGCTCATTTCCAGCCAGCTCGGCCAAAAAGTTTATGTCAGTAGAATGGCTTGTCAATAGCCGTTTATGTGAACTGTCCTGCGGTTCGTGCCAGAGGGGTGCTGTTGCGTTTCCGCCGCAACGTACCACCGGCTGCTAGTTTAACCCACTCGCATGGCCAGCGTGTTGCAACTATTTGGGGTCACCGGGCCCGGCTAGGGAGCCTCAAGGGCCCCTGGCGTCGCCGCCGGGCGCAGCTCCAGCGTCACCCTGCGATTCTGGGCCCGGCCCTCCTCGGTCAGGTTCGAGGCGATCGGAGCGGTCTCGCCAAGCCCGCGCGCGCTGAGCCGATTTGCGTCAATTCCTTTTGAGATCAGATAGCTGCGCACGGATTCCGCTCGCTGCTGCGAGAGCCGGAGGTTGAAGCCGGCATCCCCAGTGTCGTCGGTATGGCCGCGTATCTCGACGATCTCGCCCGGCCGCCCGGCGAGCACCTCTGCCACGCTGTCGAGCAGCAGCTTGTCGCCCGGCGTCAGCACCGCGTCGGCGACGCCGAAGGTCACGCCGCGCAGGATCACCTCGCCGACCTCGCAGCCGCTCGCGTCCACCGCGGCTCCCTGGAAGCTCTGGGCACAACGATCGACAGCGTCGCAGACGCCGTCCGCGTCCTGATCTGCGCAAATTCCGCCGCCCATGACGCCTTCCCCGTACGCTGCAACCGGCACCGCGGAGGGCTCCGGCAGGCGCAGGTGCTCGAAGGCCTGCTGCATACCCACACGGATCTGGGCCCACTCGCTCGGGTCGTCTATCACCCTGGGCGTGATCAGCACGATCAGCTCCGTCTTTTCCTTCTGCCGGCTCTCGGAGCGGAACGCCCAGCCGAGGCCCGGGATGTCGCCGAGCCCCGGGACCTTCGCGGTGCTGTTGTTGCCGACCTCCGAGATCAGGCCGGCGAGCAGGATGCTCTGCCCGGACCGCGCCACGACCTCGGTCGTCACGCTGCGCTCGAAGAAGATCGGCGCGCCCTCGACGTTCGAGGCGCCCTGCTGGGTGTTCGAGATCCGCTGCTCGATCTCCATCACGACCAGCCCCTGCGCGTTGATCGTCGGCCGGATGCGCAGCTCCAGGCCCGTCTTGCGGTAAAGCACCTGCGTGATCTGCGTATCGGAAATGATCGGGTCCGAGGCCGTCGCGCCCACGGTCGGCACGTCGTTGCCGACCGAGATCGCCGCCTCGACGCCGTCGCGCACGACCAGCGTCGGGTTCGACAGCACGTTGACGAGGCCGTCGGTCGCCGAGAGCTTGAGCCGCACGAAGTTCGCGATCCCGTCGATGTAGCTGAGCGAGAAGCCGCCGTCGGGAAGCCCCAGACCGCCACTGGTGCCGCCGCCCAGCCGACCGTCCTGGAACGCGAACTCGACGCCGTAGGCGAACTCGCCGGTCAGCGTGACCTCCGCGACGGTGGCCTCGAGCAGGATCTGCTTCGGCGGCACGTCGAGCCGCCGGATCATCGGCAACAGCGACTGGTAGCGCTGGCCGGTCGTGTAGAAGATCAGCGTGTTCGAGCGCGGGTCCACCGAGAGCGTGACGCCCTGGCCCTGAACGGACATCGCACGCGGTGCCCCGCTCGAGAGCGGGGCGTCGCGCCGCAGCACGTTGTCACGCGTGACGTACTGGCCGGTCGTGAGCGCATCGGCAACCGCTTCCTCCGGATTGGTCGGGCTGCGCATCCGGTCGCGGCGCTGTGCCGTCGTGGTCGCTCCGCCCAGCGCGGAACGCGTGTCGCGGGCCTCGGATTCGCCGACCGGCGCGATCACGCCGCCGAGCAGCGGCGCCAGCGACTCGCCGAGATCCGAGGCACGGGCGTTGCGCGGGTGATAGATGAAGTAACGCTCCTCGGGCCCCTGGTTGGGCTGGTCGAGCTGGCGCAGCCAGTACTGGACCCGCTGCAGCAGCTCGGGACTGCTGGCGAACACGACCAGCGCCGCGAGCTGGTCGAGCGGGACCAGCGCCACGTTCTTGCCTTCCGCCCGACCGACGCCGGCGAAGATGCCCTCGTTCTCGAGCAGCGTGACGAGATGCTCGGCGGCCTCGCGACTGCCGATGAAGTCCAGCGACGCGATCCCGACTTCCCGCGCGCGGTTCGCCGGCTGGTCGAGCAACCCGACGATGTCGATCACGCGCAGCACGTTCTCGCGCTCACCGGTCACGAACAGCGCGCTCTGCGCCGGGTCGGACTTCGCATCGACGCTGACGAGATCGAGGATCGTGCGCTCGATGCTGAGGTTCATGCCGTAGCGCAGAGGGATGATCTGCATGACCGGGCCGGCGACGTCGGGCACGTCCTGGTGCCGGCGGCCGAAGCCGATCGGGATCGTGCCGCGCGCCTTGCCATCGGCCGGATGCAGGTAAGAAGACGTTGTCCTTGTAGGTCGTGCCGATTCCCCGCGAGTCGAGCAATTCCGACATCAGCTTGTAGTAGGCGCGACTGCTGACCGGCTTCTCGAGACTCAGTGTCACCGGGTCGTCGAGGCCGGGCAGCCCCTCGGCGATGACGTAGCTCGCCTTCAGCACCTCGTTGAACGAGTAGTTGATGAAGTCGCGCAGCGATATGGCCTCTACCGACACGACGACCGAGTCGTTGGCGGGAAAGCGCCCGGACCAGTCGAGCTTCTGCATCGATGCCGGGGTGCGCGGCGGCGCGCTCAGGCGCTGCAGTTCGCCACCGGCAGCGCGGCCAGCCGCGGCGTCGGCCGCGTCGGCCCCGTCCTCAGCACGCTGCACGGCCGATCCCGGCTGACCCGGTGGCGGCGGCACGGCCACGCGGGGCGGCGGCACGTCGAACCGGTCCGGAGTCTGCGCGCAGGCGCCGACCAGCGCGGTGGAGATGAGCATGAGAATGAGACGTTTCATGATGCCTTCTTCTGTGGGCCGCAGGCGCTACGGCCTCTTCTCGGGCTGGGATCCAGTGTCCTCGACGACGGGCAGGTCCCAGGGAAGCTTGACCTCCTCGCCTGGCGCGAGTTCCTGCGGTTCTGAGACCGACCGCTCACTGGCAGGCGTCGACGAGGGCGTCGGCACTTCAGCGGCAGCGGCCTTGGGCGCCGACGCGGGCTTCCTGGCGACCGGCGCCGATCGCGGCGCCGAGGACTTCGCCTGGTTCGCTTGAATCCGCGCACGCGCCGCCTCCAGCCCGCCGGATCCGCGCGCAAGAGGACTCACGCCGACCTTTCGCGGAGCAGGCGCGACGATCGCACCGCGGGTCACTGAAGAGACCAGCGGCGTCCTGCCTTGCTCGAAGAGCAGCAGTTCCTGCGATTCCTCGCCGCGGGCCAGTCGCAGGTTCCTCGGCCCGATCTCCGCGACGGTGGACCCGTGCAGCTCGTCGCCTTCGGTAACCCAGTGGAACTGCGGCTCGCCACCTCCCGCCCGGGGACGAGCATGCAGGACCGCGAATTTGCCATCGTCCTTGCGGAACACGCCGACCAGCGTCAGCTCCCATCCGGAAGGATCGGTAGGCACAGCGGCGATGCCCGCCGAGCCCGCGAGCGCCGGCATCCACGAGACGAGGTCACTGCGCACCGTTGCCGCGTCGGGCCGGATCGGCAGCGTTTCGAGTTTCGGCTGCTCGAAGCTGCGCAGCGACTCGTCGCGGCCCACGTGCACGCGGCCGAAGAAATCCCAGGCCGCGAGCAGCAACAGCACTCCAGCGGCGAGAGCCATTTGCCGGCGCGGGCTCATGACCGCCCTCCCGTCTGAAGCACCGACGGAGGTTTCGGCCGATAGAACAGGTCCAGCACCATCACGACCGAGGCCGGATCTGCCGTAGGCCCGCTCGTGGGCGACTTGAGCTTCAGCTGAAACTCCCTGACCGCGGCGAATGGCAATGAGCTCTCCAGTTCTCCATGCATCAGGATCAGCCTGTCCAGCGGGCCGTCCATCTTGATGCTGGCGCGACTGTAGGCGAGTCCGGCCTCCGCGGCCTCGCCGTCGAGCAGCCAGTCGAACAACGACACCTGCAGACCCGCCTGCGCAGCCATCGCGGTAATCCGCTGCTGGGCTGCGAGCCGTGAGTCATCATCACCGACCGCCAGCGGAAACGCTGCAAAGCTGGCCTCGGACTCCTGCTTCAGCACGTCCCTCGCCGCGACGATCGCCTCCCGGTTCTGGATCACGCCCTCGGAACGATCGAGTCGCTTGGTCAGCATCTCGAGTTGCTGGCGCTGCTCGTTCTGAGCCTGCACCCATGGGACGACCGCGAAACGCACGAGCGCAAGCGCTCCGGCCACGCCGACCAACCACTGTATCCGCGCGTCAGCCACTGTCCGCCTCCCGCGCGAGCGTGAGCGTGATCGCAAAGTCCTCGAGACCGCCCTTGCCGCTACGGACCGGGGCCGAGAAGCGTGCTGCCTCGACGCCGGGGCTCTGGTCCAGCGCCGCGAGCACGTCCGTGGCGGCCGGCGCACTGCCGCGCAACGTCAGCTCGAAGTCCTCGAGCTCGATCGCGCTCAGGCGGGCGCCGTTGGCCCAGGCCAGGCCCACGATCCGCCACAGACCGTAAGTATCGGCCCGGCTCGCGAGCACCGCGCCGAGGCCCGCGCGCCTTGCGGCAAGCAGGTCAACCTCGCGCTGTGCGGTGAGCAGCGAGTCCACTTCAGGCCCGAGTTCCTCCAGCCGCGCCTCGCGCGACTCGCGGG
>CAVYAL010000013.1:0-5961 GCA_963766505.1 uncultured Gammaproteobacteria bacterium
TGCCGGCATTCCCGACGGCAGCAGGCGAGGCGCTTTGAAAGTACTATCGGCCGGACTCGATGTTCCTGAGGCACTGCTCGGCCTGCTCGGCGACGTCGTCGGAGATGGTCATCGTCGCGTAATCGAAGCCCGTGGTGCCCGAGACGAAGATCCAGTCGCCCTGCACCACCGCGCGGCTGTAGCCGATCTCGGCCTCGAAGGTGGATCCCGAGCTGATGAGCTTTCGATTCATGATGTCCGCCGATGGCTAGAGCCTGAATACTCCGAAGCGTGCGAGGCCGTACAACAGCAGCGCAATCGCCGCGACCACGGCATGAGGCAGCGCGACGTGCGGCCAGGCCAGGATCTCCCAAAGCCGCTTCCGGCTGCCGCCGTTCCAGCTCCTGTACCAGGACGCCCGAATCTGCAGCGCCGAAGTCAGCGCCCTCTCGCCGCGGAAGTGCTGCTCGATGTCGTCGATCCGGCCGTAGTAGGCATCCTGGAAGGTCTTCCAGCGGGCCTCCAGCCACCAGAACAGCACCGCGCTCGCGCAGGCCAGCAGCAGGACGCTGACCGCCTTGCTCGCGAAGGCCCCGGCCACCGCGGCGAGGCTGAAGCTGATGCTCCACGCCTTGATCGTGACGGCCCGGGCGTCCATGTCCTCGACGGCCTTCTGGAGGTGCAGGTACTCGGCCTGCAGTGCGGAGCGAAGCGGGTCGTCGGTCATGGGGCAATCGCCGTACGGGTGCGCGCGGCGTTACGCGCCGTCGGGAATCTCGGGCTCGACGAGCTGCGCCAGCAGCAGCAGCGACTCCTGCCATCCGGCGTAACAGAACTCGACCGGGATGGCCGCGGGAATCCCCTCCTGCACGATCTCGATCTCCGTACCGCAGAGGACCGGCCGCAACGTGATCGTCACCTGCATCTCGCCGGGCAGGCTGGGGTCGTCGAACCGGTCGTTGTAGCGGATGCGTTCGTGCGGCATGAGCTCGAGGTAGGTGCCGCCGAAGGAGTGGCTCCTGCCGGTGCCGAAGTTCGTGAACGACATGCGATAGCCGCCGCCGACCCGCACGTCGGAGTGATGGACCTTGCCGGTGAAGCCGTGCGGAGGCGTCCATTTGCACATCGCGTCGGGATCGAGCAGCGCCCGGTACACGCGCTCGGGCGGCGCGCGGAACACGCGATGGAGACGGACGGTGCCGCTGTCGTCTGACAAGTTCGTGTCCTCCTGCCGGGTGGCGGGGCCCCTGCGTACGACGTCAGGTCGCGACGGGCGCGGCCCTGCCGGTCCACAGCATATCAAGCCGGACCGCTTGTGCCGCCGGGACTTGCGTAGACTCCCGTCACGCCGGCCGCGTGGCCGGCACAACGAATACGGGGGAGTAATGCAAGTGCTGAACGGCATCCGCCGAACGCTGGCTACCTGCGCTACGCGCTGAAGACTCCGTACCGCGACGGCACCACGCACATCGTGCTGGAGCCGCTGGACCTGATGGCGAGGCTCGCGGCGCTGGTGCCGCCGCCGCGGATGCACCTGACCAGGTTCCACGGCGTATTCGCCCCGCATAGCAAGTTGCGGGCGGCTCAGGATTCATCGCCAGCATCGAAGAGCCCGAGGTCATTGCGAAGATCCTCGCGCACCTCGAGCGCGTGGCGCCGGAGCAGTACTCGGCCGAGTGGCCGCTTGGCGCGCGGGCACCGCCGTCGCAGGCCCGCCTGCTGTGAATCCGACGGTGAGGGGCGTCTTGGCGGGCCGGTGACCCGACCGGGCAGGGGTGGTGCATGCGGGCATTCCCGACGGCGGCAACCGCGGCCCGCACACCAGACCCACTATGCGAACCGAATCGGGCAGGCGAGGCGCTTTGAAAGTACTATCCGCATCCGAGGATTAGGTTGGGCCATAAGGAGCGCCACCTGACCACAGCATGCAGCTGGCGGCGCTTTGCGCCGCGACTGATGCCGAAAGCTAGGCGGTGGCACAACGCATGAACCACGACCTCGATCTCTTCCTCTCCATCGCAGAAATTGCCGGGGTCTTCGTCGGTTTCGGCGCGCTGATCAGCCTCTCGCGCGAGCGCACTGTCGAGTCTCGGGCCCCGCTGCGCGGCGTGGTCACGATCGGTCTCTTGGTTCTCACTGCAGCATTGCTGCCCGTGACGTTGGAGCGCTACGGACTCACTGACCGGGCGATCTGGGCTTGGTCGAGCATGGGCTTCCTGCTGATCATCTGGATCGTGATCGCGGGACTCCTTCTCGATCCAGAGATCCGTGCCTGGGCGAAGGCCGACGCGAGAGCGAATCCGGCATTCACCGCGCTCTTCTGGGTGTTTCTCGAAGTACCAATTCAGGTTCCGCTCGTTCTCGCGGTTCTAGGCGTGGCTCCGACGCTTGCTCCCGCCTTCTACGTCACCGCATTGGTGCTGAACCTGTTCCAGGCAGCGTTGATGCTCTCGCGGCTCGTGCTTGCGCGAGAACACGCCATCGACTGAGCGTTGGCCTTGAGCGTCCGCTATGAAGGGCAGCGAACTTCCGCTCAGGGGCGGTTTGAGTTCTCGCCGATGCCACCAAGCATACGTTCCAGGAGTGCTCGGAGTAGCGTTATTGAGGTGCCAGCCACGTCCCATGTGCTGCATGAGGTCGGCGCGCTAACAGTCGGCTGCGACGGACGACGCCGTACGGATTCCATTCGCCGGGAGGGTCCATGCTAACTTCCCGTTCGGCCAGGCGGGCGGACTTTCCAGACGTCGCCCGTCGCCGGGACGCCCGTTATGTCTGTCGCTGCCGGTGCGCGACGACCGCGTGCGCCGCCGTTTCTCGATCCGCCCGGCTACGCCCGTCACCGGCCCGAGACGACGCTGCTGTACCAGCTCGTCGCACAGCACTATCCGGCGTTCCGCGAGCTGCGTGCCGAGTCCGGCAGACCGCTGCCGGAGTACGTCGAGCAGGAGTTCGAGGCCTACCTGAAGTGCGGCCGCCTCGAGCATGGGTTTCTGCGCGTACGCTGTGAGGAGTGCCACGCCGAGAAGCTGGTCGCGTTCAGCTGCAAGCGGCGCGGGTTCTGCCCCTCGTGCGGTGCGAGGCGCATGGCCGGGACCGCGGCGCTGCTGGTCGATGAGGTGCTGCCCGCGCGGCCGCTGCGCCAGTGGGTGCTGTCGCTGCCCTATGCGCTGCGCTTCCTGCTGGCGACGAACCCGGCCGCGCTCACGCAGGTGCTCGGTGTGGTGTACCTGCCGGCGGCGGGTGGCCCGCCGGTGTTCCGCCGCCTGGCGCCCAAGCCGCCCGAGTGGCGGGATTCAGCCTCGCGGCGGCAACCGCGGCCCGCACATCAGGCCCACTCTGCGAGCCGAATCCGGCAGGCGAGGCGCTTTGAAAGGACTATCCGCAAGCACTGTCCAGCGGCCGCAAAGTTGGCAATAGGCCGCGAGTTCGTGACCGCGATCGCCGAGGCAGCCAGACAGTGATGCCGCCTTGTGGCGACGTTTGCCGACCTTTAGTGTCTACTGTGCGGGTGCTGGGCCTATGATCGGCACGCAACGAGAATTCCATCGAATTAGGAGGGGAGAACATGTCCATCGCACGTCTCACGACGGCACTCGCGCTCGGCCTGCTTGCGGCCCATCTGGCCTCGGGCGCAGCGGTCGCCTGTGACAAACCGGGTAAGACCCACAAACTGAGTTTCAAGGTCAAGGATGACGGGTGCGTCGAGAAGGTCAAGAAGGACTCGGATGGTGCCGATGCTGAGAAGATCAACGTCTGCGAGACGGACGTAGTGGAGTGGAAAGTTACCGGCAAAGCCAAGTCGATCGTGATCGACGGCAGTATCGATGAGAACGGGTCGATCGTGTTCGACGGCAGTAGCCCGTTCGATTGGACGGACTCTGGTTCCAAGGACAGGAAAATCGAGGGCAAGGTGAAGTCCGGTACGGCGGGCAAGAAATTCAAATACTCGGTCAAGGTCGATGGCTTAGACTGCGTGCACGACCCGATCATAATCATCGATCCCTGATCGCGGCGCGGTCATCCGTCGGGCGCCCAAGCCGCCCGAATGGCGGGATTCAGCCTCGCGGCGGCAACCGCGGCCCGCACAACAGACCCACTATGCGAACCGAATCGGGCAGGCGAGGCGCTTTGAAAGTACTATCCGCGCAGGAAGTATCCCCACAGCCACGCGGGGGCGATGCCGAGCACGCCGAGTCCGATGAAGAGCCACTCCATCGGCACGAAGGATCGCGATGAGTCGTTCATGAGTCCCCCCGATTCCTGCCAGGGCGTCGACGACAGGCGCTCCGCAGCAACGCCACTACTGGTCTTCTGTGTATCCCGCTTCCCGCTGATGCCTGACCGCCAGGATTAGTACGACATCCTCGGCCGGCAGCCAACGATACTTTGCGATGTGGCCGTACTTGCCATGGGACAACACGAGCTCGCGTCGACCATCCTCCGCTATCCGACCCAGCAGCGGGTGATCCGCCAGAACTTCGAAAGCTGCCCGTACGCTCGAGACCTGCGCCAGCGCCCGATCGGGATCGCTTTCGGCAACGAAATCGAACAAGCGCTCCAGATCGCGGAGCGCCCGGATGCTTACTTCGACGCGCGCCACGAACGAGCCCGCGGGCGTCGTGGGTTCTTGCCGGCAACTCTATCGGCCAAATAATCGAACGTCGCGGCCAGAGAATGGGCCTTGCCGCTGCCGAGCGCCTCGCGTTCCGACTCGGCCGCCTCGGCTGCGAATCGCTGTCGCAGCTCAGACCGCTCCGCTTCGCGGGCCAGCGCATCGATCATGAATGCGTGAGGCGTCTGCCCGCTGCTGGCGGCGAGCCTGGCAATGCGGCGCTTGAGGTCGTCTGGGAGCTTCAGGCTGGTTGCGGACATCGCCGATCCTCGCGAAGGTAGTCAGAATGTACTACCATGACGACGCAGATTCAACTTCGCGCCTTTTCCGTGAGACGGACCAATAGCAGACCTCGAACGGGGCATGCCGACCCGGAGCGGACCATCAACCGTTAGTCGCGGATCCGGAGAATCTGGCCGGATGATGTTGCCGCCTTGTCGTCAAACGGCTTACCTGATGGACTCCCACCACGCGTAAGCCGTCACGGCGGCCATCAGAACGACCCCGGCGACGACGGCCGGCGCTACCGCATGGCGGAAGTTCGGCAACAAGGTGGCCGCCGTGACATCAGCAGAGTCGCGCGCCACTCCGTCGGAAGTGATTTCGTACGTCCAGGCGAGCACGAACACGATCGGTAAGCCAACGACGCTAAGTATCGTGAGTGCGGTGATCCACCAGGCAGGGAGATGAAGGGGCGCAAACGTTACTTCGGCCACCTGCAACATGATCCACATGCCGATCAGGTAGGACGCCGCCACGCGGAAGACGCTGCGGCGACGCAATTCCACGAGCAGGTGGCTCGCGATACCCACGAGCGTCCGCTTGGCGCCTGTCGCACCAGTGCTGCGCCTGCGTGCCTCCAGCAGGCGCTCCGGAATCGGCATCCGATGAGCGGGTTCGAGACGGGCGATTAAGGAATAGCCGTCCTGACCGGCGGCATCAATGTACCTTGGACGCCGCGGCGTATCGCCGAACACAGCATGCCATGCCGCGATGATCTGGCGCAGCTTCTGGTCGCCGCCGGGCTCATCCGCGTGGATCCGTCTGCGAAGAGTGTGCCGGTGGACGAATTCACCTCGGCTTTCCACGAGGCACAAGAGCACCTGCATGTGCTCCAGTGGCACAACAAGCGCCTTGCCTGCGCGGGAAACACGCAACTCGCGCGGCTCGATCAGCCACGCACCGACAAGAAAGCCTTCTTGGAACTCGCGGGCTTTCATTGCCTGATGCCTCTTGAAATGGCTCTGTCCGTGAGCCACGTGCGTCATTCTATCAGGGTACGCGCCTCGACGGCCCTTGATCGATACACGCGCTGATCGACAATCGCTGCGCACGGACGGATGCGGGGCTCAATGGCCGACGACCGCTTC